>CABHOK010000020.1 GCA_902168205.1 uncultured Chitinophaga sp. | reverse complement strand
GGACGCTGCCCGTACGCAACTGGAGTTTGGTGGTGAATCAATTTATCAACATCTTCGGAGAGCGGTGCAAAATATAATCCCTTTACGCAGTTGCTTAGACGCTTACACACTTTTTTAGGCAGTGTCATCGCCTCAGCCTTCACCACTCGGTCTTTTACTATAGTAGTTAACTTATCAAATTTTCTTTTGTCTTCTTCTGAAAGCGAACTCCAATTAACAAACTCTACTGCCAAGTCATTTCTTCCGGTATTGCCAATCTTAGGAACCTGAATGAGTTTTATACTAAATTCTTGAGTAGTAAATATATTCTCGGCAATACTCTCGCGATACTTGTGAATAAACTCAACAATTTGTTTGTATTCTGACGAAAGTAATTGTTTACTAGCCTCCGTTTGCTTTGTCGTACGCAGCCTAGCAAATTGAAGAGAATAAGCTAAGCTCTCATTTAATGCATACTCTGCACCAAACAGCTTTACTAGTTCGTTTTCAAAATTATATAGCAAAGACTGACATTCTCCAAAAATTATTATACCAATCTCTTCCTTGTCAATCGTACGATGCTCTATTTTATTTCTTAGTTTAATAAAGAAGTCCAGATTTGCCTTTACTGGCTCTGATAAGCTACCGTGCTTTTGGATGCACGTTTTTAGTTCCCATGCTTTTTTCTCGCCTTCTACTACTTTATATCTGCCGTTTTTTTCTTTATAGAAATAAGTTTCCCCAATCGTCTGATTGAAATACGCTTGAAGTAACCTTGTCCAAGCCATTATCATATGAGTAATAAAACTCTCAACCCTAAAAGGGGCTCTTGGTTTATTATAGATCTCGACAGCTAGAAGAGCACAATCAATTGAACTCTCTAGAAGGGATTTCGTTTTGCCTTTTCGTAGTGTCATGTTTGTGCCCCATATCAACTCGTAAGCCGAAGCTTGTAAAAAATCCCATAACTGTATTACCAAATTGCCGAATGCTACAATTTCTTTTCCGAACAGTACATTTTAGTTTCCGAAAACTTGTTAGATTGAAAAGGAAACAAGTCTTCTATGATTACAATATATAACAAACGCCCATCCTCCGGCTACTTTTCAGTAGCCAAAAGATGGGCTCGATGTGAATATATACAACTATATATTAGTTTGCAAATACTGGTATATATTTAAAGCAGCAAAGTAGCATCACCGCACCGAGCGTGAGGGACAGAAGCGGAAAGCCCGGAGCGTGGGCATGGGTGTGCGGCTGGCGCGAGGACTTGTAGCAGATAGCCCGACCCGTAGGGGCACGCCCTTCATGTACATATATGCTGAGCAGCTAGTTAATTAGTAATCTTATGAAGACGCAGGCTCCAGTTATTGGTGGTGAGCATTAAAGTGTTCCCGTTCTCAGGAAAAGTAATCTTGGCTGTGGTTGTGTCGACACCGTATATAGTTAGGGTATCGCGATCGGAAATAGTATATCTTCCACAGGCTACAAACTCTTCGCATTCAATGGTTGAATCGTTAAAGATGTAGGAGACTTCAAAATCATTATCTGTTATGGTATCCCATCGACCAATCAATAACGCCTTTGTTTCTTCAGGGGTGCGCTTTGGAGTGCATGATAATGCCAACATTAATAAAACAGAAATCGGTATAAGTTTATACGGCATGGAGGAAAGAAAGATATAAACGATAAACTCACACAACCTAATCAACATTTAACTTCTTAATCTCCGTTTTTTTAAGGCCGGTTGCTTTCCTGATTGTTTCTATATCTACGCCAGCTTTCTTTAATTTGGTAGCTATAACATGGCGCTCTTTCTCACGCTCGGCTTCGATCTTCATCTCCTGTAGCCAGCCTTTCTCTTTGTCGATTAGCTCGTAACGGCCGCTTTGGCGTAGTTCGTCCATTACACCTATATCTACAAAGCTGGTATAGCCGTGTTCGGTTATTACGAGGTGATCGAGCACTTCTATGGCCAGCATGTTGCCGGATTTTATCATGCGATCGGTAAAGTCGCGGTCGGCTTCCGATATTTTTATATTTCCGCTCGGGTGGTTGTGTACGAGTATCATACGGATAGCTGATTTATAGATGGCTATACGAAACACTTCGGCGGGCTTTACCTCCACACGGTTGGTGGCGCCTAAACTTACCAGTTCTATAAACAGTATTTTGCTTGCACTGTTGAGGCCTATAACCCAGAAGTGTTCCTGGTTTCTGCGTATTTTGTTTTCGCGCAACAGTATATCGCGCATAATGGTAAATATATCGGCCGAGTTAAGTACTGCGATCTTTTGTGTGGATGATAGGCGAACGTTCATGGTGCAAGATAAAAATTCGGTTTTAAGAAGCCAGAAGGAAGGAGTAAGAAGTAAGAAGAGTCGGGAAGTCCGGAAAGACCGGAAGACCGGAAGTCTGGGAGACGGGAAGTTGGAAGATCGTAATCCGGAGCGTTTAGAAGAATGGAGGTGCGGAAGTATGACTTGTTGCGATGTATACTATATTTTGTGGTGTTCGTTGCTTTAGCTGTGAGCTGATAGCCGCGAGCTACGAGAAAAATTTAAGAAGCATTTCTAACTTCCGGACTTCCCGTCTTCCGGTCTTCCCGTCTTTCCGGACTTCCCGACTTTTCTGACTTCCCAACCTCCTTCTCGCAACTCGCAGCTCAAAGCTCGCAGCTATTTAAAATTCGACAATCTTCTTGTTCGATTTGTTCGACTTGAGTGTCGATGGCCCTTCGCCAAAAACGATCTGGTCGATCTTCTTTCCGAAGGTCTTTTTGCTAATGAAATCGCTTATCCTATACGGCGTGGAAGCGGTGACACCTTGCTCAAAGAACTCGTCTAAGTCGTAGAAGACATCGCTTTGTCCTTTTTTAATCATATAGTCTGATATACTTCCCGTAAAAACTTTAGCGCCTTTTTCAATATGATAGTTAACGGTTCTCCGGAATAACTTGGGAACTAACACCTTGCCTAAATCGGAACCCGCTATATATTCACAGGGCGGATCGCGGTACAGGCGCTTTTTCTCTATCGAACAATCATAGGTAACGTTTACACCCCACACGCGTTTCTTGGATTTACCTTTAACCGTGGCTGCTTTAACATCGTTTATCTCTTCCTCTGTCATTGATGTATAAAAGGTTGGTACCACCCATCCTTCTTTGGCGAGCCATAGGTTTATATCTACTTTACCAACCATTATGTTCCCTACAAATCGTCCGTAGGTGTCTAATGCGTCTGATGGTCTTTCGATGTTCTTGGAATAGAAGATGACTTTAATTTCGTCTTTGCTTCCGTTTGTTTTACGCTGCAGAAATGTACCTAAAGCAAAGGCCGCATTCTCGGCAAACGCCTGGCAGAAGTCGTCATTAATACCATTGTAACGTTCCCTTTCTTTGTCAGATATACTTTCCTCCCGCGGCAGTGGCGGTGCTTTATAGTGAAGCTCCGGGGCATCAACACCCTGCAGGCGTACACTTATTTTATGTACGTCCTGGCGCTTTGAATACTTGATAACATCTTTCCTGCCGCCTCTTCCAATAACATAAGAGTCGTGATAGACTTTTGTCTTTTTAAAAGTCTTATTATCTGCAGCAAATGAAAATGAATCTTTCGTTACATCCACTTCAATCTGTGTGGTGTCTGCATCTGCGCTGCCGTGTGGCCAAAACTGGGCGATTTTGACTCGCCCTTCAATACGTAATACTCCCATCGTTTTTTTGTAGGTTGGTTTAACAAATAACTAAGAAAATCTTTTTTTTCCAGAAATAAGGTTAACTCATAACATTCATACTATATCGTGCGAGGTTTGATAAAAATTAAAAGCCCATCCAACTATTCTTCTTCAATAGCGTGGATGGGCCCCGTGAAATAAAAATATATCTTTTTAGCTGGAAGTCATAAGATGAGAGCCACTTTTTTTTTACGCGTAGTCCTGAGCTATTGTAGTATATATCTATTGGTGGCTGCGAGTTACCAGCTGCTAGTAGAGGAATTTTGAGGCACTGATTATACTTTCAGAATAGATATAGTATACCTCTAACGGATAACGGTAACGGATAACCCTTTCCTCTTCAGCCGCCGGACGTCCCCGTTTACCGTAAACTTGCTTTTAAAAGTTTTTCGAAGGCTTCGAGTTTCAGAGTTGATGGCTTACTGGTTCCTGGTGTTATCAGGCCGGTTACTATTTTAGATGTGGGGTTGTAGTCGAGCCAGTATTCTCCACACGCGGAAATAAGAAAATCCTCTGTCGTTTCACCTTCTCTATTTTCACTACACTGGTAAAGGGCAACTACGTAGTATCGATCCTTTTTAAAAGTATCTATATAGGGTCGGCATAGCATTCCATTGTCTCCGAAAACTTTGATTTCTTTTTCATCAGCAAATCCTTTCAATGTTTTAATAACTTCAAAAGTCGCAGATTCCGGATTTCCATTTGTCCATAACCATGAGAAAAAATCATTATAGCCGTCAACCCTGACAATAAAAATGGCGTCAGCGTTTTTACTGATTGTCAGAAAGTTTCCTGCGTAATCGCAGTCACAAGTCTGTGCGCTTGTCCAGGCTACAATGCCAACCCATGTTAGCAGCATCTTTCTCATGGACTAAAGATACGTGGAAAAAAGCCGAGCGCTACTAGCTTCCAGCTGCCAGTAGGAAATTTTTGATACGGTGATTATTGTCTGAATAGATATAGTATACCATTAACGGATAACGATTCACGGAACCTGGACAAAGCTAAAATCTTGATTTTTAAGGTTGGGTTATGAAGATATTAATTAACACTATGGTTCCGGAAGCTACCAGGGCGGTCAAGGACGTTTATCGATTACTTTTCCTGTATAAAATAATTCGGCCGTGTCGGCACTGCCCTCTACGAGGGTTCCAGCGGCATCGTATTGAAACTTTGTTAGTTTGCCATTGAACTTTAAAGTCATTTCATCTCCGTCATTTATACCCCCGGAGATAACAACAGGCGAGGTATCTTCATTCTTATCCTGCGTGGAGAACATTGTCCCGTCACTGGCCTCACTATATACAATACTCATATTGGAACCCTCAGGTACAAAAAACCACTTACCATATTGCGGGTATTCTCCACTTCCCAGTGTTTTTGACTTTGGAGTAGAAATCGAAACACCTATGAGATAGGTTGAAGAATTATAGTCAGACATAGTATTGCCATCCTCACCCTCGATAAGTGTCCCATCGGTAATAAAGTAATCGTGGTAAGTATAGGAAGTGCCCGAAGCTGTAACGTAATCGCTCTCCTTCGTTAAATATAGTTTAGCCTGATCAAGCGAATATTTACTACTACTTGTTGTGAATTGGAAGCTAGGGGCATTGTCATCGTCATGGCAGGCAGTGAATGATATGGATAAAACAAAAAACAGTTTTGCTAGTAGACGTTGTTTCATTTAGTCTGACTGGTTTATTATTTAGAGTATAGTGTCGTAATGTAGTCAAATCCAAGAAAGAAATAATACGCTACTTGCCACTTTTGCTGCTGGCATTTTCTTACCCTCTCCATATTAAATTACCTTCTTTTCAAATACATTTTTCGGCTGGTTATATAACGACTAACGGATAACACTTTTTTCCTCCAGCAGCCAGAAGCCAGCAGCCAGTCTCCCTCTCGCGGTTCACGGCTATTTTTTCCCTTTCAGCGGGTGCAGTTCGAGTTTCACAAACGTAAATCCCTGCTGCTGCCATATAGGTAAAGCTTGCTTTAGTGCTTCGGCTCCGTTCC
Organism: uncultured Chitinophaga sp.; assembly: GCA_902168205.1. GTDB lineage: Bacteria > Bacteroidota > Bacteroidia > Cytophagales > Cyclobacteriaceae > Ohtaekwangia > Ohtaekwangia kribbensis. The sequence continues at coordinate 131,360 of CABHOK010000020.1, read as the reverse complement.
ACTCGGGGTGGTTCATGTGCATAATTACGATGGCTCCGTGGCGCGCTCCGTTTATTAAGTTGGCTTTGATTACGGACGCAGGTGTGCCAGCTACGGCATCGCCTGATAGGAGATCGTAACTGATAATGGTTTCGTATAGGCTGTTGGCTATAGCTGCGCAGACTTCATCAGTGGTAGCCGTTGCTGATCGATAGAATATAGGTTTACGTGAAGTGATGGCTTCGATCTTGCGGGCGTTCATTTCTATTTCATCTACGGCCTGGCCTACATTACCGGTGCCGTGTATACCGTACATGGTTTCACCGGCAACTGCGCAAGGGTGATGGGTGAGGCCGTGGTTCTCGATTTCGAATAGCGGATCGGCTGCCAGTTCTTTTACTTTGTCGGGATGTGCATCGATCCACAAGCCACTCAGGAAAAGTGTAGCAGGAATTTTATTGGCGCGGAGAAAATTAATAAGTTCTTCATCGTAGCCACTGCCGTGTGGGCCTCCGCAGGCATCGAATGTAAGGGCCATTACCTTTTTATCGGTAACTATATCTTCGTCAACACCTTTTACGAATGCACCGAATGGTCCCGGGGAGGCATGTTTGAATCGCTCCACTATACCGGCTTTCAGTTTGGCGTAGGCGCTGTCTTCTTTCAATGTACGTTCATTAAAAAATTGTGCATGAAGCTGCGTTACGGCAAGCATCAGCAACAGGGTTGATATGATCCAGGTGCGCATAGGTGTAAAGTGTGTTTAGTTAACATGCCACATCGTGCAAAAAACACAAACGCTATAGTCTATAATAGGATGTGTGCATCGGCATTGTATACATTAGATTGACGGAAATAAAAAGCGTCACGGTATAGCAACAAAAAAAGCCAGTAGTGACACTGGCTTTTCTGAACATATATAGTACGCGCTATGATTTGGGAGGAAAATGTCTGAAGGATTTGGACACTTCTTTCTGCACAAACTTCGCTTCGTTGTAGTTGTTGATGGGCGACACGGCATACGCGCGCCATACGAGCTGATCGGTTTTGGCATCGAGCACATCGATTATGATCGTTCCTTCTTCGTAGTGTGTTACCCAGAAGTTATTCCATTGTGGTCCCCACCAGCCACCCAGACTATAAAATCTATAGTAAGGATAAAAGAAGCCGGGGTTGGATATATAGTTTTGAACTTCCTGCTTTTCGCGCGCACCGGCCAGGTACGTTACAATCAGATCAGGATTGGTCTCAGAAACCGTAAGTCCTTTCGACTGCAGGTCTTGCGTAATAGCAGCCTTTACGTTGGCATCCATAAACGTATTATCCGTATCCGTAACACCGAGCTTTCGGATTACTTTTCCGGATTCGAACTTGAAGGTCTTGTAATTTTTGAAATCAACTTTTTTATCAAAGTCAACGTGTACTTGTGCTGTTGCTGTTAATCCCACAAGCATCAGCATCATCAGAAGAATCCTGGTTTTCATAGCCATGATGATTTAAAAGTTATTCTAGTATATTAATTGGATGAAAGGCCTACCATTCTGTCACCACGGGCGCCCAATTCTATTTCAAGTATATTTTCGTTATTTACCTGTGCCAGGTAGCGGTTGCCTTCGCGCAGGTATAGCTGCAGGTTGAAATATAGTTTATCTACCGGCATGGAGCCACCAAATTCTACATCATCATGAAAGCGAAGTGAACCTATCTTCAACTCTCCGGGCAGATCAATCGTATTGCTTGTTTTCAGAAATGAATAATCAACCTGGTTGCCGGGCAATGCTGCTGTTAATTCTATCGCGACACTCCCCTGTGTAAGCGCGCGTATAAAATCTATATCCGCAGAATCGCGCAGCGAGCGAATGGTTTCCACGGGTATCATAAATTCAAATCGTTCCAGTGCGTTGTTTACTCTTGCTTCCAGCCTGCGCGTTACAAATTCATATTCCTTTTTATCGGTGAGTATACGGATGCGACATTCGTTACCCCCGGTAAAAAGCTGCTGACTATAACTATAGCTGGCAAGCAGTGTAAAAACGATGATCAATATTTTCTTCATACGATGTATGTATATAGTTATCGATGACTCTGTGCGGAGTTAAATCGTGTCTCCCAGTTCACCAACAGACTGTCGATATTTTTAATATTTACTTTGAGTTCCTCCTCCGACACATTGTCGCCACGCTCCAGACGTTTGGATAGATCCTGTGTATCAGTCAGCAAGGCATGCTCTTCTTCCGAAGGAGTATATTTATGGAAGCGTATATACCGGTTGGCATGATCTACTGCCGATTGCAAATGTGTACCGGCTACCTCCTCCGACTTTTTGAAAAATTCTATTTCCGTTACTTTCAATCGCAGGTGCGCCAGCGACTGTGCTGCGTCTGCGAAAGCTTTATTCAACTCAGCAATAGACTTAACCTGGTCGTTGGCAACTTTACCCGAAAGAGTTTTAAGCTCCTGTATGGAGTGATCAATAGCCGTGCGATCAGCATCGTGACTGTCGGCTATTTTTTCCATGGCAACAATTCCATCTTCAATGAATGCTGCACTCTCTTTATTATCACCTTTTGCGTACGATTCGAGTGCAAGCCAGAATTGTTCATCGGGTTGTGTCTCCGAAAGTGTAATCTCGCTCTTGCTGCTTACGGGTACAGCTTCGTGCGATACTTTTTCGTGTCTGGATTGGCAGGCCGAAAGAATCACTGCTCCCATCAGCAGCCATTGGGGAATGAAATACCGTTTCATGTTTTTCAATTTTATGGTTGATGTTGTATGACCGTTATTCCTATAGCTGACACATCAAAATGATGTTGAAACTATCTTTGGTATATATTTGTCTTCGTCTTTTGGATGCACCGGTATAGAAAAGTCACTGGGAATATGCCGGGGAATGTATACTTTTGAATCGTTTGAAATTCTGGAAATGGACAAGATACGCGTAATTATTGCCGATGATCACAAGCTTATTCGTGTAGGACTGAATGCTATTCTTCAGCTTGAACCGGATATTGAAATACTCGCTGAGGCAGAAAGTGGTAATGATGTTATTGCGCTTGTAGAGAAACAAGTTACCGATGTAATACTCATGGACATTGATATGGGTATACCCAACGGCATTGACACAACCTATACCATCAAGTCTAAATTTCCGGATATAAAAGTGCTGGCACTTACCCTGCACGAAGAACGCGACTATATTCTGAAAATGCTGGAAGCCGGAGCCAATGGATATTTACTCAAGAACTGCGGACGCGATGAACTGGTGGCGGCTATCCATGCCGTTGTAAATGGCAATAGTTATTTCAGTCAAACGGTATCAGCAACGTTACTCAAGGCCATTACCGAATTGCAGCAGAAGCCGAAGGCTGCTTCCAAAGACAGCATTACGCTGACTGATCGCGAAAAAGAAGTGCTGGGTTTGATCGCCCAGGAATTCTCCAACGCAGAAATAGCCGAAAAACTCTTCATCAGCGTGCGCACGGTAGACACCCACCGCAGAAACCTGCTGGAGAAGTTACAAGTGAAAAATACCGCAGGATTGGTAAAGTATGCGGTTGAGAAGGGGTTAGCCTAAGTATTTCTACGGACACATCTACGCTTTTTAGCGTAGACGCTCTAGGCGTTTCCTGCCATTTTTCAAAATACGTTTTTTAGCTCTAACCCGGGAGCGCGGACCGTTGCAATTTTACAGCGTTGAAACCAACTCGTAAACGCTATGAAAACTTTCAGTCAACTTTCCGATGAACAACTGATCACCGCTATCCTCCAGGACGATAAGAATGCTTTAGGTGAATTGTATAACCGTTACTTCAAAAAAGTATATCAGAAGTGTCTCTCGGTTTTGAAAGAAGAAGATATAGCTTTTGATGTTGCCCAGGATTCAATCATGAAAGCCTTTGATAAACTGGATTCATTTAAAGGCAACGCCCAGTTTTCTACCTGGCTATATATCATCATCCACCGCGATTGTCTTGCATACCTTCGTAAAAAGAACAAGACCAGTGTGCTTAGTCTTGAAGAAAATGTTTACGAAGATGATGAAGAGAAATCAGGCAGCTTCGCTATACCACACGAACACGAAGAAGCAGAACAGGAAAAAATCATGTTCGCACTCATCGATCATTTACCTGCTGAAGAAAAAAGTTTATTACTGCTGAAATATCAGCAAGGCAAATCGATTGAAGACCTGCAGGCTTCGTATCATTTAACTTCCAGCGCTATCAAGATGCGTTTGAAAAGATCGAAAGACCGCATCAACGAATTATACTGGGTAGCATTGGCATCCGGTTTGTCTACAGCACTGGCACTTATGTAACAATTGTTTCTTTTGAGATATACTGATTAATGTGAGGGAGCGTGAAAAATTGTATAGTATATCCGTTTCTGTATAATGCCGTCTTCAGCATGGGGTACGCATGGACACTTGAACTGGCCCGGAGAACAAACCGCTCCATCAAGTTATTCTCAGTAATCTCGCAGCAGCATGAAGACAATGAAAAAGAAGCATGTTATTGTGCTTACCTGAAAGCGCAAAGCGACTATGCGCAACACTATATAGCAAAGCACCAGCACGTTCCGCAGGTAAAACTGAGCCAGGTATGTATACCGACAGAAGCCACCACGCCTTATTTTACATTGGCAGAACAATTGGTAAAGCAAGTGGAACATCAACCGGGTGTGTTGGTGGTACTGCAGCCGGAGTTGTTCTCGAACGATGAGCAACAACACATCATTCAGTCATCGCCCAGCGCCATTATACTTCCGGAAGCCATCGAGCAGACACCCGAAGATATACCGGCCAGGAAATTCTTCGATATCTTTTTAAGAAGCCGCCACGTAAGAGTGCCGGATACGTTCATTCACGATCTGAGCCGGGATACTTCTTTGTTTAATCACCTGACTTCTTTTTTTGGGAGACGATGATCGTTATCGGTGAATAGTTATCCGTTATTCCTGGGTGATGTATAGATTGTCTTGCTGCGAAGAGAGTATATTTCCGTTTATAGCTTTTTCAAATCCAATTGCACAAAGAAGGCACAGAGAAATCACGAAGGACTTTGTGATTTCTTCGTGCCATTGGATTTATAATTTCTTCGATTAACTTATAACGGTTAACGCTTACACTCCGCATATACCACCAGCGACTTCCATTCGTTTCGTTGTTTGTCATTTAATACTTTCATCATCGAGGCATCGCGCTTTGCACATAGCACTTGCATTTCGGTGCAGTAGCGCGAATCATCAAACAGGCTGGCTGCATAAGCTTTGGTGGCTTTGTCGTAGAAGTCGTAGTTGATCTTCTCCAATTGCTGCGCCTGCGACTCGTTGAGTTTTAACATGCATCGTATTTCAGCCGTAAAATGCTGAACCGAAAATCTGCGTTCTTCCCATTGCTGTCCCAGGTTAATGGCACCGATGATGAGCAGCACGATAAAAGCTCCCAAAGCTTGCTTGAGATTAGTAGGGGGATTAAACTGAAAACTCTTGGTTAATGCCATACGCTTGTTGCATTTGGATTTCAACCAAGAGACAGGTGTGGATCAGTTTGCCACTATCTTCTTTTGAAAAAATTTAAGCGATATGAAACGCTGGCTTCCCAGCCCAACATATATTTTTTGTGTTCCACCACAGCAGCGGCAGGCTCTGCGCGGTTAATCTCGGTAACGAATTGCACCGGCACGGCAGGGTAAGCACCGGTAGTGTGTGCTCCCGGATTCTTAAATGCAAGAACAGGAAATGCTACAGGCACACCACCGGCATTGGCTCTGCGAAAGACCATTACATTGTTTTTTTCTACCGAGTATTTGGCCTTCATATAGCTCAACGTTGGTCCTACCCGAACATTCAGATTACGAGTAAGGGCATATTGAAATGTAAACCGTACCTGGTGAAGTTTAGCTACAAGTTCAGCCTCGCCTTCAATAGTTCTACGCGGCATATTTACTTTAAAGATCTCGTTCTGCTTTACCGTTCCGTAGGTATATACCGGCGTGAAGGCTATATTTCTTGTAATCAGCAGAGAGGTACCAAAACCAAAGGCACCATAATATTTACCACTGCGAAGCCATGCCGGATTATATACTGCATAGAGCGAACGTACACCAGCCTGCAGTTCTAACCCCGCGGCAAAATCATTCAGCATAAGTCCACCGGAAACAAACCAGCCTGAGTGCCGGTTCTTCAGGTTGATCTTTTTAAGTTCGTACTCTGGCAGTCGTTTTAGTCTTGTGGTATCGAAATATACCCGTAGCTCCGGCAGGTTCTTCCGAAAATATTCTCCTGACGCTGCCATCGGCTTACCGGCTACCGGCTCCGGAGCATCAACACTGGCAGTATATATTTCTTCTGTAGAAGCAATGAGCGGAGTATATTTTGGAGCGCTGTAAATTCTATCAAACTCAGGGCGTCTTGTAAGGGTCTGTGTGGTTGGTTGTGTAGCAGGAGCCACATCAACTGTTTTTATAATAACATATTTATTGTCGCGCTTCACAAAGGCAACGTTAAGCTGGCGGCCCAACAGCACCAATGCATCCTCCAGCGACTTATCTTTTACCGATACGGAAACCAGTCGCGTGGTTTCAATTTTATTGGAGCTATAGATAAAGTGAAGTCCGGTGATACCGGATAATTTATCGATCAGTACTTTAAACTGAACACCGGAACTGGTAAGTGTAATTTTACTGGCGTACGATGTACGGATATACTGTGCCTGTGCAACCTGGCATAGAAAAAGAAAAAGCACCGCAGGTATAAGCCTACGGGCAGCCTTCGCCTTCCAGGGTAAACACTGTGCCATTTTTTACTACCGACAGATTTAAGGTCTCCGCGATTAAATTTAAGAGATTTTCTGCAGAATCGTTGTCAAAGGTAGCAGTCAGGCGGCAATTATTAATATTCGCATTGCCTAAAGTGATGGAATATGGATATGCTTTTTCAATATCGGCAATAACCTCTTCCAGCGGAGTGTCTTTAAAAATCAGCCTGTGCGTGGCATATCCCCAGGCATTCATGTGAACCGAATCTTTTACGCGTATCGTACCCATGGCCGGCTGCACAATGCCGGTAAACCCTGCTGTCAGATAACTGCTGTCTTGCGAAGTATATATCAGCACTTTTCCTTCTTTCACACTTACTTCCAATTGATTGGCCTTTAACGCAACATTAAAAGCCGTACCCACCACCCGAATATCCGCCACCGAAGTATGAATAATAAAAGGTTTTTCTGGGCTGGATGTTACCGTAAAAAATGCCTCACCCTGCGCCAGTTCAACGTTGCGCTGCCCTGCGCCAAATGTGGCAGGATACATAAGCTTGCTGTTGCGATGTAGTGTAGCCGTAGAGTTGTCGGGCAGGCTAACATTCTTTAACGAATCGGCTGTTGTTACCGCCACCATATTCACCGATGGCTTGTAGAGGCGGATATAGATCAGCAACGTAGCCAGAATCGTAATGAGCAACGAGGCGGCTATACGAAGTATAATCTTATTGCGTCTGCCTGCTGCAGTGCCGTTCTTCCACATCACCGCAGGCTCTGTCTGAAGGTCTACTTTTTTCCAGGCATGCTGCGCATCAATGGCGCGTGGTGTTTTCGAAGGATGTGTTTGCTCCCATGTTCGCTGTATATTTTCAAAATATGCTTTATTCTCAGCAAGCGTAAGCCAGTCTTGCAAAGCCATCGCTTCTTCAGGGCCTGCTTCGCCTGCCAGGTACCGAACCATCAGTTCGTCCTTTATCTCGATATCATGTTCACGTTTCACGCTGGCTCTGATTTATAGTATAAAATGATCTTTCAATTTAAGTCGTAGTATTCGTAAGGCCTTACTGATCTGGTTCTCGATTGTATTGACCGATATATTCAGCTTTTGAGCAATCTCTGCATAACGCAGTTCATCGTACCGGCTCATCATAAAAATGGTGCGGCATTGCTGCGGCAGGTCATTTACCGCGGTGCGTATATTTTCAGAGAGTTCTTCCGGAAATACTTCGGGCTGTTGTACTTTATGCTGCCCTTCGTATACACCGTATTCGCGATGTTTCAATTTTATAGTACGATGTTCCAGGTGATTGATGCACTGGTGATACACGGCTCTGAACAAATATGATCGCATAGACTGCTGGATATTCAATTCTTCGCGCCTCTCCCACACCTTCATAAACATAGACTGCACAATATCTTCGGCTTCGTCCATATCCCTGAGGATGGTAAAAGCATACTGACAAAGATTCTCGTAACAGGCATGGAATACCTGTTCGAAGACATCTTTATTCCCCTGCCGGATAGCCTTGATTATTTCCTGATCAGGCAATTGCACCTTCTCTCCCTTGTAGATATTTACCAAATCTATTTATTTTTCTTCATCTCTACTCAGGCAAGAGACAGGTAAAAGCAGGGCCACCACTACGCAGGAGCTGCTGTATTTTTAAGCAACTTAGGCAGTTTTAAAACTACCTGTGCAGTTATAAATACCATCCCGCCCTATCAATAGACTAACGACAGCTTTTTTGCGAGGCCTGCAAACGCATGGCGACACATACTTTTTTCAACATTTACGTATACTTGAAATAATTTAAGTGGAGGCCAGAAACCACTTGCAAAAAAACGGGGCGAAACCGAAAAGCCATACGAATAGGGAAATCTAACAACAAATCAATGAATCAGAAACCATCCAGTGCATTTATCGCAGCTTCCTGGGTAGCGTTATTTGCGGGGATCTTAGCTTTCAACATCGGTCTATGGAATGCTGAAATGATGCTGAACGAGAAAGGTTATTACTTTACGGTTTTAATGTACGGGCTGTTTTCAGCTATATCGCTACAGAAATCCGTTCGCGATCAGCTCGAAGGCATACCAGTAACCAACATCTATTATGGATTAAGCTGGTTTTCTACCATTCTGGCAATTGTGTTGCTAACCGTAGGTTTGTGGAATGCTACACTGTCATTAAGTGAAAAAGGATTTTATGCAATGTCGTTCCTGCTGAGTCTCTTTGCTGCCATTGCAGTACAAAAGAACACACGCGACAGCAAAACCGAAGACGTTAAACAACCACTAAATTAAATTTGATTTATTGCGCTATAATTTCAGGAGAGTCCTTTCGGGGACTCTCTTTTTCATTAAAGCTATATGTACTCATGACCTACGCTTCCCGCTATATCGTATTGGCATTTATTGCTATAGCGTTTACGTGTTGCCAGCGAAAACAGGAACAACCAAAATTACCACCGGATACAACCAGACAAGGAAACATTTATACTACGCATTCGCGTGATACGGCACGACTGTCAAAACTGGTAAACCTGAGGCTATATAAACCCCATGCGGTTGAGTTCCACTATACTTATATAGACAATTCCGGAGGAGATAATTTTCTATCAGTGCCCGGCCCCTCGGATAGTTACCTGGAGGCTGTATTGTATTTTGATTCGGCAACCTACAGCCAGCTTTTAAAAGTCTGCAGCGATCCTCCACAGGAATCGCCAACCGTCAACCGTGTTTCAAAAGGAGATTTTGTTTTCAATTGGCTACCTGCCGGTGTAACGGAAGAGCTACTGAAAAGTGATTCCAGTTATCACAACTATACCTGCGCTCCGTTTCACCGCACAGCACTCTGGCTACTCGACAAAAAAGTCTTATTAAGGAAAGAGAGTATTTAGGTATATATTCATCAACTACATAAAAAAGAAAAAGCTGCCATTTTCATGGCAGCTTTTCAGGGACTTTTTTTAAGCGTGTCTTTTGATTTCTTATTACAGGCTCAACGATTTTGTTACACCTTTTGAGTCAGAAACTTCAAACGTAAGGCCACCGTTGTATTTATCCAGGTTATATACCTGAGCAAAGTCACCGTTTACTTCTTCGGTTTTGCTATACAGCAACACACCTTTATCACCATAGATTTTGATGGTAAGTACATCCTGTCCTTTGTTAGCAACCGTAAGTATATATTTATTGGTTTCACCGGTTACGTGCATTACGTTAGCCAGTTTCTCTACTTTACCTAATTTATAGATTACGCGCTCAACCTGGCGACCGTTCTCACCGAGTAACTCGATTGAGTATTCACCTTCTTCCAGGTTAGTAAAGTTATAAGGTCTTACAAAGCCATCTACATTCTTGATTGTTTCAGAGTATACCAATGTATTAGCCGCATTATATATAGATACTTTTACATCAGTCTGCTTGGTTCCCTTATAGAACAGCTTTACAGTAGTACCATTTTTCATGATAGCCATACCGGTAGCGGCATTCGGGTTATCGATGTTGTTAGCGAATAATGTGGTGCTGAAGATTGTTATAGCAGCAAGGATAGACAATGTTTTTTTCATATGTTTTACAATTAAGTTCGTTTGAGATATATGACCCTAAGACGGACGAAACTGCGTTTATGTTGCAGCGCAAACGTTAATTTTTCTTAACATCAATATTTTTTGCTGCGATGTGATTTTGCAAAAGAAGACCGCGTCAAACGAAAGTATTCTGAATTGGATTCGGATTTATAAAAAAATATCTCCGTACGATTTTTACAGAAATTTGTTCCGTAATAAAAAATTAACAGAACACTGAAAAAAAAATTATACGCAACATAACGGTATAGCTACACGGCCCCCCCCAAGAACAGATATACTATTCCAATATTTACAGAACACAAAATAATATACGCTATGCCGGCAAATCGTTCATAGTAAAATAGCGTACAGCGGGAGTTTCAAAATATAAAACTGAACTTTAAAGCTGACCGATATGAAAATCCCATTGGCGGACATTTTTTTTACAAAACCGTACAAAGTGCTATATCTTTACCCTACTATATATACAGAGTATTAAAACCCGATGGCAAAAAATTCTACAGAATTTCAGTTCGATACCCATATTCATGTTGACTGGAAATGTACCGGCAATGACATCTTCGGATTGTTGCAGCTCGAATACCCGAACCTGGCGTGCATACACAACAAAAAAGCAAATACGTTATTCGAAGAGCTTGCGCGTGACGGAGCTGAGATCTGCATGGGCGCAATGGCTGCCCATCTGGAGAGTTATGGCCTGGCACTGTGGAATCTTGACGATGGCAGCGACAGCTACAGGCTTGCCATTGTTCCTCTCTCCCAAACGGACGAATTCGTTTCGCATTGGTTAAATGCGGGCCATGCAGAAGATGAACACGAGAGCTTTAGCATTGAACCGGAAAAGGTTGAACCGAAGCCCTTTAAAACAAAATCAAAGAGCAGCAAAAGTAAGAAGATCGTCTTCATTGAAGATTCATTTCACCATCTTGACTATGGGGGATGCATGCTTTCTGAACACACACCGTTTTGCTGGGTTCGCGATGCTGAGGATCAGGATATATTACTGGATGTATCTGCCTGGCCTCCACAGCAGGTGAATATATCGGAGCAGGAAATAGCGGCTGCCCGCGGAAAGCTGATACCATTCTATCAATCCAACACATTCAACCTTTGGAAAGAGGAAACGACTTATGATAAAAAGAAAAACATCTCCTACTACAAGATTGCTGACATGCGCTCTGCTGAAACCCTGCAACGGGATGACTGGAGCGAACCGGGACACCGCTTTGAAGATATATACGAACCGGCTGCTGTCTTTGGAGATACTGTTTTTCTGAATGAGAAAAAAAAGGACGGAGGGAATATATACCGGCTCAAGAAACACAAAACAGAATTACTCTATGGTTACGACAAAGGTGAATCATGCCAGTTACTGGCATTGAATGAAGAATCTTGCCTGGTAGTGCGGAACAACAAAGAAATACGAATTCTGGGAGGAGCTCTAGCACAACAGGATTTTCACGCGTTGCCATTTGAAGTATATGGATATACTTCGCTTCAGTTGTTAAGCACCAACAAGTTCTTTTATTTTTCTGAAGTGCAGATACCGCATGAGCAGCGTCCGGAATATGTGCAGCGCATTCTGCAACTCAATATTTATGATCTAACCAACGGAACCTATAAATACACATTGCTCTCTGATTTTGTATCGGAGCAAAAACTGAATCTGAAGTTTCTGAAAAGTCAGCCGGACGATTATATAACCTATCGAAGTTTTGATGGCAACCTGCAGGTATATCCGGGGCATGATTCGTGGTGGATACTAAACCATTTAACCAACGCGCATGGCAAGACCGATATCTGCTGGATGTGGAACGCAGAAACAGATGAATACATCAAAATTACCCCGCGTGATTTTCCGAGAGAAGAACCGTCCATTCACTACATATCTTCACTGCAGCGATATGTAGCCAATCACAGTTGTCGACTTGATCTGCTTACAGACATAAATACGATACTCGCCGGCAAAGAAAAGTATACGTTCGAGTGGACCACCGGTCGTTAATGAATATTGAATTAATTACAGATATACTTATCAGGGATGAGCAACCTTCGGGTACCCGGAAAGTAAAACAGCGTCTGAGAAATTGAAAGACCTATAGCGCTGCCAATGCTTACGTCCAGAGCAGTGTGCGCTCCGACAGCCACGCGTGATACCGCAACCAGAACAGCCCATGCAAAAGGAACTGCATATAGCCAACGAATCTTTCTATTCACAAGATGGTATATAAAAAATGACAGTATACCGGCCATCAGAAAGGCATTGAATGAATGTCCGGACGGGAATGAGTAACCGGCTTCCTCCAGCCAGTGGTTTAAAATACGTTCATCCGAATTTTTATATGATACGGTGTCTGCATCAATTAACTTTTTGAAGAAGGCTCTCCGATCTGCTGCTGACAAAGTATATAATGAATCAAGTCGTACCTCTGATTTCGACTGCGTCATGATATACTGATGGCTTGGTCGCGGAACTTGCAAGACCGGCTTTACACCGTGTTCGTTAATAAGCGCAAACACCGACAGCATAACCGATAGCATCACAAACGTTCCGAAAAAATTAACAACGGCTTCTTTCACGGTTGATGCTCGAAACGCGAACGCAACACTTGATATCAATATCATAATGGCAGTACCAAAGCGGCCGGCTGATTCGGTTGTCCAATACGCGATTGTACACCATGTGCTATTCTTCGAGCAGGCCGTAAACTCCGGATTGAGAAACCATACAATAACCAGCAGGCAACCGTAAAATGGTAACGCTGCTCGGAGTATTGGTTTTATACTACTTTGGGTCATGGCTAAAATTAATGTATTTATTGTAAAATGCCCGGTATGCATCTCAGGCGGCAATGAGAACAACAACGGAACAGGTATAAAATAAAATCTCCCGCAGATTCAAAACCTGCGGGAGATGTTTATATAGAGGAGGCTATATTCCTATTTCTTCAAAACTTTCATGTGGCGAACGCCTGTACCCGACTCAATGCGGATAAGATATAAACCGCTTGGCGTAGAACTGAAATCATACTGACCGGTGCGATAGGTACCATAATCTTTCAGCTTTAAAATACCTACCTGGCGACCTACATCATTCATGATTGGTAACTCTGCTGCGGAGCATTGCTCGATTGGCAGTTCGATGGAGAATATAGATTCAACCGGATTTGGATATCCTGCGATCTTATCCATAAAGGTTTCTGCGCCCAGCGCGTACGTTGCAGAAAGTGTACAGCTTCCGGTGGTTACGCTTAACTGGTACTCGCCTTCCTCGCCAACACGCAGCACAGCTGATGTATCCGAAAGCAACTGGCCGTTGAGGTACCACTGATTACCGGTGCTATAGTTTGATTGTAAAGTTCTGCCGTTCACTTGCGTGATGGTAGCTGTACTATATTTCTGAACCAACGCTGATTGCTCCAATTGCTCGATGTTATCGCAGTTGCCAACAGCATTAATATATACCGTATTCTCTCCTTCTGCGAGTGACTCAGCAGGAATGTTAAATTCGATGAAAGATGCACCACCTGCCAGTGTATCACTTACGGTTTCACCACGTAGCGTAGCAAAGTAAGATACATTTGCCTGCGGGTTATATAATTTAACCTTTCCTGATTCTGTAGCACACAACGCAACGTTGCTATCTACAGAAAGACTGAGTGACATTGCTTTTTCTTTAAAGGTCAACTCAAAGCGGTCTACTGCTTTTGATGCGGCATTGTTATCAACAACGAAAGTATAGTCTGGTGATACTGTAACGTTTGTAACGCTGCCGGTATATTTATCCGTAAGTACCATTTCGTATTCTTGTACGAGTCCGGCTCCCTGGAAATTCAGTTTGTAGCTGCCTGCTGTGAAGTCTTTTAAATTGATCTTAACGGCAGAACCACAGGTAATTTCTTCAACCGCGTTGATCGCCATCGGTATATTTTCAGAGGAGAGTGTAGATATATCGAATAACGAGTTATCCATCTTCGGACCATCGAAATTATCGAGCGATGACTTTGCCGCAGGATTTACTTTCACAAAAGCTTTATCTGTAATAGAGCCATTCGTTACCGTGATCGTAAGTCTATCCAGCACAGGACTCGCCTTTCTAAAGAAGCTATACGAAGAACCTTGTGGAGCTTTAACATCTTCTGTGAAAGTTAATGAAGGAGATGCAGCCGTAGCACGCACCCAGAAAGCCTGACCAAGCGCTACAAAATCATCTCCACTGAAATCAGAGTTATCGAAGTATTGGTATACAAGGCTTCCTGTACTGTTATCGGAAATAGCCATAACAGAACTGATGTTACTCATAACCCAAGATGCAGATTCCCAATCGAGTGCAGCAGGATACGGATTACCGATCAGATTGTAGCCGTACATGGCGGAATTACTACCTGTCGTGGTATAGTTTATTGTTGGAGTTATATCGCCTTGATTGATTGGGCCTCTTACATCAATTATAGTAGGGCTTGAGCAATTTCTTACAAGCGCTGAATAACCTACTCCTGGCACAAGCGCAGCAGAAGAACTTGTTGTCGGATAAGCCGCATAAGCCTGTGTCGCCTCATTATAGGTAAACATAGAAGCAGATGTACCTAGTCTATATCCGCAAACTATCGTTGAGTTGTTGGAAGGATCGCGTGTGGAGTAACCAGTAAAGGCACCAGTAATCGAGAAATCATCTTGCCAGCTTGCAACAGTAGCATTTGTAACCGGAGAAGATATATAGCGGTACATTCGGAAGCCTTCGCCACTCATATAGCGTTGCACAGTAACATTACCTTGGAAAGTAGCACCAGAAGGGATTGTCGTTATCGAAGCATCAACAGTAGGATTGTCGCCTGTAGAAAGAAGTGTTAATACACCATTGTTACTTGTACCATCAGCATCGAAAATATCATCTCCATCTGTTAAGCTAATTGAACCTGTAAGACTTACGGTACCTTCCACGTTAACCCCTACAGGATTATCTACATTTATATTATTAGGATTAACAGTACCTGTTATAGATTGAGCAACAGTCTGACTATTGAATATCAATGTAGCAGAGCTTGCATCAACATTACCCGTGCATATCAAATCTCCTCCTATTGTTATATCCGCAGCACCTAAAGATAGCGTGGAAGACCCTGTCGAGGTTATTGACAACGTACCTGCTACGCTGGTAAGTAGGCCGCCCAAGTCGAAATCCTGTGCAAGATTAGGAGTGTTCCAAGTAAAGTTTCCGAAATTTGAAGTTATCCTTTGAGGTACGGTCGTATTAGTAGTATATCCTGAGATAAGGCAAGTTGAATTTGCATTCCACGCTGCTTCGGGAATATTTCCAGAAGAAGTGGTAAATAGGTGCTCGTAAGTTCCGCCACTGGCAAATTGTAATCTCGCAGCAGTTGAAGTAATATTATTAGAAGAATTTTTTAGCGTTCCGTTGATAGTCGTAATCGTATTTGCAGCACTCAAGGTAATGGTATTGGTATTCGTTAAAGTACCATTAATAGTTAGCCTTGTGTTGGTTGTCAGAACGCTGATTGTACCTGCATTAGTGAAACTGCCATTAACAACAACGTTATTAAGGTTTGTTGTCGATGCGCCTTGAGCGAGAACTAACGTTCCGTTATTAGTAATACTTCCTGTGGAAGCAATAGTAAAGTCCACAGTAGAACCTGTTGCAGAATTACTAATTGAGAGCTGTCCATTCGCAGCTATCACCAAAGCACCCGAAATTGTAAGAGTAGGTGTAGTAGTTATACTTTTTCCACTAATTGTAATAGTCGTTCCTGCCGCACCGGTAGGTGCCGTGGTAGCTGCTACCCATCCCGAGGCGGTATATGTTTCCCAACTAGAAGGAGCTGCCCATCCCCCGTTTGCTGATCCTAAAGTCCTATAATCACCTACCGTCTGCGAAAATCCCGCCAGAGCCCCCAAAAAAAGGGTCGCTGTTATAACTGCAATCCTTACCATAGTCCGCAAATATACATATTAAGCGTTCATACACGGAAAATATGTAAGGTAACTACTTACACAAGAGGTTATTATTGGGGTATGGATGGGAATTTACTTCCCCATATAGACTTTGGTTGTGTAATAATTCTGGCCTATTTGTAATCGTAAAAAGTACACTCCGGTGCTGGTGTGTTCTGCGTTCACCTCGTACGTCTGGTTAAGAACATCCGTTAATTCCTGGGCAACAATCTGACGTCCCATGGTATCCATCAATTCATATTGCACGGACTGACGCTCGGCAAGATTAAAAGTGATGTAAAAATCGCTTGGCGTGATCGGATCGCTGTCGTAAACAACGAACGGATTTGTTACTGAATTCGGAGTCGGATCGTCTGAAACAAAGAATTCAATATTATCAATATAGATATTATTGCCGTTGTCGTTCGTGAAAACAAAAGCCAGGCGCACGTTGCTTTGTCCTGCAAAAGTCGTCAGATTCACATAGTTACGTTTCCAGTCTTCGGCTTTGGTCGGGGTCGAGTTCACCGCATCATTGCTCACCGAAAGCGAAGTTCCGCTTTCATCAAACAGCACTTTGTCATACGTTATACCACAATCCGCGGAAGCAAGCACCTGTAAATTATCGAGATCGTTTCTGTTGCCATCAGTGCTGAGGTAGCGATACGAAAGATCGAAGAACACGCTCGCGGTAGTGGCTGCCGAAAAATCAAGCACCGGACTCACCAGCCAGGCAGCATCACCTTCTGTCTGATTCACGGCTGCATTGAAGTAAAGTGATTGACTATAATTTGTCGAGATCGTCTCCCAGTTCATGCCTCCTGAAGGATTTACCAATGTCCATTGATCTTTAAATGAAGCATCAAAATTCTGACGCAGCGGTATAACATCCGAAGCTGTATTGACAACAACAATTTTAGACAATGCGTTGTCTGAAGTATTTTTATCGTTATACCCATTGGGCTTGGAGACTGTAACAGCAAGTGTATTTTCACCAGCCGAAAAATTCAATGACGGAAGTGTAAAGGTCATTTCCGTACCGGGCGCAAAGCCTGTTATGTTACTTGATGTTGCTGTGGTAGCTGTGCCCTCATTTATACTATAGGAAACGATCAGACTCGTTACATCTACGTTACCGTTGTTTCGAATAACCAGAGAAGGTGTTGCTGATTCTTCACAACGAACGGGTGAAAGTTCTGTAATACTTACAAGCGCTACATCTCTGACGCTGGTACCATCTGGTACTTCCAAGCCTTTCGACTCCGGTAATGTTTTTCTGCGCGGACTATTCTCCATCACCGTAATCATTCTGTTCACTTGCTCTTGCGTAAACATATTCATACACGCATCATCAGTATAGTCCATATAGTTTTGAAACATCTTATGAACACCACAGGTTGTTTGTGGATGTGTAAGACAACCGGAAGACTCTTCACTCTGATCAGGCGTATCCGATACATAATCACCATCGCCACCACAGGCACCATCATCATCTCCCCATATATGACGCAATCCCAGATAGTGCCCTACTTCATGTGTGGTCGTTCGTCCTTTATTAAAATCATCTTCGAGATCAAACGAGCCGTCATCAATACTACCGAATACCAGGTAGTCTATCACAACACCATCCGTAAGCCTGTTGTCATCCGCATCCTCAAGTCCGGCAAGATCAGACACTGGAAATTGCGCATAACCTAATAATGTTGACGAAAGATTTGTTACCCATATATTGAGATAATCTTCCGCGGGCCAGTAACTCGTTGCTTTCAAGGCTCCGTCATTGGATGTTGACCATGAAGTTCGCGATCCGCGTACACGAACAATACCGTTGGTTTCTTCACCATCAGGATCCTGTTTTGCCAACACAAACTCGATAGTCATACTCCCTGCTACTGACTGAAATTCTGCAGGTGTATTGGATGCATCAGCATTGAGACGGTTAAAATCATCATTGAGAACTTTGATCTGTGAGACGATCTGTTCATCCGAAATGTTGGTCCCTACACCTACTGCTTCACCGCGGTGTATAACGTGTACAACAACCGGTATATATAGTTTATCTTCAGAAGTGGTTCGTGCAGCTGCATTTACCTGACGCTGCTTCAGCCATTTTTCGAATTGCTCGTTGCTCTCGCGAACAGATCTTTTGTTTTGCAGGTTCTGTTGTATCTCAATCATACCGCAACGGTCCTGAGCCCAACCATTCACCCAACAACACATTACCAAACACACGGCCATGATTATGCGGCCCGGGGTACAACATTCCTGCATAGTATCTAGAATTGATATAAGAGAGGAGGCTTTACCAGCGATGATGTGAGTTCTTCTGTATGCTTGCCGCGACCGGCATAGTTGTGATCCCACATACGCTTCCATTTTCTTCGCTGATTCGGATGAAATATATCCCAAATCTTCTGGCTCCGCTGCACTAAATATTGCGCGGCTCTTGTTTGCATTGCTGATCTATCCTGAGGATGATCGTAAAATACTTTTTTCAGATTTTCGTAATACTCCGCATTGATATCCTGAATTGATCTGCATTGTGCATCCTTCAATTTCAGTTGCTCTTTCCAGAACAGTGGATCGAACATTACTATATTCTTAAGATCCTGAGCCTGCTGTGCATGGGTAGCGAAACTCATAACAAAACACACCAACAGACAGCCTAGATATATACCGGTCTTATTGCTTGATTTTGTTTTCATAATAATATTGGTACTAAAATAATTTAAACTTCAACCTAAAACTTTATACGGGCGAAAATGTGTAGCCCATCAGGCTTTTCCTGTCGACCAAAACGAAAAAAAATTCAGGGCAATCGCTGCTATCGCAGTAAATGTACCCATCCTTTTATTTTCCTTTTCCGTAGCGATGGCGTTATAACGTCAAATTCAACATCCGCAGTGTAATAGTAGACTCCGGTGCTCAGATCATTTCCGCTGCTGTCTTTTCCATTCCAGTTGATATAGATCGAGCCGTCAGTACCCGATGAATATTCGTATACCGCGCGTCCCCAGCGGTTATAAACCCGAAAGATAACTGATTTTACAAACCTCGGGCAACCAATAGTAGAGGTTCGCTGGCAGGAGCCGGTGGCATCAAACTCGTATTGGGCGCTGAAAACATCATTGCAACCGTCTGCATTGGGAGTAAAAATATTTGGCAATTCGTAATACGGACAGTTGTCCTGGCAAACAACTTCGCTCAGCGGCCCCTCCTTTCCTTCCGAATCAACAGCCGACACGCGATAGCAGCGCGCGTACGAAGACAACGCTGTTTCGGTAAATGTAGTATCGGCAAACAGCGATACCTGCAACTGATAATTACCATCAGCCGATGCTGCGTAAATGTTATACCCGACAATATCTTTTCTGCACCCCGATGACAATGCAGGACTCCAGTAAATTGTATTGCTGAACGATTGTTGATGACACGTTTCCGGTGATGCTACATAAGCAATACAATCTATACCTTTTATAGAAGCAACCGGGGCGCAGGGAAACAGATCGTTGGCAGGGAGTGCCATTACCATCTGCGAAAAATTCTCCTGCAACGGTATAGCGGTATTACCGTATGTGCCCCGGGTAAGAATTTTATAGGAGTATATTTCATCTTCCGATACGTTCGTATCGATGTAGCTAAAACCATCCGTTGTTACCTGTACACTGTCGTATAGTTGTAAGTCATCATCGGTCGCCATGCCGGTTGCCCGGTATATAAGATGATAAGGTCGCTCGCGCACTACATTCGACCAGGGTATACTATCGCGCCAGTTCAATTCAATCTGGTTTGCTGTCGCGCTTGCTGTTAGCCATACCGAAGAAGCTACAGCAGAAGTATCCACTGCTATATATTCATTTGATAATATAGGTCTGGAGTAGAGTACAATTCTGTAGTTAAAGACTTTCTCTTTGGAATTAACATTACCATCCACAAACGTTGTGTCGCTGATGCGTGCAGACACCAGCTGTATACTTGTATCGCCAACAAAACCCTCGGCCCGGTATATTTCATATTGATAAGGCTTCGGAAATTGTTCTTCATTTATATCCGCAGGACTGCGCCAACTTATCCGTATAGCACCTTCTGTTGCTGTTTCCTCAACGCTTACGTGTGTTATGATCGGAGCATCAGCTTGTATAGGACCAACACACTGTTCGGTTGATACATAACTGGATGTTGCAGCCGGTGAATTAAAGTATGCCACCAGCCGATAACAATATTGCGCACCAGGCGCAAGCCCCAAGGTATAATTTGTATCCGTGAATGTTGTATCCAATGCCGATACTTCGCCAACCAGGTTATAACCCAGGTATCGCGGTATACCGGTTTCACAATGGCCCGGAGTATATTCGATCGAACCAACCTTGCGCCATATCTGTATTTTACTCGCATTGGCACAGGTATATTTTTGCCACGAGAGTATAGCCGAATAATTCGTGACATCGAGCGCTATAGCTTTCCACGTTGGAGCCGGTGCTACAACTTTTATATTCCACGTTTTATAGGTAACAAGCTTCGGTCCATCCGGAGGATTATCGGTGATCTTAAAAACTACTGGGTATGGTTGCTGCCGCACATGCATACAATCCGTATTCCAGTGAAACGATAACTCTGCCGCAGGATCAGACGAAACAAATGCTGCGGGATTGGGCGAGTACGTAGCCGCATATTCATCGAGACTGGTTATCTCCGAGAACACTTCAATCTTTACCGGGTCGCCATCTGCATCCGTTCCTTTAATGATCTTGTCCAGTATAGTTCCGGCCACTACACAGGTGTCATCCGGTATAATCAGATCGGGGCGCGTATTATCACACTCTTCCACCACAATTTGCATATCACGTGTTGTGGAGCTGAGTATAGTATACTGTCCGGTGGTTTCATTCTTGCGCCACTCAATTACTTTAAAGGCTATATTATACTCTCCGATCATACCAGGAGCGTCCCAGGTTATGAGACCGGTATAAGGATCAATGGAAAATGTAGGTGTACCTGTTCCTGCTTCATTACCCGTTGCGTAACTGGTATAGAACACGGAGTTGTTTGGATCTTCATAATCGGCAAAGGAAGTCGAACTGCTGGAAGGTATCGACATTTCGTACGACAAGCTGTCACCGTCAACATCATACGCTCCGGGATTGTGCAAGAATGCTACGCCTGAACACGCTCTGTCCAATGGTATAACCGACAGCACCGGGTAATGATTACAACCTTGTGTATTATCAATATTGATCGTGATGAACGATACGTACGATACATCTTTCGAATTGGTGATATTCAATATACCGGCATTGCGATGCTCTTCATCATATACAATTTTATAAGAACCGGCCGAGCTATAGGTGTGTGTAGTGGTATAGGTAGCAACGCTGATGTTAGTTCCCAGATCAGGTCGAGCTGTTTCAGTAACCTGCGGCAGATCTATATATGATCCATCGCCAAAATATAGCGTGGCATGTGTACCGAAATTTGTATTGGACTGTGAGTTCAGATACGCCACAATGGTTATGCGGAAGGTATATCCGTTCTCACAAAGCCGCTCTACCTGGATATCGGCTGCGCGCAAGTGGGTGGCGTGTACCGGGTGCACTACGGCACTGAGCACAATTACACAGGTCCATGCAAGACTTACTCTCATAGGGGTATATATAGGTTGTAAGATTCGGTTGCAGTATCAAAATGCGTACAGTGTCTTCAATAACAGTGGGCTTAATGATTTATGAATACCGGCAACAGACGACAGAGAGGATTATCTGCAAGGGTATAGATTCAGCCAATATCCGCGAAAGAAGTATAACGATAAAAAAATTGCGATGAACCGAAACAAAGTATAGGTAAATAAAAAATGAGATTTTATTGCACAAAATCTACTCACAAATCATGTCGCACAATTCATCTTCATCAGCGCTATATTCATCGGTTTGGTATATGTATTCTGTAGCAAATGGCCTATAGCGAGTCACACGCCACGATTAAAATCAAGCATCCTACCGAATAAAAAATTCTTCTCGATGATCTGTTCCATGATGTCGGGTGATTAGACGGTTTCATCTACATTAATTTCAGATCCCTACTACCCGCTTTAATCTTGCTCCTGAATAAAGACATAGAATATGAAGCGCATTACCCTGGCCCTGTTACTTACCTCTATATCAGCGGGCCTTTATGCTCAGGACTCAGCTGGCAAAGAAAAGTTTGACAACATGCTGCTGGTGGCCAGCACGCAGAAATTTCCATACGTAGGCAAACTGCGACTGGAACAGAATTATCCGAATCCATTGGTACGCTCCGAATCTACCACCATACGCTATCAGGCAACGGATGTTTACGATGTATGCATCGCTATATATGATAATGAGACGAAGGAACGGGTATTAACACTCAGCAACCTCGATCAGAATATAGGACAAGTAAAGATCAACGGAAATCAATTGCAGAAAGGGACTTATATATATGCCCTGCTTGTGAATGGGAGAATGGTGGAGAAGCGTAAAATGGTTGTTGTTGACTGATCCTTTTTCCGCCTCTCTCGTTTACGGGCCTGAAAAAATTATCTCAGAAATCGCTTTGATAAAAAATCATTGAACTGATCTTTATACTTGTCGGCAATCGGTATAGAGGCTTTATCAATCAGTATAGCGCTTCGTTCGATCGCGTTGATCCTGTCCAGGTTTACAATATAGGAACGATGCACGCGCATAAATTGCTCTGTCGGCAGTTGCTCTTCCAGACTCTTCAACGTCATTAGCGTCATAACCGGCCTGGTGGCGCCTTCCAGGTATATCTTTACATAGTCTTTCAAGCCCTCAAAGTATAGCACGTCTTTCAGGGTGATCTTCACCAGCTTGTAATCGGAGTTTACCAGCAGACTATCTTTGGTTACGGCAGGCGATGCCGCTTTACTCTCTACCAGGTCGAACCACGTTTTTGCTTTCATGGCTGCTTTCAGAAACTCCTGGTAGTTAAAAGGTTTTAGCAGGTAATCAAGTGCGTTTACTTTAAATCCTTCGAGGGCATACTGTTCAAAGGCGGTAGTAAAAATTACTTTCACCTTATCGCTGAGTGTTCTTGAAAATTCTATACCGTTAACATCCGGCATTTGTATATCGAGAAACAGCAGATCGATGGACTGATGCTGCATTTGCTGCAAAGCTTCCACAACACCATTGCACCTTCCTTTCAATTCCAGGAAGGGAGTTTTGCGCACATAGCTCTCAAGTATATCCAGCGCAATGGGTTCATCGTCTACAATCAGGCAGTTGATCATACATGAATGGTTAACGTGCAGTCAAAATAAGCACCATTCTCTTCCGCTACAAAAGTATACCGCTCCGGGTATAGCAGGCTTAAACGTTTCTTCAGATTCTCAAGCCCTATACCCGACCCACTCTGATCATTTTCTTTTTTTGGAAAAGATGTATTGCGAATATAGAACACGATCTGCTTCTGGTGAATCACCTCCAACGTCATAACAATCTCCGAAGGTTTATTCAGGTGTACACCATGTTTGAAACTATTTTCAATAAGCGGTATAAATAACAGGGGTGCCACCATAATATCGTGCGTAACATCCGGAAATTTATACTGTACCGAAACATTCGAGGTAATGCGCAGTTTCATCAGGTCTATATAGTGAACCATGAACTCGATTTCTTTTCGCAGGGGCACGTAGCGTTCGTTGCTATCGTATAAATGATACCGCATCAATTTACTAAGACGATGTACGGCATCCTGCGCCACTTCCTGGTTCTGTACTATGAGACCGTAGATTGTATTGAGTGTGTTGAAGAAGAAATGCGGATTCAACTGATTTTTTAAATTTACCAGTTCTGATTTCAAGTGCTCTTTTTCCAGGTCCTTGCGTATATCTTCTGATCGGAACCACTCGCCTGTAATGCGTATAGCAACGCTTACTCCGGTAGCCATGGAGAATGCTATAATAAAACGAACAACAACCTCTAAAACATGCGGTGCATGCGGACCCGGTATAGGGATCATAATTGTTTTAACTTCTTCCAGCAAAGCAATCGTTATAGCATACAGGATGGCGTTGGAGACAAAGAACTGCCACGTTCGTTTGTTGAATAACAGTCGTGGTATCAGGTAAAAGTAGTTTGCATAGAACACCAACGCGAAGGCTACTGGTGGCACCCAACTTCTGAAATAATCCTTCATGGTGTGGGGCGCATTCCCGGTTGACAACATGGGCAGGTTAAAAATAATAGCCCACACCAGCAGGTGTAACACTACCGTGAGGTAACGCTGATGCCTGTAATTTCTTATCTGGAACATATATATACAATGATCAGGTACACGCCTTTCTGAAAGACTAAATTGCAAACTAAAGTTGGCCTCACCAAAAATCCAATCTTATTCGTAACGCAAGGCTACAATCGGGTCGAGCGATGCTGCCTTACGGGCGGGATACCATCCGAAAAAGATACCGGTTATTGCGCATACGGTAAATGATATCACCAGCGATTGCATGGTTATAATAGTAGGCCAACTCATAACACTTGCCACCAGTAACGTACTTCCAATACCCAACGCAACACCGATAATACCACCGGTTACGCTGATCAATATCGCTTCCACCAGGAACTGCAAGAGTATATCCCGGCCGCGGCCGCCAACCGCCATACGCAAACCAATTTCACGCGTGCGTTCCGTAACAGATACATACATGATGTTCATGATTCCTATACCGCCTATCACCAGCGATATACTCGCTATAGCCACCAGCAGCACCGTAAGGATTTCGCTGGTGGCACTAAAGGTCGAGATAAGTTCTTCCTGCGAACGCACATGAAAATCATTTTCATCTCCGGATTTCAGTTTGTGTGATGCCCGCAGAATAGAAGACATCTCTTCTGAAGCCTGCGCTGCTATATTTTCACTTTTAGCAGAAGCAGAGATAGACTGCAGATACGTAGCAGCTTGTATTCGTTTTTGCACTGTGGTATAGGGTGCCAGCATAATATCATCCTGATCCTGTCCAAATGTATTCTGTCCTTTTTCAGCAAGCACACCAATTACCTTGAATGGTATTTTATTAAAGCGAATCGTTTTACCAATAGGATCTTCTCCATTCTTGAATATATTTTCCACTACGGTCTGTCCAATCACCACCACTTTGGTTGCAGCCAATACATCGTGATCAGTAAACATACTTCCGTCTTTCACCGACAGCTTACGAATATTCAGATACTCAGGATTAACACCGTGTATCGATGTAGGCCAGTTGTTATTCGCGAAAATTACCTGACCACTTCCATTTACCTGCGGAGATATATCGGTAAGCGTAGTGTTCTTTTCCTTCAGCGCTTTATAGTCTGCTAACGTCAGCGTTTGCGACTGACTGAAATCCTGTCGCACACCACCACGATTGTCACTGCCCGGCTGCACAAACAACATGTTCGATCCCATGCTTGATATCTGGTTACGGATGCTTTGTTTGGAACCTTCACCAATCGCCAGCATGGCAATTACCGAAGCCACACCGATTATAATACCGAGCATGGTAAGGAATGCACGCAACCTGTTACGCTGCAAAGCCTTCCACGCTATTTTTAAAAGATTGATAGCTTTCATATATAGGTATATACTTACGAATTCGCTTCTAACTCTTCTTCTTTCGGCAACTGCGCCAGGGCCAACGCAGCATCCGCTATATTTTCTACGGGGTAATCTTTTGTAATGTGTCCGTCACGCAACACGATGGTGCGTCTGCTGAACAGCGCTATATCCGGCTCGTGTGTTACAAAAGCAATGGTCTTCCCTTTGGCGTTCAATTCCTGGAAGAGCGCCATAATTTCGTAGGATGTTCGCGTATCCAGGTTACCGGTAGCTTCATCCGCTAATATCAACACCGGGTTGTTAACCAACGCCCGGGCTATAGCAACACGTTGCTGCTGTCCACCGGAAAGCTGGTTGGGGGTATGATGTATTCGTTTGGACAATCCTACCAGTCGCAATGCTTCCAATGCACGCTCTCTTCTTTCACGTGAGGATACGCTGGCATTATACATCAGCGGAAGCTCTACATTTTCAAGTGCCGTTGTGCGTGGCAGTAAATTATAGGACTGGAATATAAATCCGATCTTTTCATTGCGTAAATGAGCCAGTTCATTTTTAGAAAGGTTGCTCACCGGAACGTTGTCAATCTCATACGAACCCACTGTTGGTTTATCCAGGCACCCAAGTATATTCAGCAGGGTAGATTTACCTGAACCACTCGTACCCATGATGGTTACAAACTCGCCCTCTTCCACCGAGAAGGATATACCTTTCAATGCGCGAACCGTTTCGTTACCCATAACAAATTCACGCTTCAGGTTTTCGATTTTGATGATGTTCTTTTTCATACCTTATTTCTTTGACCCGGGAGGTTTTGGCATAAACGGACTTCCTGCTGATGTACTTTCGCTTGTCTGTGCCTTCTCTGAAACAACACTCATGGAGTATACCACCTCATCACCCGCTTTCAAACCTTGCAACACTTGTACCAGTACCCCGTCCGTTGTACCAGTCTGAATGGTATGCTCCTGAATGTTTGTTCCTTTCTTAACCCATACTTTTTTTGCCTGACCAGCCGATGCATGCGTAGATACAGCTTGCGCGGTATATACATGGCGCGTTAATACGGCTACCGGCTGCGTCACTTCGTCCGGATGCTGTTGCTGATAGGTATTCAACATCTGCGGGTCCGGCTGAAAACTCAGTGCCTTTGCTTCCAGCGTCAATACATCTTTCAGTTCCAAGGTATAGATGGATATATTTGCAGTAAGCCCCGGCATCAGTTTACCTTCCTGGTTGTCGGCTTTGATGATCACGGTATAGGTAATCACGTTCGACTCTTCAATGGGTTCGAGACGCACTTGTGTAATCGTTCCGGAGAACTCATCGTCCGGGTATGCATCTACTGTAAAGACTACACGCTGCCCCGTCTTTACCTGCCCAATGTCGGCTTCATCGACATTCGCCTCTACCTGCATCTGCTTCAAATCCTGGGCGATGGTAAAGAGGGTTGGCGTGCTATAACTTGCTGCTACGGTCTGGCCTACATCTACCGAACGGGATATAACAACACCATCGATCGGAGAGTATATATTGGCATAGCTCAAATTGGTTTTGGCTCTGCTCAGATCAGACCGTTTCTGGTCTACTATACCTTTTGCATTGTTAAGTTTATAGAATGCTTCCTCATAATCGGAATCACTCACTACCCGGGTTTCATGCAGTTTATTGATTCTATCGAAGTTCTTCTGTTGATAGTCCTGCTCGTTTACGGCTGTGTTCAAGGCTGCTGCTGCTTCAGCGGCAGTAGCTTTCAATGCCGTTTTGTCGAGCTCTGCGATTAACTGTCCTGCCTTTACCGTGGTGTTATAGTCAACATAAATATGATCGATCACACCGGATACCTGCGTACCCACTTCAACCTGTGTTATAGGCTCAACGGTACCGGTAGCCGTAATTATATTGCTGATCGTTCCTACCTTCACCGCGGTTGTCTCAACCTGCACCGGTTTATCTTCAGCCCGTACCCAGATTTTATAAGCAGCAAATGCTGCTATAACAACGGCTCCGGTATAAAGTGCTATCTTTTTTATGATTGTGTTCATAGTCATTACATTTTTATAGGATTCCCTTCGTAGAATTGAAGAAGCTGATAATATAGTATAGCCGTATATTTTGCCTGGGTATATTTCTGTTGTGCCTGCAGGTATGTATTCTGGCTCACCAGCAGGTCTACGGTGTTAACAGCGCCTACAGCATACTGTTGTTGTGCGAGATCGTAAGCCACCTTCGATGCATCGCTCTGCGCAGCGGCAGCTTCCATTTCACTTTGAGCGGCCGTTGCCTGCTGATGTGCATTCTCAATTTTCTGATACAGTGTTTTGCGCGCAGAGGTAAGACTCAATTCAGCAGATTGAATTTCGATGCGCGAGTTCTGAACATTGGTGCGTGCCTGCAAGTTGTTGAATATAGGTATACTCAGTGTGAGCCCGAGGCGCTGATTGAAGTTATTGTTAAACTGCTCTGAAAAAGTATACCGTTGCGTGTTGGTATACCCGGTAGATAATCCACCCGTCATAGATAGTGTAGGTTGATAACCCGCCTTGGCAATTTTCAGATCGAGCGTAGCAACATCGGTTTGCAGCTTTCCGGATTTTATCTCCGGCATAATGGCAAGAGCTTCCTTATATACAGTATATTTATCTGGTATCACCAATATACCTTCTTCTTGTTTCGAAGGAAACGCCAGTTCAAAAGACTGTTCGGGTTCCAGCTCGAGTAATTGTTTCAACGTAAGCACCTGCTGATCGTAAGCGTTTTTCGCTGTCACTAAAGTATAGCGATCGCTGGCGAGTTGTGACTTCACATCGGCCAGATCTTTCATAGCTATACTTCCGGCATCAAACAATGCCTGCGAACGTGTTGCCTGTGCTTCGGATGATTTGAGATTATTCTCCGCAATGGTTATACCTTCTTTATAAGACAGTGCCTGTAAATATGCTTCCGTTACCTGCAATGAAATATCGTTCTTCGAAGCCTCTACATAGTATGAGTTCTGCGAAACGAGTAAACCATTTTGTCTAATCGTGTTATTGATCTTGCTTCCATTATAGAGTGTAACTTGTGCATTAAGCCCTACGCTGGTGGAGTGAATGGTTTGCGAAACGAAATCATACGTGATCGGATCAGTACTCGTACCTTTTGTAAGTGACTGCGAACCGCTCGCACTCAACGAAGGAAGGCGCGATGCTTTCGATCGGGTGAGATTATTCTCCGCTGTCTGCTGATCCAATACCGATTGCTTTACCGTAATATTGTTAGCAACAGCATACTCGATGCAGCGCTCCAGGTCCCATCCGCCTTCCGGGGTTTGCCCGAAGGCACCAGCACTCAACAGCGTGGCAACGATTAAACTATATATTACTTTCTTCTTCATATTTCCTGATTCCTGATGTGAAATACGGAAATGCAGAAGTCCTATTTTTGATGACTCGATGTTTGCAGCAGTTGTCTGGAAGTTTGGGCTGATTTTACGGACGACTTTCCGGAGGCAAATCCAAGGGAAAAATCAAATATTACGATGCTCCGTGCGTGCGACTGAGACCTGGCCTGGTGTGGAACTAGTCGCTATAATTCATCCACACGTCTACAAAAAAACTGGCACAATCTATGAACCAGTCTCCACTATGATTACATACTGCACGCGGACGTTATTATGGAATCATGAACAACGGAAGACAACGATGAGAAAATTCAGTTTATCATTTTTTATTACATCCACTTTCCGAAACGCTTCCCGCGGAAGGTGATATTCAGGAACGCTTTTATATTTACGCACTGTTAAAACTATAGCAGCGCACTAACCGATTTATTAAATTCAATCACACATGAAAAAACAATTTATTCTTTTACTAAGCTTCGCATTATTCAGCGGGATGGCTACAGCGCAAATCTCACTGGACAAACTGAAGAAAGCTGTTAAAGGAGAATCGCTGAGCACCGAAGAAGTAGCAGCCGGGTTAAAAGAAGCACTCACCAACGGAGCGTCTAAAGGTTCTGACCTCGTTTCGCAGGTAGATGGATATTTCAAGAATACAGAAATAAAAATTCCGTTTCCTCCGGAAGTACAAAAAGTAGAAACAAAACTCCGCCAGATGGGTATGGGCGACCAGGTGGATAAATTTGTACTCGCTCTTAACCGGGGAGCTGAAGATGCAGCGAAAGAAGCCAAACCAATCTTCGTAACGGCTATCAAACAAATGACGATACAGGATGCATGGTCTATATTAAAAGGTGAAGATGATTCTGCTACACAATACCTGAAACGCACCACCACTTCACAACTTACCGAGAAATTCAAACCGGTAATTCAGAAATCGCTGGAGAAAACAAATGCTACCAAGTATTACAAAGACCTGGTAACAACGTATAACAAAATCCCCATGGTACAGAAAGTAAATCCGAACCTGGATGACTATGCTACGGAAAAAGCGATCAGCGGTTTATTTGTTATGGTTGCGAAAGAAGAGAAAAGCATTCGCGACAACCCGACTGCCCGCACAACAGAACTATTGAAGAAAGTTTTCTCGGCTCAGTAATTACAGCGATATACTTTACAAAGCGAGGGATGCAGCGCACGTTGCATCCCTTTTTATTGATAGCATTAAGAACTATATACTTATTAAAAATCACTCCGCTAAACTATACCGAACCTGCAAACCCGTATTCGTTGTTGCTCTTCGATATGAACTTGAAACGAGCGGTTCGTTGATGGTGCGGGTAAAGTAAAATTGTAGATTCAACTTTTTATTTACCACATAGCTGATGGTAGGTCTCAGTTGTATACTGATAGCTCCACTGGTGAGTGTATTCGTATCATCAATCTTTCGTTGGATGGTGCGGGTATCGCTGAAGGAAGCATTCAAACGGAAAGTAACATCATTCTTCAATACAACAGTGCGTCCCTGCGATTTGAACGGAAGCTTCACGTTGTTCTTTGTAAAGCCTACTTCAAGCGATATATCTTTTGTGGACACTTCTGTAATCTGTGCGTTGGAAACGGTAAGCGTCATATCACGTCTCTTTTTATACTGAAGGCTCGCAGTAACTTTACTCTTGGTGCGTGCATTGATGCCAATGAGGGGAGAGAACTGTTCCGTCATTACTACCTGGCTGATCACATATATAGGCACGGCTGTACCATCCACCATTTTGCCATAGTAGCTCGTATTGTAGTCTTCAACCGATCGATCAATGCGAAGTTCATCCACATTGGTATACTCCAGCGAATTGGAATAACCGGTTACAGCATAACTTGCCTGATATGCGTGTGATACCGCGAACGACTGAAATATATCTTTCAAGGGTTTAAGATTGTTAAGTCCCGTATAGTCTAATCGCCAGTTAGGCTTTGGCATTTTAGGAAATGGTGTTAAAGAAGTAGTACTTGCGTTGCCACCGGTATAGGCAGCAATGAAGGCCGGTATCAATACATCCTGCGAGGCCGTGTCATACTCATTTCCATTGATGGCGCGAAGTCGGTCTTTCATCACCAACAGGTTCTCTTCAAATTTCTGAAACACTTCCGATTCCACTTCGCCATTAGAGCTATTGAATGCTGTTTTTATACTGATGGTGGATATAGCATAACTACCGCTCCGGTTCGGACTTAGCGATGCAAAACCGGTTCCATCTGTTGATTGATCAGGATCATATCGGAATATCTCTTCGTATGAGGCTATATTTTCCTTGCGTGCACTCAATGTTATTTTGAGAGATGATGTAGGTTCAAGATTCGCGTTGATTGTAATACTCTCGTTACGAGACTGTGTGAACATCGTAGTAAGGCTCTTATTGGTGGTAAGAAGATTATTGCGTGCAGCATTGAAACGCACTTCCGGATTCTGACTCCCCAACAGAAAACTCCAGCCGGGTGCATTCCAGTCTTCGTCCAT
The DNA here is from genome assembly GCA_902168205.1 of uncultured Chitinophaga sp. Taxonomy (GTDB): domain Bacteria; phylum Bacteroidota; class Bacteroidia; order Cytophagales; family Cyclobacteriaceae; genus Ohtaekwangia; species Ohtaekwangia kribbensis. The sequence continues at coordinate 99,612 of CABHOK010000020.1, read as the reverse complement.
TCCGAAGTATTTTGGTGTACCGGTAAATCCGGGCAACACTGTTCCTTCCGACAGGGTATACGTTGCGTTAACCGATCGCACCGACATAACAAGCTTAAGTATACCTTTGAGTAACCCGGGCACCGGTGCGGGTACTGTCTTAACAGTATCCATGCGCGAAGGAGTTCTGTTATTAACCGTCCGCGTACTGGGTTTAGCAGGTGTATTTAATGCTTTCAGGAATTTTATCTTGTTATATAGTTTAACCAGATCAACCTTCCCGGCAACATTCTGCGTGCGACTATTCTGAATTGTATTTTTAAAGTCAAGTGAATCCACCAAATCATCTTCACCATTCTTTACCAGTGAGTCAACTTTATTATAGGTTCCAGCCTTCCAGGTATAGTCCGCATGAAAACGATAATCGGCCGAGAGCCAGTCTGTCAGCGGAAACTTATCCAATGGCACGGTATAGTTTATCGTTATGCCCTGATTGAAGTTCTTCATTCGTCCAAACTTCTTCAGGTTATGGATCACACTGTCCTTTTTCTCTTTTGTATCGATGTCTCCTTCAGGCTCATCGATTACGGCATTCGCGAGCGAAGTATAATCAAACGACAAGTTTTTGGACAATTTCCATTGCAGGTTATACTGCCGGTTAAACAAAAAGTACTTTACATACGAAGGATCTGACTCTACAAAATCATCGCTGGTACCGGAGTTTCGATATATAGTCTTGGTGAACGAACGATTGAGGTCCATGCGCACATTTATATTCGATGGCATCAGCCCTATATTAAAATCTTTGATAAACTTCAACCACGGAGATGAAAGCCCGGCTACATCTTTAAATGGTTCTATGCCAGTAGCCTTCGGACTAAAATTATAGGCGACCGATCCGCGATACTGCTTCTGTAAATTCTGTGCCGTGGTAAAATCTTTATGCACCGCATCACTATAGGAGTAGCTAAACGAAAGATTCTCCACATCCCACAGGTTGATGCGGGCATTGGGATTTACTTTCACTTTACGCACGTTGGTAAAATTTATACTTCGCCTTACGGTTCGATCGCGAATGATGCTTAAATATTCCCGCTTTTCATCTTCTGAATTATAGGCCTCTAATGCTGCGGCTAATTTTACATCCGGGTTTGCCGGATCGTAATTCGGAGTGGCTACACTATTCTCATAGCTTGCAAACACCGGTATCTTTATGCCTGTATTGCCCGGTAACAGTTTATCGAGATTGGCCGATGCCGATACATCATACGAGGTTGTCTCATCGCGGGTACGTTCTGATATTTTGGAGCTTATGCTTCCGAATCCGTATGTGGTATGTTTTATGGCTCCGTTTATAGTAGCAAAGTCTGCTAACTTGATCGCAGCCGATGAAGTTACAGCCCAGCCTGCGGTTCGATCAAAGTCAGTAACACGAAGTTCGTTCGCCCAAACACAACCTGAATAGGCACGCTTGTCACTCGAGCGCGGATTGCGTACACCAATCATCACAGCAAGGACACTGCTCAGATCAGGTCTTCCGAGTATACGCAGCAAGTGTCTTCCGGATTCCTTCGGACCGGCCAGTGGATATAGTTGTGTCAGCGAATAATTTGCTTTGTCACGCCCTGTCTTTAAAGTATATAGTTCATTCAGTGCCAGGTTAATTTCGTTTTCTTCCGGCCATACACCGCGCTCCGATCCATCATTCGGGTCTGATATCTTTAGTGGTATCTGTATCTCGTAGTAATTCTCAGTGAAGTCAGTACCGATGCGCATAAAAGCATATAACTGATCATTACCGGCCTCGCTGTTTGCATGGAAAAACATTTTGATACGCCCATAGTTGAACAGATCGACTGACAGATTTTTATAGATCGCACGTGAAGTTCCATCCTCCAGGTCATCTACACAAACCTGCACCGACTGCTCATTCAACAAGCGCGAAACAGTAGAAGTCTGATCACGATCGCGCACAACGCCCGGGGGAATAACATAGCCCGACTTATTGGCCGCTACATCTTTCACGGCATTCTCTTCGAGGTTTACTACCGATACAGTAAAATTATCAAAGGTAGGTTCGGTGGTTTCACTGAACCCGGCATCATTCAGATCGTCTGTAGTATATCTGCGCCAGTAGCTTCCTACCATTCGGAAATTTGCCAGACGCAGCACTACCGGCTCTGTAAATTCCGTGAGCAGCATACGCATATACTTGATTGACTTGAAGTCTTCAATGTTGCCGAACTTCGCTTCGTATTCACGAATGGGTATACGGAATAAATACCAGGTAACGGATTCTTTCAGATCGTTGGTATTACTCGTGGTGATCTTGTCCACTATATATTCATTATCAACAACGAGTTGCCCGGGCTTCAGGCTTATATCGTACTGATAGTATTCTTCTGTCTCATTCAAAGTATTATCAGCATTGATATCTTCATTATCCGGTGTCAGGTAACTGGAATATGCGATCTCTGAACCGGAAGCAATCGGAGAGTTTCCATCCTGTCCGTTATAGTCTTTATAGCGCTGCAATATTTTCGCGTTGGCAGCATCATATTTATTATCTAGGAAGTAAGTAAAGTTATCGGCCGAAGGGTCGCTTTGTACTTTATCACGCGCAGCTACATTTACCGTATTAATATAGGTACTGAAGTAATCAACTTCTTTTGTATCTGGCAATCCGTCAAAACCAACATCCTGATTGTCGCGCGCGGTAGTCGATGTATTATCAAAACTGCTGGTAAGGTATTGCTCGGTCGTAACATACCCCCAGTTGTTGGCCGCTACCTCTCCGGCAAGATTTCCATCGGCAGGTAAGCCGTTCTCAAACGCGTGTCGTGAGTCGCGCATTACATCTTCCGAAATATTACCAAGCTGAAACACGAGTCGTCCACCGGTCGTGTTGGATTTATTATATATACCATCCAGAATTTTGCCATTACCGCTGGTGAGGTTGATGAACGGGTCCATCATCCAGAACTCTATATATTCAATATTGGCTTTATCAAAATCCGTTTCAGAACTAACAGCCTTGGTTATAGCCCCCCAACTGTTTTGCGGATTGGTAAGCATACCATTGTTATCAAGCGAAGGATTATAGTTATAAGGACCACGTTCATTCGGAAAATACGCTATATCCAATATCTGTTCGTAGTTGATACCTTGTGTTAATTGCTTGTATGGGAAGATCTCGGTTGGCCCAACCATGCGCACGTAGTGATTGTTGAGATCAGTATCTGTAATGTTATCGGGTTTCAGAGACCCATCATCACGTTGCAATTGATTATCGATGGTATACCAGGCCATCTTGGCGCGTTTATAGCCAGCCGTTACATCATCGGTAGCACCAGCGCTGGGATCAAAACGATGATCATCTGTCTTCGGTACACTGGAGAGTTTCCATCCTGCCGGACTCATCAATGAATAGGGTGTTGTTGTATTTTCAAAATCATCTATATAGCCCGTGCCTTCACCATCAATCACATTCGATGTACCCGGAATGAGCTGCGCAAATTCTCCCGTAAAACTCACCGATGATTTTTCTTTGGTCTGGATCAACGGCAATGCATCCACCAGTTTTGTAAGCATGCGACTCTCCTTGTTGATGTTAAAATCAAGACCATACTGAACATTTCGCGCCGGCTCCGTGCCTACAGTATTACGACTTACCACAGGACGTTCATTATAGTACAAAAGCGTTGACCCAAAATTTACATCATCGTTAAGTTTATAGTCCAGGCGTGTACCGAGTAAACTTTTATTCTGAAACGAGAACGCATCCGACTGTTCATATTGTACTTCAATGTCCTTTCCTGAATTCATGATAGACTCATTTAGGATTGTTACTTTACCAAATGTATAATCGACTACGTAGTCTGTTCCTTCGGTTAACAGAATTCCACCGGCATATACCTTCACAGAGCCCTGCGCCACACCAAAACCCGGTATAACTATTTCGTTGGAAGAACTTGCCGTATATTCTCCTGTTAAATAAAATTTATTCTTGGAGGCAAAGAGAGCCGCATCCGAGCGTGTTGTACCATAGAGGGTATCATATACATATTTGGAGATAAGTGCATTCTCGGAGGGCTCGTCTTCAAAAGCATCGCGCAGTGCTTCGCTAAATGGTTTCAGGTAAGGGAATATAATCAGACCCGAAGCTGAATTTATAGTTACACCCTCGACAAAATCAAAGTTACCATCACGCTGGCGATCGTTGAGTGTGTTCAATTTATCAAGACCAAAAATTTCTACCAGTTGCCGCGTACGCACCGTTGTACCGGCCTGCAGCTGTGGATTATCAATACCGGTAGCATCATCACGATAAATTATCCGTAATTGGAAACCGCTCTGCGACAACTGCGTTGCCCCAAGACTATATATATTTTTCATCATGAGCTCCCAGGTTGGTATGGTATTGCCTTCGGAATCGTGAATGGCAATTTTACGCGGGCGCAGTAACTTCAGGAAGATCACATCTTCATCGGCAAGACTTGAGTAGTCTTCCGATAGCTCACCGACTTTATAAGACTTACCGTTATAGGTATATTCATACGCGACTGCGAGTGCTTCATCGTTTTGCAATTTTGTACTGAGTGTCAGGTACCCTAGCTGCGAATGATAAGTATATTCTGTAGAAGCCAATTTGCGGGCACCCGTTATCTTCTCGAAGTCGGTTCCGTTGTTGTTATCATCAGCAAAAAAATTCTCAAGTGTGGTATTGATGCCATCCGCCTCCCGATTCTGTGCCGTAGCAAAAGCGAATAAATTATTAGCACCGTTGGATGAAGGCATAGCGGTACCGTTGGATGTTACCGCTGCGTTGTAGATCGTTCTGCCTTCACCAAGATCCATCAGTCCTACTACGTTGCGAAGAGTTTGCGTATCGCTCTTCCTGTTTAGAACATACACTTCCACACGAGTGATATTTACTCCTGAAATTACCTGCGGTGTATTAGAGATCCACTTTGCATAATTCTCGCGAAAGAAATGTCCCAGGAAAAAGTGACGATTCTCATCGTAGTTGGAGGCTATAATTTCAAACGGCCTATTTTGTCCGTTGCTGTTTCCATCCACATTAACCGAAGATGCTTTACCGCGCTGCGTAGAAGCAATTATGGTTGCTTTTAATTTTCCGAACTGCATCTGCGCCTTTACACCAAAAAGATTTTGCGCGCCCTGTATCAAGGTATTATTTAACGGCAGACTTACGTTACCAATCTCCAGCTTCTGAAGTATATCTTCCTTAAAGCCGGTGTACTCTACCTTCATGTTATTCTGAAAGTCGAATGAATTGTTATTATCAAAGTTGGCGGATACCTGCAGCTTCTCTCCTATTTTTCCTACTACACTCATGTTGATCTGTTGATCAAACACAAAACCACCCGAGCGTTGCTGACGAATCGGAATGGATGGATTATTCAGTCGCTGGAACGATGCACCAAAATCAAGCGTCACAAATCCGCGGGGCACCAATTCAATATAGCTTCCTCCAAAAATTCGATCGAGCACAGGACTGATATATATCCTCGGATTGAGACTCCGACCACTCACTTCGCTATCACCATCAGTAGCCCGCGAGCGATTCTTCCAGTAACGTTTCAATAACTCGCGCTCCTGGTATTGTTTATATTCTTCGAGTGTCATGGACGAAACCGGGCGGTAAGGCAGGTGGCCTATCTTCTCCTGAATGGTATATGTTCCGGAGGAGTCCATGGCTATATCTACCTTTACGGGATCTTTGAGCTGCAGCGGTGTTTGGCTTTCCGGGTTGGCGAACGGATCCCCATACCGGTCGGTAGCCTGGTATGTTGGTTTCGTATCGGATTGATAGTGTGTAGAGTCTTTTACAGCAGATCGTTGTTGGGCGAATAGGGTTACCGTTGTACAAAAAAGTAGCGACAGCAGGAGCATGCCATACTCTGCTGCAAGGAGAAGGTTTAGTCGTAAACGGCTTAAGGATATCAATATATTTATACCGTGTTATACCAAGAGATTCTTAGTACCGCGTTGGTAAAAATGCGCGGCAAGGAAAGTAACGACCTCAAAAGATATAATCATCTATAGCGCAGTATATGTGTAGACCACCCCGATAATTTCCGCGATGAAACTGGCGTAAGTCTGAAGACTTGTGCCTAAACAATTTCAAGTCCTCTGACTTGAAAAAAAACAGCAATAGAATTTTCAAGCCAGTCTCCGTCTCATAAAGCTTCCTCTTTCCGGAGCCTTGATCAACTGCAATTTTGAGACAATAAAAACATTCAGAGTTCTCAACTCATTGCAAACATAAACACATCGTGAAAAAATTAATTGTTCTCGGTCTTGTGCTCGTATCTGCCAATTGTTTTAGTCAAAGCACTATGAAGAGTATTTTTAGCCGACTTGATTTCGGCTTAAAACCGGTGCCAACTATAGCAACTTCACCAATGCAGATTTTAAATCGGATGTGATGACGGGATTCCATGCCGGTGGGATTGTAGCGTTTCGTATAACCAACAACTTTTTTATACAGGAAGAAATTTTTACGCTCTTATCAGGGCGCTAAAATCAAAGACGGTGTTTTTTCCGGGCAGGATATCAAAAACTATTACGTTGCTGTTCCCATCCTCTTAAAGTACCGAACTAATTTTGGTTTGTACCTGGAAGCAGGGCCTCAGTTTAGTGGTTTGGCCAAAGAGTATACTGATAATTTACCGGTAGATAAATTTGCCAAGAAACTTGATCTCGGTGCTGTCGCAGGTATTGGTTTTCAATCATCGAAAGGGTTGGGAATAGGTGCCCGCTATATTGCAGGCTTGTCAAGTGTGGATGATTTTCAACTCTCGAACGTAAAAACTGACTTCCGAAGCAGCGTTATCCAGGCCAGTATATTTTACATCTTTTAGAAATCAATAACACGTTTTCATCTCGCTGCGAACTATATATAAGCGGATAAAAAAAGAGAGGCGATCATTACTGACCGCCTCTTCTTTTCTGTTGTAAATCAATATATAGTTTACTTCCAGCCTCCACCGAGCGACTGGTATAGTTCTACCCTGGCGCTAAGTTGCTGACGGGTTACATCTGCCTTTGTAAGTTCTGCCTGCAGGGCATTGGTTTGAGCTGTAATTACCTCGAGGTAATTCGCCATGCCGCTTCTGAATAAGAGGCGGGCGTTTTGTACCGCCTGCTGCAGCGTTTCTGCACGAGTTGTGGCTACATCCTGCTGCGTTTTCAGTTTGTCAAGTTTTACAAGGGCATTGGTAACTTCATGCACCGCCCCGGTTACTGACTGTCTGAATTCGATAACGCGTTGCTCACGTTCTGCCTTTGCAACTTCCAGTTGCGTGCGCAGTGCACGTCTCTGAAATATAGGTTGTGTTAAACTTCCTGCTACTGTACTGAACAATGATGCAGGCATGGAGAACCAATTGCTGGCTTCGTATGCGTTTAGCCCGCCCGTTGCAGTAAGGTTCAGAGAAGGATACATATTACCTTGTGCTACTCCTACACGTGCATTCGCAGCAACCAGTGCTTTCTCACTGGCCCGTACATCCGGACGATGACTCAGCAGGTCGATCGGTACACCGGCAGCCAGTATTGTATCAGTCACAACTACATGGTTCAATTCAACCGTGCGGCTTACACCGCCGGGCCAATCGCCTAACAACAGGCGAAGTCCGTTTTCCTGAAGTGTGATAGCTTGCTCAAACTGAGGCACCAGCAACGCTGCATTCTGTTGTTGTGCTTTTGCTTGTTGCACGGCAAGCTCGGTTACTTCGCCCGCTGTTTTCTGCAACTGTATCATCTGCACAATACTATCGCTTAACAGTACATTTCGTTTCGCGATGGCTAACTGTGCATCCATCATCAGCAAGTTATAGTAGGCATTGGCAACTTGTGCTACGAGCTGCGTTTGTACAGCACGTCCCGCTTCGAATGATTGCAGGTAGTCTGCGAGTGCTGCCTGCTTCTGTCTGCGTATTTTACCCCACACATCAATCTCCCAGGAGATACTGGTACTCAGTGTAAAATCCTCGATGTGATTTGTTCCGAGAAAGTTACTGAGACTTATACCATTCAAACTGTTTTCAGAAGGATTACTGGTAGAAGCAGAAGCTTGTGCATTCCATGCCGGGAGCCACGCTGCTCTTGCCTGCTTTGCGTATGACTGCGATATTGATATACGCTGAATTGCCAGTTGCAGATCATAATTACCGGCAATAGCCTTATCAATGAGTCGAACGAGTGTAGTATCGGTAAAGAATTCTTTCCATGACTTAGTTGCTATACTGCTGTCGCCTGCCGGTACCGCTGTACCAAACTGTTGTGGCGCGTTCAGGTCCGGACGTTTATAATTTTTTCCTACAGAACATCCGGCCAGAATAATGGCGAACAGCACAACACCTATACCACTATATATAAATCGGTTACTATGCATGATTTTTTTAAATTAAAACTGTTACGATTATTCGGTGATGGCATCTTCTTCTGTTTTCGGACCGCTCACCTTTTCCTGCAGGTACTGGAAGATGATGTAGAGCACAGGGATAACAAATATACCCAGCAATACACCGGTTAACATACCACCGGCTGCACCTGTACTGATCGAACGGTTACCCAATGCGGATGCACCATTGGCACGCATCAGTGGTAACAACCCAACGATAAAGGCGAACGATGTCATAAGGATTGGACGAAGACGCAACTTGGCAGCATCTATAGCAGAGGTCAGCAAGTCCATTCCGCTTCTTCGCCTTTGTACGGCATACTCTACGATCAGAATGGCGTTCTTCGCGAGTAAGCCTATGAGCATGATCAACCCTACCTGTACATATATATTGTTATCAATACCAAACAGGTTGATGAAGAGGAACACACCGAATATACCCAGCGGTATAGAAAGTATAACCGACAGCGGTAATATATAGCTTTCATACTGTGCTGCAAGCAGGAAGTATACAAAGATGAGACACAAGGCGAAGATAAAACCTGCCTGACCACCGGAAGCAATTTCTTCTTTGGTCATACCAGTCCATTCGTAGCTATAACCGCGAGGTAAATATTGTGCCGTTACTTCTTCTACAGCTTTGATGGCATCACCCGAGCTATAGCCCGGCTTTGGCACGCCATTAATAGTTACCGCTGTAAACAAGTTGTTACGCGTTACAGTCTCCGGGCCGTATACTCTTTCGAGTTGCACCAGTGTACTCAGCGGCACCATCTCTCCGTATGAGTTCTTCACAAACATACCCTTCAATGAATTCGGATCATCGCGGAACGGTGCTTCAGCCTGCATAATTACGCGATAGAATTTACCGAAGCGGTTGAAGTCAGAAGCAAATGTACTTCCGTAGTATACCTGTAACGTTGTTAATACATCGCTCACCGATACACCCAGTTGTTTTGCTTTCTTCTCATCTACATTCAACATATACTGCGGGTTCGCGGTATTGAACGTAGTGAACGCATACGCAATCTCCGGACGTTGCATCAAAGCTCCAATCAGTCCTTGCGTTGTCTCATTCAGTTTATTGAGTGAACCACCGGTACGGTCCTGAAGGATAAATTCAAAACCGGCCATGTTACTGAAACCAGGTACGGTTGGCATGGTAAAGGTAAATATATCGGCTTCGCTGATCGTTGACAGCTTGCCTTGCACCATACCCATAATGGCATTTATATCTTTTACCTGTCCGCGTTCATCGTGCGGTTTCATCTTCACAAATCCCACCGCATAGTTCGAGCTGATGGATGATGTGATGATATTCAAACCGGAGACGCTGAGGTAATGATTGGTTGCTTCCAGCTCGGCCATCATATTCTCAACTTTATTCACCACTTCACGCGTACGCTGCAGTGATGAACCCGGAGGTAATGTAATGGAGTATACAAAGAAGCTTTGATCTTCATTTGGTATAAATCCGGTTGGCGTTGTACGTAGCATCCATACGGTTGCAGCCGTTACAATAGCAAGGCCACCTACGGTAAGCCATTTATGTTTTACCAGGAAGTTTACACTGCGCAGGTATTTCTCCGTCATGGCATTGAAGCCAACATTGAATGAGCGGAAGAAACGCGTGCTCCACTTATCGTTAGCATGCGCATGTTCATCATCATGATGTTCTGATTTTAAGAAGAGCGCGCAAAGTGCAGGACTCAATGTTAACGCGTTTACTGCGGAGATCACGATCGCGATTGCCAGCGTAAATGCAAACTGTCTGTAGAATACACCGGCTGGTCCTTGCATGAAACCCACTGGTATAAACACGGCCGACATCACCAGGGTAATAGACACGATCGCTCCGGAGATTTCACTCATGGATTGAACCGTTGCTTTCTTTGCACTCAACTTCGTCAGTTGCATTTTCGAGTGTACAGCTTCCACCACCACAATCGCATCATCCACCACAATACCAATGGCGAGTACCAAGGCGAACAAGGTTAACAGGTTGATGGTAAAACCAAACAACTGCATAAAGAAGAATGTACCGATAATCGCCACCGGCACGGCTATAGCCGGGATCAGTGTTGAACGGAAATCCTGCAGGAATATAAATACAACTATAAATACAAGTATAAATGCTTCTACCAGCGTTTCAATTACTTGCTCGATTGATTCATCGAGATACTCTTTTGTACTGTATATATTGAAGTATGATACGCCTTGCGGGAAATTTACTTTTGCTTTTTCCATCAGGTCGTTGATGGAAGTCTGAATATCATTTGCGTTTGATCCGGCTGTCTGGAAGATCGCTATACCGATACCAAATTTACCATTTACTGTAGTGTTCTGGTTATAGGTATAGGAACCAAGTTCAACCTTGGCTACATCTTTCAAACGCAGAACGGAACCATCGGCATCAGCACGCAGAATAATATCTTCGTATTGCTTGCCTTCGTTGAGTTTACCTTTATACTTGATAACATACTCAAATGATTCGCGGCTGTTCTCACCGAAACGCCCGGGAGCAGCTTCTACGTTCTGTTCGCGTATTGCACTGAGTACTTCCTGTACCGATAATCCATACGAAGTAAGACGATCCGGCTTCAGCCAGATACGCATTGAATAATCTTTGGAACCAAACACCATGGCTTGACCTACACCGGGTACACGTTGTATCTCCGGTATAATATTGATCTTGGCATAGTTCTGAAGAAATGTCTCATCGTACATTTTTTCATCACTCACCAGGTTCGTCACCATAATCATACTGTTCTGCTGCTTCTGCGTAGATATACCTGCCTGCACAACTTCAGCAGGTAACAAGCTGGTAGCTTTTGACACACGGTTCTGTACGTTTACCGCAGCAAGGTCAGGATCAGTCCCCAGTTTAAAATATACTGTAAGGATCATGGAACCATCATTGTTTGAGGTAGACGTCATATAGGTCATGTTCTCCACACCGTTCACAGCCTCTTCTATCGGCGTGGCTACGGAACGTGCTACAACTTCAGCGTTAGCACCAGGATATACTGCCGCTACCTGTATACTGGGCGGAGCTATATCCGGAAATTGCGTTACCGGCAGAGTCATCAGCGAAAGACCTCCGAGTAACACGAGGATGATTGACACAACGGTGGCCAGCACCGGCCGCTCTATAAATACTTTTAACATAAGACAGAGTTTTAGTGACCGGGTGATTTATACCACCCGGCTTTGTATTAAAATTTACTTCGCGCCTTCTTTAAATGATGGAATTAAAGGGGCTTTGACTTCAGCAAACTGTCGAGTGACAATGGCTGTGGGTTGATCACAGCACCATCGCGCAAGCGGCTCAGACCAGAGTAAACAATCTTATCGCCAGTCTTCAATCCGTCTTTCACAAAGTAGTAGTTAGTGGTTTGGCCTTCTACCTGTATCGGGCGGCTTACTACTTTGTTACTATCCGCCAGTACAAATACGAGTACTTTGTCCTGTAGCTCGAACGTTGCCTCCTGCGGAATTACCAAGGCGTTGTCATGTACACTTGGTATACGCACGCGACCTGTGTTACCAGAGCGTAACAATCCCTTTGCATTCGGGAAGGTTGCACGGAAACTGATAGCACCGGTTGTTTTATCGAACTGGCCTTCTACGGTTTCAACTTTACCTTTCTCGCTGTAGGCACTTCCGTCTGCCAGCATCAATTCTACTGCAGGAAGATTCTTGATCTTCTCTTCCAGTGTGTTGCCTTGTGTGCGGGCTTTGAATTGAAGGAAGTCAATCTCACTCATGGAGAAGTATGCATATACTTCGTTCACATCAGATAATACTGTGAGAGGAAGATCTTCACCTCTGCCGACCAGACTTCCGAGGCGATGGTGTATATGTCCTATATATCCGCTTACCGGAGCTTTTACTACGGTATAGCCGAGACTGATCTGTGTGTTACCGGCTTGAGCTTTGGCCTGTGCGAGATTTGCTTTTGCTGTTTGAAGACTTGCTTCTGCAGACTTTAGCTGTATCTCAGACACTACGTTGTTTTTCACGAGTGGTGTAAGGCGATCAACTTCAAGCTGAGCTTTCTCCACGTTTGCCTGTGCTGCCAGCATCGCTGCGTGTGCATTGGCGTTCTGTTCGCGGTACGGCTGATCGTTGATACCAAACAACGGTTGGCCTACGCGCACATAGGCACCTTCGTCTACATAAATACGCTCGAGGTATCCGCTTACCTGCGGTCTGATCTCAACATTTACTTTACCTTCTACCGTTGATGGGAATTCCAGAAATGTTGTTGCCGCCTGGTTGCTCACAGAAATTACCGGTAACGATGGCGTAGGCATCTGCATGCCGCCTGAGTTACCGGATGAAGTTGTACAACTATTTAATATGACTACGAGACCGATGCCACTGAGCACCGTCATCATTTTGGTTACAGGATTGTGACTTGACCTTTTCATATACATCTAATTTATATACACAGTAAAAAAATTTGGGTTGGGAGAATGAAGGTTTAGCTAACCCTCGTTCGCCATTTCAAAAATCAATCATTATTATATCTATTTATTAAGTTTCCCCTGCAGCACCAGAAGGAAGTCTTTCACGAAGAAGTGTGAAAAAGGTTTTACTTTTCTCACTATATATGTTCATTCTGAACGTGAACGGTGAAACAAAGTTAGCCTCAGCACAGATTTATTAACTTACCATATCCCGGGATTAATTGTACTTTTCCCGGATTGTCCGTTGAAAGAGTGATGGTGTATGGCCTGTATGCTTTTTGAAGAAGCGATTGAAGTATGCATCGTCTTCAAAGTTAAGATGACTTGCAATCTCCTTTAAGCTATAGTTACCCCAGAACAATAATCGTTTTGCTTCCGTCACACGTTTCTCATCAATTACCTGCTTGGCAGTTTTATTCACCGTTTCCTTAATAACATCATTCAAATGTCCGGGTGTTATATATAGCATATCTGCGTATTGTGCTACCTGCGACTTATCACGGAAATGTGTATCTACCAATACTTTGAATTGCTGCACGAGTCTGTTCTGCATGGCATCCATGTTCAGTACCGGTAGCGTTGTATTGCGCATACGCGCACTGCAAACGATAAAGGCGTTAAGAAGATTACGGATCACCACTTCCTTCTTCGGCTTGTTACTGTGAAACTCCTCCATCATCAGATCAGAATATACCAGTAACTCGCGCAAGGAATCATCGTCCATGTTCATCACTACGTGGCCAAACATGCACTCCCAGCACATTACCCATCCACGCATTTCATGTATCAGAAAATCACTGCTGAAAGAAATACAAATCATCTGCGCATCTTCAGCACATTCGTATTGGTGCACTTGTTCCGGGCCTACGGATATAAGTGCTGGTGCTTCAATGACATATCGTTCGAAATCGATATAGCGAGTAACTTTACCTTCTAGTAGTAAGGTAATATTATAGCCTTCCTGGCGGTGAGGTACCTGTAGCTTACCTAACACTTCAAAGGGCTCCATACGCATGATAGCAAAGTCTGTTGCTCCCGTACAAGCACGAAGGTTATATACTGGGATGATCGTATCGGTAAAGTTCTGCATGGTGATCTAGACAATTAATTACAACTTCCCCTCAATTCAATCGCCTGAATACTCATAATTCGAAATTGTCTGAAAAAAGTTCACGCATCATAAAAAAATAATACTGAAGCACCTCAAAAACAACCTGGACTGCCCGTTCCATCGCCCGAAATACAAGCTCAATGGTTCAGACAGTCCTGGTAATTTTAAAAGTCCGTCTAATTATAGACGCTGTGGGTTAATTTTTAATTTTATGCTCTTTGAAAAAATACAGGCAGCATTCACAGCAGAACCTCATTTACTCTGTCTTGCAAATACAACGCATGGTATACACGACACTACGTCAAGTCGTTGAAAAATAATTCATCACGACCTGTTAGTCGTAAACGCAAAAGTTAGACAAACAAGCTAGCAGCTGATAAAAATCTGTCAATATAAACAGCTATCTCCGCATGAAATTCTTCCAACGCAAAGTGCCCCGTGTTCAGCAAATGTACCTCTGCTTTCGGAAGATCTTTCCTATAAGCAAGTGCACCTTTCTCTGTAAACATGGCATCGTTCTTTCCCCAGGTAATTAATGTTGGTGGTTGATGATCGCGCAGGTATTGCTGCCACACCGGATATAGTGTGAGATTGTTACGATAATCATAGAGTAAATCCAACTGAATTTCATTGTTACCCGGGCGATCTAAAAACAACTGATCATATCTATATGCATCCGGACTTATCCTCTGCACATCTTCAACGCCATCTATATACTGAAACTTCGTTCCTTCGGCTGTAAGTATATTTCGCATGGCATTTTCAGTGTCCGTATTACGGTTTGCCCAGAAGCGCTTGCCATCCTCTATAGCAGGGCCAATACCTTCTTCGTATGCGTTAGCGTTCTGAATGATAAGGGCTTTTATAAGTTCCGGTCTGCGTACAGCAATTCTATATCCTACCGGAGATCCATAATCCTGCATATACAGGGCAAACTTGGTAAGCTTTAATGCATCGATAAATTTCTCAATGGTCACAGAAAGATTATCGAATGTATAGGTATACTTATCTCGATCCGGCATATCACTATTACCAAAACCCGGATAGTCCGGAGCAATGAGATAGTACCGGTCTGCCAGATCATTAATCAGATCACGATACATGTGTGACGAAGACGGAAATCCATGCAACAAAAGAATAGCAGGATTAGAACGCGAACCCGCCTCACGATAGAAAATGTTTACTCCATCTATGGAAAGAGAATTATATCTGATAGACGCCATGGGGATTGGATTTGTAGTTTGTTGAAAGAAGCTGCGAGCTGCAAGTTTGTGGAGCGATAACATAACTGTTACTGCTGCCTGTTCATAAAGTAAAATTTTGCTTCGCCACCATTATCTACACTCTCTTATTTACCTTATTCAAACCCGCAGCCAGAAGCCAGTAACTCTTGCATTCCTCTCGCACCTCAAAGCGCGCAGCTATTTCTAATATGCAGCCGTAAAGCGTTTGCGTATGAATTTCTTGTTTGTGAGTTCATCCACTAACACGACAGCAAGGTCTTCGGGAGATAGTCGGCATACACCTTTGTCATCGAAAACAGGTTGATCGGTGCCAAGTCTATATTTACCCAGGCGACCATCTTTTATACCGTGGTGCATTTCGATTGCCGGACTAAAGAATGTCCAATCGAGTTCTTCCTCTTTACGAATGATGTTGAGGTATTCGCGTGCTGCCAATGCTCCGGGTTTCCACTCAGCCGGGAATTGAGGAGAGTCTACCAGTTGAACGCCAGGCGCAACCTCCAGGCTACCCGCACCCCCCACTACAATAAGACGCTTAACTCCGGATTGCTTTACGCCTTGTTGTATAGACTGAGATCCTTTGATAAAGTCTTCGTATATATTCGGATTTTGCCAACCCGAGTTATAGGCACTGATCACAGCATCATGGCCGCTTACCAGCTTCGCGATCTCGTCTGGGTTAAAAGCATCTCCTTTCTTTACAGTGAGGTTGACATGCTGCGTCTTTATATTATCCGTGTTACGGGCAATGGCTGTTACCTGGTGGCCACGCTCTAATGCTTCGGTTACGATGTGCGAGCCTACAAATCCGGAAGCTCCGATTACTGCAATTTTCATAGTTTATAAATTTAAATGGTTATTATATTGTAATATTTTTTATTACAGTTAACGTCAAAAAAATTTCAAGAGAAGCGATTCGTAAATTCAGACAAAGTCGTCTTGTCCAGTTTTTTGATCAACGCTTCTTCGGCTTCGTCAAAAAGATTTTCCAGGTGTTTATTGATCTGTTTTCCGATCAGACATTTCGGATTCGGACTATTCCGAGTTTGCCCAAGTATAGGAGCCTGGCGCACCGCCTTATATATATCGGATAGACGTATCTGCTTCGATGGCCTCCCCAACATAAAACCACCGGTCTTTCCTTCTTTGCTCGCCACCAGGCCATGTTTCTTCAGATTGCTGATCTCCTTACGAACCAGCACCGGGTTAATATTGATACTCCCCGCCAGGAACTCAGACGACACCAACTCATTCGGAAAGCTGTCTAGCAGCGTCAGGATGTGAAGTGAAATGGAAAATCGTCCGTTGTTCATTCTGTAATATTATTTATTACAGTACAAACCTACGCAGTAATTGGTTCAAGCGGGATGATTTTTTCAGGAAAATTTTCAGAGATTGAAAATCGTGATCTCACCATAGACCGCGTGACGTGCCATGGCGTCTTTTAAGGTGAGCTTGTTGATCAGTGTATGCATGGCCTTGATAACGCCACCATGCGTAACAATTGCTATTCTTTTATAGTCTGTTTGTGAGAGGGTAACCAGAAAATCATCTACCCGGTTTACAAGTTGCCGGTATGACTCTCCGTTTGGGCAACATTCGTCTTCATAATTACTCATCCATTTCAGGAGTAATATTGAATCTATGTCGTCCCAACGCTGCATTTCCCAGGTGCCAAAATTCAATTCTTTGAGACGTACATCCTCCAGCACAGATACATTTTTCGTTTCCGAAAGTTTATATGCCAGTCTTTTACAACGGCTTAACGGACTAGTATAGATTACTTCAATGCTGTTGGGAATAGAGTGAAATATAGCTTGTGTCTCCTCCTCGAACGATGACAGCAGTGGTATATCGGTATAGCCGTAGCAAACACCTTTGGCAATATCCGGAGCGGTATGGCGGATTACATGAATCTCCATATCGCCAGCAGACTCAGATATATTATAACTTCGTTGAGCTGTTGTGTGGCACCAAGACAATCGCCCGTATAGCCACCAATCCATTTACGGAAGTACCAGCGCAGGTATAGCGTGATGCACATTACCGGCACAACGATCAGTAAAAAAATAGCATTTAAATATACCAGTGCAGCTATTGGAAGTATAGCCCAAATACTTGCCAGTAATAAATTCCCGATGCTCAGTTGTTGTGCTACCGGCTTGGCTTTACTGTCGGCGTCTTCTCGTGCATATATAGAGGTATAGATGATAAACACAGCAGCTACCCGGCTAAGCGAATGCGCCACAAGCAATACCAGACCGAAATACAAGCTATAGATAGAGGAACCCAGCTGCACCAATGAAAAGAATTTCAGCGAGAGAATAAATATCAGTCCGATAACACCGTAGGTCCCCACGCGGCTATCTTTCATAATGGACAATATCTTTTCTTTTGTCCAGCCGCCCCCGAAACCATCACACACGTCTGCCAATCCATCTTCGTGAAAGGCTCCCGTTAACAACACACCTGCGAGTACAGACATAATCACGCTGATTTCTACAGAGAAAAGATGCCGGCACACTATATACGTCAGCCACGACACAATCGCTACAATATACCCTACCAACGGGAAATAACGCGTGGCAGCATTGAGATTATTAGCGTCATGATCTACCCACCGCGGCACGGGTATGCGCGTGTAGAACATTATGGCAGTAAAGAGTAAATGCAGTTCGCGTTTCAATTACGTCTATTATATATACGGATATATCAGGCCTTGACACCCTGCTGCGTTCCTTCACTCACCTGCGCAGACTCAAAGCTGGCCATCTGGTTAAGGAACGCTACCGCTGATTGTAACAACGGGTAGGCCACCGCTGCCCCCGTGCCTTCGCCCAGGCGCATGTTCAGATCGAGAAATGGTTTTACATCCAGCGCCTGCAACATCAGCGTGTGGCCCCGCTCCTGCGACTGATGACAAAATATACAATAATCTTTTACAGCCGGCTCAATTGCCTGCGCCACCAGGTATGCTGATGTAGCAATAAAACCATCTACCAGTACAACCATTCCCAGTTCAGCCGCCTGCAACATGGCACCGGTTATCTGCGCAATTTCAAAACCACCAAAGCCTGCAAGCTGTGCAAGAGGTGTGTCGTACTTGTTGTGTCGTTTAAGCGCTTCGGTTATTACATGGACCTTATGTTGCAGAGCAGTATCGCTTAGTCCGGTGCCACGCCCTACACATTGCGCTACGGGTATATCGCAAAACAAACTCATCAACGCACTGGCGGCTGTTGTATTGGCTATCCCCATCTCGCCAAAGCCAATTACATTACAACCTTTGGTATGCATAGCTTCTACAATACGTGCGGCAGAATCTATACACTGCTGTGCCTGTGCAATTGTCATGGCAGGACCTTTGGCAAAATTAGCAGTTCCCTTCGCTACTTTGTTATGAATCAGTCCTTCGAGATTATCCGGAAAATCATAGTTCACACCGGCATCCACTACGTGCAACGTGATGTTATGCTGTCGGCAGAAAACATTTATAGCAGCACCGCCTTGTATAAAGTTCATCACCATCTGCCACGTTACTTCCTGCGGATAAGCGCTTACGCCTTCTGTTGCTATACCATGATCGCCCGCGAAAACAAGTATATGCGGATTGGACAATGCCGGGGTGAGCGTTTGTTGAATAGAACCGATCTGCAATGCAAGCTCTTCCAGTCTGCCGAGCGCACCCAACGGTTTTGTCTTCTGATCTATTTTATGCTGCAGCTCTTTCTGCAATGCTGTACCTATCGGATTAATTTTGAACTTCTTCATACGTTAAACTTTTGCCGGTTTTACTTGTAACGGTATACCTGATACCATAAAAATTACTTCTTCCGCCTTGGATGCTATATATTGATTAGCCCATCCCTGCAAATCAACAAACTTGCGTCCTACTTCCGTATCAGCATGAAGCCCCATGCCTATTTCGTTGGTAATAATTATAAACGTGGCTTGTTGTGTTCCCAGCGTATCGATCTCTTGCTGGAATTCGTGTAACGCGGTCTCTATATTCTGTTGATGATCGACAAAGAAATTGGTAAGCCACAGTGTTACACAATCGATCACTACAACTTTACCGGTGAGAGACAGCGTGCTTATATACTTCTCCGTTTCGAAGTTACTCCATTCCGGTCCGCGTTCCTGTTGGTGGCGGGCAATGCGTTGCTTAAAGTCATCGTCCCATACCCGTGCCGTTGCAACATACACCGGACTATCGGTTAAATGCTTAGCGCGCTGCTGGGCATATCTGCTCTTTCCACTGCGGGCTCCCCCGGTAACAAGAACGATCATACTTCCATAATAATAGTTACAGCACGCTAAGCTATTCAGCAGGTACTAAAAACCAAAGGACACACCTGCATTAATATTGAAGCCCATGGTGGTATACCCATAAGTTTCGTAGTAGTCTTCATCCAGCAGGTTGCGTGCGTCTGCAAACACCTTTAACTTGCCATCCAGCAATTTATACTCGGCATATACATCCAGCAGTTTATAGCTATCCATGGGTACCAGGTCGTTGTTAAACGTTACCGGGTTGAAGAAAAGATCATTGCGCTTACTGAAGGTTTTCAGATTCGCACTTACAAACAGGTTATCCGTTACAGCATAGCCTATATTTATACCTACCGAATGCTTCGGTCTTCGGATGAGGTTGTTATAGGTTGTATCACGCGTGTCAGTAACTTTAGTAGTAAGCTCTCCATCAACATACGCATAGAATGCTTTTACTCTTATCTTGTCGTTAACAGCAAATTCAGCTTCTACCTCTACGCCTTTATCGTTCTGCTTATCCATGTTAACATAGCCGGCAGGGTAAGTATAGATGATAGCATCTTCAATTTTTCTTGAGAAGGCTGTGGCACGCAGGTTCAGCTTATTATCCAGTACGGCAAAGTCAACACCAGCTTCCAGGTTTTTACTTTTCTCCGGATTCAGGTTTTCATTACCGTAACTTTTATTATATAATTGATCGATTACCGGAGTTTTGAAACCCGTGGAGTAGTTAGCAAACAGTTTTACCTGATGATTTATCAGATACGAAGGATTGATACTATAAATGAATGTATCACCAAACTGCGAGTGATGTACAAAGCGTCCACCGAGCTCTGCTGAAAACCCCTGAATATTTTTTACAAAGAATGATGCATAAGGACTCAACATATTGAGTGACGATTTTTTCAGCGCGTCTGATCCTTCCAGGTTCATTTTCTGATTCTGGTAATTTACTCCGCCCAGCAACTGAAAATGTTCTGCCAGATCGTAGTTCACAAAAGCTTCTGCATTATGGAACGTACCGGTATACGAAGTTGTAGCAATTATAGCAGGCTCAAAAAAATCGGGCTGTGTATAATCGCGACCAATCTTGTTATATCCATACTGAATGTTCAGAGCTCCTTTTGAAAAACCTATCTGACTATTAAGACCGGCATTGAAAAATTCTGATTTATAGCCTGAGTTTTTTTCATCCTGAAACGCTCCTGCATCATATTTACCATCAAACTTACTATAGCGCACAAACGGACGGATTGAAATGTTATCCGTGGGTTTGAAACCTATATTTGCCTGAACGGAATTCTGATCAAATCCATCTTTATCAAATCCGGCATTGTTCGTTGTATCTTTAGCTTCACTTATACCATCAGTCTTCAGATAAGTATAGCCAACATTATAGTCGATAACATCGGTGGTACCCGCTACAACTACATTTGCCTTCTTCGTGTTATAGGTTCCATAACTTAGCACACCGGAAACACCAACAGGCTTATCGCCTTTCTTTTTGGTAATGATGTTGATGACACCAGCTATAGCATCGCTTCCATATAGTGTTGACTGACTACCTTTCAGAATTTCGATGCGTTCGATCTGATCAATCGGAAGCATACGCAGATCAAAAGCACCTCCACCGATACTGCTCGGATCATTCAACGGTATACCGTCCAATAACACCAATGTATACTCGCTCTTGGCTCCGCGCAGGTATACCGATTTGTCTTTACCGGGATTGCTGTTGGCACCCGTTATAACAATACCAACCTGTTCGTTAAGTACCTGCGCCAGATCTTTTCCGGCACTGCGGCTTAATTGCTCAGCATCTATAACCGTTAATACCTTACCGGTTTCACTTTGACTCTTGGGAAATTTTGTAGCCGTTATAACGACTTCATACAGGCTGGATACGCGTGAGGAATCTTGTTGTGCGTTTGTGTGCGCAGGTGCCGCCATGTAAAGGGCAATCAACGTAACTGCCCATAGTTTACTCTCCTTTTTCATTACAAAGGTTTTAAAGGGTTTCGTGAAAAAAGAGTAAAAATGCAGAATGAGATCAGAGGCATGCTGACTGCCGAAAGCAATCATAGTCCGAGGTCACATTCACTGCTTTTTACCCGAAGCATTGAATAGTATGTTATGCATTGGCAGGTCTCCTGGCTTTCCCTGTTTTTGCTTGCCTTCTCATTCAACCGTGTGAACAATGACTTTCGTTTTGCAAAAACACAGACTTCAATCGTGAAGTCGGGATTACAGTAGCGGGAACTGCTCCGGATTTACACCGGAATTCCCTTTTAATTCTATCACGCTTTGCACATGATAAAAACCAATACGGGTGCAAGTATAGTTGTATTTTTAGTATGGTTCAACAGGACTTGCAAACCATTGGGCGATTGAACTCTTATTGTGAATAGCGAACTGCTATATTTGCAGCGTAGATTATTATGATTCGAAAGCTCCTGACCGTTCCGCTCCTGTTTATTGCTACGTCCTCTTTTTCGCAGCTTCCCAAAGATATCATTATCGGACTCAGTGCCGACCTGATGAAAACCGATAACAACACGATCTTTAACAAGGCACAGATCGGACTCGAAGGAAATTACTTTTTTACACGAAGCTTTACGGTAACCGGTGGTATGGAGGTATGGACCTCAGATGGTGTAAGCCTTGTATCCGGTATACGCTGGTACCCGGTGGAAGAAGCTTTTGTACGTGCCCGCGGACTGGTTGGTGAAAATGATTTTTCGATTGGAGGTGGCTGGACCAGCCCTATCAATGCATCGCTGAAATTTGAAGCGATAGGAGATTTCTATTTTAAAGGAGAGTTCTCTATCCGTGCCGGTATAGTATATATTATCCGGAGGCAGTAACGGACTGATACTCCCTCCGGCTATATATACACTTGAACTATACTTTCTTTAAAAATTCCGTACGCAACACTATGCTGCTGCCGTTGACGCGGCAATCTACTTCATCCTCGCTATCGGTCAAACGAATCTTCTTTACTACAGTACCTCTCTTTAAGGTAAGCGAAGAACCCTTTACTTTCAGATCTTTGATGAGCGTGACTGAATCACCATCGTTCAGTACATTGCCGTTGCTGTCTTTTACTTCCATACAGGTAGATATTTATATAGCCGCAAGGTAATCATTTCTCCAAGGAGATATAGTCTGTAAAATTTCTTTCTCAGAAGTGACAACGATCATTGGAAAAGATCATCGAATGTTTATGGAATCCATGAAATCAGATTTATCACCAGGCATTCCTATTATTAAGTCCACAACAGTTCCTTTTGATATTTGCTGCCCCGGCAATAACGTTTTACCTGCCAACTGTGATTCCAAAACAGCATTAACTGCTATATCAGCTTTGTAATAAATATTTCCAATGCTCAACCCTAATGACTCTAATTGTTGCCTTGCAAATTGATAGGTAAAGCCACTTCAAATCAGGATAAACGACAAGTGGTGGTGTCGCTGCATTAAGATTGAGTTTTATCTTCCTATATATCTTTACTTTTGAATTTGCTTTTGGATACTGATCCAGAACAAGCAAAGGATCAACGTCTGCACGAAACAAAGAATCACCAAACTCATATTGTAATTGCCTTGCCGCTAAAAACCGAACTGCTTCCTTATTTGTCATCCCTCTCAGATCAGGAACAGTCAATACCTTATTTTGATTGGTGACATACGGCATAACCTTATAGAAAAATACAAATGACATCAATCCCAGCAACACAAGCACTAAGCCTATATTCAGCACGAGACCACGAACCGAATTCGAACCTATTTTAAAACTCATTCTATTAAAACAATGTATCTGTAAAACACTTCTTACTTCTTACTTCTTACTTCTTACTTCTTACTTCTTACTTCTTACTTCTTACTTCTTACTTCTTACTTCTTACTTCTTACAACAAAATCATAAACCATCCCCGACACCGAAGCCATCGCCTCAATAGCAGCGTTCTCATCCGTTGCTTCTTTGGATAAAAGTACCAGTATATATTTCCTTCCATCCGGCAGAAATATAATTCCGGAGTCGTGGTTTACACCGGTGATGTTGCCCGTCTTATGTGCCACTTTTACATCCTTCGGTAATTTAGCTGGTATAATTTCATTGAACTTCTGATCAAGGAGTATATCAATCATGATCTGCGAAGCTTCTGCATTTACCGCTTCACCTTTGGCAATTTTCTCGAAAATCACCATCAGGTCGTATGCAGTCGTAGTATTATTGAGTCCTTGCTGAAAAGCTTTTGAATCCTCCACGCCACGCAATACCTGTATATTGTTTGCTCCGAGGTTACGCATGGTTTGCGTTACGTTGCGCGCACCCACCAATTCAATCATCATATTGGTGGCCAGGTTGCTGCTCGCGATAATCATATCGTATGCAAGTGATGACACAGAGCGCTTTTCTCCTATGTGATTGTATAGTTCCTGCTCACTATCTTCCTTCTTATCCAGTGTATATAAACTGCTATCGACTATACTTTTAAATTCATTGTGAACAACAATGGAATCAGTAAGCGAGAATTTACCCGCTACCACCTGCCTGCATATTTCTATGAGTACAGGAGTTTTCATGGTGCTGGCGGCATGGAAACTCTCGCGTTCGTTGATCAGGATCTCTTCGCCCGTACTGAGATCTTTAAAAGCAACGGCATATAGGCCCGGTTGCTCTTGCAGCACAGATGCTATATTTTTACGGAGTTTATCTTTCGTCATTTTAGACTGGCAGGATGAAAGTATACCGACCACAAGTATAGATAGCGGTATACCTATTTTAAAAAGGCTCATGTACGTGATCTGAATTGCTTTCAAGATAAAAACAAAAGGCTTCCTTTCCGGAAGCCTTTATAAAAAATTATTTACCTGAATAACGGCAAGGTAATAGTTACCCGCTATAGCCCAATGAAAAAGTCTGATGATTTATTTAGAGCGTCTGGATATAGCAGACGTTTTGCAAAAATCACAATTGATACCATCGTCACACGCACATGCCGAGGTTGTAAATTGACCCGTGCCGGCAAGCTCTGCTTTACTGCTGGCCACAACACGGTTGGCTGTGATAAAGCCATTGCCTAATGTAGTAATCTTTGTATTGTCGTTGGCATTGAATGTGCCTTCTATTGTAAACTCACCGCGATCGAGTACCTGTATGCTTTTCAATGCAAGTGACTGGCTCATTACATCGCCCTTCACAATAAGTTTACCTTCACCGGCTACAATCAATTCAAGATCCTGACGAATAACGAGATCACCTTCGATGAGCAGACTACCACGTACTTCCAGAATTGTATTCGGACCAATGTTACAGTTCTCCTTCACCACAACAGATTTACCTGCTTCAATAACAAATCTACTTTTATCGCTTACCGAAGTAGTGATGGTACGATTCATTGTTTTGTCAACGTTCGTCTTAACAGCGGAGCCATCGTTGAAAAATAAAAACGTTGCTGTGATAAATGCCATGATCAGATTCATAGATCTTTATTTTGGTGGTACAACTTCTAACCTGTCCTATAAACTGATACTAATATGACAAAACACCAATCAATAGAAATCAGCAATTCCCTGATTTTACAAAATCATTTCAATCATTGTAATTAAAAGAATTTGAAGGTTTTACAGGGCTTTTCAGAGGTGTTATGCCATGGATGTTGTCCATGCTGATATATATCATCAGATATGCGGCTCCGAAGGCCTCAGAATAGTCTTAAAAAATCAGATATATCTGATATAACTTGAAGGTAAAATCACAACCATCCTAAATAACAAAGGCCTCCAAACGGAAGCCTTTGTATTATAAGTCTCAACACCAAGCGTTATTTCGCAGCGTCAAAACGTTTGGTCACTTCATTCCAGTTAACCACATTCCAGAAAGCAGCGATATAGTCAGGTCTGCGATTCTGGTAGTGCAGGTAGTAAGCGTGTTCCCAAACATCGAGTCCGAGAATCGGAGTTCCTTTTACTTCAGCAACATCCATCAATGGATTGTCCTGGTTAGGCGTTGAAGTGATCTGAAGCTTTTTGCTTCCATCAACAATCAACCAAGCCCAGCCTGAACCGAAACGTCCGGTAGCAGCAGCAGCAAATTTAGTTTTGAACTCATCGAAGTTACCGAAGGTAGCATTGATAGCATCAGCCAACGCACCGGTTGGAGCACCACCAGCATTCGGCCCCAGTATAGTCCAGAACAGGCTGTGGTTATAGTGACCACCACCGTTGTTACGAACTGCCACAGGATACTTGGAGATATTCTTATTGATCTCTTCAAGGCTAAGCTTCTCAGCATCTGTACCAGCAATAGCATTGTTGAGATTGGTTACATACGTGTTATGATGCTTGCCATGGTGTATCTCCATCGTCTTTGCATCGATATGAGGTTCAAGAGCATTAGCTGCATACGGCAGCGCGGGCAATGTAAAAGCCATAGTACTGAATTTATAGGTTGAACATGTGTAAAATCAAATATACAACCATAACCTTACCGAGAAAATTTCACCTGTATTATGATTATACGAATATTTTTATGGGTCACACCGAAATATACCGTGCTTCGTTAGAATGGCAGGTCGTCTGAAGGACTGTTATCCGCGTAAAAAGGTTCATCTCCCACAGGCGGTGTATTGTTGTTTGCTCGGCTGCTGCCTCCGCTTTTCTCCAGTTTCCAGGCACGTGCCTCGGTATACCAACGGCCGTTATACTCTCGGCTCTCCAGATCAACGGACACAGATACTTCATCACCTATCGATAAATTATACTGATCTACTTTATCTCCCCATGCAGACAGGCATACTTTTTTAGGATATTGACCTTGCGTTTCAATAATAAATTCCTGTTTCTTCCACGGGCCTTTCTTGCCTTGTCCGGTCTGCATCTGTAGCAGTTGAACTACTTTTCCTTTTATTTCCATTTGACTAATTAATTTCTGATCTTCTTAAAAAAATCGTTTATCAACTTTTTACTCTCTTCCGCTTTTATACCCTTTACTACTTCGGTACGTGGGTGAAGTAACGGTGTACTTACTATACTATAGCCACGCTGTATATCGGAAGCACCAAACACCAGTTTCTCAAGTTGTGTCCAATGCAGTGCACCGGCACACATTACACAAGGTTCCAGCGTAACATATAGCGTACACTCGCGCAGGTATTTCGATCCCAGGTAATTGGCGGCAGCCGTTATGGCCAGCATCTCGGCATGCGCGGTAGCATCCGTAAGCTTTTCAGTCTGGTTGTGCGCACGTGCTATAATTCTGTTATTACTAACCACTACGGCACCTACCGGTACTTCACCTGTATCAAAAGCCTTGACTGCTTCTTTCAATGCTTCGCGCATGAAATACTCATCGGTATATAATTCCATAATCGAAAGGGCAAAACTAAACGCTTCATGCTAAAGCCGAAAGCGGGGCTTTCAATAAATCTTTTATACTTTAAAAATGTATATGAGGCAGCTTACTTGACTTTCACAGCCTTCATCATATCGCGCGCGGTTGCCTGCCATTGTTCCTTCATGCGCTTCGGACAATTGAAAGAGAACACCAGTGTTTTGCCGGGCTGCAGTAAATACTGGATATAGGTATAGCGCACAACGGCATCCTGAAACCCCTCCTGCTGCCGGTTACCATTAACACGCGACTCGAATTCGAAGTATATAAATTTCTTTTTGTTGATCTCCTGTACACCTTCCTGGATCATCTCGACCCGATCGAATGTATTCAGAAGTGAAGCCTTGAAAAATTGCGCTGCCAGTTCTGCGTTGGTATCAGGCCATTGCGTAGCCGAAATATTTACACTGAAATCAACGACACGTTCTTCATTTGTATAGGCCGCGAGCGGAGCACGAACAGATGGGTAGCGTTGTGTAAAGTCCATCGCATCCATAGGACGCCACCCTTGTGGAATAGATACGGTTATGTTTTCATTAACCTTTACTTTCACAAGCTTTGGTTTATCGGCAGCCAGGCAGGTCAAAACCAACACAACCAACACGTTAGGAACTACACTTTTAATTTTTAGCATATCGCGCAAGGAGACAAAGTATTGTTAAATTCGCGGCTAAATTAATTAAAACTAACATGTTAAGAACGCACACCTGCGGTGAATTGAGATTAGCAGATGTTAACAAACCAGTAACCCTGACGGGATGGGTACAACGCCTCCGCGATAAGGGTAGTGTTCTCTGGATTGACCTTCGCGATCGTTATGGTATAACCCAATTGATTTTTGAAGAAGGTAAGACAGATGCTGCTTTGTTGGCAGAGGCCCGCAGCACCGGCCGCGAGTATGTACTCCAGGTGGAAGGAACCGTTGTTGAACGTCTTTCCAAAAACGACAAGATCGCCACGGGCGAAATTGAAATAAAAGTTTCCAAGCTTACCATTCTCAATGCAGCCAAGCTTCCTCCCTTTACTATTGAGGATGACACCGATGGTGGCGATGATATTCGTATGAAGTATCGTTACCTCGACCTGCGCAGAAACCCGGTACGCGAAAAACTTCAGCTCCGTCATAAAATGGCGCAGCAGACACGCGCGTATCTCGACAGCCAGGAATTTATTGAAGTAGAGACACCGGTACTAATCAAATCAACTCCGGAAGGTGCCCGTGACTTTGTTGTGCCGTCACGCATTCATCACGGTGAGTTTTATGCGTTGCCCCAATCACCTCAGACTTTTAAACAATTGCTGATGGTGTCGGGCTTCGACCGCTATTATCAAATTGTAAAATGTTTCCGCGATGAAGATTTGCGTGCCGATCGCCAGCCGGAGTTTACACAGATAGACTGCGAGATGGCTTTCATTACGCAGGAAGATATTCTGAATACGTTTGAAGGACTGGTGCGTCATCTTTTTAAGAATGTAAAAGGTATAGATCTTCCTTCCGTACCACGCATGTTCTACGATGATGCTATGAAACTATATGGCTCTGATAAACCAGATACACGCTTCGATATGAAGTTTGTAGAGCTCACAGAGCTTACCAAAGGAAAGAACTTCCCGGTATTTGAAAGTGCTGAGCTTGTAGTAGGTATAAATGCAAAAGGCTGCTCAGAATATACCCGCAAGCAGATTGATGAACTTACAGAATTTGTGAAGCGCCCGCAGGTTGGAGCGAAAGGACTGGTATATATACAGTATCGCACGGACGGAACTATAAAATCATCCGTAGATAAATTCTATACTCCGGAAGATCTGAAAGCATGGGCTGCCAAATTTGACGCACAACCAGGTGATCTTATACTTGTATTAGCCGGCGAAGCATACGCAACACGCAAGCAACTCAATGAGCTTCGTTTAGTAATGGGCGAAAAGCTGGGACTTCGCGATAAGAATAAATTCTCGGCACTGTGGGTGATCGACTTCCCGCTGCTGGAGTGGAACGAAGAGACAAAGCGTTACCATGCTATGCACCATCCGTTCACATCACCGAAGCATGAAGATATACACCTGCTGGATACTGATCCGGGTAAAGTACGCGCCAATGCTTACGACATGGTTATAAACGGAACAGAAGTTGGCGGTGGTTCTATTCGTATTCACGACCGCGCTACACAACAACTGATGTTTACACACCTCGGCTTCAGCGAAGAAGAAGCAAAGAAACAGTTCGGCTTCCTCATGGAAGCTTTCGAATACGGTGCACCTCCACACGGTGGTATAGCATTCGGGTTCGACCGCCTGTGTTCAATCTTTGGAGGAGTGGATTCAAT
The DNA here is from genome assembly GCA_902168205.1 of uncultured Chitinophaga sp. Taxonomy (GTDB): domain Bacteria; phylum Bacteroidota; class Bacteroidia; order Cytophagales; family Cyclobacteriaceae; genus Ohtaekwangia; species Ohtaekwangia kribbensis. The sequence goes on along the minus strand of CABHOK010000020.1, from coordinate 70,383 downwards.
TCGCGATTTCATCGCCTTCCCGAAAAACAATGCGGGCAAAGATGTGATGATCGATTCGCCTTCTACCATCTCGCAGGAACAACTGAACGAGCTGGCGTTGAACATCAACATTAAAAAATAAAAATGCGAGGCCGGTATATCTATACCGGCCTTTTTTTCTTCCGCTACCTTGTTAGAACAGTTATACTTTCCGTTCTTCCTTCCGTATATAGTTGTATGAAAGACTTCTTCTCAGGACACTCAAAAATTTATGCATCGTTTCGCCCGGTATATCCCGATGCGTTGTATCATTTCATCTTCCGGCATCTTAAAAATAAAAGCACAGCATGGGACTGTGCCACCGGCAACGGGCAGGTAGCAAAAATTCTTTCAGCACATTTTAAAGAAGTATATGCTACCGACATCAGTCAGCAACAACTGGATCATGCTTTTCGGGCACACAACATACGGTATAGCGTAAGTCCTGCAGAGCAAACATCTTTTCACGATGCTCAATTCGATCTCATTACAGTCGCCCAGGCGTTGCATTGGTTTGATCGCGATCGTTTTTACCGGGAAGTAAAACGCATTGGCAAGCCCGGAGGTCTGCTGGCCGTATGGGGTTACGCACTGCTATATATAGAACCTGTTATTGATACGATCATCATGGATTTTTATAACAATACGGTTGGGCCGTTCTGGGATGATGCACGCAGACTGGTTGAACAGGAATATAAAACCATTGCGTTTCCATTTGAAGAAATACCTGCACCACCGTTTTCCATTGATGTGCAATGGACATTGGAGCACCTTACGGGATACCTGGAAAGCTGGTCGTCTACACAAAAGTTTATCCGGCAAAAAGGTATAAATCCTGTTGACGCTGTAGCGGAAACTCTACGAAAACATTGGGCAGAAGGGGAAAGTAAAAAAGTATCATTTCCCATTTTTGCGAGGCTCGGAGTCATTTAAAGTAACTATACTTTGTTTCTTACATTGCGTTTCTTTTCTCAGGAAACCTCACTATCATCGTATACTTTTTCCCTTACATGCGCTACTTCATTTTTTTCGCAGCAGGTCTTTTTGTAACACTGGCTTGTATGCAGAAGCCCAGGCAACAGTACGACATCATTATTCGGAACGGAACAATCTACGATGGTTCCGGCAGTGCTCCCTTTGTCGGTGATATAGCCATTCAGGCCGATACCATTGCAGCCATTGGCAAGCTGAGTGATGCCACCGGAAAAAAAGAAATTAACGCAACGGGTTTGGCGGTTGCTCCCGGTTTTATAAACATGCTGAGCTGGGCCGACCAGAACTTACTAAAAGACGGACGCTCCATGAGCGACATCAAGCAAGGTGTAACGCTTGAAGTTTTTGGAGAAGGCTGGTCACCCGGACCGATGAAGCGAAAAAGCAAAGTCGCTGTCGATAGTCTCTGGACAACCCTCGGAGGATATTTTAACTGGCTGATGAAGAAGGGCACTTCTACGAATGTAGCTTCTTTCGTTGGTCAGACTTCCGTTCGAAATTATGTAATGGGTTACGACAATCGTAAACCTACCGATGCCGAACTCGCACAAATGAAACAGCTTGTACAACAGGCGATGGAAGAAGGCGCAATGGGTTTGGGCACATCGCTCATCTATGCACCCGCTACATACGCATCAACAGATGAGTTGATCGAGCTTGCCAAAGTAGCATCGAAATATAGCGGCATGTATACTACCCACATGCGCAGTGAAGGAGACTTTATACTGGATGCGGTTGATGAAACGATTCGCATTGCAAAAGAAGCAAGTATACATGCGGAGATATACCACATGAAAATAAATATAGCACGTAACTGGCCGAAGATCGACACACTGCTCAACAAGATAGACAGTGCACAAAAAGCAGGGTTGAAAGTTACCGCCAATATGTATCCCTATACCGCGAGTGCTACGGGGCTAACATCACGTCTACCAACGTGGGTGCAGGAAGGCGGTGCGAAAGAGATGCGCAAGAAATTAAAGACACCCGCCATTCGTAAAAAGGTCTTATACGAAATGGAGATGGGTATACCGTACAAAAACTCCGAGCCGCAATATGTAGCGTTGATGGGCTTTCGTCTGGATTCGCTTAACAAACTATATAAAGGCAAGCGCCTGAGTGAGGTAGCGAAGCTTCATGGTAAAAATGCAGATGAAACGGTGATCGATCTGATCGTTCGTGATAGATCAAGAATTGAAGCGTTGTATTATCAGCAGTCAGAAGAAAACGTAAAACGCATTGTAAAATTACCGTATGTGAGCTTTGGCTCTGACGGAGGTTCTGAAACGATCGATGACAAAAATGTAGAAGAGGGAGCGCACCCGCGAAGCTACGGTACATTTGCGCGCGTGCTGGCTAAATATGTGCGCGATGAAAAACTTATTACGTTGCAGGAAGCTGTAAGAAGGCTTACTTCATTACCGGCAACAAATCTGAAAATAAAAAAGCGTGGCAGCATAAAGACTGGATACTTTGCCGACCTCGCGATTTTTGATCCGGCCAAAGTGCAGGACTACGCCACATTCGAAAAACCGAAGCAATACTCTACCGGCATGGTACATGTATTTGTAAACGGAGTTCAGGTTTTGCAGAATGGTGAACATACGGGAGCAAAACCCGGAAGAACGATACGCGGACCTGGCTACAAAGAGAAGAAAAAGGTGCTGTAAAAATATTTTCTCACAGGGGAAACAGGACCACGAGGAAGGATAAGAGGGAGGTTGACTATGATCGCATTACATCGCATTGTTTTTAATACATCAACGTACGGTAAGCTGCCTTATATACAGCATACCGGCAACAATCGACCAGTGCCCGCCTGTATCGCCAAGTCCTTGAGAGAGAATATTTTTGAGGGGTATTTTTCAATATATTTACTGTGATTTTTTAAATCATTTATAATCAATTTTTCTATCCACCCGATGGATAAGCTAGTTTACCTGACGCTGCTCATTTTATGCCTGCTGATACCGGTTTCGGGTCAATCACAGAATTCTATTGATAAGGGTAATCGCCTGTTCGAGAAAAAGGATTATGAAAATGCGCTCAAGGCTTACCTCGAAGGTGGTGCAAGCAGTGATGACGCTGACTTGAATTTCAAGATCGGAATGTGCTATCTGTACCTTGAGACAAAATCGAAGTCGCTCCCCTATCTGGAAAAAGCATTCAATGCAAAATCAAATGTAGATCCGGATATACATTACTACCTGGGCATGGCTTACCAGAACAACCACCAGTATGCCCGTGCACGCGATCATTACGAAGAATTCAGAGGCAAGAACAAAAAACTCTACGAGCTCGTTACCGAAAAGATTTTTGAATGCGAGATTGGTGACTCTCTTACGCGTAAACCGGTTCGCGCGGTCATCGAAAATGTAGGAGCTGGTATAAATTCACAGTTCAACGAATATTCACCGCTGGTGTCAGCCGATGGTAACACGATGATCTTTACCTCCAACCGTTCTTCGGATGATTACAAGATTAAAAGCGGAACCAACTTTGAAGATATATATATAGCCCGTAAAAGCGGAGCATCGTGGGGTGTGCCGGAAAAGATCAGTCCGAACATCAACATCAAATTCAACGATGCCGCAGCATCACTGTCTCCGGATGGAAAAACGCTGTTCCTGTACTATGAAGATGGCTCCGGTGATATATATACTTCGCATCTTGAAGGGTCGGACTGGACCAAGCCTGAAGCGCTAAACAAGAACATCAACACGCCATTATTCTGGGAAACCTCAGCCTGTATATCAGCAGACGGTCAGAAATTATTTTTCGCCAGCAATCGCCCGGGTGGCAAAGGTGAGCTTGACATCTGGATGAGTACACTTGATCCAAAAGGAAACTGGGCGAAGCCGGTAAACCTGGGTGGTGCTATAAATACTCCGGGCAACGAAGACTCTCCCTATATACACCCGGATGGCGTTACGCTATATTTTTCATCAGACGGGCACCCGAGTATGGGAAGTAATGACATTTACAGAAGTGAATTTAAAGACGGCAAGTGGCAGAAGCCTGTAAACATGGGCTACCCGATAAACTCCATTGAGTACGATGGATTCTTCAGTATATCTGCTGACAAAACCACAGGGTATTATTCAACGCTACGTGCCGATGGTATGGGCAGTGCTGATATATATACTATAAAGTTTTTACCTCCTGCCAAAGAAGAGGTTCAGGAACCTGTACTGCTTGCCAGCACCGAGCCTGCGGTACAACAGCCTCCGGTTGAAACAACTCCGGCTGTGATAGAGGAACCTAAAAAGGAAGAGCCAAAAGTTGAAGAACCTAAAAAAGAAGAACCTGAAGTTACGGTGACGGAAGAGCCTGTTGTTGTCGCGCCTCCACCGGTAGTAGCACAAACTCCTGCACCGGAGCCAGATCGTACAGACTATATTGACCCGATGATACAGGTGCATAAAGACAACAAAGTTGTTACCGTATTGAAAGGAAAAGTAATTGATGAAACTACAGCCCAACCTTTGTCTGCTACCATCTCGCTGGTAGATAACGCCACAAACAAGGTCATCACCAAAATATACTCTAACCCACAAACCGGAGATTTTGAATTGACTATTCCGCACGGTGGTAACTACGGGGTGGCTACGGAACGCCCAGGCTACCTGTTTAACTCTATTAACTTTAACCTGCCGCAATTTGCCGAATATCAGGAGATCGATACGCACATCATCATGGTAAAGGCTGAGGTTGGTTCGAAGGTTGTATTGAAAAACATATTCTTTGATATCGGTAAATCTGATCTGAAAGCTGAATCTATAGCTGAGGTTGAAAATATTAAGGAGTTATTGATCACAAACCCGCAGCTTAACGTTCAGATCAACGGACATACGGATAATACCGGTAACGCAGAAACCAACAAATCACTTTCCCTGAGGCGCGCCAGTGCAGTGGTTGATTACCTGGTGCAGCACGGCATCAGTGCGACTCGATTAAGTGCCAAAGGATTTGGTTCTGAACGCCCTATCGTAAGTAATGACGATGAAGCAGAAGGCCGCGCGATCAACCGCAGAACGGAGATAGAAATTATCGAAGGAAAGAGCTAAGCTATATATATACTATACTCCTATAATTGAATCTCATGCCAGTATAGATGCCCGGTTTCGCGATCTATAAAAAGCTCAAATTCTACCGGCACACGACCCACCCATGTTTCATATTTATCAAGTGTCTTCGGAACGAACCAGTCGGGTCGCGTATCATAACCGACTAAATCCTTTATACTCTCACTCGCATCACCGGGCCGCTGAACCAAATCACCTTTCGACAAAAAAGATTGAAGTATATTTTTATTCAATGTAGTCTCCATATATAGCTCGTACTCCACTGTAAAGTGAGGCGATCGCCAATACCACGAATGCACAACATCGATGTCATCAGGTTTTTCATACCCATACGCTCGCTCCCAGTTATCATCATCGTCTTCCCAGGTACCTGAATAAAAATACCCACAACCTGTAAGCATCAGACACACCAGACATAAAAAGATTGAATATATACGAGTCATAAACATGAAAAAAAAGAGCCATCCGGCATATCCGAACGGCTCTTTCTGAAAAAAGTTAGTTATGATCTTAAGCGATTGTTACGCGCTTGAATTCAACAACAGTCAAACCTTTTGTAACGCTATCCAGGTATTGCGCTACAGTCTTTGAGTTATCTTTTACGAAAAGCTGGTGCAACAATGTGGTTTCCTTGAAGAACTTCTGAAGTTTACCCTGAGCGATTTTATCAACCATATTCTCAGGTTTACCTTCTGCTAAAATCTGAGCTTTAGCAATTTCAAGTTCTTTGTCGATGATCGACTGATCTACAGATTTTTCATCAACTGCTACCGGGTTCATGGCTGCAATCTGCATACCTACATCTTTACCAGCTTCAGTAACATCTACACCATTAACACCTTTCAGTGATACAAGTACACCAAGTTTAGAACCAGCGTGGATGTAAGACACAATAGCTTCACCTTTCATGTGAATGTATTCGCTCACTTCGATCTTCTCACCGATCTTACCTACGAGTTCAACAATTTTATCATTCAGAGTCAGGCCACCAGCTGTCAGTGCAAGCAATGCTTCTTTAGTAGCAGGTTTGCTGGCAAAAGCAGTATCTACGATCAGTTTACCAAGTGCCTGAAATTCCTCGTTCTTGCCTACGAAATCCGTTTCACAGTTCAGCGCGATCAATACAGCTTCCTTCTTGTCATCGCTAACTTTGATAAATACAGAACCTTCTTTAGCTTCTCTGTCAGAACGTGAAGCAGAAACTTTCTGTCCTTTCTTTCTTAATATCTCGATAGCTTTATCAAAATCTCCTTCGGCTTCGGCAAGGGCTTTTTTACAATCCATCATACCTGCACCCGTCATCTGGCGGAGCTTGTTTACATCTTGTGCTGAAATAGCTGACATAGTATTTACGATTTTTAGTATTTACGATTATCTATTTTTTTGAACTCCCTAAAAAAAACTAAACACCGGCTTTGGGCCGATGTTTAGTGCATTATCATTGCATTAATTATGACTACCGCGTGCATTTTTTGCACCTTGGCACATCAGCTTTTAATTATTTGCTTTCTTCTACTGCAGAATCAACTTTTCTCTTCTCGTCTTCTTCCTTCTTCTGCGCAGCGTCATCTTTATCTTTCTTACGCTCCATCAAACCTTCTTCGATCACTTTACCAATATATTTGGTCAGGATAGAAATTGATTTGAAAGCATCATCGTTGGCAGGAATCGGGAAATCAACACCTGAAGGATCTGAGTTTGTATCTACCAGCGCAAAAACCGGGATGTTGAGTTTTTGAGCTTCTGTTACAGCGATGTGCTCACGTTTTACGTCAATCACGAACAATGCTGCAGGGAGTCTGTTCAGATCAGCGATACCACCTAACAATTTTTCAAGTTTAGCTTTCTCACGAGTTACCATGAGGCGTTCGCGTTTCGCAAGGTTGGTGAAAGCTTCGTCTTTCATCAACTTCTCGATCTGCGCGAGTTTCTTCAAAGACTTACGGATTGTAGCGAAGTTTGTAAGCATACCACCTAACCAGCGCTCTGTTACGAACGGCATGTTAAGACGTTTTGCTTCTTCCGATACGATATCTTTAGCTTGCTTCTTCGTTGCTACGAACATGATCTTGCGACCTGAACGAACAATGTTCTTCAGTGCGTAAGTAGCTTCGTCTAAGCATGCCAATGTTTTATTCAGGTCGATAAGGTGGATACCATTATTTTCCATGAAGATGTACTCAGCCATCTTCGGGTTCCACTTGCGGGTGAGGTGACCAAAGTGTGCACCTGCATCCAACAGATCCTGATATGTTAATTTTTCAGCCATTCTCTTGTTATGATTAACGCTTGCTAAACTGGAATCTTCTTCTTGCCTTTCTTCTACCCGGCTTCTTACGCTCAACCATTCTTGAGTCGCGGGTTAACAAACCTTCTTTCTTCAGAGCAGGCTTGTTTTCAGTACTGAACTCAACCAGTGCGCGGGCAATACCAAGGCGAACTGCTTCTGCCTGGCCTTTTACGCCACCACCTTCAACATTTACAGTAACATCATACTGGCCTTCTGCCTTAATGGTAGAAAGAGGTTGCTTTACTGTAGTCTGGTGAATTTCAGAAAGGAAGTACTCCTTCAGATCACGGTCATTCACTTTAATATCTCCTTTTCCAGGTTTTACATACACTCTGGCAATGGAGGTTTTTCTTCTACCGATGGTGTTGATGATCTGCATGATATCAGAACTTTATTTCTTTAGGTTGTTGAGCAGTATGAGGGTGTTCGTTACCGGCATAAACATGCAGGCTTCTGAAAAGTTCGCGTCCGAGTCTGTTCTTCGGAAGCATGCCGCGTACAGCGTGCTCGATGAGGCGCTCAGGATGCTTTGAACGGATCATAGTAGGAGTGTGCTCGCGCTGACCGCCTGGGTAACCTGAGTGTGTGAAGATCACGCGATCAGTCCACTTCTTGCCAGTCATTCTTACTTTTTCCGCGTTGATAACAATTACGTTATCGCCACAATCCACATTGGGAGTATAGCTTGGCTTATGCTTTCCACGAATAATGTGGGCAACCTGGCTAGCCACACGACCCAGCACCTGTGCGTTTGCGTCCACTATTACCCAGCCTTTTTCAACTGTAGCCTTATTGGCATTCAGTGTTTTATAGCTATTATGATCCATTTTATTATTAGAGATTCAATTAAAAACACTACCCCTTTCAAAAAGGGACACAAAGGTAAACTGCCTGTCTGGTAAATGCAAGCATGATTCTGAAATTGCTTTAAAATCAATCAAAACAATTTAAAATCGAAAGTAAAGCATTGAAAATTAGACCTTTGGAGAAACTCCCAAAAACTTTATCAGGCGGCAATTTCGGATTTTTTTTGTTCACAAGTCATAATTGGGTAACATTTTAGCATTTATCCGCTCATTATGTCCCCTATTTTGCTGGCTTGAAGTCGTACGAAGCTGCACGTCTTTCCATCTCTTCTTTCGACACGTTTTCAATTACCTGCGCAACCCACCACTGATTTCCGGAAGGATCTCTAAAGCCGCCTTCACGATACCCGTAGAACCGATCGCCTGGTTCCATAATCGATGTTGCACCGTGCTGCAATGCCTTCTTAAATGTGGCATCAGCATCGGGAACAAAAACGTAGATCATACTTTCGGCAGGATAACCAGGCTGTTCCTTCCCCATCATAATAACAGAATCACCGAGACATACTTCGGCATGACGAACCGTTCCATCAGCCGAAGTTAGTTTTTCAGTTATCTCCACATCAAGCACGTCTTTTAAAAAGATCAGCAGCGCTTCGATGTCAGCTACCATCAGGTATGGACATACCCGTGAGTAACCTGCCGGTGCAGGATTTTGGTTGGATGTTGTTTTCATAAGCTTTTACAGTTTTAACTGCACGAAGCTATAACATGACAAACGCTGGGGATTGTATGAACACGACATGCTACGAAAGCTGAATAAAATTATCAGCACGATTGAATGCGGGAAGACTAACATATTCGCCGGGAGAAAGACCGGCAAATTCCTTGAACTCACGAATGAAATGTGACTGATCGAAATATCCTGCGGCATAGGCTATATCTGTCAATGTTTTCATCGAGCCGGACTTTATAAATCGTAGTGACGCGTGAAACCGCATTAACCGCGAATATACTTTGGGAGACACCCCAACGGAGGCGTTGAACTTTCTTTCCAACTGACGATTCGATATACCTGCGTGTTGAGCGAGCCGGTCAACCGCCACATTGCCGAACTGGTCTATCACGTGCAGTATACATTGATGAAACTTATCGCTTGCTGCTACAGCCCGTATACTCTTCTGGTACAAGTAGTCTGATAGTATATTAACTCCTTCAGCATCTGTTTCGGTTTCCAGTATTCGCTCCTGCAGTTCAGAGAACTCTGCTTTACACCATTCATCCAAAGGTATATGCTGATGTGTAAATTCGTGAGAAGGAATTTTATACAGCAGCGGCAGCGCATACGGATACAGGTATACCCCTATCATTTTAAAATTACCGGTCATTGAAAACGAGCGATGTTCAGTAGTCTGTCCGTTAATTGCACCGTATTGATTTTTGAAGAAGAACACCAGGCCCGGAAAACCTTCCGCCAGTAATTTATATTGAACCGGAAATTGAGAACCTCCGTTATATTCGAGCACCCAGAAAAATCTTACCAGGTGCTGGAGTGTTGCGGGCGGCTTGATTTCCTGGTAATGCATGGGAATTGGAAGATTGGAAAAATTTTAAGATTGAAAGATTTTAGGATTCGTGGCTTAATTTATACTTGAATTTAAATAATAATAACGTAGTGAATACATCGTCAGCTTATAAAAGAATTGTTGTTCGTGATGTTGTTGAGGAAACTAAAAATGTAAAGTCTTTTCAATTGGAGTATGCTGATGGTTCGCCTTTGCACTATACACCGGGACAATTCATTACGTTTATCTTTCCCAAGAATGGTACTAATGACGGTGATCGGAGAAGTTACTCGTTCTCTACAACGCCCGGGATAGACGCCATTCCCACCATAACGTTGAAACGAATTGAGAATGGAGAATACTCGCGGTGGTTTATCGATCGGGTAAAGCCTGGCGACACTTTGCTCACCATTGGTTCGTCCGGGCATTTTACGTTACCGGAAAATCTGGTGAATTATAAGAAACTGATCTTCCTGGCGGCCGGTAGCGGCATCACTCCGATATACTCATTACTCAAGCATGTATTAACAACGTATCCTGCGCTGCAGGTGGTATTAATTTATAGCAATCGCCAACCTGACGACACTATATTTTACAAGGAGCTGAATGAACTTCAAAAGAAATATAGCGATCAACTCACCATCGAGTACCTGTTCAGTACGTCACGCAATCTTTCACGGGCACGGCTCGGCAAATTCTTATTGGAAGATTTATTGAAGCAATATTCAGGCACCGATCATCGTGACACACTTTTTTACCTGTGCGGTCCGTATGAGTATATGCGTATGGCTACGATCGTTCTTCAAACTGAAGGTGTACCTGCCGATAACATCCGTAAAGAAAATTTTGCAACGCGAAAGCCTATACAAAAAAATGAACCTTCTGATCAAGACAAACATGCCGTAGAGCTACGACTGAATGGCAATGTATATACGTTTGAAACGCAGTTTCCGGAAACCATTCTGCAGCATGCTAAAAAGCTGAATATACCTATACCCTACAGCTGCGAATCAGGACAATGTGGTACGTGCGCAGCATCATGCATAAAAGGAAAAGTATGGATGTGGAACAACGAAGTGCTGGTGGATAGCGAAGTGGAAAAAGGCAGAACACTTACCTGCACGGCATACCCGGTTGGTGGCGATGTTATTCTGGAAATAAAATAGAATTACGGTAGCAGCTATAGCTCTATACCTGCTACCACGTATGACGGATATTAGCTGTTAATCTCTAACTGTTTCACCAGTGCCTGCAAATCTTTGGGATAAGGCGCTTCTATTTTTTGCGTGTTGCCTTTCATATCGGCAAAGGTGAGCGAGTACGCATGCAGCGCCATACGTTTCATGATGGGCTGCTCTTCCGTTTGCTTCTTTAAATTGAAACCGCGCTTTACACTCGATAGAAAAAATGGTTTACCGCCATAAAGTTCATCACCAGTAATAGAAGCCTTCAACGTTGAAAGATGAATTCTGATCTGGTGCATTCGTCCGGTTATCGGTCGGCACTCCACCAGCGTATGCAGCTTGTATGACTTGATAGAAGTAAAATACGTTTGTGCCTGTTTACCTTCACGCCTGCTGATTTTTACTATACCATCATCCTGTTTCAGGATCGGAAGATCAACCAGTTCATCTTTAAAGTTATGAATGCCATCCGCAACGGCATGGTATATTTTGGTGACTTCACGTTTTTCAAACTGCAAACTCATGTGGCGGTATGCTTCCGGATTTTTAGCTATCGCCAGTACACCGGATGTATCTTTATCGAGACGATGGCATACCTGCGCGGTATCAACATACTCGCGGGCTAATCCGAGCAGGTTAACTTTCGAGTTCCGGTCTTCAAGTGTAGCAACAAACGGAGGTTTATTGATGAGAATAAAATCTTCGTCTTCGAAGAGAATAAGTTCTTCTAAATTGATTTTGGCAGCCTTCAAGATAATTCCTTTTAGTTTTAGTCAGCCTGGTGATGCTCGGCAGCATCCGGCTTAACACGCGGCAATTTAAAACTAAAAGTAGAACCTTTACCGGGTTCGCTCTCTACTTCGGCTTTTGTATTGTGTCCGTCAAGGATATGTTTCACGATGGCGAGCCCCAAACCGGTACCGCCCTTCTCGCGACTTCGGCTTTTATCGACACGGTAGAAACGTTCAAAGATGCGGGTTTGATGTTCAGCCGGTATACCTTCGCCAAAGTCGCGCACCTTGGTAACAACATTTTTTTTGCTGATGTCGAAACTCACCACCACATCGGAGCCATCGTTCGAATGTTTGATGGCATTGCTGATCAGGTTTGTCATCACCTGGCTGATGCGCTGCCAATCAGCATATACCAATGCTTTATGATGGGCGCCTTCTACGCGTAATTTTATATTCCGCTTCTCGCCTTTTTCTTCAAACTGTTCAAACACTTCTTCGGTAAGCTTGTGCATATCGATTGTCTCAAAGTGCATTTTTATCTGACCGGTTTCAATATGCGAGAGTGTTAGCAAGTCTTGAACGAGCATATCCAGACCATCCAGACTCTTCGCGGCTTTCTTCAGAAATTTTGTACGCACTGTTTTATCATTCACAGCGCCATCAAGGAGTGTATGCACAAATCCCTGTGCGGCAAAAATCGGTGTCTTCAGCTCGTGCGATACATCGGCAATAAACTCTCTGCGGAATGCTTCGAGTTTTTTAAGTTCATCAATTTCCTTTTGCTTCAACTCGGCAAAAGAGTATATATCTTCATTTATTGTTTTGAGCGGGTTCAGCGGAGCTGTTTTTTGTCTGTCGATCTTGGCAAGTTCTTTCTTTTTCAACTTACCCATCAGCTTGTATATTTTATTGATCTCACGAAAGATGAGAAACTCCAGCACTGTAAAAATAAGCAGGTACGAAACCGAGAAGCTGATGGCAAAAGCAACCAGCAACGCGCTGGCAGCAATACTTTTGAACAACGAAAGAAATAAAGACGTGATCAGGGCAATGCAGAACGCAAGAAGCAGAGCAAGACCGCGGGAACTGTAAACCATGTTCGTTTAGCCGTTAATCGTTATTAGTGAATCGTTATCCGTAGATAAATGCAGACGCAAGGTAAGCAAAGCCTTTTTGTTGTTTGTGTCTTCTTCGTTATCTCTGTGCAAGAGATTTTATAATCGTTAGTATATATCATCATGCTATTATAAAAGCAGCCAGGATTAATGCCGTTACCACAATGCCGGTAGCTATAATTACAATCGCCTGACGTGTTACCTGTAGTGGTGAGGTTACAACGCCTGCATTTGTTACAGCTAATGCGAGCATCTTCTGGCGGTGTACACAAGCCAGGTGTATAAATACGCAGAGTACGGAAAGCGAGTAATAGGGTATAAAAAACAGATCGGCCGGATGGTTCTTTACGCCCCATGCAGCGAAATAAAAATCAGTCTCTACATTCCAGGAATAGCGTCCAAGCAATACGGCACGAATATGAAAGAGTAGGAAAAACGAAAGGTATAGCCCGCTGATAACCTGCAAAAGATCATATAGATTTTTTCTGAATCCTTTTTGCCACACCAGCATTAAACCAACAGTTACCTGTATAAGCGCGCTCAACAACAAAATTACTTCTACCGGAGGAAAGCGGTAAACATGGCGGAATAAATTCATAACGCGTATGTGCGTATCAGGACCGCCCCATGCGAAAAGATGATTGACAATATGAAAGAGAAAGAAAGTGGCCAGTATTATACCGGAGTATCGGTGAATTTTCTTCAGGCGTTCAATATTCATACGATGTCGATTCCGAAAGCCAAATTACACGATCTGCCTTAATAGAATTAGCATGAATGAATAAAACTCAACAAAAATCCGATCAAGTTAATAATAACAGGTATATCATAGATATACCAACACCTCTGAATAACTCCCGGATAACGGATAACAATTAACGGATAACGACTACTAGTTGAGACTGAATTTATACCCTACACCTTTCACTGTAGTAATAAAGTCATCACCAATCTTTTCGCGCACTTTACGAATGTGAACGTCTACCGTGCGGGCGAGTACATATACATCGGAACCCCAGATGTTCTGCAACAGATCTTCGCGACTAAATACTTTATTGGGATTCTGCGCCAGGAAATATAGCAGCTCGAATTCTTTCTTCGGGAGGTTGATCTCCTTCTCGTTTACTTTTATAGTATAGCTGGTGCGGTCAATCGTAAGTTCACCAATCGTAATGAGACTGGAAGGCGATGACTTTTTAGAATCTCTTCTGAACAACGCACTGATGCGGCTCATGAGTGCACGCGGCTTGATTGGCTTGGTGATATAGTCATCTGCACCCACATCAAACGCAGCTACCTCTGAATATTCTTCGGAGCGTGCCGTGAGGAATACAACAAATGTTTTTTGCAGTTCAGGGATGTCGCGCAGCAACCGGCAGGTTTCTACGCCATCCATCTTGGGCATCATGATATCAAGCAATACCAGATCCGGTACAAACTTTTTAGCAATGTCCACAGCTTTTGAGCCATCAGACGCAGTTTTCACATCGTATCCGCCTTTTTCGAGGTTGTACTTCAGAAGTTCCAAAATCGGTTCTTCATCGTCAACGACAAGCACTTTGTGCATTTGCTTGTTTCCCATGGTTCAACTATTTGCTTCAAAAATATACATAAAAAAGCCCATTAAAAACCGGGAAGTGTTTCTTAACAATTCCTTAAGCCCGGATAACAATTCGGTAATAGCAAAAGGTTTCGGGCGTTAGAGAAAAGGATACTTCTCGCTCAGGTGAAGGATGTAAGCACGCAGGTCGCCATGAAAAACGGTGCTCCATTCTTCTCCGAAAATATTCTGTTTCGATTGATACTGCCGGAAGTTCATGAAGTAAGCGTTGTTGGGTAGCTTATCCTTAAATCGCTGCGAAGGATTTTTGGTAAGGGCCAGCGAAAGCGTATCGAGGTTATCAATGATCTTCTGAATCGCAGCCTGCTTTATTTCTTTTTTCTTTTCCAGCGGATCGCTCTCGTGCATGCCACTATATAAACTATCGAGCAGGTGCGCCCCACGCAGCATGTGGTCTACATACTTCAGGTAATCCTTATCTTCATCAATATAGGTTGTGTACTCTTTCGAATCACGACCATATTTATAGATCAGAAACTTCTCGGCACCTCGATCGCCAATGAACGTAGCCAGGTTCTCATTAAAGTCTACACTATCTTTTACAAAGATGGTAGCGTGCGACATTTCATGTATAATTAGATTCGCGAGATCGCCTTCACTACGACTAAGCATTTTGCTAAGTATAGGGTCGGTAAACCAACCGAGTGTTGACCAGCCCCCCGGATTACGAACGATCACATCATAACCTTCTCCTTCCAACTCTTTTTTCAGATTGAACGCGAGCTTCTGGTTGAAGAAACCTTTGTAGGGAACAGAACCAATCACCGGGAACTTCCACTCTTTTGGTTTCAGCTTGAAAGGTTCAGCCGCCAATACCACCCACATTACTTCTTTACCTTTTTGATCGTATAGTGTTTTATAGTTCTCGGTGTCTTTGAGGCCAAGTGAATCGATCGCATACTTTCTTACTTCATCGATCAGCCTCAGTCTTGCTTTGAGTGAATCCGGAAACGAAGGATCGGCCATGAACTCTTCCACTGGTCGCGCATTCCATACGATGTTCAGTTGCCCGTATCCCTGCCGAACACCATAACTCACCAGATCCCAAAATACGACCAAGAGAATAGCAACCACCAGGAGAAGTGCCAACAAAACGCGCTTGATGATTTTACCGAAACGACTCTTCATGCAACAAAAAATATTTCTTCGATCTATAGCCTGCAAGATAAAAGTATACCTCAACTTTGTATGCGGCTCCGACAGCGGTTAACGGGAATTCAACGGACAGGGCGGCAACCCGAAAAAGCTAAAAAACTGCTCCATATCAGCAGATTCATTTTGATTTTCTATTTTAATTAGTAATTTTAAACCCAATTAAACTAATAAAAATAGTTAATACTTTTTTAGGTTGATGATTGATTACTGAAGTGTACTTCTGATTGATCCTTTGTACTTTCAAAACTGAAAACGAGACCAGCCTAATTGACAGACGAGAAATAAAACAACTGAATATGAGCGATGCAAAAGAAAAACTGAAGGCACTTCAGTTAACGATTGACAAACTGGAAAAAACGTATGGTAAAGGTACCGTGATGAAACTGAGTGATGAGAAAGTGGTGGATATCCCTGCTATCTCAACCGGTTCTCTGGGACTTGACATTGCGCTGGGTATAGGAGGTATACCGCGCGGAAGAATTATCGAGATCTACGGACCTGAATCGTCTGGTAAAACTACGCTTACCATGCATTGCATCGCGGAAGCACAGAAGCGCGGTGGTCTTGCAGCGTTCATTGATGCGGAACACGCGTTCGATAAATCATACGCTGAAAAGCTTGGCATTGACACCGAGAATCTTTTGATCTCCCAGCCCGACAACGGTGAGCAGGCTCTTGAAATTGCCGATCACCTGATCCGCTCAGGGGCTATCGATATCATTGTCATTGACTCGGTTGCCGCCCTTGTGCCAAAAGGTGAATTGGAAGGCGAGATGGGTGAAAGTAAAATGGGCTTACAGGCCCGCCTCATGTCGCAGGCGCTTCGTAAACTTACCGGTACCATCAGCAAAACAGGTTGCTCCTGTATCTTCATTAACCAGTTACGCGAGAAGATCGGTGTAATGTTCGGTAACCCTGAAACAACTACGGGTGGTAACGCTTTGAAATTCTATGCATCAGTTCGTCTGGATATTCGCAGAATTGGTCAGATCAAAGAAGCTGCTGATGATATTACCGGTAACCGCGTAAAAGTAAAAGTGGTAAAGAACAAAGTAGCACCTCCGTTCAAAGTGGTGGAGTTCGATATCATGTACGGTCGCGGTATATCTAAGTCAGGAGAGATTATCGATCTGGGTGTAGAACTTAACGTTGTTCAGAAATCCGGTTCCTGGTTCTCATACAACGGTAACAAACTTGGCCAGGGTCGTGATGCCGTTAAACAACTTATCGAAGATAATCCTGAACTGATGGATGAGCTCGAAAAGAAAATCAAGGAACACCTGGCTGGCGTAGAAGGCGCTAAAGTTCTGGAAGAAAAAGAGTAGTGAATATACACTTAGTCATAAGAGACATTAAAGCAAAAGCCCGCGAGCATCTCACGGGCTTTTATATTTATATACCGACAGCTTCCGCCATCGTGTACATATACGTATATATCAGGTGGCACGAATGGCAATTACCGGGTCAAGGCGTGCTGCCAATGCAGCGGGTACAATTCCGGAAACAAGTCCGATCACGGTAGAAACTGTTAAGCCTAATACTATATTTTTAAACGTGAGCGTAACGATCAGTGACCCCATCGGGATAAACGTTATCAGATATACCAGGAAAAGTCCCGCGAGCCCCCCGATAAGACTGAGGAAGATCGCTTCAAACAGGAACTGGAATAGTATAAAGTAATTTTTAGCTCCGAGCGATTTCTGTAGACCAATCACACTCGTTCGCTCTTTTACCGATACAAACATGATGTTGGCAATACCGAATCCTCCTACAAGTATTGAAAAACCTCCGATAATCCAGCCGGCAATACCTACTACATCAAATAAATTACCAATGATGTTTGCAAGTGCTTCGGGCCGGTTAACGGCAAAGTTATCTTTATCTGCCGGGCGCAATCCTCTTCGGGTACGCATGATACCGCGCACTTCGTTTTCGAGTTCAACCAAACCTATATCTGATTCCAATCCGCGGATACCTATACTTGATTCCATCTCATCCCAGCGGCCGGAACCTGTCTGGTATAATTTTCGGAACGTAGCATACGGTACAATGGAAACATAGTCGTTACTCGGTGTGCCCATAAAACTCTGTCCTTCCTTCTTTACCGTACCGATCACAGTAAATTTCCGGTTCTTTATCTTAACAACTTTACCGATAGGGTCATCATTCGGGAAAAGCGTTTTCGCGACTTCAAACCCGATGATCACTACATCTCTGCCTCCGGCAATTTCATCGGTGGTCAGGTAACGGCCGCGTTCAATGTTCACGGTAAATATATTGTCGTACCCTTCGCTACCTCCTACCAGGCGCACATCGCTTATACTATTGTTGTCACGCTTTACAGTCATGCGTCCGCGGTCGGCATAAATCGCGATCGAGCTGCTATATTTCAGGTTCTCCTGTAAAAATTTATACTCATTATAAGAAGAGTTAGGCCTTCTCCAGAAGTCCCACCAGCGATATTCGCCATCATTATCAGCAAGCCAAGGCCATTTATCAACGTAGATTACGTTCGTGCCTATAAAATTGAGACTGTCCTTGATATTTTTCTCAAGTGAATCGACCAGCGTGAGCACTGCGATAATGGCAAAAATCCCTATCGTTACGCCCAGCAGCGACAGCACTGTGCGCAGAATATTGGACTTCAGTGCCCTCCAGGCAAACCGGAAACTTTCGAAAATCTGGCGTAAAGTATACATACTGGTAATTAACGCAGTGTTAGATTGATTGGGTTTGTCGGTTTTATACCAAACAAATTACTTTTTTAAGACTAAAAAACTTGCTTTTTTGTTACAAGTCTGAAAAAAACGGCACCTTTTGTCGCAAAAGCCAATTGTTGCCTTATTTTTGCAACCCAAAATAAAATTTACCCTTTATTGGGCATACTTTGCATTAACGAATATGAAGTTATCCGAATTTAAATTCGAACTCCCCAACAACTCTATTGCCCTGGACCCAGCCGAGAACCGTGACGAAGCACGTTTGATGGTTGTGCATAAGGACTCTGGTAAAATAGAGCATAAAATATTCAAAGACATCGTTGATTATTTTGACGATGGCGATGTAATGGTTGGTAATGATACCATGGTGTTCCCTGCCCGTCTTTACGGACGAAAGGAAAAGACCGGTGCAAAGATTGAAGTATTCCTGCTGCGCGAACTCAATGCAGATATGCACTTGTGGGATGTACTGGTTGACCCGGCCCGCAAGATCCGCGTGGGTAATAAACTATATTTTGGTAATGGCGACTTGGTTGCTGAAGTTATAGACAACACAACTTCTCGCGGTCGTACCATTCGTTTTCTTTTCGATGGTGACTCTGCTGCTTTCGATAAAGTAGTAGAAACATTGGGAGAAACTCCGCTTCCTAAATATATCAAGCGCAAAGTAAAGCCTGAAGACAAAGATCGCTTCCAGACAATCTTCGCTAAAAATAAAGGTGCTGTATCAGCTCCTACCGCTGGCCTTCACTTTACACGTCAGTTATTGAAACGTCTTCAGTTGAAAGGTGTCGACATGACTTACGTTACGCTTCACATCGGCTTGGGTACATTCCGTCCGGTAGATGTTGAAGATCTCACCAAGCATAAAATGGATTCCGAAAACTTCATTGTTGGCAATGAAGCTGTCGATATGGTAAACAAAGCTCTCGATAACAAAAAGAGGGTATGTGCTATCGGTACTACTACCATGCGCGCGTTGGAGTCTGCGGTATCAGCAACGAACCGCCTGAAAGCACGTGAAGGATGGACTGATAAATTTATCTTTCCTCCGTACGATTTCAAGATCTGCAATGCGATGGTAACAAACTTCCACATGCCAGAGTCAACATTATTAATGATGGCCTCTGCCTTTGGTGGATACGATCTCATCATGGAAGCGTATAGAGTTGCCAAGAAAGAAAAGTATAAATTCCTCACCTACGGTGACGCAATGTTGATCATCTAGTTGAAGATCTGCACTATATTTTCGAAGCCAGCTCGTATAGGGTTGGCTTTTCTTTTTATTGGAAGATTGAAAAATTATAAAATTTAAATACAGGCTATTGGGAAGATAAATCTTCCAATCTTCCAATCTTCCAATCTTCCAATCTTCCAATCTTCCAATCTTCCAATCCTATAATTTTCCAATCTTCAAATGGAGAGATTGTTTATATTGAACAAACTCAACACCTATAGACAAAACAATCTTTCAATTTTCCAATTTTCTAATTTTCCAATCCATCAACCAACACCCTATGAAAAGGAGAAACTTTCTGAAGAATGGTCTTACAACCGCAGTAGCATCCACAGCATTAGGAAGTGCTTTTGCCGGAGCAGCAACTGATCGCGCATCGTTATCACCAGCTGAAAGAACATTCAAGTGTAACTATGCACCCCACGATGGAATGTTTGCCAACCATGCCGGTAAAGATTTTGTCGATCAGATAAAATTCATGTACGACCAGGGCTTCCGCAGTATTGAAGACAACGGTATGCTGAAGCGCTCCAAGGAAGAGCAGGATAAGATTGGTGCTACATTAGCCAAGCTTAACATGGTAATGGGTGTGTTCGTTGTAGATGGTGGCGACAACTGGAAAGTATCTTTAACAACAGGCAAGCAGGAATTCAAAGATAATTTTATAAAGACCTGCAAGGCTTGTGTGGAATTAGCCAAGCGTGTAAATGGCAAATGGATGACCGTTGTTCCGGGATTTTTTGAGCGCAACATTCCTATAGGTATACAAACGGCCAATGTAGTAGATGCCCTTCGCAGAGGCGCTGAAATTTTTGAACCGCATGGTCTCGTGATGGTACTTGAACCACTAAGTGATACTCCGGAGTTATTCATGCGTTACTCCGACCAGACCTACGAGTTATGCAAAGCGGTGAACAGTCCGGCATGTAAAATATTATATGATGTTTATCACATGCAGCGTAACGAAGGCAACATCATTAACAATATAGATCGTTGCTGGGATGAGATCGCATACTTTCAGATCGGTGATAACCCGGGACGCAAAGAACCTACCACCGGAGAGATCAACTATAAGAACATATTCAAGCATGTTTACGATAAAGGCTACCGGGGCGTGTGGGGTATGGAACACGGTATAGCGAAGTCAGGCAAAGAGGGTGAACTCGCACTCATCAAAGCCTATCGTGAAGTAGATACTTTTTAAGATATATTCTGCCCTATAGATGCTGCACCTTGCATCTATAGGGCTACACGCTTATGGGGGCAAACTTTTCTTTTCGGCTCCTGAAACCCTGCCACTTCATTTTAGTTAAATTCGAGTGATTAACACCCATACCCATGAAGCGAACCTCTACTGTCGCAGCTATTTTTATTATACTCTCCTGGACCACTCCGCTATACGCACAAATTCTGAAAGACCTGAAGAAAGCGGCTACCGATGTTGGTAAAAGTCTTAACACCAAAGAGAACCGCGATAAGCTGTTTAACCTCGCCATGAAAGACATGGAGCGGGCCCGTGCCGAGTTCGACTCTTCTGATTTTGACTACGCCATTCTGTTAAGCGATAATGCTGCCTTGTTCGATGTAAAAGAAAAAGGTGAGACAGCCGCTCGCTTTACATCGGCCGTATCGCTCACATCATCATACTTAAAAAATGAAGAACTATCGGATGCCGAACTTGCCCGCTTTCATCGCGAAGCCGGCGAGGTATGGTATGCCAATGGAAAATTTACGCTTGCCGAGAAAAAATTTATAGCCGCCAAGCTTGCGTACGAAAAAGCAAGTCTGAAAGAAGATATAGGTTATCTCAAAACTATCTCCAACCAGGGATTACTATATGCCACCATGGGTCGCTTTACCCAGGCTGAAGAGTTTACGGTGGAAGCGCTCACCATGCGCAAGACTAAATATGGCGACAACAATACCAGTGTGGCGGCATCACTCAACAATTACGGAGTGCTAAAGTATAATCTCGCACGCTACAACGAAGCAGAGAACGATTTTGAGGCATCGCTCGGCATTATGAAGGCAAACAACCTGCAGGCAGCGATGCCTTATGCTATAGCATTGAACAACCAGGCTATGCTCTTTCAGGCTATTGGTAGATTTGAAGAAGCTGAGAAAATTCTTAAGGAAGCAATTGCGATTGCTGAACGACTTCAAAGCAGTAAATCCAGAAATCATTTAAAGTTCCTGGCAAACCTCGCCCTGCTATATCAGCAGATGGGTAAATATCCGGAAGCAGAAACCATATACCTGGGCATGGAGAAAAGGCTCGGCAAAAACAGTCCTGACTATGCTGCCATGCTCAACAACCAGGCCGCGCTATATATGGTCATGAATAAAGAAGATAAAGTAGAAGATCTTCTGAAACGTTCGGCCGCTATCTATAAATCCAACTTCAACGAAGAAAACCCGGCATACGCCAAAGCCATCAGCGACCTCGGTAACTTTTATCGCTATAAAACCAAATATACCGATGCTGATCCGTTGTTACAGAAAGCTCTGGCCATTCGTGAGACAACGTTGGGCAAGAATCACCCGCTATACGTACAGTCGCAGGAGGACCTGGCTATACTTTACTGGAAACGTAAAACCTGGGAAAGTGCGTTCATGATGTACCGCGATGTAATGGACAAATCGCTGAACTTCATCAACACGTATTTCCCGCCGATGAGCGAAGCAGAGAAAACCAAGTACTGGGATATACTCTCGCCACGTTTTCAGCGATTCTATAATTTTGCTATAGAAGGCAGTCAGGATAATATACACATTATTGAAGCACTTTACGATTACCAGATCGCCACCAAAGCATTACTCCTTAACTCAACCAATAAAGTAAAGCAGGCGATTCTTTCCAGTAAAGATGCGCAGCTTATTAAAGATTACCGTACGTGGCTTGACCAGAAGGAGACACTCGCACGTTTATATGCTTACTCCAAGCAGGAATTAAAACAACAGAGTATAAATCTCGATTCGCTTGAACGTGCAGCCAATGCGATGGAAAGAAAGTTATCCGAACGCTCAGGCGATTTCTCTTCAGGGTACTCTGCTAAAAAAATAAGTGTAGATCAGATCAAAGCTCTGCTCACAGATACGGAAGCTGTCGTAGAAATTATACGCGTTGCCAGGTACGACCAGAAGTTTGAGAATGACGCCCGCTACCTTGCGCTTGTCGTAACGAAAGCAACGGAAGTACCCAAACTGATTGTGCTAGACAATGGCACACAACTCGATACACGCTATGCTAAATTTTATCGTAACGCAGTACAGCAACGTATAGCCGATGAATACTCGTACGATCAATACTGGGCGCGTATCGAGCCCGAGTTGAAAGGAAAGAAACTAATCTATATATCTCCTGATGGCGCCTATAACCAGATCAACCTCAATACACTAAAAAAACCAGGTGCCGATTATATCATCAATCGTTATGACCTCGTCATTCTTGGTAACTCTAAAGATCTCATTGCACTGAAGAGCAAGAAAGCAAAAGCCCCCAAAAAGAATGCTACATTGTTAGGGTTTCCGGATTACGGAGCCGGAGATATAGCAGCATTACCGGGGACCAAAGTAGAGATTGATAATATAGCCAAAGTATTAAAAACATCAGGCTACCAGGTAACACAGTATACACAAAAGACTGCCACTGAGAAGAACCTGAAAGCAATCAAAGCCCCTACCCTTGTACACATTGCCACGCATGGATATTTTCTGAAAGATATAGAAAGCAGTGGTGCTGCCTTTGGTATACATCTTGAAAATGCCAACGACAATCCTTTACTTCGTTCGGGCTTGTTATTAACAGGAGCATCCGGAACAGTGAGCGGTAAACGAACGCCAGACCTGGACAGTAACGACAACGGTATACTTACTGCTTATGAAGCGATGAACCTAAATTTAGAAGGAACCGACCTGATTGTATTAAGTGCATGCGAAACCGGACTTGGTGATGTAAAAGCAGGTGAAGGAGTATACGGACTGCAGCGCGCATTTCTGGTAGCCGGTGCCGATGCACTGATCATGAGTCTCTGGAAAGTAGACGATGCCGCCACCCAACAAC
Organism: uncultured Chitinophaga sp.; assembly: GCA_902168205.1. Classification (GTDB taxonomy): domain Bacteria; phylum Bacteroidota; class Bacteroidia; order Cytophagales; family Cyclobacteriaceae; genus Ohtaekwangia; species Ohtaekwangia kribbensis. The sequence continues at coordinate 46,797 of CABHOK010000020.1, read as the reverse complement.
TGATGAGTAATTTTTATACCAGTTGGCTAAAACTCGGCAACAAACAAAAAGCCTTCAAGCAAGCCCAACTGCAACTCATGACTAAATATAAAGATCCCTACTACTGGGGCGCCTTCGTCATGATGGGCATGTAACGTAAACACGTAACAACATACACACATAAACACGTAAAAGATGGAATTAATAAAACTAGGAAGCTCGTCAGTAAAAGTTACCCCGATGGCATTTGGTGCATGGGCTGTTGGCGGATGGATGTGGGGAGGAGCCGAAGAGAGTGCTGCATTACGCGCGATACGTGCTTCGTATGATCTCGGCATGACTACCATTGATACAGCACCGGTATATGGCTTCGGTCGCAGTGAAGAACTCGTAGGCAAAGCGTTGCAGGGTATACCGCGCGATAAATACCAGATACTGACTAAATATGGTTTGAACTGGGAAACCGACCAGGGCGAATTCTTCTTCGACACAACCGACAATCAAGGTAAACCACTGAAAGTATACCGTTACTCGGGAGCTGCCAAGGTAATTAAAGAATGTGAAGACAGTTTACGAAGATTAAAGACCGACTATATCGACTTGTTACAAATACACTGGTCGGATGCAACAACGCCTATAGGAGAAACGATGGGTGCCGTTGCTAAATTGATAGAGCAAGGTAAAGTACGCGCAGCCGGTGTTTGTAACTATAACACCGAGCAGGTTGATGAAGCTCTTAAGACTGTAAAGCTAGCTTCGAACCAGGTTCCCTATAGCATGATAAACCGCGGCATCGAAAAAGATGTAGTACCCCAAGCCTTGCAAAAAGGATTGAGTATAGTTCCCTACAGCCCGCTGCAGCGCGGCTTACTCTCCGGCAAAATAAAACCTGGCTATAAATTTGGTGAAGGCGATACACGCGAGAACAACAAATTCTATACTGCCGAAAATATAAATCGCGCCAACGCATTGCTACAGAAAATAAAACCTATAGCAGATGCACACGAAGCAACGCTATCTCAACTCGTCATCAACTGGACAACGCGCCAACCTGCCATGGACTGCGTACTGGTGGGTGCACGAGACGAGAACCAGGTAAAAGAAAACGTAAAAGCACTTGAATTCAGACTCACAGATGAAGAGCTGAAAATAATCGACAAGGCTGCGAGTGAGTTCGTACTTGCAGACCTTTGAAATAGCTGCGAGCTTTGAGTTACGACAAGAAAAAATACATATATATATATATTCGTTAGTAGCAGTTACATTGAATATAGTTGTAACAACCAGAGGCTACCAGCCTGAAGCCTGCAGCCCAAAAAAAGAGGAGCTACTTTTCATTCAGTAACTCCTCTTTTTAAAACTCGAAGCTCAAATCTGGCAGCTAGCAGCTAGTTTAATTCGCAGGTACGATCTTCACTATCATCCCCGGGCTCTGCGTGGCAATATATATGTACCCATCAGGTCCTTGCTTTGCCATGCGTACGCGGCCTACTTTCTCAAGAAGTCTTTCGTGTTTTACATATTTACCGTTGTCAACTTCTACACGTGATATATGGGTTTGTGCCAGTGCGCCTACCAGGAAGTTGTTTTTCCAGTTCGGGTATATATCGCTGGTAACTTGGGCCATGCCGCAAGTAGCGATGGAGGGAACCCAATACCATACCGGTTGTTCCATACCATCTTTCTTGGTGATGTCGGTTATCGGAGTGCCATCGTAATTTATACCGTAGGTAATAACAGGCCACCCGTAATTTTTACCAGCTTCAACTTTATTTAGTTCGTCACCACCTTTCGGACCGTGCTCTACGTCCCATAGCTCACCCGTTGTAGTGTTATATACCAACCCCTGAGGATTGCGATGTCCGTAGCTCCATATTTCAGGTTTAGCTCCGGCTTTATTTACAAATGGATTGTCAGTTGGGACAGTACCATCTTCATTTAAGCGGAGCACTTTTCCGAGGTGATTGCCAAGGTTCTGTGCGTTCTCTTTAGTACCACGCTCCCCTGACGAAAAGAATATATGTCCTTTTCCATCAAACACAATGCGCGAACCAAAGTGTACTTCAGAGTCAACGAAAGGTTGCGCTGAGAATAATTCTTTAAATTCGATAAAGGCATTACCATTCAGTTTAGTTCTGGCAATGGTTGTACCGCCACCACCTTCACCGGGTTTTGCATAACTTAAATATATCCAGCCATTGGTTGTATAATCAGGGTGCAAGGCTATATCTAACAAACCGCCCTGACCATGATCGTATACGGCCGGTACATTTTCAATTTTCTCATCGAGTAATTTACCATCCTTTATAATTCGGATCTCACCTTTCTTTTCCGTTACCAGAATTCTTCCATCGGGTAAAAAGGCCATTCCCCACGGGTTGTCCAATTTATCCGTCAATGTGTCAATCGTGAATTTTAATTTTTCAGATTCAATTACAGTAGCGACTGGTGTTGCTGTGTCCGGGTGTTCAGTTCCGTTTTTCTCTGAGCACGCCACCACCGATGCGATCAGTAACGCATATACAATTCCTTTTTTTAGGGTCATAGATGTGTATTTGTACAAGTATATAGTTGGATTAAGGGAGTGAAGATAGCAGAAGTCAGTAAGGCACCAATGCTGTCTTACAACCTTTTTGACGAAAGGAAGAGTTTACCTGTCAATCGGACGATTGCTCCTGATTAATCTCGGCTACGATGTCCACAATGCTTCTATCGTTGATCCTGACATCCGTCAGCGCTGCCTCGCCATTGCGTACACTCACCACGGCATAGGCAATCTGTGTTGAATCATTCCGTTGCGATTCCCAGTATATCTTTTCCGCTTCACTGGCTTTCGATTCTTCCAGGTAAAAACGATCGAACGGGTATTCGATCCACACGGCATAGGGCTCGTACGTTGACACAAAATCAACGCGTGCCTTTACATAGTCTTCATCCTGCGGCTCGGTTACAGAAACGTTACGAATTCTCGCAAAGCCTGCCGAGTCGGTGAGTGATACATATATATCATGAACATTTAACCACTCATTGTAGTCCTTCACCTTAAAATGATTCTCGGCAAAACTGAGCACTATATATTTACCCCTAAACGGATCAGCCGGATCAACGGGCGCTGTCTTGAATTTATATACCTTGCCTTCACTGAGAACGGCTTCCTGATCAACAATCATTTTGGCAGGCACATACCACTGCACCAGACACATCACTATAAATAACGGAAGTATAATCTTTTTCATGATGCTATGCGTTCAATTCCTGCTTACGTTTTTTAACCATCCAGATGTTGGCAATGAAGAAGCCTGCTCCTACCAGCACAAAAAGTAAACCACGTGCTACAAAACTCATATCGAGATCGAAGAAGCGACAGATAATTAATGCCGTAAGAATTAACAAACCGTAATTCAGCAGGCTAAGTTTATTTTGTCTCGCACCATCGCGAATGGTAAACACTCCAAAGGCAAACAAGAGTATATTGTCCAATACCCTGGCCAGCAATGGCAGTTGATAACTTACAAGCATCAATATCAGTACTACCGCAAAAGCATAACTCTTGGCATTGATCGATGTAAAAGATTGTCTCACTCCTAACACGATCAGCAACATAACAGCCATAGCAAATGTGACCCAGTACGGATATGCGTGTTGCAGGGCAACGCGGTATACACTATCGTTAAACACTTCCGTCCAGAACCATTCAAAGCTCATAAAGAGTAGTAACGATATTAGCCCGAGGCTTCCTGTTACCAGGAACCCGTTGCTGATAAGCCTGCGTTCGCGAATCTTTTCAATCTGCCCGATGAGAATAAAAACACAGAACACATTGATATATACCGCCAAGATTAATTCCCGGAGCATACCACTGAACATACCCAGCACCACCGTAACCGATAATGCAATAAACCAGGAATGAAACGCGAAGAAATTACTTTGAATACGCTCTTTGTATAAGATATAGTAACGCGGAAGCACTAACGCAAGTAATAACCAATACCACCACGCTATAGTATCCGAATATTGAAAATAACTCAAGTCGCATACATACCAGGTTATACCCACCATATAGAGTAACGAAGCCAGCGATGAGCGCATGACATAGATTACCGGCAAGGCCACGATCATCCACAAAAACAAAAAGCCGTACAGGGTACCTTCGATATTATATACCTGGCTTACGATGGAAATACTGGCCGCAATCGCCAGGAAAAGAAATGTAGCAGCTCCCTCCCGCCATGCCGTGCTGTCCGATTTACGAAGCAGCACAAAACCACAAACCGCCTGCCCGATAAGCAAAGGCAATAACGCTATACCAAGCTTGGGTACTTTACTGAGTATATCCCAGTTGTGAGCGATGATCAGAATAATACCTAACCCCACGAGCAATGCTCCCAGGATACCGAAGACTATAACCAAACGATTTGGTGCATGCTCTTCCTTTTGTTGATAGAAGGCTCGTATCCGCTGTGCAGTCTCTTCGGTTATAACATTGGCTGCAACAAGCTCGGGCAGATCTTTCAGGACAGGTTTACTCATATAGCAGGGTATCGGTATTTGCAAAACGTAGCATATACCGGATATATTGCGGTTTGACAGGGTATAAGTTACGAGTTAATATTTACTTCTGAAACGTATAAGCCGTTACACTGTTGCCATAGAAAGTTTGGAACGTAAAAAATTTTATTCTTAGCATCACAACTAACATCGGCGCAACTTCAGCTGATACATTTTTTATAGCGTATGTTTTATTCAACGTAAGGCTAATACAACTGCGATCAAGTTCGCGAAAATATAGGACACTACTACTATTCTGGAACCAATTCTGTTCACACGCAACGCAGCCTCTGTACGCCCGCTGTCATGATACTTCAGCGCAATGGCAGAAACTACCAGTGTCATAAAAATAGCAAAGAAGGTAAACGCATGCAGTGTGTCTACCAGGGTAAACGTAGACGACTCCGGCAATACGGAATCAATAATATACTTGTTACCAACGGCTGCAAACAAACCACCCACAGGCAAACCGAACCGAGGTTCCAGCTCGGAAGGATGTGGCGTAAAACTTACTATAGCAATGAGAAACGCTATATACATACCAATGAAGATCTTCATGAACAATCCCCAGGCATTGCGTTCAATATCCATTTCGATGTTAAACGTGGAGAACACTTGGCCGGTCACCGTTGAATCACCAAAGCCTGTCTCATAATCATTACTCTTGCTTAGTACCTGAAAGTTTTTGATCGTCCAGCCATCGATTGCTTCCTTTTCATCAAATCGGCTTCCTTTCAGGTCGGGCACAAATACAAGACTCCGGTTATCAAACAATGCGTTCTCGATCTGTACTTTCAGGTGTTGCTGGTCGAAGGGAAAATCCTGTACATCCCACTTCTCTTTCATGGTACATTTCATTTTCATGATCGCCCACGATTTACCTTCCACACTATCAACAATGATATCGGGTGGCTCTATTTCTTTCGCATTGGGAATGTCGAGTTGTTTGGAAAAATCGAAGTCAGCATTATCGTACACAAACCACAGCCAGAACCGAATGGTATATTCTTTATCGTGAAAGTTGATATCGTGTACACTGATTACATACGCTCCCACCTTTACGGTATCGGGTACGCGTTCTTGTTGAGCATACGCAGTGGCCAGCATCAGCGCCAGACACACAGCAAAAAAATATTTTAACATGTAAAGCAGATCAGGAAGCTCAAAGGTAAACGTTTTGCCCGTTTTAAAGAAGTTATCAAAGGTTCGGAACTTTGGAAATGCCGTGTTAATTTGGACGCAAATTTAAACTGCTTATGTATACCGGATTATTACATACCCATTCATCCATTCGCTATCTCGTATTGTTGTTACTGATCGCAGTGATCATCAAATCATTGATCGGCTTGATGAACAAAAAGCCATTTGAAAAAGCAGACAACATGCTCAGCCTTTTCTTATTGATCTTTACGCACATTCAATTCCTCGCAGGCTTAGCGCTATATTTTGTAAGTCCGTTTGTACAATTCGGCAGTCAGACCATGAATGATAAAATGACACGCTATTGGACAGTGGAACATATCACCGGTATGCTCATCGCTGTGGTACTCATAACCATTGCACGTTCAACTTCAAAACGTATGAGTGATCCGGTTGCCAAGCATAAACGTCTGTTCATCTTCAACACGATCGCACTGGTTATCATTATCGCTGTGGTGCTGCAGGGTGGTCTCAAAATCATCGGCAGCATACGGATGTAAAATCAATGTAAGTAATTACATATAAAGCTATAAAATAACGGTATGGCTATCGACAAACCGGGCAATTGCCCGGTTTTTTTGTGTATTACGAATGCTCTTATTGTCTTAACTTTACTCTGAATAACGTTAATTAATAACCTTCATGAAAACCCCACTTTTACTCGTTTTTACTTTGCTCACTTTTTGCGTGTTCGGCCAGACGGCTCAACAGCCGATGGAACGTTATGAGCTTGTTAAAATGGACAAGAATGTAAACACGTTTCACCACGAAGCTGCTCCGGTAATTTCTCCGGACGGCAACACGCTTTACTTCTTTGTTCAGGACCACCCGGAGAACACACAGGGTAAAGATGATACACAGGACATCTGGGTATCGAAGAAAGATGCCAATGGCGTTTGGGGTAAAGCCGAACACTTGCGCAATCCGTTCAACATTCACCATTCCAACCAGGTGTTCACAGTATTTCCGGATGGAAGTCTTTTTATTAAAGGCGGAAGAACCAAAGGTGAAAAAGGTTTCTCGATTGTTACCGGATCTTCCCTGCGCGAACTGGATGTAAAAGATTTCAAGTCGATGAATCAGGGTCGCTTTTATGGCGCAAGTATGTCGGCCGACATGAAGCACATGATCATATATTTTAGTGAAAAAGAAAACAGTCCGAACAGCGATCTCTACGCAAGTCATGTTCAGCCTAACGGATCATGGTCTAAACCCGAGAAATTAAAACTAAGCACAACACTGGATGATGTAGGACCATTTATAGGACCGGATCAAAAAACACTATACTTCGCAAGTGCAAGACAATCGCCCGGCAGACAAGGTGGTGTTGATATATATAGAACAACACGCCTGGATGATACGTGGATGAATTGGTCTGAACCTATTAACATGGGCAAGCCTATCAACACCAGTGCACTAGACTACTACTTTACTATTGATAACGCAGGCAACGTATTTACCAGCCGCGCGAACAAAGCTATGGACGGTGCACAGCTCGATCTATACCAACTGGTACCGAAGACATTCAAAGTACAGTTAACCGGTGTTGTGTTGAATGAAAAAACACAGGAACCATTACAGGCTAACGTTGAGATAAAAGTTACCGATCGCGAACCAATCGCACTGCGTTCAAACCCACAAGGTAAATTTGACACCAAGGCACCGGAGATGCAGGCGTTTACCATCGCTGCGCGTACGGAAGGTTTTATACCGAAAGAGCAGTCATTCAAATTACCGGTACTCAAAAAAGATACTACCATATTTATCGAGATACTCTTGAAACCGGTAGCTAAAAAATTACTGGTAAGCGGTAATGTATACGATAAAAAAACCGATAAGCAGATTGCGGCTAAACTGGATATAACACTGCGCAACGATCGCAAGACAAACTTCAAAGTAGATGCTTCACGCGGAAGCTATGAAAAAGAAGTACCGAAACTCGGCTGGTATATGATAACTGCTTCTGCAGAAGGTTATCTTAATTCAACGGATAGTGTTCAACTGGAAAGTGAAGAACTCTCTCCCGCCATTCGAGATTTATACTTGTTGCCGATCGAGATTGGTGTAACAGTGCGTCTTAAAAATATATACTTCGATTTCGACAAGACTACGCTGAAGAAAGAGTCTTTTACAGAACTTAATAAAGTGGTTGATTTCCTGAAACAGAACAGCACAGTTGAAATTGAAATTGCGGGGCACACGGATAACAAAGGTTCGGATGACTATAACGCCAATCTTTCACAAGGTCGTTCGCAGGCTGTGGTAGATTATCTCATCAGTCAGGGAATTGAAAGTTACCGCCTCACCGCACATGGCTATGGCGAAAGTAAACCAATCGACACCAATGATAGCGATGCAGGCCGCGCCAACAACAGACGCGTGGAGTTTACGGTAGTGAAGAAGTAAGCTTCATCAAAAGTATATATACGCTAAGAGCCGGTCAGCGATCGGCTCTTTTTGCTTCCTGCAAGTATATATCATTTCTTTTTCAAAACATCAGATCAACTCCGCTTCGCGCAATGCCTGCTGTTCATCTCCTGTTATATAGGCAAATATTTTCAGCTCGCCTTCGATGTGTTGCAACAAATAAACCACTTCAAAACTGATGGCTATTTCTGTTCCGTCTTTTCGTTTGTAGCGCGAGTCCCATTCAACGGTAGCCATTACGTGGTGTTCATTCAACTCGGCAACATCAATGTCGCGTATCTTCATCAGTTGTGTACCGATGCTTCGGTAAAATTCATTTCCCCGTGGAATCATTTTCCGAAACGAATCATCATTCTTACCGGCCACCACTCCGGCAGGACTCGCTTCAATAAAATGTTCTGCAAATGCATTTACAGTTCCTTCAACATCATCTACGGCACCTTCTATTTTATTATCGCCTTGCAGCGCGCGCATAAAGCGGGCTTCGTATGCCTGAAAAAATTGTTTTACTTTTTGTTTCACATCGCTCATGGTATACCTCCTGCTGTATTTATGTTTTCATGTCTATTATTATACCATATCTGCCGGTATATATTTCAAACAAATACTTCTCGTGCTACAGCATTCCATTTTTTACCTGTACTGAAAGAAACAAGTGCGGATGAGTAGTTAAATACACATTTATACACTTCTACATTGCTTTCCTAAGTTGCAATGGTTCCGAATTTGATGTTGGTAGGGTTTTATAGGATGCAAGAACATGGAGACCAAGAAAATTTTGCTGATTGATGATGAACAGGATTTTGGTTTTATCATGAAAAGTTTTTTCACGCGAAAAAATTGTGAAGTATATCATGCGCTTACGTTAGCAGAGGGAATGAAGATCCTTGATGAAGTTGATCCGGACTATATATTTCTCGACAACAATCTGCCAGACGGCCTGGGTTGGGGAAAATCAGAGTATATACGATTAAATTATCCGCGAGCACAACTTAATCTCATCAGTGCATATCATGTTCCTAAAACAACTGCTTCGTCATTTCGCATTTTAGAAAAGCCACTGGTAATGGAAGAACTCAATAAAATATTTGAGTCTACTTCTTTCGCCTGAAAAACTTTCAGGTGTGTAATTCCTGTGACATCTGCGCACGGTGTGAGTAACACGATGCTCATACTTCTTCATGCGCTAAAGGCACGATTTTGTCGCTTCTTCATTTGAAATTTATTTATCAACTTTTAAAATACTTTAACTTATGGCAAACTACAATCGCGCGCAAAGAGGATCTCGTACCTACTGGCCAGGCAAAGAAAGTAGTTCACGTGGTTCCAACTATGGAGATCGCTATCATACAGGTCGCTACTCTGAAAATTCAGAATGGAATGAGAATGAAAGACGCTATGGAAATGAATCATATTATCCTGACAATGCACGCTATCAGCGCCCTTCCTACGGCAAGGAAAATCAATATAGTCAGTACGGCTATAATCGTGTAGACAGCGACTATCGCCAGGGTAATTCAGGAAGCAGAAATTCGCGTATACCATATGATCGAGATTTCGATTCAAACTACTATGGCAATCGCAACACCTATCGTGGGGGAAGCTATGAAGGTGGATATGGCAATAGTGGCTATGACGCTGATCGTTTCCGTGAGCATCGCGGTAACTGGGATGATGACATGAGTTACGACAGTGATATATACCGCAACAGGCGAAATCGTGAAGATGGTGGCTATGGCGGAACAAGCTATAATTCCGGTAACTACGGTGCGTATAATCGAAACTATAATCGCTATCGATCTGAGGATGACTACCAGGATGAAGATCGCAGCTGGTGGGACAAAAGTCGCGATGAGGTTTCATCATGGTTTGGTGATGATGATGCTGAACGCAGACGCGAACAGGATCGCCTGAGAAGCGGCCAGCATCGCGGCAAAGGACCGAAAGGCTATAAACGTTCTGATGAACGCATCAAAGAAGACATCAGCGATCGCCTCGGTGACGATCCCTATATAGATGCTACGGAGGTTGAGATCGTTGTTGCCAATGGAGAAGTTACATTGATTGGTTCTGTAAACGACCGCATGGACAAACGCAGGGCTGAAGATTTAGCGGAACGAGTTTCCGGTGTTCAGAATGTTGAGAACCGAATTCGGGTAAAATCTTCAGAAGGCATTTTTGAAAATTCGAATAAAGGCAATGCTTCTTCTTCCGTAAGCACAACAACTTCGGGCACTTCCCGAAAAACAAGTACAGCGGAGATACGCTAGTATATATAGCACACGTTGAAAAGCAAAAAGCATCCCTGCTGAAATAACCGGGATGCTTTTTATTATATACTTTGCCTGAAACGTATGCTCACACGATCAATGACGCAAACTCTTTGATAACTTCTTCTGTAAAGAAACGCTGAACTTCCCACGAATTATTTATGGATGTGTGGATGCGTTTTACTTCCAGGTTTTTACCGCGAAATGAAAAGGAAAAGAATGCAAAAGGTTCCTCCACCGAAAACTCAGGCGTTGGTGTTGCGTAGCCCGTTATAGCTATACCCCAATCGCTTTTAAAAAGTGTGCATACATTATCCGCCATCTCCATCACTACTTTCTCCGACACACAATTACATTGTTGTGCATGGATTGGCTCCACCTGCAAATGTTTATACTTCTGTGCTAAATTATAGGCTGTAATACCACCCTGAAAAAACTGAAGCGCAAACTCTGCCTGCGACAAGGCCGCCTGTATATGACCTGCCGTAACACTTTCTGCTACGGCTACCGTCTGGTTGCTCTTCAACATATAGTCTTTGATGACGGCAATTTCTTTCAGATCGTACATGTCATTTGGTTATTGCGCTATAAAATCTTTTAATGCCTGCTGGAATCGTTCGGCACTCTCCAAGTGTGGTATATGACCAACATTTTCAAACTCGATAAGATGTGCACCGGTAATCGACTCAGCTACTTTTCTGCCCAGAGCCGGATACTGTCCTACGGTTTTTCGTTCTTCTTCCGACAGTGCTTCTTTACCCGGTGAAGTACGATCAGCCTGGCCAATAATCAGCAACGTTGGTCTCTTTATATTCTGAAATTCATATACAACGGGTTGCGTATAAATCATGTGACTGGTGAGTGCATTTACCCAGGCCAGCCGATTATACTCAGCACTTAATGTCCAGCGGTATTGAACTTGTACGTAAGGTTCGTATTCAAGTTTCCATACTACATAATAAGCTTCGTGATATTTATGTATGCCTGCTTCTGTCTTTTTAAGTTCCTTCTCATATTCTTTCTCGATAGAACTATACGGCACCTTTACTTTATAGTCTTCAAGTCCGATGGGGTTCTCCAGTATCAAATGACTGACCATTCCCGGGTACATTAAGGTAAACCGCGTTGCCAGCATACCGCCCATCGAGTGTCCTACAACCGCTACGGTTGAAATGGAAAGCGAGTCGAGCAAATGCTTGGTTTGTTCTGCCAGAAGCTGAAACGAATATATTATAGATGCTTTGGAAGATTTACCGAAACCGATCTGATCCGGAACGATAACACGATATCCTTGTCCCGCTAAAAACCGAATGGTGCGTTCCCAATAGGCACCGAAAAAATTCTTTCCGTGCAGTAATAAAACAGTTTTGTCGTTAGCGTTGGCTACCGGCTTTACATCCATATAAGCCATTATTACATCCTGTCCCTGAACACGAAGTTTCAAGTATTGAACCGGAAACGGATATTTGAAATTCTCCAATGCCAAACCCAGTGGCTCCTTCGGCTCCGGCTGACACCACGCGGTATACGCAAAAAGAATAACGAGTGAAGCTGTAATGAATCTTACCATATACTCAACAGATCGGCATTAAACTATAGTCAAAAAAAATCTGTCCCGCTATAACGTGCGGGACAGACCTAATATACTTCGCTTGCTAATCTTTAACAGCAACAAATGAATGCCCGGAGCCGGGCCGTGCAAATCGCAACGCTTCGTTCAATGCATTTACAATCTGCGCTATATATTCTTTACGATAGCTCACCACTGCATTTTTCTCACCTTCTGCTGTAGCAATACGTACGGCATAGCGTTCGCGGATCAGTGCAATAATAAGTAAACCGATAAGGAACAGTGCGCCGCCAGCCCACATCATAATAACATTCGCGTCAATATACTCGCCATTGGAGCGTATATCACCGAATGCGTTTATCGGAAACAAATTCATGAATCCGCAGAACGTCAGAATTATACCTGCGAGCATTAACAAAATGCCGGGCAGTCGCTGAGGCCTCACAATAAGAAGCCCGTGCTTGATAATTCCTCGCAAACTATACGATGTATTTTTAACCTGGAACGTAGAGTCCGTTACCGTTACATCGTGTCCATCTGTATACAAAATCTTATCCGGTATCATAACATTTTAATTTAGTATTTCAATTCTCAGGAAGGCGTAAAAATATTTATGCCTTTTAGTTTCTCGGTATAGTACGCGTATGCCTGGAGCCACAGATGAGAAAAATATTCCTCACGCACCGGAGTATATTGTACCACAAACTGTGTCGCGAAGCGCATGCAGGAACCTGGATGCGACATAAAATATAGTATAGCATTCGCAGCTGCCTCACACATGCTCGTTCCCCATTTCACCTCAAAATCATTCTACTACTTGTGGGATTTATTCACAGTGTTTAAACGTGCATATAGTTTGCTGTGGCATACCCTACTCAAAAACCAAAGTATATTCGGGTATTCATTTAGCATAGTAATGGCATGTTTTTTTGAACCGTTCATCGCAAGCCGGCAAGTGCTGGCCGTTATCGTACTTAAAAAAATTGTAATTATGAAAACGAATGAAAATGAAAGGGTCACCAGTATACTGAATGACCTGATCCGCACGAATCTTGATCGTATAAAGGGATATCAAAAGGCGGCTGATGAGATCAAGGATACTACAGACTTTGAAGTTAAATCACTCTTTTCAAAAATGGCTGAAGACAGCCGATCGTATAAAAGCAGTTTAGCAGATGCTGTAGTGCGTCTTGGAGGAACTCCCGCGAAAGATACAACTGCAGCAGGCGATGTATACCGCGCGTGGATGGATGTAAAGAGTACATTTTCAACAGACGATGTACTGGCTGCCCTGCAGCTATGTGAATTTGGCGAAGATCGCGCACTTGAATCTTACAAAGATGCACTAAGCGAAAACTTTGAGTGGCCGGTTGGCGTAAGAACTCTTGTAGAGAGTCAGCGCAGTTCCATCAAGCAATCGCACGACAAGATCAAGAATTATCGCGATCAGTACGCGCACACACATTGATCTATATCTATTTAATTCAGCAAGCGATGAAAGTTGTTCATAGAATTATACCATTTGTGTTTGCCGGGATGATGGCCGTTTCGTGTGGCAAAAAAGAATCTACCGATACAAATGAAATTGCCTCAGAAGCTAACGAAGAAAAATTCAGCGATCAGAAAGAAGAGAACGATGCTGACTTTGTAGCGGAGACTGTAGCCGCCAATTATGCTGAAATAACTTTGGCAAAACTGGCCGCGCAAAAATCAGACAATACACAGATCAAAGAAGTAGCCCAACTACTGGAGAAAGAACACAGTAAAATGCTGGAAGAGCTGCAAACTTTTGCCAGCCTGAAAGCCATTACAGTGCCCAGTGAAGAAGAAGATGATGCGAAGCGAAAGATTGAAGACCTTACCAAAGAAGACGATGTTAAGGAATTCAATCGCGAGTGGTGCAAGGCGATGGTTGATCAACATGAAGAGAACATCCGTGAATTTGAATCGCGGCTTGAGAAAACAAAAGACGCTGATCTGAAAATATTAATTGATCAGAAATTACCAGACTTACGCGCCCACCTTAACAAAGTGAAAGCGTGTGAACAAAGTATATAATTACCACTTTAAATTTTTAACGACCATGAATTCAACATCAAAAGTAGTTATCGGCATTTTGGGCGCTGCAGCCGCAGGCGTCATTGTCGGCATGCTCATTGCACCTGAAAAGGGAGAAGACCTTCGCAAGAATATCAAGAAGACCACTGACGATTGGCTGGACGAAATTTCGCAATGGATGGGCAAAGGGAAGAGTTACCTCGCGGAGATAAAAGACCGCGTAACAGAAGAAGCTGAAGACGCTGCCGCAGAAGCTTCGCAAGGTATAAATGGATTGAAAGAAAATGTAGGCAGAAGAAAAATATAGCCTATAAAACTAAAGTATACCGATTATCTCCATCAGCCTTTTTCATTTTTCACTGACACTGGAATTTGAATAAAAAGCAGGAGAAGATCAAGAAGGGCTCCCATGAGCCCTTTCTTTGTTTATATACATACAGGACCGTATACTCAAAGTATGAAACCCGTTACACACTATGAGAAATTCATTTCTCGCGATGCTACAACAGCATGCAATAGAAAAACAGACTGTGGACTGGTACTATATTTTAATGATTACAGACAACAGATTTCTTTCGTCTTTAGGGGTGCTTCCTTTAACTGAGATGCGAATCTTGGATAAAAAGCTGAGAATATACTCTTACAGCCTGATTCCAGGTAATACTGGCGAAGGTAAAGAAAAAAGAATCTTGGGAGGCTCCCTGGAGAGCCTCCTTCTTTTTTTTATAGCCTTATAAAAGGAATTATTCGTGTGTAGTTAACCCGGCTTTGTGTACCGCCAGGTAATCTTTAATCTGGAAGACAACCTCATCAACAGTTTTGGCAACCATGACACGATATGTGCCTATATTTTTAAAGAATCGGATGGTGATCTCGTCCTGATTCAGGAGTATAACTTTTTTGTTAGACTTCACCGCCAGCGCTACTTCTGATGCTGTGCCCGCTGCCATACCCAACACCACAATGATGTTGCTTGACAACACGTTGATCAGGTTGCGTGCACTACCCATACCGGTAACAATTCTGATCTGGGCATTCTCGGAAGAGTTACGATCGTTGCTGTCCGGCAGCACACCAATAGTGAGTCCACCGGCATCACGTGCACCTTTCATGGCTGCATCCATCACACCAAAGCTGCGGCCGCCTGTTAAAACCACCCAGCCATTTTTAGCGATGGCGCGGCCAAGCTCAAATGCCATTTCGTTATCTTCCGGAGTGGCATTTTCACCGGGGCCCATAATTCCTACAATCGTTTTAACAGACATAGTTTCAGTACATTCTAGCTACTAAAGTAATGATGGATCGAACGATTTACAAGCGTAGCGATGACACTCAACCTAAAATTCATGCTGACAATCCGCACATCGGTTCACTTTGCGGTCAGGAAAGAATATTCCGAAGAACAGTATATTCAGACCCGCTAAAAATTGATCGTTAAGTTTTCGCGGAAAGTCGCGCTCTATACTGCGCGACTGGCATTGCGGGCATACCAGGGTTGATCCGTCTTCGATCACAAAGTTTGCTTCACCAACGATTTGATGTGCTTCGGAAACATCTGTTTCAAACAGATGAAGACGTACCTGGAAAAATGCGTGCTGCTGGCCCGGGTATAGATTCGCAAGATTTTCCTCCGTCAGGAAACACGGTATACCATAAGCATCCAGCTTTGTCTTTACTATATTCGCTTCGATAGCATTATTGAATTGCTGAAAGACCACGATCCGATTCTGCGCTTCCATGGAAGGTGTTTATGCTATGAAGGTACAAACAAAAATACAAATGCTACAAAGCATCCCCGCACTACAGGCCTATAATGGCTGCAGCGTAAGCGAACGCCCAAGACCGCTATATACTTTCAGGCTCTGCCCGGACGGGCGCACCAATACAGCGCTGCTCTCCAGCGGAATAGCGGTGATTAATTTACCTTGTCCGTCATATATAAAAGTGAGATCCTGACTTCTGTCGGTAACTGTAATATATACCTTGCCGCTTCCAAAATCATAGTAGCGCAGTTCTGCCGGATTGTTACCGATAAAATCGCTTCCGAAAATTTCTTTCAGATCGCTGTTCATTACGGTTAGCTGTCGTGGCTCCTGTCGGATTACGAGGTATGTTTTACCTTTCTCTTCTTCCACCAGACTAAAGCGTGCTTCAGGCACTGTCTTGATCAGCGACTCACGACTCACCACTTTACCTTCTACATTGAATTTAATCCGGAAACCATCGCGTGAGACAATGACAATATTCGTTGATGCAGCATCATTACCGCTTTCAATTGCATAGCCACCCACAGGACGCGCATCGAGATTCAACGGGAAGTTCTTCAGACTTTCGCCTCTGCGGTTCATCAGGTTTACCACGCCATCTTCGCGAATGGCAACAATATAGTCTTTACCACGCAGGCGATGATGTTGTGCCGGGGCAAACAAACTGCCCTCTACTGACTTCGGTTTCCAGCCATCCAGGTTCTCTCCGCCTTTATCATACATCCAAAGTTTACCGGATTTACCAGACACCAGGAAACGGTAATTTTTACTATGATCGTAATCTACTACGCTGATAAACTCGATATCCTTCTCCGCTATATTTACCGGGAAGGGTTTTACATAATTACCGAGGCGGTCTATCACGTGGAGCTTGCCCGGTGTAGCAAAGAAAAACTGAAGCTTACCATTCTTCAGGTAATCGATCTGGGCCACATCGCCTGCTATATAATTATCGAGATCGACCTTCCATTGTACTTTTCCATCCGCTGACACGAGGCTGATCGCACGGGTTGAATCCTGCACCAGTACATCCTCCTGTTTGGTGAAATGATTCCGGATTACAAAGAATTTATATATACCCTCACTGAATGTAGTGATGAGTTTATCGCGTTTCTCGTCCTGTTTACCTTCTGCCAGCACGCCACCAGTACCAGCCTCGCCGGCTGCCCATGTAATGTTGGTATAGTAACTGTTGTTGAGGTGACTCATCTGTATAGCGCCCATCTCCAGCGACTGTAGTAATCCCTGATTCTCCTCTACAAATTGTTTCCACTTCGGGTATAGCGATGCTGCCACCATATTCCATGCAAGAGGCGTATTGATATAGATACTGAGGTTTGCCTCCAGCAGCGTTGTCTCAAGAAACTGATTCTGCGCTACCGATTTTCCCCATGTTTCTTCCTTATCGATATCATCCAGGAAATTCTTTAGTTCGTCTACATCTTCACCTATAATTACCGTATTGCCGAGTGTAGTATAATAGCTTGAAGAAAAACCGGAGAGTAATGGCCAGAATAATTTTTCAGGGAAAGCACGCAGCGGTATCTCACGCAAGTCATAGTCTGAGAAGCGCTCATAGAAAACAGTATCAACACTGGTCTTCTGCGCAATGGTATTAAATGCATTTACCCATTCATCGGCTTTCGTGGTTTCCACCAGCATGATTTTGGAAAGATTACCTTCTCGTCCTTCGAGGTAACAAACGCTAACTTCTTTACCCAAAGTTTTGTACAGGCTTTGCACCTGCACACCGGTTAACGTTTCCAATTGAGCGATCGAATCCTGAAGCGATGGTTTCTTTTTATCCGTATAGACCTTGAGTGACTCGCCCAGCTTTGCACCATCGCTGATACCATAACTCGTTACCATAATAGATCGCGATGAAATATAGTTCTTCATGTTAAACGGAACCGGCACCTGGTTATTAAAAACCGAGAGTATATATCCCTGGCTGGCACTGTCCATACTGAAACCGTTAAACGTTAAGGCCTTTGCATCGGCCTTGATATCGAGCAGAGACGAGTGTCCAACCTGCTGAACAAAATCGGTAGGTACATCGGCAAATGAACCGATCCAGTTACCGAAGTTCTTGATATTGACATATAGATTGCCAGCATCTTCTTTAACATGCGGCATCTGGTATACCGATGATATCTGGTTTTTAAAAGTAGAACCATCACCGGTATAGGTACGGATCACGTCTTCCAGCAGGAACGGAGTAAAACTTCCAACCCATATATCATCTACCTCCGCCCACGAAAACATTTGTCCTTTTGAACTCAGCTCATGGATCTGCACACCGTTAAACTCGCGCTCATCGGTTTTTAATTTACCCCATTGCTCGAGTAACAGGTTCTTGATCTTGGATTGATATAGCGGAACATAGAATACAAAATCAAAATCATCTTTACGCGTCTGATGTGCCGACACGAGTAAGTTGCGTGGCTGCGACTCGATGAAATCAAAAAGCATCTTGAGCGAATCAGCAGACTTCTGGTAAAATGCAGCCTTACGAAAAACCGACCATAACGAGGTCTGTTGCATTTGCTGCACACAGGCCTGGCAGTTGTTGGCTTCGTAAACAAAAATGGTAGACTCAGGTACCAGTTCCCAGGGCGATGTATTTTTGGAAACGAGTAATCGCTCGTAGATAAAATAGCCCCCGACCGTTACGAGCACTATTCCGATGGTAATTAACAGTGGAAGTCTCTTCACGCTTACTGCTTGTAGATAAAATTAAGGCTCAAGATAAGGGGCTCCTGCGTAATTGACAACCCTATATTTTTTAGTTGAACCATTAAACCTTTACGATTGGTGTCTGTCTAAGCATCAGATTTAACAAACAAGGGATATGAAACACACAATTATAGCATTACTGCTGATGACTTTTGCAGGTATAGCACAGGCGCAGACTTCTACACCACATATCGATCAACGCCAGGAAAATCAACGCCATCGCATTCGTCAGGGAGTTGCCAGTGGTGAGCTTACCCGCAGAGAAACGGCACATGCCGTACACGACCAGCGCCATATTCATCGCATGGAACGCAGAGCCAAGGCCGATGGTACCGTAACCTGCCGCGAGCGCACCCGCATTCATCGTGAACAGAACCGTGCTAACCGATCATTACGCCATAACAAACATGATGCACAGGCAAGACCACGCGCCTGGTAAAGATGTAGGTATAGGTTTGAGGTTGGTTATAAAATAAAGAAGCTGCCGGAAAGGCAGCTTCTTTTATTATTCGATCTATAGTAAATATCGTTATACTTTATTCAGTGCCTGCTCCAGGTCGGCCAGTAAATCTTCGGCATCCTCCACACCAATGCTCAGGCGAATAAGTGAATCCACAAGACCGCTTTTCAAACGTTCTTCTTTCGGTATACTCGCGTGCGTCATCGAAGCCGGGTGATTGATCAGGGACTCTACCCCGCCCAATGATTCTGCCAGTGCAAACAGTTCAACACTTTCCATCAATTGAGTTGCTTTTTCAATGCTATCATCTTTCAGGGTAAACGAAAGCATGCCACCAAAATCTCTCATCTGCTTTTTAGCAATGGCATGATTCGGATGATCTGTAAAGCCCGGCCAGTATACTTTACCAATTTTAGGATGGCTCTTAAGATACTCAGCTATCTTTCTTCCGTTGATACAATGGCGCTCCATACGAAGGTGCAGTGTTTTTATACCGCGCAGCACAAGAAAAGAATCCTGCGGTCCGGGTACGGCACCACACGAGTTCATAATAAAGTGAAGTTCCTGGTATAACTTTTCATCGTTCAATACCAAAGCTCCCATCACCACATCGGAGTGGCCCCCCAGGTATTTGGTAACAGAATGCATCACTATATCTGCGCCCAGATCCAATGGATTCTGCAGATAAGGAGAAGCAAACGTATTATCTACCGCTACAATAACATCGTTCTTCTTCGCGATGGCTACACATGCTTCGATGTCAACAATGTTCATCAGCGGATTGGTAGGTGTCTCAATCCATAGCAGTTTTGTTTTAGCATTGATTACCGTGTTGATATTAGCCGCGTTGGTAAGATCAATGAAATGAAATTTGATACCATACTTTTCAAACACACGCTTGAACATCCGGTATGAACCACCATACAAGTCGTTGCTGGTGATCACTTCATCGCCCGGGTTCAATAATTTTATCACTGCATCTGTAGCGCCCATGCCGGATGAAAAGCAGATGCCATACTTCCCATTCTCCAATGCCGCCAGACTTTTCTGCAGAGAATTACGCGTGGGGTTTGCTCCGCGCGCGTAAGCGTATCCTTTATGTTTGGCAGGAGATTCCTGCACATAGGTTGATGTTTGATAGATAGGGGTCATGATGGCCCCGGTTGATGGATCAGGCTCCACGCCTGCGTGTACTGCTTTCGTTCCGAATTTCATGATCCGTTGTTTGTAGTTGAGGCGCTAATATACAAAACAGCTTCGAGCCACGAACCCTGAACCGCGAGTAGTAAGGAGCAAGAAGAACATTCTTGCTCCTTACGTCTTGCTTCTCTTACTTCAATCTCGCAATAGTAACGCTTCCTGTTTGTTTTCTATGATCAGGATATACAATGGTATAAAAGTACGCACCGTCAGGAAGCGGTCTTCCTCCGGATGTTCCATCCCATGGAGTGTTATACCCGATGGAAGCGTATACCTTTTGACCTTGTCGGTTGTAGATAACAATTTCAGCACCGTCAAGCAGATAAGCGTTTTCAATTTCCCAGGTTTCTGTGCTCGCATCACCGCGGTTATCAGGCGAAAATAATTTTCGTGGCTTCACTGTAACGCTCTCTTTCGTTTGCTCCTCAAAGTTGGCTGTAACAGTTTTATCACTGCTCATGACTAGGGTTACCTCAGGGGAAGTATCCACTATATCCCCGCTCCAGCCGGTAAAGATGTATCCCGTTGCAGGTGTAACAGTAATAGTTACCGTTGCTCCGGCATCATAATTTCCGGCTCCGTTCACAGTACCACCTTCAACAGGCGAAGCTGTGGCAGTAAGAGTATATTTATCAGGAGTTTTCAATTGAAAATTAGCAATAACGGATTTGCTATCATCCATCGTTATTGATACAGAAGTAGATGTACCCGTGGCATCACCACTCCACCCCGTAAAGATATAACCTGTAGCTGGTGTAGCTTTAACCATTACTACATCTCCGGAATTATAGCTCCCGGCACCACTCACTGCTCCACCAGCAGAAGGCGAAGCCGCAGTAGTAAGAGTATATTTATCAGGAGCTTTCAATTGAAAGTTAGCTGTAACGGATTTGCTACCATCCATCGTTATTGTTACCGAAGAAGAAGTACCAGTAACATCACCGCTCCAACCCGTAAAGATATAGCCCGTAGCTGGTGTGGCCTTCACAGTAACAACATCGCCGGAATTATAGCTTCCTGCACCACTCACTGTACCGCCAGCAGTTGGCGTAGCGACAGCAGCAAGCGTGTACTTGATTAATTGGAAGTTCGCGGTAACAGATTTATTACCATCCATCGTTATTGATACAGACGAAGATG
Organism: uncultured Chitinophaga sp.; assembly: GCA_902168205.1. Lineage (GTDB taxonomy): Bacteria > Bacteroidota > Bacteroidia > Cytophagales > Cyclobacteriaceae > Ohtaekwangia > Ohtaekwangia kribbensis. The sequence continues at coordinate 25,443 of CABHOK010000020.1, read as the reverse complement.
TGCCTGTAACATCACCGCTCCACCCCGTAAAGATATAGCCCGTAGCTGGTATAGCCTTCACACTAACAACATCGCCGGAATTATAGCTTCCTGCACCAATCACAGTACCGCCAGCTGCAGGCAAAGTAGTAGTAGTAAGCGTATATTTATCCGGAGCTTTTACCTGGAAATTCGCAGTAACTGATTTATTACCATCCACTGTTATAGCTATTGAAGTAGATGTACCCGTAGCATCACCACTCCAACCCGTAAAGATATAGCCTGCAGCTGGTGTAGCTTTAACCGTTACCACATCTCCGGAATTATAGCTCCCGGCACCACTCACTGTTCCCCCGGCTGCAGGACTGGCTGAAGTACTAAGCGTATAGACAGCTTTGAAAGTAGCAGTAACAGATTTATTACCATCCATTGTTATACCTATTGAAGTAGATGTACCCGTAGCATCACCACTCCAACCCGTAAAGATATAACCTGTGGCTGGTGTAGCTTTAACCGTTACCACGGTGCCGTCTTTATAATTTCCTGCGCCGGTTATAGTCCCCCCGGCAGTTGGTGTGGCCGTAGTGGTAAGTGTATACTTCTTGGTGCTCGTTACTGTTAGTGTAAAGTTTGCGTTAGCAGAACAGCCCGAACCATCCGACAATGTCGCTATGTATACCCCGGCTTGTGCTGACGAGACATTAAAAAGCTGGATGGCACGGGTTGAAGCGGTATAATTGCCAGGTCCTTGCCACGACCATCCGGAAGATATAGTGGATGGTTGTGGGCTAAATTTAATAGTATCGCCTTCATGTACTGTTGCGCTTGTTCCCGTGAGCCATGATCCCTTATTAACCTGATACTTATGCGCTACCAGCGACTTGCACAGCGTAATGGGCAAAGATGTTGTGGCCAGTCCTTTTGTATCATATACTATTGCTACAATGGAACGTGTACAGGTATCAGCTCCTACATTTAGATTATAAGGAGCTTTCAGAACTTCACCTATTTTTGTTATGCCGCTATAGAACTCAACTTTACCAATGCCATTACCATCAGTAGCGGACACCGATACTTCTGTTGAAGAGGGTGAGGAAATAGAAACATCGGGTGCTGTATTCTTCCAACCGGCGGCATCTGTATAAAGCGGCATAGTTCCCCATGAACCACCGGCACCCGCTCTCGCTGCCACCAACGAAGGCACACTATCGGCCAGATCCAGGCTATATTTATACGGTGGTGTAAAAACAGCATCCTTCGGTTCGGTCTTTTCAAGATCATTATGAACAAGAAAACCACCTGCCTTTACATATATATTCTTATTACAATAAATGCGTCCGGTCGCAGCAAATTTATAAGTAGGGAAACATACATTGTCAAAATAGTTAGCATCCACGAGTACCTCTGCCGTTGGAGAATTGGATGCTATTGCATAGTAAACATTGTCCTTGTGATAGTTATTAATAACGTGTACCCGCGCATTGATATTGGCTTTTGGATTTCGACCACTTCCTCCATTCCAAAATACATGATCAAACGTAACGTCTGAATCACTCACCAATGCTGCATAGAAATCACGACCGTTACACTGAAATTCATTATACCCGTTCCAATGATTCCAGGAGTACGTAACTTCTTTGGCATGGGAAACATCATTGCCATCGCTGATCCATTTAAAAGAACAATGATCTACCCAAAGCTTAGTTACATAATCTAACGTAATGCCGCCCTGCGCTTCAATGATATGCGGGTTAACATCCCATATCTTCAGATTCCGGAAAATAAGATTTTGTACGAGCACAGTTTGGTTGCTATAGAAAGAAGCACCTCGCAGCGAAGCTCCACGCCCCATACCTATAATTGATTTGTTTGATCCTACCCAGATAAGCTGCTCCCACCAATACGGGTATACATATTTACCATTCGCTTTGCTGCAATCGCTCTCACTCATCATAGATCGTTTATAGGTAAGACCAGGAAGTGCAGGAGTAGTACCACAATAAGTACCCATTTTTTCACAGCTTGACTCGCACACCTGCATGTTCGTTTCAATTCGCTTCTTACGAAAATCAAGTGTGCCTTCCGGTATCAATAGAACCATACTGGCTGGGTCTTTGATATACTTCAGAAAATCCGCTTCGCTTTTTACAATAACAATATTGCTATTGTCACCACCCGTAGTGGCAGCGCCAAACCCGATAGCCTTGATATTGAAGGTGTAGCGAAGAACAACATTCTTATCTTTCGCGTTGCCTGACCAAATCCATTTTGCCTTTGACTTTATAGGAAAAGCAGGTGCAGAGAGAGAACCTCCACTGGGTAATGTTGTCAGCGTACCGTTTGTAGTTACAGTAGCGGCAGGCCATGCACTATCATTATACGATCGGCTCTTCCAGCTATTGTCAGCCGGGTTATTGAGTACTTTCCAGCCAGCGTCCGTAACATAAGGTTTCTCGAGTTCCTCCAGGTGCATCAATACTCCGGGAGCTCCCTGACCATTTACACCCACAATTGAAATGGCATTTTTACCCGGGAGGAACGTCATAGGTATAAAACGAACACGACCGGCTGCATTATCGTAGGCCAACAATTCGTCATTCAGATACAGACGATAACCACCATCAGCCACTATATATATGCCAGGGCCTTCTCCGGCTCCGTATGTATTGCCAATCAGTTTTGATCCGGGTACATCTCCTCCCCCAAATTTACTATCACTGGGAAGTGTAATGGTTTCATAGCATGTTGACTGCGCTTGTGTAGCTAACGATATCAACATCAAAAAAATAAAAAAACAGAAATAAACAAATTTCAACCAATAGAAAGGCTGCGCCACAAGTGCTCCTCTCTCCTCAAATCTTTGCATGCACACTACAGTTTAAAGTATATAAAAAATTGCACGGCTCCTTTTACGAAGGATAACATAACCGCGCGCAAAACAAGTTTTCTTTTACTTCAAAGCGCACATTAACCGGGAACAAAAAAGTGAACTCTCTTTGACTTGCCTATAGCAGTGTTAGAAGACAATTATTCGCCGACAAATATAGGTCATCAAAAAATGACGCGGCATTGTAAACTAATGAGGCAGCAACAATATATACCGATAATCTTAACAAAACAGATATATATTATAGATCATTATCAATAGAAAACACAAAATATTTACTTACCGAAGAATCCGGCACCAGATAAAAATAAAAAAAAACGGCATCACAAAAGTGTACCGGTTCAAAAAAATCATTACATACATTAACTACACCTGGTTACAGGCAAGATATATATATCATAGTATACTTCAGGCTTACGCGTGTAATACCCTATCTGTTTTTCCAGTAATCGCGAATAACGTCTTTCCAGTTATCACCACTCTTCAGAAAAAGCACGGTATTGATCAGCATTTTATCTTCTGCTGATGAAATAACTTTAGTCTCAGCAGCTTGCAGTATAACATCATACAATTTATACTGAACCGTAGTACCTTCCTTTTGTGCCAGCGTTTTTATAGCCTCCAGAATTTTAGCGGTTGTTACTTCTTCAACAACAGCAGGTGCAGGCTCAACGACCGGTGGTGTAGTGACTTGCGGACTAACAACCGGTGCAGCTTCCGCGGCAGGTGGCGGAGGTGTTTCAATCTGCTCACTGAGTTTGGCAGGCGACACCAATGTAGCGGCCTGCTGCTTTAAAAAATCATCAAGGTCCTTCAGTGTATTTTTTTTCTTGCTCATGCGAGGTGATTGAGAATGGCTTGTGCTACCGGCTGATATTCTTTTTCAGCTTCAAGTGTACTGAAATTAACGAAAAGATTTTTCTGCGGTACGATTACCGGTAAAATAATAGCATCGAGATTTTTCAGATTCTCCCGTACAGAATATAGGTTGGTTGAACTGTGAATACGGTTCGGAAGAATTATGATCTTAAGTTTCTGATTAAGCTCCCGTGCTGGCGAAAGATCGGTTACAGTTTGATAGGTTACCAGTAAATCGTTTTGTGTAAGACTGGTTGGTACGATAACAGCATCGCTCACCAGACAAAGTTTTTTAATTCCTTCATCGGTAGTTTTACCGGCACTGTCTACAATGATGATGTCGTTCTTTTTATTCTCTTTCAGTTTGATGAGTTCATCGGCTACCTGGTGATCGTGCGAACCGAGTATCTCGAAATTCGCGAGGCCATCTTTCGCCTTGAACAATTCCATTTTACGAAGTGTGTTCAGGGTATAGTTGGTATCCGTCTCCACCAGCAGCACGCGCTTGCCAAGTTTGGAGAGAGTAGTAGCCAGGTTTATAGCGTTGGTGGTTTTGCCCGTACCGCCTTTCCGGCTGATGAAAGAGATAATTTTGGACATGCCTAAAAATAGTAAACCCGAACGGTTTAAGAAATCGTCCGGGTCATTTCACGTGTCACGTGTACTAAATACTTCTGTTTATGTCGAATTTCTCAAGGTAATCGGCCACTCTGCGCACTACACTTCCGCCCAAAGCTCCGTCTACCACCCGGTGGTCGTACGAATGTGAGAGGAACATTTTGTGTCGGATCGCGATCACATCGCCATACGGCATCTCCATAACAGCCGGCTTTTTCTGTATGGCCCCGAGGGCTATGATGCCCACCTGTGGCTGCATGATGATCGGGGTACCCATTACATTACCAAACGAACCAACATTCGAAATGGTGAACGTTCCCCCGGAGAGTTCATCCGGTTTCAATTTGTTATCACGGGCACGTCTGGCCAGGTCGTTTACAATTTTAGCAAGACCGGCAAGATTATACTGATCAGCATTTTTAATGACCGGTACAATAAGATTTCCGGAAGGCAGCGCTACTGCCATACCTATATTAATATCTTTCTTCTTGATAATTCTGTCACCATCCACCTGCACGTTGATCATCGGGTAATCTTTTATAGCCAACACAACAGCTTCGATGAACAGCGGAGTAAATGTCAACACATCACCATCGCGCTTCTGAAATTCACCCTTCACTTTGTTACGCCACTGCACGATGTTGGTAACATCGGCTTCTACAAATGAAGTAACGTGCGGGGCTATACGCTTGGAGTCTACCATGCGCTCGGCAATCATCTTGCGCATGCGATCCATTTCGATGATCTCATCACCTGCGTTGATCGAAGCCTGAACTTTTGGTGCTGATGTAGTAGCAACGGCATGCTTCACGGCAGGTTGAGGAGTTGCTCCTACCTTACGTGACTGTACATAGTCCAGAATATCTTTCTTGGTAACACGACCTTCTGCACCACTGCCGGATATAGTTTCAAGCTCGGCTACCGGAATATTTTCTTCACGCGCAATATTCTTTACAAGTGGTGAGTAAAAACGTGAGCTCGATTTAAAATCAGCAGCATCGTGTGAAGCTCCGTTAGCATGTGCAACAGCAACTTCCTTTACAGCAGGCTCAGAAGTTTTCTTTCCTTCGGCCGGTGCCGTTGCTGCTGCGTTTTTACCTTCAGCAACATCGGATGTAATGATGGCAATGGGAGCACCCACTTTTACAACATCGCCTTCCTTCGCTAAAATTTCTTTCAGTATACCTGCATAAGTGGATGGAACTTCAGTATCTACTTTATCAGTAGCTACTTCGAGTACAGATTCATCCTGCTCGATTTTATCGCCAGGCTTTTTGAGCCAGGTTAATATCGTAGCCTCGAATATACTTTCGCCCATTTTCGGCATGATCAGTTCTACCTCTGCCATGATTCAATCGGTTGTTTTTTGATGTGGCAAGTTAATCAGGTTTTGGATTTTTCACATGCCTGACCAACTCTTTGAAAGAAAACGTTCAAAGAAGATATTTTCAGCTAACGGAATTCTGAAAACAGGTATACATGCCAAAGAAAAACAAACATTAGTATACCGCACTTTCACTTCGAGTATCGATAAAGCCGAGAAGAATGATTGCATCACTTGTGACTTTATATAGCAACGTGGTTTCTTCCTTCACCGACCTCATGAGGCTAAAGTATAAAATTATTTCTGCAAACTCAATCGCACCATACCGCAATAGTTTATCGGAGTAAGCGATCTATACTTGTTTGTGTTAATGTGTTGAGGTTCGTTAGGGTTGAACGTATCGTTTAATTTAACAACAATGGTGCATCACCATAACCTAAACACCTAAACACGTAAACACTTAAACACGCTCAGCCTTTCGGCAAACTCAATCGCACCAGGTTCAGCACCGCAATAGACGCCATCTTGATATTCAATAATCGTTCTTTCGACAATTGTAGTTTTCGTGTTACAGTTTGATGTTTATCGGAGTATGCAATCCAAACCGTACCCACGGGTTTCTCAGGCGTAGCACCGCCAGGGCCTGCTATACCGCTTGTTGCTACACCTATATCTGTGTTGAATTTAGCGCGCACCAGGTTCGCCATTTCGCGAATGGTCTCTTCGCTTACCGCTCCATATTGCTCTAACGTTTCGGGTTTTACTCCCAGCTGTCTCATTTTAATAGCATAGTCGTACGGTATAATACTTCCTAAAAAATATGAAGAGCTTCCCGGTACACTGGTGATCATGTGCGAGAGGTAGCCACCGGTACAACTTTCCGCTACTGCTATAGTCAGTTTTTTATCGAGCAGTCTCTTGCCTACTGCTACTTCCAGCGGTTCTTCGCCATAGCCATATATAAATTGTCCTATACGCTCACGCAGTTTTTCGGTGAGTACTTCGGTTTCGTTCACCAGTGCCTCCGTTGTATTACCAATGCCGGTAAGCCTCAGCTTTACTTCCCCCAGGCTGGGCAGGTATGCGAGCTTGATGTGTGGAGGCAATGCATTTTCCCACTCCACTATTTTCTCGGCCAGAAATGACTCCCCTATACCTACAGTACGGATTACTTTATGATATATAGCCGGAGTACTGAATGTCTTCTTCAACTTCGGAATAACCAGGTCGGTCATCATCCGTTTCATTTCGTGTGGCACACCTGGCATGGACACAAATACTTTACCGTTGCGTTCAAACCACATGCCCGGAGCAGTACCCAGCACGTTGGTAACTTTCTCGCAGCATACCGGCAGGGCGGCCTGCTGGCGATTGATCTCTGTTAGTTCACGACCTCTGCTTTTGAAGAATTCCGTTACTTCTGCCAGTGCTTCTTCATGAATCTTTACTTCGCAGTTAAAATACTTTGCCAGGCAAGGCTTCGTTAGATCATCGTTCGTAGGACCCAACCCACCTGTGATCAACACAATGTCCGCGCGCTTCTCTGCCTCTGCAAATGCAGTAAGGATCTCTCCTTCCTGGTCGCCAACCGTTGTCTTTCGAATTACCTTTATACCGGCATTACTGAGTTCAACACTCATCCATTGCGAGTTCGTATCAACAATTTGTCCATATAGTATCTCATCACCGATGGTCAGCAGTTCTGCCAGAATAGTCTTCATAGATCACTTTAAAATTTTCAAATCATCTTCCAACGTTCTGCAAAGGAAACCAGTCTTACCTAATAAACAAACATCTCTATGAATCCGACACCGATTAAAATTAAAAACTGGCTGCAGGTAATTATGATAGCGGCAATCGCCATGCTCCACTACTCCTGCGATGTATTGCAAGACGATGATCCGTCCAATGGCTCGCAGGTAGAAATCAGTAATGACAAGGTATATGTTTTGCCCAACGGTTCTGCCTATATCGATCTGTACTCCAAAGTAAAAACGTCAGGCACCGTCAGACTGAACATTTCCGGCCAGCCGCGACATGGAAACATTACGGAATTAAGCAGCGGCTTCCTGCAATATTCACCGGACAACTCTTTTAAAAGAGGACAGGATGCCATAGCCTTCTCTATATATTCAGAGAGCAACGAATTTATCAAGTTCGACAGTGTGATCATTATCGTAGAAGATGACACTACGCAACTTCCGTGTGGTATATATCCGCGCAACGATTCTGTTTATAATGTTACCGGCCCGGTCACTATAAACGTATTGCAGAACGATGTGCTCTGCGATTCTTCCGATCTTATTGTAGAAGTATATAAACCTTCTTCAAGTTTCCCTCCGTATGCAGGTACTGCTACGGTTGTAAGCGGCAACCGTATACAATATACTCCGGGCGGATCATTTACCGGCACAGACAAGATCATTTACAAAGTATACTCTCCGACCGACACCTCGAAGGTTGGATTTGGTGTAGTATATATTGAGAAAGAGCAGGCCTGCAACTGGCAGCTGCGCAACGATCACTATACGGTAAACACCGACTCATTAACTACCAACCTGCTGCGCCTGCTGGTTTTCGCCAATGATACGCTTTGCCTGGACAGCTCACAGTATACATTCTCAATCTCGAAAGCTCCGCGATACGGCACTGCATCGCTCTATAAAACATACGCGATAGACTATATCGTGCCGGATACAACAGCAACCATTACGGACAGTCTTTACTATAAAGTCTGCTACGGTTCACAGTGCAAGGAAGCAAGCGTGGGGATAACGATTCACTGACCTGAAACAAAACTAAAAAACGACCCAATACAGGTCTTCACTTCGCGGTGAAGACCTCCCCTGTTTATGCAATATCAACACTTGCTGGAACGATGCAAAAAAAAGGACGCTTCCGCACAACGGATCCTGTACGACCTGTTCAAGGCCAGACTCATGGGCTTGTGCAGGCGGTACGCAAAAAACCGCGAAGATGCACAGGACATGCTACAGGAAACTTTCATCAAGATCTTTACAAAAATACACCAGGTTGAGACCGCGAATAAGCTTGAATCGTGGATGAAATCTATAGCGGTACATACAGCCATTGATCACTATCACAAATCGAAGAAAACGAGCCTGCAGCTCTATACCTCTTCGGATTATGATATAGCAGGCATTGACACAGAAGGTATAGTAGGAAACTTGTCGGATGAATTCCTCATCTCTGTTATCAATGAACTGCCGGAAGGCTGCCGCATCATCTTTAACCTGTTTGAAGTGGAAGGATATAGTCATGCCGAGATTGCCACGTTGCTGAATGTAACGGAGGGCACATCTCGGTCGCAGCTTCACCATGCGAAGTATTTGCTCAAGGAAAAATTAACACGTATCGGAATTAAGCGCTATGAAAAGCTTGCCTGAAAAAGATTTCTGGAATAACATCAAAACACGGTTAAGTAACTATACCGAAGAACCGGAAGATGACTGGGATGATATTGCCGCTATCATTTCTCCTTCGCGTTATGATGCCCGCAAGTGGATTGAGCTCTCGCAGGATATAGCTTCTGCCGTGGTGTTGGTACTCTTGCTGTTGTTTACCGTTAACACAACGGATACCATACCCGCCAGGGACGAAATTGCAGGTATAAATTCCGCTACTGATACACATAAATCTGCTGAAGAGTTAACCCGAGGGAGGGAGCCTGCATCTGTTAACGAGCAGAAGAAACATCATGACGCACGCACTGATGCTGAGAATCAGAAGATCAAATCAGAAACTTCTTCCGGGAAGACTGGCATTCCCGTTCAAGATGCAGGAAACAGTGAAAGTATAAACACATCTACAGCTCAAAATACATCCATATCCAACGTTCACAAAAAGAAATATAGCAATAACAACCTATATACCGCTAAACAAACTACCAGCGAAAAACCAACAGATCTGACTATAGATACACAAGAGAATAACGATCGTATTTCAACCTCTGCTGAGTCAGATAGCATAAAGAATGCTGACAACATCAACGCTAATCAAACAACGAACAATCAATCGGCAACACGTAACCATTCTTCAGAAATCGCGAAGCAGGATTCGGCAAAGAATATAACTAAAACCGACAGTATCGAAGACAAGGAAACAGTGAAGAAAGAGGAACAGCAGCAGAAAAAACGCGCGAAAAAATTCCACCCTGCGATATACTTTACCGTTTCACCTTCGCTTGCCTACCAAAAAATAGTTCCGGCGAAGAATGACGCCATAAACATCACCGAGTTAAAATCAGATGGTATATTTTCTTCCAACCGGTTAGGACTTTCGATTGATGGTGGTTTCCAGATACCCGTCACCCAAGCTATAGAAGTATACGCGGGTCTCTCCTACTATCAACAAAATCAAACCATAACGTATAAATATAGCGCGGGTGCCGTAGAAGAGATCGAAGGAAATCCGGATGAAGATTACATCATCAAACCGGGCATCAAACAAAAAGAGTTTTCGTATGCCATGCGCAACGCAGGTATATCAGCAGGCTTCTTCTATCGGCTAAAAACAGATAAGCTGATGCACAAGATCGGGGCCGGACTGCAATATCAAAAAGGCTTTCTCCGTGCAGGCGGAGGCGACACCTATAGCAACCGTTCTTCAAACTACTTTAATTATCAGTTGCTATACCGGCTGGAACTTGCTGTAAATACTCGAACGAATTTTTATATACAACCTAGCTTTACACATGCTATACGGGCCAGCGAATCCCTCCAGGAACCCTTTACTTTAAAACCGTATCGGGCTGCCATTGGCATTGGTATGATCTATCGTTTCTGAGAGATGTAGTATATGGTTCCGTATAAACGCCACAAATTGCGGCCGGGAATTGCATTGCCTCACCAGAAGAAACATAATCGCATACTGTTGAAAGTAATTCATTTTCTGGTACAGCTGGCAACGCAAAACACCTACAAACAAGATGAATAGTGTAATTCGCTGGTAAAGGTTATTTTAGAGAATACCTTATCACCGATCGCATGAAATTCACAGCTCCCGACTGGCAGAAGGAAATATACCTTAGTGGTTTTGCAGGCATTTTACCGCGCGTCAATATTGATCTGGCAAATCTCGAAGCCTCTGCGAAACGACACATGAGTCGTAACGCTTATGCTTATATAGCCGGAGGTGCGGGTTGTGAAGACACCATCAAGAGCAATCGCAATGCCTTTACGAAATATAGTATTGTGCCACGCATGCTATGCAACGTTGGCGAACGCGACACCTCTGTTGAACTCTTCGGAGAAAAACTTCCGTCACCATTTTTACTTTCTCCAGTCGGTGTACTGGAGATGGTTCACCACGATGCTGATATTGCCGTAGCGCGTGCTGCGGCACAACTTGGTATACCCTATATATTTTCCAACCAGGCAAGCCGCCCCATGGAAGCGTGTGCCGCAGTTATGAAAAATAGTCCGCGGTGGTTTCAGCTATATTGGAGTAAATCGAATGAACTGGTAGCAAGCTTTGTGCAGCGCGCTGAACGTTGCGGCTGCAAGGCCATCGTTGTAACGGTGGATACTACATTGCTCGGGTGGCGAACCCGCGATCTTGAACTTGCCTACCTGCCTTTCCTGGAAGGTAAAGGAATAGCGCAATATACTTCAGATCCTGTTTTTCAAAAAATGCTGGACGAACCTGACGAAGGTGCCGATGTAAAAAGAAAAATAACGCTCAGGAGTATAGCCGGACTGGCGAAGATGGTGAATAATTATCCCGGCAATAACTTTCTGCGTAAACTTCGATCAGGCCGACCGATAAAAGCCGTGAGAAAATTTACAGCTACCTACTCTAATCCATGCACCACATGGAATGATCTGACTTTTTTGAGACAACAAACAAAATTACCCATACTGTTAAAAGGTATCCTGCATGCTGATGATGCACGCAAAGCATTAGACTACGGTATGGATGGAATTATCATTTCCAATCACGGAGGCCGGCAAGTAGATGGTGCTGTTGCCACACTCGATGCGCTACCAAAAATATATGATATCACGCGGGGCACAATACCCGTGTTGCTTGACAGCGGTATTCGCGGAGGTGCCGATGCTTTTAAAGCACTTGCTCTGGGCGCGAAAGCTGTTTGCATCGGCCGGCCTTATGTATATGGACTGGCGCTTGCCGGTGAACAAGGTGTATATACCGTACTCCGCAATTTCATGGCCGACTTCGAATTAACGATGGCTCTTTCGGGCTGTAAAAATATTCAGGAGATTACTGCGGACCGTTTACAGCGAACCTAAATCTCCACGCCAAAATGCTTCTTTAAACTACAGGACGTTTACAAGGGTCGTAGACTTTTATTTACCTTTCACGCGAATTAAACAGTTTATGAAACGATCGACATTTGCAATGCTGACAGCGCTGGTATTCACAGCCTGTACCACCGCTCAACTTAACCAGACCATGAGCGAAGTGAACAAAGCTCTTAACACCGAAAAACCATTAACCACTGCCGAGGTAGGCGAAGGATTGAAGGAAGCGTTGGTAAAAGGTATATCCAACGGATCAGACATGGCTTCGCAACTGGATGGCTACTTCAAAAATCCGAAGATCAAAATTCCGTTTCCCCCGGATGTTAAAAAAGTAGAAGATAAATTACGACAGATTGGTCTGGGCAGTGAAGTAGATAAATTTATACTTACCTTGAATCGGGGTGCTGAAGATGCCGCCAAGGAAGCTAAACCTATATTTGTTAATGCCATCAGGCAAATGACTATTCAGGATGCATGGAGTATTTTACGCGGGTCAGACAATGCAGCAACGGAATATTTAAAGCGCACAACATCTGCACAACTGCGCGAAAAATTTCAGCCGGTTATTGCGAGCTCGCTCAGCAAAGTAAATGCAACGAAATACTATAGCGACCTGGTAACACAGTATAATCGAATTCCGTTTGTTGAAAAGGTAAATCCGGATCTGAATGACTATGCTACCACGAAAGCGATGGACGGATTATTTTTACTGATAGCCGATGAAGAGAAGAAGATACGCGAAGATCCGGTGGCACGTACAACTGAATTGTTAAAAAGAGTTTTTGGCAGCAAGCAATAAAATAAACTACTAAACAACCAGATATATGACCCTCTTTGAAAAACATAAAGCAACGATCACCAATGCCGTAAAAGCATTACACGACAGAACTTTTTTTGCATACTATCCTGAACATCCCGCACCTGCTATATATGGCGAAACTGCTGATGCCGATGCACAAGCTAAATTCAAGGCGACCCTTGGAAAAAAGTTTGAAGAGCTGAAGCAACCGGCAGCTGAAGCATGGATTGGCGAAGAAGAATCGCCTTACCTGCAGGAAGCGTTGAAGATACAGTATCCTTCCTATAGCGTTCAGGCGTTGGTTGATAACGCGAAGAAAGCGTTTCATGTATGGCGAAAAGTTTCGGTTGACGATCGTGCCGGTATATTAACGGAATCACTGGAGCGTGTTAAACAACGTTTCTTCGAGATTGCGTATGCCACCATGCATACTACGGGGCAAGGGTATATGATGGCGTTTCAGGCCTCAGGCCCACATGCTGCTGATCGCGCACTTGAAGCTATAGCGGCAGGCTATGAAGAATTACAGCGCTTCCGATCCAAAACAGTTTGGGACAAGCCCATGGGTAAATTTAATATACAGCTGAACAAAGAGTGGCGTGCTGTACCGAAAGGTATATCGGTTGTTATAGGATGCTCAACATTTCCTACATGGAATTCCGTTACCGGCATATATGGAAGTCTTATTACCGGTAACGCTGTTATTGTAAAGCCGCATCCCGGTGCAATTTTACCCATTGCTATTGTGGTTGCCGAAATCCAAAAGGTGCTATCGGAAAACAATATAGATCCATCAGTTTGTCAGTTGGCGGTAGATACCGTTAGTAAAACTATAACAAAAGAACTGGCGGAACATCCGGAAGTAAAGCTCATTGATTTTACGGGAAACTCAGCCTTTGGAAGTTACCTGGAGACATTACCGGGTAAAACTGTATTTACGGAAAAGACCGGAGTCAACTCTGTTATACTTGATTCGGTGGAAGACGTTGACAAGGTTGTAGCAAACCTCGCTTTCTCAGTCGCTTTATATAGCGGACAGATGTGTACAGCTCCACAGAATTTTTATATACCGGAAGCAGGCATCAAGACTGCTGCCGGTGTAGTGTCGTTTGATGAATTTGCACAGAAACTGGCCGACCAGGTAAATGCTATAGCCGACAACCCAAAAGCCGGACCGTTTGTATTGGGCGCTGTACAAAACAAGAAGACATGCGAGCGTGTTACCGATGCCGAAAAACTTCCGGGTAAAGTATGGTTGAAGTCACGCACGTTCGAGAACCCGATGTTTAAAAATGCACGCGTAGCTACACCCGTTCTTATTGAGGTGGATGCATCCAAGAAAGAGGTATTCAGCAAAGAATTATTCGGCCCGATTGCTTTACTGATCAAAACAAAAAATACAGATCAAAGTATAGCACTGGCACAGGAGATGGCACTGAAGTACGGTGCTATATCTTGCGGAGCCTATACAACGGACAACAAAGTAAAAGAAAAGATTGCCGATGAAATGTCACTGGCCGCTACACCTGTATCATTTAACCTTATTGGTGGTATATATATGAACCAGCATGCTGCATTCTCTGACTTCCATGTAACCGGAGGTAATCCTGCAGGTAATGCATCGTTCACCAATCCTGAATATGTTACCAAACGTTTTACGTGGGTGGGTATGCGTGAGCCGGTAAAGATTAGCTAATCAACATTTTAATCCAGCCACACCGATTTGATTTTCCAAACGCGCATATCAGCTTCGGCAGTACCGCCCTCGGCAAATTGCTGTAAGCTATATTCAGATGATGTCGGAAAGATCTGATCGGTAATAACCTGTTCTCCATCGTTGATATAAACTTCAACGATGGAGTTATCTACAAATACCTGCAACTTCAGTTTACCATTCTGCAACTTGACCGGTGCGCGATCTACGCTGGGAAAATTACTATGAAACGACACATTACCAGACTTCGTCCGATCGATGTATACCTCCTGTAAACTCTTGTCGTAGCCAATAATCGTTTCCTCGTTTTCACCGGTTATGATTTTAAATCCAAACTTCGCGGCATTGCCCGCGGTATAGCTATAATTGACTTCAAAACTTTTTCCGGGAAACACTTTACCAGGCGGAGTATATTTTACGCTATCATCCCGGATTGCAGCCAGTTCCCGAACAGGCTTCTGAATCACACGATAACCATACGCTGTATTTTTCAGATATAGCTCACGCGGCAGCGTCATAGCACTTCGCCATGGCTCGGTTGGTATATCCTGTCCGTAAGCCCAATTGTTAGCCCAGCCAAGCAAGATAGTCCGGCCATCGCTCTTCGGTACATTGTTAAAAGTAACAGCTGCGTAAAAGTCTTTACCATATTCTAGGTATAGCGGGTACTGTTTCGGATACTCAGGCGTAAATTTTCTTCCATCAAAATTACCAACGAAGTATTGCATACCGACAAAGGTTGGTCCTTGCGGATGTGAGTTCGAAATGAGCAGCACCCATTTTTTCTTCGCAGGATTATCAAGCAACGGTACCTCTATCAGATCCGGACATTCCCATATTTTTGCAGTGTCTCCGAGCGGACCGAATTCACTTAGCAGTTTCCAATCTTTTAAATTCTTTGATTCGTAAAACTGCGCTTTGAATTTATCGGGAACAACCACTGTCATCACCCATTTCTTTTCCGGTTCATACCAGAAAACCTTTGGATCACGAAAATCTTTCAGTTTTTTATCAAGCACAGGATTGTCAGTATACCGCGTAAACGTCCTGCCACGATCTTCACTATAAGCTACACTCTGATGCTGCGTTAACTGTTGGTTGTTACGATGTACGTGTGAGGTATATATATCCACCATACCACCTCCGCCTTTCGAAAAAAAGCCACTGGTATTATTCACATCCGCTACGGCACTACCGGAAAAGATCATCGTACTATCGCCTGATGCTTTATCTGTATATTCTGTGATCGCTACTGGCAAATGCTCCCAGCGAAGCAAATCGGTGCTTACCGCGTGCCCCCAACTCATGTGTCCCCATTTGTTACCAAAGGGATTATACTGATAAAACAAGTGATACTCACCATCAAAGTATAACAATCCATTCGGATCGTTCGTCCAATTATGATCGGGTGAAAAGTGAAAAGCAGGTCGGTATTGTTCGGTGTACTTCCTCGCTTTGACTGTATCGTCCACAACGGTCCCCTGCGATTCAACGGGAGGTTTTATCGTGCAGGATGCTGTCAGAATCAAGACAACGGCATAAACAATATACTTCTGCATAAATCTTTCGTTTGGGTGCATGAAGAAAGATACAACAGTATAACTGATTATTCAATGGGTGGAAGACTTGACAAAAGTGTTATCGCTTTATCAATGGAATACGACCGATTCACCTGTTTCAACGCATCAACGTTCTTCTTAAATCTTCCATCTGTCAGCAATTGATGGAGTTTACCATGAATATCTTCCGGGGAGTCTGTCTTCATATCGCCACGCAAACCAAGCTGATGGTATACTACGCGCGTTGAATTTCCGGGAGGGTCCATCACCGATTCACCCGGATATACCAGCATCGGCACTGCCTGATCGATTGCTTCTTTAATTGAATTCAATCCGCCATGCGTTATAAAAACATCCGAATACTGCAGCACGTCCAATTGGGGAACGTATGGAAGTATATATATATCGTCACTATACTGTATATTATTTGTATCGAGGCTTGTGGCTAACAGCAGAATTACATTAAGATCGTTCAGCGCGACAATCAAATTATCTATAAATGAAAGA
Source organism: uncultured Chitinophaga sp. (assembly GCA_902168205.1). Taxonomy (GTDB): domain Bacteria; phylum Bacteroidota; class Bacteroidia; order Cytophagales; family Cyclobacteriaceae; genus Ohtaekwangia; species Ohtaekwangia kribbensis. The sequence continues at coordinate 8,914 of CABHOK010000020.1, read as the reverse complement.
AATATTTGAGCATCATCAATGGGCACCGTACCAAAGGCACAGTATACAAGTTTTTTATGGAGAGCTTTTCTTTGCAGGATCTTAGTTCTGACAGAAGTATAGGCATCGTTACTAGCTTCGCTCCGTCCGTAGTCTACCTGGAAGCCTACATAGTGCTGGTTCGGGTACATCCTGGCTTCTTTAAAATCAAATTCACGCGGCAGAAAAATAAACTCCTGCAAATTATCCAGCACCAATCCATAGAACCGTTGCTGTGCTGCTATATAGCGACCCGGTATTTTATTTTTACGAACCCTCCGGTGAATAATCGTATCATCGTCCATGCCCAGAAAGCGCAGCTTCTGTTTCCACAAGCGATTTCGTTTTTTCTGTTTCAGTAAATTTATCTCGCGCGTTATACCTGCCTGATCATCCGGAAAAACAAGACTATTCACCGGAGGAAAATTATCCGTAAGCACAGACGTTAACATAGCATGCACCAGCGCCAATCGTATCTTTCGTGATTTCAGCAGCGGATATAGCACGATGAAATCTGTAGTCTGGTGTGTATCGAGTAGAATTACATCGGGCTCAAATGTATCCAGCAACTTTGTTAGCTCTTGTTCGCGCTTATTATATAGTTCATCATTCCAGCGATCTTTCAATGCATGGAAATATACCGGCTTGCGTTTTTGCTGCTCGCACATCCATTCTTCAAGTCCTAATCCAAACGGAACGGTCTTTAACGGGTAATACGAAAATCCCTGGGAAGTTATATACTTAAAAAAGAACTGCACACCAGCAAAGAGCACCTCATGCGACTGCTGCAACGTACGCGCCAACTGAAAGCACGGATTAAAATGTCCTTTACCGTGATAGCATAGAAATAGATAGCGAGGCATGGAAAAAGTCCGAAAGTCCGGAAGATAGAAAAAGTCCGAAAGCCGGAAAAAGTTTTTAAGTGTTTATCCCGCGAGCAATATCAATATTATGAAGACGAGTCGTATCCATCCAACTTCCCGACTTCCTGCCTTTCCGTCTTCTCGACTTTCGGTCTTCTCGATCACCGAACCTTCGCACTCCGGATATACCTGGCAAACCAATTCGGAAACAACCGCTTAAAGCGAACTCCCAACGTTTCAATTCCGCCTATATATACTTCGTTCTTTTTCTTTTCGATGGCGTGTATAATTTTTCGGGCACACCAATCGGCAGGTTTACCTTTGTATTGTGCATCGTCCATTTTACCTAACGGACTTCCATCACCGGTAACAGCAGAGAGTGTGATGGGTGTATGAATAAATCCGGGACAAATCATGGTAACGGTAATAGCATCTCTTACATCCTTCCAGAGTTCTGCACGAAGAGAATCGAAGAAACCATGAAGCGCATGTTTAGATGCCGCATAGCCTGACCTATACGGTGTTCCAAAAATTCCGGTGACGCTCGATACCGTTACCAGGTGTCCGCTCTTACGTTTCAGAAAATGTGGCAGTATATTTTTAGTAAGTGCTACAGCGCCAAAGTAATTTACATCCATGATCCGCTTGTCTACATCAAGCAAAGTATCTTTTGCAAAACTCCGCTGGCTGATACCTCCGTTGTTTACCAGTATATCGATATGTCCGAAAACCTGGATGGCGGCTTCAGTGGTAAGTTTCAGGGTTTCTGTTTTAGTAAGATCGAACGGCAGCACATGTATGTTGGCTTGTGCAGAAGATATACAATTACCTTTTACACGCTCAAGTTCTTCTTTTCTTCGGGCCGACAGAATCAATCGCGCGCCCTGCTTGGCCATCTCATACGCAAGCGCTTCTCCTATCCCGGATGACGCACCGGTAATCCAGACAACTCTGTTTTTCAATTTTGCCATAATCTACTTTTTGAAAATAAAATATACCGCCAACACCAGGAACACAAAACCGATCAGATGATTAAGTTTAAACGTCTCGGTTTTGAAGAACAGAAACGAGAAGATCATAAAGACTACGAGCGTGATCACTTCCTGAATTACCTTGAGCTGCACCAGTGAAAATGGTCCGCCATATTCTTTAAATCCGAGCCGGTTAGCCGGGACTTGCAGTATATATTCAAACAACGCTATTCCCCAACTGATTAGAATGATACCGATCAGCGGTAAATTCTGACTCCACTTCATATCCTTAAACTTCAGGTGACCATACCAGGCCAGCGTCATGAAGGTGTTGGATAGTACCAGTAAAACAATAGTATAGATAGTTCGCATGGCTATAAAAAATTACCGGCTGATGAGCGTTTTATTTTCATCAGCCGGACTATATATATTCTTTTACTTCACCAGTTTTTTGTACCTGATGCGATGTGGCTGATCATCGCCCAGGCGCTTACGTTTATTCTCTTCGTATTCGCTGAAGCCTCCTTCAAACCAGAACACCTGCGAATCGCCTTCAAAGGCAAGGATATGTGTGCATACACGATCGAGGAACCAGCGGTCGTGAGATATAATTACCGCACAGCCGGCAAAGTTATCAAGTGCTTCTTCGAGTGCACGCAGTGTGTTTACGTCCAAATCGTTGGTAGGCTCATCGAGCAGCAATAAGTTACCACCTTGTTTCAAAGCTATAGCAAGGTGTACGCGGTTACGCATACCACCGGAGAGTTCTTTTACTTTCTTCTGTTGATCGGTTCCGTTGAAGTTAAACTTACCAACATAGGCGCGCGAGTTCTGCGTTTTACCTCCGATCTCGATCAACTCATTACCACCGGTAATAGCTTGCCATACGCTGTCTTCCGGATTAAGATCATCGTGCTCCTGGTCAACGTACGCGATCTTTACTGTTTCACCAACTTCAAAATTACCAGCGTCTGGTTTCTCTTTACCGATGATCAGTTTAAACAACGTTGTTTTACCTGCACCGTTCGGTCCGATAATACCAACGATACCAGCAGGTGGCAACGCGAATGTCAGGTTCTCATAGAGTAATTTATCGCCATAGCCCTTCGCTACACCTGTTGCTTCGATTACTTTATTACCGAGGCGTGGTCCGGGTGGTATAAAGAGTTCGAGTTTCTCTTCTCGCTCTTTTGCTTCCTGACTTAACAATTTCTCGTACGCGCTCAAACGAGCTTTACCTTTCGCCTGGCGTCCTTTCGGATTCATGCGTACCCACTCCAACTCGCGCTCCAATGCTTTTTGTCTCTTGGATTCAGATTTTTCTTCCTGCGCCAGACGTTTTTGTTTCTGATCGAGCCATGAAGAGTAATTTCCTTTCCAAGGTATACCTTCACCACGGTCAAGTTCAAGAATCCATCCTGCTACGTTATCAAGGAAGTAACGGTCGTGGGTTACTGCGATTACGGTTCCTTTATATTGTTTCAAGTGTTGTTCAAGCCAATATACTGACTCGGCATCCAGGTGGTTGGTAGGTTCATCGAGCAACAGTACATCCGGCTCTTTCAGCAGAAGACGGCAAAGTGCCACGCGTCTTTTTTCACCACCGGAAAGATGTTCAATTTTAGCATCGGGTGGAGGACAACGCAATGCATCCATAGCACGCTCGAGTTTACTATCAAGTTCCCACGCATTAACGGCATCCAGTTTTTCCTGTATCTCGCCTTGCTTGGTGATCAGCTTATCCATGGCATCCGGATCTTCCATTACGGCCGGATCAGCAAATTTTTCGTTGATGGCTTCAAACTCTTTCAGCAGCGACACAATTTCATGTGCACCTTCTTCCACCACTTCTTTTACCGTCTTGGTCTTGTCAAGCTGCGGCTCCTGCTCCAGCAGACCAACGGAGAAACTTAAATCAGACACAACTTCTCCCTGGTATTCTTTATCTATACCGGCAATAATGCGTAACAACGATGACTTACCCGACCCGTTAAGACCGAGTACGCCAATCTTGGCTCCATAGAAAAAGGAGAGGTAAATATTTTTGAGAACCTGTTTGTTGGGCGGGTAAATCTTATTTACGCCCGCCATCGAGAAAATAATTTTTTCGTCAGCCATGAGTATGTATTGGTAAAAATGGTTGGTCTCTGATAAAATTATGACCTGAAGTGCTACTTCATTTCAATAATTCAGAAAATTAGCCGTTGAGTTTATGGCCGCAAATATGGCTTTTTTAGTCCATAGTGCATAGTGGGGAGCCGCTGACTGCACGCGGCATGGGGTTACTTTTTGGTTTTTAATACTATCGAGTACTAACTATTGACTATGCCCTAATTAATTTTATTTTTGCGAAAAATTAAAAGGAGGACGTAAACTATGTATTGGACTCTTGAACTTGCCTCTTACTTAGAGGATGCTCCCTGGCCGGCAACTAAAGACGAGTTGATCGATTATTCTATCCGTTCAGGCGCTCCCCTGGAAGTAGTGGAGAACCTCCAGGAACTGGAAGATGACGGACAACCTTACGAAAGTATAGAAGAAATCTGGCCAGACTACCCAACCAAAGAAGACTTTTTCTTCAACGAAGACGAGTACTGACACCGACAAACATTTTTACATTATCATGTATTCTTGCTGAAGCCGACCTTCAAAGTCGGCTTCTTGCTTTTTTGTGAAGGAAAAGTGCCTGATCGTTTATCGGTATAGGTGTATTTATTTCTGCCGATTTATGTCGTCAAACGAATCATTTATCCATTAATCTCCAATTCTGCCTTTCTTTCGCCATTCAAAAAATCTGAAAACCCTTTCTATACATCTATAAATACAAAGCCAAAACTTTTTTTTAACACTCTATCTCTAACAATCACAATCAAAGACGTATGGTAAATGTTTTAAAGGGCAAGCATCTGTTCAGCTTCCTGTTAACAATTTGTATTCTGTTCAGCTCATGTAAGAACATGAACAAAGCAACCAAAGGGGCTATTATTGGTACAGCAGGCGGTGCCGCGGCCGGTGCGCTCATCGGTAAAGCTGCAGGTAACACGGCCGTTGGTGCTATCGCTGGTGCTGCCATTGGTGGAACAGCCGGGTATTTGATCGGCCGGTATATGGATAAGCAGGCTGCTGAACTAAAGAAAGACCTGGAAGGCGCAGAAGTGGAGCGTGTAGGCGAAGGGATAAAAATTACTTTCCACCAGGGTATACAGTTTGCTACCAACTCTTCAGAAGTAACGGCAACATCAAAAACCAACCTGCAAGACCTGGCGCGTGTACTCAACAAGTATGACGACACCAACATCCTGATCGAAGGACACACAGACTCAACCGGCAAGTATGACTATAACATGACGTTATCCGACAAGCGTGCGGCTTCTGTATCAACCTATTTAAAAACGTTAGGTGTTACGGGTACACGTATTACAACGGTAGGCTATGGGCCGGATCAACCCGTAGCAGATAACGGAACTGAAGCCGGTCGTAAACAAAACAGACGTGTAGAAGTAGCGATCTTCGCGAACGAAAAACTAAAGAAGAAAGCCGAGAAAGGCGAGATATAGTATATATATCTTAGATTTAAGAAAGGTGGTTTTCGGGCCACCTTTTTTATTAAGGCTAATGGTGCTGGCCGCTGGCTTCAGGACGGGCGTTGTAAACTCATCGTTTTTTTCTGGTAAATATATAGCCTCAGGAAAAACGACCAGTAGCCGGAAGCCAGTAGCTTCTCATACACGCCTCACAACTCATGACTCAAAGCTCGCAGCTATTTCGCCATGAGTGCCTCCGCTACAACCAAGTCTTCCGGAGTGGTGATCTTTATATTCTCATAGCTGCCTTCAAAGAGCGATATGCGGTGGCCGGAGAATTCTGCTACACTGGCATCATCGGTAAAATTGGGATCTTCTTTTACCTCGTATGCCTTTTTGATAAGATCAACCTGAAATGTTTGGGGGGTTTGAATAAGTCTGAATTTAGAACGGTCCATCGCTTTGGTTGTATCCTGATCCGTCATGCGGATGGAATCTTTCAATCGCACAGAAGCCACGGCACATTGGTGTACTGCTGCCAGTCTGAACGATGCCCCTATAATATCTTCACTCACCAACGGGCGAACACCATCGTGTATAGCGACAAGTCCACCGCCCTCAATTTTATCAAGACCATTTTTCACCGACTGGAATCTGGATTCACCCCCCTTTTGAAGTATAACCGGTTGGGTAAAATTATACTTCTTACAAAGAGCTTCCCATGTCTCAAAGTCATCCTGTGGCAACACCAGTATAATTTTGATAGAAGAAGAGTACCGGTAAAAAGCCTGGAGCGTATGCATGAGTATAGGCAAGCCACTCAACTCCAGAAATTGTTTAGGAAGCTTGCTCTTAATGCGCGTGCCCTTTCCTCCGGCAACGATGATAGCGTACTCTGTGGCGTTCAATGCAAATTATTTTTACGCAGCAAGATAGTGAATTAGCTGCGAGCCACGAGCTGCGAGATCAAAAGCTACAGGCTTCTGGCTACAGGACCAGCAACCAGTAGCCTGTAAACAGAAGCCACTTCTCAAAGCTCGCAACTCAAAGCTCACAACTAATTTGGCTATCTTCGAATATGATTCGTCTTCTATTGATGGCTTTTAATGTAGCAGTAATCACCTACCTGCTCTACCACCTGTTTGAAATTGGGCGACAACCGATTGAGCGTTCCCGGAAAACAATTATTATCATTAGCGGTATTCTCCTTTTGTTGTCACCGTTTGTTATGTTACTGCGCATCATACCTCCTACGCCTCTATATTTCCTGATATACCCGGTAGCCATAGGGTTGTTTATATACATGACGAGAAATGGCTACTAGCTGCCAGACGTTGTTTGCTGGATTCACGTTTACTGCCATGAACCTGTAGTTTTTAAGACTATGGTAGCTCTGTCTTGTAGCCAGCGGCCAGAACCCAGCAACTAATTTTTGCACATTTTTTCGCACCTTTGCACCAAACTCACAGCCCCTCTTCCCACACAACTCACAGCTAACAGCTCAAAGCTCGCAGCTAACTTAAAAATGAAGCTATACAACAACACAACCAACGCAGTAGTACAGGCACTCGAACAAATTTTTGGCGAGCAGCGCTATGCTGATAAAGTAATTGAAAAAGTATTGAAGCAAAATTCCAAGTGGGGTGCCCGCGACAGACGATTTATTGCTGAAACAACATACGACATTGTGCGCTGGTATAGGTTACTCCGCGAAATATCGCAGGCTGGTGAACATGATTACTGGAAGATGCTAGGGGCTATTCTAGTGCTGCAAGATATACCGTTGCCTGCATGGGAAGAATTTAAAGGTGTTAATCCCAACGAAATTGCCAAGCGAAAACGCAACGCTGATAAATTTCGCAAGGTGCGCGAATCTATACCCGACTGGCTGGATGAACTTGGAGAAAAAGAAATTGGCAAGCTCTGGGATAAAGAACTCAGCTCGCTCAATGAAGAAGCACAAGTTGTTCTGCGGGTAAATACATTAAAAACTACCAAGAAAGATCTGCGCGAACGACTTCTCGAAGAAAATGTACAAACCTATACTGTGGAAGGTTTTCCGGATGCACTGCTTTTAAAAGAACGACAAAATGTTTTTATCGCTCCTTCATTCAAAGGCGGGCTGTTTGAAGTGCAGGATGCGGCTTCTCAACTCATCGCTCCGTTTCTAAATATAGAACCCGGTCAGCGTGTAATCGATGCTTGCGCGGGTGCCGGTGGCAAGACACTACATATAGCGGCTCTTATGAAAAATAAAGGACGCATCATTGGCATGGACACTGAGAAATGGAAGCTTGATGAACTGCAAAAGCGTGCACGCAGGGGTGGCGTTACAAACCTCGAAACACGTGTGATTGATTCTTCCAAAGTAATCAAGCGACTCGAAAATTCTGCCGATCGTTTATTACTCGATGTACCTTGCTCGGGTTTAGGTGTACTAAAACGCAACCCCGATGCCAAGTGGAAACTCTCTGAAGAGTTTATCACCAATGTAAAAGAACTGCAACAACATATACTCCAAGACTACTGCCAGATGGTAAAGCCCGGTGGACTCATGGTATATTCTACCTGCAGTATACTTCCCTCCGAAAACCAACAACAGGTAAAGAAGTTCCTCGACAACAATCCATCAGACTTCGAACTCCTCGAAGATCAACACGTATGGCCAAGCGATGGGTTTGATGGATTTTATATGGCACTGCTGAAGAGGAAGTAGGGCTGCTGGTTTCTGGCTGCTAGCTGCTGGGGAATGCAGCTGTGAGCTTTTAGTCGCGAGTTGCGAGAAAGAAGCAACAAGCACCATCCTACCGCCCCATCAGAGTCACCGGCCTCCGCGACTCTGGTGCTTCGAGGCATAATCCACAAAGCAACCACCTAGCCGTTAACGGATAATCGCTATATCTCCAACCTCAGCGCTGGAGTGTTTATACTCTGTAAAAATTTCACATCCCATTAGAGTCGCTAATGAACCTATACTTTCCGCTGAAGCAATTCAATATAAATGCTATGTGCCAATTTTTCCAATACAGAGTTGCGTCCTGCTATATCCGTAAGATCTACATTTTGCGCAACGGAGATTAGCCCAATATAGTGATCCAGTAATTTATCATCATCCTCAGCGCCATCTATGCCCATCAGGGTAAAGATGGTTTCGCTCAAGTGTAAGTGATAATCACCCGCAGAAAGCCCAAGTTGACTAAGACCATTAACAAGTTTACTATTGATGAGATCGTCTTTGATTAAAGAGATGATTAGTTGTTCTGTTTGCATGTGATTCAAATTACAACACAAAGTTATCTGGTCAGTTTGAGAAAAGTGTCATACAGAAAGTTGACGGCTTCATCTTTACATTGGAAACAAAATAATCTCTTCGGCGATGAAGGCTCGTAAGCATCAGAGTCCCGGAGACCGGTTTAAGTTTACCCACAAAACTATTAACTTGATAGTCCAAAACAATCATGCTAAATGGTGAACGGTGTATTTCATTGCAAGTGGCAGGAATGCGTTTTAATCATAGTTATAGGAGATCACGTTATGA
>CABHOK010000019.1 GCA_902168205.1 uncultured Chitinophaga sp. | reverse complement strand
GGGAATGAAACAGAAAGGACTGCCGGGCTGGCAAACGATCTGGAAAGGCTATGCCCATTTTCAATCACTCCTCGAAGGATATAAACATGGAATTAATTCGACATAATATTTTGTGGGTAAACTTAAACGGCGGCCGGTGACTCTGATGGGGCGAAATCTGTTACTTCTATTAAATTTTCAAAGTTGCCAAAGTGATGATGACGATGCTCCAACAGATGGAGAGATCAACGAAACGATATTCCATAACAAATTTAGTCGGGTATTATAACAGTACCCTATCACGACCTTGATGAAGCCTTTAGTCTGTCATTCAAGGATGACGGCACGATAGAGTGGTATCACGGCAATGTTAAGATGATTGGCACCTGTACCGTCAATACATCTGACAAAAAACTAAGCGTGTTGTTTCCAAGCTATAAATGGAATGGTCCAACATAACTAATTTTACAGAAGCAGATGACCAGATCTATAAAATTCAATCATGTAAACTAAACAACAGTACTGTTCAAAATATAGTCGGTACAACCTGGGAAGGGACCTATGGGCCGCATACTTTAAAATTCAGATTCTTAACAACATCAACCGTTGAAATATCTGTTAACGAAAAAATTGTCGAGCAGAATTCTTTTTATGGAAACGACCTTGGCTACATCCGAATTCGGGGAACGATCGACTACTTTTTCGGAGTACTTTTTGATGATACGATCAAAGGTATATACTCTTATGCATCGCAGGAGCATCACCTAATGGAAGTGCGCAAGAAATAATTTGCATTCAAGCGTATAAAAAAATGAAAGAGGGCATACACCCTCTTTCTGTCAACAAATCATTTTTTGTTTTCGTATGAATTTACTCTACCAATAATTTAAAGGTTGTTTTTGTGCCTTTGCTATTAATAACAATAACCGTATATATACCGGCCCGCTTACTACCGATAGCATAGTTTACCTGTTGCGTTCCTGTCACGGTAGCCTTGTGAGTGCTAAAGGTGTCGACAAGATTCCCCTGACCATCGTATATCATGACAGCAGCCTGTTCGCCTTTATTCAACGCTATAGTTATTGTGGCATTGTCCTTTGCTGGATTAGGAGAAACACTCAAGGCTTGTTCACGATAAGCTGGTTGTTCCGATTCTACACCGATGCTTCTTGCTGAAGCAGTGGTTACTGTACTGCATGACGGACTGGTTAATGTTGCACCTGCTCCGGCCATTACTTTACTTTTTACATTAACGGCAGGTATTGCCGGCAATATATAAGGAGGAGTAAATGCTGTGCCTCGGCCTGTGGTATCGCCTACAGTATTGGTAAAAATATTGCCACGCGTTGTGATAGCGGTAAATGTACCATCCATCTTATCGATAGGTGACTTGACATTTTCGAACACGTTGCGCTCTACAAGCAGATCGGACTCAAAACCAGCCATAATACATTGAGCCGCAACCGTACTGCTAAAAAGGCTATTGACTATATGTACTTTACCATAACGTACACGAGGCATACGTGCTTTACAACCCTGCGCCCACCAGCAATTTTGCATAGTAACACGCAGCTTACCGCGATCAGTTGTTGCGGCATCGCCTGAGCCAAACAGATCTGAAAAACGATGATCGTTAGAACCACCCGGACCACCTGGTATAGGAGCTTTGTTGTAAATGAATTTACACCATGTTACCGATATATAGTCTGCAGCATTCTTTATATCGAAGTTACCGTCCATGCCGTCCTGAAACTCGCAGTGATCCACCCACACGTTCGTGCTGTTATCGATTGTCATGTTATCCCACCCGTCTGTATCGTAAGCACCGGGTCCTTCAAGGGTCATGTTTCTGAAAAGAATATTTGAGCATCGCTTTATATATAGTATACCGGAACCATCTTTGGTGAGATCGTTCGATACAAGCTTTGATCCGGGCAAACCGTAGATCGTCTTATTCGATTGATCTTGCAAAAAGATTCTTCCTCCTGAGGGAATTACAATAGTACCCGATACATGTACAACTTTTACAGTAAGGGAGGTAAGAGCCCCTTTTAGCTCGGTATAATTTGTAACTACGGTTGGCGTTGCAGAACCTCCTCCTGTTACGCCACCATTCAAACTGGCCCAACCGGGCGCTGTACATTGTGCCATTGATGTGCTACTGAGTAATAGCAAAAAACCCACAAGGGGCATTAGGGATAAAATTTTTCTCATAGATATGGTTTAGAATTGTGCCTCAATAATACAGGTAAGCACGAAGCACGAAATAAAATGCTGGCGTTGCAGGCAAAAATCAGCGATAACGAGTCGATATTTCAGATATACCAATATTCCATATACATATCCAAAACAACCATATATAGTATATATTTAACCGGATACATGTAAGTATATACGTCATAGGAAAACATTAATTCCAAAAAAACCTCAGGCTGATACCACTAAGTCAGGGATAGTAATTGACTGAACATGTGAGCACCAAATTGCTAAAGCACTGAACACTATACATTTGGCTTATCGGATCCGCTTAAACATGATTATTGTAAGATCACCACCCTGCGACCACAGGGAATTCTAATATATCACGTAGCCTGCATATTTCTATTGCCGATTGATTCGCATGGCATAGTATATATCGTATGCTCCGTCATTGCAGCGTCATCTTTTGTTATTTGACCGGACTTATCTGCACATAAAGTATATTTAAATTGAAATGTTAGCATTTGATTTAGCAAAGTATATAATGAATGCGAATCTGAACCAGTGTGCCCCAGGGCATCAGAGTCCCGGCGAATGGTGGTTCTTACAGGGTACAAATCGCAATGCTGAAAGTCTTTAAAAGATATAATTGTTGGCTCACTCCGATTTTTTACTGCTTATTCCATGCGCATCCATCAAGTGTTCGCCAAACCTAGTAAGCGCATCTATTACTTTAATCGATCGCTTGCTGAGTGGTGTAAGGTAATAATCAACACGCGGTGGCTTTTCTTTGTATATCTTTCTCTCGATCATTCCTTTCTTTTCCAACTCTCTCAACTGACTGTATAACATTTTATCAGTGATATGCGAAATGTTGTTCTTCAACTCTCCATAACGAAGTTTGCGTTTGCGAAGCGCCAGAAGGATTGGCATTTTCCATGTGCCGCCAATAAAGGCCATGGTTAATTCTACCGGACTGTAGTATATACGTCCGTTGTAGGTGTCTTTCATTACTGTAAAGATATTGCCCGCTCTGAAATTTTTCCGGTTACATACAAAGAAGTATGTAAAAGGCGAGGCATTGCTCCGGCATTTACTTTTGCGACTCAAATGAAACAAAATGCAAGCATCAAATTCATCCGAGTGGATAACCATTCCTATACTACCTTGT
>CABHOK010000018.1 GCA_902168205.1 uncultured Chitinophaga sp. | reverse complement strand
GGGAATGAAACAGAAAGGACTGCCGGGCTGGCAAACGATCTGGAAAGGCTATGCCCATTTTCAATCACTCCTCGAAGGATATAAACATGGAATTAATTCGACATAATATTTTGTGGGTAAACTTAAATGGAGGCCGGTGACTCTGATGGGGAGACAACGAATATCAGTAAATAGAAATATACTCTCACTTAATGCAATTACCATGTATAAAAAAGTACCCCTCGCATTAACAACATTCCGACTTATTCTTGCACCGGTAATTCTAGTGCTAACTTATTTTCAAAGAGATGATGCAAAGTGGATCGTACTTATTTTAATGTACCTGGGCTTAATATCCGATATACTTGATGGAATTGTTGCCAGGCATTTGGATGTTTCGTCTCCAGCCCTGAGACGTTTCGATAGTCAGACAGATATGTTATTCTGGCTCTCTATAGGAGTAAGTACCTGGCTGCTACATCCTGATCTCATCGCAAATAATAATATAGCGGTAATTACAATTCTTGTCATGGAAGCGATGTGCTATGTAGTGAGTTTGCTAAAATTTAAAAGAGAAACCTGCACACACGCATTTCTCTCAAAGCTCTGGGGGACAACGTTACTAATCGCTTTTACTTCGTTAATTGGATTCGGCTATGCAGGGCTTCCCTTTGCAATAGCTATCACAGTTGGATTGATCGCTCACCTGGACAGAATACTGATCACACTGATTCTCCCGGCATGGACGCACGATATACCAAGCGCCTATCACGCTTATCTTATCAGGAAAGGAATTCCGTTTCGAAAGAATAAGTTATTTAATTAATATAGCGTTGATAGACAATAGAATCAGGGGCCTTGTAAAAAGTGCCTCCTGGCAGCGAAACAAAACTATATTTTCAATTTTAAAGAACTCAAGTGGACTGGATTAATTTGCTTCAAAAAATCAGCCTGACTATTCATAACAAAGTAAAAGACAACATGATCTACTACGACAAGTCCATTATAACCAGCAACTGGTTAGGGTTTGACGGAGCTGAATTAAAAGCAATAGAAGAAAAAGAAAAGTCATTAGGTATAAAGCTTCCACCTTCCTATAAGGAATTTCTTCTGGTAACAAATGGCTTCAAACAAATATCACTCTTCTCTGGCAGTCTATATCCGGTTGAAGAAATTGACTGGACAAAGAAGAAAGATCCGGACTTTTTGGAAATATTCGATAAGCATGATGACGTCTCTATATCTGAAGACGACTATTTCACGTATGGTGATGACCAAAGAAGCGAGTGCTTTAAAGTTTCGTTTCTGAATGAAACCCTTCAAATTTCCGAATGGATTGACGGCTCTGTTATACTTTTGAATCCTATGGTTAAGTTTGGAGAAGAATGGGAAGCATGGGTTTACGCTAACTGGCTTCCAGGAGCCAGACGTTACAAGTCATTCGATAAATTGATTGGAAGTGAATTTTATTCAACAGTCAAATTGATTGAAGAGAGTTCGGAAGACAAATGAGATATGCCCTAAAATGAAACGCATACTTGGCTATATATTTATCTTTTTAGCAGCAATTTTTCTGCTAACAGCAATAAAAAATATTATAACATTCCTTGCCTTAGCACACAGCTTGTTAATGTTGCAAGCCGGTACATTCAAGGGCGATGCCTATGGCTTTGGGCGTTTAATAGGAACGTTTATTTACTGGTCTTTTCACATCTTTGCCATGATCATGCTATGGCGCTATGGCCGAAAGTGGACAAGAAAGCAATCCGAAAATCCAATGCAGCGAAGAGCTCCGGAGGCAGGTGACTCTGATGGGGTATCAAGGCTTTAATGCTCAATAGCAAATCCAGAGAAAGAGATACATTAAATGACAACAATATATCTGGCAACCGAATTAAAAGCCGACATCCACAAATGTTTTGATGCCGCGCGCGATATTGATGTTCATAAACTCTCGACAAAACAGACAAATGAAAAAGCTATAGCTGGCCGCACGAGCGGACTTTGTGAATTAGGTGACACGATAACCTGGGAGGCAACACATTTCGGAATAAAACAACAGTTGTCAGTTGAAATCACGAAGTTCAACCGCCCATATTTCTTTGAAGACAAAATGCTGAAGGGCGCCTTTAAGAGTATGCAACATGAGCATCACTTCCAAGAGAAAGATGGCAAGACTATAATGACTGATAAATTTCAATACGAAGTTCCGTATAGTATAGTGGGGAAATTTTTTAACTCTATAATTTTAAAGCGTTACATGATTGCGTTTCTAAGAAACAGAAACCAGTTTATTAAATCCGTTGTAGAGCGGTAACAGGTAGATGCTATGGGATATCGTTTAAACGCATTTATAGGGCAAACAGAAAATATAGAAACAATAGCATCTAGCAACTCACAAAAAACTTGTCAATGGAGAGATGAAAGTGATGGATAGTACCGTTGATAAAATCGACAAAGAAAAATGACCACTCACCTTTATTGGATTAGCGGCAGCGCATAGTCTTAAAGTAGACTATACGCTCATCGTTACCCGATAACCGCCCTCGTAAGCCTTCCCCAAGCCACAAATGCGGCTATAATTATCAAAACTATATTTATACCTATCTGCGAAGCTTCTCCTCTGGCAATGTGAAAAATGATTGCACAGATCATTAGCACACAAAACGCTATAGCTGCCACGTGCGTAAGCTTTGGTTTGATGCGTAATAGAGAGGGTAATGTTAATCCCATCGCGCCCAGCACATCTACTATACCTGTAAACTTTATGAATGCAACCGGCACCTGCCCTGTCCAAGGCCACATGGCAGAGAGCTTTTCAATCGGTTCAAACAATTTTGCAAAACCTGCCCAGAGCAACATGGCGGTTAGCAGAATTTGCAGTATCCAAAGCACAACATGGAGGGCTTTTGATTTTTTCGGTTCACTTGTCATCTTGCTATATATTTTTCTTCGTTGATGTTGCAAACCTATCTATATTTACTTTTGAATGTATAGTACTATCCCAAAGGATAGCACTATCCTGCGGGATAGTAAAGGCAAATAAAACAGTAATATAAAATGTTGACGAGAGGTGGATGTCCGAAAAATATGCTTTCTATACGCGATGCGTTGGAAGCGCTGGAAGGAAAATAGAAACTGCTTATATTATTTTCGTTGTCATCAGGACCGAAGCGATTCAAAGAATTGTCGAAAGAGGTGAATGGTATTACCGATAAAATTCTATCGAAAGAACTGAAAAATCTGGAGATCAATAAACTGATAAAACGTGAGGTCTATGATACATTTCCCCCTGCAGTAATATACTCTATTACACCCCATGGTATGTCGCTAGAAAAGGTTATGGACGAGTTACATCTGTGGGGCCTTTCACATCGGAAGAAGATTATGGGGAAGTAACTATATACTTAGCCATTTAAAAAAAAATAGGACAGTCGGAAGACTGTCCTCATGTGTGGCACAAGTCGTTAGACTTTCGCCAGTTAAACGTGTTTTATCCACACCATGGCATCTTCCATAGCATCAAAGTAACGGATGGTTGTTACGTTTTCTTCTATAGAATCCAGCGTGGCATACACTGACATCTCAGTGAAAAGATTAGCTGGTATTATAATAGCATTGTGCGAAAAGCCAGCCTCAACTGCCCGTCTATACCAGTGTGAAGCAGCCCATTCCTGATCCTCCTGCAAAAGCGTACCCAGATAGGTAGTGTCTGAAACAATTTTACCGGCTTTATAGTATATCATTGCCTGCAATAAAGTTTCCATGCCTTCCCTGAATTCAACAGATGTAGGAGCTGTTATCCACTTATTTACCACAGCATGTATGGCAGTACTATACTTTACAACGAAATAATCACTTTCGAAATATACTTTCATTCGCTATTGATGTCTATCTGGTGCTTTCTATTTTAGTGACTTACGAAATGATGAATGCTGTATAATAGTCCATTAAAAATATCAGCAATTTCAGATGGACTTCATCCAATTCAAAGCACCTTCTATATTATCGAAATACGAGAAGGTTACGGTGCCCATTACAGCATTCATAGTGTCTTCAACGGCCATCTGAGAATATACATCTTGAGGCAACAGGATTGCAGCATGTGAATACCCGTTCTTAATAGCGATTGTATTCCATTCTGTAGATGCCCACTCCTGATCTTCAGGATGCAGTGTACCCATCTTTGTCGTATCCGCTACCACTTTGCCAGTTTTAAAATGTTCCATAGCATGAAGTAAAGTATCCATGTACGTTCTGAACTCATTGGGTAATGCCGGCATTTTCCAGGTACCTATAAGTGAATGGCTATTCGTATCGTACGTTATAGTTGCATAATCTGTGTCGAAGTATGGTTGCATATTATTTGGTTTTTATACCGGCCGCAAAAATCCAAAGTCAACCTCAACCGGCATCGATACTAATATCATGAACAACATGATTGTAAGATTTACTTTATCTTTCAAAAAAAGATATAGCCGTGTATGTCTTGTCCCAAATAAGCACCTCGGTGGTTTTACGGAGTTGCTGATCGGTAAACAGATGTTACAAAGAACAGAAACATTCAAAAAATACTTTTTCGAAGTACATCTTGTCACTCCCCCATTCGTGCGAGTCGCTGCTTAACAGAGTGATTCAAGGATAGCATTTATAACCACCGACTCTATGCGACAGCAAAATAATTGCCTTATTTACCTGTTAACACCACACCTACAAAGCATGAATTTCACAGAGCGTTATAAAAACGGAGAAACCGCAACAGTATATTCCGATATCACAAGCTTAGGTCAAGCAGCTTTCACAGAACAATACTATATGGATATAGAGGGTGTCGTAACCGAAACGATGACCCGTACGGCTTATAATCTTGAAATAATTTATCACGAGCTTCTAAGCATGGGCTACAACTTTAACAAGGAAGCACAGTATAGCTTCGATATCCCTCTAAATAAACCGGTCGCTAATGCTCCGAAACTTATTACGCAACTGGAGAAAGCCGTTGAACCTATAGGCTTTGTACCTCTTTCGCTCCAGCTATTCTATAGAAAGGTGGGTTCATGCAATTTTGCGTGGGACTATACAACGGATGAAAATATCCTATGGGAAGGCTCAGATCCAGTTCAAATTGCACCTCTGGATGATGTGATAGAACAGGTGACCGATGAGTACTGGCTTGAAGATTTGAACGACAGCGATGATAAGCCTTACCTTAAGCTTAGCGCAGACTATCTGCACAAAGACAACATCAGTGGCGGGCCTGCTTATGGGATCGAAATAACACCTTATCGCAGCATTGATAGCTATCTCCTGAATGAAGTACATCAGACCTCCTTTATAGATTATCTGAGAACTATATTTGAAAATTGTGGCTTTGGCAGAACCCAACATCTTGGAAACGTGGCATCCTTTAAACACTTTTGCAATAACGTAAAACCCAAACTTTTAAAGATTTAACCGTTATCAAACAACTTCAACCCTATAATATTCTTTTAGCTATTCATGAACTCAAGTCGACCACCGCTCTCACTGATCGTATTACTTTTTTTAATTCAATCGACTCAGGCACAAAACACATCCGAATGCTGCTCCTATTCATCGCTAAAAATCAGAGATGAGTATGAAACTATTTTTCCGCGCCTCGCTGTAAAGAAGAAAGGCATAACGGAAGTTACCGTATATACGAGCCTGTCGGATTCAGCACAGCAGTCAGGCACACGCCATAAAGAAATGAAATTCAGGTTCGACCAAAAAGGACAAGTGATTGCAAGAATACACTATACTCCCAACGGACAACCGCATTCGATGTATGAGTTCGACCGAAATGGTTCCGGTAAAGTATTCCGGTTGACCTTTAGCTATCTGGACAGCACAGAACAAAAATTAACAGAACCTTCATCACCGGAAATTACGGACTACTTCTATAACCTGAAGGACAAACTCATAAAAACAAAAAAACGAAACGCAAAAGGTCAGGTAATGCCCGACATCATGAGCGACTTCACAAAGTATGAATATGATAACTCAGGACGCACCACAAAAATAACATCACAGTATTACTACGGAGAGAATGGGCCCGCAACTTCATCACGGATTATTATTTATACTTATAAAGACATCGCTGGCGAATCACAAACCTTCGTTGATGGTAAACTCTTTCTTACAACCAAAACACAATATACCAAGGGCTGGAAGCCGCTAACTGAAAAAGGCTATCACGATAAAACCACCAATATATCTTTTGAAAGCAAATACGAGTACGACCAAACCGGCAAGCTGATGCGTTACGAAACACAGGCTGCAACTGTAGTGAACGAATGCCCGGACAAAGGAACCTATACCGATGTATATAGCTACAATGGGGAAGGGCTTGTTTCTATCATCAGTCACAGTTATGAAGATAAAAAGTGTGAGATGGTGTTTGAGTATAAACTTCCACCGACACAGCTGTAAGTACATTTTATAACCAAGAGATCTAACATTGAAAAAGTGATATGAATTTTCAATCCACAAACTTAAATATTCATTATAAATTCGAAGCGCTCCGCAAAATTTTCATGACAGCAGGGATCAAGTATGGAATAGATTATCTTGAGTATTGAAATAACCCCCAACAGTCTGGAGACTGTTGACATTGGTGGCACAAGTCTGGAGACTTGCGCCAGTTAACGAGGTTCGATGGTGAGCATTCCGGCATCCAGATCCAGGCTATATTTCATCCGGTATTTTTCTGTAAGCAACGTGGTGCCTACTGTCTCACCGGTTGCCGTTGTGTCTTGTGTCCTTTCAAGTACGGGAACATCGCTCAGGAAGGTATGTATATTCATAAGCATGGGGCCGCGGTATATCAGGCTTCCATCATTTTTCCGGGCTATCAATTCATTTTTACTTTCGTTGGCATAGTAGTAATTTCTCTTTTCGATTGTGGTGGTCCAGTATACACTAATAGTACTAAGGTAATCGCGTACACTGTCAACATGCAGCGCGAGGACTTTTTCAAGATCGGAGAATTCAATAGCACGATTGGGAACACCTCCAAACTTCTGGGCATTTTCATTACCAATAATTACTTTAAAGAGGGATGGATTGGCTGGCAGGTAGATGATGTCTACACCTTGCCCGCGCACCAGATTTTCATACACTTCGTCACTTACATCCGAGCTCGCATTAAAAAGTTTCCCATCCTTCAACCGGAATGTTATCTGAATGGCAGAAGTAGTAGAAACACCTCTGCGTGAACGTCTCGATACCTGAAAGCCATCGCGAATCATCGCAGTGGTAATTACGCCTTTCTCCTTTAACAGGTTATCAAGCCGATTGTCTGTGTTAAGGGATATGGCAAATCCTAAAACAACAAATGCAACTATAGGTATAGCCATGGTAGCTGTATCGTTGAGCTTCGGGTATTCGGCCTCTGTAACGAAAGGTATATCACTGAGTGAATCGATACCCAGAAGTCCGATATACAGAAAAGCAGCACAAAAGAATGATTCGATAAGACACAGGTATATTCCTAGTGTATGATAGAGCGAGATCGATGTAAAGAAGATGCTGCACAGGGCAATCAGGCCCGCTACGATAATCCATTTGCCAGATCCTCGGATATCCATAAAAAGTATAGGTTTAGTAAGACTAATATATCTGAATTGACGTTGACAAAAATTGGAATTACAACTGGAATACTACATCAAATTTTATTTTGAAAGAGTAAAATTTATCGTTTCGCATTTTCCTATATTCATGGTTTCAATAACCCTTGTACACCAACCTATGAACTTTCTCAAAAACATCCTCCATAAAAAGGAGGACCCCATCCAATCTTACCATGATTTCTGGAATTGGTTTCAGAAAAACGAAAGGAATCTCTATAAAGTCATTAAAGAAAAACGCGATGTTAAAGAGAATTTCTTCAACATACTTTCTCCGAAATTAGACGAGCTTCGTGATGGTTATCATTTTACAGCGGGAATGTCTGGTGATGGTATAGTCAGGCTAACATTTACTGCCGATGGTGTCATCGAAAATATAGTATTCGTGGAAGAACTGGTTCAGTCTGCACCTGAAATAAAGGGGTGGAAAATTATAGCGCTCAAACAACCCATAGACGAGGAAGAGTTGGATATTGATTCGGTTTCGATCGACATGAGTGGCTATACATTCAACACTTCCAACTTGTCTTTTTACGCGATCGAAGATCCGGCCCATCCCGATGAAATAGATATTACAGTTGTATACCATGATGATTTTGACGAGAAAGCTGCATCAACCATCTCCAGTGGAACCTCTATTTTTTTAGAACATTACCTTGGTGAACTAAGATTTGCAACGGCATTTGACAACATAACTGTTGTTGGGAAAAGTGAAGCAGAAAAAGAACTGGTTCCTATACTGAAGCTCAGAGATTTCCTGATCTGGCGCGAAAAAGAGTTTATAGAGAAGTACGAAGGGTTACGCCATAACACCGAGAATGATAATTACTCTGGTTTTACAGCTGAAACAGAAGAGGGCAAACCAGTGATCGCTGTTATTAATACCGATCTACTCGCGTGGGACAGCAAAGCTTCTCATCCCTGGACCGCCATTATTGAAATAAACTATAATGGTGTTGAGGACAGTGGACTGCCTGATGAAGAAACACTCCATCTGTTGGACGATATTGAAAATAATATAACCGGACAACTCCAGGATTTTGAAGGCTACCTCAATGTTGGCCGTGAAACATCAAACAACATACGTGCTATATTCTTTGCATGCAAAGACTTCAGAAAACCATCCAGAGTCTTTGATGAAATCCAACATACATTCGCAGACTCATTTGAAATAAGCTTCGGCATTTTCAAAGACAAGTACTGGCGATCGTTCAGTCGATTTGAGGTCGGATGATCCGAAAGTAGCATTAGCATAAAATGGCGATCAGCAATGCCGCTGGCCGCCATCCTGCCGCTGCCTAGGGGTAGCGTTGTATTCCGATTCCTGCAGCGTGGCAATCTCCATCATCATAGACATTGTCGCAGGTTTTATAGATATGTCTTATCAAAATATCGACCTATAGACGAACAACATCGCTGGTACTTTAATTAAAATAGTCTCTACGATGGGGATGATTTGTATTTTTTATCTCAGCGGTATGCGTGTTTACTGTTCAAAGCTATATTTTAGTGGTTACCCAAACCGCTGACATGAAACGTTCCCCTTTCCTGCCGTTTGTTCTGTTTTGGCTTCTTGCTCAGACAGCCTTCGCGCAGTCATTTAAAAATGACACAACTTTTATTACCGCTGCCGTCAACAGCGCTGTTAAGAATTACAACAATGCCATTCAAGGCCAGGCGCAATTGTATAATGGAAGTGACTACGCATTATACCTCTCACTGAAAGAAGAACATCCCTACTTCGGAACAGATGACTGGGTGTTCGGTTCCGTATATTATGATGGCTACCTGTACGAAAATGTACCGTTGTTGTACGACCTCTCTTCCGATCAACTGATTACCGAAACGTACTACAGCAGCAGTGTAATGAAACTTACCAAAGACAAGGTTCGCTCGTTTACATTGCCAGATCAGCGTGTGTTTATCAATCGGCCTGATACGAGCTTATCGCCCGGATACTATGAAGTACTTTACAACGGTAAGACTAGTGCATACGCACGTCATATCAAGATTCTGCAGGAAACACTTACTGCCCAGGAGATCGTTCACGAGTTTGATGAGAAGACACGCTACTATATCTGCCTGAACAATCAGTGCCATGCTATAAAAAGTAAAGGTGCCCTGCTAAAATTATTCGGAAACCAGAAACGTGAAGCTGTTCAATATGTGAGGCAGGGCAAGAAACTGCCATACCGAAAAAACCGCCGGGAGTATATTACCCGCCTGGCTGAATTCCACGACCGTAGCCAAACAAACCCATGATTAAAAAACTACCCTTTCCCTTCTTTCTTCTCCTGGTAATGGCTACTACCGGATATAGCCAGCGCGCAACACGCATCACCGCTCAGTTTTCGGCAGCAACCTTCCAACAGGTTGTAAGCAAAATTGAAGAACAAACCGATTATCGTTTATCATACAATGCTTCATGGACGGATAGCCTTACCGTTGATCTTAATGCATCCAATGAAGAGGTAACGTCTGTACTGGACAAGATTCTGTCCGGAACCGAATTGCATTACAATATATATCAGAACCAGATTTACATTACACGCGAAAGGCAAATCCTCACGGAGCTTCCGCTCGAGTTCTTTGGCCCGGAAGAAAACAAATCGAGGCCCGCTCCTTCTTTTGACTATACGGATTTTGAACAGCGCGAGAAAAAGAAAAAACTTGCCGAAGAGAAATTATATACTATTGGCCCGCGTACCGATAACCTGCAAGGTAAAGCCACTATCGCGGGTACGGTTCGGGATTCAAAATCAGGGGAGCCCGTAATTGGAGCTTCTGTTTACGTGGAGAACCCGATGATCGGAGCGTCTACCGATCAATTCGGTCATTATTCACTTACACTTCCCAAAGGACAACATATACTGAAAGTGAAAAGCATCGGCATGAAGAATACACATCGCCAGGTAATGCTTTATGCGAACGGCAGACTTGATATAGAGATCGAAGAAGATATAACTCCGCTGAAAGAAGTTGTGGTTGAATCTGATCGCGATGCGCGTGTAACCGGCATGCAGATGGGTATGGAAAAACTCGACATCAAAACCATGAAGCAAATGCCGTTGGCATTGGGCGAAACGGATATCATGAAAGTAGTACTTACATTACCCGGAGTGCAAACCGTTGGTGAAGGTACCGTTGGTTTGAATGTCCGCGGTGGCGCTACGAACCAGAACCTGATACTTTATAACGATGCGACAGTATATAATCCATCGCACTTGTTCGGATTCTTCTCTACGTTCAACCCCGATGTACTCAAAAATGTAGAGCTCTATAAAAGCGGCATCAATGCTGAATATGGCGGGCGACTCTCCTCCGTACTCGATGTACATACACGCGAAGGAAATCTGAAAAAAATTTCAGGTTCAGGAGGCATCAGTCCAATTACAGGTCGCTTTAGTCTTGAAGGGCCTATCATAAAAGACAAGACTTCATTTCTGTTAGGAGTACGCTCTACCTATTCTGACTGGATCCTCGATCGTGTAAAAACAGATGAACTGAAAAGCAGCGATGCTTCGTTTTACGATCTGAACGCAAGCATCAGTCATAAAATAGATGATGACAATAATATATACCTGTCGGGATATATGAGTAAAGATAAATTCAAACTCAATTCGGATACAGCCTATAACTACAGCGACCGCAATGCTTCGCTAAAATGGAAACACGTTTTCAACTCCAAGCTATACGGTGTACTTACAGGGACCTATAGCCGGTATGAATATGCAGTAACGAGTAACTCCAGTCCCATCAATGCTTTTGAAATGGACTTTGCCATCAAGCAATGGAACGCAAAAGCAGATATAAATTATTTCCCGAACGCAAAACATACCATTACAGCGGGCGCAAGTGTTACACGGTACGATCTGTCACCCGGCAATTATCAACCGTATGGTTCCGAGTCCATGGTAGTTCCGGATGTGTTGCAAGACGAGCAGGGAGTAGAAAGTGCAGTATATGTAGGTGAGAACTTTGATATAACACCTACCTTCTCTGTTTATGCCGGCCTCCGCTACTCCTACTATCAGAATTATGGTCCGCGCGAAGTATACCGCTATGCACCTGGTGTACCACGCCAGGAATCATCCATACAAGATACCGTTCAATATGGTTCAGGCCCTATAGCAACCTATCACGGTGCGGAGCCACGTATTTCGGTACGCTATCTTTTATCTGAAAATGCTTCGTTGAAGTTCAGCTATAATCGTATGCGACAGTATATACAAATGCTATCCAATACAACCGTAATTGCGCCCACCGATATATGGAAACTCAGCGACAGCTATATCCGTCCACAGGTTGGCGATCAGATTTCCGCTGGCTTCTATAAAAATCTGCGCGGCAATATGATCGAAGTGTCACTGGAAGGCTATTACAAGAAAATACAAAATGCCACTGACTTCAAAGATGGCGCTTCCCTCCTGCTGAATCATCATCTTGAAACCGATATACTCAATGCAGAAGGCAAAGCGTATGGCGTGGAATTCATGTTAAAGAAAGCAACGGGTAAATTAAACGGGTGGATTAGCTATACCTATTCGCGCACCATGCTAAAGACACTGGGCAATACGGCCAGCGAAACCATCAACAGTGGTAAGTATTACCCGAGCAGCTATGACAAACCGCATGCTATAAACTTTATCGGTAACTATAAATTCAGCAGACGATTTAACTTCTCGATGAATATAGTATATAGCACCGGCCGGCCCATCACCTTACCGATTGCCAAATATGACCTGGGGGGATCGATGCGTGTTTACTACTCAGATCGTAACGCCTTCCGCATCCCAGACTATATCCGCACCGATATATCTATTAACATAGAAGGTAATCACAAAGTACGGAAGCTCGCACACAGCTCGTGGACATTCGCAGTGTATAACCTGTGGGGTCGCGAGAATGCTTACTCAGTTTATTTCACTTCAGAGAATGGCAGAATCAGAGGATATAAAATGTCAATCTTCGCGCGTCCTATTCCAACCATTACCTACAACTTTAAATTCTAAAGATCATGAAAGCCCTATACCGATACTCACTTCTGATCTTACTATATATAGCATTTCTGACAGGCTGTGTAGAACCCTATGCACCACCGGTTATTGAATCCGACACCAACTACCTGGTAGTAGATGGTTTTGTTAACAGCACAGATGGAACCGCTACCGTAAAGCTCTCGCGCGCTATACCGCTGTCATCAACTGACTCTCCTCCTGCGGAAACTAATGCTACCATTTTTGTGGAAGATGACAAAGGCAACCGCACGGCACTGCTGGGTGACCAGGCGGGGAATTATACCGGCTCAGGCATACCGATCGACATGGGCAGTAAATACAGGCTTCGCGTACGTACATTCGATACAAAGGAGTACTTATCAGACTATATTGAGCTGAAAGAGTCCCCACCCATCGATGATCTGAAATTTATACCGGGCGACAACAGCATCAGCATTGTTGTATCCACGCACGATGACACCGGTGACAGCCGCTACTACCAGTGGAGCTATGATGAGACTTGGGAATATACAGCGGTATATGTATCAGGGTTGATCTGGGTAGACGGAGAAATAATAGACCGGCCGTATAGTGAATACGTACATCGCTGCTGGCGAACTACGTCTTCCAAGCACATCATCATCAACTCGTCTGAAAAATTACAGCAAGATATGATCAGCGAATTCCCGGTTGTTAATATTTCGAAAGGATCGCAGAAACTGTTCATCAAATATAGCATGCTGCTGAAGCAGCGCGTACTTACCCGTGAAGCGTACGACTACTGGGAGGAACTTCAAAAAACAACGGAGAGCCTGGGCGGACTTTTCGATCCGCAGCCCGGAAAAGTGACCGGCAATATTCATAACGTGAGCGATACCGGTGAACCGGTGCTGGGTTATTTCAGTGGTGGCTCTGTTCAGGAAAAAAGATTTTTCATCGGACTGCTCGATCTTCCCGATCACCTGAAAGCATTTCAAACGGTTGGTAACTGTACCCTCGATACGCTGTTGCTGGCGGATGTACCGAACTACTATCCGGACTTCAATGAGTTGATTGGTACTGCCAACAATGGACCGATCTTGATCGGATATACTTACTCGTCTAAATCATGTGCCGATTGCCGGACACAAGGAGGTACTACTACAAAACCTGCATTCTGGCAATAAAACATATACGTATGCTTAGATCCGCTACATACCGCACTATACTCACTGCAGGATTACTATTTACTGCAGGTATATATACCTTTGCTCAACAACCTGCACTGGACAGTCTGAAAATAAAATTTAATCGCTATCGCCAGAAGGGATTCCAGGAGAAGATATATGTACACATCGATCGGCCGGGATACCTTACCGGTGAAACGATGTGGTTTAAAATATACCTGACTGATGGTGCGTTCCACAAACCTTCGGCATTAAGTGATGTGGCCTATATTGAAGTACTGGATCGGGCCGCACAACCGGTATTGCAAACCAAAGTTTCGTTGAATGACGGAAAGGGAAATGGTTCGCTCTTTATACCAGCAACCCTGAACTCCGGCAACTATGTTATTCGTGCGTATACAAGCTGGATGAAAAATTTCAGTGCTGATTACTTCTTCCATAAATCGATCAGTGTTGTTAATGCATTCAAAAAACTGGAACATGAATCCGCGGCTCCAACGGCTGCGCTGGACGCACAATTTTTTCCGGAAGGTGGCACGCTCGTGGGCGGAGTAAAAAGCAAGATCGGGTTTCGCGTTACGAATGCTTCGGGCAAAGGTATAGCATTTGCCGGAGCACTTATCAACCAACAGAATGATACCGTGGCGCGATTCAATCCGTTAAAGTTTGGCATTGGCAGTTTCACGTTTACTCCACAACCTGGCCATATATACCGTGCGGTAGTTCGCGAAGCATCGGGCAAGGCATCAACGGTAAAGTTCCCGGCAGTAGTATCAACCGGGTATTCCATGCGTGTAACGGACTCGGTTGAAAATACACTTTATATAAACGTACACAGCACCGTACAAACTGAAGAGCCTGCATTTGTATATGCCTTCATTCACGCGCGACAGGTTATCGCGATAGCAGAGGCTAAGTATATTAAAAACGGAGTTGCTACGTTTACGGTCTCAAAGCAAGATCTGCCGGAAGGTATAAACCAGATAACCATCTTTGATGGCAACCTGAAACCACTGTGCGAAAGGCTATATTTCAAAAAACCTGAGTCAACATTCTCCATTAATCTTAAGACCGATCAAACACAATATAGCAATCGCAGGCGGGTGCGTGTTGATCTGCAGGCAAGCCGAGGGACCAGCGGAAAAACATCGGATCTATCCGTAGCGGTATATAAGGTTGATTCGATCTTTACTGAAGCCGGCAGCAGCATAACAGACTACTTCTCGTTAACGTCAGACCTGAAAGGCACAATTGAATCACCGGAATACTATAGAAGCAACGATGCAGCTGTGAAAGAAGCTACAGACAACCTGATGTTAACGCACGGCTGGAGAAGATTTCAATGGAATGATGTTGTAGCCAGTAAATATCCAGCTATTAATTTTCTCCCTGAATACCGCGGCCATATCGTGAAAGGTATGGTAAGGAATGCCGATGGTTCTATTGCCAGAGGTATACTTACATACGCAGCTGCTCCGGGTAAAATTACAAGACTATACGGATCGCGCAGCAATGACAAAGGTGAAGTATATTATGAGATGCAGAAGTCTTCCGGCTCTGCCAATATAGTTTTGCAAACGAATCCCACACGCGACAGTACGCATCGTATTGAGATACTCTCTCCGTTTGCGTCCGATTTTGCATCTATCGCTATTCCTCCACTCCATCTTTCATCAAGTCATGCCCAGGCGTTGCTGGACCGCAGCGTTGCTTTGCAAGTGCAGGATGTATACTATCGTGATCAGTTTGAAAAACTTGCCAGTCGTGAAGCCGATAGCTCTGCATTTTACGGACCTCCCGATGAAAAATATATACTGGACGCCTTTACCCGTTTTCCGGTAATGGAAGAAGTAATGCGTGAGTATGTACCAGGTGTGATGGTACGCAAACGAAAAGATGGTTTTCACTTTATGGTGATTGACCATGTTCACAAAGATGTGTTTAACGATACACCGCTGATTATGCTCGATGGTGTACCGATCTTTGATGAAGACGAGATCATGGCTTTTAATCCATTAAGGGTGCGCAAGCTTGAAGTGGTAACGAAGCGTTATTACCTCGGCCCGTTGAGTTTCCCGGGCATTGTAAGCTATACTACCTATCAGGGCGACCTGGGTGGCTTTCAACTGAATCCAAAAAGTGTAAAGATGAATTACGAAGGACTCCAGTTACAACGGGAGTTCTACCTGCCGCGATATGAAAGTCAGCAGCAGCGTCAAAGTCGTATGCCGGATCAGCGTACTTTGCTGTATTGGAATCCGTCAGCAGTTACAAATGCTGATGGTACGCTGCAGTTGGAGTTCTATACATCGGATCAGTCCGGAAACTTCCGCATCGTTGTAGAAGGTATGACAGCCGATGGACTTACGGGAAGCAACGCAGCAGGCTTTACAGTGAATCCGCACAACAATTAGAGCATTTCCTAAAATATGTTTTTGTTTAAGTCATTCGTTCAGGTGATCTTCGTATGATCATCATACTGCCTTGAAAGAAAACATATCGCGTACACTATTGCGAAACCGCATTGCCGTTAAGATTTCGTTCTTCACGAACGGATTTATACTGGCGAATTGGGTATCACGGCTTCCACGCATACAGGAATTATACTCTGCTGATAACGGTACAATCGGACTGGTGTTATTAGGACTTTCTATTGGTGCCGTCAGCATCATGCCTTTTGCAGGCTGGGCTATCATTAAGAATGGCAGCAGAAAAATTACGCTGGTTTCGCTGATCATGTACTGCATGATTGTACCGCTTATACCCTACATGGGATATATACCTGCGCTTATAGCACTCTATATAGTCATGGGTATTTTCACAGGTGTGCTTGATGTGGCGATGAATGCGCAGGCTGTAATGATCGAGCAACAGTACAAAAAACCGATCATGACTTCATTCCATGCCTTCTTCAGTATAGGCATGGCATTGGGGGCATGGTGTGGTGCGCTCTTCGCAGAACTGAACGTTGAACTAATCTTACATTTCACTGCGATTGTACTCTTCTCATTGATCGGTGTTGCCTGGGCCAGTCGTAATCTTATTTATGATAAACCTGATCCTTCGCTGAAACATGAAGGACCATTGTTCCGCTTACCCAACCGTGCCTTGGTAAACATTGGTATCATTACCTTTTGTTGTATGCTGGGCGAAGGTGCTATGTCGGAGTGGAGCGTGAATTTCATGGAGAATGTTGCTCTGTCCGGAAAGGCAACGGCTCCTATAGCTCTTTCCGCATTTGCTACTGCCATGACCATTGGTCGTTTACTTGGAGACCGGATGCGCACGTTTTTCGGAGATGCGAAAATAATTATGGCCGGTGGCATACTTGCAACGGTAGGGTTACTGGCTACACTCTCTATCGCGACACCGATAATAAGTATAGCTGGTTTCTTCCTGGTAGGATTAGGACTCTCTACAATTGTACCGATCGCGTATAGTATATCCGGCCACACAAAAGATCTGCCTCCCGGAGTCGGACTCGCCATGGTTACAACGGTGGGCTATAGCGGCTTTCTGATCGGCCCTCCGGTAATCGGATTTATAGCAGACTGGCAAACATTACGGATTGCGTTGGGAGTAGTCGCGGTGCTATTTGTTATCATGACGATTCTGGCGTTCCGGTATAAACAAAATTAACAACATGCAGATACAACACGAGCAATCCAGCAGCAAAGGAGCTTTCTTCGTTGCCGAAAACGGAACACGCCTTGCAGAGATGACCTATAGCAAAGCAGGCGATGCACTTATTATTATTGACCACACCGAAGTATCCGATGCGTTGCGCGGTAAAGGAGCAGGTAAACAACTGGTGGGTGCTGCCGTTGATCATGCCCGAAAAAACAACCTGAAGATTCTGCCACTGTGTCCATTCGCGAAAAGTGTTTTTGAAAAGGTGAAAGATTTTCAGGATGTGCTATCCTGATCTATCGTGAGTCAATCACCACTGTCTTCCTTCGGCACGCTGCCGGTATAGATCACCATCTTTACCCGGAATAAGATCACCGAGTCGTTTGTATATATCCACAACAGTACTATCGTATTGCAGCGCTTCTTTATAGAGTGTTATTGCACGGGTATTATCGTTTTTGATCTCGTACAGGTATCCCATTACGTAACATATCCAATTGTTGCGCTGGCCGCTGCTATAGGCTCGTTCATACCAGTTTAACGCTTCGGTATATTTTTCCTGGTCATAATATACATCGCCCAGCAATTGCATAGCATCAAGATTGGATGCGTTTTGATTCAGCAGGGATGTCAACTCCGTTTCAGCTGCGCGGTAATTCTTCTGATCAAAATATATACGTGCCTTGTTCATCCTGGCGTCTTCGTTCGCTGGATTTTTCTGAAGCACTGCATCATACATCGTTACAGCGGAATCAAGTCTGTGCATATTCCAGGCGGTATTGCCCATTTCAAAGAGCACCTCCACGTTATCCGGATGTTGTAATCTATACCGGTCGTAATATACATAGGCAGAGTCATATTGACCTTCGTTGTAAAACTGTAAAGCTGTTTGCCAGTTCTGATCGGGCGCCTCTGTATCATCAGGCGATGTAACGATATTAAGTACGATTACCAACGCTATAGAAAAAACAAAAACAAAGACGATACTCGCAACCACCATTCTCTTTTTCGATTCAGATGGCTCAGTATATTTTCCGGAATCAGTAGTTTTTGAAAATCCCTTTGATGATGTGTGAGTCGGGCCACTCTTTTGATAGGACCGTTCTCTGTATTCATACGCTCCCGTACGTCTCTGCCAGGGCCACGCGAGAAGTCCTAACACGACAAAAGAAATAATTATACCCAATAGAAGGTATACCAGGAAAGCACCGAGCGACCACACCAGCGCCAGTACAAAAAGAAAAGACACAGCCAGTATAAAGTATAGCCTGGCACGTTTTCGTTTCTGTTCGGAAGTGGCAGGCTCTTGCATACTCTGTGAGCTTTAGTTCATGTGCGTTGTCAGATCTTTCTCATCGATGCGTATATCGTCTTCACCTACTTCATCGAACGGGTGCTCGAGGTGATCCTGTATATTATCAAGACTCACCAGTATAAAACTGTACAGCACAGGCATTACATATTCAAGATGCGCAGAAAAATCGTTGAAGGTGCTGGCAAAGTAAGGACCGTAGATGATCGGAAATATATAGATGAACACTTTGCTATAGGCGCGCAACGTTACCGGTGTGCGGTAGGCATGAATGATCTTCAGGTTATCGAACGCGATAATCATTTTACTGATATATTGATTGATGCGCGATATCTCGCCACTCTGCACACCATACTTACGCATCTCCACCGTCATAGACGATAGCTGCGAAAAGTACTGAAACACTTTGCGCTCGTTGTTCTGAATATCGTGTTCATGTTTTGTAGTAAACATGCTGCGCATCAGCACCACCATCGACTCGATGATAACCCGTGTGCGCTGCGGCAGATCATGCTCTTTATCAACAGTCCAGTCGCGCGTGGCATAATATATAGCCAGAGCATGTCCTTTAAAATCAGAGAAACGCTGCAGGGCCGTTTCTCGCCTGTTGTAGGCAGAGCCAATGGAAAACACTACCGGAAAAACAATTGCAACGCCCACCAGCATATCGGGGAATTTTGCGGTAAGTCCGGTGTGATAGCATATATAGGTTGAAATAACCGCGAGGGCTGTAATGATGAGTGTTTTGTAGTTAATGATCAGAAAGAAGCTTCGTAGTACTTTCTTCATAGGTAAAAATGGAAGATTTAATATTCGTTTAACAGCCGTAAAATTAATGTAAAAAACCAAAAGCCCTTTGCAGGGCTTTTAGTGGGCTCCAACGAAATCCAACAAATTTATTCTTCGAGTATCTCTACTTCAACGCGAACATTTTTCTGCGCATTGGGGCCGCGCTTGTCATATATAGGGCGCTTTCCTCCCCATGCTTTCAGCTCAACTCTGCTGTCGGCAATTCCTTTCGATACGAGGTAATCTTTTATAATCGAAGCACGGTTATACGATAAGTCTTTTGCTGAACCCATGCCCTGCTTCGACCCGTCCAGCGAGAAGAAATTTTTATCAGGTCCCATCGTAATCATTTTACCATGATAGTTACCGTTGGTGTGGCCGTGCAGGCGTATTCTATAGCGTGGGTTTTCCTGTAACAACTGGAGCAGACTGTTCAACTCGTATGTAGACTCCGGACGCATAACGGCTGCATCGTTAAAGAAGTATACATTATACAGCGTAGTGATATCGCCTTTGTGATAGCGAACCAAATCGAAGTTTACCACCAGCGTAGTTCCCATCAGGTCGATATAGGGTTTTACGGTATCTGCCAACGGTAACGGGTAATTTATCTCCTGCTGTATTTTTCTATAGCCGAACGCTTCGCATATCAGCGTAAGCTGACCGGATTTACTTTTCGGATCAGGAAGCAACAGGTATTCATTTCCCTTTACGCGTGTCAGAGCTTTTGATCGTTCGGTATCAATTACCTGCACATAGCCATCTACAATGCGATTGTTTCGTGCATTGTATAAACTGAGGAACACTTCTGTGTTGCCCAACGTCATGGGGTTGTATTGCACGATCGGAGGATTGTCAGTTACCTCAATAGTATCGCTCGCAGTTGAATCCGGAGTTCCGGCCGGAGTTGTACTGTTGTTATTTTGGAGATGCTGTTCATTTCCGTTAGCCGGAGGAACAGCCTCTTGAGGTTTCACTTCGGCAGGCGGTGGTGTAGTCTGCAAGGCAGGTATATAACCCGGCACAACGCGCACCCAGGCATCTTTAAATTTACCTTGTTTGCGTGTAGCCGTCATGTATAATAAAGACTCTTTTAGAGAAGTAAAATATTTCAGATAAACGAAATATAATTTCTTGCTGGCGTTGTATCCGTACTCGGCAGAGGTTCCCTGGTGCCGCAGTTCTTCCACATATTTCTGAGCCGCGCTTTCGCGAGATGGCGCATAAGCAGCCACCACTACATAATACCCAGGTGTTAATTCTTTTGATTGAGTAACTAAAAAAGAGGTGGTAACAAGGGAGAGCGCTATCAGTAGCAAACATCCGGCAAAATTCTTCATGTAAGGATAGGATAGGTTTACTAACAATATTATTTAAAATATTGCAATTTTCCTCTCTTTCTCTTGATTCAAGTTTTATACACCTGATTTTTAAGGTGTGCTTTTAAAGCGTTCTTTGAGAAATCCTACGCCATAGCCGCCCAGTTGCAACAACGCAGCGGGCACTGATAAAATCGCTACGAGCAGGTTTTTGCTTTCGTATAATGAGTGCAGAAAGATGGCCGCGAGGTAAAAGAGCCAGCCGCCAAAAGCAACAGCAAAAAGCATTATATCAACAAATGGCAGTAACAACATGAGACCCGTGCCCAACACAAAGAACGAAGGAAACCAGTGTGTGATCTTTATTTCTTCAGGATGCACTTTACCTACCAGCGCACGACCGCGGCCGAAGTTAAACACCTGGTTATAAAACTGCGAGAAATTAGTTCTGCGTTTGTGGTATACATACGCTTCGGGAATAAGACCAACGTGAAAGCCTGCCTTCTTCATGCGAATACTGAA
The DNA here is from genome assembly GCA_902168205.1 of uncultured Chitinophaga sp. Classification (GTDB taxonomy): domain Bacteria; phylum Bacteroidota; class Bacteroidia; order Cytophagales; family Cyclobacteriaceae; genus Ohtaekwangia; species Ohtaekwangia kribbensis. The sequence continues at coordinate 311,117 of CABHOK010000018.1, read as the reverse complement.
CTCTATATCTTCCGCAAAGCGGTCGAATTTAAAACCTTGTGTTGCTTCGTATACTTTGCGCGATATACCCATATTAAAACTCCGGGGCTGAAACCAACCCACGCGCTTCTTACCACCGCGTATACCCCCCGTTGTTAATACAGACGCCATGGTATAGCCCATAGCGCGTTGCACAAGTGTAAAGTTCTGATGCGCACGATCAGGTCCTCCCCAGGCATCCCATTGATTTTCCTGAAGGGATTTATCTACAGCTTCGAAGTATCCCGGAGGGATGATACAATCCGAGTCAAACACAACCAAATAGCTACCGGACGCACGCGCATAACCAAAGTTACGGGTAGGGCCCGGACCTGTGTTTGGTTTAAAGAAATATTGAATGGACAATTTATCGCGATAGCGGTCTGCCACGGCTTCGCATCGTACCGTGGAACCATCTTCAATGATAAGCACATCAAAGTTCTTTACCGTTTGATGCGTAAGGCTTTCGAGTAATTCTTCTACTTCCTGCGGACGATTATATACCGGTATAATGACAGAATACTTGGGCGGCATAGTTATACAGCAACGTTAATTCGACACCTTCTCGGTTGCGTCCATTCCTACTTTCTCAATCACGAGGTAATCGCGTTTGGAGAATGATTGCATGGAGATCATTTCTGCCAGGAAGCCGGTAACAAAAAGCTGCACACCAATAACGATGGCTACCAACGCCAGGAAAAATAATGGCTGGTCGGTAATATCGCGTTTGATCGGAATTTTGGAAAAATATAGCGCATCCATTTTATCCCAGATCACCTTACTGGTAAATACAAAACCGATGAGGAAAGATATAGTACCGAGTGTTCCGAAAAAGTGCATAGGCTTCTGGCGGAACCTGCTCACAAATGTGATCGATAACAAATCCAGGAAACCGTTTATAAAACGTTCGAGCCCGAACTTGGTAGTTCCGAATTTACGCTCGCGGTGTTCAACTACTTTCTCGCTGATTTTTGTAAAGCCTGCCCATTTCGCGATCACGGGTATATAGCGGTGCATCTCTCCATATACCGTAATGTTTCGGGTTACGGAAGCCTGGTATGCTTTCAAACCACAGTTAAAGTCGTGGAGCGGAATACCGGAAAGTTTACGGGTAACGTAATTGAAAAATTTGGAAGGTATAGTTTTCGACAGCGGGTCGTGACGTTTCTTCTTCCAGCCGGATACAAGGTGGTAGCCATCTTGTGTTACCATGCGGTATAGCTCGGGTATTTCATCCGGACTATCCTGCATATCGGCATCCATGGTAATAATTACTTTGCCTTTTGCTGCGCGAAAGCCGGTTTGCAATGCCGCCGATTTACCAAAGTTACGGTTGAAACGAACGCCCTTGAAGCGTTCATCGGCCGCGTTTACTTTCAGGATCTGCTCCCACGTGCTGTCGGAACTGCCATCATCAATAAAAATCACTTCATACGAAAAGCCGTGCGCTTGCATCACACGGCTTATCCACTGGCATAATTCGGGGATTGACTCCTCTTCGTCTTTTGCCGGAATGATTACGGAAATCTCCGGATGTATCATGTTTAAAATGTCGGTTCTGGATGTTTCTTCTGCGTAAAGATAGAAACTATTAGAGCAATTATAACTGCCCCGATTATTCCGAATATAATCCCCATTAAAAACATAGCCTCAGCGGTTGTGAACATTTCAACAAATTTCATTGCCTGATCAATTTGTTCGCTCGACATACCTTTGGCTTCCATATCTTCAACCGACTTCTGTTTTATAGCTTCTATAAAACCTGCGTCAATAAACTTAACATAGATATAGGTAAAGACACTTGAAATAGCAGACGAGATAATACCGAACCACAAGCCAATACCAATTCCTTGTCCGTATGGCATGAAGCCATTTCCGTTCTCCTTATAATACTTGTGGGCCAGAAAAATGAGGACACCAGTGATAAGATAGCCGATCCATTTCCAATACCATGCTGTTATATCAACCTGGGCAACAATCATAATAACAAAAATTGCAATTGATACAACACCGCCGATTAGACCATAGCGGATACCGGACTGACGTACTGTGGCAAGGTTTGCTGTTTCTTCCATAGAGTTTTAGTTTTTGGGTTGTCTTCTTAGAATTACTGAAAGTATTATACTCACAAAAAAGCCTATGGAAATTCCCTGTACAAAGTAGGTAACTGCCAAGACCGAGATGTTAGTCGTAGGTAACTGCTTTAAATTACGCTCAAAAACTTCTTTTCCTATCCGCTCAACATCCTCCTTCGAAAAAGTGCCCAGGTATTTCGTCATCTCCGTCACATAGGAAGTCATAAATTCTTTCTCTATACTTCCAAATATCGTAAGGCCTATAGATGCAATAACATCTGCCAGTAAAACCACAATGCCGGCACCGATCATACCCTGCCAGAAATATAGTTCTCCATTCTGATAGTAATCGCGTACTTCCTTCAGCGCAAAGAAGATAAAAATACCAAAGAGTAAAATTCTGAAATCCAGGTACGGAGCTATCATCAACGGGTGCGTACCTATATAATATAGCGCTACCATCAGCACAAGTGTAAGCGCACCAGCAACGAGCCCGTAGCGAATGGATATTTTTAATAAGGGAGATTTCATTTCTATACCTATGGATACGAAGACATTAGTCCTCGATACGCTGTTTATTATTGTTGAACACCGCCACTACTTTACCGGTAACTTCTTTACCATACCAGGGCGAGTTCTTTGACTTCGACAAGTTTGTTTTTTCATCCAACGTCCACAAGCGATTCGGATCGAAGAGCGTAAGGTTAGCTTTCTCTTCCACATCGATGCGAGGCATTTCCAGGTTTAGCAACTTGCGTGGATTTACGGTTACTTTCTCCAGCAACACACTCCAGTCTACAGACTTTGACAATGAAACGAGATTTGATCCGAACGTCTGCAGGTTAATGATTCCGAAATCAGCAAGATCAAACTCCAGCTCTTTACCTTCATCTTCATGCGGTACATGACCGGAGCAGATCACATCAATCGTTCCGTCTTTCAATGCTTTGATGAGCGCATCGTTATCCACTTTCTCACGCAGGGGTGGATTTACTTTATAGTTTGTATCGAAGTCTGCCAGGTGACTATCATCCAACAGCGGTTGATAGGCAGCGATGTCGCAGCTTACGTTCAGCTTCTTTTTCGCTGCACGTATCAGTTCAATGGCTTTACCGGAAGATAATCTGGCCATGTGCAGACGACCTCCTGCATAGCCCAGCAGTTCGAGGTTCTTGCTTACCATGATATCTTCAGCAATGCGCGGCATACCTTTCAGGCCGAGCATCGTGCTGTTAATACCCTCGTGCATCTGGCCAAACATATTCAGCCATATATCTTCGGGGTGATCGATGAGCACTCCGTTAAACTTCTGAAGATACTGAAGCGCTTTCAGCAAGATATCGGTATGCCAGATAGGCTTCAGTCCATCGGTAAATGCTATAGCTCCAGCTTCGTGCAGGTCTATCATTTCCGTAAGTTCCTCGCCTTTATTATTTCTTGTTACGGCTGCCATCGCATGGATTTCTACGAGGCGTGTATCGTTGCCGCGGGTGATATAGCTTACTTCATTTTTAGTTTGTATGGAAGGCGATGTATTGGGAAGCACCGCGATCTCCGTAAACCCTCCGGCTGCTGCAGCTTTAGACACGGAATCCAGATCTTCTTTGTGTTCAAGTCCCGGATCGCCTACATAGGTACCGAGGTCAAACCAGCCGGTAGACAGCTTCATACCATCAGCCTTTACAACTTTATCGGCAGAATAATTTTTATCACCGATCTCGGCAATACGGCCGTTGTTGATTAATACATTTTTTTCTTTTTGATGAAAGGGGGAATTGGGATCAAGTATTTCAGCGTTTTGTATAAGAATTTTCATGCTTGTTATTTTTCACCCGTTAGCTCCAGAATGGTTGTTACAATCCTTTCGGATACCCAGGAAATCTGTTCCTGCAAGTTTAGCAAGTATTGGCTTAACAGAAGGTATCAATCCCAGTCTTTTTGCTTTAACAAATACTCCTAACGTTCCTGTGACGGTTAAAACCTAATGACAAGGCTACCTTGCAGGCTTTCCGATCATCAACAATTACAAGCGTAACAGGAATTTCCAATGCTAAAGCGAAAGCGCTTGCTTCTCCCTTATCGACAATCTGTTGCAGCGTTTTTTGCAGAGAATTCTGAGATACCTCCCTTACCTCAAGCCTGTCGGGCAAGGAACTGCCGTACTCTTGTGCTACTTCTTCCGGAACAATTATTTTTTTATAGCTGGTGCGTAAAAAGATCGAGTTCATTAATCTTCGTTAAAAGAATCAAACAACTCGTGTCTGAAATTACAATCTCAGGCATTTTTTATATCGGCCATTAAATCATCAACGGAGTCACCAAAAATAGAAAAGCCATACTTGCCCATCCTTTCAATGAAGGCGCGTTTGCTAAGGCCGGCCAGATCAGCCGCCTGGCCCAGGGTAAGTTTCTCACGCTCATATAGCTCACCCCCCAGAATTATTTGCAATTCTGTTTCGCTTATATTCTCTGGTAATTCAATACTAACTGTTTTCACAGGTTAATATGTTTAAGTTTTACCATCAATATTTATTTCAAAAAACGGATCAGTAATACTTCTGTTATAATGAAGAGCAATGCCAGCAGCAATGCGTACTTCCACAAGGGCGTGCCCAAATATCGCTCCTTTATTTCGTTGCTGAAAGTATCGGATGTTGATGCTGTAAAAATGCTGATGTTATTTCCTCCACCCACTCTTGTTTTTATTTCTTCACCCGGATATTGGTCCATGAGCGATTCTTCCTTATCCAGGTTAAAAGCGAGCAAGCCTATAGTGTCGCGCTGCGAAGCAATTTTATAGAAGCCCTGCTCGATCGAGAACTTGGGAACTTCCATAAACACACGGTCGCCCACTTTACGCTGGCCCGGTATAACTTCTTCTTTACCCACTAACTTTAACGGTTCATCATTCTTTATACTATCCAGTCGCAGGGTAATTAAATTCTCGCGCAGGGTATAATAATGTTTGGTTTCATTTCTACGCGCACTCGCAGCGATGCGATACATTACCGGGACAAACAATGCATGCTGGTGAAAATCAGTGAAGTCGCGGTCGAGCGCACTGGCCAGTATATATATCTTGCCACCACGATTGAACAGTGAAAGGAAAGGCTGATCATTTTTAAATCGAAGTATAGCCGCGCGATCGTTGCCCCAGTCGAGCACACGCGAAGCTTTCGGCATAGCGAGTGATATCGATTTTTCTTCAAACACATTTTCAAAAAACGGGTTTGAAAAATCAGGTCTGTCCAGGTCAGCCAGTTCACCTTTCGGAGCAGCGTTCATCCGCGCCACCTGCGCCAGATTCTTCAGGTTGTTAACATCAGGTTGGGTACCCGGCACCAGTAACAATGTTCCTCCTTTATTGATATAGTCTGACAGTGCATTCGTCAATGAAGGATCGACAGTATTCAGTCCGTTGACAACCACAAGATCCGCCTGCGCCAATTCGTTATAGTTAAAATTACTCACAGCAAAACCATGGTAACTAAATACGAGCTTGTTACCATATACTTTCTCGACCGGTGTAGGCTCATTATCTTTTTTAATCTCTACCACCTTGATCTTGTCGGTAAAATTCAGCGCGAAGAAAAATTCGTTATCGAAACTTACCGGGAAATCATTGAAGGTTATCTGTGCCTTGTTGAGTCCGGTTAATCCGGTGGCCAGATCAAACGTAGTTTCGGCAACACCACCTTGAGGCACATCCAATGTAGCGGCACCGGATTGTATATTGTTAATGGTCAGTTTAAGACTGAGTTGGTCGACATCGCGTTTACCATCGTTCCGTACTTTTACACGCAATACATTTTTCTCGCCACTGGCAGCAAACGGATTTTCGAGATAAGCAGAATCGATAAATATATTCGACAGAGATGCGAAGCGAATCGGCACCAGGTGCCACTGCGTTGCCGAGTCAAGCGTTGTCGGTATAGCGCCCAAGGTTGATTTCTGAAAGTCTGATATCCAGAATACTTCACGTTCATGGGCTGCGCCTTGCTGGCGGATGCGGTCTGTTACTTCCTGCATGGTTCTGCTTACAGGCGAGAGGCGCACTTGTGTGAGCAGGTCGAGTATCTCCGATTTTGTTTTGAACGAATTCGAAAACGGAGCAAAGTCGTTGGTGATGAGCTTATACCGGGTATCCGGCGGAAACAGTGAGACAATATTTTTTACAAAAGCAATTCCAGCATCAAGGCCGCGCACTTTGTCTTCCATCTGTGCCGACATACTTTGCGAGTTATCGAGGTATAGAACAATAGCATGGTCGTTGGTCAATTGATTTTTAGCGGGGATGATGGGCTGGCAAAATGTGATCACCAGAAAAAACAGGAACAGCAATCTGGAAGCGAGAATAAGATAGTGCTTCAGCCTGCGCTTGGCTGTAGTGGCTTCCTTTACCTGTTTCAAAAAACGGTTATTGGAAAAATAGATCCTGGTTGTTCTGCGAAAATTAAAAAGGTGAATGATGATCGGAACAGACAGCACACCCAGCGCCCACAGAAAAGAAGGATATAAAAAATTCATCAGCGATAAAGTTAATAGTTAAACGGCTATTCATTCACGGTAGTGTCTATAATTTGACTAACGACCGCCTCCTCCTGCCCATAAAACTTTCGCCTGCCACAGCAACATCTTAAAAAAGAATTCAGGGATCAGGCAACGACCGCTGCGAAGATGGCATTTCTATCTATAAAACCACAACCCCCAAACCGCTTGACTGAAGAAGACCTCGTTAAAAAATGTAAGCAGGGCAACGGCAAAGCACAAGAGCAATTATATAAATGCTATGCTGACCGATTGTACCGGCTGGCCTGTCGGTACATACGAAGTGATGCCGATGCCGAGGATGTGTTAATGACGGCCTTCACCAAGATATTCCGTGGCCTTGACAACTTTACTTACCAGGGCGCAGGAAGCACGGAAGGATGGATGCACAGGATTGTGGTGAATGAATCGCTGATGTGGCTGAGAAGAAGACACAACTTTAACCTGACGGAGAGTCTGGATGCCTCTATACCGGAACCCGACCTGCACGCTTTCAGCGAGCAGGAGGCTGAAGATGTTTATCAACTCATAACCCAACTGCCCACAGGCTACCGCACGGTTTTCAACCTGTTTGTAGTGGAAGGCTATAACCATGCGGAGATTGCTGCGATGCTGGAGATCACGGAGAGTACTTCGCGGTCGCAGTTGTTTAAAGCTAAAGCACTTTTAAAGAAAATGCTCACCCAAGAAGGATACCATTATGGAACGTAACACCGAAAAAAATATTCGCCTGAAGGTTCAGGAAGCCGAGCAATACCCTGTCCGTTGGAACAAGGACGAATTATGGGCTCGCATGGAGATCCATCGCACTGCCACAAGATCCAAGCGACCGGTATACTTTTCGATAGCCGCCACCTTAACGGTTGCTGTATTGGCCGGAGTATATATTTACCAACAGACATCCTATACACAGGGTAAAGCAATACCGTCAGGCGGAATAAATTCTGCGCAACCGGCTATAGTAAATTCACCACTTTCTGAAAGTAAAGATATACCGGCAAAAATTGAGACCGTTACACCAGGAAACGCTATAACACAAAACAGTGCCCGAATCAGAATTGAAGAAGAGCCCTATAGCTCTGCAGCTGCATTGCAAGCAACATTCCGCGACACGGCAACTGTAGCGAACCAGGAGACGACTACCTCGGTAACCATACCCGAAAGTCCACAACAGCAAGTTGTCACAGATGTTGATAAACGACCGAAAGTAATTATAGGTATAATTCCTCCGCAGGAGCAACCACTGGTAACGCAGCAAGAGAAAAATAAAAAATTCAGATTTCTAAAAGGGAAGTCAACAAACGGAGAATCCGAGGGAAGTCAACTCATCATCGCCAGGATGAACTAATCATTCACTATAATTTTAATACAAATATTACTGAATGCCTTGTGCACCGGCATCCAGACAGTATAACTATATCCAAATTAAATAACAGAACCCGAAATCACTTCAGATCATGAAATACTATAACATTATATTCATCCTTGTCATTACCTCCTGCACATTGAACGCACAAGTGGTTAATTATTCTTCAGGCCACGGACGCCACGAGAATATATACCGAACCAAACGCGATGCTATTAATTACTATCCGGATTCTATTCGCGTGGAATTCCCGGAGCAGGAATCGCTTGTAGTGTTTGAATTGAAGCGATTCGAAAATCACAGCTCGTTTATCGAGAACTTTCCGGCTACACTACAGGAACTGGATGGTTATCTTGAAAAAAGTATCCCGGCTCATCAAAAAGGACAGGCGGTTACGATACGCGTAGTTAATAAACTGAACAATGAAAAAGAAATTACGATAGAAGAAACAAAACCGCAGACTACCGTCTTGGTAAAGGATCAGCAAATTATACAGTTGCTTCCCCCGGGTATAGAAATCTTTTTACAAACTGAAACGGCTAAAGTATATTTATATATCCCTGAGCGAAGCAAGTTGCGTGAACTTGCCAGTAAGAACTTTCCACAAATCGTATCACGCGTTCGTGAGGAATCAAAAAATTACTACATCGGCCGAAAAAGCTTCAAGGCCAGGTTCATTATGCAGAACAATACCATAAGCTATAGCAACGTATTGCATACGGAAATGCACGATTTCCTATACCTCACAGCCGGTGCTGGTGTAGGTGTATTCAGAGATAAATTTTATCCCGAGCTTTCTCCCTCTATCGGATTAAGTTTCAGTGACCGCTTCAACCGAACCAGCCACAAGATAGAGTTATCTTATTCCAGTATGTTTCTGCTGGAAAATAAAAGCGAAGGAGGCTATACCAACTCCATTAGTTCCTTCCTCGGCATTACGTATCGGAAAAACTTTGGCAAACATGGAAGCCGTCCTATGTGGTCAGGTATAGGTGCAGCCGTTCTTGTGCATGAAACTGAAAACTTTTTTAAAGGAAAAACTGCTAAATTTTTCTTCTTTTCAGATATCGGTAATACGCGCCTCAACATTATACCCGAATTTTACCTGACGGAAGACTTCAGAAAATTGCAGTTCGGCATGAAGCTAACCTATGCTTTTTAAGCTATATATACCTTCGCTATAAATATCCTAAGAAGCCTGGCACCACAAGAGCCAGGCTAATTTTAGAGTAGCACAACACGAAGGCTAACGTTTACAGGCTAACGATAACTAACAGCTAACTTTTTAATCTCCTTAACTTCTATTCTTATTTTCCACTTAACATTACCATATCATTCACGCTGATCTCGGTGATATAGCGTTTCTCTCCGGTGGATGTTTCATACGTGCGATGCACCAGTTTACCTTCTATAGCGATCTCGTTTCCTTTCTTTAGATATTGGGCAGCTATATCTGCGAGGTTATCCCACAGAACGAGGCTATGCCATTGCGTCTCCTCTACCTTCTCTCCTTTCTGATTACGGTATGTACTATTCGTAGCAATTGAAAAAGTTGCCAGTTTTTTACCGGTGTCGAATGTTTTTACCTCTGGATCTTTACCCAGACGACCGATGAGTTGTACACTGTTGCGTAAGTTTGCCATATATGTATTTATATTTATTGTTGCGTTAGCTAGTATTTTATCGAACCACTTCGTTGGTGATTGATGATGCAAAGTTGGGAGCTAAACAAATTTATAGTCGTATGAAAAACGGATACTTTCGCTTACTTTCGTTTGTAGCCGTTTGTAAACGGATAGTTATATGCCAGGTATAGTTGAAAAGAAGTGCATTGAATGTGGTACTGCCATCAAAGGCAGGGTTGATAAAAAGTTTTGCTCTGATCAATGCCGGAGTTCCTTTAACAACAAGCTTAACAGTGATGACACCAATCTGATGCGTAACGTCAATAATATACTACGCAAGAACAGACGCATCCTGTTAGACCTTAACCCGGATGGCAAAAGTAGAGTAAGTAAAGAGAGGCTAAACGCCAGAGGCTTTGACTTTAACTTCTTCACCAGTGTTTACAAAACGCGCGAGGGAGCGCAATACTTTTACTGTTACGAACAAGGATACCTGGCTATTGAAAAAGATTATTACCTGCTTGTTCATAAAAAAGACTTCTGACTCATATAATATACCACATAATCAGGTATAGATATACATAACTACAACAAAAATCATCTATAGGCTACGAAAACAGCCTTGTATACCTACATAAACCTACATGAAAGCCACCTATACCCTTCGTTTCCAGGGTAACTTTTATAACTATAGGGAGGCACAGCAAGCGGAAGACAGCTCTATTAAAGGGTTTGCAAAGAATCGCAACTACACAACACGGGGTGGCTATAGCTTTGATGGTATGATCTGTTTTGAAAAAAACCGGACACCTTTTTGGTTAAAGTCTTGCCCCTTACAAAAAATAATATTTACTTTAATAACATTCATTGTCTGTAAATCAAATAAATCTTCAGTTACCCCCCTTTTTTTGGTGTCAGACGGTGAAAAGCTTAGATGTAATCAAAGATGCTCCAGTATCCTGATCCTGATACTCCCTGTGGAATAAATTGGTATTGCCAGTTGTCAGCAGGCAATATGATGGATATACCGTTGTCATTAAGTTGTGTAATGCCTGACTACATTCTTAAGACTTATCGTAAAATCTATCGGAAGGGAATATTGCCCTTTAGCATGCATGGACTGCGAGCAGCAGCCACTACGTTATACCCAGGGTATATACAGATAGGAAGCATGCTTGAAAAAGCTATAGCAGCGGAAGCCGGTGGAGACATTCTATACCCAGGTTCCCATGCCATGGTAAACGTGGTTTCTATACCGATGGCTAAACGCTATAGTATAGGAAACCAGAACCGCAACGGTGTGACTATACCCACAGGGCATCTTCACGCCTGACCCTTAACTCTGAACCCTTTACCTTTAAACTTATGGCTACACTACAAAAAAGCAAACTGAAACTCCTGCCGGGAGAAAACTGGAAAGAACTAAAACTGAAAAAAGGAACATCAACCAAGCGTTATGCTGTGTCTGACAAAGGCCGCATCGTTAGCTTTAAAAAAGAAATTGAAGACGGGTATATATTGAAACCGCGTTTAACGCAGGGCTACCCAAGTATAACCATTGGTCGTGAAGACACCCGCCAGAATTACTATATACACCGGCTTGTGGCAGAGTACTTTAATAAGCCCACCAGCAACAAGAATGCGTTTGTTATTCATGTTGATCACCGCAAAGACAATAACAAAGCAACCAACCTGAAGTGGGTTAACCACGAAGCACAAATCGAGCATGCCAAGCGCGACCCCAATGTACTGCAGCGCCTCAACCCTGATGAAGGACCGAAGCTTACACAAGACAAAGTGAAGCAGATAAAAGTAGCGCTCTTCAAATCGAAGAAGCAACCAACTTTGAAAGCACTTGCCAAGCGCTTCCGGGTTTCCGATATGCAAATACACCGCATCAAAATCGGAGAGAACTGGGCACACGTAAAAGTGTAACGGCTTCTTTATATTTGCTGTCGTACTAAACCATTTTACAAACAACCATGCGCAATACTTTCCTTGCGGGAATACTATTTTGTTTTATTTCCTCATCAGCCGTTTCACAACTAAAAACACTTACACCTGTCTCAAAGCCCGAAGAAGTTGGTTTCGCAACGGACCGGCTATCCCGAATCGATAAGGTGGTTAATGAATATGTAGCCAACCAGTCGATACCAGGTGCTGTTGTGTTGATTGTACGCAATGGCAAAATTGTATACCACAAAGCGTATGGTTATAGCGATGTAGAAACAAAAACACCTTTAAAGAAAGATAACATCTTCAGAATTGCATCGCAGAGTAAAGCGGTTACAGCACTGGCAGCACTTATACTTTTTGAAGAGGGCAAGTTTTTGCTGGACGACCCGGTTTCAAAGTATATACCGGAATTTAAAAATCCCACGGTATTAAAAACCTTTAACCCGAAAGACAGCAGCTATACTACGGAGCCAGCCAAAAGTGAAGTAACAATTCGTCAGCTGTTCACGCACTCTTCCGGTATTGACTATGCCGCTATCGGAAGCAGCGAGTTCAGAGCTATATATGCAAAGGCCGGTGTACCCAGTGGTATAGGAAACAACAATGCTATACTCGGAGAAAAGATGCGCATACTCGGAAAACTTCCGTTGAGACACAACCCGGGAGAGAAGTGGACCTATGGATTAAACAACGATCTGCTGGGATACCTGGTGGAAGTCTGGTCCGGAATGCCGTTCGATGAATTTCTGAAGAAACGCGTTTTCGACCCGCTCGGCATGAAGGATACATATTTCTATTTGCCGAAAGAAAAACACAGTCGTCTCGTTACATTATATACGGATAAAGATGGCAAGATTGTAAAGCCTCAGGCAAAAGCTTACGACAATGTTGATCCTGACTATCCGAATACAGCAGGAACTTATTTCTCAGGAGGCGCTGGTCTTTCTTCAACGGTTGAGGACTATGCTAAATTTCTGCAGATGTTCCTGAACAACGGACAGTATAATGGCGTTCGGATACTCAGTCGTAAAACTATTGAGCTGATGTTAACTGATCAACATATTAACGGCTCGCATGTAGGTTTGGGGTTCGGACTGGAAACTGTTGAGAATGATTACCAGTCTATCGTATCGTTGGGGTCGTTCTCGTGGGGAGGAGCTTTCAACACACATTACTGGGCTGATCCAAAAGAGAAGCTGATCGGACTCATCTTTACCAATGTATATAACAGCGCGCACTGGGCCATTGGTGATAAATTCAAAACGCTCACCTACCAGAGCTTTGCAGATTAAGATATAGTATATATCTCTCCGACAGATTTGCCGGAGAGATATACTATAAGTTTTCTTTTATCTTCTCTTCTAATTCCTTCTTCTCGGCAAGTCCGGTTTTCGACCATACCTTTTTACCCTTTTTGTATAGCTGCAGCGTTGGCAGTGCATCTACCTTCATCTTCTTTACCAGCACTGAATTTTCATCAACGTTGATCTTGAGCAGCGTTACCTGGTCAGGGTATTGCGTGACTAATTCCTCCAGCCAGGGAGCCATCTTCTTGCAGGGAGCACACCACTTTGCATAAAAATCCACCAATACAATTTTATCGGTATCTACATTCTTCCCGAAGTCTGCTTCCGACATGCCCGGTAAAGATTTTTCGCTGGCCTCAAATGGTTTATTCTGCGCGGTCCACTGCATCATACCGCCATCCATTTCATATACCTTGCTAAAACCTTGCTTACGCATATACGCGGCAGCCTTCGCACTTCTTCCTCCGGAGAGACAGTAGACCAGAATCGGTTTTGTTTTATCAAGCGCAGCCACCTGCTTCTCAAATTCGTCACTGTTGATATTGATGTTAAACGCTCCCTTAATATGATTCTTCCTAAACTCTTCCGGAGTCCGCACATCTACCAACTGACTTTCGGGCGTTTGATTAAGCTTTGTCTCAAACTCATCGACCGAAAGCTGTTGCTTGTCCTGAGCATGAACTGCTGACAGCAGAATCGTCATTGCCAGAATCGTCAGACCTATTTTTTGTAATACATGCATGTTGTGTACGTTTTAAAATGCCTTTGATCCTGCAATAATACAATTCCATTTCCGATTTAGTTCTATGACGCGAGCGTCCGGGCGACCACCGCCCCGTGCTCCTCTCCGGCATCTGCCATTGTTCTAAAAACAAAAAGAGTAAGAAGGCATGCCTTCTTACTCTTTACATATATACAACGACAGTATGACTACTGTTTCAAAAACCTTTTCACAGCCATACCTCGATTACTGCGAATGATTGCTATATATATACCCGATGGTATTGATGATACTTCAATCGCCCCGGCCTTCAGTTCACCGTTGAGAATTTCCTTACCGGCAACATCTGTAATTTTTATAGGCGCTTCGCTTACACCTTTCACCCGTAACTCATGCTTCACTGGGTTCGGGAAAATTTCAATCGGAGATTCCGATTCTGCTGCGAATGTTTCCGGTGCCGCAGTTCTCGCTCCGGAACAAGTTGTTCCAACGGTATAGCTATGCGGATTGGCACTGGAGTTACGTTCTGTAGTGGTATTGCCCACGCGATAGGTAAAGTAAAATGTAAGCGCACTGCCATTGCTTTGTGCCTGTGAGAAAGTAAAGTCGCTGCCCGATTGCGTCATCGGGTATCCTGCATAACCACCACTGCCTACTTTTACATAGATGATGGAAAGTGTACTTCCCTGTATTGGAGACAGCGGTATAAATTTCCAATTAACATTGCCGCCTGATGTAGATACTTCATAGCGGTAATCACCATTCGCTGCAGTACCGGTGCATGCGGTGCTGCTGGTACCCGGTGTTCCATATACCTCGAGCTCATAGATAGAATAACCGTATGCTGTGCCCCGCGCGGTACCATTGACGCGAACATAACGCCCACTGCCACTCAGGCCGGTGTGATCGTTTACCAGTGCTGTGTTATTGGTAATTGTTTTTATCGATGTCCATGAAGAAGCATTAGACGACACCTGTACCTGGTAATCTTTACCGTATGCTGCCTCCCAGGTAACTTTTACACGGTTGATATTATAGGTTGCTCCAAGATCAACATAGATCCACTGCGGATCACTGAATGCACTTGACCACCGTGTAGTGCCATTGCCGTCCACTGCGGCTGCTCCGGTTAATGTAGCGTTCTCTGTCGATGATACAGTAACTGTTTTATTCAACGCAAGATTGGTCGCTGCCGCATTTACCGTAATGGAAACAGAAGATGATGTAGTGGTTGCGTTACCATTATCCGTTACTTTTGCCGTGAGTACTTTGGTACCTGGTGTAGCACCTGTCCATGTATAGGTATAGGGGGATGATGTATCTTCACCCAGCTTTACGCCATCGGCATAAAATTCGACTTTGCTTACCGAGCCGTTGGCATCAGCTGCGGTTGCGTTTATCGTAATAGACTGTCCTTGTATAAAAGTTGCACCGGCAGTTGGTGATGTCATCGACACAGTAGGCGGTGTATTCGTAACAGCACCACCACTATAGTATATATTGTCGATAAATATATCTACGTTGGCAGCAGGCGGATCGGCCACTACCATAAACATCTGCTTGACGGAGTATAGATCAAGATTATAAAAGGCACTGAAGGGTATAGATACTTCATGCCAGTTACCATCGCGAACCAGTCCATACTGCTGTCCGCCATTCACAAAGTCAATCCAGCTATCACCAAAAGCTGTACTGATGCCGACTTTAAATGTAGCGGTTGATGAGGTCTTCATGTGGAATTTAAGATGACCACCGGCAAAGCTGCTCATGTTCTTATAGTCAGTAGCAACACCAAGTCCAAACCACGCACCTGCATTGGCACGATACGCCATTACCTGGCTGCCTTCGTACGGAGTCGCTGATATGGGAGTAAGATTATTCCAAAGGTATAAATTGGCGTCTACCCCGTACGTTAGCTGGTTATTCACCGGAGTATTTTCCGTATATACACCAAAGGTTCCGGATTGAGCATTCGCGCTTCCCAGGTATAACGTGCTTCCGCTGTTCTGGTATAAGCGTATATAGTCAATCTCCATTTTTCCCGGCAGTGGCGCAGTTATACCAGCCGCAGACATCACACCTGTATAGGTTCCGCCCACAGCGAGGTTAAGGATCAGATAGTGTGGTATATGAAATTCTTCCAGCGAGCCTCCCGCTATATCCGATATAGCGAAGTCAAAGAACTCAATGTTGTCGATGAAGACACGGATGAATTGTGAATCCCACGTGAGTTTATAGATATGATAGCCTGTGGTAAGATCCGTTGCACTGGTATAGTCTTCACCGAAGTCAGCTTGCGATCCCTGGTAATCCCAATGCACGGCAGCACCGGCTCTCCGGTTTGTAACACCAGCAGCTATAGCAGCAGCTGATCCCATCTCCATCATATCAATCTCTCCGTTGGCAGGCCAATTGCCTGTAGTGCCCAACATCCAGTATGCCGGCCACAAGCCGTTCGCGAGATTCGGTACCTTAATTCGTGCTTCAAGTGTACCGTACTTAAAATGCATGCGACCTTCTGACTTGAGACGTGCAGAAGTAAATTCACGTGTCTGAAAATTTTCACGCTTGGCTTCAATCACCAGGTTTCCATTCTCAATACGCGCGTTATCAGTGCGACTGGTATAGTATTGTAACTCGCTGTTGCCCCAGCCGCATAAGCCGCGCTCGCAGCCATCGCCAAAGTCAAAGGTCCATTTGTTACCATCGATGGAAGGGCCGTCAAAGTTATCTTCCCAGACCAGTGTCTGAGCATATAGTGTTGCCGAGGCCAGGCAAGCCATTAAAAGTAGCCACACCTTTCGCAGGTGTATCGTTCTGTAATTGCTGTTCATACATTTTGGGTTTACTGGTTGAACTCTTAACACAAACGTTTGTGTTAATCCAAAAATGAACAAATACAGCCGGGCAAGTCAATTAACAGACTACATCAAAACTGTCTCAGCAGAAAGAAAACGACTACATCAATACTACATCACAATTGAGTAAATCATTGAATACAACCAGTAAGGGCTAGTTCGTTTATTGATGTTGGAACAGGGGCAAGAATTAGAAGTAAGAATTAGATTCCGATAATCTTCTTACTTCTTACTCCTGGCTTCTTACTTCTAAAATAAGTTTGTACATCTATCTATACTCCAGGTATATCTTTATCAGTGCTTGAATCGCGGTGTGCGAATCACGCGTTGCTTGCGGATGTCGACAGTTTTGTTTTTGGGATACTTCACAGAAAATGACACTATATACTTCACAACTTCACCGCCCTGTATATTTCGTATCCACTGCAATCGTCCAGACGGTTTATCCAGTTCGGCTCCGGATATAGTAGATGTTTCCACGGTGATATCACTCTCCTGGGAAACAGGAATCTGGTCCTGTATCTTTATATTGATCGGTGTCTTGCGATTGTTTTTTACCTGGATCTCATACACGAACGATTCATCGCGCTTTGAACCGATCAATTTAGTAGAGGCTTTGTCTTCAATTTTCGCACGACCAATCAATACCTGGTTATCGCGCCCGAGTGAAAGTTCCAGCGTGTCGCTCATCAGCCGTGTATCAATCTGCGATTCGCCTATATATGTATTTCCAAAGTATACATTGGCTATACCGCTGATCAGGTTTAATTTCTCCCAGCCGGTAACTTTGGCAATCAGAAACGCACTGAGATCAACTTTCGGAATCGCGAGGTATTCAAAGGAAGCATTCAATGTCTCATCGATCAGGTCGAGCTGATGGAATTGTCCATTTGCCAATACCGATTGCTGTGCTTAATCGGAAAAGATGTACTTAATTCTTCTGCTGCTATATCTTCAAAGTCTGCGGCCGCAGGATCTGAAAATTGGTTCTGGTTTACTTGTGCCATGCGGTTCTGAAGCAGACCTTCATTCGCATTCGAAGAATAATTTAGTGTCCACGCAGTCAGGTACGGTCGCGAAGCAGCAAGCGAAGGATCGCTGGTTGACAAGGTAAGCTTTACATCTTTCCAATCAACTGCAGTATTATTATATACCTGCGCTTTATACTTGAGTGTAACCGGTTTATTAATATCAGAAGCTATCAGATCATACGAAGCAACCCAGCCCGCTTCCGTTACCAGGTAACGAATTATAAAGTTTGCCGTCTGGTCTTTATCAGAAGCAATGGTTACTACAATATGCTTGCGCGCTGTATTTATACTTTCACGCATGGATTTATACCGTGCTTCCAATATCTTCAACCGCAGGTCGTGCACTTTGCTTTTCCGGCTAAGCTCAGTCAGTGCATTGTTGATCTTTAATGTTCGCTCTCTGAAAAAATCCGCTGCGCGTGTCAGTTCAGCCAAAGGAACTCCACTCTGTGTTCCTCCCAGACGCTGATTCTCCGTCAGCATCTTTTTCTCAAACTGCAAGGCATCTTCCTGGTTGTGGATAAGCTCTAATTTATCGGTGACTTCCGTGATCGAATCGTGTATCACCTCTAAACGAACATCATGCTCCTCTATAGCATTCTCGGTTGAAACCGACAGCAATGCTACATTATCGACTGATACCTGCACACTCTTGCTATTAACGTAAGGAGACAGTCCTTTAAAAAGGATGGTAGACCTTCCTTTCTTCACGGGTATTTTCTCAACACTGACAATCTCGGCACCATTTAGAAAAACAGTTACCTCTTGCATTTGCGTATTTACTGTATGCTGGAGGCTGGGTTGAGCATACATGAATACCGGGAGAAAGATGCCAGCGAAAATACTGCTGATCAGTTTGTTCATAGGGGTAGTAGTAATTTGAAATGAAAGTTATATAATGTCAAAGTTGGAAAATTATTGTAAAAAGAAATCACTTATTACGGGGAAGAAATACATACTCCTATATTTACAGAATCAACACACAATTACCCGCTTCATGAAAATAAAATTTCTATTTGTTATCCTTCTGTCACTCTGCTTCGGTTGCAAGAATAATGCGTATGTGCCAGACGACAAATTTGTTGGTGTCTGGGAACTGAAAGGCAGAAGCATGTTCGAGGGTATCCAGATAAAAATTGAGCGAAAGGAAGACAAGTTTACCGGAAGGCTGTTCAAACTAAACGACAACAAGTTTATCAGGATGTTTGCAGACTCGAATGATGTGTGGGTATCTGAAATAAAACGCGCATCAAATTATCAGTTCAGACTAACGGAAAAGAAAATTGCCCGCGATCTTTTTTCACTATACGGATTATCCACTTCACAGGAATTCAAGATAGAGTTCATCGATGACAATACCATTGGTCTCGCGTCTGATAGTGCCGATCCGCTGAAATCACAAGTTACCTACAAACGGGTTCAATAAACGCTTCGTCTTAATCTTCATCATTAAATTATAGTAGTCCCTTGAAAAGTAAATATATACTTCTCTCACTCCTGTTATTGGTTATCGGCTGTTCGAAAGAAAAAACGGAGCGTGAACGCTACGAAGAAACAACTTCTAGTTTTACCTATAAAACATATAAAGCAGCATCGGCAACAACAGTAGGCCCGGCCGTGACACTCTATAATCATGAACTTCCGGATACTATAGCACCGGTAAAAACAGAGTATGCGCACTTGCTGCTGGGCTATCTCTGGACGATCTCCAAGAAACCTGCCATGGCTTTTGCTGAAGCTGACCTGGCACAGGAAAGTACAGATGAAGATGTCCGCTACCTCGCACAATCACTGCGCTCAATTGCTATGTACGAACAAGGATGGGACACACTGGCACGAGAGGAATCTCAACTGGCGAAAAGCCAATTGAGAAAATCAAAATCAGAGGTTCAATATGAAGCCACTGTATTCTATATGTTGCTCGGCCTTGTCAAAGCCTATGAAAAAGATTTCAACCAGTCGAAGTTCTATTGGGCTGGTTTCGCCAATGAGACCGGTATACACTGGCCTTACCAGTTAACCGATGCTATTGCCGATCTGCAGGCAAACCGCTTGCAACAAGGCCTACAAAAGCTCAAAGTGCTTTCACAGGATAAAGCTGTTCCTGAATCATTACGCATAACACTGGCCGAACAAATCGAAGCCATTGAAAAGAAAGGCGGTGATGTAGAGTCTCCGTTTTTCTGGCCAAAGCTCATTTCATCACTTGTAATAGACGAATTGAAAAAAACTTCGAGCGGACAGCTTACGGGCTTACTGAATATGCTGGAAGGACTGATGGAGAAGTTACCGGGGTAGCAGAAGTTAGAAGCCAGAAGTAGGGAGTAAGAATGGTTGCCTGTATTCTCCTTACTCCTTAATTCCGGTTTTCCAGTATAAATTCCCGCCCAACCGCTAAACCCTTCCATAGCCTTCTGCGTGAACAGGAAAATAAACTCCTGATCTATGTTCGGCATCATCACCCGCCTGAAGGAAACAAACAGGCTTCCTATCCTTCTTATCTTTTCGCTTACTACTATACTCTGTGTAACACTGGTTGCTTTCCGGGTACAGTATACCTCCAGGGTCACATTTGTATTTTTAGTATGGAATATATTCCTGGCTCTCATCCCCTACATGATCTCCACACTGCTGGTGCTATACCACCACAAGGTGAAGCGCTCGTTCTGGCTTTGGATAACTTTTGCCGTATGGTTGTGCTTCTTTCCGAATGCTCCCTATATATTAACAGATCTTTTTCATCTTCGTCCACGAACTGGCGTTCCGTATTGGTATGACCTGGCCCTTATACTTTTCTTTGCGTGGAATGGATTGATGCTCGGCTTTGCCTCCATGATGGACATACAGGCTGTATTCACCAGCCGGTTTCATCCAGTTGTTGGCTGGATCATTTCCATTGGTAGTTTATTGCTGGCCGGTTTTGGTATATATCTGGGTCGCTACCTGCGTTGGAACAGCTGGGATGTCGTGTCGGCACCGACCGAACTCCTCAACGACATAACAGCGCGCATCCTCAATCCGCTGGCACATCCGCATACTTATGGTGTAACTATTTTATTCTCTACCTTTCTGTTACTGGGCTATATATTATTGCTTCAGTTCTCGAAGGTTTATACGAGAAGGTCGTAGTATATAGAGCAATTAAAATCCATTGCACTGAATACACGGAGAAGACATAGAAATCACAAAGAAAATTCCTCTGTGATACTTTATGCATTCTTCGCGATTTCTTTGTGTTTATGGATTTCATTCACTAATTAGTAGACAAGTCCCGCGAATGCAATTATACCTATCGGACCAACAGGACCAATTTGACCAACACTTGCACAAGCTGATCTGCCAACCGGTTATGAACTACAGCCATGCGCAGCTGCATGAGCAGGTAACAACAATCGGCTTAGGTGCAGTAAAGTCAATAAAAGATATAAACCCAGATATACTATTTCAGTACAAAATTTTTCCGAAACACATCATGACATTCCTAACGCAGTGGCAAGAGGAAGATAGAGAAATGCAGCCGGGTGATACGATTATACAACAGGTATATATTCCTCCAATAAATAGCGTATCACTTAAATTGATTTTTGGCGTCCGTATTCAGTCGATCATTCACGAAGCAGCACGCATAGGGTTCAGCTATGAAACTTTGGAAGGACATGCTGAACGGGGTATATCTACCTTTACAATCGAACAAACAGGTGAAGAAAAACTAATCTTCAAGATTCATACTTTTTCAAAACCCGGTAATATTTTCGGCAAATTACTTGCTCCCGTTTTTTCGTTACCGTACCAGGCATATTGTACGCGCGAAGCGTTGAAGAATGTTCAAAGACAACTATATATAGCATAAAAAAGTCGTCCGCTTGCGCAGACGACTCATCTCAAAAAACCACTTAACTTAACCTTCTCTTACTCTTCACCTATCTGTATCTTTCGGTTATACCCGCTTGATAATTCATTGTACGGCAATTGAACGATCAATTCATTTTCTTCAAAATCAGCTTTGATAGCGCTGATGTCAATGAAGTACGGTATAGTCTTGTTATATACTACCACCGGCATATTAATTTTCTTACCTTCAGATTCGATCGGAATAAGATAAAAAACCGAGAGTACATTGTTGTGGATTTCCACTTGCATGGAATCTCTGCTGATGCCTGGAACGCGAACACGTACCTCACGGCCACCAGACTGCTGACGTAATGTAACAACCGGTTCGCTGATACCTCCATGCAACGTATTCAGAACATCCACGGAAGTTAATAAATCCTGAAATTTCTTTTTCATCTGTTATATCTCCCTTCTTGGTCTTACGTGAATCAATACCTATACCAATTTATAGCTTCAGCCAAAACGACACCGCATTAGACAATTTGGCTATATTGAAAACTGAAATGCTACTTGATTTTACAAACATAAATTACCTGTTGAACGGTTCACCCATTCAGCAACAAGGCTGGAAAATTTTATCGGATACGAATGCGCTGGCGAAATTAAAAGCCTTTGATGCTATACTGGCAGGAACGTTGCCGTTGGACCTATATCTGCCAGACAGTGACCTGGATATTATCTGTTATGCTGAAGATCTGACACACTTTGAAAAGTATATCACACAAGCGTTCGGTATGTATAGCGATTACGAATGCACAATCAAGAACATTCGCCAAACACCTTCCGTTATAGGAAGGTTCCGTTATAACGATTTTTTATTTGAGATCTTCGCGCAGCCGGTTCCTATTCAAAATCAATATGCTTATCGGCACCTGCGGGTAGAATATTTTTTACTGAAACAGTACGGAGAATCATTACACAAACAAGTATTGGCGCTAAAGCAAGCCGGGCTCAAAACAGAACCGGCATTTGCAAAAGCTTTAAAGCTGACAGGCGATCCCTACGAAGCATTGCTCGTATTTGAAGCACAGATATCATCCGTGTGAAAACAAAAATCCCCGGCTCTATAAACCAGGGGATTTCAATACTATCAGGTATATATATAATTACCAGATGAACGTACCGACAGAGCTTGCAGCCAGGCTTGTCTCAAAACTTTTATCGTGAGCTCGTACGGCAAATTCCTTGGGCACATCACTATCGTTCACAACGATCAATACCTTTTTACCATCCGGGGTTATAAAAGCAACGTTATGCAGTGTATCAACAATGTTCGAAGCTATACGAACGGAGCCGGGCCGAACAAACTTGGATGCTTGTGCAATGATATAGTATGAAACGTTGCGGCTAACAGAATCGCCAATGGTTAGTGCGCCCATACACATGGTACATCCGCCCTCATCGGTATGCGGATTGAATTCAGGATCAGCCGCGAGGTTCCACTCTAATACCGTACGGCTCCAGTTTCGGGTTGCCCCCACAATCAGTTCTTTGGTATGCCAGCGCAGATCACCATCAAATGTACCTTTTGGCGATGTCCACTGTTCGGTAAAGTATATATTCCTGTCCGGGTGTGCTTCATGTACTTTTGATAATGCACTTATCTCGCCCAGGTATAAATGGAATGCAGAACCATCGATATACTTCTTCGCTTCCGCATCGTTTAACACAGTTATCGGGTAATTGGGATGATCGCAGTTATGATCATATACTACAATCTTTGTCTTTATACCAGCTTTCTCAAACGCTGGTCCTAAATGTTTCTTTACAAACAATGCTTGCTCTTCGGCCGTCATTAACATGCTGGGTTTATTGCCGGGATGCTCCGGCTCATTCTGCAATGTAATGGCATCGATGGTAATACCTTCGGCCGCCATGGCCTGTATATACTTTACAAAGTAATTGGCGTATGTCTCATAAAATTCAGGTTTGAGACTTCCTCCCTTGGGGCTGTTGTTGGTTTTCATCCACACAGGTGGCGACCAAGGACTCCCCATGATCTTTATATCCGGATTGAGTTTCAAAATCTCTTTCAGCACAGGCACCAGGTTCTTCTTGTCTTCCGCAATGGTAAAGTTCTCAAGTGCCTTATCGGTTTTGCCGGCAGGCATGTCAGCATACGAAAACACATGATCATCCAGATCAGAAGCACCTATACTTACCCGCAGATAGCTTATACCTATATTATTACCATTGGTAAGAAATAACTCTTTGAGAAGCGCTTCGCGTTGAGGTGCAGTCAACTTCTGGTTGATGTGATAAGCACTGCCACCGGTGAGCGAATAGCCAAAGCCATCGATGGTTTGAAATTGCTGCGCGGTGTCAATATCTATAACGGGAAGGCTATCCGCCAATGTAGTAAACGATACACCGGCTGTTTTTTTTAACAAGGCCGATTTGTCACCGGTTGTAATCCATGATTCTACCTCGGCTTCAGCAGACGTTGATTCAGTTTTCTTTTCGCAGGCAACAAACGCAGTTGCCAGCAGCAGCATACAGATCTTGGAGCGGTAATGTTTCACACGTAGTAGGGTTAAAAGGGTTGCAGTTATATCACAAAATAGAACCTTGAAATATATCTGTCGCCATTTAAATATACCGAAGGTCAATATTCGTTATAGCTGTAAGTTTGTCGGGTTATCAACATAACCATGATGCATTTCGCCACCGAACAAGGGTTGGTATGTATTTTGTCAAATGTTATTATGAGATGTACATTTTTAAATATTCCCATACATCCGAACGACCACTTTGTGAGACAATATTGCTATACTTGTAATATCGATTATTCTATATGGAAAGCTTATCTCCCGTAATCACCACTGCTAATCTTTCTAAGACCTACGAGGTGCCGGTATTAAAGAATATTAACCTGACGGTGCATGCCGGTGAAATCATCGGGTATATTGGCCCGAATGGTGCCGGCAAAAGTACAACGATCAAAATCCTGACCGGTATTATTCCGGATTATGATGGCGATGCGTTTGTATTGGGATTGGACATTCGCAAGGATGCGATTGAAGTAAAAAGGAGGATCGGATATATACCGGAGAATGCTGCGCTATACGATACCCTTACCCCGATCGAGTATCTTCATTTTGTAGGACAGCTCTATAAAATGGAACGCGCTGTTGTCGATAAAAAAGCAAAAGAACTTCTGCATGTTTTTGATCTAAGTAATTATGTTGATTCGCGCATGACTACCTTTTCAAAAGGTATGCGACAGAAGGTGTTGCTGATCGCGGGGATGATTCACAACCCATCTATACTATTTCTGGACGAGCCGCTTTCCGGGCTTGACGCCAACGCTGTGATTCTGGTAAAGGAGATTCTGACGCAACTGAAACGAAGCGGTAAGACTATATTTTACAGTTCGCACCTGATGGATGTGGTTGAAAAAATTTCGGACCGCATCATGATCATCAACAAAGGAGAAATGATTGCCAACGGTACATTTGAAGAACTGAACACGCAGGCGAAAGGATCGCTCGAAACTATATTTACCGAGTTAACGGGCAACAAGGAGCACAGCAGTGCTGCAGGCCAGTTTATTAACATCCTGGAAAATTAGTTTACTATATATAGCTTCACGTTCTGCCGAAACGAATATGAACACTACCCTCCTCCGGTTTCTGGATTTGTTCCGCTGGCTGTACCAGCGGCTTGGTGTTGACTATGAGCAACTGCGATCTATTGTCGATATAAAGCTTACGATGGACAGCAGGCGGCAGATCGTTTCCTACAATCGCAAAGCCAGCAAGGAACCCAGCAATGCTTTTGTAAAAACACTTATCGTGTATTGTCTCTTCGGAATATTTGTGGCACTCGCGCTATATTTTATTCCTTCCTTTATATTGTCGCTGATCGTGTTCTTCAGCTATATCATAGTAATGATCGCCATGACACTGATCACTGATTTTTCATCGATCCTGCTGGATACCAGCGACAACACGATCATCCTTCCGCGCCCGGTAAACGGACAGACATTATTCGCTGCGCGCCTCACACATATACTGCTATACCTGGGTCAGCTCGCGATCGGGCTATCCATTTTACCGGCTGTTGTTATCATCATCAAATATGGTTTTGTTCTGTTCCTGTGTTTCCTGGTAGCCACTACGTTGTCGGTTCTTACGGCTGTGTTTCTCACCAACAGTCTGTACCTGGTCATTATGCAGTTTGCCAGCGAAGAGAAGCTGAAGAATATCATCAACTATTTCCAGATTATGATGGCTGTATTCATCATGGGTGGTTATCAGATTCTGCCGCGTCTGATGGAACGAATGGACATTAAAAATTATGTATTTGAAACCCAGTGGTATCATTTTTTGCTGCCGCCTGTGTGGATGGCCGGTGCATTGGAGTCAATTCATTTTCACCTGTACGATGGTGCGCACATAGCGTTGCTGTTCTGCGCTGTTGTGCTTCCTGTAGCGGGGGCTTACGTGGTGAATAAATATCTTTCACCGGTCTTCAGCAGAAAGCTTGGTTCTATGGGAGCAGGCACAGAGAAGGTTGAGAAGGACAGGAAAGAAAAGGAAAGTTTTATAGAGCGCTTGTCATCGTATATTACCACGAACCCGATGGAACAGGGAGCATTCGATCTGATCTATAAAATTCTGGGACGCGACCGTAAGATCAAACTCAAGGTATACCCTTCCTTCGGATATGTGCTAATTTTCGG
The DNA here is from genome assembly GCA_902168205.1 of uncultured Chitinophaga sp. GTDB lineage: Bacteria > Bacteroidota > Bacteroidia > Cytophagales > Cyclobacteriaceae > Ohtaekwangia > Ohtaekwangia kribbensis. Next base: position 285,037 of record CABHOK010000018.1, on the reverse strand, counting down.
ATTAATCTTTATGATGCAGGGTAAAAAAGATATAGTTGAGACCTGGCATAATTTACCCAACACCGAGTATCACATCATGCTGATATACCTTACGTTTATGGTGCTGCAGGTAGCGTTGCATGAAATACCGTACTCCGATGACTTTAAGGCGAGCTGGGTTTACTTTTCAACACCGATTGATAAGCCTGGAGAAATTCTATCCGGAACATTGAAGGCTGTATTTGTGCGCCTGTTTATACCAGGTTATGTTGGTATCAGTATTCTGATCCTGGCGATCTGGGGAATACGCGCAGCTGACGATATACTGTTCGGCTTCTTTAACAACGCCATCATGTTGCTGATTCTGGCGCTGATCAATAAACGCGAATTGCCGTTCTCAATCGCACCAAACCTGCGTAGCCAGTCCGGGAACGTTGCGCGTGCATTTATAGCTTTCCTTATAATAGGAATACTCGGCTTTGGACATTATCTACTGTCCAAATGGCCGAGTATTCAATTGGGCACGATCCCCGTGCAAATAGGTTTGATATTTCTGCTGCTTCGTTCCTATAAAAGAACGGGCTGGAGTTCTATTACTCTTTAAAGCGCAGTTTGAAATATAGCAGCGTAGAAGCAAGCATCAACGTAAGCATATTGGCAGCAATTACAGGAATATCCTGCACCATGATGCCGTATATAAGCCACAGTGTAACGCCCAGACAAAAGATTGAGAACATACTCAGCGAAAGGTCTTTTGCCGAACGTGATTTCCACGTTTTAATAACCTGTGGCAAAAAAGCGATCGTTGTACAACCACCAGCAAACAATCCTAAAAGTTGAATCATATTCATAATTCTGTAAGAGTCTTAATTCTTGTTTTATATATACACGACAAAATTAATCAAACGTTGCGGTGATCGACCGTTCATGTAATTTTATTGCTATACTTTCAACTTAAAACGATTGCAGAAATTATTGTCTCAAAAGCGATTGCATTTTCAAGCATCAACGTCCATCTAGATTTTAACTTTTCCTCCGGTTTGAATGGCGCGGTAGATTGCTTCGATCACTTTCAAATCTTTCAATCCCTCCTCTCCGCTTACACTGGACTCTTTGTTTTCAAATATACATTTGGCAAAGTCATCCATCTGCGCGGCCTGGTGATTTACGATGGGCAGGTTGAGCGGGCCCTGATGTGTTTTACCCGCGAGCGGACCGTAGCCGTAGGCAGGGTTCAATTCCAACCAGCCACTTTCTGCAGATATATACAAGCGCTCGATGTAAGATGCATAGCTTGTCATAGAAGATGCCACAGCACCGCTGGGGAATTCAAGCTGCCAGAATATTGTCTCATCTACATCTTTGAATTTAACGGGATCTGTTTTGAATTCCTGCGCTGTTACACTAATTGGTTCTTCACCGGTAGAATAACGGGATGCCTGTATGGCGTAAATACCAACGTCCATCATGGCCCCACCACCGGCAAGTGCTTTCTTCAGACGCCATTGTGTCGGGTCGCCAATCTTGAAACCAAATGACGACTCCACCATCTTTACTTTTCCAAAATCGCCTTTACCGAAGCGTGCAGCTTCCTGGTTGAATGGTTCAAAATGTAAACGATACCCTACCGAAAGTTTTACTCCGGCTTTCTTGCACGCAGCAATCATCTCTTCCGCTTCCTTTACCGATACAGCCATGGGCTTTTCGCAAATAACATGTTTGCCGGCTTTGGCTGCCCTGATTACAAACTCGCGGTGCATGGAGTTGGGTAACACTACATATACTACATCTATATCTTTGTTGTTAGCAATGCGATCAAACGTTTCATAGCTATATATACTCTTGTCGGGAAGGTTGTATTGTTTTTTCCACTTCTCTGCTTTGGCGGGCGTACCGGTAACTATACCGCCCAGCCGGCAGTACTGCGATTTCATTATCGCAGGCGCTAATTGAAACTCGCTGTAATAGCCAAGCCCTACCAGGGCAATGGAAATTTTCTTGTCTTGAGGTATAGCCCTGGCATTGGAAATGATGGAGGGCGCGGTTAGCAGAGCAGTAGCACCGAGACCTAGTCGTGCTATAAAATCTCTTCGTGAATAATGTGGCATATAGTTGGGTTTGAGAAATTAAATTAGTGATTTCTCAAACCAAATCTATACAGCCCTCGATCAGATGTCTGCGCGTTTCAGTTTCAGGTAGGCTACGTAATTGAAGATTACCGTCCATGCCACGACAATCGCCACTGATCCCCACTTTATATAGTCTTGTATCTCCTGGAAAGCGTAGCGCGGGAAGGGCCACGGTATCAGGTACCAGATGGAACGCATCGGGAAATAAGGAATTAATGCAGGCGTAAAGTTATCAACCTTGGCCGTGATGATCGATTCAATTGCAGGAAAGAGCAGCAGTATAATAATGGTAAGCCCTGCGCGCTGGATTAATATACCCAGCATTAATGCAAAGGATAAGAAACAAAACAATTCCAGGAAGTAAGCCGGAAAGAATTCTGTATCGGTAATCATCTTGTCCCATTCCAGCGAAGGGCTATAGATCGTACCAGTTACAAGACCGATCACAAATATCATGATTACGCTGATGGCGCTGAGCATAACGTTGGTGAGTATCTTGGAGAAAAGAAACTCGGCACGACTCAATCCGTCAATTACATTCTGGCGTAGTGTTCTATAGGTATATTCGTTGGTGACTGATATAACGATCAATACAGCCAATACAATTTTCAAAAGACCTGCGCACCAGATCAGGTTCATCCATACATCGGGAAAGTGATAGAGTGGAATGCGGTTGATGTTCAGTTTTGTACCGAAATCTTCGAAGGTGCGTGCGAGCCATTTCAAAAATTCCATGCCGCTGGCTGCGCCTAGCCCAAGCGTTAAAAAGTATAGTCCGCCAATTACCCAGAAGGTACGGTAACTGGTCATTTTTTTAAGATCTATTTTGAGGAGATGCAACATGTTCATACGGATATAGCGGGATGCGTAGTGAAATAAATTTAATCGCTGTGTAAGCTGTATGATTACGAGCTTGCCAATATCTCGATGAATTGTTTCTCGAGTGTTTTCTTCTTGGTAAACAGGTGTGAAGCCACAACACCTTTATCAAAGAGAAACTTGTTCAGGTCTTTGCTGTGAAAGCCTTCGCGCATTACCACGTGGTAACTTCCATTCTCACGATCGATGGACGATGTTCCGGCAAATGCAAGCAACAGCTCATTCAGATTCTCAACATCGGCTGACACTTCCACAGTCTCTTCACCTTTTCCTACATCGCCCACAGGCCCTATATGTACCAGGTTGCCACGCTTCAGCACTGCGAAATGCGTACATACTTTTTGTACTTCATCCAGCAGGTGACTGGCCAAAATTATAGTCTTGCCGTTGGCTGCAATTTTTTTGATGAGCTCCCGTATCTCTGCTATCCCCATTGGGTCGAGACCGTTGGTAGGCTCATCGAGTATGAGTACAGTCGGGTCGTTTAACAAAGCAGACGCGATAGCAAGGCGCTGCTTCATACCGAGGGAATATGTTTTATACTTATCGTCTTTGCGCTCACTCAGCTCCACGAGTTCAAGCACTTTCGGAATGTTTTCAACCGGACATTGCTTGATCATCGCGTTAAGCTCCAGATTTTTTTGTCCGCTGAGATACGGGTAAAATATAGGATGTTCCAGCACCGCGCCGATCTTCTTCCGAATCTCATGTGTAGGTGGTTCACCAAACCAGGAGAATTCGCCTGCTGTAGGATTTACTACACCCATCAGCATACCCAGCGTTGTAGTCTTGCCACTACCGTTAGGGCCCAGCATACCAAAAACCTGTCCGGCCTTAACTTCCAGCGACAGGTTGTTCACAGCTTTGATCCGACCAAAGTGCTTTGTGAGATTTTTAATCGAGAGAACTGCTTCCAAGCTAAATATAGTTTTACGAATAAGTAGTAATTTTTACGGGAGAATTACATTACTTGTTCTCGCTACTCGTAAATCTTTTTATTCTTTCTCCGAGATCGCTGCTTTCATTCATCGTAGAGTAAAGCTTGGTGATTTTATCCAGCGCAATTTTACCAACAATATCCAGTACAAACAGGTTTGTAGAGTCGTTTATGAGCACCAGCATTCCTTTGGTATCACCATTCTTTTCTTTAATAAAAATATCAAAGTTCTTACCCTGGTAGCGGCTGCTCATGGCTTCTTCAAAGGATTCACCTTTATAGTCTTTCACAATCTTTTTATAGTCACCATCAGCAAATTTTGAACGCTTGTCGATCATAAGAAATTTGAGTTTTTCAATGTCTTTGATCAGAGCATCCAGTTCTTTGTCTTCGCTCTGATTCAACATGCGAAGGGTATTGTTGTAGAAGAAGAATGCGCGCGAGTTGTCGCTATATTTCTTCTGTAAGGCTTCGGTGGTTGCACTTTGTGCGTTGGCCATTGTTACTGCTGCCACCAGCAGAAGGGTAAGTATAAATCGCATGAGTTATAGACTGGTTAGTTTTCCTTTGGAGTTTGATTCCAGCAACTTCTTCGGATCAAGATAGCCCTTTATTTCGATTGCTGTTAATTCATCTTCACTCTCAATGAGCATGAAGTAAAGATTGTTGTTCTTGCCACGTTCCTGCATATATACTGTAACCTGATCGCCATCGTCCGAAGCTGAGATTACTTCTTCAAAATGATCGTTTTTCAACACGCTCTTGAAGCCACTTACTTTCAGGTTGCGTTTAGTCACTTCGTGCATGGGCACATTCATAAAACGCAGGCTGTGTACTTCGCCGAATTCATCTTTAACATCCGATTCGTTGGAGAGCCACAGGACTGTGCGCAATACAAATCCTCCGATCTTGAATGACACTACATCTTCCGCATCGCTCAGATTTTCCTTGAAGGTGAGAAAGCTTTCGCTTTGCGCAAAGGTTGTAAGCGAAGCGATTGTAAAAACGAGAGCAAATATACTTTTCATAGTTGTGGGGGTTTTACTTTGCTCCTAAGATGCAAGGCGAGGAACAAGCGTTGCATCAGAATCAAAAAGTCAGGCGATATATTTTGAATGTTATACCACCTGACCTTATTAAATTATACACTAATTCTTTTTGCCGCCTTCGTTCATTTTCTCAAGCTTCTGTAACCCTTCAACGTTCATCTTTTTGCCGATCTTGGAAACCTGCTTCAAGTCTATCTCACCGAAGAGACTCATCACCATAAAGTCATTCGCACCGCCCATGATCATTACCAGTTCCGAAATCTTTCCACCACTCTCCTTGATGTAGAACTTCATATCTTTATCCTTGTCGCGTACCGACATCAGTTCTTCAAACTCTTTGGTAGGAATAAGCGCGAAAGCTTCTTTATAGAGGGCACGTGCATCGGATGTATTTTCCTTGGCCAGTATACGCAAGCCTTTCAGCTTACTGATCGCGTTCAACACTTCCTGGTCTTCCTTGCTTTCCACTTCCATGTTTGTAAACAGGTTAAACATTTTGCTGCTTACTGTTACTTGTGAAAATGATTCATCACTCTGGTATTTGGTGAAGAATTTAGAGATAGCATCCTGAGCAAATACTGCGTTTACAGTTACCATCATCAACGCGATCATCAATATCTTTTTCATATATAGTATATTTTCTTTGTTAGATTTTTAAAGTGTGCCTGCGTGGTGTGTGATTTGCTTCTTACAGTTTTGAATTTTTGCTTTTGTCTTTCTTTTGAATTTCTTCCTGTGCTTCGTTGAACATGTTCAGTTTCTTTGCCTGGTTCTCGGCCGTACCAAAACTCTTCGAGATCATGAGCAGTGCCTTTTTAGTTTCTTCGAATGCAAGCTGCGGATCGTCATACGTGTCCACAACTTCCTGTGGTGTTGTGTCGCGTACTTCTTTGCGTACAAACCACACCGCCATTACGAGTACGGCTATACCGGCTGCTATGCGCATGGAGTTGTAAAAGAGCTTTACGAGTTTACCTTTCTTTTGCGGCTGTACATTCTGGATGATGGCCGCATCAAACGCAACATCGTTTAGTGTCTTCTTTTTATTTTCCTCGAAGTAGCGGAACAAGGCAGCAGTTTCTTTCCACTGCTCAGGAATGTCTCCACCCTTGAAGTACTCGCGTAACTGTTGCTCTTCTTCGAGAGAAGTCTCGCAGTTCCAGTACTTGCTTAATAAATTTTCAATCCGGTTAGAGTCCATAAGCATTAATCTTCATCAGTTTTTCGCGCACTGCATTTCTGGCTCTGAACAGGTTAACCTTTACCTGGTTCATGTCCAGTTCGAGTATCTCGCAGATCTCGTTGTAACTATACCCTTCCACATCCCGAAGGTGTATTACCTGGCGTTGCTTTTCAGGCAACGATGCTATCAGTTGATTGATTCGCTGCATACTCTCATGTATTTCAGTTGATTCATGAGGCGTTAACGCTTCGTGTTGAACATTAAAACTCTCTTCAATCGGATGGGTTTGTTTCCGGTTAATCGAGCGGATGCGGTCCAGCGAGAGGTTACGGGTGATGCGCATACACCAAGCCTCCCAGTTCTGTACTTCATTCATCTGCTCGCGACCATTCCATACGCGGATAAATACTTCCTGCACTACATCTTTGGCTTCTTCTTCACTTCCCACAAATTTTAGTGCGAAGCGGAAAAGCTTATTCTTGACTGGCAGTACCCGGGTTTGAAATGATTCGAGGTTCATCCGTTGAAATTCAAAGACAAGACGGCAGGGAAAGGGGGATGTTACAAGTGAAAATTATTTTTTTCTAAAATTTTCTTCCTGTCCTCAAAATACGAAGAAACAGCCAGAATGAGGCCTTTATTTTTTCTGATGCTACAACCGGTAGGCTATACCAAACCCGGCCAGCAACGATTTTCTGCGGAAGCGATCATTCGGTTCGGGTAAGGTTTGAACGTTACTCCGGGTGGTATACTCCGTAAAAAGAAATTGGACACCGGCTTTGATGCGGATGCGATCGGTCAATCCGTAATGTGCATACAACTCGGAGTTGAGACTTCCCCGGTCGTTGTCGCTGATGAGTAAAGCATTGAATGACGTTATGCCCGCTCTTTCCAGCACAGACGAGTGACCATTGATATAGGTTCCGCTTACGCGACTTCCAAACGAGTACCCGATAGCATCGATACTAAAGCCGACAAATATCTTATCAGAAAAATGATAGCCGAGGTTAATCAACAGGTTGACTGCATTAACCTGTGGCGATCGGACAAGGAACGTATCAATGTTTGCATTGATATTTTCTTTGAACAATACTCCCGGGCCGGTGCTACCGGAAGTAAGTTCAGCCGGAGCCGTGATATAGTATTGATCGCGGCCGAAGTAAGCTGTAGCCCTTGCGCCTAAACCTGCCGTTACCCGTTTCTTTTTACCGAGGTTCCAGTTATAAAAACACGCAATCGTAAATGTACCCTGCTTTCGGGCGACAGCAAGCCCGGCTTCCATAAATTGATCTTTAGCTGTACGCGACTGCGTGTACGCTATATTTCCTGCCAACAACAGTAAAAGTATAATGCTGTACTTTTTCATAGCCGGGGTATTTTATACCAAAGCTATGCAGCAACAAAAGTATATAGTGTCGCGCGGGCGACAGGGCCCCGCATTGTGCAACGTTTGCTTTACCGCAGGTTGTTGATATCGCGGATGAGAATCTTTTTACGGTCGAAGTTGATCAGGTTCTGTTCTTTCAATTCATTCAGAATGGTGGTAACGGTTTGGCGTGATGTACCCGTCAATGCAGCAATATCTTTATGGGTAAGTTTGGTTGGTATCATGGTTTCGAAACCTACGCGTTGTCCTTTCCAGGTAGCGGTATCTTTCAGAAATTCAATCACGCGGGTGCGGGCATCTTTAAAAACAAGAAGTTCGAGTTTACGCTCCAGCTTCATTAACCGCAGGCCTATCAATTTTAATATCTTAAAGCTAAGTTCTTTATTCTCGAACATCAGGGCCTTGAGTTCTTCTATGGTAAGCGGGCATATTACCGCATCGCACATGGCCTGAGCAAAATCCCTGCGGGTATCTTCACCTGCCAGCGCAAGCTCTCCGAAGATCTCTCCAGTAGTGAGAATAGACGACACGACTTCTTTACCATCATCCAGATAATGGCCGATCTTGATTCTTCCATCCACGATCAGGTAAATATTGGAGGCAGTATCTTCCGGCACATAAACAAAGTCATCTTTTTTATAGCGGATAAACTCGTGCTTATCGCCCATCTTCTTTACTTTGTGCGGGCAAAGAATATGGTAAAGATTTACGCTTTCGAAGTACCAGAGTGCTGCTGCTGAAGAAGTTGCCATACCTGCCTAGTTCATATAAAATTACTGATATACCGCATGAAGGAGTTAACGCTTAGTGAAATCTGGATTTACCCGGTGAAATCATTGGGAGGAATACGTTTATCATCCAGCAAAGTTATTGAAAAAGGTCTTTTATATGACAGACGGTTTATGCTGGTAGACGAGAACGGAAAATTTATGACCCAGCGTGTATATCCCAAAATGGCGTTGTTCAAACTTTCCATAAACGACAGCACTCTTATCGTACAGCATCACCAAGACATACTTACTATACCCATCGTACCACCGTTGAATGAACCAGCCGTTTCAGTTCAGATATGGGAGAATATAGTGCAGGCACATGAAGTAAATACCACCTATAGCGCATGGTTTACCGAACGCCTGGACATCCAATGCAAACTGGTATTTTTCCCGGAAGAATATGAGCGTCCCGTTGACCCCGCCTATAAAGTAAACGATGAACATGTAAGTCTTGCCGATGCGTACCCGTTTCTGATTATAGGACAATCATCATTAGATGATCTGAATGCACGCTTAAAAGAACCAGTGCCGATGAATCGTTTCAGACCTAATTTTGTTTTTACCGGGGGCGAGCCGTTTGAAGAAGATCACTGGCGGAACTTTCAAATTGGCAGCAATGGTTTTATAGCGGTTAAACCTTGTGCACGTTGCGTGCTCACTACGGTGAACCAAGACACTGCCGAGAAAGGTGCTGAACCGTTGAAGACACTCGCATCGTATCGCACACGGAATAGCAAAGTATATTTCGGACAAAACCTCGTTGCAACCCATCATACAGAAGTAAAAGTCGGGGATAAAATAACACTTGGATAATTTATATACAGATCACATGACGTCCCTTTATCTTAAAGCTGTTCACATCATTTTTATTGTTACGTGGTTTGCCGGACTTTTCTATATGCCGAGGCTTTTTGTATATATCATCGAATCGCACGCTAAACCGGAACCTGAAAAGAGTATACTCTTAAGGCAACTTAACCTGATGGCTTCGCGTCTGTGGTATGGCATTACATGGCCTTCGGCTATTATTACGTTGGGGATGGGAACATCGCTTCTCATCAATCAACCTGAATGGCTAAGCATGGGTTTTATGCACATGAAGCTTACGCTGGTTTTCCTGTTGTATCTATACCATGTTTCGTTGCAAATAATATTGAATCAACTTAAAAAAGGAACCGTGAAATATACATCGCAGCAAATGCGTTTGTGGAATGAAGTGTCTACGTTATTTTTGATCAGTATTGTATTTTTGATCGTATTAAAAAATGCCTTGAGCATGCTGTGGGGACTCGCAGGGTTGCTCGCAGTAGTTATACTGATTATGACAGGCATGAAGGTTTATAAAAAATTCAGAAAAGATGATTAAGTCAATGGCAAATAACAGTGTGGTAAAATTTGTAATGTTCCTGGCGGTGGCAGCAGGTCTTCTGTTCGCATCGTGCACAGAAAAGAAAGAAGCCGCTCTTCCGATCTTCGGTGAAAAAGAAGTACAGGGTGGTGATACTATATATCATACCATTGCTGACTTTAAGTTTGTTGACCAGGACAGTGCATTTGTTACTAACGAAACGTTTAAAGACAAAATATATGTAGCCGACTTCTTCTTTACTTCGTGCCGTACCATTTGTCCGATCATGAAAACGCAAATGCTCCGGGTATATGATTCGATTCAAAATGAACCCGATGTATTGCTGCTCTCGCACAGTATAGATCCGGAGTACGATACGGTTGGATTACTGCACGACTATGCCGAGCGCCTCGGTGTGAAGAGTAACAAATGGCATTTTGTTACCGGCTCCAAAGAAGACATCTATAAAATAGCGCAGACCAGTTACTTCGCTACCGCGATGGAAGACAAGTCCGAACCGGATGGCTTCATTCACAGCGGTGCATTTCTGCTGATCGACAAGGACAAAAGAATACGCGGCAAGTACGATGGTACAAAAGAAGAAGATGTAAATCGCCTTCTCGCAGAAATTCAGCGCCTGAAGAAAGAGTATGCCAAGTAAGCTTGCAGCAGAAAGCGTAAAGATGAAGATACAGTATATATCGATAGCTCTTGGCATTCTGCTTTTAGCATTCTGTTTTCAATATTGTTCAGGTAAAAAATCTGATTCCAATATTTCAGTTGCATCTTCTGTTAAGCAACAGCAGTACTACGTGCACGGTGAGCAGCTTTATATAAAGCATTGCAGTAACTGCCACCAGAAAAATGGAACCGGGCTCGGCCTGCTATATCCGCCCCTGGCCAAGTCTGATTATGTCGATACTAATTTTGAATCGGTAATCTGCCTGATGCGCTATGGCATGGAAGGCGAGCTTACCGTAAATGGAAAAAGTTTCAACAAGGCTATGCCCGGTATACCTTCCCTCTCTGACCTGGAGATAGCCGAGATTGCAACCTATCTGTATAATACCTGGGAACACCAACGCGACAGCATCGAGTTACAAGATGTAAGCCGGATACTGGATAATTGCAAGGAAGGATCTGTATCTAAATAAAATTTGAGAGAGGGACGCATGACTAAATTTACCGGAAGTATAGTTGTTCTATACTTTATCTTCTTCTCCTCATTCGGGCAAACGCCTGATCTTTTTTCCGAAGGACTTGTTCTTGAAAAAGATTTCAAAGTTGAGCCTGCTTTGCAGAAGTATGAGTTATTCATCAAGACGCACCCCAATCACGCGCAAGCACTAACACATGCCAGTCGCATGCTATCAAACATTGGCGGACGTTTACCACTCGATAAGAAAGAAGACAAGCAGAACTATTATGCACGCGCCAAGGCGTATGCAGTGCGTGCTATAGCGTTAGACAAAAACAATACGGAAACACATTTAGCCTATATTATCGCTATCGGACTGATGACCGAAGTAGCGGGCTCGCCACGCGAAAAAATTCAGGATGCGAAAACGATACGCCTGGAAGCTGAGACACTTTTGAAACTGGATTCTACCTTTGCCCCGGCTTATTTTATACTCGGCAAGTGGCACTTTGAATTGGCACGCCTCACCTGGATTGAACAAATGGCCTGCAAGCTTTTCTTTGGTGGTTTACCCGATGGTATATCGATGGAAGCTGCGATCGAGAATTTCAAAAAGGCAAGTATACTTCAACCTAATACTATACTCTTTCTTTTCGGAGAAGCTTCGGCTTGTCACTATGAAGGGGAGGATGAAAAAGCAATCAGGCTCCTGAAGCAAGCTCTTGCTTTGCCTCCGAAGGAGCCTGATGATTTGCCGCGCAAGGAACGTTGTTCGCAGTTACTGCGCGAAATTGAATGATGTTGATACGCGTGTAGGTGTTTACGTGTGCACGTACAGCTCCTACATATACTTCATGTCGATGCTGATGTCGAGGTCTTTTTGGTCTGGCTGCAGATCGATCTGGGCTTTTTCGAAGGATGGAGGTCCGACAGCGCCCATGGCATTGTTCGAAAAGCCAAAGCCTTCTTTCGGTATACCGAGTTTATTTTTATCCATATCCTTATTCCGGTTGGCATCGTGCAAAACACTTACGGCATACTTTCCGGGTTTAAGATTTTCAAATACCACCGTAACTTCATCGCCCGATGCTTTGGCAATTTTACCTTCCCTGGCATTTCTCGGGAAGTCCTTGTCGTTATCGAACAAGCCTACCAGAATATCTCCCTTATGTCCTTTAATTTTCTTTACCGTTACCTGCAACTTCGTCTGTGCCATTACACTTATTCCTGCACACAACATCAGGCACAACATCATACTCTTTTTCATACTGATCTGTTTAAGTTTTGAAATATATAACACTTTAGCGCTATCTGTTTCGCGGTGTATTCAAAAAATTATGCCAGAATTTATCATGTCTTTCGTCTTCCACAAATAACCGTTCATACGTCATAAGCATTTTTTTGAATCCCGCGGTTAACTCTCCGTCACTTGGGTGACAACACGTTCCGGGTAATTTCGTAACTTTCCTTAATTCCAACCCAAAATAACTATCATGGCATCTCTCACGCTTAAAATCAACAACAAAACACATACGGTAGATGTTGATCCTAAAATGCCACTACTCTGGGCTATACGCGATGTAGTAGGATTAACCGGCACTAAGTATGGTTGTGGTATTGCTCAATGCGGAGCCTGCACAGTACACCTCGGAGGTACACCGGTGCGCTCATGCTCCATCCCGGTATCTGCCGCAGCCAACAAAGATATTGTTACGATCGAAGGACTTTCGACTGACAACTCACACCCGGTGCAACAAGCCTGGATTGCCGAGCAGGTACCTCAATGTGGCTATTGCCAGTCCGGCCAGATCATGGCGGCAACTGCTTTACTCAAGAAAACGCCTAATCCAACCGATAAAGATATCGACACCGCTATGCAGGGACACATCTGCCGCTGCGGTACATACCCACGCATTCGTAAAGCGATTAAAGCCGCTTCACAACTGATGAATCAAAAAGCGAGCATCAAATAAACATTGATGCTTTCAGTAAGATCAGGACTATATATAGTCTGTCCTGTTGCTGGCATTACATCATTGTTTATACTTTACATATATACTTTTACAGCTATACCATGGAAGCAATATCTAAAAATATATCACGGAGAAATTTTATTAAATTCTCCAGTCTTACCGGTGCTGCATTAACCTTGGGGCTTTACTCGCAGGCTGCGGGTAAAGAAGCCGAGATTATAACTCCGGAAGCGGCAGAAAACCTGGGCATTGAAATGAACGCCTGGATAACCATTGATACCAATGGTAAAGTTACCATTACCAATCACCGCTCTGAAATGGGACAAGGTTCTTTTCAATCTGTTCCACAAATGATAGCCGAAGAACTGGAAGTAAACCTGAGCGATATAAATATAGTCTTCGCGCAGGGTAACAACGCGAAGTATGGAAGTCAGATTACCGGTGGAAGTTCAACGATACGCGGTACCTATAAAAAACTTTTAAAGCTAAGTGCTACAGCACGCGAAATGCTGATCGAAGCCGCTGCTAAAAAATGGAATGTATCCAAAGCAGAATGCTACGCAGAAGGCGGACGCGTAATTCATAAACCATCTGGCAAGAAATTCCATTATGGTGAACTGGTTCAGGAAGCATCCAAACTGGAAGCTCCAAAAAATGTAAAACTGAAATTACCGGAAGAGTATAAAATTATACGCAAGCCATTACCCCGGCAGGATACTCCACTGAAAACAAATGGTTCGGCTATATTTGGCCTCGATAAAAAATTACCGGGTATGCTATATGCAGTGGTTGAACGTAACCCGCGCTTTCATGGTAAAGTAAAAAGCTTCGATGATACTGAAACAAAAAAAGTACCCGGAGTAAAACATGTGATACCGGTAAAGATGAGTGTGTTCAATACATTTCGTGAAGGTGTTGCCGTGGTTGCCGACAATCTGTGGTCTGCCATGCAGGGAAGAAAAGTATTGAAAGTAGAATGGGATGACTCTGGTTTTGAACACCTGAGCACCGAGCAACTCTACGCCCGCATGAGTGACGCACTGAAGAGTAACAACAGTCTTTCGGTGCGCACCAAAGGAGATGCTGAAGTTGTATATCAAAAATCAGAAAATAAAATCGAAGCGACTTATGAAACTCCATACGAGTCGCATGCGTGCATGGAACCCCTTAACTGTGTAGCACATTACCAGGACGATAAAGTTGAAATATGGGGACCTATACAAGGACCGGATTGGGTTCAGGATTTCCTGAGCAACCTGTTAAGCTTGCCGAAAGAAAAAATCATCGTTAACATGACTTTCCTCGGTGGAGGTTTCGGACGTAAAGCGTTTATGGATTATCCACACGAAGCCGCTGTTATTTCAAAAGAAGTTAAGGCCCCGGTACAAGTTGTGTGGACACGTGAAGATGATACTACACAAGGTCCGTTCCGTCCGGGTATGATGTATCATTGCAAAGGCTCTGTTAATGCGAATGGAAATATAGAGTCCTATATAATGCGTACGGCCGGCCAGAACATGGATCACCAGTGGCCCAATGCTGACAAGAAATCGTACAACGGTTCGGCTACTGAAGGTTTCCTGGAAACGTACCTGAATTCACTGCAGCACTATAGCTTCTCTGATAGTCCGCTGGATGTACCTATACCGGTAATGTGGTGGCGCTCAGTATATGCTTCTACAAACGCATTCGCGATGGAAAGTTTCATGGATGAGCTGGCTGCGAAAGCGGGAAAAGATCCGCTTGATTTCAGAAGACCTCATTTGCATGATGGACGCTATCATGAACTGATTAACAAACTGGAAGAAGTTTCCGGATGGAAGAACCGAAAGAAAGGTGAAGGTTATGGCGTTGCTATCGCTGAAAGTTTTTCGAGTATAGTAGGTGAAGTAGTGAAGGTATCGAAGAAAGCTGATGGAAAAGTTAAGATTGATAAAGTATGGGCTGTGATGGATTGTGGATGGTATGTAAACCCTGACATCATTAAAGCTCAAATTGAAGGAAGTATAATTATGGGACTTGGCGCTGCGGTTACACATGCCACACACTTTAAAGATGGCAAAGCTGTAGAGCAGAATTTCAATACCTATAAAATGCCACGCATTACGGACACTCCTGAAATTGAAATTCACATTATGGAAAATGACGAGAAGGCCGGAGGTGTTGGTGAACCAAGCTTACCTCCTATTGCACCCGCACTGACCAATGCGATATTCGATCTTACTTCGAAGCGAATTCGCAAGCTGCCGTTCAATCTTGAAGAAGTATAGTTTATATATAGTTAGATAAAGCCCTCGTATAAAGAATATAAATATTTCTTTAGAAACAGAAGAACAGAACATAACGCATGAAGATGAAGGTAAATTATTTTGTAACCGCTGCTGCCATTGCCGCTACCGGATTTTCGCTAACAGCTTTTCAGCAAAAACCAAAATTTGATTTGAAAGCAAGTATAACCAAGGGCAAAGAAGTATATACTGCGCAGTGTATGAACTGCCACATGGAACAGGGTGAAGGTATGGAAGGTGTATTTCCTCCCCTGGCTAAATCAGACTACCTGATGGCCGACAAAAAACGTTCGATACAACAGGTGATTCACGGTGTAAGCGGAGAGATAAAAGTTAATGGCGTTACTTACAATGGAGACATGCCTGGCGTTGAGCTCACAGACGAAGAAGTTAGCGATGTATTGAACTACGTACGCAACTCGTGGGGTAACAAAGGCGATGCGGTTAAGCCGGAAGAAGTAAAAACAGCGCGATAATATACGCCTATATATGAAGTGGATTCTGTTCTTTTCATTCCTGCTGCCGGCATGGTATAGCCTTGCACAAACCAAGGCTGAAGATGAGAAGGCACTACGCCACCTGAAAGAAGTAGAATGGCCCAAGGCATACCGGGAGCAGGACACGGTGCTATTAGACAGAATCCTGGCCGATGAATTCAAGATGATTGGATCTGATGGTGAATGGTCTAGCAAGAAAGAAGAGCTGGCCTATATAAAGAAGAACAAGCCCGCTTATAAATCATTTAAGTTCAACATAAAACGGCTGGATATATTTGAAAACAATACTGCTATTGTTTCGGGTACGGGCGTTATACAAAGTAAAGATGACAAGGGTGACTATGAGTTTATATACCAGTCATCCAACGTTCTTATAAAACGCAACGGCATCTGGAAAGCGATAGCCTCTCATACCTCTGGCGATAAGGTAGTTCGTAAGTAAATGTACAGTGATGAAGGAGTTTAGAACGATACTGCAGGAATATAAGAAGATTGATTTCAGTCAACGCAAAGCGGCATTGGCAACAGTTGTTAAAGTGAGAGGCTCATCGTATAGAAGCCCGGGTGCTCGCATGCTTATCATGGACGATGGTAAATGGGTTGGCTCCATCAGCGGAGGCTGCCTGGAAGGTGATGCCCTGCGAAAGGCACGACAGGTAATGACGGACAAGCAACCTGTTACGGTGACATACGATACCCGTGAAGAGAGCAATCAAAACCTCGGCATCGGATTAGGCTGCAACGGAGTGATCGATGTACTGATCGAGCCGGTTGATCCTGCAGACAACGATAACCCTACACGCTTCTTTGAGTCGATTATTAAAATGAATGCCCCGGTTGCATTGGCGACTATATTTTCGCATTCCAATCCTACCGCGATCGGTAAAAAGTTATTGATTACACCGGGGGCTACCAAACTTCATAACCTGGAAGATGACAAGCTGGAATATCTCATCTCCGCAGATCTTGAAAAGTTATTCGACTCCAAAAAATCGGAAGCCAAAGTATATCATACACAAGGCAATGAGACCGAAGTTTTTATTGAAATGATTCAACCTTCTGTATCGTTGATTATTTTCGGAGGAGGTTTTGATGCCCGACCGGTTAGTCAGCTTGCTAAGTCATTGGGATGGGAAGTGACCATTACCGATGAGTGTGTGGCCCATATAGCCCCGTTATTCTTCCCTACAGCCGATAATCTATCGCTCTGCCATCGCGATTTTGTGGATCGTGATTTTCACATTACGCCCTATACCGCGTGCGTGCTGATGTCTCATAACTATGAGTACGATCGTGATGTACTGAAAAAACTTTTAAAGAGTGAAGCTCCTTATATAGGTATACTTGGTCCGCGTAAACGCTTTGATAAAATGCTTTCAGATTTTTCAAGAGAAGGGATTACACTTTCATCAAAGGACGCGCATCGCATTCATTCCCCAATCGGACTGGATATAGGAGCGGAAGCTCCGGATGAAATTGCTGTTTCGATAATAGCCGAGATTCAAAGTAAATTTTCGAATCGCTCCGGAGGATTCTTGAAATATAGAACCGGTCCGATCCATCAACGCGACACAGCCAGCGACCAGGTATTTAAACAGGTATATCTGCACGAACTGGAAGAGCGCACGGCACAAAGTTCATAAGTACTCACCTTGCTCTACTATGCATAAATTCATTCTGTTATTTATTGTACTGGGTATATCGCTCATCGGCTATTCGCAGGATGCACAGAAACAAATTACCGACCAGGTCTGGAAGCCTTTCATAACAACATTTAGCAACCACGACACCAAAGGCTTTATGGCCGTTCACTCACACGATCTTGTGCGCGCACCTCGCGATTCAAAAACCGTGTGGAATTTCGAACAGTATAAGAAACAGAATGAAGAAGGAGATAAACGATCAACACAACAAAAAACAAAACGAACCATCGAACTTCGCTTCCTCGAACGAATGGCCAATGAGAGTCAAGCGTTCGAAGTAGGTATATATAAAACCACCGTCATCAACGCACAAGGTGAAAGCAGAAGCTTCTATGGTAAATTTCATGTAGTGCTCCGAAAAGAAAACGGCACTTGGAAAATCCTCGTTGACTCTGATTCCTCAGAAGGAGGAACGATCGGTGAAAAAGATTTTGCAGCAGCCCAGCCACTCGAGTAACCACGATGAATACAGGTGTTATTATTCTGGCAGCGGGTTCGTCATCAAGAATGGGGCAATCCAAACAATTACTTCCTATACAAGGCACAACATTGCTGGTGCGAGCTGTACATATAGCCCTGCAGCTGCAGCCTGACCACACCGTTGTAGTGCTCGGTTCGAATGAAGCTGAACATACTTCCATTTTACAGAACACAAATGTTCACACTGTAACCAATCACACGTGGCAGAATGGAATGGGTAGCTCGCTTAAGACAGGTTTACAATATTTACTTTCGCTATCGCCTGCTATAGATGCAGCGCTTATACTCGTATGCGATCAGCCCGCTGTAACAACGACATATCTTGAAAGTCTTGTTCAACACTATAAACCCAGCAACAAATCAATTGTCGCGTCTTTCTATTCAGATGCTCCCGGAGTTCCGGCTTTGTTTGATAAAAGTCTATTTACAGAGCTACTCAATATGGATGACGCTCATGGAGCGAAGAAGATCATTCAAAAACATATAGCGGCAACAGAATTAATTCCCTTCCCCGAAGGCTCCATTGACCTTGACACTCCTGAGGATTATCAACGTTTTATCAATTCTAATAAATAGCTGTCTATATTTCATCGGATAACCTGTACCGGCACGGCATAAAACAAAAAAGAAGCTACTTCTTTCGAAGTAGCTTCTTTCAAGCTTTAAGTATTCTTTTAACTATACTTTGATCTCAACGTCAACACCGCTAGGGAGTTCGAGCTTCATCAAAGCATCAACAGTCTTAGCGCTGTTAGAGTAGATATCAACCAGGCGCTTGTACGTGCAAAGTTGAAACTGCTCACGTGACTTTTTGTTAACGTGTGGAGAACGAAGTACAGTAAATTTCTCTTTCTCGGTTGGTAATGGTATAGGACCGCTTACTACTGCACCGGTTGCCTTTACTGCTCTTACGATTTTCTCGGATGACTTGTCAACCAGATTGTGATCGTAAGACTTGAGTTTTATTCTTATTTTCTGATTCATGATCTAAACGCCTTTTAGATGTTTATGACTTAGCGGCAACAGCGCCTTTTACTTCTTCAATTACTTTGTCGGCAAGGTTCTTTGGAACCGCAGCATAGTGTGAGAACGTCAGGGATGCAGAAGCACGTCCTGAAGTAAGTGTTCTCAAATCAGTGATGTAACCGAAGAGTTCTTTCAACGGAACATCTGCTCTGATAAGCTGAGCACCTGCGCGCGTGTCCATACCTTTCATTACACCGCGTCTTCTGTTAAGGTCACCTGTTACAGAACCAGTATACTCGTCAGGGCTAGTTACTTCCACAGACATGATAGGTTCCAGTAATTGAGGAGCACACTTCGCAGCAGCTTCTTTAAAGCCAAGACGAGCAGCTAATTCGAACGACAGAGCGTCAGAGTCCACATCGTGGTAAGAACCGTGGAACAGACGAACTTTCATGGAGTCGATCGGATATCCAGCCAATGGTCCGTTAGACATAGCGCTTTCGAAACCTTTTTGTACTGGTTGGATGAATTCGCGAGGAATAACACCACCAACGATATCGTTCACAAACTCGAGTCCTTCTTTGTCGCCCTCTTTCAGTTCGCGTGGTCCGATCTCAAATACGATATCGGCAAATTTACCACGACCACCGGTCTGCTTCTTATAAACTTCTTTATGTTCAACAGATTTCGTAAGAGCCTCTTTGTAAGCAACCTGAGGAGCACCCTGGTTGATTTCAACTTTGAACTCACGCTTCAGACGATCGATGATAATTTCAAGGTGAAGTTCACCCATACCACGAAGAATAGTCTGACCTGTTTCCTGATCTGTGTTAACGCGAAGCGTTGGATCTTCTTCAACTAGTTTCGCGATTGCCATACCGAGTTTATCAACATCAGCCTGTTTCTTAGGCTCAATTGCATAACCGATAACCGGCTCAGGGAACACCATTGATTCGAGAACAACTTTACGCTTCTCATCACAAAGTGTATCACCAGTTTTTATATCCTTGAAACCTACTACCGCACCAATGTCACCAGCAACCAGTCTTTCGATCTGATTTTGTTTGTTGGCGTGCATCTGGAATACTCGGGAAATACGTTCTTTCGCTTCCGAGCGTGTATTGTATACATACGAACCTGATTCAAGAATACCTGAATAAGCACGTACGAAACAAAGACGTCCTACGAATGGGTCAGTAGCGATCTTAAATGCAAGGGCTGCGAATGGCTCTTTTTCATCCGGTCTGATAACAACCTCTTCATCATTGTCGGGATTAGTACCAACAATGTTGTCTTTATCAAGCGGTGAAGGAAGAAGTTCCATCACGTAGTCAAGCATGGTTTGAACACCTTTGTTTTTGAAAGATGACCCACAAACCATAGGAACAACCTTCATAGCTATAGTAGCCTTACGAAGAGCTGTTAATATTTCTGCTTCAGAGATCGAGTTAGGATCTTCGAAGAATTTCTCCATCAATGATTCGTCAAATTCAGCAACAGCTTCAAGAAGCTTTTCTCTGTATTCGAGTACCTCATCTTTCATATCTTCAGGAATCGGTACAACTTCGTACGTCATACCTTTGTCGTGCTCATTCCAAATGATACCGCGGTTGTTTACAAGATCAACAACACCACGGAAGTTATCTTCAGAACCAATAGGTAACTGTAATGCAACGGCATGGCTACCGAGCTTTTCTTTTACCTGCTTGCAAACTCCGAGGAAGTCAGAGCCGGCACGGTCCATTTTATTCACGAAACCGATACGTGCTACCTTGTAGTTATCAGCAAGGCGCCAGTTGGTTTCTGATTGAGGTTCAACACCATCAACAGCACTGAACAAAAATACCAGACCATCCAATACGCGCAATGAGCGGTTTACCTCAACGGTAAAGTCAACGTGACCAGGCGTATCGATAATGTTTACGTTGTACTTATTGCTTCTATAGTTCCAGAAAACGGTAGTAGCAGCAGAAGTAATGGTAATACCTCTTTCTTGCTCCTGTGCCATCCAGTCCATGGTAGCAGCACCTTCGTGTACTTCACCGATCTTGTGGTTAACACCGGCATAGTACAGAATACGCTCTGTAGTTGTTGTTTTACCAGCATCGATGTGAGCAGCGATACCAATGTTTCTGGTGTATTTTAAATCTCTAGACATTACCTGGTTCCTCTAATTAGAATCTGAAATGTGAAAATGCCTTGTTAGCTTCTGCCATACGGTGTGTATCATCTTTCTTCTTGATAGCAGCACCTTCGCCTTTTGATGCAGCGATGATTTCAGCAGCAAGTTTATCCATCATGGTTTTTTCACCACGAAGTCTTGAATAGTCAATCAACCACTTGATGCTAAGGTTTATTTTACGTTCCGGACGAATTTCAACCGGAACCTGGAAAGTAGCACCACCTACACGTCTACTTTTTACTTCTACAGAAGGCATCAGGTTGTTCATAGCGCGCTTCCATACTTCCAGACCGCTTTCATTGGTTTTCTTTTCAACCAATGCAACTGCATCATAGAAAATACCATAGGCAACGCTTTTCTTGCCCTGCTCCATCAGGTAGTTCACGAACTTGGTTACAAGTGTATCATTGAACTTAGGATCAGGAAGAAGATATCTCTTTTTAGGTTTTGTCTTTCTCATGGCTCTATCCTGTTATTTTTTACCTTTTGCCGGTGCACCTTTACCTGCAGGAGCTGCTGCACCTGGCTTAGGACGTTTAGCACCATATTTAGAACGGCTTTGTTTGCGACCATTCACACCTGCAGTATCCAATGCACCACGGATAATGTGGTAACGAACACCGGGAAGATCTTTTACACGACCACCACGGATCAGCACGATAGAGTGCTCTTGCAGGTTGTGGCCTTCACCCATGATGTATGCGTTCACCTCTTTGCCGCTTACTAAGCGAACACGAGCTACTTTACGCATAGCAGAGTTAGGCTTTTTAGGAGTTGTTGTGTACACACGTGTACATACTCCACGCTTCTGTGGGCAAGAATCAAGGGCCGGAGATTTTGATTTAAACTCCAGTTTCTTACGCCCTTTTCTTACAAGTTGTTGAATGGTAGGCATTTATATTTATTTTTATAAACCTTTCAAAAATTAGGACTGCAAAGGTATTTAAAGTAATACAGCTTGCAAAGTCATGTTAGATTATTTTTAGCAGAATAAGCATTAATAAACAGTTAAATCCGGCTATTAGCACGATTTTAATGATTTAACCCGCTCCCGTTTCTGAAAAATGCTAGGCTTCACCAACAGTTCCCCCAAAATTCATGGGAAACTTAGGCATATCTTCCGTTCTTTTTATGGGACCGAAGCTCGCCTCGTATTTATCGATATTATCCTTCAACGCCAATAGAAAGCGTTTGGCATGTTCCGGAGTAATCACAATCCTGGATTTTACTTTCGCCTTCGGCACACCGGGCATCAGGCGTATAAAATCAATTACAAACTCACTATTGGAGTGAGCGATCATTGCCAGGTTAGAATAAATGCCTTCAGCGATTTCCTCTGAAAGTTCAATATTAATCTGGTTCTGATTAGGAGCTTGCTTATTTTTTTCGTCTGCCATATTTCTTTCCTGATTTCCAACGACTGACCCTCTAAATCTTCAGGCCATCCTTTATATACCCTATAAGCAAAATGCGGATGGCCACAGGGCACATCCGCAGATTGTTTTATTTCTTGGTAATATTAATCCTGTAATTCCTTCTCGCGGTCGCGAGTTTTCTCAGGAGCATTCACCAATGTGTTGTACTCATTCTTGTGTGTCACGATCAAATCGCTAAATCTGCGTTGACCTGTACCAGCAGGAATCAAGTGACCTACAATTACGTTTTCTTTCAATCCATTCAACCAGTCAGTCTTACCGCGGATCGCAGCTTCGCTGAGTACCTTGGTAGTTTCCTGGAAGGATGCTGCGGATAACCAACTTTCTGTTTTCAACGATGCCTGGGTAATACCCTGAAGCGTTGGTCTTGAAACCGCAGCAAGTGCATCGCGTACTTCAACCAGTTTCTGATCTTTTCTGCGCAGGATTGAGTTCTCATCTCTCAGTTCACGGGCAGTAATGATCTGACCAGGTTTTAACGTCTGAGAATCACCAGCATCTACCACAACCTTCTTATCAAGGATCTGGTCGTTATCTTCTCTGAACTGAAGCTTATCTACATACTCGCCAGGCAGGAAGCTTGTATCTCCCGGGTCGATGATTTCAACTTTCTGCATCATCTGGCTTACAATAGCTTCGATGTGCTTATCGTTGATCTTCACACCTTGCAGACGGTATACTTCCTGAATTTCGTTCACAAGGTATTCCTGTACTGCAGTGGGACCTTTGATCGAAAGAATATCAGAAGGAGTAATAGAACCATCTGACAATGGCTGACCGGCTTTCACGAAGTCGTTATCCTGAACTAGGATGTGTTTAGACAACGGTACTAAATAACGTTTCTGTACACCATCACGTGATTCGATGAAGATTTCGCGGTTACCGCGTTTAATACCTCCGTAGGTAACAACACCATCGATCTCACTTACTACCGCGGGGTTAGAAGGGTTACGCGCTTCGAACAATTCCGTTACGCGTGGCAGACCACCCGTGATATCGCGTGATTTACCCATTGTACGTGGAATCTTAGCGAGTACCTGACCGGCTTTGATCTTCTCACCTTCATCTACTGCCAAGTGAGCACCTACCGGGATGTTATATCCTTTTGTATCTGTTTTACCTTTTACTACGATAGCAGGGTTCTTAGTCTTATCGCGAGTTTCAGTAATTACTTTCTCACGGTGACCAGTCTGCTCATCTGACTCTTCCTTGTAAGTAACACCTTCGATGATCGCTTCGTATTCGATCGTTCCATCAAACTCAGACAGGATCACAGCGTTGTAAGGATCCCAGAAGCAAAGCTCCTCACCTTTTTCAACTTTCTGTCCATCTTTCACCTTCAGGAAGGCACCGTAAGGAACGTGGTTCGTGATCAACACTCTCGTCTTCTCATTATCCGTGATCCTGATTTCACCGGTACGACCCATTACTACCTGGATCGGGTTGTTATCATTGTCAGTTGTATCGATAGTACGGATACCTTCGAACTCAAGAACGCCACTGAATTTCGCCTTGATATTTGCTTCTACCGCGATGTTAGATGCAGTACCCCCCACGTGGAAGGTACGAAGTGTAAGCTGTGTACCAGGTTCACCGATCGACTGTGCTGCAATTACACCTACTGCTTCACCAGCTTGTACCATTTTACCAGTAGCCAGGTTACGACCATAGCATTTAGCACAACCTCCTACTTTCGATTCGCAAGTAAGAAGCGAACGAATCTCAACTTCTTCAATCGCTGTATCCTCGATCAGCTTAGCAAGCTCATCTGTAATCTCAGAGTTTGCAGGGCAGATCAATTCATCTGTCATTGGATCATATATATCATGCACCGTTACACGGCCCAGAATACGTTCTGACAGAGGTTCAACTATATCTTCGTTGTCTTTCAGCGCTGTTACTTTCAGACCGCGCAATGTTCCGCAGTCATCTTCGCTGATCACAAGATCCTGCGCAACGTCTACAAGCCTACGCGTTAAGTAACCAGCATCCGCTGTTTTCAACGCTGTATCGGCAAGACCTTTACGCGCACCGTGTGTAGAGATAAAGTACTCCAACACGTCCAGACCTTCTTTAAAGTTTGAAAGGATCGGGTTTTCGATAATCGAACCAACTGAACCTGCAAGGTTTTTCTGAGGCTTCGCCATCAGACCACGCATACCACCTAACTGGCGGATCTGCTCTCTCGAACCACGAGCACCGGAGTGCATCATCATATAGATCGAGTTGAAACCTTGCTGATCTTCTTCCAACTGCTTCATCAGCGTGTTGGTAAGCAGCGTGTTGGTACGAGTCCAGATATCGATTACCTGATTGTAACGCTCGTTATCTGTGATAAGCCCCATCATGTAGTTGTTCCATACGGCATCAACTTCTTCCTGGGCACTTGCTACAAGTTTTTCTTTTTCGGCGGGAACTTTTACATCGTTCAAGCCCATGGACAAGCCACCTTTGTAGGCCATCTGGAATCCGAGTTCTTTGATATCATCGAGGAACTTGGCAGTCTTAGACTGACCTGCAATTTTGTATATGTCAGAGATGATAGTTTGCAGTTTCTTCTTTGTAAGAAGTTCATCCACAAAGCCTACTTCTTCTGGAACGAATTGATTGAAGATTACACGACCAGCAACTGTGTCGATCATCTGCATAGTCAAATCGCCTGTCTTCTTATCTTTTACATTCGCACGAACTTTAATGTTAGCGTGCTTGGAAAGTCTTCCTTCGTTGAAAGCAACGATTACTTCTTCTGCAGAGTAATAACGTTTGCCTTCTCCTTTGATAGCGTGCTCCGGGGTTCCCTTTCTTCCTTTTGTGAGGTAATACAGACCCAACACCATGTCTTGTGAAGGTACTGTGATAGGCGCACCGTTAGCAGGGTTAAGAATGTTGTGTGAAGACAACATCAATAACGAAGCTTCCAAAATAGCTTCCTGTCCGAGAGGAACGTGAACCGCCATCTGGTCACCGTCAAAGTCAGCGTTAAACGCAGTACATACGAGCGGGTGGAGCTGGATCGCCTTTCCTTCGATCAGTTTAGGCTGGAATGCCTGAATACCAAGTCTGTGAAGTGTTGGAGCGCGGTTCAAAAGAACAGGGTGTCCTTTCAATACGTTTTCCAAAATATCCCAGATCACAGGATCTTTTCTGTCAACAATTTTCTTTGCTGACTTCACTGTTTTTACAATTCCCCTTTCGATCAGCTTGCGAATGATGAATGGCTTGAACAACTCAGCTGCCATATCTTTTGGCAGACCGCACTCGTGGAGTTTCAGTTCAGGACCAACCACAATTACAGAACGACCAGAGTAGTCAACACGCTTACCAAGCAAGTTCTGGCGGAAACGTCCTTGCTTACCTTTCAGCATGTCACTCAAAGACTTCAATGCGCGGTTTCCATCGGAACGAACAGCGTTTACTTTTCTTGAGTTGTCGAACAATGAGTCAACCGCTTCCTGGAGCATACGCTTCTCGTTGCGGAGAATTACTTCAGGAGCTTTAATATCAATCAATCTCTTCAGACGGTTGTTACGGATAATAACACGTCTGTAAAGGTCATTCAAATCCGATGTAGCGAAACGACCACCATCCAGCGGTACAAGTGGACGCAATTCCGGAGGAATAACCGGAACCATTTTAATCACCATCCACTCAGGCTTGTTCTCAATGCGAGTTTTAGCATCGCGGAAAGCTTCAACAACTTTCAAACGCTTCAATGCCTCAGCCTTACGTTGCTGTGATGTGTCGGTAGCTGCCTGGTGTCTCAATTCGTAAGAAAGCGTATCGAGTTGTGTTCTTGACAGCAACATCTCAAGCGCTTCAGCCCCCATCTTCGCGATGAACTTCTTCGGATCGTTGTCATCCAACAATTGATTCTCGCGAGGGAGTTTATCGATGATATCCAGGTATTCTTCTTCAGTCAGGAAGTCGAGACGGTTTACACCATCTTCTTCTTTTGTACCTGGCTGAATCACAACATAGCGTTCATAATATATGATCTGGTCAAGCTTCTTGGTAGGAAGACCAAGTAGATAACCGATCTTGTTAGGGAGTGAACGGAAATACCAGATATGTGCCACCGGTACCACCAGTTCGATGTGGCCCATGCGCTCGCGTCTTACTTTCTTCTCGGTAACTTCTACACCGCAGCGATCACAGATGATGCCTTTGTAACGAATACGTTTATATTTTCCGCAATGACATTCCCAATCCTTCACAGGCCCGAAAATCCGCTCGCAGAACAAACCACCCATTTCAGGTTTATAAGTTCTGTAGTTGATGGTTTCCGGTTGTGTAACTTCACCATGTGAACTTTCCAGAATTGATTCCGGAGAAGCCAAGCTAATGGTGATCTTGGAGAAGTCGTTGTTGATCTTTTTATTTTTTCTGAAAGACATATCGTAAGTTTTCAGTTAATAACTACTTAAAGTACACAAGTCGTGTTGTCTGGAAGTTACGAAGCATCGCTCAAACTTCCAGACACACCAGACTTTATTAATCCATGGTGATCTCCAGTGCCAAGCCTCTGAGTTCGTGTACAAGTACATTGAACGACTCCGGTATATTTGGCTTGCGCATGTTCTCACCCTTCACAATCGCTTCGTAAGCTTTCGCACGACCGATCACATCATCGGACTTAATGGTAAGGATTTCCTGCAGGATATTCGAAGCACCGAATGCCTCTATAGCCCACACCTCCATCTCTCCGAAACGCTGACCACCGAATTGAGCTTTACCTCCCAGTGGCTGTTGCGTAATGAGTGAGTAAGGTCCGATAGAACGTGCGTGCATCTTATCGTCAACCAAGTGGCCGAGTTTCAACATATAGGCTACACCTACTGTAACCGGCTGATCGAATTTCTCTCCGGTCAAACCATCGTACAGATACGTACGTCCAAAAGGAGGCAGACCAGCTTCTTTCAATTCGCCTTGAACTTCGTCTAATGAAGCACCATCAAAAATTGGCGTTGCATACTTACGACCAAGTTTCAAACCTGCCCATGCAAGTACAGTTTCATAGATCTGTCCCAGGTTCATACGCGATGGTACACCAAGCGGGTTCAAGCAGATGTCTACCGGAGTTCCATCTTCGAGGAATGGCATATCTTCTTCACGAACAATACGTGCCACAACACCTTTGTTACCGTGACGACCCGCCATCTTATCTCCCACTTTCAGTTTACGCTTCTTAGCGATGTAAACTTTAGCAAGCTGTACTATACCTGTAGGAAGTTCGTCTCCTACTTCAAGTGTAAAGCGTTCGCGTTTGAATTCACCTGCGTATGTATTACGCTTGATGATATAGTTTTTCACCATCTGGCCGATGAGCTCGTTTGTGTGCTCTTCAGATGTCCAGTTCTCAAGACTTACGTCAGAGATAAGGTTAACTTCTTCCGGAACGTTATAGTTACTTTCATCGCGGTAGATGTTCTTGTCAGGGAACAGGTTGTTCTCGATTACCTTCGCAGAGAACTTAACACCTTTGCTTACTAACTCATCACCGAATTTATGTTTCACTCCATTGCTGTTCTTTCCGTTCAGCAGCTGAGTCAGCTTCTTGATCATTTCATCACGAAGATCACCAAGTTGTTTGCTGTACTTGTTCTTCAGTGCATCGAGTTCTTTCTTCGACTTCGAACGAACGTCTTTATCACGTTTCGGTCTTGAGAAGAGTTTAGTATCGATTACCACACCTTTCAGTGATGGAGGTGCCTTCATGGAAGCATCTTTCACATCACCAGCTTTATCACCGAAGATCGCACGGAGAAGTTTTTCTTCTGGTGTAGGATCTGTTTCTCCTTTCGGAGTGATCTTACCAATCAGAATATCTCCTTCGCGTACTTCTGCACCAACACGGATGATACCATTTTCATCCAGGTGTTTAACAGCTTCTTCGCTTACGTTCGGAATCTCAGAAGTAAGTTCTTCTTCACCACGTTTTGTATCACGAACTTCAAGTTCAAATTCTTCGATGTGTATAGAAGTATATACATCGTTCTGAACTACTCTTTCAGAGATAACAATCGCATCCTCGAAGTTATACCCTTGCCATGGCATGTATGCTACAAGCAGGTTACGTCCAAGTGCGAGCTCTCCGTTCTGTGTTGCATATCCTTGACAAAGTGGTTGTCCTTTCACAACATTCTGTCCTTTACGAACAAGCGGAGTCAGGTTGATACAAGTATCCTGGTTAGTTCTTCTGAACTTGATCAGGTTATAGGTTCTGAATTCATCATCGAAGCTTACGAGTCTCTGCTCTTCAGATATCTCGTACTTGATAACAATCTTTTTCGCATCTACAAAATCAACAACGCCATCACCTTCTGCAAGAATGAGTGCGCGTGAGTCTAATGCTACACGACCTTCCAGACCAGTACCTACGATTGGAGCCTCCGGTCTCATCAATGGTACAGCCTGGCGCTGCATGTTCGATCCCATCAATGCACGGTTCGCATCGTCATGCTCAAGAAATGGAATCATCGAAGCAGCCACCGAAACGATCTGGTTTGGTGCAATATCCATATACTTCAGATCTTTTGGCTCGATTACCGGGAAGTCCCCTTCAAAGCGAGCTTTGATCTTCTCATCCACAAACTCACCGGTAGCCTTAATCGGTACCTTCGCTTGTGCTATATAGTTGGTATCTTCTTCTTCTGCAGTAAGGAATACAACCGGATCTTTTACTTTCACTTTACCATTTTCAACTTTACGGTAAGGTGTTTCGATAAAGCCCATCTTGTTCACTTTTGCGTGAACGCAGAGAGACGAAATCAATCCGATGTTTGGACCTTCAGGAGTTTCAATTGTACAGAGACGTCCGTAGTGCGTATAGTGCACGTCACGAACCTCGAAACCTGCACGTTCACGTGAAAGACCTCCAGGACCGAGTGCCGACATTCTACGTTTGTGCGTAATCTCAGCAAGCGGGTTGGTTTGATCCATGAACTGTGACAACTGGTTCGTTCCGAAGAACGAGTTAATCACAGAAGACAGTGTACGCGCATTGATCAGATCAACCGGCTTAAAGTCTTCATTGTCGCGAACGTTCATTCTTTCTTTGATGGTTCTCGCCATACGGGCAAGACCTACACCAAATTGAGAGTAAAGCTGTTCGCCAACTGTTCTTACACGTCTGTTACTCAAGTGATCGATATCATCGACAACGGCTTTTGAGTTGATCAAACCGATGAGATATTTCACGATCAGAATGATATCTTCCTTCGTCAATACACGCTGATCAGAGCTGATATCGAGACCTAATTTCTTGTTGATTCTGTAACGACCAACCTCACCTAAATCATAACGCTTCTCAGAGAAGAACAAGCTGTTGATGATATCACGAGCTGTTTGTTCATCCGGAGCTTCTGTATTTCTCAACTGACGATAGATATACTCAACCGCTTCTTTTTCAGAGTTGGATGTATCTTTTGCCAGTGTATTAAAGATGATGTTATAGTCTGCTATATTAATATCATCGCGGTGCAGGATGATTGATTTCACACCTGACTCAACGATGATGTCTACATCTTCTGCTGCAATAGTATGATCGCGCTCTAACAGAACTTCGTTACGATCGATCGATACAACTTCACCGGTATCTTCGTCCACGAAATCTTCTGTCCAGGTCTTCAATACCCGGGCAGCAAGTTTACGACCTACTATTTTCTTGAGAGTATTTTTGTTAGCCTCAACTTCTTCTGATAAACCGAAGAGGTCAAGTATATCTTTATCTGAACCATAGCCAATTGCGCGGAGCAACGTGGTTACAGGGAATTTCTTCTTACGATCGATGTACGCATACATTACTGCGTTAACATCGGTAGCGAATTCAATCCATGATCCTTTGAATGGAATGATACGCGCAGAGTATAGTTTCGTTCCGTTCGTGTGTTTGCTCATGGCAAAGAATACACCTGGTGAGCGGTGTAGCTGTGATACAATAACACGCTCGGCACCATTGATCACGAACGATCCTTTCTCGGTCATATACGGTATATTTCCGAGGAATACTTCCTGTTCAATGGTTTCAAAATCTTCGTTATCCTCATCGTTGCAAGTAAGGCGAAGCTTAGCCTTCAACGGTACGGAGAAAGTCAATCCGCGATCGATGCACTCATCTACAGAGTACTTCGGCGGATCGATTGTATAGTCTACAAACTCCAATACGAAGTTCTCGCGCGAATCACTTATCGGGAAGTTTTCTGCGAAAACCTTATACAAGCCTTCATTTTGTCTTTTTTCGGCCGGAGTTTCAATCTGTAAGAAATCTTTGAAAGACTGGAGTTGAAGGTCCAGAAAATCTGGGTATTCGAGGATCTTCTCAATTCCTGAGAAGTCGATTCTACCGTTAATAGTCTTCTTTGCCAAGGTATTTAACGTTTAAGTTCTAGTCCTGGACGGAGAACAGTAAGGAAATACAAGTTTGAGTACAAATAGGAATAGACCCTGTCCCTCCCGATCTACGATCAGGACAGACACAGGGTCTAACCGAAGCTGTCAGACGGTACTCTTCGTCTGCAAGAAGATTACTTCAACTCAACTTCGGCACCAGCCTCAACAAGTTGCTTCTTCAGGTTCTCAGCTTCGTCTTTTGGTAAGCCTTCTTTGATAGTTTTAGGTGCACCATCTACTACATCCTTAGCTTCTTTCAAGCCAAGACCAGTAAGATCTTTCACCAGTTTCACGATCTGAAGCTTGTTAGCTCCAGGAGCTTTCAATACTACATCAAAGTTAGTTTTTTCAGCAGCAGCAGCGCCAGCACCACCAGTAGCAGCAGGACCAGCTACAACAGCAGCGGCAGCAGGCTCAATGCCATAGGTTTCTTTCAGGTAAGAAGCCAATTCAGTAACTTCTTTAACAGTGAGTTCAACAAGTTGATCTCCAAGTGCTTTAATATCAGCCATTTTCGTAAAATTTAATTAAGTCTTGTTAGTAAAAATTATTTAGTTCCACGTTCTTCCAGTGCTTTCACCAAGCCAGCCACTGTGTTCTTTCCACTCTGAAGAGCAGAGATAACATTTTTGGCAGGAGATTGAAGCAATGCAATAACATCGCCGATGAGCTCATTCTTAGATTTAAGCTCGCTCAGCATATTTAAGTTTTCGTCTCCGATGAACAGGTCGGAGTTGATGGAGGCTGCTTTCAATACAGGCTTACCTTCCAGTTTCAAACGAAACTCTTTAATTACCCTTGCAGGAAGATTACCTGATTCTTTGGAGAACAATACTCCTGAGAAACCATGCAATGTTGTAAACAAAGGAGAGTAGTCCGTTCCCTCTTGTCTCTCAAGAGCTTTACGAATCAACGTATTTTTATATACTCTGTATTCGATACCGCTTTTGAAACACAATCTTCTGAAATTATTGATCTGAGCAACTGTGAAGCCACCCGCATCAGTAATATAGAAATGAGCATGGTTAGCAAACTTCTCTGAAAGCTCCTCGATAATTTGTGCTTTTTCTTCTCTGGTCATGTCTTTAATTCTTAAATGCCAGCAATCGAATTTTTGTCAACTGCTATCCCCGGACTCATCGTTGTAGAAATGGTGATGCTTTTGAAGTACTCACCCTTTGCAGAAGCCGGTTTCAGCTTAGCAACAACATTGATCATTTCGATAGCATTGTCCCGGATTTTATCAGCCGAGAAGGAAGCTCTGCCAATGCCTACGTGTATGATACCTTGTTTATCAATTTTGAAGTCGATTTTACCCGCTTTTACTTCTTTCACGGCTTTACCAACTTCGAGCGTAACAGTTCCTGATTTAGGGTTTGGCATAAGGCCCCTTGGTCCTAATACTTTACCAAGTTTACCAACCTTCGCCATTACTGTAGGTGTACAGATGATTACATCGATATCTGTCCATCCACCTTCAATTTTCTGGATATAGTCATCCAGACCTACGTGATCGGCACCAGAGTCTTTTGCTTCCTGAACTTTGTCAGGTGTGCAAAGCACTAATACACGAACCGTTTTACCAATACCATGTGGCAACGCTACTACACCGCGCACCATTTGATCTGATTTCTTAGGATCAACACCCAAGCGAATATCAAGATCAACAGACGCATCAAATTTTGTAAAGGTAATATCCTTTAGAACCTTTGCTGCATCTTCCAAGGAATACTCCTTCTCCGGATTGTATTTCGCAAGGACTGCTTTTCTGTTTTTAGAAATTTTCGCCATCGCTCTGATTATTTATCCCAAGGGGGAGTTCCTGATATTGTTATACCTAAGCTTCTTGCAGTACCTGCCACCATTTTCATGGCTGACTCAACTTTGAATGCGTTGAGGTCGGGCATTTTAGTTTCTGCAATTGTTTTCACCTGATCCCAGGTGATTGAACCAACCTTTGTACGGTTAGGTTCTGCTGAACCTTTTTGCTTTTTAGCAGCATCTAAAATCAGGATTGCAGCTGGAGGAGTTTTGATTACAAAATCAAACGACTTGTCGTTGTAAATGCTGATCAAAACGGGCAACACCTGACCGGGTTTATCCTGTGTACGAGCATTGAATTGCTTGCAAAAGTCCATGATGTTAAGACCTTTGGAACCCAACGCAGGACCGATCGGAGGTGCAGGGTTTGCCGCCCCACCTTTTACCTGTAATTTCAGATAACCTATTATTTCTTTTGCCATGTTATCTTTATTCTAACTTTTCTACCTGCATATAACTCAATTCAACCGGAGTATTCCGGCCGAAAATCTTCACCATTACATTGAGTTTCTTTTTGTCTTCAAAAATTTCCTCAACGCTTCCGGTAAATCCGCTGAATGGACCATCCATTACTTTCACTGATTCACCTTTAATAAATGGTGTCTCGAGTTTTTCCTCGAGTTCGTCAATCTCATCAACTTTACCGAGAATCCTGTTAACCTCCGATTGACGAAGAGGTACGGGATCCTTGGAAGCCCCGGTGCCGTTGTTACCGAGAAAACCAATCACACCCGGTATACTATTTACCGCGTGAAAGGCTTCCCCATTCGAGAGATCTGCAGAAAGGAGAATGTAACCCGGAAAGAAATTGCGCTCACGAACACGCTTCTTACCGCCTCTCATTTCGTATACTTTTTCAGAAGGAATCAACACCTGGGGGATAAAATCCACCAGCTTCGAGCGCTCGATCTCAGTTTCCAGGTAGGACTTAACCTTTTTTTCCTGGCCACTTACGACTCTGAGAACATACCATTTAAGTTCTGGCATTACCTTCTTTATTAAAATTCTCTATAAAACCACTGAAGACCGGTTTTGAAAACCCAGTCGATTGCACCAATCACCAGAGCGAAGATGGTTGAAGCCACCAACACCAGGATTGCGCTACCTTGCAATTCGCTGTATTTTGACCAAGTAACTTTGTTCTTGATCTCATCCCAGGACTCCGCCAAATAGGTTTTTAACTTCGCCATTGATTTTCAGTTTTTTAAGGAAGCCAATGCTTCTTTTTATCAGCACGGGTGGAGAGACTCGAACTCCCAGCCAACGGTTTTGGAGACCGCTACTCTACCAATTGAGCTACACCCGTATTTTTATTTTTCCACTAAAGGCCAATTTCTTCGTGCGTTCTTGCTTTCGGAAACCGAGCCTTTTTCAAAAGTCCTTTTTTGCTTTAGCGGGAACCGCCCAATCCCTTGAGCCGCACCCAAATAACACTCAGCCCAAAAAGGGACTGCAAAAATAGAAGATTAGTGTAGAAAATAAAAGCGTTCTTGAAAAATATTCCAAGAACGCTTTCTATTTATTAATCAGACGATTAGTCTATGATTTCAGTTACCTGACCAGATCCTACGGTACGGCCACCTTCGCGAATCGCGAAACGAAGACCTTTTTCCATAGCGATTTTATTGATCAATTCAACCTCGATAGAGATGTTATCACCAGGCATAATCATTTCTACACCTGCAGGAAGTTTCACTTCACCAGTAACATCCGTTGTACGGAAGTAGAATTGAGGACGGTATTTGTTAAAGAATGGAGTGTGACGACCACCTTCTTCTTTAGACAATACGTAAACCTCAGCTTTGAATTTAGAGTGAGGTTTTACTGAACCAGGCTTACAGATAACCATACCTCTGCGGATTTGTTCTTTTTCAATACCGCGGAGCAGAAGACCTACGTTATCACCAGCTTCACCTCTGTCGAGGATCTTACGGAACATTTCCACACCTGTGATTGTAGACTTCAGGTTTTCAGCACCCATACCAAGGATTTCTACAGCATCGCCAGTGTTAACAACACCTCTTTCGATACGACCAGTAGCAACTGTACCACGACCAGTGATCGAGAACACGTCTTCTACAGGCATCAAGAAATCTTTGTCGATCAGACGAACTGGAAGCGGGATGTACTCATCAACAGCTTTCATCAGTTCTTCTACTTTTTCAACCCACTTCGGTTCACCGTTCAGTGCACCAAGAGCAGATCCTCTAATTACTGGCATAGTATCGCCAGGGAAGCTATATGCTGACATCAGTTCGCGAACTTCCATCTCAACGAGATCCAAAAGTTCAGCATCATCAACCAAGTCAACCTTGTTCATGAATACAACAAGAGCAGGTACACCTACCTGACGAGCAAGAAGGATGTGCTCGCGAGTTTGAGGCATAGGTCCGTCAGTAGCAGCTACCACAAGAATAGCACCGTCCATCTGAGCAGCACCAGTAACCATGTTTTTCACATAGTCAGCGTGACCAGGACAGTCTACGTGAGCGTAGTGTCTTTTCTCAGTAGCATATTCTACGTGAGAAGTGTTGATTGTAATACCTCTTTCTTTTTCTTCAGGAGCGTTGTCAATTGAAGAGAAGTCGCGCAGAGAAGCGAGTCCTTTAGATGCGAGAACTTTAGTAATCGCAGCAGTAAGAGTAGTCTTACCGTGGTCAACGTGACCGATAGTACCCACGTTAACGTGTGGTTTCGAACGATCAAATGTTTCTTTAGCCATATTTGAAAATCCCAGTTAAAAGTTTAAAATTATAAGTGTTATGAAATTTGTTTTGCTTCTTCCATAAGTTCAGCCGCTGCCGAACCAAACACCCTGAACATTTTAAGCCTTTCGAAAAGGGTAATCTCCAATATGTTTATGAATGCCGACAGCCGTGATTTGCTAGGTCGCAGCGCTTATTTGTCTGACAAACATTTTTTTTTCGAGAGCTGTTGATGAGGATTGAACTCACGACCTCTTCCTTACCAAGGAAGTGCTCTACCACTGAGCTACAACAGCTTAGTGCCGTTATACGTTACCCGTTATTTTCGTCAACCGTACTTTTTACGACTAACGGATAACGATCAACGGATAACGGCTCAAATGAGAGCGGGAGACGAGGCTCGAACCCGCGACCTATAGCTTGGAAGGCTATCGCTCTACCAACTGAGCTACTCCCGCATTACGTTGCAAAATAAAATTATGACTTCGCCAGGGATATACTCTTAGGCTAATCATACTATATATCTGCAATTAATGGTGGGGGAAATAGGATTCGAACCTATGAAGTCATAAGACAACAGATTTACAGTCTGTCCCAGTTGGCCGCTTTGGTATTCCCCCTAAAATATTTAAATCATCCTTACAAAATCCATCACGAGATTTGTAAGAGAGAATAGAGTTTCAATATTTCTTAGAACAAAACCTGCTTTATGTGCTGTTTTGGTCAGCTCTTCAAAAACAGGAGTGCAAAATTATACGCTTTTCTACTTTTTCAAAACTTATGCAGAGAAAATCGAAAATTCTTTTCACGTAAATTTTCGAATGGCATTCAGGTTACATCGCAATGATCTCCATAATCACTCCTTCTCCGAATTCTTTTCGGAACATTTCGAGCACTTGCGCTTTATGTAATGAAAAGTCGTGACGCATGGTAGGTGAATCAAATTCAACAAATAATACTTTATTCTTTATAAAGAGTTTGCGCGTACGTTTGGCAATCGGCTTGCCAACGATCCGCTCCCAAGATTGAATCAGGTTCGCTTCATCAAATTTTGTTGAAAGCTGATAAGAATTGAGCAGGGCGCGTATTGCCTGACCAACGGATTGAGCATCGCCTCCTCTATACTTTTTCATGATGCAAATATACTAATGCGCCATGCCGTATCCTTCTCTTTAAAGAAAGAACCTGATCAGAAAAATCTAAATGGTAAAATTTATTGCTGCAGGATTGTTCCACCTTCTACTTTAAAGAGAGCAGCAGATACTTCGATCGATCTTAACAACTCGCCAGTTCGGTCTGGTCGGGCATCTGTAATAAAGAGTTGGCCCAAATCATTTTTCACCAGTGTTAATAATCTTGCTATTCTAAAATCGTCAAGCTTATCAAAAATATCATCTAGCAGAAGAATAGGTTTAAATCCTTTCATCTTTTCAATGATCTCGAACTGAGCAAGTTTCAAGGCGATCACAAAAGACTTTTGTTGTCCTTGTGAACCTAATCTCTTCAGATCGCCATCACCTAAAGTAAAAACATAATCATCGCGATGTATACCAAAAGAAGTGCGTTGCAAGGCGAGGTCTTTTTGTCTGTTCCTTAATAAGCCTTCCTCAAAACTTTTTTCCTTTAACTCAGATGCATACTTCAAATCAGTCACCTCAGCATCATCCACTATAAATTTGTAATACTTTCTGAACACGGGTAGAAACTCTTCTGCGAAAGCGATACGCTGCTGAAAAATCTGTTGACCTAAACGAATCAAAATGCGATCGTACGATTCAAGTGCGAGCCAGTCCGGGTTGCCTCGTTCCTGAAACATGCGCAGTAAGCTATTCCGCTGCTTCAATGCCTGGTTGTATTGCATGAGCGCTTCCAGGTATTTTTTATCCAACTGAGAGATGATACTGTCAAAAAATTTTCTCCGCGATTCACTGCTTTCGCGGACCAGGTCTACATCATCGGGGGCAATCAGAATCACCGGATATTTTCCAATGTGATCACTCAGCTTCGGATAGTCCGAGCCCTCTTCACGAAAAACTTTTTTAGAACCAGCCTGTACGGAGCTCAGCAATTCATAAGATTTATCCTGCTTAAAGAACTTCCCTTTCACCATAAAATAATTCTGACCCGACAAAACGCACTGAGTATCAGAAGAAGCGAAGGCGCTTTTTGTAAAAGAGAGAGAATAAATTGCATCGAGCAAATTAGTCTTACCACTACCATTTTTACCTACCAAAACGTTAACTGAAGGCGAAAAACGAAGATTTGCTTCTACGTAGTTTTTAAAATTCAGCAAATGAAGTTCGTGTAGGTACATGAGGATTTGCCTTGAAAGTTTGGCTAATGTTCGTTGGGGGGTTATTTTCGCAGCTCGGATCAAAAATAGGGATATGCCTGCTACAACAAAAGCCAAGAATGAGCCCGCGGTGGCGAAGAAGAGTGATTCAACTGAATTCTCAAAGGAAACGTACCTCTACTGGTATGAAAGCATGCAGCTGATGCGGAAATTCGAAGAGAAAGCCGGTCAGCTCTACGGTATGCAGAAAATCAAAGGATTTTGTCATTTATATATAGGGCAGGAAGCTTGTGCTTCGGGTACAGTTTCAGCTCTGCAAAAAGGAGATAAATATATAACTGCTTACCGCGATCACGGTCATCCATTGGCATTGGGTACAGATCCCAAAGCTATCATGGCTGAACTGTATGGTAAAGAAACCGGAACCACAAAAGGTAAAGGTGGTTCGATGCACATCTTTGATAAGGAACATAACTTCATGGGTGGCCACGGTATTGTTGGTGCTCAGGTTCCACTAGGTGCAGGTATCGCTTTCGCAGAAAAATATAACAAGACCGGCAACCTGTGTATCGCTTATATGGGTGATGGAGCTGTTCGTCAGGGTGCATTTCACGAAGCGTTGAACCTCGCGATGCTTTGGAAGTTGCCCGTGATTTTTGTGATCGAAAACAACGGATACGCTATGGGTACTTCTGTACAGCGTACTTCTAACGTTCACGAATTATATACGTTAGGTGAAGCATACGATATGCCTTCAGAGCCTGTGGATGGCATGAGATGCGAAGATGTACACCGCGCTGTAGCCCGCGCTGCAGAAAGAGCCCGTGCCGGTGAAGGACCTACACTTCTTGAGTTCAGAACGTATCGTTACAAAGGTCACTCTATGTCTGACCCTCAGAAATACAGAACCAAAGAAGAAGTTGAGCAATACAAGCAACGTGATCCGGTTGAGATTACCCGCCAGACTATCCTCGATAAAAAATTCGCTACTGAAAAGGAGCTTGAAGAAATAGACAACAAAGTAATACAGCAAGTTGAAGAGAGCGTGAAATTC
Source organism: uncultured Chitinophaga sp. (assembly GCA_902168205.1). Lineage (GTDB taxonomy): Bacteria > Bacteroidota > Bacteroidia > Cytophagales > Cyclobacteriaceae > Ohtaekwangia > Ohtaekwangia kribbensis. The sequence continues at coordinate 246,449 of CABHOK010000018.1, read as the reverse complement.
GCAGAGGAATCCAATTTCCCTGATCCTTCAGAAGCACTTACCGATGTGTATGTGCAAACTGATTATCCATTTATCATGGACTAATCTTGCTCAGCGTGAGCTGTTTGTTTAGTATGATCTAATTTGTAGTTTTGCGCCCTCCCGATTTATTCGGGAGGGCTTTCACTTATCATAACAATGGCTAAAAAAGAAGAACACAAGCACGAATTGCTGGAAAATCCAGAGGCTATAAAACACAAACTGGAAGATGCCGAAAACTGGGTAGAGAGTAATCCTAAAACCATTATTGGTATTGCCCTCGTAATCCTTCTCATCGTTGCTGGATATTTTGGATTCCAGTATTACAAAGGCACTCAGGATGATGCCGCGCAAAAAGAAATGTTCCAGGCTGTTTATTATTTCGAGCAAGACAGTCTTAACCTGGCATTGAATGGCGATGGTAACAATCTCGGATTCTTAGCGATCATTGAAGACTACGGAGTTTCTGATGCTGCTAATCTTTCTAACTACTATGTTGGTGTTATTTACCTGAAGCAAGGTAAGTTCAATGTAGCACGTATGTACCTGGAAGATTTCAGTTCAAACGATCTGCTGGTTCAAGCCCGTGCCTACAGCCTGATTGGTGATACGTACATGGAAGAAGAGAACTATGAAGATGCTGCCAAGTTCTACAACAAAGCAGCTAACTATAAACCGAACAAATACTTCTCTCCTACTTATCTGATGAAAGAAGCTCTTGCATACGAGAAGCTGAATCAAAACGACAAGGCTAAAGAAGTATACGAAAAGATAATTTCTGATTTCTGGGAATCAGCCGAATACCAGAATGCCCGCAAGTTCAAGGCAAAGCTGGAAAGCAATTCATAGAAGATTTTATTTTAAATTTACAGGGATGGAGATAAACTCTATCCCTTTTTTATTTTCAGAGCATGACAACAAAGCTTACCGTTACTTTAGAAAAGAAAATAATTGATCGTGCAAAACTGTATGCTCAAAAGAAGGGCAAGAATTTATCTGATCTTGTTGAATCATACTTAACTGAGCTTGCAAACGCAGCACCTCAGCAGCAGCAAGATCTCCCGAAAGAGATAAGTAAACTGTTCGGCTCCGTTAGAATACCCGCCAAACTCGACCACAAGAAAGAGATCAGAAGCATCCTGAAGAGCAAAAAGAAATGACGAAGGTATGTCTTGACACCGATATCATTCTGGATTTTCTGGGAGATCGTAAGCCATTCTCGCAAGCTGCATTGTCAATTTTTCTGGCAGCATACAATAAGCAAATCGCTCTTCATACATCGTCTAATAGTATAACAACTGCATACTATATTCTTTGTAAGCTTACTTCCGAGCGACACGCACGAGAACTCATAACGGGTCTACTTGATCATATAGCAATTATTCCCGTCAGACATTCAACCTTAAAGAGCGCTTTTACGTCTCCGTTTAAAGATGTAGAAGACGCTGTTCAATATCATACAGCGGCAACTGTATCTAGCATGCATTGTATAATAGCACGCAATGTGAAAGACTATAAGAAGAGCACACTGAATGTGATCACTTCAGACGAATTTATAAAAACTATCTAGCCATGGCCGGACCACTTAAATCAGGAAAAGTAAAAACCAACCTTAATTTCTCTAAAAAGAAAATTGCCATTGTTGTTGCTGAATGGAACTCCGAAATAACGGAAGCTCTACACTCAGGCGCAGTTGAAGCGCTTGTAAAGCACGGCTTCAAAAAGCAGAACATTATCCGTAAAACTGTTCCCGGAACATTTGAGCTTACACTCGGTTCTTTATGGGCTGCAGAAGACAAATCAATCAGCGCTGTGATCAGTCTGGGTTGCGTTATTCAAGGTGAAACGCCACACTTCGACTATATATGCCAGGCTGTTGCCTACGGTATTACGGAAGTAAATATCAAAACGAAGAAGCCTGTAATCTTTGGTGTACTGACTACGCTGAACAAGCAACAGGCGATGGATCGTGCCGGTGGTAAATATGGCAACAAAGGTGAAGAGGCTGCTTTGACAGCTATATCTATGTTGAGCTTCTAAGACAGCATCTTACCGCAATCTCCTAAAACAATAAAGCCGGAATTCCCGGCTTTTGTCTTATAATATATACTCCTCGGATTTATATCTAGTCCTCAAACTAGAAATCGGCTTCGTATCCATGACCGTTCTTCCCGTAAAAAATTAGCCACCTGGCCAGTGAGTATACTATATGGAGTTTACTTTCTATAGCCTTCTCATCAGTTTCAGGAGGCATACGTTGCGTTTTTAGATGCTGAAGATTCTTTTCGACTGCAATCTTGTCTGCGGCCTGCATTAGTCTGTTACCATAATCCAGCGTTTCATCAGCAAGTTTGGTTTCCCACGCCTCGTGTACCAATTCCTTTCCAATCAAATCAAGACAATCATTAAGAAACTGTCCTCTGAAAACATTTTCATCCTGCCCCAAAGCTCTATATACCGGCACGCCATCTGTCTCTTTTGCCAGGTCAATTACATAGTAGCCTTGATACTCCTTAACAAAATCCTGAAGAGATACTTTCTTATCACTTTCTTCATATTGCTCTTTAACCCACGCATCAGCTTCTTTATCTCTACCAACTCTTGGTGCTTTAATGGTTTCGTATGTTGGTATCAGGTTAGCAAACCATTCTTCCAGGAGCTGCTCTCTGGTTGGTCCTTTTTTGCCCAACAGTCTTTCAAGCATAGAAGGCTTGGGGATGTTATTGTCATCCTTTAACATTTGGTATATTTCCATATACCTCTTTTCAAATCCTGGTTTTGGCTTGCCCATCGGGCGCATGTCTAGTCCCATCTTATCAAGATTATGGCGTGTACAGGGTCTGCTATTCTACAAACATATATATATATTGCTAAAACATTATTTACCGGCATCCAAGAACCTTTGCAACAACACTATCTTCTCATCCTTCTCCTTTAAGAGTGCTTTATATAGTTCATCTTTTTCATTACTGATGCGTAACAATTCATCAAATGGATTGAATGTTGGGTAGTAGTTTACGCCATTGTTAATGGAGGAAGTGTCGTTACTGGTAAAAGTATTGTTGATAACATTAAAGGCCGTCTCCTCATTAAAATTCTTAATAGCTTCCGCGGGTACTTTAAGTGCCTTTGCCAACTCTTGTAAAATGTCATCCTCTATCAACTCTTTATTTTCGAGCATCGATATTCTTTTCTGCGACCAGTCTTCTCCCAATTGGTCAGCAAGAGCTTCTTGCTTCATGCCTAACACTTCACGGAAACGCTTTACGTTTCGCCCCTGGTGTATCTTATGATTATCGGATGCCATATCCAAATATAGCAGTAAAAGAATAATGAAACTAAGATGGCACTGGTATTAAAATATACCATCTGGAGAATAAAAAAGTCAGTGTCTGGATAAAAACAAAAAGCCACCTCGAAAAACGAGGCGGCTTTCTATATATACTTTTACTAAACTTTACGCTTAGAAATTCTTCACAATCTCTTGTGCAAACTCTGAGCACTTCATTAAGGTAGCACCTTCCATCAGGCGGTGGAAATCGTACGTTACTTTCTTCGAAGATATAGCACCTTCCAAACCTTTAATGATCAGGTCAGCAGCTTCCTGCCAGCCCATATACTCAAGCATCATTACACCTGAAAGAATTACAGAGCCTGGATTTACTTTATCCTGACCTGCATACTTCGGTGCTGTACCGTGTGTAGCTTCAAATATAGCGTGACCGGTTTTGTAGTTGATGTTACCACCCGGAGCGATACCAATACCACCTACAATCGCAGCAAGTGCATCGGATATATAGTCACCGTTCAGGTTCAATGTAGCCGCTACCGAATACTCATCTGGTCTCAACAGAATCTGTTGCAAGAAAGCATCAGCGATAGCATCTTTAATGATAAGCTTATGACCGTCTTTCTCGATGATCTGCCAAGGTCCGCCATCCAGATCTTTAGCGCCGAACTCAGCTTTCGCCAAAGCATATCCCCAATCGCGGAAACCACCTTCGGTAAATTTCATGATGTTACCCTTGTGAACAAGCGTAACGCTAGGCTTCTTGTGTTGCAATGCATACTCGATAGCCGAACGCACCAAACGCTCTGTACCTTCTTTTGATACCGGCTTAACACCGATAGCAGTTGTCTGCGGGAAGCGGATTTTCTTATATAGTTTCGCGAAGTTCTCTTCGAAGAACTTCAGGAATTTCTTGTTCTCTTCTGAACCTTCCTGAAACTCGATACCTGCATATATATCTTCAGTGTTTTCGCGGAAGATGATGGTATCAGTTTTATGTGGCTCCTTTACAGGTGAAGGTACACCTTTAAACCAACGTACCGGACGCACGCAGGCGTATAGATCGAGCTCCTGGCGAAGTGCAACGTTCAATGACCGTATACCACCTCCTACCGGAGTTGTTAAAGGTCCTTTTATACCTACCAGGTATTCTTTGAAAACGTTGAGCGTTTCATCCGGCAGCCAGTTACCAGTTTGGTTGAAAGCTTTCTCCCCTGCCAAAACTTCTTTCCAGTTGATCTTCTTCTTTCCACCGTAAGCCTTTTCAACTGCTTTATCAAATACTAATTTAGATGCAGGCCAAATGTCTACACCGGTTCCATCACCCTCGATGAACGGGATGGTTGGATTATCAGGCACATTAAGTTTACCGTTGCTGATGCTGATTTTCTGATCGCTCATTTTGCTAAAATGTTTTAAATGTTTTTGCGTTTTAGGTGTTTAATTGAAACACCAAGCCCTTGATTTTGGGCGCGGAAAATTAAAAAATAAAGGTCATAAATGAAGACATTTTGTAGTTCAATCGCTTAATCCTTAAAATATCTTATGAAATCGTTTGTTTTAGCCTCGTTCCTGCTTTTATCGATGTCTGCTTTCGATACGCGTCCTTTTCTGCAGCTCCAGGAAGAAGAACTTTGCCTCTCTACTGAAGAAATGAAGCTATACCGCCTCATTATGGAATACCGGAAGACTAAAGGTCTCCCCTCCATACCACTTTCGGCCAAGCTCTCGCAGGTAGCCAACGTGCATGCGCATGATTTAGCAGATAACTATAAGTTTGATCCGGATAATAAATGCAATCCGCACAGCTGGTCTAAAAAGGGAAGCTGGACTGCCTGCTGCTATACCAGCGATCACAAACGCGCTCAATGTATGTGGGATAAGCCCAAGGAAATTGCCGGCTATTCGGGCTTTGGGTATGAGATTGCGTACTATAGCACAGCCGGTGCCACAGCCCAGGAAGGTCTCGATGGATGGAAAGTAAGTCCAGGTCACAACCCGCTGATCGTTAACCTCGACATCTGGAGCAAAGTAAAATGGAATGCTATAGGTGTTGCACTGTATAAAGAATACGGCCTGGTATGGTTCGGTGAAGAGAAAGACGATACTACTGTTAAAACTTGTAAATAGCTTTATCGTAAAATTTATAGTCTACCGTTCTGTCTTCTTTCCAGCCAAAACGACTGATTTATAGTTTATTCGAAGGTATATTTATTGACATTTTTTCAGAAAGCTACTGGTGGATTAGTATTTGATAACAGCAGCCCTGAGGGACTACAATCATGAACTTCGAAAAATTTACTATAAAATCTCAAGAGGCATTACAGAAGTCTGCGGAGATCGCCATGGGCAACCAGCAACAGGCGATTGAACCGGGACACGTTTTGAAGGCTATTCTGGAGACAGACGAAAACGTATCAAGCTACCTGCTCAAGAAGCTTGGTATTAATGAGACTATACTTGACACAAAACTGCAAGAGATTCTCAACGCATATCCCCGTGTATCAGGTCAACAGCCTTATTTGTCTTCTGCTACCAATACGCTTTTACAAAATGCCGATAAAGAACTGCGTGAATTCAAAGATGAATATGTAGCGATCGAGCATCTTCTATTGGCATTACTTGCATCAAAAGACAAAGTATCTTCTATTATGAAAGATGCTGGCTTTGAACGCGCAGCCCTGATCAAGGCTATAAAAGAACTTCGTGGCGGATCAAAAGTTACCGATCAGAATGCTGAAGCAAAGTATAAATCGCTGGAGCGTTATTCTAAAAATCTGAACGACCTTGCTAAAGAAGGTAAGATCGATCCGGTGATTGGACGCGATGAAGAAATCAGACGCGTGTTGCAGATACTTTCGCGCAGAACCAAAAACAATCCTATACTCTTAGGTGAACCTGGTGTTGGTAAAACAGCCATCGTGGAAGGTATGGCGCAACGTATCGTGGATGGTGATGTACCGGAAAATCTCAAAGATAAAATCCTGGTGTCGCTGGACATGGGCTTGCTTGTTGCCGGTGCAAAGTATAAAGGTGAATTTGAAGAACGCCTGAAAGCTGTTATCAAAGAAGTAACGGACTCCAACGGCCAAATTATACTTTTCATTGACGAGATCCATACCTTGATCGGTGCCGGTGGCGGTGGTGAAGGTGCTATGGATGCTGCGAACCTGTTGAAGCCAGCACTCGCTCGAGGCGAACTGCATGCTATCGGTGCTACTACACTGAAAGAGTATCAGAAGTATATTGAAAAAGATAAAGCACTTGAACGCAGGTTCCAATCTGTAATGGTAGATGAACCTTCTGTTGAAGATAGTATATCTATACTTCGTGGTATAAAAGATAAATACGAATTACACCACGGTGTACGGATTAAAGATGATGCCGTTATAGCATCGGTAGAACTATCGAGCCGCTATATCAGTGATCGCTTCCTTCCAGACAAGGCCATTGACTTGATGGACGAAGCTGCATCCAAGCTAAGACTTGAAATGGACTCGCTGCCGGAAGAACTCGATGAGTTGAATCGCAAGATCATGCAACTCGAAATCGAGCGTGAAGCTATACGTAGAGAGAAAGACCGCGAGAAGGAAGCTATATTAAGCAAAGAGATTGCTGAACTTTCGGAACAACGAAATTCACTCAAAGCAAAATGGGAAAGTGAAAAGGAAGTTGTTCACGGCATTCAGAAAGAAAAAGAAAATATAGATAAACTGAAGTTTGAAGCTGAACAGGCTGAAAAGGCTGGCGACTATGGAAAAGTAGCCGAGATACGCTACGGTAAAATTACCGAAGCCGAAAAACATCTCAATGATTTTCAGTTGAAGATGAAAGAAATGCAAGGCGAAAAAACCTTGTTGAAAGAAGAGGTTGACAGTGAAGATATAGCGGAAGTTGTAGCGAAGTGGACAGGTATACCAGTCTCAAAAATGCTGCAAAGTGAACGCGAGAAGTTACTGCACCTGGAAGAAGAACTTAGCAAGCGTGTTGCAGGACAAGAGGAAGCTATACAAGCCTTGAGTGATGCTGTTCGCAGAAGTCGCGCGGGCTTGCAGGACCCGAAACGTCCTATAGGTTCGTTTATCTTTATGGGTACAACCGGTGTTGGTAAGACTGAATTATCGAAAGCATTGGCGGAGTATCTCTTTGATGATGAGAACTCGATGGTGCGCATTGATATGAGTGAATACCAGGAACGCCATAGTGTAAGTCGTTTGATTGGTGCGCCTCCAGGGTATGTAGGATACGATGAAGGTGGACAATTAACAGAGGCCGTTCGCAGAAAACCATACTCTGTAATTCTACTGGATGAGATCGAGAAAGCTCACCCGGATGTTTTCAACATTCTGCTGCAGGTACTCGATGATGGCCGGTTAACCGATAACAAAGGTCGTGTTGCCAATTTCAAAAACACGATCATTATCATGACCACCAATATAGGTTCGCACATTATACAGGAGAACTTTGAAAAAATTACAGACGAAAATTACTTCGATATACTCGAGAACACAAAAGATGAAGTTTTTGACTTGTTGAAGAAATCGGTTCGACCTGAATTTGTGAACCGCATTGACGAGATCATTATGTTCAGACCGCTGAGCAGAAAAGATGTTCGCAAGATTGTTGATATACAGGTTAACCTGATCTGCAAGCGTCTTGATGAGTCTGGTATAAAACTGGACATAACGGAAGCTGCCCGCGAACGCTTATCAAGAATGGGATTCGATCCGCAATTCGGAGCACGTCCGCTGAAACGTGTATTCCAACGTGAGATTTTGAACGAGTTATCAAAGCAGATATTAGCTGGCAAAGTTCATAAGGATTCAGTGATCCTGGTAGACCTCCGTAACGAAACGGAATTTACCTTCGAGAACATTGAAAATGCAGAACTGGTAAGCTAAAAAAGTAAAGAGCCGCTTTTGATGCGGCTCTTTTTCTTTTAAAAGAATTATTTACAGGCTATACAATATGAACCAAAGTATACCCGTCTTATGTTATACAATCAGGTTTAAGGATTGGTAATCCCGATTTTCTGAATCGGGACGAAGTTGGTATGAGGGGTTTGGTTTAAGCCCCGGGGTGGTTCCCGGGGCTTTCTTTTTTTGATATAGTCGCCCTGCTTAGTTTACATAACCGGCATTTTGCTGGCCGGCAAGCGCAGGATTAGAATCCATTTCGCGTTGCGGAATAGGAAGCACCAATAAATTGCTATTCCACTCATAAGTTCCCTGTTGCGTAATGGTTGTTTCCGTTCTTTTTATATCGTGAATGAAGTGGCCTTCAAAACCAAGCTCAAGTTTACGCTCTAACAGTATATCTTCAACCGTAGGCTCTGCAGGAGCATCACTTGCTTTTGCACGTGCGCGGATGAGTTGCAAATCATCGCCCGGTGTATTAGGACCAACCTGCGTTCCGCCTGCACGTACGTTTGCTTCCGCACGAATGAGGTATAGCTCTGCCAAACGAACAATACTGATGTTGGCAAACTGATCTTTATACTTACCGCTGAGACGTCTTCCCGCAGCATCATAATAAATCAATGCAGTTTTACGCTCATCAGTCTCCTCTAACAAATCATCATACTCAGCTCGGATACGAATATCTCTTCTGCCGTTGAAGCTTGTTGAAGCATAGAAAGTTTGCAAAGCATTTTCTCCATCCTGATTTGTGATTTGTACAGCGAACACATCTTCTGAAGTATTGTTTGCCTGGTTGAAAGCCTGACTAACTTTATCAACGAGCGCAAATTGTCCGCTCTCAATAATATCATTCGCTTTAGTTCGGGCATCCTCGTAATTACGCTGCTGCATATATACTCTTGCCAGTATCGCTTTGGCAGACCATGTTGTAGCATAGAAGCCGTTATCTTCACCCAGCAATTGCTCAGCATCGGTAAGATCTTCCAGTACTTGTGCATATACTTCCGCTACCGTATTTCTGGAAATAGCGCTGGAAGCAGGGTCATACTCCAGATCAGTTGGCGTAAGCTTTAACGGCACACCCAAATTGGCAGACGGATTTCCATCAGCCCAGTCTTTCGCGAATAAGCGAACGAGATCAAAATATACCAGGCCACGGATAAATTTAGCTTCGCCTTCTATTCTGGCGCGCTCATCTTCGTCTGTTATCACCGACAGGTTTGCCAGGATGATGTTGGCAACGTTGATAGCTTCATATGCCTCTGTCCACGTTACCTCTGCCTGAGCATTGCTGGTAGTAATGGTTTTATTCCAGATATCACGCGGATCTGAAAATGTACCACTCCAGGTTATATCGTCATTGGTGCCTAGTAAATCACTTGTCATCTGAAACCAGCCGCCATATAGGTCATCATCAGCCATGCGATCGTACGCACCCACTAATAAAGATTGAATAGCTTCTTCTGAATCCAGTGCTACTTCTTCTGTTACAGAATCTTTTGGTTCGATATCAAGTTCGCTGGCACAACCTACGAGCATGGCCATGCAGGCAGCAACAATTAAAACATTATATTTTTTCATACTTAGTTTCACGGTTTTAGAAGCCAATGTTTATACCAAAAGAGATTGTCTTGATCTGCGGAGCAGCATAAAAATCATTACCCTGCCCGATGTTACCTGCGAGGTAATCGGTATTAACTTCCGGATCGTTCAGATCGTAATCTGTAATAGTCAACAGGTTTTGTGCCGCTACATATATACGAAGGCTCTGCATCGATAAACGATTGGTAATGGTTGACGGGAAATTATACCCAAGGCTTAATGTCTTCAAGCGGATATAGGATGCATCCTGCAGGAAGCGTGATGATTCCTTATCACCATTAGACAAGAACAATCTGGCTTCCGGCACATCCGTTTGATCGCCCGGTTCTCTCCATGAATTTTCCCAGTCTTCAACAAGCTGGTTGTCGAAGTACGTAAAGTTTGCGCGCTGGAATCTTCCGGCTCCGTTATATACATCATTACCATATACAAACTGGAAGAGGAAGTTCAGGTCAAATCCTTTATAGGAAAGTGTGTTGCTCAAACCTCCGATAAAATCAGGGTTAGGATTTCCGATGATGGTACGGAATGCACCGTTGTAATCGTTCGTAGTTTCTCTACTCGGGTTTTCCGGATCGTTGATATAGTATAGGGCATCACCGTTTGCAGGATCTACACCAGCATACTCAATACCATAGAAAGCCCCGATTGGCTGTCCTTCAACCGCGCGGTTCAAATAACCACCTTCAATAACATTACCATTCAGATTAACGATTTTATTTTTGTTACGAGCAAAGTTGAATGAAGAACTCCAGGAGAATTCTCCAACGATGTTCTGACTATTGATTACAAATTCAAACCCTTTATTCTCAATCTCCCCTATGTTAATGAAGCGTGTCAGAAAGCCAGATGTACCCGGAACGTTCGAGTTCAACAATACATCGGTTGTATTCTTAACGTAGTAATCAATCTCACCAGTGATACGGTCGTTGAACAATCCGAAGTCGATACCAAAGTCAGTCTGTACAGTAGTCTCCCACTTCAGGTTGCTGTTTGATAATTGAGATGGTGCAATACCCGGATCTATATCATAGGTATTGGCCGCATATAGTCCTAACGCTGCAAAGTTTTGTGTAGGAGCATTTCCGGTCACACCTATACTTCCTCTCAGCTTCAGGAAGCTCAATGTACTCTTGATATTCTCCATGAATGATTCCTGAGATATTATCCAGCCTGCAGAAGCAGCCGGGAAAAATCCGTAGCGTTCATTCTTACCAAATTTAGATGAACCATCCAGACGACCGCTCAACGACACGAGATACTTGTTGTTGAATTTATAGTTAGCACGTGCGAAGTATGACAGGAACGCATAGTCTGTAGCACTGCTTATTCCGTCTGTAATTACCGATGCACTGGTAAGTGTTCTGAATGCACTGCTCGGAAGTGTTTGCGCTGTTAAGTCAGTCAGATCCTGCTCATATTTCTGGAAACTCATACCCCCGGTCAGATCCAGTGTATGCTGACCAAATACTTTATTGAACGACAGATAATTGTTCGTAGAGTAATTCAGCACGTTTGTGTAAGAAGAGTATCCACCACCTTTAACGTTACCGGTTTGTGAGTCCACTTCGCTGCCATTCCACATGTCTTCATTTTGTGTGAGTATATCGACACCGGCTTCACTTCTGAAAGAGAGATCAGGAGTAATTTGCCATGCTGCATATATATTTGAAATGTTGCGAAACGTAGTTGTCTCAAAAGTTGAATTCTCTGCCTTGATCAATCCGTTAAAATATAGTGTATTCTGATTGAGTGTACCATCAGACAAACGGGCTGGCTGCACAGCAGGCAACGCGAGTAACTGCATAGGCGTTGTAAACTCGTTATCATCACTCAAGCGATTATTTACCGAGCGAGACAAACTGAAGTTCAAACCAAAACTGATTTTATCAGAAGCTTTGTGATCGATATTCGCGCGGGCGCTTAACTTTTTATAGCGATCGTTTATAAGTATACCTTTCTGATCTGAAAACTGAAGACTGGTATAAAATTTAGTCTTATCATTTCCACCACTGGCAGAGAGATCGATCTGATCTATACCGGCATCATCCTGATAAGCAAGGTCAGCCCAATTTTCGCTTACATCTTTGCTCCAGTCACCTAATTCTGAATCCAATACTTGATCAAACGTCATCCCGGGTTCTCCATACATATACGATCCGAAGTCTTCGCCTTCATCACGCTGAAGTATAGCATCGGTGTTATCAAATGCTTCTTTAAATGCTTCGTAGTATTGTGGACCGTTCAACCATTTTGCTTTACGTGTAGGACTGCTGAAGCCCTTCATATAATTCAGGTTGAAAGAGGTCTTTCCGCTCTTACCACGTTTTGTTGTGATGATAACAACACCGTTAGCCGCGCGCGATCCATATATAGAGGCAGCTGCAGCGTCCTTCAGAATCTGAATGGACTCAATATCATTTGAGTTGATATTGGCCAGCGGGTTTGTTGATGCATCAGTAGAAGACAGGTTATCGGTAGTTACGATAATGCCGTCTACAACATAAAGTGGTTCGTTCGATGCGGACACAGAAGCGGCACCGCGCACCCGTACTTTTATACCTTGACCAAGTTTACCATTACCAGACTCGATGAACACACCGGCAGCTCTTCCCTGCATAGCCTGATCAAAACTAGGTACAGGTTGATTTTGAATCTCTTTACCAGACACTGACGCAACGTTACCGGTAAGATCCTGCTTAACCTGTGTACCATAACCAACAACCACTACTTCTGATAACTGCTTTACATCAGATTGCATCTGAACATCAACAGTAGATCGTGAACCTACTTCCACTTCAGTTGATGTAAAGCCGATAAATGTAAATACAAGTGTTGAACTAGGGCCGACATTAATAGTATAGTTACCATTAACATCGGTTACGGTACCCGTGGTGGTACCTTTCACTAACACGTTTACTCCTGGCAAAACACTTCCATCTTCAGAGGATGTGATTTTACCGGAGATTACTCTTTCCTGAGCATAGGATGCAAAGAACATCATCCCTGCTACTAATAGTAGTAGACCTCTCTTCATAGATTTGGTTTAGGTTATCAATAATTTCTCCCCCACAAGTTAACAAAAACTTATGAAGAGGAGATTTTACCGAATAAAATACCGAAAGAGAAGGGAGAAGAAAAATATTCTAAAACGTTTTCTGTGTTTATAGAAGGTCAATAAGCTCTCACTAATTTTCCTTCCATATAGTTTACGTAAGAGCGGTTCACTACTTTCATACCCCCTGGTGTAGGATAGTTACCGGTAAAATACCAGTCCCCGGTATGGTTAGGAATCGCTTTGTGCAGATTCTCCACAGTCTGGAATACCACATCCAGTTCTGATTTCATATCAGCCGGGCGGCAGATGTCTGCTATCTTATTTGATATTTGTTCGTCTGTAAACTGGCTGTAAAGCTGCTGCACGTAATTCACCTGGCTCTGATGTCCGCGCGCGCGTGTAGCCTTCTCGTACACTTCGCCCAACAAATAATCTTTACCCTGTTCTTTCAACAGGGCAGTCATGGCACGGAAAGCAACAAACTCTCCCATCTTGCTCATGTCTATTCCGTAACAATCCGGATAACGGATTTGTGGTGCCGATGAGACAACAACGATCTTCTTCGGACCGATCCGATCCAGCATCTTCAAAATGCTTTTCTCCAGTGTTGTTCCGCGCACAATCGAATCGTCTATAACAACGAGTGTATCTATACCTTTACGGATAACTTCATAGGTAGTATCATATACATGCGATACCATTTCATCGCGATGCGAATCGTCAGTAATGAAGGTACGAAGCTTCACATCTTTCAATACCAGTTTTTCAATGCGCGGACGGAACGAGAGTATATCTTCCAGTGAATCAACAGAAGGTTTACCATCGAGGATAATATCTTTCTGTTTGCTGATCAGGTAATCTTCTATACCCGCCATCAAACCGTAGAAAGCAGTCTCAGCAGTATTCGGTATATAGGAGAATACCGTGTTCTTGATGTCGAAATTTATAGAACGCAATACCTGAGGCACCAACAGGCGACCAAGTTGCTTACGCTCTTTATATATATCCGGATCATTGCCACGTGAGAAGTATATACGCTCGAAGCTGCAGGATTTTTTCTCACCTGCCTTTGTGATCTGGTATTGACCGAACTCCCCGCTCTTGTTAATGATAAGTGCGTGGCCAGGTTTTATTTCTTCAATCTGGTTATACTCTACGTTGAAGGCTGCCTTAATCGCAGGCTTTTCAGAAGCGATTACAACCACCTCATCATCTGCATAAAAATACGCAGGACGAATTCCATTTGGGTCGCGCGTAACAAAAGCAGAACCTGAACCCGTCATACCGGCCATGGTATATCCGCCATCAAAATCTTTACACGCTCTTTTCAATACACGTTGCAAGTCGATTTCATTCTCGATGATCTCGGATACTTCGCGATTCGAAAATTTATCTTTATACTTTTCAAATATACCCTGCACTTCTTCATCGAGGAAGTGACCGATCTTTTCCATTACGGTAACCGTATCAACTTTCTCTTTCGGGTGCTGTCCAAGATTTACGAGTATATCAAACAACTCTTCAACGTTGGTCATGTTGAAGTTACCGGCCATTACGAGGTTACGGCTTCTCCAGTTATTCTGACGAAGGAACGGGTGTACATTTTCAATGCTGTTTACACCGTGTGTACCGTAGCGTAAATGTCCCAACCAGATTTCACCGCTAAAGGCAACATTTGCTTTGAGCCATTGCTCATCGCGAAATCTGTCTTTGCCCTGCTTCTGGGCCTTCCTGTATTTTTTGCTGATTTTCTTGAAGAGGTGTGCCACGGGTTGTGGCTTGATGGAACGATAACGGCTAATGTAACGATGTCCTGGTTCTACGTCTAACTTGATGTTTGCAACACCTGCACCATCCTGGCCGCGATTGTGCTGTTTCTCCATCAGGATATACATCTTATTCATCGCGTAGGTTGGTCCGTACTTTTCTAAATAGTACGAGAGGGGCTTACGCAGGCGGATCATTGCTATTCCGCACTCGTGAAGGATTTGGTCGCTCATGGTGTGCCGTTAATCTTTAGCAGCTATCCGAAGTTCGTTTACGTGTTAATCGCTAATCGTTATCCGCAGAAAAATATTCCTTCGGATTACGCTTTAACCGATAACAGATAACGGAAAACGGATAACAGACACAAAGGTAATTTTATTAATCCATCCCATCAACAGTCCGGGACTGAAGAAGAATAGAAGTATGAGTAAAACCAATACCAACCCAAAAAGATTTTCAAATGCAAGAATATTTGTTGTTATGTTGATACTGCGATTCTTTATAAATGCGTAATAGGGTATGCGCAGATAATAAAACAATGAAACCACGGTATTGAGCAAACCAAATATCAGCAGCCACAGCAATATATTTTTTCCGGAAAGCTGGTATGCATCCCAAAGCGAAGAGAAGATAAATAATTTTGCAGTGAAGCCTCCTGTGGGTGGTAAGCCGGTGAGTGAAACGAAACCGATCAATAAAAAAACACAGGGCCACAGAAACGTTTTTCCTATACCTTCAAATTCTGCAATCGTTACAAAACCATTTTTTTCAAAGTATTGAAGGTATATGAACACCACGAAATTCATAGCCACGTACACAGTCGCATAAAAAAGCATGAAGTGTATACCCTGCGGAAGAAAAGCAACAACTCCTATTAATAAAAAGCCTGCCTGTGCAATGGACGAGTATGCCATAAGCCGCTTTGTATTTTTTTGAAGAAGAGCTGAAAAATTTCCAATCGTTAACGAAAGAATAGCAATAACACTGAGTATGGATTGCCAGTCGTATGATTGATCCGCCATTTTCAAAGTCATGGCGAAACGGGTGAGTACACCAATACCGGCAAGCTTCGGTACGGTTGAAAAAAAAGCAACGACTGGCATAGGTGAAGCCTCGTATACATCAGGCGCCCAGGGGTGAAGCGGTGCCGCTGCGAGTTTATACAGAAAACCACTTACCACCATAAGTCCAGCTATAAAGAACAGGGGTGTAATGTTGCCCGCGAGGTTTTTTAAAAATTCTTCTGATAAAAATTCAAGGGTGCCGGTAAAGCCATAGAACAGTGAGATACCGTACAGCATCACTGCCGAAGCAACTGAACCAAACAGAAAATATTTTAAACTTCCCTCCGCTCCTTTTTTATCGAATGAAAATCCGGTGAGAACATACGAGCTTATGGAAATGAGTTCGAGCGATAGAAACACCATCACAAAGTTTGTGCTCATCACCAGTAAGTGTGCGCCCAGGGCTACCGTTATAATAAGTGCATAGTACTCTTGCAGGTGACTTTGCTCCCGCTGATTTCGCCAGCTCATCAACACTGTAAGTATACCGGCTGCATCAACCAGCGCACTCAGGTATAACGAGAACGTATCTTTTCGCAGCATGCCTTGAAAGAGCAACAGCGGTTGCTGCAGCGTATCAAGATCTGACAAGACAAAAAGAAACGAGAAGGAGAAAATAAGAAGTGTAAGCAGCGTTGTTATAGCATGATCTTTCTTCACCAGGCCTACTACAATAACAAGCAGTATACCAATGGAAAGAATTACTTCCGGACTCAGCTCGAACAAGCTTGAGAAGATATGATCCAGTGTTAAGCTTAAACCGTTCTCCACAGGATTACGGATTTAATGTTAAACTCTTTCCCGCACGCAACACAAATTCTGAAAAGTTCTGTGCAAACGGATCAATGATGTTGATCATCGGCTGCGGAAAAATTCCAAAGAACAATACTGCTATAGCCAGCGGTACAAGCATGAGGTATTCACGATCGGTAAGATCATAAATAGAATCGTGCGCTATATTTCCTTTCAGATCATACGGGCCAAAGAACATGCGCTGTAAAGTCCAGAGGTAATATGCAGCGCCTAATATAAGTCCCAATGTCGCGATGATTGCTAAACTTTCATGCAGTAATCCATTTACGCTGTTGGCTTTAAAAGCTCCGAGGAAAATCATGATCTCAGCTATAAAGCCGGAGAATGCAGGCAATCCCATGGAAGCAAAGAAGCCAACCAGCACCAGTGCAGTATAGCTTTTCATTTTAGATGACAAGCCTGAATAATTTACAATGGTTCGGTCATGCGTACGATCGTAGAGTACACCGACCAACAGGAATAACATGGCAGAAATTATTCCGTGACTGAACATCTGGTATACCGACCCTGCTACTCCCTCTGGCGTTAGTGAAGCAAAACCCAGCAACACGAAGCCCATGTGTGATACGGATGAATAAGCAATGAGTCGTTTCAGATCTTTGCTTGCCATGGCATTCAATCCACCGTAGATAATGGAGATCACTCCCATGATACCAATGAATGTACTGAAATGTATAGCGGCTTCCGGAAATATCGGGAAGGCTATACGCGCAAGTCCATAGCCACCAATCTTTAACAACAGTGCGGCCAGTATAACAGAGACCGGAGTAGGTGCCTCCACGTGTGCATCGGGCAGCCACGTGTGTACCGGTACCATCGGCAACTTGATAGCAAAGCCGATGAATAAAAGTAAAAATGCCCAGAGGCGCGCGTTCATCGGACCGATCGTCCAGGCGTTGTTCGGATCAAGTATCGTATGCGATATAAAGTTAGATGCATCGGCCATGTTGAGTACACTAAAGCTGTGTACCAACTGTCCCGAGTAATTCGGATCGTGTACACTGATGTATAGGCCTATCATCACGATCAGGATAAAGATAGAGCCCAGCAATGTGTACAGGAAAAATTTTATAGAAGCATATTCCCTGCGTGCACCTCCCCATATAGCAATGAGGAAGAACATCGGCAATAACATGAACTCGAAGAAGAGATAGAACAACAGAAAATCAAGTGCAGTGAAACTACCGATGATCGCTGCATTTAAGATCAGCAATAGAATAAAATATCCTTTTACGTTTTTATTGATCGTCCATGAAGAGATGGTGGCGATGAGTAAAACAAAAACCGATAGCGCTACCAGCGGCAGACTCAGGCCATCAATGCCTACAAAGTATTCTGCTTTTAATATGCCCCACGTGCCGATGTTCAGGGTGATCCAGTCTTTCCTCTCCACCAGTTGCATTCCCTGGGCGGGTATATATTCCATCACCATCGCGATGAGCACCATACACTGAAGCAGGTTTACGAAAAGCGTGCTATAGCGAAAATATTTTGCGGCCCCGGCAGGAACAAATAATCCGGCAACTGCTGCAAGAAGAGGTATAAAAATTAAAAGGGATATATAATAGTGGTGCATTACGTTTCTCTTTCTGCTTTCCGTTAAGACTTATCGCTTCTTAAAATAGTATCCAAATTAGAAAAATTATGATTGCCAGAATTGCCCATAGTATGTAGCTCTGAATTTTACCACCCTGGAAAGAGCGGGTAAAATTACCAACACCGCGCGACAAACTTGCTATACCGTTTACCGTACCATCTACTATGGCACGATCAAACCATCCTACCAAATGCGATACCGTTACCTGTGCATACGCTGAGGCGTGGATAAATCCATCGATCCATCGCCTGTCAAAATAATCTGTAAACACTGCCAGCCTCCACGATGGGTTCTCCACGATCTTGAAATATAGCTTATCGAGGTAAAAATTATTCAGCAGTAAATCGTCATGTATTGTTTTACTGCGAAACATGAAGTACGCTACACTTACAGCAAGAATAACCCACAATGCTGACACAATTGATATAATTCCTATATGAAAATTGCCATCAGCATGTAGTGTATTAAACAACCATCCTTCGAAGTTTACTGGATTTATGTCTACCAGCAACCACACGGAACAAACTGCAAGAATGGCAACGGGACCACGCATAATTACCGGAGGTTCAACTACCGGCAATGAAGCTGTTCGTTTTTCTTCGCCCATGAAAACAGTCCAGATCATGCGGAAGGTATAGATCACGGTGAGAAACGAAACTATAAATGCTGAAGCGAGTACAATCCATTTCCACGAGAAGCCATCACCTTTCCAATGGGTGATGGCGGTGAGAATGGCGTCTTTGGAAAGAAAACCTGAAAAGAAAGGTATACCTGCCAAGGCGCAGCCACAAATCACAAATGCGCAGAATGTAAACGGTAATTTTTTTCGAAGTCCTCCAAGATTGCGTATATCCTGTACGTTGAAATGTTCGTGCGCCTGTTGTTGTGCCTGGTGCAATACATGGATAATGATACCGGCACCGAGAAACAAACCTGCCTTGAAGAACGCGTGTGTAAACAAATGCAAAATAGCCGCTGCCGGTGCCCCGGCTCCGATCGCTGCTACCATTAATCCCAATTGAGATATTGTAGAATACGCCAGTATCTTTTTGATATCAAACTGCACCAGTGCCGAGAGTGCCGCCATCAATGCTGTAAGTATACCTATACCTGCTATAACATCTAACGCTGCAGGGGTAAACAGGAAATATACTCTCGCTAATAAAAAGACACCTGCAGCCACCATGGTAGCTGCGTGAATAAGCGCTGAAACCGGTGTTGGTCCTTCCATGGCATCGGGCAGCCACGTGAGTAGAGGGAACTGTGCAGACTTACCGATCACTCCGGCAAACAAGCATAGCGATGCCGCTGTTTGCCAGGAGAACACTTCATTTATATCACTGAGCTGAACTATATCAAATGTACCGGTATAGGCCCAGATGAGCATGAGGCCAACCAGAAAACCAGCATCGCCAATTCTGTTTAAAAGAAAAGCTTTTTTTGCGGCAGCAGCAGCTTCATCTTTTTCTGTCCAATGGCCAATCAGCATATAGGACGAAAAACCAACCAGCTCCCAGAACACAAACATGAGCAGTAAACTATCGGCCAGTACAATACCCAGCATCGAGAACGTAAAGAAACCCAGCATGGCGAAGTAACGGGTCAAGCCTGCATCGCCAGCCATATAGCCGGTAGAGTATAGATGCACCAGGAACGATATGAACGTTACGACCAGCAGCATCAGTGCTGCTATATCATTCAAATATACTCCCGCCGAAACCAGCGTTCCGCCAATTGTAAACCAATTTACCCTGGCTATGTAGGGCTGATGATGCCACACCGCGGTGAATATATATATAGCACCGATCGCACTGATCAGCAGAAACAAAGGTGCAGTAAAAGTCACCACCCACGAGTAACGCTGCGGTATACGCCCCGACACCACGAACGACACCAACGGCAACAGCACTACCAGGAGCAGGCATACTTCAAAGAAGGTTGTATAGTGTGTCTGAGTTTCGGGCATTGCAGTTTCGAGGTGTTACGTGGGGATGTTTTGTTTGGGTTACGTATATCGTTAGTCTTTCAGATCCGTTACTTCGTCTGGCACCGAGGTTTGATAGTGTTGGTATACGCGTAACACAATAGCAAGACCAACAGCCGCTTCGCATACAGCCACAATGATAACGAACAAAGCAAACATCTGGCCGCTGAGGTGTGCCGGATGAAGTTGATTAAAAGCAACCAGGTTCAGGTTCGAAGCATTCAGCATCAGCTCTATGCCGAGCAGCACCATAATAGCATTACGCTTGGTGATAATTACCATGAGACCCGCACAGAAAAGAAACGCCCCCAGCCATAGAAAGTGATATACCGGAACCATTATACGTTTCTGGATTTAATAGACGATGCAATAACGGCTGCTCCTATCAATGCTGCCAGTAACAATATACCTGCCACTTCAAACGGCAGTACAAACTCAGTCATGAGTCCAAAGCCAATCGTATTGATCGCAGTATCGGCTGCCTGCATTTTATCTTTTCCGTCTTCAAAAAATTTCTGCGATGATAAAAAGTATAGCAGCAAGGTAAACAAAGCTACACACGCGAGGGTACCGCCCCACACGTTGGTATGCTTTACAACGAGGGGCTTACCCGCAATCTTTGCTGTAAGCATAACGCCAAAGATGATCACCACCAATATACCGCCTGCATAGATCAAGATCTGTGTTACTGCAACAAACTCGGCAAAGGCCAACACATATATAGCGGCCAGCGACAACAGACATACAACCAGTATCAAAGCACCATAAAAAACATTTCGCACCAGCACCAGGCTTAGTGCTGCCAGGGCTGCCACAGCTTCAAAGAAATAGAACAGTATCGTTACAAAGTTCATTCGGTGGCAGGCGGAGGTACCGCAGGTTTAATTTTAGGTTTAAAAACGGGTTTCGTTGTTTTAGGCGCTTCTGCTATATCTTTCTTTTCTTCAGAAGTAGTAACCGTTGCTGTATTAACAACCGGTTCAACAACCGTTTTGGCAGCTGCTTTATTTTTCTGATTCTCCTCGTATACTCTTTTCTTTTCAGCGATCTCCTCTTCAGTCATTTCAGCAAACACGTAGTTGTGCTCACGTATATCAAACACACTGAAGTCATATACCTTAGTCATGGTAAGACATTCTGTAGGGCACACCGTTGTACACAAACCACAGAAGCAGCACTTGCCCATGTCTATATCAAACCTGGCAGCATATATACGCTTTGAAGTTCCATCGGAAGTCTTGCCGATTTCTTCAATCGCTTTGATAGGTTCAATGGTGATGCAATTTACCGGGCAGATCTTCGCGCATTTATCGCAAACAATGCAGTCATCAATTTCATTGTGCAGGCGATAGCGGCCGGTGTCTGGCACGGGCTGCATTTCGTACGGATACTGAATGGTATTGATTCCTTCGGTAGACTGAAAATATTGCTGATCGGTAATAACAACAGGTTTACGGGTTTTACGCGCCCTCAACATATGTCTGAAAGTGATCTTCAGTCCTGCTGTAAGCGATCGGATAACCTCTGCTATCTTACCAAAATATGTAACACTTATTCCTTCCATATCCGGGTAACAAAAATAGGAGGGAAAAAGATGTTCGGAAGTATAATTCTGATTTTAATCTCTATCCTTTATCCGTTAATGGTTAACAGTTATTCGTTAGTAATGTATACGATTAACGGATAACGGATCAAGACTTCGGGAGTGTAAAGTAGAAGGTGCTGCCTTTATCCTCTGCGCTTTCAACCCATATACGTCCTCCGTTCTTCTCAACAAATTCTTTGCAGAGAATGAGGCCAAGACCAGTACCCTTCTCGTTGGCGGTACCGCGGGTTGTATAAGGAGCTGTTTTATCAAAGAGCATGCTCAACACTTCGGGTTTCATGCCTACACCGTTGTCGCTTACGGACACGATCCACTCACGACCTTGTTCGCGTGCTGCTATCACAACGCGGCCTCCGTCATTGGTAAATTTAATGGCGTTGGTCATCAGGTTACGAATCACGAGGTTGATGGTGTTGGAGTCAGCAAAGCCGATGGCATTCTCCGGCACTTCGTTGAGCATAGAGATCTTCTTGTCTTGTACCGAGCCCAGCAATTGTATATTCTCTTCTACGAGGCGGTATAGATTTATCTTGGCAGCCTGCAGATTTAGTTTGTCCATTTGTAACAATGTCCAATCGAGCAGGTTGTTCAGCAGCGTGCGTGTATGGTTAAACCGGACTTTAAGTTCCTTGGTATGCTTGTGCATTTCTTCCGGTTTAATCGCGCCCTTATCGATCAGGTCCAGTAAACCTGCCAATGCATTTATAGGTGAACGTAAGTCGTGCGAAATGATCGAGAAGAATTTATCTTTTACCTGGTTGAGACGCTCAAGTTCTTCGCTGCGTTTCTCCATCTCGTCCTGATGGTTGAGCAACAACATGTTGATCTTGCGTCTGCGCTGGCCGCTGCGATAAACCGTAATGAGTAGAATAGCACTCAGCGCCATCACCACGACAAGTATATTTCGAACGAATTCCTGTTTTCTTAACTCACTGCGCTGCGAAGTTTGCAATCGGCTCAGGGCTGCTATCTGTGTATCGCGCGATTCGGTTTCGAAACGTATCTGGTCGCGCAGTAATTTTCCCTGCATTTCCTGGCTGAACAGGGTATCTTCCAGCAATTTATACTGCTTGAAATACTCCAGCGATTTTTTATGATCGCCTTTTGTCTCCCATAATACAGATAGCTGATAGAAACTTCTGATCTCGAGTACACGTGCGTTCAACTCACGCGCAATCACCAGCGATTTTTCTATTTTATCGAGGGCTTCGTCATACTTCTTTTGTTTTATAAACACGATGCCGCGGCCCAATTCAATCTCGGCCATGCCGTAGCGATTGTTGGTTTTAGCATGAAGTGTATAGGCTGAATCGTAATAGGCAAGTGCTTTCGAAAAATCACTCTTGCTCAGGTATACCGACCCTATATTTGCCAGCACCTGCGGATGGATCTCATCAATGTGCATGGACCTTACTTTGGCGAGTGCATCGGTTAAAAAGTTAAGCGCAGAGTCGTATTGATTTTTACGCAACATCACATCGCCAATCTCGTGCAGGGCATAGGCTATACCTTCGGTATCATGGTGCTCCTGGCTCATCTTTAACGACAGCTGCAAATGATCAAGCGCCTGATCATATTGACCTAATTCTTTAAACACACGCCCTACATTGTGCAGCGAGATGAGCATGCGCAGGGTATCTTTTATAACACTGGCGATACGATATGATTGAGTAAAGTAAAAATAGGCATCATCGTATTCACCCAGGTCATAATAATCATGGCCAATATTGTTATAGTCGCGTGAGATGTTTGTGCTGTCTTTGGTGGTGATGTCCAGTTCAAGCGCGCGGTTATCGAAGCGAAGCGCAGAACTAAAGTCACCGGTGCTCGCATATAAAACAGATGCGGTCAGGTATGCATCAACTTTATGTTTTACAGACTCTGTTTTTTCGGCAAGCTTCAGAGCCTCCTCGGTATAGGCCTGGCTCTTCGTAAAGTCAACGAACTGGTATTCTTTTACCAGTGCGGTGAGTACGCGTATACGGGCTGTATCAGCAAGCTCACCCTTCAGTGCAGCCTCGAGCTTGTCAGCTTCACTTTGTGCATATAGACAAGAATGACCAAGAACTATAAAAAACAGAAATGTTGAAAAAACTATTTTCACACGTTTTAAATAAAAATTACTTTCCAAAGTCCGCATAGTATTACCAGGACTAACGCCAAAGGTGTTAAATATTTCCACGACAAATTCATCAATTGATCAACCCGCAGGCGAGGGTATGTCCAGCGTACCCATATCTGTATCGCTACAAAAAACAACGCCTTGCCTAAAAGCCAAAAAATGCCCCAGAGAGTTGAACTCAACATACCTGGTGTTCCGCTCGTCCATTCTGCTAACCGAAGGGCAGCGATGTTTGGCAGTGGCGTGTTCCAGCTTCCAAAAAATAACACCGCCCCTAATATACTTACTAAAAGCATCATTCCATATTCCGCCAGCATGATAACAGCCCAGCGGAATCCGGAGTATTCAGTCTGAAAACCGGCAACAATCTCAGATTCAGCTTCCGGTAAATCAAAAGGTGCGCGGTTGCTCTCGGCCAATGATGCAATAAAAAAAATAACCCAGACAATAAATAATAAGGGCATTCTGAAAATATTCCACGCCAGAAATCCTCCGGTTGCCGTTGTTTCTATGCCCCATGATTTTATACCAAACAAATACTGCGGCTGTTCACTATAGATGCCTTGTTGATAGGATATCTGTTGAAGATCAAGTGTTTGACAAATCATACACACGCAGAGCACCGAAAGACCAAGCGGCACTTCGTATGAAATGATCTGGGCTGCAGAACGCATGGTACCCAACACACTATATTTATTGTTGGAGCTCCAGCCGGCAATCATGATACCGATCACATCCAATGAGACAATAGCCAGCAGAAAAAATACAGCAGAAGAAATTCCGGCTCCCGTCCACGATGGTGCCAGTGGCAACACCGCGAAGCCTGCGAACACAGAGGCAAAAATTATAATGGGTGCTACCTTGAACAACCAGCGATCGGCCGCTGCGGGAATTATATCTTCTTTCTGAATTAGTTTAAGCAGATCGGCTACACTTTGTATCAATCCGTAAGGCCCTGTTTCCATCGGACCGAGCCTGTCTTGTATAAAAGCAGAGATTTTACGCTCGGCATAAATGGCAAATATTGTATACACCAACAGAAAGGGCAATATAAAAATCAACGTTGTCAGGGGCATAGCATTTACCGGGCGCTAAGATGCGGAAAAAAAATTTATCACCGGGTTCATCCTGTCATGAAAACGAACAAGCTTCTTACAACATCGGATGTTTATCCAGATGCACAGTCTCATGGAAGAACAATCCTGCCGATGCTTCGAACGACTCGGTATAATCTGAAACCAGGAAATGATACTGGCCAGTAGCCTGGTCGTTGAGTAGCCCTTCTTGTTCAAGATGACGTTTCAATGCCAGCGCTACAACTTCGGATGAATCGAGTATAGCAAGCTTATCGTGGAAGAAACTACTGATTTCTTTTTTTATCAATGGATAGTGTGTACACGCCAGGATGAGGGCTTCAATATTCTGAAGTATTGGATCCGATAAGTAGGTAGCAATTACATCGTGACTGATCTGATTGTTAAAGAAGCCCTCTTCAATCATGGGTGCCAGCAATGGAGTAGCCAGTGAATGCACCGTTACATCTTTATTTCCTTCAGCGAGTTTGCGCGCATATACGCCCGATTGCACCGTGCGCTTGGTACCGATAAGACCAACTTGTTTACCAGGAAACTGTCCCAACACCAAATCCACCATTGGATCAATTACGTTGATGATGTGGATATCTTTGCGAACATACTCCTTCAGCAATTCATAGGCGGCTGACGAGGCTGAGTTGCAAGCAATAACAATCACTTTGCAACCTTTCTTTACCAGTATGTCGGCAATTTTTACTGAATACGCCTGTATCGCAGCTTCGGATTTATCGCCATACGGCAAGTGCACGGTATCGCCAAAATATATCATACTCTCCTGAGGCAGAAGCTTTTTGATGGCGTGCGCCACGGTAAGTCCGCCAATACCGCTGTCAAATACCCCAACAGGTTGTTGTTTCTCTAGTTTCATTTTCTGTAAATCGCTGCGAATTTTATTAAATTTAGCTTTACCTGTATCTGAGCCATGCATAAAAATCCGGGCATCATCATTCTATTTCTCTTCATGAGCCTGGCTATAAACTCCATCTTTGCCCAGGATACACTCCGTGCCGACAGCATGGTCGACATCATTGCTACCGCTCCGCGCGAAAGACTGGTTTTTGTTTTTGACACCATGGAAAAAAATCTGGCCAAGGCTTCCACCGGGCAAGCGCTTAGTTCAGCATTCCAGGCTTTATCGGCAGCACGCAACAGTAAAAAGATATTAGCCGAAGTATTGGCGTGTCGTAACATTGCACGCATCTACGATCGCATCGGCAACAAGGAAGAAGCTTTGCGTTATTATGATGAAGCGTTGCTCGCAGCCTCCAACCGTAACGATAAGTTTGCATTGGCGCTTGCGCAGTATAACATTGGCGAATTTCTGAGTCAGCAGGAACTTCTCTCCGAAGGTCTGCAGCATATACTCAATGCCGCCAAGACCTTTGAAGAGCAGAAGATGTTTAGCTACGTGGTGCTGTGCCATTATGAAGGCTGTATGATTAACTATCGCGCCCGTAACTACCGCCAGTGTATTGAAGAAGGGTATAACGTATTGAACTACCACGAGAAACTTTCACTCGGTGAAATTACTCCGGCAAGCAAGTTTCAAAAGATGAGTGTCTACAACACCATTGCACTGGCAAACTATGCTATTAAACAATTCGACATCGCGATCATTAACTATGAAAAGGCAGAGGCTATAGCGCGGGAGATCAACAATGAATTCTGGATCGGCCTCATCAACGGGAACAAAGCGGTTGTGTTAAAAGATTTGGGCCATACGCAGGAAGCGATCAAGAGTATACTGGCTGACTATAACACCAGCAAAAAATTTAAAGTATGGGGAAGTGCCGGCATGGCGGCTACCGAGTTGTGTGAAATATACCTTTCCATGAATGATACCCGGATGGCGGCACGTTACCTGGACTCTGCCAAAGTTCTGTTTACACTCGAGCCCAAAAAAGTTGACAGGCGCAAAGCCATGG
This sequence comes from uncultured Chitinophaga sp., assembly GCA_902168205.1. Lineage (GTDB taxonomy): Bacteria > Bacteroidota > Bacteroidia > Cytophagales > Cyclobacteriaceae > Ohtaekwangia > Ohtaekwangia kribbensis. Next base: position 219,591 of record CABHOK010000018.1, on the reverse strand, counting down.
CAAATTATTACCGAACATACTCACGGTATCAATCTGCTGTCGGAAATTTTACGGCTGCCTATAAAGCTTTAGATCGTCACGTTGATCTGCGCGACTCGCTATACCAGGAGCAGGAATCGCTTAACCTGGCCAAAGTAAAGGCAAGCTACGACCTCGACCAGAAACAAACGGAGATTGAACTGCTTACGAAGAACAATGAAATTCAGCAGGAACGTATACGCAGTCAGCGCACCATTTTTATTGCTACCCTGGTGGGATTGATACTGCTGGTAATTCTGGTGATTAACCTGATCTATAACTACAGGCGCCAGCGAAATATAGCGAAGGTTATACGCGTGCAGCACGATGAAATTGAAATGAAGAATACGGAGCTGGAAGCACAGAGCGCCAAACTGCAGGAGAACAACCAGTATATACAATCGCTCAACGCGCAGCTCGAACAAAAAGTAATGGAGCGCACGCATGAGCTTGAACTTGCCAATAAAGAATTGGACACTTTTCTATACCGGTCGTCACACGACATGCGCAGGCCTATTACAACGTTGCTGGGCCTGAACCAGGTGGCTCGTTATGTTATCAATGACTCAAACTCGGTAGTTGTACTATTCGATAAAGTTGTGGAAACCGCGCGCAGCATGGACAGCATGTTGTTTAAGATGCAGATGATGTATGAACTGAACAAAACCGATCTGCCTCTTGAACCGGTAAACATCAACCAACTGATCCACGACAGTGTGCGTTATTTTGAATCAGACTTTGAGAAATATAGCATTACACATCACGTTACCATTCCGCACGATATTGTTATACTTTCGAATGTGGCGTTGCTGCAGATCATTTTCCGAAACGTTATTGAAAACTCTATACTCTTCCGCAAAACGCAGCCCGGTGCCCAGCCATTTATCGATGTTAACATTTTAAATCTGAACGACACCATCGAGATTACCGTAGCTGACAACGGCATAGGCGTTGAAGAGCGATATCAGTCTCAATTGTTTGATCTGTACTTCCGCGCCTCGCAGGCATCAAAGGGTAATGGACTAGGACTCTACCTTGTAAAGAAGGCAGTCACCAAGTTGAACGGAAGCATCGAACTGATCAGCGATTACGGTATCGGTACAACCATCACCATGAAGCTTCCGATCATTCAATAAAAATTTCTTTCTTCTTCTTCTTCTGCCAGGATACTGAATTTATTTCAGGCAACATTTTCGGATAGTCGTGCAATTACTACTTCGTGCTGTTCGCGATGTCCGCAGTAGGAGCATTTATAGTGTTTCAAAAGCAAGCCGGTGCGCGATGGTGTCGGAGCCTCCTCAAGTTCTTCGGAGTCGATCTTCATGGTATAGTATCCGCATTCCGAACATTCCTCTGCATGCTGATAGGCATTATACTTTTCTATTTTCTTAAAGCCAGTCTTATCGTCAATCCACACGTCATAATCCACCAGGTGTACTTCATCTTTCTTGGTTCCCTCCAGGTGATGTTCCTGCACTTCTGAATCCGTAAGCTTGCGCATCATATTACCGGCCGGAGACGTGCGTGGCATATCACGCAGTTGAATAAGTTTTCTTTCTATATACCCTGCGTAGTAAACTTTCACGAGGCTGAAGAAAACAAAGTAGGCAATAACAGTAAGTCCCAATGAAATAAAGATGCGAACATAAAACCACCGCATGCTGTTGGCTTCAATGGCACGGCTTGCAATGGTGTTGGCGAAGAAAGTACCAGCCAGGGTAAACGCCATCACGGCATACCAGAAGTAGCGGATCTCGTTCAGGTTTACATAATCATACTTCTCTTTATAGTCTTTAATCTGATAAACTTTAAACTCATGATACACGAGAACAATAATCCCGAGGGCCACACATGTTGATGCGCCTGCGTACATGTACCGGTCCCACATAGTGAAAAATGTAGACGTAGTTTCCATAGGCTTCTGTTTTTGATTGTAACTAAAGTTACTATTTTTTAGGTCAATTAGCCAGCAATCAGCGGATGCGTTTTACCCTAATCATTAGGCATTTAAGAGCATAAAATACCCGTTATAACACATCGCTTCTGCAGATACTCCGTAGGCTACAACCAGAATTTTGTAATATTGTGCTTTAACAAAACCATTTTAGAATCATAAACTGCTATGGCTAACAACTTATTGAAAGGAAAACGCGGTATCATCTTCGGAGCATTGGATGAAAACTCGATCGCCTGGAAAACTGCTTTAAAAGTTAAAGAAGAGGGAGGATCATTCACCTTGACCAATGCGCCCATTGCCATGCGTATGGGTAAGATTAACGAGCTGGCCGCAGCCTGCAATGCTGAAGTAATTCCGGCTGATGCTACATCGGAACAAGATCTTACCAATCTTTTTTCAAAGTCTGTAGAAGTATTGGGTGGCAAACTCGATTTTGTACTGCACTCGATCGGTATGAGTCCCAACGTGCGCAAAGGCAGACCGTATGGCGACATGAACTACGATTTCTTCCTGAAGACTCTCGACATCTCAGGTGTTTCTTTTCACAAAGTAATGCAGACGGCAGAGAAACTGGACTCTATGAACGAGTGGGGTTCTATTGTTGCGCTTACGTATATAGCAGCACAACGCACCTATCCTGATTATTCAGACATGGCGCAGGCGAAGGCTGTTCTGGAATCTATTGCGCGCAGCTATGGCTACCGCTTCGGTAAACTGAAGAAAGTACGTGTCAACACCATCTCTCAGTCGCCTACCAAAACAACAGCAGGCTCGGGTATCTCCGGGTTTGACGTGTTCTTTGACTATGCACAAATGATGTCGCCTCTGGGCAATGCATCATCTGATGACTGCGCAAACTATATTGTTAGCTTGTTCTCTGATTTTACACGCATGGTTACCATGCAGAACCTGATGCACGATGGAGGTTTCTCTTCAACGGGTATCACCGAAGATCTTATCCAACGCTTAACAAAGTAAATATACTCATGAGCAGAGCTGCGAGTCATCCTGTACTCGCAGCTCATGACTCACAGCTCGCAGTTATCTATGGTGTCTTTCCCACCCTGCAAAATCAACCTCGGCCTTCACATCATCCGAAAACGAGGCGATGGTTTTCATGATTTAGAAACTTGTTTTTACCCGGTACCGTGGACAGACATCCTGGAAATTATTCCTTCGGATATACTTTCGTTTACAACTTCGGGGGCTGCTATACCGGGCAACGATGCAGACAATCTGTGTCTCAAAGCATACCATCTCTTACAAAAGGATTTCAATCTCGCACCTGTAAAAATTCATCTGCATAAAATTATACCTACAGGTGCAGGTCTCGGAGGCGGCTCTGCCGATGCAGCCCATACTATACGCTTACTCAGCACCGTTTTCCAATTGAATCTTTCTGTTGAAAAGATGATGGCGTATGCCGCACACTTGGGAAGTGATTGTGCCTTCTTTATTCAGGACACCCCCATGATGGGCACAGGCCGCGGAGAAATACTTCAGCCCGCCTCGCTTTCACTAAAGGGTAAATACCTTGTTTTGATCAAACCTCCGGTTCATGTATCTACTGCCGAAGCGTATGCCGGTATATCTCCTGCACAACCTGCTATGCCGCTCCAACAAATATTGGAAACATACGCACTGGCAGACTGGAGGCACGTTGTTAAAAATGATTTCGAAGAATCAGTTTTCAAAAAATACCCTGCCATTGCCGATCTGAAAGATACTTTCTATCAGCACGGTGCTATATATGCCAGCATGAGCGGCTCGGGTGCTTCCGTATTCGGCATCTTCGAACGCGATGTTACGATGGCAATTCCGGAAGGATATACTTCCTGGAAAGGATTACTCTCATAGCTATATTTAAACTTTGCTTAATTGGTTTTGACAACTTTCTGCCGATATTGATTTTTATTGGTAGCAACATAAAGTATATACAGCCCTTGTGTATGTCCGGCCAGATCAAGTTGATAGCGTGATTCATCCTTCTCATACAAAACATTCAATGCATTGCCTTGCAGATCGTAAAGGTATATCTGTTCAGCAACTTCATCTTCGGGAATTTCAAAATTGAGATAGCGCGAAGCGGGTACCGGAAATATAGCCAGGGATGAGAATGAATGTCCCTCCACATCGGTAATGACTTCGGTTAACTCCGTGCGAAACACCTGACCGAAGCCACCCACGGCAAAAACGTGTTTTCCAACAATACTCATATCCGCTATAGCCTCGTCTACTAACACCGGTAGCGCCTCCTCTGTCCACGTCATACCAAAGTTGATTGACTTCCAGATTGCACCATAGTACGCACCCTCTATATACTTCGCTCCGTATGCAAAAACAACTTTGGAATTGGCCACCAGAAATTTATGGATGAGTATATTCTTGGGGAATGTACCAACCTCATACCAGTTTATGCCACCATCGTGTGTGCGCATAACTTTGCCGCCTATACTTGCAAAGCCAACTTGTTCCGTTGCAAACGTCATGCACTCCAGGTATTCGAATGAAAAAGATTTCACCTGCTGCCAACTTTCCCCATTACCCGAGTGTAGTATAGACTGCGTTGTGCCCAGGTAAAATTTAGAGCCGATGCGATTTAGCTCTACGATAAAATCATCCTCTTCGTGTATCGGTAACACCTGCCAGTTCTTACCACGATCACCAGATTTCAACAATACATTTCCCGAAGGTGCTAATGTAGTTCCACTGACAAACAATGAATCGCCCTCCACAATCGCTTCTGATAACGACATGAAATTTACCGGGAGCTCAATCGGTTCGATCTTCGTAGCACCGTCCTTCACATGAAAGTAACTATCACGAAAACCGTAAAATATACCATCATCAGAATTTTTGAAGTCCATGTCGAGAATGGCCAGCGAATCTGAGCCCTCTGCATATTGCCATGAATTACCACCATCGGTTGTTTTGAAAAATCCTTTGCCCGAAGAAGCGTATCCGTTTTTATCATCTGTAAAATCGCTGGCATAAAAGAACGGGTATCCGCGATTACGGACGTTCCATGTTTTACCGCCATCCTGTGTGGTGAGTATATTTCCGGCAGAGCCTACGGCGTAACCATGCGTGTGATCAGAGAATTTTATATCCGTGATAATATTTTCATCCTGTCCGCTAAATACAGGTATGGCTATATTTTCCCAGCTTTTCCCCTGGTCGTCTGTACGGAAAAGTTTCATGGTGTATTTAAAATCTCTGCCATACATAAAGCCAATCTTCTCATCAACAAAGTAAGCGGCATGTATATCGCGTAAACTGTCGAGCGAATTTTTCTCCCATGATTTACCTCCGTTTGTTGTTACAAAAAGATCATCACCGTACTGTGAACGTGTAACACGAGCAAAACCAACATCGCTGTTTACAAATTGAAGCTTTACCTCGCGATTCTCCAGGTCCGTAGGCACTTCAACGCGCGTCCAGTGTTCACCCCCATCGGTAGTCTTCATTACAAATTCAGTAAAGCCGAAGTTCGTGCTGATGTTGTCTACTTCATACCCGGAAATAAAACCGGTGTTCGCATCCAGAAATTCAACATCCGAATAGCTTATATAGGGAGCCGTGTCGTTTGACCAGCTTAGTGTTTGCCATGTGAGACCGCCATCGCTGGTGCGGAATATTTTTTGAAACTCTCCTACCGCATAGCCATGATCATCGTTTATGAAATATAGGGCACTGAAAAAAGCACTAGCCATATAGTGCGTGTGCGATTGTTTTATATCGAGCACCTTCTGCCAGCTCGCACCCCGATCGGTAGTTTTATATACCTGGTTCTGGTGCAGAAAATATCCCACCTGTTCGCTGGGAAAAACTATATCATAATAACGGGTTGCGGCCGTAATGTGTACCGGTAAACCATTTATTGCCTGCGCACTCCAGGTATATCCGCCATCAGCAGAGATGCCCATGGTATTACCAAGTGCATAGTACAACGATGTGTTGCGCGGCATAACCGCCCGGGCAAAAAACTGGTTGAAGGTTGTCTTCGGATGTATAGTCTGCCACTGTGCACATAACGGATAAAAAATGACAAGCAAATAGCCTGACAACAAAAGTCGTTTCATAATAAGAGAGGGTTTGGGGTTTTAGATAACGATGTGGTTTGCTCTGAAACAACGGTGGGGGTACAGCACCAACCAAATCGTTACACCTCATTGACACGCGTGCCTCTGGTAAAGTTGGGAGGTGAAATAAAAATTAAACCTTGTATGAATTGATGTTGATGTGTTTCTTGTAAATTTAGAAACCAACACGAAAGCAACTGTATGAACTATTGGCTGATGAAATCCGAACCGGATGTTTACTCATGGGATGATCTTGTACGCGATAAGAAAACGGTATGGGAAGGCGTACGAAATTACCAGGCACGTAACAATCTGAAAGCGATGAAGAAAGGAGACCTGGCGTTCTTCTACCACAGCAATGAAGGTAAAGCTATTGTAGGTATAGCAAAGATTGTAAAGGAATTTTACCCGGACCCAACCGACAACGAGTGGTCTGTCGTGGATATTGCTCCTGAGAAAAAATTTAAAACTCCGGTGACACTTGCACAAATAAAAGGTGACAAGCGTTTACAAGATATGGCACTGGTGCGTGTCTCCAGACTTTCAGTACAGCCTGTAAAGAAAGAAGAGTTTGATATGGTACTAGCCTTAAGCGAAGGAAAATGATATACGGTATGAAGGGCAAGCTTCCAGCAATAACAATTTCTGCCAGCAACATCTGGTCTGTATGTTTAATAACCGGTATAGCATGGCTTATATCCTTGGATCTGTATAGCCAGACCCTTCAGCCGCAACGCTTCGAGCGACAGCAAAAAAATTCTGACGACTACTATCATGTTATATCGCTGAGGGAAGAAGGTCTTGCCTTGTTCCGCGAACGCGACAAGTATAAAGGCAGCAACCGTATATGGGAGCTGGTACTGTTGGACACTGCACTACAGGAAAAGAAAGTGATCGAGCTTGAAATCAAGGAGCGCTATAAAATGATAGGCTATGAAATTGCTCCGGGTTCTATCTTTCTTTTATACCGCACCGGTGAAACCAACAAAAATGATTTTGAACTGATACAGGTAAAACTATCGGCCGATGAAACCAGCCGGTATACTATAAAACCTGATCTTGATTTTAAACTCACGCATTTTACCAAGACAGGCGACAGCTTTGCATTTGGTGGCTATGTTAACAACGAGCCTGCTATCTTTTTATATGAACTCGCCAGCGGACTCATTAAAGTTGTACCAGGTTTCTTTCAAAAAGATACCGAGCTTGTTGATCTGCGCACCAATCAGAACCAAACGTTCAATACCGTGCTCGTAGATCGTGGCACCAAAGGTGAACGCAGTCTCATCTTCAGAACTTATACCACCAGTGGCGAATTGCTGCTGGAAGATAAAGTACCCATCGAAGAGAACATCACGGTGCAGGCTGGTATAACCAGCACACTGGAGCGCGAAGAACTGATGGTGCTCGGTACATGGGGAGAAAAAAATTCGAAGCAATCTACCGGACTCTTTGCATTACCGATCGATCCGTTCCGCGATCAAAAAATATTGCGCGTTGATTTCGGTCAGCTTGAACACTACGTTGACTACCTGAATCCCAAACGCGCTGAACGGGTAAAAACGCTTTCGCGGGAAGCGCACGAGCGTGGTGAAATTCCAAACTTCATCAACTACGTTATGCCATTTAAAGTAACGGAGTATAAAGACGGATATTTACTGCTGGCAGAAGTATACTCACCGTCCAGCAATCTGAATCCATACTATAGCAGTCCGTACTATTACAATCCATATTCATATGGGCCGTATGGATTCAATCCGTACTTTCCGGGCTATTATTATCCGGGTATGAGTCGCATGTACCGCCCCTACCCGTATGGTTCCAATTCAAAAAGTGCAGATGAGATAAAAACCAATGAAAGCGTTGTTATTGCCTTTGATGCAAATGGCAAAGTAATGTGGGATCAAAGTATTAAATTAGATGAAGTAAAAATGGCATCGGTAGAGCAGGCTTCAGACTTCTGTGTAACCGGATCAAAACTTTCCATCCTATATAAGAAAGAATCCGAACTTAATATCAAGTCTGTTGTTCTCACGGAAGACACCGCCTCGGTTGTTACTGAAAAAATAAAGACGAGTGATCCGGCCGATGACATCCGCTCGGAGAAAGATTATGAAGGCGGAGTACGACAGTGGTATAACAACACCTTTTATGTCTGGGGCTACCAAACCATTCGCAATGTTACCAAAGACGATCGCGTGCGCGATGTCTTCTACATTAACAAAGTGGTGGTATACTAGTCTGCTCATCATCATAAGCCTGGCGGCCTCCGGTCAGGTTGTGCAATCCGCCCGTTTTGAAATTCCGTTCTCGAAGAATGATGTACGCTTCGAAGTTATACCCGCGCATCAATACGGGTTGTTTTTATTAAGACGTCTCGGTGGTTTTCCTGACGATCAGTTAGAGATTGCCAAACTTGATACCGCCTTTCAGCAAGCGTGGCACGGATACCTGGCGGTTAACAAGCGCTATATTATGGTAGGCAAGCGTTCGGAAGGTGAACGGCTCTACCTGTTGTTCCGCTATATCGATTTTTCAAAGAATGATTTTGAACTCGTCACCATCGAACAGGCAACCGGTAATTTTATACGGTACCCGATCAGGAACTTCATTCCATTTACTCCTTCTGAATTTCAACTCACACAAAACGGTGCGTTGATTGGCGGCTACTACAACCGCGTGCCGGTGGTAATATACTTTTCATTCACCACACAAAAGGCGCGTATACTTCCGGGCCTGCTCAACGAAGCAGGTGAACTTACGCAAATCAAAACATATCCCAACGGAAGTTTTGATGTACTCATCAGTGCCCGCGGCATCAAAGGCATGAAAACCATCTGGATAAAAAGTTACGATGCCGATGCGGATCTCCTCAGTAATTATGCACTGGATACCGAAGATAACAAACACCTCATCTTTGCACGATCACTCAAAACCAATAACAACATGCAGGTGGTTGCCGGTGTGTTCGGAACGCGAAACTCCGAATATGCCCGCGGACTTTTTATCGCCACCATCGACCCGGCCGGCCTGCAACGACTTCGTTATTATTACTTCTCCGATCTCGAAAACTTCTTCAAGTATATGAAGGCGAAACGTGAGCAACGGGTAAAGGCTCGCATTGAACGCAAGCGAATAAAGGGGAAAAAGATCCGTTTCAATTATCGCTTCATGGTGCATGAACTCGTGCCTTACAACAACCAGTATATTTTGCTGGGCGAAGCATTCTACCCGAAATATACTTCGATCGATAATCGTGGCTATAGCGGCTTCTTCAGCAGTGGCTTTACACAGGGCTCCTACATACGCGATGGCCGTATCTTCGATGGCTATTACTACACGCATGCTGTGGTCATGGGGTTCGATCACAACGGCAACATTCAATGGGACAACAGCTTTGAGATTAACGATGTAAAAACATTTACACTGGAGCAGTTTGTAAAGCTGGAAACGCAGGATGACAAGATCGCGCTGCTGTATCTTTTTGAAAATGAACTTCGCTCCAAGATCATTAAAGACAACGAGGTGCTGGAAGGAAAATCTTCCGAGCCGATCAAAACTCCGATTAAAAATGAGGTGATCAAAAGAGAAGACACCGATATAGCCAAGCTTGATTACTGGTATAAAGATTATTTCTATGCCTTTGGCGTGCAGGAAGTTGTTAACCCCACGGCTGGCAAGCGCAGGGTATTTTTTATCAACAAGGTGAGCTACGAATGATTTTTTCAGCGCAATGCCGTAGCCACGTAAACACCTAAACACGTATATTTGCCCGGCATTATGCAGAAGAAATTAATACTTGACACCGACCTCCTCGATATAACGATTAGTCGTCTTTGTCAGGAATTAATTGAGAATCACGGAGATTTTTCTGAAAGCGTAATTATCGGCATGCAGCCCCGCGGCATTTTCGTTGCCGAGATCATCCACCAAAAACTCGAAAAGCTTACCAAAAAAGATATTCCCCTGGGATATCTGGATGCTACATTCCATCGTGACGATTTCCGCAGGCGCGAGATTCCGGCAAAGGCAAGCGAAACAAAAATTGAATTTGCCATTGAAGGCAAACACGTGGTTCTCGTAGATGATGTTCTCTTTACAGGACGCACCATTCGTGCTGCACTCGATACGATGATCGCGTTTGGCAGGCCCAAGAAAGTGGAGCTGCTCGTACTGATCGATCGGAAATATACCCGCGAGCTGCCCATTGCTGCCGACTACGTGGGTAAATCTGTCAATACGTTATCATACCAGCGTGTGCTGGTAGAACTCGAAGCTCAAGGCCATAAACAAAATAAGATCTGGTTGATCAATAAGGATTAAGGACTATGTCGAAACTCAGTCAAAAACACCTGCTTGGCATCAAGAACATTACCCGCGAAGACATAGAACTTATTTTCGAAACCGCTGAGAATTTTAAAGAGGTTATCAACCGGCCGGTAAAAAAGGTGCCTTCCCTGCGCGATGTTACGATCGCCAATGTTTTTTTCGAAAACTCAACGCGCACGCGGCTTTCTTTTGAACTTGCACAAAAGAGACTTTCTGCTGATACGATCAATTTTTCTGCGTCCAACAGCTCGGTAAAAAAAGGTGAAACACTGCTGGACACCGTGAATAACATCTTGGCGATGAAGGTGGATATGATCGTGATGCGCCATGCGAGCCCCGGAGCTCCGCATTACCTGGCCAAGCACATTAAAGCCAACATTGTTAACGCTGGCGATGGTACGCATGAGCACCCAACGCAAGCCCTACTGGACGCTTTCTCCATTCGCGAAAAGTTAGGATCGGTTGCCGGTAAGAAGATCGCCATCATCGGAGATATACTTCATTCACGCGTAGCACTCTCAAATATATTTGCACTGCAAAAGTTAGGCGCCAAGGTTATGGTGTGCGGACCGCCCACGTTGCTTCCTAAATTTATAGCACAACTCGGTGTTGAAGTGGAGCTCGATGTACGCAAGGCACTGCAATGGTGCGATGTAGCCAACGTGCTGCGTATACAATTAGAACGTCAGCAGATAAAATATTTCCCATCGTTGCGCGAATACTCGCTTTACTATGGCATCAACAAAAAATTGCTGGATAGTCTCAAGAAGCAGATCGTTATCATGCACCCAGGCCCTATCAACCGCGGTGTTGAACTGAGCAGTGATGCTGCTGACTCACAACATTCCATCATACTCGACCAGGTAGAAAACGGAGTGGCTGTACGCATGGCTGTGCTATACTTACTGGCCGGAGCAGCCTGATATATAGTATATGCCGATAGAAGCACTCACATCCAAAGATCTTGAACTGCTTCACGAGCTTCGGCCTCCGGATTGGAATCCGCTTGCACCGGTATTTGATTTTTACCTGCGTGTCGATTTTTGTTTCCCTATAAAATATACCGAGCACGGTGCTATAGCAGGCATTGGTGCCACCATCATTCACCAGCATACCGCATGGCTTGCACACATCATCGTGCATAACGACCATCGTAACAAAGGCATTGGCGGCATCATTACAAAAGCACTCATCGACCAGGCTAATAAACCCGGTATACAAACTGTATTGTTACTGGCAACTTCATTGGGCGAACCGGTATATAGAAAGCATGGCTTCATAAAAGAGATGGACTACCTGTTCTTCAAAACCGAGCAGGATACTTCATTCAACAACGGCTATACCATCTCTTCCTTCGAAGAGAGATTTACCCACAACCTTCTTCAACTTGACAGAGATGTTTCGGGTGAAGATAGATCCAAACTCATAGCACCGCTCTTAAAAGATGCAAAACTTATCGTTGAACAAAATGCTGTGCAAGGGTATTATCTGCCAACATTGGGCGATGGGCCGGTACTAGCCCGCAATAAAGAAGCAGGTTCCGCATTGTTATACTTCAAGCATACACAGGGAATAAAAAAGGCAGCGCTTCCGGAAGCAAACCAACATGGTATTGAAGCACTTACCTCTCTCGGGTTAAAAGAATATCTGAAAGGAAGCCGCATGTACCTCGGCAAGCCGCTCCCCTGGCAACCTGCTAAAGTTTACAACCGGATTGGAGGAAATTTCGGATAAAGTCTCAATATACTATAGGAGCGGTTTTTAAGTTCTATGTTATAGTGCGATCTTAACACCTCCAGATGTATACTAAATGAAAGAAGGCTCTATACGAAAAATTGAAATTCACAGTGATGAGATACAAGAAATAATCAGTGAAGTTCCGGGATGGATAAACCGGTGGGGTATTACACTCATCTTTGCTTTGTTTACCGTATTGTTGTTGCTCTGCTGGTTTATTAAATACCCTGATATCATTAATGCTACCGTTGTTGTTACTACATCTCCCCCACCATTAACGCTTCCGTCACGAACTTCCGGAAACATCACGCTGCTAAAGAAAGAGAACAGCAAAGTTCAAACAGGAGACCTGATCGCCTACATCAAATCCAATGCAAATCCGTTCGATGTACTCGCGCTGAAAAAGGCTGTACAGGAAAAAAGTCCCGAACTATATAAAAGCCCTTCCTGGAATCTTGGTGAGATTCAACCTTATTTTACAGATTTCCTCAATGCAACCAACGAGCTTCATCGATTCCAGCAAATTGACATTCACTCCAAACAGATAAAACAACTTTTACAACAGGAAAACGCGTATAAAAAATTAAGCAGTACACTTTCCGCTCAGTTCTCGATTACCCAGGAAGAACTTGCATTGGCACACGAAAAATTCAAACGTGATTCACTGTTGTTCAGGCAACAGGTAAACTCTGCGCAAGACTATAATGCCGCTCAGGCGCTTTACCTTCAACAAAAACATACCTATAAGAACTCGGAGTCAAGTATAACGGTAAACGAAATTCAGATCAGTGTACTGCAGAAACAGATCGTAGAACTAGAAGCTCAAAAAACTGATCAGAATAATAAACTAATTCTTAACGCGGAAAATACACGCAACGAGCTAATGGCAAGAATTGCCAAGTGGGAAGAAACTTACTTATTTATAACACCTATAGAAGGCACTATAGCGTATTTGAAATTTCTGGACAACAATATATATACAGAGCCCGGAAAAGAATTGTTCACGATAATACCGGATACCAGAAAGATGTATGCGCAGGCTGAAATACCAATTGCCGGATCAGGAAAAGTACAAAAAGGCCAAGCCGTAAACATACGACTCGCTAATTTCCCTACTGAACAGTTTGGCATGTTGAGAGGAATCGTTACCGAAATATCTGAAATACCATCTGACAAAAAATACCTGGCCAAAATCGAATTACCAACGGGACTCTTAACAACCTACAACAAAGATTTACCATTTAAGAATCAACTACATGGCGAGACGGAGATAATCACAGAAGATCTGAGAATCATTGACCGGATATTTTATCAATTCCGATATCTGCTGAGAGACAGACAATAGAATTGAATCGCCTCCTATAAATTGATCAGCTTTAAATATTCATTTATAGGTTCCAGTCCTATCTTCAATCTTCGTTCATTCAACGACTCAACGTTCTCAACATCATACAAAACCCACTTACCGTCACTCCCTTTTACTGTTTGAGTTCCGTATATCTGCTTAAGTCCTTTTTTCTTGCGGATTCTGTCGGTCATAAGTGCTAACGCCTTCCAATCCAGATCACCGTTCTCCGCAGCCTTTTCAAACAAAGGATAATAAGTCTCCATAGTCGATATATCGGAATGTTGAACCACAAAGAACAAGTTGATCGCATACTTAAACGCCTTTGTACGATCAGGATATCCCTCTGCATTCAATATAGCAATCACCGATAACAAATTAATGGAGTCAAGCGCAGCCTGCTGTCGAAAATAACTCTTGCGAAGAGCAGCGTCACCAACTCTATTTCTGGAAATACTATCAATCTTACTTCTGAAGAATTGATCCTTCTTCCCGATATCTTTTAGTTTTTTTATCAACGCAGTATCTCTCATTTTTTCCTGGTCACCTGCTAAGTTCATAATTGTTTTCCAATCTTTACTCTTTTTAATAGCATCCCAATCTTCACTTTCTTCAAGTTCGGAGGCTGATGTGCCTGCCCGTTGAATACATTTCTTCAGGTAGCGCATAGCATCATTTTTCTTACCTGCTTTCGAAAATGAAATAGAACACGAGCAATATATATTGGGGTTAACATAATTCTCGCTAATGGACTCAATTGCCGATTGATAGTATCGCGCTGACGTTAGGAATGACTTCGATTCATAGCAAGAGTCCGCTTTTTTTACGTATGCAGAATAATTCTGACTGTGAACTGACGAAGAAAAAAAAAGTGACAAAAACATCAGCGAAAAAGTATATAAAAACTTCATATTGTCTGATGTGCTAATTCCACGTTGTTGTATACGGATCATAAGAACATTTCGAAGGTTTGGAATATAATGATGGAGGTTCTTTTGTAAAAGCCCGACAGTCTGTGCATACATTTCTAAATTCACATACTTTACAAATATCAATTTCATCTTTCGTAATATGCCAATATTTCTGAAATTCCGGTTTGCGTATAACTTCACGTAGTTCTGTGTAATTAATATCGCCATACCCTTCCTTCATGGATGGACAATTCCGGATAACTCCTTTCACATCGATAGAGACTTTCCGGTTCAGGCATGAATTAAAATTTCTCGACTCCGAAAACATTTTGAGGTTCGGTGTAAAGTACTTATAGCTCACTACGCCGCAACAATTTGAAGACTCTATATTTTGAGTAGTATAAAAAATATCATCTTCCGTTTGATCTTTTTCAGCGCCAAACACAACTACGCTTTGCAACCTCCTGAACTGCGTGCAAAGATTCTTTATATTCTCAACAGAAAACGAATAATGACTCCGGACCAATAAACTAACATACCTGAAAATACTATCTTCAAGTTTATTCAAAAGGCCTGTAAGCCTTTCAAGATCATAACCATTATAAATTCTAAACTCTATATTCTTACAGCCAAGATCCTGCAGCTCTTGCAGAACCTTATCTATAGTATACGTAGATGTGGAATCTATGTCAACAATAGCATTTGTTATAACTTCCGGACTTTCCCATGCAAGCTCTATATCCGGGAAATTTTCCGGGTTGTTACAAAAAAATCCCAGCTCATTATCTATTAAAAATGAAAAGTATTCATCAATTACCTGCGCATTAGATTCATCATAATATCCCTTCACTTCATCCACAGATTTATTTGGATGTTGCGACAGTATATCGAACAATGCATTGGGAATTAAATAAATATCTCCCCGCTGAACATCACAGATAGTGCTTCTCTGAGCACCCTTGGTGGGTATACAATTCGCGTATAACTTAAACTTCACACGTTATTTTTTAACAATCCGCGAAATAGGTTTGTAATAAGAAATACAACTAAACTTCTCTGCATTGTAACGCGAGCAGGATGCATTTCTAACCTTCATTGAATTATCTTCTCTGAACTCCTTCTTCGTTATCAGCCTATAATTCAATGGCAGTCTCTTCAGTGTTTCATCGGGAAACAGATCTCTCAGATTTTCTTCCATGATCTACATTTTTATCAACCAGATACTCCGCTACTTTTTTCTCAAGATAATAATTACAAGGCTCTGATGTCATTCCGAATTGCCCTACAGGATTCACTTCCAAAAATATATACTCGCCATCTATACTTTTAACCATGTCTATTGACCCCGTATCCATTTCCAGCCGCTGCATCAGTAGAACAATTTTCTCTTCTATAGAAGCCGGTAATTTATACGGAACATTTCTATTCGGTTTTGAAAAATTGTAATTCCGAAAATCGTCCCGGGTCCTGTCGTCTCGCTGCGAGAAAATAGCCATACTATAGCAAACTCCATCAAGATAAAAGATACGAAGCTCATATTCCTTCTCTATCTTCGTTTGAAATAGCGTAGGGAAAAACCTATCACCTTCAATTTCCACCTCTTCATAGATAAACTCCCGTGTGTACATCATATACGAGTGCTTCTTTGAAAAATAGGCCGGCGATTCGCTAATGCACTTTGTTATAATTTTATCCTCGCTGTTAACGACAGACTTGAGGTCTTTTATATTGTTGACAATATAGGTAGCCGGTATGGAAAGCCCTACCTTTTTTGCTACTCTCAGTGCTTTGAATTTATTAAAATCATCATCCGGAAACGAAAGCCAGTGTATATCGCTAAATGTGTCAAACAACAACTGACTTAATTTTTTGCGTTCCAACTTATAATGAGACTTTACCTCGTAAGATATAGTGTCGTCAAAAGCCACCAACTCTTTATAAGGAATATTATCCTGCCACCGCCGGAACCAAACAACGTTAACATCATCGGCATTCAACAGGTAATCGCCAATACGAATCTTATCTGAACTCTCATCCAGCGAAATATATAGATCAAAATTCTCAAGATCACTCCCATTGATTCTTTTCCATGACTGATCATAAAATTGAATCCAGTCTATAACTTGTTCTGTCGTGATCTCCGCTTTACTCTTACTAAAGATTAAAATCATTTCACTCAACAAAGAATTATTATAAAAAAGCTGACAAAAAAGCTTCCCGTAGAGAGAAGCTTTTAAGTCAGCCTTCATGATTCAGATCATCGCTTAATCAGCGTAACGATCTTTTTCTTCTTCGTCATTTTTAACGTCATCATACGTCAGAACAACCGAAGGAGCTGTACCGCCTTTAATCTGGTTAAGTTCTTCTGATGTTAGCATCTCAAATTTCTCGTTCTTAATACTTTCGAATTTCATAAATCAAAAATTATTGTTTGGGTTCCTACTCTATTAAGGCTTTTCAGAATCCGCCTATACTGCAGTATTTTTTTTTCACGCAGAGCGTTATATATATATATACTCTTTTGTATCTCAACGGTTGCTATACTAACCCAAGGTTGTTTTTTACCCGGCAGTTAAAAATAAAAATTGTTGATCCAGTCATGCTGGACTGACAAAAAACTTGCTATTTTTTTTCCGCCTTTTATCCGACTTCCTTCGTTGGGAAAGCTGATGACCATACCGTAGCCCTGTTTATAATAGTATGATCGCTGTATAGAGCAATACTCAATTTCAGCACCTAGCTCTCTCAACTCTCTGATGTCCTGCAGTAATTGACTCCTGGAAATACCGAGCCTGGCGGCAAATTCCACAGCATTACCCGTAGCCTTTCTGCTAACGAGGTCATCAATGCGTTTTAGCCGCTGTATATATTTTAGCAAACTCATAATGAACGATATATTAATTGCCTAACTCCAATTGATTTTTCACGAGGTTGAAATATATTCCTCTTGTCTTCGTTAAGTCCTCGTGCGTTCCTCCCTCGACAATTCGTCCTTTTTCCAGGACAACGATCTGATCAGCATTTTTTACAGTACTTAAGCGATGTGCGATTACAACCACTGTTCTGCCTTTAAAGAATTCGTTCAAATTCTCCATAATGATTTTTTCATTATTGGCATCCAGCGCAGATGTAGCTTCATCCAGTACAATAAAATCAGGATTCTTATATACGGCACGCGCAATCAACAATCGTTGCTTTTGTCCTTGACTTAGCCCAATACCGTTACTGCCGATCTTCGTGTTGTATCCCAGAGGAAGCGACTCTATAAAATCCTGGATATTTGCGACCTTCACCGCATGTAATAACTTCGCGTGATCTATAGTCTCATCCGACAATCCTATATTTCGGGCTATCGTATCGGAAAAAATGTATCCATCCTGCATCACCACTCCGCACTGCCTTCGCCAGGCGGCAGCAGATATATATTGCAAATTGGAACCTCCGGAAGATATACTTCCCGACACAGGATTGTAAAACTTCAATAGCAGTTTCATCAATGTTGTTTTACCACTCCCGCTTGTGCCTACAATCGCGGTTACTTTTCCTTCGGGTATAATAAGATCGATACTTTCCAGTATTCGTGGAGAATGAGGACCATCGTACTGAAAAGAAACCTGATTTAGAATGATTGTTTTCGATTGAGGCAATAAATTGGTTTGCAGCATGGCGTCCTCAGAACCAACAGCATCCTCTTCATTTTCCATGGTGTGGATCTCGCCGATGCGATCAAGACTAATACGAGCGTCTTGTAAATGCCGCATGAAATTGACGAATTCGTTAATAGGAGAATTAAGTTGCCCGATGATATACTGCACAGCCAGCATCATTCCAAGCGTCATATTTCCCTCAATCACAGCAAGCGCTGTCATGAACGTAATAAGAATATTTTTAAGCTCATTTATAAAAAGACTCCCCGCATCCTGGTACTGCAGTAATTTTACACTATCAACATTTAGCCGGAATATTTTAGCCTGTATTCGTTCCCATTCCCATCGCTTCTGCGTTTCACAGTTATTGAGTTTGATTTCCTGCATACCGTGTATCAACTGGATCAAGCTATTTTGATTGTTCGATAATTGAGCAAAGCGTTTATAATCAATTGCCGCCCGTTTCTTTAAAAAAAGTAATACATATACTATATATATAGTGCTGAAGCCAAAAAAAGTAAAGAATACAGGAACATTGTAAAAAGCCAGTACCGTTCCGAAAATCAAGAGATTGAAAGCTGAAAACAGTATATTGAGGGACGAAGAACTCAGAAACTGCTCAACACGGGAGTGATCATCAATGCGTTGAAGTAGATCGCCTACCATCTTGCTATCAAAGAAAGATATAGGCAGCTTCATCATTTTCATCAGAAAATCTGAAATAAGCGAAATATTAATACGGGTACTGAGATGCATCAGTATCCATCGCCTTAGAAAATCCACTGCGGTGCGACTAAAGAATAGCATCAACTGCCCCGCCAGGATCAGGTAAATAAAATTTATATTCTGTGTATTGATACCGACATCCACTATCGATTGCGTAAGGAAAGGAAGGATAAGCTGAATAATGCTCCCCAGAATCAACCCTAACAATAACTGAACTATAAATTTCCGGTAGTTCCGAAGGTAAGTCAATAACTTCGAAAGGCCTTTTTTTTGAGGAGTGTCCTCTTCGGCATCTAGCTCGTAAAATGCGGGAGAAGGCTCGAGTAACAGAGCTACTCCAATGTGATTTCCATTTTCAACACTTAACGCCCACGACTTTCTAAATTCTTCCTGGGTATATTTCAGTAGGCCGTTGGCAGGATCTGCAACAAATACGTTTTTACCTTTGATCTTATACACAACGACAAAGTGATTTTGATTCCAGTGGACGATATTGGGTACAGGAGCTTCATTTATAAATTTCTCAAACGGTAGCTTTATACCCAACGTTCGGAATCCAATCTCTTCGGCAGCACTACTAATCCCCAATAGGGAAACACCCTCGCGGCCTAAAAAAGCTCTGGCTCGCAAGAATTGTAACGAGTAGTTTCTACCATAATGTTTGGCGATCATACGGAGGCAGGTGGGGCCACAATCCATCTGATCATACTGTCTAAAAAATCTAAATGTACCTAACACCCCTTAACATATCGTTTTAAAATTGCCAACAAACAAACTATAAATGACTCTCTTCGAGGGAGAGCAAGCTTAAGTAAAACGAATATAGTTGGAATTTAGTGTGATCAAGCAGATGAAGAGAATATATTTTATCCCGGGAAAAATATAAATAGTCGCCAATATATAGCGCGGCCAGTAGGGGTATAGTTGTATTAAATATACTATGCATTTTAAAGTTCATTTGTATGAAAGGAAAAACAAAGCCACAAAGGCCGTAAATTTAAATATGACCTGTTTTGAAGGCACTGAAGAAGCGCGGAGCTCCCGATTTTTTTGTACTTTTGAAGTCTTAAAAAGATTACTGCTGATGATTTACAATTCCATTATAGAAACCATTGGAAACACCCCAATGGTGAGACTTAATAAAGTTACAAAGGGCATTGCCGGTACTGTTCTGGCAAAGGTTGAATACTTCAACCCTGGCAACTCGACCAAAGATCGCATGGCCATCAAAATGGTGGAAGATGCCGAGAAAGCTGGTATACTGAAACCAGGCGGCACCATCATTGAAGGTACATCCGGTAATACGGGTATGGGCCTTGCACTGGCAGCCGTTGCCAAAGGATACCGCTGCATTTTTACGATGGCCGACAAACAGTCGCAGGAGAAAATAAATATTCTGAAAGCAGTGGGTGCAGAGGTAGTGGTGTGCCCGACAAACGTTGCGCCTGATGATCCACGCTCATACTATTCCGTAGCGCGCAAATTGAATAAAGAGATTCCGAACTCGATCTATCCGAATCAGTACGATAATCCATCCAACGCGGCTGCCCACTATGAAACAACCGGGCCTGAAATCTGGAAACAGACCGAAGGTAAAATTACGCACTACGTTGCAACGGTGGGTACCGGAGGTTCCATGTGCGGTACTGCTAAATATCTGAAAGAACAGAACCCGAAGTTGGTGACTGTAGGTATAGATACATACGGCTCTGTTTTCAAGAAGTATAAGGAGACCGGTATATTTGATGAGAATGAAATATACCCGTACCTCACCGAAGGCTTTGGTGAAGATATACTTCCGAAAAACGTAAACTTCGATGTGATCGATACTTTTATTAAAGTAACGGATAAAGATGGCGCAATCGCTGCCCGAAGACTTTCTCGCGAAGAAGGATTGTTTGTAGGATGGTCAAGCGGCTCTGCGCTACACGGTGCGCTTGAGTATGCGCGTGAGCATTTAAAGAAAGATGACGTGATGGTAATTTTGTTACCGGACCATGGTACGCGTTACCTCGCTAAAGTATATAACGATCAGTGGATGAAAGATCATGGTTTTACAGAAGCGCGCAGCTTTGGTTCAGCACGCGATATCATTTCAGCACGCAATGGGAAAGACAGCCTGATCACGGTAAATAAATCATCGAAGATCAGCGAGGCAATCATGGTAATGAACAAGCAGGGCATTGACCAGATACCAGTAACAGAAAATAATCATTTTGTAGGCAGTGTAAGTTCAGCGAGTCTTCTTGAAAAAATAATTCAGGATCCTCAGCTTCAATCCAAACAAGTAGGTGATGTAATGGACAAGCCAATGTTATTCGTTGCTCCCGACAGTACGCTGGATGTACTATCATCATTACTCAATAAAGATAATAAAGCCCTGCTGGTACGCGATGACCAGGAGCGGGTGCATATCATTACGCAGCACGATGTTTTGCAGGCGGTGACGAGTTAGTCGTTATCTCTATAATCGTTATCCGCTCGTTGCAAATCCTGAAGCTATATATAGCTTCAGGTCAGTGTATGGTTTAACGGGAAACGAATTCCTGTTTCTGCTATAAAAATCAAAAGTCATCTCCGATGGATTCGCTCCATCGTAAGATGACTTTCGTTTTTATTCTCAAGGAAGAATTACTCCTTCAAAACTTTAAAGGATCGTGATGTTTTCACACCGTTCACCCGAATGATATACAAACCTGGTCTCAGCGCAGCACCTAATGACAATTTACCCGGACCTCCGGCATGCGTAGTCGCTTCTACCGCCTTACCTGTTGCATCCAGTATTGTAATTTCCAAATGTTCATCTGTCCCCACTATATCAAGTGTTATAGTTCTGGCGAACGGATTAGGATATACATTAACAGCAAATTCCTCGGTGGTATTTACACTTTCCTCCGGAGCACCTTCTCTTCCATTTCCAATCGAGACAATTGACCACTGCTGATTTACATGAGTACTTTGACTCCATTGCCCCAGATCAGCACCGTTATTAGTACGTCCCATTCCGTCAAGATATAGTCCGGTAGCCCTGTTCTTAAATTTAAAATAACTTCCTGCGGTTTCTCTTGTCCATTGTTGTGCGTTACTTCCGCTGTAAGCCCACTGCCCCACCACAGAACCATTAGTCGTTCTGGATATACCATCAAGGTATAATCCGGTTGCACGGTTTTTCAGCATCACATAACTTCCAACAGTTTCTATTGACCATTGCTGTGCTGTGCTTCCACTGTTACTCCACTGTCCTGCATTAGAACCGTTGTCAGATCTATACATACCATCGATGCGTAAATTAGTAGCTCGGTTGACTAATGAAACGTATGTAACCGCGGGAGCCTTCACCAATAGAATTGCTGTTGTAGAAAGTGCTGGTACCGTGATGGCAAGTGAATTTGAATTAACTGATACGGTGCCTGACTTCAATGCATTTTGCGTGTGCGATACAAAGGTCTCTGTAGCTGGCAGCGATGCGAGTTGCAGGGTTGTGTAATTACCATTGGCAACATTAAAGTTGCTGAGGTTAACCGTTACACTGCGCGAAGCATTCATATCGCGGTTAACTACAATCACAGTCAGCGAATCGGAGTTTTCATTTATTGATGAATAAGCCGATACTGTATTTTCAAGGGAGGATGTACTGGATACACTATATTTCTTTGCATTCCTGCTAAAGAGGTGCAGTGTTTCCCACATACCTACAGACCAGTTCCAGGGTGAAAACAATTCGACTCCATTATTTGCAAACGTACCAAGGTGCGAAGCATAAATAACAGATTCAAGATTTGAGTTGGTACTTGACATGGTACCCCATTCACTTACCCCCATTGTAACGCCATGGTTTGCTCCGAAATGTTCAGCCAACCAACCCTCTATACGCTTGAATATATATTGTTTTGTTATTGTGTCATCCCATCCGCCAGTAATTTTTTTAATACCGTTAGACCCCGGATAGTCATACGTTTCATCGTAATATATTCTATGTCCCTGCAGCGCTGCTGCATCATTGTTATTATAGAACGGATAGTTGTGAATATCTACTACATCTACCAGTTTGACACCGGTTGCCTTATACTCATCACCAAGTCGTTTGATAAAATACTCGATCCAGGAATAATACCTTCCGTTGACATATATACTTTCATTAGACCAATTATACCATTGCCATTCAGAAGTCGCAACAGGTCCGCAAAGCTTGATACCCGGATATAGTGCCTTTGCTTTCTTGGCCAGTTCTATATATCGGTCCATAAACTCGGAAGCGGATATTAATGTAGGCATAGCATAGTCATGTGTACCATTCCATATATCTACCTCGTTATCCATATTCCAGTATACAAACTTGTTTCTGTCAAGTCGTAAACCGTTTGATCCAAACCAGTGATTAAGAATTGCCACGGAAGAATCTGCCGGCCATGGTTGCGTAAACAAATTAATGTTCCCTTCTATTTTGGCTTTGGTTCCGCCATCCGGGTTGGGTGTTCCTCCGCCCGCTAAATTCTGTCCCACGCCTTCCCAATACGCAGCCTGGTTGTAGGCCCAGTCATCAAAGTTGTTATTTTTATTGGATGCAACTCTCCCTAGTAATTGAAAGGCAAACATGCCCTGCATGTTCGAAAAGTTGTTGTTAACTTTTTGTGCCGATGCATCCCAATCCGAAGTATAAACATTGTTATACCAGTCCGGGTGAACCGTAATTTTCTTTCGCCAGTTATACCCGGTTGCATTATTGCCTCCATTCATCCGTGCAAAACGCAGCCCCGCATCTTTATAGAACTGCGTGGTCTTGTCGAAGAAATCATTTTTTCCATATATAGATGGTGAAATCAAGCGCTTGTTCTGGGTAGCATTAACTGTTACTGTAACAGCTTGAGCAAGCGCGGCATTGGTTGCAAAGAATAGTAAAGCCCATATCAGGCACATTCTTGCTTCGTGAAGTATTGATTTTTTCATTCTCAAAGGTTTAAGTTGTGATTATCATTGATTTACTAATCTGCGTTCATCAGCTGATAACGATTCACAAAGCAGATCACAACGGTGCCTTTACATTTAGTCGGTAACTTTCGAGGAAGGCTTGGCTAACCAGAGAGATGTGTAATTCAGTTTTTCCGGAATGGTTTTTCAAAATCCGGAACTTCATCGTCAGGGGCGCCACGGGGTAAAAACCCGATCGCGGCAATAACCGATAAAAAGAGTTTTTGCTGCATACGTTTTTTGGTTTAGTGTATTCCAAAAGTAGAGATTGCCGAAATCCTTTGCGGTACCGAAAAATCTCTGAGTAGGCTATCGAATGTATAAACCGCTAACGTTTTCGGTAAAAACTTACTAAATCGTTTGAATACGATCTGAAATCGCTTTCACTGGCATTCTTACAAAAGGATTCTTAAAGTATAGATATGACTGAAAAAAGAGGAGCACCTCTTCGCAACAAAAGTGATTCATGCTATAAAAATTGGGGGATAGAATATAGCAGCAACCTTAACGTGATCTGACTGATTAAAGAACCTGTTGCGATGAGAATAAAATGTTTGAACCCCGATCTATATATACTATAGCCGGAGCGTTAGCAGGATGGATTGACCACTCTTAACAAACAACATTCAGTATTGCCAGGAATATAAATCGGCCTGCCCCTGCTTGAAAGTATATAAAGAACAAGCGCATGTATAAAACATGCGCTTGCTTGAATCAATTCACAAAATTTCCGAAGGATGTTAAGGCTTTCGACCTTTTGATTTATACAGAATCTATAGTATATTCTAGAATCGCTATCATTACCAAACTATACGAATAACTGATAATGATTCACCGGTAACGGATAACCATTAACGTATCTCCGCTTACTCCTGCAATATCTCAATCTCCACGCGCACGTTTTCCTGCGCACGACTGCTAAGTTTATCGTATATAGGACGTTTTCCTGCCCAGGCTTTTGTTTCCATACGTGATGGATCTATACCTTCCTTCAACAGGAAATCACGAATAATTTCTGCCCGTTCTTCGGAAAGTTTTTTCGCAGTACCGAAGCCCTCTACGGAGCCTGTCAATGAAAAGAAATTATCACCATCTTTTGGCTTCGAAATAATTTTACCGCTGGCACCTCCGTTGGTATGACCGTGTATTCTGATGCGGTAATTTTTATTTTCATTTAACATCTTCAGCAGGCTCTCCACTTCATAGCGAGATTCGGGGCGCATGATCGATGCATCTTTATAGAAGTATACATGGTACATTACCGCAATGTCGCCTTTCTTCAAACGTATCAATTCAAATGGCACTACTACCGCACCGTTAGCATCGGTTTCAATACCTTCACCGGAAGGTTCATTATAATAAATGTTGCGTTGTGATTTCCGGTATCCGAATACTTCGCACACCAGTAACACGCTGTCGGTTTTGCTCAGCGGGTCGGCAACTTTTACAGGGGCATTTCCTTTATAGGTTCCCATCTTGCGGGTACGGTCTACGTCAATAGCACTCACATCCCCCTGCACAACATCGCTATCTGTAGCACGGTATATTTTAAAGAAGAAACTTTTACCGGTTCCTCCATCATCGATGGATTGTGAGGCCGGCTGTTCGGTTGGAGTAGTTTCAGGGGGTGTGGTTACAGTCGTTGCAACTGGCTCAGGATCTTTTGGTTGCACCGTTTCTATTTTTTCTTCCGTGGCCGGATTTACATCGACACTTCGTGTTGCCACAGCAGCAGGTGCTGTTTCTTTGGTGAAGGAGCCGCTATATACCCAGCTATCGGTAAATTCAGATTCGGAACGCAGGCGGTTTGCTTCCGCAATGGCTGCAGCGCGATCGGCCGTCTGCAATACATAAACATAGTACAGGTTACGGTTAACGTTTTTCTCATACTTCGCATTGAGACTCAGGCTCTGGGCGTGATCGCTGAACCGCACGGCATTGCGATGAATCTTAAAAGCTCCGATAACTACATAGTTCTGGGGTTCGTCTAGATTTATTTGCTCCGGACGCGAGGCTACGGTAGGCTGTATCGCAAAGAATACAGAAAAAATGCCTACCAGTGCAAAAAGTTTTAATGTCTTCATAGACACACTGGGTCTTAAATATTATAGGTTTATCAATATAAATACGAATTTAGCAAAGATTTAAGAAAAAGCAAGTAAGCCATTATTTATCAGAAGCTTACATCTTCGATAAAACTTCAAAAGATTGTTCGAGCATTTCTCCGTTCTCATCAATAACGGTAAGTATATGTTTACCTTGTTCAGGATTTACCGCAAGGTGATGTGTCTTGCGCGTGCTGCCGATATAGTTTCCATCGAGGTGCCAAAAAACAGTAGCCATAGCGTTGCGATGTGCTAATTCAAAAACAGCACTCCCCATTTTACCATTCAGATCGCGCGGTATAAAGATGCGCGCGTTAGGCTTCGGATATATAAGATCCATCGCCGTGAGGTTGAACGATGACTGACAATCCTTTCGAAAGGGCGGCAACGTGCGATACGATACATTGCGTGGCTTATAATAATATTCCTGCACGGGTGGCAATACGAACCAGTTAACCGTTTTCATTTCATTAACGGAAGCGCAAGCGCTGTGTAATCTGAATTTCTGATCCGCTGTCAGGTGAACTTTCTTATGCAACGGACAGGCTACACTCTGCAAGCCGTGTCGGCCTACCATGATGGTATCCACTTCATCACACAACGAACTGTTACGATAGCCACTGCGGGCACATACAGTAATCTTTTCCATCTCCATCTTCGGCAACTGGAACCAACGCTCCCCGGGCAACTGGGAGTATATATCAAACAATATAGGCGCAGCTGCATCGGTACCGGTTAGTCCCGGGCGACCTTCGCCATCGGCATTACCCACCCATATACCCACTACATAATCGGGGGTTACGCCTACTGCCCAGCCATCGCGAAAACCAAAGCTGGTACCCGTCTTCCAGGCTATTGGTTTGGAGCTGTTGAAGTAGCGCCAGCCAGATTCTTCTCCCGGGCGGTATACTTCTTTCAAAGCATCAAAGGTCTGGTAGATCGAAGATGCATTGACGAATGAAGTTTCTTCCAGTTCAGGGACGGTAACGTTCTGATTGTTGTCTGCGGTATATTTCAGTGCATGGAAGTCTGCGCGGTCATAACGGTTCTTGCCCGGATGTTCAAAGTAATTATTCAACGTGCGCGCCATCGAAGCATACATGCCTGCTATATCCCACAGCGTTCCTTCGCCACCTCCCAATATCAGCGACAAACCATAATGATCAGGAGGATGATTCAGGGTCGTCATGCCCAATGATTTCAGCAGCGAATGAAATTTCTCGTAGCGATACTCACGCAGCATATATACTGCCGGTACATTCAAGGACCGTATCAATGCTTTATCCGCAGGAACCGCGCCATCATAATCCTTCGAAAAATTCTTCGGAGCAAAACCATTAATATATACCGGCACATCCGGCAGTAATGTTTTCGGGAGAATTTTTCCTTCTTCCAGCATAGCAGCATACAGAAAAGGTTTCAGTATACTTCCGGTACTGCGTGGCGAGACATTTACATCCACATCATCTCCCCTGTAATTTTTTCCATTGTCAACATTCCCGACATAGGCCACTACGTTTCCGGTCTTTACATCAGCAACGATAGCAGCGGCATGATGAATTTTATTTCCAACCAGTCGCTGGTGATGGTCGTGCATGATCTGCTCGACACGTTGTTGCAAGCTGTATTGTAATGTTGATTGTATTTTCTGCTCAGCAAAACCATCTGCCTGCATGCGCACGAGTAAATGTCGTGCTGCGCGTGGCAAGGGTTGAGGTTCCTCCGGTATAGGTTCTTCTTTGGCAAGCGCGCAGGTAAATGTATCGATCTTGCCGATGTCTCGCAGCTTGTCCAGTAATTTATCTCGCTTGATCCGGAGTTGCTCCCGATTCTTACCGGGGTGCATGAGTGAAGGTGCATTTGGTAATACAGCGAGTAAACTTGCTTCGCCCCACGAGAGTTCGCGTGCATCGCGACCAAAGTAACGCCAGCATGCCGCTTCTATACCAACAACATTACCTCCAAACGGAGCGTGCGATGCATATAGCGCGAGTATATCTTCTTTGCTATAGCGTAATTCCAATCGTGTGGCCAGTATAATCTCAAGGACTTTCTCAACAACTGTGCGCGACTTCCCTTTTCGCGAAAGACGAATTACCTGCATGCTTAGGGTACTGCCTCCACTTACAATACTTCGTGCCGCTATATTCTGGCGAAAGGCTCTCCCTAATGACAATACATCTACTCCCGGGTGGCTGCGAAAGCGTTTGTCTTCATAGGTAATAATAGCTTCAGTAAATTTATCGGGAACTGAATCAGTTTCCGGAAAACGCCATTGTCCATCGCGTGCAATAGCGGCACTTAGTAATTCACCGTTGGAAGCTTCCAGTACAGTTGAATATGGATCGGTAAAAAGTTTAGAAGGCAGCGAAAAGTAATATACTATCAACCCGACAACGAGTAATGCCAATCCAGCTTTTATCTTGTTCTTCCGCGACATGCTAGTCGCAAAAGTAGTGAATTCATTCCCGCAGAATACGCAGGTTGATGCAGATATATTTTACTCCTCGTAAATCTGTCCCGATAGTTATCGAGACAGGGCCACAGAATTTTAATGCCCGCAAAAATCCATGTCCGTATCTCCGATAGGCATGCCGGGAGGAGATTCAAGCGGATAGTCGGCTTTGAATTCTTCCGGTTTCTCCTGGAGTTTTTCAATAAGCGATGCTATATATACATAGAATGCTTTCCACTCTTCGTTAGTCGTTACGGGACTTCTCTGTTTGAGCCAGCCCTTGAGTTGCTCCAGCTTTAACAACGTAATCGCGCGTGTTTGCAGCGATGCGTTGTTGGACGCTGCAAGTTTTGCCAGGTTAGAAAATAGAGCGCCATCAATGCTCATTTGTATTGCGCCTTCCTGTCCTGATTTAGGAGCAGCCTTGAATGAATGTGCGATCAGTTTATCCAGTACACTTTCAAGACTCGGTTGATTGATATTTCTTGCATGATGCTCTACCAAACGGTTGGCACGCGCTGGGTGCAAGATCAGGCTATACGTCATATCGGCAGATGTTTCTGCTAATGAAAGTGGATCGAAGGTTAACCCGGTTTTCAGTTTGATCAATTCACGATGACGCTGATAGCCTATAGGACGTGGGGGTATATTTACCAGTAAACTTTCCGGAAGTATCAAGGCACCGGGTTCAACAGTTTTCAGCAACGCTGCGAGTGCTTTTGCTTGTTGCTCGGGCGTAAGCAACTCCGCAACGGGTTGTCCATCGCCACGCAGTGCGTAACGGTAATTTATACCGCCCAATACTTTTACAGCCGACTCTACCTGGTAGCGATGAAAGAAATATATAGGCACGAGCACTTCTTCGAGTGTTGCCATGGGTGTGTGCGGCTTGATATTTCGTTCGCCAAAATTTTTCAGTGCTATAGATCGCACTTCCATAACACGATTCAATTCATTGGTAGCATCAGCACCATTGTCCCACAAGTGTGCGTAGGGATGTGCACCACCGGTTGGTCGTGCATCCTGATCCGACAAAAATGTAAGACCTGCTTTAAGCGAATTCTGTATAATGGCATCAAGCGCTTTATCTTCATCAACACCTTCCGGGAAATCCTGGTAACCATACGTAATGGATACTTTATCGAACGCCCCGATCTTATCATCGTATGCATTGGACAGATCAACTTTTCCATTCACAACTTTTGCTATAGGGTGAGGATAGTCCATTACCGATGCGAGGTTCTCCGTGCTTGATGTATAGGCATGCGCGAGTCCGAGCGTATGTCCTATTTCATGTGCTGCCAGTTGACGAAGGCGGGCGAGCGCCATTTCTTCCATTGCTTTACTCACAGGCTTTCCTTCTTCATACGGAGCGAGTAATCCTTCTGCAATTAAAAAATCCTGACGCACGCGAAGTGACCCAAGGGTAACGTGTCCTTTTATAATTTCACCGGTGCGTGGGTCTGTAACCGATGCCCCATACGACCAGCCGCGTGTTGCGCGATGTACCCAGTTGATAACATTATAACGCACGTCCATCGGGTCGGCATCTTCGGGGAGCAATTCCACTACAAATGCATTTTTATACCCGGCCGCTTCAAATGCCTGGTTCCACCATTTGGCACCATCCATTAATGCAGAACGTATAGGCTCCGGTGCACCGGGATCCATATAGTATATAATAGGTTTAACGGGTTCGCTTACGGCAACAGAAGGATCTTTCTTCTCCAGTCTGTGCCGGTTGATGAATCGCTTCTCGATGGGTTCGCTGATCGGTGTAGCGTAATCGTAATATGAAGTATTAAAGTAGCCTGCACGCGGATCGAACTTGCGTGGCTTATAATTACTATCCGGTAACTGAACAAATGAGAAATGCTCGCGTATCGTAACACTGGTAGGTGTAGGTGTAACACTGCGTATATAGCTCCCTGAAGGTTGACCGGTAAAGGTAAGCGTCACTTCAAATTCGGAGTTAAGTGGAAAGTTACGAATGCGCTCCGGGTAAAAAGCACTGCGCGATTTATCGAGACCATAACCACCTTGCTGTGTGGCACGAAGTGTACCGGCTACATCGTGTACATCCTGTATAAAAAAGTCAGTAGCATCAACGAGTACTTTTCCATTGTCTTCGGCAGCTACGGTAAATCCCCAGAGTACCGATTCAGCAAATGATTCCTTTACAGCTCTGCGTTCGGCTTGGCTGTTGCTTATAGCGCGATAAAAATTATTAGGTTCAACCAGTAATACTTTTGATCCGCGCTTTTCAAAATATACTATGCGTTCGCGCCCCAACTGATTTCGATCAAGTCCTATATCGTTGGAGCCGACACCGGCTGTGAGCGATTCTATATATAGCAGCTCGGTGTTAAACTTATCAATGAGCAGCCATACTCTATCCTGCCTTTCATCGTAATAGAATTCAATATAGCCGGGATACTTTTTTAAGTCGCCTGTTTTTT
Organism: uncultured Chitinophaga sp.; assembly: GCA_902168205.1. GTDB lineage: Bacteria > Bacteroidota > Bacteroidia > Cytophagales > Cyclobacteriaceae > Ohtaekwangia > Ohtaekwangia kribbensis. Next base: position 188,852 of record CABHOK010000018.1, on the reverse strand, counting down.
CATCGATAGATGAAGCGAGCTTCTGCGGAGCAGGCTCATCGGACTTCTTTTTCTTTTGGGCTGGCAATATAATAGGGAGGGTCAACAGAAGGGCCAATAGTACTTTTTTCATCGGTTCAGGTTTGATGTTGAAAGTACAAAGGATGAACTATATATCCATGTTTATTTTTAGTGAGTGGTCATAATCCAGTCACAGAAGGCCATTAACTTTCCGAATTATACCTTTGGAAACAGGATCGGTATTGAAATTAACCAGGAGGCCGAGTTTGATATCGGCCAGCTTCATATAGGTTAATATTTGTTTGTGATGCACGCTGTTAAATTCTTCAATCGATTTAATTTCAACTATCACCAGGTTATTCACGAGTATATCAAGATGAAAGCTGTATCCAGCTTTACTTCTTTATAATGTACCGGCATGGCTACTCGTGTTTTCACGTTTAATCCGCCTTGCGTTAATTCATAAGCGAGGGCGGCTTCATATACCGACTCGAATAAGCCGGAACCGAGTGCCCGGTGTACTTTAAAGATTGTTCCACGGATCTGGCAAGATATATCATTCTCTGTCATACAACGGTTTTTACTTTATGACAAAGCAATAGCAAAATGGAGATTTTATCTATACACGATTACAGCCTATAGATCGATTTGAAATACAACAGAGTATAAAATATAAGGCCCGCCAAGAACGGAGATTCACGGGAACAAACTATAGAATACCGACAATCCTATAAATATGTCTTCGTAAATCCGCGACCTCTGCGGGCTTGATTTTTTTACTGCGCTGTGGCTTTTATGACTTCTACTACCTGGCCTTTTTTGCGGGCATAGATGCTCTTGTCGTACATGGCTTCGCAGCTTATGGCTGGCAGGTAGTATGTACCGGCATAGCTTGCTGTGAGCATGACGCGGAATGTTCTGCGCTCGTTGGTATATAGGGTGAAATATGTATATACCCGGTCATCACGGATATCCTGGTAATCGAATGGCGATGATTTCACAAACTCGTCATCCCCCTGCAAGCGAAGGTTATTTATTTCCCATCCTGACGGAAACACCTGACTCAACGCAAGGTTCTCGTATGACGCACGTGTACCGGTGTGTGTTACAGAAACTTCTGCCAGGAACTCGGCTCCTTGTTCAAGTCGCGTAGGATCAATTTCATTTCCATCGGCATCGGTATAGTGAACATTTATAGAGAGATTGCTTTGTGCGTCCTCTTCTTGTCCACGGGCCGGTGTGCCTTCCTGTATCAGACGTGTGAACAGCATACCACCGCTTTCATTCACGATCTGTATACTTTCTTTCTTCAGTCCTTTGATCGGTATCTGTACCTGTGCTATCGGCAACTCTGTACTGGCATTTACATTCTTGCCATTCAAAGTATAGGAGAACTTCAATTCACCACGTTTATCCAAACCTGCAAATGAACCTACGGCTTTCAAACAGAATGCAGTTTCCTGCGTGCTCATCCAGTAACCATAATCGCTCAGGTATTTGGATATATCTTTCAGCAACTCAAATGCTTTTGTTTTATCATTCAGCAATACGAGTGTCTCCAGTATCAACGCTTTGTCACGGACGTCTGATCCATAGCTATAGCTCAACTCTCTATACGGTTTAATTTTTGTAGAGAGATTTGTAATCAACTTCTTCGCAGCTTCCGGCTGACCGGCTTTCGCGTACGATGCAGCCAACATCCAAACGGCTGTCGAGGTAAGATTGGATTGCTCGCGCAGGCGGTTCATCGCTCCCATTTCCGGTGCACCGGCAAGTGCCAATGTATATAAACGATACGCCTGCATCAGGTCGCTGTTATAGTATGTATCGTTGCGTCTCCATTCCAATGCTTTATTCTTTTGATACTTCTTCCAGCGTTTGAGCATATCGGCAGGTACATAGTAACCTTTTGCCTCTGCTTCAATGAGGAAGTGACCGGCATACGTTGTTCCCCATGGATCGGACACTTCAGCCCCCGGCCAATAACCAAAGCCACCATCACGTTGTATAAACGACTTGAGTCGTTCTATACCGGCAGTAACATTACGCTGAACATTTTTCTGCTCAATCTCGGTAAGCACTTTTACCTGGCTCAGGTATAGCTGCGGCAATACAGATGATGTAGTCTGCTCGATACATCCGTGCGGATATTGAATCAGGTAACGCAAGCGCGAACCGAGGTTGATCGGAGGCATATTCGATATCTCCAGCACAGCTGTATTCGTTCCGGCTATACCATACGGTACAGCTTCGGCTGTCCACGACTTCCCTGCGTCCAGTAGCGACTCCGTTATTTTTGTTACCGGCAAATTCGGATTGCGCACTTCGATCTCGATTACATCGGTAGCGCTGAATTTACCCGAGCTGGCAGTCACTTCAACCTTCGCTATACCTGCTTCTGATTTTACTGCTATATCAAAATCAACGGTAAGGTCACCACTCGCTGGCATCGCTACCGATTTGCTTGTACCACCCGCTACTGTTATAGGCCCTGTCGCTTTTACATCAATCTTTACGTTGCGTATACCTTTCTCCTGCGTAAACAATGTTATTGGCAATTTCAATGTCTCTTCAGGTCCTAACACGCGTGGTAATGTAGCGAGTACCATCAGCGGTTTACGTACTGGTGTTGCCTTTTCGGCTTTACCATAAGCACCTTCGTAACCAGCTACCACCATCGTTCTTACGGAGCCTATATATTGTGGCATGGTAAACTTGTGTTCGTCTGAACTTCCATCGAGTGTAAACGGACCAAAGAATTTCACGACAGGTTTGAACCGATTTGCACGCGCATCATCTTCTTTGGCCGCACCTTCGGCATCACCACCTACAGCAAGCAGTCGTTCAATGCGTGCACCGAAAGCTCCCATCACATCATCGAATACATCCCACGTATGTACGCCCAATGCTTCGCGTGCATAGAAACGGCTCCATGCATCCGGTGTCTTAAAGCGTGTAATGTCCAGTAAGCCTTCGTCCACAACGGCAATGGTATATGTCATCTTACGCTTGTTCTTCTCAGAGACTTTGATCGTTACTTCCTGACCAGGCTCCAGTACCTCCGGCATGGTAATAACCGGTTCCAGATGTGTGTTTGGATCTTCTACGCGAATGGAAGCCACACCATACAAGCGTATCGGCAAATCATTTATAGTTTGTGAATGCGGCTGCAGCAACGCAACATGCACATATACATTGGGCGCCATCTGGCTTGTTACATCAAAGCTGAATTTAGTTTCGCCCTGTTGTGTCTCAACCCAGTATGTCTGCAATACTTTACTTCCATTCTCAATACTTACCAGGGCACGACCACCCTGCGCTCCACCGGGAATGGTCAGATTTACTTTCTCACCAATGTTATAAGAAGATTTATCTGTAGCGAACGACAGCATGGTAGCACCTCCGCGCGAATCATCTCCGCGACTGCGGCTATACCAGCCCGGTTCATCTATATATATAATTTGTCCGGTGCAATGCCCTGATACCGGATCGCATGCACGAACAAAGTAACGGCCATATTCCTGCTGACCCATTTTCATTTCAAAGGTCCACGAGCCTTTACCGTTAACGGTATTTACTTTACCGCTCTTGATGAGTTTAGAATATGAACCCTCTACATAATTAGCGAGGCTTTCTTCGGAGTTGTCCCACCACCAGCGCCAGTCAAGTTTATACACGTTGATCTCAACATTGTTGCGCGACACCGGGTTACCCAAGGGATCAAGCGTTACGAAATCAATCTTATGCGGTGTATCAAAATATAGTATACCGCTATATTTCTCTCCTTCCGGAGTTTTCATACCAACATAGCTTTCGTAGGGAGAATATGGTATACTGAAACGATCGATACTGAAGTTACCACTCTCTTCAAACACTTTTCCACGGAATACTGCATTCAGGAATCCGGGGGCTGCGTAGCTGGACTCCAGGCTTATGTTTACCGTTGCTTTACCTTCGTCATCCGTCAGTCCTTCAAATACAGGAGTTGCTTCGCTATAGAATGTTCTGGCCGGATCTTCAAATATATACTCCGGGTATTTTGCAAACTCGGTCGGAACTTTCTGCAGCAGCATATCAAATTCTGCTTTCAGGTTTCTTCCCGGTGCACCGTGCAGCCACTTTACATCCAGCTTACCTGTTACATTGGTTGATGTGAAACGCTCTGTACCAAAATCAAGATTTATTTTTAACCGGTTCGGTTTTACGGTTTCAATCTTCAGTGTCTGTGAGAACTCCGTACCACCAACTTTTACGCGCCCTGTCCAATTACCGGTAGGAGCATCTGCACTGGTAGCAGTAGCAAACTTGTAGAAACCATTTTCAGAAGATGAGCGCACCAACCGATTTACGACCTGACCTTGCGGATTAGACATTTCAAATACAACGGGATGTGATGGAGGCAACAGTTTATTTTTATCTTCCAGGATAAAGGTTAAGTATAACGAATCGCCCGGGCGCCACACACCGCGGTCGCCATATAAAAATCCTTTTATACCACGTTGCACCACCTCGCCAGATACATCAAAGTTACTTACTGAAAGTGCATCGCCATTCGTTACTTTCAGGTAGCCGCGTTGCAAGCCGCTCTTCGCTACAATTGCAAAAGGCTGTTCTTTGGAAGTGATGCCAGCTTTACCTTCTGAGTCTGTCGTAACAGAGCCGATAAGCTGCTGCTGGAAATCATATACTTCCAGTTGCACACCGGATAGGGGTTGCGTTGTCTTCAGGTCGTTTACGAATATTAACAGGTTGCCATCATCACCGCCCTTCGCAGTCAACCCCAAGTCAGAAGCGAGGACGTTGCGTTGAATGGCGCGATTGTTCGTATAATATGATGAGTGACATGGATTATCGCGTTGCTCCCAATCGTAATCATCCGCGTAATAGTATTCATCGTACGAATCGTAATAACCACCTTCGTATTCATAGCCGTACTCTTCATCATACTCATCAAACTGTCCGGAGCTTTCTTCGCCACTCTCTTCTTCACCATCGCAGTTATAGGTTGAGTATGATTTTTTGAAACTCATCTTTACCTGGTATATAGCACCGGGTTCTGCACTTATGAGTTTGGAAAGATCGAGTGTAAAACGGTTCCATTTACCAAGATCGGTTACACCGGTGTTGTCCAGTTGAATCGTTTTGGTCAACAACCTCTTTCCTACTCTGCGCAACTCACGGTTTCCATCCAGATTATTTACCTGGAAGAATTGCAGAATGTTGTTCTCAAATATTTTTACGATGGTAACATCTACAGCATTCAGACTAACCGCTTCGAACGGTAACACGAGGCCATCGGTGCTTGGCAGGATAGAACCTTTGCCGGTAAAGCGCACCGCTGGTGCCACTTGCTCAAATACAACCTCAGCGGTAGTAGCTGCTTTCATTTTATAGTCGAGTATATTTCGAATACCGGCTTCAATACGAACCGTCTTCGAACCTGACTGACGTACCGGTGGATATACCCATATTTCATTATCATGAATTTCAAATTCAAGACTGGCGAGATCGGCAATGGTGATGAGGCCTTCGAGTGTTTGTTTTTCTTTTAACGGATCGGAGAATTGAAGCACTACATATTGATTTGGATTCTGCACCACTTTGGCAGTCATCAATTTAAAATCACTCAGGGAAGGAATCTCAACTTCTTCATCTTCCGTTCTATCTATACCGATGGGATTACCATTCACACTAAGCTTTACTTTACTCGCCTGATCTTTACGCGCTACATCTTCTACCACAAAGGAATGTTGCTTGCCATCCGGATTGTGTGTCCAGGTAACATTCAGATTTTTACCTTCCTGCTCGGGCGATACCATTTTTTCTACCGAAGCATTCTCGGCATAGTCGGCCGTGAAGAGTGTACCTTCAATCTTCTGTCTCTTCAATTCTGTTTTTATATACGGCTTGATGTTATCAACCGATACTTCAAAATTTTGAGGTATAACCTGAAATGTATATTCAAATGTGCTGAGTTCGGAAGGTACTTCCATCAATTTGGACAACGCAAAGCTAACTTCATATACCTGCCCCGATGTAAGACGCGCTTCCGGAGTAAACTCCACAGTACGTCTGTCGAGCCATACGGTTTTTCCACTGATAGAAGGGCTGAACGAAAATAGTTTTACGGAGCTTTCCTGACCGATCATGGCAGAGTCTACAGCCTCCTTCGCCAATATGATTCGCACCGTTGTACCGGAAGGCAACACCCCTGCCGTATAGGATGATATATATTCACCGAAGGCGGGGTTGATGAAGCTGGGGCCTGGCTTGGTTCCCTTACTGGCTCTAAAATAGAATATACCGGCAATAGCAATGATAACGGCCACCGTGCCGATGGCGATTTTTTTCCAGGGTAAACTGTTCATGTGTAAAGATCAGGTTAGAAGCCTAAAGATTGAGATTTTTTTGGAAATGGTAAGCGGAAGTGCACTTTTTACTTTTACTAAAACAACGTGTTGGCATTCATTTTTACGACATACATACTTATTCTTTTTCAGCACCAATGCCTTTGTGTTATGAATGAGTTTTTGAAGCAGGAATATTTTCACAATACCGTGCAGGATTACCTCATTGCCGCCGCCATTATCTTTTTTGGTCTGGCAGCTGTAAAGCTTTTTAAACAAACGCTTTTACGACAGCTTAAAAAGTTTTCGGATCGTACCTCCAACAGGGGCGATAATTTCATTATTGACAGTATCGATCGGTTCGGGGTGCCTGCTCTATACTATTTCATTATTTATGCGGGGCTTAACTACCTGCAGCTTTCTGTTAAAACGGAGCAGGTGCTTCGAATTGCTACTGCCGTGGTAATTACTTTCTTCGTATTGAGACTTCTTTCATCAACCATTCTGCTGATTCTTCAAAGCTATATCAGGCAACAGGAGAATGGTGAAGAAAAGGTAAAACAACTGGCGGGTGTTATGTTACTCGTCAACATTGTTGTATGGGTGTTGGGCATTGTCTTTCTGATTGATAACCTGGGCTATAACGTTACTACCATTATTACCGGTCTGGGTATAGGCGGTATTGCTGTAGCACTCGCGGCTCAAAATATACTGGGCGACTTGTTCAACTATTTCGTTATCTTCTTCGACAGACCTTTTGAGGTTGGTGATTTTATTGTGGTGGATGATAAACTCGGCTCGATCGAGTATATCGGGTTGAAGACTACGCGACTGCGGAGTCTTTCCGGAGAGCAGATCGTGATCGGTAACGCGAATCTTACAAACTCACGCATTCACAACTTCAAGCGGCAGGTTAATCGCAGGGTTGTATTTACTTTCAATATTGATTATAAAACTACGATTGAAAAGATCAAGACCATTCCAGGTATGGTTCGCTCCATCATCGAGCAACAGCAACCGGTACGATTCGACCGTGCGCATTTTGCATCGTTCGGTGACTGGAGCCTGCGGTTTGAGGTGGTTTACTTTGTGCTTGATCCCGACTATAACAAGTACATGGACATTCAACAGAATATTAATATACAGCTATACGAAGCGTTGCAGAAAGATGAAATTTACTTTGTAAACACACTGCATGTCTCCACGGCACCGCCTTCTCCGGAGCCTGATACTGATACACATGTCAACAATCACATGCAGAATCGGGAAAAAGAAACCACATTGCAAAGCTGAACCCAGCGCACTATAAGTTTGTTCGTTCGTTATTGATGAACCTATTGCTTTAAACTGCCGGATATCATCTGAAATATACCCCTCTGTATTGCCTTGAACACAGGCTGCAATTTGTAGTTTGAAAAAAATTATAGTTTAACCTTAAAAATCCGGTGGCGATTTACCTTATTTTTGAGGTAATATTGGAGGAAAACTTTTTCGAAAAATAATTTCATGAAACCGTTATCCATCCTTACTGTTGACGATCAGGCACTATTTCGTGAAGGACTTACGTTGGTGTTGAATAAACTGTACCCGACCGCGAAAGTAAAGCAGGCCAGCAGTGGTCCTGAAGCTTTTGATCTGATGAGCAATCATGTTTTTGATCTTCTGCTGCTGGACATTGGTATGCCCGGCATGAACGGCATGGAAGTAGCCAAGCAGGTTATGCTCGATCATCCTTCTACTCACATTATTATACTCACGCAATACAATGGCGAAGCTATGATCACGCACCTGGTGCAGGCAGGCGTACATGGTTTTCTGTTGAAGAACAGTGGCTCGCAGGAAATCAAGAAAGCAATTGATACGGTGCTGAGCGGCAAGCAGTATATTACCACCATGATCCATCCATCTTTACTGAAAGATGAAAAAGCCACCAACGCTCCATCTGTACGCTTCAGCAAACGCGAAGCAGATATACTGATGTACCTGAAGCTTGGTAAATCCAGCAAAGAAATTGCCGAACGATTATCGCTGAAAGAAAATACGATCAACAGCTATCGTGAAGACATGCTGCGGAAAACACAAACCAGTAATGTAGCGGAGCTGATCTCGTACGCCTATAAAAATGGTGTACTAGGCTGATGCCGTAAGCGGCATAACCGGAAATTTATCGGCACTGTCTTTTTGACGCGGATTGAATTCTATAATAACGCGTAAGCCTCTCGGAGATATAGGCTCTCTGCGAAATGTAGCCCCTATACTTTTAGCACGTTTCGCAAGATTGATGGTGCCCATGCCGGAAGATTTTTCTTCGTTCTCTTTACGTCTATAGTCAGAACCATCGTCTTCTACGGTAATAGTGAGCAACTCATCTTCCCAATGCAGATGTACCGAAATATTCCAGGCGTTTGAATGCTTGATGGCATTGGAGAATAACTCCTGCACCATTCTGAACAAGTTTAGTTTTTGTCGTTGATTGATCGGCACCGGGTTGCCGCTTTGCACAAAGTGCATGTGTGTTCCTTTCAGCGCATCGAGTTTGTGGCAGAGTTCACGAATGGCAAAATTCAGACTCATGCCTTCTATAAAATCCGGAGAAAGATTCCAGATGATATTGCGGATACTTTCGATGGTGCGGTTAAGATTGCGCTTCACAACAATAAGCTTGGCTTCGATGTGCGGGGGTAGAGCATCAGCTTCACGCATCACAAGATCGAGGTCAAGATGTATCAGACTCAATACCGTTCCCAAGTCATCGTGCAAGTCACTGGATATACGCTGGCGATCGTGTTCAATAAATTCATTCACCCGCGACCAGGGTATATGCTCCACAGTAGAGTCATTAACCTGCACAGCCCGCCTCATTTCTTTTCTTTTCTCAAGCCAATAAAAAACCAAAGCGGTTACACCTGAACTGGCTAACGCCACTAAAATGTAAATTGCAATCATATTGCTAACTTGATTTGTCGTTTGATTTCGGTTAGTTAGTAAAGAAGTACCTCTATGCTTTTACGGTTTATATGGCGCCAGCTATTAATCTCTCCCAAACGGCCAATTCACTTCTAAAACCTTTGTAATTTAAACGTTTATTCAAACTTTCAGAAGTCATGAACGCCCTTTTCATTATGGCCTCAATTTTTTTTCAAACTGCTTCATTTAAGCAACAACAACAAAATTTTGAACGGGTAAAAAACGCTTACAACGAAAAGGAAGCCACCATAAAACAATACTTTACCCAAAAACATTTCAAGGCGAACGGTTTTCATCTTTTTATTCAGGCTTTTAAAAAAGAAAAGAAACTCGAGGTATGGATCCGCGAAAAGAATAAACAGGAGTATGCGCTGCTCACTACGTACGACTTCTGCTCGACATCGGGTGTACTTGGACCGAAACGCAAGGAAGGCGACAAGCAAATTCCGGAAGGCGTTTACCAGGTAAACCATTTTAACCCTGCCAGTAATTTTCATTTGTCGCTTGGCATAAATTATCCCAATGCGTCTGACAAGATTTTAAGTGACCGCCAGCGGCCAGGCGGTGCTATTTATATACATGGCGACTGCGTTACGATTGGATGTATACCCATAACAGACGACAAGATTAAAGAGCTATATATACTGGCCATTGAAGCGCGTAACAACGGACAGCTCGCTATACCGGTTCATATTTTCCCGACAAAACTGGATGATGCTAACTTTAACCAGCTTAAGACAGACTATAGCCACGCACCTTCGCTGGTTGATTTCTGGAGCAATCTTCAGTCTGTTTACCTTGACTTTGAAAAAACAAAACAGGTAAACACGGTAAAAGTAAACGCCCGTGGACGGTACTCCTATTAAAAGCACAAGCCTTGCATCGATGTCTATCTTCAATGCAAGGCTTGTGTCTTATCGACATTTATTTTTTACTTCTTGTCCAGCACTTGCGATCCTTTTTCCAACACGAGCGTAACTTTATTAAAATCTGCGGATGCGTTGATCACTTTTCTGAAATCTTCATAACGTGCCAGCGGAGCAAAAATCTCTTTGTAATATTCCTTAATCGAGATCTCGAGTATGTTATCTTTTATGGCATAGTCTGACTGGAAGAGGAACGGTGTCTTGTCTTTATCCTTATAGGTAATGTCGATCTTCAGGTCTTGCGGATTTTTTATAGTATATCCGGAAGGGATTTGAATTCTGATGATGCGATCGTAGCCGCGGTTAAATTCATTCTCCACTTCATTTACGCGCTTATCATCGCGGTACATTTCAACCTGCGGTCCGATCAACTCACCTGCCTTGAATAAAATGCGCGGTCCGGCTTTCTCCAGGAAGTGCGATGAATTGAAATCTACATTGATCTCGAAATTATCAGCCTTCTCTTCCAATGCTTTCGCAGTCCATTTCTTTATAGCAGCATCTGGAGCAGTCTGCTTGGTAAGTTCTTCAATCATGCGGGTGCGCTGCTCTTCCGTCATCAAATCATAATACGGACCGAAGTATATAGCATTATACCCACCGAATATTCTCTTCTGCTTGATATTTACTGTTGACAGATCGTCTGCAAAGCTCACCTGCATATCTAGGTTATCACTGCTGAGCTGATAATCCAGGGCCGGAATTTCTTCAACGGAAGCCAGTGCTGATTTCATTTCACCTACAGCAAACGGCTCTATAAATAATCCTTTGGTAGCGGTAAATTCTGCGGGCACCAGCGGGTATCGCGTTTCAAAAACATACGGAGCAATGAAGCCTTTTGTGTCCGGAAAGTAAAGTAAATATTCATCGAGGTACGACCATGAATCGAAAGTTCCATCAAACTTTAACTGCTCACGACTGCAGGTTATTACCGGGTAACATTTTATGCCGGCCTTCTCGAATGTTTTGATGAGTAGCTTGGTCATTCCCTCGCGTGAAGCAAGTTTACTTTTAATGATTGCTGTAACCTGAGACAATGATTCGTCACTGCGCTCGGTATTTACTTTTACACTCGATTTAATTTTCTGCTCAATGTTACGAATGCGTGTCACAGCCGGTTTTGATGGATCGTCACCTAATGTCTTGGCAAATTTCTCCAGTGCTTTGTCATCATCTTTCGATGTGGTATATAGAACCGAGTAGAATGTTTTAGCGGCTTCATCCCAGGTATATAAACGGGCCTGCGAACGTGCTGTGTTGTAAGCCAATTTAAATTCTATACGCTTACGATTTGCGTCAAAGTAGGAAAAAGCCTCCTCTTTCATGGCCGGTACATCTTTCATCGCAGCCGTATATTGATTCAGTTCTTTGTTGCCGTTCTCTTCCTGCTTTACCTCGGGAAATCCCTGGTATGCCTTGAAATCAAATTTCAAATGTCCCGGGCAGGTGAGTAAGAACGAGCTTGCCTTTACCGGCACATCATACTGCATATATACTCTGTCGAATACACTGGCGCGCATTTTACGCGTAAAGTAATATTCAATCTCACTGCCCATCTCTACACCTTCAATGGCAAAGATGCGGTAAGCGTTTCCGCTTTCTTCTTCTTTCAATTCCTTGAGATTGGACTTATCGAAGTAAATCGCTTTTCCATCTTTGTTGATGGCACGCGCTTTCAGTTCGATCAGTTCAATGGTATTGTTCATGGAAATAACAATGCGGTTATGTTTTTGTATAGCCTCATCGTTGTTTACCAGAACAATGCGGTGGATAGTAGAATACATCAGGAACTGATTGTCTTCCAACACGTACTCGTATTGTGCGTGTTGTTTCAGAATCAGTTCGGTCAGGTCTTTGTCACCGGCAGCAAGCGTATAGCGGCTGCGGTTCTTTTCCCACTCATACGGTTTTATATCGGCTGCAAATGCAGCGCTTGCAAAAACCACGAGGCAAACGATCGCCCAAAACTTCTTATTCATAGATTTATTTTCTTCCGTTATTTTTTCTTCAGGATGATGGACTCTTTATATGTTTCACTGATGTGCTTCACTGCTTCATTCCACGCAGCAAACTGATCGGGTTGCAACAATATATAGTCAAGGTAAAATTTCTTCGAAGCGGTTATCTTTCCGGCTTTTGATTGGTAGGTTATATCGCAGCCTATCAGCGGACCATTGATCCTGGCATCGGGCGGCAAATACTCTACGGTGTATCCTTCGGGAATTGCCATTTCGATCACTTCATATTTTATATACTTATACTCCGATTCGCGCGGAGACGTACGTGATGTTATGTTGATCACATCGTTATAGTAATCTTTATTCAGATTGAGGTTGATGTATAATTCATCGCCCAGCTTCTGGAAGTAATCGCTCAACCGGAAATCATACTGAATGCGCGTTGGTTTGTCATGATCATCCAGCGAAGCCAACGTATATTTATCCAGGTAGAACTTGTTGCTGCCCTTGCCCACGAGTTTGGTAACGTAACGCTTCACATCGTCTTTCTCGGAACGATCGAGTTCGTAACCGCCAAACACTTTTGGGAAACCAGACAAGGTGCTTGTACCACTGCCTATCAATTGCGCGCCATCTATACGAATGGTCATCGAGTCGGTCATCACATTTTTTTCCTTCGCAATAACAGGCACTTCTTTTATTTCGTAACGATTGGCATCTATACCAATAAGTGCTTCTTTACCTTGTATCATCGATGAAGGATACCCGAACGCGGTATGATCGCTGGTACCATCGAGGAAATAATATTGACCATCTTTGGAAATATAGGTTGCAATCATGTGATTGTCCACCAACGGAGTAGGCACCTCGGTATAGCGATAGGGTATATCGCGTGTACCGATCCAGGTATGATATGCTTTTATACCGGTTAGCTGCAGCATGTTCACGATCAGGTTGGCCATATCTTTGCAATCACCGTAACGTTTCTCACATACATACGAACCACTGTGCGGTATAAGACCGCGCATGCCTTGTTCAAAAGCTATATACTGTATATTGTTCTGCACCCAGTAATAAACTTTCTTAACCGTTTCAAGCTCTGATTTACTTTCAGCTTTGATCTTCTCGGCTATGGCTACAAGCTCCGGTGAATTTTCTTTATTGAGTTTCTCGATAAAGGTGTAATACCAGCGATAGAGATCGTCCAGGTTAGACAATACCTTTACGTTGCCCTTTTTCGTTTTGTAAGACTTTACATAGCAGATAACATGCGGAGCATAGTAACGCAGGGAAGGACTTTTATCTTCCGACTTGAGTGCCGGCAGGTACTGCGCTGTCCACTCGTAGGTAACGGAGTTTCCTTTTTCTGTTTTACGGAATTGTATCTGCTTCTTATCGTCATTTAACACTTGATATGCCAGGTCAACATCTTTCGTTGTCTTAATCGTATAGGTGGTTTTTCCCTGCGGGAGGTACGAACTGAATACATAGCCATGAATGAACCGAACGTCTTTCATATTTTCACGATACTCCAGCTGCGTACGGTTGCGTGAAGCGATCGAAGGAAAATCAAATGAATAGTAATATGAATCATCGTAAAATATACCAGCACTGCGATCGCTGTTCTTTTTGAAATTGGACACCACCATTTCTTTATAGCGGTTCTTGTCCCACACCAGTGTTTTCGCTTTGATGTTCGCCACCTGGTTGAAGTGCGATCCATATACACGTTTACCCGACAACATATCGGTTTGTTCTTTCAGATGAAGTACATCTTCGCTTACATCGAGAAATGCACGCAGCGAATCTCCGTCCTGCGTGATATTTAATACTTCCGAGCGCTCTATAAATACTGCCGGTTCATCCGGGAAGCGCTCCTTGAACTGCTGCCACAGATCCGTTGATTGTGCCCGGCTTACCAGGATGCACCCCGTTACCAGGATGCACGCGAGGATTATTTTTTTCATATACTTCAATGATTAACATAGCGGGCACCTTGCCCGGCCAACCGATGTGTGCGTGTGAATATGAACGTAGCCGTATACTATTCCGGTATACCCCACCAGAAATTAATGGTTTGAGACTTCGCTCCTTTCTTGTTTACAACAGCCTTACCGTTGCGAATGCCTCTCTGAAAAGTTTCCAATTTCAACAGTGAGCCGTCCTCGTTATACTCTTCCACAACGCCATGGAACTCATCATCTTTATACTCGCCTTTCTCACGGATCTTTCCGCTCGGGTAGTATATCGCATAAGCGCCTTCGTAATCACCATATTTATAGTTATACTCACTGTATAGTTTACCGTTGGCAAAGTATATACGCTTGGCACCATCCAGTGCGCCATCCTTATAGTGTTCTTCAATCGCAGTTGTGCCGTTCGGGAATGTCGCCTTTATCTCGGTTGTGGTTGCCGTAAACGGAATCCACGCCCCAAATGCTCCGGCAGCATCAGCTGCACGGTACGCGATAAGGTCGCCTTCGCTGTACAGTTTCTCCAGTACAGGTGAACCTTCAGCTGAATTATAGCGTGCTATACCATGGCGTTCGTCTTTTGCATATTCTATTGTAGATGAAACCTTGCCGTGCATGTAGTAAAATGTCCAGGTGCTGTCACTATTGCCTTGCACGTACTTGCCCTGGTAATCCAGCTGGCCGTTGCTGTAATACGATTTCCATATACCTTCACGCTGTCCGTTCAGGTATAACACTTCATGACTTAACTGTCCATTGAGTTCATGATATTTATACATACCATGTCTTTTTCCGCCAAGCATGCCGTAGGTATAGAACAGGCTTCCATCCGGGAACCAGCGCGTAGCCGCACCAGTATAGTTACCGCATTGTATCTCGAACTTTGACTCAGGCTTCTTGGAGGCAAAAAACGTTTCATATACCTGTTTCGTATCTTCCTTGCGCTTGCGCGATATTGCTTCACCTTTGGCATTGTAGTTTGTGAGGTTTTCGATGTAGCCGTTATCATATACCGTTACAGCGCCAATCTTTCCATCGGTATTATACTCCGTATACTCACCGGTCAATTCTCCGTTCAGGTAGAAGGCATCGGATTCAACGACACCATCCGGATAGTAGGCCAGCCATTGCTGTTGGCGCTCGCCATCCTGCATCCATCCTTCTTCTTTAATTTTACCATTGGGATAAAACTCCTGAAAATAACCATGAAGACGATCGTCAACGTACTTGAATATATATTTCTTCTGACCGTTGCGAAAGTACTCTACAGCTTCTCCCTGCACGAGCCCATTCACATACGTATACTCACTGAACTTGCGTCCTTCCGGCTGATAATATTTCCACGTACCCTCCGGGAGTCCTTTTTTATAGGCACCTTCAGCACTTAACTGTCCATGGGTATAATAACTTTTTGTGGTAAATGTGCCGTTGTTGTTCTCCGACTTACCGATTTCTTTGCCCTCTGGATTATAGTATACCACTTTCACGAGTACATCGTTCTTATACGTTTTCACTGCCGATGCTTTTCCATCAGCGTAGAATATATCATCACCGTGAAATTCGCTGGCGGCATTAAGCTTTCTCTTTTCAATAACTACACCATGTGTATTATAGAACGTCCATTCATCAACAGAATTACCCGCCTTGAAGTGCCCGGTCTTTTCCGGCTTACCGTTGCTATAGTAGTAATTCCATTCGCCTTCTGATTTATTATTGATATAGTTGCCTTTGATTTTCACCTTGCCGTTCGCGTGGTATTCTACATACGGACCTTCGCGCAGATCGTTTTTATAGATGGTTTTATTGAAGAGCTGACCACCTTCATAATATCCCAGAAACTCACCTGTACCTTTGTCATCTATATACTCATACGACATATCCGTTTTTCCATTCGGGTAAAACGACTGTCCTTTTCCGTTGCGTTTGCCGGCTTTATATACCAGTTTCTCACGCAGACCTCCACAGCGATTGTATAGCTCTACGATTCCATCAATCTCTCCACTCTTTAAAAAGAAGTGCTGACGTTTGGTACCATCCGGGTAATAGAGCGTTACTTCTCCGTTATCATAATTTTCCAGACTCTTCAGAGCACCGGTGTTCAGGTAATATTTCCAGACACCGATCTTGTCGCCATTGTTATTATAGTGTCCTTCGGCAGAGCGCTCTGAGTTATTATGGAAATATACCCAGTGGCCCATGCGTTTTTCACCTTGCTCTACGCCCAGTGCATCTAATCGGTTGCTGTCGTCATACCACGCAGGTATAGGCTTATCAAAGCCAGCCTGTGGAGCATTCAGCATTTCGCGCTTCTTCTTCATCTCCACATTGGCAACTGTGTAGAAACTGTTTAGTGATTTTTCATTTTTCTTGCGCCACTTCTTTACCACATCATTGTCGGCCGAAGCGAGTATATGAAAGAGGAATGGCTCCATCATATTACTTTCTTTAATGGCTTTATAGATCGGCAGATAGTAATTTACCCAACGATCATCGGTTGATGTATTGATGATACCAAGCTGCTCGAAGAACATTTCATATTGTTTTACTACAGGAGCAGAAACACCTGTCTTGGTTTTGAATTTTTCTTCCATAGCAACTTTGGCGCGAATGATCTGGTCCAGCTTTTCACAGCCGTTGGTACCTATAGCCGGTAACGTACTTTCATCCTGTATCTGGTTCGACAAAAATTTATCGGCATATACCAGCACCGAGTTATCGGTGTTGCTTACACCGAGGTACATACCAAATGAAAACATAGCATGTGTTTTACGGCCTTGTCCTACCGCTATACGGCCCAGGTTCAGGTGACTTCCGGCATGAAACGGATTTACGTTAAGTACTTTAAAAAAGCAGTCGATGGCTTTATCGTAATCTTTATGATTGTAATAGGTTATACCCAGGTTATAGACGAATGAGACATCGAACGGGTATTGTTCAATCGCTTTGTTGAACAGCACTACCGATTTATCAAAGTCGCCTTTCTTATCGGTAGCGATAGCCTGCGATTTCAGCAAGTGTGCTTTATAGAGCGAAGGCTTCGCCAGTGCTTCTTCACACACTGCGATTGCTTTCTCGTATTGTTTGTTTGCCGTATACGCCAGCGCAAGTTCCGAAAGCATATATACATAGTTTGTATCACGCTTTGGGACAGTCAGGAATTTAGCAATCGCATCGTCATATTTACCGGAGTCGTACAAGGCAGTAGCTCGTTCGATTACTTCACCGGAATTAATAAGCGGAATTTTCTGAGCATTAACGGCAAGGGTAAGCGCAACGCTTATTGCCAGCAACAGGTAGCGGATCATAGAGGTATCTTACGGTAGATTTATTACTCAAAATAATAAAAGAGATACGATGACTCCGGCCGGGTGTAATATTTTCTTGCAAAAGCAATTGAATCCTGTTAAAAAAAGAAGCGGGCCGCATACGCAACCCGCTTCAATCTATAGGTGTTTAATCGCGTAACTAAACGCGCTCTTCTACTTTGTTCATCACTTTTGTCTGAATCTGGATCGATTCATTGTGGATCAATTTCAACAGTTCGCTTGTAAATTGTTCATTCAGTCCCATTGCCTTACCAAGTGTAATGCGGGTTTGAATGATCTCTTCCCAGCGGTTTACCTGCAGGATCGTAACGTTGTTGTCCTTTTTATACTGTCCTATTTTCTCGGAGATCTTCATGCGAGACGCAAGCTTCGACATGATCTCATCATCTAAATGGTCGATCTGTTCACGCAATACACTCAGGGTATCTTTGAATGTTTTGTTGTCAGAAGAAACGGTACGCACCACCAGGCCTTCCACAATTTTACCCAGCACAGAAGGTGTCACTTGTTGTTTCGCATCGCTCCATGCAGCATCCGGGTTAATATGACTTTCGATCATTAAACCAGCCATATCAAGGTCAAGTGCTTTTTGAGAGATCAATGCAATGAGTTCGCGGTTACCTGCGATGTGACTAGGATCACAGATGATGTCCAATTCAGGAATACGGGTTTTCAGTTCAATGCCCATGTCCCACATCGGAGCGTTACGGAACGGACCTTTTTCGAATGAAGAGAATCCGCGGTGTATAGCTGCCATCTTGGTAATACCTGCTTTGTTAAGACGCTCAAGGGCACCGATCCAAAGTTCAAGATCCGGGTTGATCGGGTTCTTTACCATTACCGGTATATCTACACCTTTCAAAGAGTCTGCAACCTCTTGTACCGAGAACGGGTTTACCGTTGTGCGGGCACCGATCCAAAGTATATCTACACCTGCTTTCAATGCTGCTTCTACGTGTGCTGCGTTTGCTACCTCGGTAGTGATTGGTAAGCCTGTTTCTTTCTTGGCTTGTGCCAGCCACTTCAATCCTTCTTCACCGGAACCTTCGTACTGACCAGGTCTTGTACGTGGTTTCCAGATACCTGCGCGCAATGCATGCACCTTACCGGTAGCTGCTAATTGTTTTGCTGTTGCTACTGTTTGCTCTTCGGTTTCTGCACTGCAAGGGCCGCTGATAATAACAGGCTTGCTGGCGGTTGGTAACCATGAAGAGATTGATTCGAGTTTCAAAGAGTGTTTCATAATATTTTGAGCAGTGTTAGACTATTTATAGTATATATTAATTTTTAGTTGATCCGTTGTTGTTAGGCTCGATGATATGTGTTTCACTTTGCTGACTTTTTGTTTTCAGCTCTATACCATCGAGCACCCTGCGTATTTCGTTGGCGCTCGACATAATGCGATTGAGTTCTTTTATGTCGCGCTTCATCAGGTAGTAGTGGAACCGCTGCAGGTGCATGATATACTCCAGCAATGCCTGACTGAGATATTCAAGGTTCTGTTCAAAGATGGGTGCCCACATTTCAGGAGAGCTCTTCGCGAGACGAACAGTCGATGCAAAACCGCTGCCTGCCAGGGCGAATATATTTTTCTCGTCCTTCTCAATGTCCAATACAGTTTGTCCGAGCAGGAACGAACTCACGTGCGACAAGTGCGATACATACGCTACGTGTTTATCGTGCTCTTCCGGTTCCATAAAGATGGTACGCAGACCCAACGCATTGAATACACGCATGGAAACTTCCAATGAATGATCGGATGATCTTTCTTTTTCGCAGATGATGTTGGTCTTGTTACGGAACAACCCGCTGAAGGCAGCTTCCGGTCCGGAGTTCTCAGTACCCGCGATCGGGTGTGCCGCTACCAGTTGCTCACGTTTCGGATGATTGGCTACCGAGCGACAAATGAGATTCTTGGTTGACCCGGTATCGATCACTACAGCTGTAGATTTAACGGCATCCAGTAACGAAGGCAACAACTGGCACATGGCGTTAACCGGTATAGCGAGGATAACGATATCAGCGTTTTGCAGTGCTTTATCCTCCGTCTCCACTTTGTCAACCAACCCCAGGGCTACTGCTTTCTGGCCGTGTTCAGCATTCAGGTCAACACCGGTTAACTCCGTAGCAACACCTGCCTTGCGCAAGTCTATCGCGATGGAGCCTCCGATCAATCCCAAACCTATAACTGTAACTTTCATATACTATGCTTTTGCCGCAGACAGTTTTTCTGCTGGCGACTTTTTCAAAAATTCATTGATCCGGTTCAGCGCCTGGTTCAGAGATTCAACCGTGCAGCAAAGTGATATACGTATATATCTTCTGCCGCCTTCACCAAAGATGAAACCCGGTGTGATGAATACTTTTGTTCCATACAGGATTTCGTCAATCCACTTCTCAACATCTGCTATATGCGCAGGAGCCTTTGCCCACACAAACAATCCTGACTGATCGTTTGAGTACGTGCATCCGAGTACATCGAGTATTTGCCTGGCAACTTCTTTACGTTCAGCATATACTTTATTCAATGATGTAAACCATTCTTTGCCATTATTCAATGCTTCCGTAGCGGCATGCTGCAAGCCGAGAAACATCCCTGAATCCATGTTGCTTTTTACCTTGAGCACAGCATCGATAAATTCTTTTTTACCAGCTACCCAACCAAGGCGCCAGCCTGCCATGTTGTGCGATTTACTCAGGGAGTTCAGTTCCAACGCCACTTCATCAGCACCTTCTATCGAAAGTATACTCATGGGATTTTCATTGAGCACTAAACTATAAGGGTTATCATTTACAATGAGGAACTGGTGTTCACGCGCCAGATCTACGAGCTCCTTTAATTCAGCCCGTGTTGCTACTCTACCCGTTGGCATGTGCGGGAAATTTACCCACATGATCTTTACTTTCGAGAGATCGCTTTTCTTCAGAGCTGCTATATCAATGCCCCAGTTGAGGTCTTCGCGCAGATCGTACGGACGAAGTTTAGCACCCACTAAATTTGCTACTGATGAATACGTAGGATAGCCGGGATTTGGTATCAATACTTCTTCACCTTCATTTACAAATGCCATGGCGATGTGCATGATACCTTCTTTCGATCCCATCAGCGGAAGGATCATGGTCTCCGGATCGATTGAAGTATTATAAGTAGTCTTGTAAAAATCAGCGATCGCTTTTCTGAATGCCGGTATACCTTTATAGTTCTGGTAGCCGTGGTTAGCCGGATTTTTCGCAGACGCGATCAATGCATCTATAGCATTAGACGATGGCGCCTGATCCGGACTACCTATACCGAGGTTGATAACACGCAACTCTGGTGTATCCAATCCTCTCACCTCAGCAAGTTTTCTACTGAAGTAATATTCTTCAACGTTGGCGATTCTGTTAGCTGTTTTTATCATGTTCCTTATTCTTTGTGAAGACAGAAAGTTGTTTTTGTAGTACGTACGGCTTGATGCTTCTATCTTTTTCTGAGAGGGTCCGAAAGTTAAAGAGTCCGGAAGTCGGAAAGTTGTTTCAAGGTTTGTTACCATTTAGACCTTCCCGGTTCGTTCATCTTCTAATTTCCTTACTACCTATACCTATATTTTAATTATTCTATATATTTCACTCCGGTTCTGCATTCGTCTTTCCGACTTCCCGTCTTTCGCTCTTCCCGACTTTATCTATACTCAATCTTCGCCTTCTTATACTCTCCCAGCACATTGAGATTCTTCACTTGCCGTATAATCTCCTGCATAGCAGTGTCGTAGTTCTTGCGTCTTTTCCATTCTACATCGATGTGTATGGAGTATTCGCTTGGTCTGCCGATGATCGGTATAGATTGGATCTTTGTTAAGTTGATGCTGTTGGTCTTGAAAGTCATCAGTGCATCTGCCAGACTTCCTACTTCGTTGGCTACTTCAAAACACAACGAAGCTTTATTACTTTCAATTTTACCGTTGCTGCGTTTCGCCAATACGAGGAAGCGTGTAAAGTTTTTCTTGTGCGTCTCAATTCGTTTTTCGAGAATGGTTAAACCATATTTCTTCGCAGCAAACTCATTTGCTATAGCCGCTGTGTTTTTGAGTTTAAGTTCTTTTACCCGTTTGGCAGAGAGCGCTGTGTCATCGCTTTCGCGAATCTCTACACCATTGAGAGAATGTAAAAATTCCGAGCACTGGCGTATAGCCATCGGGTGCGACTCGATGGTTTTTATATCGGTAATTTTTGTTCCGGGTAACACCAGCAGATTCATGTGAATCGGAAGGTATAATTCACCTATTATATTAAAGTGATAATCCTGTAGCAGAAAGTAGTTAGGTAAGATACTTCCGGCAATCGAATTTTCTATTGCCATAACAGCGTAATCGCTGGCGCCATTCTTTAAGCTTTCGCAGAGCTGATGAAACGAAAGACACTCTACTGTTTCAATCGGTTCGTTGAAATAGGTAAGAGCAGCCACTTCGTGAAAGCTGGTAGCGATACCCTGAATTGCAATCTTTAATTTTTTCTTCTTCGCCATTTTTCCAAAAGTCTCTATAAGCAAAAAAGTCCCGGTTTTGCCGGGACTTTTCTGAGTTTATCTGTTATCCTTCTTAACAACACACCACTCTTAGAGTCCCGTCTTGGGTCTAAAAAAATAGTAGTAAAAGTAAAAGAAGGTATTTGCGTTCATTTGTATCTCTTGTTGTGATCCAAAGATAAAATCATTTTTTGGGGAGTTCCAAGCAACCGTTAAATCTTTTTTCGAAAATTTATTAGAACTAATGATTGTTAGTCAGCAAGTTACGGGAGGATTCAAAAATTGCAAGATTGAAAAATTATAAGATTACAAGATTGTAGCGGCCTTATAATATAATACTTAATGAAATCTCTGTTGGCATGTATACTTTACGGATAACGAATAACAGATAACCATTAACGTTAACTGATAACGGCTACCGATTAACTACTAAATTTACTGCATCATTACTTTAACATCTATACATATATGAAAATTATATTAAAACTATCGTCACTCGCTTTACTGGTATTGTTATATGCTTGCGGACAGAAATCGCATGATCATGAACATGGTCATGACCACGATCATCATGCTCATGATTCTGCGGATGCATCTCCCAATACTAAACTCTATAGCGAGGTGATGGCTATACACGATGAAGTCATGCCGAAGATGGGTGATATCTATACTTTGAAAGAAGGTCTTAAAAAGAAACTTGAGGATAACACTGCCGGTGATAAGAAAAATGAAATTGAAAGCGCCATTACCAAATTGGATGAAGCTGACAAAGCTATGCGTGTATGGATGCGTGAGTTCAAACCGGAAGGCATTACCGATGAAGCAAAAAAACGCGAGTACCTGGATAATGAAATGGAGAAGGTGAAGAAGGTGCGTGAAGATATGCTGGCGGCTATTGAACAGGCGAAGGCACTTTGAGTCTGTCCGTTATCCGTTAAGAGTTAATCGTTGAATGCAAAAAAAACAATTGCACAAAGAAATCACAGAGAAGACTCCAAGGAACACAAAGAGTTTTGATCCCGGTACAATTAACGGATAACGACTACCGGCTTTGGAACCCTAAAAGGATAACAGTACATTCGCGCACCTAAACGAGCATTATGGATTTAAAATACATTCCCCTGAATGACCTCCACGCAAAGTTGGGAGGCAAGATGGTTCCTTTTGCCGGTTATAACATGCCGGTTCGTTATTCGTCAGACATTGAAGAACACATGGCTGTGCGCAACGGTGTAGGTGTGTTCGATGTATCGCACATGGGCGAGTTTACGGTGAAAGGTCCGCAGGCACTTGATCTTATTCAACGTGTAACCAGCAACGATGCATCTAAGTTGGTAGACGGCCAGGCGCAATATTCATGCTTGCCAAACGAAACAGGCGGTATTGTTGACGACCTCATTGTATATAAAATAAAAGACAACGACTACCTGATTGTTGTTAATGCCAGCAACATTGAAAAGGACTGGAATTGGATCAGCAAGTTCAATACGAAAGGTGCTGAGATGACAAATATCTCGGATGATATTTGTCTCTTTGCTGTGCAGGGTCCGAAGGCTGCAGGTGTTCTTCAGAAGTTAACGAAGACTGATCTCAGCGCTATAAAATATTATCACTTTGCTATTGGCGAATTTGCCGGAGTGAAAGATGTGGTGATATCAAACACGGGCTATACCGGTGCTGGCGGATTTGAGATATACGTAAACAAGCAATACGCTGAAAAAGTATGGAACGATATCTTCGAGGCTGGTAAAGATGAAAACATCAAACCGATCGGCTTAGGCGCACGCGATACACTTCGCCTCGAGATGGGATTCTGTTTATACGGCAATGACATTGATGATACTACTTCTCCATTGGAAGCCGGACTTGGATGGATCACCAAATTCACAAAAGACTTCACCAACTCTGCTACTATCAAGAAGCAGAAAGAAGAAGGTGTAACGAAAAAACTGGTTGGTTTTAAAATGGTTGATAAAGGTATACCACGCCACGACTATAGTATTAAAGATGCGACCGGAAATATTATCGGTAAAGTTACTTCAGGCACCATGTCGCCAGTATTGGGTATCGGTATAGGACTTGGTTACGTTACAACTGCCAACACAGCAGTCGGCTCTGATATATATATTGACGTGCGCGGCCGCGCGCTGAAAGCCCAGGTAAGCAAATTACCATTGATATAATCTACTCCTGCACAAGGGGCACAGATATATACTTTGAGTAACTCTGTGTAAACCTCCGTGTCCCTTTGTGCAATGGATTTTTATAATTCTTTCTATGAGAACCATTGACGTATGCGTTAGTCCCGAACTGATGCATTTATATACCGTAAGCGACCGCACTGTAGTAGTAGTAGATATACTGCGTGCTACTTCCTGCATGACAACCGCTTTTGCCCATGGCATTGCCAGCATTACTCCGTTTGCCAAAATGGAAGACTGCCTCGCGATGAAAGACAAAGGCTACTTCACTGCAGGCGAACGTGATGGCAAAAAAGTAGATGGTTTTGATTTCGGTAATTCTCCGTTTGAGTATATGGACGAAAAACTGAAAGGACAGAAGATTGCTTTTACAACTACGAATGGCACGCAGGCTATAGCGAAATCTGCAGGTGCACGTGAAATCATCATCGGTTCATTTCTCAACCTGACTGCTGTAACAAATTACCTGGCCAACGGAACCGACAACATCCTGGTAGTTTGTGCCGGGTGGAAAGGAAAAGTAAATCTGGAAGACACATTGTTCGCCGGTGCAGTAGTAGATTTACTAAAAGATCAAGTTCAACCCGAATGCGATGCTCCTGTAGCTGCACGACAATTATATAATCAAGCCAAACACGACCTCGTAGATTATCTGAAAGACTCGAGCCACGTAAGACGCCTCGCCAAACTAAACATCTTCAAAGACATCCAATACTGCCTGACGCTGGATCAGTATGGTGTGGTGCCTGTACTGAAGGAAGGGAAACTGGTGAGTTACCAGCCGTGAGCTGCGAGAAACGGCTGCTGGCTTCAGGCTACAGGAAAATACAGCCGAAAGCCTACTCAGGGGCTATTAGCAGCATCTATACCTACAGAAAATCATCCGGAAGCCAGAGGCCAGCAACTTGCAGCTAGCTACGCCTTTCCTCGCTGCTATCGCTAAACTCGAATGTAGATCTTCTTTCTATCCAATATATACCCTACTGCCCAGCACGTTAGCATGAAGAATAGGGCGAATAGGAACGATGCGTGATTCGGACTAGCTATGCTTGAGAATATATCTCTGTAAAACCAGCGTTGCAGACTTGCATCGCCTACGGGAATCAGGTATAGCGTTATCAACAACAATTCAGATAGCAGGTATATAAACAAAGGGTTTCTTCCGAAGACAACGAAGAAGTAAGTCCACTTTTGGCGCTTCTCTATTTCGATGATGAACATCAGGGTTGGTAATATCAGCAGATCAAGTCCAACGGTTAGCAGTACAAAGGAACTGGTCCAGATTTTCTTGTTGATGGGGAACACCATGTTCCATGTAAGTGCCAGCAAAATCAATACAGCACCCGTCATGAGTAACTTGGCAATCGTTTCGTATGAGTTGCCTTTCTTGCGGATATAGTCACCGGCTATATAGCCGAAGATCACGTTTACTACCGAAGGCAACGTGCTTAGTATACCTTCCGGGTCAAACGGTACGCCTTCGCCGTGATATAAATGTTTTTCACCCAGCACATAGAAATCAAGAGCATTACCCCAATACCCTGCGAGACTATAAGGATCGTTTGGATCGCCATTGACATATAGCAACAACCAGTATCCTAACAATATAATGACACTGAATGCTACCGCAACCTTTTTCGAGCTATAGTGCAACACCACGGAAGCTATGAGATAACATAATGCTATACGCTGCAATACTCCGAGAATACGCGTTGTGCTGATCGGCTTAAATGCCCCTGCTTCAAAATCGTAGAACGGGAACCAGTATAGTAAATATCCCAACAGGAAAATAATGAGGAATCGCTTGAGTGTTTTCTGCCAGAATACAGTGTCGCCCAATGCTTCATATTTATACATCACAAATGCCATGGCATTGCCAACAGCAAACAGAAAAGACGGAAATACTAAATCAGTGGGTGTAAATCCATGCCACCGCGCATGCATGAGTGGAGCGTATGCTATACTCCAGTCACCCGGGGAGTTTACGATGATCATGAAACATACCGTCATGCCCCGAAACACATCGAGCGCCAGGAAACGTTGATTTTCTGCCATAGCGAGTAAAAAGATTTAGGTCTATGCTAAACTCCTTTAAATTTATGAGAGCTCCAAGCACACACGTACACATTTTGCAAAAACATAAGCGCTGGAGAACCGATATACCAGAGTATATACAGTTAAGTGACCGCTATACCCTTACTTCAACTTATCGTTTTGCTGGTGCCGGTCTTTATCGCGTTGCGTTTTCTTCTCCAGGTTCTTGTGAAAAGCTTCAGTGAGATTTATACCGGTCTGGTTAGCCAGGCAGATAACTACCCATAGAACATCAGCAAGTTCGTCACCCAGATCTTTATTCTTATCAGATTCTTTCTCCGATTGTTCACCATAACGCCTGGCCATGATGCGCGCTACCTCCCCTACTTCTTCCGTAAGTATGGCCATGTTGGTAAGTTCATTAAAGTATCGCACACCGGTGGTATTGATCCACTCATCTACCTTTTGCTGGGCTTCCTGTATCGTCATGTGTTAAAGTATAGTTTACAAAATTATAGTATGAAATGATCAATCTGCCATATCGCTGTCATTTCGCAAGTTCCTCGAAGTCTATATCGAGCACTTCGTAGTTTCGCCATCCTATAAAATCGAAGTGCCACCACTCGGAGCTGTTTACCTTAAAGCCTTGCTTCTCCATTACCTGTATAATGAGCGCGCGGTTCTTCCGTGCTTCCGGATCTTTGATGGGAGTTTTAGGCCATGCTTCCTTTTGAAACGAATCATATCCGGTAGGCATCTTCAGCTCTTCGCCTGTTTTCAGGTTGATAATGGTCATATCAATAGCGCAGCCTCGATTATGGCGAGAGCCTCTATACGGTGAAGCTACATACGTTGTGTCTTTATATACTTCGTAAAACTTCACAGTAGCTTTGTAGGGCCGGTAAGCATCGAATATCTTAATACCCAAACCTTGCTTCTGCAACTCTGCCTGTGCACGTTTTACAGCATCCGCTACTGGTTTGCGTGCATATGCTTTGGCCAGGTTATATATCTTCTCGCCCGTAAAGTTATTCGTAGTGGCATAACGTATGTCGAGTACAATGCCCGGTATATATTGTTCCAGATCGATCAGTTCTTTCTTCGGATTCTGTTTTATACTCGTCTGGTATTCTTTCAGGTTTGTTACCTTCAATCCGTATTTATACTGCGCTTGTGTTGTTATGGCAAGCAGCATGCCTAATACGATATATATTGTCTTCATCATTTTAAAAGTTGTTGGTATAGATTGGTATTCTCTTCATCAAAACAACAAAAGATAACTTCACGAATCGATTCATTCACCTGCAAAAACTGTTGAACGGTTTCAATTGCTATCTCTGCGGCTCGCCTTTTCGGAAATCCATATATACCGGTGCTGATATTCGGAAAGGCTATTGTGCTGACGCGATTTTCAATGGCTACCCGAAGGGAATTACGATAGGCATTCGCCAGCAGTTGCTCTTCGTTTTTTGAACCTCCATTCCACACTGGGCCAACGGTGTGGATAACATGTTTCGCTTTTAAATTACCACCACTGGTAATTACAGCTTCACCGGCTTTACAACCACCTTGTTTATTGCGTATCTGCCTACACTCTTCCAGTATCTGAGGTCCGCCCGCGCGATGTATAGCACCATCCACACCTCCTCCTCCTAACAGACTGCTGTTGGCTGCATTTACAATGGCATCGACTTGCAGTTTTGTTATATCGCCTTGTATCAGTTTTAAGCGACTCATACTTTGTTCTTGGTATCGATGATGATGGTTACAGGTCCATCGTTCAATAAACTTACTTTCATGTCGGCACCAAACTCTCCGGTTTGTACGGACTTTCCTAAAGCAGCTTCAACGGCTGTTACAAAATTAGTATATAAAGGTATGGCAATGTCGGGCCTGGAAGCCTTCAGGTATGATGGTCTGTTACCCTTCTTGGTGCTGGCGTGAAGAGTGAACTGGCTCACAACTATAATATCACCACCGTCTTCTTTTACACTTACGTTCATCACGCCTTCCGCATCATTAAAGATTCGCAGGTTTACAATCTTTGCCGAAAGCCAATCTATATCTTCCTGGGTATCGGCATCTTCTATACCAACTAATATCAGTAGTCCTTTACCAATCGATGCTTTTACCTGGCCCCCGATGGTTACGGATGATGATGTGACACGCTGAACGACTGCAAGCATACCTGGATTGAAAAATTAAAATATTCTAAGATTGAAAAAATTGTAAATGCAGCGATACTCACCTCATTCACCTTTTAAAAATAGAAAAAATTAGGGCAATCAGAATTGCTGGAGGTCTTTGGATTCGTGGATGTGAGTACCTTTTTGCTCTTGTGATGCAAAGTGTAGCATGGCGCGGGCAACGTTGGCTGAATCTATAGCCTTGTATTTCTTCGGAATGAGAAATCCGAAAATCCTGTAGAAGATCTTGGCGGCATCTTCACCCGTGCGTTGTTCAGAACGCGCGCCTAACAATAGTGAAGGTCTGAAGATGTGTGTTGCATCGAAGTGTTCCTTCGTAATCGCTTCTTCTATTTCACCTTTCACCTGGTTATAATATATCGAAGAATTTTTATCAGCACCCAATGCCGATACCAGCATATACTGTTTAGCTCCGCGTTGTTTGCCCGACTTCGCCAACAACAACGGGTAGTAGAAATCTACCTGGTAAAAATTCTCTTTTGTACCGGCCTTGGCCATGGTTGTACCAAGGCAACAGTAAATATCATCGGCCTTGAAATCATCGAGGCTTTCGCCAAGTTTTGAGAAATCTATTTTGAGTTGTGTAAGCTTGGGATGCTGAACTGGTAAGTCCTGACGTGTAAGTGCAATCACGCGACTATAGCGATCACTGTCCAATAACAATTGCAGCAACTGGCCGCCAATTAAACCGGTGCTTCCGGCAATGAGTGCTGTCTTGTTCATACCGAAATCACACGGGATTTCTCCCAGGCTATAAATTTTTCGATCTCACCGCTAAACGATGTAAAGACAGACATTAATATACCTATATCATCGGTGAGACCTACAACCGGCAATAAATCCGGAAGAAAATCGATAGGGTTTACAAAGTATATAACAGCAGCAGTGAGCAACAGCAGTGGTTTCCACGGTATCTCACGGTAGTGTCCTAAAGCATAAGCTTTCAGTAATCTGCCCAGCGTAAAAAATTTTTCTTTTACATCACCGGCTTTCACGTCCTTCCAATTTACGGAGCGAAGTTTCAGTGCCAGTTTAGATACGAGCAGCACCAGGCGTCCCTTTTTTCCGAGGATACCAGAAGCTTTTTTTACTGCCATGTCGAAGAAAACATTTTTAGCCATAGCCGTGCTGTTTAGTTCCCAGACAAACAAAAAAGTATGCCTAGAAAGTTCGTTGAATTTCTTTTTTGAGCTCTGTGAGTGCGTGTGCTATAGGATCAACAGCTTT
Source organism: uncultured Chitinophaga sp. (assembly GCA_902168205.1). Taxonomy (GTDB): domain Bacteria; phylum Bacteroidota; class Bacteroidia; order Cytophagales; family Cyclobacteriaceae; genus Ohtaekwangia; species Ohtaekwangia kribbensis. The sequence continues at coordinate 159,182 of CABHOK010000018.1, read as the reverse complement.
GTTGATCGATTTCTCGAAAATCTTCTTGGAAAGTTCTATACTAGTAGCCTCCACGTTCATTTCACTGGAGGAATCGTTTATCGTAACGATCAAATCTTCCTTTGCGCTTTTTATCAGGCTCCATACTTCCTCACTCATATATACCTGCTGCGATGCGTTGTGGTTGTACTCGTTCCTGATCTCCGATAACAGCAACTGGTGGAAGTCACGGGCAGGCATTCCGGAGGTGTTGAGTCTTATAAGCAGGTTTTGAGGCGAGATGCGCTCGAGGAAAAGCGTCATCCGTTCGTATGCCTGCAGGCGGCTTGGCAGTACTGTTTCAATGCTACGTCCGCGCACTTCCAGTTTTTTCATTTCAATCTCCTTCTGAATAAACGTACGCACCAGCAGGTACGCTGCATATAAAACAACGGAGGCGGGAATTAAGATTTTACCAAATTCAATAAGGGCGTTCATATCGTATGTTATGCCAAATGTTTAGTTTAAAAATCAAATATCTTAAAAAATGGCGGAAGTCTGCGTGGGGGAAGATCGAAAGTCCGGAAGTCCGAAAGACGGGAAGCTGTTAAGACACTCCGTCTTTCCAGCCTTTCGGACTACTTGACTTCCCGACTCCCGATTTTCCAACCTCCACTTTTTGTCTCCTGCAGCCAAAGTCGTTATTTCGCGATTGTTCCACACTTCTATGAACCCGGACAGGTTAAGAGGTGTTTAAGCTGCCAGAACCCTTGGTGTAAATTTATGTTCGACAACATTCAACCTGTTACTATTTCACCCCGTGCTGCGGAGGAGATCCTGAAGATTATGCAGACTAAAAATATTCCGGATGGATATGGTCTGCGGGTGGGTGTTAAAGGTGGTGGCTGTGGGGTATCGTTACTCATCGGGTTTGATAAACAGAAGGAGACAGATATAGTCTATACGATATCAGGGATACCTGTATATATTGACAAGCGCCACACGATGTATATTATCGGAAAGGAAGTTGATTTCTTTGAGGGTGAAGATGCGCGCGGGTTTATGTTTGTTGATCCGAAAGAAGCCGTGAAGAAAGACTAGGCTCATCGAAAAATCCAGTTGCACAGAGAACGAAAGAGACACAAAGCGTCACAAAGGTTAAAATGCAGATGAGTAGTATATATACGGTTGGGCATTCCACACACGAACTGGTATATTTTCTGAAACTACTGCAGATGCATCATATAAATTGTCTGGTAGATGTGCGAAGTGTAGCTGCCAGTAATTATAATCCACAGTATAATAAAGATATGCTGTCTGTCTTTCTCAAAAACAATGACATTAAATACCTGCATTTTTCAAAGGAATTTGGTGCGCGACAAACAGACAAAGAATTACTGGACAATTCAGGACAGCTTGATTTCGAAAAGGTACATCATGCACCTCACTTCAGACAAGGCATCGAACGTCTGAAACAAGGTATTGCCAAAGGATATACTATAGCGTTGATGTGTGCTGAAGGAGAACCGTTAGATTGTCATCGTTTTGGAATGGTGTCGACCGCGCTGGTGCAGGATGGTATTGACGTTCTTCACATCATGAAAGATGGCTCGCTAAAAACGCATCAGGAGTTGGAGAAGGAGCTCATCAAAAAGTACGAGAAGAGATTACCCCGGCCGGATATATTTACGACCCGTATAAGTAAACAGGAACAATTAAAGGTTGCTTACAGACTGCAGAACAAAGATATTGCTTATGCTCCCGGTGAGCTCGACTAGATCATCGTTTATAAGATAGCTTCATGAAAATCAACATTGTAGGAGCATCCGGAAGTGGCGTAACAACGCTGGGCGAACAACTGTCGCGGGAGCTGAATATACCTTATTTTGATAGCGATTATTATTACTGGGAACCCTCCAATCCTCCCTTCACTATTCGCAGAGATCCGGCAAAGCGTAACGCAATGCTTCAACAGGATATAGTGCCGTATAAAGACGCATTGCTTGGTGGTTCATTTATAAGTTGGGGCGATGAATGGTTAACAACGTTTGACCTCGTAGTCTTTCTATGGATACCGTCTACTATACGAATAGAGCGGTTGAAACAGCGGGAGTTAGAACGCTACGGTGAAATAATCTATACCAATGAAGAACGAAATCGATTATTCAACGAGTTTATCGATTGGGCTTCCGGCTATGACTCTGGTATAGCACGTGGCAGAACACTGCAGGCTCATGAAGAGTGGTTGAAGAAATTAAACTGCCCGGTTGTTGAAATTCGTGGAAATAAATCTGTTGAAAGCAGGGTAAAAATTGTGATGCAGGCTATACATTCTCATTTTAGTTTTTTGCAATGAAACAGTATACGTTAAAAGCAGGTCCGTTTGACAGGGCAAGGACTCTCACCATAGCCCCCGATAAAATCCGGTATGATGAGTTCGATCTGAAAAGTCGCGGCTACAATGAAATATTAAAATCCGAAGTAGCCGATTTTAAATATATAGCAGAACCTATTCGATGGGATCTCATAACCGTTGGAAGAAAGTATACAATCACTATAAAAGACAGAGAAGGCAAGCTGATGACAATTCGATTCAAGAATTTCTTCTGGCAGAAAAATCATTACGACAAAATCTTTACAGAGGTGATAACGCTACTCTGGGAGCATTACTTTAAAGACGTTGTTGATCAATATCTGATCCGTTTCTATGAGCATCAGGAAACGGTACACATTGGTAAACTAAACATACATCAGCAGGGTATTGATGTTGCCGGAACAGGCTTGAACTTTACCTGGGAGGAACTTGAATTCAAAGCTTATACGCGGTTCTTTGTTTTATCAAAACGCGACAAACCTGAATTCCATATATGGATTGACTACAACGAATGGCACACCGAGATTTTATATAGCTTAATTAAGACTATAGTAACAGAAAAGAGAACTTCCAACATGATGGCTGCTTCTAAAAACGATTAAGACCATAGCCACTTTTTGTTTTCCCGTTGATTTTGCAGATTACCGCAGATATATTTTATCTGACATCTCAGGGTTCTGTCTTTTTCCGCGCAAATCTGCGTCTTCTGCGGGCCAAAAACTCTCAATATGTCTTCGTCATATCTTTGGGAATACAGATGATATAGTCTGCCGTATTTTTATTGGCATCATCGAGCTTATCGAGTGAGTCTTGTTCAACAGAGTGAATGGTGACGATCTTTAGCTTCGGATCGGCTTTCTTTAAATACCAGTTTATACCCTCGAAGTTTTGAGAGTGATATGCACCGTTGAAGTGCAGTGTAATCGTCTTTTTGTTTTTGAGAATGAAGTGCGCCATGGTAGCATCTTTCGTGGCTTGAGACTTGGCCATGTTCTCGCCACTACCGCTGGGTTGGTGTCCTCCCATTGACATCATTCCTTTATAACCCGGCAGGTTCAGATCTATATCCATCGGTAATGGAGCTATCCATTGTTTCGCTTCGTCTGGTAAAGTCTGCAACGACTCTATACCTTTTCGATATACCAGGTTTGCATAGCGCCTCGGAATGTTGCTGGCTATAGCAGGCAGTTTCTTTTCCTTTGCAAATTCAACCAATGGTTTATAGTCGTTCTTATAGTTATCCCAAACTTTAGCTTCGTTCAGCAGGTGTCTTTCTTCGATGGTGCCATTCAGATATTCATTCAATACAATCTGATCATCGGCTTCAAACATTTCAAAACCTAATACAAGATCAGGTTGTATAGTATATATATCTTTTGTTACCTGTAACTCCAGCCAATGGTCTATTGCATTATCGTGCAGCTCACCAAACAACACGATGTCGTTTTTACTTACGTCCTTTATCATCTTATCGTAAGCAATAGCTTTACCTTCTTGGGTAAAGACCTTGTAGGCTGGTTTATCCTGAGCAATGACCGGTGAGGCTAACAGCAAAAATACAACGGCTACAAAACGCATAGAGAAGGGAGAAATAGGTTATGTTTTTTAGTGAAAGAATATAGATCAGCGCTTCCGAATGAGACTTACTGTTGCCCTTCTGCACTTTCCTCCTATAGGCGGATTCAGCTTGGATATTTTCAACTCTACAACTTTGGCAGCGGGTAAAGCTTTCAATACATCATCAGCAATTTTTCCGGCTACAGTTTCCAGCAGTTTGGAAGGCTTGGCCATCTCTTCTTTTACAATACGGAAGAGTGTTTCATAATTGATGGTGCCCATCAGGTCGTCATGCTCGGCTGCTTCCGTAAAATCAGTATCCACTGCTATATCTACTTCGAACCAGTTTCCGGATTCGCGTTCATGGGGATATAAACCGTGGTAGGCATGAAACTCAAGACCTTCGAGCGCTACGCGTCCGCTCATGCAATCTCGTCAAAGAAAGATTTCATTACTTTTTTAACCGGTGCCGGAGGTGGCGTTATACTTACCTCTTCCAATACAGGGGGAGGTGTATACGGAGGTTCCTTGGCAATTTCGCGCTGTATAACAACGGGCTCTTTTACGGCTATAGGTTCTTTTGGAAGAAGTTGAATTTCTTCCTGTACAGGAGTGGGGAGTTTTTCTTCGAAGTAATGCTGGTTCGGGAAGGCTATCTTTTTCGCTTCACGTTTCGCCATGGCTAAGTGCTGATCCGGATCGAAGTCTTTTGTATGCGCGCGGGCACGCTCTACACGATCGATGGTATCATTGGAAAGACGTTTCAAATCTGCGAGTAAATCTTCGCGATGCGACTCGAGCTTCTTATAGTTTTCCACCATCATCTTGAGGCGGTCTTCCATCTCGGCTACAATTTCTTTTGCGCGCACGTCTGATTCTTCAATCGTATCACGGGCTTTTGTTTTCGCCTCATGCAGTAAAGCATCAGCTTTCATCTGTGTTTCTTTCAGATGCAGATCCGCAGCATAGCGCGCCTGTTCAATAACATTGGCACCGGTATCTTCTGCCGTCTTTAAAGTTTTGTAGAGCGAACTTTCAACTTCACGAAGCTTGGTCACTTCGCGTTCTGTGGCTTCGAGTTTTATACGAAGCTCTTTGTTCTCGTCCATAACGCGCTCCCATTCCTGCGACAGCGTGAGCAAAAAAGCATTAACTTCATCTGTCTGGTATCCGCGAAAGTTCTTCTCGAACGTCTTCTGCCGGATGTCTAGTGGTGTTACTCTCATAATACTAAAGTTTAAAAAATGATATTCCAGATGGAAATGGTTCGATCATCGCTGGCACTCACCAGTTGATCTTCATGGCTGGTCCATAAAACCTTGTTCACAGAAGTTCCATGCCCTGCGTGCCGCGCGCGGTCTATCACCTTGAGCAGCCTCAGCTCATCCAACTTCCACACTTTTAAGGACTTATCCATGCTACAAGTTACGAAATGTTTGTTATCCGGACTAAAATCGAGGTGATTTATCGCATACATGTGCGCCACCACTTCGGCTACCTGGGTATAGTTGCTGTTTACATCCCAGGCTTTCAACCGTGCATCGCGCGAGCCACTCATTAAAAAATTTCCATCCGGAGTAAAGCGAATGGTAAAAACCGAGTTAGCGTGCGCCTGCCAGGCATGCTTCAGATTCAGGTCGGTATCGAATACTCGAATATAGTTATCGCTATAGCCCACCACTATATCTCCGCTTCGCGGATGTATAGCAATAGTACGGGCGCTCTTTTCGGAAGACTGATTCTTTGCCAGGACACTCAAGGTAGACAACGCGATTTTTATTACTGCGCCCTCTCCAGTGGCAATGAATACGTCATCATTAACAGACTGTATATCAAAGATTGACGCCTTTGTTATTTGTAACGATCCTACTTCCGTTTTATTCTTCCAGTCCAATACATGAATGCCCTCGTAGTTGTGGCCTGCCAATAACAATCCACTCAACGAGTGATGATGTAAAGCATATATCGAGTTGGGAAGTTTGGCAATCAGTGCTCCGTTCTCCGGATCGCTTAAATTCCATGCCACAACCATACCGTCACCTGCGGCAGAGAAGAAGATAGAATCAACATCAGATCGCTCCAGGGTATAAACACAATCGTTGTGCCCCGTAAGTGTATGGCGTTTTACTACTTCTATCTTCGACATTCCCTGAATTAAACGGCCAAAGTTCTAACTTTCGGAATGTTTTATGAAAATAAAATTTGATTAAATCCACATGATCCGTGTTTTTGTCAACGCATACAGACAAAGGCAAGCTCAGATCTTTACCTTAACCGAATGGCATTAGAGAAAATAGTTATTACTGATACCGGAGGCTGGGCGCTGTGGAAGATTGAAGAAGACGAAGAAACGTTGCAGCGCATGGTTGGAACGGTAGATGAACTCCCTCCTTCCATACATAATCCGAAAAAACGCATGGAGTGGTTTGGCGGTCGCGTAGTTGTGAAAACAATTATGGAAAGACTTGGCCTGTCGTTTAAAGGAATTGTGAAGGATGAATTCGGAAAGCCCTTTCCAAAAGCACATGACTTTCAGCTTTCTCTCAGTCACTCGTATCCATACGTTGGTGCATTGATCGATCGTGAAATTTCGGTGGGCATTGACCTGGAGCAGCCACAGGAAAAACTTCTGCGTGTAGCCCCCCGGGTATTTCATAAAGACGAACTAACCGATGCCGGCCATGATATTGTGAAGTGCTGCATTTACTGGTGCGCCAAGGAAGCACTGATAAAAATATATGGAAAGAAAGACCTGACGCTCGCTGAAAACCTGATTATAAGTCCGTTTACGCGGCAAAACGAAGGACATATTCTTGGCAAAATTATTGTCAAGGATATAGAAACGATAATACCTTTATACTACATCGTTTACCCGAACTTTGTAGTAGTATTGAACAAACGTAACGCATCATGAGAAAGCTCATCGCCCTGTTGGCACTGGTTGTATGTTTCGCTGCTAACGCGCAAACTGTGCAAGACTTTAAACTGGTAAATGTAGTGAACGGTAATACGGTATCGCTGGAGACATATCCTTCGTGCGAAGGACTGGTTATAATCTTTACCAGCAACGCGTGTCCTTATGACGAATACTACCGTGCACGTATTAACAAACTTTCGCGTGATTACCAGGACAAAGTACCTGTGCTGCTGGTGAACTCGCACGTTGATACCAACGAATCAACCGATGCCATGGTAAAGAAAGCACAGCAGGCTGGTATATCATTGCCATACCTTGCTGATAAAGATCAGACATTGATGAATGCGTTGGGGGCGACTAAAAGCCCTGCGGTATATTTACTGAAAAACAATGGCGGTAAATTTACCATTGTATATAAAGGTGCGATTGATGACAATGCCCAGGTAGAAGCCGATGTACGTCATCATCACCTGAAAGATGCTATTGATATTATGCTGGCCAATCAGGCGGTACAAACTCCGGAGGTGAGACCGGTGGGATGTACGATTCGGAAGAAGTAATCTTTTTCAGAAGTAAAAATAAAAGCCAGGAGTAACGAGCAGAGTTAAGATAATCTCTTCTTACTCCTGGCTTCTTACTTCTATAAGTATACTATAAGTCAATTGAATCGTAAACAATTACCTTCGACCAGAGGTGTGAGTAATTTTCTACGAATTTCTTATGTATAGGATGTACCTGGTAAGCATCTTGTCCGGCAACATCATCGAAGAAAATCAATTCAGAAGCTGCGTAGCTTGCATCTACCACATCGCGTTTCTCCGTGCTGGCCGGTACACCGATGTGTATGCTGCGCACTGATTCAATTTTACGAAGTGTATTGAGTCCTTCCAAAAGTTTGTTGAGATCTTCTTTTGAGTCCGGGTTCTTCAACCAGAAGAACACATGGTGAGCAAGTTGTTTTTTTGTTTTTGTTTCCATAGTTGTTAATGACATACCTGAAGCCACTCCGGCTGTTAATACAGCTGCGCTGGCGATGAATGTTCTGCGAGTTTGGGTCATACGCTGGACAATTATTAGACGGTGAAAATACAAAATTTACCCAAACAGGAGAATGAATAAAAGTATGACCGGATGCTATACTCTTTGAAAAGACGCTGGTGTTTGAATTACGCTGTTATTTCAATTCGATTGCCTTCGGGGTCGAGCACTACGCTTTCGTAATAACCGTCTCCGGTGGTGCGCGGTTCTCCTACTACTTCATAGCCATCGGCCCGCAGTTGTTCGGTGAGTACATCTACGTGTTGTTTACTGCCCGTGGTAATGGCAACGTGAATGAGTCCGGTGAATTGTTTGTAAATATCATTGGTACTTGCAGGTATACCGGGCATCTTCATAATCTCCAGCCGACAACCACTTTCAAAACTTAAAAAGTACGATTCGAAATTCTTTTTGGTATTGATATACTTGTCTCCTGCCGTAACATGGAAATACTTTTCATAGAAGGATTTCATGTTCTCCAGGTCGTTTACCCAAATGGCGATGTGTTCTATTTTCATATTTTTTTTGCCCGTCCCGGTAACTATCGGGACGGATATACGCAGATGAATTTTGTCTGCCTTTCTTCGTTTTACTTTAAATAAAAAGCTATAGCCTGCTGTCTAAATTACATAAACCCCCTTTGTATTTTCTCTGCAAAAAGATCTGTCTCGATAGTTACCGGAACGGGCTAAAAAATTCCGTAAACAAATTTTTTATGCGTATGCACAAACCCTTCGCGGGTATAGAATTGATGCGTTTGGAGACGATCATTGTTAGCAGTCACTTCCAACTGAAGCACTTCATTTTGTTGTGCCCACAGCTTCACCGCATTTACTAACAATTTACCGATACCATAGTTTCGTTTATCGGCAGCCACAAACAGTTCCTGAATCTCCCCGATACGCCCACCGTGATGAAGTAACATTTGTGTATGACAACTGATATACCCCGCAACTTTGTCGTTAAGTAATGCTACCCGATAACAATAGTCTTTGTCCTGAATATTGCTTTCAAAAAGCAAACGTTGTTTGTCTTTATCAAAGACTATATTTTCCAATGCATTGATAAAATCATAGACCGCAGGGAAATCCTGTGATTGTGCTTCGCGAATCAATGCTTCATCCTCTTTCATTTCAGGTATCCTGGTATAGCTATACCTGCTTTCAACAAATCATCCGGCACAGGTTGCAGGCGCGTTGTTGTTAACGGCACAACACCTGCCCATATATCCAGGCTATAATCTTCCTCATCATCTTTCGGGCCTCCGGTTCTTACTTTAGCAGAAGCTTCCTGTATATCAAACGACAACACCATCGTTGCCTTCCATTCGCCAGCATTGGGCTTGCGTATGTCGTCCCAACGGCCGGGCTGTAGCTTATTGGTAAACACTTCCAGCGCCAGGTATAATTCATCCTGGTCTTCAACTTTTTTAGCTTCACTGAAAACTACCACCGAACGGTAATTTACCGAATGATGAAAAGCCGACCGCGCTAACACCAAGCCATCCATAAACGTAACGGTGATACACACCGGCAATTTTTTCTCGGCCAGCTCGCGCATGTAAAAACTCCCCACCGAGCCGTGTACATATAGCTTGTCACCAATCCTGCAAAAGCCTGTTGGAATTTGAAAAGGCATTCCATCGCGCACATACGCGATCGTGCAAAACATAGCCTCATCCAGTATAGCGTAAACGGTGTCCTTATCATATATACCTCTTTTCGCAAGACGCGTGATCTCTGTTCTATCGGTAATCGGGAATTTTTCCATGGCGGATATTTTATGTTTGACTATATACTTCAGGTCTGTGTAACTCCATATAGGTGTCCGGAGTCTTCAGCGATGTAAAACCATAGCGTTCGTATAGTGTGTGTGCATCGCGCGTTACGAGCACCATTCGTCTGAAGACTTTCAGCTCGTCTATACCGAAAATAAATTCCATCAACGTCTTCGACAGGCCGCGGCCGCGGTATTGCTCATCCACAAATACATCGGCCAGGTATCCAAAGGTGGCGTAATCTGTTACCAGTCTGGCGAAACCAACCTGTTGTCCATTAGTATATATACCAAAGCTGAGCGAATTCTCAACGGAGCGTTTCACCGTATCAAACGGTATACCTTTAGCCCAGTATAATTGTGTTGATACTATGCGATGCACATACGCTATATCAATCTTTGTACGATCGGAGCTGTACGTAAAACCATCAGCGATATATTCTTTCAGTATATTCATCTTATTTACCAATCTTCAATACAATCTTTCCAAACTGATCGCCATTCTCCATGCGCGCAAAAGCTTCGTGTACCTGGTCCATTGGATATACCTTATCTATTACCGGTATAATCTTGCGGCCTTCTACAAAGTCAAGCATCGACAAAAATTCATCGCGTGTACCCATCGTAGTACCATGAATAGAGAGTTGTTTCCAGTATAGCAGACGTGTAGCAACTTCTGTGATGTTACCAGCCGTGCGGCCAAAGTTTACAATGCGTCCGCCTGGCAAAGCGAGTTCGATAAGTTTATTGAATTGATCACCACCCGCGCTGTCGATAATGATATCAAATCCGCCACCGGTTTCTTTCTGTGCCTTTATAGCCCACTCGGGATCTTTATAGTTAAATCCACCAATCGCTCCTAGTGCTTTTGCTTTTTCAATCTTTTCATCGGAGCCTGATGTTACATATACTCTTCCGTGGTAAGCTGTGGCAAATTGCAAGGCCCACAACGCTGCACCACCCCCTATACCGGTGATCAATACTTTCTCTTTTGATCGCATGCGGGCTTTGGAGAACAACGCACGATACGCAGTCAATCCCGACAACGGTACAGCTGCCGATTGCTCGGATGACAAATGCTCCGGTTTTTCAAATATATACTTCTTGGAGATGGCGAGGTATTCACCGAAGGTTCCGTTATCCGGGAAGCCGAGTATTTTGAATTTATCGCCTTGCACCATCGGGTTATCGCCCCACTCGAGACTCGGGTTGATTACCACCTCAAGTCCCACCAGCATCGGATCAGCATCCTCCCCTACATCTTCAATAACACCACAGCCATCAGAACCCAAAACAATTCCATCCGGAAAATGCTGCGCCTGTTCTTTCGTGATCCATATATCACGGTGATTCAATGCCGCGTGATGTATACGCACCAGTACCTGGTCTTTTACCAGTCTGGGCTTTTTTATTTCCTGAATTTCGAGGGGATAATCTTTGCCTTTAAAAAGGACAGCTCTTTTTTTCGATCCGAACATATATACTTTATAGTCAAAAAGAAGACCTCACCCCTGAGTCATATTCTCCTGCGAAAAGAGAACATGTTAGGATGAGGTCCACACAAAAATTTCTCTTCTATCTGTTATACATGGATGATATAGTTCCAACCGTGCTTATCAGGTTCAGCACCCATGCGAATATCATTCAGTTTTTTCTTGGCGCGAAGCTGGAAGCTGTCAGGACCAGCCACCGGTACAGTAAGATCATTTCCTTTGATCTTGATCACGGCAATCGGAGCCACAACGGCTGCGGTACCTGTTCCGAAGGCTTCGGTTACCGAACCATCTTTCAAGCCTGCTTCAATTTCATCGATGCTTACTCTGCGTTCCTCTACCGTTACCCCCATATCTTTGGCAAGCGTAAGGATTGTATCGCGGGTCACACCATCCAATATAGCAGTAGTAAGTTTGGGTGTAACGAGTTTTCCGTTGATCACGAACATCACGTTCATCATGCCTACTTCATCTATATACTTATGTTCTTTGTGATCGGTCCACAGGATCTGATCAAAGCCTTCTTCACGCGCGATCTGGGTCGGGTAGAAAGCTCCGCCATAGTTACCGGCACATTTAGCAAAACCGGTTCCGCCTTCCGCTGTACGTACATACGTATCCTCTACTTTCAGGCGATATGGTTTAGCCTGGTATGCTGCTACCGGACTGTTGATGATAAAGAATTTAAAATGATCGGCTACTTTAACACCGAGGCGTGCCTCATACGCGAACATGAACGGACGGATATAGAATGATGAACCTTCAGCTTTCGGTATCCATTCTCTGTCCAATTCAATCAACGCGCGCAGCGATTGTAAAAACATTTCCTCACTGACCTGTGGCATGCACATGCGATCAAGAGATCTGTTTAAACGCTGATGGTGTCTTTGCGGACGGAATATATTGATGTTACCATCATTCATATAGAAAGCCTTCATGCCTTCGAACACTGCCTGACCATAGTGTAGTGATAACATGGCCGGACTCATGAGTATATCACCGAACGGCACAATTGCGGGTTCATGCCATTTACCATCTTTAAAATCGGCCATCACCATGTGATCGGCAATGTATTTACCAAATTCCAGGTTGTTAAAATCAACTTCTTTGATTCTTGATTTTGCAACACGCTGCACTGGGATTGAAGTTGTTAATGTTGTCATGATTTAAAGAGTTACTGGGTGAAATTTCACAATTATTGGCGACATATCCCTGCCTGAAGCTATATTTTATGCTGCAGACCATAAATCTTTTGTATTCCGCCAAAAGAGCAAACTTAATTTCGCAAAGTAGCTTTTTTCGTGTTTATGTTTTTACGTTTATACGTGTTTACGTGCTTACTGTTATCTTCTTTTTTGCGTGCAGCACTTCTTTCAGCACATCAAAAGCAAGTTGTATATCGGCCTCCGTTGTTTGCCAGTTCGATATCGCTGCACGGATCGCGGGCGTACCTTTATATAGCGTTGGTGTAAAGAATACGCGACCATCATCGCGAACTGCGTTGAGGAATGCACGCACTTCATCGAAGCTCGTTGTTTTCTTCAGCGTAAAGCAAACTACATTCATGCGCACGGGTGCCAGCAGTTTAAAATCTTCCGAGTGCTTTATCTTTTCTCCAAGGCTATATGCTGATGCAGAATTTCGTTCTACAATTTCACGATGCCCTTCCTTACCATAGGCCTTGATTGTAAACCATGAGGGCAGCGCGCGCCACCTGCGTGAGTTCTCGGGAGTATAGTGAAAGTAATCCGGACTTTGCTCAGGATCACCAAGGTATGCCGCGCTGTTCTGAAATACTTTCAGTTGTAGTTTTTTGTGGCGTGTAAACTGCATCGCGGCATCGTATGGTACATTTAGCCATTTGTGTGCATCGATCGTTATACTATCAGCATGATTTATACCTTGCATGAGGTGCGCATACTTTTCAGAGAGCGCAGCAAAGCCACCGAAAGCAGCATCTACATGCAACCAGAAATTATACTTTGCTTTCAATTTACCGATCGCCTCCAGGTCATCGAAGTCAACTGTATTCACCGTACCTGCATTGGCAACCACTATAACCGGGGAATTCACTGACTGCAGATATTTTTCAAGCGCCAGTATATCTATTGCCTCGCGATCGGGAAGTGTATCAATTTTAACAAGTGTATTCTTCCCCATACCCAGCACGGCCATTGACTTGAGCACACTGGAATGTGGCGTAGCGCTCACGACCTTTACCGGTGCAACACCGTATACACCTTCGAGACTAAAATCTATACCCAACTGCTCGCCTACCCACTGACGCCCCAACGTGAGGCCTACCTGATTGGACACGGTTGCTCCTGTAACAAAGCTGCCGAAGTAAGCATCGTCAAGACCAAAGAGTTGTTTAAAGTAATGTATAGTCTGGCGCTCTACCTGCGGTGCTATCGTATCGTTGCTGCCACAAGCATTTTGATCGAAAGCACTTACCAGCCAATCACCGGCAACGGCTGCCGGTGTAGAACCTCCGGTTACAAAACCAAAGTATCGCGGCCCTGCACTATTTGTTATATACGGAGCGTAGTGCTGTTTGAAGTATTGTATAGTCTTCAAAGCATTTTCACCCTTCAAGGGTAAATCTTCCAGTACTATATCTTTAACAAATCGGCCGGGTGGCAGCGAATTTTGCCGTTCCAGATATTCTTCCGCCACCTTCACCGCGTCCTGCAGTATAGCTTTGAATTGTTTTTTATCGTTCTCTAAAAGTTGATGCATCGCTGAATTTAATTTAGTCTTTGAACAAGGATGATTGACTAGCGCGCATAGCATCTGCTATCGCTGCGGAATCATGATCGCCACGCTGGTCCAATTCATGAATAATGTTTGCATAGTTTTTACGATCACGATTCTGCGAAAGTTTGTGAGTTGCTTCAATCTTCGTGATGTTGATCTCAAATCCCGTTACACCCTTCATAGCCTGTTGCATATAGGCAGGTGTAAGTTTTTCTACCGTAACCGGATCAGCAGAATGTCTTTCATACTTATTCATCAATTGCTCCAGCGAATGAAACAGTTCTTCCCCTTCTATCAGGCGAATAGTTCCATACACATGTACCGCTATATAATTCCAGGTTGGCACGTTGGCATGATCGTACCACGAAGAAGATATATAGGTATGCGGACCACTAAAGATCACCAGCACTTCCATTGCTTTTAACAAATCTTTCCCCTGTGCATTACCCTTCGAGATATGGCCCGAGAGTTTTGTACCATCTGCCGATAACTCCAATGGTATATGTGTTGCCAAAAGATTCCCATTTGCTGCGCTTATCAAAATGCCAAAGCCATTCTGCCGGATAAATTCCTTTACAGCGTGTTCGTCTTCGTTCCTGAAATATTTTGGCGTGTACATGCTGGTACCAATTAATTTATATACTTACTTCTTATCACTATCAATCAATCTGCGGTGGTAATTAACCTGTCCGAGATGATACGTGAGGTGCGTTGCCAAATGAACAAGGAAAAATTCCGTTGTAGTCTTTTCAGCCAGAACCAACTGCGGATATTCTTCCTTCAATTGATCCGGTGTTAACGTATCAAGTACGCGTTCTACTACTTTTATTGTTTCGTCTATTTTACGAAGCAACTCTTCTTTGGGTATATCTCTGGCTGAGAACTCCAGGTCACGGTTTCGTATATAGCCCGAGTTGCCCAGTATAGCACCTATATACGTATTGAGATTGCCAACCAGGTGAAGACAAAGATTACCGGCAGGATTTGCGATATCTTTCTCAATTTTCCACAGGTTAGCCTCCTGTTTATAGGATGCAATCTCTGTTCGGAGTTTGGTGAGATCGCGGTTGAATATAGTTTTGAGAACCTGGTTAAGCATACGTTTCTATTTGAATTTTCTGAAGTAATTCTCCGGTGGTGAGTACGGTAGCGAACTCAACGTTTAAACTTGAAAGATGGACAGTGTGAATTACAGATGAAGGAATTTTTACACCGTCAATTCCAACGCGGTCAAAAGTTGCTGTTGCATCAGAAATCACAATGGTATCATAACCAAAATTACCAGCCATACGCGCAGTCGTTGATACGCAGTGATCCGTTTGTAATCCCACGATCACCACCGATTTTATTTTTTGTGCATCCAGTCGCAGCTTCAGGTCAGTACCTATAAAAGCGCTATTCACACTTTTGGAGATAACTAATTCTCCGGGTAACGGCTTGACAATCTCCTTGATCTCGTTTCCCCATTGACCGGGCGCCAGTTTGGATTTAATATTGATCGAATCGTGCTTGATATGGAAAAGTGGTAACTTTCGTTCGCGCCACACATCCAGCAGTCTTCTTGCGTTCTCTTCGGCTTTCGGATTGTTTCGATTACCTCCCCAATAGTCTACCTCGTCAAAGCCATTTTGAAAATCGACTATGATCAGTGCTACGTTGTTCATGCGAGACTATATTTCAGATTCATTAATATATACACTCCAATCCTTTACCTACCGGCTGAACCGATGCTATCACTTCATCTTTTGCCAGTGTGTTAAGCGTCCGTTCGATGGCCCAACCCACCAGGTCAATCGCGGCAAGACATCCTGCTGCCGTTGCTATATTTCCATGCACTACCAGTGGTTTCTCTTCTACCGTTACGCCAAATGATTTCAATTCTTCAATAGCCGTTGGATAGGTGGTAGCAGTAATATCATTGAGTAAACCCAAACCCGCGAGTATTAACGAACCTGAACACATGGAGCAGATCAATTGCTTCTTCGGGTCGAGGGTAAAGCGACTCAAATACTCCTTGTCGCGAATTAACTTTCGTGTGCCTGGTCCGCTGGCGAAGAATACTATATCGGCCGTTGCGCATTCTTCAATCATACCGTGAATGTGCAAGGGAAGTCCTGTTACAGAAGTATGAACCTTTTCTGTACCGACAATCTTGACAAGCCACGAATCATCGACCAGTTTGACCCGATTGAACAGGTCCCAGGCGAGGTATACATCTACATCTGTAAATTTGTCGAACGCAACAATTGTAATTTTTCTGGACATCGGTGTATGGTTGAGTAGTGGAAATTCAGACTATATATACTCCTGTTCCTTTAGCGCTTCTTCGCCTCAAGAATTTCATGGATCATCACGAGGTGGTGGTCGTCATGTTCGGCATCAAAGAACGCGAGATCTACCGGAGTCATTTGTACCTGCAGTCGCGGGTGAAGCGATGACTTTATCAAGTCTTCATCCTGCAGACTTTCATACTTTGCAAGATTCTTCTTCCTGTTTTCTTCAAAGTATTGCAACACTTCACGTACTGGCAACGGGTTATAATCTTTCGGTTCAAACACAGCAGGCAACATTACCGGCACTCCTTGCAACATCTGGTCTATCCGTTGCAAGGCAATCTCATCTACCTCCGCCAGGTGTCCTATATTTTGCTTTATACTCCACTTGTCATTCAGCTTTTCAGAAAGTATATCTTCTGAAATATCTTTTACCTTTCCGGCTATGCGAACTGCTGTACCACTGAGTCGCTCCAGGTAAAACGGAAGCATGCCCGGCGGTAAACCGAAGGTAAATTGTCTTTCGAACCAGGCAAGTTTCTTCATGTTTAATCTGCTATTCGTTTTCCTAGTATCACTAAACTTCGTTGTATACCATCCAGTTCGGCTACATCTGGCAGCAAGGCCCATTGTTCAAAACCGTATTGCTTAAACAGTTTCAGACTTGGCTCATTGTGCGCAAATATGAAACCGAGCAATGTCTTAATTCCCAACGTGCGACACCGCTCTATAGCTTCCTGCAAAACTATTTTACCCACTCCTCTTCCCCGGCATTCCGGTTTCAGGTATATGGCGATCTCCGTTGTTGCCTTATAGGCGGGGCGTCCATAAAACGAGCGTATACTTACCCACCCTACCGCTTCACCACTTTCATCTTCCACCATCCACAACGGCCGTGCTGCCGGTGAATGGTCTTCAAACCATTTTATTCTGCTCTCTGCTGTTATCGGCTCTGTATCGGCCGTTACCATTCTGCCTGCAATGGTTGTGTTGTAGATAGCAACAATCACCGGCAGATCGTGCAGCGTTGCCTCTCGAAATCGAATCATCTAATTCTATACTATATCTTTCCTTAATAACCAGTCCGTTTGCTCATCGGCACCCAATACAAACACGTGCTCGCCGAATTTTTTAAAACCATGTTTAGTATAAAAAGCAATAGCCCGGTGGTTGTGCTCCCATACGCCAAGCCATACCGTTTCATACCCTGTCTTTTTTGCATAGTCAAGACATGCCTCGAGCAGTATATTTCCGATTCGTTTGCCCAGGTAATCTTTATCTACATAAATGCGATGGAGCTCCAGCGCCCGCCTATTGCCAAGCGCATCCTGTTTCTCGCCTTCGCGTACTTTGGCATAGCCGGCAACACGGTCGCCATCTTCTGCCAGAAAGAAAACTGTTTTTTCTTCCTGTAGTTCTTTCTCAATCTGCTCATCCGAAAAAGCCTCGGCTATATACCGCTCCATATCTTCAGCAGTATTGTGCTCATCAAACGTGTCTTTAAACGTTTTTATACCCAGTACACAGAGGGCACTTTTATCATTCAGAGTTGCTCTTCTTGTTTCTATACTCATAATGCCGTTAACTCCATTTTGATATCACTCCGTTTATAGGGACCATCCACGGGTACTTCTATAAAACCTAACTTTCTATACAACCCGATAGCAGTCGCGAGGCTTGTATGCGAATAGAGAATGATCTTGTGCGCTCCCATCGACTTTGCTTTTACAATGGCAGTCTCCGCGAGCAGTCGTCCGATCTTCAGTCCCTGAAATTTTTCGTCCACGGCCATCTTGGTAAATTCATATATACCGGGTGACACATATTTTAACGCAACAGTACCGGCTACATCTTCACCGGCATAGGCCATGAGTATAGCGCCACCGTGGGCGAGGATGTGTTTGTCGGGATGCTGCAACACTTCAAAATCAATAGGCTCCATCCAGAAATAGCGTTCGATCCATGCGCGGTTGAATTTCTCAAACCACGGTTGATGTTGGGGTTCGTATTCACGAACGGATATGGTCGTACTCACCTGTATCATACACTCACTATAAATTCTTTAAAAAATGATGACTGCTTATTATAAATCCTTTGTTTAGATATAGTCTGTGCGCATCATTTCGGTGATGCCCGGAATCAAGCGTTACACATTTATATCCGTTCGCACGCGCTTCGGCATCCACAAAGTCAAGCAATGCTGCGGCAAGTCCCTGTTTACGATAAGCCGGAAGTGTTACCAGATCATCGATGTATATATGTTTGCCATTATACAGAAAGTTCTGATAGCGATAGCCAATCGCAGCAGCGCCCTTTCCATCTTTCTCGATAAACGCAAGTTTGTAACCTTCCTGCAACATCTCCAGTACGGTATCAGCAAATGCTTCCGGTTGCAGATGTGGTCGCAGTACGTTTATCACATCCCAGCATTTCAGTATATCTTCTTTTGTTGTTGCCAGTTTTATATTCATCGTCAGACTATATTTTCCAGGGATTAGAGGCCAGGTTTGCGTTATTCTTTGCTTTCAGAAAGTCGCCATCGATAATCAGCAGCTTCACTCCGTTCTCGGAATACGAGCGATGCATGCTGACGTTATCAGAAACCTGATACGTCATTCCTTTAGACAGTATAAATATTCTTCCATCCGCAAGCTCCGAAATCATTTCACCTTCTATACAATATACAATATGGCCGGCCTTGCACCAATGATCAGCTCTGTACCCCACGGAATACTCCACAAGTCGTATGCGCAAGCCATTATACTGTTTTGTTTGCCACAGCGCTATACCTTGTTCGCCACGGTGCTCCGTGACTGGTACGGTTGTCCAGTCAGTAGTCTGAAACAATATGGATTCCATGGCTATCGACTGAATTGTGCTTTCCAGGCATCGCGTAACTGATAGCCCCGGTTAACGATATATATACCGGCTACGGTTAGCAGAATGGCTACCCAGATCTTCATGTTGAGTTTCTCATCAAGTACTACCCAGCCCAACACTACGGCTACCAGCGGATTCACGTATGCGTAGAGCGATACGATGGTCATGGGTAATTTTCGAAGGGCGTACGAGTAACACGCATACGCTACAATCGATCCTAGCGCGATCAGATATATAAGCGGATATACAACCGATGCTGTCCACTGCACATCACTCAGATCATCAAAGATCAGCGACAGCGGAATCATCCATATACCTCCGAAAAACATTTGAAGACCTGCGTTTAAAAATGGATTCGAATTTTCAGTGTTCTGCTTCTTCATCCATATACTGGCACTGGCCCAGCTCAATACGGCTACAAATGTCACGATGATACCGAGTATATATTCAATGCGTGTAAACTCACCGATGTGTTCACTGAAGATGAGAACTATTCCGACCATACCAATGGCGACCCCGAGCATAATGGGTACCGTAGGACGTTCGTCTTTATTTATAGAGAGATTAATAAGAATTACTGTGACGGGCATCAGCGAACAGATTACTGCTGCCACACCGCTGGGTATATGTACTTCAGCCCACGCTACCAAACCATTGCCGAGTGTAATCATGAAGAACCCTGCAATAGCCTGACGTATAAGATATGCACTGCCGGCCGGCAATTTTACCTTACCAATAGTAAGCATGAAACCTGCGAGGATCAATCCGGCAATGATTTGACGAACCGAAACAAACAGGAACGGAGGAAATTCAACAACAGCCATTCGCATCACCAAATAGGTGGTTCCCCAGATGATGCAGATTGCAGCCAAGGCGATGTACGCAAATAGTAGTTCTTTTTTCAAGTACGTAGGGTTAAAGTGTGTGAACTGTGACTCAAATCTTGAAGTTATTACGTAAAAAAAACAGTTTCAGTTTTGTTTATTTTGACCAGATCAGTTTCGGAGGTCCGAAAGTCGGGAAGTTAAAGAAGTCGGGAAGTCTGGAAGTCAAAAGTTGGAAGGAGTGAGGAGTTGGAAGTAAGGAGCAAGGAGTAAGAAGTAAAATGCAGAGGTGAGTGTGAGTGATTGAAAAAGGGTATATATTATAAAAACAAAAAAGAGCGGAATTGCTTCCGCTCTTTTGAGGATATATAGTATAGATACTATTATTAATTTTTGTTCTTCAGATCTAGTGCGAAGTCTTTGGCTGTTTTGGCTGTCATCAGGTCCATGAAGTTAAGTGCACCGTTGGTTGTGCCGGTACCGCCTGTTTGTATCTGGGGTACAATTGCACCGGTATATTTACTAAAGGCATCGGCCCAGACTTTTTGTACTTCTACCTGTGCTTTCAGTTTCATTTCCAATGCACCGTCAGCCTGCATGATCTTGGCGCGTGCATATGCCTGGGCATCTGCGAGCTCCTTTATTTTCTTAGACTCCAGTATAGCACCTTCGTAGGCGATCTTCTGCTGTTGCTTATCCTGTTCAGCAACTTTTACTTTTGTTTCAGCTTCTACAACCTGCTTGATCTGATCCTGTTTCTGTTGATACTCAATTTCAACGAGCGCTTGTTCACCTTTCGCTTTCGCTGTCAAGGTTTGCTGTTGGGCCGTCATCAACTCTTGTTTAGAGATTGAAGACTTTGTAACGGCATCGATGATCTTGGTAAGCTTCTGGTCAACTTTATCTTCGTAGTCAACATCGGTGATCGCTGCATCGGCTACCGTAATACCATATTCTTTTATAGAAGATAGCTTACGTTTCGGAGCACCATCTTTTTTGTCGAATTGGATTTCGGTCTGATATATTCTTTTCTTCTCCTGTTCCAACGAATCGAATACTACATTCTCTTCAGTTTTCAACAGGTATACGCCTTCTTTAAGCTGATCCATAAAATCCTGCGCCATCTGCGCACGACCACCTCCGTAGTGTTTCTCACTGCTCATCAACTGAGCCGATGATTGCAAACACTCTTTGGTATAAGGAGCAAGTCGCTTTACCACCAGCGACTGCGGTGTACGGTGTGTGTTGTGAATCAGGATCATTTCTTTTTCATCCGATGGCAGAATAAACTGCGTGATACCCTTTACATCAGCTGTAGTGGCATCGCTGAAACGGATCATGATCTTGCCTACCTCTATACCGTTGTCTTCCAGGTCAAGTTTAGGATTTTCTTCCTGGTATGTAACGGAGATCTGGTTCGGCCACTCCTTCTCTTTGGCAAAGAAGCCGGCATAAAATATACCGGGAGCAAACTGTACGATCTGTTCACCGGTAGTACGTTCTACAACGGTACGGTTACCCGCATCATTCCATGAAAATGGATTGACGATGAAGAATAACACCATACTGAAAATAAGCACTACAGCCAGTACAATCTTGGGTTTAAGTGATGGATTCATGTTTAGATAGTTGTTTGGTTAGATTTGTTATTACTAGGTTTATTTTTCTGTTCGAAATAATTTGTCAGCAGTAGTACCAAAGCATAGCCTACTATACCGAACACGGTCAGAAACCCGACCGCAATTGTCAGTCTAATCATATTTTATTTTAAAATGTATATTTGAAAAAGAGAGAGAGAGAGAGAAATAAGGTTCGCCTTTAATCGGCTTACTTGTTTTTACAACTGGTGTACTCTTTACATGGACGTGTTCATAATCTTTACTCTATTCGAAATATGCTCAGAAGGAAACCGGGTTCTATACTTTTTTTACCGGTGAGTTTCATTTTCGAATTTCACTTAGTTAAACGCAGATTGGTTCCTATAGGATGACAAAAATTAAAATATATTTTGACAGCGAAATTTACTTACATCGCAACGCATTGCGATGTAGACTGCAATTTGCTTAGCGATCCTGCAACAAAATTTTATATCCTTCCAACGCCTTTCATCAATACAATTTAGTCTACCGCAGTATTTATCCACAAGTGACTATACCAATGCCATATACCCTGCTTATCAGGAACTGTTATAGTGTAGAGGGTTCTTCTTTTCTTCGTCATGGGTTTAGCAGCCTGGAGGGTTACCACTACTTTTTGCTTGTCGACAACATCGAGTGCGCACTCACCTCCCTGCACAAAACACTGTAGTTGGTTCAGGCGCAATCCTTCACCATCAAACGTTAAGGTTAACAGTGGCTGATTACCTTTCGGCATTATATAGTCATTGGGCGAACGCTTCTTTACACGCAATGCTTTCATGGAGGCTTTCTCTATAAATTTATCTTTCGCAGAATACGACTCGGACATCGGAAAACGCGGACATTCAAAAAGATCATCGCCACTATACATTACACCTGAATTCTGTGCTGCTGCTGCTATAAATCCGACCTCTTTCACAATGTCTTTCATCTTTGTATCGAACTCACCGTAAGGATATGAAAATACTATGGGCTTCGTGTTGAGTTTTTCGCTGATGATCGTTTGACTTAATTCAATCTCATCCTTAAAAGTTTTATAGCGTGTTGCTGCTGACTGATTCAGGAAGAAATCATGCGAGTGGGTATGGTTGCCGATTTCAACTTTATGTTTGATTGCATCTTCCAGTTGCGCCCAGTTCATATAGTCACCTCCGCCAACGGTTTTCGTATTGATAAAAAGTGTAGCCGGTATACTATATTTTTTCAGTAGCGGTAGCCCACGTTCGTAGAAAGTCTTATAGGCATCATCGATAGTGATCACAGCTGTTTTACGTGCGGGCTTATCTGATTGCAAATATTCAATTGCTTCCGAGAAAGTAAGCAACTGAAAATTATTCTTCTTCAGGTATGCGAGATGGGCTTCAAAATCTTTTACCGGTGTGTTGGTAGATGGGTAACGTGAATCGCCAAACCGATGGTATATAAAGCAGACAACCTCCTTGTCGCTGCTTACAATTTCCTCTGTGCTATTCGATACAGGTTTACCAGAGCAGGAAAGAATAAGAATGAATAAAAGAGAAATATGAAAACGCGGCATAGCGAGAGGGGTATATTTGAAAAGAATGAACGTATAAACCAGATCAATCTTCAACCAGGTACTGCGGGTCGATCACATAACTATCAAATTGCTTGAGGTTATTGCGCAGAATTATCTTCTTCAATTGATTGGTATAGGCTGATCTCCGTTCGGAGTAATTTTTCAAATGCGGAAGTAGCTCCAGTGGGTCTTCCGTTTGTTTGCGTGCTTCGCGCAGACTTTTATAGGAACGTGATCGTGCGAGTATCTCGAAGTAATCGATAATTGATTTGGACATATCCGGATACGCGCGCAGGTATATACGTTTGTTCTCGCGTGTACGTCTTGCTACGATGCGCGATTCATTTGTGTTGAAAGACCACACACCAAACAAATTGTTTGCCTGCAGAAAAAAGCGGGATTTACCCCAGCCGCTTTCCACGGCAGCTTGCGCCAAAACAATGCTTGTGGGTAGTGTATGTGTTCGCACCAACAAATCATCAATATCTTTGGCGCGATACCGATTCTTTAAATCAATGTAGAGCGCGCTGTCAGTTTCGTTCCAGGATTTCTTTGCGCGCAGTGTCTCAATTCTAATTCTACGCTGCTCGATTTCATGCTTGGCAACCAGTATAGAAGGTAATACAGCCGATATAAATTTCGCTTTCGCTTTTCGCACCGGAAGTTTTTCAAGGCCTGAAACATGGGTATATAAAAGAGGTTTTACCACAGCATCAGCTACCAGCACAATCTGGTCAAGCGATTCTACTTTTATAGTCTCGGTACGAACGGTAAAGGTTCTGCTTTTATCACAGCCTGATACTGTTGAGAGCAACAGCAACACCGTGGTGCGGATAAGGGTCCGGGAGGTAAGAGCCTGTCTCATAGCTGTAGAATAAGTCGAAATGCCTATGTATAAACATTCCGGGATATGCAATTTACGACTTTACCGGGAGTCCATCGTTTATGCTTTTGACGGCTTATCGTTGAAAAACGTTGATTGGTCGGAGCGTAACCAGCTTAACATCAGCTTCGATTCGTCCTATTCCTGGAGTTTTGACGTGCTTTGATCAGATCGTTTCTCCTTTAGCCGCTTCAATTCGCCCACGATAATTATACTTACAATTACCATCAAACTCCACGAAGTAATTTTGTGCCACGTTACTATCTGCCAGCCTTTGTGCTGGTAGGCATATTTCCATGCACCAAAGAAGGTCGCAATGTTTTCAGCAAGCCATATAAAGAAGCCAATAATAGTGAACGAAAGCAGTGCTGATATATAGTATATTTTCTGATGGAGTCTAAAAGAGAATCTAGTCCTCCAGAAAACCGCGATCAGCACAAGCGCAATGTAAAGTCGCAGATCGGCAATAAAGGCATTGGTAAAAAAATTAAGATATATAGCTGCCCCCACCCCGATTGTATATATACTATTGGGCCAATATACAGTGTCAAGTTTGAGGTTGCGCCATGCCTGGCAGATATAGCTTCCCACACTGGCATACATAAAGCCGGCATATAGCGGCACGCCTATAACTTTGGTGTACGCATGTTCCGGGTATGACCATGATCCGCGGTGTACTTTGTGCAGCTCCATCACCAGTCCCAACAAATGAAAAAGTGTAATCACCAGAACTTCGTCTCGTGTTTCGAGACCAGTCTTGTACATGATTACCTGCGCGATGATACAGACGATCAGCAAAAGATCGTAACGCGGTATACCCAGGTGCAAAGGCGATGACAGCGCAAGCGAAATAAAAATCAACACCGGAAAGATGCACGACACAGCCTGCAAATATCCAAACCATACGAACTGTTTTACAAACGACACAAACTTCGTTTCCGAACCGTGCAACGCAAATTGATTCTCGATTGCCTGATGAAGCTGTTTCAAAAAGAAAAGATTAATTAACGAAGCCAAACGTAAAACATTTACCCGTTGTTGCATGAAACAAAACAGCGTAAATTAGCTACTGGTTACTAGCTGCCCGTTGCAAGAAGTTTTTCTGTTAAAGAAACTTTACGGCTCTTAGCTGCGTATTTTTGTGGAGTCGCCAAAAGGCTCGAAACTAAAAACTCACGGCTATTTCCTGTAGCCAGTAGCTTGCAGCCAGTTGCCTTTAAAACGCTCGCAGCTTAAAACTATTTTATGAAAGACGTACTCGAAGTAAAAACCGATCACAAATATACCGAGGTGGCAGAACGGATAGAATCGCTCATTGAGAAGAAAGTGCTGAAGGTTGGCGATAAACTTCTATCGGTACGTGCGCTTAGCAAAGAGCAGGGTATAAGTCTAAGTACGGCCTTTCAGGCATATTATCTTTTAGAGAGTAAAGGATTGATCGAAGCACGTCCGCAGTCAGGGTACTATGTTAAATATTCACGCGAACATACATTAGATATACCACAGGTATGCGAGCCTTCGGATGATGCTGTGCCGGTAAGTGTTGATGACATGATCAACAGTGTATACCGCGACCTGAATGCAAAGGGTGTTACTAACTTTTCATTGGCTACGCCTTCCATCAAATTACTCCCGACTGCCAAATTGAATAAAGCTGCGCTGCAGGCTATACGCGAGTCACCAACCTGTTGTCTCAACTATGAAAATGTGCAAGGTAATGCTGCATTGCGCAAGCAGATTGCGCGGCAAGCTTTTAACTGGGGCGGTGCACCGAGTGAAGATGATATAGTGGTTACGGCTGGTGCTGTTGAAGCCATGTCACTCTGTATTAAAGCTGTTACCAAACCAGGTGATACAGTTGCTATCGAAACACCAACCTACTATGCCATTTTCCAGGTGATGGAAAGTCATGGACTAAAGGTAGTAGAAATACCAACAGACCCGCTGCTGGGCATTGATATAGATTATCTTGAACAAGCTATACCACGCTTTGACATCAAGGCTTGCCTGTTCGTGAATAACTTTAATAATCCACTCGGCAGTTGTATGCCGGATGATCGCAAGAAGAAACTGGTGGATATGCTGGCCAAGAAAGATATACCTCTCATTGAGGACGATATATATGGCGAGCTATATTTCGGCAAGACTCGCCCGAAGACGTGCAAGACGTTTGATAAGAAAGGACTTGTACTTCACTGTGCATCATTCTCAAAATCACTGGCTCCGGGTTATCGTATCGGCTGGACTATACCGGGTAAATTTAAAGAACGTGTTATGCGGCTTAAGCGCATGCACTCTGTTTCTACCAATACACTTACGCAGGCAGCCATTGCTAATTTTCTAAGCAACGGTCGGTATGAATTACATCTCCGGCATCTACGAAAGGCTTTGCATACACAATCGCTTCGTTACCTGCAGGCGGTATCAGAATATTTTCCGGATGATACGCGGGTAACACGTCCGCAGGGAGGATTTACGCTATGGATCGAAATGAATAAAAAGGTCAATGCGTTTAAATTACACAAGCGCGCATTGAAACATAACATTGGTATTGCGCCCGGGCAAATTTTTTCAACACAAGGGCGATTTGAGAACTGCTTTAGATTAAGCTATGGTGCTCCATGGGACGACACCATCGAAGAAGGAATTAAAACGCTGGGCAGGCTTGTAAGAGAGTGGAAATAATCAACCTTGCACGTTTCTTCCCTGAAAATATATTCTTATACCTTAGAGCTGCGAGTTGAAGAAAATTTTCCTCAACAGAATCTACTCGATATTTTTACTTGCAAGTTTACCTACTTGCCAGAAAAACAGCCCGAAAAAGCATATCACTGAGATAAAGACATATACCATAAGCTGTAGCGGTTAGAATTCAATATCAAAGATGGTCTTACTATTTTTGTCGCACCTATGCCTCTTCTTTCATCTCTCACTGAAGTAAGTTCGGCAAGGCTTTTGCATTTTTTGGAAACTTAAAACCACCTGTGTAAATCGAATTCTATTTAAACCTCAACTGTTTAAATTGCACCCTTGTTTACTTGAAAACCAACGTATTATGATAAATCAAACTTTGCGGCTCATGCTCTTTGCGGCAGCGGGCCTGTTAGGCACCACCAGCTATGCTTTTCAGACAGAAACTTCACAGGCAGACACAATTACTGCTCCGCAGGATTGGTTCTTACGCGATCCCGCAACGGACCATGTACAAGGGCTAAGTGTTGAAAAAACATATAGTACATTACTAAAAGACAAGCCTTCCAAAACGGTATTGGTAGCAGTAATTGATTCTGGAATTGATGCAGACCACGAAGATCTGAAAGACATTATGTGGGTAAACGAAGATGAAATTCCGGGCAATGGTATTGATGATGACAAGAACGGGTATATAGATGATATACACGGATGGAATTTCATCGGTGGGAAAAACGGAAACGTAAATGAAGATACGTACGAGGTAACACGTGAATACGCACGCCTGAAACCGAAGTACGAGAATGTTGATGAGAAGAGTGTCGGCAAAAAAAATAAGGCTGAGTATGATTACTGGAAGAAAGTAAAAACGAAATATGATCGCGATTTCGAATTCAACAAAACTCAATACGATCAATACAATCAGCAATTCGAACTCTATAAAAATGCTGCCGCTACCATCGCTTTCTGCGATAGCTTACTGGAAGCAAAAACCGGTAAGCCTGTAAGTAAATCTTCTTTAGCTACAATCAATGCTACGGATGATACACTTCGCTTTGCTAAAGAAACGCTTTCTAAAGTATTGGAGAATGTGGATGGCGATATCATGGTAAGTGAATTCATTGAAGAGCTCAATGGCTATATCGGTCAGTTGGGAGAAGGCGTTGACCACTACCGCGTGGCTGTAGAGTATGGCTATAACCTTACGTTCAACTCAAGAACAGTGGTGGGCGATGATCCTAAAAATCTTACGGAGAAAAATTATGGTAACAACGATGTAAAAGGTCCTGATGCGCGCCACGGTACGCACGTAGCGGGTATCATTGGTGCCAACCGTAAAAATGATATAGGTATAAAAGGTATTGCTGATAACGTACGCATCATGTCTGTGCGCGCTGTACCGAATGGTGACGAACGCGATAAAGATATAGCCAACGCTATTATTTATGCAGTAGATAACGGTGCGAAAGTGATCAATATGAGTTTTGGTAAAGCGTTCTCTCCTAATAAAGAGCTTGTTGACAAGGCTGTAAAATACGCTGAGTCAAAAGGTGTATTGCTGGTGCATGCTGCTGGTAATGATGGCGACAACACAGATGTTGAGTCAAACTATCCAAACCGTAAATTCTTAAAAGGTGGTGAAGCCAAAACATGGTTAGAGATCGGGGCATCATCATGGGGAGCTGATCAAAACTTTGTGGGTTCATTCTCCAACTACGGAAAAAAATCAGTTGACCTTTTCTCTCCGGGTGTACAGATATACTCTACAACACCTGATAACACATACGAAGATCTGCAAGGTACCAGTATGGCAAGCCCGGCAACAGCGGGTGTAGCGGCTGTTCTGTTTTCCTACTTCCCGGATCTGAATGCTTCTGAAGTCAAAGACATTATCCGTAAGTCAACACGGAAGTTTGATGGCCTGAAAGTAACAAAGCCAGGTTCGCAGGATCAGGTTTCGTTCAGTGAATTGAGCAGTACCGGAGGTTTGGTAAATGTATATGAAGCTGTAAAGCTCGCACAAACCTTAAAAGGTAAACCTGTAGAGAAATAAGCGTACATAAATCGTCCGATAACGGGACGTTTAGGCTGTAAAAAATGCTGAAGAAAAAAATCTTCAGCATTTTTTTATTGTCTGTACTCAAAAAATCACACGCCTGGTGGTATAGAGTTACTATATAATTACCGATGTGCATACCGACTTATAGTGTAACCCTGATTAATTCAACAGCAATCGATTCTTATCCTATATTTCAAAATCCGCCTTTACGCGTGTGCCCCCGCACTATACTTACGGGTAGCTTTCCTATACTAAAAGCTACCTGGTATGAAGGCGTTCTTTACAAATTTCGTTGCAGCATATGTGCTGTTGGTTTCGTTCCTCCCATCGTTCTCTGCTCCTAACCGGGCAGGGTTTTATATACCTGATCATATAGACGAAGTATCATTCCGATACAAGAATATAGATGAGCTCATTTTACTGCCCGTCATTATTAATGACTCCATTCATGTAAACCTTATACTGGATACAGGATGCAGAAATCTGGTGCTGTTCGGAAAGCGCTTTCAGAAATTATTCAGCCTTGAACCTGACAAGAAGATACAATTTTCAGGGCTCGGTTCCGGCCGACCTGTTAATGGTGCGCTCTCTTTAAACAATAAGGTTTCTATTGATAAAGTGCTAGGCGAAAAAATTCCGGTAATCATTATTCCCAACCAGAATCTTTTCAGAGTATATAATAATGTGCATGGCGTTATCGGGTACGACATCTTTACCAAATTTGAGGTTGAGCTTAACCCGCGCCAGCAATTGATTACATTTCGGCCTGCATCAACAGCTACACTGAGTTCAGAATATATACATGTACCGATACGCATTAGCGATGCAAGGCCGATTATTGATTGCCGCGTGGTACTAGACAAAAACAAAACTCATGTGTGCGACCTTATGATTGATACCGGCTCTACACTTGCTCTCTTGTTAAAAACAACCGACCTGGAGAATTATTCCATCAGAGCAACGACAAAAATTCTGGGACGCGGGTTGAATGGTGAGATTGAAGGGTTTGAGACTGTAACCGACCGACTTGAACTCGCCTCGCTTGAAATGACGAATCTTCAAACGGGTATCATTCATTCTCCGTGGCATAACCATGCATCCATCGGCATGAGTATATTAAAGGAATATACCTTCGTATTGAATTACTGTAAAGGATACGCAGGCTTTAAGAAAGCCTAACCTGTCTATCTGATTTAATCCCTATACACATGGCGTGAAATTTATAACTTCACGCCATGGCTCGTATACAAATTACTCTACCGGATGCATTTATCTTCACGACCGAACTTACCGTTCGTGCTTCCGATCTCAACTATGGTGCGCATGTGGGCAATGACTCTGTTCTCACCATCATGCAGGAAGCACGCATTGTCTTATATCGCACACTCGGATTCAAAGATGAGATCAGCTTTGAAGGAAGTACCGGACAAATTATAGCCGATGCCGCTATTCAATATAAGTCGGAGGCATTTTTAGGCGATCGCCTTACCGTCAAAATTGCTATTGATGAGTTTACCCGTTTCGGATTTGATATGTATTACTTGCTGGAAAACACAGAAACCGGCAAAGAAGTAGCCCGCGGCAAAACAGGTATAGTATGTTTTGACTATGAGAAAAGAAAAATAGCAGCTATACCGGAGATTCTATTACAAAAACTAAAACAGTAATTCTGAAGATTATAATTCCTTTATATTCTTAATGTGACAGGTATAGATATAGTATGTTTACCCCGAAACTTTCAGGCTTCCCGACCTTCGGACTTTCCGTCTCCCAACTTTCTATTACTTCAACGACTTCAAATAGCGAAGACTTGCCGGGATTTGTTCTTCCGAGCGCGAAGATTCATCTTCGATAAAGTAATGTTTTATACCGATAGACTTGGCTGTTCGCATGATGGCATCAATCCCTACATCGCCTTGTCCTAAGATCACATTAGTCTCTACATCTACCCGTCCGTTTTTACTACCGGGGGTGCCGGGTTTACGATCTTTTAAATGAAGCATGATCCAACGGTTAGCATATCGTTTTAGCAATGCAACAGGATCTTGCCCGGCCTGCTTGATCCAGAATACATCCATTTGCAGGTATACATAGCGGGCATCAAAAGTATCTACCATATAGTCGAACAACGTTCCCTTTTCGTGCGGCTGAAATTCATAGCCGTGCGGGTGATAGCATAGCAGCAATCCGTTTTGAGCAAGCACCTTTCCGGCCTTGTTAAAGACCGCTGCTGCTTTGTTTATATCTTCCAGGGTTAATGTATCGCCTTTGTGTGGAATCCAGTAGCAAACAACAAACTTGGCTCCGTACGCGCGCGCATCGTCCGCTACAGACTGCGGAAAATTCATGAGTCTTTCAAAGTCGGTTCCATAGCTTACAACCTGCAACTGATTTTGTGCGATGAGCTTGATGAATTCGGGAAAGGACAATCCGTAGGTATCTCCTATTTCGATTTCTTTTATTCCGAAGGATCTGATTTTGGCCATTGTACCGGGTACATCTTTGGCAAACTGGTTTCGCAGGCTATAAAGCTGAAGTCCTATTTCCTGCGCAAAAGACGAAAGGCTGGCCAACACCAAGAGTGATACCAGGATTTTTTTTAGAGAGGATTGCATAGAGAAAAATCTTCTTCAAGATAAATAAACTCTCTGAAGAAACAATCGATAAGTGGGAGTTACGGACGTTAACCGTTATCTATTAACCGTTATTCGTTATCAGGAGTTAATTTTCAAGAGGTTTAAACAACAGATCAAACTTTCCGTCCAGGTTACGAATAACGGATAACGATTCACGGATAACGGCTCCAAAAAAAAAAAGCGTCACCATACGATGACGCTCTCCGAGGTATAAACGATTTGGTTTGGTTTCTATTTGCTTTGAACGAGCAGCGGTGTGTTGGCTACGATGGCAACCAGGTCTTCATCGTTAACGCTTTTCTTCTCGTCAGCCACGATCAGGAAATTCTCATACAATTGATCGAGCTCTGTTTTGTTTGGCTGGTAGCCGAGCAATTCAAGTCTGTGCTTCAGCGCAGCACGGCCGCTACGTGCCGTTAATAATATAGATGATGTTGGCACACCTACGTCTGCCGGGTTAATGATCTCATAGTTCTCTGAGTTCTTCAGAAAGCCATCCTGGTGAATTCCGGATGAGTGAGCAAATGCGTTGGCACCTACAATAGCTTTGTTCGGTTGCACCGGCATGCGCATCATATCCGAAACCAGTGTGCTGATTGCATATAGTTTTTCTGATTTCAGGTTGGTGTGTAAACCAAGATCTTTGTGTGTCTTGATGATCATGGCAACTTCTTCCAGCGAAGTATTACCGGCACGTTCGCCAATACCGTTGATCGTTACTTCGGCTTGTCCTGCGCCCGCCATCAAACCTGCTATCGTATTCGCGGTAGCAAGACCAAGATCGTTATGACAGTGTACGGATATAGTCGCCTTATGTATATTCTTTACATGATCGAACAAGTATTGAATACGCTTGCCATATAAATGTGGTAAGCAATAGCCGGTAGTGTCAGGTATATTTACTACATCTGCACCGGCAGCAATCACAGCTTCCACCATCTGTGCTAAAAACGCGAGGTCAGCGCGTCCCGCATCTTCGGCAAAGAATTCTACTTCAACACCTTTTGATTTGGCATAACCTACAGCCCACACGGCTTGTTCGAGAACCTTCTCGCGTGTGGTGTTGAATTTATGCTTGATGTGAATGTCTGAAGAACCAATACCGGTATGGATGCGTCCGCGTTTGGCATGATGCAGCGCTTCTCCTGCTACATCTATATCTTCCTTCTTCGAGCGTGTCAGCGCACATACGCCTACATTTACTGCCTTGGACAGCTCTACTACGGAAAGAAAATCACCGGGACTGGATATCGGGAAACCCGCTTCAATAACATCTACTCCGAGTAGCTCAAGCTCCCGTGCAATCACGACCTTTTCATCGGTTGATAACTGACAGCCGGGCACTTGCTCGCCATCGCGAAGCGTAGTGTCGAAGATTTCAATTTTTCTGCTCATGGTTTCGTTATCCGTTTATTGTTTTTTATTGGGATTGGGATACGACACTTAATCAAGTGCCTATACTATATATCTCTTTATTTTATACTGCTACCTGGCAGTTTACCAGCATACGAGCGTTGTTACATACTACATTACCCATTACTTCTGTACCCAGTATTTTCTCATGGGCTGTAGAAGCATCTGCGATGTCGCGTGTTCTGTATCCATCGCGCAGTGTTTGTTCTACTGCTTTGATAACTGTTTCAGATTCTTCTTTTAATCCGAATGATATATCAAGCAACAATGCAGCGGAAAGTATAGATGCCAGCGGGTTCGCTATACCTTTACCAGTAATATCATGTGCACTTCCGTGAATGGGTTCGTAAAGCCCTACTGTATCACCTACAGATGCGGAGGCAAGCATACCCATAGAGCCCGCGATCTGCGATGCTTCATCGGTAAGTATATCTCCAAAGAGGTTTCCGGTTACCACTACATCAAAGCTGCGTGGGTTCTGAATGAGCTTCATGGCAGCAGCATCTACAAACATGTGCTCTACCGTTACATCCGGATATTGCTTGGCAACTTCCTGCACTACTTCTCTCCACAGTCGTGAGCTTTCCAGTACGTTAGCCTTATCAACGGATGTAACTTTCTTTCCACGTGTAAGCGCAGCTTTAAAAGCTTTGTGAGCTATACGCTCTACTTCGTAGCGAGAGTATATCATTGTATCGTACGCTGTTGCACCTTGCTCCTTGCGTCCGCGCTCACCAAAGTATACATCTCCGGTAAGTTCACGGAAGAAGAGTATATCGGCACCTTTCAGAATCTCAGGTTTGATGCTGGAAGCTGCGAGGAGTTCATCAAAAAGTTTTATCGGGCGAAGGTTGGCATATAGTCCCAATTCTTTACGCATCTTCAAAAGACCTTGCTCCGGACGAACCTTTGCAGTAGGGTCGTTATCATATTTAGGATGTCCTACAGCTCCGAAGAGTATAGCATCCGAGTTCTTCATTTTCTCAAGCGATTCATCCGGCAGAGGATTGCCAGTAGCTTCGATGGCTTCGTGACCGATCGTAGCATAGTCAAATGAAAATTGATGCCCAAAGCATTCGGCTACCTGCTCGAGCACTTTCTTGCCACAAGCCGTTACTTCTTTTCCGATTCCGTCTCCGGGGAGTATTACGATTTTCTTTTTCATTACAAAATTCTTTTTAAGCTGTGAGCTGCCAGTTGCGAGCTTCGAGTAATGTGAGTGTGTTGATGCCAGTATATACCTAGCGCGCGGTTTCGAATTGTTTTATTTCTTCGCGAAGGCTTAGCAGATAGTCGATATCATCGTAGCCATTTGCAAGACAGATCTTTTTATAGGCATTGATATCAAATGATTCGGATGAGCCATCTTCAAGTGTTACTTTCTGATTTTCGAGATCTACAGTGATGGTAGTGGCAGGATTTTTCTCGATCGCTGCAAATATTTTTTTCAGAAATGCATCTGTTACCTGTACCGGAAGTGTAGCGTTGTTCAATGCATTGTTCTTGAATATGTCTGCAAAGAAGCTGGAGATCACTACGCGAAAGCCATAGTCAGCTATAGCCCACGCTGCGTGCTCACGACTACTGCCACAGCCGAAGTTTTTGCCGGCTACCAGTATTTGTCCGGAGTATGTATTATCGTTCAGAACAAAATCTGCTTTCGGAGTATTGTCGCTGTTATAGCGCCAGTCTCTGAATAAATTTTCTCCGAAGCCATCGCGTGTAGTAGCTTTCAGGAAACGTGCAGGAATGATCTGGTCAGTATCTATATTTTCAATCGACAGCGGTACTGCGCGACTTTTTAACGTTGTGAATTTCTCTTTTGCCATGATGTTCGTTATCAGTTATTCGTTAAACGTTAATCGTAATTATACCAGTTCGCGTACGTCTGTCACTTTTCCTGTTATAGCCGCAGCGGCTGCACTTAGCGGACTTGCCAGGAATGTTCTGGACTTCGGTCCTTGTCTCCCTTCGAAGTTTCGGTTCGATGTACTGATGCAATATTTGCCGGCAGGAATTTTATCTTCGTTCATACCAAGGCAAGCTGAACATCCGGGTTCGCGTAATTCAAAACCTGCTTCTTCAAATATTTTGTGCAGACCTTCTTTGCGCGCCTGCTCTTCTACTTGTTTTGAACCAGGCACTACCCATACTTCAACGCCTTCTGCTTTCTTCTTGCCTTTCACGATGGAAGCAACAAGTCTTAAGTCTTCAATGCGCGCATTGGTACAGCTTCCGATGAACACATAGTCAACTGATTTACCAAGAAGTTGTGAACCTTGTTCAAGGCCCATATACTCCAATGACTTTGTAAATGAATTTTGTTCGCTGATGTCGCTGAGTTCTGCAACGGTAGGGATACGGTCTGTAACCTTTATACCCATACCCGGATTGGTTCCGTAGGTAATCATCGGTGCTATATCTGCAGCATCATAGGTTAATACCTGATCGTATTTAGCACCTTCGTCTGTTTTCAATGCACTCCACTTCTCAACAAGTTTATCAAACTCTGCTCCCTGTGGTGCGAACTTTCTTCCTTTGATATAATTGAACGTTGTCTCATCCGGAGCAATCAAACCACCACGTGCACCCATTTCGATGCTCATGTTACAGATGGTCATACGCGCCTCCATGGAGAGATTACGAATTGCTTCACCGGCATACTCAACAAAGAATCCGGTGGCACCACTCGCAGAAATTTTAGAAATGATATATAGGATAATATCTTTTGATACTACGCCTTTACCAAGCTTACCGTTGATCTCGATGCGCATGGTCTTCGGACGATACTGCAGTATACATTGTGTAGCCAGCACCTGCTCTACTTCGCTGGTACCTATACCAAATGCTATACTTCCAAAAGCACCGTGTGTAGATGTATGACTATCACCACATACGATGGTCATGCCCGGCAAGGTTAATCCCAACTCCGGACCAATGATGTGAACGATTCCCTGGAATGGATGTCCAAGATCG
This sequence comes from uncultured Chitinophaga sp., assembly GCA_902168205.1. GTDB lineage: Bacteria > Bacteroidota > Bacteroidia > Cytophagales > Cyclobacteriaceae > Ohtaekwangia > Ohtaekwangia kribbensis. The sequence continues at coordinate 123,503 of CABHOK010000018.1, read as the reverse complement.
TAAAGTGTTACGCCAAACTCGGCTGTATTTTTTCGAAGTGTTTCTACCTGGTGGCGAGAGAGTGCTTCCTTGATCGGAAGGTGCTGATCTTTGGTTGGTACGTTGTGATCCGGTGTAGCCGTTGTACGGGCCGGATTAAAAACTTTGATGCCACGTTTGCGTAATCCATCAAAAGCTTGCGGGCTGGTTACTTCGTGAATGAAGTGACGGTCGATGTACACTACATCCGGGTACCCTTCACTTTTCTTCACCACATGTGCATCCCAGATTTTGTCGAACAGTGTTTTCGGTTGACTCATGTCTCAGTTTAAGTCTTAATTTATTTTACTGTTTATAACTCGGAATAGAACAAGTGTTAGTTTGTCCTGATCCCTAAAAAACGAAACGTCCCGTCTGGGCAATGCTCAGACGGGACGATACGAATGCTTTATACTTTATTTCAAAACATCACTTTCAGATGATTTGATCATTTAAAAAATCTTTTCTACACAGAGGGGCTCCTGAAACACGAAGATGGAAAAAGTTAAGGGGTACATCAACGAATTGTTAAAAAATATTTAACAAAACTAACGACTGATTGGTTGTTGAGGATTACTAACCAAGAGTAATTCTTTGGATTGTACCATCGATTTTTGCTGTAACAAAAGTATACGAAGCAGGAGTTGAACATCCTTCAGGTACTTGCGTACTTTCTTCATCTTGCGTGTTGCATCTATATGTCGCTCCAAAGGCCCTATAACTTCTTCATTCATTTTTGTTGAAAAGTATTTTGATGCATCGTCTACGCGTTGGTGTACATGTGTGTAATCTTCCTGGTCAGATGCTTCTTTCATCCAGGCATATAAATGCCGCTGAAAAATCCGGCTTACTTTTTTATTCTCTTCAATCCAGGTATATATAGTCTGCATCAGCGCTACAGCCTCTTCTTTGTGAGGGATGTTTCGCTTATCGAATACATGCATGATCGCATCGATCTGATTCGAAACGGCATTCCATTCAAAAGCTTTTATCAGAATGCTATATAAGTATTGATGCTTTTCGTCTTGGTATATACGTTGCAATTCCTGCACGGATGTACTCTGCTGCATAAAGCTCAGAATACGTTCATCAGTTTGAATGCTTTTGTTCGTTATCGATGATTTCAGTGCTATACCTTGCAGCGAAGTACAGCGGCTCAATGCTACATATACCTGTCCGGCAGAGAATGAATTGGCAGCGTCAATAACTATTTTCTGAAACGTAAGTCCCTGACTTTTATGAATCGTAATCGCCCAGGCCAGTCGTATCGGGAACTGGCTGAATTGTCCTAATTCCTGCTCTTCCACCAGTTGCTCTTTCGGATTATATACATATCGGATATTCCTCCACACTTCACGCTCCAGCACGAGATGTTCCGATTCACCCGGAAATTCTACATATACCTTTTCACCATTAATACAGGATATACGTCCGAGTTTACCATTGTAATACCTCCTCTCCTTCTGCTTCATGTCATTTTTAATAAACATGATCTGAACGCCTTCCTTCAAAACCAGCTGCTTTTCTGTTGGATAAGATTTGGCAGGAAAATCACCATCCACGGTTCCATCAAACAAAGATGGTTCTCCCGGTAACTTGGCAAGTTCTTCGGTATTGATGCGGTCTGCGAGGTAGTTGTGTGACGTTAATGTAATAACAGCTTCGGTTTCATTTGGAATAAGTGATTTGTTGTGGCAGCTATTCAGTAATTCCAAATCCTCCTGAGAAGTTATATTATTTCGAACACGATTCAGTAGATCGATAAACAACGGATCCTGCTGCCTATATATCTTTTGCAATTCAATAATGAGCGGTGGTATCTGCTCGATAACTTTAGCATGAAAGAAAAAAGGTGTACGATAGAAATTACGAAGTATACTCCACTCGTGTTCCTGCACAACAGGCGGCAATTGAAAGAGATCACCTATATAAATCATTTGTACACCACCGAACGGAATACCCCGCTTCTTGCGAACGTGGCGAAGCACAACATCGATCGCATCAAGCACATCACATCGCACCATGGAAATCTCATCAATGATCAGCAACTCAATCTCTTCAAACAGTTCACGCTTTTCATTGTGAATACGAAGATTTTGCAGCAAGGTATAGGCATCCGATAACTCAGCAGAATCATTATCCACTCGCTGTGGCACGGGTATAAATGGACCAAACGGCAATTGAAAAAACGAGTGAATCGTTACGCCTCCACAATTGATCGCAGCTATACCGGTGGGTGCTACTATAATGCTCTTCTTGGGAGAATGCTCTTTTATATACTTCAGAAAAGTTGTTTTACCGGTACCGGCTTTACCGGTAAGAAAAATATGCCGGTTTGTTTGGTTGACAAGGTTTGCAGCTAAATCAAAAATCGGGTTACTGTCTAACGGGGTTATCATGCCTGCTATATTCTGCATCACCGTGTGAAGGTAATTAAAATTTTGTTGTCCGTCCCGATAGTTATCGGGACAGATTTTCGCAGACAATGCATTTAATCTGCGTATCTCTGCGCCCTTTGCGGAAACCAAAAATCGTTGCTACACCAGACTCGATCTAAACAAAAATGCCACTGAGGTAGTGGCATTCAAGTATATATGCGGGATATAAAAATTCTACACTAAATATTCGAACAGGTTTTCGTTCTGATTCACAAGCGTATAATTCAGCTTGTGACTATCCATGCGCTCGATCAATGATTTGAAGTCTTCGGTTGATTTCACTTCAATACCGATCAATGCCGGACCTGTTTCTTTGTTATGTTTTTGAATGAATTCGAAGCGAACAATATCATCGGTGGGACCGAGTATCTGGTTCACAAATTCTTTCAGTGCACCAGGGCGCTGTGCAAAGCGCACGATGAAATAATGTTTTAGTCCTTCGTATAGCAGTGATCGTTCTTTGATCTCCTGCATGCGATCGATGTCGTTGTTACCACCGCTGAGTATACACACAACTTTTTTACCTTTGATCTGTTCTGCATACTGATCCAGTGCAGCAATTGAAAGCGCTCCGGCAGGTTCTGCTACAATAGCATCCTGGTTATAGAGCTGAAGTATAGTAGAGCTCACTTTTCCTTCCGGCACCAGCAGCATGTCAGCCAGTATTTCTTTGCAGAATGAAAATGTTAAGTCACCTACACGTTGTACAGATGCTCCATCTACGAAGCGTTGTATCTTTTCAAGTTTTACAGGTTTACCTTCTTTCAGTGCTTCCTTCATAGAAGGCGCACCGGTTGGCTCTACACCTATAATTTTTGTTTGAGGAGAATATGTTCTGAAGTATTCACCCAGGCCGGCACACAATCCACCTCCACCGATAGGTACGAAGACGTAATCTATACCGGATACTTCATCGAGTATTTCTTTGGCAACGGTTCCTTGTCCTTCAATCACTTTCACATGATCGAATGGCGGAATGAACACCATGTTGTTCTTCTGTGTAAACTCTAACGCATGCGCCTGGCATTCGTCAAATGTATCACCCGTGAGTACAATCTCGATGTTATCGCCACCGAACATTTTTACCTGGTTAATCTTCTGCTTGGGCGTAATGGCCGGCATATAGATCACACCTTTTATATCCAGATGTTTGCACGAGAACGCTACACCTTGCGCATGGTTCCCGGCACTGGCACAAACTACACCACGTTTACGTTGTTCTTCCGTTAAGCTTTGAATCAAATTATAGGCACCTCGCAATTTATAAGAGCGCACTACCTGCAGGTCTTCACGTTTTACGTAAATCTCTGCCTTGAATTTTTCAGAAAGCTTGCGATGGTACTGCAACGGTGTTTTCAGCACTACGGATTTTAATACTTCCGCGGCTGCGTTGACATTCAGGGTATATGTTTGTGTTGTTGTTGACATAGTGATCTTCAAAGCTTACCACTTGCTGCTTTACATGCAGCAAGTGGTATAGCTATATATAAATTAGTTTATCATGCTGGCTTCAACCTGCTGCTTCTCCGGACGCAGTTTGCGTACGGCAGCACCGGCTTGCCACAGTTCGCTTTCGCGAAGTTCTTTCAATTCTTCTGCGAGTTTCTCGCGGTAGTCAGGCTTGCTGCAAGTATCGATCGTACGTTTTGCTTCAGCACCTGACTCTACGCTTTCGTAAAGTTCTTTGAACACAGGAAGTGTAGCAGCCTTGAATTTCTTCTTCCAGTCAAGCGCGCCACGCTGTGCTGTTGTAGAACAGTTAGCGTACATCCAGTCCATACCGTTCTCAGCAACCAGTGGCATGAGTGACTGTGTTAATTCTTCAACGGTTTCGTTGAATGCTTCTGAAGGTGTGTGACCTTTTGAACGCAGCACTTCGTATTGAGCTTCGAATATACCTGCGATAGCACCCATCAATGTTCCGCGCTCACCGGTAAGATCAGAGTATACTTCTTTTCTGAAGTCTGTCTCAAACAAGTAACCTGCACCTACACCGATACCCAATGCTATAGCTTTTGTTTTAGCATTGCCGGTTGCATCCTGGAATACAGCGTAGCTGGCGTTGATACCTTTACCTTGCAGGAACAATCTGCGTACCGATGTACCGGATCCTTTTGGAGCAGCCAGAATTACATCTACATCAGCAGAAGGAATAATGTTTGTCTGATCTTTGAAAGTTATACCGAAGCCGTGAGAGAAATATAGGGTCTTTCCTTTTGTGATATAGGGCTTAATAGTAGGCCACAGTTCGATCTGACCAGCATCTGAAAGAAGGAATTGAATAACGGTTCCTTTTTTTGCTGCTTCTTCAATCTCGAACAATGTTTCGCCAGGAACCCATCCGTGTTCAACTGCTTTATCCCAGGTCTTTGATCCTTTACGCTGACCAATGATTACTTTAAAACCATTGTCACGAAGGTTAAGAGCCTGTGCAGGACCTTGTACACCGTATCCAATGATTGCAATGGTTTCATTCTTCATTACGTCCAGAGCTTTTTCCATTGGGAACTCTTCGCGAGTTACTACTTCTTCTATGGTTCCGCCGAAATTAATCTTTGCCATTTTTATTGTGTTTAAGTTTTTACGTGTTTATGAGTTTTAGTTTTTTAGTGCAGTTATATATACTATACCGCCTGTTCGTTGTGTTTAGCGCTGAGTTCGCAGTAAAGATCGCTGCCAGAATAATATAGTGCATGCTCTACTTCGATCAGTTTTTCAAGCTGATGTTTTACTTTTTCCATCATGTCTTCGGTTGTGAAAAGCAACAATACGGCAACACCTCTGCGGAAATCATCTTCTGCTTCGTGCGCGATCAGTCGTTTTATCCTTACTCTTCTCCGGTTCAGTATATTAACGATCCGGTTCAAAACCGAAAAGTTATTATCTGAATGTATTTCTAATGTGAAGTCCTGTTTCATAATTAGTTTCTAGTTACTGGCTGCTAGCCACTAGGAGTGTGAGGTGTGAGATATAGTGTGTGAGTTAATGGTTTAGCAAGGAGGTGCTTCCAATAGTACATCCGATACTCCTGCACCTGCGGGTACCATCGGGAATACGTTGTCTTCTTTACCTACTACTACTTCGAGGAAGTATGAAGTTTTCGAGTCAAGCATTTCCTGCAGTGCTTCATTCAGATCATCACGAACTTCAACCTTACGCGCCTTGATGTTGTACGCACCCGCCAGTTTAATGAAGTCAGGGTTTGTCATCTCGGTAAACGAGTAACGCTTGCCGTGGAACAGCTGCTGCCACTGGCGTACCATGCCGAGAAAGCTGTTATTCAACACCATTATCTTTACCGGTATTTCATACTGCATGATCGTTCCTAATTCCTGAACCGTCATCTGATATCCGCCATCACCTATAACTGCAATAACCTGGTTTTGAGGTTTTGCAAGTTTAGCGCCCAATGCTGCCGGTAATGCAAAGCCCATGGTACCTGCGCCACCTGATGTTACGTTGGTTCTAGGATTCTTATATTTATAGTAACGCGATGTTACCATTTGATGCTGTCCTACATCAGTAACAACGATCGCTTCACCTTTCGATAAGTTCGAAAGATTATAGATCACTTCACCCATCGTGATTTTCTCTGTAGGATTACATTCACGGTGTATGACTTTATTATACTCGATGTCATTAAGCTTGTGGAAGCTGTCAACCCACTCGGTGTGTTTGCCTGCATTACATTTCTGTATGAGTGCTTCCAATGCTTCTTTTGCATCGGCATGGATAAAGGCTTCTGTCTTGATGATCTTGTTGATCTCTGCTTTATCGATATCGATGTGTACTACTTTGGCTTGGGTAGCATATTTACTTACGTTGCCAGTTACACGATCGTCAAAACGCATACCGATGCCGATGAGTACATCGCACTCATTGGTATTGATATTCGGACCATAATTACCATGCATGCCGAGATAACCTACATAGTTTGGATGGTCAGTCGGGAATGCTCCCAGACCAAGCAACGTACAGGCTACTGGTATACCCGTCTTCTCGGAAAATGCGATCAACTCTTTCGTAGCACCTGACAACAATATACCTTGTCCGGCCAATATATAGGGACGTTTCGCTCCGTTGATCAACTCAGCAGCCTTTTCAACTTGTAAAGGTTGAAGAACCGGCTTCGGTTTATAGGTACGGATGTGATCGCATTTTTTATACTCAACTTCTTCGATCAATTCGTTCTGTGCATTCTTCGTGATATCGATGAGCACAGGTCCCGGACGACCGGTTTTTGCGATATAGAATGCTTTGGCAACAGCAGGTGCTATATCTTTAGCTTCAGCAACCTGTACATTCCATTTTGTTACCGGCAGGGTTGTGTTTATCACATCGGTTTCCTGGAAAGCATCTGTTCCCAACAGGTGTGCAAATACCTGACCGGTGATACATACCAATGGTGTTGAATCGATCGCTGCGTCTGCAAGACCTGTTACCAGGTTTGTGGCGCCTGGCCCGGACGTTGCAAATACAACCCCTGTTCTTCCCGATACGCGGGCATAGCCTTGTGCTGCATGTATAGCGCCCTGCTCATGACGAACCAGTATATGATTGAGTTTGTCGGCATAGCCGTACAACGCATCGTATACCGGCATGATCGCTCCGCCCGGGTATCCAAAAATTATATCGACTCCTTCTGCGACAAGAGAATTCAATAAGACTTCTGAACCAGTAATCTTTTTCTTTTCCTGAATTCCTTTTTCGGCAGCAGGTTTAGTCTTCGTCAGTAACGCATCCATCAGCAGCAGTTTTTACTTGTTTAGCATACTTCAATAAAATTCCGTTCTTAGCATTCAGTCCTGGTTTTTTCCAGGCTGCTCTACGCTGGGCTATCGTCTTCTCATCCACCAACAGGTTAATGGTATGTTTCTGTATGTCTATTTCGATGAGATCATTTTCTTCTACAAGAGCGATCAATCCTCCCTCGTATCCTTCGGGTGTAATGTGGCCAATTACAAATCCGTGTGAACCTCCGGAGAAACGTCCGTCTGTAATCATGGCTACAGATTTACCGAGACCTGCTCCCATGATAGCCGATGTTGGCTTCAACATCTCCGGCATACCCGGTGCACCTTTCGGTCCTACATAGCGTATCACAACTACATCGCCTTCTTTCACACGACCGCTTTGTATGCCGGCCACGAGTTCGAACTCGCCGTTGAATACTCTTGCTGGTCCTTTGAATCGTTCGCCTTCTTTACCGGTGATCTTTGCTACAGAACCTTTCTCGGCAAGATTACCATAGAGTATCTGCAAGTGTGCTGTAGGCTTGAGCGGAGTTTCGATCGGGTGTATAACATCCTGCTTCGCGAAGTCAAGTGACGGAGCATCTTTCACATTTTCAGCAAGTGTTTTACCAGTTACGGTTATACAGTCGCCATGTAAAAATCCTTTCTCCAATAAATACTTCATCACCGAAGGAACACCACCAATCTTGTGCAGTGCCTCCATCAGATATTTACCACTTGGTTTGAAGTCAGCGATTAATGGAGTTTTATCTGATATACGCTGGAAATCTTCCTGTGTAATCTTTACATCTACAGACTTCGCCATCGCGATGAGGTGAAGTACTGCATTGGTCGATCCACCCAACGCCATCACTACGGTAATTGCATTTTCAAATGCTTTGAACGTCATGATGTCGCGCGGCTTCAGATCCAGTGCAAGCAGATTGTGTATAGCTTTACCGGATGCTATACATTCATCGATCTTGTCCTTGCTGGTAGCAGGGTTTGATGATGAGTACGGCAATGACATACCGAGTGCTTCTATAGCGGAAGCCATGGTGTTAGCAGTATACATACCACCACACGCACCGGCACCCGGACATGAATTCTTAACTATACCTTTGAAATCTTCCGGTGAAAGTTTACCGGCCATCTTCTGTCCTAATGCTTCGAACGCAGAGATGATGTTGAGCTCTTGCCCTTTCCAGTCTCCACCAGCGATGGTACCACCATATACCATGATGGCAGGACGATTCAATCTTCCCATGGCGATCAACGCTCCGGGCATATTTTTATCGCAACCTACTACAGCAATCAATCCATCGTAGTATTGAGCACCACATACAGCTTCGATAGAGTCAGCGATAATCTCGCGACTCACGAGTGAGTAACGCATACCTTCCGTACCATTACTCATACCATCGCTTACACCAATGGTGTTGAAGATCAAGCCAACGAGTTCGTTATTCCATACAGCCGTTTTTACATCCTGTGCAAGTTTGTTCAGGTGCATGTTGCAGGTGTTGCCATCATACCCTGTACTGACTATACCGACCTGTGCTTTTTGCATGTCTTCATCGGTAAGGCCGATTCCGTATAACATGGCTTGGGCAGCAGGCAAGGTTGGATCTTGCGTTAAGGTCTTGCTGTACTTGTTAAGTTCTTTACTCACGTTTTTTGGTTAATGATTAGTTAAAAAAATTTTCTTCCCTTCTGAGTCGTATCCCGCTACAAACCGGGATGTCTGCATTGTTAAGTTCTATTATCTCGCAGATGATGGAAGTATCCCGAAGGATACTCCTCATCCACGGACATCTGGTTGTTTAGATGATAACGTAACTAAATGATTTCTCGAGTACCTGACATTTATAGGCTTCCTGCACGGTAGCACCCAGACTATCAAACCATTCTTTTTTGAATGGCTTTGCATCGATCGATTCAATGCCTGCTATTTCAGCAGCGGTGCCACACAAAAATGCGCTGTCTGCAGTTTCGAGTTCTTCTACTTTGATTTGTTTTTCTTTCACCGGTATATCTAACTCACGGCAAATGTTAATTACTGTTTGACGTGTTATACCCGGAAGTATATGTCCGAGTGAAGGAGTATATAACACTCCATCTTTCTCCATGAAAAAATTTGCTCCGGGTGCTTCAGCAACAAAGCCATTCATATCGAGCATCAGTGCTTCATCATAGCCTCTAACTTTTGCTTCGCTTGTTGCCAGGATTGAGTTTACATAATGACCGGTAACTTTTGCTTCCATCTTGAGTGAGTTCGGGTTGGGGCGCTGGTAGGATGAAACACACATCTTCAGTTGTTTCTCACCATGATATTTATCCCACTCCCAGGTACACATCATCAGGTAAACTTCATCGGTATGTGTAAGCTGCATGTTGGGTCCGCAGTATACCAACGGTCTGATATAGGCATCACTCATATCATTCTTCTCCAGTAACTGATATGCTATCTGGATGAGTTCTTCGGTTTCGTAGTGGAATGGTATTCCAACTAACGCACAACTTTTCTTCAGACGTTCAAAGTGTTCATACGCTTTGAAGATCTTTACACCATTCATGGTTTGATAGGCACGGATCCCTTCGAATGCACCAAATCCATAGTGAAGCGATTGACTATACAAATCCGTATGCGCATCAACAGCCTTTATGAACTTGCCATTCAGGAATAAGATCGTGTCTTTCGTGTAGTACATATTTACAACTGTTAGTTTGTAGTTTTTTATATAAAACAAAACCGCCCCGAGGCTATCGGGGCGGTTTGTGATTTTTTTATTAAAAAATTATACCACTATCGCCCCCGCGGGTTTGACAAGTAGAATGCTGACAATAATTACAAGCACAGAAAGTCTGTTCAACTCCGTAGAGTTTAACAAGCGTTCGGTGATTTGGTGATTGTTCATCATAAAATTCTGTGCGAGTACAATTGTCACAAATAATCAATTACGATTCAAGTGAAATGAGAAAAATATTTGAAAATTTCGCTAAAAACGAATGTTAGCTACTACTTACAGGCGTTCGTAAAGTTTGAATTTCGGGGGATGATGACGGTAGATTCTGTGTCTTTTTGGCCCACAGATCTCACAGATAGACGCAGATAAAAGGCCAACACATTTTATGTGCTGGCCTCCCTATATATCGAAATATGTTATTCGTCTTTTAAGACTGTTACGGGATTCGTTAGTGCTGCTTTAATTACGTGATAACTTGTTATAGTCCATGCTGTGGCGAGTATACTTCCTCCGGCTATAATAAATGCCCATGGAGAAATCGGTACCCTATATTGAAACGCTTCGAGCCAGCTGTTGAGTCCCCATATACATAATGGTGTACTCAGAGCAATAGCGGCCATTATCAGTAATGTATAATCTTTCACTACCAGCATCCATATATTCCATACCGATGCGCCTACTACTTTACGGATTCCGATCTCTTTCGTGCGTTGTTCCAAAGTATATATAATCATACCGAGTAAACCGAAGCAAGCTATCATAATGGCAAGCGCTGAGAAGACAGTAAGCGCCTGTCCGAATTTTTCCTGTGAACGGAAATTGCGCTCGAAAGAATCATCAACAAAATCATACTGAAACGGGTGATTGCCAGCATGTAATTGCCAATTCTTTTGTACAGAAGCAATCAATTTTGTCAACGACTCTTCACTGCCCGGAGTAACACGCAATACAGCATACTTCTTTCCAATGGTAAATATATCGTTCTTGATATGGAAGATTGCCATCGGCTGTATAGGTTGATTGATTGACCAGTAGTGGAAATCTTTTACAACACCAATTACTTCATAGCGACCGCGGCCCGGGTAATCTACCTTTTTACCCAATACGCTTTCATCTACGTTCCAGCCCAATGCATTTACGGCTGTTTCATTGAGAATGATTCGATCTTTGTCACCCGGTATATCTTTGGAAAAGTTACGTCCTACCTTCAGATTGATACTTAAGGTGGCTGCGTAGTGCTCGTCTGCTTTGATATAGTTTAGCGGTGTGATTTTTCCACCGGAGTCTTCACCGCTGAACTGATCGCCATCGGCAAGATACGGTGGCACCCCGCTGCACCACGATGCTTTTTCAACACCCGGTATATTTTCAAGCGCATGAACAAAGTTCTCCGCATCATTAATCCACTCCACGCGGTTTACTATCATCAGATTTTCGCGATCGAAGCCTATATCTTTTTGTCCTAAAAATCGCAGTTGCTGAAACACAACGATGGTACAAACAATCAACACCATCGAAATAACAAATTGAAAAGTTACCAGACCGTTACGCAAAGTCTTACCTTGTTTACCGGTTCTCAATTTTCCTTTCATCGCTTCTACCGGAGAGAACTTGCTGAGAAATATAGCGGGGTAACTCCCGGATAATAAACTCATCACTACAATCAATCCCAACAACACCCATAGTATATCCGGATGCTGCAACAGGTTCAATGAAAGTTGACTTTCCGTAAGCACGTTGAAGAACGGCAGCAGTAACTGCACCAGTCCTAATCCGATTAATGCTGCGAGACAGCAAAACATAAAGGCTTCCGAAAAGAAATGCAATGCTAGTTGAATTTTATCAGAGCCCATGATCTTGCGCAGACTGGATTCTTTTATTCTGCGTGTATACTGTGCTGTAGAAAGATTCATGAAATTGATACACGAGAGTAAGATGATAAGCACCTCAACGCCCATCAATATATATACTGTGTTAGCATTGCCTACATTGTTCAGGCGGTTATATACATTGGTTGAATGAAGGCGGATAGAAGTAAGCGGTTGAGCAAAAAGATCCCATTTTTTTCCGCTTTTGATATAGTCATCAAACGACTGATTCATGATGCGCTGCAACGTTCCTTCCGCATACTTGCGTGGCAATGTCTGCAATTTCGCTTCGAATGCCGGTACGGAAGCTTGCTTGTCCAATAAGACAAACGTTTCGAAAGTTGTCCAAAGCCAAAGATCGTTGGATTGCATGATGCGGGGAAAGCTGCTCATCGACACCAGTATATCAAATTCGATATAAGAGTTATCGGGAACATCTCTCACGATCGCGGTAACTTCATATGTTTCGGTTACACTGTCTTCACCGAATTGCAGCAACTTTCCTATAGGTTCTTTCGATCCGAAATATTTCTTTGCTGTCGACTCCGTAAGTATAGCGGAGTGTGGTTTTTGTAAAGCCGTTTTTATATCACCCTTTACCAATGGGAAAGTAAATACCTCGAAGAAGTTGGAATCAACTGCGAGTATATTGGATTCATCGAATGCACGTATGTTGTTTTTATCTTCAGCGTTCGTTACCAGAAAATCTCCGGGAGGTTGTACGCGCGTCACTTCCGTTGCTTCGGGTATATCTGTTTTTATAGCATAGGCTACACCAGGGCCAAGGGAAGCAAACTGGTTGTTATCATTCTCGCCCCAGATAAATGTCTGGTTGATGCGGTATATATTCTCTGCGTTTCCATGGAAGCGATCGTAGCTGAATTCACGATCTACATACAGGTATATTAGCAGAGTACTAACGATACCGGCAGTAAGACCTAATAAGTTAATGGCAGAAAATAATCTCTGACGTTTGATGTTCCGGACAAAAAGGAGAAGATAATACTTGATCATACCTGCGTTTAGGATTTGACTGTAGTTGAGACAAAGGTCATACCATCGCTAAAATGATCAAAATAAGGCATTTTTTGACGAAACTGACGTCCGGTAATAGCGCAGGGTGTTCGATTCCGGAATTTCATGCCCGCAGAATTCGCTGACAGTGCAGAAAAATAAAATGCATTTTATCTGCGATTGTCAACGCATTCTACGGGCCAAAAGATTACTCGTCTTTAAGGACAGTCACCGGATTCATGCGAGCAGCTCTCATCACATGATAGCCTGTAATAGTTATTGCAGCCAGCAACATACTGCCGCCAGCAACAGCAAACGCCCATGGAGATATACTGATCCTGTAATTGAAATCTTCGAGCCAGTTGTTGAGGAACCATATACAAAATGGAGTGCTTAATACTATCGCGAGTATAATGAGCGTGGTATAGTCTTTCACGATCATTATCCAGATGCTGAATGCCGATGCACCTACAACTTTACGAATACCAATCTCCTTGGTACGCTGTTCCAATGTATAGATGATCATCCCCAGCAATCCAAAGCATGCAATCATAATCGCGAGTACGGCAAATACAATAAGCGCTTTCCCGAATTGTTCTTCTGCTTTATAGCTTTCCGCGAAAGCCTGATCAACAAACTCATACTGAAAAGGAGCATCACCGGCATGATGTTTCCAACTGGTTTGCAAGGATGCTATACATTTATTCCATGCATCAAGATCGCCTGGTATAATACGAACTGTCATGGACTGATGACCATTGGTTGCAATACTACCTTCCACATGAAATATACCCAGAGCTTCAATAGGTGCCTGCAAAGTCCAATAGTTGAAATCTTTTACCACGCCAATTACTTCAAACTCCTTTTCCTGTCCGGGATATTGCACTTTCTTTCCGATCACGCTTTCATCGACAGTCCAGCCGAATTCTTTTACAGCTGTCTCATTCAGAATAACGCGTTCTTTATCAGCCGGTATATTTTCAGAAAAATTGCGACCAACTTTCATTTCCAGGTTTAAGGTTGGCAGGTAATGCTGATCTGCTTTTACATAATTCAGCGATACCTTTTTATCAGCAGAACCTTCGCTGTTAAACTGATCGGCATCGTATATTCTCGGAGGAACCGATGTAGCCCATGATGCCGCTTCTACATTTGGTATATTGCCGAGTTCGTGTAAAAAAGTTTTCTTATCGGATATCCACTCTGCCCGATCAATTACTACCAGATTTTCACGATTAAAGCCTATATCTTTTTGCGACAGGTAACGAAGCTGCTGAAACACAACGAGTGTACAAACCACTAACACCATGGATATAACAAACTGAAACGTTACCAATGTATTGCGTAGCGCTTTTCCTTGTTTACCAGTGCGCAGTTTTCCTTTCATCGCTTCCACCGGGGCAAACTTGCTCAGGAAAATTGCCGGGTAACTTCCTGAGAGCAAACTCATGGCTACGATGAGGGTTCCCAACACGACCAGGACAACGGGTTGGCGAAGTATATTCAAATGGAGGTCATTGTTCGTTAGCACATTAAAGTAAGGCAGCACAAGTTGTGTTACACCAAAACCTATCGTGGCAGCAATGAAACAAAACATAAAAGCTTCTGAGAAAAAATGAAAGGCCAGCTGAGAACGTGCAGAACCCAATATTTTACGAAGGCTGGATTCCCTTATCCTGCGAGTATATTGTGCCGTTGACAAATTCATAAAATTGATGCACGACAACAGCACGATAAATGCTTCAACTCCTATCAGTATATAGAGTGTTGTAATGCTCCCGACAGTACCAACCCGATTGTATATATTGGACGAGTGTAAATGTATCGCTGTAAGTGGCTGCACAAACAGCTCCCATTTTTTACCACTCTTAATATAGTCATCAAACGACTGGTTCATTACGTTTTGCAACGTAGTCTCCGCATACTTGCGTGGAAGCGCTGGTAGTTTGGAACGCACGGCATCTATAGTAGCACGTTCATCAAGCAGCACAAAAGTTTCAAAAGTTGTCCATATCCAGCTCCAACTGCGTTGTTTTACTTTCGGCAGACTACTCATGGATATCAGCATATCAAACTGGAAGTATGAATTTGCAGGAGGATCTTGCACAACACCGGTAATCTGGTATACCTGCTTGGACCCCGCGGAAGTTCCATTATAATGATCGGTGTTGATATCAGCTACCTCCAGCAATTTTCCGACTGGCTCTTCATCCCCAAAATATTTACGTGCTGTAGTTTCAGTTACCACTACACTGTTTGGATAGCGAAGCGATGATTCGGTATCTCCTTTTAGTAACGGGAAAGTAAATACTTTGAGAAAGTTCGAATCAACCGCTAATATACCGCCCTCATCAAACGCCAATGCCTCGTGTTGTGGATTGGTATAGGATACCAGGAATTTGCCCGGCGGATGCACGCGGGTTACTTCTTTTACTTCCGGAATTTCGGCTTGCAACGCGAAGGCTACACCCGGACCGGTAGATGAGAATTGATGCTCATCGTTCTCACCCCAGATAAAGGTCTGGTTGATACGAAAAATATGTTCAGCGTGTTTATGAAAACGATCGTGACTGAATTGGTCCGTTACATACAGGTATATAACCAGTGTGCTGACTATACCGGCTGTAAGACCAAGGAGGTTTATAAATGAAAATAATTTTTGACGTTTGATGTTACGAAAGAACAGCAAGAGATAATACTTCAGCATACAAGTAGTTTCTGCTAAAAAGACAAAGCATATACCACTCTGCAATTCTGCAAAATCAACGCTTAAATGCAAGTTCGAAAAAAGCGAAGCGTACGGTATCTATCGGTATGTGTCCGATTCTGAAATTTCAAGCCCGCAGATGTAGCAGATAAACGCAGAACAAATCTGAAAAAATCAAATACGTTTATCGGTCATTCTGCGGGCAACGAGAAAACTATGATTGCAGGTACTCCACTATACCATCACGGATGGCTGTGAAGGTTTTGATGAGTGTATCTTCATCTTCTTCGAGCAACGTAACGCGAAAGCCTTGCAGCTCGGAACAGAATGATGATATCGGTACTACACAAACTCCTTTGGCTGCAAGCAGGTAGTATACAAAACGCTTATCCAATGCTATATCTTTCCGGGGAGTGCCATCGGCATTGTTTACCCAACTGTCAACAAGACTGCCAACTTGTGTATTGGTAACCGTCAGCTTTTGTGTAGGCTTTAAACTTCCATCACGGAAAATAATGGTGTTGTAAAAAGCACCAAACGTTTCGTTGAACGTGAGCTGAGGCACCGTACTGAGTATATCCGAGATGATTTTACTTCTGCGTCCTATATTTTTATTGGTCTCTTCGCGATATACTTTAAAGCGCGGGTCGCCCAATATCTTCGGTATAGTAAGCTGCGGTAGTTTGGTAGAACACACTTCAATCATCTTGGCATTGTCCAACGCCTGGCAAAATCGGTTGAAGTCTTCATCCTTATCGCGGTTGTAGTATTCCATCCAGCCGCAGCGTGCGCCCGGCCACGGTAATTCTTTGGATATACCTTTCATGGATATACCTGGTACATCTTCAATGATCTCCGCCAATGAATATGCTCGCGCTCCGTTATAGGTGATATTAATATAGATCTCGTCCGCGAGCAGAAAGAGATTAAACTCCTTTGCGATCTCTACAATGCGCTTCAGGGTTTCCAGCGGATATACCATTCCCGTTGGGTTATCGGGATTGATGATGAGTATACCCACTACGTTCGGATTATACTTTACCTTGTTGTATAGATCATCGAGGTCCGGATACCATTTGTTGTTTGGATCCAGCTTATAGGTTAGCGGTTCATGTGCCGCGTGGGCGGCTTCGGCACTCGAGTGTGTAGAGTAAGCCGGTGATGGACCGATTACCCGTGACGTACGAGATATGAACTGGTATGCTTTGGAAATAGCATCGCCCAGTCCGTTAAAGAAACAGATGTCTTCCGCGGTAATTTGCACACCGCCCATGGCATTGGTTTGTTTGGCCAGGAATTCTCTTGTTTCCAGCATCCCTTTGGAAGGACAGTAGCTATAGGTATCATCCTGTTTCATCATATCAGAAATGATATCCTTTATCCACTGCGGAAGTTTGTGATGCTTCTGTATAGGGTCGCCAATATTCTCCCACGAGATGGCCACACCAAGTTTCTTTAACTGGTCAGCCTTCTTTACGATCTCACGGATCTCATAGCTTAATTCCTTTGCACCTTCACTTAATAACTTCTGCCGCATGATTAAAAATTTTCAAGCAGCGATGTTGAGAGTTTTGCAGGAAGGATTCAAGTATAATCAATAAAAAATTTTCTGGAACAAGTGTTTGGTAGCAACGAACATAACAGTTTACATGTTTTCCGCTGTTCCTGTTGTCTCTGTAAAAAGACCCAGACCATGCATTACTTCCTTACCAGGCTCACTACATTCTCCACATGCATAGTGTGCGGAAACATATCAACCGGCTGTACAGCTGCAAGGGTATATTTCTCGGAAAGTATACTCAGGTCGCGGGCCTGCGTGGCGGGGTTACAACTCACATATACAATTTTTTTAGGCTCTGCCTTCAAAAGCATTTTGCAAACATCCTCGTGCATGCCTGCGCGGGGCGGATCAGTAATTACCGTATCAGGTCTTCCATGCTTACTTAGAAAATCATCGTCCAGTAAATCTTTTATATCGCCTGCGTAAAAGTCAGTATTGGAAATATTATTGATCTGCGAATTTACTTTTGCATCTTCAATGGCTGCGGCTACATATTCAAGTCCTATCACTTTCTTTGCCTGACCCGCTACGAAATTTGCAATGGTACCGGTTCCTGTATATAAATCATATACCAGTTCATCACCTTTCAACTCGGCCATCTCCCAGGCAATTCTATATAGTTCGTAAGCCTGCTCGGAGTTTGTTTGGTAAAATGATTTAGGACCTACACGAAACTGAAGTGTACCCGAACCATCAGGCTTTGGCATGGATTCCGTTATATAGGGATTACCTTTCCAGCAAACTATATTCAGATCAGCAAACGTATCATTCTTCTTACCATTGATAACATAATTGAAAGAAGTGATCTGTGGAAAATCTTTTTCAAGACGATGAAGTATACACTCGATCCATTCCATCTTATCGTACGTTACCTGCAGAATAATCATGGTCTCGCCTGTGTTCGCAGTGCGAATGGTAATGGTGCGCAGAAAACCAATTTGCTTGCGCAGATCAAAGAATGGAATGGATGCTTTCATTGCCTCATCCTTCACCGCGAGGCGTATAGCATTGGACGGATCGGGCTGCAGGTGACATTCCTCTACATCGAAAACCAAATCATATTTACGCGGTATATGATACCCCAACGCTACATCTTCCGGAGTATATAACTGGTGCATGCGTGCATCGGGCTGCGCCTCTTTACGCTCGTGAAGTTCCTCTTTGGTGAGCCAGCGTTCTGCAGAAAATGTATAGTCCAGTTTATTGCGATAGAATCTTGTTTTGGCAGATCCAACAATTGGACTGATCGCAGGGAGTGTTAGTCCACCCAATCGCTCCAGGTTATCTACTACCTGCTTTTGCTTGTATAACAACTGTGTAGGATAGTTAATATGTTGCCAGGAGCAACCTCCGCACAATCCGAAGTGAATACAAAAAGGTGTTTCGCGATCGGCCGAGAATTTCTTTATCGCCGTAACCGTGCCTTCCAGGAAGCTGCTTTTTATTTTCGTAAGGCGTGCATCTACAGTGTCGCCCGGAGCTCCGCCCTGTAAAAAAATCACTTTGCCATCCACACGCGAAACGCATTTGCCCTCAGATGCCATGGTTTCGACTACAAGATTTTCGATTATGTCTCCTTTTCGCATACGGGCGCAAAAATACAAACCTGCCGGAGTTTTTCGCTTCATCCTTATTCCCTATATTTAATCTCTAGCCGGAACGTTATGAAAAGATATTTACTGCTGCTGGTATTGGTTGTGGTGGCGTTTCCTTCCCTTGCCTCGCACATTGTGGGCGGAGAGTTTGAAATCCGGTATATATCCGCCAATCGCTACGAAGTGCGACTCATTCTTTATTTCGATCTGCAAAACGGAAATCCGGGAGCGCAGGATGATTTTGTAAACGCGCGCATTTTCCGTAAACGCGATAATGCCTTTATGCAAGACGTTTTTCTGCCGCTCGATAGTATCTCGCGCGTTTCGTATACACAACCTGAATGCTCCAACGGTGAAATTCAAACCAACAAACTGATCTATAAAACGCAGGTAACTTTTTCCAACAGCCAATATGGCGATGCCCAGGGATACTATATTGTATGGGAACGTTGCTGCCGTAACTATAACAGTAAAGGCTTGCTTAACATTATAAGTGAAGAACCGCCCCCAGGTGTTATCGATTATCCGAATGCTGCAGGACAAACTTTTTACCTGGAGTTTCCTCCGGTGGTAAAAAACGGTGAGCCTTTCGTTAACTCAACACCACGCCTCTTCCCTCCTCTGAATGATTATGCATGTCCTAATAAATTTTACTATGCAGATTTTGCCGGTTCCGATGTCGATGGCGATTCGCTGGTATATACTTTAGTCACGCCATTTAATACACATACAGCAGAAGCTATTCCTTCCGGAGGACCAAGTCCTGCACCCTATCCTCTGGTAACATGGCGATCGCCTTTTAGTCTTACGAATATCATTGGTGGTTCTCCTGATCTGAAGATCAGCACGGATGGTTTATTGACGGTTACACCAAAAACACAAGGACTATATGTTTTTGCGGTGAAGTGCGAAGAGTATAGAAAAGGTGTAAAGCTTGGTGAAGTAAGACGCGACTTCCAGATGCTGGTAGTAGATGCTTGTCCGCAGGCCGATCCGCCACAAATACTCGGAAAGAAATTAGCCGATGCAAGTTTCACCTATGATGAAACGATGAACGTTACATTCAGCAATACAGTAACAGATGCCAATCGCTGCATTGAAGTACAGGTGTCTGATCCGGATGCTTTGAAGAGTTCCGATAACTTTATGGAGAACGTTACGATCAAAGCTATACCGATCGGTTTCAAAAAAGATATCAGCGGTATACTTCCGGCCATTACCTCGGTAACACTTACAGCATCTGCGCCGACAAAAACATTTCGGATATGTTTTGATGAGTGTCCCTATATAGAAGGGCCCTATACTGTTGGCATTGTTGCGTTTGATGATGCGTGTAGCCTTCCATACTTTGATACACTTCGGGTATTGGTAAACATCACGCCTCCGGTTAATCACAATCCCTATTATTCTACAGCGGATATTACGAAGACCGTAACGGAAGGATCGCCTGTACAGAAATGGTTGATTAAAGCTGTTGACGAAGATGGTGATAAAATGAACCAGGTAATTATACCTGGCATCGGTGTCGACTTGGCCAGTGCCGGTATGTCTTTTAAATCATTAGGACAAGTTGGCGACACGTTGTTTACGGAGTTGACATGGGACCCGCGGTGTGATGTATTCAATTTCACCAATCGCACCAACTTCGATATAGCCTTGCAGGTTGAAGACGAAGATCAATGCGCCTTCAATCATCCTGACCGGATGAAAGTAAATCTCACCATACAATTGCCCGGCAACAGCAAACCTCTTATATCATCGCCCGAGCTTACCAACAACAGTACATTGATTGATACTGTAAACCTGGAAAGAAAGGTAAATCAGTCGCTGATATTTCATGTCAATGGGAAAGATCTTGACAAGGATAAACTCGTGCTGACGGGAGCCGGAAAAAATTTCAGCATGGCTGATTACTCTATTTCATTTCCACAGGATGTTGACTATGAAAATGTAAGCTCACTCTTTACCTGGAATATACGGTGCGATAATGTAGACCTGGATGTAAAAGATGAATTTACTTTTCACTTCCTGGTAGCGGATAACGAAAACAAATGTCGCTTTCTATATTATGATACACTGGTAGTGAATGTAAAATTAATGCCACCTGATAATACCGAACCCCAGCTGTTCGTATCCAGCGTCAACCCCGCTATAGCCTTGAGTCTTAATAACTCGATGGTGGTTACACTTGGTCAGCAGATAGACCTTAGTCTGAATGGCATTGATCCAGACACCTACCCTGAAGCCGATATGTTGCAGCTGAAATTACTTTCAGCGACCGGCAACGTACAACCCGAGGGCTACACGTTTACAGGCGCGGAAGGTCGCGGCACTGTCCAATCGCCCTTTACGTGGAAACCTGAATGCAACATCTTTACCAACGGGCAATATGAAAATGACTACATATTTACATTCCTGGTTACAGACGACCGCTGCTTTAACGGGAAAGGTGATACTGTAGAAGTAAATATCAAGATCAAAGACATAGACGGAAGCGATACCGAGTTTCTCCCACCCAACTTCGTTTCACCAAATGGTGATTTAAAGAATGACTACTTCGCCATGATGAAACGTGATGCTACTACCGGAGAACTTCTCAATATTCTCCCGCTCGATAACTGTGCAGGACATTTCGAAGGCATTACCATATATAACCGCTGGGGCAAAGAAGTTTTTGCCAGTGCCGACCGCGAGTTCAAATGGTACGCCATCGGTGAAGCATCCGGAGTATATTATTACCTCGTGAAATATTCAGACAAAGAATATAAAGGCGTTGTTACGGTTTCGTACTGGGATGATGAATCACAGGCTCAACGGTAACAGGTTATTCTCTTTTATATAAGCTGTCTCGCCCTGCCACATAATTTTTATCCAAACATCTTTTTTTCCTACAATTTCCACACGGTGCCCGGATTGAATAACAGAGACAACAGAAGCACCCGGTGAAGGTCCGTCCATAATATAGGTGTTGGTGTTTGCTACAATACCCATAGCAACTTTTGTCCCAACCGTATTATGCACCACCAGCGCTCCCAGCACAAGCACCATCACCACGAGCGAGGGCCAGTACAAGTGCTTTCTTCTTTTTAAATAAAAGCTCAGTCCTAACAACAAAAAAGCAATGGCCATTAACGCAATGCCTACAGGCCAATGATAATCGTTGTAGAACGACAAAAATCTGCCGGCATCTGTTTGTTTATAACCTTCCAGATTATGCTTGTCGGCCAGCTCTTCCATTTTTTCGAGTACCGACTTGTCGTTTGTTACATTGTAATAGAGATTCAGGTAATAAAGTGCTGCTCCGGTTTGCTGCAATCCTTCTTCTATGTATGCCATTTTCAGCAACATAGCAGGAGAATATTCATGTTGTTCAAAGATTGCTTTATAATGATCGAGTGATTGCACGTAGCGTTTCTCTTTAAAAAGAGAATCTGCCTGACTCAGCCGATGTGTAGAAGTCTGAGCGAGAAGCGTATAGCTCGCGCAAAAAATATTTATGAAAAGAATAATAAGATTTTTTGAAACGCACCTTTGCATATAATTCAGATTGGATTACCTTTGTGCCCTCAATTACGGGAAAAACCGCAAAATTGACAAGATTCCGTAGCTCAGCTGGTAGAGCAATACACTTTTAATGTATGGGTCCTGGGTTCGAATCCCAGCGGGATCACTTCAAAAAGCTTCGAAGAAACCTTCTCGAAGCTTTTTTCATTTTACAGCCGTTCTGTCACTATCATTTCTCTGAAATATTTTTTTTGAAAAATATTTCTGCTGCCTACATCTTTTTTTCGGGACTTTTAAAAGTCAACCATGATGCCTCGTCTATTTATTATTAAATCGTGGTAAAATTTTCTATATATACTGGTGATCTGCCCTGTCATTTAAATTTTTCTTTCAGGCAAAACTTTCTTTGAATACGACCGGATGGAAATAAATTTCAATGCCTTGCCCGGAGTATTGCCGTGTTTCAATTTTCTCACCCAAAGTCAAGGCACAACGTTCAACGATGAACAATTTTTGTGCATCCAATTAAACCTGCCTGAAAGAAAAATCCAGATTCGTTAAAGCAGCATCGGCCGAAATTATATTGAGTGATGATCTTCACACTGTCGATCACAGCTTCGATTTCCTGCGAATTGAAAACAGAGAACGTGAACAGAAATTTTCTCAATGCGTCAGTCACGAACTTATTTACTTCCCGACCGTTCGCTATATACCTTCTCCCATTCCGTCAGCGATTCATCATAACCTGAACGATCGCTAAACACCTCCGGTTTGTAAGCGTCCCCCGGCTTATGCTTTTTGTGCAGGTCAAACTGACTGGCGTGCGAAGACAACCACAAATCGAACTGCAAAGCTTTCATTGCTTTCAGAGTATAGGCATAATCCTTACCAACATCTGCGTAACGCGGCATGCCGGCCAGGTTTGTCTCATCGAGTATCGAGGGCATGTTTGCAATCAGCACCCTATATGTATGCTTTTCATCTTTCACATCAAACAGAAAGCTGCTGGCACCGGGTGTGTGACCGGGATGATGCAACATCACTATATTCATGTCACCTAACTTTATTGTATCGCGGTCGTGTAACAAACGATCCGCTTTCACAGGCACAAATGTGGCTCCCTTCCCTCCCAATATATAGTCAGAGTCACCACCATCGACCAACAACGGTGCATCTTTTTCGTTGATCATCAGCCTGGCCCCGGTTTGCTTTTTTATAGCAGCCATAGCTCCCACATGATCAAAGTGCACATGCGTAGCCAGTAGTAGTTTTATATCCTTGAACTTGAAGCCAAGTGTATTTATGTGTGCACGGATCAGGGCTTCGGAGTCATCAAGCCCCGTGTTAATAAGTATATGACCCTGCGGTGTAGTGATCAGGTATGCCGCCAGATCATACGTACCAACGTAGTACAGATTACCCGCAATACGAAAGGGCTGATAGTCACGCGACCATTCTTCATTGGCAATCGGATGTTTCACAGCCTTCTGCGCATCGGCACGCTGTGCTGTGATGGTTAAAATGACAATAGCGCCAAGTACAGACATCAATCCTTTATGTATCATGATATTTTTTCGTAAGACAATTGCAATATAGCAGAAACTCTGAATGCCCAACGGTGACTTTACAAATCGTCAAGAACAAAAGGGATGGATACAGATACTAAAATAAACCTGAAATGTCCTATATTTATCCATGTCCAAGGCTATACTTTTAACAATACTGGCATGCCTGCATCTTCACTGTGTTGCTCAGCTGGCGTATCCTTACAAGGTATATTCAGAGAATGAAAAATTCTTTGTAAATTCTACACCCTTCTCGGACCAGGTCTGGACAGATCTCGGGAAGACCGTTGTTGTTTCAGCGGACGACACGTTGAAACCGATCATAACAATTAACCGGTACTTTTCGCCCGACTATTTGTTTCTCAGTAACGATGGACAATCGCTGTTTTATCTGGACAACTGGATTGATCCCTCCGTAACGGATGAATCAGGCATCCTCACACATTATCATCGGGGAGCAGTCAACCATATATATACCCTGAGCGACTTCAACCTCACGGATTCAACGCTCACACCTGCGCTGTTATATAATTCCTATAGCGAGTCCGACAGCGCCATTCAGTTTCCCTTCATCAACAAAAGCAACAATGTGCAGGTAAGTGGTGATACCTTGTCGTTGCTGTTGGAAAGTGGAATGGTATATACATTCTCGATTGCAACGGGAGAGATCATGAAGAAAGAGTTGCTTACAAGTTTTCTCAGCAGCCATACGGTGCAGCCAGCCAAACGAAGAACTAAAAACTATACGATTGATATACCCACTCAATTCGGACTTCCTAAACTTGAAAATGGAAGAGAGTATTGGACCGTGCTCGAAGAAAAAATGAATGTAGTTTTCCTGGAAGGCAACAACCGGGATTTCGAACAAAATTATAAACACTACATGTTCGAAATTTTGATAGCCATTGATTCAACCGGCAAGTGCGAAGAACTACAAATTGAAATGCTCGACAACTTCTATCGCGAAGAGATCTCAAAATTATTCAGAACACTCCGGTTCAATAAAGAAGAAATTCCGGATGGAATTGAGAAATGGTACTTCCGCTATATTACCGGGTTCAGAAAAAAATCGGCATCAGTCGCGAGAAAAGAACGGAAGCAGGAGATCAAGCAAGACAAACTTGAATATAAAAAACGCATCCAGCAGGATTCCATTGATCATGTATATATTCCGGCTGATCTGCAGGATTGCTTTAAACAACTTGACAAACTATTATCATCCGCTGATAAACAATCTTTCGCCAACGCAAGTGAAAATTCGTTGGACAAATACCACATGGGATTAGGACTCTGGATCCGTAACAACTGGGGACTTTGGAAAGGCTCGCGGTTATCCAATCACTTCAACAAACTTGGTGTGTTTCATCCCGATGATATGTCAGGCATCGTCATTCGGTTTTATCACCGGTATCTGAACGGGCACGAATTAAAACTGGACGAGTTGCCCCGGTAATAAAGTTTCACATACAAATGTTGTCGCATGCACAACCCTAACCTGCCGCAAACCGCCACGTTACTTTAAAAGTGTTACCCGTATTTTTGGGAGTAGCGTATCTATATTTACATAACCCCCCAAACACATGTTACTCCAAAATAAAAATGCCATCATCTATGGTGCCGCAGGCTCGCTCGGCAGCACTGTTGCACACACACTTGCACAGGCAGGTGCTAAAATATTCTTAACCGGACGCACAGCCGATCGCTTGCAAAAAGTTGCTGATGAAATTATAGCCATCGGTGGCAAAGCAGAAATAGCCATTGTAGATGCACTCAACGAAAAATCAATTCAGGCATATCTCGATAAACTTAGCAATGACGGAACTACCATTGATATATCGTTCTGCGCCATCGACTTTCAGTCGGTACAAGATATACCTTTGGTCGACATGAAGGCAGACGATTACATGCGGCCTATAACCATCGCGCTGCAATCACAATTCCTTACATCAACTGCGGCTGCGCGAAAAATGATGAAGCAACAATCCGGAGTTATACTCTCATTAACAGCAACACCGGGTGGCATTGGCTATCCCTATACCGGAGGCTTTTCTTCGGCCTGTGTTGCTATGGAAACTTTCGTTACCAACCTCGCCTCGGAGGTAGGTGCTTATAACGTCCGGGTTGTAAATATACGTTCCGCAGGCTCACCTGATTCACAGGTGTTTAAGCAGGCTATAGATGCCGTTCCGCAGGAGATGGAGCATGTATTGCAAAGCATGAAGAATGATACCATGCTCAAAAAACTTCCGATGATGAATGATATAGCGCAGGTTGCAGTTTTCCTGTCATCTGAGTTGGCAAACATGATTACCGGGGTGACTGTGGACGTAACCGGGGGTACAACTGTCGGATTGAATTATCGCGCACCAAAGATCAAGGAAGCCCACTCGGCTGGTGCAGCGTTAGTTACAAGTCGATAATACGTGTGGAAGAAACTATATACGGAGAATGAATAAGTCCCTTTAAAAACATAAGACCGGCAGTTTCCCGTCTGGATTTGCCGGCCTTGATTCCTAACCTTGCCTATGCGGGGCAATAGATGACTCAAAAGTATAGGTATATATCGTATCTAGCATCGGTTTATCTTTTAACAACATATATTGAACGATGAAGTGATGCTTTTGAAATTTTAATTGAAGTTTATCGGGTCAAATGCATTAATACTTGAAATATATACTTCACAACACCGCACAAACTAATACAACAATTCGAGGTATATTTTCACTCATTTTTTCAAATAGTCAGCGGTTATTATCGTTGGAGTCTTCATCCACGTTCTTCGCCTTGATCTCGAAGAAACATTGATCACAAACAAGTCTGATCTTCGCAAATCCTTCCGAGACATCGTTCCATTCGCCTTCGTGTAATCTAACCTTCTCACACGCATCACACCACGCCTGGTAATCATCGTCTGCTTCTATTGACGGGTCTGAATCAAAAGGCTCGTGAAAACCGGTACGCGTATAACTGTTTAAATGTTGACAAACAAACGCAGCCCTTCTTGCACCATGTGCTCCACAGGTCACATTATATTTCTCTTTCCGTTTCGTATATTCTTCTTCACTTACCACACCGGTAAATACAAAATAGAAGAAGAGATGATCTTCGGAAAATCTATATACACCAATCGCATCCAATACTTTGGCTGCTACTGAAGTCATAGCCCAACCTGTATATTCATCGCCATCAATCAGGCCGGTGAAGAGTTGTGTATAGCCTTTATCAAGACCGAATGCTCGCACTTTTTCAATATCTCTTCGTTCAGAGTCTTTCAGGTACTCGTTAGCCCATGACCATTTCCACGTATTTGTTTTCGTTGAAAATGACCCGGCTAATGTATAATTGAAATAAAGATTGCGCCCGTCATTTGATTGAAAATGGAACACACCAAAGTCTTTATCAAAGAACCAGTTTTCATAACTATCCATGTCATATGATTCCAGAAATGAATTCTGTATAGCAGAAATCTGTTGGCAGCATTCATCCGCAAAGATTTCAAATGTATCAACGGACATAGATTCTATTTTCGCCAAACTTAAACAATTGTCATGATTTCAAGGCGCTTTGTATGGACTTCCGACAGTCTCCCGAAACTTCGATAGTTAAATCGGTTCATTAATATTAATTTGATAAAGAAATCTACCGAATAGCTCTTACCATGAACCTTACCTTACCCAAATTCTTCTATCAATTATCAATCGTTGTTTGTACAGCAAGTTTGTTATTTGCCTGCTCTGGCCCCGGGCGCGACACAATCTATATCTATAATCCTTCAAAGAATGCAATAACAATCACGATCGATAATGAACCGGTGGCAGTACCGGCAGACTCCTCCATTCGCAAGACAATTGATATCGGGAAACACACTGTAAAATACAACGACCGTGTTGACTCACTTGATGTAACCGGAAGAAGCAACATATTGATAAATCCTACCCAGGCAAAACTTATTAAAAGCGAGATGCTATACCAGACAGAGTATATAAAAAACGGTAAGGCATCAGACGAAGATTATACTATACCCTTAACAACGATGATTATCGACAGCTTGCGTTATGGCGGACACTTTTCATTAACAGACGATGTAATTATCAACGACTGGTATTTCTATATCCATGAAAAACCGGAGCAGTCCGTTGATGCAGATGGGTATATGCGCAAAGGCGTACAATCAGGTAACAATGGCGGCAATCCCACCATGTTGTCATCCTACAAATTATACACCGTTGACGAATTTACAAAGAACACCATACCACTGAACCGCGACAAACACTACATCGAGTTTATACTGAAGCAACACCTCACTACACTCACCAACGCAGACTATATATTTGTGAATGGAGGCGCACTACTGGCAGGTGCAAACAAACAGGAACTTGCCGACATGGGAAAAATTCACGTTACCAACAACAACGAAATATACCTGAAGAGACCATACCTGTACAACAAAGCTGAACACGGAGAAATAGTCGATACCCTTTACAAGCTAAACGACTGCATTGTAGAATTCGACAGCATCAACATCAAACAAGTAAAGGAGATTGCTTTTGTGAAGACGGAGGAGAGTTTGCCGTTGCGGCTTGTTATTCGGTGATTGTTATCCGTTATTTGTGCGCGGATGTAAATTCAATTGCTCAGAACTGAAGGCACAAAGCCTGAATGCTTGTCTTTAAAAAATTAGTTGTGGTTCGGTTTAAATTTAATGGCATTAATCTTCGTACCATCCGGCAAATCCTTTACCTGTCTATGAATTTGACCAGCGAAAGAGAAATGAACTTCCATGGACGTCACTTCAAAATTATCTACAGTGTAGTCACCACCTAAAACTGGGAGTTTTATATATGAGTATATCTCTCCTTTGTCTAATTCCAGACCAGCTTTCTTTAGTGCTGCCACCAGATCAACCAGGAACCAGTGATTCACTTGTTCATGATCTTGCAACTTTTCCTTAAACTCTCCCACGTTATCAGCAGCAACTGCTACAGTTCCTTCACCAACATTTAACCAGTATATTTTATCCTTATCGTCTTTAAGAAATATATCTCCAATACTTGTAACAAGTACAGGTGTCTTATTCTCACCAATAAGCCATTTCCAATCCGCAATCAGTTTATCAGAGGTGTTCTCGTCAAAATCAATTTGTAAGTCGTCCCACGTAATTTTCATTATTATAATTCAGTTACTATTCCATTCTTTTTCTTAACGTTCTCAATTCCTTTGCTTCAAGGTCATTATATAGTTGAGTCCGAGTGCAATGAGTCGTCCAATAGGTATTTTCTCTTTCTATCATTTCTTTCTTCATTACCTCTGTTAACATGAAAGGATAGAATCCCTTCTTCGTTCCATAAACTATATATTCCTTTCCTTCTTCAAATCTAAAGCCACAAGAACCGGATGTTATAGTAGTGTAAATCGTAATGGTGTCCGGAATATTCAATTCCTTAAAACGTTCCGTTACTAAGAATTGAACTTCAAAAATAAAATTCATTTCAAACATCCTAAGTTTCTGCAAATCTCCTGCAATGTCCTTTTCTATATGGTGCAACTTGTCCGTTCGAATCGTCTCGGCAAAAGAAACAACTTTCCTTTTCAACACCTTTCCTGATATAATTATAGGTACATACTTAAATGATTCCCGAACGGTCCATGTTTCACTACACTTACATGCAAATGCCTGGCTTATTGACACCATTAAAGCTACTAGTAATACCGATTTCATAGTCTAAACAATTTAGTATCCGTCCTATGGATTATAGGATTCAATCCTGCTATCTCAGCACACCAATAATAACACCAAAGTTCCCATCCAGCTGTTTCCATTCTTGCTCTGGCAAATAGGTACGAGAAACAAAACCATCCAGGTAAAGTGCGTTCTTACAGCCCATGCTCTTGAAGAACTCGGCAAAGTCGTAAAAATTAACTTCCTGTTTAGACATAGCAAAGACCACTCTGTTATCAGGAAGAATGCCCACTCCATTTCTGATATTCAGGTTGACGGAACCTTTCTTAAATGCAGGATGCACTTGTCCATCAATTAACAACATAGGTCCAGACTGTGTTGCAAAATTAACTTGCCCTTTATCTATAAAATCCTCCGTTCGGCAAACAACTGCGTTATTATCTTTTGTTATATAAAACACGCCATTAGGCTTCAAATAAAAATTACCAGCACCCTTAAGTGTATCGAGAGGTGTAGATGTAATACCATTTTCAATATAAAGTCCCTGCGGAGAATTGTTTTTCATATACATACCTCCATTCATTGCAAATCTTAATTCCTTATCGCCACTCTCAATATAAGTCTTCAGATTTTGAATACTTTTAAAAATTTGTCCATTATCATCTTTCCAATAGAATCTGAGACTTGAGGCGCTGGTAATGAAACTTACAAATTTTGAATCCTCCGTGATTTGTGAAGCACCTGCGAGGAGTAAAAAAGTAAGAACGGCAAAAAAACTAAACCTGTTAAGCATTAAATCTTATAATTATATAAATACTAATATATAAAAGCCGCTTATACTTTTCCATCGACATTTTCCAAATTCTGTAACTTCAACACCTTAACACATCAACACAAAAAGAGTATCTTGCTGGATAAACGGCAACCAAGTGGCTTATTCGTTTCGCATATTAGGTAAAGTAAATCCGAACATCACCGTGGGTGATATACATGAAAAATTAGCAGGAGAAAACCTGCAGGCTGACTTTCATCTTCAACGTGGTGTAGCTGACAATTGGGAACAGATCATTTTGAAAAGTCAACGGGGAACAGACCTTGTGTTGATTGAGAAGACGGAAATACAACCTGGTGCACGAGGGGAAGAACAAATGCAGGCCTTTAAAGATGCTGTATACGGAGACAAACCCGACAACGCTGCTGCGTGGCTGATAAATTATTTCGACCAGATTAAAGTGGTATATACTTTCGAGATCGTAAGTCGGGAGATAGGCGAAGAAAATTACTGGGACGTTGTAACCGAACTGAAAATGTTATTCTGGGACATCACCCAGGGTATATTTCAAGCCGACCACGAAGGCTTCTCCAACGAAGACGGCTTCCTTATACTCTGGCACTTCGATGAACACGCGAATGGCCCGCGCCACGTAGGCACCCTGGATGAAAATGGAGAATGGGTAAACTACGAAATAGAACTCGACAACCCACAACACCGTGCAGACTTCCTTGCCGGTAGACTACCTGACAACCTGGAGCGTTTATAATTATACTATATATTAAACGGTGTTTAGTTCACAACATCAACACCCAACACATTAACACCTCAACACATCCATCAGAGCTTCGTTCCCTGAATAAGAATTGAAGCCCTGATAGATTTATCCTTCAGATGTAAAAATTTCTTCCTCTCTTCATCGAGTTTGAAGTTCTCAAAGTCCTGCTGTGAATCAAACTCCACGAGATGTATCTCGTACGGTTTATCAGTGCTATACTCAATATATGCGTCATCGTCCGGCCTTACGCGAAACAACAGTCGCCCGTTATACTTTGCAATAATGGGTATAGCAACAGCCTCGAATTGATCGAAGACATCCTCCTGCCCCGGAACGATGTAGATGAGTTGCGTGATGTAGAGCATTCTTTTTTAGAGCTGCTGGCTTCGAGCTGCTGGCCGCCAGTTTGATTACACTAATTTAACGATATACTTCAAACTTTATGTCACCAGGTAAAGCACACATAATTAAAAGACTCAAACTACGTACACACGTAAACACCTACACACGTAAACACATTATTCAACAACCGTCTCGCTCTTCGTAATGCCACTCTCATTAAACGCCTCGATCGTATAGTAATACTTCTCTTTAGCATTAAGGCTATTGATCGTCACGGTAGTGGCATCGTATACCATATAGCTTTGATATAGCTTATTTTTGGCGAGACCATAGCTAATAACGTAGCCGGTAGTATTGGCGGCTTTGTCCCAGGTGAGGGTTACGCTGCGTTTGTCGTTCGCGTTGCGTTGCGCTTGCAAGTTTGTGACTTTAGCGGGAAGATCGCCATTTGCTTTACCGAAAACTCGCAATCCGCTCACAGCAAAATTACCATCCGGTACCTGGACATTTGAAAGTTTAATATACCGACAAGCTATCTTCTGTTTCAACGGGAAGTATGGATGCGATTTATCAGTTTCGCTTTTCGATTGGTCGATCAGCATTGTCCAATCGGTGCCGTTGTCAGAATACTCAACGGTATATCTGTGAAAAATATCTTTTTGTCTGCCGAAGATTTTTGTATTGTGTTCTGCAAAGTTGATCTGGACAGCATATACATCTACGGTCTTTTCCAGATCGAGTACCACGTGCTCGCCTGCATTTCCGCTTTGCGCTGACCAGTAGGTTCGCATGTTCTCATCGGTTATATAGCTGGCCGGAAGTGAATCGATAGACGATGACACCTGAACCGGTTTATTATAGGATAGCAACATCCATCCCGGGAAAATCTCTTCGAAGTTGCTGATTTGCTTCTTCGGCATGATCATCGGGTAATCGCCATACTTGGTGGTTGCATGAAGTGTACCTTGCTCATCGAAAAATGTAGGATATAACACCAACCTGCGCTCAAACATGTGTTTTACCGAGATTGTACTCGTGCCTATATGCCAGTAATTTTGATAGGGATCAGCAAATGTACTTCCATGACCGGCAGCAGCAGCAAAACCGCCCGGCTTATAGGCAAACGGATTATGGGGCTGAATCGTAAATGGTCCCAACGGACTGTCTCCTATATATACAGCATCGCTATAGCTTTTGTATTCTGTACCCGGGCCCGCATACTGCAGGTAATATTTACCATTGTGTTTATTTACCCATGCGCCTTCAATCCACGGAGCCTGCTTCTTCCGCGTGTTATTATCGCCCGGCACTTCCCATCCATGATTGGCAGTATCCGCACGAAGCAGTTCTTTTGGTTGTCCTATAAATGAAAAGTTCTTTTTGTAATCTACCTCAACGCCATATATAGGGTTTACATCCGAGCATCCCCAGTATAGATATAGTTTTTTATCGTCATCGAGATAGAAGGCAGGATCCCATACGGGGCGTTCAAGCTTCTCACGTGCAATAGTCCACTTACCACTAAGCGGATCGGATGATTTATACAACGTACTCTTCTCGTTGGACGAAGCCAGGAAATATAGTGTATCCTGAATGGCGATAGCAGTAGGCGCATATTCTTCTACCGGTATCTCACTGGTTTCAACGAATGTCCAATTAACCAGGTCATTC
Organism: uncultured Chitinophaga sp.; assembly: GCA_902168205.1. GTDB lineage: Bacteria > Bacteroidota > Bacteroidia > Cytophagales > Cyclobacteriaceae > Ohtaekwangia > Ohtaekwangia kribbensis. The sequence continues at coordinate 90,510 of CABHOK010000018.1, read as the reverse complement.
GAATACCAATACCCACCTGACTTGGATGCAAACAAGAAATAGCGGTCTTTAAACCAGACGATCGAAGGATCGGCGGCCTCTCTTCTCGAAGGTTCATCCAGGCAAAACCTGTAACTTATATCAATAGGATTGCAAAATGTTTGTGGAGTATCTACAACAGCTTCAGGTTCATTCTTTTTGCATGCTGCGAGGCAACATACCAGTGCCAGGAAGATAACTGCTTGCTTTACTGCTTTCATCGGGTTGATTTAGTATTATGTGTAAATTTAACACCTATTACTAAATCCTGCATAGACTTTAATATTTTTTATTCGCTGTAAACTGTTACATCTCCAGCTTCAACGACTCTCCTTCTATAAATTTACCTTTGGAAGACGTGATCTTTATCTTTTGATCGGCCGTGTAGCCAAGTGTTTCACCATCTCTAAGTGTAACATCGCTACCTGCTACATATGCACTAATATTAAGAATAAAATTATAGAGCTCCTCCAGTTTCAACTTCGAATCAATCACTTCAATTTCCTGCTTTCCAAAGACTGATAATCCATACGTATATATACTATTGCCAGCTTGTGAACCACGCAAACCAATATATACCCAAAGCGGTATAGGCGTCCTGTCATCTTTCAAATCCGTTACGAAATCCAGGTACTGCTCCCTTGGAATCAACAACGTCTGACTCCCCTGATAAACTCCAATCGCATTAGATGTTGATAATATAGCGCAAAGTACTTTACTAAAAATCCGATAACGCTCCACAGCGCTTTTGCTTCCTGACATCATGGAAACAATAGCGTGTCCATTGTGTTCTTTTAAATCCTGTGCGGCCGTTTGCCAGTTGTACGCATATTGTGCCGTTCCCTCGATATCGCCCCAGGGTATTTGAGCAGGCATATAGGCAATGGCAACCATCTCACTGTTAATCCTGAACACAGCGGTATTGTCATCCCCTTGCAAGTCAGTCACATTTAGTCCCCAAAAACTTTTCAGGTTCCCCAGAACACTATTCAAATTATATTGTTCGCCATTGTTAAACATCGGCATAGCGAGCAGTGTCTTACTTTCAGGTTGTGCAGATGAAGGAGTTTCTTTCTTTTTAAAAATATCAAAAAGTCCCATGTGTGGATTTTAATTTATAGTATAGCAAATCGAGTTCTGACTGTTAGCTGCAAGCTACTAGTAAAATGCATATTTTTGATCAGGAAACTACTAACAAAATCGTTGTCTCAAAGTCTTGAGTCCTATATATCCTGACACCATTCCAACTCTCTCGACCCGGCTCGCGGCCAGCAGCTATTTCCGCTACCGAACGTTTTCGTCCGCATTCGGCCAGCATAGTATAGCTACCCCGTTGATTTGCAACACCTTACCCCCGGCATTAAGCTTGCAATAGAAACGCAAACCCAACCCTATGTTCCTGAAAACCTTTGTCCGCACGTTTAAGAAAAACCGTTTCTTCTCGCTCCTCAATGTATTCGGACTCGCTCTCGGCATGAGTGTTTTCCTACTCATCGCTCTATATATAAAATTCGAAAGCAGCTACGAAGACTTCAATCCTTCTGCATCTTCTATCTATCGCATTGCATTGGAAGTATACCGGAACGAAGAACGCCTGCAGGCAAGTGCGGAGAATTATCCGGCACTTACGCATGCACTGGCCGATCTCCCCGAAGTGCTGGATGTTACACGTGCTTATAATTTAGGCTACAAGAATAATGTGATCATCACGAATGAGCATGGCTCACACGGACCTGTGGCCATCAAGCAAAAAAGATTTCTCTATGCTGATTCTTCGTTTCTGTCGGTAATGGGCTATACGTTATCCGCTGGTGATATTGCCACAGCTCTGGCAGAACCCAACAAAGCGGTGATCACCCGGGAATATGCAAGGCTATATTTTGGTGACGAGAATCCGATTGGCAAAGAATTACACATGCATGATGATGACAGCAACGATGAACTTGTGCACGTAACCGGAGTAGTGGATGAGACACATGACAATACGCATTTGAAATTTGATATACTCTTCTCGTATAAAACACTATTCGCGCGACAGGGTGATCCAAGGTATTATGCCTATGGCGGGATACCTCGCTTTGACCTGAGCTGGACACGCAACGACATGTATACCTATGTAAAGCTTCGTCCTGGTACAGATGTGAACGACTTCACCAAACGCCTTAATACACTTGAAAAAAAGTATAATCCAAACATCGCGCAAAGTGAACAGCGAAATGTATTTACAGTACAACCGCTGCATGATATACACCTTACATCTCAACTGGCAGACGAAGCCGAACTGAACAGCGATGGACGCATCCTATACTTTATGGGATTAATCGGGTTGTTCGTATTGGGTATATCGTTAATCAACTATGTAAACCTCGCCACCGCACAAGCCATGGAGCGTGCACGTGAAGTAGGTGTTCGTAAAATCATGGGTGCGCTGAAAGTTCAAATCGTAAAACAATTTCTTACCGAGGCTTCGCTCATCAATCTTGCTGGCATTATTCTGTCGCTTACACTCGTGAGCGCTATACTACCGATATTCAACTCCATATCCGGCTTACCGCTCGATGTAAATTATTTACTGCAAACCTGGTTTGTGGTTTTGCTATTTATACTTTGGATGGGAGGCACAATACTTGCAGGTTTTTACCCGGCTATGATACTATCATCTTTCAGTCCATTGTTGATTGTTAAAGGAAGAATGAAAAACAGTTCCAGGGGTGTATTATTGCGTAAGTCATTGGTAGTGGTTCAATTCGTAGCTTCAGTATCACTGATTGCCGGAACCCTCATTGTGTATAGTCAGCTGAACCACATGCTGAATCAAAATATAGGGGTAAATATAGATCAGGTGCTGGTAGTAGAGCGTCCGGGTATAGGGCCAAGATTGCCAGGATTCAATGCATCGGTAGAAGCATTTCGAAACGAATTAAAAGGTAGTGCTGCGGTAGAATCGTTCAGCATGTCATATACTATACCCGGCAAACAGCGTCAGTACAAAATAGACGTAAAGCGTTACGGCACCTCTGACGACCAACTTATGTCTGTTCTCACCAACAGCATGGACTACGAGTTTGCAGATGTCTATAAAATGAATCTGCTGGCCGGCAGAGTATTTTCACACGAGCATGTGCAGGATGTGGACACATCGGTTGTAATTACAGCGTCACTGGTAAAACAGTTAGGGTTTAAGGATCCTGAAGATGCTATAGGACAAACACTGTCCATTCCGGATTGGTATGATCCGATCATTGTAGGCGTTGTGAATGATTACCACCAGGTATCGCTAAAGAATCCACTGCAACCTACAGTCTTTTACTGCGACATCGAAAACGGAGAATACTATTCGCTGCGTATTCACTCCAAAAATATTACGGAGACAATCGCACAGATTGAGAAAGCATATATCAAAGCTTTTCCGGGCAATCCATTCGAATACTTTTTCCTCGATGACTATTTCAACGCACAATATAAAAATGAGCGCCAATTCGGCCTACTGTTCACCACCTTTGCTGCGTTGGCGCTGGCCATTGGTTGTCTTGGATTGTTAGGGCTTGCGGCCTATACCACGATGCAACGCACCAAGGAGATTGGCATACGAAAAGTACTAGGGTCGAGCGAAATTGGAATTTTCTTTCACCTGTCCAAAGAATATATCAGACTCATTCTGCTTGCAACCGTTTTGGCGGTGCCTCTGGTATATTTCGTGATGAACGAATGGATACAAAGTTTCTCATACCACGTAACTATACAGGCTGAAGTATTTGTTATAGCAGGGTGTTTTGTGCTTACCATGGCCATGCTCACCGTGAGCTTTCAGACCATTAAGGCTGCGCGCGCAAACCCGGTGAAGTCCTTGCGAAGCGAATAGTATTAATTAGCTTCGAGCTTTGAGCTTCCAGTAGCTACAGCGCAAGGCTCTAAGCTATCTCCAATCTACTACTGGGTCGATCCACTCGCGATACCCTTTATATATGAACCCATGGCTGCGGCCTGTATTGAGTTTTATCTCTTTATAGGTTGCCAGCGTTTTTCTACCTGTAAAAATAGAGCCACAGGTTCCGTGCGGGTCCGTTGACTCAATTATTGAGAGGAAGTGCCCATATAGTGTAAGATGTTGGTACTCTTTATATGTATCAGGCCAGCAACCGCCCATCACCACATACCGGATGCTTTTGTTCTGGAGTCGTGCAGATACATGCAGTGTAATGTTCCAACCGGCAGAGGCACCCAGCACCAGTATATTTTCAGCCTTGACGTTTTTACGAAGTAAAGAGTCTATTTGCGACACTACTCTATTGACATACACAGAGTCGTCAATATCCGGTTTACGATTTTCGCTGATAACGTGAAAACCGCGCTTGCTCAACGAATCTAAAATATTCAGATACTCATACGGTCCCCATTCAGGCACGGACTGATTAACGGCATTATTACCGAGTATAGTCACCACTCCACCGTGTTGGTAAAATATGAAACGGTCAGTCCTGCTAAATTTATCGGGCAAATATATACCCACTGTCTGAGCAACAACTTTGGTGCTCGTCAATAATAGTATCAGTGCAAGTCTCATCGGATAATATAATATTGGTTGCATGGCTTCTGACTACTGGTTGCTGGAAAAGTAGAATTACATGAATCAATCGCTACTATATATACCATGAAACCAAGATTCCACAAAAGCCAGGAGCTAGCAGCCAGTAGTCAAATACTCTTCATGCAAATATACCCTCCACAATTTGCAGTTTTTACATCAGGAGGCTATAGTAATTTTAAATATTACGCTTCTGTTGTCAATCATAAACCTTTTAGCTAAGTTCGATATACTTTATAAAAATCCCCCTCGATATGAAAAACAAACAACCCACGTTAGCAGCCAATAGGCATGCCTGTCGGCTTGGCACGACACCACCAGGATCAACGACTCCGCAACTCCGATCGTGTATGGTATAGCATACCCGATACGTTTCCTCAATTTAGTCTATAGTATACCAGTCTTTAATCATCCTGATACTTTCAGCGTTGGTTAGATATCCTTTTGTTCCCGGCTGCGGTTTCCTTCCTGTTGTACCATTCGCCTTTTCAAAACCCACATTTTATGAAAAGCACTATGTTATGTACCATAGGGTCTGCGTGACCTTATTGCTATCGTTATGCCCGATCGCATAGCTATTAAATTTAAGCTACTTCCCTGTCATTTTTTCATTAAAGTAAAAACCCCTCGTTTATGAAAAGAATTTTATTCGGTTCATTCATAGCCGTTTGGCTATGTAGTATGCTCGCGTTTGCCTTGTCTGCACAGCCTTGCACACCGGTTAACAAAATATCATCCTTTCTTTACACTGCATTTTTTCTGGGCGAACAAAATACCATGGAACTCAGGGCAGAGTACGGAAGTATATATCTGAATGGTGTATTCACCGTTACCAGCGGAACGCTTCCTCCGGGGCTATCGCTTATCGGAAACAAAATTACAGGTATACCTAACACAGTAGGAACCTATACCTTTTCCATAGGTGCATCATCGGCTCCGGGTTGTCCTATATTTCAGCGAACGTTTACAATAAAAATAGTGAGCGATCTGCCCTGTAGCGAGTTTGCTATTACATCAACCAGTAATCCGCCCACGTCAAGCACTAGCTCTGGATCCATCGTTTTTAAAACAGAGCATTTTGATTCCGTTCAATATACTGTGGTAACTATACCGCCACGATTTTCATTTAGCCATGTAGAAGGGTCAGCGCAGGCTATAGTAAGTGGTATGCCATATCCAGGGCTTAACGTAATTGTGCTGGCCGCGCAAAGCAACAAAGGCTGTCGCGACACTATTCGTTTCGAGTGGTACGTGCAATCGCCTCCTTGTTTAGCACCTCGTCTGGATTCTATAACACCACGAGGTCCTAAACTACTATACGGCATTTTGGGTATACCGTACGATCAATTCTTCAGCACAGGGTTAGTGCCCAGTATCACCATGACTGTATCAGAGGGATCATTACCTCCCGGCCTTACTTTCGAGAATAGGCGCATCACAGGTACACCCAGCGCTACCGGTATATATCATTTTAAGCTGCGCGCCACCGGACGTTGCTCCGAATCTATCGAGCAAGCCTACTACATTGAAGTAGTTCCACCTAATACCATTTGCAAAAGTTATGATGCTATAGCACCAACACCTGCAGAGGTTTCTGCCACTACCTATTATGTAAAGAAAAAATTCTCCATTATGTTCTCGGCCAGCCGGAGTGGCGTTGTGGACGACAGCGCGCAGTTTGTATTAACAGAAGGTTATCTGCCCGATGGGATAACGTTAAATGGGAATATACTGAGTGGAGCAGTTGATTACGAAAGGAACTGGAATTTTACAATTGGCGCATTTTCCAAAGATGGATGCCCATATTACCAGCAGCAGTATTCTATACAATTTATCCTGGAAGAGCCTTGTGATGCTTTTAATATAGTTACTACTTGGGGCGAACCGGGGTTCACCATGGTGGGCGTAAATATGTTCAGCTATATAGGTATAAGTAGTGTTGGTGGCGACTTCGATTCTGCAACATTTGAAGCCGTGCATCTGCCGCCTGGTTTTCAGGCTGAACCTTCTTACTACCAGATACACGTGTTTGGACATGCCCTGCATGTAGGCTATGATGAATTTGTAATTGCCGCGACCACACCAGAAGGTTGCCAGGATACATTGGTGGTTGGTCTTAATTTTACATGTCCCTTTCCACAACCTATATATCCAGAACCGAAAGACATTGGTTACCTTCATATCAATGAAGCATATTATCAATCTATAGGCTTTGAATCGCCCTATATAAATTTTGATGCGGACTATGACAATTTTCGTTTTGAGATAACAGAAGGTGCTTTACCTCCTGGTATAACACTGTCAGACACAACCCTGGTGTGGGGTTATCTCCACGGAACACCAACCACAGCAGGAACCTATCCATTTACAGTAACGGCCATGATTGAAACATGCGCTATAACAGAACAAGCTTATACATTCGTGGTACGCGAACCTGTACCATTTAAATCGCTCACTATATATGCTGAATGCTCTGAAGATATATCGTATAAAAAATGGCGTATCAACAATCCCAACAATTTTAATATCCCGATAACCTACCAGCCCTACTATTTTTATAACTATGGGCCAATAAACCACGTTGCCACACCGGGGAACAGCTATATAATATTGGGAACCTATAACAGCTCCGAACCAAGCTTACCCTATACAGTACAGGTAAAATGGGTCGATGGCGATGGTACACCACGAAGCCTGCTTAAATCAGCGAGCACAGAACTATGTAATCCTCCGGCCTGTGCGTATGCTTCTGATATAGTTACGCTTCACCAGGGATTAACAAAAAGCGGATATAGTATCGACCTAGATTTAAGCAGGACTGTATGGGCGCTCGGCACACCAGACTCACAGGATGAATACTGGCCCTCCATACGTTCGTATTCATTGGGTTACAATGGTTTTATAGTATTACGCATGAGCAGTGCTATATATAACGAACCCGGTAACGACTTCATGGTATACGAATACTCGTATGGTGAACCTGCATTTGCCAAAAATCCGGAGCGCGCTGAAGTACAGATCTCGCAGAACGGTACAAATTGGGTGTCGCTGGGATTAACAACGCCTTCTTCATGCCAGGGCACTCTTGATCATGCATTTGATATAGCCGGAAAATTACCATGGTTCCGCTATGTGAAAGTAATTGACAAAACCGATCGTAATGCCCGCATCCTGAATGGCGCGTGTAGCCCTACCGCTGTATTTGCTTTCGATGGTGTATCCGATGGGTTTGATCTTGACGCCGTAACATGTATAAATAGTAGCACCCTTGCGCGGAAGGATGTACAGGAAGAAGAGTCATCATTCAACAGCACATCAGTTCTATACCCGAACCCCGTAAAAGACTGGCTCACCGTTGACCTGTCGGAAGAAAATATAGCAACCGATAAACAGATCGAGTTGCACGTAATCGATCTCAGCGGCAATTCACGCTATCGAAATATACATTCACTCGAGCCAAACGGCACCACGCAATTAAAAGTATCAGAACTTCGCACGGGCATGTATATACTCCGTGTACAAACCGCTGCCGGGCGTTCACGGTTTTACAAATTTCTAAAAGACTAAAACATTAAAGGTGGCTATCGTTTCAGGATAGTCGCCTTTACCTATGCACTATAAGTATAAACTGCTCACTCTTGTCCAAAAACAGAGTTGGCAGCTATACATCACACTAAAACTCATTTATCATGAAAAAGCATGTGTTTAGTTTTTCCACAGCATTTTGCTTGCTGTGTTGTCTGCTACCGCTTGTCTTGTCTGCACAACCATGCACACCGGTTAACAAAATTTCATCTTTCCTGTATAGCGGCTTCATCATTGGTGAACAAAACACGATGGAACTGCGGGCGGAGTATGGAAGTATATATCTAAGAGGTGTATTCACCGTTATGAGTGGTGCACTACCTCCCGGAGTTATTCTTGAAGGGAATAAGATAATCGGTATACCAACGGCTGTCGGCACCTATATATTTACGATTGGTGCATCGTCTGCTGCAGGATGTCCTGTATTTCAGAGAACATTTACATTGAACGTTTCATGGAATTTACCATGCCGCGAATTTGCCATTACACCGGCAAGCCCGCCACCATCAGCAGCAGGCTTTAGCGGGTCTATTACTTTCAGGACCGAGCATTTTGACTCTGTTCAATATTCATCCGTCAGTCTTCCTGCCGGATTCAATCTGAATCATAATCCCGGCTCTTACGAGACGGTCGTAACAGGCACTCCGCAAAATGCAGGACTATATACCATTGTGCTTGCTGCCCAGAGCAACAAAGGTTGCCGCGATACCATTCACTACACCTGGCAAGTATATTTATATTGTCCAACAACTGCACTCGACTCCATAAATCCACGAAAACCCAAGCTACCGTACGGCGTTATCGGCATATCGTACGATCAAGCTTTCGACAATGGGTACTTCCGGGATTATAACATCGTTTTATCAGAAGGTTCATTACCACCCGGACTTACTCTTGAGAATAAACACATTATCGGAACACCTACTACGGTAGGTATATACCATTTTACACTTCGCGCTATACACCCTGTTGTAACTTGCGCATACATCGAACAACCCTACTATATTGAGGTATCACCTCCTAATACAGTGTGTAAAATTTATGACGCTATAGCGCCAACACCGGCCGAGGTATCCGCCAACACATACTACGTAAAGAAAAATTTTAACATTACCCTATCAGCCGGTATGGGTGGCATTACAGACGACAGTGCCCGTTTTAAACTGACCGAAGGTAATTTACCGGATGGCATAACTTTAAATGGAAATATACTGAGTGGACAGATCGATCATGCCCGTACATGGAATTTTACGATAGGCGCATTTTCAAAAGATGGATGTCCATATTATGAACAATCATACGTCATACAATTTATTCTAAAAGATCCGTGTGATGCTTTTAATCTGCAGGGACTTATGGGTGAGCCTGGATTTACGATGGTGGGGGTAAATATGTTTGTGCTAATAGGTACTTATTCAAATTTTGATTCTGTAACCTATGAAGCTGTCCATTTACCGGTTGGATTTGAAGCCAGGGATTACGGGGGAAGCATAGAAGTATCCGGACGCGCACTTTATGAAGGTTATGAAGAATTTGTGATTGCAGGAACTACAGTGGAGGGCTGCCAGGACACGTTAACAATCGGACAAAATTTCACATGTCTTATGTCCCAGCCTTTTATTCCCGATGCAAATATGCTACCCTATGTCCCTATTCATGAACCATATTCGCAATACGTAGGCTTCGAAGATCTCTATATGATTGTTGACGTAGATTATACTTTATTCCGTGTAGAAGTAACACAAGGTTCGTTACCTCCAGGTCTTACGCTTAGGGATACCGATTATGTAGGCGGATTTATAGAGGGTACACCAACCACCGAAGGAAGCTATACATTTACGGTAAGTGCCATTATTTCCGAGTGTACGATTAATGAACAAACCTATACACTGGTGGTTCGTGGCAATACACCTTTTCAGTCGTTCACATTACATCCGGTTTGCTCCGAAGACGTGACGTCAAAGACCTGGAGAGTTCACAATCCCAATGGCTTTGGTATTCCTATTCGTTACGGACCAGTATACTACGATGGCTATACCGTTTCTATCCTCCCTTTTGGTATAGCACCTGCTGGTGAATTCTATATTACAATCTATGCTGATAAAACTATGTCCCCTACACTTCCCGGTACAATCCGATTAAGTTGGGCCGATCCGGATGGGACACCGCGCAGCATTACCAAATCTGCCAGTACAGAGTTATGTGATCCACCCGCGTGTGCGTATGCCTCAGATGTAGTTACAGTTCACCAGGGGCTTACTAAAAACGGCTATAACATAGATATCGATGCCAGCAAAACTACAAGGTCTCTTGGCAATCCCGATGCGCATGATGAATATTCTGCTCGCATTAATTACTACTCTCTGGGCTATAACGGATTTATAGTACTCCGCATGAGCAGTAATATATATAATGAACCTGGCAATGACTTCACCGTTCATGAATACTCGTATGGTGAACCTACATTTGCCAAAAATCCGGAACGTGCTGAAGTACAGATCTCACAGAATGGTACCACCTGGGTAACATTAGGACTAACAACACCGGCTTCATGCCAGGGTACACTTGATCATGCTTTTGATATAGCTGGAAAATTACCATGGTTCCGCTATGTAAAGTTGATTGACAAAACTGATCGCAATGCACGTATACTTAACGGTGCGTGTAGCCCTACCGCTGCATTTGCCTTTGATGGCCTCTCCGATGGTTTTGACCTGGATGCTATCACTTGTGCTAATGGCAATGCCGTTGCACGTGAAGTAGCAGCGATAGAAGAAGAGCCATCCCACTCCAGCGCATCAGTTCTATATCCGAACCCGGTAAAAGACTGGCTAACCATCGACTTGTCCAAAGAAAATATAGTATCTGATAAACAAGTTGAACTACGGGTAATTGATTTAAGTGGCAATTCACTCTATCGAAATATACATTCACTAGAATCGGATGGCACCACACAAATAAAAGTATCAGACCTTCGTACAGGCATGTATATACTCCGCGTACGAACCACCACCGGCTCCTCCGGATTCTATAAATTCATAAAGGACTAACAAAATAAAGGAGGCTACGAACATTCATAGCCTCCTTTTCTATACATTTTAATATTTTTTTTGCAGAAAAATTACTCCTTACTCTATTTCTGCCAAGTAGTAGAAACGTATTTTCAACTAAAATCCACTAGCAGCCAGAGGCTAACTGCTCACAGCCATCTCTTTACTTCTTACTTAAAACATAATTACTCCGCGAAGGATGAATCGTCAACCCTGGCACCGATTCACATTTCAAACCACAACCTGCAGCCACGGCATTCACCTCCTGGTACGATATAGTCAGTAACTTTGCTTTCTTTGACGTCTCGGAGTACGAGGAGAATAGAACATATAGCACGAAACGCGTGAACGAAATGACTTTACCACGTTTGAGACACTGGTATAACAACGCCAGCGCATCGCGATACGATGACGTCTTTTGATCAATCACATCGGCTACAATAATTCTGCCCCCGTTAGTTAGATAACCTGACAACATATCGATAACCAGACTGAACGACTGCACATCCGGAAAATATTGCGAGATGCTGAGCAGTATAATAAAATCATATTGCTTTTCCGCGAGTTGTTGTTGCAGTGTTAAGCGCGTCTGCCCAATGTCAGTGCTGATCAGGGCAAACGTATAATGCGGATGATTCTGTTTCGCCTGCTCAATAAAAAATGGATTTATATCGACACCTGCTATATGTTGCGTGGTGCGCTGCAGATCATCAATCAAAAACGCAGGCCCACAGCCATAGTCAAGTATATGATGGGAATTGTCGATATGATATGTAGCAACGAGCTTCTTTGCAAAACCCTGCGTTGCAATCTTCATCACTTCGTAAAAAGCTGTCTTTTGAGTTTCCCAAAATTTTCCCCATTCCCCAGACTTAACAGTATCGCTGGCTGTACCAGCATTCTTCGTAGCGTGCATTTACCCTAAGTATATCTGTTCAAATGTAAGTAAAATATTGTTCGATGCTCACATCAAAACTTTAGCAAAACACATGAACCAGCATTGCCAAAGCACGTCCATTCGCGGACAAAAGTGTATGTGAATGAACGGTATACTTTGCTGAATTCGCTATTTTGCAATATCCTGCTCACTGGCATACATATTGACATACCCGAACCATGATTAAAAATTACCTGCTCATAACCTATCGAAGCATGATGAAGAACAAGGCCTTCATCATTATCAATGTATTCGGCATGGGCATCGCGCTTGCCTGTTGTATCGTGAGTTACCTCGCCTACCAATACGACTCTGACTTCGATACGGTACATAAAAACGGTGAGCACATTTATCGCGTCAGTGTAATACGATCGTTCGAAAATACATCTACACGTTTTGGCTATGCATCGCTTCCACTGGGCGAAATTATGGAAAAGACTTTCCAGGATGTAGATCATTCCTCCTTGTATACCGACTCGTATTCAAATTTCAAGCGCGAAGATGACTTGTTTGCTTCGCGGGTCTCATACGTAGAGCCTGATTTCTTCCAGATGTTTTCGTTCAATTTTATCGCAGGCTCATCCGATGTCATTCGCGATAAAAGTAATGTACTGATCAGTGAGTCCATGGCTGTGCGTTTATTCAATAGTCCGGCAGAAGCCTTGGGTAAAACTATGACACAAGTGTATGGCCAGGAACTGAAAGAGGTAAAGATTGCCGGTATATTTCAGGATCCACCTATGAACTCATCTTTCCACAAGCAAGGCGGTTTAGCGTTCATGAATTTCGAGAACTATAAAGATGAGTTCCCGCATGCACCTGAAAATGACTGGCACCAGTTGGGAACATTATTTATCCAGATCAACCATACAGATCGAAAAGATATAGTATATAAACAACTTCAACCCTATATCAAAAATAACAACGAAGTCCAGGAAAACTTCCAATTGGCCGAGTTCGCCCTCGATCCTTTTTTGAGTATGGCGCATCATGACCGTGACGAAGACGTTCGCTCCCAAACGTGGGGTGCACCACCCGTAGCAGCCATCATTGGGTCTGTTATTATGAGCGGATTGATTCTGTTGATCGCGTGCTTTAACCTGACCAATACTGCCATTGCTATTTCTTCCAGACGGTTAAAAGAGATTGGCATCCGCAAAGTAATGGGAAGTGTGCGGATACAACTCATCATTCAATTTATAGGAGAAACCACCTGCGCCTGCCTGCTTGCACTGATCGTTGGTGTCGCGCTGACAAACTTCCTCGTAGAAGGCTGGAACCTCATGACCGGAAATAATATCCACCTGGAAGTAAACTATTTTGATCAACCGTCTATATTATTTTTTATTATCGCGTTGCTGATCATTACCGGTATTATAGCGGGAAGTTATCCTGCATTTTATATCAGTAAATTTCAACCGGTAAGTATACTTAAGGGCAAACTCAAGTTTGGAGGCACCAACTATTTTACCCGCTCTGCCTGCAATTTGCCATTTCATTGATCTCGATTGTCAGTGCGTTTGCATTCTTACAAAATGCACGTTACCAACGGGAGTATGATCTTGGTTTTGATATTCGCGGTTCTCTGATTGCTCCGGTAAACAATAGAAGTGAATTTGATACGTACCGAAACGCATTACAAAACAATCCGGAGATACTTTCGATAGCAGGGGCCAAAAGCAGCATTGGTTCTTTCAGAATGCACGAAGCGGTTGAACATGAAATGAAAAAGGCCGAAGTAGATATCGTTGAAGCAGGTGATGATTACCTGAAGACGTTCAACCTGCAACTTACCCAGGGTCGTGATTTCATCAGCAACTCAGAAACAGATATGAAAGAGTCCGTGATCATCACTGAAAACATGGCTACACTCTTTGGACTCACGCAGCCGCTGGGTAAAGAAATTGTTTGGCGCGATAGCATTCGTCTTTTTGTGATTGGTGTCGTAAAAGACATATATACACAGGGATTATGGCGTGATCGCGATGCGCTTATGATGCGCTATATACCGGCCGATCAGTACAGTAATATTATTGTAAATGCAAAGGCTGAAAATATAGCTTCCGTTCAGGACTACATGCAGAAAGAGTGGTATAAAATATTTCCCAACAGGCTATACCCCCGCATGCTGTCTTCCGATTTGCAGACAGTGACGAATCTCAACATGAGTGTTGTGTATGGATATACATTCCTAGGAACACTTGCTCTGCTTCTTTCCGTTACAGGACTATTCAGCCTGGTGTCCTTAAATATTGTGAAGCGTATGAAAGAGATTGGCGTTCGAAAAATACTCGGAGCCTCCGTCTTCAATATCAGTCGAATTATTAATGCAGAATTTATCATCATCCTGTTGGTAGCCTCAGCACTGGGAGCCTGGGCCGGCTATACATGGTCAAATACAATTATGAGTAACATGTGGCGATACTATAAAGGCGTTGATATATATGCCGCTGCCATGGCAGTCGGATTATTATTAACAATCTGCGGTCTTACCATTGGTTACAAGATATATACCATCGCCACGATGGATCCTGTAAAAACACTGCGCGATGAGTAGAGATGATCACGCGTAGGTAACACTCACAACATCTCAGGTTTAGGTCGGAAAGGCTCTGAAGAAATTCAGGGTCTTTTATGTTTACTCGCACCACACTTCAACTGATGTGCCCTTGCCGGGTGACGATACCATGGCAAACTTAAAATTTATCTGAAGTGCTCTCAGCTGAATGCTTTTTAATCCTTTACCATAGGTTATCTGTTGCAAATCGAAGCCCATTCCATCATCAACAATTTTTAGTCGTATCGCATTCCCATTCTGTGCAAGCGATACTGTTATATTTTTGCATTGGGCGTATTTTATACTGTTGTTGATTGTTTCCTTGGCAAAAAGCAGCAGGTTCCGCTTTTCAGTTTTAATGAGAGGTTTTGTCTTTTTATCGGCAGCTATATTTACATGCAATTCAATCTGGTTGGCAACGCAAACAGGAAAAGCAAATTTTCTGATGCGTTCCATTAACTCAAAGATTGTATCTTCTGATTCTTCCAATACCCAAATCATGTCACGCAAGCCTGTAGTCGCCTGCGTTATTGATTCTTCAATTTGATCAAGATGAAGTTTATTTTCGGGTTCACGCTTTGCCAAGTGCGTAAAGATTTTCAATGTATTCAGCACACTTCCTATATCATCATGCAAATCGTTCCCAATTTCTTTCCGTATCTCCTGCTGCTTTCGTAATTGATCGATGCGGTAACGCAGCAATGCGTAAATTAAAACACCGCCCATCAGTATAATTGCCAATTTAAATATACCCGTCTGGTACCACTTTGGCATATAGGTAAGACTCAACGCAAGGGGTGTCTCACTCCAGATACCGTCTTCGTTGGCGGCACGAACCTGAAGTGTGTAGTTACCGGGAGAGAGCCCAATCAAGTCCACAAAATTTTGTTTACCCAAATCAATCCAGTCATTGTTAAGTTCATTGATTTTATAGGCATACCTTACTTCCTTGGGATTGCTGAAATTAAGTGCAGAAAATGATACTGTTGTTTGCAAGACATCAGTAGGTATAGTTATAGCTTTCATCCTGATATGACATGAATCAATCACGCGCGACTTTGCATTCACTTTTGTATTCCAGAAATATAGATCAGGTGGTCGTTCGTTGCGGGGCAGCAGCGCAGGATCTATAATTGTAAAACCATCAATACCTCCGGCTAGTATATAGCGCTCGTCCTGATAACCGCAGAGCTGCTCAAAAGCGTTCGTGTTAAGTCCATCGGTCTGAAAATAGTTTTTAACTTTTAAGGGGTTCAGATATATAACCGATATTCCTTCATTTGTCGTAGCCAGTATAGCTTTATTCAAAAAAGGAAAAACCCGATATATACAGGTGTTATTTAGCCCGTCCTCGGAACGAATTATTTTCTTAACCTGAAACTTCTTATCTGTTTCAATCAATCCATCTCCATATGTGGCAATATAAAATCGATCTTCCATTTCGCACATGTCCATAAAGTTACTCATCACTTCTTGTGTCAGATTATCGCGAAGTGTATGCGTAGTATATTTATGAGTAAGCGGATTAAAAGCAATTATTGATCGTTCGGTGAGAATCATTGCATCTTCACCTTTTGTTTTATACAAGTAATTGATAATCGAGAGTCCGTCAATCGATGTTTCCTTAGACTGCCGATGAAAAATCTGGATTTTATTCGTGTTTGTATTCCAAACCGCCAGTCCCTTCTGCACAATGCTTCCAAACAACACCAGCGAATCGTTGTATTGAATGCCGCAGCTAAGGTGATCTGAATTCAGTATTTTCAACGATGGTATAATGGTATGTGCCGGCTTGAGCTTATCACCTTCAATGATATAAAAACCATTCTTGTTCGAAACGAACACGTGATTCCGGGCATCCTTGAAAAGCATCAGATTAGAACTGGCCTTGTCTATCTGCACGATTTCACTTGTACGGGTATTTACCTTGTATATACCATTCTCATCACCACAGTAAAGTATATCTTTCGAAACAGGTAGTAACGAAAATAAGTGCTTAAGCTTGACCTCATAGCCATATTCCGAAAATGATCGAAAGTGAGTAGCCCGTGTAGGGAAAGAAGCAATTCCGGCTAATGTACCAAGCCATGCCCGATGAGTCGCGGTGTCGTAGTATATATCATACGTTGAAGTAAATAAATTATGATCCGGGTTATTATCTCTATATATCGTTGTTTGCCTGGATGCCAGGTTATACTCATATATACCTTTTGATGTAGATAGCAACAAAGAGGAATCAGATGAAGCCGCAATGCTTTGCATTTCTGAATGGTATATCAACGGGCTTCTATTATCGGAGCGCTGTACGATTTTTAATTTGTCAGTATCGAGCATTTTCAGTCCTATACTGCTGGCCATGTAGAGCGTACGCTTCAACATAACGGCATCCCAAAAGCGAAGCCGGGTATTGGCACCGGATGTGTTTAACTCTGTCTCGCGGAACGTGCGAAGAAGCTCCAGGTTTTTATCAAGTATAATGATACCATATCCATCCACGCAGAGGATCATCCGTTGTTGATGATCAAAGTATATCATCGAGATATTAAGTTCACCTTTATCAAGCTGACACTTTGCATGAATATCGATTGACAAACTTTTTCCTTCTGGTATATGATAGGCATAGGCAAAGTCCAATCCGGCAATCCACAAAGTATCACCTTTCAGCGCCAGACATCGTCTCCACTTCACATTTTCGGGATTACTGGTGTCTAGTGAAATTCTGCGCGTTACCCTGCGCGTTTGCAAGTCGATCGAACATGCTTCACCATACGACAATAACACCCAGAGACAGTTTCTCTTTTTGTCCTCGAGAATATCAGAGACAAAACTTCCGTTTAGCTTTTGCTTGGCAGGTGAACGTTTGGTGAATGTCTGGAAGCGATTTCCATCGAAAAGGTTAAGACCTTCCTGTGTCCCAATCCACAGAAAGCCATAGGAATCCTTAACAATTTTTGTAGTGTAGTAACTCGACAGTCCTTCGTTTTGGGTATATTTAATAGGCGTAACAAACTTCGTCTCCTGGCCAAGACACGCGACCGTTGGATAGAGTATAACAGTTAGGAGTATATAATAGCCAAAGCTTTTCACAACCAAAATAGTAAGCTACGAAAATGATCCAACAAAATGAATTTAAGTGGACCATAATTTTCCTTATGAAAAGCTTGTCTGCGCAAGTTCAGGATATGGCAGCAGTCATCAATCAACTCCTGGAAGCCCGGAAAACAAAAGATATCGCGATCGTTTTATGTATAAATATTGATTCAAATCTTGTCCCAACCAATTTTCCCAGGGGCACGAACCGGCCATCAGCAGGTTTCACAACACTATTCTACACGATAGAAATTGCTGAAAACTCGTTAACGTTAATTTCAGAAAATCCACAATTTGATATACTGGACGAAGCAAGCGTTACTTTCTTCTTCAAAGATATAGTGCAGGACAATTTTCCTGCAGAGCAATATGCATTGTTCACTTGGGATCATGGACAACCATTTGGAATTTTCGGGGGCAGCGATGAAGCTCCTCGAATAGTAAATTCAAAAAATCCTTTGCCCCTTTATTTTAAACTATATAATGCTTTTCCAGCCTTAAAACCCAAAGCACGACAGTTTCTGACTGAGAGTGATGTACAAATTCTGAACATAACTGAGTTACGGAATGCTATTGCGTCTTCTTTCTCTGGTAAGAAAATGGGAGTTATCGCTATGTCGAATTGTTACTTACAATTTTTTGACACCGGATATGAATTGAGTTCATGCGCAGAATATCTGGTTGCATTTGAAACATTGATGTACTTTGCCGATACCTTTAATCATAAGACAATACTGGAGGCAATCTCATGCAACCCATATATATCCTCAGAGTCGTTATCCAGGTTGATTGTCACAACTTTTTCATACGAGACTGACCCTAACAATTCAAATGAGTTTAAGCGTTCCGTTGCCTTATTTGCCAATGACTTATCATGGTATCCATCGATAGCAAAGCAATTTGACGAGTTGAGCAAGACGCTTATCCGGGAACTTCCGCGTTATTTCCAGGAAATAAAAACTGCTTTATCAAAATGTGGATATATAGCACCCAACATAGAAATATTTGCACTCATTGATTTCAGAAATTTCATAACCTGTTTATACAATGAAGCTCCGGCATTATTTCAAAACAATGGCTATGAAGTAATCCAATCGTTTCTTGAGAAAGTGGTGGTTGAATCATTCGTAGGAGAAGATTTTACAAACGAAGCATCTGATGAATTTAAAGCTCCATCGTGCTTCTCAATATATCTTCCCAAAACACCAGGCATATATCATTCGCTCTTTCGCGATCTATATATGCGTGAGTCGGGGTTATCTCCAACTGAATTTGTGAAAAGATTTACCTGGGATGCTTTTATAGCACGCTATATTGAAATGATCGAAATCACCTCACCTGAAAAGACAGACATTTGATATCTGCGGCAAGTAAGATTTACTTCCTCTTCACAGCCTTCTTCGCCCCACCTCTCTTTGCCGATACCAATCCGGCACCAGTTCCCGGAACTTTGGAATTTAGTTTCAAGGTTAAAACAACAGTACTTGAATCTTCAGAACTACCATAGAGCGTTGCATCCAGACTTCCACCGTATACTGATCCACTAATATCAATAATGTCGCGGTGCGTGTTTCTTTTCGGATGTGTTGGAGTCACAGGATCATTTGAAGGAATCGCCTCTGACTTAAATGCAAATGCAATGATCAGACTTTTTCCGTTGCTTGAAAATTTTACATCAGGTGTGGTTGTCGCCAAATCCTGAAAGGCACCAAGTTTTACTCTTCGTTGCATAATAATATGATAATGTTATAGGAATAGAATATACTAAATCTCCACCAACTTTCTCCGTATAGCTTCCATCGCCATCCCTACCCTGCTCTGCACATTAAGCTTTTCGAACAACGCTTCACGATAACCGTCAATGGTGCGCTCGGCAAGACTCATTTCCGAAGCAATTTGTTTATAGGTCATGTCAGTACATGCCAATCGCAGAAACGTCATCTCACGATCTGTAAACCTTGTCTCATTACTCTTATCCCCGTGCGCAAGCAACCGGCGGAAATTTATATTTACAGCATCTGCATTATAAAATCCCTTACTATATACTTCGCTCAATGCTTTCTCCAACTCATCGGGATGTATATCTTTTACCAGGTAAGCACAGCACCCGGCTTTGAACATACTGATAATTGTGGTGTCATCATCCTTCATAGACAAAGCCACCAGTTTTATAGCAGGGTATCGTTGCGAAATCTGCCGGGCCGCATGTATACCGTCCATGCCGGGCATGTTTACGTCCAATAAAATAATGCTGGGTTCTTGCTTCGTCCTTTCCAGTTTATCCAAAAGATCGTTTCCGTTCTGCGCATCCAGTACAACTGTAAACTGGCCAAAGGTATTGACGAGCGTTACCAGTGACTTTAAAAATAACTGCTGATCATCAGCAATTCCGATCATCACTTTCATTATAGTCTCATTAAGGTTGTAGTGCCAAACGTTAACCAGTAAAGTATCGGAACATGTATGGAATATACATCTTCCGTGTTAACTCTACAATATTCCGGTTTTAAGATTTTCGAGATAACGGGATTTTTCCCGTTGTCGACCGGATATTCTCACCTTGTTACACAGCACGAATGACAGCACCTTTATTACTATATTCAAAACCCTACCTCTTATGACACCAAAAAAATTCAAATGGACAGCCATCTTTCTTATTAAAGGTGCAGCCGACAACCTCCGGGCATTTACACAAATGCTCGACCAACTCGCTACTACTAACTTGTCGCCTGATGTAGCCGTAGTGCTTTGCATTAACATACGTGCCGAGATAGCACCAACAACATTACCGTTGGCCACTGTGCTTGGACCAAATGATACGCTGATCCGAAAACCCGGTTGGACTACCTTGTTCTGTAATCTTGAATCTGTAGCAGATGGAAACAATATATTCAATCCCATTTGCGAGAGCCGTGAGTTCAGAATGGACAAGGAAGAAGATATCACAGTTTTCTTCAAGCAACGGGTGCTGTCTCAATTTGCTGCCGAGCGGTATATACTATTCACCTGGGATCATGGCCAACCGTTTGGAATCTTTCCGGATACAAATCAGAATTCAGTAGCAAGATCGCCCCTGGAAAACCTTCACTTAAATGCATTTCACTTTCTTCAACAAAAACAATTACAAACAGAACGATTAGTCAGAGCAGCGGCTCCTATGCCTGCAGATGATGCGTTGCCTATGCTGACAGCAACGGAGTTAAAGCAAGCTATTCAATGGGCTTTCGATGGACAGAACTTAGATGTTTTGGTTATGTCCAATTGCTTTCTCCAGTTCTTTGATACCGGGTATGAACTAAGCAGGTGCACCGATTACCTGGTTACATTCGAGACTATCATGTACTTCAACAATTCATTCAACTATAAAAATATACTACAAGCTATGGCTGACAATTCTGCCATGACACCGGAAACTTTATCCAAAATTATAGTTAACGACTTTGCTGCCACGTTTCCCGACAATGCTGAATCTCGTGATGAGGTTGCTTTATTTGCAAATGATCTCTCATGGTATCCGGCATTGGCGCGGATGATTGACCGACTTGCCGGTATGCTAACAGCCGCCATACCGGATCATCGCGAAAAAATATTCAGGGCTGCAAGTAAATGCGGGTATATATCACCCGGCATCCCGATGTTCTGTCTTCTCGATTTTCGCAATCTCGTTGTAAATTTTTACCACGAGATGCCGGAACTCATTCCTGAAAAATTTTTCAATACACTCATCGCTATGATGGACCAGGTTGTGGTTAGTTCGTTCATTGGAAAAGAGTTTCTGGAAGCTGGCAATCTACCAGGGGTAAATCCATCTGGCTTTTCAATTTACTTCCCTATTTTCTCAGAGGACTATCGAACATCATTCCTCGATAACTTTATGACTGAATCGTCACTTTCACCAACTGAGTTTATTCAACATTTTGGATGGGATCAATTTATAAAGAGCTATATACAGGCCGAAGAAGTCATTGTGTAAACTGTCTATATACCGTTGGTTTATCTAAACAAAAAAGCTGCCTCGTGTGAGGCAGCTTCTGTTTTGTAGAGAGGTTAGTTCCTATGAATGATGTCCATTACCATTGGTAGAGCTGGCTCCCAGGGCAAAGGCAGTTCCGGTGCCGGGCACTTTCGAATTAAGTCTCATGGTAAGATTCAGTACTGTTTCACCACTGGCACCTGCGCTCGTAAGCGAAGCTTTCAAACCACTGCTATATATAGTTCCTCCGACCGGTTCAAAAAGATCGCGGTGTGTGTGCCGCTTGCTGTTGTCACGTTCGAACGGTTCCGTATCAGGTGTTTCAGTTGAAATGATGGGGAACGTAAAGATCATTCGCTTTCCATCTTCCGAAATTGTTAACGATGGTGTTTGCTCCGTGGAAGCAATTTTGTCACCGAGTTTAAATCTTCTTTGCATACACTTTTTATTTTAGGTTAGATAGTTTGTTTATACCCGAAACAACACGTGTTCCGGAATTGCAATACTATATTCCTACAATTTACATTCTGCAAAAACGGGGTTTTTCACGGCATACGCACGGCCCTTTTCACATTGATAGGCAGCACTTGCTGAATGAACTTTGTTCTCGTTGTCAGAGAATAAATCTCTAAACCCAAGGAGATCGCTGAAAATCCTGTAAAGAGTAAGCTGTTATCTATACTATATATTGTATGCTAATCTCTATCCTCAACCACAGCAATGGAAAAGTTTCAGATGCTGAACTTCAAACGGTTATACGTGCTATCCGCAGGCAGATTTGCGAAGATTTTGAACCCTACTGGAGCCTCGGTGCCACACTTCGCCTGGAAGGACGAAGTGCTTCCAATCCAGACAAGCAAGATTTGATTGACATGCGCGGTGACGCTATTGTATATATATGGGACCGTTCAGACATCGATGGTGCTCTCGGCTATCACGATCTCAACAACCGGGGCATACCGTTCGGTTTTGTCTTCCTCGATATAGCAGCGCAATTGAATGAACCGTGGTCTGTAACACTTTCACATGAAGTACTCGAATTGATTGGTGATGCAGAAGTAAATCTTCTGGTGGCGGGTCCACACCCTGATCCAACCAACGACAGTGATGTATTCCACTGGTATGAGATGTGCGATGCTGTCCAATCAGAAACGTATGAAATAGATGGAGTACTCGTCTCCAATTTTGTATTGCCATTATATTTCACAGGCGGTGATGAGTTTGAAGGTCGCAATGATTTTCTGGGCACCATTAACCCGGACGGATCTTCTCTGAAATCATTCGGAGTAAATCCGGGAGGATATATAGGCTTCTTCAACCCCGGCAGTGGCAGCCACGAAACCTATAGTCGCGACACACTGGCCAGTGCAAGAATGGCTGTTAAAAGTAAGGTGAAAGGTGCACGCAGAGCCATCCGGTACCAACGCCACAGTAATATCGCTCAGCCGAACGTACGGCTCGCCAAACAAGAACAGATAAACGAAGTAACAAACGGACAACGCGCTTAACATTATTATACCAGTTGCCTCACCATAAAAAGTTATCCGAAGCTATTACCGACATGAAAATACCTGTCTATATACTAATGCTGATGATGTGTGTTTATACTGCACACAGTCAGTCAGCACCGAGCGACACTGTCGTCACGAACCGACTAAACAAGATAATCAAGGTAAATACAGAATCGAATCGATCGTTAAAAACGCTTGTCATAAAATCGGATTCGATCAAACGCGCCGTGATAAGTAGGCCACCTGTACATCCCTGTATAGATTGTGTTACAAAGCCTGACTTTATACAATGGTTATTGATCCTGTTACCAGTAATACTATTTATACTCTTGCTGTGGTATTTCTTGCGCTGGCTGAAAAAAGACAACTATAAAATAGCTGACGCACTTTCAGTGGACATGTCTGATGAACAAGTTGAGCAGTTACAGCGCACTTCGCTTGCTACCGGAGAAGCGCCACAACAGCCCGTATTAAAAAGAAGTAGCAGCAGATTAATCGCATTCTTCTCCGGTCTCTCAGCTGTCATTATCGCGATATGTATAACAAGCTATTATATGTATTTCGCTATCAAAGGACTTGCTGTACCAAAATTCGAAGAGCTCTGGCCTATACTGGCATCACTCGGTATAGGAGTAGTGCCTTATGCTACCAAAATTATAAATGAGAAAAAATAAATAATCCCAAAAGACTCAAACCATGGAACTAGTTCAATTCAATAAAAACGGTGGCCCTGTATCAATTGATATTGATATTGAGGATACAAATGTATGGAGCTATATATATGTGAGTGACCTGACGTTCACCAACAAAAGTTCAACCGGCAATCCTTCGCAGCATACACTAGGACTTCCTGTCAATCTCGATGACGATATTAATTCCTGGGACATCAGACTTGGTAACATCGGTACCAATAATGTGACTGTAACCGTAACGATAACCTGGAAGCAGGATGGTCAGGTTCTGAATGTGTGGACACGACAAGTAAATGTACCCGCGGGTGCAGCAACAAAAATTTCTGATGACGCTCTTTTAGACGCTACCAATTAAGAAACCTATATATGAAAAAGATCATCTCCATTCTTATAGCAGGATTTGTTACCAGTGCGCTTTACGCACAGAATCCCGATTCCATTAGTATAGACGACTACTATGTCGATTTCGCGGTACCTGATATTACAGCCTTCTCTATACTCGATATAAACTCCAATGATGTCGTAAGGCCTGGAAATATCAAAGAGCTTGCTGTAGGCATCCAAAATTACATTGATGCGGAAGGAAACCTGAAACCCGGCCTTGCAATAGAAATTGCACCCTATCGCATTCTCGCGAAAGCGTTAAAAGTACGCTCGGCCTGGGAACAAAATAAATCACTCAAGAATTTACAGATCAGCATTGGAACAGCACAAGGCGATTCATCTAATCTATTAGCGGCATGGGGCATCAATTGGACACCGATTGACAGAACTGATCCGGTAGCCAGCCGAAGGTTACAAAATTTCTTCGCTAATTATTTAGCCAATCGCGATAGTATAGCCAATCAACTGTCATTTGCAGGGCAGCGAAACAAACACCTTCGGGATGTAAATCTGTTTCTTAATACGTTGTCAACACCAGCGGGTCCATTGCCAGCCGCAACCAGAGTAGCTATACTACAATACTTTGGTGGTGGTTATCGGACCCGATTACTTCGCTATGACTCAACAGATAATCAGCTATATACAATGGCGCTCGAAGATACAGTACTCCGGAAAATGTCAACACTCAGTATCACTATAAATAATAGCCAGGCGCAGACGTTATCAACGCTTGTTGCTCAAAATGCAAAGCTCACATTTACCGAGCTCAAAGAAGAAAAGGAATTTGAAAAAAGCTTTAGCGAAGCTTTGAAGCGGGAAAAGAAAATTTTCGTGGAAGAAAACTGGAACCGCCTGGTTATTCAATTCAAAGCAGGGTCAAAGTATAACTCTGCTGAAAATTCAATTAAAGATTTAGCACTTCTTAACTGGCGTCTTTTTGGCGGTATAGCAGGACGCATTCCCGGACTTGGCAACAGTAACTCCACATTCGCTAAACGTTCGCAGGTAATATACCAGGCAAGCTACATCAACTACAAAGACAGTTCCATGCCTTTGAAATGGGAATTCTCCACAGGAGGAAGATTGTTGCTTGGCAAAGCTGACAAACGATTATCGGCAGAGTTCTTATATAGTCAGGCATCTCTTCGCGGAGAGACTCTTGAGAAGAGTGAGTATATACGCTACACCATTGGCGGTGAAATGAAAATTGATGAAGGACTTTGGCTGGAACTAGCCGTTGGCGGACAGAAATTTCTCGAAGGTAATGATAATACCCGTGTAGTTCCGCAGTTCGGTCTCAAATACGCTATACAAAAGAAATCACGATTCTGATATATACCCTCCCCCGTTGTATCCGATTTGTAAACATCCGGTCTCAGCGATGACTTCATAGATGGGCTCTTAGAGCGTTGCTGAGCACTGGATTGTTTCTTTAGTTGGATTATGTATTTCTTTGAATTCATGTAATCTTCATCTTCCCCACCACTTTCAGCATATCGCTGATCTTTTTTACTTCTTCACTGTTGCGTTGGCCCCATGCATCGATTAATGCAACAAGTGGTAATATACTCTTGCCCATTTCGGTAAGAGTATATTCTACTTTTGGTGGCAGACTAGGGTAAATAGTTTTACTTATCACTTTATAGTTCTCAAGTTCCTTAAGTTGAATGTTGAGGACACGCGGAGTGGCCGAAGCTATAGCTCGGTGTATTTCGCTTGGTCTCTTTTTGCCCTTGTTGATTATATCGATGATACACGGTTTCCATTTGCCACCAAATACGCGCATGGCAACTTCAATGCCGCAATCAAGGTCTTCGGGCTTCTTTCGAGTATACATAATCTTTCCTTTTCAACAAATTTAATCATCACCGGGAACACCTTTCTATAGGGAAAAATTATTCCGCTGAATAAATTTTCTCACGTTGAGCTGAAAGGTGACAGTCTTCAATTTTGAGTCATCAAAAATTTAAACACGAATAAAATGAAGACGATTAAAAATGCAACGGTTGTTGGCTTAGGACAAATGGGTATAACGCTGGCCAGACTCTTAATGAAGCAGAATTATAATGTCGCAGTATGGAACAGAACGAAGCAGAAGGCTGATGTACTTGTAAAAGAAGGTGCAACATTTTTATCAAACGTTTCTGATGCTATCAACGCCAGTAATATCATTATCATTTGTGTGCTCGATTATGCTGCCACGAAAGATATACTCTTCAACAAACCGGTTACGGATGGCCTGGCGGGAAAAACAATTATTCAGTTAACCACCGGTAGTCCCGAAGATGCCCGCGAACTGGAAACATGGGCGAATAAACACGGTGCGCACTACATTGATGGCGCCATACAAGTTGCTCCTGAACAAATGGCGCGTCCTGATACCACTATATTTGTATCCGGTAAAAAAAATGCCTTCGATTTTAGCGAAGCCGTGTTGAAAATATTCGGAGGAAATATAAAATACCTTGGTGAGAAAGTCAGTGCAGCGGCTGCAATGGACCTTGCATCACTGTCCTATTTATATGGATCGCTGTTGGGTTTCTTTCATGCTGTAAGCATTAGTGAAGCGGAAGGTTTTCCGTTAGATTTACTTGGCAGCATCATTCGCGAGGTGACTCCGGGTTTTACGGAGTTCATGCAGTACGAAGCAGGCGTGATACAATCGGGAAACTTTGCTATAACACAAAGTCCGTTGTCGATAAGTGTGGAAGCAACCGAAAGAATTTTGCAATCATCAAAAGCTTATAGCATCAACACAGAGGTAGCTGAACTAAGTGCGAGTTTCTTCAAGCGCGCACAAGTTGCCGGTTATGAAAAAGAAGAACTGGCATCGCTCATCAAAATCTTCCGTTCGTAAAGTAATTTGATCGCCAGTCACACACAGTCGTTATCATACCTTGCACTCATATTACCACCTATGAAAAATTTCGATTGGACAGCCTTCACAAAAAAGATAGCCATTCGCGCCAGTATAGTTGACATCTATGACGCCTGGACCAAATCAAGTGAGTTGGAAAAATGGTTTTTACAGAAAGTAGAGTTTTACAACGCAACGGGTACACGCATGGATGCCAACACCCCTGCGCAGAAAGGAACCCGGTATCAGTGGCTTTGGTATTTATACAAAGATCCGATGGAAGGTGTTATCAAAGAGGCTAATGGAAAGGATTACCTGCAATTTACATTTGAAGGCGAGTGCCTGGTGGACGTTAACCTCCGTGAAGAGAAGGGATATACGGTCATTGAGCTCCGTCATTACAATATTCCATTAGACGATCACTCGCGACAATTCGTGCGATTAGGCTGCTCCAACGGCTGGACATTTTACCTGGCTAATCTTAAATCTGTGTTGGAAGGAGGTATAGATTTACGAAACGAGGATGAAAGCCTCACGCCAATGATTAATAACTAAAGCGTTTCGCGATATCTAATTAAGAGAGGATCACCTGGTCCTCTTGACATTTATACAGCACTATATATTTCTTACGCTTCTGCGACCGCGAACTGGTTCCGGTATTGTGAAGGTGTCATTTGCATTTCGGCTTTAAAGGCGAGGTTGAATGAAGTGACATTCCCAAAGCCACAGTCGTACGCTATCGTTTCAATTTTTTCACGTGCATAATCCGGGGCACTCAACAATGTTCTCGCACGTGCGATCCGGTATTGATTCACAAACTCAGCAAAGTTTTTTTGTTCGTATTCGTTTATCACCTGCGAGACATCACGTGCTCCTACCGAAAGTTTTTCAGCTACCATCTTCAACGACACATCGCTTTCGAGATACATCTCTTTGTTTGCAAACAGATCTTTTATCTGTTCGAGCAAACGCCTGGACGCAACGGTATCCATACCGGACGATGTATACTTCTCCAGCGCAAAAACATGTCGCTTCAACAAAAGATAAGAGAAGATATACATCAGGAAAGAAAAGAAAACAGATCCCAGTATATAGAATGGAATCAGCCGTGCAAAGATGCCCACATACAGAAGCCAGATAATGGTTACGCCTGCTGTTATATTCCTATACCACGGTAGCAACCGCGTTCCCTTCAACGATCGCACCATATATACCCAACATGCAGTCAGGTAAACTGCCATGTGTAAAAATACCAGCCAGAAAATAACGGTGGTTAACATGTCACCTCGGTTCGGGATAATGCGGCAACACAAAACAAAAACTGCAAATGGAATCAGGTGAAGATAGTCGCGTCCTGAAAAATATTTCTTCTCAAACAATGCTCTGCCATAGAACCAAAGGAATGGTCCTGTTATCAGCATACCCGACATACAGATGTTTCGTATCCATGGCTCGAGCGGCATATAATTAAAGAGCACCGATTTACCAATGCGCATAGTCAACCCCAGCAACACCAGTGCAAGCAATATATTTGACTTCCTGTCTTTTACCGTAAACAGATAGCCGCATAGAAACAATGCTTGTGCTACACCCAGACAACTCAGTACCAGAATAACTGCATCCTTAATCATACTACTAAATACGAAAAGTGTTTTCTTTTTCAAACGGCAACATCCCGAAAGGATCTTTTCACCCCCTTAAAGGCGTGTCTCATAAAACAAGCGGCAAACGCAATTTCCCGGAAAATCAAGCTCGTAATCTGAGCTTTTCAGCAAAGCATCTTTGAGCTCTTTAACAAAGTTGACCGCGCGCGTTTACACCAACTTTGTATCATCAAAAACAAAAAAAGTATATGACAAAAGTTTGGTTTATAACCGGCAGTTCCCGCGGATTGGGAAAAAGCCTGGCAGAAGCAGTATTGGAAAAAGGACACAACGTAGCGGCTACTGCACGCAACACGCAACAACTGGAAGACCTGGTTGCTAAATATCCCGGACAAATACTTCCACTCACGCTGGATGTTAATGACTCTGCACAGATCAAGGATAGTGTGGAGAAAACAATAAGGCACTTTGGTCGCATTGATATACTGGTTAACAACGCTGGCTTTGGTATAACCGGAGCTGCTGAAGCATATACCGAGGAGCAGGTACGCAATCAGCTTGAGACAAATCTCTATGCTCCCATAGCTGTAACACGTGCCGTATTACCCTATATGCGCAAGCAACGTAGTGGTCGTATATTACAAATCAGTTCTATAGGAGGCCGTGTGGGTAACTCCGGATTGACCATGTATCAGGCTTCCAAATTTGGACTGAGTGGTTTCAGCGAAGCGCTCGCTGGTGAAGTAGCTCCGTTGGGTATTAACGTTACATCCGTTGAACCAGGAGGTTTTCGTACCGATTGGGCAGGTAACTCGATGAGCTATGCTCCGCGCGTTGAAGGTTATGAAACCACGGTAGACAATCGCGCTGAATACTTTGCAAGCGGTGCATTTATACCGATGGGTGATCCTGCAAAAGCAGCCCATGTTATGATTGAGTTGACAGAACACCCTGAACCTCCTGTACACCTGGTGCTGGGGAGTGAAGCGGCTGCGCTGTTGAAACT
Organism: uncultured Chitinophaga sp.; assembly: GCA_902168205.1. Taxonomy (GTDB): domain Bacteria; phylum Bacteroidota; class Bacteroidia; order Cytophagales; family Cyclobacteriaceae; genus Ohtaekwangia; species Ohtaekwangia kribbensis. Next base: position 60,661 of record CABHOK010000018.1, on the reverse strand, counting down.
GGCTGACGAAAAAAGGAAAACAGAATTTGAAAAATGGTTGCCGGTAACAACATCCACCGATCACCGCGAAGCAACCAATTTCCTGGACACTGAACTTGGAAAAAGTTTTGTTGCACGTAAATGAGACAGGAACAGATATAGTCAATATATAGATTTCAGGCGTGTGTTTAGCCCATCAGTAAAATCAATTTCATACCGGTATTCTGAAAAGACATCCGGATTAACTGATGGAGCAACGTACATCAATCAATACTATAATTCCGTCCACCCGCAGTATTGTCCAATACAAATAAAATATAGGACACGGGAATCAGAATCATTTGCAGATTGTTGCCTGAACAGCAAACTTTATATCAGGTGGGAACGAAAAACCACCTGATGTCACTTTCTTTAATCAAGCAACCGGAAATTGCTATGTCACTACAGGTGAACAAAAACAGTCAGAATCGAATTACATATTCCTGCTACTTTAACAAGAGTCGTGAAGGCGAACAATTCGTACCCGAGCATATATTCAGCTATCAGATAGCCGGTACACTAACGCTATATGATGGCACACAGGAGTATATTTTCAAGGATGGAGATTTCCGTTTCATCAAACGCAACAATCTCCTGAAGTTTACGAAACAACCGCCTGCAGCCGGAGAGTTCAAATCAATTTCAATATACCTGGATCAGGAGACGTTGCGTAAAATCAGCATAGAGTGTAATTATAGTGTAAATCATATTCACGATGGCGATAGTATACTGAAGCTGGAGGCTCATCAAATGTTTAAGAGTTACCTGGAATCACTTGAACCTTACGACACGCTTAACGAGCGCGGCAGTGACGAACTTGTAGCTCTAAAGCTAAAGGAAGCTATACTTATACTTATCAAAACTAATCCTGAGCTAAAAGATATACTCTTCGATTTTTCCGAGCCTGGTAAAATTGATCTGGAAGCATTCATGAACAAGAATTATCATTTCAATGTTACGCTGAATCGCTTTGCTTACCTTACCGGCCGGAGTCTTGCCACTTTTAAACGCGACTTCGAAAAAATATTTCATACTTCACCAAGCCGTTGGCTGCTACAACGCAGACTGAAAGAAGCATACTACCAGATAAAGGAAAAAGGCAAGAAACCTTCTGAAGTATATTTGGAAGTAGGCTTTGAAGATCTCTCGCATTTTTCTTTCGCGTTCAAAAATGCTTTCGGGCATGCGCCTACGAAAGTATAAAGTGTCGCGTCAGCGTCTACATCAAAACTTCCTCAATATCACCACTCCGGCTACGATCAAAGCTACACCGGCAATTCTCCATATATTAATAGTGTGCTGTTGTGGCACCAGTATCTGAAAGTGATCGAGCACCAGGGAGATAACCATCTGTCCCAATACAATAAGACCGAACGTAAGCGCAGGTCCCAGCTTCGGGAAGGCGAGTATAATAACGGTAACATAAAATGCACCGAGTATACCTCCGAGCCATGCCTGAGGTGGTGCCGATTTCAGTCCCGCCCATGAAACCGACTGTCCTGTAAAAAGTATATATAGTATCAGTGCTGCCGAGCCAACCACAAACGATATGAGCGAAGCATATACCGGGCTCTCTAACGCTTTGCCCATTTTTGCATTAAGCCCCGCCTGAATAGGCAGAAAAGATCCCGCCAGCAACGAAAAAATTATCCATCCGAACTTGTTCATAGTAAATTAAATTATTGCGCTAACAAGTATACCATGTCGGATCTGAAAAGCAAAGCAATCTTTTGACAGCTCATACACAACTTATCTTCATCTTCTAAGAGGCACAATATCAACAACTTAATTAGCATTCGAACGAAATCGAAAAAAATTTCAGCGTGCATGTCCAATTCATCGAATGTCAGTCATTGTAGGGTTGTAAATCAAACATATCACAAACACATAAACATTAACAACATGGAACCAAGACTGAATTTCAACGAAAAAGGAAAAAGTGCTTTCAAGGCGATGTATGGTTTAACAGTATATCTTTCCAAATCATCCATCGAAAAATCGCTTTTAAATTTATTGTACTTCCGCGTGTCGCAGATCAATGGTTGTGCGTATTGCCTCGATATGCACTCGAAAGACTTGCGTGCAAACGGAGAAACCGAACAACGGCTTTATATGCTGGATGCCTGGAGAGAATCACCGATCTATACCGATCGCGAGCGTGCAGCACTCGCATGGGCAGAAGCCATCACCAAAGCAAGCGTATCAGACGAAGTGTTTGAAGAAGTAAGAAGGCAATTCTCGGAAGATGAAGTTATAGAGCTTACTATTGCTGCCAATACCATTAATTCATACAACCGAATTAATATAGCCTTTCGTCCGGTGGCAGGAACGTACCAGCCGGGACAGTTTGAAGTACACGCTTAACCTTTAATTTTACTTTGTAAATTGAAAGACACAATTGAAGAGATATCGCACAACCTATAAACTATAATTATGAAAGATTTTCTATTATTATTCCGTCAACCGAGCTTTGACCATAGCAACATATCACCGAAAGATATGCAAGTACTTACTGAAAAATGGAAGAACTGGGTAGGTGGTATAGCGGCACAAGGTAAATTAGCAGGCAACGGTACACGTCTTAGCATGGAAGGGAAAGTATTGAAGGCCGGAGGTGTTGTAACTGATGGACCCTTTGTAGAAATCCGCGAACGCCTCGGCAGCTTTCTTGTTGTAAAGGCAGAAAGTCTTGATGAAGCCACTACACTGGCACATGGCTGCCCGGCTATAGATGCTAACGGCAGTGTTGAGATCCGACAGATTATGAGTTAACGAATTATAGCTGACAAAAACCACTCTGATCAACCGGAGTGGTTTTTCAATTTAACTATGGAAAGAGAAAATCGTTCGCTTAAAGAACTCTTCCAGCAGGAGTTCAGTAAAATGGTTGCCGTTATCAGTAAGCAGTTCGGGTTGCAGCATATTGAATTGGCAGAAGATATCGTCAGTGAAACATTTCTGCTGGCTGCTGAAAACTGGGGAATGAAGGGCATTCCTGAAAATCCAACGGCATGGCTGTATGTCGTAGCCAAACAAAAAACGCTTTATCATTTCCGAAGGAACAAGATCTACGAGGAGAAAGTAGTGCCGGAACTAGCGGTCCCATCGGTAGAAGACGAGCCTGATTTCTCAACACAAAATATTCGCGATAGTCAGCTGCAAATGCTTTTCGCTATTTGTACACCGGCTATCGCCAGCGAAGCGCAGATAGGCCTTGCGTTGCGTATACTCTGTGGTTTTGGAATTGATGAAATTGCAGAGGCTTTCCTCTCCAACAAAGAAACAATTAATAAAAGGCTGTTCCGTGCGAAAGAAAAACTCCGTGAAGAGAAAATTAAAATGGAGCTGCCTCCGGAAAACGAAATAGCCAGCCGACTTGATAATGTATTGCACATACTATATCTGCTCTTTACAGAAGGTTACTACTCAAAAACACAGAATGCCATTCTGCGAAAAGATCTTTGCCTGGAGGCATTGCGTCTATGCCTGATGCTGACAGAGTACAAAAGTACCGATGAGCCCCAAACGAACGCATTACTCGCACTGATGTGTTTTCATGCTTCCCGATTTAATGCACGGCAAACGAGCGAAGACTCTTTGATACTATATGAAGATCAGAACGAAGCGCTCTGGGATCAGGCACTAATCCAACAAGGTGTGTATTTTCTGGAGCGTTCAGTCCAAGGCGAAGAAATAACGTCTTATCACCTGGAAGCGCGTATTGCCTATTGGCATTGTATAAAAGAAGACTCGCCAGAAAAATGGGAAGATATACTTTATCTATACAATCAACTTTTAACGATCAACTACTCTCCAAGCGTAGCGCTTAACCGGGCGTTCGCTTTGTACAAAGTACACGGTGCGCCGGCAGCGTTGAAAGAGGCGGAACAACTTCGACTGGAACATAGTCACTTTTATTTCATTTTGTTGGGAGAGTTATACAAGGCGATTGATGTAAACAAAGCCAAATCAAACTTTGAACGAGCGTGGTCACTTGCCAAAACAGAAACGGAGAAAGAGAATATTCAGCAAAAGATCAATAATCTGGCACAGCCATAAGTCATATATTACACAACACATTTATACTATATTGGGACCATGAAGAATACATCGCATCAGGGCGAGCCTGCCTACATCGGATCACGGATTGCTGCACCTGCAGCATTTGAGGATGTATTCACGCATTTCTATGAAGCGCGTAATCTTACGAATGAAGCGGTACATAAAACACTGTTGCCTTCGTATCAAACCATATTGATATTTAGTTTTGGAGAAACCGTCCGCTTTACATCACCAAAAGGTTCCATGCTTGACCTCGATAAAGTAGTTGTACTCGGACCTATAAAACAACCCATTGACTACACGCTGCCTCCTGAAGTCGACATGCTGGTCGTTAATTTCAAATCAGATGGGTTCTTCCGCTTCTTCGGGCGAGCACTTGCCTCAACACAAATCTCGGTTGATCCGGATACGATCATAAACGATAACTGTTTCAACAACCTGTGGTCCATTTTAAAAAGCAAGCATACAGCGGATCGTATACAAGTTTTACTCGAATTTGCGCAACCTTATTTAAAGGACAAAGATGAAACGCTCGAACAACTCGACCAGTATACGCAGGACTCAAATGTAAATGCGATCAAGGTTGTAGCACAAGACACCCAACAAAGCGAACGCAACATTCAGTTAAAGTATAAAAAACACCTGGGGTATAGCGCTAAAGAGATGGCGCGGTATCAGCGCTTTCTAAATACGATTGAATACCTGGGACGTTCCGTTACTGAAACCAGTAAGCCTGTGGACTGGCAGGATGTAGTTACACAATTTGGTTACTACGATCAGAGTCAGCTTATTCACGATTTCAAACATTACCTCAACCTTTCGCCCACCAGGTTCCTGAAGTTTCAACAGGACATCTGCATTGCCAGACCTGAATAACGGTTGTTGCCATTTTTCGTTTTCTTACAATTTCCCGGAGAGTCGTCTTTACACCTTTGTCATATCAAACGAAACAAACAAAAATATGACAACGAAGAAATCACCATCTATCCTGATTACAGGCGCAACCGGAAGTGTAGGTACAGAACTGGCAAGAGCACTCGCGGCCAAGGGCATACCTTTTCGCGCACTGGTACGATCGTTCGAGAATGCCGCCACACTCGCTTACCTCGGAGCAGAACTTGCTATAGGCGATCTCAACGACTTACAAAGTATACGGAATGCCCTGCAGGGAATTGAGCGCGCGTTTCTCCTCACCAATTCGTCCGAACAGGCCGAACAACTTCAGACTAATTTTGTAAACGCGGCATGCGAAACAGGCGTGCAGCATATTGTAAAACTATCGCAGTTTGCAGCTGATATACATTCACCGGTACGCTTTCTGCGATACCATGCTGCGATCGAGCAAAAAATAAAAGCAACGGACATAGACTATACGTTTCTCCGACCGAATCTGTATATGCAGGGGTTTCTCGGCTTCCGTGAGCCTATAACAAAGCAGGGTAAATTCTTTGCTGCTGTCGGTGATGCAAAAATAAGCGCAGTGGATGTCCGGGACATAGCAGCAGTTGCGGCTGCAGCATTGACGGAAAGCAATCATGCCAATAAGATTTATAACATTACTGGACCGGAGGCATTAACCCACACCGAAATGGCTATGCGTTTTTCCGATGCATTCGGATACCAGGTAAAATTTATAAATGTATCACCGCAAGAGATGCGTCACGCTTTACTGCACGTTGGATTTCCCGTTTGGCAGGCTGATGGATTGCTGGAAGACTACGCTCACTATGCGCGGGGAGAAGCATCCGAAATCAGCACGGCCGTTCATGACAGTACCGGGCATGCGCCACGCACGTTCCAGGCATTTGCACAAAACTATGCCTCTCTGTTCCAGTTACCGGCAACAGCCACAGCGTTATAGTATTGAAATGCTATATATAGTTGTAAAGAATGCGGTGTATATAGATAGCTATACACCGCATTCCCTGTATCATAAAAAAACAATCTTCTAGGCGAAAGCATAATCGGTATAGCCTTTACTGTCCGGAGTATAAAAGGTATTGGGGTCTGATTCCTGCAGCGCTATACCATGCTTTAACCGATAATGAAGATCGGGATTAGCAATGAAAGGTGTTCCAAACGATACCATATCGGCTTCACCGTTGTGCAGCACTTGTTCGGCACGCTCGCGGGAATACCCACCGTTGAGAATGAGTAGATTGGAAAATGTAAGGCGGATTGATTTCAACAGTGTCAGTCCTTCATCAGAAGTACGAGCAGCATAATCGATCACATGTAAATATAGTATATCCTGTTTCGATAGCTCTTCCGCCAGGTACGCATATGTCTCTGCTATTTCAGGATACAGCCCCATGTCATTGAAAACATTATAGGGAGAAAGTCTCATTCCTACTTTATTTTTTCCGATAGCATTTGCGACAGCTTCTGTTACTTCCAACGCAAAGCGACTTCGATTTTCAACAGAACCACCATACGTATCGGTGCGTTGGTTTGTATGTGGATTCAAAAACTGCTCAAGTAAATATCCATTTGCACCATGCAGTTCAACGCCATCAAAGCCAGCCTCAACAGCATGTATAGCAGCACGGGCAAACTCTGCGATTGTCGCTTTTATATCAGCACTTGTCATAGCCTGTGGCTTTTCTTTAAGCTGGAGACCTTGCGAGTCTGTCCACATATCTCCGGCCGCCTGTATAGCAGAAGGTGCGAGTATCTTTGCACCAGCAGGCATATTTGCCGAGTGCGAAACTCTTCCCACATGCATAAGCTGACTAAAGATTTTTCCGCCTTTAGCGTGCACAGCATTCGTCACTTTTTTCCAGCCTTCAATCTGTTCATCAGAATATATACCAGGAGTACGCGCATACCCTATACCATTAGGTGATGGCGAATTTCCCTCAGTAATAATGAGTCCTGCGCCAGCACGTTGCTGATAGTATGTTGCCATCAGATCGTTGGGCACAGATCCCAGTGCACGCGAACGCGTCATAGGCGCCATCACAATGGCATTGCTGAATTCTATTCCGTATTTCGTTACCGGACTGAAAAGATCCGGGCTGCTTGTTTGATTCATAGTGTTGCGTATTTTTTTTGCAGGCACAAAATTCAAATACACGACACCGTATAGTCAATTAGTCAAAGAAACATGACTGCTTAAAACCACGTTCACACCATCAAAATCAAATTATTTTTTTTGAACCTTTTTGTAAAAGGATAACTTGTACAGAAAAACGAGGCTTGTTTATGGTTTACAATGCATGTGGTCAGAAAGAAGTGACTACCCTTCACCACGATCTTCCGAACTATATGGAGTGTCCGGCAGAACCCATTCTGAAACTTATTTCAGGAAAATGGAAACCGCAGATCCTATATCTGGCGTCCAAAGGCACACTTCGTTTCAATAGTCTGCTTCGCCAGCTCCCCGGCTCGAACAAACAATCTGTATCAGCCGCCCTGCGTGAACTTGAAGATGCACAGGTACTCAGCAAGAAAGTGGTACAGGAAAAACCTTTGCACATCGAATATACAATTACTGAAAAGGGACAGTCCATGCTGTCAATCTTCAGGCTGGCATCATCGTTTGCTTAGAGAGTTACATGTTTACGCGGGTACGTGTTTGGGTGTGTACGTAGGCAGCACGATTTAAAAAGTATATATATTCTTTATGTAGCTATGCGTTTTGAGGTTTTTATACCGTGCGATATACTTAAACCCCTCGTAAAGACATTTGCTATTCAGGAAGCTGACGAAGAGCGATCGTATAAAGTATTGCCGGATACAAACATCGTTATCGGGTTTCAATATAAAGGGCGATTATCCGTTGTCGAGAATAGCCGGGAGAGTAAACTCGCAACGGCAGGAGTAACCGGTTTGACCGACCGGTATAAAATCTTTAAAAATTCCGGCAGCATTGGCAGTGTGCTGGTATATTTCAGAGAAACGGGAGCAAGAGCATTTTTTAAGCAACCGCTGCACGAATTGTTTCAGGAGAGTATATCGCTGGAAAATTTTATACTTCGCGCGGAATTACTTGTACTCGAAGAACAACTCGGTGAAGCGCGAACTGATCAGGACAAGATCACGATCGTGGAACTATTTCTGATCTCACGCATGACGGTTGAAGCACCTGACAAACTCGTTGCAGCTGCATTAGCATTGATCCATCAACACAAAGGCAACATCCGCATCGGTACACTTGCCGAACAACTTCACACCAGTCAAAGTCCATTGGAAAAACGATTCAGACAAACCGTTGGCACTTCCGCCAAAAAATTCGCTGCCATTGTCCGGCTAAAGCATGTCCTTAAAAATTTTACACCCGGTAAATCATTCACCGAACTTGGGTATGAAGCCGGCTTTTATGACCAGGCTCACTTTATAAAAGAATTCAAATCCTTCACAGGCGAAAATCCTTCGCAATATTTTTCCACGGAAACCACATAAACGATTTTTTACAATTGCGCCACCGGAGGAACATAGACCTTTGCCTGCAGTTAAACACAAAAAGCTATGTTCACTCTTCAAAGTATTAAAGAAGCCCACGCGAAAGTAAAGAGCGGAGCCGATTTCCCGCGGTATATACAAGACCTGAAAAAATTAGGCGTTGTGTCTTATGAAAATTATGTTACCGATGGACACACGCAATATTTCGGATCTGATAATTTCACAATTACCAGCAATCCTAAATATATAGCCATGCCGATAGCATCCGTCAGCTCCACAGTGGTACTCAAACGAGATTTAGTCGTACATCAGCAGGGAGGAACTGACTACCTTACCTTCTGCAAACAAGCCGCAGATGCCGGTGTGGAGAAATGGACTGTTGATGCTATAGCGCTGACATGCACATACTATAACAAAGCAGGCGAAACGATGTTGACCGAAAGTATACCCGTGCCCTAATGCTTACGTCTTATATAAAAGGTGTTGGGGCTTCTATGATCAGCTCCTGGTTGGTAATGGGATGATTGAATATGAGTTTGCTGGCGTGCAGAGCAATGGCGTCAGGCTTATAGGGAACTCCGGACGTATAGGTGGCATCGCCTATGATGGGACAATCTATATATGCGAGCTGTCCGCGGATCTGGTGATATTTACCGGTATATAATTCAATGTCCCAGAGGAAACGATCTGCAGCAAAATGTTTTACGTGATACGTCAATCTTGCTTCTTCTGCATAAGGGAATTCCTGCTCCGCGATCACGGCTTTCTTTTTCTCCTTTCGATGCCAATGAAGCAATGTTCCGGTGTGCTGTTGTGGCGCATGGTCAGTAAGTGCCTGATAGTACTTTTTTACTTTTCGTTCGGCAAACTGCTCACTCAGATTCTTCAATACAATGCGTTGTATTGCAAACAATACGATGCCACTCACGGGGCGATCCAGCCGGTGTATATGTTGCGCATATACTTCCTGGTCATCAGGTGCAGAGGCCTTAATGTATTGACGTACCTGGTGTAGCAGATTAGGGTGATTGTTACGATCAGGCTCTACCATCAGACCATTTGGTTTATTTATCACCAATATATAGTCATCTTCATATAAAATGTGATCGGGGACGTGGATCTGTACAGACATTTGGTGTTTTCTGAAATCTGGCGTGACAATAAAATGGTATATATCGCTTAGTGCTTGCCTATAAAAGTCTTGCGATGATGAAGCCCCCATTCAATCATGGAATCGAGCACAGTCTCCAGCGAATAACCGGACGGTGTTAACTCATACTCCACAACCACCGGCATACTATCGTGCACAATTCTCTTTAGTACACCGTTGGCTTCGAGGTCTTTCAACTCCTTCGACAACATTCGTGGTGTTATGTTGGGAATGTCGCGCTCCAGTTCGCGAAAGCGTTTCTTCCCAAATCCCAGTGCGGCCATAATGGGTAACTTCCATTTCCCATTTAGAACATTCATGGTATCGTTGATTGCCAGTACATACGTACTCGGGCAGCTCTTTACTTTATCCAGTTCTGATAATCTTCCCATACGTCATTTCAATCGTACTATACTTCTGTATAGTGCTATACTTTGGTATAGTGGTTACTAATGTATAGCAAAGGTAGATAATTTTGGGCAAAACAAATTCAAATCAATTATGATCTTAATAACAGGATCCACAGGACATTTCGGGAAAGCAACGATCGATCATTTGCTGGAAAAAGGTGTCAATGCCAATTCAATCGCGGCACTGGTACGCGATGATGCAAAAGCTATAGAACTAAAAGCAAAAGGTATACAAATCAGAAAAGGCGACTATAACGACTATGCGTCCTTAAAATCTGCTTTTACAGGAATTGATAAATTGTTACTGGTATCGAGTAACGATCTTCAGGACAGACTGAAACAACAGCAACATGCGGTAAAGGCTGCTCGTGAGGCCGGTGTAAAGCACATTATATATACCAGCTTTGCGCGTAAAAACGAAACAGATACATCGCCCATTGCCAGTGTGGGCAAGTCGCATATTGAAACAGAGAATCTGATTAAGGAGAGTGGTATACCGTATACTCTCTTGCTGAACGGTTTATACACGGATGTATTGCCCATGTTCTTCGGTGAACAAGTGCTGCAAACGGGCATTTTTCTTCCGGCTGGAAATGGTAAAGTTACCTTTGCCACACGTAACGACATGGCCGAAGCTGCCGCCAACATTCTGATGGGATACGGGCACGAGAATAAAATATATACCATCGGTAATACAGAAAGCTATACCCTGCAGGATGCTGCCACGATTCTACAGGAAGTTACGGGGAAACCAATCGCCTATACAAGTCCTACCATAGCGGAGTATACCAGCGCTTTAACACAAGCCGGTGTACCTGCAGCGTATATTGACATATTTGCCGGGTTCAGCGAGGCAATCAAACAAGGTGAATTTGAAACCGCAGGCACCGACCTCGAAAAACTTCTGAGCCGCAAGCCTGCTACTCTGCGTGACTACCTGACTTCCGTTTATGGACGCAAGTAATCTTGTAACTATCACTACCTGACAGGGTATATCTTTAAGCAGGTATATACTAGCAGAGCCGGCATCAGATCGATGCCGGCTCTTTGTTTTGTCATCACATAAAGATTAGTTGATGGAGGGATATATGCGCTTCTTTCTGCTTAGAAACTCCTCAGCGAAAGAGGGTCTTTCTCTGGTGATTACAATCACAACACCGTTGCGCGCTTTACCACCATAGAGAGCTGTAGCGTTTGGATCTTTCGAAACCAGGATGGACCCGATGTCTCTCAATGCCACCGCGCGTTCAAATGCTTCACGACTCACTTCAACGCTATCGATTTTATAAAGAGGATTGAAATTCAGAGTAGCATTAAAAGAAGCGCCCTGGTCTTGAGCTGCTGGTCGTTGTACCGGATTTTGTTGTGCCAACACCGTTGTATTTAAACTTACAACAAGTGCAAGAATGATACTATACTTTATAGCTGTCATAGTTTGCACTTTAGTTAGTGTTATAACGGAAGGTCAATTGACAGGCAAAGAATAATGATGTATTCTACTGTGGATAATTCCATACGTATAGGGGTTATTTTTTTGAATCTACTATAAATATCCGACTATTCCAATCTGATATATACTCACTCCTGCTTCAATGCATTGGATGGATTTGACAGTGCTGTTTTAATCGTCTGAAAACTTACCGTGCACAAAGCAATCACCAGTATAATTACTACCGGCAACACAAACAGCCAAACACTCAGACTGATGCGGACAGCATAACCGGAAAGCCACTGCTCTATACCTATATACGCCATGGGCATTGCGATGAGCGCTGCGATCAACACCACCTTAACAAAGTCTTTGGACAACAGGTGTACAATCTGCAGAACCGATGCACCCAACACTTTACGAATACCAATCTCTTTGGTGCGCTGCACGATGGTAAATGCAGAGAGTCCGAACAGTCCCAAGCATGCTATAATAATGGCTAGTGTAGAGAATGTTGCAATCACCTCGCCGAAGCGCATATCAGCCTGGTATTGCTGATTGTATTTTTCATCGAGAAAGAAATAATGAAAGACGGCATTCGGATATACTTTATTCCAGATCTGTTTTACCTCGGCTACGGCTTCATGCATATCATCCGCAGAAAGCTTGACGGATAAGTAATCAGCACTGTCGCGATAGCGTAGTAATATCGGAATCTGTTGCTCCTTCGGTGATTGCTGATAGTATTTTTTCAGTACACCAATGATCGTTGCCGGCTCGCCCTTCCATCGTGTGTGATACGTTATTTTCGAGCCTACTGCTTCTTCTGGACTTGCAAAGCCAAGACGCGTTACAGCTTCTTCGTTGATAATAACCTGGTCATCATTAGGAGCACCGGCAACAAAATTACGACCCGCTATAAATTCCATACCCAGTGTCGGAATAAAGTCGGCATCGATCGATGTAAGGTGATAATTATAGCTTCCATCCGCATCATCCTGACCTACACGTTTTACATTGGAAGTTGTACCCATCTCATGTGAACTCAAACCCGGTACTGTTCCCGACAAGCCTACTTTACTTACGTATGCACTTTTCAGTAACTCATTTTTGAAAGCTTGTTGCTTCAGGCGGGCAATCGAATCTATTGACTCTTCCTGGTTGGCACGAAGAACCAGGGTTTGATCCAGGTTCAATCCGAGATCATAATTGCGCATATAGTTTATTTGCAGATATACCGCACACATGCCGGCCATCAGTATAACGGTTGCCGCGAACTGAAAAATAACGAGTGCTTTTCGCAAATGCTGTCCGTGTGATGATGTTCTGAGTTTCCCCTTAAGCACCACAGAAGGCTGAAAGGAAGACAATACAAATGCAGGGTATAAACCAGAGAGTAAAGATCCTGTCAATATGAGGCCGGAAAATATATACCAGAACACAGTGTCATTAGCAAAGTCAAGCGGTAACGGCTGCCCGGTTAACTGACGGAAGAATGGGAGCCCGGTGTGAAATATAGTAAAGGTGATAACCGCTGCGAGTACATTAATCATGAATGACTCTGCCAGGAACTGAAGGACAAGTTGCAGGCGTAAAGATCCCATTACCTTACGGATGCCTACTTCGCGCGCACGTTCAATGGCACGCGCAGTAGAAAGATTCACATAATTCACCCAGGCTATAACAATGATGAAGACAGCAATGATAAACAGTACGTATACAACCTTGGCGTTACCATTAACTTCGGGCTCAAATGATTTATTCGACAGCAGATGTATATCTTTAATCGGCTCGGCAACAAAGCGCTCGCTGCCAATTTTTTCCTTTAGTAATATAGAAAGATCTGTAAGTTTTCGGTTAAATGCGGCAAGGTCTGTACCGGGTGCCATCTGCAAATAGGTATACTCGTTGTTTCCGCCCCAGCCATCCGTCTCACTATACCAATTATATAGTTTAGCCAGGGTCGCATGCGAAAGCAAAGCATTATACTTGAGATGGGTATTGGGAGGCAGATCAGCAAATACAGCCGAAACCTGGTATACCTGGTTCAATAGCTTTACGGACTCACCCACTATATCTGTCTTGCCAAAATATTTTTTGGCCGTTGATTCCGATAGTGCGATCTTAAATGGCTCTACCAAGGCTGTTTCAGGATTACCCTGCAATGTCTGTAAGGTAAACACAGTAAATACCGATGCATCGGCAAAGTATATTCCTTCTTCCAGGAACCTGCGGTTGTCAACTTCTACATCCTGCAAACCATCGTTGTGATACATTCTGACATAGTCTGTCACTTCAGGATGTTTCGACTTCAATATAGGTCCAAGAGGTGCATACGTTTCGCAGTCTGTTACAATGAATTCATTACCATTGTAAAGATCGAGCGTAACGCGGTAGATGTTATCAGCGTTCTCATGAAAACTCTCATAGCTGCGCTCGAAACGAACATAGTGAATAATAAAAAGAAAAGCAGCCATGCCAATGGCAAGTCCGAGAATATTGAGGAACGAGAATACCCTGTTCTTGAATAGACTCCGGTATGCAACACGGATATAATTTCGTACCATAAGCCTGGATTGAAACTAACGCAACCCTAAATTAATGCCAATTATGAAAATAGCGTAGCAACGTTCAAAGGCATATACAAATCAATAGTATACAAACGTGCATCCCATAAACGAACAACTTTGTGCGTATCAGAACATCCATTCAAACACACAGCTGACAAAAGCGACACAGAAATCGTTACGACTTTCAAATTGGATAAGTCGCGGGTAATCGGTAATTTTTCAGCGCAATTATATATGTATATAACCACGTAACGCCCGCGTCCGGTTGATCTGAATTTTATTGTTGCCGAGTCTGATATGTAAAATGTTTTCACGAATAATTATCCCACCCAAACCCATGAAAAAAATCTTAGTAGCGATTGCTGTTGTTGCCAGCATGAATGTGTATGCGCAGACGAAAGAAGTATCACGCAACTGGACATCCTTTGTTCAAACCGTTGACGCTTCTTTTCTGAAGAAGAAAGTAAAATTTAAAGTGACAGCTTCCGCCAAAGCTATTATAGCAGACTCAACTGCCTGGGCTGGTATATGGGTTCGCGTTGACAATAAAAATGGTGAGGCCGGTTTCTTCGAAAATATGGGAGATAAGCCTATTCGCTCCAACGCGTGGCAGACCTATACCATTGAAGGTGAAATGGACGCCAATGCCGACAAGATAAACTTCGGTGGTTTATGCATGAACAACGGAAAGTTCTACTTCGACAACTTCGAATTCTACGTGCAGAACGATGCCGGTAAACTTCAAAAGGCACCTATAAAAAATGGGAGCTTCGAAATGCCTGTTGTAAAAAATGTTATACCGGAATGGAATGAAGGTACGAATCCGCTGGCCCCGGTGCGCATTAAAGAGTTCACGTTCTCTTCCGCGAATGATGCAACCAACGGCAAAAGCGCCCTGGTAATTGAAGGTAAAGGAATCAAGCGTGATACAACCTATCTCATCGGGCCGGTAGAAGGCTTCTCTCCGCAGATCGGTACGCTCGTAACAATGTTAAACAACCTGAGTACACGTGTAGAGAACAGTGTAAAATTACTGAACCTGCAGGAGACCGATCACTTAATGGATGATAAAGCCAATACCATCGGTGCACTCATCATGCACCTGGCTGCAGCCGAAGCATATTACCAGGTATATACTTTTGAAAACCGTGAGTTTAACGAAGAAGAAAAACAGAAATGGGAAGTAGCCTTGAACCTCGGTGAAGAAGCGAGACAAAAATTCAAAGGCCATGATGTCGAATATTACCTGGCTATATATAGGGATGTTCGTAAGAAAACCATTGCCGAACTCAGCAAGCGTAACGATGAATGGCTGGCTCAAGTACGGCCAGGGTCGGACATCAACAACCATTTTTGCTGGTTCCATGTAATGGAGCATCAGTCGAGTCATTTGGGGCAGATTCTATTGATGAAGAAGCGATTACCCAAGCGCGAAGAGAAGCAGGAAATTAAAATTGAGCGAGGACATTAGGTCTTTGATAAAAGTATTTATAAAATAAGAGGATTGTCGCCTGCCCGGGCGACAATTTTCATTTTGGTAATTCCTGCACCAGGGCACGAGAAACATTCAAAAGTTCAGCAGCGGAAATTTGATTTACTGAATATATTTACAACCTGCAATGAATGTTGATTTACTAAGAATACTGATTCTACTGGCGGGTATAGGACATATTGTTTTATGCGTGGGCAGTCTGCTCATTCCGAAAGTATTGCAATGGAAGCAACACCTGAAAGCGTTGCAACCGCTTCTCCGGCAAATGTTCTGGACATACGCTGCCTATATACTGGTTATTAACTTTTGCTTCGGTATTGTCTCATTAGCCGGTGCGAATGAATTACTCAGTGGTTCGTTTCTCGCCAAAAGCATTACGCTCTTCATCAGTATATACTGGCTTACACGCATTGGCATTCAGTTCTTTTACTTCGACAGAACAAACGCACCCAAAGGCGCAATCTATACACTCGGTGAAACAGCACTTGTTCTTCTGTTTGTCTTTTTTACAGCAGTATATCTTCTGGCATTTCTATATAATAACGCGTGGATCTGACTCTCCTATATCTCCTTTCCTTCGGACTATTTTTGTTACTGGCAGGGTATACATTACCTTTTATTCCAAACAAGTCAACCGCACGATGGATCGCTTGGATTATATGTATCGCTACAGTAATCTTTGCTTCTCTTATTACAGCTGATGCATCGGGCCTGGTTCGCATGGTCTCCATTGTATCGCTGCAGCTTTTGTCAATGAAAATTATTGTTGCTGTTGAAAGTTACCCCGGAAAGATGAGGCTGAATTCATTGCAATGGTCAGCCTTTGCACTGGGTTGGTTTGGTATGCGGCCAGCATTGTTCGAGACATTTCCGGCACCCTCACAACGGCTGCCCTATGCTACCATTGCTATGCGCGGTATTTCACGCATCGCATTGGGAATGGTACTTGTTTACCTTTCAGCGGTAATAGAAACGACAAACACATCTATAATGATAATCGCTGATTTGGCATTGCTTGTCGGCATCAGCTTTATCCTGCACTTTGGTATACTCAATCTATCAACTGCATATTGGCGATGGTGGGGAGTAAACGTTAAGGAATTATTTCGATCTCCCTATAAATCCCGTTCGCTGAATGAATTCTGGGGCAAACGGTGGAATATGGCTTTTTCTGAAATGACAACGCTGATCGCCTATCGTCCGCTCAAATTTAAAATCGGAAAGACTGCCGCGATGATAATATCCTTTCTGCTTTCGGGTGTGCTCCACGAGATTGCTATATCGCTGCCCGTAAAAGCCGGTTATGGTTTGCCCATGCTATACTTTGCTTTACACGGCATATTGATGTATACCGAAGAAAAAAGCGCATTTGTTCAGAAAATACTGGCGAGCAAAATCCTGGCTCACCTATGGGTGCTGGGCTGGCTCATACTTCCAATTCACCTGTTGTTTCATCCCGCTTTCATGGAAGGTGTATTGAAACCACTGCGTGCGTTGCTCCTCGGATATATATCGTAAGCTGTACCATAGCGCCAGTCTGCGGAACACTTCTTGTCTGAAAATTTTATACCTTCGCACCACCACGAAATCATATCGTGTGAACGCTTTTAACCATGAATTTTACACGCACTGCCCGCAGCCTTTTTGTAGCTATGTTGCTCTGTTTTTTTTTAGCAGATTGCAACCGTTGTAACAATCCTGTAACATTTCAGGTAGTATACCTCGCGAAAAAATCTACCATCGTTCTCAATCTCGATGATGGCAAATTTAATGAGACCTTTACCCTGGAAGGATCAACAGACCCGGGCAAACCGATTGTATTGAAAGAAGGATACTGCACATCCGATAGTCTCATCCGCGTAAAGTATACACTCAACGGTATGGATACTGCTTTTGCTGTCAATCGAAACCTGGTCAAGATCTGCACGCTTGGTGACAAGATCAACAAAAAGCCAGGCGCATACCTGGATTATAGAAAGGAAGAAAAGAGCAAAGAGGCGGAACAGTAGAAAGTAGCTGCGAGGCACGAGTTGCAAGTAAAGTTAAAAATGTTTCAAGTCGAGAGATTACCATTCGCATCCTAACGACATCTATCCCCACATTTTTGCCAGCCGTTATTCGTCAGCGGGCTGGCAGCAAATCCTATCTTCCATGGAGGTGATGTTATATTTTGCACTCTTTATGCTACTGTCTTTTGGACTCGTACTAGTAGCTCGCCCCCTAACGGTTTTGCTTCACGAACTTGGGCACGCTGTACCCGCCATATTTTTAACCCGGCAAAAGGTAACCGTCTATGCAGGATCCTATGGAGATTCCAATGGCACCGTCCATTTCCGCATTGGGTTGTTAGAAGTGTATTTTAAGTATAACCCTTTTTCCTGGAACACGGGCTTATGCTCACCTTCAGCAACGTCATCCATTTACTCACAAATTCTATACACCATTTCAGGCCCTATAGCATCTTTCATCATTGCCAGTGTTTCCTGTTATTTTGCTTTCACTTTCGAACTGCATGGCTTTCTTAAATTATTCCTAATCATATTCCTGGGTTCTGCAGTCTTCGATCTGATTTTTAATCTCATACCTAACGAAGCTCCCGTTGTTCTGCAAAATGGCCATATCACATACCGTGATGGATTCTATGTAAAGTTGTTATTCAACTATATACGTTTTTCAAAAAAGTATGAAGAAGCGTTAGGCCACTATAATCAAAAACAATATCAACAGGCCGCCTCCTTATTTGACTTTATGTTGAACCGTGGCTTAAGAGACCGTAACACATATCGCGCTGCCATTACATCATATCTTCAAACACATGACTACAAAATGGCGCATCAGGTTTATGAAAGATTAATGAAGTACCATATCCTCACAGACGATGATTGGTTTAATTTAGCGATATGCTATACCGGGTTAGGACTTCCTGAAAAAGGTATAGAAGCTTACGATCGTGCATTGACCATAAACCCCAATCATTCAAGCTCACTTAATAATAAAGGCTATGCTCTAATTTTACTGGATAAATTTGACGAAGCTATTCCTTTATTTGATAAAGCCATTGAATTAGACAACGGCTTTGCGTATGCATATAATAACAGAGGATTTTGCAAGATCAATGCAGGAAACCTTGAAGATGGATTATCAGATGTCACACATTCCCTACAATTAGATCCGGAAAATTCGTATGGCTATCGAAATCTAGGTATATATTATCTTTACAAAGAAGAGTACGGTGAGGCGCTCCGATTATTTAATAAAGCGAAAGATCTTTATCCTGAAACTGCATGCATCGATCAATATATTGAAGATGCCAGGAAAAATCTCACCGCTAATGCATCGCTACATTAACTTTACATCACTTTGACTATTCATAGCTGGTAGCTACCAGCTATGAATAGTCAAGGCAAGGGACTTAAAATATATACCGATAAAATGAATCACCAGCGGTGTGTGAAGCAAGTAATGGCCAAAATATGTTGAACGCAATAAAAGGCGCATTGCTAGGCCTGGCGATTGGCGATGCCCTTGGTGTTCCTGTTGAATCCAGGGATCGATCTGCTATACAGAAAAACCCCGTTACGGATATGCGTGGTTATGGAACCTATAACGTTCCGGCAGGCACGTGGTCGGATGATAGTTCGCTTACGTTTTGCCTGGCGGAAGCATTAGCAAAGGAATTCGATATCAACATTGTCGGTGAGAATTTTATAAAGTGGCTCCGTCATAATTACTGGACTGCACACGGAGTTGTATTCGATGTTGGCATCACTACACGGGCCGCTATAAACAGAATAGCAGCAGGCACATCACCTGAGCTTGCCGGTGGCTTGCATGAAGATGAAAATGGAAACGGCTCACTCATGAGAATTCTTCCATTGGTTTTTTATATACAGGATAAATCAATTAAGGAACGCTATCAGCTGACTAAACTGATCTCATCTATCACACACGCGCATATACGTTCCGTTATGTCCTGCTTCTACTATCTTGAATTTGCCAGGCTTTTGCTGAACAAGACAGACAAATTCTCAATCTATAAGCAACTCAAAACTGATGTACCAGAGTATCTTCATTCACTGTCTATCAATTCAAAAGAAATAAGTCGGTTTGATCGTTTATTAAAGTCAGACATATACGAATTGTCGGAGGAAGATATTTATAGCAGTGGCTATGTGTTGCATACTCTACAGGCAAGCATCTGGTGTTTGCTTACAACGGACTCGTATAAAGATGCCGTATTAAAAGCCGTAAATCTTGGAGAAGACACCGACACAACCGGAGCTGTAACGGGAGGGCTGGCAGGGCTGCTATATGGTTACGAAAATATACCGGCTGCATGGCTTGAATTGCTTGCCAGGCGAACTGATATAGAAGCGCTGGCAGAACGAGTGGCCGCCAACTATACTATTAAGAAATCAAACTGAATTGAAATGAACTATCAATCAAGAGAAGTTAAGACAGCAACTATATTCAGGCTGTTGAAACAAAAACCAGGCTTGTTGCTTGTCGGATCTTTACTAACGGGTTTACCCATCTTTATGATCACGCTATTCACATTGATCATTTCTTTGACAGATGCTGATTTCAACGAAGTAGATTATGAAAAAATCAACCGACACGGAAAAGTTACTTCTGCGAAAGTCACCGGTATAGAAGAGCAGACCAATGTTGCGGTTAACGATCAACATCCCATCGTTATATACTATAGCTACACTACTAACGACAGCACAATTAACGCTACATTCCGTACACTCGAATCCCGTAAGGTGAGCAATCTCAATACAGGTGATCAGATTGAAATTAAATATATAGAAAGCGAGTCGATCATTACCGGACTCGAACCCTTCAAGTTTCCGTTGAATATGGTATATCTGATCGTTATGCCATTACTGGTACCCGGCATTATCGTGTGGATTATCTTACTCCTTTACGTACGAAAAGCATTGAAGCTATACAAACATGGTAGAGTAAAAGAAGCGGAACTGATTGCATTGATTTCCAAAGCAGGTTCAATCTTCTCCGGGTTGGCGCCCTCCATGATTCTCCATTACAAATACGAAACCAGCCGTGGACAAAAGGTAATTGGAAAATCTACAACCAACGATTATGCTGTTGTTAATACATTGAAATCGGGCGATTTAGTAAAAATATTTGTGTCTCACGAAAATGAGCAACAGTCTAGTTACATACCACGACTTGAGTCTGAATATAACGACTGGAGGATCTACTAGAATACGACAGCGACTGTATTTCAACTGTAGCCTGCAACCAGAAGCATGCAGCCCTTTCATCACCCTACAATAGCACTTGCAGTAAGCTTGCTGCTCGCAGGGTAGTCGCTACCGTTGTCCATCCATAATCTGAACGACATATTATCAAACAGGTCACTCGGTTTTATGGTGAAGTCTTTTATTTCCGGTTTATGTTTCAGAATGCGCGGTACTATATCGTTGATGAACCAGGAGTTATGCGTAATAAGCAAAGATGCTTTTATACCTGTATTGTTCAATGGTGATAGCAGCAACTCCGATAGCGCTGCATCTTGCTTATATACTTTCGCAAATGCTTCAAAGTCCAGATTATTTACAGGCTCTGCTTTTATGGCATTGGCAAAGTCTGCAAGTGTGGGAATAAACTTATTCTGATAGTCTGGCAAAATATGATCCTGCTCGCAAAGATCTTTTACATTCACGGCTTTACCATCGCTATTGATAATGGTATGACCAAATATAGGAACGATCACCCTGCGGATTCCCCAGAGCGTATGGAGAATCCGGTGACGGTTATCACTGCACAACTCCTTGGTGCTATCCATGAAGTCATGAATCGGCAGATAGTCTTCAATGACTCCGCCTCTGCGTTTTACAGAAATCTGCGAATGAACAACAGCATTCATATATTAAAATTCACCGAGGTCTTGCTCTTTCAGATTTACTGGTCCGGGAAGCGATTCATGATCTTCGTATAGCACGATGTCGTGAAACGAGAGCTGCATAATTTCACGAAAGGTAGCAGCGTGTTCCGCTGTCATCGACTCCGGGAAATTAAAATCGTAATCATCCTGCAATACGATTCCAAACTCCTCTTCGTAGATAGGTCTTAATTTGTCGATAATGGCATCGATATCCTTATCAAAGAAGAACTCAATGGCATTCCAGCCGCGCAGGCCAAGTATAGACTCAATATCAGCCCGCTCTTTCGCGGTCTTCGCTTCCTCCAGTGAGGTATATACACCTACTACGGAACCCCTCTCTCCTTCCGCTACTTCAAACGATTCATCCGTATAAAAGAAGGCTTTTTTGTGAATTACATATTTCGACATGGGTATGCTGTTTTACAAGGTTAAAGTTTCCATGCAGTATACCTATTGACTTTGATTCCGCCAAAGCCCCTTCATAAAAAATTGTTCTCGATATCGTCAATTAGAGGGCACAAAAATTTAAAATCAAAATACTTGCCTAAAGCAAGTATTTATTATCTTTGTCTATGGCAAAAGAAGTCATTGAAAAGATTCGGGAATTCAACCGGTTCTATACTGCCGTTATTGGTGTAACCAACAACCATATATTGCAAAGCGATTACTCACTTACGGAAGTGCGTGTAATGTATGAGGCTTATTACTCCCCGGGTATAACAGCCCGGCAGCTTACCGGTATTTTGCAAGTGGATGAAGGTTACCTGAGTCGGCTTATCGCAAAGCTTGTCAAGCATAAAATTGTGTTGAAGAAGCAGTCGAAAGAAGACAAGCGGATCTATGCGCTGGAGCTCTCTGAAAAAGGGAAGCAACTGTTTTCAGAATTGAACAGGCGATCTTCGGAAGCTATTGCTACACTCATCGAACATCTGACGACCGAAGAGCGGCTCGAACTGGTAAGACTACAGAATGGTATCAAAAACCTGCTCACCAAAAAATAGCCTCGCATGACAATTAACGACATAACCATACGAACCCACCTGGTACCGGGCGACCTTGGCTATATAATTTACCGGCAAGGGAAACTATATAGTGAAGAGTACAACTTTGGTGTTTCGTTTGAAGCGTATCTAAGTGCCGGTATATATGAATTCTACAAGAACTATGATGCTACGCTTGACCGCGTGTGGGTCTGCGAACATAATACTACCATAATGGGTTTTGTATTGCTGATGCACCGCGAAAATCACGCAGCACAACTGCGCTATTTTTACCTGGAGCGCAACTATCGCGGCATTGGTTTAGGAGGGAAACTGATGCAGCTATATATGGACTTTCTCAAAGAAAAGAATTACAAGTCGTGTTACTTATGGACTACCCATGAACAGCAGGCAGCCGCAGCGCTCTATAAGAAACATGGATTTATACTCACCGAAGAAGTTGAATCAACCACTTTCGGCAAGACGTTGACAGAACAACGGTATGAACTGGTACTATCATAAAGCGCTCACACAAAAAGAACTTCTATGGAATATCCTCAAACCGAAACAATACGTTTTTGTATTGCGCACACAACTGCCGAGTTCGATGATGCGCGCAATCTCTTTCAGCAGTATGCCGCTTCGCTGAACATCGACCTGAGCTTTCAGAATTTTGCAGCGGAACTCAACACACTCGAAGCGCAGTATAGCGCCCCAAAGGGAGCTGTTGTGCTTGCCTATAAAGATGAGATACCCGTTGGGTGTGTTGGCATACGCGAAAATGCGCCTGGTATAGCAGAGCTGAAGCGCATGTATGTACGCCCCGAATACAGGCGGTATAAAATCGGCATAAAATTATTGAACATCGCACTGGAGACGGCTATCGAACTTGGATATAACTTTATCCGATTGGACACGCTACCTTCGATGACACCCGCTATAAATCTCTATCGCTCCGTTGGGTTCTACGACATTCAACCGTATCGGTTCAATCCTATAGATGGAGCCGTTTACATGGAAAAGAAGCTACGCTAAATCTTTCGCCGTTATACAATTTGCGGATCTATAGCAGAAACATTGCACTTACCGTAATTTACTATATATTCATCCTTTGTTCGCCGACCTTTTAACCCTATGAAAAAAATCCTGATCATTGGTGCTGCCTGCCTGAGTGCCATCGCAGTTGGTTACTATATCTTCACCTTAAAACAAAAGGTTGAAAGAAAGTTCGACATTCTTGATGAACAGCTGGCTATACTGGACTCGACCAACGCAGCAGAAGAAGCCATCGACTCTATGCACATGCCTTTGGTTCTGCGACAGGAAAAAAGTCTCTTTGTCGGATCTGAACAGACTGACAGTATGAAATTAATCTGCAGCATCGAGGTAAAGACCATCAATCCAAAATCCTTCGAATATACCCTGGACTTTATGAACGACTCGAAAAAATTCAAAACGATTAAAGGTACTGCGTTCAATGTATCATCAGGCAACTATCAAATGAAGGATGCACATACGGACAAAGAAATTGCCGCCTGTAAATTCGTAGACATCAAGAATAATCTCGCAATAGAAATATCAAACCAAGACTTAAGCAGCAGTATTGCGCGGGTGAAGAAATTTCTCGGTAATGATGCGGAATTGACTCCGGTTATGTTTTATAAATAATATGTTGTCAGGCTTTAGCGATGATATACTCTTTGTAGCTCCGCACCAATACACGGGTCATCCATGCAATTATAAATAGCAGTACGATCGACAACATCAGTAACATCTTCCATTCACTTGCTCTGTAAATCAATTCGGTGGTTGACGGGTCTGACTCCTTATACCAAATCGTGATGGGACTGGCGGCCTTTATTTGACTCGCGCGTGTTGTCTCTGCCAGTTCTTCTGAACTGAAAGCGTTGTCGTATGAAGCTATATACGTTTTACCATTTGCTACAAAGCTATAGTCCAGGGTGTAGTAATATTCTTCGTTGCCGTTCCTGGTTCGATCAAATACATTTCTGCATTTTACAAACTGTGCTTCTGTCGTCATCCAATTTGTTGTGGCCGCATCGTATGTAGCTATAACAGCATAAACAAATGCAATCCAGAATCCGATATAAAACAACACGAGTCGCAGTCTTCCGGCCGCTGCCAAGGTAAAGTCCGGCACTATATCTTCTACATCCATAAACGAGATGAATAATCTATCGCAACAGTGAGGTAATCCACGCTACCAAAAATGTAAAAACAAAAAAGGAAACGAACGAAAGAAACGCTGCGAAGGAAATAACGATAAGCTTTGCAAAAAGTTTATGACCCGTATCGCGATCACGAATTTCCTGCTGGTAATATTTACTCCTGAACGCATAAACGAGTACTCCGATAAGCACCAACAGGGCCCCGACAAAACCACCTACAAGTCCGTTTATCAATTCAGGCGTAACGCCACCGTGGAGCAGAATCATTTCTATTTTGGTTGAAGTATAGATATTCCCGTACGATCTCAAGATAGCAATATATCATGACGCAGCATCTATCAGCATAAGTTCAATCAAAACAAAACCGATGGCCGGAATTAACATATTGTCGATTGTGCTTTCAACATGCCCTTCCAATGCGCGGTATTCATTACTCCAAAAGCTTTTTGAAAAATGCTCGCTTGCCCTAAAAGTATATTTAATGAAATTGTTTTCGCTGCTCAGGAAAATCAGATAGTCATTTGAATTAAACAGACTGTCCCAAAAATTTTTATACACCCTTTTTGCTTTAAATATCACACCTGAATTCAATACAATCTTAAACCCGGCATTCCACCATGGGGATCGTTTTATATGTCCGATACAAACATCGCCTTCCCAAATCTGGTAGCGTGTAACCGTGATTCCATTCATTACCGGCTTAATAAGAATTACTCTGTCTTCAATGTTAATCGTTGCATTAAAATCCCTGTACGAAACCTTGCCACTGGTTCCATTGGGCAGGCTAAGATTATATTCTACCCTATAAGAGTCGCCCAGGAATGCACCGGTCGGTTTTCCGGTTTTAGTAAAGGTAAATTTCAGCATAGGTTGGTCGGAGTGCAGGAGGCAGTCAGGTTCTATACATCCATACAACGCTACCGCTACAGCATGTTGAAGATGTATTGCACCCGGGGCAAACCTCGGCTGCAATAATAAAGAAGTGCCCCCGGATAAAGGCCGGCCATCGGTTTTTTATCCTGTAATTTTTCAAAAGATGACAAGACTTTCTACCTTGGGCTTTGCTTTTATTACGACAATGACTGAAGAAAAGAGCTTAAATTTTCTAGAAGAGATTATCGAAAACGATTTACAAGCTGGTAAATACAAAAAAATTATCACTCGTTTTCCACCGGAACCCAACGGTTATCTCCACATGGGCCACGCCAAAAGTATCTGCCTCAATTTCGGACTGGCAAATAAATATGGCGGCTATACCAACCTGCGTTTTGATGACACCAACCCTGTAACTGAAGAAACAGAGTATGTTGAAAGCATCAAGAACGATGTTAAGTGGCTTGGCTTCCAATGGGAGAATGAACTGTATGCCTCCGACTACTTCAGCCAGCTTTATGAGTTTGCACTTAAGCTTATCGATAAAGGGCTTGCGTATGTTGACGACAGCACCAGCGAAGAGATCGCTGCTCAAAAGGGAACTCCTACACAACCCGGCAAGGACAGTCCGTTCAGAAACCGGACCATCGAAGAGAACAAGAAATTGTTCCTGGAAATGAAAGAAGGAAAGTATCGCGATGGCGAAAAGGTTCTTCGTGCTAAAGTAGACATGGGGCACATCAACATGCACATGCGCGATCCGATCATCTATCGAATCAAGCATGCACATCATCATCGTACCGGTGATGCCTGGTGTATATACCCGATGTACGACTTCGCTCACGGACAAAGTGATGCGATCGAGAACATCACGCACAGTGTTTGTACACTCGAGTTTATTCCGCATCGCGAACTCTACGATTGGTTTATTAAGAACCTCGATATATACCCTTCGCATCAGTACGAATTTGCGCGCCTTAACATGACCTATACGGTAATGAGCAAGCGCAAGCTGCTGCAACTGGTAAATGAAAAGTATGTAGCCGGATGGGACGATCCGCGTATGCCTACACTTTCGGCTGTGCGCAGACGTGGCTATACTCCGGAAAGTATTCGTGAGTTTTGCGAGAAGATTGGTGTTGCCAAACGTGAGAACCTGATTGATGTTGGGTTACTTGAGTTTTGTGTACGCGAACATCTGAACAAAATATCGCTGCGCAGAATGGTGGTGTTTGAACCCGTGAAAGTTGTTATTACCAACTACCCGGAAGGCAAAACCGAAATGCTGCACGGTGAAGAAAATCCGGAAGATCCGAATGCAGGTAGTCGCGAGATACCGTTCAGTCGCGAGATATATATTGAAGCAGAAGATTTCATGGAGAATCCTCCGAAGAAATATTTCCGTCTTGCTCCCGGACAAATGGTTCGCTTAAAGAGCGCGTACATCATCAAGTGTGAGAACGTGATCAAGGACGCCAACGGAAATGTAAAGGAACTTCATTGCACCTATATACCAGAAAGCCGCAGTGGTTCTGATACTTCGGGCATTAACGTGAAGGGAACACTTCACTGGGTGAGTGTACAACACGCTGTTGCCATTGAGACAAGACTATACGACAGACTTTTTAAAGTGGAAGACCTGAGTCAGGCTGAAGGTGATTTCAAAGATTATATCAATCCTGATTCGTTACAGGTATTGCCGGCAGTATATGCCGAACCTGCTATACTTCAGGCTAAAATTGAAGATCGCTATCAGTTCTTGCGTAAAGGATATTTCTGTCTCGATCCGGACTCCACTCCGGGCAAACTGATCTTTAACAGAACAGTTACACTTCGCGACATGTGGGCGAAAGAAGCCAAGAAATAAACTTGTCTTTATAGTCGCTTAGCTATATGAATTACCAGGCTGTGCTGGAAGAAATTCAGCAGGAAGTACAACCGCTCTTTGGCACGGGTAAAGTTGCCAACTATATACCGGCCCTGCAGCGTGTTGACCCTAACAAGTTTGGCATTGCTATTGCCACTCCGGACGGAGAAATTGTTTCGATTGGTGATGCCAACGAACCGTTCTCCATCCAGAGTATATCGAAAGTGTTTACACTTACGATGGTGTTTGCCAAACATGGCGAATCGCTATGGAAACGTGTAGGGAAAGAACCTTCCGGCACAGCCTTTAATTCACTCGTTCAGCTTGAATATGAAAAAGGTATACCGCGTAATCCGTTTATCAATGCGGGCGCGCTGGTAATTACCGATATGCTTATCTCCGACCAGGAGTGTGCTTATAAAAGTGTCTTAAATTTTCTTCGCAAGACTTCGGGTAATGCTTCCGTTGACTATAATGCTGAAGTGGCGCAGTCCGAAAAAGAACAAGGCTTTCGCAATGCTGCGCTGGTAAATTTCCTGAAGAGTCATAACAACATTCATAACGATATAGACAAAGTATTGGATGTATACTTCCATCACTGCGCTGTGTCTATGAGTTGTATTGACCTGGCGCGCACCATGCTATATTTCTCCAATCATGGCGAGTCTCCCATAGCCAATGAGCGTATACTTACTGTGAGTCAATCGAAACGCCTGAGTGCTGTGATGATGACCTGCGGCTTCTATGACGAAGCCGGTGAATTTGCCTTCCGCGTAGGACTACCCGGCAAAAGCGGAGTGGGCGGTGGTATAGCAGCTGTTATACCGGGCAAACTTGCTATAGCCGTGTGGAGCCCCGAACTTAACGACAAAGGCAACTCGGTTGTGGGAATGAAAGCGCTGGAATTGTTTACTACGAAGACGGGCATTTCCGTGTTTTAAAGAGAGCTGCGAGTTGCTGGCTGCAAGCTGCCAGATCGTTGGCGTTAATGTATACGAAACATTTTATAGTACCGTTGTGAGAATCAAAATAGAAAGCTATTTAGTCTTAAACTGAGCACGGTATACATATTCCGCTATTTTGAAAATTGCATAGTTCTTCTCGTCCGTGTTGCCAAAAAAATCATTTCCCGTAAGCTGGTGCAGTAACTTTCCGAATACAATCGAGTTTGATTTGAATTCCACTCCTTCATAATTTACTATCCACGGTACATATAGATAGTTGGGGATATAGTCAGAGTTTTCAACAACCAGCTTAGTCTTATCTTCAAAAACAAAAGTGATTTTTCGCCACTTCGTTGTAGTACTCTGTACATCGGCGGCACTCCGGAAAGCCTGATTAATTATTTCTGTAGGCAAAGTCATCAAAGAATCAGCAACGTTTTTATAGAAAGCAAAGTCAGCATTTTCTTCAGGAAAGAAATATAAATTTTCATCATCAGAAAAATCGATTCCATGTTTCTTAATTCTTTGTTCTTCTGAATCAATAAACTTCTTGAAGTTAACTATATCCTGCTGCGTTAAATTCATATCTGTTATTGAAACCAATTTGGACTGCGAACTATCAATAGCAGATACCAATTGATGTATCGTTTGCTTTTTAATGTAACCCGGAGCGCCTGGTAAAAAGTCATTGCTACTGGTGCTTTGATCGAATACAAATTGACCTTGCTTCCTGATATAACTACGTTTAGCTTCTTCTCTATGAAAGCATCCGCGGCTACCCTTTTCAATATAGAATTCAGATATTTCTTTTTTTGACAGATCAAATAAACCAGATATATGATTCTGACAAAATACACAAGTAGGAAATACGAGCCCATAAAATAGTAGAAGAATATACCGCATGCTGAAGACGTTGTGATTCTTGCCTGTTGTTTTAGCACATACCGTACCAAGCTATAATTTTTCTGACTAAAGGAAGGAACAACGTCAACATTAAAAAAGAAGCATAGACCTGCAGCTAAACATTTGTCGCAAACACCCCCTAAAACTGCCGGACTCGGCAAGTGATCGTTTCGTGGAACGGCTTTAATTTTGTTTCGAAGATTTCAATATCTCAACTGACGGAAATCAAATGTATATTTAAATAAAAACAAGCTATGAAAAACAAAATCCTATTTGTTGTATGTCTCCTGTTTGGACTGATGTTCATCAATGCAGGACTCAATAAGTTCTTCAACTATATGCCCGTGCCAGATGATATGCCGGAAAGCTTGCAGCGTGTAATGGGTGCCTTCATGGAAATAAAATGGCTCATGCCTCTCATCGGCTTTGCTGAAGTTCTGGGAGGTGTGCTTATTATAATACCCAAAGTAAGGGCATTGGGTGCTATCGTTATCTTTCCCGTACTGATTGGCATTGTATTAACAAACATCATATTCGTACCATCTGGTTTACCGATAGCACTTATACTCTTTGCGATTGACCTGTGGGTTATAGTTGAAAATCGTGAAAAGTATTTACCGATGGTACGATAGGCATATCGATATATATACACAAAGGTTGATATACAGCTACTGACAGGCAGAGTCTCCGAACCGGGCGACTCTGCTTTTACATTCTTACCGCAAGCCGTTTCGCACTATATCGTTATTTCGAGCGAGCCACTATAGCTATAGCATGCACACTTGCCGCGAGAAACCACAAAGACAAGGAAAAGAGATCACTATATCATCACAGGTAAACGAGTCAGCTCCATTACACGTATGCGACACGAAACATCAGAGTCCCAGCGGCCGGTGACTCCGAGGGGGTATAACTTCGTATGAATTTATTCGTTATTATTACTGTCGCGATGATTTGAAACGCTATGTTGTCTACAAAAAACCTGTTTGTTGCATTTATACTGTTAACCAACCTGACCTCCTGTGTTGTAAAAGAGAAATATGAAGAGTTCAAACAAATTCAAAACGAGTTAAAATCTTCATTCAGCAATCACGATCTCGAACCCGTTATCGGCTGGAGCTCCGAAGATGGCTACTATGCTTACATAACATTTTACCATTACAATCTCGAATCGGCATCATTCCAGGATTTGAAAAAACTAGCAGAACAGGCGACCAAAAATCTCCTGACCTCCAAGTCCGACTTTACCATTGTTCGGGTTGTATTTACAGAAGAAGACTACAGTGAAACTCCAAAAGAATTTGTTGAATTCCGAACGAAAGAAGAAATAAAAGAAGAATAAAACATATATACTATATATTAAACGCTCTTTATTTATCAATTCAGATTCGTTGTAACTTAATCTCAACCCTGTCTATGGCAATACAAACTGAACGTAAACTAACGAAGCGGTCTATAGCCGCCATCATCGACTTTGGTATATTCATGGCATTCTCGTTCGCGTACGCGGCTACCTTTGGCGAGCATACTGAAGATGGCTATACCGTGCAAGGCATAAAAGGACTTGTAATACCGATTCTGTGGTTCGCATACTTCCCGATAACGGAAGGACTCACCGGAAAAACGCTCGGAAAACTTCTAATAGGACTAACCGTTGTTACTGAGCATGGCGGTCGCATTTCATTTACACAGGCTCTAAAAAGACATATACTGGATATGATCGACATGGGAATTGTTGGTTTAGTCGCTATCGCCAACACTCCGAAACATCAACGCCTGGGCGACCTTTGGGCCAAGACCTTGGTAATTGGTGGCGACAGCTTTCGATGCAGAAGCTGCTACCAGGAAGCTAGTTTATCAAATGAAGAAATTATCAAGGGAGAATTCGAGTGTCCCATTTGTCATGCTGTGAGCAAAACACAGATCATGTAGATGTATCCTTTATCAATAATGCACACGCATTAACTTCTCATCATTCTGTATCCCCAACGCTATCTGGTCTTCAACAAGAGACTCACGAACGCACTTTGAAATATCTATTTCAAAGCCACGGGTATACATGATGTTCAGAAATACGAACACATTTTTATTCCTGCGATCATCAAAACCCAGTTCGTATCGTTTCCACGTGGTATTCGGTTTAGCGTGTATGATAACCTTGCTTGCCAATTCGTTTTGACCCAGTTTATTCATATATACTATATGGTCAACATCCGACAACAGCATGGTCCTGAATCTGTTCCTGAATCGAAATGGATACTTTATAACGATGCGATCCTCCATCAGCCAGAATTTATAGTACGCCAACGACACCATCAGGTATAGCGCTGGTATACCAACCAGAAATAATACATAAATAAATGTCCGATCTGGTCCGCCGGGTAAAAAAACCGAAATAACTACCGTTAATGTAAGAGCTGCCAACACCAAACTAAAAAACGCAAAATATGCTCTTCCCTTAAAAACAGCTTTATTAAGATTGATTGTACTTTTCATCTTCATTTCACCGTATCATCAGAGTTGACGCGTTCGCAAGCGTAACGCTTTCGCTACTTTCTTTGCCAGAATATATCCAAACCAATAGCACATATATAGTTGCCGGCATGTCATCTACTTCAAAAACACTGGCTACAAAGGCAATAGCACCGATCACCACCATAAAATACTGTTCGGGCCGTATTGTAGTTTTCATCATGACTTTTATTTCGTCCAGATCAACTTTTACGACACTGACCTTCACCCCTATGGGAGGCATATAAGTTCCTGTACCCCATGATATAGATGCCGCAAACTCTACCAGGCCATCATTCACAATATTGTGCTTGATATCTGACTGCTTGATACAAGCATCTAGATCTTCTCTTGAACCAAAAAAAGTATATATGCGATTTATTGTTAGCGACTTGATAAGATTTCTCATGACAGAATATATATCCCTTGATGCACCTAGACAGCTTTCGTCTTAAAAAACCTAACGTATATAAAAACTACGAACACGGCAACAAGCCAATAGTAAGCCGAAAACACGGTGAAGTATATTGTGAGGTATAGCGTCTGAATTCCAAGGAAAAAAAAGAAATCCGAAAAACCGGATATTTGTCTGATGAAAATAAGGTCATCATAAATGATGTAGCCGCAGTAGAAAATTACAAACAACCAGGACGCATATTTAAAAATCTTCGCAGCTGTTTTGAAAGCGCTTTTCATTGAATCTGTTAGGTCAATCCTTCATACTGAAGTGCCTCGTAAAGTAAACCGGCTAAAGAACAAATAATAAACCGTTGACTAAGCTCCGGTTTTCCTTCTGCAATGTTTGGTCAGGTTAGCGAGTATTGTCTCAAGTGTAATCTCTCGCTCGGCTAAATAGGCGTCAAACATGTCGAGCAACGAGGCTACAGATTCCATTCTTGCAGAGTCGCCCGCGGTCCGGAAGTCCAACGCGTTTAAATAGGCGTTGATATTTCCAAGTGTCAACGGTTTGCCTATTGCGTGTTCCAATTCTTCAAGGAAGTCAATTGGTTCTATAGGAGCAGTCGCTGGCCAATCGCTGATGGCGCGGGTCAACAACTCTGCACAACCTTTAAATTCATCGTCACTGTGTGCCGATTCAAGCCAGGTTGCTAGTTCTGCGTAACTTATTATCTCATTACCATTCATGGTGTGTATCTCTAAGCAAGGTGCAAAGATATAGTATAGCACATCATACCACCCTGAAAAGCCTCTTATTTCCTAACAATCTTAACACCTTCAAAAGTAAAGCCTCTGACTATTTCACTGATAATCTTCAACCGTTTTTCGTGTACATCTTCAATGTGTCCCGGAGGGAAATCGAGCCAGCGATTGTGTAACCGGTATATCTCTTGTCCTTCTTTTAATTCTGCGGCAAGTCTGTCTTCAGAAGGAACAAAGATGGCCGTTACTGCGCGGTTACTCTTACGCAGTGCTGCATGAATGCTAAGAAAGTCGTTAAACGTATAGCCTGCAGAACCAATCAGTATATTTTGGTTGGTCTTCAGAATTTCATCTGTAATGAACGAGAGTCGTTGATGGCTTGTGTGCTTGAGCAGGTCGTACGAATATTTACTTAACAAGTCAGAACTGTTGATCTTGCAGACATCGGTGAGGTAGTCGAAACAAGGTTCGTTAACGTTGAGGTTGTATGTTAAAAAGGTGCTATGCATTATATTTGGTCCGGTCGTTAATGCCGTACAAACATAATAAATCGATCTTCATTAATGATATCCCGGAAGCCGGTGACTCTGATGGGACGAAAATGGCGAAGAGGTATAATTTTTTAACACCCCATACTCGTTACAAATCAGTTTTAAAAGAAGCATCGTTATGGCACAAACAACAAATTCCAGAATCATCCATGCAACAGCAGAGAAAGTATTCGAAGCATTCTCCAATGCCAAGGCTTTAGAAACCTGGCTTGCGCCCAGCGATATGGCTGGCAAGGTGCATAACTTTAATTTTCGCGTGGGTGGCGGCTACACCATGTCGTTGTTTTACCCGGAGAGCGAAGTAAACTTTAAAGGAAAGACTGCTGACAAAGAAGATAAATTCACATCGCGCTATATCGAGATCATACCCAACAAGAAAATTGTTGAGGCTGTAAACTTCGAATCAGACGATCCCAATTTTGCAGGAGAGATGATTATGGAAGTAACATTCAAACCACACCAGGACGGAACAGAAGTAACGTTTCATTTCAAAAATATACCGAAGGGCATCAAGCCGGAAGACAACGAAGCGGGAACTATATCAACACTGGAGAAACTTGCGCGGTATGTTGAGGGGGAGATTGTAAGATTGTAAGATTGTAAGATTGTAAGATTGTAAGATTGTAAGATTACTATATTTAAATATTATAGTATATATACACGGGTATTAACTTTAAGGTTATAAACCTTCGCGCATTTTATAAATCTCGAATACACGTAAATCGTTCATCAGCGGTATACTCACTAAAATTGCCACGATAACGGCACTGCTTATAGTAAGCAACATCGCATGGAAACTAATGAAGTAATGCGCGCGAATGGGTTTCAGACAAATAACTAATAGAAAGACTGCGCCTGCAACCATGAAAGCAGGATGGACAGAAAGCGACCAGCTGGTCTGAACGAAGCTATCGGCCTCTATATAGGCGTGTGCTAAAAGTATAACCGCCAAAAAAGCTAATCCCATTACCGATTGGAATATTATCAGGATCCAACCTATCTTCTTCCGCTTCCAAAAAAAGAATGCTGCGATTGGAACAATAACACAAGAAGAAACTACACTTATCGTTTCGTAAAAATCAAATTCGGGCGCTTCAAATACTATATACCAAATCGATGCAAATGAGGCATACAAACAATACACTGAATACATAGCGAAGAGCATACTCAATGCCTGTATAATACGCTCGGTTAACATCGGACTAATTCTGAAAGAACTTGAATTCATCGGGTGGAGTACAAAATTACAAGGTTCAAAATAACAACACAGCCTATAACAATCAATATCGCCTTGAAACTTTATTCAGTAATCTTGTAATTTTCAAATCTTACAATTTCCAATACGCATAAAAAACACCAGAGTGCCGGGTGGCCGGCTGCTCTGATGGGAGGGATTTGTCAGGATGGGCTGGTGCCTTTCAGAAAGGTAATTATATACTTACCGAACTCCGTTACTAACTGACTTACAATGGGAGATGCTATCGCTACAATGCCGAGCCATAGAACAGGACTTTTATCTCCGTGCTTATCGTGATGCTCGTTCAATTCTTTTTTCCGGCGGGCAAAGTATGCCGAATACGTTCCGAGCACTTCCTTTACCGTTGCTGCGTTTGTCTCATTTGCGATGCGGTTCTTTAACTCCACAACTTTTTGGTAAGTGTCATTCAGAAAATCATAATAGATAAACCGGGTATCAAAAGGTCGCGCCAGGGTATAGCAGTTATATATGAATTCTTCCTGGCTGGATATATTGCGGACTGCGTTCGGATCGTCATAGCGCACGCCCTGCTCAACGCCTTTATCATTGGCGGCCAGTTGCTGATACTTGGCACTGATAAAATTTTCTGCTCGCTCTACGCGGGTCGTAATGGCTTCTGCTGTTGGCAGATCTATAGCTTCTATTACGTTGTCCAGAATTTGGTTTTTAAGCGTGGCATACTCACTTCTTAATTTTTTGGCCTGTTGTGTTCCGATGAAATAGGGCAACAGGAAGAAGACTATAAAAAACACCATCAGTATAGTAAACAACACGGGGTTAAAACTAACACTGATGTTTCCCAGCGATAACTCCGTGCTATTAACAGGTTTCAGAGTCCAGAATAAAAGACTAATGAATAACGCATTGGGTATTAACCCGGCAAACTGTGCTACGAGGAATCGCGCGCGCGAATCTTCATCTATAAATCGTGAACTGAGAATACTGTTAATAATAGGCAGCGTAAGTATATACGCTCCTAAAATAAAGGCTGTAGCAGCCTGAAGATTGAACAGCCTGATCTCTTCTATCGATGCCGCATGGAAGTAATGAATGCCGATAACAACCGGATAAGCAATAAGCCACAACGCAGAGAGAACCTGAAAAATAATAGACACTGCTATATTCTTTATACCGAAGTCATAGCCAGCCCATCCGCCTACTGCTTTATAGGGCACTTTCGGACTTCCCAGAAATCCCCAGATAATAAACGCTACCAGCATACCTATATTAGAAAACAGTATACTGATAAGAACTATATATAGGTTAAAGAACCGGCCGATGGTAAAAAGAAATGCGAACAGAAATAAATTAGGAACTACAACCATCAGCTCGTTATCGATGAAGCGATCTTTATCGAGGCGATTGAGATACTTCGTCATAATGATATAGGTAGTCCACACGTAGAGGATATATATGATGATGAATGCGATGAAAATAAGAATCTCACTCATGGAAATATAAATGATGTAAGCAGTCAGAACAAAAAAGCCCACCAATTCCTTTACAGGAATATGATGGGCTCACGAAACGAATATACATTTTTATCAGGCAAAATCCAATACCTTCTCACCGCGCCCACTTCCAGCGCGCTGCAGGTTGCTATAGCAGTACACTTGCTGCGCGCGAAAAAATTCCGAAGCTCTTACCCGTAAAACAAACTATATAGCGAAATACAAATTTACTTTTAGCCGAAGCCAGGAGCAGGTAAAAATACCTGTTTATAAAAAACACACATTTATGCCCTGTTCATCAACCTCACTTTTGCGTGACCTTTATTCCATCAAAAGCTTTTGACACGTGGAGACAGAACACCACTAAAAACGAACCCGCCCGTAAGGGGTCTTTCTTACGGGGGCTAATTCCGAAAAGCCAAATAAAGTAGGAGCAAATTTAAATCGAGATAAACATGCCAGTATTAAATCCAAACTCCACAGTAGTGGTGCAAGGCGGAACAAAAGGAAGAACGTTAACCATCACAGCACCCGCATCAAATCAGATCGCTGATTTCCCAACCGTAAATGGTGTATCGATTCCGTTGAGCGCAGTGCCTAAGAACGTAACCATACCCATGAACAGTAATTGGAATTTTATATCCCGTGCTGTAGCCATTACCTACACCCTGCAATAACGTTATGATGGTCGTGGTATAGCATTGTACTGCGACCATTATACTTTCCAACGCCTTAAGCTGCAGCCATGCGCAAGCTGCAAAAGTTACATACCGCCAAAGAAACTTCTGATTTCTAAGCTCTTTTTCCGGAAAGTCGGTAAGGCCGAGGTAAGGCGTTCCTAAGGCCATCCTAAACCCTTCCTATACCCCTGCGCTATAGCATGCTACTTTGGCAGAAAACGGAAGGAAATTTTGGTATAGCGACAGGTATATACCCAGTGTCAATTCGCTTTTCCTTTTATGACAACCGCGAGCAGTCCGCTTACGAGTCCTATGAAGGCAGCAAGCCCCGTGTTAAACAATGCCAGGGCAAACCATGTGAGCGGTGTTATTTCTATAGCCAACTCGGCCGTGTTAGCCTTCAAAAGTGTAGATATAGCCCAACCAACGGATGCATCGAAGAACCCGAGGATTGCCGCGAACAACACACCCGTTGCCAGTCCGTATTGTCTGGTGGCGATGAAAGCTGTTGTACCATAGATAGCAAATGATACCCAACCTAAAGCGGAGTAATCAAAATTTAACTGCCGTGAAGCCAACGAGCCAAGGGCGTCAAGTAGTGTAACGGCCAACATGCCGTACAGGAGTATTTTATACTTTTGATTCATTTGTGATGTATAGCTTTGTGAAACACTACCAAATCATTCCGATCATTAAAAACACAACCGCTGTGGTTGTAAAGATTAGTGTCTTCAGCATGGCCTCCGTATTAATAGCGTATTGCTCACGGATATTCGCCTTGCACACAACCCACAAGCACCATATATATACTATTGCAGCGCCTATATATTGTATCAGCGGAATACTGGGGAACAGTATACCCCCGGTGTACTCGCGCATATTCAGTGCCTGCACGAACAAAAGCACTTCAGAAGCAGAAACGTATGTGAGGTATATCGTTACCAGTATCCAGCCGATCTTCTTTCTTTGCCAGAAGAAGAATGCGGCCAACGGAGTAACAACCAATGGCAGGAAATATAGCACCAGCGAAGGATCAAACTCGGCAGCATCATCAAACAACGGGAAGCCGGCAAAGTCATACAGGGTATAGATATAGTATAGGGCGAGCACCAGGAAGAATATACTGATGGCTTGTATCTGTCGGTCGGTTGTTATGGGGCCGGTTTGATAGGGATTCACAGCGTCCGTTACCGTAGCGCTCCATGCAGTTACCTTTTCCTCCATGGCGCGCTGCGTAGCATGACTTTGCTCTATACGAAGTTGATCAGCTTCAAGCTCTGCCTGTGCTTCACGGAGTTGTTCAGGTGTGAGTTGGCGGTTGGCAATTTCTGCTGTGGCAGCTTCCAGCGCCAGGGGCTGATACTCGGATGGATTGTTGGTGATCCTGAGCAGGTCAGACGTACTGGTCTTTTTATACCTTTCGGCAAATTCGTTCATCGTACGGAGCAGTGTAGGTTAAGCGATTGCAAAGTTATCACTATTTATCCGCCAACACAACGTCATTTCGAGCGAGCTGAATTTGCTATAGCATGCGCTCTTACCGCTAGAAACCCCCAACGGTGCAAGACACTCATAGCAACAAAGTAATACCACGATTTTTTATCCCTGGCTTCGGGGCTTCTCGCGGTGAGGGCATCGCCAGATTATAACAAGCACGCCCGAAGTGACGTTAATTTTCATTACTACTTCCGAAGAGCCTTAAATTGACTTGTATATTTACGAACTATGACACTTAAAGAGATACTAGACACCGCCAGTTCCTGGAACAGCCACACACAAATTGAATTCTGCGAGCAAATATCACGGCACGTTGTATTTGGTATGCGATCTGTGTCAGGTAATAATTCATTGGACAACGCGACAAAAGTAGAGGCCATGAGTTTGCTAAATGAATTCAACCACAGAATTTATAATTTAAAATCTGAATTATTGAATTATCGTCCTGATCAAACAAAGAGCATCTATACCGTTGCAGAATATGTAGAGATGTATTCAGAGTTAAATATTATCACAAAAGGTGAGTTGGCTGCAATTATTAACGGTGCATATTCATTTATCGAGAGAACAAAATAAAGCGGTGATACTATAACGTCATTTCGAGCGGGCTGAATTTGCTATAGCATGCGCTCTTACCGCGAGAAACCCCGATCCCAAATGAGATAACATGTAGCCGTAAAGTATTCTTCGATTTTTCTCCTAGTGATATTCCTTATCTACTATTTTACCTTGCTCATCATAGTAGATTACGAGGCCTTGATACTTGCCATTTTTTAGTGAGCCTTCCGATTCAACTTTTCCGTTTGGGTAATATGTTTTACGGAGTCCGGAGGTGATACCGTCTTCATAGTATACAGATTGATATAAAACGCTGTCTTTGTTAAACCATTGCCAGAGTCCGGTTTCCTTGTTGTCTTTATATTGCCCTACTACTATTATAACTTTACCGGTAGAATCTACATTATGCTCTAACGTTTCGCCATTTAGAGAGTCATTCCTATAAGTCGCTATACTCCATCCTCCATTTTCATCAAAGACGGTCTTTCGACTTATAGATAAACCATTATCGGTAAAGTTGTCTCTGATCAGTTTTGCCTTGATTTTACCATTTTCAAAATATTGTATTACGGTGCCATTGCACGGATTGCAAGTACTACTATCATGCACTTCTGATGGAATTTCGATTTGCTTCAGCTGCCCGCTTTCGTACCAGTGATATACAGTGTCTATATACAGTCCTTCTGCATACTTACACTGATCTTTCTTGTTTCCGTTTTCATACCACCAGATCCAGGTTCCGCTTTTCTCCCCGTCAACGAACTGGCCCAGGTAGTCAAGTTTGCCAGAGTTATATAGTACTTTCTTCTGATAGTTCAACGTGTCGTTCTTATCCTCATATGTGAGAATGATCATGGGGCTGCCATCTTCAAACCTTTCAACAACCTTTTCAACGGGCTGCTTGCAGCTAAGCAACAGTATGACCAATACAAAACTTAACACTCCCCGCATAAACCTTTTAACACTTTAACTTCTCTCAAAGTTACTACACAAACTTCGAATTGTAATATTCTTCTATCGAGAACGAGCCGTTATCTATTTGTGCTATAAATGTGGCGAGATCGCTACTGATTTGTTCGACAATAAATGGATCGTGAAACAAGCCATATACATTACCTTTTGTATTTATAGCGAGGTAGTTGCCATCTTCGAGGTCTTTAATGGTATAGTATGTTTTACCGGAGAGCTCTATTTCAAAACCATTGTCCAAATCGAGGTGGGTGCATTTCAAATCTTTCAATGCAGCTTTATACTTGATGTTTTCTTCTGATTGATGTGGTTTAAAACGAAGACCGCTAACATCAATCCGGGTGAGATCATATTTACCGACCGGATATCTGCAGCCTAGCAATGCACCATCATAAAGATCAAGCTCCACCTCTTTATAGTTTTGATCGGTTAAATCAAAAACTTTGATGCCCACAAGAAGACCATTTAATTTCGGAGACTCATTAAGGTATTGTTGGTATGCAGCCGGACTATACTTTGTCTTTTTCCAGCCGTTCTTCCTGGCAGTATGATCTACTACGTCTATCAGAGACTCCGGAGCGACTTGCTTTGTTAGATAAGAGTATTTAGTTGGCAGAGCACTTACTACTCCGTGAAGAAGTTCATATTCCCAAGACTGAATATACTTCTTCTTTTTGTTGAACAGGTTGAACATACGGGCAAAGGTTGGTATCGATACTTGCAAGCTGCAAAAAATAGGGATTTATACCAACCGATGAATGCTACATTTTCATATGGTCTGTATATAACGCACATCAAAGTCCTGGAGGCCGGTGACTCTGATGGG
This sequence comes from uncultured Chitinophaga sp., assembly GCA_902168205.1. GTDB lineage: Bacteria > Bacteroidota > Bacteroidia > Cytophagales > Cyclobacteriaceae > Ohtaekwangia > Ohtaekwangia kribbensis. Next base: position 19,994 of record CABHOK010000018.1, on the reverse strand, counting down.
GAGGACAATACCTTGCAAGTTTGAAAAAAAGAGATATAGACCAACCGTTGGATGCTATTTTGCCAGATTGTCTATATATCGATATTTGGATCACCATACTTGATCACATCTAAAGTATCGGATATGCTCTTGTTCAGCAACATAATCTCTTCGTAGTCTTGGTATCGAAGTTTAACATCATTGTCTATTTGTGTGAATTGAGTGTTTTTAATTTTTTCGTGAAGCTTAAGATTTAGCTCATTTAGTTTTGTTCGTTCTTCTTGCATGAATATGAAGTTTTAGTTAGTCTCTAATTAGGTTTTTCCAGGCGACCTATTTCATCGCTTTTTTTAAAAAAGATTTGATATCATTCGGTTGTCTGATTCGCGGTGCTAATATTTGAATCGCATTGTTACTGGAAATATGAACACAACATTTATACTTCTTTTCCCCCTTAATTTTACCCTCATTTAGTATTTCCGGAGTCATGTTAATACATGATATCATATATGACAAGCTGAACTTACCTCTTGTATAACTTTGAGGATTATTAATCCTCTGAAGCGTCTTCAACAATAATCGAATATCCCGGTATATCCCCTTGGAAACGACTCCTGTCCTACTGTCCAATACACTTAAAATATTCGATTTCCTAACAACTATATAATCCCTATTTATCGTGATGACATCGGAAATTGCGATGTTTTTAAGATTTACATTAGCTCCAGATTTTCGATGATATAATATATATGCTGTCAGAAGTAATGAACTTTCATAAAATGTCTTAAGTCCCTTCTGAAACTGCCTTGATAACATACTATTTTTCCTATCATCCTCAAGGGCAATTATATCTCGAAGCGATCGACTAAAAACAGCTTTATCGACTAAATAATTCTCAATTGAATAGTGGGAGGTTACAAAAATGTTAGTATCAACAGGATATACAATATTCAAAATATCAGAAAAATCCTTGTCGACAAAAAACAGTATACGTTTCTTTGAGTAAGATAACCAATTCATTTTACGATAATTATCGTAAACGTTATGCTTACTTTTCGTCTGATAATAGAATACTTTTTGATTCTTTTTGACGCTGTTCTGAATAAAATTCCCATAGAATGAAGGGTCATCTTTTCCTTCATGAAAAATGTGAATTGCGCTATCGTTCTTACTGTATTGTTGCAGAAAAGTAGTATATACAGTGGTCTCCGATTTGGCTGCGCTTCTTAAGTAATCAAGTAGACTCATTGATCTTAATAGCTAAATTCAGTTAAACCGTGTGCATACTTGTCCAACTCATTCTCATCAAAAATGAAAGGCGAATGGGTCACAGATAAAAGCCCTTTACAATAGGGGTTTTTAATTACATCAACGATAAATTTCTTTTGCCAAGGCACAGAAAGAGAAAGTTCCGGTTCATCGATTATTAAATAAAAATTTTTCTGCTGCGACAAAAACAGGTGACTAAACAATGACACAATTTGTTTCTCACCGCTTGAAAGATCCTTCAACTCAATGGTCTCCTTTCCAATTACTTGACCATTCTTAATTGGCCTAATTGAAATATTAAAATTAATATTGTCATATATAAACCTTTTGTTGCCCGAGTACTCATTGCATATCTCAATAAAATTCTCTACATCTTTCTCCTCTTCTTTCAATTCATTATAAATGGCAGACAACCTATAAATAAAATAAGCTATTATTTTCGTTTCATCTTTATCTATAGTTCCTTGAGTATTGATTTCATTCACGAATTGAATAAGCCTTGATTTTTCATTATTGGATAGTACTGTTTCATCAATACGACCCAATATCGAAGAAAGAGCTTTTTCATTTATCTCTTGAATTTGATGGTAGCTAATATTTAGATAACTTCTATTGATAACATCTCTAAGATATCCACCTGTTAAATTGTTTTTAATTTTGTTCGATAAATTTTCTCTCAGCTGATTGAGTTTAAATCGAATTTTATCCTCTACGTCCTCCATCCCGAATTCAACCAGCTCTACGTAGCTTGTATCTTCATTTGCCCGAAGTCTTTTACTCCTCTTGTACTTCTCAATGTCAGATTCTAAATCTGGAAATATAGCTTTTAAATCCTGCTCTATCCTTCTGAATGTAGGAAGATATAATATTTGACAATCTATCAAGTTAGAAAACCCTCCTCGTTTTTCAGGAATAATTTGCTCAAACAAAGTCAACTGCTCCCTACTCAGCACATTCATTACTTCATACAATACAGACATAGGTAAATTTACCTTATCAGCCCATAACTCCATCTTTAATGGATTACGGTAAAAATCAGTCATATCTTCAGAAAGAATAAAATCATTAATTCTTCCTATTATTGATTGAGGATAGCGTTTAAGTATCCGCTTAAATTTATCGCTTGAGAGAATATCTATTTCCTTTCTATTTAGAACATACTGTTGGCCATTTATCTTTGCACTGATTTTCTCGAAGCGATATCTCAAGAGCTTTGTCCACTGTCTGGATAAGAAATAGTATATTATATTAACTATAGTTGTTTTTCCTGATCCATTTTCGGCAACGAGTATAAGTTTGTTGTCCACTATTCTAATGTCGTAGTTCAGCTCACCAAAAAGTCTTTCAATTTTAATTTGTTCAATTTTCATTCGTATGGTTAATTAATCCTTTAAGCAAAACAAGAGATTGATAAGCAGCATTAGACAAAACACATCCTGATTCCTTACGAAGGAAATCCACAATGAACACTATCATATTGACATCTATTGAATATCTAATATACATTTTAAGATGCTCATTCCTAGCAAGTTTATATATTTTCTACTAAGTATAGATGCGAAATATTGCCTACCAATAATAGCCAAATCTCCCAACGTTATAGATTTCTTTCCGAAAGCCCCAATATTGTTTCCTAAGAGCACAGATTAAAAAATATTCCGCAACCAGGATGTTTGTATTTCATTTTTTAATACCTTCAAAAGAGATTCGGTTAGAGGTTATTGGTTTGTATGTTATTGAGTCATCCGAAATCTGAGGTTGCTGAAGAGGCAATCAAAATAGGAAAATCCTAATCTATAAACATACCCTTATGAAAAGACCTGTCCTGTTGGCTATTGCCATTACTATGGCTTCATTGTGCTATTCGCAATCAACTCAATTCCGTTACCGTGTGTATATTCAGAGTAAACACATAGTTATTCAAGATGAAAAGAATGAAAATGGGGATACCGTTAAACTGCGGGCAGGAACGATCGTCAGTTCACAAAGAAAATTCAAGATTGGCGACACTGAATATACTGCTGACGTCAAAGACACTTTGGACCAAAACACTATATTATATGCTTCCAAAGATATACCTTCTAAAAAGTCATTGCCAGGAAAAGCCACTATTGCCGTAGACAAAGATGATAAGTCCAAACTCCATATAAATTATTGGCTTGGAAGTAAATATGATAGGAATGGAAAGTACTATATAAAACTTCAAAATCGACAGTATGCCAGCTTCTGGTTTGACTGTATAGAAGGTGGTGCACTTACTATACCCTTCAAGTACAGACCTAAATTCACAAAGAATAATGTAGATATACAAGACGATTTTACAGCAGACCTAAACGTTGGCGCATACCTGGGCTATTCATTCGGGAAAATCAGATATATGTATAGGAAGAATGAAGAGAAGGAACCACAAAAATGGCTTATCTCGGTCGGCCCATTCCTTAGCGTATCGAGAGCTGAAATAGATTCTGCAACTACGCTATCTGCAGAAGAACCTTTGAAAAAGAAAAAAGCCATAGCAACAGTATCACCCGGGCTCGGTGTAATGACTTCCATTTACAATTTTAGGTTTGGTGTGTTTTTAGGCAATGACCTTGCTATTGGAAGCACGGCTCGCAAATGGGATTATCATGACAAATGGTGGTGGGGATTTGGTTTTGGGTATAATATAGGATTGATATGGGGTAGCGGAAATAAGTAAATACTTATAGTACAATTGTAAATTATCAACCATTGGAAAATAAAGCAGAACAATATTTCCCGACATATAAACTATACGAGCGAGACGTTGTGCTTATTGAATTTGAAGAGGCACAAAAAATTGCAAACGGTCAGACTAAAGTATACGGCCAGTTAACTAATATTTTATTAGCAATCGTAACGATACTTATTCCACTGTTTTTTGAACCAGACAAGACAGAAAATACTATAGGAATCATCAATGCAAATGCAATTTTAATTGCATCAATTATATTTCTATCCGGAGCTTTGCTTCTGCGATATTTTGTGGAATTACAAAAACAAATCACCATCAATGCACGCAAGGTTATTACGTTGCGTACGCTTCTCGGCCTAGATTATGGTGCCATTCACCTTACTCTTCCAAATTGGAGGGTTGAAGGCGCGAGTAACCCGTTTGCAATTAGATACTTCAACGGCTGGCTACGCTTTGAAAGCACTCCCTTTTGGGTCTTACTTGTTGGAGTTAATACCATTTGGTGGCTTGCTAGTAAAGAAAAAAGTCCTATACTATTGCAAATTTTGAACTACGAAATTACGCTTACATTTTTTATCGGAAACATTATAATCTGCACAACCTATTTATACCTTTTTAGAAGTAATTTAAATGATAAGCATGAAACAAATTATCTAAACATTGTTAAACTTATGTGCAAAGTATTTAGACTTAAGCTACTGGAGAATTTCGAGTATATTCTCTACCGCGCAAAACTTGCATATATTGAGCTGGATCGCTTACAAATAAATTACGAGCCTTTAAAAAAACACCTCATCGAAATCGAGGACCGGGACTTTTATAAAAACAATGGAGTTTCGTACAAATCATTATTACGAGCTACTATAAGCCAGATACCAATATTTCGAAAGAAGTTCAAATATATTGAGAGCGGAGGCTCAACGATAACAATGCAACTTGTTAGAACTTTATTTATACCAAGCAATCAAAACAGATTCAAAAGAAAAATATTCGAAGTTCTGCTTACTAAATGGATAACGTTTCAATTCACAAAAGATGAAATAATTAAATTATATATAGCATCGGTTCGATATGAACGCGGTGTTATTGGATTAACAAATGCCATTAAATATTTTCTCTCGGAGAGGTTCGATCCAAGAAACTAACAACAGAAGAAAGTTTCTTTCTAGTTGAAAGGCTATCAAATATCACGTCAACAATTCGATGGTCCCGAATCGAACATTTAAGAAGTAGAACTACACAACAAATCGATCAAACAAAACTTGCAGATATATATAACGACAAAGCACAAAAGGGCCTTTTAAAATTACAATAGAATTCTTAGTGACAGGTCTACGTTAATCATAACTCCTTGCTAAGTTATCAATATGCCCGGAGAGCTTTATTTAAAACGTGCTATTCTATCTGGCACCTGCTACTCCTCTAATAACTTCACATCACTACATACATATTCAAGCAGCTCACATGGATTTACTCCTATAGCCATCGCAATCAGATATACTTCATCTGCCTGTAATCGTGCTGTCTCCTTTGTTGATATCTCACTAATACGCTGTTTGCTTATGCCGGTCCTTCTTCCAACATGCGATTTGTTCACAGCTCTTCTTTCCAGGTATTCACCAAGCTTTGTCATATCCTCAATTGAGGGGTAATTATAAAGATATTACTAACAATTGTAAATATTTTCTTGACAAAACATTCATTATGTAAATACATTATTTACATTTGTCAATAATATCTTGACAAATGACTACTGGAAGCGCTAGAAAAGAACCGTTGTATACTATAACCATACCTGTCACGGATTTACAAGAACTGAATAATTATCAGAAGGGAATTATAGAGTTACTAGCTAAAGTACATCTCGAAGACTGTACCAGTCACGAATTGGAAAACATCAAGGCTATATATACCCTGCTATCTCATCTCACAATAAAAAATGATTTCCTCTTAAAAGATTAGCCATCAAATAAACCTATACATGTTATATGCAAACAAAAACCGAATCACCCCAACACCTGCCACCCGCGCTGGAGGAAGCATTTCTGCAATTTCTGGGTACAACCAACCCGAGCGAACTGCGGCAACATTTAACGGGTATTCTCTTCGAGTACCTGATAGCCCGGTGTGATGACCTTCCGGAGAACTTCAACGCCACACTCGAAAATCTTTACAACCTTTTTATACTATTGGAAACATCGGGCAAGCATGCTGCTCCGTGGCATGCAGAAGCATCGTAATCTATACCTATATACCTAAACCAAGCCAAAAAAAGTCCCTCGCCTTAAAAACCCTCCATGACCTTTTTATTACCAAACCAACTAAACCTGTTAAGTCATGGAATTTACTCGCAAGGGCGCGTGTACACTGGCCTGCACGCTATTGATCTTTATGAGCGCCTGTAAAGATGAACTCACGCACAACACGCTGCAACGTGCACTCCTCGTTAACAAGCTAAATCTGCAGCATATAACACTGGCCGAGCAGTATGCTTACCTGGACAACCACCTCTCTACGCTGGCTAACGGTATACTCGGTGTAACGGACGATCGTACCTTCCGCACACAGCTATACCAGGAAATAGAAAACCGTTTCGATGGCGACTATAACACGCTGCTCGCCACGCTGAACGAAAAAATACCCGGCCTCTATAAACAATTAGCGGCATCGCCCTATACGAATGCCGATGCGTTTAACGTTTCATTGGAAGCCTTTACCGGTATACCCGATAGTAGTGGCGAAGTAAATCTATACCCGCAGCTATATATACCAAACTATACCGAACTTAAAGCGAAAGGATTGTTAAACAGTAACCCTACTATAGTGTGGTATAACGGAGATGAAAATCGTACGTGGCAAGACGGTCTGCGCCTTAACGCACTCGGCAAACCCGAAACCGTTCGTGTAGATGAAGACTATACGCACACCAACGAGGTGTGGGTGGTATCGCTCAGCGAGAGTTATCACGGTGGCGATATAGTATATCTACCACAACAGCCTGAGCCCTCGCCCGCTGCAGAACGCATCGCCTGCCTGCAGCTACCGTATTGCAGTGCGAGCAACCAAGCGTGGGAGCATGGCAAGATGCGCAACTTCAGACTCAACTGCGATTATGATAATATATTCTCGGGCAGTAACGATGTAGCCGATAACTCGTATTGCACCTTTCCACGGAGGATCAATCCGTTTAATGGTTCGCGTGTTGATCCGCAGTGGATCGGCAACAGCGACCATCGTTTACTCAAGAAAGCAAACCCGGGCTATTGCTATGCCGATTTCAACAAGATGTTCTTTGAAGAGTGGCGCACGGCTGGCACCAATCCACCCAACCACCAGGGCAGACGCGGCAACCTGTTGTTCTTTGTATTCTTCGAGTTCGACAACTGGCCTGCCAGGCTGAAAGCTAAAGATGTAGTATATACGCAGTATGGTATACGTGCCGATGGCAGTTGGGGCATGCTGGAAACCGTATTAACAATCATGTACAGGTCGTCACAATCAGAACTTGCCTCGGGCGTTATGGATTCAACAGATGGTTGTGATGGCAAGGTATGCGATAATCAGCGGCATCCGTGTGGGTATCGCGTGCAGAATGATTGCTTTGAAGTTCAATTTAGCACCGAGTAAATATATACCGATTTTGAAACACGTGTTGTTTGTTTATATAGTGTTGTGTGCGCATAGTCTTGTACAGGCACAGGAAACGAGGGGTCGCTTCTTTATAGAAGTCGGGGCAACTGCGCGCACCACTATATTTTATCGTCATGATGCGGATCGTCACACGAGTCTGCTGCACCCCAATGCCCCGTATGATTATCGTGCGGGTGTAAATGGCACGGGCATACAGGTTACTCCGGGTATAGCGTTAACAAAGTCTGTAAGATTACACGCGGGCACTACGCTGCGGTATGATGTATACAGGATCCATACGGATGATAGTCGCGACCATACGTTTTACGTAGATGAGTCGGTGTTTATTACCAAAACGTTTGGAGATATAGTGTATATCGGTGGCGGGTATACGTTTTATAATATTGGCAAGTCGCTGCACTACCATAACAACGGCACTGACGAAACGCTGAGACTTCAGTTTAATTCATTTGATATAGTAAGCGGTGTATATTTCCGCCGGGTGTGGATCGAGCCACGGGTATCTGTTGTACGGAAGGATTTTCCGGGGAGTATTAAGGAGCGGGCTACGTTGCTGGGGGTGAGAGTTTTTTATGTGTTGAAGTGTTGATGTGTTGGGGTGTTGATGTTTTGCTGACGCGAGAAATACAGGCCCGCGGATTGCGCAGATATACGCAGATAAAATACAGAAGAACAATTCCTACAGCCCCAACACATCAACACAAAGAAACCTAAACACGTACACACCTAAACACCTATACACAACGTACCTCAACACATCAACACGTCAACACTTCAACACAAAGAAACCTAAACACGTGCGCACGTTATTCGCAGACCACTCTGCCCGAAGTGATAATGTCATCGTAGCCGAAAGCATTTTCGCGCAGGCCTACGGAGCAGAACTCAATGTTTACATCTCCGTTTTCTGCTATGGTAACGTAGAGTTCGCCGGTTGTTGCTACATAGTATGTCCAGCCATCGTAGTACTTTACAGTGGCGTCACTGTCGTAGTCGATATATTGGCCAATGCTATATATTTTGTCTTCGTCGGGAATTGAACCTTCGAGCTCAATCTTGAATTCCCTATAGTTAGCATAGTAGGCGATCAAAAAGTTTTCACGACTATACGAGGAGCAGCTGAAGGTTGCATTGGTAAACGTAATTTTGGAATTATCCAGGCTCACAATGTTCTTGGAAAGAGAGGTAGCGCAGGGTGCCACAACGGGTATCTTTACCTCGCATTGCTGGCAGCGGCCACCGCAGTCGATGTCGGTTTCGTCCTGGTTGCGGATGCCGTCTGTGCAGGTGGCCACAATGAGCGGGTTTTCCTGCTCCATTAAACACGAGGTTAGCAACAGTGCTGTTATAAATGTATAGAGTATATTTCGCTTCATGCGTATGTGTCGTTATTAAAAGAGTATATATCCCAGGCCAATATTGATGTTAAACAGGTAATACCCTGCCAGACTCTGGTGTACGCTATAGCCGGAGTATTCCTGCACGTTCCAGTCGTCTTCCACTTCCGTCAGAAAGTTTGTTGGCACAAAGGCCCATCCGAATTCCACTCCGGTTTTCAGTAGCAGGTTTTTAGCAAGCATGCTTTGTCTGCCAACACCGAATGAGACAGCCGGATATATAAAATCATCGCGAAATTGTTTGGTTGTTGATTTCTTGTTGTCGTACGTATTTGTTCTTGTTACAAAGATGTTGATGGTTCTGTAGTAGCCGATGGGCGGTACGGATGCTGATCCTGCGAAGTCGTAGAACTTGAGGTGCAGGCCGAGGGCTTGTCCTTTTACTACATCATACTCATCGGTGTTATAATCTACGTCATCAAATTCAGATGGTGCACTGGTATAGTATGCGCGTGTGGTACCTACAATCGGCATGCTATAAGACACTCCCAGACTAACGCGTTTGTGTATAAGATACTCCAGCGTAACCTGTGGACGCACATTGAATGCAAAGCGGTTTACTTTTTGTGTTCGCGCATCGTCACCACCCGGGTTTACCAACACGGTGTTGTTCATGTTCATCACAAAAAATGCCGGTGTCGGGTTTGCATCGGCAAAGATCGTAAAGCGTTTACCCATATAGCCGGGTACTTGTGCCGTAGCGGCAAACACGTTGATCAGCAGCACGAGGGTATATATAATTCTCATTGCTTTACTTTTTTCAGTTGAAAGAGTGTATAGTATATATTCGATTGCAACAGCGACTTCGTGTCGCGCATGTTCATGGTGCGCACGTCAACAAGCTCCAGCGCCTGCGTGCGAACATTAAAGGTGAGTGCGAAATATAGCGTTGCACCTTTCGGGGTTGCTACCATGGTGGCAAACAACGGAGCCATGGCCGGAGTAATGATCGCGCCTGCTATTAAGAAACCTTTTCCTCTTCGCTTGCGCGTCATGGTAAATTCGCCCATCCATACGAAGTGATCGGTTTTATAGGTGTCGGCCAATGCTATAATCTCATTATATATAGGACTCACGCGGGCGTCTTCGAAACGCATCTGTTCATCGATCCAGTCGTTAAGGATGCTGTTGCTTTGCATTACGTTTACCCGGGCAGATGAAAGGTTGTTGGGGTTGATGATGTCGGCTTTCATATTCAGTCTGCCGGCTGCATCCCATATTTTTTGATCGATCTGCGTAAGCACTTTTTCAGACTCGATGTGGCGCATCTTCTGGCGCTTGCGGGTGTCGATCTTTTTATACATCGGGTTTACCACTACCACCTTGTCTACATTCAGCAACTTCTTGTCTTTGGCCCGCTTCTTTTTCTTACGGAAAGAATTTCCGTTATCTTCTTTGTCGGCAAGCGCTATCTGCTTGTCGAGGATCTCAAAAAATGCAGCGTTGTTTTTAAATCCGGTAAAGGCGTGCTGCGTGTAGGGGTACCGTAAGTCTGCTATTTCCTTGTCGGATGCATTGCGCAGGAATTTCTTTTCAAGATCATACGCGTCTTTGTCGAGCGAGCGGATCACATCGTTCAGCATCACGGCAATCTCTTTGTTGTTGGGTTCTTCTTCCAGACATTTATAGAGATGGCGTATGGCAAGTACACTTACTTCATAAGACGACTGGCGTTCGAAGAATATACCGAGGCGCTGCGGGTCGCCCGACCACTCGCTCTTTTTAAAATCAAAATGGTCGTTGAGTTTATCTTTTGCCAGGCCGTACAATGCCTTGGCTATAATTTGTTTCAGGTATACCGATGTGGGCTCCTCTTCCTGCAAACTGGTGGCCAGTAATATAGCATCAAGGTAACGATGCTCCAGCAGGTACAAACGACAGAGTTCAAAACGCGCCAGCTTGCGGTTTTTATCAAATATACTCTTGGCCAACCGGAAATGTTTACCGCCTTTGGCATTGTGAAATTTTACGGCTATGGCTTCTCTGCGCTTGCGTATGTTGGGGTGCGAATAAAGCGTGTCGTTGTAATCTTCAATAGCTTGTATCGGATCTACCTTACGCACCACAAGGGTATCCGGAAATATATACTTGCCGGATTCATAGTAGCGCTTGTTAAAATATACCCAGCCCAATGGCAGATCGGCATACTTCAATACGTTAAATACATTCTGGATAGAGTCTTTGGTATATACCGACTTGTTGTAGATCTCCGCTCCATCCAGGTCGGCTTCCATTTCAAGTTCTTTGGAGAACGAACTCTTGGCAAACATTTTTGCTTCGCGCGAAAGTTTACGGTAGTCTTTGGAACGGTCTATATCTATATTGGTAACGTAACGGTTAATAACGTGCTTCTTCTGGTAGTGCACTACTTCGTGCGCCAGTACAAAGGCAAGTTGTGCTTCACTCTCCAGTCGCGCCAGCAGGCCGAGGTTTACGAATATAATTCCGTTGTTGGTAGTAAAGGCGTTGGGTATAGCAGACTTCACGGTATATACGCGAATCTTTCCTTGTAATTCCGGATAGGGCTTAAGGATCTCTGCGAGTACATCGGCAGTATATAGTGTTATGTCATCGTTGAACAATACGTTACCGCTGGTGAGGAACTCATCGAGGCTGAATGTACTTTCGAGGTAAAACTTCTTTTTGTTTCTGCGGTCGCGCTTGTTCCTGGCGGCCGACATGTTTGTAACTTCTGTAGCAAACTTGCTTGCGGATAGTTCAGTGAAGTCTTTGGGAACGAGTCCTTGCGGAAGCAGGGTTTTATAATGGTTAAAATCCTGCGCGTTGGTTAGTACACAACATGCTGCCACGAGGGCAACTGCCAGATAGCGTCTCATAGGTAGATTAGAATCGGATGCAAGTTTCTTAACATTTTCCGTAACACCCAACGGCCTCTCCTTACGATGTATGATTATTGATGTGTTTGCAGCGATTACTACGCAACAGGCATCTGTATTGAAAATTATAGGTTAAGACATACCCCGTTCGTTATGATAAACCTGTTGCTGCATAAAACTGTAACCTTGCCAAAAATAATACAGCGCGGGTTCATCCGCAGAAATTAGATGTATACTTGTTCATCGGGAAAAAATACAACTCCATCGCTACTGCGCACTTCTCATCTTCAAATGATGAGAATTATCCGGGGCAGTGATGTAAGGGAAAACACAGAAAGCACCGTGTATGCAGAAAATGATTGAAAAGACATTCCGAAGCATCCTGCCTGCCGCACAGGAGCCATGGTTTGAAAATCTGATTTCGGGTATGAGAACAGATCAACCGAAGTTTCAGTCGGTTATGGAAGATGAAAATACCAGGGCCCTTTACCAACATATAATTGCCGCTGATGATGGAACGATCTTCAAGAATATACGAAGGGAAGCCACACAGGTGCTGATCAAAAATGTTATTCTGAAATACCTGCACGAAGTGATGGAACGCAATGCGCTGCCGGATACGCTCGCGTTTGCGCTTGCTCCCGCAACCATTATGGTCTGGGCCGAGATTGATGACGACAACGAAGTGCTTGAGGACAACATCCTGCTGGCCGAAGCAAATACCAATGCATACGCCCGCCAATTTGATTTAGGTATAGAGACACTGGTGGTGGAAAAAAGTGATCTGCTGCGCATCCCCAGTCATTACATTGAAATAAAGCGAAGCACCTTTCTATAGAGTACCAGCCCGGTATAAATATATATGCCTGACGTGCCACGTTGCACCGCCAGGCATACCCCATACGTACAAGTATGTTTTCAGTTGTTAATAATCTGAAAAACTTATTGCTCCTTTAAACTGCGTGTAGGGTTTGCCGTAGCTGCGCGAATGGTTTGTGTAGCGATGGTAAGGAGCGCTGCGGTGAGCACGATAGCACCGGGCAGCACAATCATCCACCAGCTTATTGTTATTTTATATGCAAAATCCTGCAGCCAGCGGTTGGTTAAATAATATATAACCGGGAATGCAAACACGCAGCTTATAGCAATAAGCCTGATGTAGTTTTTGCAAAGCAACAGAACGATGTTTACTACCGATGCTCCCAGTACTTTGCGTACTCCGATCTCTTTCGTGCGCTTTACCATGGCGAGCGATGCCATACCAAACAACCCGAGACTGGCCACGCTAATGGAAATGATACTGAACACGCTGAGTAATTTTCCGAACAGCTTATCAGCACGGTATTGCTCTTCGAAGAAGCGATCCATGAAGTGGTATATAAACTGATCGTTGGGATAATGCCTGCGCCAGATCTCTTCAAGCGCTGCCAGGTAATTTCCTTCGCGCGATTGGACATTGAATGAATAATATCCATACTCATGCGGATGTCGGTGATAGAATATAACAGGCTCTACCGGCTTGCGTACGGATTCATGATGATAATCTTTCCATACACCTACTATCGTTACAGGTTTATTATCGCTGGTGAGTATAGTTGTGTTCACGGCATCGGTTGGTGTTTTATAGCCCAACGCACGTGCAGCTGTCTCATTAATAACACATGCATTGCCTTTGCCGGATTCCTGGCTGTTAAAGTTACGACCACCGAGCAACGTCATGCCGAATGTTTCCTGGTACCCTTCATCCACCCACATGATCCAGAACGATTGCTTCTTTTCATTCTCGGAACCAACGGCATGTATACCTTCATCGTGAAAACGGATCTCCTGCCCCGGTATATTCATCGATGCACTGCCCGACTTGAATGCTGCAAGTTGCAGCACTTCTTCGCGGAACGAAGTAAAGCGTGTATAGCGTAATGAATCAGAATTAGTAGAGGCCGGTGCACGCAGACTGATGGTTTGCCCGGCACTGAAACCGGAATCAAACTCGTGCATGAATTTAATTTGTCTGCCGGCTATAAATGTAATTCCTACAATGGCTACAGCCAGAAACATCTGGAACACCATAAGCCCCTGGTGAAGTACATTGGCCTTGCCTTTACCAGTGCCAAGTTTGTTCTTGAGAATCATAACCGGTTTATACTTTGAAATAAAGTTGGCGGGGTAAAAAGCGATAAGTGTAGTACCGGCTACAAATGCAGCGGCATAAAGCAACCATGAAGTAACGCTGATGGATGCAAAGGTTATATTCGTAAACAGCAGTTGGGAGAGCGAACCGGTAAACAAATGATACAACCCGAAGCCAATACAAAATGTTACCACGGAGAGGATACACGCCTCCAGCACAAATTGTCCGCTGATGGTGAGACGGGAAGCACCAAAAACTTTTCGCACACCAATTTCATCCGCACGCTCCAGCGATCGTGCCAGCGACAGATTGATATAATTGATCCAGGCCGCTACGAGTATAAATACCGCCAGCGAGATCAAAGCATATAGCACGGTTCTATTTATACCCGGCTTGATCTCTCCGGCCAGTGTTGTAGAAGTATGCAGATCAAGATACGGACGCAGCTCATAGCGGCCTGTGTGACCCCGATCTTTTAAACTACGAATATGCTCGGCAGCCATGCGACTCAGCTCGTTGTTAATGACTGCTATATCCGTAGCATGCTCACGAAGTTTTACGAAGGTGAATGTCCACGGGAAACTGAAGTCGCCATCTTTTGATACCCATCCGTAGAATGGCATCGTTGACCATGACAATAAGAAATCATAGTCGATAGAACTGTTGGCGGGTATATCTTCAAACACACCGGTAATGGTAAAGGGCAGTCGTTCGTTGAAATATATTGTTTTACCTACCGGATCAGCATCACCAAAATATACTTTCGCCTGCGACTGCGATATCATAACCGCTTTGGGCGGTATCAACGAATTATCAGCCGACCCGCTGATGATCTTTACATCAAACACTTTAAAGAACGAGCTGTCTACAAAAAGCATGTCCTGGTCTACAATGCGTACATCTTCCGTAAACACATAGGCCTTTTCATTATATACCCTGGTAACCGCTTCGATCTGCGGTAAATATTCTCCCGCCAGCAGTGCCGCGCGATCGTGCGTGCGTGAGCTTTGCAATACAGGTTGTCCCTGCTGGTACTCGTAATAGTCGATGCGGTAAATACGTTCAGCATCCTTATAAAATGTATCGTAACTGAACTGATACGCAACGTACCCGGTAAGCGCCATAAAAAGTGCAATGCTTACAGAGAGTCCGACAACGTTTATAGATGTGAATAATTTACTGCGCATCAGGTTGCGGATGGCGGTTATCCAGTAGTGCTTCAGCATGAGTAACTGTAGTTGGTTGTAATGTATATACAAGTTAGCAACGCAGTAGGAAGAAGCAAGAGTCCGGAAGTCTGAAAGCCGGGAAGTCTGGAAGCATGAAGGTAGTATTTACGTTTATTGGTGCGGTATCGCAGCTATACTCTTTCCCGTAACCAGTAGCCTGAGGCCAGCAGCCACTCTTCTTCCTTTCTCACAGCTCACAGCTCATGGCTCGCAGCCTTTCCTCTTGCAGCCTTTTTCTCGCAACTCGCAGCTCAAAGCTCGCAGCTATTTCCTTATATTGCGCGATACTACCCCACGTATGCCTGTTTTCAAAAGTTATGTTTCTGTTGCAATGCTTCGTGCAACGCTTGTTGTTTTGATGTGCACTGGCTTTACCTGTTACCATGCTAACGGACAAGACCAGCCGCGAGAACGCCCCCGTGTAGATAAGTATAAAGCTAAACTTCGTGAGGCGGATAGCCTTAACGTTGAACGCAAGCGCAATGTTGTAAAAACCGATGTACTCGGATTTATGGCAGGCTACTACAACGTTACTTTCGAACGGCTTGCCCGCACGGCACCGCGCAGTATACTCGGAACCATTGAGTATGCGAATTTTAAATATGAAGAATTCGATTTCAAGGGTATATCGTTTATGCCTGCCTTACGCTACTATATTTTAAAGAAACGCGTACCTCCTGCCGGACTTTATGCCGAACCGTTTCTGATCTACTCCGATTACAAAGTATACGACAACAACCAGATGATCGGTGCGCACATCGATCAGTTGGGTGGCGGTCTCCACGGTGGATATCAATGGGTAATTGCCGATAAAATTACGATTGACTGTTTCCTGGGTGGCGTATACGTAGAGACATCTGTTAAAGGTGGTTATGTGAGTCAGGAAGCTATTCGTTCCTTCCAGGTTGTAGCCGGTGTCAATGCCGGTATTCGTTTCTGATTGTCGTAGTTCACCCTTAGTATGTCGTTATTGCACCTGCTGGCTTCAGGGTGGTAGCTGTATCTTCGTGTAGACAAAATCCAGAAACACAAAGGTCCGCAAAGAAGAAATCACAGAGGGACAGAGTATATATACTGTACTGCAAGCGGAGTAAAAGAGTCCGGAAGTCCGAAAGCTGGAAAAGTCCGGAAGCCAGCAGCTTGAAGTCAGTAGCTTTCTCTCGTAACGCGAGGCTCAAAGCTCACAGCTAAACTATAACGACATGAAAAAGATAGTTCCCTTCCTCTGGTTCAACAGCGAGGCTGAAGAAGCAGCACGCTATTATACTTCGATCTTCAAGAACTCGAAGATCAACAGCACCACCTATTATCCCGAAGGCGGCATGCAACCGGCCGGTACGGTAATGACCGTTGCGTTCGAGTTGAACGGTGAAGAATTTACTGCCCTGAATGGCGGACCGCATTTTAAATTTACCGAAGCTATATCTTTTGTAGTACAATGCGATGACCAGGCAGAGCTCGACACTATGTGGGACAAACTTTCTGCTGGTGGCACTATACAACAATGCGGCTGGTTGAAAGATAGATACGGTGTATCCTGGCAGATCGTTCCGGCCAATCTCGACAAACTTCTCGATGCTAAAAATCCTGCCCGCGCAAAACGTGTTATGGATGCTGTTATGAAAATGGTAAAGCTGGATATAAAAACCATGGAGGCTGTTTACAACGGGTAAGTATATATATAGTCTGTTGTCTAAAGGATTAAACGCACTTCACCTATGAAAAAAGACACCACCATTGCCACACCTAAAACGGTTGACGAGTACCTGATGGCGCTTCCCGAAGATCAGCAGCAAGCACTCGAAAAAATCCGCGAAGCTATTAAAGCAGCAGCCCCCAACGCTGAAGAAGTAATCAGTTACCAGATACCAACCTATAAACAGAATGGTCCGCTGGTACATTTCGCAGCGTTTAAAAATCATCTTTCGCTGGTAGTTGTGAGTAAATCTATAGCAGAAACTTTCGCCAAAGAATTAGCCCCATTCAAAAGTTCAGGCCGCACCATTCACTTCACCCCGGAGAAACCAATACCCACACCGTTGGTGAAGAAGATTGTAAAGGAGAGGGTGAAAGAGAACAAGAGTAAGGAATAAGAAAAGTTGGAAAGTAAAGGAGTTGGGAAGTGGGAAAGTCCGGAAGCAATGAAGGTAGAAGGTCCGTTTGTCGGTATATATATCGTTGCTGCACTCTTTCCTGTAGCCAGCAGCCGCTCTTCTTCCTTTCTCGCAGCTCGAGGCTCATGGCTCGCAGCTATTTCCATTCACACCATGCGTATTTCAAACGGCTGTCCTTCGGTGTGGTCTATCACGCGGACGTTGAGTTGCATGGCGAGTGGTTGTAGTTGTTTTACAAGGTCTTTCTTGCTGTCGCGGGAAGCCAGGTGTATTTTGTTTACGTCTGAGAATTTGAGATAGCCATCGAAAACTTCCTTGCGAAGTACGGTTGTCCCGGCTCTGTGATTCATGGTTTGAGACACATTACTTTTCTTGATGAAGATATATTCGATCGTATCAAACGTTCCGCGTTCGCCACTTTTCATTCCCAATATCCATACGTAGTCGAAGAATACTTTCTTATCAAGATCTACGCGAAGCCTGTAGTGGGTTGTGAAGATTACTATACCACACACAAAAAGAAAAACAGCCAGCCACATCTTTACAAAAAATACAATTACAGACATCAGCACCAGGGCAGCGCCTGCAATCATGATCATGCCCGAGAAATAAGCGGAAGTTTTTAGGTCTATTATGCGCATGGCGAGGTAGGAAAAGTATATTGTAGTTACGAAAAAAAATCCACAGAACAAAATTGGCTATGAGTAGTGAGCCTCGAGCTGCGAGAGTATGGACTGCTGATCTCGAGCTTCGAAAAAGGAAGGGCCGCTGGCTTCAAGCTTCTGGTTACAAGAAAGAGTAAGGCTACGCCAAGTACCAATAAATGTATATCCTAGTGTCATTACTCCCGGACTTTCCGACTTCCGGACTCTTCTTACTTCCGTCTTCTGGTAGTATATTTACCCAACCCCACGCCTATGGCTAAGACTGCAAAAAAAGTTACTGCTAAAAAAACTGCATCTCGCAAAGTTACTGCTAAAGAATTCATTGAGCGTCTCAAGGAACATCAGTCTGATGACGAGTTGAGAAAAATACTGAAGTACTTTAAATCGGAAGATGAGTATAGCAAGGGTGATAAATTTATGGGTGTCCGTATGGGCCAGGTGTTTGCCTTGGCAAAGGAGTTTATGGCAATGGAATTGACCGAAGTAGAAAAACTCCTGGAGAACGCTATACATGAAGTGCGCGTAGGCGGTGTAAGTATATTAGACTTTCAGGCACGTCAGAAAAAATTACCGGAAGAGAAACGAAAAGCGTTATTCGACCTATATATAAAACGCCATGATCGGATCAATAACTGGGACCTGGTGGATCGCTCTGCTCCTTATGTAGTGGGCGGCTATTTATACGACAAGCCTCGCGATATACTCTATAAACTGGCGCGTTCAAAAAATATGTGGGAGCGCAGAACGGCCATCGTCAGTACATACTTTTTTATACGCCAAGGTGATGTTGAAGATACATTTCGCATTGCCGAACTCTTGTTAAAAGACAAGGAAGATCTCATTCACAAAGCCACCGGAAGCTGGCTCCGCGCTGCCGGAGGAAAAAGTCCTGAACAACTCATTCTCTTCCTCGACAAACACGCAGCTACGATGCCACGCGTGGCACTTCGCTACGCTATAGAACACTTGAGTAAGAAGCAGCGGGATATATATATGAAATAGTTGCGAGCTTTGAGTTGTGAGCCGTGAGAAAGGAAGAAGAGGCGGCTGGCTTCAGGCTGCTGGTTACGGGAAAGAGTAAAGCTGCGCCCAAGTACCATAAACGTATACCCTAGTATCATTGCTTCCGGAGTTTCTGACTTCCTGACTTTACTGACTTCCCAACTTGATTTCATTCCCGACTGCCAGCTTCAAGCTGCTGGAAAAAATATAGCTACGTGGAGAGATAATTCTGCATGACTATTTTTTTTGTCGTATTCGCCCCGTTTAAATGTCGCTTTTGCATAACCTGCTGTACACGGTACTGCTGTACTTTTACATCATCAAACAACGAAACATTTAAACATTAAACAAAAACATTATCGGACTATGGAAACTGCAACAATTCAACAACCAAAAACATTTTCCAAAGCTGCACTTTGGACAGGCCGCATTATCAGTGGTTTATGTATACTCTTTTTACTCTTTGATGCGATTATGAAGATAATTCGTGAATCGCACTCGGTAGAAGGCACCACACAACTCGGGTTCTCCGACAGTGCCGTAATACCAATCGGTGTTGTGCTGCTCATTTGCACCATTCTATATATTATACCACGCACCGCGGTTATTGGTGCTATATTTCTAACGGCCTACCTCGGAGGCGCAACAGCCATCATGGTACAAGCCAAACTCCCTATATATTTTTCCATAACCTTCGGGGTACTGGTCTGGCTCGGACTATACCTGCGCGATGCAAGAGTACGCACACTCGTGTTGGGAAATGAGAAATAGCGGGAAGGCTACTGGCTTCTGGCCGCTGGCTACAGGAAGATTCTACTAAGCGAACACGAGATATACCTTGTACGCGTGGTTGTTGTCAGTCCCTGAAATAGGTTGACCGCAAAAGGTTAACTTATGACAAAGCGAATTACATTAGCGAACAGACGTCTTTTTAGCGAAGAATTTAAACAGACAGTCGTTCAAGATTATGAACGTGGCCAGTTCAGTGTTTTGGAATTGGCTAAGCT
>CABHOK010000017.1 GCA_902168205.1 uncultured Chitinophaga sp. | reverse complement strand
CTAAGCGCGAAACTCACCTCAAGATGAGACTTCCATTAAGGGACGTCAGAGATTATGACGTTGATAGGCTGCAGGTGTAAAGGCAGAAATGTCAAAGCTGAGCAGTACTAATTACCCGAACGCTTCAAGGCTCCGGCTATAGCGATATAGCCGGAGCAAACAACGAAACAATTACTATGTGCTTGCTTACATTACTAACTTTAAATACTTCTACTCTTTTGCCAATTATGTCAAGAAATATTGAAAGGGTCGTTAGCTAACGAAAGTGGTTTACGAAATCCTTTAAGACCTTAAGGTGACTATAGCGGTGGGGATCACCTCTTCCCATTCCGAACAGAGCAGTTAAGCCCACCAGCGCTGATGGTACTGGGATAATACCTGGGAGAGTAAGTCGTTGCCTTTCTTTTAACACAAGCCTTTGATAGAAATATCAAAGGCTTTTTTGTTTTATGGGCCTTCCAAAACTCTAAGTATAGATACCTATCTCCGGAGTTAACTCCTTATCCTCCACGAGAAATCTGCAGAAAACAACAAGACAAAGAATACTCGTAAGTGAGAATAATAATAATAATACAACTCACGCTCCTCTGAAAAATCAACCAATAAGAATAGTTTAAACAACTAGCTCTAATGCGAGCTCCACAAAACTCTACTGAATAACCGAATCGGTAATGGTTAGCGTAGAACCGTTTAAGATAGTATGGCCACTATATTTAGAGTGATTAATTAGTCATCGGGATTACTTACCCGGAAACCGAATTATAAACTCACTACCCTTTCCTTGTTCAGATATCAATTCAATTTTTCCTTTGAGGCGATCAACAAGAGTTTTTACAATGGCGAGTCCTAAACCGTTGGAGGTTTCGCCTGCAGTTGGGCGGGCACTTAGTTTTTTGAATTTCTGAAATAGATGTGTCTTGTCACTTTCTGAAAAACCGGGGCCGTGATCTTTCACCGAGATCCAGAAATCAGAAGATGAATGGCCGGCAGAAACCTCAATCGAAGAATTCTTTTTAGAAAACTTAATAGCGTTCGAAATAAGATTGTCTACAATCCGGTTAAGGTAATCTTTATCGATTCGAACTTCATCGTTGTTAATCTTAGTGATGTGCAGATGTATATTCTTAGATTCTGCAGACGGACCAAAGGCATCAATCTTCTCTAATAAGAACTGACTGATGTCAAAATTTGAAAAATTAGGAGCCGCGTTTTCTTCCAGCATGTGTACATCAAGCAGATCTTTAATTAGGTCAAGACCAGCCTGTGTTGCATCCTTTGTCATTTGAAGATATACTTTTTGTTCGTCTGGTAACTTGCCTTCCAGTTCCATCAGATCAGCTATACCCTTTATTCTGTTAAGGGGAGATTTCAGATCGTGGGCAACAATACTCATCAGGGTATCTTTTTCGTGGTTGAGATCTGATAACTCCTGATTTCTGCGGAACAGATTTTCGTTTTGCTGAATGATCTCTTCGCGTTGGTTCGCTATAAATTGATTTTGCTGTCCGAGTTTCTCGTTAATTTCTCTTCGCTTTTTGTCATTACGCCATTGTACAAAACCAAGTATACTGCCAAAAACAATTACCACGATGAGAATTATATTCTGAAGCTTTTGTTGCTTGATAATCGCCTCACTTTTTTCATCATTCGCTTTGAGTAATTGATTTTCCTGTTCCTTTCGTTGAATCTCAATTTCAAATTGAAGACGCTCCACTTGTCGGGTGAGGTCAAGGTCCTTGATGGAGTCTTTTAGTATAAGATATTGATTGTGGTGTTGAAGGCTGCTCACCTTGTCGTGTTGCTGTTCTGATAATCTCCATAACCAATAGTAAGCATCCATCTTGGAGGAGAGATCATTTGACTGAGCGGCCATGGTGAGCGCGATGTTTAAATACTTTTTAGCTTCACCAAGTTCTCCCTTTGTAAACTTGATTTGTCCGAGCATGAGATAGGCCTGGGGAAGCATGCGCACAGCATTCTTTTTAAGCATCACATTTAGTCCTTCAAGACATATAGCCTCTGCCTCCTGCAACAATCCTTTACTTAAATAACTATCGGCTATATAGGTCTTGATGTCTGCAAGGTTTATTTCATCGTGGATGATGCGACCCGCAGAGTCTGCCAGATGGAGATAGTGAAGGGCTTTATCGTGCTCGTTGGTTTCCTGAAACAATCGTCCTAACTGAGCAAGTGCTGACATAATATCGCGCGTGTTTCCTAGCGATAATCTGATGTTATAGGCTTTCTTGAAATTACTCTCTGCCTTCGCGTGATCATGCTGAAGTTTATACAAGGCCGCAAGACTCTGGTAAGTATAGGCCAAACCAGAGAGATCATTGACTGCCTCAAACAACGATAACGCACGAATAAAATGTTCATACGATCGGGAGAGTAATCCCTGTTCAAAGAAAAGACGTCCTAAGTTATTATGAGTATGTGCGATCTGTGATGAATCTTTTTGTGCAGTCGATACCCGCAGAGCCTCATCATACTTTTCGAAAGCTGTTATGCGATTACCTTTGTAGTTATAGGCAACGCCCATAAAGTTTAGTGGTTCAGCAAGGCCCTTGCTAAGATTTAGTTTCTTGCCAAGTGCTACAGCTTTTTGCGAATAGTAAATTGTACTGTCGGGATTAGCCCAGCGATGCTCCCAGGCTAAGTCGCTAAGCAATTCGAATTTACGCTGGTCTTCTGTCGGATGGGACTTAATACTTTTGTGAAGGCTATCGATTAACTGAACATTTTGAGAAAAAGAAAACGTACCGCAGAATAGCAGGAACGAGAGGATAATAAATTTTTTGTTCACTACGGGTCGGGGTCTTTTACAAATAGAAAGATTGGAATAAACTTACTATTTCCCAAACGCAAAGTGAAACCAGATAGGTTAATCTTCTTCTACAAAATTCATATCGCGGCCATACGTTTCGTCAATGAAACGCAACGCTACCAGGGCAATCACTACGGTAGTAACGCCCACGATCAGCGCACCATAAATCATACCTGTACTCTTGGCAGCGGCATCACCTAACGATGGCCTATAGTAGGCATGGAGATTATCGCGCAGAAATTTAAATAGCAACGTAAGAGGAATAACCGTTCCCCTTATAAAGTTCGGAACAGAAGTAGCGACTGTCGATCGAAGATTAGTACCAAACTGCTCTGCAGCAATGGTAACAAATAATGCCCAGTAGCCTATACCAACACCCAGTATAAAACATGTCACATAAAAGAAATTCGCATCTCTAACAGGTGTGAACAAATAGAACACGATAAAGCAAAGCGTAAGCAGTATAAATATGAATACAATCTTCTTTCGCGATTTGAATATCTGGCTCGAGAAACCACTGGCAAGATCGCCAACCGCAAGCCCTATGTAACTATACATAATGGCATTACCAGGAGTAATTTTTCCATCGATGGAAAGCGCTGTCGCAAATTCAGTAGAGAATGTTACCAGTATGCCGATAACATACCAGATGGGTAAACCTATAAATATACACCCGAGAAACTTGATGAGCCTGCTTCGTTTGGTGAACAACTGAAAGAAATTACCACGGGCTATATTTTGCTGTTTTGATTCAATGAATATACGCGATTCGAAAACACTCACGCGGGCGATCAGTAACAACAGTCCCATACCACCACCCACGAAGTATGATATCTGCCACGACTCAAAGGATGATGAGACAAATTTAGTCTGCGATACCAGATTGCCCACCACAGCGCCCATCAGTCCTACCGTTGCAATGATGGTGGTGCCATAACCTCTCAGGTTTGGTGGCAGCGATTCTGATACAAGCGTAACACCTGCACCCAACTCACCCGCTAGTCCTATACCTGCTATAAAGCGCAGTATTACATATTGATCTACGGAAGTAACAAAACCGTTGGCAATATTGGCAAGTGAGTATAGCAGTATAGAACCGAATAATACAGACAACCTTCCGCGTTTATCGCCCATAATTCCCCAAATGATACCACCGACCAACAGGCCTGCCATCTGGATGCGAAGAAGATGCTCACCCTGATCGAACAACTGATCTTCCGGAACTCCCAATGAAATGAGACTCGGTCTTCTTACAATGCTGAAAAGAAGCAGATCATATATATCTACAAAATATCCTAAAGCTGCGACAACAACAGGCAGACTCCAGAGTGGCTTGAACTTGCTTTCGCTCATAACTTATTCTTTCCTATAAAATAATATAAGATAGGTCCGAGTACAGGTAGAAATACTACTGCAATAATCCAGAGAATCTTCTTTTCAGTTTCCTTGTTGCTGCGAAGTATATCTACAATCACCAATATATCAATGATCAGAATGAGGAGTGATATGAATCTTCCCATAGTATATATAGTATCAGTTGGTTTCTAATATTCTGAAAAGTTCATCGAGGTCAGGCGTAATAATAATCTCTGTCCTGCGATTCTTCTGTTTGTTTTGCTCGGTATCATTTGCTGACAACGGAACAAATTCACCCCGACCTGACGCAGTAACCTGCTTGGGAGATACACCTGCTTTTGTCAGGATCTTTGTGATGGATGTAGCACGCATCACGCTAAGGTCCCAGTTATCTTGCATATACTGCGACTTCTTCGAGATCGGTACATTGTCTGTATGCCCTTCTACCATGATGTTAATGTCCTTCTGATCTTTTATAGCTTTGGCCAGTTGCTGCAGTGCGGTAACGCCTTTTGCATCTACCTCTATACTACCGGAACCAAAAAGCAATTGCTCGGCAAGCGATACATATACTTTTCCGTTCTTCACTTTCACCGTAATGTCGTTCTCTTTGAAATTCAGCAGGGCATTGCTGATCTTGTTTTTCAAGTCCTGTACAAATTTATCTTTGTTGGCCAGCACCTGTTCAAGCTCCTGTACTTTCTTTTCGCGTTCAGCAAGACTATTGCTCAACGAGTCATTCTCACGTTTGGTTTTATCAAGATGCTGCTGTATAGCCTGCAGTTGTTCTTGTTGCTGCACAAGATCGCGCGTTTGCTTACCGCTGCTGGATAGTAAATTTTTATAGTTGTTGCTTAATTGATTGTGCTCCTTCTCAAGCCTTGCCA
Source organism: uncultured Chitinophaga sp. (assembly GCA_902168205.1). Lineage (GTDB taxonomy): Bacteria > Bacteroidota > Bacteroidia > Cytophagales > Cyclobacteriaceae > Ohtaekwangia > Ohtaekwangia kribbensis. The sequence continues at coordinate 214,719 of CABHOK010000017.1, read as the reverse complement.
GTTGCTGACTTTTACTTCTCTTCTCCGTTCCAAGCTTGGTTGTATCTTCTTTCAGTTTTTTCAATTGTGCTGAAAGAGAATCAAGATCGTTGTTTGCTTTATTCAGTTGGGCCGATCGGTCGGCAAGGTCAGCTTCGGTTCTTATTTTCTGTGCCAGCAGTTCATCATACTTTTTTTTGCTGACAATACAGGATGAAAAAATGAGGGTGATAAAAAATGCGAATAATGCTTGCTTCATAGGTTAAGACTGCGTTCAAAAAATAGTGACCCAAATTAATAATTATTATTCACTTCCAACCATCCTTATAGTCTTTGTGTCTAATGCACGAACTGAAATAATTCAGTTTCTTTTGAAACCCGCCTGAACCGTTTTTCCGTAAAAGGAGCTATTGAATTTTTTTAACCTATAGAAAACATTTTTCTAAAATAAAACCCTTATGATTATTACAAAAAGACTGCTCTCCCTCGCAGCCCTTGCTGCCGTTATCGGATTTACTTCGTGTGATAGTGATGACGATGATCAAAAAGACAGCACACAGCTTTCGAAGACGGAAGCAAAAGCTAAAATCTCTTCGTTCAATTCAAATGCAAAAACAGATTTACAGGATCTTTCCGATGCCGATGGATTAAAGGCAATTAAAGATCTTTTTGATTTGGTAGAAACGGATGATCCCTTTGGCCGCGTAGGTGCCGATCGAAAGAAACTCCGTCATTTCTTTCAGCAAAAAGGTAAAGACCTCAAGAGTATATTTACTAAAAATACAGCCGGCCGTACAGCCGAAGAGTCTTTTAATTTCGAAGCAAACCTTGGTGTATATGCATGGAACCCCGAGCTTGGCGAAGCAGGTGAGTTTGAGTATATCAGCGATGCTGAAGTAATTGAGATTCAATTCCCGACGGAAGGTTCAGCCACCAATGATGCTAAGCTTACGCTGACAGACTATAGCGAAATAGAATTCTATGATGAAGAGTTTGAAGAAACATACTACGAGCCAACGTTATTGAATGCTTCGCTGCATGTAGACCAGGTTAAAGTAGCATCTATATACCTGGAAGCTGAATGGAACCAGGATGGTTTCCCGCTGGCAGCATCGCTAATGATCCAGGTGGCTCCTTACAAACTCAACATCGAGTTTGACGACAGCTCCACTACATCATCATACATAAACATTTCACTCTTGCAAAATCAGGAAACGTTAATAGCCACCGCAGCAACTGTAAAGTATAAAGATGCTTCAAAAGCAGAAGGAAGTCTTTCGAGCATTGAAGGATATGTGCAGATTGAAAATCTGAAAGTACAGGGCACCATAAACAGTGATGCACTGAACGAACAGGAAGTTAACTGGAACGATGCTATAAAGCTTGCGCTGTATGATGGCGATAAAAAGTTAGGTGACATTGTTCATGTTGATGAAGACGGAGCCTATGTAGCTTACTTGCAGTATGCTGATGGTTCGAAAGAAAAACTGGAAACTGTGCTTCAGCCTGTTGTAGATGAAATTGAAAATCTCAAGCAGGACCTGGAAATCAACAGCTGATATATAGGTTATAAGGTTTATGAGAAAGGGCTGCTTTTGCAGCCTTTTTTTATTTCTTTTATCGCACAACTATAGGAAAGATGTTCTTATTCGTTACTTTCAATGAATTAAAAATCTGAATAACATGGAAGGAATGTTAAAACCCGGAAGCTTAAAAGATAAAACTATTATTGTTACCGGTGGTGGTACCGGACTTGGTCGTTCTATGGGAAAGTACTTCCTGGAACTGGGCGCAAACCTGGTGATCACCAGCCGTAAAAAAGATGTGCTCGATAAAGCTGCCGATGAGTTGATGAAAGAAACAGGCGGCAAAGTATTGGCAGTAGCCTGTGATGTGCGCAAGTATGAAGAGATCGATAATGTTATTAAAACAACCGAAGCCACCTTTGGACAGATACACGGAGTGCTTAATAATGCAGCCGGTAATTTTATAAGTCCTACCGAGCGACTTTCGCATCGTGCGTTTGATATAGTAGTAGATATAGTATTGAAAGGTACATATTACACAACGCTCGCAGCGGGCAAAAACTGGATCGCTAAACAACAACCCGGAGTTTTCCTAAATATAGTTACTACCTATGCATGGACAGGCTCAGGGTATGTAGTGCCTTCTGCATGTGGTAAGGCTGGTGTGCTGGCACTGACTCGTTCACTGGCAGTAGAGTGGGCTAAATATAAAATCAGAAGTAATGCTATAGCTCCGGGACCTTTTCCAACAGAAGGTGCATGGAGTCGTTTATTACCCGGAGAGCTTGTACAAAAATTTGATCCGGCGCAACGCGTGCCGCTAAAGCGTGTCGGTGAACATCAGGAGCTGGCTAATCTTGCCGGGTATTTAATGTCTGATTATTCTGCCTATGTAAACGGTGAAGTTATCACGATTGATGGTGGTGAATGGCTGCGAAATGGTGGCGAGTTCAGTCACCTCGAAATGGTGCCCGATCCGATGTGGGACATGCTTGAGAAGATGCGCGGCAAATAATATATACCTTAGCGGGATTACTGCGTATACCTTGATCAAAGATTTATATTTTTGAGGCATGGATGAATTCAGAAAGCAGTTGCAGGTGCGATTGGACACGCGCGAGCAGGAGGGACTACTTCGTACATTAAAGTATACATCTGCACGGGTTGATTTTACGTCCAACGATTACCTCGGGCTGGCCCGTTCCCAGTCGTTGTTCGATCAGATTCATCATGCCCTCGATTCATTCACAACAAAAAGCAATGGTGCTACCGGCTCACGCCTGCTGGCCGGCAATACAGAATACTATGAATCGGTAGAAGCGAAGCTTGCTGATATTTTTAAAGCAGAAGCTTCGCTGATTCTCAATTCAGGTTATGCAGCAAACCTCGCAGTACTCTCTTCGTTGCCACAACGAAATGATACGATCCTGTACGATGAACTGGCGCACGCCTGCATCAAAGATGGTGCACGCTTAAGTCTGGCAAAACGTTTCAGCTTTCGGCACAATGATCTCGAAGATCTCGAAGCAAAACTGAAACGTGCAGAAGGAACTATATATATAGCGGTTGAATCCGTTTATTCCATGGATGGAGATCAGTGTCCATTGCAGGCATTGGTTACACTGGCCGAAAAGTATAATGCCTTTATCATCCTGGATGAAGCCCATAGCACCGGTGTTTACGGTGAGCGCGGAAGCGGACTTGCTGTTTCTGAAAATCTGCACAATCGGATTGCCGTTCGGGTATATACTTTCGGGAAAGCTATGGGTATACATGGTGCCTGTATAGCAGGAAGTAAGGAGCTAAGAAATTACCTGATAAACTTTGCCAGACCTTTTATTTATACCACAGCCCTACCGTTGCACAGCGTAGTAGCGATAGAATGTGCTTTTAATTACCTGCAGGAAAATATATACCTGCAGCAGCAGTTGCAGAATAACATCCATGCGTATCGCCATGCTGTTCAGTACTTACCCAATAAAACGGTTAGCCATAGTTCCATCCAGACAGCGATATTTCCGGGTAACGATCATTCAAAAAAGGTTGCAACAGAATTACAGCAGAAAGGTTTTGATGTACGCCCTATACTTTCGCCAACGGTTCCGAAAGGTTCTGAGCGCCTTCGCATTTGTTTACATACGTTCAACACGCAACCTGAAATCGAAGCACTGACCGGTGCGTTGAAATCGCTTCATGCTCTAGCGCATTAAAATTTCCTTGTTAACTTTCGCACATGAATTACTTTGTCACGGGTATTGATACCGACAGTGGAAAAACATTGGTGTCTGCTATACTTTGCGAGGCATTGAAGGCCGATTACTGGAAACCTGTGCAGGCGGGATTTCCGCGGGATGCTGATACCGTAAAGAGTCTCACAAGCGAATCTGTAAAAATATTTCCGGAGGCCTATACATTAAATACACCTGCATCGCCACATGCAGCTGCTGCCATCGATGGCGTTACCATTGAACTTGCAAAGTTTGTAGCGCCTGATACACAAAATGATTTGGTGATAGAAGGTGCCGGTGGTTGCCTGGTACCGTTGAACGACACAAATTTTGTTATTGATATAGCACCCGAAGTTGCCGATGCCGTTATACTGGTAGCCGATCTATACCTCGGCAGTATCAATCATACTTTGTTAACCGTAGAGGCATTGCAAAAAAGAGAGCTTCCTGTAAAGGGAATAATCTTCAATGGAAAATCAAATCCGGAGAGTGAACGAATCATTCTGCATCACTCCGGCCTGCCGTGCCTCCTGCGAATAACACCGGAAGAAACAATCAATCATGAAACCGTAAAGCGTTACGCTGAACGCTTAAAAGAAAATTGGAATGCATAATACTTTAGCTGAACTCGATAAGAAAAACATATGGCATCCATTCACTCCGTTGCAAGGTGCACCTGATCCTATATTTGTAAAGTCTGCCGAAGGCGTTTACCTGCATACCGATGATGGTCGTAAAATTCTGGATGCTGTATCATCGTGGTGGGTAAATCTGCACGGGCACAGTAATGCATATATAGCCGATGCTATAGCGGCACAGGCCCGCTCGCTGGAGCATGTTATCTTTGCAGGATTTACACACGAGCCTGCTATACGTCTTTCGAAAAACCTGTTGTCCATATTACCGAAGAATCAATCGCGGATTTTCTTTTCTGATAATGGAAGCACAGCCGTAGAGGTCGCACTGAAGATGGCAATGCAATACTGGCACAACGAAGATATTGAAAAGACAAAGATCATTGCCATTGAAGGTGCATACCATGGAGATACATTCGGAGCAATGTCTGTCGGTGAGAGAGGCATCTTTACCGATCCCTTTAAACCCTATTTGTTTGAGACAGTATTCATCGATTTCCCGAATGGCAGTGACGAAGATATACTCCAGCAGTTCAGAGATATAGCGGAACAAGGGGATGTAGCCGCTTTTATATACGAACCGTTGGTGCAAGGAGCAGGCGGTATGCGCATGTACGCTCCGGCTGTATTGAATGGTTTACTGGAGATTGCTGAAGAGTACGATATACTTTGTATAGCCGATGAAGTGTTTACCGGCTTTGGTCGCACCGGTAAATTATTTGCTTCTGATTACTGCACGATTAAACCGGATATCATCGCGGTGTCCAAAGGTATAACTGGAGGAACGATGCCCTTGGGAGTAACTGCATGCTCTGACAAAGTTTTGGCAGCATACCAGTCTGATGATTTTCTAAAGACATTCTTTCATGGACACTCGTATACGGCTAACCCGATTGCCTGTGCTGCTGCCAATGCAAGTTTCGACCTGTTGATGAATGAGACTTGCCAGCAGAATATTATCCGCATTTCGAACGAACATTTAAAATTCAGTGCGTCTATCGTAGGTCATAAGCGTGTGGGCACCGTGCGATCACTCGGAACTATACTGGCGCTCGAGATAAAAACGAACACTATAACTTCGTACGATAACGAGATCCGAAAGAAGATATACCCGTACTTCCTTGACAAGAATATACTGTTAAGACCCCTGGGAAATGTGATTTATATACTTCCTCCTTACGTCATCACGAACGAACAACTGGCAGAGATATATACGGCTATTCGCGAATTCCTGGATCAACTGAGTTGATGCTATTTATTGAGCATCGATGCGTACAGATGTCATGGAGATTGATCCCATCACCAGTTTGTCATTAAAGATAGAGATATTTTCATGGTTGTTGACCAAACCTAAAATATATAGTAAAGGTATATAGTGCTCGGGCGTTGGTATGGATAGTTTACCAGCCTGCCCGAGACCTTCATAATGGATGAGCGATTTATGATCGCCCGATAAAATTGATTTCTTGAATGTCTCATTAATATCAATAGCCCAATCGTAACCGGAGTCAATACGGTGCCAATCCATGATACGCAGGTTATGCACCATGTTTCCACTGCCGATAATTAGCACACCCTTTTTACGAAGAGCTTCCAGCTCATGCGCCAGTTCATAATGATACTGTGGTCCTTTGCTATAATCAATGCTGAGTTGCAGTACCGGTATAGCTGCTTCCGGGTACATGCGTTTTACGATGGACCATGTTCCGTGATCAAGTCCCCATTCGTGATCAAGGCCCACAGAAGTTTTATGAATTAACGAAGCTGTTTCTTTTGCCAATGCAGGATTGCCGGGAGCCGGATATTGTACATCAAACAACGCCTGTGGAAAGCCTCCAAAATCATGAATGGTTTGTGGATGTTCCATCGCAGTGATTTGCGTTCCGCGGGTGAGCCAATGTGCCGAGATACAAAGTACAGCCGTTGGTAAAGGAATCTCTTTGCCGAGCTGCTCCCATTTTATACTGAACTCATTGTCTTCAATACCATTCATAGGAGAGCCGTGTCCTATAAATAACAATGGCATGGTATGCTCGTGACTGGATAATGTATCGGTAAATTTTTGAAACGCTTTAACAGAACTCATAATAGAAACATTCACTTGGTTAACGTGTTTAACCATTCATAAAGTTCAAAAGCTACAATGTTGATTTCTTCGGATGAAAAAACTGCCGAAGGTATCGCATCAGGAGAACCTGACCGATTCTGTTTCGTATTACTAATTTTTAGTAAGTTCGAACTATGCGATTTATATACCTGCTTATTCTTTTACCTTTTCTTTCTGCCGCACAGCCCATAACAGCCGTTCAGCAAAAAGCATTGAATGCCTATGTCGATTACGCCAATCAATCGGCTGATGAAGTAACGAACGTGGTAAAAAGCATCATTCAATACTATCCTTCTATCCGTCAGAAAAGCTCATGGGGATCACCTCGCTATACCTGTCCCGTACAATTGGATGATTATTATTTTAATAATGCCGTTGCGCTAAACAAGAATTTAAGTGCGGCTATCTCCGGTAATCTTTTACCGAAGCTAAAGGAGTTGCGCGCTTCGGCAGAAAAGATTGATGCGCAGTGCAAGGCACTCGATACCTATCATAAGCTGGAAGATTACAAGCAGGATAATTTTGCCAAAGCAGAACAATTGATCAACGATTTGCCTGCATTACTGAACGAGTATCAGAAAAAGCAAAATATACTAAAAGATGCATTGGATGCTATACAAAAGAAAGGTATAGCAACAGCATCCGCAGCCTATCGCAATGCCGATGCCTTTATGCGCGGGGAAATTGAACGTGAACGAAACTTTCTGGGTGTGTGGGCATTCAATCTGAAACAGGATATACACACCGGCTGGCCGGTTGACAAGCTCGAGCAAAGTATATTAGATACGGATAGGCAAGCTGCAGCCATGCTTACTTCGAAGCCTGCACTGAAATACCCGGCATCGAGTATGTGGTCTTCGTTCCAGGAGAATCTGTTGCAGATACTGGAAATAAAACGCAGGGCGTTGAATGAGTATAATTTTGAAGCGAAGAAATCGGACAAACACAGTAACGATGTATACCTCGAACTGATCAATTACCTGAACGGTACGCTGGTAGCAGATTACAACAGCTTTATACAATTTGCCATGGGGGATAACTACAATGGCGTAAAAGCTCTAAAGTATTTTCCACGTATTGATATTCGCACACAGCCTGCGTCTACAGCAGTAGTTGTAAAACCATTTGACGATGTACCACATGCGCCTATAGCAATAGCAACGCAGAAAACGGCTTTACCGAAAGCGCAGTACAATGCATTGGTAAACTACGTTACCTATATAAACGAAACCTGGCGGCAGACACGCAACCTGCAATCTATACTGGAGAATTTCAATTCAAGCGCTGCTTATTTCAGAACACTGGATTCATACGAACGCCACGGAGCATTGCATTTCGACTATGCCAATTATCAGATACCGAAGGCAGAATATCAGAAGACAATTGCTGATAGTAGAATTCTTCAATCCGCTATCGCGAAATCATTGAACGATCAGGCTACGATAATCCAAAGTATTTTAAAAGAGCTGGATGATCTCAGTGCTTCCATCGCGATTGAGGTGAGTGAAAAACAATATGAAAAGGATCGCCTTGCTAACATTTATAAAATGCTGGAAAGACAGAAGGTGTTGTTTCAGGAATGGGACAATCGCAAGGAACAACTCTACACCGATGTGCGTAAAGTATTTGATGCTTACCCGGCATCAGCAACAAACTCATGGTATATATCGGGAAAAGCACTCCGTAATTTAGCAGACCTGGATCGTGAGGCGTTGTTCAAAGCCAAGGCATACTATACCGGTGATACAACGATGAAGATTTCCACCACTGCCATTGATGAAAACATTCGTGATGTTATTGCGCGTGAATATGATAACATGAAGGGCATTCAAAAAATAGGTCGCAATAATGGTTTGTGTCCTTATACTCCTTATGAAGATTTACCGGAAACATCAAAATCATTTAGCGAAGAGCTTCGGAAACTCCGGCCGGCCGGTAACAAGTCACGCTACGATCATCCGTATTACAAATTGATTTATCATTACAACGATATTGTAGACGACTATAACAAGTTTTGTGAGCTCTCCACACAGGTGCAGCATCTGCCAACGGTGCATCAGCCGGAGTTATTTATTCTGAAATATCCCGAGGCAAAAAATGGAACAGCTGCAACCAAAACATCGGCCAGTAACCCGCCCGTTGTAAAGGCATCCGAAAATCAGGTAACAAAAAATGAAAGTACACAGCAGGGCAGTACGCGTCCTTCGTCATCCGTGAAAGTACTTCACGATACGGTATATATCGAGAAGCGCGACACAGTATACCTGTCTGATGCCGGTGAAGATATTCGCTCGATGGAAGGTTATGCTACCAACAACATGGTGCTGTTGCTGGATGTATCAGGCTCGATGAATGCGGCTGAAAAACTGCCACTGCTGAAAAACTCCATCATCAGCCTGCTTTCGATGATGCGTCCGGAAGACAGGATCTCCATCATCGCTTTTTCTGATAAACCCAAAGTATTGCTGGAATCAGCATCGTTTAAAGATGAAGACAAAATCAACAAGGCAATCAACAGTCTCAAATCATCCGGTAAAACAGATGGCAATGCCGGCATAAAACTGGCCTATAAAACTGCTGACGAGAACTATATACGCGGGGGAAACAATCGTATAGTACTTGCTACCGATGGCGAGTTCGCTACGAGTGATGAGACACTGCAGCTGATCTCAAAGTTTTCCAAAGAAGATATATTCTTATCCATCTTCAACTTTGGCAAAGGTGTTGGTGCCTCTAAAGCACTGCAACAACTTACCACACTTGGAAATGGAAACTATGCGCAGATTTCGAAAGAGAATGTAGATATGAAGTTGATCCGCGAAGCGAAAGCGAAGAAGAAGAAGTAAGTGTTTAGGCAGGTAGGTTGGTGGGGATTTTAAAAAAACATCCCGGGCGGTGGCGCGGGATGTTTGAGAATTAGATCACTTAATTTATAGTCTGAATTACTTGTATAGTTTGGTGTAGTACTCGTCTGCCATTCGGCCGGAGTCAAAGTATGGTACTACGTCCTTCATACTGCTCTTTACGATGCTTTGCCATTTTTCAGGATTCTCGTAGTATAGCGGTATGATTTCATTCTCCAGCAAATCGAGTAGAGCTTGTGCTTCGATCTTGTCTTTTGATTCCTGGGTTAATTGATCATTGGCTGTATCAATGATAAATGAATTTTTGCCGTGCTTGGCAAATTCAGGAACCCATCCATCCGGAATTGATAAGTTTACTGAAGCATTCATCGCGGCAGTCATACCAGATGTACCGGAGGCTTCATGATATAGTCTTGGATTGTTCAGCCACAGGTCCGATCCTTTTTTAAGATGACCGGACAGCCACAGTTCGTATCCTGTTACAACAGTACAGTTCGGTAAATCTTTAGTCTTCCAGTATATCTCGTTGAAGATGTTGATCGCACCATAATCTTCCGGATACGGTTTACCAGCCCAGATGATTTGCACCGGGTACTTGCTATTCTGTGCTATGCGCAGAAAACGGTTATAGTCTGTCAACAATAGATTAGCTCTTTTATACGCTGCAAAACGTCTTGCCCAAACAATGGTGAGTACATTTTCATTGAACAGCTTACCGGTCTGGTTCGCTACCGTGCGGAAGAGTTTATACTTCAATTCTTTTTTACGGGCAACAAGCGCTTGGTCATCACCCTCGTTAAGTGCCTGTGCAAGTTCTTCATCCTGCCAGTATTTTTTATTCTGCGCATTGGTAATCGCAGTAATCTCACATATACCCTTATAGTCGCCCCACATTTTTCTGGACACCTCACCATGCAACTGAGAAACTCCGTTCGCACGTCTGGCAAAGCGGAGCGCTGTAAGAGTATAATTCAATACTCCGTTCTCAGGGTGTACATATTCTTCAACCTGTTTTGCTGTAAAGCCATTGAAGAAACTCATGCTGTTTAGCAGTGGTATACTATGTTCTTCGTTGCCTGCTTTTTCAGGCGTATGCGTGGTGAATGCAACTCGCTTCTTAACTTCATCCATGCTTCTATACTTGTCGAGTAAATAGAAACACATCGGTAGCGCATGCCCTTCGTTCATGTGGTATATCTCGGTTTCGCGTCCGAGTATATCCAGAAGCTTGGCACCACCTATGCCTAACAGGATAGACTGCGCGATACGCGTTGTCTCATTCGGGTCATAGAGCCGGTGGCTGATGGTCTGGGCGAGGTAATCATTCTCCTGTATGTCCGTTGTAAGCAGGAATAACGGAGCGGTGTGAAATACATCCGGCTTCAGCAGGTAAGCTTTTACAAATACGCGGGCTCCATGAATGGTAATTGGAAATACAATATTCGTATCGGTTAGAAACGAGTAGTCCTTATCACGGAAGTTTACATGAAGGGTTTGGTCCTGGTTACGTTCCTGGTCGTAGTATCCTTTCTTCCAAAGAATACCTATACCAATCATGTTTTGCTTCAGTTCATAGGCGCTGCGCAAGTGCGATCCTGCCAGGAAGCCAAGACCTCCGCTATAAATTTTCAACGGCTGGTCAACAGCAAATTCCATGGAGAAATACGCTACAGGCTTTGAATATTTTTTATCGAATTGATAAGGGAACAGTTCATTTAATCGGATCATACTATATAATGCTTGATGCTATTTTGGGGTAAACAGCTACAAACTAATAAAAGAGATTGGATACAGATTAATGAATGTGGATAAAGAACTTACAAGGGTTTGTTGCAAACGTTTGTAGTTTGGTTGATCAAAATCACGGAAGGGCTTCGATTGGCAATTACTTTCGGTTATAAATCGTAGAATATAATGCACATTCAATTCGTTATGATAACGATGCTCCGGTGCTTCTGATTTTAATTACCACCAAAGGTTTAGTATCTTGTAAATAGAGAGAAACAGTTTGATGCCATTGAAAAAATCGTCCCGAAAAATAGTGCTTCGCATCGCTGTTGCTATGATACCACTGGCTATTCTGTTTGGCGGGCTGGTATACGCTAAGCTCTATGGTTTTAAACGCGCACTTTCAGAACTGGTGCAATCCAAAACCGATGGCATGTATACCCTCAGCATAGGGCGTTCATCCATTGATATGCTGGCCCTGACGTTTACACTTAATGATGTAAAAATAGTACGGTCGCCTAACGCACCATCCAAAGGTATACTGGGGGTAACAATTCCCTATATGCAGTTGAAGTTCGGATCCATCGCATCCATGTCCATGGTGCAGCAGTTTGATATCAAGAACCTTATTATCGATGAACCGATCATCGAGATCGATGCACAGCAACAACAACGCAGCACTACCGCGCGGATAAGCACTAGCAACGTATCGTACCAGGTGGTAAAACTATACCCTGCTATAGAATCATTGCTGGGTAGGTTTGATATCGAGTCGCTCTCCATTCGCAGGGCAACCGTGGGGATGAAAAATATAGCACGCACGTCAGTAAGACTAAACCTGGTTGATCTGCTCGTAGAGCATTGGAATATTCAGAACCTCACACCGGAGAGTCAGATACAATTAAAAGTTGGTGCGCAGGCACTTGTCTTCCCCAAGGCAGCACTAAATTTTTCCGGTATAGAGTTTAACTTCCGGCAGCATCATTTACAATTTACTGATTTCAATTTTACGTCACTTGACACGGTGTCGCAGTCACGGGTGGAAGTATCTGGTAAATCACTCTTGCTGCAGCGACTCGACTATAAAGCTCTTTATGAAAATCAGCGCTATGCTATTAAACGCGCTATGATCGATCAGCCGCATGTTATAGCCGAATTCAAATTGAAGAAGGATACCACCCGTATTAAAGATCGCGACCTGCTCACGCGTATTCTCAAGCAGGCTATAGGCGAGTGTTCGATTGATAGTACCGTAGTGCGCGATGCGCGTATTCACCTCGTTGTGCAGAAGGATAAAGACTCTGTTAAAATTGATTTACCCCACGTAAACATAAATGTATATGCCTTTAAAGTAATCCGCGACAGCAGCGCTTTCCAGGTGGGTGGACTTGAAGTAGGACTGGATCGTACAGCTATTGCGCTGCGCAGAAATTTATCGTTCAATTGTAATACGATACTGTTCGATAAGTATCGCGATCTCACCCTGACAGATGTTGTATTGTACGATTCTGCCAGTCGCAAGAATATAGCGAACTGTGGCAAATTGAAATTAAAATATTTTAACCTGCTGGATTTTGCTTTCGATAAAAAAATTCAGGCCGATGAACTTAGTGTAGAAGATGCTGATGTTAATCTTACTCCCGAAAGGATCAAACGAAAGGGTGATGCAAAGACTGCTGATGACAAAATTGATAATGTAAACGTGCGGCTGTTATCATTCAAAAACGTAACGGTGCGCTATGCTGATGAAGACAGGTCGTTACGGGTAAATAATCTTTCACTAACCGTGAACAATTTAAAGACTCAGCCTGCGGGAGGTTTTATATATGCTGTCAGTGATATACGATTTGCCAATGCATGGGTACGAAACACTTCGGGAACGCTGGTATCCAAAATGAAAGGTGTTGATTTTGATGGTCGCTTGTTGCGCGCTGCCGAGGTAGATGTTCAAAAAGATAGCTTGCACCTGCATGCCAAACAGATCATGGCATTGAAGGAAGGCGATGAACCGCTGCAAAAAAACTATAAGCATTGGAAGGCTATACATTTCAATTCGCTGGAAGTAACGGGAAGGCTACCCGCCCGTGCCGGTAAAAAGGCGAATGATGAACCGAAAGACGATTTGTTTGAATCGATCGGACAACTCTCGATCGGTAATGCTAAGATCAATTTACATCGCGATCAGCGATATATAGCATGTTCCGGCAAAGACCTGGAAATTGAAAAGATGATTTCGGAAAATGGACATGTAAAGTTTGATTCTATTCGCGGGCAACTTTCCGATGTGGATGTAAAACTCAAAACATTGTCTGTGCAGGCCAGCAAGATGGCAATGAACTATCCGGCACGTTTTCAGGTAACAAATCTTCAGGTCAAAAAAAATAACATCGAAATTTCAGCTCCCGCTCTTGATCTGAATAACCTGGTACGCGATGAAGATTTCTGGAGTGCGCGTAAACTCAGGGCGAACAAACTCGAAATCATAAAAGATGGTAAACTTTATTTCAGCTCCGATGCTATCGTGATGAACGATGCCGAGGTAGCAAAAGATGAGCCGCCATCTGTAAAACGACTCGAAGTATATAATCCGCTATTGATCGTACCGGAAGCAGGTCCTAAGCGAAAACGATCTGATCGCGAACGCACTTCATCGTTTGCCATCGTTCAACAGTTTGTCATCCATCCCGGCCAGGTAAAATGGAAAGACAATCAATCACTCACGTTTGGTAAACTGGAGGGAGATACCCGCAGTGGTAACTTTCGTTGTGCTTCTTTGAAAACTGAAACCGAAAAAAGCTCGGTCCAGGTTTACGATGTAGTGTTAAAGAATAATAAAGTAAATATCGATTCGGTTCACATCAGTCCGCGAAAAGAGTGGATATATAGCAATACGGTTGAAAATGATTTCATCGATGCGCGCTTTCAGGGTATTACACTTCATGGCTTTTCAATCAATGATATGATCGAACACCGGGTTCTGAAAAATGCAGATATAGCCGTAGAGCGTTTTGCGTTTGATATAAAACGTGATAAGCGAATGCCGGATCCCCCAATGGTTGAAAAACCGGTTACGCTGGAGGGTCTGTTAAAACTTCCGCCATCTATAACGATCAATCGCGTTGATTTGAAGAATGGCAGGATACAGTATACCGAAACCTCTGAAAAGACCGGCGAAGATGGTGTGGTGGTATTTGAGAATATAGTGGCCAATCTTAAAGTTGGTAAAACACGCGGTGAGCCACCGCTCGTTATGGTCGCAACGGCACGACTATACAACGAAGGATCTTTGCACGTAACCTATGAAACACTAGACTCATCTTCGTTTAAACTCAATGTGCGTCTCAAAGATTTAAATCTTACCGCGCTAAACCGTGTAGTGGTACCGTTGCAAGGCATTCATATCAAATCAGGATACCTGAAAAAATTTGATCTGCAACTCACTGCTGGTGCCGAGCAGGCAAATGGTGCTTCGGTGATCTCGTACAACAACCTGCACCTCGAAATACGAAAGCCTGGTGATTCTGAAAAAAAACGATGGGGCAATGAAGTGCTTACGTTTTTGGCCGATGGCATTTTAAAGAACGGTAAAGAAAACGCCACCACGGTTATCAGTCAGCCGCGCATTAGGCACAAAGCCATTTTTAATTACTGGGTTAAGTCTGCCATGCAGGGCGCTGTGGGCGGAGTTTTGCGCGGAAAACACAAGAAAATCAGGGCCTGAACGGGCCTAAAAAATTCAAACAAACATTGTTGTAACTCTTAATGCATTCTTTTGTATTTTAAGGGCTTGGAGATTGTGTGAGCCCTATGAAAAAGTATGAAAGTAGTTTGGTTAAAGCGTCCCTCTGCATTCTCAGAAACCACCTCTCAATTCTGTTTGTACTGACGTCAGCAGTATATATTATTAATGATTTTAGTCTGCCGGAGATCGATGTGCGACTGGCACTTGCATTCTTTGGACTTTACCTGTTAGGTGTATATAGTTATCTCGGTATAACCAACAATGATTTTATACTGACGGATGATACGCTTGAAGTTGTGGGCAAAGTGCCGTTGTTCAGAAGAAGAAGAAAATTTTTACTGTATGATATCAACATGGCGTTGTTTCGTCATGATTGGACTGTTACAGTAGGAGAGGGCATCAAACCTCGCATTGTTCAGTTTTTTGTGAAGGAGATTTCGCAGTTGTTATTTCCGTTCGACTACAAATGGGTTGAGATCACCACGCATCATACATTTCGATTTTATTGCTTCGGTCTTTCGTATAATTACTTTGATAATAAAGGACCTCTGTTTGAAGACCTTCATAAAGCGTTGCGCGCAAAGGGTATACCTGTAAAGTGGACACGATATGCTTCGATGTTAACGCGAAGCAGTGGGTTTGAAAGAGCACAGGAAAATCAACCGCACAAGTATTTCAGTAAACCCTGAAGCGATGTATACCGGTTATCTCCGATAATCCATACACAAGCGTTATTATTCTGTTCAATTTTTATGGTAGTGTCTCCGTTGTGCTGAACAATCTGAAATCCGTTTCTTTCCAGTGCGTTTCGTGTCCATAGATATTCCGAATCATTCCCGTTCAATTGAATTGTTCGCGCGCGATTTACTTCGTGTTTTACTTTTCCGGTTTTGAGGTCAAAGCCTTTGAAACGAAAAATATCATCGAACGAACCATTCAACACCAGGTCTTCCGGTATGCCGGTGATGATATCTTTCTGGTTGCCAGCGAGCCATATATAGTCTGCAGTCTGAAGCGCTAAATCAAGTTCGTGTGTAGCAATGAGAATAGCCTTGTTAGTTTTGCGCGCCAGGTTCCTCAGCATACGCATGATCTCGACACGATTGTTCAAATCAAGGTGTGCTGTGGGTTCATCCAATAAAATGATTGGTGTAGTCTGTGCGAGTGCCCGCGCAATCATAACCATCTGCAACTGGCCGTCACTTAACTGATATAATTTTTTTGAAATGATATTCCGGATGTTAACCTGGTCGATAGCCTCGTCAATTATGCGGATATCATTTTCGTGTAGGCTTACATTCCAGTTCAGATACGGATAACGCCCGAAGGTAATGAGCTCCTCCACAGTCATACCCGGAGTTGTAATCTTCTCGGTCAGTACAACAGCGATCTGTTGCCGCAGCTCTGCGTTATCAGTATGTATATATATACCTCCTTCTATACTTTTCTGCAAGCCGGCAAGGGTTCGTATCAATGTGGATTTACCGATGCCATTCGGTCCCATAAAGCAAACCAATTCTCCTGCGTATAGTGCAAGATTCTGTTTTTCAAACAATGGTATAGACTGGCCGGTATACCCGATTGAAAGATCTTTTGTTTCCAGCAATGCTTTCTTCACGCTACTCATACCCGCATTTTTGAATGTCTTACAATAACCCATATCACTACAGGCGCCCCGATTAGTGCAGTAATGGCATTGATGGGCAACACTTGTGTACTACCCGGGAGTTGTGATAGTATGTCGCAGAAGAGCATCAGTACAGAACCCCCGATCATTACTGTAGGGATTAATATTTTATGATTGGTTGTCTTGACGAGAAACTTCACGAGGTGAGGCACAGCCAATCCCACAAAAGCAATAGGGCCGCAGAAGGCCGTAACACCTCCCGTTAATATACTGGCAGACAAAATAATCCAGAACCGGGCTCGTTTCATGTTGATACCAATACTGGCCGCATAATTATCGCCCAGCATCCAGGCATTTAAAGACTTAACCAACCCCAGGGCTATACTGCCTCCTAATAGTAATACAGACGCTAATACCAGGAGCTCCGTCCAGTTCAATCCTCCCAAACTTCCAAAGGTCCAGATGAGGTACGTCTGCATTTCTTCCGCGCGACTTATATATTGGAGTACGCTGACGATGGACGAGGTTCCCGCCCCGATCATCAGACCAACGATAAGTAGAGAAACGTTATCGAGAAGTTTTTTGGAAAGTGCGAGCATAATAAGGAATACACCTGTGCACCCCAATGTAGCAGCGATGGCAACTGTCCACGGATTGGGTGTACGCAGGAAACTAATGCCGGCAGCCTGACTCATAAAGATCAGTGATACAGCGAGACTCGCACCTGAACTCAGTCCCAATACATCAGGCCCCGCCAGCGCATTTCGGAAGAGCGTTTGCATTTGCAGTCCGCTCAAAGCCAATGCACCTCCCGCCAGTATGCAGGTCAATGCCTTCGTCATTCTGAAATTCCAGACAATGTCTCTCCATATAGGTTCTGAACTTTCGCCACCTGTCAGAATGGTTACGATCTCTTTAAAAGGAATATGTACACTGCCCAGGGAAAGGTTAAGACCAAACAGTAAAATCAGGAGTAAGGGAAGAAGCAGCCAGCGGTTATTGTTCATTGAAAAAAATAGTATGGATTTCTAAATCCGGCTGAAATTTAGTCACCCTTTTAGCATTTAAAATTCTTTTTTTTCATGGATAAAAGGGTATGGTTAAGACTTCTTGTTGAGGAAGAGCGTTCGGTATAAAAAATAGTTTTGGTGATCGTTTTCGATATAATATTCTGCTTTAACTGTCGGAATAGCTATAAATCCTATGAAAAGTGCTGATTGGTTAATCTGCTACAAAGGTCAAAAGAAGCAATGATTTCACGATCTGCGATTTATGAGTGGAGCATTATCTCCAGATTTCCCAAAAAAATTGAAACCCACATTTGGTAACTACCCTTTAGTTCCTATCTTTGCAGTCCTTTTTGCAGAAAGAGTCTACTCAACGTATACTTTACAAGCAGAAAGTCCTGAAAAACAAGCACAACTATGCCTGGCATTATAGGAAAGAAAATAGGAATGACTAGCGTATTCGGCCCGGATGGCGAGAATATAGCTTGCACAGTGATCGAGGCTGGTCCCTGTGTAGTAACACAGGTAAAGAGTGAAGAAACGGATGGATACCGCGCTGTTCAACTTGCCTTTGGTGAGAAAAAAGAAAAGAACACGACTAAGGCGGCCATCGGTCACTTTAAGAAAGCCAACACAACTCCTAAAAAAGATGTTGCTGAATTTCGTGATTTCAAAACTGAGTTCGATGGTTTAGTTGAACTTGGCAAAGAGATCC
The DNA here is from genome assembly GCA_902168205.1 of uncultured Chitinophaga sp. Classification (GTDB taxonomy): domain Bacteria; phylum Bacteroidota; class Bacteroidia; order Cytophagales; family Cyclobacteriaceae; genus Ohtaekwangia; species Ohtaekwangia kribbensis. The sequence goes on along the minus strand of CABHOK010000017.1, from coordinate 196,561 downwards.
GTATACAGGATATCTTCGTTGAAGGTGATTTCATTGATGCCATTGGTACCTCTAAGGGTCGTGGTTTTCAGGGGGTTGTAAAGCGCCATAACTTTGGTGGTGTAGGTGGAGCTACGCACGGTCAACATAACCGTCTTCGTGCACCTGGTTCAATGGGTAACGCATCGTTCGCATCACGTGTACCAAAAGGTAAACGTCTTGCCGGCCGTATGGGTAACGATCGCGTAAAACTTACCAACCTTCAAGTTGTTAAGATCCTTGCTGATCAGAATTTGATCGTAATCAGTGGCTCTCTTCCCGGAGCTAAGAATTCAACTGTAATCCTTCAGAAATAATGGAAGTAGCAGTATTAAATAATAGTGGTAAAGCAACCTCAAAGAAAGTTACGCTTTCTTCTGACGTGTTTGGCATTGAACCGAACGACCACGCTATATACCTGGATGTAAAAAGCTTCTTAGCAAACCAACGCCAAGGTACACACAAGTCAAAGCAGCGTAACGAAATATCTGGTTCTTCTAAAAAGTTGAAGAAACAAAAAGGTACCGGAGGCGCTCGTGCAGGTAACATTAAGAACCCTCAGTTCAAAGGTGGTGGACGTGTATTCGGTCCTACTCCTCGCGACTATTCATTCAAACTGAATAAGAAAGTAAAAGATCTGGCTCGTAAGTCAGCTCTTTCTTACAAAGCAAAAGATAATTCAATTGCGATATTGGAAGACTTCTCATTTGAGTCTCCTAAAACCAAGCAATTCCTGTCATTGTTGAATGCTCTTGCATTAAGTGATAAGAAAACGCTCCTCGTACTTCCTGAACTTAATAAGAACGTAGTTCTTTCCGGAAGAAATATTCAGAATACGAAAGTTACTACAGCTGATCAGATCAACACCTTTGATGTGATGAATGCTGACAACGTAATCTTTGTAGAGAGCTCTGTTAGTAAAGTTGAGAACTTATTAAATAAAGCATAATGAGTATCCTGAAACAACCATTAGTAACGGAGAAAGTTTCCGCTCTGAACGAGAAAGGCAAATACGGTTTCATCGTAAGTGCTGATGCGAACAAAGTTGAGATTAAGAAAGCCGTTGAAAAGCAATATGGCGTAAACGTGGAGAAAGTAAATACCATGAATGTAATGGGTAAGAAAAAGACCCGCTACACTAAAACAGGTATACTTTCTGGTCGCAGACCCGGCTACAAGAAAGCTGTTGTGACCCTGGCACAAGGTGAAGTAATTGATTTTTATAGCAACGTATAATTTTTGAACGATGGCGTTGAAGAAATTAAAACCAGTAACGGCAGGTACGCGTCATAGACTCGCTACTACATTCGATGATATTACTACATCGAAGCCTGAGAAGTCACTGGTAACAACAGTAAAAAAGACGGGTGGTAGAAATAGCAATGGGCGCATGACTATGCGTTACATTGGTGGTGGTCATAAGCAGAAACTTCGTGATATCGACTTTAAACGTAATAAGACAGGTATACCTGCTACGGTGAAGTCTATAGAATACGATCCAACTCGTTCTGCTCGTATAGCTCTCCTGTATTATATAGACGGATCTAAGTCTTATATCATCGCTCCTGAAGGACTGAAAGTAGGACAGCAACTTGTTTCAGGTGCTGATGTAGCTCCTGAAGTAGGTAATGCTCTTCCACTTGCTAAAATTCCTCTCGGTACGATTGTACATAACGTAGAAATGAAGCCAGGCAAAGGTGGCGCGATAGCTCGCTCTGCAGGTTCATTTGTACAGTTGCTTGCTCGTGAAAACGGCTTGGCAACATTGAAAATGCCTTCTGGTGAAATGCGTAATGTGTTAGATGTTTGCATGGCTACTATCGGTGCAACATCAAACGCTGACCACATGAACGAAAGTGTAGGTAAAGCTGGTCGCAGCCGTTGGAGAGGTGTTCGTCCTCGCACACGTGCTGTAGCGATGAACCCTGTTGATCACCCGATGGGTGGTGGTGAAGGGCGTGCGTCAGGAGGTCACCCTCGTTCACGCAACGGTCTGTACACGAAGGGTAAGAAGACCCGTCATCCGAAGAAGTATTCTGATAATTTAATTATATCTAGAAGGAAAAAATAATGGGACGCTCGATTAAGAAGGGACCGTATTGTGACTTCCGTCTTCTCAAGAAAGTAGAAGCAATGGAAAAATCAGGCAAGAAGTCTGTTATTAAGACTTGGTCCAGAAGATCAACCGTAACACCCGATTTGATCGGTAATACGTTTGCTGTTCACAATGGAAATAAATTTATTCCGGTATATGTAACGGAGAACATGGTAGGTCATAAACTCGGTGAGTTTGCTCCTACACGTACTTTCCGTGGACACTCTGGAAACAAGAAAGATAACGCTAGGTAATCATGGCAGAAGTAGCGAAAAAAACTAAACGTTCAGTGCTTAAGCGCGAGAAGCGTGATGCAAAGAAAGAAGCTGCTAAAAACGGCCCTTCTGTAGCGAAACTGAAAAACGTACCAACCTCTCCACGTAAGATGCGTCTGATCGCTGATCTTATCAGAGGCGAGCGTGTTAATAAGGCTCTTAACATTTTGAAGTACGAGCCCAAAGTAGGTGCTCCTAAACTAGAGAAGCTGTTGTTGTCAGCAATCTCTGGCTGGACAGCTAAACATACTGATCTGAAGCTTGAAGAAGCTGATCTATATGTAAAAGATATCTTCGTTGATGGTGGTCGTATCCTGAAGAGACTACGTCCTGCACCTCAGGGAAGAGCTCACCGCGTCAGAAAGCGTTCAAACCACGTAACATTGATCGTGGACAGCTTCAAGAAAAGCGGTGCTGAAGTGGTAACAACTGAAACAGAAACTAAGGAATAATGGGACAGAAAATTAATCCGGTAGCCCTGCGCTTAGGCATCGTTCGTGGTTGGGATTCTAACTGGTACGGTGGCAAAACATTCGCTGATAAACTGGTTGAAGATCAGAAAATCAGAGATTACGTAAAGGCTCGTATTCCTAAAGGCGGAATCGCTAAAATAGTTATTGAAAGAACACTGAAGCGTATTACACTTACTATTCATACTGCCCGTCCGGGTGTTGTAATTGGTAAAGGTGGTACCGAAGTAGATAAGATCAAGGAAGAGTTAAAGAAGATCACCAGCAAAGATGTTCAAATCAACATCTTCGAAATTAAGCGCCCGGAGCTGGATGCGAAATTGGTTGGTGAATCCATCGCTCAGCAGATCGAGGCCCGTATATCTTACAAGCGTGCCATGAAGCAGGCAATTGCTTCAGCAATGCGTGTAGGTGCGGAGGGTATTAAAGTAAAAACATCAGGCCGTTTGGCTGGTGCAGATATGGCTCGTACAGAGCAATACAAAGAAGGTCGTATTCCATTGCATACACTTCGTGCTGATATCGATTATGCGCACTCTGAAGCTCAGACTGTGTATGGTAAAATCGGTATCAAAGTATGGATCTTCAAGGGAGAAATTTACGGCAAGCGTGATCTGTCTCCAAATGTAGGTCTTGCAAGCACTTCAGGCCAGCAAGGTGGTGGCGGTGAACACCGCGGAGGAAGAGGAGATCGCAACGAGCGTGGTGGCGACAGAGGTGGCCGCAACAGAAGAGGTGGCGATAGACGTGAAGGTGGTGGCGGAGGAAGACGCGGTGGAGATAATCGCGGTGGAGGCCAAAAAAGAAACGGTTAATCAGAAGAACAAACGCATTAAAGCCAGGTAACAATGTTACAGCCTAAAAGAACGAAATTCAGAAAAATGCAAAAAGGCCGCGTAAAAGGCATTGCAACAAGAGGTCACTCTATTGCATTTGGTTCATTTGCATTGAAATCTTTGGAAGGTGGATGGATCACAGCTCGTCAGTTAGAGGCGGCTCGTATCGCAGTAACCAGAGCGATGAAACGCGAAGGTCAGGTGTGGATCCGAATTTTCCCAGACAAGCCGATCACCCGCAAGCCAGCTGAAGTGCGTATGGGTAAAGGTAAAGGAGCTCCTGAATATTGGGTAGCCGTTATCAAGCCAGGTACTATTCTGTTCGAAGCAGGTGGCGTAAATATGGCGACCGCGAAGGAAGCATTGAAATTGGCAGAAGGTAAATTGCCAATCAAAACAAAATTCACTGTTAGACCTGATTACGTAGAACAATAAGCACCATGAAAACAACAGACATCAAGGGATTGACTGTAGCCGAGCTGAAGGAAAAGATCGGTGCTGAAAAAGAAGCGCTTCGTAAGCTGCAATTTGCACATCAGATTTCATCGGTAGAAAACCCAATGAAATTGAAAGAAACACGTAAGCTGATAGCACGCCTCAGCACGGAGTTAACCGTAAAAGAACGTGCATCTAAATAGCCCAATAAGAAAATAGGTTATGGAAGAACGTAACGAACGCAAAGAAAGGATCGGTAAGGTTGTAAGCAATAAAATGCAGAAGACCATCACTGTAGCTGTTGACAGAAAAGTGAAGCACCCGATCTATGGTAAATTTGTGAATAGAACTACCAAGTTCAAGGCTCATGATGAGCAGAATACTGCAGGTATCGGAGATACTGTACGTATTGCTGAAACTCGTCCGATGAGTAAAGAGAAGCGTTGGAGATTGGTTGAGATCGTTGAGAAAGCGAAATAATCTCAATCAGATAAGACAACGTTCAGCTTAAAGGATAAACAGAACTGAAGATATAAAGATATGATACGCACCGAATCCAGACTTACCGTAGCAGATAACAGTGGAGCAAAGGAAGTACTTTGTATGCACGTGCTTGGCGGTACCGGAAGACGTTACGCTTCTGTAGGCGACAAGATCGTAGTTACAGTAAAGTCTGCACTGCCTAGCAGCCAGGTGAAAAAAGGAACTGTAACCAAAGCTGTTGTAGTAAGAACTACAAAAGAAGTCAGAAGAAAAGACGGTTCATACATCCGTTTTGAAGATAACGCTGCCGTTCTTTTGAATGCTCAAGATGAACCTCGCGGAACCCGTATATTCGGTCCGGTGGCTCGTGAGCTTCGTGAGAAGCAGTTCATGAAAATTGTTTCATTGGCCCCTGAAGTTATATAAGCCATGGAAAGAAAAAGCAACAAACAACCTAAGTTAGGCCTCCGCAGAGGTGATAAGGTAAGAGTTATCGCTGGAGATGATAAAGGTAAAGAAGGTACGATACTGGAAGTATTGCTTGATAAAAACAGAGCAGTAGTAGAAGGTGTTAATATCGTAACAAAGCATACGAAGCCATCGGCAGGTAAACCTGAAGGCGGCATCAAAAAGACAGAGGCGTCTATTCACATCAGTAACTTACAACTGATTGATCCTGCCAGCGGGAAACTAACCCGTGTTGGTCGTAAGCTTGATGATAAAGGTAAGCTGAAGAGATTTTCTAAGAAAACCGGAGAATTTATTAAGTAATGGCAACTCCAAGATTAAAGGACAAATACACAAAAGAAATTGTCCCTGCTTTAAAGCAGAAATTCGAATATTCATCTGTTATGCAGGTTCCGAAGATCGAGAAGATCTGCATTAACAAAGGTATGGGCGTAGCTGTAACCGATAAGAAATTGATCGATGTTGCTATCGAAGAGATTACAAACATCACCGGTCAGAAAGCTGTCTCTACAAAATCTAAAAAGGCGATCTCTAACTTCAAACTTAGAGAGAATATGCCGATAGGTGTTCGTGTTACCCTTCGCGGTGATAAGATGTACGAATTCCTTGACAGGTTGATGAGTATTGCACTTCCTCGTGTGCGTGACTTCAAAGGAGTTAGCAACAAAGGGTTTGACGGTCGCGGAAACTATACACTGGGTGTGAAGGAACAGATCATCTTCCCAGAGATCTCTATAGATAAAGTGAACAAAATCAGTGGTATGGATATTACATTCGTTACTACTGCAACTACGGACGAAGAAAGTTTTGAGCTTCTGAAAGCATTCGGAATGCCCTTCGCTACTAAAAACTAATATCGAGCATGGCTAAATTATCAGTAATAGCAAGACAGACAAAAAGAGAAAAGCTTGTTGCTACATATGCAGCAAAACGTAAAGCTCTTAAAGAAGCTGGTGACTATGCAGCGCTGGATAAACTTCCGCGCAATGCTTCCCCGGTTCGCTTGAAGAATCGTTGCAAGCTCACAGGTCGCCCAAAAGGATACATCGGTAAATTCGGAGTTTGCCGTAACGTGTTCCGTGAAATGGCTTCAGCAGGTAAAATCCCTGGTCTGACAAAAGCAAGCTGGTAGTAACTCTGGCTTCTTTACACACACAAATCCCACACGATAACCAGTACCTTAAAGTGCTGGAATTAATTTCAAAACATACGGTGCTGAGTATCAAGGTCTCTCGAAGGCTTTCGAGGTGAAACCAGATAACAGTTTGGATAATATAAATTGTTATATATCTTTGCAGCCCGGTTTAAAAAACGCGGGCTTGCTTTTTAATATAAAAGGACGAATAAAATGACTGATCCGATAGCAGATTACTTAACCCGGTTGCGGAATGCCATTAAGGCGAACCACCGCGTAGTGGAGATCCCTGCATCCAACCTCAAGAAAGAAATTACCAAGGTTCTTTTTGATAAGGGTTATATCCTGAACTATAAGTTCGAGGATGTTGCTGACAGACAAGGTAGTATCAAGATTGCATTGAAATACAATCCTGAAACTAAACAATCAGCAATCACAAAGTTAGAGCGCATAAGTACGCCAGGTCTTAGAACCTACGTTGATACCAGCTCTTTACCTCGTGTATTGAACGGTTTGGGAGTGGCTATCCTGTCTACTTCGAAAGGAGTAATTACTGACAAGGAAGCACGTACCCTGAATGTCGGTGGTGAAGTATTATGTTACGTTTACTAATAAAGAGAAAAGCAAATGTCACGTATAGGAAGTAAACCAGTTTCGATCCCGTCAGGTGTTACGTTTAACTTTGCTAATCACAAAGTAAGTGTAAAAGGACCTAAGGGTGAATTACACCAGGCAATCGATCCTGATTTTGTAATAAAGCAAGAAGACGGAACAGTATTAGTTGAGCGCCCAACAGAACAGAAGCGTCATAAATCTATGCATGGTTTATACCGTGCATTGATAGCTAACATGATCGAAGGCGTATCAAAAGGATATAAGCATCAACTTGAATTGGTTGGTGTAGGTTATAAAGCAACTGCTCAATCAAACGTTTTGGAACTTAGCTTAGGCTATTCACACAACGTGTTCCTGGCGGTACCGTCTGAAATTAAAGTTCAGGCTATCCAGGAAAAAGGTCAAAACCCAACGATCATCTTGGAAGGAATTGATAAGCAATTGATCGGTCAGGTTGCAGCAAAAATTAAATCACTTCGCAAAGTTGAGCCTTACAAAGGTAAAGGTATCCGCTTCACAGGTGAGTTTGTTCGCAGAAAAGCTGGTAAAGCTGCTGCTAAATAATTAAACTAATAAAAGCATCATAGAGCAATAAAGCTATGGCAGGCAAGAATAGAGAAAGACGCGAGAGAATAAAGGCCGGTGTTCGTAAAAGAATCAGCGGGACTTCAGAACGCCCAAGATTATCGGTTTTCAGAAGCAATCGCGGACTTTATGTACAAATTATTGATGACATAAACGGTGTTACTGTAGCAGCCGCTTCAACCACTGAACTTGGTGAAAAAGCAAAGCTGAACATTGAGAACTCGAAGAATGTAGGAAAAAAAATTGCTGAAAAGGCAATTGCGTCCGGAATTCAGTCGATCGTTTTCGACCGTAACGGTTATCTGTACCATGGAAATATTAAAGCTTTGGCTGAAGGTGCCAGAGAAGGTGGATTAAAATTCTAAGAACTGAAATATGTCAGTAAGCAATATTAGCACAGTAAAAGCCAGCGAAATCGATCTGAAAGAACGCGTAGTAGCCATTGAGCGTGTTGCAAAGGTGGTAAAAGGTGGTCGTAGATTCAGCTTCGCAGCGATCGTTGTAGTAGGTGATGGTAATGGAGTAGTAGGTTACGGACTCGGTAAAGCCAATGAAGTAACAGATGCCATCACAAAAGGTATCGACGATGCAAAGAAGCATCTGGTTAAAGTTCCGATCATTAAAGGAACAGTTCCTCATGAGTCGCTTGGCAAATTCGGTGGTGGTTTTGTACTGCTGAAGCCTGCTTCACCTGGTACAGGTGTTATTGCTGGTGGTGCGATGCGTGCCGTATTGGAAAGTGCTGGAGTACACAATGTGTTGGCTAAGTCGAAAGGTTCTTCAAACCCGCACAACGTGGTGAAGGCTACCTTCAAAGCATTAACCAGCATGCGCGATGCATATACTGTTGCTAAGAACAGAGGAGTTTCATTGTCGAAAGTATTTAACGGTTAAGCATCATGGCTAAAGTACAGATTATTCAAACCAGAAGCATGATTAAAAGACCTGAGACTCAACAGCGTACTATGATTGCATTGGGACTCGGCAAAATCAATAAGGCAGTGGAGGTGGAATTGACTCCTCAGATTGCCGGAATGATTTCAAAAGTGAATCATTTGATCACCGTAAAAGAACTTTAAGATGAAACTGCATACACTTAAACCTGCTGAAGGTTCTACAAAAACAAACAAGCGTCTTGGCCGTGGTCAAGGTTCTGGCGGAAGCACAGCAGGACGTGGTCACAAAGGTGCTCAATCAAGATCAGGTTATTCTAAGAAGGCTGGTTTTGAAGGTGGTCAGATGCCGCTGCAGCGCCGTGTGCCTAAATTCGGATTCAAGAATAATAATAAGGAATACTTCAAGGCCGTTAATCTTGACATTCTTGAAGGCCTGGCTGAAAAGGCTAAGACCAATGCATTAACTTTACAGGTATTAGTAGAGAATGGTGTTATCGGGAAAAATGATAAGGTTAAAGTTTTAGGCAGAGGAGAACTTAAAACTAAAGTAAGTGTGGAAGCACATGCTTTCTCTGCAACTGCGACACAAGCAATTGAAAAAGTAGGCGGAACTGCTACAACGGTTAAGTAATGAAGCGATTCTTTCAGACCATAAAGAACATCTTTTCAATTGAAGATCTGAGAGTCAGAATCCTTAATACTATCGGATTCCTGATCATATTCAGACTCGGATCTTTCATTGTATTGCCAGGTATAGATCCAAACTTATTGGATCCAACCAGGAATACCAGCGGTATTCTTGGATACCTGAACACATTTTTGGGAGGTGCATTTAACAACGCGTCAATTTTTGCGTTGGGCATAATGCCCTATATCTCAGCTTCAATTATAGTACAGCTTTTGACATTTGCTGTACCTTATTTTCAGAAGCTCCAAAAAGAAGGTGAATCTGGTCGTAAAAGACTGAATCAACTCACGCGCGTATTAACCATTGTTATTACTGTATTCCAGGGATATAGCTATTTGAAAGGGACTATTGATCCTGCTGTTATCACAACCCCGGGTACTATGTTTTATGTTACTTCACTGGTATTGATCATTGCAGGTACAATGTTCTGTATGTGGTTAGGTGAACGCATAACAGATAAAGGTATAGGTAACGGTATATCGATGCTGATCATGATTGGTATCGTATCAAGACTACCACTAGCCTTGGTGTCTGAAGTGACAGATAAATTTCCGGGAAAGGCCATCTTCTTCATTATTGAGATTTTTGCCCTCTTCGGTATAGTAGTAGCTGTTATAGCGTTAACGCAGGCAACTCGCAGAATACCTATTCAATATGCGAAGCAGGTTATTGGAAATAAGTTATATGGTGGTAAACGCGATTTTATTCCGCTGAAGTTGAACTCAGCTGGTGTGATGCCAATTATTTTCGCGCAAGCACTGATGTTTATTCCAGCACTGCTGGCAGGTATATGGAATGATAGCGATTTAGGTGCCTATATAGGATCAACTTTCTCAGATCCTTATTCATGGCAGTATAGTGTGTTGTTTGCCAGCATGATTTTGATCTTCACGTTCTTTTACACAGCGATCACAATCAACTCAAACGACATCGCTGATAACTTGAAAAGAAATGGTGGATTTGTTCCAGGTGTTAAGCCAGGTAAACAGACTGCCGAATTTATAGATACCGTGTTATCACGGATCACATTACCGGGTGCGATATTCCTGGCGGCTATTGCAGTGCTTCCGGCATTTGCAGTAAAAGCGGGAGTTGGTCAAAACTTCGCTCAGTTCTACGGTGGTACTTCTCTTTTGATCTTGGTAGGTGTTGTATTAGACACACTACAGCAAATCGAAAGCTACCTGCTGATGAGACACTATGAAGGTATGATGAAGTCGGGTAGAGTGAAAGGACGTTCTCAATTTGCTGCGGCCTAAACTGAATGGTCCATTTAAAGACGGAAGAGGAGTTGATATTTATCCGTGAAGGCGCCCAAATACTTGGGAAAGCACATGGAGAAGTTGCTAAGCTGATTAAGCCAGGCGTCAAAACCTCAACGTTGGACAAAGTTGCCGAAGAGTTTATCAGGGATAATGGTGGAATACCATCATTTAAGAATTATAACGGATTCCCTGCTTCACTTTGTATATCTGTCAACGAGGTAGTGGTTCATGGGTTTCCTGGGAATTATGAACTACGAGCTACTGATATAATCTCTGTTGATTGCGGAGTATATTATAAAGGTTATCACAGTGATTCGGCCTATACGTATCCATTGGAAGCTGTAGGTTCAGAAACGCTTCTTCTGCTAGAGCGAACATACGATTCTTTATATAGAGGGATCGAACAAGCAAAAGCAGGAAATCGGATAGGGGATGTAGCCCATGCTATCCAAAGTTATGTTGAGAGCTTCGGATATGGAGTAGTGAGAGAGCTGGTGGGACATGGAGTTGGAAAAAAACTTCATGAAGACCCAGAAGTACCAAACTACGGTAAGCGCGGCAAAGGAATTAAGATAGTATCTGGAATGGTGTTCGCAATAGAGCCCATGATTAACCAGGGAACGAAGAATGTGGTGCAGGAGAGGGATGGATGGACAATCCGGACCTCAGATAAGAAACCTTCAGCACATTTTGAACATACTGTCGCTGTGCATGAAGATAGGACGGAGATATTGACAACGCACAAGTATATAGAAGAAAATTATACGTATAAGTGGCGAAACAAAAGTCAATTGAACAAGATGGTACTATAAGTGAAGCATTGTCGAATGCAATGTTTCGGGTACAACTAGAAAACGGGCATGAGGTATTAGCTCATATTTCCGGAAAGATGCGCATGCACTACATCCGGATTTTACCTGGAGACAAAGTACGCTTGGAAATGTCACCGTATGATTTAACAAAAGGAAGAATTGTATTCAGATACAAGTAGATAGATTAAAGACATGAAAGTTAAAGCATCCATAAAGAAGCGTAGCGCTGACTGTAAGATCATCAGACGCAAGGGCAAACTGTATGTGATTAACAAAAAGAATCCGAGGTATAAACAAAGACAAGGATAATAGACTATGGCACGTATAGCAGGTGTAGATATTCCTGATAACAAGCGAGGCGAAATCAGCCTTACTTATATTTTTGGTATTGGCCGCAGGTCAGCCCAAAATATTCTTTCTGAAGCCAGTGTAGACTGGGATAAGAAAGTTAAGGATTGGAATGATGAAGAATCAAATGCGATTCGCGCGATCATCGCTGAGAAATTCAGAATCGAAGGCGTTCTTAAATCTGAGATTCAGCTTAGCATTAAACGTCTGATGGATATCGGATGCTACCGTGGTCTTCGTCACCGTAAAGGACTTCCTGTACGTGGCCAGACTACTAAGAACAACGCTCGTACTCGTAAGGGTAAGCGTAAGACTGTAGCGAATAAGAAGAAAGCAACTAAAGGTTAATAGATAAACTTTTCAATAATGGCGACTGCTGAAAAGAGAAAAGATAAAGCAAAAAAGAGAGTAGTGAATGTTGAGGCTGTTGGCCAGGTACATATTCGCGCTACTTTCAACAACATCATAATCTCCGTTACCAACTCAACTGGCCAGGTTATATCTTGGGCATCAGCTGGTAAAATGGGCTTCAAAGGTTCTAAGAAGAACACACCATACGCTGCTCAAACTGCAGCGCAAGACTGTGCTTCAAAAGCTTTTGAACTTGGTTTGCGTAAGGTTGAGGTTTTCGTGAAAGGTCCTGGTGCCGGTCGTGAGTCTGCTATCCGCACAATCCAGAACTCTGGTATCGAGATCACTGCAATCCGCGATGTAACTCCGCTTCCTCACAACGGTTGCCGTCCTCCAAAGAAAAGAAGAGTTTAATATAGACAATTGAAGATTCACGATTACACGAAGAGCTGTAATCAAGGTCTAAAATTTAAAAATTAGAATAGAATGGCACGATATACAGGCCCGAAAGTTAGAATATCAAGACGTTTCAATGAGCCAATCTTAGGTGAAAACAAGGCTCTGCAAAAGAAAAACTATGCTCCTGGTCAGCATGGTCGTGGCAAAAAGCGTAAGCAATCAGAATATGCTACGCAGCTTGCTGAGAAGCAGAAAGCAAAATATATCTATGGATTGCTGGAAAGACAATTCGCGAAATTGTTTGATACAGCTACCCGTAAAAAAGGTGTTACCGGTGAAGTATTACTCCAATTGCTCGAGTCTCGTTTAGATAATACTGTATACCGTTTAGGCATTGCTCCTACCAGAAGAGCTGCCCGCCAGTTAGTATTGCACAAGCACGTGCAGGTAAATGGAGACGTTGTTAATGTACCTTCTTTCTCTCTGAAACCTGGTGACTTGGTTGGCGTACGTGAGCGTTCTAAATCACTTGAAGTAGTAACCAACAGTCTTTCTACTCAAAGTGCTAAAAAATATAACTGGTTAGAGTGGGATAATACCGAAATGGTCGGAAAGATCATTAACTTACCTCCACGTGAGGATATCCCGGAAAACATCAACGAACAGCTGATCGTTGAATTGTACTCGAAGTAATTGTAACAGTTAATCAAACCAAGACTATGTCAATATTAGCATTTCAAATGCCAGAGAAGGTTGTAATGGAAAAGTCTGATGATTTTCACGGACTGTTTACATTCAAGCCTCTGGAAAAAGGATATGGAGTTACCATTGGCAATGCGCTGAGAAGAATTCTGTTATCCTCCCTGGAAGGTTATGCGATTACTGGAATTAAAATACCAGGAGTATTGCATGAGTTTTCAACTATAGAAGGTGTAGTAGAAGATGTAGCGGAGATCATTCTGAACCTGAAAATGGTTCGCTTCAGAAAAGTAGCTGACAATTTCGATAATAAGATAACGGTTAACATTAAGAAACAAAAGCAGTTCAAAGCTGGTGACATAGCCAAGTTTACTTCTGCATTTGAGATTCTTAACCCTGAGCATGTAATCTGTAACTTGGATGAATCTGCTCACTTTGAAATCGAACTGACAATTGAAAAAGGCAGAGGATACCTCCCTGCAGAAGAGAATAAACCAACGGAGCAGGTATTCGGATTCATTCCGATTGATGCGATCTTTACACCAATCAAAAATGTAAAGTATAGCGTTGAGAACACCCGCGTTGAGCAGAAGACCGACTACGAAAAACTCGTAATTGATATCGAAACAGACGGCTCAATCCACCCTGAGAAGGCTTTGGAAGGTGCTGCCTATATTTTGATCAAGCACTTTGCATTGTTCTCTGATAAATCAATGGAGCTTGAAACTGGCAAAGATGCTGAGGTTGAGCAGGTTGACGAAGAGATGCTGCATATGCGTAAGCTGTTGAAGACTCCTCTTCATGACCTTGATCTTTCGGTACGTGCTTACAACTGCTTGAAAGCTGCAGATGTAAAAACATTAGGTGACCTTGTTGAACTTGAAATTTCTGATATGATGAAATTCAGAAACTTCGGTAAGAAGTCACTCGCTGAACTTGAACAACTTGTTGCTGAGAAGAACCTTACTTTCGGTATGGATCTCAGCAAGTATAAATTAGATGAGGATTAAGAAATCATGAGACACGGTAAGAAAGTTAACCATTTAGGAAGGAAAACAGCGCACCGCGAAGCATTGCTTTCAAACATGGCTTCATCGTTGATCCTTAACAAACGGATTACAACGACTGTAGCGAAGGCTAAAGCGCTTAGAAAATATGTTGAGCCTTTGATTACAAAAGCTAAGGACGATACAACTCACTCAAGAAGAACTGTGTTCTCTTATCTTCAGAACAAAGAGTCTGTGAAGACTTTGTTCGGAGAGGTAGCAGGTAAAGTAGCTGAGCGTCCGGGTGGTTATACACGTATCATCAAATTAGCTGATACGCGTGTAGGTGATAACGCAGAAATGTGCCTCATCGAATTAGTAGACTTCAATACACTGTATACTAAAGAAGGTGCTGCGAAGAAAGCTAAAACTCGCAGAAGCCGCAGAGGCGGTAAGAAGGAAGGTGCTGAAGTTGCTGCTTCAACAGAAGCTACTGAAGCTCCTGCAGCGGAAGCTAAAGCAGAAAAGAAACCTAGAAAAACTGCAGCTAAAAAAGCTAAAGAATAGTGTTTGAGAATCTCATATACAGAAAAGGATTGAATGAAAGTTCAATCCTTTTTTTTTGCCCTGCAAGGCAGGCGGGTTCGTTTGCGTTGAAAGGAATTTTTAACAAAGAGACACGCCCACACTATTTTCTGTTTTAAACATCAAATTCTAACGTATTTTTGTCACCGCAATGCAGAAAAAAGCTTATTTACTTCTTGAGGATGGCCTTCTGGTAGAAGGTACTGCCATCGGAAAAATTGGTACTTCTGGTGGAGAGATTTGCTTCAACACCGGCATGACCGGATATCAGGAAATTTACACTGATCCATCGTACTACGGACAAATCATTGTTAACACAACATCGCATATAGGTAACTATGGCGCGATGGACGAAGAACAGGAGTCTGTGGGTGCGCAGATCGCAGGACTTGTAGTGAATGATTTTGCTAAAGAATATAGCAGAAAATCAGCGAAGGAAAGTTTACAGAATTACCTGGAAACAAAAGGCATAGTAGGGATTGCTGATGTAGATACACGCATGCTGGTTCGTTACCTGCGCAGCAAAGGTGCGATGAATGCAATCATCTCTTCTGAGTTGTCGCCTGATAAGCTGATGACGGAATTGAAGAAGGTTCCTTCCATGGATGGACTCGAATTATCATCTATAGTTACCACCAGAGAGCCTTACTTCGTTGGCAATGCAAATGCTCCTATAAAAATTGCTGTACTTGATCTCGGTATCAAGAAAAGTATAGTGGAGAACCTGGCGGGCAGAGGTTGCTATTGCAAAGTGTTCCCGGCTAAAACATCATTTGATGAAATGGCTGCATGGAGGCCAGACGGATATTTCATCTCTAACGGTCCTGGCGATCCTTCAGCCATGGACTACGCTGTGAAGACAGTAAAGCAAACTTTAGATTCAGATAAACCTGTATTCGGTATATGTTTAGGACACCAGTTGCTGGCGCTTGCATCAGGCGTATCAACCTATAAAATGCACCATGGTCACCGCGGATTAAATCACCCGGTGAAGAACCTGGTAACAGGTAAAGGAGAAATGACTTCACAGAACCACGGCTTCGCTGTATCTGAAAAAGATATCGAGAAGAATCCAAATGTTGAAGTAACGCACGTTCACCTGAACGACAGCACCATCATGGGTATACGCAGAAAAGATAAGAAAGCTTTCTCGGTGCAATATCACCCGGAAGCTTCTCCAGGGCCACATGACTCACGTTATCTTTTTGATGACTTCGTGACCATGATTAAATCAGATATAAAATAATCACTGCTATATATAGCGGTAAAATCTACAATCCATAAATCTATAACAACTATGAGCTTAATTGAAAGCATTCATGCCCGGCAGATTCTTGATAGCCGCGGTAATCCTACTGTTGAAGTTGATGTTGTAACTGAATCTGGCGCTTTCGGACGTGCAGCAGTTCCATCCGGCGCTTCAACCGGAACGCACGAAGCCGTTGAGCTTCGCGATGGCGATAAAAAAGTATATGTTGGTAAAGGTGTATTGAAAGCTGTTGAAAACGTAAATACTAAAATCGCTTCTGAAATTGTAGGGTTTGATGTATTCGATCAGAACCTGCTCGACAAAATCATGCTTGAGCTCGATGGTACTCCTAACAAGGGTAACTTAGGTGCTAACGCTATATTAGGAACTTCACTTGCTATAGCGAAAGCTGCTGCAGCAGAAGCTGGTATACCACTATATCGTTACATCGGTGGTGTTAGTGCTAACACATTGCCTGTGCCAATGATGAACATCCTCAACGGTGGTAGCCACGCTGATAACTCAATCGACTTCCAGGAATTTATGGTTATGCCTGTAAAGGCGGATACATTCTCAGAAGCACTGCGCATGGGTACTGAAGTATTCCATACACTGAAGAAAGTATTGCACGATCAGGGCCTTTCTACTAACGTAGGTGACGAAGGTGGTTTCGCTCCGAACATCAAGTCAAACGAAGAAGCGATCGAAGTTGTATTGAAAGCAATCGAGAAGGCTGGTTTCAAACCAGGCGAAGATATATTCATCGCGATGGATGCTGCCAGCTCTGAATTCTACGATGCGAAAACCAATACCTATACTTTTAAAAAGTCTGACGGCAAGAAATTAAGCTCTGCCGAGATGGTTGATTACTGGGCTGCATGGGCTGCTAAATATCCGATCATCTCTATCGAAGATGGTATGGCTGAAGATGACTGGACTGGTTGGAAAGGTCTTACCGATAAGATCGGCAAGAAAGTTCAGTTGGTTGGTGACGATTTGTTTGTAACAAACGTAACCCGTCTGCAGGATGGTATCGACAAAGGTGTTGCTAACTCAATCCTTGTTAAAGTAAACCAGATTGGTTCGTTAACAGAAACTATAGCAGCGGTTAACCTGGCAAAACGCAATGCTTACAAGAGCGTTATGTCGCACCGTTCAGGTGAAACAGAAGATAGCACCATCGCTGATCTTGCTGTGGCATTGAACACTGGTCAGATTAAAACAGGTTCAGCTTCACGTTCAGACCGGATGGCAAAGTACAACCAATTGATCCGTATTGAAGAAGAGTTAGGCGAAGTAGCATACTTCCCTGGCCGTAAATTCTAATACTATAGCTATTAAATACAGAAAGCCAGAGCAACACACTCTGGCTTTTTTCGTTTTTACTATGTTGCACGCACACACGCATTACTACACGGATACGGCTTTAGCGAATAATGAATAACTTTTTTCTCTATCTTCGTATCACTTTTTAAACTTTATGCTGAACAAACTACCAAAGCCGTTCCGTAATTTTTTTGTACTGACAACCATCGTATTCTTTGTGTGGATGTTGTTGTTGGATCCGAATAACCTGATCGCGAGGTTCCAGTTACGTTCCAAACTTCGTTCGCTGGAAAATGAAAAAGAATACTACGAGGAGAAGATCAAGGAAGTGGAAAAGGATCGCGATGAACTTTTCGGTGATAAAGAATCCGTTGAGAAGTTTGCGCGTGAGAAGTACTTAATGAAGAAAGAGACAGAAGATATTTTTATAGTAGAAGAAGTGGATTGATAAAATCCATAGCCCTGCAATAGGGGTAAGTCTTCTGCAGCCTGTCTTAGTATAAATCCGACCTAATGTTATAATAACATGAAAAAGACTATACTAACCTTAATTGCTTTGTCGCTGTGCACACTGGCCATGGCGCAATGGGGAGACGAAGAAATGAGCGATGAGCCAACACTGCGCGAACGAATATTTACCGGTGGTGGTTTTGGTCTGAGCTTCTCCAGCTATTACGATTTTGTTTCAGTATCACCACTCATCGGGTATAAAGTAACGCCTAAATTGGCGGCCGGTATACAAGTACAGTATCGCTATACCCGCTATAAAGAATTTACCCCCAAGTTTTCAACCAATGATTACGGTATAAGTCCGTTTGTGCGCTACAATGTATACTCGCCTTTCTTTCTGCAGGCGGAATATGAATACCTCAACTACGAATTCCCGGTAACTACCAGCGAAAGTATACGCAAGAAGTATAACAGCTTTTTAGCAGGTGGAGGTTTGTTTCAACCACTGGGAAGACGTGCAGGCTTTTATGCACTTGCACTCTATAACTTTAGTTACAGAGCTGCAAACCCGGGAGAAGTTACTCCATACGACAGTCCACTTGTATTGCGCGTAGGTGTAACAGCCGGTTTCTAAAAAGCGATTCCAAATTTAGCACTGAGTAACTGGAGGTCTTCCACCACTTTTGGGTTGAGTGGTATACCTTCCGCTAATCGCTGTGCAGTAATTTCTCTTTCAGGATCTCCCGGTATAAGAACGCGTTCCTGTCCTTCAATCGGCTTGGCGGAACGGAAGCGGTTGATCCAGTTATCCATGTGTTGTTTGAACTCCGCTGCAGGACGGAATGCATCGATACGCATGGCTCCAAAGAAATGTCCTATACCTTCACCTACCGGATCACTCGGTGGACTCAGGAACGCTACAAACGGAGGAACCCACGGTCCATAATTAGCACCCGACAACACGGCTGAAAATATATCTACCCATGCACCCAGGCAATATCCCTTGTGACTGCCGTGTTCACGATCACTACCTAAAGGTATAAGTGAACCTCCGCTCTTCGTTTCATTCGGGTCTGTAGAAGGTTTACCATCTTTGGTTTGTACCCAGCCTATAGGAGCATTCAGATTTTTACGTTGAAGAATTTCAAGCTTGCCATTGGCTGCAGTCGTTGTAGCAAAGTCAGCAACGAAGGGCGGTTGTTTATCGGCAGGTATAGCAACGGCAATAGGGTTTGTACCCAGCAGTCGCTCCACTGAAAATGTAGGTGCTACTAACGGACTGGCATTGGTCATTGCAATACCAATCATATCATGTGGCAATGCCATCATCGCGTGATGTCCTGCTATACCAAAGTGATTCGAATTCTTTACAGCAACCCAGCCGGTGCCGGCAGTACGCGCTTTGGCTATAGCAATTTCCATCGCTTTCGGGGCAACTACCAATCCCAATCCACTATCGCCATCTACTACGGCTGTGCTGGGCGATTCGTGTACCACGCGCACATTGGGAGTGGCATTAACGCGCTTTGCTTCCCACAGACGAACGTAACCCGACAGACGCGCTATACCATGCGAATCGATGCCACGCAGATCAGCATTCAATAAAACTTCTGTCGCCAGCGTAGCTTCTGCATCTGAACAGCCTATATGCTTAAAGATGTTACGCGTAAATACCTGTAGGGATTCGAAAGAAAAGAGTTTGTCCATTACCATACTGCGGACAAATATATAGTTCTAATCGGAATAATGGTTGCTGTTAATCGGGCATTACAGACGGTGCCGGAAAACTTACCGTGAATGTAGTGCCCAGCCCGGGTTTGCTGGCAACATCGATGGAACCATTCAGGGCATTAACCTGCGTACGCACCAGGTATAGTCCTAGCCCTTTGCCCTCTACATCGAGGTGAAAGCGTTGATACAGGGTAAATAATTTATTGCCAAATTGTTCGAGATCTATACCCAAGCCATTGTCACGAACAAAGAATCCAACATGACCATTTGATTGAAAAGTTTTGATCTCAATAACGGCCGGCCGGTGGGGAGATCTATACTTGATAGCGTTCGATACCAGGTTGTAAAGTATGCTATAGAAATATGTTTTTATAGTAAAGAAATGCGAGTATGCCGAAAAATCAGTTCGTATTTCAATCTCACTACTAATCAGTTGCAGTGCCAGTGTTTCCCGTATACTGGTATAGAGATCGGCTATATCAAGCCATTGTTTGGATTGATAGTGGTCACCGCGTATCTCCAATATCTTCGTCAGATCTTTGATAACTTCATTGAGTTTCGTTACAGATGTGAAGAGGTGATTGAACAGTATATTCAGTTCCTGGTTTTCGATGGGTTGAAGTTCTATCAGTTTGGAAAGTCCCATGATGGTAGCAACGGGTCCGCGAAGATTATGCGATGCTATAAAAGAAAACTGGAGTAGATCATTGTTGTGCATCACCAGTTGTTGCAAAAGTTTACTCTTCTCTTCTTCCTGTTTTTTACGTTGACTGATATCTTGTCCTATACCGATGATTGAATCATCCGATAGCGGAATCATACACCAACTGATGTCAACCAAACCTGATGGTGCCTCAATTTTGAAATCGTGCCATTCTCCATCTCTGCTTCTGATAAATTCCAGTGTCTCTTTCGTGTTGAGCTTGCGTGGGAAGAACTGTTGCAGAATACGTTCTTTGCCTATATCTCCATCGGCCTGCTCAAATGTACTCTCCCAGAATTGATTGATGAAGTTTATATTTCTATGAACATCAAACAATACAATGATCAATGGTAAATTATCAATCAGTCGTTGCAATGCTTCTTTCTGACGGATCAGTTCGTGCTCGGCTTTCTTTCGTAATGTTATATCGGTGATAATTCCATCGAGTCGCACCGGTTTGCCTGTATAGTCTTTCGTCATCCATATTCTGCTGGTTACCCATTTTTGTTTTCGCTGCTTGCTCAGAATCATGTGTTCGATTTCTGTGTAAGATTTAGCAAGCAGTTGCTGATGCATGGCATCCGCTGTTCCTTCCGGATCATCCACAAGCATGCACTCTACCAACAGGTTGTTCTCGTAAAACTCCTGTGCCGAGTATCCGAATATTTCTTCAGCAGCATTGTTTACAAAATCGATTTGTATCTCGCGCATACCGGTAAACTTTGCAGACCATACCATATCTTTCAGCGTGCTGAGTATACTGCTCAACTTCTGTTGACTTTGTCTTACCAGGTCGTTTGCCTGTTCCTGTATTTTCTCGTGTGCTGCCGACAGCTGATCATTCGTAGACAGTAATTCTTCGTTGGTGGTGATCAGTTCTTCATTGGTGCTGGCCAGTGCATGATTTGCTTCATCTAGCTGGCGCGTGCGTTCTATAATTTTTTCTTCGAGATTAACATTCAGTTCTTGAAGCTGGAGTTCAAACTTTACACGCTCGGTAACATTCTGCGATAAAATGAGTTCGGCTCGTTTGCCATTCCATTCCAAAGCATACGAAGTTATCTGCACCCATATTAATGTACCGTCTTTCTTTACATGTCGCCATATACCCGAGCTATATACACCGCTCGGGATCCCGAGAATAGCCTGCTGTAGTTTCGGTATATCTTCAGCCGGTCGTATGTCGCGAATGGTTCGCGACAGAAATTCTTTTTCGGTATAGCCATATTCACGCACGGCCGCTTCATTCACGGCGAGAAATGACAGGTTTTCCAAATCATATACCCACATAGGGTTGGGATTCTTCATGAAGAGTTTTTCGTACTCGGCTATTCTCCGCTGCAGCGTAACATGAAAGCTGTTCATCAGTATATATAACAGCAGTCCGGAAACAAGTACAAAACTTATCCGCATCAGCACATTCAGTATCTTAACATCGTATCCCGACTCGTTCGTAAAATATGTGTTTAGTAATGCGGTGCTTCCGTAAATCCAGGCAATACCCAGCAGGGTATAGATTACCGTGATTTTTAACGATTGCCCTGATTTTTGAAACATCTTATTAAACGGTTTTTAAATCTGTAGCAGTGCGTGGGCTCACAACATTAGAAAAGTAACAAATTCTTCCTAATTTTTCCGGTGTCACGTTCCGATCCCTGAATTTCAGAAAATAAAAAAAATCGAAACTGTGCCTTATGGAAAATTTGTCCCACCTGCATCTTACTAAAAAATCAATCCAGATATGAATAAGACAATGTTATGGTTTCTGTTGCTGTTAAGTTTACGGTTGTCAGCACAACAAGTTAAAACCGTTGATTCCCGAATTAGTCACGTAACCGTATTTCTGAACAAGGCGCAGATAGAACGCATAATAAAAACGCGTGTGGAGGCAGGTAAAACTGATCTGATTGTAACCGGCTTAACATCGCAGCTCGATCCACAAAGTATACAAGTGGCCGGCAAGGGTAATTTTGTGATATTGGGTATTACACATCAGCAGAATTATCTGAGTGAACTGAATGTACCGGCTTCGCTGCGTATACTCAAGGATTCCCTGGAATATTTGCAAAAGCAGATAGCACTCGAGCAAAGTCAGAAAGAAATTCTGAACAAGGAAGAACAAATGCTTTTGAGCAACCAGAAGATTGGAGGCACCAACCAAAATCTGACGGTAGCAGAGTTGAAAGGCATGGCAGACTTTTATCGCGTACGCTTAAGCGAGATTGTAACAACACGCATGAAGCACGATGACAAGATTAAAAAGATAAACGAACGTGTTGTTAAACTACAGCGACAGATACAGGAACAGAACGAGCTATATGCACGCAACACAAGCGAAATTGTGATCAGCATTTCTGCGGATGCAGCATCTGCGGCAGACCTGCAAGTAAATTATATAGTAGCGAATGCCGGATGGTATCCGCAATACGATCTGCGTGCAATCAACACAAAGAGCCCCGTGCAGTTGAACTACAAAGCAAATGTATATCAGAGCACCGGTGAAGAATGGAAAAATGTAAAGCTTAAACTATCAACGGCAAATCCAAGCGAAGGCGGTTTAAAGCCTGAATTATATACCTGGTATCTTAATTTTGAAGAACCTGTTCTTTATAAAAGACTTAAAGGAAGAGCAGCCGGTGTAATGCTGGAATCAGCAGCACCTGCTATGGCAAAGGATAAAGCGGAAGAAGATGCGGAAGCTCTGAATGAAGTTACCACTACTGCCGACTATGTAAACACTATTCAAACATCACTCAACGCTGTTTTTGATATAGCCTTGCCCTATACCGTTGCTTCATCCAGCAAGCCAACATTGGTAGACATCAGCAAACATGATTTGAAGGCAACCTATCAATACTCCGTAGCGCCTAAACTGGATGCCGATGCTTTTTTGATGGCACAGGTTGTTGATTGGGAACAGCTGAGTTTATTACCGGGCGAAGCCAACGTTTTCTTTGAAGGTACATTTGTTGCTAAAACGTATCTCGATCCGAACAATATAAAAGATACATTAGCAGTATCGTTGGGTAGAGATAAGCGCATCGTGGTGAAACGTGAAAAGTTAAAAGACTATAACTCGCGTAAAACGATAGGATCAAATCAGCGTGAAAGTTTTGCATTCGAAATATCGGTACGCAATACTAAAAATGAAGCTATCAAAATTGTGGTAGAAGATCAGTTGCCGGTTTCTCAAAACAGTCAGATAGAAGTAACGTCTACCGATGCGGGCGGTGCGGGTTACAACAAAAACACCGGCAAGCTGATGTGGGAGTTGAATGTGCAGCCGAACGAAACCAAAAAGGTAACCTATAAATTCGAAGTAAAATATCCGAAAGGCAAAATTATTCCCGGTTTATAAGGTATAATTAAATTAACAAAAGCGATCGGGCAGGGATGTTTATAACATCGCTGTCCGATTTCTTTTTTTGCCCTATATAGTCTCAAAAAAAATGGTTTACTTTAGGTTGTAAAAGTGCCAGGGCTGATCTTCCCTCTAAGCAGTCCAACACGTTTTCTACTAACCTGATCTGAATTTTACCCGTATGCAGCAGTGGAGGCTAATCGCTACTCTTCTTTTTCTCATCCTATCTCAATCTTTACTATCAGCCCAGGATCTTGATTCGTTAATGAACCTCAACGCTTTTACGAAAGAAAGTGACCTGCAAAAGTTATTGAATAAAAACGTAGGTGTATCTGCACAAAAGCTCTCATCACGTGAGACACCAGGCATCCTGAGTATAATTACCGCTGAAGAAATTCAGAACAGCGGTGCCCGCGATCTTACCGATGTGCTGCGCCTTGTGCCGGGCTTTGATGTTATGCAAGACCTGCAGTTTGTAATGGGCATTGGTCTGCGCGGCAGTTGGGCCAACGAAGGGAAAGTATTGGTGATGATGGATGGACAACCCTTCAATGATTTATTATACCAGTCTGTTGCTGTAGGAAATCGCTTCCCTATAGATGCTGTGGAACGGATTGAAATTATTCGCGGTCCGGGTTCTGCTATCTACGGAGGTTCTGCCGAGTATGGCGTTATCAATATAATTACCAAGGCAGCGGAGAGTCTCAACGGAGTTGCTATTTATGGTACGGGTGGTTTTCATGCTGATGCTACCGGGCGTACCAATGCTGGTGTTATGGCTTCCCGAAAAACAGAATCACTGGCGTGGGATTTTTCTTTCTTTAAAGGTGCAGGTATTGTAAGCGATGATCAGCACCACGATGACCCGATACAGAACGCCTACAATGGTAATACAAACTATATTAATCAGAATCTTGCGAAAGTTTCTACGGCCGATCCCATGAATATTAACCTCGGCCTGCGGTATAAAGATTTATACCTGCGTACGATGTATGATGAATTTAAAACGTCCGATCCGCAGGTAGATGTGTCATTCAAAAACTTCTTTGCAGATCTGCGCTACGCGTGGAAGATCAATGATAAATTCAAATTAACACCTCAACTGAAATTTACAGATCAGCGTCCATGGACATACGGTCCGAAGGAAAACAAGGACCCGGATTTTGAAGCACAGGCTACTCGCCTCTATGCGCAAGCGGATGGTGAGTATAACGCTTCACGCAAAACCAGTATAAATTTCGGTGCTATATATTTTCGCGATCATGGAGATTATGAAACGGTGCTGAGCACGTTTGCCGGAGACCGTTCATTAACACTTTCCAATTACGCATTCTACGCGCAGGCATTATTCAAACATCGGTTGGCAAATGCTACCGTAGGATTTCGTTATGAAAAGAACAACCGCTACGGTGGCGCTTTTGTACCACGACTGGCTTTGACCAAGAAGATCGAAAACTTTCACTTCAAGGTTTTATATAGCCAGGCGTTTCGTGCGCCCTCATTGCAGAATATAAATATAGCGTTGAATGATAAGATCAAACCGGAGAAGTCTGACGTGTTTGAGTTGGAACTCGGCTATCAGTTTACTCCGGAGATGTTGCTGGCGGTAAACGCATTCAGCATCAGCACACGAAACGTTATGATCTACGGTTCGGAAGGTGAAGACGAAACATTTCAGGAATGGTATGAAAACTCGCAGAAGAGTGGCAGTAAAGGTATAGAAGTAGTGTACAGCGTTCGCCAGAAAACATGGTATGCCCATCTTACATACTCGTTCAGTCAGGCTATCAAGAGCAATACAGTAGAAGTATATGAAGTAAGCCAGACCGATAGACAGTACGTTGGTTTTCCAACTCACAAGATTACACTCAATACCAATTTTAACCTCACTTCGAAATTAAGCTTCAACCCAACGTTCATCTATGCAAGCAAGCGATATGCGTATACTGCGGTTGATGATGATGGCAACGCGATAAGCACAGCACTCGATCCGTATGTTGTGGCCAATGCATTTCTGAACTACAGAAATCTCCTCCCGGGATTAACAGCAGGTGTTGGTGCTTATGATATACTCAATGAACGACCCGCTATACCGCAGGCATACAACGGTGGTTACGGACCTATACCGGGCCGCAGTCGCGAATATGTAGTTAAACTTTCGTATCAGCTCAACTTTGCTAAATAAGGATATGCGTCACGTTATACTTTCTATTATAGTTTTTGTGGTGATGGCAGTATCGGCTCATGCACAAACAACCAACTACCAGGTATATTCATTGTTTGTTATCAACATCGCCAAGTATTCGTCATGGCCGGAACAGAATGGGGAATTGCACATCACTGTATTCGGCAAATCGAAGATCTACGATGAGCTGCTGAAACAGAATGGTAAAAATGTCAACGGCCATATCGTAAAAGTAAGTCAGGCCGATAATGTAGATGCTGTAGGCCAGTCGCAGATAGTATATATAGCCGATGGCAAGAGCAGTGCGCTGGATGATATACTCAAATTCACACAAGGTAAACCGGTGCTCATCATTGGCGAACGCGAAGGCTTATTCAAGAAAGGTGCTGGCTTCAGTTTTGTAGTAATGGAAAACAGCACACTGCGTTTCGATATCAACAACACCGAATTGGACAAGCGACAGATCAAGGTTTCCAAGAGTCTGGCAGCACTGGCTAATCAGTCGATCTGATCAGCACCGTGTAACGTTCCAGGAAATATAGTTTGTTATTGCAGTCTGATCAGGTACGATTTAGGCCACAGCTTGCCGGTTAGCAACAGCGCTTTTGATTTGGGGTCGTAGGCTATACCATTTAACACATCGGCATTCGGATACATACTTCTGATTTCATTGCCGATGGGAGAGAAGTCGATTCTCCCTACAACCTTTCCGGTAGCCGGATCAATCTTCAGTATCCAGGTAGTTTCATACACATTGGCATATATATACCCGTTAATATACTCGAGCTCGTTCAGTTTCTTTACGCGTGTTCCGCCATCCATCACCGTTATTGTCTTTACAGGCTTAAGACTCGTAGTGTCCAGGTAGTACAATTTTTCGCTGCCATCGCTCATGATCAGATTTTTGTTGTCATGGGTAATGCCCCATCCCTCGGTATCATATTTGAATTCGCGAAGTTGCTGGTATGTTTTTGCATCGTACACAAAGCCAACTTTATTTTGCCACGTGAGCTGGTATATTTTATCATTCAACACCGTAATGCCTTCTCCGAAATACTGGCCCGGCAATGTTACTTTTTTATCGTGTTGTCCGGAGCCCGGATTTACTTCGGCAATCCACGACCGGTTATTCTGTCCGGTACTCTCCAGTATCTTGTTATCATAGATCGTTAAGCCTTGAGTATATGCTTCTGCATTGTGTGGAAGGGTGCTGATTACGGTATAGTGCAACGACAGGCTGTCGCGCGTTGTTTTTACTTCACCGTCCTTTTTACCACCACACGAAGAAGCTATCACACTAAAAAGAACAACGGTTAACAGCCTGAAAAAATAGGTTTTCATTGCAATTCATTGATTTACCTCGAAATGAAATAAAATTATTGCTAATCCCCAACAGGAGTTTGCAACAAGGGTAGTATCTCTTTTAAAAGGTTCTTTTATCTTTACAAACAACCAGTTATAACCATGATACATCCTGAACTACTGAAGCAACCTGCTTCGAATATCCCTTACTTCCGGTATAGTCATGTAAGTATTATTCACCCCGATTTGTCGGGTCGTAAAATTGCAGGCATCGTTGTCTTCTTCCTGCTGCTATATTTTTCATCCATGCCATTGCGGGCACAACAGGCGGAAGCTATAAATTTTTATCTGACACCGTCTATATCTACCGAGCTGCTCAACAAGAATGGTGCATTTATTAAAGATTACCTGGAGAAAGAAACGGGCCTTGAGATTCGCATGACGATCCCGTCATCGTACGATGAAATGGTAGATTACTTTGGAACCAGCAAATCGTGCTTCGCTATCATGAGTAGTCAGAGTTACGTGCTGGCCAATAAAAAACATGGTGCTGTTGTAAAGCTGCGCACGGTTCGTTTCGGTCACTCGGTATATTATGGACAGATTCTGACGCGTGCTTCTTCCGGTATAAAATCAATTAAGGATCTTCAGGGAAAAACAATTGCCTATACCGATGAACTTTCAACCTCCGGTTATCTCTATCCGAAAAAGATGCTGGAGAAAAATAATGTGACGCCTTCCAAAGAAATTTTCGTTAAGAAGCATGATGAAGTTGTAAAGCTGGTATACGAAGGCAAGGTTGATGCGGGTGCCGCATTCTATTCGCCTCCTGCAACAGACGGTACACTGCGCGATGCCCGCTTACGGCTTAAGGATAAATATCCGGATGTAGAGCAGAAGGTAATTACCCTGGTAAAAACGGATGCTATACCCAACGACCCGATTGTGTTCTCCAAAAACTTTAACCCCGAAGCTGCACGTAAGCTATACGTTGCACTGGTAAAACTGGCGACAGAATCCAAAGGCAAACAAATGCTGCTAGAGCTTTACGGCTCAGAGGGATTTGTAAAAGCATCGGATGCTGATTACAATTCGCTTCGTGTGGTAATGGGCGTTGTATCGAACTGAAGAATATATGTACTACCCGAACAACCCGTGTGTTGCCGCTACAAAGCTCCAGATCAGCAGCCAGTAGAATATAATAAACAGGATACGGATCAGCAGTGATTTCACGATCACCAACAGTATATTCCCCTGGTAAAACTGTTTATAGGCAATGATCAGGTATACCTGAAATACAACACTGAATACAGCATCGTTTATGCCGATAGCGTGAGGTGCAAGCAGAAACGCGGGTATAAATACGAGTACACGAAGTATATTGGTCTCACCGATTACGAAGGAGTGAAGCACAAAGCTTTCGGCAAAGTTAAACCGCGAACGTTTAAAAAATATCCAGGCAAAGAATGCAAGCAGCGGTAGTATCAATACGAGGCCGAGTACTTTTCCATGGCCAACCATAAACTCCATGCTCTCGCGATAGTAGGGTAGTGGAGGTTGTCGTTTCGATTGCGGGTAAGTAAGGGCTTCGAAATATCCGGCCTTGAAACTTATAAGGGCCGATAGCGCAGTTGTAATAACAATGAAGCTTAACGGATTAAAATATTTTTTGCGTTTGCCTTCAACGTATTGCCGCGCTACAATACCGGGTTTGGTAACAAGGTCTTTCAGCAACAGTAAAAATCCTTTGTCAGCGTGCGTCAGTGCATGTATAAGTTCATGCGATAAATGCGGAACGGTGATCCGGTGCGTATCTATCTGCTGACCGCATGATGAACAAAATTTACCTTGCGTGGCTGCATCGCAGTTTTTACAATTCATGAGAGGTTATGAGATTAAGGGCATGTTTCAGATCATCTGGTGTATCAATCCCCACAGTCTCTTCCTTCGTTTCGGCCACCATAATTTTAAAGCCGTTTTCAAGCCAACGCAATTGCTCCAATGATTCTGCCCGCTCCAGCGATGAAACCTGGATCTGCGTAAGCTGTTGCAGAATGTCTGCACGGTAGGCATACATTCCTATATGTTTATAAAAAGTATGTTTACTCAGCCACTCTTCTTGCGGTGTATTGCGAATGTGCGGAATGGTAGAGCGACTGAAATATAGCGCTTCACCGGATTTGCTCACCACCACTTTTACCAGGTTCGGATTGAACAGCTGTGTCGGGTTGTCGATTGCTTTGATCAGCGTGGCAATCTCGGTCTGGCCGTTTAATTTCGAAGCGAGTAATTCTATTTGTGATGGCTGTATAAATGGCTCATCACCCTGTATGTTGATCACATAGTCATATTTACCGGGTTGAAGCGACAGTGCTTCATAGCAACGATCCGTTCCGCTAATGTGATTTTCTTTCGTCATACATACTTCACCGCCAAATTTCCTAACATGATCAAAGATCAGGTCATTGTCCGTTGCAACAATTACGTCAGCTATACCCGAAGTCTTCTTCACTTGTTCGTATACACGTTGTATCATCGACTTGCCCGCTATATCTACCAGCGGCTTGGCCGGAAAACGGGTAGATGCGTAGCGTGCTGGTATAATTCCTAAAATTTTCATGCAGATACTTTCTTAACTTTTAAGGATGTAGTTTCATCATCAATCACTTCAATCTCCTCACCGCGCTCAATATACTCACCACGCGTAAATGCATCGTGAAGTTTATCGTTGATCATAACTTTTCCGCTGGGGCGAAGCACCGTATGGGCTACACCGCGTTGTCCTTTCATATTTTCTTTAAAGCTGGATGTATAGCCTTGCGCGCGATCCTGCGTATCGACCAACGCGACACGTTTGTAAAAGCGGGTATCGGCAAGTCTGGCGCCTCCCGCAAATAAAAGTACCGTGCCTCCGAGTAGTCCGCCTATAGCAGCGGCCAGTGCATAGAGTATATCATTCATGCGTACAAACTCAAAATCAAACGCATCGTTGTTGATCATGATGAGTACGAGCGATCCGATCACCAGAACTATACCCGAAACGCCTGCTACACCAAACCCGGGCAGAATAAAAATTTCAACTGCGATCAAACCTATACCAACGAAGAACGCGATGATCTCCCAATTTTCGGCAAGTCCGTTTAAGTAGTACGGTACAAGGTAAAGTATCAGTGCTACCAAAGCCGCTAATCCGGCAAAGCCTATACCCGGGGCCTGCATCTCGAAATATATTCCGGCAATGATCACGAGTATAAGAAGTCCACTGATAAACGGGTTGAGAAAGAACGCTACAACTTTATCCGTAGCGCTTAGTTGATAATAATCGATCTCGTAGTCGGTAACCTTATTTCGTTGCAGTATCTCGTTGATGGATTCAACCTTGGCTTCGCAGTAACCATGTTTGATCGCTTCGGATGTAGAGAATGTAATTATCTGTCCTTCTTTCTTAACGCTGTCAATCACAACGCTTTCATCTACCATGCCTTCTGCTATACGCGGATCGCGTTTGTTTTCTTCTGCCGTGGCGCGCATTATGGAGCGCATATACGACTGATATTTATCGGGAGCTTTACCACCGCTTCCATCTACAACCGTAGCAGCACCAATGCTGGCGGCAGGTGCCATATAGATACTATCACATGCAATAGAAATCAGCGCACCGGCAGAAGCAGCATCTGAATTGATAAATACCCACACCGGATTTTTGAAAGCCATGATTTTGTCAACAATATCTTTTGCATCCGTCAGCACACCACCATAGGTATCCATTTCAATAATTACGATATCGGCTTTTGTTTCTTCAGCATGTTGCAGGGCGAGTTCAACATAGCGCGTCATGCGCGGATCAATTTCCTGCTTGATCTCCATAATCATCACATTCTTCTTCTGTGCCACGGCCGAAAAAGAAAGCAACAAAAAACTCAACAGTAATACAGGCAGGGTCTTCATGAATTTAAACTTCCAATCCAAAGGTCAATCTTCTATACTTGCACTAAAATAACCAATTAAACGAAGTTGACAGAAAGACTGAAACGTAAGTTTTCACATCGCTTCAACGGTCTTGTGTGGAACACCGCGGTGCTGCCGGAAGAATCGCTTTTGCTGGTTGAAGAGCGCAGTCATGAAGAGCGCCTCGTAACATTTTCTGCATGGCACTATGCAACGGATACATTTCGCTGGCAGCATATAAAACTGGATGAACCGTGGTGGGTTAACCTGAGTGCCGCGGCTGAGGGCGTTATACTTTTTACAATATACCTCGACACAAACAATCCGGATAAAAAAGGAATATTGGGCTGTTCGGGTAAAGACCTGAAATTGTTGTGGTGGCATAATGATTTCTCGATTGTGTCAGTTGCTCCTGGCAGAGTGTTGGGAGTTTCCTCAAAACTGGGCGCGAAAGATGTAGTGCTTGATTTACATTCGGGGAAAGAACTGAAAGAATCATGGACTGAAGTCTCGGCAAAAAAAGACGAGCCGGTGATACGACCTTCGCTTTATTCCGAAGGAACTTCGTACTTTAACACTGTTAAAATATTTTTAGAGACCAGGCTAAATTTATTGCCCGTTGTTGCGTTGGAGTATCTGGAATATGATTCGAAGATTTTTATTTCGTACTACACGAAAGAGAATGATCTGGCGAATTATTTGTTAGTATTGTCGCATGCAGGCGAGTTATTGCTGCATGAAAAACTGGATGAGTCCTTAAAAGGAATCGGCCAGGATACTTTTTTCATCCTCTCAGGATGTGTAATTTTCGTGAAGAATAAACGTGAGCTGATAAGTTATTTTTTATGATGAATGTATTGATTTACGCGGGTGCTTTATTTTTTCAGCCGCACGCTCAGGACTCACTGGGCATTGAGACTGTCAATGGAAAAATCTTTGTTGTTCACCAGGTGGGTGAGAAGGAAACGTTATATGGAATATCGAAGCGCTACGGTACAACGGTAGATGCTATTGTTCAATATAACCCTTCGGCAAGTTCAGGTCTTTCAATCGGACAGATACTAAAAGTTCCATATACAAAAACGACTCCGGCAGCAACAAATACAAAAGCTGCAGGAGGAGGTGGCATCATTCACGTAGTGGCTGCCAAGGAAACCATGTTCTCCATTTCAAAAGCGTATGGTGTTTCCGTTGATGAGATCAGGCAGTGGAATAATCTGAAAGATAATACGCTCTCGATCGGACAAGAGATTGTTATTAAAAAACGAAACACTTTCGCAGCCAGCAATACGGCTACGCAGCCAACAACCACTCGTCAGACAACAACACCTGCAACGAATACAGCCAGTACACATACCGTTGAGGCAAAAGAGACACTATACTCCATCGCCAATAAATATGACATCACGGTGCAGCAGTTGAAGGAGTGGAATAATCTGCAAAGCAACGAGCTCGATATCGGACAAACGATTTATGTAAAACAACCTTCGCGCAATGCTACGCCTGTGCGGAGAGATACTTCGGCAACAACACAACAGTCGGTTGTTACTGCGCGCCAGAACACCACAACACAGCCGGTGAAAAATGATGTTCCCAAGAACGATACACCTCCGGTAAAGAACGATACACCACCGCGCGAAACCGTGAAGACCAATACGGAGACAATTCGTATTTCGGAATCGGTAAAGAATGGAGATGAGATTTTGGAGAAAGGTATAGCCGAGTTGATTGAAGGAACGGATGGCAACCGAAAATACCTGGCGCTCCATCGCACCGCTCCTGTAGGTACTATATTAAAAGTGAGAAACGAGTTGAACAACCGCGAAGTATTTGTACGCGTAATGGGTAAACTTCCGGATACAGCACTTACGGATAAAGTGGTTATCAAAATATCAAAATCTGCTTACGATAGATTGGGAGCCATCGATCCGCGCTTCCGCGTTGAAGTAACGTACTATAAGTAAGTGCTTGAGTTGTTCAAACTATATATACTTTAATTACGGGTTTATCTTCAACAGTTAATACGTTGGTATGAACATAGAGGCCCTTCGTAAATTCTGTCTTTCTCTTCCTGCAGTAACGGAAGACGTTAAGTGGGGGGCAGATTTATGTTTTAGCGTAGGCGGAAAAATGTTCTGCTTTACTTCGATGGAAGGACCGCTGAAAAATATCATTTAAGGTACCCGATGAAGATTTCGAAGAAATCGCGGCCCAGGAAGGATTTATACCGGCACCCTATATGGGCCGCAACAAGTGAGTATTGCTAACCGATATAAATGCAGTAAAACCCACAGAGCTCCAAACCTACATTCGCCAATCGTATGAACTGATAAAAAGCAAACGCGAAGAACTCTCGCTGGAATAAAAATAGTTTTGAGTTTTGAGCTGCGAGCTTCGAGAGTATACCCTACTGCCCTATGATCAGGATTTATAAAAACTTGTTTTTTCTGGTATATAGGCTTTTGAAAAAAAGTGAAAAGAATTATCAATCGGACTTGCACAATGCTATAATAGCCGTTATCATTATTTCAGTATTAGAGACATTAAATGTACTATCGTTTTTGCCTGCTAATGAAAATATTGATGAAGGTTCCCTTTGGGTGCCATGCATAGTGCTTTTGTTATTGAATGGTATTGTTTTCTTGCCGGCTGGCCGTTTTAAGAAAATGGAGCGTGAATTTTTACGCAATCAACCTTCAGTATTCAATGATAGCTTTATTGTACTATATATTTTTGGAACAATATTGACTTTCGCATTGACGAGATAAGGCATATGGAAATCTTGGAAACTTTCTAATGAATAGCTACTCCTACACATAGTATATCTATACATCTACAAAAACTTCGAGCCACTATATCTTGTACTCGAAGCTCGCAACTCACAGCTAGGAGAAAAAAAAGAGCTTCGAGCAGCTATATCTACTGCTCGAAGCTCACAGCTCAAACTCGAAGCTATTTGTTAATGGTGGTGTCCACCCGGACCGTGCACATGGCCATGAGAAATTTCTTCGTTCGTAGCACTGCGTACTTCCATTACTTCAACATCGAAGTTAAGTTCAACGCCTGCCAGTTCGTGGTTGGCATCAACCGTTACACTTTCTAGGCCTACGTGTGTTACGGTAACAACATTACCGTGGTTGGTAGAGAACTTCATTCCCGGACGAACGTCCTGATCGCCAAATGCGGAACGTGGTACTTGCTGAATCATCGCAGGATCTTTCTCTCCGTATCCTTTAGCCGGTTCTATCTTTAATTGGAACTTGTCGCCTTTAATTTTCCCTTCCAAACCTTCTTCCATTCCTGCAATCAGATTTCCAGCACCGTGCAGATAGTGCAACGGGTCGCGTCCGCTACTGGTATCAATAACATTTCCTTCGTTGTCGCGCAGCGTGTAATGGATGGCCGCTACTGTGTTTTTAGTGATTTGCATTGCTAATGATTTTTTAAAGTTTCAAGAGATTATCCACGGTTCGGGATGAAATAGGCAGGCAATCTCTGTAATCGGACAAAAATACTTCTTTTATTTTCTAAAAGTGCTCATCCACCGGAAAAGCGATTTGGAGCCTGAAAATACATTTTTCATGCACACGTTAGCAGTTTAAAATTACCCGGAAACGTTTGTCCAGTGTTTTTGGAAGATTTACCACCCTGCCTATAGCCCCCAAAATCTCAACTTTCAAGTCGATAAACCCTTGAGAGTCATGTTTAACTGGATTGTCAAAGCATTAACCATCCAACGGAAGTCGCCCGAAAGAGAGCAGCGCAAGGTCAGGCTCCTGCTGTTCTTCGAAGTCCTGTTGGGGCTCTTGCTGCTCGTGATCCTGTTCGTACTCCTGAGAATTTTTCTATAACCAATTCGATGGCAGACGTGATTAACTATTGGGGTTTGATAATGATTGCCTTAAGGAGGGATGTTGAGTCATCCTGAAGGTTTACGATTGACAGAAACAAAACTTTAAACTTAAATCTATGCTAAAACAAATCTACCGAAGCTTATGTATTGCTTCCGTATTTTTCTTACTAAGCCACGCGTTGGCCTTTTCGCAAGCCCGGCTTGTAACAGGAAAAATTACGGATGAGGCTGGTGAAGTATTACCCGGTGTAAATGTTATTAAGAAAGGAACAACTGTTGGAACCAGTTCTGATGTAAATGGTGCATTTTCTATCGAAGCTGATAACGATGATGTACTGGTAGTTAGTTTTATTGGCTATGCCCCTCAGGAAATTGCTGTATTGAATCAGACTTCTATTACAATTACATTAAAAGAAGACGTATCTACATTACAAGAAGTTGTCGTTATCGGTTATGGTTCTGTTAAAAAGGCGGACGTTACATCATCGATATCTTCAGTATCTGAAAAAGATATTAAAAACTTACCTGTTGCAGGTATAGATCAGGCTATACAGGGCAAGCTCGCTGGTGTAACAATAACCAGTAATGGAGGTCAGCCTGGAGGAGGTATTTCTATAAATGTAAGAGGTATCACTTCTGTTAATGGCAACCAGCCCTTATATGTAGTGGATGGCGTGATCTTAAACGGAAGTAGAAGCAGTATAGCTCAAGATCAACTCGGAGGAATGGCCGGACAAAATGTGCAGAGTCCGTTAGCTGCCATTAATCCAAATGACATCGAATCTATAGATGTTTTAAAAGATGCATCAGCGCAAGCTATATATGGTGCGAGGGGTGCGAATGGAGTGGTTTTGATTAAAACAAAATCTGGTAAGGCTGGCGAGCCAAAAATTACATACGATGTATACTATGGGGTACAGGAGCTACGGAAAAAGTTAAGCTTAATGGATTTGAAGCAGTATGCCGGTTATCAAAACTCACTGGTACCCGAAATAAGAGCTGCCGGTAGCAGTTTGGATACATTAGCAGAATTTAAAAATCCCGCTGTTCTTGGAGGAGGAACAGATTGGCAAGACGAAATTTTTCAGCGAGGAACAATTCAAAATCATCAATTGTCTTTTTCAGGTGGCAAAGACAAAACAACATACTATACTTCTTTTAATTATTATAAGAATGAAGGGATTGTAATTGGCTCTGATTTCGAAAGATTTAATATCAAACTCGGTATAGATCAGCAGGTAAAATCCTGGCTTAAAACCGGGATTAACCTCAATGTCTCAAAATCAAATCAGAAAATTACTTTAACCGATGGATCGGATGCGGTTATTAGTTTGGCAGTTTACAATAGCCCTGCAGCACCTGTAAGAGGGCTGGACGGACAATTCACTTCAGTATCAAATATAGGGGGGAGTAATTTTGGTAATCCCAATAATCCAGTAGCGATGGCTACTATGCGGAATGTTAAAGCAATACAGTATAAAGCGTTTGGCTCGTTATACACGGATATTAGTTTCCTGAAGTCATTTACATTTAGAAATGAAGTAAATTATGATTTTAACCTTGGTCAAAATTCAGCATTTCAACCGCTCGTACAGAATACAACTACCGGGGCAACTATATTATCGCCAAGCAAATTAGTTGAAGACAGAACTACAGCATTGTTTTGGGCTTTAAAAAACTACCTGACCTTTGATAGAACGTTTGGCAAGCACTATGTAAACGCGGTAGTTGGCCATGAATCCACGCTAAGCAACTTTGACCAGATCACTGTATCAAGACAGAATCTTACAAATAATTTGGAGTCTATAAACGCTGGCTCCGCCACAAATCAGACTATAAACGGAGGTAAATATCTTACTGCATATGAATCCTATTTTGCAAGAGCACTATATTCATTCAATAGCAAATATTCTCTCTCGGGTTCTATCAGAAGAGATGGTTCTTCTTCTTTTGGCCCTAACAAAAAATGGGGTGTATTCTCTGCAGTATCTGTAGGATGGACACTTTCTGAAGAAGCGTTTATTAAAAACATTTCAGCTATTAATTATTTAAAATTAAGAGCAGGTATAGGATCTGTTGGTAACTCTAATACTGCTAACCAAAATAATGCTTATGCAACAAATGTATCGTTGGTTGCAATCAGTCCATTTGGAAACGGTGCTCAGAACTTCAACGTGGGTAACCCTGATTTGCAATGGGAGTCTGTCGTGACTAAAAATGTGGGAATTGATGCCACCGTGCTTGATGGCGTTATCGACTTTAGTGTGGATGTATATCAAAAGGTATCTACAAAAATGCTGGTACAGGCTAAACTCCCTGTATATAGCGGTCTTAACTCTGGTAATACCTATAACCCTGTACAACCTCCGGTTACAAATGCAGGTAAAATGACGAATACTGGTATAGATATATCTTTAACCACTAACAACATTCGGAAAGGTACTCTTACATGGAAAACTAATTTCATATTCACGCACTATAAAAATGTTTTGAACGATAATGGTGGTGTACCTCAGCCGGCATACAGAGAGTATGGCAATGCAATTCAGGTAACTAATTCTCCTTCCGGCCAAGCCGTTGGATCGTTTTATGGTTTGAAAACAGATGGACTATTCCGTACACAAGGTGAATTGGATGCATTTGGGTTGGCAAATAGCAATAACCAATTAGCTGTCGGCCCGCAAGGTATATATTTAGGAGATGTTCGTTATAAGGACATAACTGGCGATGATGTAGTAAACTCCCTTGACTTAACAAATATAGGTAGTCCTATTCCGAAGTTTACCTATGGAATGACCAATACCGTAAACTATAAAAGTTTTGATCTCTCCATACTAATTACGGGAAGTTATGGTGCTAAAATTTTGAATTACACCAAACGTCTTACAGAAGGTCTTTATAATTCATATTTAAACCAGTCGACAGATGTATTGAACAGATATACTGCCGAAAATCCGGATGCAACAATCCCCCGCTACAATCAATGGAACGACAACAACAGAAGGTTATCCGACAGATATGTGGAAAGTGGTTCTTATTTGAGAATTCAGAATGTAAGTCTGGGATATAACATTCCAGGTGCTATTTTAAGCAAGACCAAGTTTACATCGGTGCGCGTTTATGTATCTGCGCAAAACCTCAAAACATTCACAAAGTATTCAGGATACGATCCTGAGATTGGTGCCTATAACAATAACGTGTTTAACATGAACATTGATGATGGGCATTATCCAAATCCAAGAACATTTACAATTGGTGGTAACTTTGTATTCTAACAACATTTTTAAATATATAAAAAATGAAGTATATATATATATTATCGTTATCACTGCTTTTCGTGGTAACATCTTGTGACGAGTCTTTCCTGGAGAGACCATCACAGAATAACCCAACAGAAGAAAATTATTATAATTCGGCTGTAGAAGTAAATGGTGCTACGGGCTTATTATATAATAAGGTTTGGTATGATTATCAGGATAAAGCATTCCATGCTATAGGTGAGGCGCTGGGCGGTAATATGCTCACGGCTAACGATCCTAACTACGGAGGTCTGGTATATAATAAGTTTACGTTTACAAGTAGCGATGTTTTAGTTGCTTCCAGCTGGGCTTCATTATATTCTGTTGTTGGCGCTTCAAGTTCACTGATTCAAACACTTGAGAATAAGAAAGCAAAAGTGTCTGATCCGGCCTATCTGATCCAGGGTATCGCGGAAGCAAGATTTATGAGAGGGGTTGCTTTTTTCTTTCTAGCCAGAGCCTTTGGTGATGTACCTATTGTTGACGACCCAGTTGCTTTCGCTTCTTCCGGTACATTTAATTCTCCCCGTTATCTACAGGCTGATGTATTAAGATATGTATTAGAAGATTTACAGTATGCAGAAGCAAACTTAGCGAGCGAAGCCAGTCAGAAAGGAAGAGTTACAAGTCTCTCAGCATCTGGTATGATGGCTAAAGTTTACCTCTATATAGGAGATTATGCAAATGCTAAAATCAAAGCCGGGTTAGTAATTGATTCTAAGAAATATTCACTCTACCCAGACTACTATGAAATGTTTACAAGTTCAGCCGCAAACAATAATGTTGAGTCATTATTTGCATGGCAATGGATTGCAGCGGGAGGATATTCAATTGGAAATCCAATTCAAGCTTACTGTGGAACTCAGGCTTTACTGAAACCCACAACGGGGGTAGGTTACGGATCTGTAATTCCTACTATAGACCTGATAGAATCATACGACCCGTTAGATAAAAGAAAAGGCTGGTCAATCATGCAGCACGGATTCTTTAGAAAGGACTGGACGAATATAAATTTTCCTAACGGATATACCTATGATACTACATCTATAGGTGGTGATGAAGCCTTTAAAACAAAAAATGGCTCACGTGCAAATGCAATGAAATATGTTGTTGGCCCGGGTTCTAACGGAGAGAATGTAAATGGATCTTCGACTGATATATGTACTTATATTCTTAGATACGCGGATATTGAATTGATATATGCAGAAGCAATTCTGGGTAATGATGCGTCTACCAGTGATGGAGCTGCACTAGATGCGATAAACGATGTAAGAGAGAGAGCAGGTTTACCTGATTTAACATCCATAACCAAAGATGATATATTGGCAGAACGCAGACATGAGTTTGCCTTTGAAGGCGACTATTGGTTTGACATTCAGCGTCAGGGATTTGATAAAGCCAAGGAAATAATAAGCAAACAAGAGAGAGGATCGTATGACTTTAACGGTAAACTTCAAAGCGAGAAAATCATATTAAGTTCTCCGAGTCAAATGTTTTTGCCTATTCCGCAAACAGATTTAACAGCTAGTCCTATGCTAAGAGAACCTGCTGTTCCATATTATAAGTAAACCTTTTTCAAAAGTTAAAATATCGACTATGAAGAATTATCTAAATATAATATTCAAGGTGGTTTTGTTTGCAGGAGCACTATACCTGACCTCCTGTAAAGACGATGAAGTCTCCCCATCTGTTGCGCAGATTTCACCACAGTCTGCGGCTTCTAAATCTCTCTTGACTGTTACCGGATCGGGCTTAAGGGACATTATGAAAATTACTTTTGAAAATGGAAATGTGCCCGCCAGCTTTACTTCAACATTTAACACTGATGGCGCCATTCTTTTCAGAGTACCCATTGATGCTGTTCCCGGCCAACAGAATATCATTTTTGAGAATGCTTCCGGCAAAACATTTACGGTGCCATTTACTGTTTTAGGATTGGCAACTATTAATGATGTTTCCGACTATAACTTCAGGCAGGATACTGAAATTACTTTGACAGGTAAAAACCTGGACGATGTAACGAAGGTTACTTTTACCGGAACAACTACAGAGCTTGAAATTGTTGATAAAAGTGCGATAACACTCACGGTAAAATTTCCACAACCTGATCCGGGTTTTTATGAATCTACCTTAACAATTACGAATGCTGCTGGCCCCGCGCCTACTACACAATCATTTGTAGCAATTGACAATGCCTTACAAATATTTACGGATGATTATGGTATAAATCCTTCGGGCAATGCATTCCAAAATGCATCGTGGGGACCTTCATCTATAAGTACAACGCAGTTTAAATCAGGAACCGCTTCGTTGTCTTTGGGATATGCTAAAGGTAACTGGAGCCAGGATGGCTTTGGATGGGATAATATATCCAATGACGGTTACAAATATTTGTCGTTCTGGTTAAAAGGTGCATCAAAAGACTATACGCTTTATGTGTGGTCTTCAGCCCAGCCGGGAACCTTCAATACATATGAGGATTTTAAGAAAATTCTGGTGCCTGCCAACGTATGGACTTACTATAAACTTCAGGTAAGCAGTTTGAAAATTTTTGGTGAAAATAATACGACACCTTGGAATCAGATTGGATGGAGAATTCAAGGACCGGATGATCAGGATGAGACCTTCTATATAGATGATGTGATCTTGATAAAATAGATGAAATTATTAAAACCTGCAGGACTATGTTCTGCAGGTTTTATATAGATAGCTCTGTTCTCGATAAATTGTAGTGATTCAATCCTCAAGTGTTCTTGTGATTTTCCCAGTTAAGGTTGCTTTAATACTTCCGTAACATTTTAGTCAGGAGTCGTGCTTTCTAAATTAGCGGTTTACGCTTCTTTTTTTAATGCTATAGGATATACTATAGTACCGTTTTTCAGTATAATTATTATGACAAAGTAGAATTAGATATATGAGAGTAATGTTGATTTGTTTAGCGTTGGTATCAGGTTTATTGCAACTATCTGCGCAGACGTTGATTGATAAGCAAGCCACCGATAAAACAAAAACACTATTTGTGAACCTGAAAAGAATTTCATCGCAGGGCATTATGTTCGGTCACCAGGATGCTGATGCGTATGGTGTAAAATGGAAAGATGAAAAAGATCGTTCGGATGTAAAGGATGTGTGTGGTGCATTTCCTGCGGTACACGGGTGGGATATAGGTAATCTTGGCAAGTCTGGTGATAAAGAGTATATATCGAAGTTGCATAACTGGATACACGCTATTTATAAACGAGGCGGCATTAGCGCGATATCCTGGCATGTAGATAACCCGGTGTCAAAACGCAATGCATGGGATACGACACGCGCGGTAAAAGATATACTTCCCGGTGGCAAGGAGCACGCGTACTTTGTAAAGCAGCTCGATGCCGTAGCAGATTTTCTGAAGAATTGCAAAGATGGAAGCACATCTATACCAGTAATATTCCGCCCATATCACGAACACAACGGTGATTGGTTCTGGTGGGGAAAAGGACATTGCACCGAGCAGGAATATATAGCCTTGTGGAAATTTACAGTAACATACCTGCGTGATACAAAGAAGCTCCGTAACATTATCTATTCATTTTCGCCCGACAGAAGTCGTATGAACCTGCAGGATGCGAAAGTTTCTTACCTATATGCTTATCCTGGCGATGACTACGTTGATCTGTTAGGACTGGATGACTATATGGATGTGGGTATTACCTGGAATAAAAAATCAGCAAGTGAACAACAACAGGATTTTATTACTGTAATGCGCACCATCTCTTCACTCGCCAAAGAGCGTAACAAAGTGGCTGCACTCACAGAGACTGGTTTGGAAGGCGTTACCAACCCTGAATGGTTTACACAAGTTATACTGGAGCCGCTAAAGGCAAACAAAGACATTGAAGTCGCTTACGTCCTCGTGTGGCGCAATGCCAACGAAATACATCACTATGCTCCGTATTCCGGTCATACATCTGAAAAAGATTTTGTGCGCTTCTATCAAGACGAACATTCGCTTTTTGAAAGTGACATTCAGAATATGTACGAGCCAGGCAAAACACTTATAAAATGATTACCCGAAAACAGTAGATGCAGTACGAAATTAATTTCGGATTACCGATATTTCAGACCGGATCCCCAGCGTAAACCGCCAAGGCATCCGGTAATACACATCTAATGTAATTAAACCCAAATGGTAACTTTTTCTAACACAGACTCTAAGCAGCAAATTTTCAGCAAAGTACAATCGTACCTTGATGAGTTAGGATTGAAAGTAGTAGCAAAAGATTTTGAACGTCCGTGGGGAGGATTCTTTGTGATCGATGAGACACAGGCACGGCAATTTGCCAGTCACTTTTTTCCGGGCATCGAGATAAATGATCTCAAGATCAGCGAAAAGCTGAGTCCGAAAATTCTGATGGTGCAGCCGGATAAACGCTTGTCGTGGCAGTATCACCACAGACGCGCAGAGATATGGAAACTTGTAGCAGGTGAGGCTGGAGTTATTACAAGTCAAACGGATACAGAAGGACCACTTCAAAAACTGGAGATCGGTGAGATCATCCGTCTGAACTGCGGACAGCGCCATCGTCTTGTAGGACTTAAAGGCTGGGGTATGATCTCGGAAATATGGCAGCATACGGATGCGAGTCAGCCTTCCAACGAAGACGACATCGTGCGTGTGCAGGATGACTTCGGCAGATAAGAAACAACATGCATATCGTTCGGAAAAAATATTGGGCTACTGCCATCTTTATATGTATACTAAGATTGGTCGTAGCTCAACCTTCCGGGCTTCCTGATAAAGAAATTATTTTTGATCAGCTTCCTGAGAAGCTGGGGTTGTCTCAAAGTTCAATTAACTGCATCCTCCAGGATCGCGAAGGATTTTTGTGGATCGGCACATGGTCTGGTCTGCTGCGATACGATGGATATTCTACCATTGTATATCACTCGGGTAATGCTCCCGGTAAACTCAAGAGCAATAAAATCACCGCCATATTTGAAGACCACCATGGCTATCTGTGGGTAGGCACGCACATGGGAGGCTTGTTTCGCTTTGATAAAAGTACCGGCACATTTCTTCAGTTCATTCACAACGCACAGGATATGGGCAGCCTTTCACACAACTATGTAAGTTGTATCGGCGAAGACCAGCAAGGCAACTTGTGGGTAGGTACAGACAATGGGTTGAATGTTTACGATGATGCAAACAATAAATTTATACCTTTCTTTGCCGGCGACAATGACACTACTTCACTCGCGAATAATATTGTTACCGATATATACCTGTCATCTTCGAAGGAGTTGTGGATCGCTACGGCTAACGGATTGAGTAAAGTTGTAAAGCAGGATTCGGGTAACTATACATTTCGAACTTATCGTTATACGCAGGATGTAGTCAATCAGTACCATCA
Organism: uncultured Chitinophaga sp.; assembly: GCA_902168205.1. GTDB lineage: Bacteria > Bacteroidota > Bacteroidia > Cytophagales > Cyclobacteriaceae > Ohtaekwangia > Ohtaekwangia kribbensis. Next base: position 153,317 of record CABHOK010000017.1, on the reverse strand, counting down.
CAACTATATATTCAAGGTTCGCGAACTTAGTTTAAAAGGAAAAACATCTATATGGTTCTGTACCATTCGCGGACTGAAGAAACTGGAAGATGGCGTTATTACCAACTATGCTATACCTGACAAAGTACAAAGCTATAGCCTGATACGTTCCATGTACGTGGTTTCCGGCACGAATCCCTATATTATAACCGGCTCCGAAAAAGGATTAGCTTTTTTTGATCCCGCTGTTAATCGCTTTACAAAATTACTGGGTGATGCTGATGAGACCGTAAATCTTTCACATAGTACGGTAACATCTATATATCTTGACCGCGGTGGTGTATTGTGGGTGGGTACCAAGAAGGGATTAAATAAATTTGATAGTTACTCGAAAGATTTTGAAGCTTTTCGAACCCTTACGTTTGATAAAGGTAAAAATATTATAACAGGACTGCGCAGTTCAACTGATCATGGTTACTGGATTGCTACCATCGGTGGTGGACTATATAAATTGAAAGGCAAAACATTTCAGCGAATCCGTATTGTAGATCGTGATGATAATGATTTCGTTAATTTCATTCAGACACTCTATACCGATACGCACGGCAATGTATGGCTGGGTACAGCGGGTGGCGGTATATATAGGTTTCACCAGCGCGATGTGCTTGCTACCGGACTGGTAAAACGATTTGATCACTACATTGGTATATCTCCTGCCAATAGCGACTATGTAATGTCGTTTACCGAAGACAATGCCGGGAATATATGGGCCGGCAGCTGGAGTGGTGGATTGAACAGAATTTCTCCCGATGGTAAAATTACTCCGTTTGATTATCGACTGTTATGCGAAGCTCCGCTGGTTGTATTGCATGCAGATCGTACCGGAACGGTTTGGGCGGGCACACGTGGAAATGGATTGTTCCGTATTAAACCCAAAGGTGATACACTGGATATACACCGGTTCAGCAAGCATCCTGTTAAAACGGAAGAAGGTATATCCAACGATTTTGTCAATGCAATTTATGAAGATCATGCCGGACTCCTGTGGATTGGAACAGAAGGTGGTCTTAATTCATTGGACAGAAGAACGGAGGTGTTCAAGCAGCATAAGATCGAAGAAGGTCCGAGCAATAATGTAATTGTAAGTATACAGGAAGATGACAGCGGTAAATTATGGCTTGCCCACTGGGACGGTTTAACCATCATCGATCCTTCAGATGCTCAGTTTGTAAAACACTATGATCACCACGATCGCATTCAGGGTGGATTCTTTTATAACAACGTAAGTTTTAAAGATGATACCGGTCGTTTACTTTTTGGTGGCTCAGAAGGTTTCAACATTATCAACCCCAATGCTGTTGTTACCAATCCGAACTTCCCGAAAGTAGTAGTTAATGATTTCCAGATATTCAATCGCTCGGTACCCTTCGGTCAACCTTTTGATGGTCGCGTAATTTTGGATAAACCGTTAGCTGCTATAGATCGTGTGGCGCTGAAGTATAACGAGAACTCGATCTCATTTGAATTTACAGCTCTCGACTATGCCGCTCCTGAGAAAACACGATATGCCTACATGCTGGAAGGTTTTGATAAAGACTGGAACTATACCAATGCCTCCAGGCGCTACGCCAACTATACCAACCTGAATGGCGGTGAATATACCTTTAAAGTAAAGGCTGCCAACAACGAAGGTGTTTGGAACGAACAGATCAGTTCGGTAAAGCTTGTTATCCACCCGCCCTGGTGGAAAACAATATGGGCACGAATTATATATATCGTATTGGCATTGGTGCTGCTGCATTTGTTTCGCATGCTGGTGTTGATGCGTGCTAACTTCAAGCACGATCTTAAACTCGAGCGATTGCAGCGCGAGAACATGGAGAAACTCAATTATGCCAAACTGCAATTCTTCACGAATATATCGCACGAGTTTCGTACGCCACTTACACTTATACTCGGACCATCACAAAGTTTGCTTGATCGAGGAGAAGGTGGTAAAGAAGTGCGTGATCAGTTATTGAATATAAATGCGAACGCACAACGTTTGCTGAGACTGGTAAATCAGTTGCTCGATTTTAGGAAGGCAGAATCCGGTAATCTTAAACTCGAAGTATCCGAAGGTAACATCATCAAGTTTGTAAAGGAAGTCAAGCTTTCGTTTGATACGCTGGCAGAGCAGATGAAGATTGACTTTTCGTTCTATGCATCTTCCAATATTGTAAAAGTGTGGTTCGATCGCGATCAGTTTGAGAAGATCATGTTCAACCTGTTGTCTAACGCCTTCAAGCACACTCCCGAAGGTGGCAAAATTGTTATGCAGGTTATTGAAGGTAAGGATGACGTGATGATTACGGTGCAAGACACCGGTAAGGGAATAAAGCGCGAGCATTTCGAAAGTATATTTCAAACATTCTTCAGTTACGATGAAGACAAGAATCATACCGGCACGGGTATAGGTCTTGCATTAGCGAAGAGCCTGGTCGATATGCATCATGGCAAATTAACCGTGGCGAGCGAAGAAAATTCCTATACGCGCTTTACGATAACATTACCGAAGGGTTCTGCACATTTTGATGCATCAGAATTGCTGCCGGTCTCAAAAGATATTGAGACTATGGATCGGTACCCTGCGCTCACACCCGATCCGCTATATATACCGGAGAAAGAACCCGAAGTCAGCGATAATCTGAAAGATTTACCCAAGCTTTTGGTAGTTGAAGATAATGACGAAGTACGCGCTTATATCAAGTCAATCTTTGAAGGAACCTATATAATACTACAGGCATCCGAAGGTAAAGAGGCTCTGGATATAGCGCTGGAGGAAATGCCCGACCTGGTGATCAGCGATGTAATGATGCCGGTAATGGATGGTATCACGTTATGCACGCAGCTGAAGATGAATGTGAAGACATCGCATATACCGGTGATACTGCTTACAGCCAGAACATCTTTGATCTTTAAAGTAGAAGGACTTGAAACCGGTGCCGATGACTATATAACCAAGCCGTTCAATCCGAAAGTACTTCAGTTAAAAGTGCGTAACCTGATGCGCATGCGCGAACTGATGCGCAAGATGTTCCGCGATAACGAAGTGCTGAACATTGAACCGAAACGCGTAACGCTTACTTCAGCCGATGAATCATTTGTGCAGCAGGCATTGGAGAGTATCGAGAAGAACATGAGTAATCCTGATTATGCTGTAGATGATTTAGGTCGCGATGTAGGTATGAGCCGCACCCAACTCTATCGGAAACTAAAAGCACTAACAGGACAATCCGCCAATGAATTTATACGCGTGATCCGTTTGAAACGTGCCGCGCAGTTGTTGGAACAAAATCAACTTACCATTGCCGAAGTTACCTACGAAGTAGGCTTTACCGATCTGAAATATTTCCGGGAGTGTTTTAAAAAACTCTTTGGTGTAACGCCATCAGAGTTTGTGCAGAGAACCAGTGGTGATTTGCAGCCGGAGTAAATATATGGCTGAAGTATATATTTACTCCTTAGAATCCTGTTCGGACAGATTACCAAGATCAGCAGGATTAACCGAATCAATCTCAACCGAACTCTTACTTACTTTTTGCTGATACTCTTTAGGTGTAACACCAAACTCAGCACGGAAGCATTTGGAAAAATAGGAGAGATTCGAGAAGCCTACCTCATACATGATCTCAGAAATGTTGCCTTCTTTATTACCCAGCAAAAGCGATGCTTTTTTGATCCTGTATTTACGGATGATATCGTTAGGAGAAAGTTGTGTTGTTGATTTCAGCTTGCGGTATAGGTGCGTAGAGCTCATGCCAACTTCCTCGCTCAACATCTCTACGCTGAAATCAGCATTGGATATATTGGCTTCGATGATGTTCATCACCTTGCGAATAAATTTATCGTCTACATTTTCACCGGCCGTGGAGGCAGAAGGCTGAACGATCAGTTCGTGACGGAAATAATCTGCGAGTTCTTTTTTGCGTTTCAGTAAGTGATCGATGTGCGCTTCGAGCAATTCAATCTCGAAAGGCTTGGTAAGGTATATATCGGCACCAGTGCTCAAACCTTCAATCTGTTGAGAGGTAAGTCCTTTGGCGGTAAGTATAATAATGGATATGTGACTGGTCTTCGGATTACTCTTTATTTTCCTGCACATGGAAAGTCCATCCATCACCGGCATCATAATGTCACTGATGATGATGTCGGGCAGAAAACTGTTGGTCTTTGCTAAACCTTCTTCGCCATTTTGCGCGGTAACAAAATTATACTTGCCCTTGAGACTCACCTGTATAAATTCTGCTATATCATAATTGTCCTCAATGATAAGGACTAACGGTTTGCCAGACTCCAGTCCGTAGCGATAGGCTTTAGCGTGATCATCGGGATAAGCAGACTTTACGGCAATCAGATTTACTTCATCGCTATCAGCTGCTTCAAATGGGAAATGCTCGGAACCTAACGGCAGGATTAATGTAAACGATGTTCCTTTACCTACTACGCTTTCTACTTTTACTTCACCGTGGTGAAGCTTGGCATATTCAGCTACCAGTGTTAATCCTATACCGGATCCTGCTTCCATTTTCTTTGCAGCATGTGTCTGGTAAAAGCGCTCAAATATATGGGCCAGTTCATCCGGCGGTATACCTATACCGGAATCACTTACCGTTACTTCAATAGCGCCCTTGCTATAAATATCACTCTTGCCATGCAGTTCTACCATCAGGTGAACGCTTCCACCCTTAGGAGTAAATTTGAATGCATTGGAGAGCAGGTTGAAGAGAATGGTTTCAATCTTCTCGGTATCGGCCCACACCAGGCATTCATCTATACCTTTGTTGAACGCAAACGTGATCTCTTTGCGCGCGGCTTTATCGGTAAAGAGCGAATACATCTCCTGGCAGAAGGAGACAATATCAAAAGAAGTAACACGCAACTGCAGACTATCGTTTTCAAGCTTACGGAAATCCAGTATCTGGTTTACGACACGTAACAGTCGGTGTGAATTTTTCTCAGCAAGCGACAGTAATCTTTTATTCTCTTCCTGTAAGTTGTTTTGCTTGAGCAGTTGCTGGATCGGTGGCAATATGAGACTGATCGGTGTTCGTAGTTCATGCGAGATATTGGCAAAGAACTGTTGCTTGGTTTGAACGATCTCTTCAGCATGTTCTTTCTCCATGCGCGTTATCTTCAATTCATTCTTCAGGTGGAGTCGCGCAGAGTATGTTCGAAGCGATATAATGATTATTGCTATCGCCAGCACGGCATACAGACAAATAAATCCGGTGCTTAAAAACAACGGTGGCTTTACTCGAATGCTGATGGTAGCGATGCGATCACTCCATATACCATAGTTGTTCGTACCCTTTACCGAAAGAGTATACGTGCCGGGAGAAAGATTGGAGTATACGGCAAAGTTCTTTAATCCTGAAACATAGTTCCAATCACGATCAAAGCCTTCGAGTTTATAGGCATATACGTTGCTCGAAGGTTGCCAGTAATGCAAGGATGAAAACTCGAAGGCGAGTGAGCGTTGTGCATAGTCCAACGTTAAGTTATCGGTAACCGCTATATCTTTCTGAAGCAGTATCGTGCCATCAATTGCTTCATCGGTAGCAATGATCTTGTTATTGATTTCGAGTGTGGTGATGTAAATGTTCGGCTCGAACACGTTGGGTTTGATGGCTGGTGAAAGTCGTATATAGCCGTTGTCCCCGCCAAAAATTATATCGCCTTCCGGAGTGTTTGCCACACAGCCGTCAAAGAAACTCTTTAAAGGTATATCTTTCTCAAGCGGGAATATTTCAAGTTGATGATCGGGAACAGAGAATTTCAGAATAAAGTTATTGGCAGCACACCATATATTTCCTTCGCTGTCTTCGGTAATGCTCGCCAGGGTTACATCGTTACCTGTAGTTGCCGGGTAGAATATAGCAGAGTCTTTTTGCGGTTTATATTCGATCAGCCCGTTGGGCACGCCAGCCCATAAACTTCCTCTTCGGGAAAAGTATAAACAGCTTATGTCCTTTTTGTTGGACACAGCATTGAATGCATTTATACTCGTGCTTTTGTGCGATTGCAGATCAATGCGAAATAGTTCGGCATAATGTGTGGCCCATATAGCATTGGCTCCACTTACATTTTTGGACGAACCGAAATCTCCGGCCAGTTCGAAATGTATAGAGGAAAGCTCGCGCAGGTTCCCTACAACTTTGAACAATCCGCCTTCCCACGCGCTTACCCAGAAGGAGCCATCGGTACCTTTTGTAAAGCGTGCTATATAATTTGAAGTAAGTCCATTGGTAGCATTTGCACTGATGGCATACATCTTCTGGTTGACTTCGTCCCATATATTTATACCGCCCGCTGTGCCGATCCAGATGCGACCGTAGTCATCTTCCTCTAAAGCAAAAGTATTATTCAGTTGAATGCGATTATTTTCCGGAGCACCGGTTTCAAAAACTTTGCGCGTTTTGGTTACAGGATCAAAGCGGATAACGCCATGCAATGTGGCAAGCCAGAGTATACCTTTACGCGTTACCAATACAGACTTTACCTGGTTGCCAATGGTTTCATTGTTAATCGGGTACGATACTTCGTGATAGGTATAAAAGTTTCTGAACTTGTTGAGCCTGCTTAACCCGTTGGAAGTAACAAACCAGATTACGCCACCGGTATCTTCATAGATCTGCCAGATAACATTGTTGGCAATGGAATAGGACAGTTGTGGATTGTGAAAATATACCTCGTTGGTCTTGGTGGATGGATTGAAAACGTTAAGCCCGAAATCGGTTCCCAGCCAGAGATTTCCTTTACCATCCGGGTATATACATTTAATTACCTCGTTGCTGAAGGCTATATCTTTTTCTGAATAACGTTTATACGTATTCGTATAGGTATTGAAAAGACAAAGACCAGTCTCTGTCCCAACCCAAACCAATGAATCAGATTGTGCAGAAGCAGGTTTAATATCTCCGCAGATCAGGTTGTTCTTCAGAGAAGGTTTATAGTCGCCTTTCAGATCAAATGTCTCAAATGCATTTTTGCCTTTCGCCAGTCTATTCAGCTTGTCATACGTGCCCACCCAGAGATTCCCGCGTGAGTCTTCATAGATCGAACGTACCGTGTTATGACTCAAATGGTTATTCTGTGCTGTATATACAGTATATCCCCCGTTGGACAGTGTATAGCGAACAAGTCCGTTGGCGGTACCAATCCAGAGTATATTATTCGCTCCTTTATATAAGGTGCGAACCACCACATTTTTACCGAGGTCGATACGCGTTACTTCAAATGTAGCTGTGTTGATTTTGCAGAGTCCCTTCCAGGTGCCCACCCATAAATAATCGTCAGCTACCAGCATCGAACTGATCTCGTTTGCCGGTAGCGTATTTATACCTTCTCCTTTTTTAAAAGTAATGAAGCGATAACCATCATACCGGCACACACCGTTGGCAGTGCCGATCCACATAAACTGACGCTGATCCTGCGCTACCGCACTGATGATGTTGGAGGGAAGTCCATCGCGTACCGACAGCGTTGAGAAGAAAGGAGATTCCGCGAAAGCGGTGCAAACTCCAGCCAGCAGGAACAAAAGGCCGAGCACAGGTCGAAGGATCTTGCGGAAGTTGATCATACCACGAAACATCATCACGATATTAAGTACGCTACATTTTGGTTTGTATGCAATCGATTTTTGCACGCGTGTGCACCATCCGTTGCGGATGACTGAAAATTCATGCAAAAAGAAGGATTCCAACTTCACGTGGTTGGTTTTTTGTCGATTCCTGTACGATTTGTGTCAATCGCTGCAATCGTTTGAAGGTACATTGCAATCGGTTGATGAAAAACTTAAACCATCTACGTATGATCAAAAAATTACTCTTTACAATGGCCATGCTGATAACGGTGTGCTACGGTCTCCAGGCACAGCAGAAGGTTATCACGGGAAAGATTACGGATGAAAACGGAAGTGAGCTGCCCGGTGTGAATGTTCTTTTAAAAGGAACAAGTTTGGGAACTGTTTCCGATCAGGCTGGTGCTTACTCGCTTTCTATACCAGAGTCTCAAAGTTCGGGAACACTGGTTTTCTCTTTTATAGGATACTTGTCTGAAGAGCTGGCGATCAACAACCAGACCTCGGTAAATATTCAAATGATGCCCGACATCCAGACGCTGAGTGAAGTTGTGGTGGTTGGATACGGTACACAACGCAGGGAGGATATATCCGGTGCTGTGTCATCGGTAAAGGCATCCGAACTTCCGCAGGTTGCTAACACTTCGATTGATAACCTGTTGCAAGGTCGTGCTGCCGGACTTAACCTCACACAACGCAGCGCCCAGCCCGGTGGTGGTCTCAATGTAAATATTCGTGGTGCTATCTCTCCGAACGGAAATAATACTCCACTATATGTCATTGATGGTGTACCCGTACTCAACAACGGCAGCGCTGAGCCTTCGCTTAACGACAGTAATTTAGGATACTATGGTGGTGTAGATCGCAACCCGCTCAGCAGTATAAATCCTTCCGATATAGAGTCGATCGATATATTGAAAGATGCGAGTGCTACCGCTATATATGGATCTGCCGCAGCAAACGGTGTTGTGCTGATTACTACGAAGCGTGGAAAGGCCGGAGCTGTAACAACAGAGTATCGCGGAAGCTATACTATACAATCTCCGAAAGATTATTATGACCTGCTCGATGCCACACAGTTCATGCAACAGCAGAATCGTTTGGCGAAAGATAAATATCTCTATGATAACGGAATTGCTCCGTATGGCACTACCGATCCATCTTCCGTAGGTGCGTTTACTCCGAAATTTACCGATGAACAAATTCGCACTGCCGGTGCCGGTACTGACTGGACCGATAAGGTAATGCGCAATGGAAGTATACAGGAACACAACATTTCGCTTTCGGGAGGAACGGATAAAACCAAACTCTATACTTCGTTCAACTACTATAACAACAAAGCTATTCTGGAGAACTCTGATTTTGTTCGCTATACCGGTCGCGTAAACCTGGAGCAAAAACTCGGAGGTCGGGTTAAGTTTGGATTGAACCTTACGTTAAGCCAGATCAACAACAACAACGCATCGTCTGGTGCGAACGCGGGTGGTGTGGAGAAATATAACATGCTGCAATCTGCGTATGCATTCTCGCCAACGGTGGGGGTATACGATGAAGATGGTAACTATACGAAGACATTCGATCCGCTTATTACCAACCCCGTAGCGTTCCTTGCTATTAAAGATAAAACGCGCACGAGCCGCATCATTGCTTCGCCAACACTGGAAGTAAAAATCACTGATGCCTTAAAAGGTAATGTAGTAGTAGGTATCGATAAGCAATCATCTACGCGTAACTTCTATTTGCCACGCGCAGTGCAGAACTCGCAGTTACCGGAAGGTATGGCGCAATTGGGACAGGGTAGTCTGGACAACTATACAACGGAAGCATTCCTTACGTACGATAAAAAAGTCGGTCCCGGTAATCTTTCACTGGTACTCGGTGCCGGATACTATAACAGCGTGCAGGAGTCGTTCAGCATGCAGGCCGTTGATTTCTTCACCGATGCATTACAGTATAATAACATTGGTATAGGTGCCAATAAGGAGAAGGCGATTATGAGTTCATATCGTTCGCCAAACGCAACCAAGATATCGCAGTTCTTCCGAGCGAATTATTCACTTCTCGATAAATATATCGTTACGTTCACCGGCAGACGCGATGGTTCCAGCACATTCCCGGAAGATAAATATGGATTCTTCCCCGGTATATCGGCTGCATGGCGTATCAATCAGGAAGATTTCCTCAAGAACTCAACACTTATCTCTGATCTGAAACTGCGTGCGGGATACGGAACAGTGGGTAACGATCGTATCTCACCAACAAATGCACTCGACTTGTATGAATCAGGTTTCTACTACCTCATTGGTAACACCTATTATAATGGTGTAACGCTCGCGCAGGTTGGTAATCAGAATTTGACCTGGGAAACCGATGTGATGATCAACGTTGGTCTCGACTTTGGATTATGGAGCGACCGCCTCAGTGGTTCCTTCGAAATTTACCAACGTACAGCAAAAGATCTATTGGACTTCAACAGACTTCCGTCCAACAATGCCGATGGGCAAGTAGCTGCCAACGTAGGGTCTACCCGCAGCCAGGGTATTGAGCTTTCGCTTACATCAACCAACGTTGATAATGGTTCTTTGCGTTGGACTACTACGCTCAACGTCTCAACCTTCAAAGCATATTGGGTAGAACGTAATCCGCAGGTGGCATTACCGGAATATATAGGGGAGAACGATCCGATCAACGCAGTATACGGTTGGCGCACCGATGGTATCATTACCAGCACAGGCGATGTGCCTTCCTACATGGCAGGTGCCAAACCGGGTAACATTAAATATATCGACAGCAACGGTGATGGTGAACTGAACAGTAAAGATGTAGTGATGCTGGGAAACACCAGTCCGAAGTGGAATGTAGGCTTGGGTAATACTGTTACCTATAAGAACTTCGATCTGAACTTCTTCTTCTATGGTTTCTTAGGACAATCAGCGTTCAATAATTACTCTGGCTTCTATGATCCACTGCGCATCGCGAACACCAACTCGCAGAATACATTAACCGATGTATCGCGCATCTGGACAGCGGAAAATTCAACGGGCGACCTGCCTGGTATAGCGAGCAACCCGTATAGCGGAAGCAACCCTACCGGTACACATGATTTCTACCTGGAGAAAGCGAGCTTTGTTCGTCTGAAGAATATAACATTGGGTTATCGTTTACCTGATAAGTTATGGGGTAACAGGAAGTTCATTCAGTCAGCACGCGTCTTCGTAGATGTGCAGAACCTGGCCGTGTTCTCGAACTATAACGGGTATGATCCGGAGTTCACGGAAGTGAACCCGTATCCACAGGCATTGTCAACAACCTTTGGTGTTAATCTCAAATTCTAAAATGAACGTACGTATGAAAAATATACATCACTATAGCAAGCGTTCCCTGATGCGTACACTGATCGCCATGGCAGCTATACTTGTGCCACTGGCAAGCTGTGACGATGCGCTCGAAACAAAAGTATACACGCAGGTAAGTCCTGAGAACTTTTTCAAAACCGAAGCAGACTTTAATGTAGCAGTAGTTGCGTTATATAGTCCATTCTCCACCAACTGGGGCATGACTGATCCCGGTGATGGTGTGTGGTATAACTCACTCTACAATGCCGATAATAAAACTTACCTGATGCGCAGTATCCTTACTACGGATGAGATGGTAAATGGCTGGGACCCAAACCTGGAGAACTTTACATTCGGCCCTTCTACATGGTCAGGTTCGAATGAGACCGTATACTATAAGATTCGCTACGTTGCCCGTGCTACGGATGTGATCAACAAGATCAGCAATGCTACCGGCGGAACAGAAGAAGTACGCAAGAAATATGTAGCCGAAGCGAAAGTACTGCGTGCCTGGCTTATGTATATACTCTATGATTTCTTCGGACCGGTAAATGTAAAACTCGATCCGGCTACCCTCAATGACACCCAGATAACACCACGCCTGAGCGATGCCGAATACACTGCGCAGATGGAGAAAGATCTTACAGAGGCAATCCCTGACCTGGAAGATATGTATAATGGAAATACTTCACAGTGGGGCCGTGTGTCCAAAGGTGTAGCACGAATGGTATTGTTGAAACTATATATGCATACCAAACAGTGGGCAAAAGCTGAAGCTATCGGAAAAGAGATACTCGAAATGGGATATGCTCTTGAACCAAACTATGCCGATATATTTACAAAACGCGGTAACAACGAGTTGATCTATGCTGTGCCTGCGAGCGATGCTACACCAAACTACTATATACAGGAAGTGTTGCCTTCTGATTTCCGCCAGGCGGGATCAATCACGCGTAAAGTAGGTGGATGGAGCGGTTACAACATGCCGTGGAGTTTCTTCGATAAATTTGATGCGAACGATGAACGCAAGTCGGTGATCATTGACGCTTATACAGCCGATTGGGGAGAAGTAGATCGCACCGATACCTGGTGGAAAGGCCCGCTGCCGTTGAAGTATACTTCCTTTAACGGAGATGGCCCGGGATACGCGATCGATGCAGTGGTGTTCCGTCTGGCAGAAGTATATCTGTCGGTAGCGGAAGCGATCAACGAACAACGCGGCCCGGCCGAAGCATACGCGTATGTTAATGAAGTACGCAGTCGCAGCAACGTTGCTGATTTTGAAGACATGACGCAGGATGAGTTCCGCGATGCTATATTGGACGAACGCGGTCGTGAGTTATTTGCAGAGGGTGTACGCAGACAGGATCTGATCCGTCACGGTAAATTTATATCGAGTGCCAAAGCACGTGGTAAAGACGCTAAAGATTACCAGGTATTGTTCCCGATACCAAGCGCTGTGATCATAGAAGGAAAAGGCATCATTGAACAAAACGATGGGTATACCAACTGATCGCTACTAACCAACCAATCCGGATGTGTGGGCCAGGTTGCCTTGCACATCCTTCCTTGATTCTCAAAATATATACATATAAAACTGTTAGTCATGAAGAAATATATAGTAACGATGTCAGCCGTATGGCTGCTGGTATTTTTTGTGGGCTGTCAACAGGAGGTTGTTATAGAGGAGAAAAGCGCGGAGAATGAGACCATACAATCCGAACAGGCATCTGCGAATGCAAGAGCAAGCGGACTTACTTACCGCGGAATGGATCTGTCGTTCGCTTATAAAATTGAAACGCAGCGCGGTGGTAAATTTTATTATGCCAATGGCACGGCCGGTACAGTGTTCGATATAGCGAAGAGTGCCAATGTAAATCTGGTGCGCCTGCGTTTATGGGTAAATCCGGATGCTAATCATAAAGAATGTAGCCTCGCAGCGGTAAAGGAACAAGCTAAAAAAGTTGTGGCGAAGGGTATGCAGTTCATGCTGACACTTCATTACTCGGATACGTGGGCTGATCCCGGTACACAAACAAAACCTGCAGCATGGAGTAGTCTTACACAACAACAGTTGATCGATAAGATATGGTCCTATACCACCGATGTTATGAACCAGCTCAAGAGCCAGGGAACAACACCAATTATTGTGCAGATCGGTAACGAGATCAACGCAGGTTTTCTCTGGCCAACGTTCAAGGTGTCTGCAGACAGCGATACCAATTGGGACAATAGTTTCGAGTATGCTATCAACAGCGGGTATAATGCTGTGAAGGCCGTGTTTCCCAATACAAAAGTAATGTTACACTATGCCGGTATATGGGCTGATAATTTCTTCTGGCGCTGTAGTAAATTTGGTATACAGTACGACATCATGGGGTTCTCGTGGTACCCGCAGTGGCACGGTAAAAGTTTCACGGATGTATATAACCAGTTAAACAACCTGACATCGTGGTATAGTAAAACGGCCATCGTGGTTGAGACCGCATATCCATGGACAACCGGTTATGTTGATCAAGCGGGCAATGTGTTGGGATCAGGAAGTCTGATTTCCGGTTATCCGCTTACTCCGGCAGGACAACAGGCATTTCTGGAACAACTCATGGCAACTGTAAAATCTATACCCAACAATCGCGGAGTCGGCGTAGTATACTGGGAACCTGATTGGACAGCCTACAACGGATCGTCTGCTACGGATTGGGAGAATGGTTCAAGCTGGGAGAATGCAACACTATTTGATTTTAGCTGGAAAGCGCTGCAAGGATTCAGTGCGTTTAACTAGCACTATAATTCAGTATATATCTATTAATGTTTAAGTCGAAATGAAATTCAAAAGTATATGGCCGCTGGTGCTTACGATCGGTCTGCTCTCATTCGTGAATTGCAAGGAAGATGAGACACTAACCGAGCCTGAGGAAGAAGTGGAAGAACAGAAACCCCGCGACCTCACCGGTTTTTATTTGGGGGCCGACCTTTCGTATGTCAACCAGATACTCGATCATCAGGGTATATATAAAGATGGCGGCATCACGAAAAGTCCGTATGTAATTTTTAAGGAGCACGGCACCAACCTTATGCGTCTTCGCCTGTGGCACAATCCTTCCTGGACGAAGGAAGTATATGGCGATGCCGGTACGCAACGCTATAACGATTTGCAGGATGTAGCGAAGTCCATTCAGTTGGCACGTGCACAAGGCATGGCTATATTACTTGATTTTCATTACTCTGATACGTGGGCCGATCCGGAAAATCAAAAGATACCGGCAGCCTGGAGGGATATTAAAGATATAGCCGTGCTCAGAGATTCAGTATATAATTATACCCATAGCACGTTGTCGTATCTGAATGCAAAAGGACTGATGCCCGAACTGGTGCAGATTGGTAATGAAACCAACTGCGGCTTTCTATATACGGAAGCACCCGATGGATTCCCTGCCTGCAATGTTTGCAACGGAGCCTGGCAGCAAATGGGAACAGTTGTAAACGGAGCACTCGATGCTGTAAAGGCGGTAGCGGCAAACTCTGCGATAAAAACAAAAACACTGTTGCATGTTGCAGATCCCAAGAATGTAGAATGGTGGTTTGATAACATGACAACGAAAGGTACTGTTACAGGGTTTGATATGATTGGCTTTTCATACTATCCGCTGTGGCACACAACGGTAGGGCTGGATCAATTGTCTGATAAGATAGCGACATTTAAAAGTAAGTATAACCGCCCCGTGCTTATCCTCGAAACGGCCTACCCATGGACTACCAGTAGCAACGATAACTATAATAATCACTTTGGAAGTCAATCGGCTATTGCAGGATATCCCTATACCAAAAAAGGTCAATCCGACATCATGATAAAGATGACACAGGAGATATTGGACGGTGGCGGTCAGGGTATAATATACTGGGAACCTGCATGGATCAGCTCACAAATGAAAGACCTGTGGGGCACGGGTTCTTCGTGGGAGAACTGCGCGTTCTTTGATTTTGCCGGTAACACGGTGGAGGCTATAGATTATACCAAGCACGCTTACAAATAACATCTGCGTGAACACTTTTCGTGAATAGTGATCGCGAAATGGAGCTTAGTAAATTTTAACTATAAGGAGACAAGCGAAGTAATGATGAAGTATATAAAATTTTTATGCATTGTTCTTTTACTGTTTGTATGCATCGGGGCAGTGGCTCAAAAGACGAACGATGTATATGTAGATAAGAATGGCGTAATGCGCTGGGGTAAAACAAATGAAGAAGTGCGTGCTTTCGGTGTAAACTATACGGCACCGTTTGCGCACGGCTATCGCGCAGCGAAAAAGAAGGATATCCCGCTAGAGCAGGCAATCGATAACGATGTATACCATTTTGCGCGACTGGGTTTTGACTTGTACCGAGTACACGTATGGGACTGTGAGATCAGCGATAGCGTGGGAAATATATTGAATAATGAACACCTCAAACTCTTTGACTATATGTTGAAGAAAATGAAAGATCGTGGTATGAAATTCATGCTAACCCCGATAGCGTACTGGCCAAATGGATACCCGGAGCCGGAAGAAAAGACCCCCGGTTTTTCTACGAAGTATGGAAAAGAAGCGTGTCTCACAAATGAAGATGCCATCAAGGCGCAGGAGAAATACTTGTATCAATTTTTGAATCATGTTAACCCCTATACCGGCATAGCTTATAAGAACGATCCGGATATTATTGCCTTCGAAATCTCCAATGAACCGCACCATGGTGAAGCACCAGAAAAAGTAACGACTTTCATTAGTCGCATGATCAAGGCAATGAAGAACACGGGCTGCAAGAAACCTGTATTTTACAACATCAGTCACGGTGTCCACCTAGCCGATGCGTACTTCAATGCCGGTATACAGGGTGGTACATTTCAGTGGTACCCTACTGGTTTAGGTTCAGGCCACGAGCTTGGCGGCAACCTACTCCCCAACGTTGATAAATATAGTATACCGTTTGCCTCGAATGCCAAATTTAAAAAGATTGCTAAACTGGTGTATGAATTTGATGCGGCAGATGTTGGTCGCTCCTATATATACCCGGCCATGGCCAGAAGTTTCCGGGAAGCCGGTATGCAGATTGCAACACACTTTGCATACGACCCCACCTATATAGCCGATGTAAACACGGAGTATAATACACACTACATGAACCTGGCGTATGCTCCTCAAAAAGCATTGAGTCTCAAAATATCGGCTGAGGTATTTCACCAGGTACCATTATATAAAAACTATGGGAGCTATCCGGCCAATGCATCGTTCGGAAATTTCAAAGTGAGTTATGAGAAGGACCTGGCGGAGATGGTAACGGAAACTAAATTCTTCTATACCAATCATACCTCAACAACACCAGCGGCTGTTGATAAACTGCAGGAAATTGCAGGCTGGGGAAATTCTCCGATCGTAAAATATAGCGGCACCGGGGCCTACTTCCTCGATCGCATTGAACCTGGGGTATGGAGACTTGAAGTGTTACCGGATGCTATATGGATAAACGATCCGTTTGGACAAAACAGTCCGAAGAAAAAGATCGCGGTGGTAAACTACAGAACATGGCCGTTGTCCATTGTGCTTCCGGATCTGGGCAGCAACTATACGGTTAAAGGTATTAATGCCGGTAATATATATACAGCAAAGGCACAAGGCAACACGATTACTGTTGCACCGGGAACGTATATCATAACGAAGCAAGGCGTAACAACGAACGTAAATGCACAAACCCGCTATAAAAATATTACTCTGGGAGAATTTACAGCCCCTGCAACCGAGGTAGACAAGGTATATATCTTGCATAAGCCATCGTCAGAACTTGAAGAAGGCAACAGTCATACCATGGAGGCAACGATTGTTACCAAAAATATTCCTCAATCTGTAGAGGTGAGTGTGTTTGGTTCGGGGTGGCGTCCGGACGTATTGCCCATGGAGCATGTAAGTGGCTATACCTATCGGCTGATACTTCCTGAAAAGTATATTAAGGCCGGAATGCTTCGGTATTTCATTACTGCAAAAGCAAATGATATATACTATACCGGCTCCGCTGCGCTGGAAAGCAAACCGTCTGATTGGGATTTTTACGGCACACCGTATACAGTGGCCGTACTCAGTAAGAATGCACCGGTATATATATTCAATGCCGCTACAGATGCCAGTGCGCTATCACGGCAGTGGCTTCGCAGTTCGACTATAGTTCCTGCTGCCGAACCGGGCAAAGCCGAGTTGCAGGTAAATGTTGCCAAATTGTTTGAGGTCGATCCGGAAAATAAAAATGGTGAAGCCATACACGATTATTCCATGCGCTTCTTCTTTGGACAGAAAATCTCCGGTCGTAAGCAAGACGTGTTGCAGAGCAAGCGATTGGTATTTCGCGGCCGGGCAATGAATGGAAGTCCGTGCAAGTTACAACTGGCGCTGGTAATGCGCGATGGCTCTGCGTATGGTGGCGTTATAACGGTAGGGGTAGACGCAGCTGATTATAGCATTAATCTGACGGATCTTAAAAGTGTAAACCTTGTAACACTGCCGAGACCGTATCCGGGTTTCCTCCCCTATTTCTTCAAGCCGTCAGCAGTATGTGATTTTGATATCAGTGGTGTAGAAACGATCCAGGTATCAATTGGTCCTGGCATCGCGGTTGATCAGCTACAAGCCAAACATGGCATTGCTATAGAAAGCATCCGACTGGAGTAAAAACTATAAAACTGTCAGCTGCCGTTTCAAACTCGAAACTCGCAGCTGACAGCTCATGACTAATTTTTAGAAACTGCTTCTCCTGCTCCGCCTGTTACAACAAGCTTTAGTGTTGCACCTTTGCTTTTATGTTGCATCGTGCTGTTGAGTATAATCATGTAGCTTCCTGCCTTTGCATGCTCTGCTACGGCAACTTTTACAATACTATTGTCCAATACACCTTCTGTTGGTTCGAACGTTACGGTAACGCCTTCCGGCAAACCCGATGAAAGACCCAGCGTTGCTTTTGATTTCGAATATTGCTTCGAGCGATTCAGTGTTAATGTGAGTTCTTTTGTTTCACCGGCTTTTATTTCCAGCGAAGAAGTTGATAGTTCTACGGTGAACTCAGTGCGTGGTGCTGTTTTTTCCTGAGCAACGGATGCGGTCAGCACAGCGGCTGCCAATACGATGGTGAGAATATATTTTTTCATAAGCTGTAGTTTTAAAATTGATTACGCGAAGAAAGAGGCCGCTGATGAAAATTGCCGTGCAATGAAGTAAACAGGAGCTTGCTTGTCGCGGATGGCGAGTCGATGGGGCAAAAGGAAGCCTTTTGTGGCAGATGGTGAATGGGAACGATTACCTTTTTTACAACGGTCAGGCTAGTTCCATCACGTTTCGTAATTGTTGTATTTTTTCGATGAGCTCTTTTCCCTTGGCTCGCGAAACCGGTATGAGGTGATCGGTATCCAGTATCTGAAGCTTATAACCGTTCGTGTTACCGGTAATGTTGCTGATCGCATAGACATTAACGATGTACGAACGATGACAGCGAATAGCAAACGAATTATTGATCTGCGTCTCCAGGTTCTTGAGATTTACCCGCAGCAATTTCTTTTGAATGCCTTGTCCGTTTTTCCATACAACGGTAGCGTAGTTGTCATCGGCTTCAATAAATAAAAGATCGGGCAGATGAAGGCTGAGTGTTTCACTCGTATCCGAATGAAGCACGATGAGACTGTTGGCGCCCGGCTTAACTGTTACTTCCTTTTTTAAGGTCTTGATCTTTTCAAGTTGCTGGTTTGCTGTTAGCGCGCTTTTCAGATTTTGTTGCAGCATCTTGTTCTTCAGAAAAAGAAAAATAATTGTTACAGGCATAAAGCCGGTAAGAGCAACCTGCAGGTTTGCACCTTTTATATTTTGCCACAACGTTAGTTGCGGGCAGATAAATAACTCATCGATAATAGTACTGACGATACCGATAAGCACCAGGTGCAGTATAGTGATAAGTATATACTTGCCAAGTGTAAAATTATCGAATGCCTTTGGAAAAAATTTGGGTAACAGTATAATGTCGATGAAGAGAATCGCGAACGTAACGCCTCCGAACAGAAAGTTTTGCGCAACGGAAAGCGGCACATGCTGGGAGAATGCCGGTTGATAAATACTGAGAAATGCTACTACAAAAAGACTTACTACCAGGATGAAAATGATATTCTTTCGATCATCATCCAGGTAAAAAGGAAATGGAGTATTCATTTTCTCAGACCAATTCATACGGTGGAAAAAATTCTTTCCGAAAAGTACGAATTGATTCGATGATAAGGTATAGGAACCTGTTGATAAGAAAAGCTATTAACGTCTGTTTGATTGGGTCTGCACAGAATCAGCTTCATTCTGTTTATCGGAAGATATCCGTTTCATGTTTTTGCGAATGTTTTGCTTAACCTCTTTCGGCATATACTTTTTCTTGCCGGGTTGTGGACAGTCCCATTCTTCAACCGACACATGCGTGATCATTTTCGAATTGGGTCGGGTGCCCTTGGTTTGCCGGTTTTCTTCTTCGGCTTCATTCGCTGCAGAGAATTGTGGCGAATAGTAGCTCCGGTGCGGAGTTGATTTTTTCAGTTTGGCAAACTTCGGCTCGGGGCAGGCAATCCTGCCCGACTGGCACGCGGTCAATAATACAAACAGCAGTAGAATGAATCGTACGTACATAGTTTTTGAATTTTTATATACGACTACCTATAAACGACCAAGGAAGGTACATAAGTATATTGACAAGGCCAATGTTTTGCTACATAAATTGAAAACCACGCAGAGCAGCTGACCGACAGAAATGCCGATTGCGGAAAACGCTGCCCAACATGAATGTAACAAATTTGCCGTGTTGAAGGTTCAGGGGGCCTGTTACGTTCTGCCTGCAGGTATACATCTGGCTGGTATAAATAGAAGAGGCCCCCCGCGGGAGGCCTCTCTTGGTTTTGCTATAGACTTATATACTAGTAGTAAGAGAACAGGTATGTGCCGTGGTTAGTCTGGCTATCGCCATAAATTTCATCCTGTTTTGCTTCGTGGATATTTACTTTCACAGGGTAGCTCAATCCATCATAGCTGTATGTCAAGGTGAATGTTATGGTAACATGGCTGTTAGATGTATCCGTACCTTTATATACCATTTTGGTTGGGTTGTTGCGATCCACTGCCAGTGTCTCAAAATATTCATCGTCAGGGTAGGAGATAAGGTTCAGATAGTATAATACGCCTCCCTGTATATTGAACGGACTGTTGCGGGCATCAAATGTATTGTCCAGGGTATAACCAGCTTGTTCTTTCTGTGCTACGATGTGCGTAATGTTATTGCCGGTATAGGTATAGTAATTTTCATTGCCATACAGGTTAGGCCAAACCAGTATACCATAGTCCGTACCGTTGCGGATAGATACTCTTCCGCTGCCATCATACGAATAGTCTATATCAGCAGTTTTATCTACTGCGAGGAAGTCTTCATCCGGATAGAACGCCAGATGCTTGTTAGTGATTTCATCTCCGGAGATAGAGAAGAACGCTTTCTCAACGCTTACAGGATTTGCCGGTATATACGTTTTGGCAGTATAAGCAGAAGGAATACATTCACCGGAAGCATACTGTACTTTCAAACGGGTAATAACACTATCCGTAGCGGCAACTTTGGCACTGGCACTGCCATACGATACTTTGGTAATGCTGTCTACAAGGAAGTTGGTATAGTAGAATCTATACTTTGCTTTCAGACTTCCTTCACCATCGTAGAATACAATCTGTTTTACTTTTCTTTCTTTAGCATACGTGGCAGAACATTTTACGCATACATCCGGATGATCATCGCAACCGGTAAAAAGAACGCAGCTGAGCGCCAGACAAGAGAGGAGGACAGCCAGTAAGGCCGGGGTTTTTAGGGTCTTTTTCATGGGTGATTTAAGATTAAAGATTTACTTCATTGACAATTTGATTTAAACGGGGAACGAAATTAGTCAACGGAAATCAATCCCGGTAAAAAGAACCTGGCTAATTTGCCTATATACCACTATTATGTGATGCTGATTAGAAGTTGCAACACTATATATAGTTTGCTATTTCTATAGTATATATAGTGTGCTATAGGGTAAGTCGTGATGCTATTGTGGAGCAGCAGCAAGGTAGTGTTTCATAGCTTCCTGACCGTTGCGAATAAGTAGATCTTTTTCAACCAGTGAAAGCTTCCGTATTTTCGGACCTATACTTCCGGAACTGATTGAGACAGTTCTTTGCCAGTCTTCCTGAGTAAGCGTTGCGCGATTCAGGTTCTCGATAACATAACTATAGAATGCTCCGATATAATTTCGGAAGCGACTGATCTCTACGGGTGCGAGACCTTTGTTGAGACTATCATAACCGATTTGCTCCGGTGTATCAATGCGCAACCCGATCGTATGAGGATTCGCGGTGCGTATCGTGCTATTCTGTTCGGTGTGAACATCGTCAAAAATATAAATCGGGAAGTTGCCGGTAAAGCCGCCATCCACCATAATGTCATAAGCTTTTTCCTTTTTTCGGTTTTTCAATACGTGTCCGGAAGAATCAATACATACCGCTTCGAAGTATAGCGGTATAGACATACTGATTCGCACGGCATCTTTTACCTTCATATCCGGATATTGCTCATGCGAGAATACAATAAGCTGCTGCCGGTTAAGACTAGTGCCGGTAATATATAGGTCTGGAAAATGCCGCGCATGCAACTCGCGAAAGGTGATGTCTGCATGGCCGGTCTTCTCAGCAATGATTCGCTCAAGCCACTTTGTAAATGCAGCTCCACGATACCACCCAAAGTTTCGGTTGATGCGTGATATACCACCTATAAAAAAGAATTTACCATCATTGAATTTCTGAAGCTTGGTATCGTAAATAATCTTCTCAATCTCTGTACTGCTATACCCAAGAGCAACCGTAAGTGCAGCAATAGCACCGGCCGATGTACCACCAATACGTTCAATACCAGCAAGTATATTTTGCTTTTCAAGTTCCTGTATAGCTCCTACATATGCCACCCCGCGTACACCCGCCCCTTCAAATACGAGGTTTTTAGGTTGTGCATGCATAACGTTGGTAGCAGCTATCAGTATTATCGTTATAGTTTTCCACATCTGTGAATCGTTACCCGTTAATTGTGAATCGTTATTAGTTGTTATATATACCTTGTGATTTCTTTGTGTCTTCTCTGTGTCGTCCGTGCAATGGGATTTTGTATTTTCAAATAACGAATAACGGTTAGCGATTAACGCTCATAAAGCGCATCTCGCGTAATATGCATCGTGCGTACTTTCTGCAAATCGTCAAACGATATATCCATCAGGTAAGGTTTCTTATTGAGTATATATTGTTCAATGAACCAGAGGATCTCCTGTTGTTTATTGTTCATGGGGGTATATGAAGATTCATGGCCCATGCCGACTTCACGATAGATATAGTGCGGATATTTTTTCTTCCGGAACACTTTGGCAATATGACTCGATCCATAGAACCCTTTATACAGGAAGCGGATCTTGTTATATACTACCAGGTTATCTTTGGTGCCGTGAAAAAGCATGGTTGGTGCCGGAGGCGAATTTTTATATTTCAGTGCTCCGTTAAAGCTTAGAATAGCACCTGCAAAAGCAATTACGCCAGCATACCTGAAATTCTCCGGTAGCACTTTCGCAATTTCATGTCCGTTACATTTTTCATAGTCGGCCTGAAGTATCGTAATGGCGCCAGCGCTGGAACCGGAGAGAATAATTTTGGCAGGATCAACGCCCAGGGTATGCGCATTCTTTAGAGTCCAGTTGGTGGCATCGTAAAGATCTTCAACAGCCATGGCTATAGCATTTCGCAACGGCTTTACGCGAAAAGGTGTAATGCGTTTCGCGCCTTGCATACCAAGGCGATATGAAATAGAGATAACAACGTAATTATTTTTAACAAGCGTATTGAAGTACCGATTGTATATTCTCGCATCGCGACTGCCCCGTATAAAGCCACCGCCAAATACAAATATGATACACGGACTGTTCGCAGGTGTTCCGCTATAGCGGTAGACATCCAGTTGCAATACAGCAGAATCGCGTGTGGCAAACGTAAAGGTCTTCTTTTCAATGTCGGCATCGATCGTTACCTGCTGTGCTGAGGTATGGACTATACTCAGTAAACTCAGTGCAAGAACGATCAGTGTAAAATGTAAGCGGGGAGTATGGTTTTGTGAGTAACGATGGTGTATCAGCATACAAAGCAAATATTACAGATAAGCAAAATACAAAATGGATGTTGCAGTATATAACATGGTTTTTTAAAATTGTACCTGATTTTTGAGACAAATGCGAAAAGAACTGGCAAAAGAGGCGGGACAGCGAAAGCGATTCAGGGCGGTATTCAGCCGGTTCGGCAAGAAGGTAAATTTCAAAGGCTACTCAGCGGAAACTGTATTGCTGCAGCATGTGGTGGATATGGAAACCGGCAAGGTTGTTACCGATCACATCTGGTTCAGTTATACCAAAGGCTTTGAGAAAGTAAAACTGACCGAAGGTGTACTGCTGGAGTTTGATGCGCGGATAAAAGAATATCGCAAAGGGTATGTTAACACCCGGTACAAGATCAACAACAGCAAAAGTGATTATAAACTCAGCAATCCCACGCGCATAACCATGGCAGAAGTATAAATATAGCCTGGTGATCTTATTTTGTTTGTATAGGCTTTACGGTATAGCCTTCTTTACGTAAGAGTGTAACCAAACCGTTTTCTCCGGCAAGGTGCATGGCGCCAACAGCTACAAATGTAGGCTGCTGTTTGAACAAGCCCGGTAACTGTTGCATCCATTTTTTGTTACGATTGTCAAGCATTACAGCCGTTTCGGCCGCGGTATACATTTCATCGTACATTAATGCTTCCAATTTTCCGAGGTTGCCTTCGCGATAGAATCTGTTCATGTTTCGAAGTTCTTCCTCTGCCGAATTACGTTTTTTTACAGCCGTAGTGAGTAATTGTGCCTGGCGTTCATACGTGAATTGTCCGAAGATAGCATGCGTTTGTTCATCGAATGTTTCCAGTCCTATAACCTGCTTTTTGTCGCGGGTTCCGCGCTGCTGAAAGTATAGATCCATCACTACATCCTGGCCTGGATCGAGCGGGAAGTATTTTTGCTGCATCATGGTCATGAGCAGTATCTCGATCGTCATCGGATTCATACCATTGAACATCGTAAGGTCGTACCCGGAAAGTTCGTGAAGCCAGTCGTTGGTTTGTTTGAATTGCTCCGGTGTCAGCAGTTTGTTCAGCGTAGTGCCTTTCATTTGTGCAGAAGCCATCATCTTCATGGTCATCGTGCTGTCAATGAGTAATTCGCTTACAATGGTTTTGGCTGTGGTAAATTTGTTGGTAACATTGGTTAAGCTGTCAACATACCGATGGCTCAGCAGGTGAAATGTGCCGAAGAGGTATGAAGGTTGTGAGAGTCCGTTGCCGGTAACTTCCCAGAAAACAGAATTTTCAACAGCAATCTTCTTCTGGGCAAGGGCGTATTGTGTAAATGTAACGGCCAGTACAAAAAGCAGTGCTCTGGTATATATAGTTTTACTGTTTGATATCATGTAACAGACCTTTCAGTTTTTCAAGATGATTACCGTATAACTTTTTCAAATACCAGTTGGTGAGCCATGTGCTGCAGAAGAAGAAGACAAGTCCGACTACCAACAGGTATATAATGGTGCGCGGTTGCGAGAGGTTTGCCAGGAACTTGTCCATCCCTCGTTCCATCGCGACAAAGAGTAATCCCAATACAAAATAGATCGGATAGAGCATGGTATAGCTTCGCTTGTAAAAGCGCAGGTAGCTCGACAAATTATCTGTGAGGCGCTCCAGTGATGCCCGTATATTTTCAGCCGCAGGGTTATACTTTACCAGCAGGGTGAGTTTTTTGATATAGTAAAACGAGTATCCCACAAACAATATCAATATGGATACCGAAGTCCACTTCAAAGCACCACTCGGTAATGTAAGCGCATATACCAGCAGCGCTACACCCGCTACCAGTGTAAAGATGAGTTCAAACCATACGCTTCGTTTCAGCTTGTCAACGATTGACTGGCTGTTGCCTTTCAGCATCTGCGCAATCTCTGCTTCGTTTTTAGGACTGAAGCCAGGATCACTGCTTTTCCATATGCTTTTTAATTCTTCCAGTTCCATACTTACGGGCACATAAGTTTTCGTAGTTTTTCGCGAATGCGGTTCATGCGCACGCGCACATTGTTTTGTGTTATTCCAATGGTCTCGGCAATTTCATCGTACGGAACCTCTTCCAGTGCCATCATGATCATGGCGCGTTCAATCTCCGGTAACTGGCGTACAGCCCACTGCAGTTTTTGAAAATCTTCTTCGCGATCGTCACCCCAGGCGTCCGAAATGTTCATGTGTACTTCCTGCAGATCTTCTGTTTTCACTAACCTTGTTTGTTTCCGGAAACCAGATATAGCGGTGTTCAGCGCAATGCGATACATCCACGTAGTGATCTTGGCTTCGCCCCGGAAGGAGGGAAACGATCGCCATAGCTGCAGCACGATCTCCTGAAATAAATCATTGCGTGCATCGGGATCGTGCTCATACATAAAACATATTTTATGGATAAGCCCCTGGTGCTCGTTGATAAGGTTAATGAAGTTCTGTTCTTCTCCGTTCGCCAAGTTGACTGGAATAACTTTGATGAATGGGTCGAAGATAGGGAAAGAAAATTACAGGAGGAGGGAAAGTTATTCATTGGCTGAGTCGTTATCCGTTGATGGTTAATCGTTATCCGTGGCTGACGCATGCGCGAGGAGGGGTACCATTAACGATTCCCCGATAACTGCACACAGTGTCGCATGAATGACAATTATTTACAGTTGCCTGTTATCTATTTGTAGCTATGATCGAAAAAAGGTAAAGCCATGAAATTCGTACTTACTACCAAGCTTCTTTTGTTGAGTTTAATGATTGCGCAAGCACAGGTTGATCCGGTTAACAAGGATGGCGTTGCTATTGGCGGCTATGATGTGGTGTCTTATTTTCAACCCGGCGGACCACAGAAGGGCAACAACATTTTAAAGTATGTATATAACTCGGTTACGTATTACTTTATCAGTACTGAGAATTTGAATTTGTTCAAGGAAAATCCTGAAAAGTATATACCTCAGTTTGGCGGGTACTGTGCATTGGCTGTGAGCTATGGTAAAAAGATCTCCATTGATCCGAACACATTCAAGATCACCAATGATAAACTATACCTGTTCTTTAAGGGAAAGACTACCCACGGATCGGTAAATTCCATTGAGACCTGGAACAAGAACGAAGCAAAACTTTTGCAAAAAGCCGAAAGCCTGTGGCCTGATGTGAAAAAAAGAAAATACAGACAGGAGGATACGCTTTGAGTGGCTGAAGGCAAAAATCCGGAAGCGCAAAGACCACGAAGAAAGGCTAAGGAAAAAGCTTAATTAAACACTTAGCGCTATCTTGATTTCTCTGGCAACCGGATTTTGCTTCACACATGCACACAATAAAGGAAACCCACCTTTTAATCTATATGCTCAGTATATATCAACGTTGCTCGGATAACGATCAAAGACTATTCAGGTATAAATGCAATGCCTTCAACTCTGTATCGGTAAACTCTTTCGCCATAGTCCACGGCATTTCCTCCGGCTTTAAAATTTTACCTTCCGGTGTTTTACCAGTGCGCAGTGTCTCAATGAATTGTTCATCGCTCCACTTGCCTGCGTTTCCGGTAGAAGAAATATCGGCTACAACGGGGAAGCCAGGCGCAACCGGTTCTCCACCTTTCATGTTTTCACGGTGACATCCCTGGCATGAGGTCGACAGATATTTACCATACTCAACGGAGACTTCAGCCTTCACTTCTTTTACAAGCTTCCGGTTATGATCAATCATCTCTGCCGGGAACAATGGAAGTTTATCCATATCCGTTAATATATATCCCAGCGGTCCTAACGTATTTCCTTCCGGAAACTCGCGATCAACCTTGGGAAGGTTCACACAGTAAGCGATGATCGCACCCATGTCCTGTTCACTTAGAAAAGTAAATTCATGCGAAGGCATAAACAGCAATGGCTTTTCATCTTTGCGTATACCATGTTTCAATGCCAGTATCCAGTCTTCAACATTATGATCTGGAGCAAGACCACCTTTACCTTTTGTAAGGTTCGGTGCAATGAGGTGAGCCAGCGCAGCATCATCAACAAATATTTTTCCACCCAGGTCGTTGTCGTGGCATTCAGTGCAACCTTTTGCTTTTACCAGGCGTGCGCCCAGGGCAAGCGTTGCAGAATCGTGGTTGATGGTGATGGGTTGTGTAACAACATTGTAGTGCGTGCTTCTTCTGTTTTCCACGCTGATATAGGCCTTTAAAAAAAAGCCGGCAGCCAGCACTACAATAATTCCCAATACAATTCCGGTAACTTTAAGGATCTTCTTTACCATATTTTTTCTGTCAGATGTTTAGCACTTGAATACGGATGTGCTATACCGGAAAGCCTACGCTATACGGAGTTTGATCTTCGTTAAACGGAGCATTTAAAAACACCAGGCAGCAGGGGCAGTACGCTTTAGATTTAGTCAGGTTGTGGAAATAAAGGAACACTATTTAGTTTTCTGAAAGCGCGGAAACGTGAACCTGTAATTGTAATTTCCGGAAAAGCAATGATGTAAGAATGTTCAGCAGATCGCTGATGCGCGGGCAGTTACAAGTAAAGCTGTCGGGTATATTAAGTTTAAAATACTCCGGGTACGTTTTTGCAACCACTACGTTTTCACAATGAGATCAAGTTGTATACTTTCTGTTCTGTTACTTCTTATACTTACCACGCACACTTTTGCCCAAACCGAAAAAATAAAGTTTGACCATCTTTCTGTAAAGGAAGGTCTTTCGCATGGCAATGTGTGGGACATCCACCAGGATCGTCTCGGGTTTATCTGGATCGGAACCGAAGACGGATTGAATCGCTACGATGGTTATACCTTCTCTATTTTCAGAAATGAACCAACCGACTCACTCAGCATCAGCAATAACTTTATTCATTGCATAGCCGAAGATGCTGCCGGTAATATATGGCTGGGCACGCAGGGCGGACTAAATGTATATGATCGCGCAAGCAATCGCTTCGAACATTTTTCGGTTAATAAAAATATGCCCAACAGCATTAGCAGCGATGATGTAATATCCCTGACCTTTGATGCGGATAGTAATCTGTGGGTTGGCACAGAACATGGATTGAATAAATTTAATCCACACACCAAAAAATTCCAGAACTTCTATCATGTGGCGAATGATCCACGTTCGTTGCCTTCCAACTCTGTTAAAGCCATCTTACAGGATAGCCAAAAGCGGCTATGGATCGCTACACTAGGGGGACTAAGTCTTCTGAACCGCGATGGAAATACATTTACCAACTACTATCACAACCCCGCAGATCCGTTAAGTCTCAACAGTAATAAAGTTACCGCGTTGCTGGAAGATGCCGATCATACCCTGTGGGTAGGCACGTTCGATAAGGGCCTCGACAAAATGATTTCAGAAGAAGGCCGCTTTGTTCATTATGAACCTGGTGCCGGTGGTAAAGGCAGTCTTGTGAATGGTTACGTAATCGATCTGGCCAACGATGCGAACGGTAACCTGTGGGTTGCGTGCGATGGAGTACTGAGCAGTCTTAATAAAAAGGAACACACCTTCAATCACTTTATGCCCGTGCAGGGCGATGAGACCAGTATACTGGGCTCTACTGTTACACGTGTTATGGTTGATGTGAATGGCAGAATGTGGGTGGCTACACGGTTTGGCGGAGTAAATATATATGACAAGAATAAATATGAGTTTATTCATTTCCGGTATAATGTATTCGATAAACATAGCCTCAGCAATAACAATGTCTCTTCATTCGAAGAAGACAAGAATGGAAACTTCTGGGTTGGCACGGACGGTGGCGGACTGAATTACTATGACCGGAAGTCGCATACCTTTACCGTGCTCGATATCTTTACCAATAAAAAAGTATTGGCGATCGAGAAAGACAAACGCGGAGGTTTATGGGTTGGTATGTGGGATGGTGGATTGAATTACTACGACCCCGTAACAAAAAAAGTTAAGCGCTATCGATGCGATCCTGCCGATCCGAAAAGCCTTAGCGATAACAATGTATTTCATATACTGAGCGATCGCAACGGGTATATATGGGTTGCTACCTGGGGCAATGGAATAAGCCGGTATAATGCGGCTACAGATGACTTCACCCGATTTATACATGACCCGCGTGATGCTGCATCGATCAGCGCTTCGGGGATAGAGTATTTATGTGAAGATTCGTATGGTAAAATATGGATCGCGCTGGAGCAGCAGGGTATAGATATGTATGATCCGGAGACAAACAAATTTACGCACTACCGAACCAGCACGAAACCGGGAAGTATATCGAACAGCAATGTGCCGTGTATATATGAAGACTCTCAAAAAAGACTTTGGGTTGGCACGCATGGCGGTGGCCTGAATTTGTTTGATCGTAAAACAAAAACCTTTAAGGCCTTTCGTAAAAAAGACGGATTGCCAAATGATGCCATCATTGGTATACTCGAAGATGAAGACCATCGCCTGTGGTTGAGCACGAACGCAGGACTGAGTTGTTTTGACCCGGATAAACATACGGTAAAGAACTATAGCGAGAAAGATGGTTTACAAAGCGATCAGTTCAATCGCTGGGCCTTTGGTAAATTATCTACCGGTGAATTCTTGTTTGGAGGTCCCAATGGTTTTAATGTATTCCATCCGGATAGTATAAAGGACAATACCTACAAGCCTCCGGTTTTTATTACCGACTTTAAACTCTTTAACCGCCCTGTTAATATAGGGGCGCACGAAGTTTTGAAGAAGAACATTATTCTTGCGCGCGAGATTCAGCTCACTCATCAGCAGAACATGGTTTCGTTTGAGTTCTCTGCGCTGAACTATCAGCAGCCTGAAAAGAACCAGTATGCTTATATGCTGGAAGGGTTCGATAAGGAATGGCTATATATCGGTACGAAGCGAACAGCCATGTATACCAACCTCAATCCGGGTGAATATATACTTCGCGTAAAAGCTTCCAACAACGATGGTATATGGAACGAAGAAGGTACCTCTGTTAAAATTATAGTAACGCCTCCGTATTGGAGCACCTGGTGGTTCAGAACATTGATCGTGCTGGGGGTAACGGCTATGATTTTTACATTCATACGAGCGCGCATCAATTCCATCAAGCGACAGAAAGTACACCTGGAAGAAGAAGTACAGAAACAAACAGCCAAGGTTGTAAAACAAAAGGAAGCACTGGAGCTGCAGGCAAGTGATCTGAAAGAACTGAACGACAAATTGCAGGATCAGACGGAAGTACTCGAGTCGATCAATTCCGAATTGAATTACCAGAAAGAAGAAAATATAGCGAAGCGCAAGGAAGCCGAGAAAGCAACGGAAGAAGCGGAACGTGCACGCAAGGAAGCCGAGCGCGCCAACCAGGCCAAGAGTATATTTCTGGCAACCATGAGTCATGAGATACGAACGCCTATGAATGGCGTACTGGGCATGGCTTCGTTACTGGCCGAGACACAACTAACGGCTGAACAGCAGGAGTATGCCGAAACGATTCGCACAAGTGGTGATGCACTGCTTACGGTAATAAATGATATACTTGATTTCTCGAAAATTGAATCGGGTAATCTTGAACTGGATTGCCATAGTTTTGATTTGAGACAATGCGTAGAGGAGGTAATGGATGTATTCTCTACCCGAGCTTCGCAGAAAGGTTTGGACCTGGTTTACCAGATCGATTATCAGGTGCCCGCACAGATCATTGGTGATAGCCACCGGTTGAGACAAATACTGATTAACCTGGTGAACAACGCCATGAAGTTTACAAGCCAGGGTGAAGTCTTTTTAAGTATAGATCTTTTATCATTGGAAGACGATCAGCTGGAACTGGCCTTCCACGTGCGCGACACGGGTATAGGTATACCGGCTGATAAGATATCGCGTTTGTTCAAAGCGTTCTCGCAGGTAGATTCTTCTACTACCCGAAGATATGGCGGCACAGGTTTAGGACTGATCATCAGTCAGCGCCTGGTAGAGCTGATGGGCGGTACAATTACTGTAGAGAGCGAATCCGAAGTCGGCACTACGTTTAGCTTTACTGTAAGATGTAGTGTGAGCCAGGAATCTATTCGTCAATATGTGCATTGTAACACCGTTGGCAATGAAGGTAAGAAAGTGTTGATCGTAGATGATAACGCTACGAACCTGATTATACTGAAGACACAACTTGAGCAGTGGAACCTCACACCCACACTGGCGATCTCCGGTTTCCAGGCGTTGGAGATACTATCATCACATGCCGGTAAATTTGATCTCGTCATTACCGACATGCAAATGCCGGATATGGATGGTACACAGTTTTCACAACGTGTTAAAGCAAAACAACCGCGCTTGCCAATTATACTCCTAAGCTCTGTTGGTGATGAGACAAAGAAAAAATATCCAGACCTGTTCAACGCTGTACTGAACAAACCGGTAAAGCAACAACAGCTCTGCAGAGTTATACATTCGGCACTGCGACCAGAAGGAACGCTGGTAACTGTGGAGGCACACAAGCCTAAACATACATTGTCTGAAGAGTTTGCTTCAAAATATCCGCTGCGTATTTTGATCGCGGAAGACAACCCGGTGAATCAAAAACTTGCTACGCGTGTACTCAGCAAACTAGGTTACAAAGAGATAGATATAGCCGTAAACGGATTGGAAGCACTTGAGAAATTTGCAGCTAGCTTTTACGATGTTATACTCATGGATGTGCAAATGCCGGAGATGGATGGACTGGAAGCCACGCGTAACCTGCGTGCCATGACGGGCGAAAGACCCGCTATCATTGCTATGACTGCCAATGCCATGCAGGGCGATCGTGAAGAGTGTTTACGTGCCGGTATGGATGACTATATCAGTAAACCTGTAAAGCTGGAGATACTCGTATCTATTCTGGAGAAGTGGGCTTTGAAGGCAGACTTTGAAAAGTAGCTGCGAACTGTGCACCTCGGGCTGCTAGAGTTTGAATGTATAGAGTTGGTTTGTGCGTTCTGTTCGGTGGTACCAATCGTTGTGTACCAGTTCGAGTGTATTGGTATAGAGCGTGCCGAAATCATAGTCGCGGTATATTTCCAGAATTTTTAAGTATTCATTTAAGCGAGCAATAGGTTTTCGAAAGCGCACTACCGTAGTGTGAGCGGTTTGAATGGCGTAGCGTTTATCTATACTTTGCTCGAGGTCTGAGTTTTTAAAGTTCGTGCGTAGGTTGTTGCGTATAATGTTCAATGTGTCGTCTTCCGGAAAACCCTGAAGTATAATGCATGAAGGTGATGCCGTGATTCCGGTAAATCGTATTGCTATAGTTTTACCAGCTATACTTTGCTTAATGACGCGGATATAGTCCGGTATTGCTATACGTTGAAGATCAAACCCGGTATAGCAGGAAATGATCGACATAACCGTTACGTGTATATCAGACTCGCGGTAGTAGTATTGAGCAGGATCGACCTGGCGTAGCTGTTCAGGAAAATCAAGAATCCGTTTGGTGAGATTGGTGTCGGGCCGTATGCGCAATGTTATACCGGAGCGGTTGTCAGCAGCAGAATCGATCAGGTCATCTGTCTGAATGTTTCCTGATTTTATTTTTGCGATCGATTCGTTATAGAGCGTTTCGTAATGCTCCTGTAGATTCATGTATTAATTTGTTACCGTGAATACCAACGTAAAAAATACCATTTGGTGTTTAAAAACCTGGTATAAATTATATGGTTAAGAAGTTGTTGATGATTCTGTATGATACACATCCGGTGTATAGGTAACGCGGGCAAAGTTTTTGGTTACGAGTTCAGTGTCGATTACACGACCACTTTCAAACTTCAATATCTTCTCGCGCCAGATTTCATTTCTTCGATAGAACTGTCCATCGATTTTCAGAAATGCGTGATCTTTTTCGAAAACGTGATAAGCATAGTCAAGTTCCGTATCGATGCGCAGTTCTCCCTCCAGGCATTTGCCAGAGAGCCATAAGTTCACCTGGAAAGTATATTTCGTGTTATTGGTAAATTGATAATCGCGGTAATTGTAGAAAACAGTAGCGCCACTGCCAAAGGGAAGTACGCGGCCATCATCCGGGAAAGGATCGAATGAATGATGATAGCGTTCCGTCACGGTTAACGGACTATGCATTACCAGCCAATGAATCAGGTTTGAGATCTGACATATACCGCCACCGATTCCCGGGCGGGCTTCTCCAAGCGACAACTCCATACCGTGCAGGTAGCCTTTCCGTTGTGTAGGGCGTCCTACCAGTTTACAAAATGAAAATGTTTCACCCGGTCGTATCACAATACCGGTAATCTGCCGGAGCGCTATGGCCAGGTTGGTGACTTTGTTGATCTGCAATTGCATATCACTTTCACCAAGCCGTTTCAATAGCACAGACTGATGTTTCTTAATGCGATAGGGAAGTTTATCGTTGGTTCTTTGTGAAGCGTATCGTTTGCTGTCAACGTACCAGTCTATATACCGCTTTGCTCTTCTGGTCCACACAGCCAGAAAGTATAAGGCGGGATGCCGTTGACTTAATAATTTTCGTGGTTTCAAAACTCCAGCATTATACCTTGCTCCGGATAAACCAGCTTTACCTGCAGCGTATTCAATTCCTGCAATTGCTTTTTGATCTTTACTTCATTATCGCCCGATGGCTTTATGTGTGTGATCACAATGGGCAAACCTTTCAGCGCATGGTTACTATAGCGATCAAGTGTGGCCAGTTCGTTCATGAGCAACCGTGGTGTGAGATGCCCGAATAAAGATTTATCAGGTTGTTCATTCGGAAAAGATACCTCGATCAAAATAGCGCGAAGTTGTTTGGTCTTCACAAGCGGTGCCACGTGTTGCCATAGCTGGCGTAACTTCTGACTATGTTCGATTGTATCGGCACCGGTATCACCCAGGTATAGTATATAGTTTTTATTCTCGCGTAACAGAAATGCAGTACTTTGTCCGGGAGCGGAATGACTCAGATCAAAGGCCTTCGCCTGCATCGATGTTTGCTCGAGCGGAATTTCGTTCTCCGTAGAGAGCGGAGTATAGCGATATTTGTTCAGCGTGGGCTTTTCGCCTTCGTTGCCAAAGTTCGCCCAGCTTTTCCAACTGAAATATTTTTCTTTCAGAACATCCAGGCAGAATGGAAGTCCATAGATAGGTTTAGGTGAATCTTCCGGAGAAGTAATGATCAAACCTGCAACGTGATCCAGGTGCGGATGCGAGATCAGGTATCCTTTAACGAAATTCTTTTGAGCATCGGCAGCAGTGCCTTTTATCGTTCCTTTTTCGACAGCCTTTTGCAGTCCTGCGTGCACCGTACCGGCATCCAGACAAACATAATTGCCGGTGCCTTTTGCTGCTACAAGATAGGCCGATAAATTACTCTCATCGCTGCCACCTTTAACTCCCAAAGGAATTACCTGGAAGGCCTGCGACCATGCTATACCGGTATAGCAAACAAGAATAATGGCGAGGAGATATATACGATGTACCATGTTGCAATGATACACCGTATTGTTGAGAAGTACACGACCTCGGTTAACGAACGGGAAAGTGTTTGTCCAGGAAAGCTACGGCCAGATCCATGTGCTTTAACGGAGC
This sequence comes from uncultured Chitinophaga sp., assembly GCA_902168205.1. GTDB lineage: Bacteria > Bacteroidota > Bacteroidia > Cytophagales > Cyclobacteriaceae > Ohtaekwangia > Ohtaekwangia kribbensis. The sequence goes on along the minus strand of CABHOK010000017.1, from coordinate 118,639 downwards.
TGTGTGACCGCCCTCGATGGCAACATGCTCGTGCGCGTAACGGAAATTCAAAGTTTCCATTCTGGTTATCATCTTTTCGCACATGGGTGTAGTGGGCGCAATCTCATCTTTTGTGGCGGATAGCAGTAGCACGGCACCGCGTATATTTTCAACTTTGATGAGTGCTTTCTCTTCGGCCTCCTGGTTTTGCAGCATGGCTTCGAAAGCTCCGCGCAAATCGCGCTTCATCAAGAAAGGTACAGCTTCAAAATTTACCGGTACAAAAGGAAGTTCTTTATTCTGGTAAGTCCACGAAGAGGTGGTGAAGTGATTGGTATGCCCGGGAAAGGTAACGTGACTGGGTACTATACCAACCACGCAGTTAATATCCGGATAATAACTCGCGATCAATAACGCCAGGTCTGCGCCACGTGAGCCTCCTATAATGGCAATTTTATTTTTATTGATGTTGGGATTTTTACAGGCCTCTCGTATAGCGTTGTGTATATCTTCCAGTGCAATTTTATTGAGTGTATCCGGTGTGCCCGTAGCTCCGAAATAACCGAGCGCCAGAAACGCATAGCCTTTGTCGATAAAAGTGTCCCTGGTTTTCTTCCAGTGTTCACTAGCCCAGGCGTTGCCTCCTTCCGATCCGCCAAGTCCTACCAGCAGCGGTTGCTTTTTTCCAGCGCCCAGGTACAACTTACTTTCAACTCGGGGCGTGTTGAGTTGCAGTTGTGAAAAAGCTGTTAGTGAGAGTAAAGCGATGATCAGGGTAACTGCGATCTTTCGGATTGTTGTGCTGTTCATGATTATTTTTTTTACAACGTTCCGTATAAAAAGCGACAGCACTTTTGATCCAGATCAAAAAATCATTTTTCGGCCCGTATCCTGCTGAGTGTTTCCTGGGTAATACCGAGGTAGGAAGCCACCATACCCAACGGAAGCCGGTGGTATATATCGTGATAAACCCGATAGAAATGCTCGTATTTTTCTTTCGCGGAAGTAAATCGAAGCGATGTTATTCGTTCCATCAAGTGGCCGAAGATGCTGCTCATGGAAAGACGGGCATAGCGTTCCATCTCCGGGAAATTATCAAACAGAAATCCGAGGTCGTTGATGTGCAGGCAGAATACATCGGTATTTTCGAGGGCATCGATATAGTATATATCTTTTGTGCGCTGCATGAGGCTGCGCGGAGAATTTATCCACTCACCTTCACTGCAGAAGTATTCCGTAACTTCTTTTCCGTCTTTCAGAAAATACGTGCGCAACAGTCCCTTCTGTATAAAGTAACTTTTGGTACAGATCATATCTGCATCGTGAACGAGCTCTCCTTTCTGAAAAGTTTTAAAAGTAATCCTGCTGGTTAATTCATGCTTCAGGGAAGCGTTCAGCTTAATATACTTTTCAAAATGATGATATAGTATTTCGTGATGTTCGATGACCGGTAGATTTATATACTTCGTGCTTTTGATCAATTGACCGTTCGTATTGGTACCCATATCTCTTCCTCAGAGTCAGGGTGGTTGTTCTTGTATTTTTCGCCAAGCAATTCAAAATGCTCGCGGTTGTCAACTTCATATCCTGACTGCGGTATCCAGTATCCGAATATAAACTGAAAGGTTTTCATAAAGGCACTCGGTGCACCTTTGTGAATGAACACAGCGTACAGACCGCCTTTCAAAATATAGCGTTCCATGCCTTCGGGTATATCTGTAAATTCCGTAACTTCTGTAGTTGCCCATTTTTCAAAAACAGTATCCGGGGTGAAGTTTTTAAAATCGAGAGAGGGATCGTATACCTGCATACTATATAAATCGGACGAGATTGTGTTTTGCACTTCTTTTCGCCTGGGCATAAAACTTCCCCATAGCTCCGCTGTACGATTGTTGGTCAAGGTCATGGTGAGTTTTTTGCCTACCAGTTTCTTTTCTGGTAGAAGTTCAATGCGAGGTTCTGCTCCGTGTAGTTGTGCGTAGGCTTGCATGGTTTGGGGCTGGATATATAGTAAGGGATATGTGGCAGTTTTTAGCGCAGTCTGGAGACTGTGAACAAAGGTGGTACAAGTCGGAGACTTGCACCAGTTTAGTCTTGTGTTATAAGTGTGTTGGAAGATTTTGCATGACCGAGCTCGGCCGCTTTTTTAATCCTGGCACGATGCATCTTTCCCCAGGCAGATAATGCACCGAGTACATCCCGTAGTGAATCAGCATAGTCTGTTCTTTCGTATTCAACAATTACCGGTGTTGCATCGGTATGTACGTTCCGATGCACGAAGCCGTTCATCTCAAGTTCTTTAAGTTCATTGGATAGCACGCGAGCTGATATACCGCCTATGCTACGTTGAAGTTCATTAAACCGTTTCCGTCCTTCCGAAAGTGAAATGATGATACGAAGTTTCCATTTTCCGCCAATAACATATAGCGCATCGCCTACACTCTGTAAATGTGAATTACATTCCTTTGGTGTGATATTCTGTCCCAGGCCTTTCATATTCAATCAATAGTTAAGTGATGTAAAGGTTACTACTAACCTTTTGTATACTACTAACAAATGCATAGCAAAGGTATCTATTTTTGTGATACCAAAGTCGCTTGTCATGACGCGCAGAAAAATCTAAATCGATTCGTAAACATCGTTTCGAAGGGCAGCGCTATAGGCAGTGCACACGTGTGTCTTTCAGAAACAAACACCAGGAACACACATGAAAAAAATATTGCATATCATTTCAAGCCCGCGGAGAGAAGAGTCCAATAGCACCTTACTCGGAAAAAGCATCGTTGAAAAACTTCAGGCGCAACATCCCGGAAGTACTGTAGTAACAAATAATGTAGTGGACAAAAATTACCAGCCGCTACAGCCGGTTCATGTTACAGCCTATAAACTGCCAGATGAAAGTCATACACCGGAACAACGGAAAGCCTTGCAGAATTCCGATGAAGCGGTAGCGCAGTTATTCGATGCAGACATTGTTGTTATTAGTATACCACTCTATAATTTTAATATACCGGCAGCATTGAAAGGTTGGGTAGATCATGTAGTACGTGGCGGAAAAACGTTTAGTTACCAAGCCGGAAGCCCAGAAGGATTGCTGACCGGAAGAAAAGTATATTTGGCGATTGCTTCCAACGGTGTATATTCAGATGGTCCGATGAAGCCTATGGATCATGCAGAGCCTTACATGCGCTTTATACTTGGCTTTATGGGCATGACGGATATTACTACGTATAGAATAGAAGGCTCCGGTATGGCTGGCGTTATGGAAACAGCTGTGAAGAAAGGTTTGGAAAGTGTATTGATCTGATATATATACTGGCGCAAGTCTCCCGACTTGTGCCAGCTATTTATGCAGTCTTCAGACTGCCATAACTTTCTACATTTGTATTTTTTTTCATCCTATTGAACTTACATATACTCAATCGGATTGAGATAAAACATCTTCTTCCATCCCTGCCGGTCATTATCATATCGCCACGGATACGGAATTAATGTTGTAATAGCATAATGTAAGTGCGGAGATTTACCCTTCGCGTTTCCGGTTGAGCCTACCGTTCCGATTACTTCATTCTTTTCAGCAAAGGAGAGAGGTGTTGTCCGGATGTCTTTGAGATGCGCATAGTAATGTATGCGCCACTTTGGACCAAGAATCAAAATTACGTTTCCGCCCAGGGCAATTTTACCGGTATAAAGCACAAGGCCGTGTGTTGAAGATTTTACATCGGTGCCTTCTTTAGCGAAGATGTCCACACCTTTATGTGTGCCCGATTTTCCCCAGGGATAAAACCAGAATGACTTTGCATGATAGCTGCTCTTGTTCGCCTTCTCAACAGGAATAACAATGCTTTGCGGTAATATGAGTCCGATCATAATCACCACGATCAGTGTCAGGATAAGCGTTCGCTTTTTCAAAATTTTCGGAAGGTTAGGACTGTATATCTATATATAACCTGAGTTTGGCCTTTATGCAAATTCACGTTTTTTAAATTCGGATCGTAGAACGTAGATGCAGACAATAGCTGTAGTTATGGAACTTAGAACGATTAGGATAAAACTAAAGAGTCCTCCATATACTTCTGTCAATGACTTATTGAGCCATGATTCGATATCTGAAAAATAGATGGCCATGAATGCAAACAGGTTATTTACGAAGTGAATTAAAATACAGAGCGTTAATTTTCTGGTCTTGTAATAAGTCCACGCCAGTAGAATTCCGATAACAAATGCAGCAATAAATTGCCATGGATTTAAGTGAACGAGGCCAAAAAGCATACTGGAAACTAGAATGGATTTTAACGGTGAATACTTTTTAAGAAGTCCATCGAGTATAATTCCTCTGAAAACTAATTCCTCCAATATAGGAGCAGCTAGAACTATAGCAATGGCTGAGAATATACCTTTCCGTTTACCGAACTCGATAAATATCTGCTCCATAAACTCCGGTATTGGAATTGCGTTGACGATGGGCGATACGACACCAATCTGAATGGCAATTACAGCAACGGAAGCAAATACGGTAATTTTTAGAGAAGCAGGATCAAAGTCATAGGTTGCTATCTGCATATTTTTTTTCCTGTTGGTGTGAGCAAACCAGAACGTTATTCCCATCGCCAGGAGGTAGTATACCAAAACAGCAAACTCTTTATCTATAAGTCGATCCAATACGATTGTAATCGGACTCAATATAAGCATTGCCAGTATAGATATGCCCGCAATTCCCCAGCTTTGTTTCACGTCAGGATAACTGATTTCGTTTTCGGGTATCATGTATACAATAGGATTTTTTTATTAAATAATTTTTGCCTCAAAATGCTAAAGTACGAATCAATCAATCCTGAATATAATAAATCTTGCTGGGCATCGGACCCTTTGTTTAATAGTGGGATCGTTAAAATATAGTATGGAAGGCAGGAGCCCATCCAATTGCAAAAATCCTTTTGCCGTGGATGGGCTTTTTTTATTAACGTTTAAACTCAAAAAAATTATGACTAAGTATTCTTTTAACAGAAGCGCTCAACCCAACAGCGACCATGAAGTGCACAAGGATGGTTGTGTTCACATGCCGAACAACAAAATTTACCTTAGCGATGGTTGTATACATTGTTCGAATACTTGCCATACACAGTAATTTTATAAGTCTATATATAGGGTCAGATGTTACGCAGGTTTTTGATGCATACGATATACGAGTGTCAGAATCTTTTAGTCGTTCGGGTAACCATTGATAGTCACGCACTTCGCATTTGTAAGTATTAATACGGATACGACTTACCGTATATTTTGGATAAACTCCACAGTGAATTTATCATTGCCCACGCACACTTCAGACCCTTAGTTTGTGGTATGTTTAGAGCAATACGTAATCTCTCGATCAGCAAAAGACTTCAAATTATTTCATTTGTATCCATAAGCTTTATTTGCATTTTAATTACGTTGATTTTTTATACCAAGCGCAAAGAGGAACAAGTTACGGATACAGTGCGCATATTTGACTCGATGACGCTTGATGTGTGGATGCGCATCAAGACCTATAATTCACTTCGTGGCGATTTTCTTACAATATTGATCACTGACCCGCTAACGCAGGGTGAAAGCCATCAGGAGGCTGTTGAATTTTTTAATGAGCGACTGGAAGATCTGGCGAGCTATGAAGAAGCTGCAGAATACTGGGGCGTAATACCTGCTGATATCAAAGCAAACTACGACTCCATGAATATGGCTGTCGATCAGTATGTATCTTTTTGTAAAGATAAACTTCCTCTGGCCACAGAGGTTTCACGAAGAGATTCAGCGGATTTTACAAACCTGCGAAAAACTATCGTAGTAGAGTCAAACGAGCTCTATAAGAATATTCGTTACAGCGCGCTGAATACGTTGAATGCTATATATGATAATACCGAACGAAATGAAGTTCGCATTGAATCGGAAATACATACCATGATGTTACTGTTTTATATTTTGTCGGGAACATTGATCGTTACTATATTTTTTACGATCCGCATCATTGCTAAATCTATTCTGACACCCATTCATGAAACCCGAATGTCGCTGGAACTGCTTTCGAAAGGGGGGTTGCCTGCCATTAAAGCGTATCAGGGGAAAGATGAATTGTCAGTCATGTTAAACTCCTTGAAGGGATTTAGTGAACAGATGACAAATCTGTTAAGCTTTGTGAGCAATGTAGCGCGGAAGAATTTTAAAGAAGAGGCAAAGATGTTTGAAGGTAAAGGTCTTATTGCCGAAGCGTTGATTAACATGCGCGATAGTCTTAAGCAACATGCTGTTGATGAATCGCTGCGCAACTGGACCATCCAGGGGCAAGCTGATTTAGGAAACATGATGAGACAACAGCAAACTCTGGACAAGTTTTGCGATCATGCATTGTCGTATATAGTGAAATACGTTGGCGCGAGTCATGGAGCGCTGTATATAGCGGAGAAAAATGGTGATCGCGAGCATTTAAAATTGGCTTCAGTATATGCGTATGATCGAAAGAAATTTATTTCAGGTCTCGTACAACCGGGAGAGGGGTTGGCTGGACAAGTATACCTGGAGCGCCAGAGTATTATGCTTCACGAGATGCCGGATGATTATATAAAGATCACCTCGGGATTAGGTGAAGCATTACCGCAAAGTTTAATTGTGTGTCCGTTGTTGTTAAATGACCGGGTACATGGTGTGTTGGAAATAGCTTCCTTCAAAATGTTTAAGTCGAACGATACGGAGCTCATTCAAAAATTTGCAGAACAACTGGCATCAGCCGTTGCTAACGGACAATCGAATAGAAATACCGAGGAGCTTTTGCGTGAGTCTCAATTGAAGACCGAAGCAATGATAGCGCGTGAAGAGGAGACGGCTCGCTATATTGATGAACTGCGGGATGTCCAGCGTGGCCTGGAGATCAAATTAAATGAATCCATAAAACAGAAGAATGAATTTCAATCCATACTCCGTGCTATCGGACAGAATATCATTGTTGTTGACAAGAACCTGATGGTGCAAAATGTAGTCCAATACAACGACTACACTATGCGCAAACTGTTTGATAAGCCTGTTGTTGCCGGACAAAACCTGTTAATCCTATCAGACAGCAGCATGCACGAAACATTGAAGAATATATTAAATGCAGCAATTCTTCAGGGAGAGACAGGAGGTGTTACGGTTAACAATGTTAAAATTGTTTCTCAACCCTTTCGTAATGAGACTGGTAATATTGTGTCATATATAATAACGATTGACGAAGAGTCTATTTGATGTCGGGCGAACCCGCGACCTACTAACCAGTCCAAAAACTCTTTTAACTTCGGATTCGTCATGAGTTTGATTAGAAAGAGTAGACCACCACATACCTGGAACATGGCAGCCAGCATAAGCATCTGGTCTGCACCTGTCAGGTGTAGTATTTTGAACAGTGCTCCGAGTATATCTACACATAGCCCAAGAATGATGAGAATAATGGCGTGCTTGGTTTTCATATAGGTCAGGATTAAGTTATGGTTTTGCTAAAGTACAAATTCTTTTATTTAGCTGTTGTCATTGCGTGGCTTGTCTCATCGAGATTTAGGATCATGCATTTCAACTAAAAATTTTGTTAGCTGTACGCTGCAGAAGGTATTGAGGAACTATATTTGCTGGCATTGTCTTGTAACCCAATCCCCGCCCAATAAACATGAAGTACTTATTACTATTGACCAATCTGATGTTGATAACAGCCTGCTCAATTGCTCAAAGCACCATTGCCATCAAAGTATATCATAATACAGATATCTATAAAACCAGGTACACGGCAAGCGGGGGTGTGGTGCAGACCTCGGATGACCATTTTAATATGAATCGTTTTTCGCTGGCTATAGATGTCAAGACCAGGAATGGATTCATTCACGAACTGGAGCTCTTTGTGCCGGAATTTTCTAAAACAACGGATAAGCTACAGTATCCGATGAACTATGAATTGCTGTTGAGCTCTGGTTTTGAAGAGGAAGGAAATACATATTCATTCCGCTATGAGCTTAGTAAGCAAGTACTCACAATGTCAGACAAGTTTACATTAAATCTGGGCCTGGGTATTAATCCCTACTATGTTGCCGTTGATTATAGATCACAGCTTGAGCACCAATATTCACGTTCCTATAAATTTTATGGTGGTGTATTTAATATAGTGCCGCGACTAAATTTCAAACTGAGTAATCGCTTTGCGGTTGATTTGAATGTGCCGTTAAAGATTTATGACCTGCGATATTCAGAGAGGCGCATTGATAATCCTACACTTCCAATCAGGCAGCAAACGTCTAAAGACACAGAGCATATTTTTCTGGAAGGAAGCTATACTATCCGCTTGGGATTGCTGTATAATTTCGGATCGTGAATTCAGTAAGACAACGCTGCCGGGAATTTTTTGTGATGATCTTTTGTATACTTTCGTGATCCGGAATTGAATAAAAATTGATAGTACCGTGCGCGAATATATAATTCAGAAAACAACACTTGATTTCCTGAAGAAACTGGCAGCCAATAACGATCGCGATTGGTTTGACGAACATAAAAGTCAATACGAAAAGGCGAAAGAGAATGCCGAAGCTTTTATGGATGCGCTCATTACCAAGATGAACGTGCACGATCAGCTTGAGACACCTTCCGGAAAGAAAAGTCTTTTTCGCATCTATAACGATGTTCGTTTTTCCAAGGGCAAGGCACCGTATAATCCGCGATTTGCTGGCCACCTGAAACGCAGCAAGCCATTGTTACGCGGTGGTTACTATATACGCATCCGGCCGGGTGAGTCGCGGGTAGTGTGTGGTTTTATGTTCCCGAATGCAGATGATCTGAAGCGTATTCGTGAAGATATAGCCGCCAACTATAGCGACTGGAAGAAGCTGTTAAAAACGAAATCGATCGTTCAGAATTTTGAATCCATGCAGGGCGAGCAAGTGAAGACTACTCCGAAAGGTTTTTCAGGTGATGATCCTGCTATAGCATTGCTGCGGTATAAGCAATTCTGGTTCGAACGCAAATTTACGGACCGTGAAGTGTTGGCTGATAACTTTCTGAATAATGTGAATGCTACTCTTAAGGCGATTCGTCCTTTCTTTGACTATATGAGTGAGCTGCTCACAACTGACTCGAATGGTGAGTCGTTGTATTGATTCTCGGTAAAAAAATACATGTCTGAAGTCTGGAGACTTCAGACATGGGGTGGCACAAAGTCGGAGACTTGCGCCAGTTTTTTTAATATATAAAGGGGACTATGCTTTCCCATACTGCGGGAAAGTTGCAGAAGAATACTACATGATGACAACCGGGCACGATTGTCAACTTGCTTCCTGGTGTATATCTATATACTGCAGTAAGGGCTTCAACAGGATGTCCGTCATCGCGATCGCCTCCCATTACGAGCACAGGACATTTTATCTTTTCAAATGTCTCTTTACTCAACACATCTTCATTATATAGCTTATTTAGTTTCGTCAGGCATTCGGCCCATCGTTTGGGTTCTGGCATCAGCACTAACCGGCTTTCGAAATATTCTTTCGCCTGACCGAGCAATAAGTCAGGAGTATAATTTGCCTTGTCTACCTTTCGGTTTCTAGGACGGTCACCTGAACCTATAGCAATCAGTTTCTTCACTAATTCCGGATGCGTGGCAGCAAGTTTATAGCCTGCGTATCCGCCATCACTGAATCCTAATACCGTTACACTGTCGCGGGTTATAGAACGGATAACTTTATAGGCATCGTCTGCCCGTTGCTGCCACGTAAACGGTGCCGTGCCAATCTCTGATTTGCCATGACCGCGTGTGGCGATGCAGATTACCTGGTGATCTTTCGAGAAGCGTTCAATGAATGGTGCAAACTCATCTATATAGCCATATACACCTCCGTGCAATAATACAATGGGCTCACCTTGTCCATAGATCTCGTAATATAGTTTCGCATCACCAACCGATATATACTTTCCGGATTTTGGATTATTTCCATACGGTATAGATCCTTTTGCGGAAGTGATTTCAAGATTGGCGAAGGAACCACCGGACATCATACCTGTCCAAAGTGCAATTTTACCTGCGCTGAGATTTCCAAGACTCTCTACTTCCAGACTTGGCTTTGAAGCGTAGTTCACATATACCTTGATGGACTTTCCGTTCACTGTAATTTTTGCGTGAAACCAGTCCTCCGGATTGGGAACCGGATTAACTTTATTCTCATACTTGCCGGGATGATCAGCCCGAAGTTTGTCCCACGGATAGTCGGGATGTGAAACATATTGAACCGATCGTGGTCTTCGGATGGTATCCGGGTTCATAAAGTTGAACGGTCTGAAGTATACCACTTCACAACGGTTGGTGTCCTGAACGTGAAAAGCTATACCGACAAAACTTTGCTGCGGGATGTTCTTCCCTTTAACATCAAACTCGATGGTGCCGCTGGAGAACTCATAATCTTTCAGGATCATAAATCCTTGTCCGATCTTCTGACTGAATTGGACAGCCTTCTTCTCAACATCCTGGAATGTCTCAACCTTTCGATTGGCAATTTCCCATGCCTGAAGATTGTGCAGATCGGGGCGAAATGTTTGAGCGTCCGCAATAAAGACGACTGTAAAAAGAATAAGGGATAACAAATATTTCATACGTACTTGTTGTGTTTGGTTTATGGATTAATTGAACAAACGCTAAATTCATGTATAAGGAGTCTTTTTTGTTGTTCAAGTTTGCGCCAAATTCGTACAAGCCAGTATCATTGCTGTTGTTATGACCAGAATTGCAGAAGAAGCTGAAGTTACCCGGTGCCTGTTGCTGATCGAAACCCGACTTGCCTGGGGGCCGAGTGAGCAATGGGTAAATTATGATTTTGAAAAGCTGAGCGATGCAATTCACGAAGGCACCGGTGTGCGGTTGAGTGTTACCACCCTGAAACGTATATGGGGAAGGCTGAAGTACGACAGTGCACCAACGCTTACGACACTGAATGCTCTGGCACAATTTGCCGGTTATAATGACTGGAGAACATTCAAGCAAAATGGCGATGAAGTGCCGGAAGTAGTAACAGAGGAGATGGCGATACCGACAGTTGCGTCTGGCCCTACCGTTGTGAAGCGAAGCGCGCGGTACTACTGGTTGCTGCTACTGATTCCGTTTGGTTTGCTTGGCTATGCGCTGATCCCCGCGAAGAAGCACGTGGCGTCTTACGCGATTGACAGTACTCGCTTTTCTTTTCGCGCAGATAAAATGATAACGGAGGGAGTTCCCAACTCTGTCGTGTTTCATTACGATGCACTGGCATCGCCAACGGACTCGGTCTATATAGCACAGACCTGGGATATTACCCGGAAGAAACTGGTGCCGAAAAACAAAACGGAGCATTCGACTATATATTACTATCCCGGGTATTTTCGCGCGAAGCTGATTATCGATACTACAATTGTAAAGACGCACGACTTATGGATCACTTCCGGGGGATGGCTATGCCTGGCAGAAGATGATGTGGTGCCGCTATATTTCAAAAAGGAGGAATGTGTTAAATCCGATCGTGTAGAAGTAGGTGAGGAAATTTTAAAGAAGTATAATCTATCACTTCATCCGAAGGCGCCACGCATCCGGATTTATAACCAGGGCGACCTCGGAGATCTGATGAGTGATAATTTTGTTTTTGAGACAACAATTAAAAGTGATTTCAATCAAGGCACCAACGTATGCCAGCCGGTAGAAGTGCTCATTCAGTGTAAAGATGATATTATTATTATACCGTTCTCTGCCAAACCCTGTATAGGAGATTTATTCCTCGCATTCTGCGGTGCGTTTGTAACCAGTAAAGAAGCTGATCTCTCAAAATTCGGTGCTGACCTAACGCAATGGACGAAGCTCCGCATTGAAACCGTAAACCGCCATGCTACTATTTATGTAAACGATCAGAAAGCATACTCGCTCACATTCCCCAATACGCCAACCGGTATAGTTGGCTTGCAGTATCGCTTTAATGGTGTTGGTGCAGTGAAGGATACGAAGTTTGAAAGTAATGGTCGGGTGATTGCGTTTTAGCGTATGCGATATATACTTTTGATTTTAGTTACTGCTTTTGTTGCCTGCGCTTCAAAAAATGAAAGGGATCTACTGGTTGGAGACCTGGGTTTTAGTGAGTTCCGAATTGGTAACTTTTACAATCTATCGGATAGTTTGATAAAGCGTGTAAAGCACACTATCGATACGATAAATATTGCAAAAGCTGATAGTATGGATAGAAGATTCTTCGAAGTCTATAATATTCTTAAAGACAAGGGGCTACTGTATAAACCATTTGTTGACATCAGGGTAAAGGAAGATTCGATGGTTAAGCTATATCTTGATTCTGCAGATTATGACCGTATAAAAATATTCAAGTGGCGGGAGCTCCTCAATGACGAGAAAAAAGTTGTCATAAAAGCAAAGACGGAGTATATAGATAATTTTCCGGTTACACTTCTTTATTGCAAGGAACTGGTAGATGTGTCGTTGACGGAGGGTAAGACCTATCCGCAACGCAGTAAATTCAAAATAGAAGATTACAACTAGGTCTTCAGAGTAATACTTCATTCTCCCCCATGATGATGGAGCAATCCAAACTTTAGAGGAATGAGTCCGTTAAACGAAGCACTTTCGTTTGAAAGACCATGAAAACCCTGACCCTCTCTTACACTGACGTTGAAGCTCATTTTCAACCGGCATCAAAAGATGCTTCCGGATTTATACATCGTGCCACCGGACAACAACACTGGGGCGCGTTTGAAGAGAAAGTATTCACCAGCTCGCACTATCGCTTTATGGAATATAGCGCAAGTCCTGCTTCCCGTTTTAACATCCGGTATAACGAAGAACAACTGCCACACTGCATGAATATATGCATAGCCCTGCAGGGAATGGTGGAAGTAAAGCTGAAGGAAAGCGGGCTGTCCGCTGCATTAACGGGTTTGAGACATCACTCGCTATATTCATACGAGCAGGAGTATGATCTCGTGGTGAGTAAGAATATCCATGGTATACATGTGGCGATCGAACGCGAATATTATGCAAACCTCCTGTGCGATCAAACCCGTTGGACAGCACAGCTCAAGGAAAAATTACTGAAACAGGAATTGGTGATGCACGGTGATGCCGCCGTTGATAAAGATATGCAACACGTGATTGCTGCAATCTGTAACAATCCGCTGAGTGGAACGCTGCGCAAGTTGTTAATCGAAGCAAAGTTGCTGGAGCTTGTTGCTTTGCAGATAGGGCAGTTTATAGCATTCGATAAAACGAAACCTGATTGTCCTAAACTGAGGCGAACTGATATTGACACCTTCCACGATCTTCGTAAATACCTCGATCAGCATTTTGCAGATGATCTTTCGCTGCATGCTTTATCGCGCATGTTCGGATTGAATGAATTTAAACTGAAGAAAGGCTTCAAAGATTTGTTTCAGTCAACTGTATTCGACTATATATACGAATGCCGGATGAATCACGCGCAGTATCTCTTACGCGACCAAAAGAAATATGTAAACGAAGTGTCCAGTGCAGTAGGTTATAAAAATCCCAATCACTTTTCGACAGCCTTTAAGAGAAAGTTCGGCACAAGCCCTAGTGAAATAGCTGCGAGCTTTGAGCCGTGAGCTGCGAGGCGGCTATTGGCTGCAGGAAGATTCTGCTTAGGCTATAGTTTGCTTGCTATATTTTGAGTTCGCCTGTTAAGCTGAGAGTCTATATATAGCACTCTCTTCCAGCAGCCAGAGGCCAGCAGCTTTGCAGCCTCCTCCTCGCGGCTCGCAACTAATTTTCACCATTCCGCGGCAGGGTCTATCTTAAATACTTCAGACATTTCATCGAGTAGTGGCTGAAGATGTTCGGTGTGTTGTCCGAGGCGGCCTCCGGTTATGGGAGTGATGGTATGCCAGTCGGGGAGGTGTAAACTGGTTTGCTTGATTATATCTTCTGTTTTTTCGATCCACTTTTCTCGTAATACTTTCTCACCTGCAAATATACCTTCGGCAATCAGTTCTGTTTCGTAAGGAGATTCTTCAAATATACCGAGGGCATACGGTAACGCGAAGTCAAGCGACTGCTGTAGCCTGTTTATACTTTCAGTAGTGGCTGATCCGAGTTTTTTGATAAATGTATTCGCGTGTAGTGTATGGTATCTCAGTTCGCCTTTAATCTTGCGGGCAAGTTCTGCCAGGGGTTGAAAGGATGATTCGGCTAACATATCGAATCGAAGTGCCTGCGCGGTATCAAACAAAAAATGTCGAATGAGACTGAAGTCATATTCACCATTTGGTAATTCTACCAATATGCAATTATGAAACTGATTGGCGTTGCGCATGAATGCTACCGTATCGGGAGCCTGCTCGCCTAAATCATGCAATATCTGGTATAGCGCATAGCTTTGTCCTATTTTATCCTGTGCCATAGAAGAGAAAGCTATATCTTCTTCCAGCAATGGTCCGAAGCCTGTCCACTCGGAGTTACGGTGGCCGAGGATGAGTTGGTCATCGGCTATTTTATAGAGAAGTTCTTTCAGGGATTGCATTTTTGTAAGAAGTTAGAAGTTTATACTTTTCAGGAGGAGCGTTCGAGGAAGGATTTGAGTTTGTCTCCGCCTTTGTAGTCGGTAGCATCGCGGAATTTTTTCTCGGGGAGTGTGTTCCAGAGGTCTTTTTCTTCGGGTGTTGTAAGTCGTATTGCGTTGGTGCGGATGGCCCATACATTGTAAATAGTTTTATCCGTGCCGAATTTTTGCCGTGCGGTATACATGGCTTCCTGGGGTGTTGAAGCTTCTACCGTTCCGGCATGCAGATGTTGCTTGCCGCGTTTCAGCAGGTGGTATATTTCGTATGATGTTTTTACCTCGTTCGTTGCCAGCGGTGCTTCTATCAGGCTATATACCGATTGATCTCCTTCGGTAGTGGGCGAAGTATATACATCGCGTGTGTCGACTACATATAGCGAGGTGCAGGTAAATCTGCGGGTAAAAGCTTCTTTGGCCAGCACGTATGCCAGCTCCAGGTCGGGCGCATGTACAATGCCTTCGTGCTGAAAAGGTTTTCCGTCTTTCGGTTGTACAAAAACTTCAAAGGTGCCGAACTGATCGAGCGCGGCTTTCGGTGCAATACTTTTTCCGGTTACGTCCGGCTGCAAGCGATTTACTCTGGGGTCAAGCGACTTCACTATATGTATAGGTTTATTTGATTATATGTTTCTGCGTTGCTACCTGCAATCCCTGCTTTTCAGCGTCTAACTAATTTATAGCCCGTTTTTCAATGTCTTTTACCTTTCTGCTTTTCACTTCTTTTATAAAAACTTATTCTTGCTTAATATCGTTTTACAATTCCACCATTATTATGAAATACCTGGATCTTCTCATGGCGCTAGACCTACTGTCGAGGTATTACCCGCGATACCATTCGAACGAGTTGATTCTTTTAGCTGAAGACATCTGGAAATGGATTAACAATGAATTACCGGAAGACAGCAGTGCGCTGATTTATTTGAAGAGCATCTATAATTCGCCCACCGAAGCATTGACTGCGGTGTGGAAGGAGATTCTGCTGATCACCGGATCGTTCACGGCTTTCCGAAGGAATTAGGCAAGCGGTGTAACGTAAGCTGTTTTAGACGAACGTAGTGCTTCACGTACCCATCGGCCTCGCTCTTCCGCAATCCTTCTTACTTCCAGTCGTTCCTTGTTGCAAGGACCATCACCATTAATCACGCGCATGAATTCTTCCCAGTCAGGTTCGGTATAGTCCCATCTTCCGGTCTCCGGATTTTTCTTCAGCTTCTCATCGGGAATGGTGAAGCCTAACTCTAAAATTTTCGGTACATACATATCGAGAAACTGATTTCGGGTATCATCGTTGGACGCCATCTTTACTTTCCATTTCATCAATACTTGCGTATGCGTTGATATTTTATCAGCCGGGCCGAAGAAGTGCATCATCGGAGTCCACCACCGGTTAATTGCTTGCTGAAACATTTCGCGTTGTCTAGCCGTGCCGGTTGCGAGGTATATAACACAATGGTGTCCGTACTTCAGGTGAAAAGATTCTTCAGCACAAATTCGTTCGAGCGCGCGACAATACGGACCGTAACTTCCTTTGGCGTTGGCGAGTTGATTAACGATAGCACCTGCATCCACCAACCATGATATAAAACATGCATCGGCCCAGGTATAGGCCGGGTAATTAAAAATGTTAGAGTATTTTGATTTGCCAGTGATGAGATCATCGATCATTGCTTCGCGTGATTTGCCCAACGTTTCTGCAGCACTATATAATAATTGTGCGTGGCCAACTTCATCCTGCACTTTTGCAATGAGCGCTAATTTTCGTTTGAATCCCGGGGCGCGTGTTATCCAGGTACCTTCAGGTAGCGCACCGATTATTTCACTATGCGCATGCTGCTCGATCATGCGGATGAGTTGCTTGCGATAGAGTTGAGGCATCCAGTCAACAGGTTCTATCTTTTCCCCGCGATCAATGCGTGCTTCGAACGCTGCAAGTTTCTCTGGATCTTCCTGCAGGCTTTCGGTCTGAATGCCTTCGAATGTATTACCACCTCCGTACATATCGCTATCGTTAATCGTGAACCGAAAAACCGCTTATAGCAGTAGCTAATCGCGGTTAACCACGAACGAGTTACGAATTAAAAATGGTAATACAAACGATTGTTAGTTGAAAATCAGGCGTTTTTCTTCAAGCCGTTCACGAGCATGTCGGCCAGTTGGAGGCCGAGTTGAAGCGGATCGATGGCTGATCCTGGATCATACCACATCGGCATCCAGTTCAGGGAAGAGAAGAGTGTCATTACCGCGAGTTTTTTATCGATTGAGTCTTTAAACTCACCAGACTTTACGCCTTGCTCGATAATACTTTTAAAGCGGTTGATATAGTTGATGCGCATCAGCAGAAAGTCGCGCAGGTATGGCTGACTTAAGTGCCGGTGTTCATTCATAAATACTGCAGACGCCGTAAGATCTTTCGCCATCACCTGGATGTGGCCGATAATACCGTTGCGGAGTTTTTCGCTGGCTGTTACATTCTTACTCTCAACTTCTGCCAGCGACTTCTGAAATTCGGCAGCCATATCAAAACACAAGCTGCGAAGTATTTCCTCTTTTGATTTGATGTGTGAATACAAACTGGCAGCTTCGATGCCCAGTAAATGGGCAAGATCGCGCATCGAAGCAGCAGCATAGCCTTTCTCTTTAAAAAGTTCGGCTGCTTTTCTGATTACTTGTTCTTTCCTCGATAAGTTTGAAATAGCTTCACTCATAAGTTCAATCGACAATTACCTTAAAGTTACGGAATAATCAATTCCCCTTAAAAGTAGTAACTAGAAATTATGCAGTGAAAGGAAGTAAAGAAAAATTAGAAAGTAATTTCAAGTAACGACTGTTAGTTATATATACGTCCGAATGTAAGGTATACATTCGGACGAATAATTACTTCTTAAAAAATCACACCAAAGCTAAAGGCATTGAGCTTGGGACCTTTACCTGCTTCAAAGAGTTCGTTTATATCATAGTTGAAGAAGAGATCGGTAGAACGATACCCAATTTGCAGACGTGCTCCGTAGCGGAAGTTGTTCAGATAAAAACTATCTCTGTCTTTCTCTTTTTCACGGCCATCATCTTTATATACCAGCTTGGAGTGACTTGCTATTCTATAGCCGATATAGGGACCGATACCTATACGAAACGATTCGCCATCATTCTCCCACACGCGTGACTTGCGGCTGTTATCACCAAAGTCAATTACCGGTATAAGCGATGCGGTTACATACGATGCGGTTAATTTACTTTTGATGAAGTCAACATCGCGTGTGTCTTGTACGAACTGTACACCATCATCAGTTTTCTGAATGAGAATGTTGTCTTCCTGGAACTTGAAATTATACCAGCTTACACCAAGACCCCACTCCAGGAAAAACTTTCTGCCTAATCTTGATCGTTGTATAGAAGACATACCTACATACCAGGAGCCCCATGGTCTTACAGCATAGTTTGCATTGCTGGATGGGAAGTCGCCATCCTGCAGGTAATTGTTAGTACCCAGATCAAAGTTGAACGATTGCCATGTGCGCCCCCAGTGTCTGCCGTGGTGCATGTGCCAGTCGTCATTATTGTCGTCATCATCATCATTGTCATCGTTTCTGTCATTGCCTTCGCGCGTCCAGTAAACTTCTTCGCTGTCTCCTTCTTTACGCGTAGAGTCCTGTGCCAATGCTGTAGTATCGTTGTTCTCTAACTTGGTAAGTATATTTTTGAAGAGCTCGTTATAGTTATAGTTCTTCAATACTTCCAGGTCTTTACGATCCTGTATAGTAAATATTACGCGACTCGTTTTTGCCAGTTCAACAATTACGGTATCCCGCTTCTCCTGTGCTATAGCGGTTATACTTAGTAAAGCAACCGCTGTTATTATCAATACCTTTTTCATACCTGATTACTTGTTTTGTCCACGTTTTTCATTTTTAAAATTCAGCGCGAGAATTTCATTTTTCTTCTGCCTCAGTTCGCCAACCGGATCCTGGTTGTTTTTCAGATCCTGTGCTTTCTTCAGCAGCTTTTTAAACGTAGATGGTTTTTGTTCTTCATCGGTTGCTTCCGATGAAAGATTTTTATTCAGGTAATTATCAGTTTCGTCTGCACTGAACACAAGTGTTATACTTTGTTGTGTAGCCACTACGCGTTCGTGCTGAGTTACTGCTACCGCTGGTGTTTCTTCTATAGCTATAGCAGGAACTTCTTCTGCCGGAGGCATAGTAGTTTCAGCAACCAGTTGTGGTTGTGTTGTTGCATCATCAAACGGTTGACTTTCTATAGCTTGTTGAGGTTCCTTTTTATTCTTGTCAATCGCTTTCGTTTCTGTTTTTCGAACAGACTGCGTTGCAGGTTCAGTATACATAGCGGTATCTGTTTTTTGTGCTGATTCAGCAGCAGGCGTACGCTCCGTATTTTTTTGTGGTATACTTTGCTTGGGTTGTTGCTTGTCTGTATTCACCAACTGTTGTGATGGCGCAGTGGTATTGTGAAGCACAGACCAAAGTATATATCCGGCCACTACCAGCAACAGCAGCGAGGCAGCTACCTTCCACACGATACCGCGGGTATTATTTTTTTTGTCAAGGCCGGCCTCAATTTTATCCCACGCACTTGCCGGAGCAGGTCTTGAAAAACTTTCCAGTTTATCGCGAAACAATTTGTCAGGTTGCTGATTCATCGTTACTGATTTTTTGATTGGACACCCAATCGTGTTCTACTAATTTTTTCTGAAGATATACCCGTGCTCTGCTTAGCTGCGATTTTGATGTGTTTTCGCTAATGCCTAGTTGCTCGGCTATTTCTTTATGCGAGTATCCATCGATCGCATACATATTGAACACGATGCGATAGCCTGCGGGTAATTCCTGAATGATGTTGAGGAGATCTTCGGTTTCGAGGTGATCGCTGAGGCGATCGTAGTCTGGTTCGCGGTCGGCTTGTTCCAGTTCGGTTTCCAGATACATAGACCGGTTTCTGCGCAGGTGGGTAAGCGATTCGTTTACGATTATTTTTCTGATCCACCCCTCAAAACTTCCCTCGTTCTTAAACTGATCGATCTTATCGAATATCTTCATGAAAGCAGTAACCAGAACATCTTCCGCTTCCATCGGATCTTTTACATACCGGTAGCATAGTCCATACATTTTGGACGAATAAGTTTCATAAAGGCGTTTCTGAGCGCTCTTATCGCGCTTTAAACACCCTTGTATCAACTCATCTTCGTTTGCCCGGTAAATCTTTAATCGCATTTAAATGATTCTGGCACTAAGATGCGTATACGAACCGGGAGGTTGCGTGGGCTAAAAAATATTTATTGAAAAAGAAAAGCGTGGTCAGTACGCTGCGAGATAATCTACCGTAAGGGTGATCCAGGAAGATTTCCGTGGATTTACATTCACGCAATTGATGCAGCCATTGCTGTCGTACAGATTGGCGAAGAGGCCTTTGTCCTCTTTTACAAAGACAGAATACTTTCCGGGTGGCAGTTTTACTTTAAAAGAACCATCAGACTCGCTCATTACTTTTGCAACAAGGGCAGTTTGTATCACTGTAAAGAATCCGTCTTGTTGCGTGGCATCGCTCAGGTTGGCGGCATTGTAAATATAAATTTCACGTACGATGCCCTGTTGCGGATTTCGGGTTTTATCAGGTCCGGGCATTTGATCGCCACTTACCCAAAATACCTGCCCTTGAAGAATGCCCGGTTTTTGAGCCGCTGCATTTTCGAGTAAACTTATCAATGCTATAAACAGGAGAAGTTTTCTCATACATCTAATTTACTAAATTCAATAGAAACCTGCCGTATTTACTATATATACTTTTAGCTGGTGTAACAAGTAAAAAAACGGTATGTATCTATAAATCTTGCAAACAAATATAAATTCCGATCAGAGATTAGACGATCTGGAAGATTATATAGACCAGTACTACTAACAGGAAGATGATCATGGGTTTGGGGGATTGGGGATTTAAACGTTTTTAATTCAGAATCGTTACGGCCGGCACAGCTCGAAATTGAGACAGTTTCTGCAACAAAGCGATTATACCAGGAGCAAGGATGTGGCGTCTCCTCACTCCCGGTAAATATATAGTTACTAGTGATCGCGTTTGGTAACGGTAGTAGGGTTGCCCTTGTAATCTATATCGCTGGCTATACCTTCTTCCATTTCAAGATGGTCGGTAACATTTACTTTGGCTGATGACGCTCCGTTTACTTCGATGAAAGCATTGCGAACTTTAAAGTCATACGCACGCAGCGATGATGCGCCCTGCACCGTGGCTTCCATGTTGTTGCCCGATCCTTCCAACGAAAGCTTTGACGCTCCGCTCAGGTGCAGAGTTACATCGTCTGCCTCTACTTCACCGGTAACATCTACCGCGCCCACTATATCTATATCCAGATCTTCAGCTTTAAATTCTTTGAAGTTTATTTTACCGGCTCCCTTCGCTTTGATTTTTTCAAGCTTCGGCATAGTAATGTTGATTTTGATCTCGTCTACACTCAGAAAATCGCGACTCCAGTTTATACCACGGTCATCCTCGTAGTCTATTACCAATGCACTGCCCTGGCGTTCGATCTTATATTTTTCTTTTTCACTTTCAGGTCCTGTCAATTCAATCGCATACTCATCTCCGCGGGTAATGCGTACATCAAAGATTCCGCTTACTTCCAGTTCATCGAAGTCTGTCAAGCCATACTGATCGCTGGTTTCTTCTTTTGTTTCCGGATCGCCATCGGCAACTGGGCATGTAAGACAATCAAGTCCTTTCGGAGTCATGCGCCAGGTTTCGCCATCCAGGTAATTACCGTCTACATATTGTGTAATGAAGCGACTCACATCTTCCGTCATTGTGAAAGGGAAATCGTACGGTATATACAGCGTCATGTCCAGGCTCTGTCCGCGGAAAATTGCATCTTGCTGGAAGACTATATTTGAATCGAAAGTAAAGATCGAGTCTTCAACAGTAACATTATAGTCTACCATGTGTGCATTTTCAATTGCTTTTTGTCGCGTGTTGCCATTTGCCTGGAACTCCTGTACAAGCTTGAAGTCTTTGCCATCATATCCTTTCAGCGACAGATGTGTCTCATCATAATCATCGAGACCTGTCTCATTCAATTTCAGTAATGCGCGCTTGCCGCTTACATGATACGTGTTTTCTACTTTATAGCTTCCCTCTTCTTTGAATGCAAACACAATCTTGGGTATACCGATGCTGAGCATCACAACACTCACGAAGAACAATACAAACAATGTCCAGCCGGCTGCAGCTCCAAACACAATTCGTTTGGCGATCATGGATATACCGAGTAACAATATCAGTATGCTTGGAATGAGACAGGCTATAAATCCTGCCAGTGCTATCCAGCCCGGGAACGCGCGTGTCATGGCATCTACCGGTAAGCTGAAGTTATCACCTTCTACCATCCACGGTACAGAGAGTGCTGCACCAGAGAAGAAGCCGAGGGCTATACCACCTGTAACCAGCACCGTGAAAGCAAAGCCAATACCCATACACACGATAAGAATTCCTATGATAATCCGGAATGCTTCTACGAGCGGGCCGATGATTTTAGCCAGTGCCGACAGAATCATTCCGATAAGACGAAAAGGGAAGAGCAGTATTTTAGTGGCTGCACTTTCTTCTTTTTCAGGATCAACGTTTAGATTTTTTTTTATTGTCGACTCTATGTTCGACAGTGTAACCGGTTCGCCCTGCATCTGCATGCGATCGGTAAGTGTTTTTGCTTCCGGCAGCGCAATCCACAATACTATATATAGCAGCAGACCTAAACCACCAACAATTGTGAAGATTACAAACAATAAGCGGATCACTACTATATCTATACCGAAGTATGAAGCTACACCGGCCGAAACACCACCTAATACTTTACGCTCCGGGTCGCGAAACATTTTCCTATCAACGATCGGTTCTTCGAGCGTATAGGATCCGGGTACAACAATCCACATAACCAGGTATACCACGATAGTAACACCATACGCGAAGGCGAGCACGGCAAATAATAACCGGATCCAAAGCGGATCTACATTGAAGTAATTACCCAGCCCGGCACAAACACCGCCCAGTATTTTTCGTTGCTGGTCACGCATCAATTGTCGTGAAGGTGTAAATGCTTTATAGCTTTTGCTGTTCGTGTTGTCGGAAGACGAAGCTTCGCCTGAAGTAGTAGTATTTTCGTATGCTGTATTTTCGGTTGAAGGTCTGGTACCGTTGAATTCATGTTCTTCAACAGCTTTAAAGTCGCTTACACTACCCATGGTTGTAATAAGCGTATGTACATCGTCAGCCGTAATTACCTGCTTGCCTTCATTCAGTTTTGATAGGAAGATTTCGGCAATGCGACTTTCGATGTCGGCCATGATCTCGCTGCTGTCTTCAAAAGAAGAGAAATATTTATTGATCGAATCCAGATACTTTCGCAGGTTATCATATCCATCTTCTTCGATATGGAAGATGATGCCGCTGATGTTGATGCTGATATTCTTTTTCATATAGTCAATAGACGTGAGATGTTATACAATTATAAGTTGGATTTGGATGTGATCATTTGTGTGGAATGTACGAGTTCATCCCAAGTCTCGGTAAGTTTGCCCAAAAATTTACTTCCTCTATCAGTGAGTTTGTAATATTTTCGAGGTGGCCCTGACTTTGACTCAATCCATTTGTATTCTAGAAGCCCCGCATTCTTAAGGCGGGTAAGGAGCGGGTATAGGGTACCCTCCACCACTATAATTTTGGCTGCGGTAAGTTCATCCAGCATGTCGGAAGCGTATACTTCGCCCCGCGAAATTATGTGGAGGATGCAGTATTCCAGAATTCCCTTTCTCATCTGTACTTGCGTGTTTTCAAGGTTCATACATCCCTGTTTTTTTGTTTCAATATAGATCTATATACGGATAAGTACTATGTATGGCCAAGTACTTTATTGTTCGGTTAAAAAGAGCAAAGAAAATGGCACTTTTTTATCTTAAAAAATGAATTCAAGTGTCTTATTTACAGGTTATTACATCTTTTTAAAAAATTTTCATTTTTTTTTGAAGCGAGGTTTTCTGACCTGAATTGTTTAAGGGATTTGATCTGAAAGTGAACACAGCGCTGTTCAGTTTTGAATAAATCACCGAGACTTTGCGCCGGATTTTAAGGAGTGAGGAACAGGAAGTGCGTAGATCAATAGCTGCTTTCTTTAGACTTTACATTTTTAGTTAGCGACAAGCCGGGCATTCAATTTTTATTCACGTATCAACAGATAATTACAAGTGCTAAATATTTGCAGAATATTGATTTAAAAGAACTTACTTCATAAGCTAACTTAGTATGTACCTTTGTTAACAGGTCTTTGGGGAGGTTTTTAATGAAGCAGTTTTTTTTCGTAATCCTGATTTTAGCAGCCATTGTAGAGGTCAATGCCCAGGTAGGTAATGAGTGGATTGACTTTAGCCAGTCGTATTTTAAAATTCCCGTTGGTAAAGACGGTATATATAAACTTGACTATACAAGTTTGCAGGCCGCAGGCTTTCCGGTAGGTTCAATTGATCCGCAGCGTATTCAGCTCTTTCATCGTGGTGTTCAACAGGCCATCTATGTAGAAGGAGAGGGCGATGGCCAGTTCAACAGCGCTGATTTTATAGAGTTTTACGGAAGACGCAACGATGGTACACTCGATGCTGATCTTTATAAACCCGCATCACTTCAGCCTCATAAATACTATAACCTCTATAACGACACCACCAGTTACTTCCTTACCATCGGAGCACTGAACGGCAAGCGAATGGTTTCCTTCAGCGAAAACAATACATCGGGGCTTGCCGCAGAGAGTTATCATGTTGATGAGAAGTTGCAGGTATTCGTCAGCCAGCTTTCGCAGGGAACTGATTATGAAATAGAGATGCGCTATAGCTTCTTTGATCGCGGAGAAGGATTTACCGGGGCACAGGTTGTACAGGCTCAATATGTCGACTATACCATCACGGGTATTACAAATACGGTTACTTCGGCCCCTGTTCCGAAACTTGAACTCTTGCTGGTTGGGCGTGGTCCGATGGCACACGTTGCAGAAGTATATGTAGGCACAGGTTTACGTTTGGCAGGAACCGTAAATTTCTCGGGTTATGATGCCTATACTTTTACTCAGAATCTGGCGTGGAGCGATATTGCCGCTGACGGTTCGTTACTGGTACGCATAAAAGTTATCGGTGTCGGAGGAGCTGTAGACCGATTGAGCGCATCGTATCTGAAGCTGCGTTATGCGCAGCAAACTAATGCCGCTTCAGCAAGCGAAAAGGTATTTAATCTTGTTGCCAATGGAAACGGTAAATCGTATGTACAAATACAGAATGCAGCAGCCGGACTTCGTCTCTTTGATGTAACGGATCCTTCCGCTGTAGTAAAGATAGGAACTACATCATCTTCTACGTTAAATGCTATTGTTCCTTCAACAAGTTCCGCACGCAAAATATTTTCGACCACCACTACTATAGCTCCGAAGATTAAACCCATTAAGTTCAGAGACATAAACCCGCGTGATCATAACTATGTAATCATTAGTCACCCACTCTTGCGAAGAGCAGCTTCCGGTTACAGCGATCCGGTGAAAGCTTATGCGGAATACAGGGCCTCGGCAGCGGGTGGAGGTCATGATACGCTGGTAGTAAATATAGGGCAACTCTATGACCAGTTTAACTATGGCGAGATATCGCCAAGAGCTATATTTAAGTTCATGCAGTATCTTGCTGCTACCAACCTTCCCCGTTATCTCTTCATTATAGGTAAAGGACTTGACTACGGGGGGCAATATCATCGTAATCCTAATTCGAGTTCTTTTGCAACCAATAAAGACCTGGTGCCTTCAACCGGGCATCCTGCTTCGGATAGTTACTATACGGCAGGTCTCGCAGGTACAACCGATGATCCTGCGGTGGCTACAGGCCGTATTACAGCAACGAAAGCGGCAGATGTTGCTGCTTATCTCAATAAGATAATAGAGACTGAAGCAAGACCTTTTGATGACTTGCGAAGAAAAGATATACTTCACCTAAGCGGAGGTATAGAAGATGGTGAGCCCGAGCTTTTCCGTTCTTTTCTGCAGGACTATGCAACTATTGCCCGCAGTTATTATTTGGGAGGAAAGGTTTCGGCACTTGCTAAACAATCGACCGATATTGAACTCATTAACATTGCTGAAGAAATAAATAAAGGACTTGGGCTGGTAACATTTTTTGGACACGCGTCTACCACAACATTGGATTTTGATATAGGATATGTAACCGACCCGATCATGGGATATAACAATCCTAACAAGTATCCAATGATGCTAATGAATGGATGTAGTGCCGGTGCATTCTTTTCCAACAAGACATTATTTGGTGAAGATTGGGTACTCGCAGCCAATAAAGGTGCCTCTGCCTTTATAGCACATAGTGGTTACGGCTTTGTTTCGAATCTGCGTATTTACTCCGAAAAGTTTTATCAGGTTGGATTCGCGGATTCCGTATTTATCCATAAAGGGATTGGCGATATACAGAAAGAAACAGCACGCAGGCATATAGCGCAAACCGGCTCATCTATAGCGAACACAACACAGGTACAGCAAATGATTTTACTCGGTGATCCGGCTGTGCCATTATTCGGTGCGAACAAACCTGACCTTGAAATAAAAGATGAGAATGTATACCTCGAATCATTCGATGGAGAAACGATCACTGCACTAACCGATTCGTTTGCACTGAAGATCATTGTTCGAAACTTTGGCCGTGCCAGGGAAGATACGATGCGCATTGAAGTGAAGCGCTACCTGAATGATAATTCACTGATCGTTTACGATTCACTGTATCCATCCACGCTATATAGCGATACATTAACTTTTGTTATTCGTAAAGGCCGCGAGAATGGCGGGGGTAATAACCGGTTTGAAATAACGCTTGATCCGGATAGTATAATCAATGAACTAAATGAAAGCAATAACACCGCATCGTTAACATTGCCTATTGCATTAAATGGAACTAGGAATCTTTTCCCTTCTGACTTTGCTATAGTACATAACAAAGATTTAACGCTGTCTTTTCAAACTACAGATTTGCGATCAGGCGAACGTGAGTTCATCGTAGAAGTTGATACCGTCAATACATTTGATAGTCAGTATAAAAAAACATTTACGGTAAAAGGAACGCTGTTGGCGCGTCAGGGCATAGAACTTTTGCAGGCGGATACGCTTGCCTATTACTGGCGAACTAAATTGGCGCAGCCAACCGAGGGAGAGTCGGATGCCTGGGTGCATAGCTCCTTTACCTACATTGATAACGGGCCAGAAGGTTGGGCTCAGGTACATTTTCCACAATACCTGGCCAATACAACGGACGGGCTGGTGGAAGATGCCACTTTGCGTAAACTGAATTTTAAAGAGACCGTAACTTCGGTTGATATTAGAATCTACGGGTCTGCCTATGGTGCTACGTATTTGGATTATAGTTATAAAATAGGAGGAGCGGAATACAATCTCTACCGGCAGGGATATGTGTGTCGTGATAATACGATTAACCTGATTGCATTTGAAAAGAGTTCAACCAATCCGTATATAGGTATACCATTCAAGTGGTATACCAGCGGCAGACGCTCCTGTGGACGTTCGCCCTGGGTAGTGAATAGTTTTCTGTATACGGAGCTGATCACGAGTAATAACGATGATATCCGCACGTATGTGGATAATATAGCGGAGGGAGATTCTGTTGTGTTATTCAGTCTTGGTAATGCTAATTATCCTTCGTGGCCGGCAGCAGCAAAAACGAAATTAGGTGAGCTTGGTATATCTGTAGCACAGATTAATGCGCTTACGGCAGGCGAACCTGTTGTTATTTTCGCACGCAAAGGAGCAGCAGCCGGAACTGCAAAGTTCTTCCGGACTTCTGGTACGCCTGCGAATAAACAGGTGTTAACAGTTAGTAAAACGATCACGGGTCGCTATACTTCCGGTAGCATGACTTCTAAAGTAATTGGTCCTGCTCAGGCCTGGAAATCATTCATTGCAAATACCAAAAGTGTAGAGCCGCAGGATATCGTGAGCTTTGATCTTCTGGGTATTAAACTGAATGGTGACGAAGAAGTACTATATACCGATTTTACGGGTGATCTGGATTTGTCATCAATAGATGCTGTTCAATACCCCTATATAAAACTGGTATATAAAGCTGCGGACAATATAAAACTGACAGCAGCACAACTAAGAAAATGGCTGGTACTATACACGCCTGTACCAGAGGGCTTGCTTGTTTTTAAAAATAATCAGAAGGCAGAAACGGTAACGGAAGGTGTTGTATGGGAAGGGAAATACGGATTCATTAACATCAGTGATAAAGAATTTACAGATTCGCTTTCAGTACGATACGAGCTCTTCAATAAAGATCAACGTATATCGCAATTGTCTTATAAGAAGATCAAACAGCCGGCTCCGGGAGATACTTCCTTGTTCAGTATAAATTTGGCTACTGCAGATATGATTGGCGCCAATGACGTAAATGTATTCGTAAACCCGCAGATAACCCCTGAGCAGTATTACGATAACAATGTGTTGTCGCTTCCTGATTACCTCAACGTAATGGTGGATGGTTTTGACCCTGTGCTGGATGTTACCATTGATGACAGGCATGTGCTGAATGGTGATTTCGTATCTACCAACCCATTTATACTGATGCGGGTTTGGGATGAGAACAAGAAGAACTTTAAGCAGGATCTTCAGGGTATGAAAGTATATCTCACGTATCCCTGCGAAGACGAAACCTGTACACCAACCACTATAGATCTTAGCAGCAGTGAAGTAACGTGGTACCCGGCTACCGAGACATCGGATTTTCGAATAGAATTCAAGCCGGTAAATCTGCCTGCCGGTAAATATACCTTGCGTGTAGAGGCTGCTGATGCACGTAACAACACCAGCGGTACCGATCCATACCTGGTAGACTTTGTTGTAAGCGATGAAACTTCCGTTACAATTTCAGAACCGTATCCGAATCCTTCTGCTTCTGATTTTGCCTTCCGGGTAATTTTGAGCGGCCAGTATACACCTGAGAATTTTAACCTGGAACTGGTAAATGTAAATGGTAAACTACTGCATGCTTTCTCACAAGATGATGCGAATGATTTTCACATCGGTGTAAATTACCTGAAGTGGGACGGAACGGATTTGCAAGGCAACGTTTTACCGAACGGAGTATATATCTATAAAATGCAGTTCAGCGTGAATGGTAATCAAGTGATCCGCGAAGGAAAACTTGTGCTGATGCGATAAGACTATATTTTGATGAGACTTGTGCCTTGCAAAAAGATTTTGCAGGGCATTTTTTTGTATGATTCTTATTCTTCCGAGACCATTTGAAACATGGGGCGCTTCTCCGGAGGAGTGTGTGCATCAATATCTTTTATGTCTTTCTGATTTCGCTCAATGAAACGATTGTACGATGCTACAATCATATCGTACTCTTCACGGTAATTATTAACGCGCTGGTCGGCCTGACTTATTTCTTCCGCGAGTTTCTGAAGGGTGGTGTTATAATTGAATTCGGTTTGAGATTCTGCCAGCGAAAGCAGTTCTGATACCAGTGAGTTGGACGCAAAGTCGTATTCCTCCACTACATCTGCGTTCGCCATGGTTTTCTGTGTGTACCGAAGACGCAATAGCTGGTCGAGTCGTTGTTCGTAGATGGCAAGCTCTTCACTTTTTTCAGGCGATGATATCATCAATTCGTGAATGAGATTGTGCATGGCCTTTATTTTCTGGTTGTCGTCATGGATCATCACGTTCCAGGCCTGTAGCAGGCTGTCTTGCAAACCAAGATATGCGTCTGTAAGCGAATCCAGCCGTGTAAACGTTGTAGCAGTTTGATCCTGGGTAACTTCTTTATTACCGCAGTTCCAAAAAACAAAAGCACAACTGGTAATGACCATACCAGATAACAAGGTTCTCATGCGTTACTTCAAAATAAAAAGGGCTCCAAGTGACCAATACGGTGCAAAGAAATAAAATGTTCCTCTGGTTTTCAGCATTTTATAAAACGAGTATGTTTTCATGACGGAAACTCATATTTCAAAAGTATACTTTCAATGATTGTTACTGCACCGGCTTAAACTGTTCAAAAGCTTCCCGGCAGGTATAGCAATAGTGAATAGACCGGCAGAGCGTGGAGCCAAATGTATTGCGCAGTTCAGTATTGGTACCGTTGCATCGTGGGCAGGCAACATGCTCCAGCAGCTCAATATCATGGATAAGGGCTGAAAACGGAGGCGCGAGCCCGAATTCTTTCAACGCTTGTTTCCCCTTTTCAGAGATTTTATCAGACGACCAGGGTTTGTGAAAATTAACCGTAATAGAAACTTTAGGAACGCCTTTCGCCTGTAGTGTCTCCGTTATGTCGCGTTGCATTACATCAAGCGCGGGACATCCTACAAACGTGGGTGTCATTTCGATTTTTACCGTGTCTGCTGCTATAGCTACTGAAGTGATCACACCGAGATCCACCAACGATAACACAGGTATCTCGGGGTCTTTGACTTCTTCGAGCCATTGATAAATATGGTCTACAGTAAATGAAGGCATCCTATAAAGCTATGAATATACAACATCAAATGAACCTGGAAGAATCTGATTCAGGTGATGTTTTAAATGCCTTACATAATCTATAGCGAGAAATTCGAGCGAGTGAAGTTCGTTTGTGTGGCGGCCGGTATTGCATTCACGCAAATACTTCTCTTCTGGCATTGTGATCAGCACAGTATAAATACGTTCGTTGATCAATCGCCAAAGGGTAATGACATCATTTTTTTTGGATGCCTGGTAATTATTGGCAGCTACCCAGAAGTCTTGGTTGTAAATGATATGAGGCGGTTGATTTTCGTATTGGCCACAGATAAATCTGCGCAGGTTATTGTGACCGGAGTCGATGAGATGTCCGAGAATTTCCTGCTTGCTCCACTTATGAGCATTTGGCTTGGCCAAAAAATCATGATCGGAAACAGCATGCAATCGTTCCGAAAAATCGTGAACGATCTGTAGCAGTTCGAGTGCTATAATTTTCAAGAAAGTATAAGCGCTACAGCGCTGTTTTGATTACTTCTTTTCGGAAACTCTTTCAAGATTGAAGAGCTCGTGCAGCATTTCGGTAAGCGACTCGGCATCGCCACGTTTACACGCTGCTTTTAACTGGAGTACCGGGTACTTCAGAATTTTCTGCATCAGGGAGCGACTCATTTCTTCCAACTTCTCTGCTTCATCCGGCTTCGAGTTTTTCAGGAAACGCGCCAACTCTTCCTGGCGGATTTTCTCCAGTGTATTTTTTAATTTCTGGATAGTAGGAGACACCACCATTTCTTTCGACCAATCTTCGAACTCGCCAATGGCTTCACCAATGATCGCCTGGATTCTTGGAATGGATGCCTTCCGTTTTTCAACGGCCTCGTTTGTTTTTTCCTGGATGTCGTCAAGGTTATAGACAATTGCTCCGGGAATTTCTTCGATCGAAGCTTCGATGCTGCGAGGCATGGAAAGATCAATGAAGAACTTATGCGAGAATATGGTTATGTCTTTTAATAATTCACGGTTGATAAGTGGTTCGTTACCCGATACTGAGCTGATCACAACATCAGCCTTCTGAATTTCGTCCTTCAGATTTTCAATACCGCCAAATTTGAATCCGCACTTCTGCGCAAGCTTTTCAGCTTTGTCGAGCGTACGGTTTAATATCGTAACATTTTGAAGGCGCGTGTTCACCAGGTTAAGACATACGTCTTGTCCTATTTCACCAACACCAACAACCAGTATTTTAGGTTCGCGTACTCCGGCAGTCAGGTCGTCAGCCATTTCTTTCGCTGCGTACGAAATAGAAGCTGCACCATCGCGGAAAGAAGTTTCCTGCACTACGCGTTTGTTTACAAAGAATATGGTGTGCATCAATCTGTGGAGGAAAGGCCCCGCCATGTTTTCATCTGCACTCCACTGGTAAGCATTTTTTACCTGCCCAGAAATCTGAAGGTCGCCAATTACCTGGGCATCCAGGCCGATAGCAACTTCAAAAAGGTGATTAACAGCATCCGTTCCGGCTAACGTTGTAAAGTGCTGTTCAAAACCTGAATCAATATTTTTTACAAATGAAAGACCTTTGAAAATTTCAGAAGCATAGTCCTGTTCCGCTACATAGTAAATCTCGGTACGGTTGCACGTAGAAACCACCAGTACATCGGTAGTTGCCGTATAATCGCGGATAAAATTCAACAATTGCTTAACAGCAGACTCTGTCAGCGAAACCTGCTCGCGTACTGCTACCGGAGCGGTTTTATAGGTTAAAACGAGTGCTTTTAAATTCTGTGTCATTTCGAGTAGCAAAGGTAAAGCCTGAGCGAAAATCAATCATGATAAAAATCAGCGAACATATAATTTAGAATGAGTATAAATAGTACGTATGGCAATTGCTTTCACTAGTACGAAGCTCGCTATCTACGGGTTGTTCATCACCCATCATTATGTGGGATACAGCGCCTTGGAAATAGCTCTTCTACAACCCGGGAATGCAGGCCGTTGTTCCCGGTAAGACAAAACGCAAAGATGTGAGTTGAAAAAAATGTCGTTCTTGAAGTAAGTTAAGTTGTAAGAAGTCCAAATCGTTATGGTGATAAGACGTTGGCTGAAAAACTTCTTTGGTTTTTCGCGTTCGCAGGTAAATGCTTTTATGATTTTGCTGCCATTAATGGCAGCACTGATTTTTTCACAACCCGCATACCGTTGGTATATCAGTCACTATGGAACACACCATCCTCCGGAGGTGCACTCATTGGACAGCCTGATCGCGCAATGGGAACAGGCAACATGCGACAGTGTGAAGACCTTGTCATCACGAAAAACTCAATCGTTTTTTCAATTCGATCCTAACCGGATATCTCAACAGCAATTTCAGGCACTCGGATTTACAGAGAAGATTTCCAAACGCATTATTAACTACCGCGCGAAAGGCGGACGGTTCAAAGTAAAATCAGACTTGCTTAAAATGTATGGTATGGATACAACGTTCTATCATCAACTCTATCCCTATATATTGTTGCCTGATAAAAATGTGCAGAAGCTGTTGGCTGAAAATAAACCAGCGATGCCGTTTGCCAGGGCGCGAAAAGAGACCTTGAAATTCGATATAAACATGGCAGACACGGCACAGCTCAAAAAGATTTACGGCATAGGGGAGAAGCGTGCTTTACGAATTGTTGCCTACCGCGATAAGCTGGGTGGTTTTGTGAGTATGGATCAACTCGCTGAAGTATATACGTTGGATTCTGTTGTGATTGAAAAGTTATCGCAGGCAACGTTTGTCGGAGATAAATTTATTCCACAAAAAATCCACATTAACACAGCCAGCGACCGGGAGCTCGCGGCTCATCCCTATTTAGTGAAGTCTGTCGCCAAAGCTATAGTTGCCTATCGATTTCAGCATGGAAAAATCAATAGTGTTGAGGATCTTCGAAAGATACAGGCCTTCGATGCCAAGACCATTCAGAAAATCACGCCATATTTGGATTTTGAATAGAAGTTAGATGTCGGGCAATTGGATAAAGACTTCACGATATATATCACAACTGATGCTCATAATGTTTAACTTTTACTGATCGATCGGTACATGTCAGAAAATACAAAACACATTCTTCGAACTTACCTGCGCAGGCTTACCAACCTTACCGGCAACAGCCGTTCATTGCTTTTATTCCGGTTGCCTGCAGAGCAATTAATGGATGTGCATGAATTAAGTTTTCTGAACAACGAGCGATCCTTCGAAATTATCAACGGACTGATTGCCGGTCGCAATAAAAAACTTTGTCAGGTACTGGACAGTCGCCTGGAAGCAAACAACGAAGCAAGCCGCAAGATCAAGAACCTGCAGCGCATCGACCGCTTTATATATGAAGAGCGAGGCTCCAATGATCTCCACGTAGGTTGGCCGTTTGTTCATGGTAAATTTTCGGACGGCACCATGGTGCGTTGTCCATTGCTATTCTTCCCGGTATCCATTGTCCAATCAGGACAGCATTGGGTGCTTGAACCGCGCGAAGATGCAGGTATCACATTCAACAAAACATTTTTACTCGCTTACTCGCTATATAACAAAGTAAAACTGGATGAATCGTTAACCGATACAACCTTCGATGACTTTGATAAAGACAGTACTGTTTTTCGTACACAACTTTATCAGCTCATCAAAGATAAGATCGAGATCAACTTCAACCCCGATAACTTTCGAGATGAATTGATTCCGTTTCAGGAGTTCAAGAAAGATGCCTTTGATGCATCGCATAAAAACGGTGAGATCAAATTATACCCGGAAGCCGTACTGGGTATATTTCCGCAGGCAGGTTCTCAGCTAGTCCCAGATTATCAATACCTGCTGGAGAAGGAATCTATTCGCGACCTTGAGGATTTCTTTACTGGTAAATCGCAGCAAGTTGCTGATGTGCGCATCAGCGAAGAAAAAATATTTACTCCTTTCCTGTTAGATGCTCACCAGGAGAGTGCTATTAAATCTGTTAAAGTTGGTAAGTCGGTAGTAGTGCAGGGGCCTCCCGGCACAGGCAAATCTCAACTCATCTGTAATCTTCTGGCAGATGCTATGGCATCTGGTAAAAAAGCATTACTCGTATGCCAGAAACGTGCCGCGCTGGATGTAGTATATAACAGACTACACGATATAAACCTGCATGACTTTCTCGGTCTCATTCACGATTTCAGAAATGATCGCAAGGAAATTTTTGCCAAAATCGCGCGGCAGATTGATAGTATAGATGACTATAAAACAAAGAACCGTGGTGTTGATGTAATTCAAACCGAGCGGAGATTTTTCCAGGTAAGTCGCAGAATAGATCAGATCACAGAAGAACTGGAAGAGTTCAGAAGCGCGCTATATCATGACGGTGAGTGTGGTGTGCCTGTAAAAGAATTATACCTCACGTCCGATCCGTATGCTCCTTCCATGAACATCAAGCAGGAGTATCACTATTTTACTTTTTCCGAACTACCTGATTTTTCGCGCACACTCAAAATGTATGCAAACTATGCTGCATGGTTTGAAGGCGAAAACTATATATGGCGCGAACGAAAATCATTCGCAGATTTTCAGTACGCTGATCAGAAAGAAATTGAGAAGACTGTTCACGACATTGTTCAATATCAGAAACAAGTTTCAGAAGAAGTTTTCAGGCTGATCGGTATATCCATCAATCTTGAAAATGCTGAGTCATTTTATTTCCGTGAAGATGAAATTCTCGGGATGATCAGCGTACTGAAAGATGAAGAAACCTATCGGTACTTTCAGGCCATGATGCAGGAGACTGATGATGAAACCAGTTTACTGTGGCTTGCTAACATGGAGCGCGTTATACTAAACTGTTTTCAGGAAGAAGGACCGGAGACAACCATCGTAAGCGATCAACTTGGAAAAGTACAGGAAGCGCTACAGCAACGTGTAGATGCGCGCACAAACCTGATACGTATGGCGCGTTGGGAATTCTTCTCTGAAAATAAATACCTCGTAAAGCGTGTACTGGTAGCCAATGGTCTTGCCTATAACAAGATTGGACTGAACGTACTCGAGCAGCGCATTGATAGTCGTTTAAATCTGGAGCATCATCTTACGGCACTTCGTACGAAGATCTGGTTGAAAGAAGTGCCAGGCGATTACAATGCTGACAATCTGAAAAAATGGTTTAAGCGTAAAAAGTTTGCTGTACGTGCCAAGCTTGTTTTTAACTCGCTACGCGAAGTAAACAAGTCAATTAATGTACAAGGACTATCGCGAAAAGAGTTTATCGATTTGCTTCAGCAGTTGCTGAAAGCAGTGAGCGGTATACCTGTCAGAAAAACAGCGTGGATGCATTATGTGTCGCTGTATCAATACAGACACCTGGTGCAGGAGCCTTCGCTGGAGAGTGATTATATACAAACGCTGAAACGCGATTTCGATAACTTGTGTGCTTATGATAAACTGAAAGCAGGACTACGGCCATACGAGAAAGAAGTGATTGAAAGATTGAATGATCACCTGAAAGACTGGGATGCTGCTTCGATGGAAAATTTATTCCAGAACAGTTTGCGTCTCGCGTGGATCGATCACATTGAAACTAAATATCCTGTGTTGCGCGCGGTATCTACCATGAAGATGGATGCGATGGAAACCGAGATACAGCAACTGGTGGTTGAGAAACAAAAACTAAGTGAAGAAATTTTACTGGTTCGCGCGCGCGAATTGGTATACGAAGGTATAGAATATAACCGGTTGAATAACCGCATTACATACCGCGACCTGTATCACCAGGTAAGCAAGAAGAAAAAGGTATGGCCGATGCGCAAAGTGATAACGGATTTTCAGGAAGAGCTCTTTAAACTTATACCTTGCTGGATGGCTTCACCCGAATCGGTGTCGGCTATATTTCCAATGATGGAGCTGTTTGATGTGGTGATCTTCGATGAAGCATCGCAGTGTTTTGCCGAGCGTGGTATACCTTCCATGTATAGGGGCAAACAAATTATAGTGGCGGGAGATAACAAGCAGCTTCGTCCGAATGAAATGTACCAGGTGCGTTGGGAAGATGACCGTGATGAACCGGAGCTTGAAGTTGACTCCGTGCTGGAACTGGTGGAACGATATGTATCTACCGTACACCTGCAAGGTCACTATAGAAG
Organism: uncultured Chitinophaga sp.; assembly: GCA_902168205.1. Classification (GTDB taxonomy): domain Bacteria; phylum Bacteroidota; class Bacteroidia; order Cytophagales; family Cyclobacteriaceae; genus Ohtaekwangia; species Ohtaekwangia kribbensis. The sequence goes on along the minus strand of CABHOK010000017.1, from coordinate 82,387 downwards.
TAAGTCACTCGAACTGATCGATTTTTCGAATAAGCATTTTTATGAAGGAAGACTCCAGTTACTGCCCGATAAGCATGTGATGAACCAGCATGAACCTGCCATCGAGTATATAAAAGTAGATGGTATATGGGACAACCAGACTAACCCGGTGGAGGCTGCAAGTGTTGTTGAGAAAGTAATGAACCTGTTAAAGACATATCCTCGAAAAGAGATTGGTGTCGTTACATTCAATGCACTTCAACAAATGTTGATCCTTGATTTACTGGAGGCAGCAGCTGTACAGACCGGTATATCTTTACCTTCAACACTTTTTGTGAAGAATATTGAAAATGTGCAGGGTGATGAAAAAGATATTATCATTTTCTCCATCGGCTATGCACCGGATAAAAAAGGAAAGATGATGATGTTGTTTGGAAGCCTGAATGCTACCGGCGGAGAGAATCGACTCAACGTGGCGGTTACGCGCGCGCGGGAAAAAATAGTTCTCGTAAGCAGTATATGGCCTGAACAGTTGAAGACGGACGATTCCAGAAATGACGGGCCGCGTTTATTAAAAGAGTATCTCACGTTTGCCCGTGATGTAGATCAGCGGAGATTCAAACCACAGATCACATCACTTGATGGTGAACGCACACACTGGTATTTAAAAAATCATTTACAAAAATGGAGTACATCGCGTTTGAACGAATTTTCATTCGAGACAAACGCGTTGCCATTCTCCGATATCAGCGTAAAGCAACGAGATAATTACCTCGGTATTTTACTAACCGATGACGCCCGCTATCATCAAAGTCAATCGGTAAAAGAGGCACATGCCTACACACCTTTATTGCTAGCGCAAAAGAACTGGAGTTACCGCATGGTATACAGTCGTAATTACTGGCGCGACCGCGAAAAGATGGAGCATGAAATTATACTCTTTACCGGTACAGCAACGAGTCATTAAAAATTCCAGTTCGGAATTTCGCTTTCAAATTCTGAAACATTCAGCTTCACAACTTCCATCAGGTCGCTTGTTTTTTCGAACACGCGATGCTGGCGGTCTGAGCTGTTTCCTTTCTTAATAATATTTTCAATCACAGATATATATTGTCCGTAATTCAATTGCCTGATATAAGGCTCCACAAGGCGTAACCAGTTTTTAATGTCCTTGCGTAGCAGCGTTGTCTTTCCGTTTTTACTCGTTACAATTTCTGCATCAAGTCCGTAGCGCATGGCTCTCCATTTATTTTCACGGAAGATCCATCGCTTTAATGGTGTGTGTGATTTTGTCCATTCTTCCTGGTGATCGCGAAACCAATGCGCCAGTGCGTGAACAAACGAAGCTATACCTAACACCTCCGTGAGAGTTGCTGGTTCATCGCAGAAGCGAAGTTCAAGCGTTCCGATCTGTGGGCTCGGTCGTATATCCCACCAGAGATCCTTCATACTTTGAATCGCTTTGGAGCGGAGTAAAAAATGATATAGCTTCTGAAATTCTTTCCAGTCTTTAACAAGATACGGCATACCCGCAGTAGGCAACGCTTCGTATGTTGTAGGTCGGCACGATGACAAGCCGGTATACATGCCTTGCCAGAACGGAGAACTTCCTGAAAGCGAGAGTATATGTGGCAGCACGTGCATGAAAAAATAATTGAAGCGAATACAATCTTCGCCTGATTTCATACCCAGGTGAATGTGCATACCGTATACGGCCATTCTGCGTATAAGCCACTGGTTGCGATCAATCAATTCGTGATAGCGTGGTGATGGTGTAACCAGTCGGTCGCGATAATCTGCTAAAGGATGCGTGCCGGTGGAGGCAAGCGTTAATCCAAGTTGAGATGTTGCGTGTCGTGCTTTTTGAAGTGAATGTTTTAAATCTTGTTCTGCAACCTGCACATCGCTGCAAACGCCAGTAATAATTTCAATCGTGCTTTGAAAGAACTCTTGTTTAAAAGCATCGTGCTTTATTAATTCAATGATCTCGGCAGCACGTGGTGTTAATAAAAGATTTTTTTGATCAAGAACCTGCAGCTCCAGCTCAATGCCCATAGAAAGCTCCTGCTTACTCGAATGGAAGGGTAGGTGAACTATATTACTTTCTTGCATGCGGAAAAATAATTAAGATATTTTGTAAACCATTAACTTTCGGAAATCAATTCACAGAAGTTCATGTGTGGTATAACGGGAATTTTTGCATTCAACCTCGTAGGTAAATTCAATAAGATACAAATCAGCAATGCCACACAGGCTATACAAAAACGTGGTCCCGATTATCAGGATGTTTATCATGACGAATGGGTTGGTCTTGGTCATCGCAGATTGTCGATCATTGATACAACGGCTGTGGCACATCAGCCTATGTGGGATGAGAGCAAACGCTATTGCATTGTCTTCAACGGTGAGATTTTTAATTTTCAATCGCTGAAGCAAGAGCTTGAACGGAAGGGCTACACGTTCTTCTCTCATTCCGATACAGAAGTATTACTCAATCTATATATCGATCAGAAAGAGAAATGTCTTTCAAAGCTTAACGGATTTTTTTCGTTCTGTGTATATGATCGCCAAGAGAAAACTTTCTTTTTGGCGCGCGATCGTTTCGGCATCAAACCACTGCTATATCTCTTTGATGAAGATAAGTTTCTGTTTGCATCCGAGATGAAATCTATTTTGGAATATGGTATTGAGAAGACTGTCGACTATAATTCGCTCCATATTTATCTTCAGTTAAACTATATTCCGGCACCCGATTCAATTTTTCAGAATGTAAAGAAACTGATGCCGGGACACTATATGAAGGTATCGCGGCAGAAGATGGATATTCAATCATACTATGATATACCTTATAACCGCGAAGAGTCCGAACGAAATACAATTTCTTACCAGGATGCACAAACCAGGCTAAAACAGTTACTGGAAGAATCTGTACAACGAAGATTGGTTGCTGATGTGCCGCTCGGCGCTTTTCTCAGCGGAGGTATTGATTCTTCTGTGGTTACAGCATTGGCCAGCAAACATAAACCCGACCTGCACACTTTTTCCATCGGATTTAAAGACGAAAGTTTTTTTGATGAAACAGAATATGCCCGGTTGGTTGCGAAGCATTTTAAAACCGAGCACACCGTTTTCTCACTCACCAACAATGATCTTTATGCACACGTAAATGCTGTGCTTGATTATATCGATGAACCGTTTGCAGACTCATCCGCCATCGCAGTATATATATTGAGCAAAGAGACACGTAAGCACGCAACGGTTGCCCTATCCGGAGATGGTGCTGACGAAATGTTTGCCGGGTATAACAAACATGCAGCTTTTAATCGCATTATTCATAAAGGATTTAAGGAAGAATTAGTAGGAGCATTGCATCCGTTATGGAAGGTACTGCCGCAGTCCAGAAATAATCCGTTGGCAAACAAAGCTCGTCAGTTATTGCGCTTTAGTGAAGGTATGAAGCTATCTGCGAAAGATCGCTACTGGCGTTGGGCCGGGTACGCGCATAATAATGAAGCGCTATCCATGCTGCATGCTGATATAAAAATGAAAAGTTCGCATCAGGAATTTGCAGCACGCAAGAATACTCTCCTCCGACATTTGCCCGATAACGCTGGCATCAATGATATACTGTTAACGGATATGTTAATCGTGCTGCCAAACGACATGCTTACTAAAGTTGACCTGATGAGCATGGCGAATGGGCTGGAAGTACGCGTCCCCTTCCTCGATTACGAAGTTGTCAATTTTGTATTTAGTTTGCCGGGCGAGTATAAAATCAATTCTCAATATAGAAAGAGAATTCTTCAGGATGCTTTCCGTGATATACTTCCGGCAAAACTATACAACCGTCCTAAAAAAGGCTTTGAAGTTCCGTTGTTGAAATGGTTTAGAAATGAAATGAGGTCTTTGATAACAGATGATCTTTTGTCAAAAGAGTTTATCCATTCGCAGGGCATCTTTGAATACAGTGAAATTGAGAAGTTGAAACAGCAACTGTTCTCGTCTAACCCAGGCGATGCGCACGCGCGCATCTGGGGACTGGTGGTCTTTCAATGGTGGTGGAAGAAATTCATGTGATCTTTTCGAAACGCACGGTTAAAACAAACCTGAAAGTGTTGTTAAAATATCAACTTTAAGAGTGATTGGGTTATTTTTGATTATTGCTATAACGATTTCTGCTATTTTTATCGAAAAATGGTTCTAAATTAATCCTGCATATTCAAAATTTGAACTTTCTAAGTACTTATTGCCTTTTTGACGAACAACCCGGCAAAATTCTTATTTAAGAGCTTCCGGTCACGCCAAGTTTAACGGACAGGCGTCTGGTTGTTTAGTGAGGTCAGGTGGAAACACCTGGCCTTTATTTTTGTCCGTATTGAAATAAAATGTCAAAAATTCAATTATTCTAAAAATTTTAATCGACTCGTTGTTTGGTAGTCAAAACAATATTTTGATATCCGTAGTTTTTTGAAATATTACGAATTAAGATCGTAGTCAGTTAAATTTTAAGGCTATCTATAACGATTTCTGTAATTTTTTTTGAAAAGTGGTTTGATTTTTACCCTATTGTTAAAAAATTTATACCGTTAAATGACGCTGGACGTCTTTATCTAAACCTAATAACTAAATAACTATGAAAAAGTCCGTTATTTTTCTTGTCTTGCTTATCGCGATAAGCATACTGGCAGTATTCATGCCGTCAGTACCCACAACCATCGTTACCGAGGGTATTAACTCTGGTGATACTGCATGGATGTTGGCGGCTACAGCGCTGGTGTTGCTCATGACACCCGGCCTGGCGTATTTCTACGGTGGTATGATTGATACCAAAAACATTATCTCAACCATGTTGCAGAGTTTCATCGCCATGGGTGTGATCAGTGTGTTGTGGATCCTGGTTGGATTCAGCCTTGCATTTGGTACAGATGTTAACGGTTTAGGACTTATCGGTGATCCTACTTCGTTCTTCATGTTCCAGAATGTCCTCGATGGTAAGCCTTGGTCTTTAGCGCCTACTATTCCACTGGTTCTGTTTGCTTTCTTCCAATTGAAGTTTGCTATCATTACTCCAGCGCTTATTACAGGTACATTTGCTGAGCGTATCCGTTTCAAGTCATATATACTTTTCCTTGTACTGTTTTCTTTGATAATATATGCACCGTTAGCACACTGGACATGGCACCCGGAAGGCTTCCTGTTCAAGTGGGGCGTTCTTGACTTTGCCGGTGGTACTGTTGTACACATGTCAGCTGGTTTTGCAGCGCTTGCAGCATCTATATATCTGCGTAACAAAGGTGAAGCTAAATCACATATATCTCCTGCCAATATTCCATTCGTATTGTTAGGTACAGGTTTACTGTGGTTCGGTTGGTTTGGTTTCAACGCGGGTAGTGCATTAGCTGCTGGTCCGTTGGCTGCTTCAGCATTCGCTACAACAAACACAGCTTCTGCTGCTGCTGGTCTTGCATGGATCCTGTTCGATGCAACAAGAGGTAAAAAACCATCTGCACTTGGATTCTGTATCGGTGCTGTTGTAGGTCTTGTAGCGATTACGCCTGCTGCAGGTTTCGTTACCATTCCATCAAGCTTGTTCATCGGTACGTTCGCTGCACTGATCAGTAATATAGTAGTATCATGGAAATCTAAAACTTCATTGGAAGATACACTTGATGTGTTCCCTTGCCACGGTGTGGGTGGAGCGGTAGGTATGGTTATGACCGGCTTACTTGCTAACGTAGCTGTTAACGCAGCGAACACAACGGGTAACGGTTTATTTTTCGGTGAAACCACACTGTTCATTGTACACCTCAAGGCGCTTGTAGTGGTAGTAGCCTATTCATTTGTTGGAGCACTTGTACTTCTGAAAGTTACCGACCTCATCTTCGGACTAAGCATTACTCCGGAAGAGAAGAAGGTAGGTTCAGACTACAGCCAGCATGGTGAAAATCTATACCCTATGGATTTCAGCGAGCTGAAAGAGAAAGTTGTTTAACGGAAGGCCGGGAAACCGGCCTCTAAATAGACTCATTAACCAATTTCAACAAACCAAACCTAAAACCTAAACCTTATGAAAAACTGCCCATCTCAATCCAAGGGAAGTACTTGAAGAAATTGCCCGATTCTATTTAGAGACCCAAGCTGTCTATACAAGGTGACAGCAAACTAAAATTCCTTGTGTGAGGTGTGAGAGACCTCTCCCAGGATAACTATGGCCTTATGTTAAACCAACACATTACAAAAAGATGAATTCAAAAAATATACGCACTATATATACTGTAGCCCTAATGATTTTTTCGTTCTCTGCATATAGCCAATCTGACTCAACCAAGACATTTACTTTGTCTGGTTCAGTAGATACTTATGTGCACACGTCACTGGGTGCTACCAATGATGCATTTGGAACACACGGACCTACAACAGCTTTTGCAAACCTCAAGGGCTTCTCATTGGGTATGGTTAACCTGATTGCATCATACCAGGGTGAGAAAGCCGGTTTTGTTGCGGATGTTGTATTTGGTCCAAGAGGTCGTGATGCTGTGTTTTACAGCAACGCTTCTGTAGGTTCTTATACTGGCCAGCGTATCATCAACCAAATGTACGCTTACTATAAAATATCAGATGCGGTTACACTGAACATGGGACAGTTCAACACCTTCGTTGGTTATGAAGTGATCTCCCCGGCTGTGAATGTTAATTACTCTACATCATACCTGTTTTCAAACGGACCATTCAATCATACTGGTCTTCGCGCTGATTTCTCATTTGGTGACGGTGGTGTAGCAAAGTTAGCGATCATGAACCCTACCGATATGCTTGAATTCAATCCTGTGAACACCTATACATTGGGTGCTCAGATTGGAAAGACAACAGATGCTGGTGGTATTTGGTTAAACCTTCTGTACGGAGATCAGGATGGTACTTTGGATGAAAAAGACTTTACCGGAACCGTGGTAAGCTCTGCCGGAACTCTCTTTCAAGTAGATGTCACTACTGGTTGGACTTTAAGCGAAGCATTTTTCTTGGGAGCAAATGCTTCTTACCAGACAATCGCTTCAGGTGAGCGCTATACATTAGCTGGTGATGTGGTGGATATCGATGGCGATGCAACTTCTTTCTTCGGTGTAGCAGTATATCCGAAGTTAACATTGTCGGATGTATTTGCACTCGGTTTGCGCGGTGAATACTTCTCCACAGCAAAAGGACACGTGTTGGCATCACCGATCGGTGTAGATGCAAGTGGCGATGGTAATGTTGTGGCAGCAACGCTTTCCGGTAACTATAAAGTTGGTGGTCTTACCATCATCCCGGAAATCAGATTTGATAAAACTTCTGAAAACTCTTTTACAGACAAGGATGGCGATGCAAAAGATGCGATGACAACTTTAACATTGGCAGCAGTATATAAATTTTAAAATCAACTATAGTCGGGTGAGCACATCACCCGGCTATAGTAAAGTATAACAACAGACCGAAACAAATTTTAAACTATAAACAACAATTAACTTTAACGACAACGCCCTATGTCAAAGACTAAATTAGAGTACATCTGGCTTGATGGTTATGTGCCTACGCAAAGCCTTCGCAGCAAAACTAAAATTGTAAAGAATTTCGATGGTAAACTGGAAAGCTGCCCGGTTTGGTGCTTTGATGGTAGTTCTACAGAACAAGCTCCAGGTGGTTCTTCTGATTGTTTACTTAAACCAGTAGCTATATTTCCAGATCCTGCACGTAAAAATGCATACCTCGTAATGAACGAAGTATTGAGCCCGGATGGAACACCTCACCCATCTAACGGACGTGCATTGATCGATGACGATGATAATGATTTCTGGTTCGGCTTCGAGCAGGAGTACTTCCTGTGGAATCCTGAAACCAACAAACCTCTCGGGTTCCCTTCAAGCGGATACCCTGCACCACAAGGTCCTTACTATTGCTCTGTTGGTGCCAAGAATGCATTTGGTCGCGAGCTTGTAGAAGAGCATCTTGACTACTGCATCGAAGCAGGTATAAATGTAGAAGGTATAAATGCAGAAGTTGCTACAGGTCAGTGGGAGTTCCAGGTGTTTGCCAAAGGAGCGAAAGCTGCTGGCGATCAGGTTTGGGTTGCTCGCTACCTGCTTGAAAGAACTGCAGAGAAATATGGTATTGCTATTAACTGGCATTGCAAGCCGCTGGGTGCAACCGACTGGAACGGTTCTGGTATGCACGCAAACTTCTCTAACTCCTTGTTGAGAGAAGCAGGCTCAAAAGAAATTTACGACAGAGTGTGTCAGTCATTCGCTCCTGTAGTGAAAGAACACATTGCTGTTTACGGTGCTGATAACCACCTGCGCTTAACAGGTAAACACGAGACGCAATCAATCGATAGATTCTCGTATGGTGTATCCGATCGTGGTGCTTCAATCCGTATACCTATTGCAACTGTTGATAACGGTTGGAAAGGTTGGTTGGAAGACAGAAGACCAAACTCTGCTGCTGATCCATATAAAGTAGCAGCACGTATTATTAAGACAGTGAAGACCGTTCCGGAGTACGCTACTTCGAACGGGCACTAAAAATACCCCTTTTCTTTCAGGGCGTCTGGTTGTAGTTGAAGTCGGGCAGAAATGTCCGGCTTCTTTTTAAAAAAGCAGCGATCTGAAAAAAATAAAGTCATCGCAGGGTTGATCTTGGTTGAGCAACATCTGCGATGACTTCTTTTTTATATATACTACACTATAATATATCCGCTATATCCGGTTAAAGATTGTTAAGCGGTTTGATGAATATATTCTTATACCATACCTCGTTGCCGTGATCCTGCAGATCGATATAGCCACTCTTGGTTAAACCATATCCCGGAAAATCTTTCCACTTGCTTTCAGCTCTGCGTTTGTTCCAGTCTTCTGATCCAAGTTCATATTCAACCACCTTGGTGTTGTTGAGCCAATGTTCAACGTGATTTCCCTGAACGATTATTTTACTTTGATTCCATTCGCCTACAGGCTTGGCTGCTTTCGCTGATGGTGGGTGCATATCGTAGTTGGCACCGGTTAACTGACCATCTTTCAGATCGCCCGGATAGCCTTCGTCATCGATCACTTGGTATTCAGGACCTGAAGCATAGGGCTCATCAAAATCTTCGCTTACGCGGAACATAACACCGCTATTTCCCTGTGCTGATATCTTCCACTCGAAAGTGAGCTCAAAGTTTTCGTATTGTTTGTTAGAGGTGAGGTCAGAACGATGGTTGGTTGCATTCTCAACAAAGGGTTTACAGTGAATCGTGCCTTCGCTAACTTCCCAGCTGTTATTCTCTTTATTCTTAAAGAAGTGCCATCCTTCTGTAGTTCTGCCATCAAACAAAGACACCCAGCCTTCCGCGTGTTGTGCTTTTGATACATGATTCTCTCCACCGGTTTCTGATACTGAATCCGCAGCAGTATTGGTGGGAGCATCGGGTTGTTCGTCTTGTTTTTTAGGCTGACACGCCACGAGAACGGCAAGGGCAAAGACAATCGATAAACGTGATTTCATGGTTGCGTTTTTTTTAATTAAGCGGAAGTTAATGAAACGCATGGAAATCGCGATCGGTATTTTTTATCAGCGGAGTATAGGTTGTAAAAGAGACTTCTTTATTCCAATGCGCGGAAGATCCAGACCCGCGTGAATAATCCTGCGCCAACCAATCGCTCATCATCACCATCAACCACTTTTGTTAATGAGAAGATTTTAAAATCGCTGACAGCAACGCTCTTGTTATGAAACTTTACGTTGTCTTTCTCTGCTTTCTCTTTCACCTTCAATGTATGCTTTTCCAGGCTGGGATTGGTAAGGTATGCTATAATCAAAAAGATAGCAATCAGGAGAATCCTCGTAATAAGTTTAAAGATTTTGAAGAGTATATATAGCACAACAATAACCGCGGCAATAACGAGTATGGTAATAATGGTGTTCGTCATAAGCAGGCAAAGAAATGATATCGGTATGAAATAAAAAAGTCCTGAAGTATATAGCTATAACAACAGGACTTTCGTGTTAAAATTGTATGGGTTTAAAAGATCTTACCGGGATTTAATATACCATTCGGATCAAAAGCTTTTTTTATACCTCGCATCACCACCAGGTTTGCTTCGCGCATGGCTATCGGCATATACGGCTTTTTGGCAATGCCAATACCGTGCTCGCCTGATAGTGTGCCGCCCAGGCTTACCGTTAGTTTAAAGATCTCGCCTATACCTTCTACTACTTTGGTATTCCAATCTTCATCGTTGATCTGTTCCTTCATTACGTTTACGTGAAGGTTGCCATCGCCCAGGTGTCCGTAGCATACCGAGTTGAATCCGAATTTTTTGCCGATCTCTTTTATACCGACAATCAGCTTCGGAAGATTCGCGCGTGGCACCACTACATCTTCTGATTTTGTCAATGAGTACGCATTAACAGCCGGAGATATATTCTTACGGATTTTCCATAACTCTTCTTTCTGTGCAGCCGTGTCAGCGAATAGAATTTCTCCCACCTGGAATTGTTCTACTACTGTCATCACACGCTCTGCATCGCGCATCAATACTTCATCATCGTTACCATCCAACTCGCAGAGCAGGTATGCATCCATGTTCTCCGGGAACTGTGTTGTTACTTTCGCGGCATATATCTTCTCGCAATAATCGATCGTCTTCATCGCAGCTTCGCGTTCAAAGAACTCCATCCCGGAAGGTTGAACTCCCGCTCTGAATATTTCTGCTATAGCTTTACATGCTTCTTCGTTGGTAACAAAGGGCATCAGCAGGGTTACTGATTTTTGAGGAAAACCTCGCAGCTTGAAAACAATTTTGGTAATGATACCCAGTGTGCCTTCGCTGCCACACATTAACTGTGTAAGGTTATAGCCGGTTGAATTTTTCAGAACGTTCGCGCCAGTCCAAATGATGTCACCGGTTGGCAACACAACTTCAAGATTCAACACATAGTCGCGGGTTACACCGTACTTCACAGCTTTCGGACCGCCACTGTTCTCCGATACATTTCCGCCAATGAAACAGGTTCCGCGGCTTGCCGGGTCTGGAGGATAGAAGAGACCTTTCTCCTTAACCGCATTCTGAAATATTTCTGTGATCACGCCCGGCTCAACAGTAGCCTGTAGGTTGAGTTCATCAATCTCAAGGATCTTGTTGAAGCGCTCCATCGAGATCACAACACCTTTGTTGATCGGTAGTGCTCCGCCACTCAAGCCGGTTCCGCCACCACGAGGTGTTACGGGAATCAGATGTTTGTTGCAGAGTTTTAATATCTGGCTGATCTCTTCCGGAGTGCCAGGTTTAAGCACTACGTCCGGAAGAAATGAGTAGTCCTCAGTCTCATCGTGTGAGTAATTGTAGCGTTTTTCGGGGTCAATAATTACATTTTGTTCGCCAACAATGGCCTCAAATTCGCTAATGATGCCGGTGGATACTTCTGCAAATGCCATGAATCAGTATATTTGTTTTACTTTTTAAGCTAGATTATGAAGCCATTTTTTCAACTCAAAATTAATCAAAAGCTTCTTCTTACAATCGCTGGGGTAGCAACACTTTTTTTCTCTTGTGCTTCTCACAAACAAGTGAATGTTAGGGATAAGCAAGTGGACAAAGTGATCAGCACGGCCCGTACATTTATAGGTACTCCCTATAAGTACGGAGGCACAACACGATCGGGTATGGATTGCTCCGGTTTACTTATCAATTCTTTTCGCGCCATCGATGTATCACTTCCACGCAGCTCGGAAGATCAGAGCAAGATCGGCAAGGAAATAAAAAAGATGAACGACATTGAGCCGGGCGATCTGGTGTTCTTTGCAACCGGTAAAAAGAAGAGGAAGGTAACGCACGTAGGTCTTGTTACTGATGTGAAGTCAAAAGACAATGTCAAATTTATTCACGCTTCCTCTTCACTGGGAGTGGTGGAGACTAATATTTTTTCGGATTACTATATAAAACGATTTCGCGGAGCGAGGCGTATCATTGATTAAGTATAGCTATAGTATAGTATAGTATAATAAACCAGTCTGTTGCAGGCGTTGTCGCGATGAAATATATACCTGCAGTGGAGTAAGAAGATATATAGCGGTAATGTAGAATTACCATCTTATTAAATTAATAGTATTAAGAACTTTAAATTTTTAAACAGACCATGGATAAGAAAAGCAAACAATTTCTTTACGAGTATCTTAACAATGCATCGCCAACCGGTTTCGAATCGTCAGGACAGCAAATCTGGCTTGATTATATAAAGCCCTATATCAACGATCACATGGTAGATGTATACGGAACAGCTGTAGGTATTATCAATCCGAAAGCATCTTACAAAGTTGTTATCGAAGCGCATGCTGATGAGATCTCGTGGTTTGTAAACTATATTACCGAAGATGGCTATATATATGTGCGCAGAAATGGAGGATCAGATCATCAGATAGCACCGTCCAAGCGCGTAAATATTCATACAGACAAAGGAGTTATTAAAGGTGTATTCGGCTGGCCCGCTATACACGTGCGCGATGCTGCTAAAGAGGAAGCTCCTTCATTAAAGAATATATTTATTGATATAGGTGCCGCTTCCAAGAAAGAAGTCGAAGATATGGGGGTGCACGTAGGCTGCGTGATAACGTTTGAAGATGAACTGATGGAGCTGAATAAGAACTGGCTCGTAGGTCGTGCGCTGGACAATCGCATGGGCGGCTATATGATCGCAGAGGTAACGCGCCGATTACACGAAAACAAAAAGAAGTTGCCATTTGGACTATATATAGTAAATGCTGTACAGGAGGAGATTGGTTTACGCGGAGCAGAAATGATTTCCCGCAGACTGAAGCCGGATTTGGCTATCTGTACAGATGTTACGCACGATACGCAGTCGCCTATGTATAATAAAAAGGAGAGTGGTAACCTGAAGGCCGGAAGCGGTCCGGTAGTTTGTTACGGTCCTGCAGTGCAGAACAACGTTCTTAAAATGGTTATCGAAACAGCCCAGAAGCGCAAGATTCCGTTCCAGCGCCAGGCCGTATCGCGTTCTACAGGTACTGATACTGACTCCTTTGCATATTCTGCAGAAGGAGTAGCATCTGCACTCATTTCATTACCACTTAAATATATGCATACCACAGTTGAAATGGTTCACAAAGATGATGTAGAAAACGTTATCAATCTCATTTATGAGTTTCTACTTCAGTTAAAGGCGGGCCACGATTTCCGCTATATTAAGTAATCATTGGGAAAAAACTTACATCGATAAGGTTAACCCATATATGGGAATCCCCCAATTATTAGGGCTGATCTATCTTTGTGTCATCAAACAACAACCTATCAACAGTTTTATGAGAAAATTAAGTACCCTTGCAGTAGCCCTCCTTCTTATAACGGGGAGCCTACGGGCGCAAGAGCGGCCCATGCACGAAGTGTATTCCATGATGGTTTTCAATTTCACCCGCTATGTTCAGTGGCCTGATCAGGCAACTGGTGGCGAGTTTGTAATAGGTGTAATTGGAAGCAATGACGTTTACAAAACGCTTACCGAATGGTATGGTGGTAAACCAAGAGGATCTAAGACATATGTTATTAAGAAATTCAACTCCGCTGCTGAAGTAGGTGATTGTCACGTACTTTACATTGACAAATCGAAAAGTGGCGAGTTTGATGCGGTAAATTCAAAGGTAAAGGGTAAAGGTACCCTGGTAATTACGGATAAGAACGGATTAGGAGAGAAAGGAAGTGGTATCAACTTCAAGACAGTTGATAGCAAGCTTAAATTCGAATTGAACCAGAAAGCTATCGAAGCATCTAACCTGAAGGTATCCGGTTCGCTTTCCTCTATGGCGATATTGATTTAATGGGTTGTTTGGAAAGCCTCGGAGGTTACTCTTCGGGGTTTTTTCCATATTAATTCATAGATTTAGTAGTAAGAGCCCAAATAAACTTAATCTATGAGAACCTCTATTTTGTTAGTTTTTTCGATCTTCATTACGATCGGGACGGGTGTAGCTCAGGAAAGGCCACCCCATGAAATTCATGCAGCTATGTTGTACAACTTTATTAAGTATGTGCAGTGGCCCAATGAAGGTGAAGCTGGTGAGTTTGTAGTTGGAGTTATCGGAGATGACAACGTCTTCAATACCCTCAAGCAGTGGTACGATGGCAAACCAAAAGGAAGCAAGAAGTATGTGATCAAGAAATTGAGTTCACCTGCCGAATCTTCTGATTGCCAGGTAGTGTATGTCGGTAAATCAAAGAACAAAGATTTCGACACCATTAAAAATACAACTGCTGGAAAGTCTATTCTAACCATAACCGATGGTAATGGTTTAGGACAGAAGGGAAGTTGCATAAACTTCAAAGTAGTAGATGGAAAATTGAAATTTGAATTAAACCAGGCAACGGTTAATGGTTCAAATCTTAAGATATCAAGCCAGCTAAGCAGCATGGCGATATTGATTTAGTAGTTCAGGAACAAAAGAGCAGGTTTTTTACTTGCTTGTGGAGAATGAAATGTAGGGAAGAACTGTTCAGAGAGCTTGTTGAAAACTCTGAGGACATTTTTATAGTGATAGACCGGTTGTTTCACATCCGGTATGTTTCATCGTCTGTTACCAAAGTGCTGGGAGTTGAAATACCCTCCTTGCTAGGACGGAGTATTCTTGACTTCGTGGATCAGCAGAGATTGCTGAAGTGGACCAGCAGTCTGCATAAAAGCGAAGATCATATAACAGATGAATTTGTATTCACCGATGGTAACAACCACGAGGTTTACTTCGATGTGAATGTCACGAAGCTCTTTGATCAGAACGAACCTCAGGGATTAGTATTAAAGCTATATAATATTACTCCGAAAAAATTACGTGAGCAGGAACTGATCCGCTCGAACCAACAGTTGGATCAGGTTATCTATAAGACCACACACGATATGAAAGCCCCCCTCATGTCGGCACTCGGATTGGTTAAAATAGCAGAGAAAGCCTCCTTCGAAGAGCAGGCGCAATACCTAAGTTTGATCAAGAAAAGCCTGCAGCGGCTGGATTCATTTATCGATGAAATGAATAATTTCTATCGTAATGAGAAGCTGGCGTTGCAGCGCGAAAGGATAGACCTTGAAAAACTTCTCTCAGAAGAAGTAGAGAACCTTAAAAATGTTTACCCCGATCGGTCCGTTAGTATAGTATGGAATATAGCGGGGGATGTTGAGTTATTATCAGATAAGGTCAGAGTACAAACTATAGTCACAAATATTCTTTCCAACGCTATAAAGTACATGGACTTGCAAAAGCAAAATCCATTCGTCAAAATTGCAGCATTGATCACGGAAGAAGTTTGTGATATTCGAATAGAAGATAACGGCATAGGTATAGCACAAGCCTACCTGGATAAAATATTCGACTTGTTCTTTCGCGCTACCGATCAAGGACAAGGAACAGGTTTAGGTTTGTTCATTGTAAAAGATACAATAGAACGGCTGAAGGGAAAGATTGAAGTTCAATCGAAAGTAGGAGAAGGAACAATCTTCAGAATACAAATTCCTAATCAGCTATACCACCAGCCGGTAGAAATAGAATAAAGGTCTACGCACGGGGCCACAGAGTTTTTATAGAGAGGGTCTTTTCTTTGTGAGTTCTGTGCGTTTTTAAGAAATAGAGGGAAGCAGGCTGTGCTTCTTTAAACATTGAAAGTCTACGCACGGGGTTGCAGAGTTTTTATAGAGAGGGTCTTTTCTCTGCGTACTCTGTGCGTTCTTTGTTTAGATTCCATTCTCAGGCGTTTCCATCACATCACGCGGATAGTTTCAGATAAAATCGTTTGGCAACAGCAGTATTCATATATAGTCTGAATTCCGTAGTATTTCTCATGCAATCTCTACCACTATATAAGTAAAAATACGGATACCCTACTGAGTGAATTACCCACATGGTAGTGAGTAATAACAGGATTGTGCCACATATACCTTCTTAGATAAGTTTGACAAAGCAAATGAGAACTGTTCTCTATGCGAAATTGAAAGGATTTAAACGATTTATCTAAAAAGAGTAACATGATACAAGGAAGATTTAAGGCAAGGCTGATTCTGATTATAGAAGATGCCAGAACACGTGAAGGACTCAGTTACGCTATTGAATCAAATAGCCGTTGTTCACTCATTAACTCGTATAGCTCATGCGAAGAAGCTATAAAAGAACTCAATAAGACATCTCCGGATCTTATTGTAATGGATCTGGTTTTTGCGGGTATTGAAGGAATCGAAGCCATCAAATGTATTCGTGAGAAACGTCCGCAGACAGAATTTCTGGTTGTTACCGGAGAGCGTCAGCGTGAATTATTCCTGTCAACTATAGCAGCCGGTGTTACCGGGTATGTACTGCAGGAATCAGGCCTGTCGCATTTCTTAACAGCATTGGATAAAATTCTTGACGGAGGCGCATACCTAAGCCCTGTATTTACTCGCACCTTGCTGGAAACCTTCTGGGTAAACCCTGTATCTCCATTATCTGACCGCGAAACCGAAGTATTAAAGCTTGTAACAGAAGGTAAAAGCTATACCCAGATAGCAGCGCAACTTCAGATATCGCAGGAAACTTCCAAAACACATATCAAGAATATATATCGCAAATTGAAAGTGGGAAGTAAATCGGAAGTGGTTAAGAAAGCCATTAACGATAAACTTGTGTCGATTATCTAAGACTGCTATAGATAAAACTATAAATAATTTCACCTGAAGTACACCTGATTAATCGGGTGCTTTGAAAGGCCATCATCTGATGGCCTTTCTTTTTTTATTTCTCTGTCACGTTAAGCTATACAAAATTAGAAGTATATAATTGAATTCCTTCGGCTATATATCCATTAAATATCAGAGAATGTCGAAAGACTATATATGTTATGCATGACGCCTCCATACGATATTGTGGTGATATAGGAAGTTGTTCTTTACCCGTGTTCCTGGAGGCAGTTGGAGGTAATTTTGTAAAGCTTATTTCAACAAGCGAACATATATTTCTTTAAATGAAAGAGGCAAGGTCGTCACAATTCAGCGTGAAGACATCGTTTGCGTTCTGAGTTATGGATATATGTACCCCATTTGTAGTGGTTATATATTTTTAAGATTACCTCGACAACGCGATTTTTTGCTGGTTTAAGCTTCTTCAACTTTAAGGCTTTATAACCTAAACATTAAAGTATGAAGAAAACTCTACTGTTTCTGCTTATCTCGCTATGGATAAGTTTTGAAAGCGTGGGCCAGGACAGAACAATCTCTGGCAAAGTAACCTCGGCGGAAGATGGCTCTGCACTGCCGGGAGTTAACGTTGTGGTAAAGGGTACAACTAATGGTACAGTAACGGATGTTAATGGAGCTTACTCGGTATCTGTTCCGTCCTCTGGAACTTCACTTGTTTTTTCTTTTATCGGACTGGCAACTCAGGAAATTGAGGTAGGTGGGCGTACTTCCATCGATGTTCAGATGGTTCAGGATGCAAAACAGTTAAGCGAAGTTGTGATCACAACTGCAGGAGGATTAAAAGCCAAAGAAAAGGAAATGGGTTCGGCTAACACTGTGATCACCACAGGAACCCTTAATACTGGAAAAGCTGTAAATATAGCAGCAGGATTGCAAGGTAAAGTTGCGGGTCTCCAGATCAATGCAACAGGTAGTGGCGTTAATCCAGATTTCAGAGTTATACTACGCGGACAGCGGTCATTAACGGGCGATAATCAGGCTTTGATCGTGTTGGACAATGTAATAGTACCGGCTTCTCTGTTTAGCAATATAAATCCCAATGATGTGGAGAGTATAGTTGTTCTTAACGGAGGATCAGCCGCTGCATTATATGGTTCTATGGCGTCAAACGGAGCTTTGATAGTTACAACGAAAAAAGGTAAGGATGGTCGAGTAGAGATAAATGCGTCAAACACTACATCATTGCAGCAGGTGGCTTTCCTTCCTAAAATTCAAAATAAATTCGGAGCGGGTGGTACAGCTTATGGTATTGACGAATTCGGTAATCCAGCATTCAGTTACCTAGAGAACCAATCTTATGGACCAGCCTTTGACGGTACTTTGCAACCTCTAGGTCCAAAACTTGAAGATGGAGATCAGGATTCGACTACCTATTCATATAAAGATGGGCATGACAAATTTTGGGTAACTGGTGTAACTAACCAATCAGATTTCTCATTGACATCTGGTGATGATAAGTCAAGTATATACTTATCTGGGCAATATGTGAGTGTAACGGGAACAACCCCTGGTGATAAATATAATCGGGCCACCCTGCGTTTGAATGGTACGCGTAAAGTTGGAAAGTTTGTTGAGATCACATATAGTACTTCCTTTACTCCCAATAGGTACGATATAACATCTAGAACAGCATCTATTTATTCCAATATGTTAAATATGCCTTCTAATGTTGACATAACGAAGTATAAAGATTGGAGAAATAATAAGTTTGCAAATCCCAATGGTTTTTATAACCCGTGGTATCAGAATCCATATTTTACAGCAGATAATTATCGCCAGAAGACACGAAACGATTATCTCACAGGAAGTGTAGAGATAAAAGTCACACCTTTTGTTGGTCTTGATTTGATCGCACGTCAAGGTATATCTACTAGAAATTACTCTGATAAGTATACAACTGGAGCTTTTAATTATACAACATGGGCTGAGAATACAGACATGAGCTCTAAAAGTGATATTACAGGTTCTGTAACAGAAACCAGTAATTTTCAAACCCAGCTTCTTACTGA
Organism: uncultured Chitinophaga sp.; assembly: GCA_902168205.1. GTDB lineage: Bacteria > Bacteroidota > Bacteroidia > Cytophagales > Cyclobacteriaceae > Ohtaekwangia > Ohtaekwangia kribbensis. The sequence continues at coordinate 63,665 of CABHOK010000017.1, read as the reverse complement.
TTTCTTGGCACAATACAATAAAACTGTAGGAGATTTTAATTTCAATGTTGTTGCAGGTGGGCAATGGAAGCAAAATGAAAACCGCTATATGTCTACATATATAGGGGGGCTTGTTATTGATGGGCTATACAACTTGAGTAACGGAACGGGTACTCCAACATACGGGGAGGCTGAATTCAAAACTCGCCTGATGGGGATTTTAGGCCAAGCAGTAATTAGTTATAAGGATTATCTCTTCGTAACGGCCAGAGCGCGTAACGACTGGGATTCTAGGTTAGCAGCAGAAAATAGATCCTTCTTTTATCCATCAGTAGATGCATCTTTTGTTGCTAGTGAAGCTATTCCTGCAATTGCTCAGAGTAACGTCATCAGTTATTTGAAGATAAGAGGTGGTTTAAATAAGAATGGTAAAGTAAATTTAGGTACTTCTGATGATTTAGGAGCTTATCAACTTTATACAACGGTCGGCAGCGCAACTGGTTATGGTTTTCCGTATAATAGCCTAGCGGGGTATACTGTTAATGGTACGATCGTATCGAATGATTTGAGACCTGAGATCACAAAAGGTTATGAATTTGGATTTGATTTGTCTGCGCTACAGGACCGTATTACTACTCACGTAACTTGGTTCAATACAAAAACAAATGATCAAACTGTTAATACTTCTCTCGCTTATAGTACAGGTTTCCAGAATTTATTGACAAATGTTGGACAAACACAAAGTCAGGGACTTGAGCTCGATTTGATGGTGACGCCTATTAAGACCGATAATTGGGAAGTAACAATTGGTGGTAACTATACATACCTTAAGAATACAGTTAATTCGATTGCCTCTACTCTCGACAGAATCAATCTTGGATCAACCGGTACTGCAATCTCTGCTGCTGTGGCTGGTCAATCTTTTCCTGTACTCATGGGATATGATTATGTAAGAGATGATAAGGGGCGAGTAATTGTTAATTCTACGACTGGTCTTCCAACTCAAACAAGTTCTCTTGTGATTTTGGGAAATGGTACACCTAAAAATAGAATGGGGATGAACGCAGCGGTAAGTTATAAGGGGCTACGTTTCTCAATATTATTTGAAGCTCGTACAGGCTATAAAATCTTCAATGGTATAGGTTCTGAATTAGACTGGTCAGGTACAGGATACAGAACCGCTGTATACGATCGCAAGAGCTTTATTTTTCCTAATTCTGTTTACATGGACGAAAGTGGAAATTATGTTGAGAATAAGAGCGTTGCCATCGCCAATGGTAATGGGAACAATGGTTTTTGGTCAGATGGTATTAATCGAAATGTTACATCAAACTATGTTACTTCCGGAAATTTCATAAAGTTGAGAGAGATCTCATTGTCCTACTCGTTACCTGCGTCACTTCTTAGCGGTACTAAAATTATTAAGGACGTCACTATAAGTGTTCAAGGCCGTAACTTGTTCCTTTGGATGGCTAAAGACAACCTGTATGCTGATCCTGAATACAGCAGTGGCAGCACTACAGGAAACGGAACAGGTTTGAACGATTTGAGTCAGACTCCTCCAACGCGCACATATGGTGCGACTGTTTCCGTTAAATTCTAAATCAAGTTTTACTGCATTTATAGTTAATGAAATGCTGATCTGAACTTTAAAATATTGAACAATGAGATATACATATTATATATTTATCTTCATTAGTCTTGCTATTCTGGAAACGGCTTGCAACGACTATTTGGATGTTAATACGAACCCCAATCAAGCTACTTCTGCTGCTCCTGAGTTAATATTGCCGCAGGCCCTCACAGCCACGGCAAATACTTTAAACACATTTAATACCTATGGATCGCAAATTGGTGGATACGCAGCCAATGCCGGTGGATATGGTGGTTTCAATGAATTGGTAACATATAGTTACACTTCCGGTAATTATAGTGGACTTTGGACAAGTGTCTATGATAACTTGGAGGATTATCAATATATCATAGATAACTCCACAGATGAAGAGCATTACTACTTTAATGCATCTGCATCAATTATGAAAGCTTATGAATATCAATTATTAGTGGATGCTTATAATAATATCCCTTATACTGATGCCCTTAAAGGTGCTAATAGTTTGAGTCCGGCATTTGACGATGCAGCTTCCGTATATGCGGACTTGGCTGTTCAATTGGATAATGCGATTAGTAGTATAGATAAAGGTTTGAGCCTTGAAAGTTCTGGAGGGGTTAAAAAACTGGGATCATCTGATGTATTATTTGCAGGTGATATGGTGAAATGGAAGCAGCTTGCCAATACTATTAAGTTAAGATTGTTAGTGCGTGGAAATGGAAAAGTGACATTTAGTACAACTTCATTTAGCAACGATGGTTTTTTAAGTGTAGATGCTTTGATAGATCCTGGATTTTCTCGTGACAACAACAAACAAAATCCAGCATGGAATACGTGGGCCTATTCATATACAGGTGGAGCTGCGACTAAATCTTGGATACCAACAAAGTTTATAATGGCTTTTTATGACGGAACAAAGTTAACAGATGCTAAAAGAGGAGCAGCTATATATTACCAGTACCCTAGTACAGGAACCAACCAACTTGGTAACGAAGGTAATGAAGTACCATCCTGCCCTACAGGAAGTTTTTGGTATCCAAGTTCTGAAAGAACAGGTACGTCAGCAGGTAATACAACAGGCGTACTAAAAGGACCTGATGCCGGCTACCCATTGTTTACAGCCGCAGAGAGTTATTTTTTACAAGCAGAAGCAGCGGTAAAAGGTATAGTAAGTGGAAATGCTAAGACTTTATTTAATAGTGGTATAAATGCTTCATTCAGTTATTTATACATGCTTCCTTCTGGAACAATCTCAGGGGATGACGATGGCGATGCATCTGCCTATATAAGTGCAAATTCTTCAAGCTACTTAGTCAATTTTGATTTGGCGACAACCACTGACCAGCAGGTTGAAGCGATTATTACACAAAAATATATAGCGTTGAATTTTGTGCATAGCCATGAAGGATGGAATGAGTATCGCCGTACAGGTTACCCGGTGGTTTCTGGCACTGGAGCCACTTCAACTTTTGCATCTACTGTTTCGCAGAGCACACGTGCAGATAGATTACCTTCTAGAATACTATATCCAGCCACTGAAATAGCATACAATGGCGCGAATGTTCCTCAAGGTATCAACACTTTTACATCCCTTATTTTTTGGGCTAAATAAAAACATTAAACTCTATGAGATCGATTATAAAACAGACACTACCTTTTCTATTAATGATAGTTGGAGTGTCATCGTGTCTTGATACAAATGATGCGAATATTCCCAATAGTTCTTCCAGTAGTTTCATCGAATTGATATATAATGAGGGTGATGCAACAACTACCATTAATTCGGGGTTGAATTACTTTGCCAATGCTGCATTGTTATTGTCTCCTGATAAGGAGAAGGATACCATTACCTTTATAGTATCTCTTCAAGGAGCAAGCCCACTGAGTAGAGATTTAACGGTCAATGCAGTTATTGATGACAGTAAACTGAATGCTAATTTTGTGAATGATAAAATTAATTATCTTCCTCTTCCCGATAGTTTATATGATTTTATAAACCAAACCGCTGTTATTAAGGCAGGGGAGAGACATGCTATATTTCAGATTGCTGTTTACCCTTCTAAAATTGATTTTGGTCAAAACTATGGATTACCGATTACGGCTACCAACGATGGTGATGTAGTTACGAGCACCAATTATGGTCATATATATTTCCACATGATAGGGAATCCGATAGCTGGAGCTTATAAACATGATTTTATTCGATATAGTAATCCGGCGGGAACAGGAAGCCCTGATGGCACCTCATTTTATGGTGAAGCATCTATTTTCTCGCCTGCCGATCCTACTACTATTCATGTACCAACAGGCTACTATGACGGAGCAAATTATTTTATCACTTTTACAAACAATAATGGCACTCTATCTAATTTTAAAGCTGTGATTGATCCCGCTTCAGTTACGGGGGCTTGGGCAACTGCTGGTATTGTGGTCACCAGTGGTCCAACAATCACCGTAAACTCTGACTATACAGTGTTTACACTTAAGTATACAACTCTTACAAGAAATGTGACTGATATATACTATAAATAGTGTATATATGTATTGTTCTAAGTGAGTGAAAGATTCACTTAATACTAAAAGGGCGGCCAATGGTCGCCCTTTTTAATACACGAATTGCTGTTATCTGCTTACATAGTTACAACTCACGGCAATAGTGATTACGGAATATAAACATATGTAGCGCGAATCTAATGTACCATGATCAAGCTGATATTGCGGATGCAGCTATTTTGGGGTGCTAAAAGCGTAAAGCGTTTCCTGGAGATGATGATGGTGGACAGCACATGTTCGGATCGAGCAATGAAGCAGATATGTGGGTTGCTGCTTTTCAACAAATGATGAATGATGGAGGTGGTGGCTCTATTGAGGCCACGTATGGTATAAAAAACTTCAAGTATAATGGAGCAACGGCTAAAATAAGCTATGGTGTTACGGGATATAAATATGTGCAGGCATCAAAAGAATATGAGGCACAGCAAGGAGTAAAAACAGTAGAGGATATTTTTAGAGCGATTTATAATCATCCAATCGGTGATATTACAGATGAGCAGCTGCTTAAAATTGATTTAAGGCTAGAGAAAGTTACTGGATATTCATTAACGAGAATAAAAGGTGGAGTTACCTTAGAGATAGGCAAATTTAAAAGAGGAATTATTAATGCTATACCAAATGCTCCGCGAATAAATTCGGGTGATCCTTTTATTCAAATGAGAATTGAGTCTTGGGACGAGAAAACAAGCGTCATTCATATATGGTCATCTGACATTGAGATTAAACTTGATAATGGATTTGTTCCATTGGATATCTATATTAATAACAACGCGTTCAGAACAATCGATCAAAAGGCCTCAAAAGAACAGTATCCATTTATGGACGGAGGTCAATGGAATTTTCCAACTTTAACGCCAATCAAATGAAAAGATTTAGAATTTTTACTTATTTGTTATTTTTGGGCATCGTTATAATTTTAGTTGCATGGTGTATAATTTCGTCAATATATAATTCAACCCCGCGAACCATAAGCGAGCAATTTATTGCTCCACTACAAATTTCGATTGTTACCTATGGTTTTGCTATTTTACTTATTTTCTGTATTGGACTAATCGGCACCATAAGAAACAAGAAGCACCCAAAAAATGAAGCTTTCTTTGGTTTTTTTTACTTCCTAATTTTTAGTGTAGCCCTTATCATTCTTTATCTTATCACATTCTATCAGGATATATTTAGGTAGTTGCACGGCAAGGTGGGTCAGGACCACTTTCAAATCCTAGTACAAATGTATTCGAATTGTATTTACGCATGCTTGTTCACATGCCGAATGCGATTTCCTTTGGTGGAAATGTTGAGGCAATTCCTTTGGCGGGAAGAGTGGGCTTTTTCGATCGCCCCCGTTAACGGACTTAATTCCAAGATGTTCATTTTATCAAGGACAGTTTCTTTAGGGTAGGCATCGAAGGTACTCCGGTGAGCGGGAACGTAAATATTGGGGAAACTAAATTGATTAAGTAATGAACAAGATAGGCTATACTTTACGATTCATTATAATGATTATTTTATTATTTATACTGATAACCATTGGGCTATACTTTTGTGGTATTTTCTTGACAAGAAAATACCCGACAATAGAAACAAGCGATTCCCTTAAAGACACTGTCAGCCAAGTCATCTCTGACGGACGTGGCTCTGTAAGAATAACTTCGACTTCAAATAAAAAATTTACTCTTCCTTGGGCGAAGATATTCGAGCATGGCCAAGAAGTGAGTTTAACACGTGCTGTAACAGAAGGAGATATTTTGCTTAAGAAAGAATTTTCCGATACGATTGTTTTAATACACAATGAAAAGAAGTACACCTTTGTTGCCAACAGGACGATAACGGAGGACTAGAGAACATCGAGAAGCAGTAAAAAGCAACCCGGCATTACACCGGGTTTTGTTTTTTTACTGAGCTCTGTAAATATTGCCTTTAAACTTCCCCCCGAAACGCCTATCTTTGCCGCATGCGTTATGCGCTCCTAATCTTCCTGTCCTTCGTTGCGGCTTCTTTACAGGCGCAACAAGTAGATAGCCTTTTAAACAGGTTGTCTCTGGATAGCATTCCTGTTGCGAAAACAGATGCTTTAGATTCCATTCAATATTCATTTTACGGTAAATCAGACAGTCTGAAGCTTGAATATAAATCGAAATTTAATTCGATTGATTCAACACGAAACGGACTTCAGGCAAAGATTGATAGTCTGAATGCGTTACAACTCCCCACCGACAAGTACACCCACAAACTTGACAGCGTAATGCAGCAGCGCGAAAAAACGGTGGCTTCATTGAATGAAAAGATGAATGATCTTAAGTCAAAGGCTACCGATAAAATTAATAAACTGGAACTCTCTCCCGAGCTTCAAAGCAAAGCGGATGCATTAACAGGAGACATACAGGGATTCAAACTTCCTGTGAAGGATATGAATATACCATCGTTGGATTTGCCTGATAGCCCGTTGAAAAATCTGGATGGACTGAATACATCAATCGATTCGCCTGTCGGCAAGATTGGGGAATTGGATGGTCTGCAAGGGATAACCGGAAAAGCTGGTAACCTTTCTTCAATCACACAACAGGCCGGTGGTTATCAAAGTGATATTCAAAATTTAGCACAAGGTAATTTGCAGGACGTTAAACAATTGCCGAATGCACTGGAATCCAAGGCTGGAGATGTGGCAGGTGTTGGTGATCTTAAGAAATCAGCAGAGTCATTGAATCCTATGCTGGACGCAGCGCAAAACCCGGATGCGATGAAAGAACAGGCTGTGAAGAAAGTAAAGGAAGTAGCGGTGAATCACTTTGCTGGCAAAGAACAAGTACTGCAGCAAGCGATGGAAAAAATGTCTAAGCTGAAGAATAAATATTCAAGTCTCAACAGCCTGAGCGAAGTAGGAAAGAAGCGTCCGAATGAAATGCGAGGTAAGCCGTTGATCGAGCGGTTGCTTCCGGGTATAGCATTACAAATACAACGTAAAGGAGATAATATACTCGTAGATTTCAATCCCTATATAGGCTACCGTCTTTCTGGTCGACTCACTTCCGGACTAGGCTGGAACCAACGGTATGGCTACGATACAGATCGTAATACGTTTAGTCCGGGAACGAGAATATACGGCCCTCGTGTTTATTCCGAATTCAAAATCGGTAAAGGTTTTTCTCCAAGGGCAGAAGGTGAGTTAATGAATACATATGTTCCTCCGAGACTTCATTCCGGACCCGCTGATCCGGTGGGCAGAGAATGGGTACCGGGTGTATTTGTGGGCTTGAAGAAGGAGTATAAATTCATGCGGAAAGTAAAAGGCACTGCACAGATTATGCTCCGCGTTTTCAATCATGAAAACAAAAGCCCGTATGGTGATGTGTTGAATATGCGTGTTGGTTTTGAATTCCCGATGAAGAAGAAAATCAAAAAGCAACAGCCACAGGAATAGTATATATTTATGTATGCTATACACCTTCTCAGATCAACTTAACAAAGAGGTCTCAATCTCCTTTCCTCCCAAGCGAATTATATCGTTGGTGCCCTCACAGACGGAGTTACTGGCATCATTAGGACTTCAAAATGAAGTTGTAGGCGTAACAAAATTCTGTGTGCATCCTGCTGCATGGCTGAAATCCAAGACGATCGTTGGCGGCACTAAAAATTTTCATTATGATATTATCAATGAACTTCAGCCAGACCTGATTATCGGTAACAAAGAAGAAAATTACCAGGAAGGTATATATGAGCTGCAGAAGAAGTTTCCTGTGTGGATGAGTGATATTGTTAATTGGAGCGATGTCTTCAGCATGATTCACGGTATCGGGAGAATCACTGATAGAGAGGCAGGGGCACTTGACATCATCAATTCTATTAACGAGGCGTTTGCATCGTTAAAAACGTTCTCATCACAATCCGTTCTTTACTTTATCTGGCGGAAGCCGTGGATGGTTGCCGGAAGAGATACATTCATCCATACGATGTTGGAGAAGTTGAACCTTCGAAACGTTGTAACGTCTTCGCGATATCCTGACCTAGGCAATGATGAAATCCAAAGACTAAAGCCAGAGTATATATTTCTGTCGTCAGAACCTTACCCTTTTCAGGAGAAACATATAGCTGAGTTGCGGGAACTATGCCCATCATCCAAAATTATACTGGTAGACGGAGAAATGTTCTCCTGGTACGGAAGTCGCCTGCTGCATGCCCCACTATATTTCAATTCTCTGCAAGACGCGATCCGCTAACTGTATATATACTTTGCGAAACTCCGTGATTTCTCCTTTGTGTTCTTCGTGCAATAGATTTTAAACTAATCCAAATTCCTTCAAATCATTCCAGAAATTAGGATACGACTTTCTTACCACTTCAGGCTTTTCAATCTCAACATTCATCAACGTAGCCAGTGGAGCAAACGCCATCGCCATGCGGTGATCTTTATATGTATTGAAGAAAGCTTTATCCGGCAAAGACGATGATGGTATAAGCGTCCAGTGAGCCGCATCTACTTCTACGAGGTTTCCTCCGATCTTCTGCAACTCATTCTGAAGTGCAGCAATGCGGTCGGTCTCTTTAATGCGCAGACTTTCCAATCCTGTAAAGTATCCTTTTATACCTTTTGCCGCGCAAACAACAGCAACGGTCTGGCCCAGGTCAGGACAATGTGTAAAGTCCCAATGCAATTCTTTTACACTTTCTTTTTTCGTCAACTTCAACAAACTGTTTTCCATAGAGGCTTGCACACCGAGTTGCTCCATGATCTTTACAATCACGCTATCGCCTTGCAGTGATTCAAGATATAGCTTTGGTAAATATATCTCAGCTTTTTCAGCAAGCGCGGCAAATGCAAACCAGTAACTCGCACCTGACCAGTCAGATTCTACTGTGAATGGTGCAGGTATATATTTCTGCGGTGCAACAATAACTTTATTGTCTTTGAAATTACTGCTAACACCAAAGTGTTTCATGATAGAAGCCGTCATTTCTATATAGGGGCGACTTCCGATCTTCCCTTCCAGCTCAAGCGTAAGTCCTTTCGGTAATATAGGGGCTACCATCATAAGCGCAGATATAAACTGACTGCTTACATCACCGCGAATCTTGATCGTGTCGGTTTTCTGCCCGGCAAAGCCCGATAACTTTAACGGGGGGTAACCATCTTTTTCTATATAGTCTATTGTTGCTCCCAGGCTTCGCAATGCATTAACCAGTATACCGATGGGGCGCTCTTTCATGCGCGATGTTCCGGTAAGCACCTTGTGTTGATTGGTGATGGAGAAGTATGCAGTAAGAAAGCGCATCGTTGTTCCGGCATCTTCCACATCAATGGTCTCATCTTTTGAATTTACCAGGCGCAGCATCAGTTGTACATCGTTGGCATCCGACATGTTCTGAATTTCAGATTTACTTCCGGCCAGTGCGTTAATGATGAGTGCACGGTTGTTAATGCTTTTCGATGCAGGAAGCAAGGTTGCAGTTCCCTTCAAAACATTCGTTCGCTTGAGATGAATTGTTGTGTCCAATGGTATCAGAAATTTGAGCGGGCAAATTACTCTTTGTAAAAAGATTTTTTAACAGATGGTTGAAACTTTTAATTCTGAAAAAGGTTAAATTGTATATATGAGTACAACCCGTAAAATAGCAGTAGGATTAGGCATTGCATCGGGTGCTTTGTTGGCGGCCTGGTTGCTTACCGGCAATCGGAAAAAGAAAACCAAAGAGTATATCTCCAAAAAAGCTGACGGCCTGAAGAATGCCATTAAAACCGAAAAGAAACGTTCCTTTGATGATTCAGACGCTCACTACATCTGAAGCGATTGGTAAAATGCTAAAGCACGTTTTACCTCATCAAGACTGATCTCGCAATCCCAACGCGCTCTTCCTATACCATCCTGAAGAACGCATAGTATCTTATTTCCTTTATTTTTCTTGTCCTGAACCGTTAGCTGTGAAGCTTCTTCTATCTGCATATCATTCAGGGCAACCTTGCCGTAAACAGAAAGTATATAGTTTGTTATACTGGTAAAGTCTGCAGCTGTTAACATGGTGCGTTGATGTGCAATAAAGCCTTCAGCGATTATACCAAGTGCTATAGCTTCACCGTGTAAAATACGGTTGCCGCTTGCCAGCAGATAACTTTCAACGGCATGACCTATCGTGTGACCGGCATTTAAAATTTTACGCAGGCCTTTCTCTTTCGGATCTTCCGTGGTTACGTGCGCTTTAAAAATTACCGAATGCTTCAGGAGTCCATCCCAGTCTTGCTGTTGTAATGACTTTGCGCTGATCTGTTGCCACATCGCTTTATCGGAGATCAGCGTATGCTTGATGACTTCAGCATAACCTGAACGAAGTTCTGCCTCCGGTAAAGTTTTCAGGAAGCCGGTATAAAGCAACGTGAGGGCTGGCTGTTGAAACACCCCAATGTGATTTTTCAGATGTTCGAAGTCAACACCAAGTTTGCCGCCAATGCTAGCATCCACTTGTGCGAGCAATGTTGTTGGTATAAGTATAAAATCAATTCCGCGTTTGTAGGTAGCAGCACAGAAGCCTCCCATGTCACCAAGCACACCACCACCCAACACGATTAACACGGCATGACGATCAAGCGCAAGCTCCGTCAGGTCTTTCCAGATTTTTGCGCACGTGTCCAGGTTCTTTTGTTCTTCACCGCTCTTCACTTCGATAACAACATGCCCTGGAAGTTTCTTCTCCAGAATCGGGTAACAATGAGTGCGTGTGTTCTCATCGGTGAGCACAACGACCTTGCTATACTTTTTTTGATTCAGGAATGCCAGCAAATCGTTGGAAGGATCGGTAGAAAACAAAATGTTATCGGGTAGCATGTGTGATTTTTAGTTCTTTCGCTCGAAAGTTATTAAAAACATCAGAACTGTTACGGCAGAACTTGGGCTAACAATTGTAAGCAGTATATTTGCCCGAATTTTTTCGGCATGGAAGCATCACCCAGGATTTCATTTGAAGACACATCCGTAGCATTCTCTTACAAATCAGACGCAGCTCTGCGCAAGGCAAACTTTATTTTTTCTATGGTTAATCATCCATGGATCTCCGCGATAGCGATAGGCTCTGTAAAGTTCGCATTGAAGGCACATCTTCCGGTGGAAGGCATCATTCGCAAAACTGCGTTCGACCATTTTTGTGGAGGCATAAGCATTGATGATTGTGATGAAGAGATCGCGCAACTTTCAAAGTATGGTGTGGGCACCATCCTGGATTATTCAGTGGAAGGAGAGAAGTCCGAAAAAGGTTTTGACCTGGTAACAGAAGAACTTTTACACACCATCGATAAAGCAAAGCTTAATCCGGCCGGTATACCTTTCTCTGTTTTTAAAGTTACCGGTATAGGGGATAGCGATCTGCTGGAGAAAGTTCAGAAAGAAGAGGTACTTACCATTGAAGAGCAACGTGCCTATGAACGCGTTCGCGAACGCGTAAATAAAATCTGCGCACGGGCGCACGCTTCAAATGTTCCGGTACTTATCGATGCAGAGGAAACCTGGATACAAGATCCCATCGATGCACTCGCCTATGAAATGATGGCGAAGTATAATCAGGACAAAGCGATCGTGTTCAACACGTACCAGCTATACCGCACTGCCACCTTGCAAAATCTGAAGAACGCTTTCGCGGAAGCTTCGCGAAAAAATTATCACATCGGTGCCAAGCTTGTGCGCGGTGCCTATATGGAAAAAGAACGTGCGCGGGCAGAAGCGATGGGCTATGCAGACCCGATACAACCCAGTAAAGAAGCATCCGATAAAGCCTTTAATGAAGCACTGGAATTCTGCGTTGAAAATATAGTACGTATTGGTTTTATGTGCGGCTCACATAACGAGTACAGCAACCAGTATCTCACTACACTCATGCAGAAGTATGGCATTAAACACAACGATGAGCGTGTGTGGTTTGCCCAGCTCTATGGCATGAGCGATAACATTTCTTTTAACCTGGCGAAGGCTGGCTATAAAGTAGCCAAATATGTTCCGTACGGTCCGGTGCGTTCGGTGATGCCATACCTCTTCCGCAGGGCGCAGGAAAATACATCCGTGGCCGGCCAGAGCAGCCGTGAGTTAATTTTAATCAGAAAAGAACTCGAGAGACGAAAGCGCGAAAAAGCGAATCGTAAGTAATTCTGCCAACGATATACAAGGCGTAACGTGGTGTAAACGAAAGACAAACCGTTTTTCGGTGCGCTACCTTCGTGCGTCAAAGTATTCCTTTTCTCCCTATTTAGAGTATTTTTGCGAAAATTTTTAATCATGCAACTTAGCGAACAGGAGATCATCCGCAGACAAAAACTGGACGATCTCAGGAAATTAGGTATCGATCCATATCCGGCAGAACTTTTTGAAGTGAATGCCTCTGCGAAGGAAATCCTGGAAAACTACGAACGTCAGAAGAGCGACTATCGCCAGATCTCCATTGCAGGCCGCATCATGAGCACCCGCATCATGGGAAGCGCTGCCTTTGCTGAGTTACAGGATGAAACCGGTCGCATACAGATCTATATCCGCAGAGATGATATCTGCCCAGGTGAAGACAAAACTTTATACAATACGGTATTTAAAAAATTACTGGATATAGGCGATATCATCGGTGTGAAAGGCTACGGCTTTACAACACAAACCGGTGAGATCTCCATACATGTTACAGCCTTTACGGTTTTGACCAAAGCACTTCGTCCGTTACCAGTTGTTAAAGAAACAACAGACGAGCAAGGCAATGTGCAACGTCACGATGCCTTTACGGATTCAGAGCAACGCTACCGCATGCGTTACGTGGATCTGATCGTAAACCCAGACGTGCGCGATACATTCATCAAACGTACGCAACTGGTAAACTCCATGCGCCAGTACCTCAATGTAAAAGGGTACCTGGAAGTGGAAACGCCTATACTTCAGCCCTTGTATGGTGGTGCTGCGGCTCGTCCGTTCAAAACACATCACAACACGCTGGACATGACGCTATACCTGCGTATAGCCAATGAGTTGTACCTGAAGCGCCTCATCGTAGGCGGGTTCAACGGTGTATATGAATTTTCGAAAGACTTCCGTAACGAAGGGATGTCACGCTTCCACAATCCTGAATTTACACAGGTTGAATTGTATGTAGCCTATAAAGATTACTACTGGATGATGGACCTTGTGGAAGAGATGATTGAGAAAGTAGCACTCGATCTCCACGGATCTACCGAAGTAAAAGTAGGCGAGAATGTTATCGATTTTAAACGTCCGTGGAAACGCTATACCATGTTTGAAGCAATTCAACATTTCACGGGTGTAGATATATCTGCCATGGATGAACAACAGTTGCGTGATACTTGTCAGCAATTGAATGTGCCGATGGACCCTACCATGGGTAAAGGAAAACTGATCGATCAGATCTTCGGTGAGAAATGCGAGCCGAACCTGATTCAGCCAACATTCATTACGGATTATCCGTTGGAGATGTCGCCACTTGCTAAAAAACATAGAAGCAAGCCTGGGTTAGTTGAGCGTTTCGAGGCAATCTGTAATCGTAAAGAAATAGCAAACTCGTTCTCTGAGTTGAACGATCCGATCGATCAGCGCGAGCGATTCGAAGAACAGCTCGAACTCGGTAAACGTGGTGATGAAGAAGCGATGACACTCGATGAAGACTTCCTTCGTGCACTGGAATTTGGTATGCCGCCAACGGCTGGGCTAGGCATCGGTATTGATCGTCTGTCGATGATCATGACCAACTCAGCATCAATCCAGGATGTACTCTTCTTCCCGCAGATGAAGCCGGAGAAAGCCGTTGCTGGTTTTGATGAAAAAGAATTTTTAGATGCCGGTGTTCGTGCTGATTTGATACCGGTAATACAGAAACTCGGCATCCAGTCGCTGGCACAAATGAAAGAGATGAAAGCTTCCAAGCTGTTCAACGATGTATGCGGAACACGTAAGAAGATGAAACTTGAAATACCGAACCCTACATTACAAGATGTAGAAGGTTGGTTGAAATAAATCAGGATCAATAACCAAAAGCTATAGCAGCAAGTTTAGAAAGCTTGCTGCTATTTTTTTTGTGCATTACTGGATACGCTTCCAAACCACTTCACCGGTAGCACCGGCTCCGGTAGTGGGTGTAGGTACGGTATATTTAAGTTCATCGTTGGTGATGGTAAAGAGTCGTTTCTGTTCAGTGCCTTCCCAGTTCGGATACGAAGCATGTTCAATGTAGAATGTTATCGTACCGGTGGTTTCATCAACAGTATATTGCCGAAGTGGGTGTTACTTCCCTGCACAGCAGCTTTATACTCCTCTGGTGTACCCTGACCTTTGTCATTTGCAGCAAACTTCGCGCGATTGGCCCGCAATATCTGGAGTGAGTAATTACCCCGAGCATCAAACATAAGTATACCTTGTGGTGATGGTCCGTATAGCTCCACGCGACTGCCATCGGGAAGTATATTGTCAACCAACACGAGCGTCCATGTTCCAACTAGTTTATGAGTCGATGACTTTTTCGAAGCGGATGCTTTTTTATCAGCGTTAGATGCTTTGTCTTTCTGCTGGGCATGCAACACGGTTATACTTCCAATGAGAAGCACGAGGGGCAATAGTCGTTTCATGAGTCGGGTTATTATTTAGTTTAAATGACGGATAGGGGTGGCGTTGACGAAGGTAGCTCACTGAAAAGATTCGCTTGTTAAAAACTTCTTAAATCTTTTGTGCGATCAAAAATATTTAGAGTAAGGGTGTGATGGGCTATAAATAAAAAAGCTTCCAGTTTTTTTACTGAAAGCTTTCGTACCGAAGGAGGGACTCGAACCCTCATGTCTTGCGACACACGCCCCTGAAACGTGCGTGTCTACCAATTCCACCACTTCGGTTTATGTTGACCGTTGCTTTACGTTAAAAACAACTGGCCAACGTTATCTATCCTTTAAACAATGTGCCCAGGACTGGACTCGAACCAGCACACCGGTTAAGGCACTACCCCCTCAAAGTAGCGTGTCTACCAATTTCACCACCTGGGCAAGGTGTAAAATTTCCCTTTTTGCAAGGGCGACAAAAGTAAGAAGCTTTATTAGATTAAACAAAAAACAGTCGTTATAAAAAACGACTTAACCACATCCCGGCCAGCAAAGAAAGAATGCCGAGTACCAGGCTTGTGGAAATATATAATAGCGAAGTAGCCGCCATCTTCTGATTAAAGAGCGTTACACTTTCCCACGCGAAAGACGAGAACGTAGTATACCCGCCACAGAAACCAACACCCCAAAACAATTTTACATTCTCCGACATATCTGTCTTTCGAAGTGCTAATCCATAAACAAATCCCAGGATAAATGACCCCACCAGGTTAGCCGTGAGCGTACCATACGGGAACGCTGCGGGTATTTTAATAGTTATAGACTTAACCGTTATATAGCGGGCAATACTTCCAAGCAAGCCTCCTATACCAACCAGTACTATTTTAATAAGATCCATGAAGTAAATATAGAGCCGAGAATGGGAATTGGACCCACGACCTTCCCGTTACGAGCGGGATGCTCTACCCCTGAGCTACCTCGGCCTGTCGTGGTGTTATCAAAATTAAGCGAAAGAAGGTAACTACAAAACCTGTAAATCCATTAAATTGTCCCAGTTATGCTATCGAAGAAGTGTAAATATGCTATCCATGCCCTCGTCCATATGGCCCGGGACCCGGAAGAAAAATTTTTAATCAAGGATATATCTGAAGCCTGTAACATTCCGAAAAAATTTCTGGAAGCCATTCTGCTTGACCTGAAGCGCTCCGGTGTACTGGGCAGCAAGCAGGGTAAAGGAGGCGGATACTTTCTTCGGATGAAACCCGCAGATGTTAACCTGGCAGAAGTTGTGCGTCAGTTCGATGGTGCTATAGCACTCGTTTCCTGTGCGGCTCATAAATTTTATGAGCCTTGTGCAGAATGTGAAGATGAAGAGACCTGTACCGTGCACGATGCGTTTTTACAAATACGAAACGCTACGGTCGAGATGTTGAAAGCTGATACACTTGAATCGCTTGTAAAGAAAGAAGCGAAACTGAAAGCGCGTAAAAAGCGTTAACCCTACACATTATTCAGTATAACTCTATTAATTCAATAGGGATTAAGTATTTTTAGGACTTCAGTATAATTTGTTTCACTTAAACACGATAGAATATGTCACTCCGACTAGGCGATGTAGCCCCCGACTTCACAGCAGAAACCACTCAAGGTACTGTTAAATTTCACGAATGGCTCGGCAACAGCTGGGGCATTTTGTTTTCGCACCCTGCAGATTTTACTCCGGTTTGTACAACAGAGCTTGGCTCCATGTCGAAACTGAAACCAGAGTTTGATAAACGTAATGTAAAAATCCTGGCGATTAGTGCAGATCCACTCGAGTCCCATAACAAATGGATTGGCGATATCAATGAGACACAAAACACCACGGTAACATATCCTCTCATTGCAGATCCTGAATTTAAAGTAGCCAACCTGTATGGCATGGTTCACCCGGCGGTAGATAAATTTACGGTACGCTCTGTGTTTGTGATCGGTCCGGATAAGAAAATTAAACTGACGCTTACATACCCGGCTTCTACCGGAAGAAACTTTGATGAGATCCTTCGTGTGGTTGATAGTCTTCAGCTTACTGCCAACTATAGCGTGGCAACACCTGCTAACTGGAAACATGGTGAAGATGTGATCATCACGGCAGCTGTGAAAGATGAAGATATAGCCGCTAAATTCCCGAAAGGCCACAAGCGTGTGAAGCCTTACCTGAGAACAACACCACAGCCTAATTTGTAAGTCGTTCTTTTGGAATATAGTCTTATAAGGAAGCTCCCGTTATTGCAACGGGAGCTTTTTTTATATACGGTTCAATCGCTATTCGCTACACTTTGATTTACTTTTCATACACTTCCTGATTTTCGTCACCAACGGGCATCGTGTTTCTATTTACATTAACGGTATGGATACGCGCCCGATATGCAATAGGACAACAATACTCGGTTTGCTTTTTGTGGCATACTCCTGCAATAACCGCGGAGATGTAGTAACACCCGTGGTAAAGCCATTGATGGAGGCGGTATATGCATCTGGCTTTGTGGTATCGGAAGACGAACACCAGATCTTCTCCGAGGTTGATGGAACGATAACCGCCAAGCTGGCGAACGATGGAGATGTTGTCTCAAAAGACGCTCCTATATTTATCATAGAATCCGGCCAGCAGTCAGCACGCTTCCGCATCGCGAAAGAGAATTATGAACTTGCCCTTCGGAATAAAAGCGACAACTCTCCCGTATTACATGAACTGAGCGCAGCTGCAGACGCTGCAAAATCAAAAATGGAATTCGATTCGATCAATGCAGAACGCTATACCAACTTGTGGAACCAGCGTGCCACTACGCGTGTGGAATACGATAGGTATATATTACTGTATAAGAACTCGCGCAACGAATATACCGCGCAAAACAGCCGGCTGAGACGTATGAAAGACCAAGTGGCACTTGAGTTACAGAATGCCACCAACCAGCTAAAGATAGCCGGAGACGAAAGCGGTAAATATATAGTGAAGAGCGAAGTAGATGGAAGAATATTTAAAACTGTGAAAGAAAAAGGTGAGTTGGTAAGAAGAAGTGAACTGCTCGCGGTTGTGGGAAGAGACACCGGCTTCTACCTGCAGTTAAGCGTAGATGAACTCGATATACAACGCATCAAAGAAGGGCAAACGGTATTGGTAAAGATCGATGCTTTTCCGGATAAAATCTTTCACGCCAAAGTTCGTAAAATATACCCGATGGTAAACCGGCAGCAGCAGTCGCTGCGGGTTGATGCTGTGTTGGAAGGTAAATTACCGGAGTCTTACTCAGGACTCGCTGTTGAAGCGAATATTGTGATCCGGCAAAAAGAGAAGGCCATCGTTGTGCCGAAGACAGCGCTATTGCCCGGTGATTCGGTGATCATCAAGACCGATGATGGCGATATAAAGATTCATGTTACTACCGGCATTAAGACACTCGATGAAGTAGAGATAACAGAGGGCATAAAAGCTGATCAGCCTTTGGTATCATTCACCACTATACATTGATACTATATGTCACTGCCATTCACCATAGCGCGTACACACCTGGTATCAAAACCCAAGCAAACTATTGTTGCCATGCTGGGGGTAACGTTTGGTATAGGTATGTTCATAGCGATGGTAAGTTTAATGACCGGGTTGAATGATATGACGGAAGACCTCGCCATGACATCGTCACCGGATATACGGATATACCACGATATCACAGCTGATCGTTCTTCGCTCGCGGAGCAGGTAAATCCACAAGGTATAAATATAGTGTATCACACAAAGCCCAAGAATGAAAGTCAGAAGGTGCACAATGCGTTGAAGATCGCAGAGATGATTCGGAAGAACCCGGAGGTGCGGGGCGTGTCGCCTCAGCTTACGTCACAGGTGTTTTACAATTATGGACCTGTGCAACTGAATGGTACGATTGCCGGTGTAGATATCGTGGAGGAGGATCGTCTCTTTGATATAAAAGCCAAAATGCGGGAAGGTCGCATTGAAGACCTGATTGTAAATCCGGAAGGAATCATTATGGGTAAAGGACTCGCTAAAAAACTGAACGCCAAAACAGGCGACCGCGTAGTAATTACTACCCCGCAAGGCTTTACCATGACCCTGAAGGTCGTAGGCCTTTTTCAAATGGGCGTAGGAACGATCGATAACGTAAAGAGCTACGCCAACATTTCGATGGTACAAAATATACTGCAACGCGATAAGAGTTATCTCACAGATGTCAATATCAAGCTAAAAGACTTTCATCTTGCAAAAGCGATGGCACCACAACTGCAAAAGACGTTTGGCTATAAATCAGAAGACTGGGAGACTGCGAATGCTACGATGTTGCTGGGCGTTATTATCCGAAATATACTTACCTACTCTGTTTCAATAACTTTGTTGATTGTTGCAGGCTTCGGGATCTATAATATTCTGAACATGACGATCATGAACAAGATGAAAGATATAGCCATTCTTAAAGCGATGGGATTTTCCGGAAGCGATGTGCGGAAGATCTTTATGATACAATCGTTGATCATTGGTCTCATCGGAAGTCTGGCTGGTCTTGCTATTGGCTTTTTACTTTCATCGCTTATTGTGCGCGCTCCGTTTGATGGTGGCGATGTAATCAGCATTGATCACCTGCCGGTAAATTTCAAGGCAAAATATTATATAGTGGGTATCGTATTTGGTATAGTCACCACAGCTATAGCCGGGTATATGCCTTCACGCAAAGCAGCCAATGTTGATCCGATTGAAATCTTGCGAGGATAAATTCAAGCGTCTATAGTATATGCAGGTATTAAAAGCACATAAGGTAACGAAATACTTTTATGAGCCTGAAAAATTCCAGGTGTTGAAAGCGATTGACCTTTCTGTAAGTAAAGGTGAGTTCCTTTCCCTGGTAGGCAAATCAGGTTGTGGTAAATCTACATTGCTGTATGTACTTTCCACTATGGATACAGATTATGAAGGCGAGCTTGAAATTGCCGGGCAACGCCTTACCGGTAAGGATCAGAATCAACTTTCAAAGTTCAGAAATGCACATATAGGATTCGTTTTTCAGTTTCATTATTTGTTGCCCGAGTTTAGCGTGTTGCAGAATGTAATGATACCGGCATTGAAACTTGCACGCTATTCGCCACATGAAATAGAAGAGCGTGCCTATGAAAAGTTAACGATGCTGGGTGTACAGGAGCAAGCCTTGAAACCTTCAAACAAACTTTCAGGAGGACAGCAGCAAAGAGTTGCCATAGCACGTGCATTGATTAATGACCCGGATATAATTATGGGTGATGAACCTACCGGTAACCTCGACTCCTACAACACGCATGTAGTTTTTGATATATTCAACGAGCTCACGCAGCGCTATAAACAAACGATTATTGCCGTGACGCACGATGAGGAATTCGCAAAAAAATCAGATCGTATTGTAGAGATGAGTGATGGAAAGATCGTGTCGTAACGGTCTTTGGTCGACTTTTTCTGCAAGTCGTTCAGATTTTTACAACACAACCCATAGGGGTTTACGTTAGTATGGGTGTCATAACGGAAATAACACGATTATGGAGAACAAGATCAACCTTTTTACTTCTGTAAATCCTTATTTGCGACAGTTCTATGTAGCGCAACGCAATTTTAACAAGTTGATTGAGGAGGAGAGACTGCAGAAGCGTATCGAAAAAAGTAAACGTCAGCTTAAGGCGCGGGATTAATTTTTTGTTTTGGCCGTTGAGGCAAGCTATAACTCATCAGGCCAGAAGATATATCCTGCCTCACTTACAGTGAAATATAGTATATTCATACAGTGATATTAGGATATAAAAATACCCGGCAAATTCTCATTACCTATAGTATAGTTCTTTCTATTACCGTGGCAGGCCTGCTCGTGAGGCTGTCTAAGTGGAGAGAATTCAGCGTAGGCCTTCAGGTAAAAACAACCATCGCATCCATAGTGCTGGTGGTGGTTATGTGGGAATCGCTTCGCTTAGTTCATCGGTTGCTGAATAAAGTGCATCCCTTTGAAGTGAATCTTGTCAAACGTATGCTGATCCAGATCAGCTGTGGTGTAGGCATCGGGTTGACAGTTCGATTTATAGTATATTTCTTTGGAGAGCCGGCTCTGCCTTTTAAACTCGATAGTCTTTTTCTGGCAGCAACGTGGGCAATCTACATGATCGTGCCCACCGCCATCAACCTCGGTTTTATTTCCAATTATTTTATTGATCGCTGGAAAGATTCGCTTGTGCTGGCGGAGCGATTGGAGAAAGAGAAATCGCAGGTGCAGTTCGATAATCTCAAGAACCAGCTTAATCCGCACTTCTTATTCAACGCGCTTACTTCGCTTAACAGTTTAATCTTTGAAGATCAGAAGCTCGCTTCGCAGTTCCTGCAACAGCTCTCTAAAATATACCGCTATGTTTTGCTGAACAAAGACAAAAACTTTGTTACACTGCAAACGGAATTGGACTTCATTCAACACTATATATCGTTGCTGGATACACGGTTTAAAGATGCTATTCACTTTAAGATTGATATACGCGATGATGCCCGGAGTCAGGCAATTGTACCCGTAACCTTGCAGATATTGATTGAAAATGCACTCAAGCATAATGTGGTTGACAAGACGAAACCGTTAACTATCGAGATCACTTCCATTGGCGATTACCTGGTGGTAAGCAACAACCTGCAACTACGCAAACGCGTAGAGACATCCAACAAGCTGGGGCTCGAAAATCTGCGTTCACTGTATAGTTTTTTTAGTGACAAACCAGTGTTGATTGAACCGACTACAGATCGTTTCTATGTGAAAGTGCCGTTGATATAATGGCAGCCACGACAAAGAATAGTATTTTGCAGCGAAATGAAATAAATACTTATGCATATACGAACTGCTGCAATGGATGATGTATCGAAGATCGTTCAACTATATAAAGAAGTTGCCAGGATCAAGGGCGGTATCGCACGATTGGAAAACGAGATTACCGAAGAATACGTAGAGAACTTTGTTAAGAAGAGTATTGCGGATGGCTTGATACTGGTGGCTATACATCCCGAAGACCCGGAGCGATTTATAGGAGAGATGCACGCCTATAAACCAGGTATACATGTATTCAAGCATTTATTGTCAGACCTGACGATTGCTGTGCATCCGGAGTTTCAGGGACGAAAGATCGGTCGCACGTTATTTACCATTTTCCTCGAAGAGATAGCACTTAACCGAACGGATATAGGCAAGGTAGAGTTGATTACACGCGAGGGCAATGAGAAAGCGATCAAGTTCTATCAGGCGCTTGGTTTCAAGATTGAAGGAAGAATGGAGATGCGAATTAAAACACCTGCAGGACTTTACGAGGCAGATATACCGATGGGGTGGCAGAATCCTAATTTCGAATTTTAAGAAACGGTAATGAATATACTGATCATCGAAGACGAACCACTGGTTGCGCAGGATCTGAAGAACCTGATCGCAAAGGCAGAGCCGGAAGCAAAGATACTCGACACCATTACAAGTGTGGAGGCCGCCAGGGGTTGGTTCGATGGAAATAATTTACCCGACCTGATACTGTCTGACATTCAATTATCAGACGGTATAAGTTTCGAAATATTTGAGACACTGCACATTCATTGTCCCATCATCTTTACTACGGCTTACGATGAATATGCTATTCGTGCATTCAAACTCAACAGTATAGATTATTTATTAAAACCGGTGGATGAAGCTGAATTACGTGCGGCAGTAGCCAAGTATAAATCGCTCTCCACCGAGACTATATTAGGCGAACAACTGAAATCCTTAATGAGTACGTGGGGTAATCAGTCACGAAAGTATAAAGAGCGATTTCTAACCGTACATCGTAATACACTGATCCCGGTAATGCAAAACGAGATCGCGTTCTTTCATAAGGAAGAACTTATATACCTGCACACGCTTAATAATGAAAAGTATATTACCGAACATCACACCCTCGATGAAATTGAAAGTCTGCTGAGTCCCGAAGTATTCTTTCGCGTTAATCGCCAATATATAATACATATACAATCGGTAGCCAAAATAAAAACCACCCACAAAGGCCTCACCGTACAACTCAAACTACCGATTAACCTCGAACTCGACATCAGTCGTGAAAAAGCCGTAGCGTTTAAGAAGTGGATAGGGAATTAGCTGTGAGCTACGAGAAATGGCGGCTGGCCTCTGGCTACAGGACGTTACTGCTAATTTATAGAGTGAATTATTCGTAGTAATGATGTATATATACGTCTTTGAGTGAGGCTGAAATCTGCATTATGTAACGAAATAGCGGTATAAATATCATCTTCTAGCAGCTGGCAGCTAGAAGCTCGCCGCTATTTCACACGCCCAGGTCAGCTCCGTCTGCAATCAACAGCAGCAGTTCTTTTACTTCTTCCGCTTTCGCGTGTTCGCCCATTTTATCGAACGACATGATGAGGTTGCGGAATACTCTGCGGATGATTTCGAGGTTGGAGCAAGGTTCGAAAAACGATGTTTGTGGTGTGAGGTGAAGCTCACTGATATAGTTCTCGATGTCTTGTCGGGAGAAGATCAGTCCTTTGTTAAAGGCGTTTATATAGAATTGCGTGTGTCGCTCATCTTTATAGGTGAGAACAAACAGGTTCGGAAGATTTACGCCATGTACCGGCAGCTTTAACTTCTGACTCACCAGTAAATAAATCACACACAATGTTATCGGATTTCCCTTGCGCGTTTCCAGCACAACGTTGAGCATCGAGTTGCCGGGTGAATGAAAATTCTTGGTGTTGGCACCGAATTTCAGTTTATTGAACAGTACACTGTTTACAACTTTAATCTGATCGAACGGGTATAGATCGGGTTTGAACTCAAGCCACGTTTCGTAATAGATCTGCTCAAGCTCCTGCTTTAATTTAATAAGCTCAAGATCAGGATACTGGTACGTTGCCACAAGCCACATACCCGTGAGCAGGTCTTGTTCAGGCGTTTCGTACCACGACTTGATTCGTTCTTTCAATAACTCATACTGTAAAGCATGGATCAGCTCTTCAATCTTTCGCTGTACCTGCGGATTGAAATTACTTTCCCACTCTTGCTCCAGAAAAGGTATAATAGCAGTACCCAGCGAACGAATTTTCTCTTCGACATGGGAAACTATTTGCACATCCTCATCATCGAGCAGGGAAACAAGAGCTTTTAATTCAGTGTCTTTCAAGTAATTGATAAATGGTCGTTGCTAAAGTAAAAACTATTCGATACTCATGCGAATAATGCACTTAAAAAAAGTGCAACGCTTACCCACTTTTTATCCCGTTGCAGTGTCTAATCTCTCACGATCAGCAAAAAACAGCATTGAAAATTGTCTGGAATATTTTTTGATAAACTTAGAAAACCAATTATTCATTTAAAATAACAATCATGAAGTCTACTGTTTTATTTTCCGTTTTCTTTTTTCTGACGACCATAACATTTGCGCAGGAGGGATTTAAGGGTGAACATTTTATAGAAGTGAGCGGCACGGCACGTCAGGAGGTAGAGCCGAACGAAATTTATGTGAACGTACAACTCCGTGAGTTTGAAGAGAATCGTGAGAAAGTATCGCTGGAAAAACTTGATAAGGAATTCTGGGATGCTATCAAGAACGCATCGATCGATCGTAAAAAAGTTACCATCGCCAATGTAGGTTCACAGTTTGGTAAACTGGGTCGCAAAGATAAAGATGCCTTCCGCGAGAAAACATACCAGGTAATTTTAAGCAGCGGTGCAGAACTTGAAAAGCTGCTGGAGAAAGTTGAGCCTGTAAAAGTTAACCAGATCACACTGACAAAAATTACACACACCGAACTAGAGAAATATAGACTTGAATTGAAAGTGAAGGCGTTGCAGGCAGCCAAAGCAAAAGCAGACGCATTGCTGAAGTCTATCGGTTCAGAAATGGGCAAGACATTGATGGTAAGAGAATTCGAAAATTACTATCCGATGGATAACATGGCTACCAATGTAATGGTACGCAGCAAAGCTAACTACGAAGCTGCCGGTGATATGCCAGCGGAAGATCCTACCGCCTTCAGAAAAATTACGCTGCAGGCTCAGGTAACAGCCCAGTTCGAAATCAAATAACTGGTGCAAGTCTGAAGACTTGTACCACAAGTGTCTCAAGTCTTCAGACTTGAAAGCTAGTATATATAGAAATATATAGTTAAGAATATAATAAGACAGTCTGAAGACTGCTGACAATGCTGGCACAAGTCTTCAGACTTGCGCCAGTTATGTTTGAATAACTCCTACATTGAATTTCTCGACAGGAGCATGATTCGCAGCCTCTATACCCATCGATATAACCTTACGGGTTTCGAGCGGATCAATGACATCATCAACCCATAAACGTGACGCAGCATAATAGGGACTCAGTTGCTCGTTATAGCGATCCGTAATTTCTTTCAATAACTTTTCTTCCTCTTCTTTGCTGATCGTCTGGCCCTGGGCCTTTAATGTACTCACGCGAATCTGTAGTAAAGTTTTCGCAGCAGAGGCGCCACTCATTACTGCTATCTGTGCAGTAGGCCATGCTACAATTAAGCGAGGATCGTACGCTTTGCCACACATGGCATAATTACCCGCTCCATATGAGTTACCTACAATGATTGTGAATTTAGGCACTGTTGAATTTGCCATGGCATTTACCATCTTGGCGCCATCTTTAATTATACCACCGTGTTCTGCTTTACTGCCCACCATAAAGCCACTCACATCCTGTATAAATACCAACGGAATTTTTCGCTGGTTGCAATTCATAATAAAGCGTGCAGCTTTATCGGCAGAGTCAGAGTATATAACTCCGCCCATTTGCATTTCGCCTTTTTTAGTCTTGACAACTTTACGTTGATTGGCAACTATACCAACAGCCCAACCATCAATGCGTGCTGTACCGCAGATAATACTCTTGCCATAGAGCGCTTTATACTCATCGAACTCAGAATTATCAACGATGTGTTTAATGATCTCCACCATGTCGTAAGGCTTCACACGATCTACCGGCATGATGCCATATAGTTCTTTCGGGTCGAGTGAAGGCGGGGCAGGAGTACTGCGATCGAAGCCAGCTTTTTCGGTCGCTCCGAATTTGCTGAAGAGCGAGCGTATATAGTCAAGACAAGCCTGGTCGTTCGGAAATTTATTATCTGTTACACCGGATATCTCACAATGGGTTGTAGCACCTCCTAATGTTTCGTTATCTATATCTTCACCGATGGCTGCTTTTACTAAATAAGAGCCTGCCAGAAATATAGATCCGGTTTTGTCAACGATCATAGCTTCATCCGACATGATCGGTAAGTAGGCACCACCGGCAACACAACTTCCCATGATAGCCGCAACTTGTACAATACCCATCGCAGACATCTTTGCGTTGTTTCGGAACTGTCGGCCGAAGTGTTCTTTATCAGGGAAGATCTCATCCTGCATGGGCAGAAATACACCTGCACTGTCCACGAGATATACTATAGGAAGGTGATTCTCCATCGCGATCTCCTGCGCACGCAGATTTTTCTTGGCTGTGATCGGGAACCATGCGCCAGCTTTTACGGTAGCATCATTTGCTACAATCATGGTGAGCCTTCCATGTATATAGCCGAGGCCGGCAACAACACCACCGGACGGACATCCACCTTGCTCTTTATACATACCATCGCCGGTAAACAACCCGATCTCTACGAACGATGAACCATCATCTGTTAAATAATCGATGCGTTCACGAGCGGTAAGTTTTCCGCGTTGATGCTGCTCATCAATTTTCTTTTCGCCTCCGCCAAGCTTGGTCTTTTTTGCTTTTGATTGAAGCTGATAAATGAGCTGCTTAAACTGATCTTCGTTTTTGTTGAATTCAAGATCGCGCGTCATGCTGAATGATGGATTGAATTGAAGATAATGAAAGACCTAAAGATTGGAAAAATACTGAATAGTCCATAGTCTATACGGTATAGACTATCGCTATAAAGAGAGGTGAACTAAAATATCGGATCTTCAAAACGAAAGGCTATAGTAACTATAGCCTTTCGTTGTTAATTACTCTTGCGCTGGCGTGACAACTCCTTTTCGATCTTCTTGCTGCTTTTACCTAGCGGTGACAGGAAGTGACGCGGATTATTATTGAAATGCTGAGCCAAAGAATCGATTGACTGGAGCATCTTGTTCAGGTTAACATAGAGTGTATCTTCCGTTAACAGTTTACTCGCGGTATTATCACCTTTGTTCAGCTTGGCCAGTGTCTCATTCAGTTTTGTGAGACTTTCCTGAGCTTTCTTAACCGTGCCATTCAATTGCATCATCTTTAACGAGTCTGATACAACGTGAAGGTTGGCAATAGTAGGTTTCAATTCCTCCAGTGTACCATTCAGGTTAGTTGCTACAGTTTTGAAATTGGCACCGAGGTCGTTAATGTTCGTGTTGGCAGTAGTGAGTGTTGTGTTCAGCAGCCGCGGTGTTGATTGCAAGCCGGCAAACAACGTATCCAGTCGTTTGCTGTTTCCCGATAGGTTTTCCAGTAACTCATTTACTTTCTTTAAAGTTGTAGTAAGGCTGGAAGCGACCGGTTGTGCATTTTGAGTAATGAAGTCCATGATACCCTTGGCTACTTCAGAACGCATGGTGTCTTTTGGATCAAGTTTTTTACCGCCTCCCCGAACATCGAGCTGAATAAAGCGTCCTCCGAGAATCTCACCATTCAGCATAGCGATCGATGAATCGGTAAGAACGATATCTGAATCAATGTCAAGTTCAACAATAACACGATCCCGGCTCTGCTGAATTTCAATATTGCTTACGCGACCTACGGCATAACCATTTAAAAATATCTGGTTAGACTCCGTAAGCTTATCTACATTCTGGTAGATCGCATAGTATTTATTGGTGGTTGAGAAAAAGTCGATGCCTTTAAGAAAGTTAAATCCGAAATACAGCAACGCGAGGGCTACTACCATAAAGAGGCCCACCTTAAATTCTTTGGATAATTTCATGCAGAGGAAAGTGAAAGTTGTTTATTTCAGAATAACCTTTTGGGTCATCAATTTATAGATTCTACTTCATTTTTATACTCCTTAAAGGCCCGGTAAATACCAGAGGCAATTAAATCCTGGCCATCGCCAGTCATTAAGAATTTTTCTTCAGGAGGATTGGACAGGAAGCCGGCTTCGATCAGTACGCTCGGCATAGTGGTGCGCCACAGTACAACAAAACCCGCCTGCTTAACACCGCGGCTAAAGCGACCCACTTTATTTTTGAATTGTGCTTCAACTTTCTGGGCAAAGCTAAGACTACTTTCCTGGTAAGCACTCTGAGTAAGTGTAAATAATATATAGGACTCCGGACTGTTCGGATCAAAGCCTTCGTATCGCTCCTTATAGTTTTCGTCCATCAGGATAACAGAGTTCTCACGCTTGGCCACCTGCAAGTTGCGTTCATCTACGTGCATACCCATGGTAAAGGTCTCGGTGCCAAAGGCTTTGGTGTTGGAATGCGAATTAGCGTGGATACAGATAAAGAGGTCAGCCTTGTTTTTATTGGCGATCTCCGCACGTTCGTCAAGCGCCAGGTAACGATCATCTTTACGGGTGTAAATTACCTTTACATCCGGCATATTCTTTTCTATATAGTCGCCAAGCTTTAACGCCAGCTTCAGCGCGATGTCTTTTTCCCTTGCTTGCTTCCCTATATTTCCAGGGTCCTTGCCTCCGTGGCCGGCATCAATTACCACTACATCTACCTTCGCGTCTGTACGGAAACAGGTAGATGATGAATTTAGCAAGGTTATTGCTATCAGAAGCACAGTTAATCCAATATTCTTCACAGGCCTTACAATGTTCAATCTATTTGCAATAACTTTACGCAAAAATGTGAATTTTTCACTAAAAGCTAAAGCCCTGACATTCAACTCAGCACCTGTGCAGCGACTTTCTATATTTACTTTACTTTTCATCCTATCAATTGCCTCCTATGCGCAGGTGGAGCCGACCGTTAAAACACCAGGGAATACGCTGCGGTTAAAGACCGATTCACTCAAACAAGCTCCGGCCGATACCATTCCTCCTCCTGCAAAAGCCGATACTTTAAAATCTGATACCACCAATACGCCACCACCCAAAGGTGATATAGAAACTACGATCAACTATTCTGCCAGAGATTCTATACGCGCTACCCTCGATAACCAGATGGTATGGCTATACGGTGAAGCAAAAATAGTATATGGAGAGATTGAACTGGAAGCCGATGAAATAGTAATTGATTATGCCAACAGTACACTTACAGCACATGGCAGGCGCGATTCACTGGGCCAACGTGTAGGCTATCCGGTATTTAAGAACGGCCCTGAACTATACGAGACGAAAGACATTGTCTATAATTTTAAAACGAAGCGCGCCCGCATCAGCGAAGTGGTAACACAACAGGGCGAAGGTTATCTACACAGTGAGGCTGCCTTTAAGAACGAGAAGAATGAAATATTGAGCGTACACAACAGCTACACTACCTGTAACCTTGAACACCCGCACTTCCGCATTCGAGCTACCAAAACCAAGGCTATACCCAACGATAAGATTGTTGCCGGACCGTTTTATATGGAGTTCAATGATATACCGTTGCCGCTTGGGTTTCTGTTTGGTATGTTCCCTTCACCCCGTAAAAGTGCTTCGGGTATAATTGTACCTTCGTATGGCGAGGAACGGAGAAGAGGTTTTAACTTGCGGGGCGGTGGATATTTCTTCGACATCAGCGAGTATATGAAGCTTGCCCTTACGGGAGATATTTACTCCAAAGGCGGCCACGCACTATACGCAAACTCCAGTTACCTGAAACGTTATCACTATAGTGGTTCATTAAACTTCTCATATTCCAAGAACCCTGACCAGGATGATAAGATTGAAACTCAAAACTTTACGAAAGACTTTCGGTTAACGTGGAGCCACTCGCCACAATCAAAAGGAACAGGACGTTTTTCTGCTTCGGTGAACGCTGCCACGACTACCTATAACCAGAATAACTATTTAGGCTACGGTACATCGTACGATCTGACTACGTCAAGTCTTAGTAATATATCTACCAAACTCAGTTCAAACATATCGTATAGCAAACGCTTTACAGGAACACCATTTACCATGGGGTTGAACATGAGTCACAACCAGGACCTTGTTACTAAAATTGTTGACTTATCGTTGCCTACCCTTACCGTTAACATGACCAATATATATCCATTCCAGAAGAAGACCGGAGCCGGCAACGGTCCATTGGATAACTTCTCGGTATCATGGTCAATGGCGGCATCGAATCGTGTAACCAACAACCTTGGAAAGATTGGGACATCGTCTACCGATAGTATAGCATCATTCAACATGAACAACTTCGGCACCTTCTTCGAAAATGGTAAGAAAGGTATACGGCATTCTATACCGGCATCATTCTCTTTTAAAGCACTTCGTTTCTTTACAGTTTCTCCATCGGTTAGCTATGAAGAGAAGTGGTACTTTGAGAAAGTTGGATGGAAAGAAGAGAACGGATCAATTGTACGGGGTGATACGACCAAAGGATTTAATCGCATTTCAAATTATTCTTTCAGTACAAGTTTAACAACAAGGGTATACGGTACTTACTTCTTTAAAAAGAAAACTAGTAAGATCAAGGCTATACGACATATCGTTAACCCATCGATATCCTTTGGGTATACTCCTGACTTTACCGGAAATGAAAACTATTTTCAAAAGTTTGAAACTGTTGATAGCGAAGGAAAGCCCCTCAATGTATATAAATCCTATCATGACGGTTTTGTATACGGAGGCTCTAACACTGGAAAAAGCGGTTCCATCGGATTTAGCTTAGGAAACAACCTCGAAGCAAAAGTACAAGGCCCGCAAGATTCCGTAGCACGTAAAGTAATGTTGTTGAACAACCTCTCGTTCAGTACCAGCTATAATATTATTGCAGACTCATTTAAACTCGCTCCTATAGGTATATCTGCTAACACGAACATACTTGACAACAAACTTAACCTCAACTTGTCTGCTACATTGGATCCTTATAACTATGTGATGATGCCGATAGAGGGAGAGGAGCCCGAAGAAAGACGCAGAGATCAACTGGCGTGGAAAAGCGGACGAGTAGGTCGTATAACCAGTGCTACATTAGCCATGAGTACGAACCTGAACCCGAAAGCGAGAAATAAGGAGACAACGAGTCGTGAAAAAATAGCGAAGTCAAATTTACCACAGCAGGAGAAAGACTTCCTGATACAAAACCCGGATGCCTATTTAGATTTTGAAATACCGTGGAGTCTCAATGTTAGCTATAACCTGAGCTATACCCATGCTGTAAATTCCGATCCAAATGTTATACAGACCGTATCTGCGAACGGAGATCTGTCGCTCTCGGAGAAATGGAAGATTACCTATAGCACCGGCTATCACTTCGAGTCGAAAGAATTTACGCAAACGAACTTAGGTATATCGCGCGATCTCCACTGCTGGACGATGCATTTGAATTGGACACCGTTTGGAAGATTCCAGTCATTTAACTTTACCATTAACGTAAAGGCAAGCATTCTTCAGGATTTAAAGCTTGAGAGACGCAAATCATTCCTTGACAATTTCTGATTTATTATTCTTTGTGAAACTCTGAGTCTTCTTTGTGCTCTCTGTGCAATGAATTTTTAAATCCTTTACACAAAGAGCACAAAGAAGACACAAAGTTTCACAGAGAGATTTACCTTACATCCGCGGTTTCCACGGAGTTTCTTCAGCGCCAAGTTCGTGCGCTACCATTCGGGAGAGTACAAAAAGATAATCCGAGAGGCGATTTATATACTTGATCACATCATCCGGAACAGGTTCCTGTTCATTCAATGCAATGATAAGTCGTTCGCTTCTGCGGCATACGGTGCGCGCTACATGGCAATGCGATATAGCGGTATGTCCACCGGGTAAAACAAAGAAGCGCATAGGCGGTAATGCAGCATCCATGGCATCAATCTCTTTTTCAAGAAAGAGTATATCTGCTTCCATTAAAGAAGGAATTTTAACTTTAGTATTACCGGGCTCCGTGGCGAGAATAGAACCGACTGTAAAGAGCCTGTCCTGAATTTCAACCAGCACATCTTTTCGTTTCTGGTTTACTTCGAGGTCGCGTACCATACCGATCCACGAGTTAAGCTCATCGATGGTGCCGTACGTATCAATGCGCAGATCGGCCTTCGATACACGCTTGCCTCCAAAAAGAGCCGTAGTACCTTTATCTCCCGTCTTGGTATATATTTTCATAACACTTCCTTTGCAGACGGGAAGTTATAGGAAAGATTTTAATTGCAGTACGATTTAAAGCATCAGCTTTCGGCCGCCACTTCCACCGGCTTGCTGCGGGTAACATTTTCATTCCTGCGATCCCATTCAATGAGTCCATCGCGCAGACGAATGATGCGGTGGGAATAGTGTGCTATATCATCTTCGTGTGTTACCATAATAATGGTGTTGCCTTTATCGTGAAGCTCCTGGAAGAGATTCATGATATCGTAAGATGTTTTAGTGTCGAGGTTCCCGGTAGGTTCATCGGCCAGGATTATGGAAGGATTATTAACCAATGCTCTCGCGATGGCTACACGCTGACGCTGACCTCCGGAGAGTTCGTTGGGTTTATGATGATGACGATCGGCAAGGCTTACACTTTCCAGCGCAGCCATGGCCATCTCTTCACGCTCCGACCGGCTATAGCCTGCATAGATCAACGGCAACGCTACATTTTCCAAAGCAGAAGCACGAGGCAACAGGTTAAACGTCTGGAACACAAAGCCGATTTCTTTATTACGAACTTCCGCCAGTTGATTCTCCGTCATTTCACTTACCAGGTGATTGTTGAGACTATAGGTGCCACTGGTTGGAGTATCCAGGCAACCTACAATATTCATGAGTGTTGACTTTCCTGATCCGGAAGGACCCATAAAGGCAACATACTCGCCTTTGTTTATGGAAATGGTTACATCCTGCAGGGCGTTAACAATGTTGTTACCCATGCGATAAACTTTGGCAATGTGATGTGTCTCAATAATTTTCATCGGCTGCTGTTTTAGGGGCTTAACAAGCTTTGGTGTGCGTTGTGGGTATTAGTTTGTGTTTTAACGTTCTAATTACAAGGATGTATATAATTATTGAAAAGTTTCCTTTCAATATACTCTTAATCCCGCGTTTGGTTGCAAATTCAGTGCATTAATCCACCAGCGGTTACAACGCAGTGTTACTTTTTTTGACAGACGCCCCGGCAGTGATAAATGTTACGGCAGCCTCGATAACTGCGTTATCTTTTAAAATGCGTGTGTGACCAAGACCTTGCGTGCTGATGAGACGGGCGGAGGGATAGACTGTTATCAATGCTTTGGCATGTTGTATAACGACTTCCTTGTCATCAGTATCATGGATCAATAAAAGCTCCAGTGGATAAGGTAAATGTTTAATGAAATGTAGCGCAGTAAACTCATCGAACGGTTTGCCGTATGTGCTGATTATAAAATTCTTGAAGAATGCCGCAGCTGCCGGTGAGCCATTAATAGTTCGGAGGTATGTACGAATGATCTCATCGCCAATGGTAGGACTGGCAATGTTGATGAGTTTCTTTACTGGCAACCCGTTCATCGCTGCATGTAAAACTGCTCCGCCTCCGAAGGAATGTGCTATGATCGCCTCGGGTTCTCCTTTCAATTCATACATACTCTGAAGTACCTGTTCAAACTCAAAGATGGTTGTGCGCTTGCCCTCAGAGTTGCCGTGTGCCGGTGCATCAAAACCGATTACACTATAGCCTGCTGCAAGAAGAGGTTTAATAAATCGTCTGAACTGTGTAGCGCGACCGGCCCATCCGTGAACAACCAGGATATACCGGGTATTATCGCCCCAGGTATAGGCCTGTACTTTTTTATTTTCGATCTCGAATGAAAATGTGTTGCTGAACGTTTCAGCCTTGCGTTCTTTTTCGGGCGTTGGATAACGAAGAGGCGTGAAGAAAAGATTAACAAAGTAGCGATGCGTAAGCGTGGGGGCGATCCGCTCGGCTCTCGGAAAAATCCAGCGCACGGCTTTCAACATAAAGGGAGTCTTGTCTTTCTTCATAACCGAAGTTTACGAAAACTTTTCAACTCGCGTTTGCTGCGTGTATATACTTACGATGCTTCTGTTGTGAACTGAAAGGTTTGCGTGGTGAACTGGAAAGTTTTCAGATCATAAACGCGCTCGGCAAAGAGCACGTGGTTATCATGATCGACCAGTACAACGGTAGAACAACGCGAACCATAATTCTCGGTCTTGATAAACATAGACGACAGCGCTCGCTCACGCTCGATGGTCAATCCCGTGTTGGGTAATTTATTGTCGTCTGCAATTTCATTATCGTATAAAACTTCAAACAGGTCGTCAGGATTTATAGTGGACTTCGATAACACCGGTTTCATTTTTTCTTTACCACGCACAACTTTAGGCCATGGTGTTTCCAGCAGGTGATTGCTGATGCCGTAAAAGCCTGGTTCTATTTTATCCACACCTTCTCTATAGTTCGAGTAATAATATAGTCCGTTAATTGTGCCGGCTAACAGGTTGAAGCCATTATATACTTTGCCGTTCTGCTCAATGCGTTTCAGATATTGTTCGGGCTCTTCTTTCGATAGCAGGTAATCACTTACCAGGTTTCCGCGCGAAGGTGCACTTGGGTTGATGTTAAGCGGATCGCGATAGTTGGTAAGCATACTGATGCGTCCTGACTTTGTCATGCCCATCCACGTGCCGCATGCTTCCAGATCGCGACCGCCCAATAGCTCCGGGTGATCTTCCCAATACGCGGCCGCTGCCGTTTTACGATTGTAAAACTCATCGCGGTTAGCCGCTATAATTAATTTATAGGTTGGATGGTTGTGAACAGAGAAGAAGATCAGACACATAGATCAAATTAAGTTGTTAAAGGTATTATTTTGATTTATAAACGTCTATCGTTATCGAACTGAATTTTTCAAAAATAGCGCAACTGAAATCTATTGCTACAAAATGTTGTTGCTATCGATACTATACTATATCAAACACAATCAATTTCCCATGCTTACAGGTTGATACCAATTGCTTAAAGTGATTTTGCTTCATCTGGATATACGTTTAATATGGAGATAAGCAGCATGAAAATTTTCAAAGGAAAAATAGCGCAAACAATAATCAATAATTCACTGCTGTTTATTAGCGTGTTTGTTACGCTGAAGGTTTTGCTGGCAATTGTTTTTTCGATCGTGTTGTCGTTCGTTGAGCACGAATCTCTTGGCGGACCGAGTTTCGGTAGCCCGTTAGAGCAGTTTATTCTTGCTGTATGTGTGGGACCTTTTTTTGAAACATACCTATGCCAGTATATGCCGTTTCATTACCTGTTAAAGTATATGCGGCCGCGCGCTGTTATTCTGCTGTCAGCCCTTTTTTTTGGATCGTTTCATCTTGCCTATAGCCCCCTTTATTTTGTCTTTACTTTTTTGGGAGGTTTACTTTTTTCAACGGCATTTTATCTTCGCCTGCATTCCAGGCCATTGCTTCATACAACAATAATTCACGCCTGCTATAATCTGATAGGTCTTATTGACAATTGGATGAATCCTATTTAATCTTTGCGATCTCCTCGGGAGTTAAACCAGTTAGTTCTGCAATGTCATCAACTGATAATCCTTTTCTTCGAGCATTTTTTACGACCTTCTTAATGGTCTTCTCTTTTTCTTCCTGAACGGCTTGATCACGAATTTTCTTTTCTTCCTTTTTTATGCGCTCAATCAATTCGAATGCCGGAACCCATTTTGTGCTATCTTCCAGTTGCTCGAACAAACCGGTATCAACAAAACTCAAATATGAATTTACAGATATAATCAGGTGATCAATTACCGGTATATTTAGAATTCTCCCTACCTGAATAAGCCGGTCGGTCAGATCTTTGTCGGCATCCGATGGTTTCAGTTCTCCGCTCGGGTGGTTGTGGGCTATAATTGCTTTTACTGCTCCCTTTAATACAGCCACACGAAATACATTCATGGGCTCCACAGTAACCGCGTTTACACTCCCCAGGCTCACCAACTCGATATATAGTATACGGTTGTTGTTGGCAAGGCCAATCATCCAGAAATGTTCTTTCTCCTGGTCTATCTTTTCCTCACGGAGAAGAATACCCTGCATCACGGTATAAACATCGTCAGAGTTTAGCAGCTTGATCTTTTGTTTGTCGCTTAGTTCAATAGTCATGTTAACGTGGTAAAGGGAATGCAAACAAAAGTATGAATTTTGTTTACTTCATCTTCAACCTGTAATTACTATTTCTCCAAAGCTTCGTTATTTTTCCGTTCTTGTCGCGTTCAAAAGTTATTTCCTCGCCATTCTCACCATCATCGCGCACGCGCTTAAAAGTATCTTTCTCCACGTGCTTGAGCAGCGTTATATTTTTAGGATTGTCGTTCGGCATATATAGTATAGCAAGCTTATCGCCCCAGGGGGAAACGATCATCTCGCCACCCCAAGGTTTAAAACCATAGGTTCCGCAGTATTCCTCAAACTTTTTCTCTTTCTTTTCATTCAGCTTGTCGTCACACGCCTTGTTATATACCGCGCGCATCGCTTCAAAGTATTTATTCGGATCAACCCCTATAGCATTGATCATAACCACAAAGGCAAGTTTATCTTTCGGGTTGATCATGATGAGTGTTTGATAGCCCGGGCAATAGCCTCCATGACTCACATACGTCTTCCCATCCACCTGCGATACCGAGAATCCCAGACCCCACGAAGTACGCCAGTTCGGATCCATATACTGTACATTATGCATTTCGCGCAACGTAGAAGATTTCAGAATTTCAGAACCGCCATTCTTCAATAATCTGAACTGCCACGAAGCAAAACGTGCCAGGTCTTCAACCGTTGATGTTAAACCAGCAGCAGGTGTTATACCTTTCGTATCAAACCTGTCAAGCATTCTGCGTTCACCTTTGCGACTCGCATCGCTATAGCCGGTAGCCATTCTTCCATGCCATAACTCCTGCGGAAAGTATGTGCGTGTATCACTCATACGAAGCGGCTTGATGATGTTGTCTTCTATATACTTCTCGTAGGGTATACCCGATACTTCTTCAATGATATACCCGAGCAGTGATATACCCAGGTTGCTGTATTGAAAGTAAGTTGATGCAGGGTATAGCGTTTGTTGCTCTTTAAGTTTTTGTTTTACCTGTTCTTTGGTAGGGAAGTTGGCGTCTGTCCAATACGGAAAATCAGATTCACGTGGCAGTCCGGAGGAGTGCGTAAGTAACGTTCGTATCGTAATAGGCCCGCTATCACTCGCGGATTGTTTTATACTGAACCACGGCAGTATAGATGATACTTCATCATCGAGACGCAGTTTACCCGCATCGCGCAACTGCATAATACCAACGGCTGTAAATAGTTTGGATATAGAACAGATGCTATAGATCGTGTTGGGTTGTGCCGGCACATTCTTCGCTATATCAGCTTTGCCATACGCACTGCTCCAGATAAGCTCCTGGTCTTTTATAATGCCTACTGAAATCCCCGGAAGGTTATCAAACTCTGTCTGTGCCTTGAACCACTCGTCCAGCAATTTAAAAGCGTCTTCATTTTCAGTTGAAGCGGTTTGTGCGTGTGCAATAAAAGTATGGGCAAAAAAGAGCAGGCAAAATAATTTCTTCAGCATCATGGTATAGGGTCTCTGGTACTGATAAATATAAAAGGAATGCTTTTGAAGCTGAAATTATTTTGGGGATGAGAGGTAGTATGTGTGCACTATTGGATAGGAAGTGCTTTAAAAAAGCTCGAGCTGCTCGGGCAGCAGCGTAAACGATCTGCGGTGATACGGAGTGATGCCCAGTTGTTTGATGCCATCGCGATGTGCTTCTGTAGGGTAGCCTACATTTGTTTCCCAACCGTAGCCGGGATATTGGTTGGCCAGGCCTTGCATCAGATCATCGCGGTATGTTTTAGCAAGCACGGAAGCTGCTGCAATAGAGAAATAAGTAGCATCTCCTTTTATAATACATTCATGCCGCACATCACGATAAGGCTTGAATCGGTTACCATCAATCAATAACAGCTGAGGTTGCTCGTGCAGTTTATCAAGCGCCAGGTGCATGGCTTTGAACGAAGCATTTAAAATATTGATCTCATCGATCTCCGCATGACTCACTTCAGCAACAGCCCATGCTATAGCAGACTTTTGAATAACCTCACGCAGTTCTTCGCGCGCTTCTTTTTTAAGTTGCTTGGAGTCGTTGAGTAATTTGTGTCTGAATTTTTTTGGAAGGATAACAGCAGCCGCTACAACCGGTCCTGCAAGGCAGCCGCGCCCGGCTTCATCGCAGCCAGCTTCAGTCAGATCTTTTGTGAAAGACGATCGTAGCACCTTCGTTATTCGTTATCAGTTATCCGTGAATCGTTATCCGTTAGTTGTATCCGCGATTCAGTTACGGATAACGACTAACTGAATTGCGGATAACATTCCCACAAACTTAAAAGAGATTTGATTTCATACAAAAAAGAAATCAATAGCTTTGAAGTCGAAGGTTTGACTTCAGTTAAAAATGTCATTGGCTAATCGCGAAA
Organism: uncultured Chitinophaga sp.; assembly: GCA_902168205.1. Classification (GTDB taxonomy): domain Bacteria; phylum Bacteroidota; class Bacteroidia; order Cytophagales; family Cyclobacteriaceae; genus Ohtaekwangia; species Ohtaekwangia kribbensis. The sequence continues at coordinate 25,355 of CABHOK010000017.1, read as the reverse complement.
CACGTTTATGAATCAAAAAGAAATTAAAAATCCCTGGACAACTTTATCAGGCGAAGAGAAATATACCAACCGTTGGATACAGGTCACCGAGTTTCAGGTTATTAATCCGGCCGGAGGAAAAGGTATTTATGGTAAAGTACATTTCAGGAATAAAGCGATTGGTGTGATTCCTGTGGATGCTGAAGGTAACACGTGGCTGGTAGGACAATTCCGCTATACATTAAATGAATTTCATTGGGAGATTCCGGAAGGTGGTGCTCCGCTGGATGAAGATCCGCTCGATGCTGCCAAACGCGAACTGCGCGAAGAGACGGGTATTGTAGCGAAACGTTGGACCAAGATTGCGCGCCTGCACACCTCTAACTCTGTAACCGACGAAGAAGGTTTTATTTACCTGGCAGAAGACCTTGAGCATGGCGCGAATAACCTTGAAGAAACCGAAGCTGATATGAAAGTATGGAAGCTTCCGCTTAAAGAAGCGATCGACATGGTAATGCGTGGCGAAATAACCGATAGCCCAAGCGTTATAGGCCTGCTCACACTGGGTCGCCTGAAGGGAATTTAAGATGACGATTCGCTCACACGTACGCGAAAATTTACACCTGGCATTTCCGGTAATGCTCAGTAATCTCGGTCACGTGCTGATGGGAGTTACGGATACGGTGATGGTGGGACACCTCAATGCAGAGTCGCTGGCTGCGGCTGGTCTTGCTTTAGTGGTGTTCAATGTCTTTATGCTGTTTGGTATAGGTGTATCGTATGCTATAACACCGCTTGTTGCAGCTGCGCATGGCGAGAAAAATGATAGCACAATAACCGAGACGTTACGTCATGGACTCGTCATCAACGTTATAAATGCTGCTATACTGATTGGTGTCGTGGAGGTTGGTAAGAACTTGCTATACCACATCAATCAACCGGCAGAAGTTGTAGAACGTGCTATACCATTTCTGAGCATCATTGCTTTTTCATTGGTGCCGATGATGATCTTTCAAACCTTCAAGCAATTTGCTGAAGGAATGTCCAATACACGCGTGGCGCTGGTGGTGATGATACTCGCCAACATTCTGAATGTCATACTAAACTATATTTTGATCTACGGACATTTGGGTTTCTCTCCGTTGGGTTTGGTCGGATCAGGATGGGCAACATTTACATCGCGTGTTTTTATGGCTATCGCGATAGCGGTATATATATACTACATGCCGTCATTCAGAAAATTCCGTGATGGTTTTTCGTTGGGTAATTATTCAAAGCGATTGTTCTCAAAGATGCTGCACCTCGGTATACCCAGCGGTGTACAATTTATATTTGAAGCTGCAGCATTCGATTTTTCATTGGTAATGATGGGATGGCTCGGCACCAAAACGCAAGCCGCTCACCAGATTGCTATAAACCTGGCAACGCTGAGTTACATGATCACCACCGGACTTGCCACGGCTGCCACCATTCGCGTTGGTTATTTCTCCGGCACGCGCGATTACAAGAACATGCGCCTCGCAGTATATACTTTACTCGGCATGGCACTACTGCTCATGACTATATTTGCCAGTATATTTATAATCGGCAACAACTGGCTTCCTACTTTATATATAAATGATTCGGAAGTTATACCCATTGCTGCATCGTTGCTGGTGGTTGCGGCATTATTTCAGCTATCGGATGGCACGCAGGTGGTGTGTGCCTCTGCGCTTCGCGGATTGCAGGATGTTAAAATACCATCCGTCTTTATTCTTATTTCATATTGGATCATCGGTCTGCCACTGGGCTACTGGCTTGCCTTTAAATCAGGCTACGGAGCTATCGGTATATGGCTGGGACTTTTCATCGGACTTACACTTACGGCCCTGGGTATGTTCTGGCGACTCCAGTGGATGGTTAATCGTTATTCATTAGCCGTTAATCGTAGGCAGCCAGTATAAATATCAGCAAAACTTTTGTGCCCCTTTGTGTCTCTTTCGTGCCCTTTGTGCAATTGGATTGTTGGAGTCACTATATATACTTACTCATCATTATCTCCATCATCATTCATAGCGAGGCTTTCATGATACTCGATAATCTTGTTCAATGTATTGATCGTAGTCTCCAGGTTTTTCTCGCCCACGAGTTCCTTATAGGTCTCCATTAATTTAAACACGTTGTCGTTGGCATCAACAATTAACTGTTTGCCGCTGGCGGTGAGTTGCAGACGTTCGCTTCTCCGGTCGTCTTTGCTGGGTTTGCTGGTGATCATCTTTTTTTCTTCCAGCTCTTTTATCGTACGGCTCATCGATTGTTTGGCAACCATCGAGCTGCGGGATATCTCCATGGCCGTGCTGCCTTCTGCAGCTATATTACAGATCACCGGCCAGTACGATAATTTCATCTGGCCCCATTCCGGCCGGATGTTTTTATGAGACCATATATCAAGGTGTCTTCTCAGAATATAAATCAATCGTTGCCAATTCCTGTATTTCTGGTTCTCGATTTCTCTCAAACGATCATCAATTTTCATAGCCCAAAGGTAATAAAAATAATTAGTAAACAATGATTACTAAAATAGTAAACAATGTTTACATTTGCCTCGGTCAGAATTTAAAGCGCTGAAATTTTGCCCGGTAACTCATTTATAGTTTCTATTAACTCCAATTCTAAAATGTCAGACAAGTTCAAGAAGAGGTTGCTGCCTCTTTTACTGCTACTGCCCTCAGTAATCTACGCACAACCAACACAACCGATGACGTTGCACGAGGCGTTAACGCTGGCACGCAAGCATAGCAACCAGCTGCAAGCCGATAGCATGCAATATCACATTGCACAAAGTCGTGTTGCACAGAACAAGACCAATGCACTGCCGCAGCTTGTTGCTAACGCCAGCTACAGACGCATGAGTAATAACATTACACCGTTTGTCATAAACCTGTCGCCTGATGTTTCCTTTACCCTTAATCCGCAGATATTAAATCAGTCTTATAATTCTGTAGAGCTTACACAACTGTTATATAGCGGAGGGAAAGTTACATATACCAGTCGCGCATTAAAGAGTGAATTCGAAGCTTCGCGATCTGACTATGAGAAAAATATACTGGCACTGGATCAGCAAGTAACGGATCTCTGGTTCAATCTCTACAATGCACGAGCATCCGAAAGAATTATACAAGCGAATATAGAAGTGCTCAACAAGAAGCGCGCTGACCTTGAAACATTCCGTGTGGAAGGTATAGCATTGGCTAACGATGTGCTGAAGATTGACCTCTCCATAACAAGCCTTCGCTCCAGCCTGGCCGACATGGCAAGTCTCGCGGGAAGCCTGAACTATAATTTATGTTTAACAACGGGTACAGATCCGGCAACAACCATTGAAATTCCGGATGCATACTTGCAGGCCGTTGTAGCAATAGCTCCGTTGCAGGTATATATCGATGATGCTTTAGCGAAGAGACCAGAGTTGAAAAGTTTCAAATTCAGAAGCGAGGCTGCTTCTTATAGAATTAAATCAGCACGGTCAGATTATTTTCCGACCATTAACCTGATCGGCTCCTATAATTATGATAAGCCTAACCAGCGTGTTATACCCAGCGAAAATAAATTTACATACTCGGCATACGCGGGAGCAAACCTAACATGGCGAATATCTGCATTCTATACTAATCATACCCGCGTGCGGGAAACCAAATTGAGTGCACTGCAACTCGATCGGAATATATTGCAGACGCAAGACAATATCCGCATGGAGGTAAATACAAGTTACCTCGAGTTTAAAAAGACACTCGATAAAATGACGCTTGTCCAAATCGAATTGGAACAGGCAACTGAAAATTTCAGAGTTGAACAAAATAAGCTCGATGCGCAGACTACAACACCTACTGATTTCCTCGATGCCAACGTAAAATTTTTGCAGGCACAATTGAATCTCGCCACAGCAAAGGCTAATGCAGAACTGGCTTATCGCAAGCTGATAACATCAACCGGTGAAACCGCTCAATAGTAAACTGAAAATTTAATCATATCATGAAAACCATATATACTTTTCCCTCTTTTGTTCTTCTCGCATCGCTTCTGTTGTCATGCTCCAGCGAAGGCACCGATAACGCACAACTGGAAGCTGATATAAGCCCGGTAATACCAAAAGTAAACAGTACGGTAGTGGAGGTTCGCGTAGCAGATAATCAACCGGTAAAGAAAGGCGATACACTTGTGCTGCTGGACAACGCAACCTTTACTATAGCAGTAGAACAAGCGCGTATAGCTTTACTGCAGGCCAAACAGAATCTGAAAGTAGCGGGTATAAATAAAACCGTATCGCATGTAGATGTTTCCAATGCTACGGCAAACTCAAGAGCTGTTGTTGTTACGCTCTCATCTGCAAATGCAGCTATTGAATCAGCAAAGGTGCGTCTCGCGGTAGCGCAGAAAAATTATGAACGCTATGAACGCCTGTTGCAGAGTAACTCGGCAACCCAGCAACAGTTCGACCAGGTAAATGCAGAGAAGGTAGAAGCAGAGGCCAGGTTGCAGGCTGCCATTGGTCAGCGTGATGCTTTGCTGAAACAGATTGATGCCAGCGAATATCAGGTTGCAAACTCACGCAACAACCTATCGAGTAACACGGAGAATATATCACTGGCAGAACTCGCTGTGAAGAAAGCACAAACGGATTTGGATGCGGCCAATCTTCAGCTTTCATATTGTACGATAGTAGCACCAGCTGATGGAATTGTTTCGAAGAAAAATGTACAGATCGGTCAGGTAGTATCCATAGGACAAGCATTGATGGCCGTAGCAGATAATAAAAAGATTTGGGTGGTAGCCAACTTCAAAGAAACGCAGTTGGAAGATATACGTCCCGGACAAGATGTAGAAGTGGAAGTAGATGCATATCCGGATACAACGTTTACTGGTAAAGTAGAATCACTCGCACAGGCTACCGGTGCCCGCTTCTCATTTTTACCGGCTGATAATGCTACCGGTAATTTTGTAAAAGTTACACAGCGTGTTCCGGTTAAGATCACATTGGCGGAAAGTAAAGATTCGCGCTATCCGCTCCGTGCCGGCATGAGTGTATATGTAACGGTTAAAACAAACTAGATGAGTGCTATAGCAATAGAGCAGCCTGCTTATGAAGTAGGTGCGCGCAAATGGCTGATCACGATCACCGTGATCACCTGCGCCATCATGGAACTGATTGATACTTCGATTGTAAATGTAGCCACACGACAGATTGCCGGTAATCTTGGAGCCACGGTGGAAGAAACGGCCTGGGTAATTACAGCGTATGCTATATCCAACATCATTGTTATACCGCTCACAAGTTTTCTCGGTGATATCTTCGGACGTAAAAATTACTTCACAGCCTCGGTGTTGTTATTTACCATCGCATCGTTCATGTGTGGTGTATCAAGTTCGATATGGATGCTGGTGGCATGGCGATTTGTACAAGGTATAGGCGGTGGTGCGTTACTGGCTACAGCACAAACAGTGCTGGTGGAAACATTTCCCCCGGAAGAACTGGACAAAGCCAATGGTATATTTGGTGCCGGCATCGTGATGGGGCCAACGCTCGGCCCGGTGCTGGGCGGCTACCTCACTGATAATTACTCGTGGAACTGGATCTTCTATATCAATATACCCATCGGTATAGTGGCCACCATTCTCTCGTGGAAATTTATAAAGGGTACCAAAGGTAAATTTACAGGCAAGATCGACTACTGGGGTATACTGGCACTAATCGTAGGTATAGGTAGTTTACAAATGGTGCTGGAAGAAGGTGAACGAAAAGACTGGTTCTCCAGTATGTTCATTATTGTTTTCTCTATTCTCGCCATCGGTGGAATCGTGTTTTTTATACTGCGCGAACTCAAAGCTAAAAACCCAGTAGTAGACTTGCGTGTGCTGCGATTCAGAAATGTTGCCGTAGGCTCTGCCCTGCGGTTTGCATTCGGACTGAGTATATATTGCTCCATATTTCTATACCCGGTTTTTGTTCAAAGCTTTTTAGGATGGAATGCTACGCGAACCGGTTTACTCATTCTGCCTTCCGCTTTTCTCACCGGTATGCTTATGGGAGTAAATGGTGCATTGATAAAGAAAGGTATAAGTCCTAAAGCATTACTCATCTTTGGTTTTAGTGCCGTAATAGCCTATGAATATATAACCTATATGTTAGCTACCCCTGCGGCAGGCGAGTGGGATTTCTTCTGGCCACAGCTTGTAAGAGGGTTAGGCTTCGGTTTCATTTTTGTGCCGGCTGCAAGTCTTACGCTGGCGGGGTTGAAAGGTAAAGATATAGGGCAGGCCTCTGGTCTTTCCAACATGTTGCAGTTGCTGGGTGGCTCGGTAGGTCTCGCGCTCATCAACACGTATGTAACACGCAGAACAGCTGAGCATCGCATTGACCTGATGGCAAACTTGTCTATATATAATCCCGCCTCCAATGAAAGATTGCAATCCATCACAACCCAACTGGTTGCCGATGGAACTTCGGGTCAGCAGGCACAACAAATGGCCATGAGTATAATGGATCGTTCGCTATCAACACAGTCTGCTATCATAGCCTATGGCGAAGGCTTTATGATGATCGGTATAATTTGTGCCATCATTCTGCCGTTGGTATTTCTGGCAAAGATCAAAAAAGGAGAAGTGGTTGACGTTGGCGGTGTACACTAAAAGCACATAAAGACATTGCGCTATAGCGACACAACAGGGTAGTTGTAGTTGACAGGATACGTTGCTATAGCGCCTTATTCAAAATCGTTAAAAGTAAATATATACATGGAATGGAGAGTAGCAGGTACCAAGGATCCGGAAGTTTCAGTAACAGAGCATGTGAAGGAGTTTGCGGGATATTGTATATACTCCGCCTGTACATGGATTGCATCCGGTATAGCCTTTGATATACTCGCGATGCTTTTTGTTCAGGATGAAATAGAGGCGGATACTATTTATGATATCGATTGCGATCACCTGGAATTTGCATCGCTACTTTGTGCATCTATACTTTCGGATATGTAGAGCGAACCCGTTACGATTTAGTAAATCTATTTTAACGTACCTTTTCGGGAAGGCACAGAAGTCACAGGTTTTTCTCTCGTGATTTTCAGTGCCTTCCTAGCATTTCGTATTTCTGTTATCGGATAACGATTAACGAATAACGGATAATAGCTATATTTCCTCCTGATTTCATACACTAACCATGACAGACTCTAAACCTGTTCGCGCTTCGCAGACAACGATTACCGAACTGATGATCCCTTCGTATGCCAATTTTGGTGGTAAAATTCACGGGGGTATTTTACTCTCATTGATGGATAAAGTAGCCTATGCCTGTGCCAGTAAACATGCCGGTGCCTATTGTGTAACGGTGACAGTAGACAAAGTTGAATTTCTTCAACCCGTTGAAGTAGGACAGTTGGTATCTATGCACGCTTCTGTAAATTACGTTGGTAATTCTTCCATGATTGTAGGCATACGCGTGGAAGCACAGAATGTAAAACTAGGCACCATTACGCATACCAACTCATCATACTTTACCATGGTGGCAAAAGGTGATGATGATAAACCAACCAAGGTGCCTAAACTGATTCTTGAAAATGAAGAAGAGGTAAGACGTTTTGTAGAAGCACTTCGTATGAAAGAAATCAAGACCCGCATACGCGAAGCACTTGATGATGCCAAGTCTCAAATCGAACTTCCGGAAGCAAGAGAGCTTCTGAAAAATGAACGCTGTATAATCGATATTCATTTATTGTAAACGCTATGTTCCGATATTTATTCACCACACTCTATATACTCGTTGTATCTATAGCAGCGGCACAAACACCGCTCATCCTCTCACAGCGCGATCAGGCACGTGTGATTGATGAGCTGCTCGATGATCGCCTGCGCACCGTTCTTCCAAAATTGATGCGCAGGGAAGGTATAGATATGTGGGTGGTGATATCGCGCGAGTACAACGAAGACCCGGTAATTGAAACATTACTGCCTGCAACGTGGATGGCTGCACGCAGAACAACCATGCTGGTGATGTTCGATCCGGGTGAGGGAAAAGACATGGAATATATAGCTGTGTCGCGCTACAATGTCGGGAAAGTATTCAGACCTGCGTGGAATCCGGAAAGTCAACCGGATCAGTGGGCACAGCTCGCCGGAATTATAGCAGAACGAAATCCGAAGAAAATTGCCGTGAACAAGTCGGTGCACTTTGGATTGGCTGATGGTATATCATCGAATGATTACGAAGAGCTATTGAAATCGCTCGATAAAAAATATCAGTCACGTGTTGTGTCTGCCGAGAAGATTGCCATCGCCTGGCTGGAGACACGCAGCGAACGCGAGATGGTGATCTATCAACAGATCTGCCGCATAGCACATGCTATAATCCAGGAAGGTTTCTCTGATAAAGTAATTCAACCGGGCGTAATCACTACCGATGATGTGAGCTGGTGGTATCGCGAGCGTATCAAGGAATTAAAATTAGATACGTGGTTTCATCCGTCTGTATCAATACAGCGAAGCGAGCCGGACGCCATCTTTACCAGGCGTCCGCAGCCCGTGGTAATTGTGCCGGGCGATCTGCTACACGTTGACTTCGGCATCACGTACCTGCGACTGAACACCGACACGCAACAGCACGCCTATATATTAAAACCAGGTGAGACAGATGCTCCCGAATATCTGAAAGACGCACTCGCCAAAGGCAATGCATTACAGGATATACTCACCAAAAACTTTGTACAGGGAAAAAGCGGCAACGCTATCCTCGCTGATTCTCGTAAACAAGCAATAGCCCAGGGGTTGCGTCCATCCATTTATACACATCCTATTGGCTATCATGGTCATGCCGCTGGCATGACAGTCGGGCTGTGGGACATGCAGCAGGGGGTGCCCGTACAAGGCGATTATCCGCTATACTACAACACAGCATACTCCATCGAGCTCAACGTTACAGTAAACATAGCCGAATGGAAAAAAGATATACAGATAAAACTGGAAGAAGACGGCTACTTTGATGAAGGCGGCTTCCGCTATATCGATGGCCGTCAAACCAAACTGATCACCATCCCCGATAAAGATGCCATCAATCGATAAAAACGAGTAACAGATATAGCACATATATACTTAACCACAGGTGAGGAATCAATTCATCAACCCAAACGTCTTACTTCTTACTTCTGGCTTCTATTTTAAAACAGAATAAATAACTATTTTTATCTTCCATATTTCGGAAACAACCCTGAAGAATGCGGTTGTTGGAAGACCATGAAGATACTGCGCGTTATACATACCTGTTATGGCATGCTTGTGTTTGCCTTGTTGTTTGCGATCTTGCTTCCATTCCTGCTCATTCCCATTATTTTTCCAAGTCAGTTCAAATTAACCGGTATCGTTAACCGTTGGTGGGCCAGACTGCTGCTGTTTTTTGTATTTATTCCGTTCCGCGTTGAGTATCGTACAAAGCTCGATCGGAAAAAACAATATATCTTTTGTCCCAATCATTTTTCATACATCGATATCCCGACGGCCGGGTTGAATCACTTCAATACAATTTTTGTCGGCAAGAATGAGATTGAAAAAATTCCGCTGTTCGGCTATATGTATGGAAAACTTCATATTACGGTAGACCGTAGCAAACTGAAAAGCCGGTACACCTCGCTGAAGCGTTCGCTGGAAGCTATTGATGAAGGAAAAAGCCTCGTGATCTTTCCGGAAGGAGGTATAGTAACGGAACGCGACCCGGTGTTAGGACGCTTTAAAGACGGGGCATTTCGCGTGGCGATCGAGAAACAAATTGCTATTGTGCCTGTAACCATTCCATATAATTGGATAATTTTGCCAGCCGATCAGTTTGTGCTGCACTGGCATCCGCTGAGAGTCATTTTTCATGAACCTGTGGAAACCACAGGCCTCACGTTAAACGATGTGGATGCGTTGAAAGAACGGGTGTTCAGCGTAATTGATACGGAATTGAAACAACATTTGGCAAACCTGCCTGTAGCAACGAACGTCATAAACAATGAATATAGATCGCGCCCTGCTGGATAAAATTGCTCACCTCGCCCGCCTCGAATTTGATGAGAAGGATGCCGAGAAGATGATGAAAGACATGACGGCCATTGTGGACTGGGTTGAGAAACTGAAAGAAGTAAATACAGACGGTGTGGAACCGCTCACCACCATGAGCCACGAAATTAATGCACTGCGTGAAGATGAAGTAAAAGAACATTTGAGTCACGAGCGCGCGCTGTTCAATGCACCGAAAAAAGATGCCGATTATTTCAGAGTGCCGAAAGTACTTGAATAATCTTTTCCTGTTCAGGAGTAAACCCGGAAGACTGTAAAACCTTCCGGGTTTATTTTTTTATACTTGTAAGCTTAACAAACCTCATCTGTTATAAAATGCAATCACTTTTTTTCTGGAAAAACTGGCTGAAAGATTACCGTTGGACCGGATACCTTGCTGCTGCTGTCTTTTTCTTCGCACTGTTCTTTCTTTGGTTCTCGTACTTTCAGGGAACGGATGGTGTTATCCATTGGGACACTATACAGGAACAAAAAACAGTTGAGACAACGGTTCACACTTTTCGCGTGGGGCCGTTTATACTAAATGTACCCGCTGAAAACTATGCCCTTGTAGAATACTTTAATGGCAGCGGTATCGAGCCGAACACTACGGCATCCTATATATTCCTGGCGGTGCTGGCCGTAAGTGCCGTGGTGCTGCTGGCGGTAATTACTACCATTGAAGGCTTCTGGTATTTTGTGGCCATGGCCCTGTTCATTCTTTTTGTTGTGAGTCTGCGCCTCGAGGTATTGGGTATTGGCGGACAGTTCAACCGTATACCTTCTATTGTTATACTGTTGCTATACGGTATACCTTCATTTTATTTTAATCGCTTCAGAACATCGGTTGCCTTTGTAACACGTCTGCTTTTGTTTGCATTTATAACCATGTTGCTGGCGCTCGCAGTAGCGTTCTTCTCGCAAGTTGAATTTCCGCTATATCATCTCACACTTACCGGGTATACGCCAGGTCTCATCTTAACGCTGTTGTTCATCATTATGGTGGCGCATGAAATACTGGCAACGTTTATTAATGTAGTGAGTCAGGGGTCTTCCAAAAGTCTGCAGCATCTTTCGATCATCAGCGTTATCTACATGGCTAACGTAATCATCACTGCGTTGCACGAGTTGGGCGTTGTGGAGTGGAACTTTATTTATATCAATATATACCTGCTGCTTACCATTTCGGCTGTATTGGGTATATGGGGTTATCGCGAGCGTGAGCCTATCTATGGCAGCATCTTTCCGTTCTACCCGTTTGGTGCATACTTCTATCTGGCCATGGGAGCTATATGCTTCGCTACCACGGGACAACTACTAGGCAACGCCAACGATCCGGGACTAAAGATCATTCGTGAAGTAATCATCTTCAGTCATGCAGGCTTTGGTATTATATTCCTCACGTATGTGTTCTCGAACTATATCGTAATGCTGTCGCAGAACATGCCGGTATACCGCGTATTGTACAAGCCTAATCGCATGCCTTATTTCACGTATCGTTTCGCGGGTATTATCGCGATGCTGGCGTTTGTATTTGTGGCCGACTGGAGGAGCTATGTTTACAACGGTATGGCTGCCTTTTATAATTCAGCTGGTGATCTGTATACCCTGCAGGGAAACGATGTATATGCCGAGTCGTTTTATGATCAGGGCAGAACGCACGGCTTCGCCAATCACCGCTCCAACTATGCATTGGCTACAATGAAAGGAATGCGCTATAATTTTGAAGGTGCACTCAAAGATTATTCATCGGCTAATTATATACATCCTTCGGAATATTCGCTTACCAATACCGGTAATGTTTTTATATGGGACAGAAAAATATTCGATGCCATTCGTGAGTATCGTAAAGCGTATGGCATTCTTCCGGAGTCAGGTATTGTTGCCAACAACCTGGGACTGGCATATGCCAAGATTCATAACCTGGATTCCGCATTGGTATATTTCAGCAAGGCACGCGAGCACAACGTTTCCAAAGATATAGCGGAGACTAATTTCTTCGCCATGGCAGCAACCGAGTTATTGCCGCTGCAGGCTGACTCCATTCTCACCGTGTTCAATACTACATCGCCTGCCACCACGGCCAATGCACTTGCTTTAGCCGGGTTGTATGGTCAGCCTATAAAAGTCAACATTGATCCGTTGGCTGTAAAACGGTTGGACCTGAAATCAGCAACCCTGTTGAATAACTATATTCTTAAAAATGCTGCTACACTGGATACAACCTTTACGCGGAGAGCGTACGCTATAGCTTCTGATTCGCTCAACAGCGACTATGGCATTGCCCTGAAAGCAGCATTGGCGCACGCATTCTATCACCAGGGAAATGTAACACAGGCATTGGCCATCCTGGCAGAGCAGGTATATGTAGGGCAAGCCAACCAGGGTAAGTATAATTATGTAATGGGACTGTGGGCACTCGAGCAGGGTAATCCTGCTATAGCAGCGGAGTACTTCAGCTATGCTGATACGTATGATTATAAAAATGCAAAGTTCTATCACGCCATTGCATTGACCGAAGCGGGATTGCTGGGTTCGGCACTGGCTGCGTGGGACACTGTAGCGATCGGCAAAGAAGAATCTCAGCAACGCATTGCAGCTACAGTTAAAAATATACTGTTGTTGCCCGGACAGAACCCACTGGAGCTGAGTGATGGTGAAAAGTATCAATTCTGCCGTTATCGCATCGGGCTGCGGGACTCAGTGTTGTTCGATCGTATCGTGAACACATTCAGCAATGCAAACTATAAAGCGCAGGCACTACTCGACATCAGTCGGAAATACTATAAGGCAGAACAATACGGTCCGGCTATACGCTTTTTCAACCGCATTGCAGGGCTTGAATTAAGCGATAAACTGTTGTATGATGATGTACGTCATTTTGAGCTGCGCATGCTGGCATCGCGAAAAGAACTGCGCGCGCTGGCCACACAGATCAATAAAGGAATTGAGTTTCCTGCCTCGCGACTGTTGGAGAAAACACTCTATACGGCACTACTTAACGAAGCCAACGGAGACACACTGAATGCCCGGAAAAACTTTGATATCCTGAGCCACTATAATCCATACTTTGAAGAAGGTATACTGGCTGCAGCCGATTTCTATCGCAGCCGCGATGCCGGGAGTTTAAAACCCTATACTATTCTTTCGGAAGCGATCCAGGTTAATTCAAACTCCTATAGATTGCTTCGGGCGTATGCAGCAGAAGCTGTCCGGCAGGGCTTCGATGAATATGCGTTAAGTGCGCAGCAACGTCTGCAGGAACTGGCTCCCTGATTGTGTTGATGTGTTAATGTGTTGAAGTGTTGAAGTGTTGATGTATTGATATACTCTTTAGGACAATTCTGCTCTCTTTAGTTTTTGTCCTAACATCAACACCTCAATACATCAGAACATCAACACCTATATAAATAAAAAAGTCAGGGTTAACCTGACTTTTTTATGATATTAGGCGGCTACGCGCTTGGTGGTTTTCTTTTTCACTTTGCGGCCGTTTACCTGGGTGGCGTGTTTGGAAGTTTTTCCGTTCTTCTTCGAAGCCTTTCCGTTTTTCTTTGCTTTTGCTTCTTCCTTCTTTGTCTTGGCTTTTTCTTTCTGCTCTTTTTCCTTCGCTTCTTTTGCCCAGAGCTTTATGTTTTCGCGAATTACTTTCCAGTAATCCTTACCATAGTCTACCAGAATTTCGGAACCTGCCGGTATATCTTTAATGGAAACGATAAATGCGCGAACGTCTTCCGTTTCGTAATCGCAGTTATTCTTAAGGCCGGGTACGCGGGTTAACCCGTTGGCATCATTGGCATAACGCGCCAGAGCCTTGGGTGTTGGCAGTGCATTAATTACGTGAGAGCGCTTTACATAGAAGATATAGCCATTGCGCCCGTCTTCGTCTTTCACATCTTTCCACGAAGAGATCACGCCTTTGTATTCCAGTATGCGAGTTCCTTTGGGTATAAATTTCTTGGTGAATAAACCTTTCCCTGCGTTAGGGATTGTTGACTTCTTAACGTAGAGTTGTTTTTCCAGGAGTGCCATTTAAATTATCAGATCTTAAATAAAAGTGCGTGAAGATAAAATAAATAGCATTCCAAAAAAATCACTCGAAAGAGCACTGGTATTCCAGAGTGTCTTCAGTCACATCAAAACAAACATGGCCGTGTAGTATGTGGGCGGGAGTGATGATATGATTTACACTATTTTCAATCGACACGTATTCGCGTAAAATATTTAAAGAATTGTGCCAGCCAACGATTGCTTTGCCATAAAAAAGCTTGCTGCCAATTCGTGGCAGCAAGCTCTCACAACCAGAAATACATAACCCAAACGTTTTTGCCCCTTGAGGTACTTGCCGGAAACAAAATTGTTTTTTTTGAATTCCGGAAGCGCCCTCCAGTTTAGGTTAATTTGTTAACAGACCGTCCAGTGTAAGCGATACATAGTACAATCCACCAATGGTAGGACCTGCTGCATACTGGATATAGCGGTTATTGAGAATGTTGGTTCCGCCAACTTTAATGCTCGTCTTGATAGCCGGCAGGCGGTATGTAACCTGTGCATCAATCGTGCTATAGGCTGGTATGCTACCGTTGGCCAGCGGACTTTCCCACAGGAATGAATCCTGCCATCTCCACACAATGTTAAAGCCGAGGTTGGTAATTACTTCGCGGTTTCCGAAAGAGATATTGGTTGCCCACTTCGGTGTGTTGAAGCCGGTAACAAAAACATCTTTCTCTTTATTCTTCGATATATTGTTATAGTTCACATTACCACCGATGGTAAATTTCTTATAGAAGTTATAGGTAAGGCCAAGTGAAGAACCGTAGTTGTTATACTTCTGTTTGGCGTTGGTATATACGCGGTAGCGAACCTGGCGTGGAGTACGGTTGGCAGCCAGCATCGAGATCACAGCGTCATCTGTACCCACCTGTACTTGCTTGTCAGGATCAGGATATTTACCGGAAACATCTGCGAGGTATGGAACAGCTACTTCTACTTGTCCTAAAAATCCATCGTACTGGTTGGTATAGGCATCTATATCGACCACCACAGTATTATCAAACAATACGCTTTTATAGCCCACTTCAAAGGAGTTGATGCGTTCCGGGCGTGTAGGCGACAGGTTGGTCGCTTCCAGCAATGCACGGTTCTTCAACGCTGCATCATTGGCGGCCATACCGTTTTTTACATCCGTATTTACGGCAGCATTGAATGTATTGATGGATGCGAGCGTATAGGAGTTGTCGAGGTAGTTGAGACCATCGTTGATATAGGACAATCCACCTACACGTCTGATGTTTCCGTTGTTCACAAATGAAAGCGCTTCAAACAGCGAAGGGAAGCGGAAACCATTCTGGAATGATGCGCGGAAATTATGTTTCTCGGCCACGGTATATACCGCTGCTATACGCGGATTTACTTTCGGATTGAATTCGAGGTTGTGATCCAGGCGAAGCGATCCGAACAGTTTCAGTTTTTCATTGAATAAAGTTTTGGTGACCTGCGTGAAGAAACCATATTTAGTATAGTATACATTGTTACCAAAGCTGCCATCTTCCAGCGGTGTGTTGCGTTCTGCTACCGGACGAGAGAAATCAACGAAGTTATTTCCATCGGGTATAATTTGATAGATGCGCAGATCAGCGCCTACCAGCAGATCAACAATCTTTACTTTCTTGGATAGATCCCATTGTGCATCGGTGTGGTACATGCGGCTCATCTGGTGAAGCTTGGCTCCGCCGGAAGATGTACCGGTAGGCACAGCACTGATATGATCCCAGTTATTGATACCGATGATAACATTCTTCATGGAATCAAAACCATAGGTGCCCGGTTCGTAACGACCAGCGTCTGCATTGGCACGTGCTATACGCATCGCTTCTGCCAGCTCTATATCGGGGTTGGCATTCAATGTACTTTGTAAAGACGCTTTGAATTTATCGCGCCATGCATTGTTTGAAAGATGTGCGAGGTCGAGGTTGTCAGAAAGCGGTTTGAGGTTATAGGAGTCACCAGTGTTTTCAAGCGATACATACGAGCGGATAGAATAGTTGGCACCTTTCAGTTCAAGCTTGTGATTTTGCACACGCGTGTTGTTGAGTTGTATTTTGTTACCACGCTGAAATAAACCATCCAGTAAACCGAAACGGTAGCTATAGGACAATTCTGCATTGCTGCCAATCTTATAATGTATAGCAGCATCGAGCTTGATGTTATCTACTTTACCGGGCACAAGGTCTTTTTCCCAATAGCCGGTTCTGCGAACTACAAAAGATTGATTAGCTACACCGTTGTACGTGATGCCACTTACGGTTACAGCATTGCTACCGCTGTCATCACCATACTTATTCCACGCATCGTATGCCGGGTGATCGGCAACATTTAATTCAGGATACGAAGGATTGCCGGTACCGGGCGTAGAGTTTGGATTCTGATCGGTTTTGGTATTGCCGCGCCAGTCTGTAGCACGCAGGTAACTTGCATTTATTTTGAACGCTATTTTGTTATTGTACGCCTTGGCATAGCGCAATGCTGTTTCAGTTAATACACTCGGATCATAATCGATACCGTCAACATGGTTTACACCAGTCTTTTGATATATACTTAACCCCTGGTATAAAAATGGACTCTTGGTAATGAGGTTAGCCATACCGTTGATGGCGTTCATACCATAGAGTGCAGATGCAGCACCCGGGGTAATCTCGACACTCTCTATATCGAGTTCAGTGGGGCCTATAGCGTTGCCGAGCGGAACACCCAATGTAGCGGCCTGCATATCCACACCATCTACTACTTGTACGAAGCGAAAGTTGTTGGGTATATTAAAGCCGCGTGTATTCGGTACTTTAAAGGTAATGCTCGAGGTAGTCATCTGTACACCTTTTACATTTTCCAACGCATCGTAAAAGCTTGGTGCAGGTGTTTCCCTGATCGCGCGCAGGTCAAGCTTTTCAATGGCTACCGGAGATTTGAGTTGAGACTCTTCTACACGCGATGCCGTGATAACAACTTCTTCACCGAGCAACGCACTTGGATTCAGTTGAAACTTTAATACTGTATTAGGTACAGTTACTTCGATCTCTTCTGTTTTATACCCTATAAAAGAAGCTACTAATGTTACCGGTAATTGTTTTACAGATATACTGAAGTCTCCGTTAGCACCGGTTACTGTTCCAAGCACAGTCCCTTTCACAGCGATGTTAACACCTGCCAGTGTTTCCTGCGTTTCGCCATCGGCAATGCTACCACTAATCAGGTTTTGCGCCTGGACAAATGTTGTAGCGGAAATCAATACGAGTAAGAAAAGCAATCGGTGGTAAAAGTTGTTCATATAGCAGTTTAAGTCTATAGCTTTGGTAGATTTTTGGCAAAGCTAGGAGTAATCCCTATTAAATCAATAGACTTAAAAGAATTTTATGAAAATATTGTAGAATTTTTTGCCTAACGGACAATAGTAAAAGCCTCCGAAACGCTGCAGAGGCTTTTTACGACACGCTTTTCATCAACAAACTCTTACTGTATATAGGAGTCGGAATACTTGTTAGCTGAACAGCAGGAATGCTACAATCAGCGTAATAATGATGTTGAAACCCTGGGCGATAAGAAAAGCGTATAAAGGTTTCCGGCTATTGGCGTTAAACAGGTCTGAAAATTTAGTCTCAAGCCCGATGCTTGTAAAGGCCAGCACAAACCATAGTGTTTGTATACTCTTTAAACTTTCTTTTACACTGCTCACGGCGTCTGCACTTAATGCGAATGAAAAAAGGAGTGAGGCAGCAACGAAGCCGATCACAAATTTAGGGAAGCGCTCCCAGATAACACCGAGCGATGGTTTGGTTACTTTACCATCAGCCTGATCTTTACCAGTATACGTCCAATATATACTGATGGCGAAAGCAGCAACACCCAACAAAACGTTTTGAGAAAATTTAACGATCGTGCTGATCTTGAGTGCTGTTTCACCTACGAGCGTTCCGGAAGCCACTACCGCACCCGTTGTATCAATACTACCCCCGAGCCATGCGCCCGTAACTTCCTGCGGAAAGTGAAAGTAGTTCGCGATATAGGGCATGAAGATCATCATCGGAATAGCAACGATCAGTACCAATGATATAACATACGAGAGCTTTTTAGAATCACCTTGTATAGCACCGGCCGTAGCGATGGCAGCCGATACACCGCAGATGGAAACTGCGCTGGAGATCATCATGGTTAACTCTTCATCAAGCTTTAGCTTCTTGCAGATCCAGTATGCGAAATACCAAACGCTCACTACAACCGCGAGTGCCTGAATGAGACCGAGACCACCTGCCTTGAGTATATCGGAGAAAATAACTCCGGTGCCGAGTAACACGAGCCCGGTCTTTACAAATAATTCAGTAGAGAGTGCCGAACGAAACCACTGCGGAAGCGGAAGCGTATTGCTGATGAGTAAACCGATGGAGAGACTGAAGATAACAGCTTCCAGGTTCAATGATTTTATCGCGCTGTTCCCGGCCAGTGCTACGGCTATTACCGTAAGTATATATAGCACCGGAAAAACAACGAGCATATTTTTTACAGGTTTGCCGGTTAACAGCGTTCCCAGTATAGCAATCGCGAAACTATAGAGGAATTGCGCACCGATCTTGAAGAGATTTTCACTGGCTAATATTTTTTCAGTGATGTCGTTTCCTTCTTTCCAGGAGAATGCCGGTGTTGGTATAATAAACCAGAGAAGTGAAAAAAGAATTGTGATACCTCCCAGCGCTACGGCTGTCCAGTCTTCATGTAATACAAATCCTTTTTTTTCGCTTAAGGTCTGTGTTGCAGTACTCATATGTTGGGCGCGTGATAAACTAAGAATGTATAAATGTACTCAACCCGAAAGAACATATGAAAACAAAAACGGTGAAGCTTCATGAACGGAGAATGTAGCAGGAGAGTGGCTTGGTGGCTACGGAATGCACCAGTGTCTTTCGAGAAATTCCACCAAAATTCTTTTTAAGACCGGTGCATCCGGAAGCCGTTTTGTTAATGGCCAGAACAGAATCTCAACTCATCTGACCAGATTTGTATATACCGTTTTACGTCACTGTTACCCGGTATAATTTTTTATTGTCTACCAAATCTATAGACAAATGTAAGTAACGATACTTTATATGCAAGTATTCGTGCTATAATTTTTTTTAAATGGTAAGCGCGATCTCTCTTATCTTTTGCAACCGCTGCTCGAGGTATTGACTGAGGTGATCTAGCGGATTAAAATCAATGCCTTCAATATGTATGCTGCGTGAACTTGTATGCGGGCGGATCGCATAGAAATATACCTGGTTTGTTTTTCGATCGGTAACATATTCGATGCTGCCGGTATCGATCAAAGCTGCATGCGCTATTCTCTCCAGCGTGTTCAGAATTTCCAGGGATGGTGCAAATACACTCGCTTTAACTTCAATCGGCCAGCGCTCCTGTTCGTCACCGGCATGGTATATTTTAACAGCATAGAGCACGCGACCATTCAGAATCTCAACGCGGTTGATATGGTTGCCCTTGGGCCGGATATACTCTTGCACCAGCCATGACTTATCGTTTTGTAAATGCAGTTCATCTTTTACGAGGGCATTCACCAGTTCGTTTGCACTTTCAAAGCGCCTGGTAACAGCAGGATCGCTGATGCCATTACTCTTTATAATGATTGGGAAGCGAAGTTCATTGCTGGCGGCCAGTAACTGGTCAATGCTGCTCACGATGCGTGTTTTCGGAAAAGGTATACCCAGCGAAGCGAACAGGGCCAGTTGTCGCGACCGGGTACTGATAATCTCCGTAACGCGCGACCCGTTTACAACCTGACTGCTGTTGTGTACACCACTTACCTTTTCCACATGTTTTACATATTCTACGGTTTGAGCAATACCCAGTGCGTTGTGCGCCAGGTAAGGCGGTGAACTCATGTCGTTGAACACGAGGCTATAGGGCACTTCATATTGGGCAGGATCATACAGGTGATCTGCCGGATTTATTATTTCATAGGGAATTCCCCGCGTCAGCAGCTTTTCAAACAAGGGATTATATTGTTCAGGGTGGCCGTATATAATGCCGACCGGTCTTTCAAAAAATGTGAACATGGTTGTAGTTTAATTTTAGCGTAACAGTTTTATATAGTCCATCAGGCAGCCTTGCGGAATGCCGGAATAAGATTTTTATGTTTCTTACTTCCTACCAGTGGCAGCAAGTGCAGGTATAGCGGTGTTGTGCTTTGCTCCGTTTTAGGTTTATACTTACCCACGATCATCGGTATATACATTACTCTTCTGCGACTGGCTGCACCGGTCAGTGGCGATGGCGCCACGCGATGCCATATTCTGCCATCGTGAATAACGAGGTCGCCTGCTTTTGCTTCTACCAATACTTCGTCTTTATCGCCATAGTTATTCATGTAGTATTTTTTTCGGAAGAGTAAATCCCACAGTCCTTGTTTATGGGTGCCGGGCAAAACGCGGAGTCCGCCTTTATCGGCTGTAGAATCATCCAGGTAAAAGCCGATGTTTAACATAGGCGCTACTTTCTTACCGTAGAATATATCACGTGCGCTATCGGTATGCCAGCCCATGTGGTAGAAATTACTTCCTTCTGTATTGACATAGTGATTGAATACTACACCATCTTTCTCTTCGAGACCGAGGCGTGCGCCTTCCGGCATTAAGACTTTTAATGCCTGCAGAGCCGGGTTGTTGGCGAATGCTCTTACGGCATCGCTGTGTTGATTGGTAAATGCAAAACGTTGTACAATGGTATCACCATTTTCATCTGTACCATATTTGATCGGCACACCATTTACTTTCTGAACATTTGATTTTACCCACTGGCGTTGCACCTGCTCGGTAGAGTTAATAATAGTATCAACAGTTTCCTGTGACGCATAGTTTTCAAAGTGAATGAAGCCGTTCTTTTGAAAGAACTCAATTTGTTCTGTTGTTAATGTACCTTCGAATGTGAATTTTTTATAAGAAGCCATGATCGTTCAATGTTAAGGTGGACGTATAAGTATATATTTAGTAAGGGTGTGATGAATTCAGTGCTCATCAACATCGGTATAGTATATGGAAACAGTTCATTTTCATACGCTTGTTTTTTGCGGTACAAAATATTCCCTGTGCATTCCCCGCGCGAGGATGCAGTGTTTGCAAGTCATTAAAATTTCTATAGGGGATTTTTGAAAAGGCGAAATCAACAACAACAGTTGTTCATACAGTAATTCATGTTGATGGCCTGGGCGTACATACTGTTACGAACGGAGAAATTTTTTGTGTGTTTCATGTTGGTTAAAAATTTTATAGTTCCAATTTTTTTTTATTGGTAGGAATTAGCACCTTTTCAACCTGCGGTTGATAGGTTGCTAGGGGATCGCTGAGCCTAGTCTCTACTCCCTTCTGTATAAAACCAATCTGGTGAGAATTGATTTGTCTACTAAATCGATAGACAAATATCAGTATTAATCGTTAACGTGCAAATCTTTTTGAAAAAAATATTTAGAATTTTAAAGCACCGCTATAATTCATCGGCTGCCATGATTTGCGAATCGATGTCAGAAATGGTTCATCATCTACTTCAAAAATGGGCTACCGCGCCCAGTCATAAATTTTCATGGTAAAAAGCAGTTGCCTGGTATTACGCAGAAGAGCGGGCCTTGCAGTGCTCCGAACAAACGAGCAGGTTGATCCAATGGTAGTTAAGTTCCATAATGCGTGGGTTCAGGTATTTCTTCAGGAGCAATAAAGATACCACATTGTATACATGTAAAGAGCCCGCAGTATAGCGAGCTCTTCATCCCCGGCATTATCGGGTGGTCAGGGTGTTTTGCGCAACCAAATCAATGAGACAGCTTTTGCAGCAAGTTTTTTTAACCAATAAACCATCGACCCTGTTTCACCGGATATATAGCAGGGATATACTTTATGGATTGGCCTTGCGTATGTATACATTGCCATATTTTGATTCGAAGCTATAGCGCGGACCATTGCCCGGTTTTGCAGAGACATAGGTGTGAAAATGTTCATCCTTGTCCATGCCGCCAAACTTGGCTTCCAGGTTAGTGAAGATCTCGCCATAATTTGTTTCAGCGACTAGCTCTCCCGTTGCTTTTTCAACCAGGGCTGCATCTACAGCACCGTATGTAGATGTAACGGAGAGCGGCCCGGTAAACTCTTTGATCTCCACCGTTCCATAAACAGATTCAACACGGGTGTCGGTGTTACGCGGTACCTTAATCTCCAGTACAATTTCAATATCAACGCCATTAGACATCATATCAAATTTACTCTTGCCGGTTTGCTGTTTGTATTTATCGAGTTCTTCCTTGTTTTTAAAAGTGATGGTTTGCGTACCATCTTTAATTGTATAGAACCGGGGCAGGTTTTTCATGTCAGCAATCCGGCTGCGAATGTTAACCGTATTACCAGATACAGAGAGGTCTAATGTAAACGCATTATCATTTTCTCCGTTGTTGATACTTACAGTTCCCTGGATGGAGACTTCATTTTTATCCCAGGTGCTAACCCGGACCAGTTCGGGGTAATCGAAGTGCATGACTATATTTTGTCCGGGCTTAACCGCGATAGATTTGTTGATGGCGGTTTGCGCGTATTCCTTTACCGGAATAATAAGCCCGACTATGATGAACAGTATATTTTTCATAGCAAGAAGTTTGGGGGTGAAGCTGCTCCGATCGATAGGTATAGATCGAAGCAGTCAGATTTATTTCTTCCGGAGGTATACATTGCTGTGTGTGGAAGACAAGTAGATGTCCAATCCACCACCGTTGAGCTTGCCGCTTACATTGTCGCTATATTTTACCATGTTGTTGGTCTTCTCGATCTCGATCTTGAAATCTGGATCAACAAAGATCTCTCCGTATACCGTGCCTAATTTTAGGTTTGCTTTCAGTGTAGTAGGGAAGGCTACATCTACATGGCCGTGTACCGATATGATCGATACAGGGTTCTTTATATTCGGACTCAGCGAAGCGTCAATGTCACCGTGTACAGTTTTGATCGTCATCGGGCCGGTTGTGTTGTTTAGTACAACACCGTTGTGTACAGTTGATACTTCGATCTCACCTTCAAAGTTCTTGAATGTTACACGATCGCCATACGGTGATGTATGGGAATAGGACACCACGACTCCTTTGGGAACTTTGATGATGACATCAGGACCATCCATCTTCTTCAATTGCTGCACTTCAATTACCCCGCCTTTTTCTACTACCGATAAACCTATACCGGTGTTATCTTCCAGGCCCATGCTGCTGATGGCGCGTAGTCCTTTGGCGCGTTCGTCATCATCTTTTTTACCATTGCGCGATGTAAAGATTATCTCATTGCCAGCGTAGCCTTCAATCTCTACGTGGTTTACTTCTTTAATTTCCAGGCGACCTGTGCTCTTGGCAAGTTTATATTCCTGTGCCTGTATAAACCCTGTTATAAAAACCACCAGGGCTACCGCTGCAAATACCTTTTTCATATTTCGTTGATGTTTTGATTTTCTTACTAAATGTGACTTGAATTTTCTCAGCTTCGAGTTTTTAGCTTTGAGCTTCGAGTTTGAAAGTTGTGTGGGTGTGATTTAGCATGCTATAATATATCTTCATGAAAGTTTCAGTATTCCTGCGTGTGCTTCATCTTTTACCTCTTTTAAAGCTTCTTCATCGTTCGTAATGCGTTGAAGCTCTTTCACGGTGCCTTGTGCCCGTATCTCTACCAGTATTCGGATGAGTGCTATTTGTACGATCGGATCCTTCTGTGTGGTGAGTGATGCAATCAATATTTTGCGTACGTTTTGTTCTTTGTTGAATTTGCTGAGTGCGTCCAGCGCAGCCAGGCGTACATTGGTGTTTGAATCTTCATTCATCGCGTTGGCAAGTGCGAGTATAATTTCATCATCGGGCCGCTCCATCTTCAGTGCTACCGTTGCACCCAACACTCGTTGACTTGCTGACTGATGATTGTCGAGCATCGTCATCATCATGTTCTTGGTGGCTTGCATCTCTTTCCGTATATCAGCAAGCTCCTGTTGTTGTCGCTCATATTTACTGATCCAGTATCCTATACCTCCGCCCAGCACCACCAGTGTCACCGCAGCTGCAACGCGATAGAAGGCAGGCTGAAAGAAAATGGTCTTATTTTTTTTTGAAGACCGTATTTCTTCTTCAATCAGTTTATCAAAAGATGATTTTAGTTTAGCAGTCGGCTCAAGTTTAGAAGAGCGTTCCATGCTGTGAATCACTTCCTTCAGCTGCTCATATAGTATATATGCTTCCTTGTTGTTCACCAATTCCTGCTCTACCTGAAGTTTCTCTTCGGGTGCAAGCCTTCCATCGATGTAATCAATCAGAAGTGTTTCGAGTGTTTCTCTGTCCATAATGCTATAGAACCACGTTGCAGCGTATGTTCTGTTTATATTTTTTCAAGTTCAAAATAGTGTTCGCGTAATTTCAGTATAGCGCGGTGCACCTTTACTTTTATATTCGCCACCGTTGTATCCATGATGGCAGCAACTTCTTCATACTTCATGTGCTGAAACCGTGTTAAGATCAGCAGCTCGCGTTGTTCATCACTGAGCTTCGCCATCGACCGTTGAAGAAGTCTTTCCTGCTCATCCAGCACATCGCTATCTTCGGTATCGTATAAAGCATCACTCACCTTTTCTACATCAACAAAGTCAGAGAACTTGTTTTTGTGTACCTGGTAGTGATCGGAGAAAACATTCCGGGCTACCTGGTATATCCACGACTGAAACCGGGCTCCTTCGCGATAACTGTTCCTGTATTTTATAATGCGCAGGAAAACATTTTGCGTAAGGTCTTCGGCCAGGGCACGATCCATGGTTAAGCGTGCCAGGAAATTGAATATGCGCTTGTTATAGCGCTCAAAAAGCGCAGAGGCCTGCTGAAGATCACCGTTTTTTACGGCCTCCATAAGTAGTTCGTCTGTCATCAGGTACGCTCTTTTTGTCAAATTCGTGTTAGTTACCGGAAGGGGGAGGAAAGGTTACAGAGCAGAAGATAAAAAAAATAGCTGCTAGTTGCTAGCTGCCAGCTGCGAGAGTGATTTTTGTTGAGGTGTTGATGTGTTTACTAAAGAGTGTCCCGAAATCCAATGACACAAAGAGCACGAAGAAGACACAAACGGGCACAAAGGAAATATACTCTAGATGCCGTTTTTGTCAGTCCCTGAAATAGGTTGACCACAAAAGGTTAACTTATGACAAAGCGAATTACATTAGCGAACAGACGTCTTTTTAGCGAAGAATTTAAACAGACAGTCGTTCAAGATTATGAACGTGGCCAG
>CABHOK010000016.1 GCA_902168205.1 uncultured Chitinophaga sp. | reverse complement strand
TGGATATGCTAACCGTGGATTTATGGAAAACTCCGGAAGAGTTTCCCACAAATCCACAGCGGGCTATAACTACAACTATAAATGAAATTTTCTAATTTGTGGCCGTCCTAAATATGGGGAGCTTACACCTGGACCAAAGAGAATTGCGGATTCAACTGGAAAGCCAGATAAGCGTCAAAGAGATAATAAAGAAACACCTAAAAATGTTCCATCATTAAAACCGCATAAACATAAAAAAGGAGATTAATTATTGAATGATAAAAACTCTTGCTTTTTTTGGAATTTTTCTCCAACGAAATACCCTAGCCAACATGAAATGTAGTATTGTAAGTATACCTTATACTGAATATCGATGATAACCGTTTGTAAACGGTTATAGAAGTAAGTATGTTGTTTGTATTGGTGTACGCAATAGCCCCTTAACGCAGACTCACACGCGCATTGGCATATTGCCTTGCCGCACTATTGCAACCGCTTTGCTATTTTGAAATATTGGCATAAGCAGGCCCAATATTGGTGAGTATTACGCTATAAGCTACATTCAGTAATTTTTTATTACCGCCATTGATATCTGTATATTCAGTAGTTATAAAGCATCTAAAATTTATTTTTTTTGCATCTGAAAATGGAATTGCCTTCTTTATATCACTAAAGTAAATAGATGGAGTCATCCACTCTTCCTTTTTATTTGAAGCCAATAAAATCTCTTTTCCTACAACTCCTTGAGCATGTAGTTTATTATTAAAGTAAATTTCGAACCTTATAATGCTTAGCTTTAATGGATGTTGCTTTGTATTTTTAAATTCCCCACCGAAATTAATAGCCTTTAGTTCCAAGGTGTCAGAAACCATCATAATTTTCCCACCTGTATTCTTTTTACCAAAATCCGAAATTAAGGCTGGATAAAACTCTATGTCGGGCACTTCTCTTCTCTTACCAAAGTGGGTTTCTGATGGATATAAAAATAGAGTTTTTATATTATCAGTTATTCGTATCAATTCCTCTTTTGGTCTACCTTTTAGACCCAAAAATAATGACTGGCCACTTGGAAGAAATGCGTATAAAGAGCCGTTCGAAATAAATGAACCACCAATTCTAATATTATATATGTCTGTAAAGTCAATTTGAAATTTAGTTATGAGGTCATTGTCAATAACCTCAAAAGCATTATCGTCATAATTCCTGTCAAATTTATTACCCGGATTTATCTGCCATTCATTATCAACTATTTTGGCGACAATCGTACCGTCCAAACTTCTAAAATCTGCTGATACTAAAATTAAATCATTTTTTAAGGTAACTGTTATGTTTCTATCACCAATGAAAGAAAAGGGTTGCAAATTTATACCAGCTCTTAATGACTCAACACTAACTGAAATATGGCTTTGTCCAAAATGAACAGTAACACTGCTTTTCCCTTCTACTATTTTACTTTTAATGATGCCTGTTGTGGCCAATTTTTTTTGTTCTAATTCCTTTTCATTTTGTTCTTCTGTTCGTTGTATTTTTTGATAAAAATGTATTTTATTTTGAGAATACACCCACAAAAAAATACTTAAAGCAGTAGCTAATAATAAAGAAATAGAGGGTAATACGTATTGCAAAACAGTCCATTTCTGAATCATTTCATCGATTTGTTCCATTTTTTGATTCATTGGTTTTATGTGCATTCTATTGCGTCTCTAAGCTAAAGTTAATAGACGATGAATATAGTTAATTCCATTATCTTATCATTATTGACGATTTGTTTATCATTCCCTGCCTTTGGTGTTCTTTCTCCGACAAAACACCCCTATACCCGCACTACATTGAATAGTGTAAGTATATATATAAACTATACGTTTGCCCACCGGCTCATTGCGCTCAAAATATTTCAAGAATGATTAAGTTAAAGGATAATCAACGTAAAGGACTTCATGTTCATAGAATAATCCCAATCTTGTTTGCCGGAAGCCCAACCGAAAGACAAAATATAATTTTTGTCACAAGACTTCAACATGCAGAGTATGCAACATTTTGGAATAGAAAAGTAAAAGAAATACATAGTCTAACAAATGAAGCGACTGCTCACAGTCTAACCGATAGCCTTGATACAGTTTCGTCAGGGACAGTATATACAATTGAAAGCGTAGAGAAATTTTTTGATATAAAGTTGCCAAGCGATTATAAAGAATTTTTACAATCTACAAACGGACTTGAAGGCGAAACGGTAGACAGTTATCTTGTGCTTTGGAGTACAGAGGAGCTTGTTAAGTTAAATCAAGCTTATCATGTTAACGAGTTTGTATCAAACATTATCATTATAGGCTCAGATGGTGCTGAAGAAGCGTTTGCTTTTGATACAACAAATATGACTATTGTTCAATTGCCGTTTATCGGTATGGGGCACATTCCAAACGAAAAACTTTCTGATACATTTAGCGACTTCTTGTCTTCTCAAATCAAATAGGAAAATAAAAAAAGGAATTCTAACGGACTTGGGCCGACTGCCATGTCTTTGTTGGAGTTCTTCTCCAACGAAACACCTTAGCCAACATGAAATTTAATATCGCAAGTATATCTTTATACTGAATAATCGCACGATAATCGTTTGTAGACGGTTATATAAGTAAGTATGTTCTTATATTGGTATGTTGTAGGCAAGCGGCATAAAGAAAGGGACAACCAAAAATGTTTGACGAAGAATTTTGTGGACGATTAGAGTACGCTATTTCTGGAGCGTTGACAAAATCGGCTGACATCGACTGGAGACGATGTTGGTGTGACGGAGTATTATTGCCTGACAACGAATCGGACTATTCATCAAAACAAATTCTCAAGACGAAGAACTTGATGACAAAGGCGTGGATTGACGAGGGGAAAACAAAAGAGGGGCCACGCGGACAATTTCTTTACGACATGACACTAGCCTTTGGTAAGGACTCGTTGGACAAACTAAAGACCGGTGACAGACTTGAGTCTTGCATTCCGGACAGTGGAGCAGACTCTTGGATTAACCTCGACAGACAAGGCCGGACAATTGAGATCCAACTAATGTAGATTGGTGTATGCGCCAGCCTACAACAAAAGCTATAAGTCATGGAGGAACGCTTGACATTTAATTTGATTATTTTGGTGTGCCGCCACGCCTTATAGCAAAACGTTGTGCGTAATACATTTCGGACAGAGCTGAATCTTAACAATGGATAGAAATAAAATATTTAGAAAAATTAATTTAGGACTCTGGATTGCCTTTGCAGTTTTTGTATTCCTTGGCAAATTATTCTTAGGTGTTGGGCTGGTTTTTACCTTGACAGGACTTCTTTCAATAACTGCGTGCTACTACAATACAGAACCTTTAGGACTTTCAATTGGTGGGTTTGATTATGGAATGCGGGCTCTCCTTAAAGAGTATTATAACAGATACTTTAATTTATTCTGGGGACTAATTCAATTGGGATTAGGAATTGGTGCTCTCTATAAAATCTTGAATTGAAATGTACTACGCAGCAAAAGCTATAAGTCATGGCGGCACGTTTGATACTCAATTTATTATTTTGGGTGTGCCGCCACGCCTTATAGCTAGACGTTGTGGGCAATTGGAAATTAGAATTTAAACCAAAATGAGATTTATTTTAACTGGACTGCTGGCCGCGTTTTGCTTTTGTTGCGAGACGAAAGATCGGATGTATATAAATTTCGACACGTTTGACGAATTCACTAGTCTATCTTTAAAAGCTTACGTTCACGATGAAAATGATTGTGGAGAGTGGGGTGGCCATGAAGAAAAGATTCAGATAGGACGAGTAAATGATACCTTGAAATTTTTCTATACTCGAGATTCTACAAAATGTACAATCAGGGAAATTCGTGTAAAACCGTTGCCCCCGAATGTGAAGATTAGATATAAAGGACAATTGACAAGGGAAATGCAAGAACTAGTTTATGACTACATTAATGAGCTATATTTTTACAAACCGGAAAGACTAGGGAGTTTCGAATGCTCCGGATAGATACGCGATTGAGTTTAGTAGCGAATACTATAACAAAGAACTGAAAATTTATCCAGTTATTGATTGGCCAAACTACGTTGAATTAAGAGCGAAATTGATCGGTGATTGAACTCGTTTCAGCTGCCCCTTGCCTTTGTTGGTGTTCTCCTCCAACAAAACTCCCGATACCCACACCGAATTGAATAGTGTAAGTATATATGAACTATAAGTTTGCTTGCAAGCTTATTCTGCCAAATATTTCAAGAATGATTAGGTTAAAAGACATTCAACGTAAAGGACTTTCGTACTGTCTAAGAGAAATATATACTAATGAGACAAAACATATATAAGATTTTTTTTATAGTTCTATTCAGTCTATTGTTGACAAGTTGTGCCAGTTTCAAGAATGATCCTGGCCGACAATTAAGTCTCCTCGATAAAAATGACTTTAAAAAGTTAGAAGGCCACTATGAAAATTATCCATCCTCAATTAAAACACGAATTGATCGTGAATTATACGAACTGCGTCATCGACAGTTGACCCTTTGGTCTGAGCTAACGGGTGAATCTCAATTCAACGACAGCATCGGAATAATTAAGGATCAAACAGTAATTATCAAGTTTGTTTCAAATAGAAAAGCTGTTGCCGAACTTTTCTATAAAGGAGAACAGATCGGTAGTAAAAGTCTTAATGGAAAGATTAAGCATGGCTATTTCTGCTATCGTGGTTCTTTCGTATTAATACCATTCTTTCCTGTGCTCTATAAACGCAGCCACCAGAAGTATAGAGTGGGGCTCACCTCAGATAATCATCTCGTAATAGATAATGCATGGAATTATTGGATGTTCGCTATTTTAGCGGGTGACTATAATATAGGCCAAAGAAGTTTGGAATTCTCAAGAGAATGACCGGTGCATAGCAAATATATAGGTATGCCAAACAAAGAATCCCACTCAAAGGCGTTGCGCTTGCGATAGACGAACAAACAAAAACTTGAAAGAATTCATGTGCGTGATAACTTGCGTTAAGTAAAACCGCTAGCGAAAATAAGTGACTGACCATCTCTACACTATATCCAGTAGGAGACGGCTCTGAATATACATGCTGAAAGAGAGCAATACATTGCCTTTATTTTCTGAACTTACCTGGAGTGTTAAATATTAACAACCAAAAAAAGTTTTATGAAAAAAAGACAACTCTTGTGCGCGATTCTCCTGGCATTTGGATTATCCGCATGCAATGAAAATGAAGCCGAAAGTCCTGCGACTCTCTCCAGCCAAGACAACGCGGCAGCCAGAATTGAATCGGGAAATATAGAAGCCGAAGATTTACAAAAAGTCGGAGTTTCTTCTTCCACTAAAACACTCATCACGCAAGCTGAGTTTGACCAGATTATAGCAAACACACCGGAAGGTCAGCCTGTCGTAATTCAGAATCGGTTCGGAAGCGTTTCAATAGGAGACCTATATATTCCAGGATATCATCCTGATCTTTTAACGTTTAACTTTATCGACTGTGATTTTGAAGACATTGTTGTTCAAAATACAATGCAAGCGGTGATGACGCTGAATAGATGTACTGTTGACGTTGTGGTGCTGACAACTGGAGCCGTAGTGTATGACATGGCGGTAACCCGGTCGATAATCGGAGAGCTACGCACGATTGATGGCTCACATTGTGCCGGGCTTGCCGTTGCAAAAAGTAAAATCTCACAAATCATAAACGACAGCGGTGGAGATTCTCAATGTTTTCGGGTTATTAATTTTCAGTAACCTCAGCGTAAATTACAGGGTGACTATACGTACACAGTAGATACGTAAAACAACTATATGCACAGTAAAAGGGTCGGGTTAAATTTCCCGGCCTTTTGTGTTTGCTGGAGTTCTTCTCCAATAAAATACCTATGTTCGCACTGAGTTCTGCTATAGTAATATTGCTGTTAATTAATTTTAGACAGTGGGATATAACCTACATATAACAAGAAAAGAGGATTGGTCTGACGAGGACGAGTCGAACGAAATAAAGTTAACCGAGTGGATAGACTATATTAGATCCGATAACGAGATGCAACTCGATAATCAGGCAAATGCAACTACCGATAACGGAGATGAAGTTACTTACCATAACAACGGACTTGCTGTTTGGACCTCGTATTCAAAAAACGGGCATGACGAAAATTATGCATGGTTTGATTTAGGAAGTGGTAACGTGACGGTTAAGAATCCGGACAATGAGATAATAAATAAAATGATTGACATCGCTGGCCGACTTAACGCCAAGGTTCAAGGGGACGATGGGGAGATCTACGACACAAAAATATTTATAACTGACAAGCAGGTGACGAAAGAGAAAAGCCCCTGGTGGAAAATTTGGAGTTAAATTGCCGCTGCAATTGTTTTTTTTATTGGGTATAGGTGGGTGTTGGTGAAGAAGAACAACAAATACCGAGCGAAATATATCCAAAGAAACAATTTCGTTCTTTTCCTCTTTAGTCAAAACTAAACATACCTTTGGTGGTATTCTTTCGCAAATACGTACGTGTTTTTAAAGGCAATGAGTTGGGATGTTATTTTGGAAGAGCGTTTCTTCACTATATATAATGTTGTCACATAGTTACGATGAGCCTGGAATGTATTGATTCAAAATTATTATTGATTCTACTTTGTGAACCGATCCACAAGCTTGTCATATCTTTTATAAAGCTTACCAATCAAATAGCTCAAGCAGGGTAACACCGCCACAATAATCATCAATTGCAGTCGGTCGTAGTTTTTAGTTAATATAGCATTCATCACTATAAAAAGCTGTAGCGAAAAGAAAGTGCAATAAAATGTAATGGTCAGAATATGCCTGGTTACCCGCGCAGTTTCCGGACGAAGAAATGATATTAACTTATTGCCAATAACAAAAATGAGAATTATAATTCCGAACGCTATCAGTAGATCCAAAAAGTCAAGACTGAATACGGAAAAATCAAAATTCTTAATAAATTCAATTATGTTTTTCATTTGTTAAAATGATTACCAACAACATTATCAATATAAGAATATTTACATTCTGTGTTTTGTAAATTCCTTCTCTGCCCAAGTCATACACCCGCACGGGGAGAACAATTTGTGCTTAAGACAGCCGATATATTCGTTTGTAAAATGCATATATTGTATGCTGGCCCATAAGTATGCGAATAACAGTGAGCATAGAGTATATATAGGGATGCTTTGAAAGCTCTCATTGACAGATGTGCCGGATGGTTCATTCATATACGAAAGACATAGGGACAGCCTATATAACACAGCATTAATGAAGCCACATATATTAAATATTTCTTTTGTTGTTCTATCGGGGTTAATGGTGATAAGTTGTGCCAGTTTTAAGAATGAACCTGATCGACAATTGAGTGTCCTCGACAGAGTTGATTTTAAAAAGATAGAAGGCCACTATGAAAATTATCCATCCTCGATTAAAACACGAATTGATCGTGAATTATACGAACTGCGCCATCGCCAGTTGACCCTTTGGTCTGAGCTAACGGGTGAATCTCAATTCAACGACAGCATCGGAACAATTAAGGATCAAACAGTAATTATCAAGTTTGTTTCAAATAGAAAAGCAGTTGCCGAACTTTTCTATAAAGGAGAACAGATCAGTAGTAAAAGTCTTAATGGAAAGATTAAGCATGGATATTTCTGCTATCGTGGTTCTTTCGTATTAATACCATTCTTTCCTGTGCTCTATAAACGCAGCCACCAGAAGTATAGAGTGGGGCTCACCTCAGATAATCATCTCGTAATAGATAATGCATGGAATTATTGGATGTTCGCCATTTTAGCGGGTGACTATAACAAAGGCCAAAGAAGTTTGGAATTCGCCAGAGAATGATCGGTGCACAAAAAATAATACAGGTGACATAACAGGAGGTCTAATTTCACGTTGTTGTCGTTCTCCAACAAAATACCCTAAACCCGCACTTAGTTTGAAATGCTTATATATGTATGTGATGTTCTTATATTCGAGCGCTTAATTTTCTATGGAGAGACGACTGCTGATTTTACTTCTATTTAGCTTTAACGGTATCGGCAATCAGTTACTGGCATGTCAATGCCCGACTATATCAATTGACAAGGAGGCTGACAAAGCTTACGACATTGTTATTGGGCGAGTAGTTTCGGCGAAGCCAGGAGAGTTGTTGTGTAGTCAGTATGGTCCGGATGTCTCATTCGAGTTTGAGGTCGAGTACTCATACAAGGGAAAGCTTAACGGCAGAGTACAACTATTCGGAGGACAAGGTGGTGGTAGCTGTGGTGGTATTCTTTGGGAAAACTATGACTATTTAGTAGTTGTGCATAAATGCGATGACGGACTATATACCACTATGTGCAGCGACAATGCCTATCTGGAACGAGCTTCAAATCAGATCAAGTTTTTAAACGAACACTTCGGTAAGAATTACAGAATTTCCAATTTTAATTTTCTGACCGGGATAATATTGATTTCTCTACTAGCACTCGCTGCTGCTGGATTGATTTCGTTCAATTACTACAAGAAAGTACGGACCAGGAAAAACAGAGTATAACAATGCGTATTGGTCTTAGTGAAGGTAAGTGTGTGTATGCTATGATCTATATCTATATGCGAAGATTAATATTTTTAATATCGATCTGCACAGGCCTATTTGGCTGTTCAAAAAATGCACCTAGAACGGAGGCTTCAAAAGGTGACAGCTTGCCCTTGACGGCTGATAGTTCAATAACTGAAAAAGTATATACGGCTGCAACGTTAGACGAGTACAAAGCGTTATACGATTTGCAAAGATATTTGACAGACGCAGACAGTGCGAATACAGAAACGATAGACTTTGACTGTGCAATTTTGATCTTCCCAACGGAGGAACAAATTGAACGAATGAAGAAAGACTATAACGAAGAAGATTTTTATGTTGTTGCTGATGATAATAACTGGTATCAAGCTAAAGCAATAGATATCATTGATTCGCTGGGTATAAAAACAATAACAGCAAAAGAGCGATATATAAAGCTAAAGGGTGAAAATAAAAACTGGACGCTGGATATTCGGAAGGACCATTTACCTTGCTGGAACCTGGTGTTCTTTAATAGGACGAAGGCGCCACAGATAATACCCACCGTGAATTTGACGCCAGAAAAGGTTAGAGAATTCTTTAAGATAAGCAAATAGAAAGGCATCGATGGAAAAGGAGTATCATACCAGTATTTTTAAGATAGTTTATTTTTGGTTATGGCTATTATCGATCGGTCCATTTCTATATTTAACTATTAGTAGTGCTGATGGACGGTATGTAGTATTAGGTGTGTGGGTTTTATGGAATATATACTTTCTCATGGCTACTTATAAGTCGTTGTATTTTGTTGTGGTTAAACATGATGTAATATGTATAAGACATGACTTAAATGCTGGCTATGAAGAGTGTATTTCTTCTAAGGATATATCTTCGATAGAGGTGAAGTATAATTACAATGAAGGGCATCTAATTGTTATTATAACAAAACTACATGGGAAGCGTTGGTGGAATATTAACGGTCTGTCGGGTGAAGATTTGTGGAGTTTAAAGAACTATGTGGAGAAGATTAATGAAGGCTCTGTTACTGCTCGTAGGGAAGCGTGATGGTAACTTTTTTTATACCCACACTAACTTTCCGGGTATAGGTATATGCCAAATTTCAACAACAAAAACAATGGAAAACATACTACTCGGCTTTATATCAAAATATATATCTTTGACTGAAGAGGAGAAGAACGCAATTGTTTCTTTAGATATATTCCGCTCGGTAAAGAAAGGGACGACTTTACTCAAGGAAGGACAAAAATCGAAGGACAGCTACTTTGTTCTGAAAGGCTGTATTCGCACATACTATATTTTAGATAGCGAAGAAAAAACTACTGCTTTTTACACAGAAATGGAAGCGCTAACACCCCCTTGTGTAATAAGCAAAAGGTAGCGTCTAAGTAACTGTGTAAAGGTACGATTGACCACAGGTGGTCTATAGTTGAAAAGCTATAGAGCCAGGTCAATCGATGGTTTTAAAACATTACCTTTAAATACACAGTTACAATGAAAAAG
>CABHOK010000015.1 GCA_902168205.1 uncultured Chitinophaga sp. | reverse complement strand
CAACTCACGCTCCTCTGAAAAATCAACCAATAAGAATAGTTTAAACAACTAGCTCTAATGCGAGCTCCACAAAACTCTACTGAATAACCGAATCGGTAATGGTTAGCGTAGAACCGTTTAAGATAGTCTCATAACGCCTCAGTGGACGCCAGGCTACGCCACCCGTTGGATTACCATCGAATCCAAACATGGAGCCACAGCAAGGATCCATCAGGTATAGATTTGATGAATGGATTTCAACTGTCGAGCAAACATTGTTAGGCTGATAAGAACAGTTGCGCTCAAAAGCATAGTATAAGCTGGAGTTAAGCTGGTGAAGGATAATTCCTTTAACACCCCCGCTATTTATATACTGATGTCCTGTGGTTTTTAACGTATTGTATTCCGGTAGATTCAAATTAATAACGATATCCTGAAATGCTACATAAGGAATAGAATCGTCACTTAGATCAGAGGAACATCCCAGGAAAATAAAAAGTATTAAAACTCTCCAGCGCATTTCTACTCCTTGGTTTGATACATATAAAAACCTTTACCTGATTTCCTTCCTAAGAAACCTGCTTCAATTTTTTGTTGTTGAATTCTGCTCGGGCGGAATTTAGGATCCTGATGAAATGAATTAAACATAGACGAAGTCACTGCATAATTAACGTCCATACCAATCAGATCCATTAGCTCAAAAGGTCCCATTTTAAATCCTGTGGCCCGCATAAGTTGATCTACCGTCTGAAAATCAGAAACATTATCTTCCAGAATACGCAAGGACTCTGTATAAAAATGGCGCGCTACGCGATTCACGATAAAGCCAGGTGAATCCTTAACTAATACCGCAGCCTTCGAAATTTTAGAACTGAAATCTTTTAGAAAATTGATGGTTGATTCATCGGTAGCAGCACCTTTAACAATTTCTACCAGTTTCATTGCTGGTGCCGGATTAAAAAAATGCAATCCAGCGAATCGTCCGGGATACTTCAGTACGGATGCAATCAATGTTATGGAAATGGAAGAAGTGTTGCTGATCAGTATGCAATCTTGTCCATTAATTTTTTCGAGCTCAGAGAAAATCTTTTGCTTGACGTCAAGCTTTTCGATGACGGCTTCGATCGCCAAATCAATTTGAAGTGTTCTGAAGTCACCTGCAGCTTCAATCCTGCCGATGACTTCATTCTTATGTTGCTCTGTTATTTTTCCCCTCTCGACATGCGACTCGAGTGTTTTTCGAATCGTTGAAATTGCTGTTCTGATCAGCTCTGGTTGAATATCATATAGCATTACAGTATAGCCGGCCGATGCACACACCTGGGCAATTCCTTGTCCCATCGTGCCAGCGCCAATCACTGCAATCCTTTTTATATTCTCAATTGTCATGCAATATCACTGGTGTGAAATTGTTTTAAGAAGCGTATATCGTTTTCAGAATAAAGTCTCAGGTCGTTTACCTGGTAACGTAGCTGCGTCACACGCTCAATACCCATTCCAAACGCAAAGCCGGTATACTCCTGCGGATCAATACCACAGTTACGCAATACATTCGGATGAACCATACCGGCACCAGCGATCTCCACCCAGCCACTGCGTTTGCAAACCACGCATCCTTCTCCTTTGCAGATAAGACAGGTGACATCAATCTCTGCGCTAGGCTCCGTGAAAGGGAAAAACGATGGTCTCAGACGAAGCTTTATATCCTTACCATACATCTCTTTGGCAAAGTGAAATAATGTCTGCTTCAGATCAGAGAAGCTCACATTTTTATCTACATATAGTCCTTCTACCTGGTGGAAGAAGCAGTGCGCTCGCGCGGATATAGCTTCATTCCGATACACACGGCCAGGCATGATGGCACGAATCGGAGGCTTTTGTTTTTTCATCAGCCTGATCTGTACGTTCGAAGTATGAGTTCTTAACAGTATATCCTGGGCATCAGTACTTCCTTTCTTTTCAATGAAGAATGTATCCTGCATTTCTCTGGCCGGGTGATTCTCCGGGAAGTTAAGTGCAGAGAAATTATGCCAGTCATCTTCAATCTCCGGGCCATCAGCCACATTGAATCCTAGTCTTTCGAAGATCTCAATGATTTTATAACGCGTTACTGATAACGGATGAAGATTGCCTAATGTATTAGGAATTCCCGGAAGGGTAAGATCAATATCAGTTTGAGCAGATGGATTTGATTCAAGCTGCTCGTTCAATACAGTCAGCTTATTTTCAGCGGCTTGTTTGAGCTCGTTCAGGATTTTACCGACAATTTTCTTTTCCTCAACAGGCACCTGCTTCAACTCTTCAAACAAATCACCAATAACTCCTTTACGACTTATATAGCGGAGTCTGAAGTTTTCAACCCCTTGTTTATCATTCGCTGTAAAAGCTTCTACTTCCTGAATAAGTGATTTAATTTTCTCTTGCATTGGTATCAAATGAACGACACCAAAAATACAATATAGTGTTGTATTGCCCTAACGTTGTTAGTCTTCGAGTTCTTTGGGAGATAGTCTGCCCAGAATTAATCGGTCGAGCGTCACGCTGAGAACAAAAGAAAGCACGATAACTCCGGTGAGAATGTATCGCTCAGAAAAGTTATGGAATATCAACGCTAGCCCTATATAAAACAGGTGAGCACCTGCAAGAATCAGCGTTGTTTGACTATGAGTCATGCCCAGACGCATGATGGCATGATGGATATGGCTCTTGTCTGGTTTAAAAGGTGATTGTCCTTTTAAAATCCGAAGTAATACAATGCGCAAGGTATCTACCAGCGGGATGATGATGAAGCAAGCCGCTGTACCAATCGAGGCATTAAATCGGTAAGGATAATGCTCCGGTAAATTATAGTTGAGATCAATGAAACGAATAGTAAGCATCGCCAGCATCATACCAATTACCAATGCACCCGTATCGCCCATGAAAACTTCCGAAGGCTCCCAGTTAAAAATGAGGAAGGCGAAAATTGCACCTACCATGGAGAATGATAGAATAGAGAAAATAAAATCATCTATCAAAAAGAACCAAACTCCAAAAGCAATAAGAGAAAGTGTGGCAATTGTACCTGCCAATCCATCTAACCCGTCAATCAGGTTGAATGAATTTGTTATAACAATAATGGTGAAATATGTGAGGAGATAACTAACAATATCCGGCAATTCGTAAATGCTGAAAAGGCCATAGAACGATTTGATTCTCAGGTCAAAAAGAAATATTAGCAGAGATGCAGCCATAATCTGACCCATCAATTTTATCATCCATCGCAGAGGAACGAGGTCATCGCGAACACCAATAAAAAAGATTACAGACAGTGCTACCATAATGAATTTTATAGTGCCCCAGCTCTGTATATCAATCCATATCAGCGATGAAATGAAAAAGCCAATGAAAATGGCGATGCCGCCCATGGAAGGAGTTACCTTTTTATGGATTTTTCTCCGGCCTGGAATATCCACCAGATTTTTTTGCAATGAATATTTGATGATCACCGGGACGATCAAAAAAGCAATGACAAAAGAAGTAGTAGCAGCCGCAAGCTGAATAGCCATAAATAAAAATAACTGCCAAAAATAGTGAATGGTAATTAAATCCACTCACCTGTTGACCTAAAAACTACAGCTTCGCAGATGTAGGTAAGACTTTAAGAATTATCAGATGCTTTATACCACTGAACCATCTTCCGCAGACCATCGTATGTAGTGTATTTCGGTGTATAGCCTTCGTTGAAAAGTTTTTTAGCAGAATGATAGGTTTGTGTGCCGAGCTTTTTTATACGTGCTGTAGAGATAGGAAGATTTTTAC
This sequence comes from uncultured Chitinophaga sp., assembly GCA_902168205.1. Taxonomy (GTDB): domain Bacteria; phylum Bacteroidota; class Bacteroidia; order Cytophagales; family Cyclobacteriaceae; genus Ohtaekwangia; species Ohtaekwangia kribbensis. Next base: position 58,162 of record CABHOK010000015.1, on the reverse strand, counting down.
CGGTTAGTTTAATAATAAGATCGAAAGGAAGTCCCACCAGTATACCAGCAAATCGTGGTACAGTAAGTTTTACTTTTTTATTCAATGCATCTGCTATTGTATCTCCGATCTGTCGTGCTGTAAGTTGAGGTTCATCTGCATAGTTATATACTAAAACCCCCGGCCTCATACGCTTCATCAGGAATAACGTAGCTTCCACTACATTTTCTACGTATGCTATTGATTTTACATTGTCTGCTTTACCAAGATGGAAATAAAGTCCTGAGTCAATCTGTCGAATCAGATTTCGCATGTTCGCCAGATTGTTGGGGCCAAATACAATCGTAGGACGAATGATCAATACTCTTCTCTCCGAATTTTCAGCAGCCCATTGTTCGAGTACTTTTTCTCCTGCGAGTTTAGATGCTCCATAGGGTGAATCAGGCTCCGGATTCATTTCTTCATTGGAAACATTTTGCCGGATGCCATATACCGCTACTGACGAATAGAATACTATGTTCTTAATGTTGAACTCCGATGCCAGCTTGCAGATAATGCGCGTTCCTTCTTCGTTGGTGTCAAAATACTCATCGTGTCCGATACCGAAGTCATGATGCTTGGCAGCCAGCGAAATAATCGTGGTTATATTTTTACCGTCTAATGCTTTTCTGACATCATCTTCTATGCGTATATCTCCTTCAATATAGGATGCCTGGTGGTTGAATGAAGGCTTAACCAAATCAAGATTGATGAACTCATCTTGTGAAAGCAATCTGTGAAAATGACTTCCTATAAAGCCGGAACCTCCGGTAAGTAGTATACTCTGCATCGTAAATCAGTTGATTAAATATTCATTCACTATTCGTTGATTAATTTTTCTTCGTTCACGATCAAACACCCAGCCCCATTTGGTAAAGTATATAAAAGCACCGTGGATGTTATACAACATTAGTTTGAAATTCTTATATGATCCCTTCGCATAGTAATGATACACCTGAACATGCGGATAAAATATAGTTTGATAGTGTTGATGAATTCTTCGCGTAAGATCGGCATCTTCTATGTACATAAAGATGGCTTCGTCAAAGAGACCTACTGTTTTTAGCGACTCTGATCGTATGAACATAAAGCATCCGGATAGATACGCTATGTTCATTATTTTATTGTAGCCGCTGTCGATTAGTTCGTATCTTTTGTTTCGCTCCTGCATCCCCCATGGAAAAAATCTTCTTAGGATAAGGTCAACAGGTGTAGGCAGTAATTTGCAAAGATGCTGTACTGTACCATCGGGGTAGAGTATTTTAGGCATAACCTGGCTCACAGATTTATTTTCTTCCATGTACTTGAATAGATCTTCGAGCACATTCTCTCCGAAGTATATATCTGGATTCAAAACTAGGTGGTAATGAGATTCCGTTATGGCTTTCTTTAATGAAATGTTATGAGCCTTTCCAAAACCCAGGTTCCTGTTATTGAAAATATATTCCGTGCGTTCGTCTTTCTTTAAAGACTTGAGTTCATCTGTAGGAGAGTTGTCTATTAAGTATAGCTTGAAATTAAGTTTGCTTTTATATACGCTTTCAATTGCCTGTCCAACAATATCCGGATTGGATTTGAACAGTACAATGGAAACGGTTAGATCATATTTTTTCATCTCTTGCGTTGCACAGGTGTAAGTAAAATAATGCATTAAAAAAAGCGTAAAGCACAACACCCGTATGCCGGCTTATCAGGTTCTCTGTTAGCAATGATAAGAGTATTGTTAATAGAAAAACAGCGTAAATATAATCGGCTGCCCGGATAGAACGAAGAAGAAGTATGAGTTGACCAGCTAAAAACAGAAGCCCTCCCAGTAATCCTCCAATGAGTAAAAACATGAGGTATTGATTGTGTGTATTAAAGTGTGTGGTAGTGTAGCGCGCATTGCATGCGTCCATTGCTTTCTTGGTACCGAGAAGGCCATATCCGGTGATGGGCTTTTCCTGAAATAAATGGACAGCATTTTCCCACAACGTTATTCGATGAAGATTTGTGCTCGATAGGTCTTGTTGTGCTGTATTATCAGAAGAACCTAGATCGGTAATGATGGTTTGTACCCGGTAAAGACTTGCCGGGAATAAGGCCAGCACAATAATAATCGTAGCAAAGAAACTGATCAACGTGGCTCTCTGTATACGTTTTGATGAATGGAATACAGCGTATATGGTGACTAATAACAGAACAATAAAAAGAATGATCAGTGACATTTTACTGCTTAGTAAAAAGATCTCCGTGATTAAGAGGAAAATGCCTCCTATGATAAATGTATTGGACCATCTGGATCGCCCCAGTAAAGAAATTCCGAAGATAATCGCAGTTATAAAGTATACACCTAAATAGGTAGGGTGAAATTTGATGGAGCTTGCAAACTCCATATACAAAAAGTATCCCCAGTTTATAAGACCAATGGGATGATCTTCATAGAACTTTAATGTCTCAACGAAATTCCAATTGTGTATCATGCGCTCGTGATCGGTATGGTTTTTCCATAACGCTAACACGAGGCAAAACAACGCAGCGGCTATACTACCAATGAAAAAGGATAGCTTGCTCAGGTATTTCCTTTTGGCTGTGGCGCCCGTCAAAAGAATTAGGAAGGGAAAAATGGCGAGTGTAAGATAGGTTTCCAACACAGTCGACCCCTTTTTTAAATCACCATGCGCTATATCCAAAACAAACCCATACAAGGTAATGATGAATGGGATAATAATTATATAGAGATCACTCCATCTTCTCTTCCCGAGTGATTTTGGTTCTGATAAAATTGAAGTAAGTACTGCAGTTGAGAACAGTACAATAACATAATTGAATATTCGGTTAGGACAGAAAAAAGTTAAAGGTGTCAGGATATAAAATATATCAAACAGCTTTTCTTTTCTTTCCTTGAAATATTCAATGACCATGGATAAAGAAATTTATTGATTATACATGGAAAGATAAAGCTTCTGGTAACTGGCTGACATTTTCTTAGCACTCAACTCCTGCTCAATAATATTTACTGCAGCTTTTCTTAAAGAGCTGTATTCTTTTTTCATTAAAGCGTTGATGCTCTTCGAAAGACCTTCATGATCGCCACACCTGAAGGTAGTTCCGGCATCTGTATTGATAGACAGTATTTCATGATGTGCTGCGATTTCAGAGAGACATACCGGAAGTCCGCATGCAAGCGCTTCTATAACCGTGTTGGGAAGACCTTCAGACCATGAAGCCGATAAGAAAAAGTCAGACACCTCAAAATAGTTTACGACATCTCTAATATAACCTTTGAATATGATATTCTCTGAAGTATATGTGTTCCTTAACTCTTCCTCCAGCGCACCTGTTCCCAGCAGGAGCAATACCGAGTTATCTGCCTGTTCACTGTTGAGAAAACCTTTAATCAGTGTATGCGGATCTTTTCGCGTACACAATGAGCCTACTGAGATAAAAATTTTTTTATTGGAAGGAAGGTTGAGTTCAGATCTCCTTTGAGTGATTGCACCCGGTGACAGAGGTCTGAATATAGCAGTGTCTACACCATTCGGTATGAAATCAATTGAATCTACTTTGTCTTTATATACTTCGTATACGGACTTTGAACAGGCGACAACCTTTTCAAGATGATTAACATGTTTGATTTGTGTATAAGCAAAATAGTCTCCTATAGGACGACTATAAGTATTTATATAGTTGTCTTTAAGGTTTGCGTGCAGTGTACTTATTCGTATATGGCCTTTGAGATGTTTTGCGGCAAAAACATCAGGCCGCAGCGAATGGCTATGAATAATATGCGGCTCTATTTTGGCTATATATTGCTTAAGAGTTCTTCCTCCGGATATGATCCACGAAATTCTGCTTTGATTAAATTGATATACAGTAACACCCAGCGCTTCAAAATCTCCCTTACGTGACCGGGCAGGTTCTGGTGAAAGCGTTAAGATCATCGGCTCAACAAGTGTTCTGTCCAGATACTTAATAATATTGTAGATCACGTTGGTCGGACCGCCACTCTCTAATGTAGATACAAAAAACAGAACTTTAGTTTTCATTTTGCACTTACTTCAATCTTTTGAATTTCGGTCTTTTCTAGAAGGAAGATTATAGCCAGTGATACATACAAAAAAGGCATAAATGTAATTGAGGAAGAAAGTGTCGTTATGAGAAACGGGACAATAATGAATAGCGCTTTTCTATTGGTAGCCACGGTCAATTGAACAAACATCGAAACGATAATAAACAATCCAAATATGCCGGATTCAATAAAAAATACCATAAAAAAATTGTGGGCATATATTCCAAGCCGTTCTGATGAGTTAGAGAAACCAATACCGAAGAGCAATTCACTTAATGATGCGTCAGATATGTACTTGTAGACCACTTTAATTATATCCAGCTTCGATTGAAAGCTGAGATCAGACTCTATCTTCTGTTGAAGATAGAGCTTATAGAAAAGGCTTAGTGTAACGGAGAAAAAGAGAAAATTAATAAGGTAGAATGTGAATTTTTGCTTGCGTAGAAAACGAATATAGATCCATCCTAAAAATGCACCTACCCATCCTGCACGAGAAAATGTTAACACTAAAAGAATAATCAATGCGATTTTGGATTTTGTCCACTGTTCCCCTCGTTCAATTTCCATGTAGAATATGAAAAAGAGAATAATGATAATGTGAATAGCAACGGCATTACTATCAACATACATCAGGCCTCCAAATTTATATTGATAAATCCACCTCGGATCACCACTTTCCTCAAATACGGCATATTCGGTTTGAGGATGTGTTATTCTCCAGATGCATTCAATAATCAATAACAACGTTGAGTATGTAATGAACTTCGAAACAAGTGAATTTAATTTTTGGAGCGTTAACTGGCGCGCAAAGAACACGACAACGAGATAATAACAGATGGCAAATGTTACACCCATGTATCTCCCGAGTGGTGCTCCAATGAAGGTTTGCGTAACTGAAAAATAGAGTATGGCAATTGCAGGAATAATAAGCGAATTCGATATATATAGCTTTCTGTTGAAGCTGAATAGTAATAGGCTGCCGATAAAGAATAATACAAGTGTAGGAGGAACTATGAGAATTGTATGACTTGTAAAGCCGCAAAAAGGAATAATGAGGCCAAGTGCAAAATGCATTAGCTTTTGCCGGCCAATCACGAAAAGATTGACGTTGTAAGCAGGTAGTATTCTTTGCACTACTTTCACAGGTCAGTAGGTTTATCGTTTCAAAATCCTTGTTAGCGACTTGGTTAGTTTATCACCTAATATTTTTTTTATCAAAATATTCAGGTAAATATAGGCAAGGAAGAATTGGTAGTAAATCCACTTTGTAACAGAAAACTGATATGTTAAAGCTATATCTCTCTTATCACGTATCGCGGTAATAATTCTTTTCTTTGTTGTGCCTTCAGTGCCGTCAAAGTAGCAAATTATTATTGGCAGCTCCTGAAATCGTTTCCCTTCAATATAGGCTCGGTAAAAAATATCATGATCGGCACCAATTTTATAGTTAAGATTATATTTATACTCTTTCATTAACGATGTTCTTACAAAGCATGCCTGATGGCAAAACGGAGAATGTTTCCACATCGCTTCAAGCGGGTATTTCCTGAATGTTGTTTCAAAATCTACATATTGAATGATAGCATCACCATACAAAATGTCGGCACTGTATTTCTGCGCGAAGAGTTTAAACACATCTGGTGAAGCAAATCGATCTCCGCAGTTCATGAAGTTGATCCATTCTCCTGTGGCTTTATCAATAGCTTTATTCATGGCGTCATAAATGCCTTTGTCAGGGGCACTAATCCAATAAGCGAGTTGACTCTCATACTTCTTGATTATATCAATGGTGCCGTCAGTACTTCCTCCATCCATGATAATGTATTCGATATTTTTGTACGTCTGGCTCAGAACACTTAAAATGGTTTTTTCAAGGTTTTTTGCTCCATTAAATACTACGGTAACAACAGTGATAACCGGATTACTATTGGTTATAGCTCTATCGATCATTTTTCTGATTATGTAGATTTGTTGCTTCTTCCTGTATAAGTTGATCTAACACTTCCTCAAACGTCATAGAATACGACCATCCCAGCAATTCCCTGGCTTGAGAGTTGTCTCCATAAATATCAACGATATCAACCGGTCTATATAGATTTTGATCTACGACCACCTTGCTGCCATCTATTCCCAACTTTTTAAAGACATATTCAATAATGTGTCTTAACGATATGGATTTACCAGAACAGATGATAAAATCACGTGGTTCCTGGTGCTGAAGCATGAGCCACATAGCCTCCACGTATTTAGGAGCATATCCAAAATCTCTCTTAACATCAATATTACCTACGCGAAGAAATTCAAGTTTACCTGATTTGATCTTGAAGCTGTCTTGCAATACTTTTTTTACAAAAAATGTGTTTGATCGCAGATAGGATTCATGATTAAATAAAATTCCATTGCATACAAAAAGATTATAGGACTCCCGGAAGTTAACAACCGTCCAGTAATTAGTCGCTTTGGAAATTGCATATGGACTTAGTGGATGCATAGGAGTGGTTGTAGTTACCGGAAGATTAACCACTTTACCAAACATCTCTGAGCTGGAAGCCTGATAGAATTTAATAGAGTTATCAACGATCCGGATTGCCTCTAATAAATTCAGCACCGAGCTTACGTTGTAGTGAATGGTTGCCGTTGGCTGAGCAAAAGATAAACCTACGGAGCTCTGCGCTGCCAGATTATAAATTTCTGTGGGGTTATGTTTTTCAATAATTCGGATAATAAAAGGCAGATCGCAAAGGTCACCTTCCTCAAAAATAATTTTATCCTGAATGCCGAGATAGGTAAGGTTATAATGATTTGTCGGATGGTTATTGCGGGTTATCCCTACAACTGTATATCCTTTATCAAGAAGCAACTGCGCTAAGTATGCCCCATCCTGGCCCGAAATCCCCGTTATAAAAGCCGTCATCCTAGTATATTTTTGTATAAGGCATGAGATTGCAAAGCGGTCTTCTCCCAAGTGAACTCCTTCGTGCGCCCAGCACCTTTACGTTTAAGTTCGTTCTGAAGCTTTGTATCACCAATTAACCGTTCAACAGCTGAACGGATGGACTCTTCATCTGTTGGTTCAAAATACAACGCAGCGTCACCGCCTACCTCAGGCAAAGAGCTTGTGTTGCTCGCCAGAACCGGACATCCGCAGCTCATAGCTTCCAATAAAGGTATTCCAAATCCTTCGTATAAAGAAGGGTATATGAAAGCGATTGCGTTACTATACAGTGTATAAAGACTGTCATTTGACCCTGGGTATTGTTCGATTTGACTCTCGATTTTTAACGCGTTAAATAACTCATACTCTTCTTTGTTAAACTTGCCACCACCGGCACAGAACAGGAATAAGTCTTTTGATTTGCGCAATACGGGAGCGATAGCCTTTACGAATACTGTAAAATTCTTGTACAAATTTCTGTTGCCAACGTAAAGCAGGTATTTGTTTTTTTTGTCCGTAGGTATAAAAGAAGGACTTGAAGTTGGTTCTAAAGAATTAGCAAGGTATATAACCTCAACCCGTTCTTCTGGAATGTTGTAAAATTTAATGAGATCGTTTTTGGTATGTTTTGAAATAGCTATGATTTTATCAGCTCTTTCCAGAACACGTTTCTTCATGTCCAGCGATTTCGTGTCATTCTGGATATAAATTTCATGGATAAGGTCATAGCAGGTTACTACCGTGGGTTTTTTGTTACGCCCCAGGTGATATGGGTGGTAGTAAGTTGGGTGGAATATATCGTAATCATCTTTTCTCATCGACAATCGTGTCAATGAAGTGTCAAGTTTCATCATCAATGTGCCTTTCCCTTTGATGTTATAGTTTGGGAAGAACGGTGTTGACTTGATCACTTTGTTATCAGTTAAATATTCGTTATTTGAAAACAAAATGGGAAACTTAAGTGTCACGTCCGGGTATTTATGAAGGTGGTTTATAACTTCCACAAAATACCTTGAAATACCACCGTAGTTTTGAAAAGCAAAAATTTGATGATCAAAAAATATTCTCATTGTTCCTTAGCTTAATTTTAAAAGTAAATTTAAAATGTCTACAATCTGAGGTATGCCATCGTTGCCGCGAATTGTCATTGCTTCTTTAATAACATCTGCCCTATTTCGTTTGGAATACACATTTAATAATTTGCCGATCACCCGAAAAATAAATGTGGTTTTAAAATCCGCTTCAGTTATTTTAAATTTTATTATAGGTTTAATCAGAGCCGTTGGTACGCGCATTCTTCTTAGAAATAAACAAGTGTTGATATAATTCGTAAACGTGCTTTGATAGTGAATAAAAGCAACGCTCTTGTCTATAATTTTAATTTGCAAGTTATCTCCTAAAGTAAAATTGCTTTTGCTGCTGGTTTGCGGTTGGTGCCACATTTTTATAGCCAGTGCATTTTGAATAAAGTAATAATTTGAATTGAAGATTGTATCGCTAGTGTCTTGCGGAATTTTCCCTGAGGAAACCAGGTATTCTAATAAATCCTGATCGCTGCCTATAGGATTTCTATAGAGCGATTCGTTGGCCAATTGAATATCTCGTTGTTTACACTCGTCTTTAACTTGAAAGGCTTCGTTAGAGTATTCGATGATGTTGCTATCTAGTTCATTCAACTCTTTTTCGTATATACTAAACCACTCATGATTTGAAACGGTTAGTAGTACCGGGCAACCTTGTAACATAAAGGTCTTTCCGGAAGTATCACGAGCCAGGTCATTCAATGAAGTATGTAGAACTATGTCACTATCTAAATGCCAGAACTGTGGTTTGCCAGGATTGTTTTTATGTATGTTATAAAACGCGATCCAGCGTAAAAGACAATTACGTTCATATCTGCTATAGAAGCGATCCAGATTAGGATATCGCTTTACAATGTCCTGAAACTCGGTGCAGTAATTAATAACGTTAAACCCATACTCGTTTAGCCTTGATAAGTATTTTTCTGATACTTTGTCAATTCCTTCCAGGAATACGACATAGAACGGTACTTTGGAATTATACCTTTTTATGCTTTCAGCTAAAGCTTCAAAAGGTATATTTTTTTTGAAATCGTCTTCATTTGTCTGGCACCAAACTGCTGTGTAAAACATGATCTGACCCGAATTTATTTACTAATTGATGTTCAGTTATTGAGTTTCTGTTTTATAAAATTGTAGTCTTGCTGCAGAAGCGATGGCTGTCTAGCGTACAGAACATTGTAAAGAGATGCAATCTTTGATTTTGCGAGCAATCTAAATATATTCTGATTTAGCCTTTTTGGAGTCAATAGATGTATGTTATTAAAATTCGAGTAAACATTCAGATTGAAAATTTCGGCAATTCGTTTCAGTGTTTCAAAACTGTAGAGTGCAATATGTTGGCCTGTTTCCGGTGCGAGATATTCCCATTCGCTTACTCGCATGGTTGAAGACTGCAGTTCAGTAGAGAATAGAATGCTGTCTCCATAGTTCAATATTTTTTGAATTTCTGAAATGGGATCCTCCAGGTGTTCGAATACCTCAAAGGTTGTAATTACTTCAAACTTTGTCTCACCGGGCAAGTCAGTAATGTCGAAATTCTTGGCAAAAGTATTTTCACAGTACTTGTCCTGACGATAAAAATCAAATCCACGATCTCTCATCAATCTCACGAATAAACCATAACCCCCTCCATAGTCGAGAAATTTAGATTTATCGTTAAAGAATTTGGTTAATATAGCTTGAGAGACTGTTGATAAATATAGATTTCGATAGACGAGCCCAATGTCAAGTGAGGTTATAATGTTTTCGTATGCTTCCTTTATCCAATAGGCTTTCTCGGTCTGAATAAACCCACAACTGTTGCATTTAAAATAACTGACATCGTATTTGTTAAGTACTTTTTTAACAAACAGTCTGTCGCTTTCACTTTGACATATATTACATTTCATGACCGTTGAATTTGTGATCGGAAGATTAATTTATAATAAAATACGAGCATTATGAGACACAAAATATCGACCACTATGTTATTCTGTGTATAAACCAGTAAAAAAATCAATCCCGGAAGAGCGACAGCCACTGAGCTTAAGATACTATTGTTCGAAAGTACTTTTTTGTTGAAGTAATACATTTGGATTGGCGAAACAACCAACCCCGATACTATAAGCCCTATTACCAGTCCCTTTGTTTCCATGAAGTGGAACATTAGTGGAATAAATATAGCTCTCGATGCCAGGTTTATAAGCATGAAGACAGTATTTAGCCTGAAGTAATTGCTGCTATTTAAGAAGTAGTATGGAATTATAGTAGTAGCCATTATCAGATTATAGCATACAAACAGACTGATAAATTCTATTGTATGACTGTAGGTCTCATTCTTTAGCCAATAAAGAATAAACGGATCTTTAACGATATAAAATAGCGAAAGAATTATTGTTACCATAGATAGAAAGTAGAATTGAATTTTATTATATAGTAAATCAACTCTTTCTCCTGCATATATTTTTTTAGAAATAACAGGAAAGATCCATGAGATGGAGGCTGAAAGAAAACTATGTATTTGAGTAAATACCGTTAGTGCCAATGAATAGTATGCAAATACTTTGATGTCTGATAACGAAAGCACTATAAATTTATCGACCTGACCTGACGCAATACCGATGATGGATTGGAACCACGTCCAGATGCCAAAGCTGAATATTTCCCTGATATATTTTTTTTCAAATGAAGGGATGAAACTAGTGAACTTCGTAAATCTGTATACCATCCACCCCTCTACAAAAAGATATATGGTAGTTATGACACAAGAACTTATAAAGATGTAGAGAAGTGAGTAATTCAGTGATACAAGTATCAAATTTGCCACCAGGGAACTCACCTTGCCAAATAGTGATAATTTGGCCGAAAGGTCATATCGTTCGAACCCTTTAAAAACGGCAAGGAAGATTTGCTCGATGAACTTTAGCCCCAACGTAACACCCGCTATTTGTATAGTCTGAAATATTAATTCGTTATTCTTAGAGGGGAGGTTAAGCCAATTGTATTCTCGAATGATGAATGCCAGAATTATAGTAACGATTACCACTATTACACAAAGTACAAGATAGACAGCGTAGGTCGCTTCTATTACTTTGTTGACCTTGTGTTTATTTCCTTCGACAATATATTTAGATATGAATTTAACAGTTGCGTCACCAAGCCCTATATTAAGAATGCCGATACTCGCTATTATTGTATTAACGAACATCCACAGTCCGTATAGCTCTACTCCCAGTTTATTAATGAAAATTGGGGTAGCCAGAAGCATGAGTGTTGGGTAGGCAACAGCATCAAGTGAACTCCATGTTGCATTCCATAGATTCTTGGATCTGATAAAGTTTAGAAAAACTTGTTTCACGCGATCAATGGTCAGTTGCTTGTATCGAATTTAGTGTTGTCAAAGTTTGGTGATTTTTCTTAGGTATTGGGAGTTTCCGACCGATACTTTCACTACATATAAACCGGCAGGCAAACTCGATATGTCTATTAGCATTTTTGATATGGATGTGTAAAATAAATTTTTACTAAGCATTGGCTGTCCAAGGTTATTGTAAAATACTATATGGTTTGGTTGTTCTGATCCAATACTTTCAATTGTTATAGTGTGTGAAGAAGGATTGGGGTATATTGTTATCTCTGCCTGTGATAAAAAATAGTCCTCTTTCAAAGATATCTTTTTTATTAGAGTGTCGGCAAACCCAGCCCTATCCTGTGCGACAAGAGAGAGTCTTAGGTAGGAATTCTTCGAGTAATTCAAATAGTCGGGAATTGTGTGAACTATTGAATCTACGTTGTTGATGGTAGAAAGGTGAACGGTGTCATCTGAGTTGATTAAAGATATTGTCCATTCGCTATCTGTATCTTTCAGTGGTTGCATCTGCCAATCTGCTACGCTGGCTTTAAAAGAAATAGTTTTTCCTGGAGAAAAAGTGTCCTGTTCCCTAATGAAGCTCAGGGTCGGTTTGTAGTACCTATCATAGAGAACGTTATGGGGTATGATTTCCTTTGGTAAGTTGCCACTACTCCAAGATAGATTTATAGATGCCGCTCCTGCATCTTCATAGTAATGAATTTTTATTGGATGAATGCCTGCCGCGAGTACTTTGTTTGCAATAAGCTCGTCCTCTGGGGCGCTTTGCAGGTTAGCAATCAGTACATCGTTATCAATTGATAACTTAACGCCATCATCTGAGTTTATGTAAAATGTATATAAGTTTTCAGAAGGTATACGTATGTATCCTTGCCACACAATACTAAAATAGTCTCCGGCAAGATTACCGATAGGAGGTTGATATCCCCAATTAAAATCCAGTCGAGAATCAATACGAGTTGTATCGGGAGAACCTTCAAAGTTTAATGCACCGTTAAAGTATTGTCCATTCAAACCTGATCCATTGCCAAAATAAACTTTGTTGAAGTTTCCGGTGAATAAAAATACGGTATCGTTTTTCGGGGTGTTAAAATTAATTGAAGTCTCGGTGTCGGTTGGATATAGATATTCGCCAACTATTTGGTTAGACGAAACGGAAAGATTCCGGGTCATACCTGCTACTGCTGTTAACGTAAAGGGGGTCATGTGCAAAGCTCCGTCCAGAAATACGGGGAAAGGAGCTATAGCATCGTAAGAGGTTGTTACCGTAATTGTTGATGTTAGCGGATATATATCTGTATAGGTAATTTTGGAAAGTCCTACTTCATTTTGCGCTTCCAAATGTACCCGATACCAGACATTGCTTGAAGTTTCTCCTACACGAGGGACAATAAAGGCAACAGAGTCTGTTCCTTTGATGTTGGTGAGTATAGGATGCGAATGATGATCGTGATGAAAATCAACTTTCCAGCTTAATGCTGACGAAGGCAAGGTGCCCTGAGTATCATCCGATGCAGAGCCTTTTATAATGATTGTATCGCCTGCTATATATAGCGATCTGCCGGCATACGTGCTTAGGCCCATAGCGGGTTCCGGGCGTGTTCTTGCTGTTACCGTTAACTTTGCGGCCTGACTTGTAGCCTGTCCTTTTTCATTTTCTACGATGCAGGTAAATATAGCATCGTTGTCACTAAGGGTAACATTCTTTAGCTGAAGAGCAGATGCAGTTGCATCTGCGATAATGGAACCATTTCTCTGCCATTGATAGTGTAGTGGAGCATCGCCCATCGCTGTAACGGAGAAAGTTACAGTGTCGCTAACAGAAGCAATAACAGATTCCGGATGGACCGCTATATGCGGAGAGCCATCGGTACTATAGGTAATTTTCCATACGCTGCCTTGATTGCCACCGCCAAAAGATCCAATGTACATTTCTCCGTGATCACTTACTTTGATAAATGTGGGCCCATTACCATTTTCAAGAAACAGGCTCGCAGTATGTGCTTCCGGGTCCAACGCTTTAACAGTATTATTACAGTAATCGCCAAAGAAATATTTATTCTTGAATTCATCAGGAAAAACGCTCACCTGCGGATTGTAAAATGCTGCACCTGTAATCGCACAACCTTCAGCATGCGAGTATGTATATACCGGGTCAATATAGTTTTCAGGAGGCGCAACACCGCTGCTGCTCAACATACCTTCAACAATGGGCCAGCCGTAATTTTTACCAGGTAAAATATTATTAATCTCTTCGTAGTCCGATTGGCCTACATCACTGGCAAAAAGAGTATCACCATTAAAATCGAACGTGAAGGGATTCCGTAAACCATAGGCATAGATTGATTTATATATACCTTGATTGGTTGTGTAGAAAGGATTGTCAGTAGGTACTGAACCATCCGGGTTGATGCGCAGAATTTTTCCGAATAAGCTGTTCTGACTTTGGGCCAATGCCGGGGTACCGCCATCGCCAACGGCTATGTATAATTTTCCATCAGGTCCGAATTTAATGTCGCCTCCATTATGAATAACGGCCGTGGTGAAATCGAATTCCATTAGTATCTCTTCCTCTTCGTAATGGATGTGATTGTCGTGAAGTTTAAAGCGACTTAGTCTGTTGTAATTGGCGTTCTGAACAGAATAGTATAGGTATATATACTGATTAAATTCAAAATCAGGATCGAAAGCAATGCCATAGAGGCCTCTTTCTCCTGTATTGTCTACCGGTATAACGCCTACGGGTTCATCGTGTACGATATCGTTCTCAACCAGAAGAATATTTCCTGTTAGTTCAGTTATAAAAAGTCTGCCGTTAGGGTCAAAATTTAAGGCAACCGGATTAATGCCCGATACAATTTGCTGTGCAATGAATCCTTCCGGAAGCGTTGGCTGCCCGAGGCAAAAATTATACAATAAAAATACAGATAGTGTCAGGGGTAATCTTCTCATAACGAATCGGCAACAGCAGCATAGATGAGTTTTCTACGTTGCTGTTGTATGTAAACAATCAGCTTAAGAAATTTTTTGATTCCGGATCGAGTAAACCAACTCGATAGAGGCTCTCGTTTCTGTTAATCCGAAACCATTCCCTTTTAAAATCTCTTCATAACTTCTGGTATGCAGATCCGTGAAGCCATCGCTGAATTCTATTTGTTCACCTTCCATTGTCAGAGAGCGGAAAGTTCTTTTGCCTGCGGCCTTTACGTCTTGAGGAATCTGATCGTAATCAATGCTGAGCATCCAGGTAACACGTGCCCGGCCAAGTTCTAAATAACCGGCGGCAGTATCGGTAGTAAGCTGTTTAACTTCATTCTTCGTTACATCGCCAAAAATCCAGATGAGCATGTCGAAGAAATGTATACCTATATTGGTAGCAACACCTCCGGATTTAGAGGAATCACCTTTCCAGCTGGAATGATACCAGTTACCGCGTGAAGTTATATAGGTAAGATCAACATCGTAAATTTTATCCTTCGGTCCGTTCTTCACTTTTTCACGCAAGGCAATAATGCTGGGGTGAAGACGTAGCTGAAGAATGGTATATAAATTCCTGCCGGTTTCCTTTTCAATCTCTGCGAGTGCATCCAGGTTCCAGGGGTTCAATACAAGCGGTTTTTCGCAAATAGCATCGGCTCCGTATCGAAGTGCATAGCGAATGTGTGAGTCGTGCAAATAGTTAGGAGAGCATATCGATATATAGTCTATCTTATCTCCCTTTCGCTTTAGTTTATCTAAATGTCTGTCAAAGCGTTCAAACTCCGTGAAGAAGTCTGCATTTGGAAAGTATGAATCCAGAATACCAACGTTATCATGTTTATCCAATGCGGCTACAAGGTTGTTCCCGGTTTCTTTTATAGCCTTCATGTGTCTTGGAGCAATGAACCCAGCAGCCCCGATCAATGCAAAATTCTTCATGGTTATTCCTTCCTACTATAATTTTGATACTTTCCCGTTCTCCAGCTTATACCGTTCGTTACTTTCCTGACAAGTAGCTAATCCTTGTGAATCGAACTTTAGTTTATGGCCGTATTCACTCATCCACCCGGTCTGTCTCGCCGGGTTGCCAATCACCAGTGCATAGTCAGGAACATTCTTCGTTACCACAGCCCCTGCCCCTATAAATGCAAATGCGCCAATATCATGGCCACATACAATTGTTGCGTTGGCACCTATGGAAGCGCCTCGCTTTACTATTGTTTTGGCGTATTGATTTTTGCGATTTACTGCACTTCGTGGGTTAATAACATTTGTGAATACCATGGATGGACCGAGAAATACATCGTCCTCGCATTGGACACCGGTATAGATAGAAACGTTGTTTTGAACCTTAACATTTTTTCCAAGAATAACTTCGGGAGAAATAACAACATTTTGTCCGATGTTACATTGTGGTCCGATCTTGCAATTCGGCATAATGTGCGAGAAGTGCCAGATTTTGGTGCCTTCACCAATATCACATCCATCATCGATTACTGCTGTAGGATGCGCGTAGAATTTCTTTTCATCAGCCATGAAAAAATGATTTAAGGGTGGCCGTGATATATTCAAGTTCCTGTTCTTTCATTTCTGTGTGAATAGGGAGCGAGAGTACTTCTTTAGAAAGTTCTTCCGTGATCGGGAAGGTGCCTTCGCCAAATCCCGGACGTTTATACGCATTTTGTAAATGCAATGGAACCGGATAGTATATCATGGTTGGAATGCCATGCGACTCCAGGTGTGTTTTTAGTTTATCGCGAAGACCATCTTTTACCTGTATAGTATATTGATGGAAGACGTGTGTAGTGTTCGCTGCGCGATATGGTATAGCGATTGATTTTATAGAAGTCAGTGCAGCATCGTAGTACCTGGCAACTTCATTTCTCTTTCCGGTATATTCGTCCAGGTATTTAAGTTTTACATTGAGAATAGCAGCCTGAAGGGTGTCTAGTCTGCTGTTTACACCGATTACTTCATGATGATACTTTACACGCTGACCGTGATTAGAGATCATTTTAATTTTCTCCGCCAAGGCCTTGTCATTGGTAAAGATTGCGCCACCATCACCGTAGCATCCTAAATTTTTGGATGGAAAAAATGAAGTGGTGCCGATTGTACCCATGGTGCCGGCTTTCTTTGTTGTGCCATCTGTAAATGTATATGTTGCACTAAGTGCCTGCGCAACATCTTCAATAACATACAGATTATGCTTTTTGGCGAAGGTAAGTATGGACTCCATATCAGCGCATTGCCCATATAAATGAACCGGAACAATGGCTTTCGTTTTCGTTGTTACTTTAGACTCCAATAACGCTGTATCAATGTTGAAGGTATCTTTCCGAACATCAATAAATACGGGGGTCAGACCAAGCAACGCTATTACTTCACCTGTAGCGACATAGGTATGTACCGGTAAAATAATTTCATCTCCGGGTTTCAGATCTAACGCCATCATAGCAACCTGAAGAGCATCGGTACCATTGGCGCAAGGTATAACAAAAGTGCCTCCGAGATAGCTGGATAATGACTGCGCAAAAGTGTTTACCTCCGGACCTTGAATAAAGGCCGTGGAAGTTAAAACCTGTTGAATGGCTTCATCGATCTCCGGTTTGATACGGAGATACTGTGAGTGAAGATCAACCATGTGAATCTTATCCATAACCTTATTTAGAGTCTTGCTGTAACCTGTGATTTTGGTAAGAAACCTTTTACATCGTATACCACGGCTTTTTCATGTGATATAGCTTTCAGGTCGAGGGTTGCAAACTCGGTATGACTTACTGTTAAAATGATAGCGTGATATTTTTTAGACAGCGTTGGTGTCAGTGATAATCCGTATTCGTGTTTTACTTCGTCTGCATCAGCTTGTGGATCGTATATATCTACTTTTGTACCAAAGCTCTGCAACTCGCGGACTACATCTACCACTTTGCTGTTCCGTATATCGGGGCAATTTTCTTTAAACGTTATCCCCAGCATTAATACATTCGCATTGTTAATAGGAAGTTCGTGTTGAGCCATCAGTTTAATAACACTGTTGGCAATGTGAACGCCCATGTTGTCATTAATTCTTCTTCCGGAAAGAATTACTTGTGGATGATATCCGAGACTGTCAGCTTTATAGGTTAAGTAGTATGGATCTACGCCAATACAGTGACCGCCTACGAGGCCTGGTTTAAAAGGGAGAAAATTCCATTTTGTTCCGGCAGCTTCCAGTACTTCGTGTGTATCTATACCGATACGATCAAATATCAGTGCAAGCTCATTAACGAAGGCAATGTTCAAGTCACGTTGGGAGTTCTCGATAACTTTAGCAGCTTCAGCTACTTTTATTGAGGAGGCTTTGTGCGTACCTGCGGTAATTATTTTTTTATAGAGCTGGTCTACCTTCTCAGCAACTTCCGGTGTGCTTCCGCTGGTAACTTTTTTAATGGTTGTTACGCGGTGAAGTTTATCGCCTGGGTTTATTCTCTCCGGAGAATATCCACCGAAGAAATCAACATTGAATTTCAATCCGCTAACTTTTTCGAGTACCGGTACACAAACTTCTTCGGTACATCCCGGGTAAACGGTTGATTCGTATATAACTATATCTCCTTTTTTCAATACGCTTCCTACGGTTTTGCTGGCACTTTGGAGTGGACGAAGATCGGGTGTTTTAAATTCATCTACCGGAGTAGGTACCGTTACAATGAAATAACGTACGTCTTTCAGATCGGCCAGGTCAGAAGAGTAACTTAATTTCGATGAAGCCTTCAATTCTTCAGGTTCAACTTCGCGTGTGCGATCGTATCCTTTCTTAAGCTCATCGATGCGTTCCTGATTTATATCAAAGCCTACTACAGGCATAACTTTACCAAATTCAACTGCTAACGGCAGGCCTACATACCCTAAACCAATAATTCCGATCTTTTCCATTTTATAGTTTAATGTTGTAATAGTTAATATACCAGTCTATAAATTTACCTATACCTACTTCGATGGGTGTTGACGGTTTGAAATCAACTTCACGCATCAGATCTTCTACATCAGCAAAAGTTTCCGGTACATCGCCATCCTGCAGCGGTAGTAAATTTTTAGCCGCTTTCTTTCCTAATTTTTGTTCAATTACCTCGATGAACTGAAGCAGTTCAACGGGTTTATTGTTACCAATGTTAAATACTCTGTAAGGTGCAAAGCTCGTTGCAGGGTCCGGAGTCATGCCCGACCATTCCTTATTGGGTTGAGACGGACGCGGTATAAGTCTTGTTATACTTTCAACAATGTCGTCTACATAGGTAAAATCTCTACGCATCTTACCATGATTGAACACATCGATAGGTTTATTCTCCAGAATGGCTTTGGTAAAGAGGAATAGCGCCATGTCAGGTCTTCCCCAAGGACCATATACAGTAAAAAATCGTAATCCGGTAGTCGGTAAATTATAAAGCGATGAATATGTATGCGCCATCAACTCGTTCGACTTCTTCGAAGCTGCATACAATGATATAGGATGATCTACATTGTGATGAACCGAGAATGGCATCTTTTTATTTGCACCATATACCGAACTCGATGATGCATATACAAGATGCTTGGTCTTATTATGACGGCATGCTTCCAGGATATTCAGAAACCCGTGGAGATTACTTTCCAGGTATGCATGCGGGTTTGTGAGTGAATAGCGAACACCTGCCTGGGCGGCAAGGTTAACTACGTAATCGAAATTGGTTTTTGAAAAAAGATTATCTATTCCTTTTCTGTCGGTCAGATCAACCTGGTGAAAGCTGAAATGGGTGTTAGATTTCAAAATGTCTAATCGCGACAATTTGAGGCGTTGGTCATAGTAATCGTTCAGGTTGTCAAGGCCAGTTACCTGGTATCCGGCATTAAGAAGTTTCTGGCTGAGGTGGAAGCCAATAAAGCCGGCTGCACCCGTTACCAAAACAGTTTTGGCTGAAGACATAAAAACAGTGCGTGTAAATAGGTCGCAAAACTAACTAATTTGAGGTATACTAAAAATCAGTTAAACTTGCGGGTTATGACGAAGAAAGTACACTCGGACGAAATTGATTTAATGGAACTACTGGCAAGGGTTTACAGGGCCATTAAACGAAACTTATTGCTTTTTACCGTCCTTCCTGTAATGGGAGTGATTTTTACTCTTTCGTTAGCCTACAACTCGAGTGATAAGTTTTCTTCCAGCATGATGATTACTACCGACTTGCTGTCTGAGAACGAGGCTAAATTTATTTTTGATGAGCTTGAAAAGGCAGATTCAATCCCAGGATTATCAAGTGAAGAGGAGAGGAAATTGCTTGGTTTGAATTTTGACGTTGGGCAAAGCGAGCAAAGCGATAAAAGTAAACGGGTTTATTTGAAAATAACGGCCGTTGTTACCGATCCTGTTATATTTCCTTCACTCGAAAAAACCGTTGTCAAGTATATAAATTCGGTTGACCCGGTGGTGAGAAGCAGACAGAACCAGGAGTTATACTACAAACAAATGATAGCAAAGATTGATGGTGAGATTGCTGCAATGGATCAGGTAAAACAGAAAACAGAGGCCATGGCTTCTTATGTTGATCCGTCTGAACTATATGCTAAAACTGTGGAGCTTTTCAGAATTCGTACAGAAAGCGAAATCAAACTTAAAAGCATTAGTACTGTGCAAGTTACAAAGGGGTTTGGCTCACTCATTAAAGATGCAAGAATGTCCAAAGTGATGGTGGCAGTGGCTGGCCTGGCATTGGGTTTCTTTATTGCTATTCTATTGCTGTTCATTAAGTTCTTTAATGATTATAACCGGGCTCTGAAAATCGAATAACGTTATCAAAGCATTACTAACATTATTGCAGAAGGAGTTTGCACTTGAGTTAAGGCGCAAGGCTGTAATTTCCGGTATAGGGCTTTACTTGTTCAGTCTCATTTTTATCTGTTACCTCACCTTCAGTCTTCGAAAGAATTCAATTAACGAGGCAACATGGTCTGCGCTATTCTGGTTGGCTATACTTTTTTCTGTTATTAATAGTGTAGCCAAAAGTTTTATCGGAGAAAAACGCGGCACATTTATCTATTACTACTCTGTTACCAGTCCGCAGGTAATTATTGTTTCTAAGATTATTTACAACGGTATTCTGTGCCTGGTGCTTTCACTGGCAGGGTATGGCTTATTCTCCATATTTATAGACAACCCCGTTCAGGATAAATTGCTTTTTATCACAACGCTTTTACTAACATCTTTTGGTTTCTCTGCATCGTTGAGTTTAATCTCGGGCATTGCATCGAAAGCAAACAACAGTAACATTCTGATGGCCGTGCTAAGTTTTCCGGTAATTCTTTCTATTCTATTGATGGCCATCAAGATCACTAAAAATGTACTGGATGGATTGGATAGAAGTACGAGCTATGACGAGTTGCTCAACTTGCTAGCAATTAATTGCATATTAACCAGTCTCGCGTATATGCTCTTCCCGTATATTTGGCGCAGCTAAGGAGGGCCTTTCGGGGCTCGCCACGAAAAAGCCGATTCCAAATGAAAACCTGGCTCAAATTAACAGCGATCGCTCTTCTTTTTTACGTTCACATTGCAGGACTCCTGTTTGATGTTCCTCGATTAAATATTCTGAACGAGACCATACGTGCACTTTATTTTCACGTGCCGATGTGGTTCGGAATGGTGCTGTTATTCCTGATCTCTTTTATTTATTCAATACGCTACCTCGGAAAACCTTCACCGGAAACGGATCGGAAAGTTGTAGCCTATGCGAATGTGGGCCTGGTGTTGGGTATCCTGGGCATCCTCACCGGAATGTTATGGGCTAACTATACTTGGGGATCGCCATGGCATGGTGATCCTAAACAAAATGGTGCCGCCATCGCGTTGCTGGTTTACCTGGCATATTTCGTTTTACGCGGATCGCTTGACAATGAAGAACAACGCGCACGACTCAGTGCAGTCTATAATATTTTCGCATTTGCTGCGATGATACCATTGATCTTTATCATTCCCCGCATGACGAGCTCGATGCATCCGGGAAGCGGAGGGAATCCCGGATTTAATATGTACGATCTGGATAGCAGCATGCGACTGATTTTTTACCCGGCAGTTATCGGTTGGTTTTTAATAGGACTCTGGATCGCATCGATACGTATACGAATCAAAACTATAGAAGAAAAAATATTGGAATTGGAAGATGGAAAAAGCGCTTAAAATATTCTTTTGCCTGCTGGCAGTAACGCTGTCATTCGGTGTTAACGCTCAATCAGATGTTGAAATGGCCGACACCATGCGATCTGAAGGAAAGATATATGTAGTGGTGTCGATCATTCTTATCGTACTGGCAGGTTTAATAGCTTATCTCTTTATTATGGATCGGAAAGTGAAAAAACTGGAAGATCAACTTACGGATAAAAAGCACTAGACTTTCTAACTAAACTTTAATCGGGGTGCTTTCGTTTTCAACTAAAATTCCCCTGATTTTCTGGGCATTTGTGCCTAATTTTGCCTGCGCAAACAAGGGGAACAGGAGAGAGAATTATGAAAAAAACGCACATTTTTATTATTGTGATCATCGCTGTTGCCATCAGCATTATTGTTAGCACAGCTGATGATGCCAGCACCTATGTAAACTTTGACCAGGCCCACGAAATGGCGGCTTCGGGTAAGGAAAATAATATTCACGTAGTAGGACAATTAAAGAAAGATGCTGAAGGCCGCGTGGTAGGAATTCAGGAAGGTGCAGACAAAGTGTCTTTTTCTTTTATTATGGTAGATGATGCCGGCAAAGAGCAAAAGGTAGAATACAACGAACCGATGCCTGCCGATATGCTGCGTTCCGAAAAAGTTGTTGTAGTAGGAAGCTACCAGGGCGATCAATTCAAGGCCAGCAAGATTATTCTCAAGTGCCCTTCTAAATATCAGGAACAAAACGTAAATGTTTAAAGTGTCGAAGTGCGGGGGAGAAACTGTAATGCGTAGACAACACGGTACTCCATACTTCGTAATTTATACTTCACTATGATTCATTACTTCATTGGTGACCTCGGTCACCTTTTTGTTATTACCTCATTTGTAGCATCGTTAGTTACGGCATTCGCATACTTTAAAGCGACTACGGCAAGTGAACTTGAGAAGAAAGATTTCTGGCTGCTCAATGGAAAGGTAAGTTTCTATGTTCATGCATTTGCTGTGTTGGGTATATGCATTGCGCTCTATGCTATTATTGCCAGGCATTACTTTGAATATCATTATGCGTATAGCTATACCGATAGAAAGCTCCCGGTACATTACCTGATTTCTACTTTCTGGAACGGACAGGAAGGAAGTTTTTTACTTTGGATGTTCTGGCAGGCATTGATCGGCATCGTATTGATTCATACCAATAAATTCTGGGAAGCACCGGTCATGACCATGTTTGCACTTGTGCAGGCATTTCTCGCTTCCATGATTTTAGGAGTTGTTATTCCCGGTATAGATCTGAAAATAGGAAGCTCTCCATTTATACTGTTGCGCGAAGTCATGCACGATGCGCCAATCTTCAAGACGCAGCCTGACTTTATACCAAAAGACGGTAATGGTCTTAATCCTTTACTGCAGAATTATTGGATGGTAATACATCCGCCAACTTTATTCCTGGGCTTTGCTTTAACATTGGTGCCTTTTGCCTTTTGCATGGCAGGTTTATGGTTGAAGAAATATAGAGACTGGGTACGACCTGCATTGCCATGGGCATTGATGGGGGGTGCTATTCTTGGCTTGGGAATTTTAATGGGCGGTTACTGGGCATACGAAACATTAAACTTCGGAGGCTATTGGAACTGGGACCCTGTTGAAAATGGAATATTTGTTCCGTGGTTGATTTTAGTAGCCGCTATTCATACCATGATCACTTACAAGAATAGTGAGACAGCCTTGAAAGCATCCATCATTCTTGCTATTGCTACATTTATTTTCATTTTATACGCTACGTTCTTAACACGAAGCGGTGTGTTGGGCGATGCGTCTGTTCACTCCTTTACTGATCTTGGTCTCTCCGGGCAACTCCTGGTGTATATGTTTTTCTTTTTGATCGCATCGGTTGCGTTAAGTATAGCTCGTTGGAAAGAAATTCCTTCTACAAAAGAAGAAGCATCGGTATACTCTCGCGAGTTCTGGATATTTATAGGCGTCACAACGTTGTGTCTCATGGGTTTTCAGGTGATTGCCGGAACCTCCATTCCTGTTGTAAACAAAGTTATGGGGTTGATCGGTATAGATTCACGTCTTGCACCCCCGGCAGATCCAATTGCGTATTATTCTAAATTCCAGATCTGGTTTGCTATAGCCCTGGGATTACTTTCTGCCATTGGTCAATTCTTCTGGTGGAAAAAAGTTGATAAGGAAAAGTTAAAGAAAGAACTGACTACGCCTTCGTTGATTGCACTTGTTCTGTTTGCACTCATCATAACAACCTCCAGGGTTTATACACCATCCTATATCTTGCTGACACTGGCAGGTATATTTACCATTGTTGCCAATGGAAAAATTTTGTTCTCTGTTATTAAATCAAGTCCCGGTTTATCAGGTGGTGCCATTGCACACATAGGTGTAGGATTGATGTTGATCGGTGTTATGTTCTCTGCCGGCTATTCAAAAGTTGTATCGTTGAATAATACAGGCATGCTGATCTCGAAAGAATTCAGCGAAGATTTTAATCGTGACAATTTACTGCTGTTTATTCACGAGCCCCGTACCATGTGGGGTTATGATATCGAATACCTGGGCGAGCGGCTGGAACCACGCTATCAGGCAGGCTATATCCGCAAGAGTGATGTTACCACTACAGCCGACAAAGACAAAGTTGTTGCCAAACGTGAGATCACGATCGATGATAAAACCTATAAACCGAATGACACGATCGAAGTGCGTGGCGAGAACACATTCTTCGAAATAGAACTTCGTAAAGGTGATAAAAAGTATAAACTATATCCTCGTGCGCAGATCAATCCGGATATGGGCGGACTGCTGGCATCACCGGATATATATCGTACCGTTGGCGCAGATCTTTATACACACGTTTCATCCGTAATGAATCCTACCGAAGAACAGGATTGGAGTAAACTCGAAGAACTGATGGCGAAACAATCGCAGGAGTTTTTTGCCAACGATTATGTAGCCGTGCTGGAATCCGTAGAACGTGTACTCGAAGTTGAAGGTATACCATTGGGAAACCAGGATGTAGCGGTGAAGGCAAGAATCCGTGTGCAGGGAGAGCGTGGTGACTATATAGCAGAACCTATATTCCTGATAAAAGATAAAGTTGTAGGCCGCATTCCGGATGAAATAAAAGACCTGGGATTGAAATTTACGTTATTAAATATTCACCCGGAAACAAATCAATTTTCTATCGGCATCAACACACGTCAAAAAGATTGGGTGGTAATAAAAGCCATGGAGAAGCCTTACATCAACGTGCTCTGGCTTGGAACTGTAGTGGTTATGGTAGGCTTTGGTGTAGCCATGGTAAGACGTTTCCGCGAATTCAGAAAAATGAAAGCAAAAGGACAGGAGTAGACAATACAGGCTTTCGTTTCTGTTCAGATATACTGTTTCTATAAAGGTTGTAGTAATCAACGTTGAGGCAGTACTGGCTTCTGGCTGGCCAGCTTCTGGTTATCTAGTTCATAGAATCCAGGAGTAAGAATCGTTGATATACCGATACTTTTCCTGTAGCCAGCACCTTTTCGCTGCTCGAAGCTCACAGTTCGTAACTAGCGCGACTCGCAACGTGCCGCTCGCACAAACCGGCTTGTACTTTCGGTCGTTAAAAAATATATTGAACTGGCAGGAATACTTCCTGCTATGCGTGGTTTTTGTAATTTCAAAGTTTAAGAGATAATACGGTGTTGTTGAATTCACATCAGCCTTTGGCAGAACGTATGCGTCCGGTGAAGTTGGATGAACTGGTAGGGCAGGAGCATCTCACCGGTCCTAATGGTATAATCCGGAAAGCCATACAATCCGGTAACGTTCCCTCTATGATTTTGTGGGGGCCGCCTGGTGTAGGTAAGACTACCATTGCCAATATAATTGCCAACGAAGTAAAGAAGCCGTTCTATACATTGAGTGCCGTAAGTGCCGGTGTAAAAGATGTGCGCGAGGTTATTGAGAAGGCGCGACACTCACCACGATCTATATTATTCATCGATGAAATTCATCGGTTCAATAAAAGTCAACAGGATGCACTGCTTGGTGCAGTTGAAAAAGGAACCATTACATTGATCGGGGCTACTACCGAGAATCCATCCTTTGAAGTAAACTCTGCGTTGCTCTCGCGCAGCCAGGTATATACGTTAAAAGCGTTGGGCGAAGAACAACTGCTCGAGCTGGTGAGACAGGCGCTTACGCGTGATGAAGAATTGAAGAACCGGCATGTAGAGATCCAGGAGCATCAGGCGCTGCTTAACATTAGTGGAGGTGATGGCCGAAAGTTATTGAATCTCGTTGAGCTGATCTGCGAAGCGGTGCCCGGTGATGTTGTGATAACCGATAAGCTGGTGATGGAACTCGCCAACAAGCATATAGCGATCTACGATAAAAGCGGAGAACAACACTACGATATTATATCAGCTTTTATAAAATCAATCCGCGGCAGCGATCCGAATGCAGCCCTATATTACCTGGCCCGTATGATTGAAGGTGGTGAAGATGTAAAATTCATAGCCCGCAGAATGGTTATACTAGCTTCGGAAGATATAGGCAATGCCAATCCTACCGCGCTCATTATGGCTACCAATACGTTTCAGGCCGTAACCATGATCGGTTACCCCGAAGCGAGAATTATACTGGCGCAATGCGTAGTATACATGGCGAGCTCTCCGAAAAGCAATGCAAGCTATATGGCCATTGAAAGTGCACTTCGGGCGGTACATGAAACCGGAGATTTACCGGTGCCGTTGGCAATACGAAATGCACCCACTAAATTGATGAAGAACCTCGACTACGGCAAAGGATATCAATATGCACACAGCTATGAAGGCAACTTTGTTAACATGGAGTTTCTGCCGGATAAAATTAAAGGCTCTAAATTTTATGAGCCGGGCAATAACGCGCGTGAAGAGGAGTTGAGGAAATATCTCCGTTCCTTGTGGAAGGATAAATATGGATATTGATAAAACGGAGAAGGTATACCGGTAAGAAGTTCCGGTAATATGTATTTTTGAACTTCCTGTACGTATAATGTTAAAGGAGAATTGATGCAACAGATCATATTTGAATCGTCACCGGCTTACTTGGTGCTGTGCCTGCTATTGGCGGTCGGACTTGCGTTTCTGCTATACAGAACAAAAAATCATCCGTGGAGCAAAGCGTGGAATCGCGCGCTTCTGGTTTTGCGTGGTGTACTGCTGTTTGCATTGTTCTTTTTACTGCTGGGACCCATCGTACGGCAGATCAACAATATATTTGAAAAACCGCTCTTTGTCGTGTTGCATGACAACTCTGCTTCTGTGAAAGAGGTAACGGATTCTGTGACGTTAAAAAATATGCAGAGCCAGATTGCTGTTACTGCGCAACAACTGGAGGAAAAAGGATATGAGATTGAGGCAAGTGATCTGGCAGGCGAGCCGGTGGAAGCTATATCGTATACCGCCGGCACAACCGACCTGAACGGAGCGCTTCGTAAAATCGTGAATCGGTATGAAGGAAGAAAGATAGCCGGAGTGGTACTCGCATCAGACGGTATATATAATGCAGGTGTTACACCGTTGTACGCATCGTATAATTTTCCGATATACACCATTGGTATAGGCGACTCGCTGCAACGTACTGATGTAGGCATCAGAAATATATCCTATAACAAAATTGCTTACCAGGGAAATAAGTTTCCGGTTCGGGTAGAAGTGCAAACGCGTAACATCAGCAATCAGCCGATTCGCGTGTCCTTGTTGCAACGTGGTAAAGTGTTGGAGCAGCAAACCAAAACATCGGCTGGTGATCAGTTGCTGGTATATGATTTTCAACCGCAGGCAAACGAACAAGGTATACAAAAGCTTGATATAGCCGTGGAGGTTAAACCCGGTGAATTCAATACCAGGAATAATGCAGCTTCTGTTTTTGTAGAGGTAGTGGAGGGAAAGAAAAAGATACTCGTGGTGTCAGCATCGCCACACCCCGATATAAAAGCACTACGTGAAGTGGTTGACAGAAATTCAAACTATGAGTTTCTGTTGCATATACCTCATCTGAGCGAACAACCTGTTACGGCCTTGCAACCCGATAAAATAGATCTCGCTATATTTCATCAATCGCCTGATGTGCGAGGAGTAACCCGTGCGTTGTTTCAGCAATTTGCCAAAAGTAAAACGTCTGTTCTGCTCATTGTTGGTCAGCAGACAGATCTGCGTTTTCTGGCGCAGCAGGGTATGCCGGTAAAATTTGAAGGTATACCACGCGAGTTCGATGACGTTACACCGGTAGTAAATACGGCATTTTCAAATTTCAGTTTGTCGCAGGACATTAATACAATGCTTGCAGATTATCCTCCTTTGTCGGTACACTTCGGCAAAGTAAATGTAGCCCTGAGCGCTACACCGTTGCTATACCAGCGTGTGGGCAATCTCACAACGGAAAAGCCTTTGCTCGCAGTAGATGTACAGGATAACCGGAAGGCAGGTGTACTGTTGGGAGAAGGTATATGGCGCTGGCGATTGAATGAATTTGATCGCACCGAGAACACGGCTGCTTTTGATGAACTCTTCGGTAAACTTATTCAGTTTCTTTCTACAACAGAAGACAAACGTAAATTCAGAAGTTATCCTGTTCAGCAGGAGTTCTCTGATACCGAACCTGTTGTTTTTGAAAGCCAGGTATATAATGATATATATGAGCCGGTATATGGTAACACCATTGCCATCGATGTAACGGACGATAGCGGTAAGAAAACAAGTTACACATATGTTACGAGTCCGGGGAATAACCGCTATCAAATCGGAGGATTAAAAGAAGGTGTGTACCGGTATAGATCGAGCACAACAATAAATCAGAAACGAGAAGAAGTACGGGGCGAGTTTGCCGTTGTAAAGCGACAGATAGAATTACAAAACCTTACTGCTGATTTTGATTTGCTGCGTAAACTGTCAGCCAATACGGGCGGTAAATTTTATGCCGTTTCTCAAATAGGTAATCTGCAGAATGAGCTTGCAAAAACGGAAGCCAAAAGCGTGATCCATACCGAAGAAGCTTATAAAGCCCTGATCAATCTGAAATGGGTGTTTTTTGTACTGCTCGTGCTGGTTAGCATCGAATGGTTCTCCAGGCGCTACTGGGGAAGTTATTAGTGTCTGAATCAATACGTACCTTTTATGCAGTTGAGCTGTATAAAAATGCCGTACGTAAAGTCTTTCGCAGGGTGTTTTAAAATATAGTATATTTGATGCATAACGCACGCATACCATGAGCACCACCAAAAAAGTAGCATTCAGTTTATTGGCCGTTCTCGTAATCATTCAGTTTTTCAGACCGGCCAAAAATATATCCGGCGAGATTATAACCGCCAATGATATCTCGAAGGTATATGCTATACCGGATAATGTTCACCAGGTACTCATTAGTAAGTGCTACGATTGCCACAGTAACAATACGCATTATCCGTGGTACTATAATATTCAGCCAGTGGCCTGGTGGATGTCAGCCCATGTGGATGAAGGTAAAGAAGAGCTGAACTTCTCGGAGTTTAAATCATATCCTGAAAAACGGGCCAATCACAAACTGGAAGAACTGTCCGAGGCTGTCAATGAAGGATGGATGCCGCTGGATTCTTACCTGTGGATACACCACGAGGCAAAAATTACCGAAGAAGATCGTACAGCCATCAATGCCTGGATCAAAACGCTTCCTGTTGTTTTTGAAAAGCATTAATTGATCGAACCTCTCTTAAATCTTTACAGGTTCGCTTCGGCACGACTTGCCTTATTTTTTAGTAACTTCCATTCAAGATCAATTCGCGCAAGTATAGCATACCGACATGTGTCGGTATGGCATAGTTGTTTAATTCGGATCATTCAACCCTAAATCAATTTATCTAAATCTATGCGCTGGACAGGACGAAGACAAAGTTCAAATGTTGACGATCAACGTGGCCGCAGAATGGGCGGTGGAGGTATGCTTTCAAAGGGTGGATTAGGACTGGGCGGCATTGTTATCATTGTCGTGATAAGCCTGATACTCGGCAAAAATCCATTGACGCTGCTGGAACAAACCGGTGTAACAACGGGTGATTATACAACAACAGAACAAGCGGTTGAGCTATCGCCGCAGCAGGAAGAGCAAAAACAATTTGTATCAACGGTACTGGCTGATACGGAAGATGTATGGCATAAACTCATGTCGAACTATAAAGATCCTACGTTGGTGTTGTTCAGCAACCAGGTAGAATCTGCCTGTGGTATGGCAAGCTCGGCTTCCGGTCCGTTCTATTGTCCTGCGGACGAAAAGGTATATATAGACTTAAGCTTTTACGATGAATTGCAAAACCGCTTTAAAGCTCCCGGTGATTTTGCACAAGCGTATGTTATAGCGCACGAAGTCGGGCATCACATACAAAACCTGATGGGCATAACGGACAAGGTACACGCACAACGCAATACCTTAAGTGAAGAAGAATATAACCAACTATCGGTGCGACTTGAGTTGCAGGCAGATTTTCTTGCCGGTGTATGGGCGCATCATGCCAATAAACTACAGAATATACTTGAGCCCGGTGATCTGGAAGAAGCTCTACAGGCAGCAACTGCGATAGGCGATGATCGTCTGCAAATGCAATCGCAGGGATATGTAGTGCCCGATTCGTTTACACACGGAACTTCCGAGCAGCGGGTGCGCTGGTTCAGAAAAGGGTTTGAGACAGGCGATCTGAATCAGGGCGACACTTTTAATGCGACAAATTTGTAATTACGGGATCTTCATTTTTTTATAGTCTTATTAGAAAGTATTAAAACATAACATTTGCGTGTAACCTATCCGTTGTTTGCTCGTTAGTACCTCGTTTTGTGCTATATATAAAATATATATTTACAGTAAAATATGTTAATTTTTTATTAACGTAGTTTTAATTCTGCGTATAGCCTACCGTTGTGTCCGATTATTCTTTTGAGGTATGCCTTCTTCCTTTTAAAATTTCTCCCTTTTCATTTCTGCTGGAATTTAATTCTGAAACAGGCGCTGTTTATGACCCTTTCGTTTTGGTGAAATCCATTTTCTTCGCGCCACTAAATTTTTTAACAAAACAAAAATTATGAAAAAACTCTTCCTACTCCTCTCTGTCGTGACTGCTTTCGCAATCACAAGTTGTGACAATGATAACTCGGTAAACCCTCAGCCACTGGGTAAAGCTGTGATAACCGGTACAGTATATGCCGACTTTGATTTCACCAACAACAACTCCGGAACTACGTATGATAAAGTGGCTAATAAAAAAATCGTTGCTGCTATCTATGATAACTACAACGAATCAGTACGTTACATCGAGACCACTACAGATGGCAACGGTAATTATACTATCGAAGTGGAGATCGGTAATCGTGAATTGGAAATCTATATTCACCTGGTTGACTTCAAAGCTGATGTACGTTATGCTGACGGTGTGAAGAATCAAACTTTCTACGGAGAAGGCTTCAGCACGAGCTCTGATCTTGAAAAAGGTGGCGAATATATCCGCGATATATACTATAACGACTAATCTCACGATCTGTTAATCCGATAAGAAAAATCATGAAGAAAATATACATGTCAATGCTGTTCAGCGCATTCGCGATAACAGCAATTGCACAGGAGATTACTACCACAACGGCAGCAGAAGCTCCTGTATTAAAATCAAAAAAAGGTGAAGCTTATTTGCCTGTGGCAGGCGAGTGGGGACTTGGGGTGTCAGCCAATCCTTTCCTGGATTACCTCGGTAACTTCCTGAATGGTTACGATAGCTTTAACGATGGTCCTAACTTTGAATTTGCTTCAAACCCTGCAAATAACATTGCCGTGTTTGGTAAGCTTATCAAAGATGCCAACACCGCATACCGTGTTCGTTTCAATGTTGGTATTCGCAGCAATACAAACAAAGCTGTTGTGTCTCAAAACCAATTGAACCCGGATCCTGCTTATCCTGCATTTACAGACGACTGGCAGAAAGTAAATACTACGGCAATTGTTATTGCACCTGGTATTGAAAAGAGACGCGGCAGCACACGCCTGCAAGGGGTATATGGTGCTGAGCTGGTGTTAGGTTTCAACAATACAAAAGTTAGCTATGACTATGGCAACCCGATGTCTGCAGACTTCAACGCTCCTATCACCAACGACTTTGATAACTATGGTTATGGTGATAACATCTTAGGTGGAAACGAAGCTGCAGCTTCTGTACGTGTAGTGGAAGATAAATCAGGTTCTAACTTCCTGGTAGGTGCACGTGGTTTCATCGGTGTTGAATACTTTTTCGCACCGAAGATCTCTATTGGTGGTGAGTTTGGCTACATGTTAGGTTTCCAGACACAACGCAGAGCAACCATCACTGCTGAGACGTGGGATGCTGCCAGCGTAAACACACGCGAAGTAAAGATCGATGAATATAGAGATGGTGGAGTAACTTCTTTGGGTATTGGCCTTGATAACCTAAGCGGTACAATCAACCTGCTGTTCTATTTCTAATAGAAACAACCCTTCTATAAATATTGAAGCCGGCAGGATTTCTGCCGGCTTCTTTTATTATATAGCTAGATATAACCTGTATTATTTTTCAGGATACAGAACAACCTGTATATAATTTTTAGGATCGAGATATTTAACAGCGGCATCCTTAACATCTTTCGGAGTGAGTGCTGCTATCCGTTTTTCGTAGCTCAATACGTTGGTAGCATCGCTTCCGTATTCAACACTTTGAATGAGTTGACGAGCCCAGAAGCTGTTATCCTTGATATTTACTTCGTATTGCTGCTTCCACGTTTCTTTTACTTTGTTCAGATCAGCTTCCGAAGGACCATTGGTTTTTATTTTGTCGATCTCGGCATGCGCTGCTGCAATAAGCTTGTCTACATTTTCAGGTCCACACGGGAAGCTTGCTCCGATCGCGAAATTGTTATAGGGGAATTTATTCAGACTGCCGAACATGCCACCGCCATATACACCGCTCAAATCTTCGCGCAGCGACTCGATCAGTTTGATGTTCAATACTTCGGTCATAGCAGAAAGTTTTAGCTGTTCGCTATCGGAATAAGGAGCTTGTCCGTTCCAGAACATGCGAATAAAACTTTTCGGCTCAGTTCCTTTACGCACCTCTTTCTTTAGCGGTCCTTTTACCGGGCGCAGACCAACATCTTTAAAGGTAGACGCTTTTCCGCTTGCCGGCAAACTACCAATATAGCTTGCTATAAGTGGTTTGATTTTCGCGAGATCAAATGCACCAACAATTACAAACGTGAAGCCTGTTGCATCGCCAAAGCGCTCCTTATATATATCGAGTGCGCGTTGTTCGTTGATGCTGGCAAATATTTCTGCCTTTGGTACGCGGGGTGCCCACGGTTGATTTCTATAGAGTATATGGAATACAGAATCCTGGAATGTATACTGCGGATCAGCCGTCATGTTCTGATACATGGCTTGCTGCTTAGAGATGAATGATTGGAATAGTTCGTCATCCTTGCGTGGCTTGGTAAAGTATAGATGCGCCAGCTGCAGAAGCGTTTCGATATCAGCTGCACTGGATTGTCCATTCAATGTTTCCGATATAGCACCGATGCGTGGCGACAAGCTCGCTGTTTTACCTGCCAGTACTTTACGAAGATCAACCGGTGAAAACTGATCGATACCCATTTGAGACACGACTACCGAGGCAAATTCAGCATTGTTACGTTCATCTGCGCTATATAAATATTGACCACCAAAACGTGAAGCTGAAAATACAACCTGGTCGTTCTTGAAATCGGTAGGTTTCAGAATAACTTTTACATGGTTGCTGAGTGTAAGCTCGGTTGTGCCCAGTATTTTATTTTCTTTCTCCGCTGTAATTTTGCCGGGAGCCGGAGCGCTCTCCATCAACGCAGTGGCTACTGCTTTTTCTTCGTACGCTTTTACTTCCTGCTTGCCGGCAGCTTCGGTTAATGCAAGTAATTCTGCATTGGTAGGTATAGTAAATGCAGCCTTATCAGGACCGGTGAGTACAATGAGTTTGTTGGCACTGGTTGCTGGTATAGTTTTAACCGCATATTGATTTACTTCTTCCAGTGAAATTGAGTTCAGGTAATCCTGGTAGTAGCTGTACTCCACTTCAATGCCCGGTATAGGTTCTTTCTCCAGGAAGTTATTGATATATTCCTGAACAAAATTATCTGATTCAGTTTTGTCACGCTCATTATAGGCGCGCTCCATACCCTTCATCATCGTCTTTTTGGTGCGGTCCAGTTCAGCGGCTGTAAATCCAAACTTGCGGGCACGTTCATTTTCAAGAATGATGGCGTTCAACGCAGGCTCTACACCACCTTTACCCAATACAGCATACGATGCATACGCTTCGTAGCCACGCACAAAACCACTCAGACTGCTGCCACCAAAAATAAACGGAGGGTTTGCAGATTGTGTAAGCTCCTGCATGCGCTGGCTCAGCATACTGGTAAATAAGTTTCTTACCATATAGGCGCGGTAATCACCTACGGTAATTTCCGGTGTAGATTTCTGTGTGGCATAGTATATCTGAACTACGTGGTTGGTAGCTTCTTTATCAGTAGCTACAACGGCTTCCGATTTTTGTCTGGCAGGTACCGGAGGCTCAACGCGTGTGCGTTCCTTCGATGGATTCTTTATTTTCTCAAAATGTGTTTTGATATACTTTTCGGCATCAGCAACTTCTATATCACCAACCACTACTACTGCCATCAGATCAGGACGGTACCAGTCTTTGTAGAAGCGTTTGATAACATCATACTTGAACCCTTTCAGAATATCGTCTTTACCGATTGGTAAACGCTCGGCATATTTAGAACCTTCCAACAGTTTGGGTAAATATACTTTCTGCATGCGCTCCTGCGCACCTTTACCAAGACGCGATTCTTCCAGTACTACACCACGCTCTTTGTCGATCTCGGCATTTTCAAAGGCAACCGTGCTGGCCCAGTCTTCAAGTATCTGGAAACCTTTGTCTATATTCTCTTTCTTTTCAGTAGGGATCGGAAGTATATATACGGTTTCATCGAAGCTTGTGTAAGCGTTGAGATCAGCGCCAAATTCTACACCAATAGATTGAAGAAAGGATACGAGATCGTTCTTCTTGAAATTTTTGGAACCGTTAAAGGCCATGTGCTCAGTAAAGTGCGCGAGACCTTGCTGATCGTCATCTTCCAGAATAGACCCTGCATTCACGACTAAGCGAAGCTCTACTTTTTTCTCAGGCTTCAGGTTCTTTCGTATATAGTAGGTGAGGCCGTTGCTAAGCTTGCCGATCTTTACATTGGGATCTACCGGTATCTTTTGCGCAAGTTTATCCTGTGCATAGAGCACGTTTGCGAGCAGAACCAGCAACAGAAGCAAAAGGGTTTTGTAATGCGGTTTTGGTTTGAAATGCAACATGAGGAATTATTTATAATTGATTAATGAGTGTTTGTAGAAGAGAGCTGGTGTGTCGTGGAAAAGATAGATGACACACCAGCTATATATAGTGTATATTGATCAATGCGATCAACTATATCAATGCCATTTTGATCGGATCAGGTTGAGCATTTCGCCCTGCACAAAATTGTTGCCGGCACAAAGCTCTCCGCCAAAAACAAAATTGTTGCCACCTTTGAAATCAGTTACTTTACCACCGGCTTGCTGTACGATAAATGTACCGGCTGCTACATCCCATGCATTGAGGTTATACTCAAAAAATCCTTCGAGCCTTCCACATGCAACGTAGGCAAGATCAATTGCCGCGCTGCCGAGTCTTCGTATACCGTGCGACTTCTCCAGAAATTCTTTGATGATTTCGAGGTATACATCTTTCTTTTCAGAATGATAGTATGGGAAGCCGGTAGCCAGCAGACTTTCACTCAGTGTTGGCACTGCCGATACTTTAATTACTCTGTCGTTGCAATACGCAGGGCCGCCTTCAATGGCGTGAAAACATTCTTTGCGCATGATGTGGTATACATCTCCGAGAATAGTTTGGTCGTTGCGTGTTAACCCAATGCTGATAGCAAAGATGGGAAGCCCGTGCAGAAAATTAGTGGTGCCGTCCAGCGGATCGATTACCCAGTTATACTCACTGTTTTTAGATTGTTCAACCGTTCCTTCTTCGGTAATAAAACCTGCCTGTGGAAATATTTTGGTAAGCGCTGTTACTAATCTGCGCTCTGCTTCTTTATCTACATAAGACACCAGGTTATTAAAACTTGTCTTTTGTTCAATTCGTGTAAGATCAAAATCAGCTCCTTCTTTTCGAATAAATTCTCCGACTTCTTCACAAATAGAGAACACATCCCGTTGAATGCTTTCGAGGTTTATCGCATGCATGGTTGTTTGAGTTTAAGATGGTGAATATAAGTATGGAACGCGAAATATACTTTCCGGTTATGGATATTAATTTCCGGTAACAGAAGTTATCAGTACTTCATAATGCGTACGGACAGATGATGTCCGGTAGCTAGCACGTATTACGTTACTAGCTTTCTTTGCCAGCTACAACAATTACAATTTCTCCCTTTACTTCCTTGGCCTGAAAGTGTGTCAATATTTCTTCGATTGTTCCGTTCACAGTCTCTTCAAACATCTTGGTGAGCTCGCGCGACACCGATGCTTTCCGGTCAGCTCCGAGATACTCTTTGAATTGCTCCAGTGTTTTTACCAGGCGATAGGGTGACTCATAGAAGATCATGGTGCGTTCTTCCTCGGCCAGTTGTTTTAATAAAGTTTGTCTTCCTTTTTTCTGCGGAAGAAATCCTTCGAACACAAATCGATCCGATGGTAATCCTGATTTTACCAATGCCGGTACAAACGCGGTAGGTCCTGGTAAACATTCAACTTTTAAATTTGCCTGCAGTGCAGCGCGTATAATCAGAAAGCCGGGATCAGAAATACCCGGTGTACCTGCATCAGACACAAGCGCCATTACTTCGCCTTTCTCCATGCGCTCAATGAGACTCGCCAGAATTTTATGCTCGTTGAAATTATGAAAGCTCTGCAACGGTTTACTAATGGTATAGTGCTTTAGCAGAAACCCGGATGTACGTGTATCTTCCGCCAGGATAAGATCAACCGATTTGAGAACTTCCAGTGCGCGCAGTGTAATGTCGGCCAGGTTACCGATAGGAGTGGGTACAATGTATAGTGATGGTAAAGACATGATCATTAATATAGGCCCGGCTATACCGGGCCTGTAGTTCTATGAATCTGTAAATATATAGCGCAGGTTAAAAAATCTAAGGCGTTAATGCATCAATTGACTTTGCCAGTTTATGATCGCGATCTGTTACGGTATCGCCTGCATCATGTGTGGAGAGTTCGATGCTAACTGTATTCCAGGTGTTTGTCCATGTCGGGTGATGGTTCATCTTTTCGGCAGCCAATGCCACCCGAGTCATGAACGCAAATGCCTCTGAGAAATCTTTAAACGTAAAGGTCTTCTTCAGTTTATTGTTTTCAAGTTTCCATTCCATAACACTTCCTGTTTAAGTTTACTCAACCTGGCAAAAAGGTAAGCATTATTTTTTGGGTGGCAAGGTTTGATTCAGCGGATCACCTATATACTTGTCGTACCAGGCTGTCCAGCGGATCAACCGGTCTTTCTGATAGCTTGGTACAGTAATGCCATGAAACTGCCCCGGGTATACAACAAATTGTGTTGGTACGCCTAATGTTTTCAGCGCCTGGTACATTTGCTCGCTGCCTGCAGCCGGTACGTTGAAATCTTTTTCACCCACCATATAGAGCGTTGGTGTCTTAATCTTATCAGCTTTAAAAAACGGATAGGAAACCTTCATCCACTTGTCAGCATTTTTCCAGGGTACACCTAACTCTGTCTCATACTGCAAAGTATACTGATCCGATCCATACATGGATAACTGCAGGGCACTGCCTGCACCACTGGATGCTGCTTTAAAGCGCGGATCGGTTGCTGTAGTGTAGTCGGTTAATATACCACCATAACTCCAGCCTCCTATACCGAGCCGGTTAGGATCGGCAGCACCAATCTTTACCAGGTGATCAACGGCTCCGAGTAAATCCATTACTTCTTTATTGCCCCAATCGGCAAATATAGCTTTACTGAAAGCCATGCCTTTACCACTGCTGCCGCGATAGTTTACATTGGCGACAGCATAACCTTTTGCTGCAAGTATTTGTGACGTGAGATCGAATGCATAGTCATCCTGCGAAGTTGGTCCGCCATGTATCCAGAGTATAAGCGGTAATTTTTCGTTTGTTGGTTTACCGGCAGGCCAGTATAATATGCCGCCTACAACGGTGCCATCTTTACTGGTAGAGTTAAAGCCTTTTACGGTGGCGAGTTTTACCTGCTTTAGAAAATCATCGTGTATATAGGTTAATCTTTTCTTGCTTCCGTTGTCGAGGGTGTAAATTTCATTGGGTGTTTGTGCGTCACTCGCTATAGCAACCCAACGATTTTGTGTGCCTCCCTGTACAGGGAAGAATACCTGCTCACCGGTAGTAACAGCTTTATGATTGCCTGCGAGATCAAATGATATGATGTGACTGGTGCGATCGTCCTGTATAGTGGTATAGATATATTTGCTATCGGCAGACCAGCGCGGTGCTGCTATATCGCGATCAATTTTTTGTGAAAGCAAAACAGGTTGTCCACCTTGCGCAGGTATAAGTGCCAGATAGGGCTGATCGTATATATTGAACGACTCCAGCCGCGATTGCATATAAGCTATATATTTTCCATCTGGACTCCACGATGGATTGGTGTCGGCACCTTTCCAGGTGGTGAGCTGGCGAGGCTTAGCGCCCTTCTTTGCTTCGATAATCCAGATGTCGGTGTTCGCGTTACGATCTGCATCCGCTGAGCGATTACTCGCGAACGCTATATATTTACTGTCGGGCGACCAGACCGGAGTTCCCTCATCAAAATCGCCCGTGGTAAGTGTATCGAGTTTTTTAGTCTCTACATCGAAGAGGTATAAATGATCACGCTTGTGTTCAAGGTAGCCATCGCCATCGCTTTTGAAATGATAGCGATCTATAACAACAGGCGGTGTGGTTTTCTTTTTGTCTTTATCATCGATCGACTCCTGGTCTTTAATGATCACTACGATCTTCTTTGAATCAGGACTCCATACATAGTCGCTGATGCCGTATTTCAATTCGGTAAGTTTTACAGCTTCACCTCCTCTCCGGTCAAGCTTCCATATCTGCGAAGCTTTGGTTTCATACCGTGAAGAGAGAAAGGTTAAATATTTACCATCGGGTGACCAGCGAGGTCTGTTCTCGCCTTCGGCACTTGCTGTTAATCGTATTGATTCAGTGCCCTCCCAGTTAATCATCCAGATGTCGCTGTCATATTTGTCCTTGGCGGAATCAGGTGTGGAGAGTACATAAGCAACCCATTTGCCTTCGGGTGATAGTTGAGGATCGGATACCGATTTTATTTTATATACATCCGATGGGTTGAGTGTGCGCTGTGAAAATGCTGCTATAGTAAAACTCAGCAGGAGAGAGGAGATCAGGATTTTTTTCATGACATATGATTCAAATCCCAGTTTACAAATTTTACCTGATTCGCTGCCGTATGATTTTTATCAACGCTGGTAAATATGACAGGAGTGGATGAAAGCCTGAGGGCTTTGGTATATAGGATGGGTTCGCTAAAGCGCTACTATACCTTCTATCTTGGAGGCACGCACGTAAATTTCTATAACGGCTTCTGCGGAGGGCATCATCATCTGAATGGTGATGCTGGTATAGTTACCCTTGTTCGAAAGCTTTTCGGTAATGGTATGGTTCGGGAACAGTTGCTTGACTTCGTTTTCTTTACCGGTAGGCACAATAAATTTGAACATGTATAGCGATGGCCAAACATGATGCTGGTCGAGTTTTTCGCGGAAGTTATTGAGCCAATTCTGATCCATGCGTAAAAAGCAACGCCCTGACGTTGCGGTCAGGGCGTGGCCGTTTAAAAGTTAATTATAGCTTAGAAAAACTTGTAGCGCTTGTCTTCAATCTCTGATTTCTCTTTGATCGCTTCTGCAATGCTGAAGCTGCTTCTGTTCTGACTGTTTTGTTCAAGTTGTGTTTTGTAGTTGCTGTAGTCTGCTATAGCAGGAGCAATTGTCTTGCTCTGAAGTTCTACAATTACAACACCGTTATCACCGGCTACCGGCTTAGAGCGTTTGCCATTCTCTAATGAGAACGCTGTACCTACTGCCTGCGGATCGAAACCTACTGTTGGCAGAGAGTTGCTGCTCAGGCGAAGATCGCTGCTGGTATATACATTAGCATCACTGCCAAAACCGCTTGCTACTTCTTCGAGTGTTGTACCTTTCAAGCCGTTCAGCTTCTCGATAATGGTTCTGCTTTTTACTTCGTTACGAACAGCAGGTGTAATTTCTTCTTTCACCAGTTCAAGTGGCTTGTAACCTTTCTTTACTTCACCTGTCATGATCGCTACTACGTTTTGATCCTGAAGATCATATACCTGTGAAATTTTACCAGTAGATGCATCGCGGAATAACCACATTACAATCTGGCGGGCTTCCCCTAATGTACCGATGCGTCTGTCACCAGCGCTGATGCTCTTTGCTTCCTGCACGATAAGACCAGACTGCTGTGCTTTCGCTTCGAATTCTTTTACATCGGATATACCGGCCGCAAAAGTTTCTGCTTTGCGGAACGCTTCGTTAGTAGTAGCATCGCTTGGAACAATCTGACGTTCTACGATTGCCAAGTTATAGGCTTTGTTGGTTTTTGCATTACTAACTTCAATGATGTGGTATCCGAATTCAGTTTCAACAACATCGTTCAATACACCAGCTTTTGATGCACCAAATACGGCATCCTGGAAAGGCTTCACCATTTGTCCGCTGCTGAACCAGCCGAGGTCACCACCACGCGATGCTGTTCCGTCTGTTCCGAATTCGCGGGCCTTCGCTTCGAAAGAAGCTCCGCCTTTAATGTCTTTCAGAATGTTACGTGCTTTTTCTTTTGCCTCAGCTTTGGCTGCGTCACTGGCATCTGCCCACTTGATCAGTATATGTTTTGCACGGGCGCTATAGATCGTATCGTTAAATACTTTTGAAACTTTTACTACCTTGTATGTTTCTCCATCGAGCACCGGACCGATAACATTTCCTTCTACGAGGTCGCTTTCAGAAATGAAAGAAGGCAACGATGCAGGAGTATATTTCAGAAATGGAGTTTGTCCTTCGGTGTTGTTGCTTGCGTACACTGAATCTTCGCTTGAAGATTTAAATTCTTCAACAGCTCTTTTCAGATCATCATTCACGGCTGCAGAGTCGTCAGCAGAAGGTATAACCGGTACGCTGATATACTTGATGTCGCGTGTAGCGTCTGTCTTGAATTTTTCTTTGTTCTTGTTATAGTATGCTTCGTAGTCAGCATCGGTAATCTGCACCGAAGAATCACTAATGGCGTAGTAAGGAACGTAGAGATACTTTATTTCAGCAACATCAGTAGCTAAATGATATTCGCGTTCAGCTTCTGCTTTGGTTACGTATGCCGATTTGATAAGCAGGTTTTCATACTTGATACGCTCACGGCCCGGCTTCAGGTCGCGCTGAAATAATTCCCAGCGAATGCGTGGTTCAGAAGTTTCAGGCATTGACTGGATCTGTTTCAGGTAAGCCACAACTTTATCTGGCTCGAACTGTCCGGTCTGCTGATTGGTGAAAGCCTGGCGCACACCCTGATCAACATTTTTACCTTGCACCATATCCCACACTTCATCTTCGGTAACTTCTACACCCGCATCTTCAATTTGAGGTTGAATCGCGTGGCGGGCAATGAGAAGATCCCAGGCCTGCTGGCGGATAGAAGGCATATCACGTTCGCCAGGTTCGCGGCCAGTATTTAAAAACCAGTTCGCTTCACGTTCACGGATTACAGCCTGGTATTCATCGTAAGAAATTTCTTTACCTCCGATTTCACCGACTGAGTTCCGTCCCCAGTTCATGATGTTTGATTTACCACTGAAGATATCGCCCAGAATAAATGCAGCAATCGCAACAAATACAAAGATCACCACCCAGGTGCCCATCTTGCTGCGCAATGTTCCAATAAATGCCATAAGTAATTTTTAAAGAGCCGCAAATTTAACCCGTTCTGCGTATTAGAAAAACATCGTTCTTAAAAATCCGAAAAATCGTATGAAGCGCACTGAAAAGCAGAAATTTAAGCGACCTAAAAGCAGCTTTTTTTGGAGCCTGTGAACAATTTCTGCAAACGTTAACTGCGGGGGATTGTTGACGATAAAAAATTCAGTTCTTACCCCGTTTACGTAACGTAAAAACAAAGAAGAGCACAAGCGTTAACATCAGCGCCCAATACGCCTGGCCAAGCCCCAGCACCATGACCTGGTGTATACCAATAATGAGAAAGCCCACTGCGAGCGAGAGTATGACAATATCAAGAAGTTTCATAGGCAAATGTAGCAAAGCGCTACAGCAAAGAAATTTTAAATCAGTTTGGCAAGTGTGCTGATGTAGCGCTCCGGAACTTCACCGCGAATGGCCGCCTGGTAGTCGTTGTAACTGCATGGAACAATGCTGTTGCGTGCATAGCGTTCACGTCCGTTGGGATACGGAACCTCCATCCACCACTTCTCGCTTAATTTACTTTTGTAGAATGTTATTACTTCCGGATCTACCGGCATAGACACCGAGTACTTGAGAAAATCATTGCTTCTGAAATTCTGTTCATTCTTACGATGATAGTATCCTTCAATAAAATACCAGATCATGGTAGCAATAATGGAAGCTGTTTTCTTGTGAACATCATCCTGCTCCGGATTATACTCGTAAAATCCGAGTGAACTCAGTTTCTCATTGAGCCCTGCATACCAGCAGATTTGGCAGGCTTCCTCACCCGTTAAGCCGAAGGGTTGAGCGTTGGCGTTACCCGGAGCATCGGAAGAGCGAATAGCCGTAACATCAAACGACAACATATCTGCATTGCGGATGGTAGGTTCCATCTCCTGCATGTTGGTACGCATCTGCCCGATACGAAATGCTTCAAAGTATAATTTCTCCAGTATAGCCACCGACATCGGGTCGATGAGATAACTCTGATACGCGAGGTGCGTGTAGCTGAAAAGATAATTAGGTTCGTGCAGTAGTATGCGATGTATATGTTGGTTGCTCGGGCCTTGCTCTTTATCTTCCAGGTCGAGGAATGCATCTACGTTCAGCAGACTTACCAGTTTATCGAGCGTTTCGTAACCGCAGTACTGGCCATAGTCGAGGTCGTGAGAACCACCAATGAGGATAGGCAGTACGTTGCTTTCCAGCAGCATGCGACAAACTTCGCTGATGCGCGTATAGGTTTCTTCCAGGTCGTGCCCGGGCTTTAAGTTGCCGAGGTCTACTATACGGTAGGCTCCTGTACCACGCTTGAGTGTATATAATTTTCTGCGCACCACATCAGGTGCAGAGGCAGTGCCTTTGTTTAGCTGTGAGCCTCGCTCTTCTCCTATGCCAATAATAGCAACATGCGCACCTCTATAGTCGGGCATCTTATCGCCATATATAGATATATTTTTGAAAAAACTGGAAGCCGAAGTGATGTCAGCATACAGCGATTCACTTACCGGAGAGAAGAAGATAGTAAGATCCATAGCAGGTCTAAAAAACTTCGTGAAGATAAATATTCATTGGTTAGTGCAAAGCTTGTCAGGCGATCAATGATGCCGGCAAATAACACGGATATACACTAATGCACTGTTTGTTATACGCTTAGCCCGTGTTTGATGGCATAAATTAAGC
This sequence comes from uncultured Chitinophaga sp., assembly GCA_902168205.1. Classification (GTDB taxonomy): domain Bacteria; phylum Bacteroidota; class Bacteroidia; order Cytophagales; family Cyclobacteriaceae; genus Ohtaekwangia; species Ohtaekwangia kribbensis. The sequence continues at coordinate 14,813 of CABHOK010000015.1, read as the reverse complement.
GGATCAATATCCTTTACTGTCACTTCAACCCTTAAAAGCGTCCTTCTGTCTTTCAGAAAGGTGTTTCCTTCTGCATGAATTGCTTGAAATAGATTTTTACGGTATATATTTGTTTGACTGTGAGAGAATTAATGCCTACCCTTAAACTCCCGCTTAAATACAGCCTGGATTTAAAAATCATAGGTGTCGCGATACTATATTATCTCTTTGCCCGCCTCGGATATTTTCTTGCTTTCGAAAACATGTCTGCTTTGCCGGCATGGCCTCCGTCAGGAATTGCCTTTGCTTTGGTGATACTCATGGGCAGATCGGTCTGGCCCGGCATAACGATTGGTGCTCTTATTGCCAACATCATGGCGTACTGGAATAATCCTGGACTGGGACCTCAGACTATTATTACTGTAAGCAGTGCGATTGCTATTGGTAATACAATTGAAGCGGTGGCAGGTAATTATATGGTTAAACTCTGGATAAAAGATTCCTACCCGTTCAGGCATGCACGAAATACGTTTCGCTTTTTGTTTGTAGCACTTATTATGTGTCTGGCCGGGGCGAGCATTGGTGCAGGCAGCCTATATTTTAATAATGTTATAGCGTCCGATAGTATTACGCGCATACTGTTTTCATGGTGGGTGGGGAACGTAGTAGGTATATTACTCTTTACACCTTTTATTCTTTCCGTAGCACGCAAGATTAAAGTAACGTTGTCGCCAGCGAGGGTTATTGAAGTTGGTATTTACTTTCTGGGTATTGTTGCTATATACCTGTTGCTGCAGGTAGACTATCTTACTATCACCATGCAGCGGGCGCTGCCTTTATTAGCGCTTCCGTTTTTATTATGGCTTGCGTTTCGGTTTGAGTTAATTGTGGCGATAGCCGGTGTACTCATTGTGTCGCTCATCTCGATATACTTTACGGTACACGGTATCGGTCCTTTTATACTTAGCGGTACCGATAACTCGATGCTGTTGCTGCAGATCTTTATAGGGGTTATCAGTATATCTACTATTATTCTTTCGGCAACGGTAAAAGAACGTCTGGATGCACAGCACCAGTTGCAGGAGTTTAATGAGAACCTGGAGCAAATGGTGCAGGAACGTACAAAGGCATTGAACGATGAAATTGGAACGCGCAAGGTTGCTGAAGAAAAATTACAACGCACCAACCACGAGCTGAGTAAACGCAATACCGAGCTGGACAATTTTGTATATAGTGTTTCGCATGATCTGCGTGCTCCTATAGCTTCGGTATTGGGACTAATCAATCTCGCACGCATTGATAAAGATGTAGCGATGAAAGATATGTATCTCGACATGATCAACAAGAGCGCCCTGCAGCAGGATCATTTCATTAAGGAGATACTCGATCAGTCGCGCAACTCGCGCCTTGAAGTGAAACGCGAGCCTATACAATTCGAGCCGCTTATTGAAGAGACGTTCAACCAGTTGAAGTTTGCTACGAGCACCGGTAAATCGGTGGAGCGTGTTGTCAACATTCAGCAGGATGCTCCGTTCTTCTGCGATCGCTGGAGACTGAAAGTTATTCTGAATAATATAATTTCAAATGCCATTCGCTATCGGAACGGAAGAGACCCGGTTATAAAAGTACAGGTAACAATCAATCAGAATCTGGCCAAACTGGCTATTGAAGACAATGGTAAAGGAATCGAGAAAGAACATTTACCCAACATCTATAAAATGTTTTACCGCGCTACCGATGATGGTGCCGGCTCGGGTTTAGGACTATATATTGTAAAGGAAGCTGTTGATAAATTGAACGGGAACATCAACATCGAATCAGAAGTAGGCCGAGGCACCACCGTTCAATTGGAAATACCGGAGATAATCTGATCCTGATACAGAAGCGGCTATATATTAGCCCACAGCCACTTCAATAAACGAATCTTCTGCGAAGTATTTGGCTGCGATGCCCATCAGTTCTTCACCTTGTATACTGTCAATGGTGTTGATCAGTTTCTGGTAGTAATCCTGCGACAGGTTAAACAGGAATATATTTTTGATCTTGTCAGCGTGTGCAAAAGGAGTAGTGATTTCAGCCTGCAGACTCCCGATAAAATGATTGCGGGCTATTTCCAGCTCTTCGGCATCAATCAGTTCTGTGCGCAGGCGTTTCAGTTCTTTATGAATCTCCTCAAAGGTAAGATCAAGGTTTTCGTTGTTTACATCCGCTCCTATAACAGTATAGTTGTCGTGCTGCAGGGTATGCAGGGATGCATATATACCATACGATAATCCTTTGTCTTCACGAATGTTCTTCATCAGGCGCGAGCCGAAGTATCCGCCCAGTATATGATTGAGAAATAATACGGATGCATAGTCGGCATGCGAACGTGCTATAGCCTTGCGGCCCATGCGAATGGAAGACTGTACACTTCCTTTCTTGCTGATGCGCTCGTGTAATGTATTAATGGTATCAGTCGATATCTGTTTTTCAGATACAACCCGATGAGGAAGCGCGCTGAATGCTTCAATTATATTTTGCTTGCCGGCATCATCCACTTTGCCTGAAACAATCAACGTAAAATCTTTTCCGAGCGAAGTATAGTGTTCCTTGAGTTGCTCTGTTGTTAACGCAGTAACATCTTCAGCTTCGAGTTCTTTCCCATACGGATGATTCTCGCCAAACAGTTTCTTGCGGAAAAGTTTGGATGCCTGAAAGCTCGTTTTCTCGTTATTAACTTTCAGGTTCTGAAGGTATATATTTCTGGACTGCGTTAATTCTTTTTCAGGGAACACAGAATCTTCCAGCAGTTCGCGAACCAGCGCCAGTGTTGGTCGTAAATTTTTAGTCAGGGTATAGAGTGCGATAGATACTATATCCAGCCCCGGACTAATTTCAAAATGCGCACCATACTGATCGAAGATCTGTGCAATTTCAAAACTGCTTTTCCGGGAAGTTCCTTTTGACAGAAGCTGTGAAGAAAAATGAGATGCGCCCCACACGCTCTCGAACCAGCGCCCGGCCTTCAGTATAATTTCAACACGAATAACCGATTGGGTACCGCCAGAAACAAAAAAAACTTTCGCGCCATTTGGCAACGTAAGTTCTTCTGGTCTGATCAATTCAAAATCAGTACTCCTGGTGAAGGAGGGAGCTATGCTGCGATCTATCATGCGCGATTAGTCAGTAACGGATTCAGATTTCTCCGTTTGTGTCTCGCTGATGTTCAGCAACAGTGTAAAACGGATTGTTTCTGCCAGCGGATGTTCGCGTTTATTGGTAGGTACCAGGTATGCTACATCAAAACCGAAACGGTCTTTACGGAAGCCTAACCCGATCGTCATATACTTACGATTTCCTTTTGTCTTCGCTTCGTTGAAATAACCGAGGCGTGCAGCAAACAGATCGTTATACCAGTATTCAACACCTACTGATGTCATAATCTCTTTGATCTCTTCGCTGAATCCATCCGGTGCATCCGAGAATGATCCGAATATACCGCTCAGCAGCGATTTATCTTTATCATCTTTTCCGGCAATAATGTTCCCGTCCTGGTCGCGTACAGGCGGGGTGGGTACCAGTAATTTATTGAAGTCTACCGTGAACGTAATTTTGTTATACGGATCGAGTTCAGTTGTATAGGCTGTACCCAGGCGAAGGTTGGTTGGTATAAAATCCTTGTTCTCGCTGTCGGTATAGGTAATTTTTGCACCGATGTTTGATATAGCAGCACCAATAGAGAGTGTAGAGTTTTTAGCGCCCTGAATTGGTTTGGTATAGTATAACCCTAAATCTACAGCAACACTGTTTGCCGGTTTCGCATCAATCTGCGTAAAGGCACCGGTAAGGTTAGAGTGTATATAGCGGAGGGAACCACCGATACTGAAGTTCTCGGTAAGCATGCGCGAATAGGTAACATCAATCGCGAATTCGCGTGGGTTGAATTCACCGATAATATCGCCCTGACCAGGACCAGTATTGAAGGTGATATCACCCAAATCAAAATACTTAATGGATGCAGCGATAGCCTGTTCGCGGTTGATTTTATAGTAGCCGGAAAAATATCCAACCCACATATCGTTTACAATCTTGCCGAGCCATGGGGTATAGGAAAGTGTTCCACCGTATTTTTTATCAATGAAGGCCAGCTTCCCTGCGTTCCAATAGGCAGAGTTTGCATCAGGTGAGGTAGCTACACCGGCATCACCAAGAGCCGCATGACGTGCATCAGGGGATATAGCAAGAAAAGGAACGGCCGTAGTAATGGCGTTGTCCTGTCCTATAAGTTCATCCGGATTAGTTACCTGAGCAAATCCAAACTGACATGAAAAGGCCACAAGTACAATGGCAGGTGTTACTCTGAAATTCATTAATGTATTTTTCAAGCGCTGTAAAGATAATTAATTAACAACAATAAGCTTTGTAAGCCGTTCATTTTTGGAGTTGTTGGTTAAGGAACGAACCGCCACGCGTGCTAAGTATAAACCGGGCACAAGTTTTTTGCGGAGGTCTTCATTCCCTTCCATTTTCGCCAATTCCACAAGATATGCACTTTCTTCTATAGTGTATGAATAGGTTGCTAATAACTGTCCGGTTAAAGTATAAACCGCCAGTTCTGCTTCCAGATCATCGCCTGCGCGGTTATGGGTAAAATATAGCGTGGTTTCGGTTTGGAACGGGTTCGGGTAGTTCGCAAACTTTTCAATGACAAGGTTTTCACCATCGGTTACGGTAAAATCAATACGGGCCTCTGCCGGATTGTTATAGGTGTCCCATACTTTCAACGTAATAGTATGTTTACCGGCAGCCAGGTTACGAAGAGGAAAGTTTAACCATCCTTTCGTAAAATCATTTTCGTCTGCTATATAATAATCACTTACTACATATACTTCATCGTCATCCAGTATAGCAACCATCGTGCTGCCAATGCCATATTCCGAAACATTTATACCATTGGCATCCTGTAATCTTGCCAACAGTGTTGCATCCGGACTAACTATACCGCCATTCATAAACGTTGTATCATTCATGTAAAGCGCTATAGCAGGTGCGGTGTTATCGGTTGCCGGATTTTTTTCGCTTCCGCCAACTTTAAAGTCAGATGTAGCCCCGGCTGCATCCTGCGTTTTTGCAGAGTCTGCTGCATATAAACTTAATTTACCGGAAGCAATCTCGTACGCCATATTCTTGGTAACGATAAACTGAAATTCGAACTCACCATTCTTTATCGATGCCTTTCCTCTGTATAAAATGTTGTGCCACTCGTTGTAGCGGAAGGCCGGGTTGTTTTTACCGATCGTTACAAATTCAGTCTGCTTATCAAACAACGTTGCTTCCAGTGTACCCTGAAAATCCTCTACACGACTTCCATTTTCATGGATGACCTCGCCTTTGATAATCGCAGCAGATAATGCTTTTAAAGTATCAGAACCGGAAGCTGTTTTTATATCGGTAACCCGCACTGAAAGTGAAGGTATAGCAAGGGTAAGTGATGGATCGCCCAGCAATGAAAAGTTACGATTGCCAACACCGCTGATGCTGTTGTTTTTTGTTCTGCGAAAAATTTCTCCGATCGGCAGATACTGTCCGGATTCTTTTTCAAGCAGTGCTTCGTAAAATGCTTTGTTCAATTCAAAATTGGTGAATGAATATACCGGCCGCGCAGTTGTTACCAGACCTATAGCGCCTCCGTTAGCATGCAATACACTAAGTTCTGCACTGGATATTTGCGCAGGATCATCCTGCCGGCCAAACTCACACGTAGCTGTTACCAGGAATGGGTAACGCGTATTCTCCAATTCATCAATGTTAAAGTTGGTAAATACCTGCTCATCGGCCCAGACACGTTCATTACCATGACCGGTATAATTAATGATCAAAGCTCCGCGATCGAAATTGTCAATGATGTCGTTCGTTGCTTCCGGTATAGATTCCCCATTAGGTTTTACCGTTTTTGTATAGGTTCCCAGGAAGAATTTCTTTGTATTCAATCCTGCTGTTGCAGCTTCAAGCGAATTAGCCAGTGTGTTGGCTTGCGATTGGTGTGCCGTAGTATAAGAATCGGAGTTGCTGCCGTCATCAGCAACAAACACAATGTTCTTTCTCCACGAGCCATACGATTTCTTGTTGGTGTCGTAATCAATGATCTTATTGATAACGTCTTTGGCTTCATCTATAGTCTTCACAGGTAAACGCCCAACACCAATTTCGAGTGTGTGACTTTCCGGAATTATACCTTCGCCCCAATTGCCATCGGCATTCTCCAGAAATCCGAAGTAATCATCAGACGAGTATGTCTCAAGCGGTGTAAGCGAATTACGCGACTCGTATGTAGCTACATAGTTTGTGTTGCTGGTAACACGATCTTTATAGTCATACGATGCTTTACCAACCAACAGCAATGCTTTTAATGCTGACGGATTTTTAGTGTAAAGATGCCTTGCGAAATCACGTATAGCAGATACATCCTGCCGGCCGGATGAAAACTCATTGTAGACCTCATCAGTAGTTACAACTGCAGTTGTCCAGCCGCTATGTCCCTCGCGATGGGCCGCAAGTCTCATAACTTCGTCTTTAAAAGAAGGATGTGTTACAATAACCAGGTTGGGTGTTGATATACCATGAAGATTCTGGTTTGATAGGCTGCCTACTAATTGTGGAGCCGGTATATCATTGTTGAAAACGATAAATTCCTTTAACGATTCCGTAGCAATTGAAAACGAAGCCTGTGATGATTGAAGAGTATATTGTTGTATTGCAGGAGTATACGGATCAGTAACATTCCAGATGGTAACGTTGCTGGCATCTGCTATGGAAAATGTAGAGGTGGCGTTGTTTAAGCTGGCGAGCGAACGAAATATAGTCTGACTGCCATAAAGGGCAAGCTTACGTTCTACATTCAATAAGAAGAAATCCAGATAGCCCGTGCCGCTTCCGCTTTTGGTATAGGTATATTTTATTTCCTGGCTGGAGGTTGATGATGCACTCACCGTGGAGGAATTAATAGAGATAGTATCGCGGTTGTGAATACCTTTTATGCCGTATTGTGAATCGGAAATGGTGCCAATGCTTTGCTGAAGGATCGGTGTATTATTCCAGGTCATCTGGAACGATGAGCTTTTAGTGGATTGTCCCATAACATCCGATACTACTTTGATTGATGAGTTGTCAACAATACCGGCTATGGCAGCGGTATAACTTTGCTGATCAAGTGTTAATCGTTCAAACCATTCTCTGCCTGATTCGAGTTCGTTGTAACTGTCAAGCTCGTGATAAAAATAATCATCGAAAGTTTGTATCGTGGGGAAGCTGCCGGCTGCCGATGCTGTTGACGCTACTCGTTTACCGTTTTCATTACCAACGGTAACAAAGTAAAAATTTTTGGTGCTGTATAAATTGCTTTCGTATCGAAATATACTTCTCTGCACATCGTATTGCACCAGGTCGGGTCCTTCGGCATACCAGAGTATATAGTCTCCGGAGTTAAATATACCGTCCTCTTCTCCGTAAACATAGATGGCATTCTCCGTAAGATCAGTCGGGCGCCATGCTGCATTGGCTTGCGGAAGCATACCGCCTTCATTGCCGAATATCTTTATTTTGCGCGGGTCGATAGAGCCGGCATCGAAACCCATTTTCTTAAAATCGTTGTATGAAATTCTGTATACACCATTTTTTTCGACCGCTACTTTATACCACTTCCCGCTGCTCAGCACAGACGACTGTCCTTTTGCTTTTATACTAAAAACAAAAAGAAGCAGGGCATACAGGATGGTAGTACAAAGTCTCAAAGCGTTGAAAAAAAGTTATACCGAATTCTTTTTTGAAAAGGCTTTGACCCCTAACGAAAGTCCGATGTATAAAAGTATAATAAAGGGTATTGCCGTTACCTGAAATAAAGCCAATAATAATACGGCCAGCAGAAGGAAGGTAAACCTGGTCTTGTTATCAGCCCAGGTAAAATTTTTGAATTTCAGCGCGAAGATCTCGATACGCGAAACCAGCAGCAGCGAAAACACCAACGTAATGGCTACCAGCAGCCAGTCTTGGTAAAGCCACGCACCCATAGCAGGCGGCAACAGCGGCAGTGAAGTGATGAAAAGTGTGTTGGCAGGAGTGTTCAATCCTTTAAATGAATCGGTCTGTGTCTCATCAATGTTGAAGATCGCTAAACGCAGTGCTGAAAACGCAGCGATGGTAAAACCGATATAGGGAAGCGCTTCACTCGTGCTATGTTCACCAATCAGTTTGTACATAACCAATGCAGGCAGCACACCAAAGCTTACGACATCGGCAAGTGAATCAAGTTCTTTACCGATAGGCGAACTTACCTTGAGCAGGCGTGCTACAAAGCCATCGAAGTAATCAAACAATCCTGCAGCCCATACAAAGTATGCTGCGGGTACTCCGCGGTTTTCCAGTAAGAACACAATGCCTAGACATCCGCAGATAAGGTTGCAACATGTAAGAAAGTTGGGAAGATGACGGATCATAAATTCAAATCACAGTTTCAAAATATAAATAGCCTGTGCAGGCAAATCAAATGTAGCGATTTTGTTATTGGGGAATTGTTATGAAATGCTTTACCCTGTTACAATGCGCAAAAGGGATTGGTTTTCTTTTCATACCCGATAGTGGTTTCGGGTCCGTGTCCCGGATATACCGTTACATCATCCGGAAGGGTAAATAACTTTTGATGAATGCTATCGATCAGCGTATCATAATTACCACCGGGTAAATCGGTGCGACCAATGCTGTTGTAAAAAAGTACATCACCGCCAATCAGTGTTTTGGATGCGGCATGATAAAACGCGATGTGCCCGGGAGCGTGGCCGGGTACAAACAAAACATCGAGGGATTGATTTCCGAAGGTTACAGCCTCGCCTTCCTTCAGGTATATATCTGGCTCTGCCTCCTGGTATTGAAAGAAACCATAATGCGGAGCGTATACTTTCACAGCCTTCAAGGTTGCTGCATCCTGCTCGTGAATGTAGAGCTTTGTTTTGTACGTTTCTTTTACAAACGCATTGCCCAGTACGTGATCAACATGACCATGTGTATTGAGGAGCTTCACTACCTTGAGTTGATTAGTTTCTATAAAATCGGCCAGGTCATACTGCTCTTCCCGCTCGTAACATCCGGGATCGATGATTACACATTCCTTTGTCTCATCGAACAACACGTACGTATTTTCCTGCAAAGGATTAAAAACAAAACTCTGTAGCTGAAGCATGCGCCAAAAATAGTCGGGAAAATTTCAGTAGGCCAATTATTTTATTTTCATTTTTACCCCTTAGTAAATATTTACGTGCGCATAGTCGATTACATCATCGTTGGTCAAGGGCTGGCAGGTTCTGCAGTAGCCATTCAGTTACTTACACGCGGAAAAAAAATAGTGGTGATTGATGAATCGGAGAATAACAGTTCATCGCGGGTAGCGGCCGGGTTGTTCAATCCGGTTACTGGCAAAAAAATGGTAAAGACATGGATGGCCGATACGGTATTCCCATACCTGCACAATTTTTATACAAACGCTGAGAAAATTACGGGAGAAAAATTTTTCTTCCCGATGCCGTTGTACCGTCCGTTCGTATCGGTCGAGGAACAGAACGAGTGGATGGGACGAAGCGCAGATCCGTTGTTTGCGCCCTATATCGAAAAGATTTTTTCATCACCTGCATTCGCGCAGGTAAAAGATTCCTTCGGAGGATTATTGCTCCGGCAATGCGGCTACCTCAACACAACCCGGTATGTTGATGCGGTGCGGCAATGGATTCTGAAAGAAGCAACGTTATTAACCGAGCCGCTGCGCGATGAAGAACTCATCGTAAAAGATGATCGTGTGATTTACCGCGACATCGAAGCTTCAAAAATTATTTTTTGCAACGGAACAAGAATTAACGCCTGGTTTAACTGGCTACCGATACGACCGCTAAAAGGAGAAACAATTCTGGTGAGAACAGCCTTCGAAGAAAATATTATAGTGAATCGTGGCGTTTACATCGTTCCGGGTTTGCAACGCGGAGAGTGGCGTATAGGCGCTACGTATAATTTTCAGGACAAAGCTCCGGGCATTACACCCGAAGCACGAACTGAGCTCGAAGAAAAATTGAACGAACTTATGAATATTCAATACCAGTGTATCAGTCAGGAGTGGGGCTTTCGCCCGACAACGCCCGATCGAAGGCCGTTGTTGGGAAGTCATCCCGAGCATCCGGCTGTAATAATTTTTAATGGCTTCGGCACAAAAGGAGTAAGCCTGACACCGTATTTTTCGGATGTTTTAATCCGCTGGATGGAAAATGACACCCCCTTAAACAAACTGGTGGATATTGAACGTTATAAATCAGTATATTGGACTTCTCCTAAATAACTTATGATGTTGCGAAGAGTATTACTGGCTGTTCTGCTGCTAACCGTAATCATTACTGCCCCCGTAAAAGCCCAGCAGGCACGGGAAGTATTCGGCAAGAACAGAATTCAATACCGCCAGTTCGATTGGGTATACCTGAGCGGAGAAAATTTTGATGTATATTATTACGATGCCCGTAAAGGTGTTGCGCAGGAAGCACTCGAATACCTCGAAGCTGAGTTCGATCGCATCACGGATATGATCGACTACCCGCCTTACTTCAAAACAAAAGTATTTGTATATAACTCGCTTTCGGATCTGCGCCAGAGCAACATGGGCCTGAACCGTAACACCAACAAGATTGGTGGCGAAACGGAATTTGTAAAGCCCTATATAGAAGTAGCTCATCTGGGTACTGCACAGGAATTTAAAGAAGAACTGCTTTTCAAAATCTCTGAACTGATGGTGAACGAGATGATGTTTGGCGGTAACCTGAAAGATATATTTCAAAGTTCTATACTGATGAGCCTGCCCGAATGGTTCGTAGCGGGTGCATCACAATATGTAGCGAAAGGCTGGACAGCCGAAATGGATGACTATATCCGCCAACTGATGCGTACACGTAAAGCGAAACGTGCAACAAAGCTTTCGGGTAAAGATGCCGCGCTGGTAGGACAGTCCATCTGGAATTTTATTACCGAGAAGTATGGCAAGAGCAGCATGGCCAACATTCTCAACTATACCCGCGTAACGCGTAACGAAGAGAAAAGCATTCAGATAACACTTGGCATCAGCTTCAAGCAGATGTTAACGGAGTGGCAGCGTTACTATTCGGAGATGGAAGCTGTAGTGGCAAAGTCGTACGTGAGCGCAGGCGATTCACTGGTCTTCGAATCTCCAAACAACCGCACAACAGAATATACCACTGTAAAAGTTAGTCCGGATGGAAGACATATAGCATATGCAGAGAACGATCGTGGAAGGTATATTATCAAGATCCGCTCACTCGAAAGCGGAAGAGACAAAACGATTATCTCCGGTGGAAGTAAAGTAATCAACCAACGGGTTGACTACCGGCAGCCGCTCATCGCGTGGTCTGATGCTAACACATTGGGCGTGATCGGTGTAAAGCATGGTGAGTATGTATTCTGGTTATACGACCTGAGCACGAACAGCAAACAGCCACGTGCATTGGAACGCTTCAGCAACATTCGCAGCTTTAGTTTTTCCGGTAACGGCCGCCTGGTAATTCTCAGTGCAGACTTTGAAGGAAAGAGTGATCTGTTCCTGTTAAGTGCACGGAGAGATCGCGTAAGAAGATTAACGAACGATTTGTACGATGATCTTGATCCTACATTTATACCGAACACCAATCGCATCGTATTCTCGTCCAACCGCACAACGGATACCCTGCGCGCCAATGCAAAACCTGAGTTTGGGAAGCTCACCAACAATTATAATCTTTTTGTATTCGATCTTGATAGTTCCAGTCTCTTGCTGAAGCGTGTTACCAATACGCTGAGTAAAGATACAGGCCCTATTGCCAGCGATGAGAATACATTTTATTACCTGAGCGACCAGCGCGGTATCATAAACCTGTTCCGCTATAACAGCACGAACGGTATATATACGCAAGTCACAAACTACGCCAGCAGCGTTAAGAACTATGACCTCAACGTTAACACCGGAACGATGGCCATGGTAATGACGGAGAATCAAAAGCAGCGCATTTATGTAAACCGTTCGTTCAACATTAACCGGCAGGTGTTTACTCCGGCAACCCGCAGAAAAGAATTACAACAGGCGCGTGTGATCCGCGAGAAACGTAAGCAGGAAGAAAATAAAAACATGAGTATAAAAGACCTGCTCAATGCACGTCTCAAAGAATCTCAAAAAGCAAATGATACTACTGCCGCGCCTGCGGACTCTGTAAATATACCTGTGGATACAGTGCGCGCTCAGAGTCAAACAGACTCAATTCCTAACCCAGGAGCAGAGAAAAAGCCGGATGTAGTAAATACCGATAATTATGTTTTTGAAGATGATGTTGTAAAACAGAATCAGCCGAGCGAATCATTCCTGACGCGCTATGCGAAGGCACGCGATAAGAGTAGAATTACAGGTCCTTTCCCCTATGAATCCAAATTCAGTGCCGATAACCTGGTAACATCACTGGTGTGGGACCCGCTGCGGAGTTTAGGACTTCTCATTGAGACACAGATGAACGATATGTTGGAGAACTATCGCTTTATCGGAGGCTTGATGGTGCCGGTTGATTTACAAGGTGGTGATGTATATGGTGAGTTCCAATATTTACCTTCACTCATCGACTTTGGTATACGCTTCGATCGCAAGGCTATACGATGGCAAACCGTTGAGACAGCAGATAACCTCGAGAGCCGAGACTTCAAGTATACACTCAATCGCCTCGAGATAAGCGCTGCGCTTCCTATATCCGATCGTATTCGTTTTACTATAAAACCATTTGGTGCTATAGCACGCTCGCTCGATCTTGGAGAATCTGATTTCCCTTCTGCCCCTCCATCTGCAGAACCGGTTACGAATTACTACGCTGGTGTTCGTTCAGAGTTGGTGTATGATAACTCCGTTACTACCGGGTTGAACCTGATTGAAGGTAGTCGCGGTAAGATCAGCTTCCAACATCACCAGGGACTGAACAATCAGGATCTGAGCTTTACACAGGTATCTGCAGACTTGCGTCACTATCAACAGATCTATAAGGAGATTGTGTTGGCGGTGCGTGGTTATGCCGGTACGTTCTTCGGTAACTCACCGAAGGTATATATGCTCGGTGGTATGGATAACTGGATTGCCAATAAGACACGCTATACCGGAACTACAAGCAAAGGACAACCGAACCCGCTCGGTGTAGCTTCGGCTAACCAGGATATACTCTTCATGGAGTATGCCACCAACCTCCGCGGTTTTAACTATGGAACGTTGTTTGGTAACAGCGTAATGATGTTCAACGCAGAGTTACGGGTGCCGTTAATCCGTGCGCTGGTAAACGGACCGATCTCTTCCAACTTCTTTAGAAATATGCAGTTCACTGCGTTCTATGATATTGGTACAAGCTGGTCTGGCTCACCTCCATTCTCATCCAACAACAGTGTAAGCTATAATGTTATTACACAAGGCCCGTTCCAGGCAGAGATCAAGAACTATCTTAACCCGTGGTTATATAGCTATGGCGTAGGCTTGCGTACCATGCTGCTGGGATACTATATTAAAGGCGATCTGGCGTGGCCGGTTGAAAACTATAAAGTGGGAAGTCCGAAGCTGCACGTTACACTCGGATTTGATTTCTGATTGGTATATACAGATATCACTGGAGTCTGCTATCTTGCAGACGTTTAAGGGAACGGACAGAATCCGTTCCTTTATTTTGTAACTTCATTCTATGATAAAATCCATGACAGGTTTTGGTCAGTCAGCCTACGATGATGGCCGGCTGCAAATTGGTGTTGAGATCAAAAGTCTTAACTCAAAATTTCTTGACCTGAACTTACGACTCCCTAAAATTTTTGCAGAGCGCGAAATAGAAATCAGAAACCTGATAAGCGAAAAACTTGAGCGCGGCAAAGTTTCCATTGTTATCGATTATCAGCGATATGGAGATGAGTCGATGAAACAATCGTACAACGAAGCGTTATTTGTTTCATACTACCAGGAGTTGAAGCGACTTGCTGATCGCGTCATTGCACCACACGATAATTTGTTCCAGTTGGCGTTGAACTCTCCGGATGTAATTCAGAGCAACCTGAAGGAAGAATCGAACGATGATGAGTGGAACAAGATAAAAACACATTTACTCGAAGCTATACAGAAGTGCGACCAGTTCAGAAAAACTGAAGGAAGCGTGCTGGAAAAAATGTTGAAAGAATGTATAGGTGTAATTGGTGAAGAGTTGAAAAAAGTAGAAGTGCTCGACCCGAAACGTGTACAACGCATTCGCGAACGCCTGAAAGGAAATGTAGTTTCGTTCTTTGGTGAAGAAGGTTTTGATACCAACCGCCTGGAGCAGGAGATTATATTCTATATCGAGAAGCTTGATATCAATGAAGAAAAGGTGAGGCTGAAATCACACCTTGATTACTTTATACAGATACTGAACGAGAAACAATCCAACGGAAAGAAACTTGGATTTATATCGCAGGAGATAGGTCGTGAAATAAACACCATCGGTTCGAAAGCCAACGATGCGGAAATTCAGAAGCACGTGGTAACCATGAAAGAAGAACTCGAAAAGATCAAGGAACAACTCAATAACGTTCTTTAGTTTTTTGCCGATATCTATCGGGGCGGATAATCGCAGATATTTTGTAGCACATAAGTTATAGTGAAGCAACTATCGGTAGCGTCTAAGTAACTGTGTAAAGGTACGATTGACCACAGGTGGTCTATAGTTGAAAAGCTATAGAGCCAGGTCAATCGATGGTTTTAAAACATTACCTTTAAATACACAGTTACAATGAAAAAG
>CABHOK010000014.1 GCA_902168205.1 uncultured Chitinophaga sp. | reverse complement strand
TGGATATGCTAACCGTGGATTTATGGAAAACTCCGGAAGAGTTTCCCACAAATCCACAGCGGGCTATAACTACAACTATAAATGAAATTTTCTAATTTGTGGCCGTCCTAAATATGGGGAGCTTACATTGCGGGCGTCATCAATTCCACGATGATGGGTGCCTTCCAACGGTATTCCCTCCAAGTGGAGGGCATTCTTCATTCCGATAGCACGCTGCAATTTCCGGATGCTGCCATGTTGTTGTTTGAGATTTACATGAGGCAATACCCAGTCGGTATCCATACTGAATAACTGGCAATCGCTTTCGAATTGTTTTTTATCGTAGAGTCCCCATGAACAGAGTATATAATTCTCCGCACCATATCCGATCCAATCCTTGAATTCTTCGGCTACAGTGTTAAAATATTCTGCGTTGTTTACGTCTTCCTGCGTAATCGAAGTCAGGCTCATACAGAAATCGCTCAGTATAGGATGTTTGAGCGGCTTTACAAATCTTTCGAATTCAGAAATAATTTGTTTCTGATCATTAATCTTTACAGCACCTATTTCAATAATTTCATTTTGTCCTACATCTACTCCTTCCCAACAAGTAGCTTCCAAATCAAACACTATATAATTCATACAATTCTAAAACGGCAATTCATTTGCCTCACTATATATCTTTTTATTAGTCGTTACCACTCTTCGCTCCAGGCAGTCTGCCCTTGATCCATTTTATCTGGCCATTGTGGTTAGACTCATGCTCACATACGTGAAACCACTTGCAATAGTTATTGGTTGGCCCCCAGTACCATGCTTCGTCTACGGCAAGCAGCCATTTGTCATCACGCTTTTTAAATTCGTTCATAGTATTCTCGCGAACTTCGTTTAGTGTGCTCAGGTAATAATCGAGATTATTACCTTTAATTGTTTTTCGGGCTTCGTCTCCTAAACTCATTGCTACATCAAAACGCTTCTTGTCCTGTTCCGGCCAGTCGCCCCATTTTTTACCATTAAAAGTATGGATCTGGTAGAACCGTTCCGTAGCCGCCAGGTGAAGCAGCATGGCACCTATTGAGTTGGATTTCTCATCGTGTATATAGTCCAGTTCTTCGGTTGTCATTTTTGCTACAGGACGAAGTATAGTGGTGCGCATCCAGGTCATCATAGAGAGTAATGTGCCTATATGTGGAGAAAATCCATCTCTGGGTCCTATAACATTTGGACGGTCATCCGCAATCGAAAATGTTGCCATCGAAACATCAGGCACTGAAGATAATCCAAAGGAAGCAGAACTAAATATAGCAGCAGATTTCATAAAATCTCTGCGGTCGAGTTGATGGAGGTTTTTCATAACATTTATTTTTTAGTGGGTCGTTTTTTGGCTATTAGAAATTGGAAACAACAGCATCCTTCCGCAGATGTTCAGGCAGGTATATAGAGACTAAAATTCTAGAAAAAGGTTACAACACAACAGACAATTTACAAAAGAGCAGGTAAATTTTTAAAGGTTAATAGCAGATTCTTTCAGCAGGAAGTCGCAAATATTGGTTACACGCGTTGGACAATGGAAGTCTCAATGACTTGTTTCAACATCACCAACGTTACCTGCCAGTATAGTTCAACGTGACGGAATATACTTTCAGTCGGGAAATTAGTGATGGTTAACACCACCTCGGTATCATTGCCTGATTGATTCAACTTGAAATTGATGATCGAGTAATTATCAGGATGATCCGGCAATTGAGACAACGAACTGAGATAACTATACCGAAGCTCATTTTCAGGATCAACCTTTAACACAATGCCCCTGTT
Source organism: uncultured Chitinophaga sp. (assembly GCA_902168205.1). GTDB lineage: Bacteria > Bacteroidota > Bacteroidia > Cytophagales > Cyclobacteriaceae > Ohtaekwangia > Ohtaekwangia kribbensis. Next base: position 874,694 of record CABHOK010000014.1, on the reverse strand, counting down.
TTCAAATTCGATGTGATGACAACCTCGCATCGAGATGATAGAACCTTCCGTCCAATCAACCGAAACCTGGAGACCAATCTCGGGTTCTGCCATCCATCGTTTGATTAAATCAGGCTTGATCAGTGCTTTCCAAACAGCAGCGGCTTGTGCTTCTATGAAGATTTTCTTTTCGATCTTTTGAGTCATAAGAATACAGCATACAACTCTATGCGATAAAATATAGTTTACAAAATCTCAATTTTGCTTTCTATATAGTTCTCTGATTGTAATAATCTCGTCATCAGCAAACTCATCAAAGCCACAGCAATATTTACCTTCAACAAGTTTTACCTCCAGCATGAGGAAATCTTCCGAGAACGTCAGAATCTTATACTCCCAATCTTCATAACCTGAAGGTTCATCACGATCGAGTGTAAGCGTGCGACCAGATAGCTGCCATGTACCAATGTCGTATGCCCGATAAAAAATCTTGTCCTCTTTAAGATCGAGAAAGTTTGTTCCGTTATTTAAGAAGTCAACGTATTCGTTGGAGTTCACATCGTTTAGATAAACAGTTTCTCTACTCCAGAAGCCGATGATATCATTAGCATTCGGTTGCTGATCTGATTCGTTGTCACACGACAACACAAGACAGATTGCCAGGATAAAGAATAGATTTTTCATGAGAGGTGTTTTGGTAAGCCCGGGACCTTCTGCGATGAAGGTGTACTAATTTAGCAATTATAATCATAGCATTTCATTAATCTTTTGCAGGGGGATTAATCCACCGGCAAAAGATAGGAACAGACAAAATGAAGCATTCCATTAAGTATATAATATGTATATGTCCGATCTCTCCATCCTTCAAAGATGTGAGATCAAAGATAAACTATATCTATACCCCCATCGTCCAGCAACTGACAGCCAGAAGCTTGCAGCTAATTTGGGTATGATTTGGGTAAAGATGCAACAGATTTGGCTATAAACGCCTGATTTATGCGTTGGCACAAGATTTTTAACACCATGGCGCAGGTAAATGGAAATCTGTGTATGATTAAAATTTTAAAGACCCTCTTCGTAATCGGTATATTTATACTAACCCCGATGGTTGGCTCCTATACTAAGGAAGTCCGCCCGCAACATGCGCTACGCATCACAAAAGAATATAGCTTTGTTCTGGAAACTTTAACGATTTACAATCCTGTTAAACGGCAGTGCGATAATACTCCGCTGATCACCGCCAGCAATGCTAAAATTGATGTTGACAAGCTTCGTAATCAGGAAATCCGCTGGCTGGCATTATCACGCAACCTATTAAAGCGCTGGAACGGTAACTTCCATTATGGTGATACCGTAAAGATCACGGCAGGCGACCCAAGCATTGATGGTATGTGGATTATTCAGGACAACTTGAACAAGCGCTATAAAAACAGCGGTGATCTGTTATTCCACAGCAGCGTGCGTAAGCTTGGTAAATGGAAGAACGTAACGATCTCTAAAGTTGTATCGACAGCCGTTTTACATCCTATAGAACTACCGGTTGAGTAGCCGGTAGTATACTTCTATAGACTGTTACTTCAATACAACTTGCATACTATAGCAAGTCACGATTCTCTTTATTGAGTTACAATTGTGTGGTTACCGATGTATTGATGTGATGAGCTTCAAGAGCTATATACTTTTCATATAAGCAATTGCATCACGCTCGTTGACAAATTGTACAATCTCGATTTTCTCGTTATCCGATTTACGCTTCACGTTGTTTGCCGTGATTTTCGCCATTATTTCGCCCGGATCAATAAGTTGTGCATGATAAAGCCTCTTACCATTTAAATGACTGACCATACCCGGAATGAGCTTATTAACAATAAGACTTTGCGAATCAGTTCCCAACACGCCCATCTTGCGGATGTCTGCCATAAATTTTTGTGTATTGGATTGCTTAAAGCCATTCAACATGGCATCAACCACGGGAATGACGTGTTTATCGGAAGGAACTTTCTGAAAGTACTTTACCCATAAGGCATGGGTATCTTCATGATAAAAAACACTAACAAAATCAGCTCTGTAAAATTCCTTTGTCATGTTCTGGTCCATTTAGATATACCGCACCATACAAAAATAGGACAAGTCATTAACATGATACCTGAAAGAAATTCGATAATCTTACACGATGCCCAATACCGGATTTCAAGGTATTGCAAGCACTAACTTTGCGAAAAGTATTTTCCCAATTATTACCGGCTTACAAATATAGGATCCGGCCACCACGGTGCTGCTGCAGGTATATTATCCAGGTGAATCACTTCACCTATGCGTGGCGTTGCAGCAGTAACATTCAGTTTGGCAGCATGCGTTAATGCGCGCTCTACCGGTTCGCGCCACGGGTGCAGCGCTAATTTAAACTTGGCCCAATGCACCGGCATATATACTTTGGCTTGCAGATCTATACTGGCTTGCACGGATTCTTCGGGCATCATGTGTATATACGGCCACTGCTTATCATACTGCCCACACTCCAGCATTGCTATATCAAAGGGCCCATATTTTTCGCCTATCTTTTTAAAAGAGTCATCGTAACCGGAGTCTCCGCCTATAAATATATTTTTGCCTTCCGTCTTTAAGACAAAGGAGGCCCAGAGTGTTTTGTTATTGACAAGACCGCGACCAGAGAAGTGTCGGGCGGGTGTAGCAACCAGATCGATACCCGGTATCGGGTTTATACTTTCCCACCAATCGAGTTCATGAACATGTTCCTGCGGAACCCCCCAATGAACAAGATGCGAACCTACACCCAATGGTGTACAGAAGACTTTCACTCTATCCTTTAACTGCACGATCGTATTATAATCGAGGTGGTCATAGTGATCGTGCGATATAATTACCAGGTCTATATCCGGAAAATCATCGGCAGTATAGATCATGGTTCCATTATAACTTTTGGAACCTGCGTACTGCACGGGCGAAGGACGTTCACTGAATACAGGGTCTACTAAAATTTTCTTACCACCAATTGAAATTAAATATGACGAATGTCCGAACCATACCATTACAGGTTGGCCGGGTAACGACTTAAGATCTGTCTTTATATGCGGAAGTGAATCGGCTGGTTCGCGATCGATGCCTTTACTGAAAAAGAATTCACCGAGCATTTTCATGTACGATGTTCCCTCGGCAAGCATCGGAGTTTCTTTCAGGTTCTCGAACCGGTTGTTTTTATACTGCGGTGACTGACTGATTTTCGCAAGATGTTCTCCCGAAGGAGTTTTACCAAATGGTCGTTGTTGCATAAATACAAAGATAATGGCCGCCAGCACTACGAGTATAATCGCAAATACTTTGAGGGACCTGAGGAGTAATTTCATTTATATCGTAGACGCATGGGTTGTTTTTTTATTGTCGGAGAATCGTTATTCGTACTTCTATGTGCAACTATTACGCTTTTAATGCCATGCTTATTTTCTGCAGGTTTTCGATGGTTAGACGTATGCGTTGTACTTCCTTTTGTATCGTTCGCTTGCGCACTACAAACCATCCGTACAGTATCCACGCTGTATAGCCAACACCAAAGGCTACTCGTTCCCAAATTGTAAAATCGTGCAGTGCTTCCACGAAGAATAATACCATGAGTGTATTAAATGAAATGAAATATACCGGCCCACTCACCATTAGTATGCGACTGCGAACCTGGAAGTGATTTTTCCAGGAGTATATGTGTTCTGTTGGGTTTTGAAGTTCATCAATCTTCGCCAGCAGTATAGCTACATATAGCTCTACAAGCCCCTGCATAAATACCAATATGCTCAGTCCGGCAACCGCCACTTGGGAGAGGTATGATTTTACACCGAATCCATTTTTCAGCAAAAAGAAAAATATAACGGTTCCTGTTGCCGAAAGCACAACTCCGCGAAACAATACCTGTTGCAGCATTTTTCCTTTCGTAGTTTTATTTTCTTTCTGCAACCACGACACATCCGGAACGCGGGCTGTGCTTCCTTGTTTGTTCCAGAGTAATTGTATTTGATCAAAGTCTGCCATAATTATCTGTTTTCAATTGCTGTATATATGGTTGCCAGTTGTTGTTTGATGCGGTGAATCTTTACCCGCAGATTACCTTCCTTTATGCCTACAGCTTCAGCAATCTGGTTATAAGGAAGTTCCTGTAACACCATGCTGATGATAAGGCGATCGGCTTCATCCAATTGCTGAATGGCCTTATACAGTACCTGTATAGCATGTTCATCGGTATTATGCTCTTCGGCATGATCGATACGAAGATCACTCAGGGATACGCTTGCATTTTTCTTGTCTTGCCGGATATAGCCTAAACATGTATTTACAGCAATGCGATAAATCCATGTACCGATCTGCGCATCTCCGCGAAAGCGGTCTTTGTTCTTCCACACGCGGATAAAAGTTTCCTGCAATAAGTCTTTGGCTATATCGCTGTCATTGCAATAGCTCAGGCATAAATAGTATATATTCCTGGAGTAGGTGCCGTACAGGGCAGCAAACTCCGCGTCCGCATCTAGCAGTTCACTCACGACTGTCGGATCACTTTTGAATGAATTGATTTACTTCTTTTATAAACCACTGCGAATCGTCCCAGTGTATAAAATCTTTAGCTGTTTCAGTAAGTTTTACCGAGTGATTGGTTAGCGATGCATAAAAGTTATCGTGCATCGTATAGCCTTCTTCGAGGGGCATCTTTTTCATAGTCTTACCAAAATACCAAGTTCCGAAACACAAAACCGGAATTTTTATCGCTGGCAATACAGGACGCAGGTCGGTAGCCATCTGGTCGGCCAACGCAGTGGCTATTGTTTTTCTGTCGGATGCCACGTTCCAGTCTGCATAAAGCTTTGCCTTGAGTGTATCGTGTGTTATCATGTTCTTACCCAACTGGTACATCATGGCGTGAAATGCGTTTTTATCCGGACCGAGGTATGCAGTCTTTACATTGCCTGCGAACGTATTGGCCTGTTCCTGTGTAATAGCCGGATTGATAATTTGCGCCAGAAAGGGATAGGTATCAATTACAATAAGTCGTGCTATACGCGTTGGTTCTGCTGCCAGTTGCAAGGCTATAAATCCACCATAATTCATGCCGATCACCGTAGCATTCTTCAGCTTCTTTACCTGGATATAGTCGTTGATGGCAGTTTTATATTGTTGCGTATAGTTACTATCCAAAGGCGCTAAACCGGCAAATCCTGCCAGGGAAAACACGTGACACTCGTGTGTCTTTGATAACTCCTTTACTGCATCTTGCCACATATCGCCCGAGCATCCGATGTGTGGTATAAATAACAACGGACTTCCCTTACCCGTCACTTTTACCTCATATACCTTCGATTGTGCCTGTACCGATGCCGTTGTGAGTATTAAAATCAATACTAAAAAGCCTGTAAAATTCTTCATATCTCTTTTTTTTGCCGTTAGATACCCGCATCACCGGATTGTTACAGAACCTGAAAATATTTTTTCATAAAGATTGTCACACGGCCTACTCCGCCTGTAGACTTCCCGTATATTTCACTTGATATCTGTCCTTCAACCTGCTATAACCTGAATGCGAACCGTCATAAAAATTTTTATCAGTTTCATTCTTATGCTCCTGCTTAGCGCAGTGCTATACATCAACAAAGCCATTTATTATAAACCGACTATACAAATAATTGAAAGCGACACCATCAACATGGACGTGCTCCGTCAGCTACGGCACCTCAAACATAAAATGGCAGCCGGGGCCCCAGACGATATGCAAGGGCTTTATCCGGAAGGATATATATTTATGCACGCACTCTATGGCCTGGCCTGGTGCGACTTTGCATCCGGATTAACGCCAAATTCATCGTTGTATAAGGAAGCGCAGGAAGAGATCAGTAAGTCCTGTGTTGCTGTACAATTACCAAAAGCGCGGGCTATCTTCGATGAAAATCTCACGATACCTCATGGTGCTTTTTATGCTGGCTGGAGCAGTTACCTGCTTGGCAAAAAACTGAGCCTTGAAAAAGCGTCCGAGCGAAATGGCGAAGAGGTAAAATATTTTCAGCAACAATGTGCATGGATAGCAGAGGCATTCACCAACTACACTTCACCTTATCCTGAATCATACTACCAGGCAGCATGGCCGGCAGATGCTATGGTATGTGCCGCCTCACTCCGGTTGCATGACAAAATTTTCGCACCACAGTATAGCAATGTGCTATATACCTGGATTGATAAAGTAAAAAAGACGTTTGATACAAGAGGTCTCATTCCTCATCGTACCGATCCCGTTACAGGTCAACCTCGCGAGGGCGCACGCGGTTCCTCACAAAGCCTGATGCTTATCTTTTTACACGAGATCGAACCGGAATTCGGCAAACAACAATTTGATATTTACAAAAACAATTTCCCGGATGAGCGACTGGGGTTGCCTGGCATATGTGAGTATCCCCGCGGTGTGATTGGAGCGGGCGATGTAGACTCAGGTCCTGTTATCTTTCAAATGGGAGCCGCTGCCAGCATCGTAGGTATTCGAACGCTCGCCACGTATCACGAAACTTCCAGGGCATGTGGCATACAAGGTGGCATTGAAGCTTTTGGATTTTCCACACACGATGAAGATGAGAAGGAATATATCTTCGGCATACTCCCCATGGCAGATGTATTTATAACGTGGGCACAGACGGCTATCCCCATAGAAGCATATAGCAAGACGATAGCAGATCGCAGTCGGTTTCACCTATATAGTGCAGTCGTGCTCATCATCATAATCGCTTCACTCATTATACAGTGGCGTGATAAACTCTGGAGGAAGCAGGCGTAGCACATACAAGTATCACCATTCATTTAAAACATCGTCAGCATAGAATTAAAAAGCTATCTTGCGGCTTCCGTTAAAAACGCGTTGAAATGATTCTTACCAAACTCTTCCGTGAATTTTTTAACAGTGAACGTGCCTCGGGCATCGTGCTGATCTGCTGCACTATTTTTTCGCTGGTCGCAACAAATATTTTTCCAACCTACCTGGAGTTCTGGCATCTTCAGTTTGCAGGCCATCACATTACACACTGGATTAACGATGGGTTGATGACCATCTTCTTTTTACTAATTGGTCTTGAACTGGAACGTGAAGTATATATCGGTGAATTATCAGATCTAAAGAGTGCTATACTTCCCGTACTCGCTGCACTGGGCGGCATGTTGTTTCCGGCAGCGCTGTATTATCTTGCCAATGCCAATGGCGGCAACCTGCGTGGCGTTGGTATACCCATGGCTACTGATATTGCATTTGCACTGGGCGCACTCTCGCTTCTTGGAAATCGCGTACCTTCTTCATTGAAAGTATTTCTCACTGCACTCGCAGTAATCGATGATCTGGGAGCCATTCTTGTTATCGCTATATTTTATACCAGCACCATCAGCTGGTTAAACCTGGGTATAGCGGCTGGTATCTTTTCGCTTTTGATAATTTTTAACCGACTGAAAATTCATTCTGGATGGCCGTACCTGATCGGTGGTGTTGCCATGTGGTACTTCATGTTACACTCGGGGGTGCACGCAACCATTACCGGTGTACTGGTTGCTTTCGCAATTCCTTTTGGAGATGGTAAAGAGAACACGTTATCGCACAAGCTTCAACACTTTCTGCATAAACCTGTAGCATTTATTATACTCCCTATATTCGCATTAGCCAACACGAGTATACCCATTAGTGGTGACTTCTACTATGCCTTAGGCGGAGCTGTAAGTATAGGTATATTTGCTGGGCTTCTTATCGGCAAGCCGGTTGGCATTACACTATTCAGCTATGCTACGGTGAAGCTTAAATTAAGTAGTCTGCCAACGGATATATCATGGAAACACATACTCGGTGCCGGCATATTGGGTGGTATAGGCTTTACGATGTCAATCTTTATAAGCTTACTCGCATTTGATACAGAAGTGCTTATCGATCAGGCAAAAATTTCCATCATGCTGGTTTCTACCGTGAGCGGTTTACTGGGGTATTTTTATTTGAAGTCGGTGCTTCAGTAGTTGTTATCCGTTAACAGTTAATCGTTTGGAATGATTGATAAAAAAGTATATAGATCATTGAGACTTGTGTGTTCTGTTGTGAACAAAATATCGATTGGCTTGTTTCGACTATATATGAAAGACTATGTCTCAGAGTCACAACAACACCATTGAATACAAGTTGATCGAGCCACCCCAAGAACTGGCAGATTTCGTTGAGAGTTATTGGATGCTGGTTAATCACGCAGACAAAGCAAAGGAAGTAATAGTTTTACCCGATGGCAGGATTGATATCTTCTTTTCATATTCCGCCAATGAAGATTTTCATGTTACGCTTTCCGGATTGAGTAGCAAGGCAGAACAGACCAGCATTGCACCGGGAACAAGAATCTTTGCCATAAGCTTCAAGTTGCTGGCAATCGAATATATACTCCATCTGCGCATTTCTTCTCTCGTCAACAGCGTACAATATTTACCGGTCGATTTCTGGGGAGTGACTCGTGATGATCTGAACGACTTCGATCAGTTCTGTACTAAAATATCCGCTTGTATGAAGTCTTTGAATATAGCAGCTGTTGATAAACGTAAGCATACACTATTCAATCTCATCTATACATCGCAGGGTGCGCAGGCAATACAGGCAATGGCGAAGCAAGTGAATTGGAGCAGCCGGCAGATAAATCGTTATTTCAATCAACAGTTCGGTATATCACTAAAAGCATACTGTAACATTCTTCGATTCAGAGCTTCGTTCGAGCACATTAAAGAAGGCAAACTTTTTCCGGAGCAAAACTTTACAGATCAGGCACATTTTATCCGCGATGTGAAAAAATTCTCCGGTGTAATCCCGAAAGAACTCAAGAAAAACCGTGGTGACCGATTTATACAATTTTCAACCTTACCCGGGAAATAGTTTAGCACCATCATAACTAAACTATTTAAATATGTTGATTAAGGGCAAGCGAATAGCTATTATAGGCGGTGGCCCCGGTGGCCTGACACTCGCCAGATTATTACAAATGAATGGTGCTGATGTAAAAGTATATGAGCGCGATGAAAGCGAGCATGTACGTGTACAAGGCGCAACATTAGACCTACACGAAGAATCCGGCTTGAAGGCATTAGCAAAAGCCGGACTGATGGAAGCATTCAAGTTACATTATCGGCCCGGTGCTGATAAGATTCGCATACTAGATAAACACGCAACTATAATCCTGGACGAACACAGTCATGAGACATCTCGTACGTTTGATGATGCTGCCTATCGCCCGGAAATCGATCGGGGGCCGCTGCGCAAGCTACTACTGGATTCGTTGCGTAGCCACACCGTTGTGTGGGACAGTCACGTGATATCAATAAATACTGAAGAAGATGGATGGCGAATTGGTTTTAAGAACGGAACATCCGTCACCGCAGACCTGGTAATTGCTGCGGACGGTGCCAATTCAAAAATACGCCCGTTGATTACATCTGTTAAACCATTTTACTCGGGTATCACGATAGTAGAAGGAGCGGTATATAATTCGGAAGCTGCAACACCTCGCATGCATGCACTGCTAAACAACGGGAAGATATTTGCCCTGGGAGATAGCAAATCTTTAATTGTTAGTTCAAAAGGCGATGGTAGTCTTGTATTCTATACCGGCTGTAAAACTGATGAACGCTGGTGGTATGATAGCCGGATAGATTTTGCAGACAAGACACAAGTTACAGCCTGGTTTGAAAAAGAGTTTGCCGGATGGGATGCTACATGGCTTGAGTTGTTCACGAATGCGAGTGCTAATTTTATACCGCGTCCGCAGTACTGCATGCCGCTTGATCAAACCTGGGAAGCATTGCCGAATCTTACCATGCTTGGTGATGCTGCGCATGTTATGCCTCCCTATGCTGGCGAAGGAGTAAATATGGCCATGCTGGATGCGTTGGAACTTAGCGAATGTCTTCTGAATACAAACTATACATCTATACATGCAGCCATTGGTGCTTATGAAAAACAGATGCGGGCGAGAGCTTCTGAGGTAGCGGGGGTAACCCTGGAGTCAACAGATATACTTCATTCATCAAACGCTATGGCGTTTATGACACAACTGCTTGAGCAACCCAATCTATAGTTGATATATAGCTGGAGAGTATCGATTTGAAAAATTAGCAGACTACCGGTAGCAAGTCAGACAACAACCTGCCATTTGCCTTGTTCGTCTTTTGAGTACGACAGCCCATTGCTCATTTCGTGAACCTGCTTACCAGCATTGTCGGTATAATTTTTCAATTCGTATACTCGAATTCCTCCGTTTTCCTGGGTAAGGAAAACAAGCAGTGCATTGAGCGTTGGCGGAACGTCATGCAACCACATATCATCATTTTCGCGAACAAATGCCTGGCTCATGGTATTAAGATTTATTATTGAAAACTAAAAAACAATGCCGGGACTGGTTGTTGCAAAGTTAAATATTATAGACGTCAAAACATCGCAATGAGTTTTCTGTACATTTAGCTCAATATCTAATAATTATGAAAGCCTATATTATCGTAGACATCACCATTACAGACCCTGCTTTGTACGAAGACTATAAGAAATTAACACCAGCTTCGCTTGTGCCGTATGAAGGCAGATTTATTGTGCGCGGTGGCGCAACAGAAACGCTGGAAGGAGATTGGAAGCCAGGAAGACTTGTTATACTGGAATTTCCCTCGGCAGAAAAAGCAAGAGCGTGGTGGTCATCCGACACCTACGCTCCTGCAAAAGCCTTGCGGCAGGCAGCCTCTCATACGCAGTTAATACTGGCCGAGGGCTGTTTATAGTATATCTTAATTTACTTTGATCAGTTCAACTTCGAAGATCAATGTAGCATACGGAGGAATTTGTCCACCGGCACCGCGGTCGCCATAGCCAAGCTCTTGTGGTATATATAGCAGCCACTTGTCGCCTTCGTGCATCAACTGTAATGCTTCGGTCCAACCGGAAATCACTTCGTTTACACCGAACGTTACAGGCTGACCACGCTCTACCGAGCTATCGAATACGGTGCCGTCTACCAGTTTGCCTACATAGTGTACGGTTACGTTGTCAGTAGCTTTCGGTGCTTTACCTTTACCGGCTGTGATCACTTTATACTGCAATCCGCTGGCGGTAGTGATTACACCTTCCTTCGTTTTATTCTCTTTCAAAAACGCAGCACTGCTTTCTTTCAGCTTGCTGTTCTTTTTCTCGGCAGCCTGTTGCATATAGGTCTGCACAATCATCATGGCATCCTGCTGCTGTATCTTTAATGTTTTATTCTGGTATACATCGCGTATAGCGATGGTGAGTGCCTCCACATCCAATGAGTCACCGCCTTGCGATTTAAGGTTTGATGCCACCAATACACCCAGTCCGTAACTTGCTTTCTTTACTGTATCAGTTAATTCAACATCTTTGGGTTTCTTCAATTGTTCGATCTCGGCTTTCAGCTTTGTTACCTCTGCCTGCAACTCTTTCTTCGACTGTGCAAAAAGCGGCAGCGTGATGATCATGGAAAAACAAAAAACAAATAATTTCATCAGATATAATTATACGTTAAAAATTAGAGACTAAAGATTTGCGTAATCTAGATCAGCTTGGTGATCAGATCATCAACACTGATACCTTCGGCTTCGGCTTTGAAGTTGCGTACGATGCGATGGCGCAATACAGGTTTGGCTACTGCGCGCACATCCTCAATATCAGGAGAATATTTACCATTGAGCAACGCATTACATTTAGCACCGAGCACGAGGTACTGAGAAGCGCGCGGGCCTGCACCCCACTCCAGGTAATCTTTCGATACCGAAGAGCTTCCGTTAACACCCGGACGAGTTTTATTGGCAAGGTTTACTGCGTATTCAATTACATTATCAGGCACCGGCACTCTGCGCACCAGGTGCTGGAAGTAAGAGATTTCTTCTGCATTCAAAACTTTGTTAACCGTTTTAACTTCATCGGAAGTTGTATTCTTTACAACGGTAACTTCGTCCTGAATAGAAGGATAGGTGAGGAGTATATTAAACATGAAACGATCGAGCTGCGCTTCGGGCAGCGGGTATGTACCTTCCTGTTCGATCGGGTTTTGTGTTGCCAATACGAAAAATGGTTTCGGCAATTCGTAACGTTGGCCAGCTATCGTTACGGCATACTCCTGCATCGACTCGAGTAATGCAGCTTGTGTTTTAGGAGGTGTACGGTTTATCTCATCTGCTAATACGATGTTGGCAAATACAGGTCCGCGTACAAATTTGAAATTGCGTTCCTTGTCCATCGTCTCAGCGCCCACAATATCTGAAGGCATAAGGTCTGGTGTGAACTGAATACGCTTGAACTGGAGATCGAGTGATGTCGCTATAGTTTGTACCAACAAAGTTTTCGCGAGCCCGGGTACACCTACGAGCAGCGAATGCCCCTGGCAGAAAATCGCTGTGAGTACCTGCCGAACAACTTCTTCCTGGCCGATAACAATTTTGGAAATTTCCGCTTTCAGATTTTTGTATGCTCCAGCCAGTGCGTTGGCTGCGTCAACATCAGATGCAAATTTCGTCATTAGTGCTCATCTAAAATTCCACAATAATCATACGATGGGTCGATGCTTATGAACACATCTTTCCTTGCTTTATCGAACCACTTCTGCAGCACCTTATCTTTCTTCTCGTTCAATGTAGCGGCTTGTATACGCGACCAGTCTGCATCCAGTGAAGCCTGGTGTGGCGCCAGTCGCGATTTATAGTACAATATACGCACAGCATCTTTACCTTCATCCGTACGATACGTGATCGGTTTGGAAACTCCGCCAACGTCCATCGAGTCCAATTTGAAGAATACAACCGGGTCGAGTTCATCAACCATCAGGCGCATACCGCCATCACCATCATTGAAGAATCCGCCATTCCCTTTTGTCTCTACATCATCCGAATATTCTTTTGCTGCTTTCTGGAATTTGATACTATCGGATACAATGAGGTTACGCAAGCTGTCGAGGTAACGCGTAGCTTTTTGTATGTCTTGTTCAGAAGGCTTTGGAGAGATCAGTATATGTCGTGAGCGATACTCGTTTCCTCTGCGCTCCAGCAATTGCATGATGTGATATCCGAATTGTGATTTGAACGGCATTGAGATTTCGTTAGGCTTAAGCTTGAATGCCATCGCTTCGTACTCAGGCACCATGCGCCCGCGACCTGACCAACCCATATCCCCACCGTTGGAAGTTACACTTGGATCATCAGAATACTTTTTCGCGAGGGTTGCAAAGTCTTCACCGCTTAAAATCCGGTTTCGTATACCAATCAATTCTCCTTTGGTAAGATTCTCTTGTTCGCCACTAACCGTTGCAATCTTTACAATTTGTGCTACCTCTACTGATGCTGAAAAATAAGGCAAACTGTCTTTCGGAATTTTGTGGAAGAAACGTTTCACCTCAGCAGGTGTAACGGTTATACTCTTGGTAATCTCTTCCTGCATTTTGCGCACCACTAACTGTTCACGTTCCTGGTCGCGAATCTCGAGTCTGATCTGCTCTAATGTTTTACCGTATCGTTCTTCCAGTTCGTCTGGCGATACACCCGCCTGCGCGATGATCATGTCCATTTTACGTTGCGTATACTGATCTACATCAGCATCGGGCACAACAACAGAATCCATCTCGGCTTTGGCCATCATCAGTTTGTTACGGATCAACAGCGCGAGATACTGGCAACGCACTTGTTGTGAAGCTGAACCTCCGTTGGTGAGATAATCCTGGTAGGCACGCTCCAGGTCAGATTTCAGAACAATGTAATTATCTACCTTAGATATAATCTCGTCTACTACAAAGCCAGTGCCTGCTGCTTCCGGGTCTTGCGCTGATGCTGCCGGAACTATTGCTCCGAATGCAAACACCAATGCTATATATTTTATTATATGCTTCATATCACTTAAAAATCTCGAATTCCTTTTGGTCTGCCCCGTTGTTATATACTTCATCTTCCAGCTTGTCGGCAAGCTCTACTTTACGCTTGTTCAGAATGATGTTCCGGATATCGTCTTTCACAAATTCCTGCGGACTCACGTTATCCGAAATACGATACTGGTCTACTTTTAAAAAGTAAAGATAGCTATCGTCTGAGGTTTCGTAATACGGGTTTGATTTTAAAAACTGGATTTTATTCGGTATTTCCACCAGAGGGGAATTGCGAACCAGGTCGTCAAAAATCATCCAGCTCGAATCGGAAATGTGGTAGGCTGATGAAAAACTGAGGCAATACGACTTCAGTTCTTTCTCGTCTTTCTCACGTTTTGAAAAGATCAGCTCTTTGATCTTGGCCGTACGGGGAGCATTTTTCGGAACCTTGATGAAAGTAGCCTGTACAATGTTTTGCTTCAGAATGAAGTTATCGATGTTGTCTTTGTAATACCGTTCAACTTCCGCGTTGGAGATAATCGTATCCAGGTGTTGCTTGATGTAGTAATTCTGATATTCGTGTGCGATGATACTATAGCGGTAGTCCAGGATCTTCCGCTCCACATCGGCTTCGTTAATATCGATCTTGCGCGATGCTTCGCGAATCAGTAATTGCTTGCGAATCCAACTGTTGATATAAGCCTCCACACGCACGGTACTATCACGTTTGGTAGTGCCGGGTGCTATAATTCCATCGAGTTCGTCTTTATACAGGTATGTATTTTCAACGCGGGCAATGGGCTGGCGATTGGCTTCACTGTCTGAACTGTCTTTTTTCATTTTGATGAAGTCGCACCCTGACAGTGCAACGGCAGTCAACAGACAAAACAGGAGTGGTTCCTTTTTGCTTTGAAAAGGAAAAGCGGCAAATAATGATTGCTTGAAATGTATATTACTTCTGTTGAAGGTTTTGAAATATGTACTTTTTCCCTTTTTCATTCACTTTCACGGAGTATTTCTTCTTCAATTGCTCAACCCAGTTTTTCTCCAGATAGGTCTGATAATCGGAGATGACTGCAGGTCTTGCTTCCTCAAACGACATAGCACCGGGTGGCAGTATATTCCTGATCCACGCAAGGTAATACATTCCGTTATTTTCCGCTGAATGCACGCCAGTCACCCACGGAACCTTCTGAAGAATCGTTTTTTCTTCCTTCTTGTAGTAACCTGTTTCGGTTTTCAGTTTATTCTGTGCTACAAATTCATTGATTCCCTTTTCATCTCCGGCCTGCAACAGTGGCTTCAATTTCGCCACAAACGCGTTGGATGCCGTAAAGTAAAATGAAGCCTGGGCACGCTCACCAGCCTGGTAGTTGTTTACGTGAGCATCGTAATAGCGATGTTGCCCTACCGAATCTGCGGAAGCCTTATTCCACACCTCTTTCTCCATAATGTCGAACAACAGGATACCTTCATAGTATTCCTGCAACAGATAGTTATAATCCGGATGTTCGCGCATAATTTTTTCTTCCTGCAACGCTAGGATGCTTACATCTACAAAATGGTTGTAGAGTTCCTCTAAATACTTTTCAGGAGTTTGTGAGGTTGATTTCTGATTCTTCTGTGCATAGCGCAAAAATTCCTGAACGGTATATTTTTTATCCGTCAACGTGAAAAGAATTTCTTTTTGCTCATTCGGATATACCGGAGCTTTCCATTTTCCTCTTTTGATGGATGTATCGGCCAACGCCAGCACTTTTGATTTCACCAGTGGCACTTCTGTATATTGAAATTCTTTACGGAGTTTAGCACCCAATGCCTGTTTGGAAACTTGTGTGCGTTCATCCCGGTTAACGCGACTCTTCAGCGAAGTATTTAATTCTTCAAAAGGCGCTAACGGGATTTTACGTTCGAGTCTGATGATGTGCCAACCGAATTGTGTCTGAAACGGATCGGATATTTCTCCGGGCTTGTTAAGTGAAAACGCTATGCGTTCAAACTCGGGTATATTTGCCATAGCGCCTGTTCCAAACTGGCGAAGTCTGCCACCATTATCTTTTGAGCCCGGATCTTCTGAATATTGTTTGCAAAGCTCTTCCCATTTTACTCCGCCTTGTAGTTGATCGTAGAGATCGAATATAGTATTCTTTGCTTTTTCATTGTCTTTATCATCGCCTGTGCGGACCATGATGTGTGAGACTTCCACTTCACCGCGGGCGAGTCTGCGGTCAGCAACGTAAATAATATGGTAGCCGAAGCGTGATCGCACTGGCATGGATATTTCTCCAACCCTGGTGTTATAGGCTGCTGTCTCAAATGGATATACCATTTGCATGGCGGTAAAGTATCCCAGGTTGCCATTATTACTGCGTGCTGAAGGATCATCTGAAAACTGGGAAGCAGCCATTCCGAAATCTTCTCCGCCCTTGATTTTATTTCTGATCTCAATGATCCGGTTATAGGCTTTCAAAGTATCTTCCGGAGATGCATCGGGCTTTAGGTTGATGAGTATATGCGAAGCCTTTACTTCTTCCTTCATGCGGTTGTAGGTGAGGCGAACAAGGCTATCGGTAAGTTTTGTATCCGGTAAATACGGCTTGCGTAGTTCTTCTTTATACTGATTGAATTCGCGTATGAAAGCCTGCGTGGTGTCCAATCCACGTGCCTTTGCTTCTTCTACCTTTAGCTTGAAGTTAATGAAGAGATCGAGGTACTCCTGTATTTTTGCACTCGTGAAATCTTCTGTTTTATTCTGATGATTCTTTTTATAGAGGTATATAAACTCATCTGTTGTTACAGCTTTTTTATTTACTGTAAACAGGTTTTGCGTGGGAGTTGATTTTTGTTTTTTGCTTTGAGCAAAGCTGAAAGAGATTGTTGCGCTGCCAAGCAGCACCAGGATTGCCAATCGAATCATCATAGGTTTACTGGTGTTGAAAAAATTACTGATAGTGAACGGCTTTAATAAGACGACATACGTTACGGCCACTTCGTTTTTGATATTCAATTTTATCCATAATTGATTTTACCAACCGGATACCGAGGCCGCCTTTACGTTTCTGGTGAACAATGTTATCTATAGCAGGCTCGTGAAATTGATTTATATCGAAAACAGTTCCATCGTCTACAATTTCAAAAACCACAGGATTATTTTTATCTACGAGTATATGCAGCTCAAACAAATCATCCGGATTGCAGTGATGCGAATGTATCATCAGGTTTGAGCACATCTCATCAATGGCCAGCACAATCTCGCTGATCTGCATATCAGCAACACCATGATTCTTCAGTGACTCGCGAATGAAGTCGCGTACGCCCTTCAGATTTTCAATGCTGCATCCAACTTTATACGTGTAGTTCATGCTACCATTTGCTTTGCCTCTACCTTATCTTTTCCAATCTGGAGCAGCTCGTTTAACCCGAGAATATTAAACGTATTGGCTACCCGCTCGCTCATACCGAACAACACCATGCGTATGTCACGGTCTTTGAACTCTTCGATATACGACATAAATACTCCCAATCCGGCAGACGAAATATATTCGAGCGCTCCGCAGTCCACAAGGATCTTCGTAAATCCTTCTCCCACACTTTTGGCAATAGCCAAGTCAAGCTCTATGGAAGAACTGGCGTCAATTTCACCAATCAGGGCAATGACATCTGCTCCGTCTTCCTGCATTCTCTTGATGTGGATCATAGGGTTTTAACGTTTTTTTATTTTTTATGTTCACTCCTTCGCAGTAGCTTCTTTTTTCACAAAAAGGAACTACTGCTACTTTTTTTACCTGTGTTAATTCTTAATCACTTCAACAAACTATCACCTGAACTTTACGATCATGGTTGTATAGTCGTCATTGATGTTTTCAGTTCCTGTAAACTCATATAGTTTCTTTATGAGGTGATCCTGTATCTCTTTCGGACCAAGTGATCGCACTTCATCCACTACACTTTCCAGGCGTTCGTATCCAAACTCTTCACCCTTCGCATCCTTTGCTTCGGTAATGCCATCGGTATATAGTACCATTACATCACCCGCTTTATACTCAAATTCATTGGCCTGAATAAAGTTCTTGTAACTCTTGTTACGCACCATACCCAGGGCAATACCTTTATCTTTAAAATATATAGCCTTCTCTTTGTCGGCACAGAAATATAGTACCGGGCAATGGCCGGCACGCGCATAGCGTATCTTCTTTGTCTGGCTATTGATAACAAAGTATATCGCTGATATAAAAGAGCCGCGTTCCAGGCAGTATACCAACGCCTGGTTAGAGCGCACCATGAATGTATCGGGTTCTACGTCTTCCTGTGCCAGGCTGTGGAAAATCCCTTTCATCTGCGACATGTGGAAAGCTGCGGTGGTTCCTTTTCCGGACACATCGGCGATGATGAGTGATACCTGATGATCGTTGATGCGGATCGTATCGTAATAATCGCCTCCTACTTCATCGGCAGATTCAGAAAACGCTGCAACTTCGAAGTCATCGTCTTTCTCCAGAACATCGGGGAGCAAACTTTTCTGAACCGTTTTGGCGATCTTCAGCTCCTCCTTATAGCGTTCGTTCTGCAGCGCTTCCTCCATTAACCGGAAATTCTCGATAGAAATTCCCGCCTGGTTTGCAAACGTGGAAACGATCTTGGTCATCTCCTTATTGAAACCTTCGGGTAACTCCTTCAACAATGCTAACGTTCCAATGTTTTCGCCCTTTACATAAATAGGGAAGGCGAGTATGGAACGGAAGCGCGAGCCTTTTAACGAGGCCAGGTGCTTCGACAGGTTCTTGGTTTTATCACTGCTCTGCTCCAGCACACCTTTTACGTTGTGAGTCTTCAGGTGTGTGATGATGTCGTGAGCTTCTTTATCGGTGATCTTATAGGTAAAGAGTTTATAGTTCAATTGCCGGCTGTTCACCTCCAGCCACGCAGCATCCGCGAATACTGTACTGACGGATGTCTCCAGCAAAATATTGTATACGCTCTCTTCACTCTGCTCCGTCTGTATCGACTGACTGATGCGTTGAAAGTTTACAACCTCCTCCAGTTTCTGCTCAAACACCGATGTTGTAGGGAGGTTGAACAAAATAACGAGGAACGAAAACGTGCTATAGATGGTGACGAATACAATAAGCGAGAGAACAAAAATGTGATTGCGATAATCGGTGAAGTGAGGTACTGTGTTGCCTATACTTTCTGCCAGCGCGCTGTTGGTATAGAAGAGATATAGCAGGTAAAAAATGGTAAGCAGCAAGAGTAAAAGACTCGTCCACTTTTGCCGGAAGTTCAGGTACGCAACCCACTTCATATTTCCGGAAAGTACCAGGCCCACTACAACAAATACGCTGAGCAGAGTAGCATATAGCCACTCCACCACCGGAAAGTTAAAGGTGTTATATAGCAACGAGAGAAGTAAACCTATTTCAAAGAAGGCCCATAAGCGTATAAGCCATTTTGATTTTTGATAGAGTATAAGACGCTTCCATGCGGTGAAGGCCATGAGCAGGAACCCGATCATTAACGCCAGGTTCACCAGGTATAGCAGGTCTTTGAAAACAACATTGGTTGTGAGTCGCGTGCTGCCCATCAGAAATTCGAGCAGGCGCAATCCCAGCGAGATTACCGTAAAGACAAGGCCGGTTGCAAATACACGCCACAGCAAGTCTACAAAGTTCAGTACATCGTCACGCTCAATCTTGAGCTTGAAGTAGTAGAAAACAGAAAGTATATACAGATTCAGAATAACTCCGGGCAGCCACACGGGCAGTTCCTGCCGGATGTTGCTGCTCGAAGCACTGAAAACAATAGAAATGTCTGTAAACAGCAAGGCCAGCCAGGTGATAACACCCACCAGAAAAAGCAATCGGGTAATGGCCTTGGTACGCATTGCGGATAAAAAAAGCCAATCAAGCTATGATTGGCTCCGCAATTATAGGAATAAATCGGTAAGATTTACTCAATAACAATGTTCTGCGTTCGTCTTCCTGTGCAATTTTTTAGCACTGCCCGGGTTCCTACTTACGGCTGTAATTAGGAGCTTCGCGGGTAATGCTAACATCGTGAGGATGACTCTCTACAACACCGGCTGAAGTAATCTTCACAAACTTGGCCTGTTTCAGCTTTTCAATGTTCTTGGCGCCACAGTATCCCATGCCTGCCTTCAAACCTCCTACTAACTGATACAGTACTTCTGATACAAGTCCTTTATAGGGAACACGACCGGATATACCTTCGGGAACAAGTTTCTTGATGTCGTCTTCTACATCCTGGAAATAACGATCTTTCGATCCGTCTTCCATCGCTTCGAGTGAGCCCATACCACGATAAGACTTGAATTTTCTTCCTTCGTATATAATTACTTCTCCGGGAGCTTCTTCTGTTCCGGCAAGCAGTGAACCAACCATTACGCTATCCGCACCGGCAGCTATAGCTTTCACTACATCGCCTGAGAAACGTATACCACCATCGGCAATGATCTTCATATCAGAACCTTTTGCTGCTTTTGCAGCTTCGTATACAGCGCTAAGCTGTGGTAAACCAACACCGGCTACAACGCGGGTTGTACATATACTTCCGGGACCAACACCAACCTTTACGGCACTGGCACCGATCTTGGCAAGTGCTTTGGCGGCTTCACCTGTCGCTATATTTCCTACGATGAGGTCGAGCTCAGGATATTTTTTCTTTACACGTTTCGCTGCATCCATTACACCTTTTGAATGACCATGAGCTGTATCGATGCTGATCACATCTACTCCAGCTACTCTCAGGGCCTCAATACGATCGAGTATATCGGGTGTAACACCAACGGCAGCCCCTACACGCAATCTGCCAAACTGATCGTGACAGGCATTGGGTTTATTTTTCTTCTTCTGAATGTCTTTGAAGGTGATAAGGCCGGTAAGTTTACCTTTCTTATTAACGATGGGAAGCTTTTCAATTTTATAGCGCTTCAGTGTTCCTTCAGCCTGATCGAGTGTGATGCCTTCGGAAGCTGTGATCAGATTTTCTTTTGTCATGATCTTCTCTACCGAGGCATCCATATCTTTCTGGAAGCGCAGGTCGCGGTTGGTGATGATACCCACCAGCTTGCCGTTTTGGTCCACTACAGGAATACCACCTATGCGATACTCACGCATAATTTTTTCGGCATCGCGAACGGTTGAATGAATTTCCAGGGTGATCGGATCGAGTATAAGACCGCTCTGCGAGCGTTTTACTTTACGAACCTGCTCAGCCTGCTGTTCAATCTTCATGTTTTTATGAATGAACCCGAGGCCGCCCTCCAGTGCTATACTGATAGCAAGGTCTGCTTCTGTTACCGTATCCATGGCGGCAGAAACAATCGGAATGTTCAACTTGATGTTGTTGGTTAAAAAGCTGGTAGTAGAAGTTTCGCGTGGAAGGACATCTGAATACGCAGGAACAAGAAGCACGTCATCGTATGTGAGCGCCTCGAAAAGGAATTTTGAATTATCGAGCGGCATGGCAAATAATATTAGGATTCATTATTTGCCGGGCAAAGGTATACTTTAATTATATAATTCACTAACAAGGAATGTAAAGTGGTCAATATTTCTTTTCAGATATTCATTCTGCCGATATTTATTGCCGATAATTGGCAGTGCTCATTTATTTTTGACGCGCTAAACCAATATTTATGAGAAGAATATTCTTTACCCTTTCCCTCTTTTTTTTATTCATTGTTTCATTTGCTCAGGTACAAACAGGTAAGGCATCCTTCTATGCGGATAAGTTTGATGGCGTTACAACGGCCAGTGGCGAGAAGTATCGTCACAATAAATTTACCGGTGCTCATAAAAGTCTGCCGTTCGGAACCAAAGTGCGCGTTACTAATCTTGCCAACAATAAATCTGTAGAAGTAAAAATCAACGACCGCGGTCCGTGGGTTGAAGGTCGCATCATCGACCTATCCAAAGCGGCTGCCGAAGAACTCGGTTTTGTAAATCTGGGCGTGGCCGATGTTAAGATTGAAATTATAGATGCCGGTGATGGTAAAACCAGCGACCCGGGCCGACCGATCGATCATGTTATGGTTGAAGAAAAAGAGTTCTACGAGTTCGAGATCACACGCTATACACCGAAAGGATATGGTGTTCAGATCGGCACATACCAGGAACTTGTAAACCTGATGCGTTTGTCTGACAACCTGAAGAACTCTTACAAGAAACAAGTTACCGTTCAGGTAAAGGTTATCAACGGCGTGAAGTACTACGGATTGATACTGGGTAAATTCAGCTCACGCCCCAAAGCAGAAGAGTTCCGCGAAGAGCTGCGTATTAAATTTCCGGATGCCTTTATCGTGGAGTATAACCGACTCTGATCAAGCACTTTATATACCTGCTAACCTCTAGCGATTAACTCGACAAGTTCTTTTTAGGCAGAAATAAGTTTTCCTTTGCAAGGTCTATAGTCTGCAGATACCACCAACCGCAGACTATAGATCTTTTTTATGGAGATCATTGGATATATAGCGTCCGTTTGTATCGGATTAATTTTAGGATTGCTGGGCGGGGGAGGTTCTATTTTATCCATTCCGATCCTGGTTTACCTCTTTCACATCGATGCTGTGATGGCATCTGCTTACTCTCTTTTTATTGTGGGTATAACCAGTTTTGTTGGTGCTGTGCCCAAGTACAAGGAGCACCTGGTAAATATACGCACGGGGCTCCTCTTCGGCATTCCATCCATCATCAGCATATTTGTTACGCGCAAGTGGATTGTACCTTCCATGCCCGATATACTATATCAATCGGACTCAATTATCATCACCAAACGCGTTTTACTGTTAAGTCTCTTTGCCATCTTAATGATACTCGCTTCGGTATCGATGATCCGCAATAAGAAGGAAATTCAGCGCGAAGATGATCGCAACCGTAAAGCACTCCTTTTCATTGAAGGTATACTTATTGGTTTCCTAACGGGATTGGTAGGCGCAGGCGGAGGGTTTCTTATCATACCGGCTCTCGTGTTACTCACCGGGCTTCCTTTTAAAACAGCTGTAGGCACATCGTTGTTTATTATCGCGATCAATTCGCTGATGGGTTTTCTGGGAGATGTATTGAATTATACGATGGATTGGTCGTTCCTGCTCTCCATTACTTCACTCGCGATTGTGGGTATTCTTATCGGTAACAAGCTTTCGGGATCTATATCATCTTTTAAACTTCGAAAGGCGTTCGGCTGGTTTGTACTGGCGATGGGCTGTTGGATATTGATCCGGGAGATCATGATGTGATACTATATCTCCCGGCCCTATCCATTATTCGTGGCGTAACGAGTCTACCGGATTAGCTTTCGCTGCGCGCACCGTTTGCGACAGTATCGTTACAACACCCAGCGATAGCATAATAAACAAGCTCACCGCTATATCAAGCACTCCTATATCTGCATGATAATACTGCAGGTTCAGATATACCTTTTCAAAGAACAAGTATGTTATTGGTATAGCAATGATCGCAGCGATCAGCATCAGCTTCATAAAATCTTTCGAGAGCAGCACAATTACGCTGGAGGCCGATGCTCCCATTACCTTACGAACACCAATTTCCTTTATGCGATTCTCTACTGTAAACACTACCATGCCCAGTAAACCAAGACATGAAATCGTGATAGCCAATAAACCGAGGAAGCCGCAGATCTTAATCATTCCAAAGTAAGAAGAGTATGCATCGCTGATCTCGTCATCAAAGAACTTCGCCATAAACTTTTTCTCACCGGCAAATGTCTTCCAGCTTGCCTCCATTTCTGAAATGGAACTGAATGCGTCAGTCGTTATCATTTTTATATTGGCATACGCAAAACGTGATGGATCATACCGAAAGAAGAAACTTCGAATCGGGTCACGCAGCGATGTATAGTGGAAATTTTTCAGAACACCAACCACTGTAAATTCTTCACCACCGGTTAACACTACAACTTGTCCTAAAGCATCGGCAGCGTTAGTTGATTTCAGTGTCTTCAAAAATTCTTCATTGATGATAATGTGTTTTTTATTGCGCGCTGCATCGTCAGAAAAATTATTACCTGCGAGTAAGGTGAGGTTCAGGTTTGTGATATATTTCTCATCCACAAACATCTGGTATACTTCCAGTGTGTCTATGAAATTCTTTTCTTTTATCCATATACTTTCCACACCACCTGTTCCCATAATGCCCGATGACATGGATATAGATTGCGCTGCCGGTAACTTTGCAAATTCATTCCGGAATATCTGCGGATCGGTACCTTGCAGTTCAACATCCAGTATATTTTCCTGGTCAAATCCAAAATTATGATTGAGAGTTTGCCGGTACTGATTGAAGACGATCACCACGCTCATGATAAACCCCAGCGACAAGGCAAACTGCGAAACAATCAACACTTTTCTGAAATTTATAGCGGTAAATCCTTTGCTGACAGGCTGCGTTTTTAATGCCTGCACCGGTGTTAGCTTGGCGAAATATATAGCGGGAACAATACCCGCGATGAATCCGACAAAAATGGCAAAGCCAACAAAGTAAATCACAGTGGTGAGGTCCGGTGTAAGATCTACGGCACTTGAATCCACCAGCATGTTTACAAATTCGAAACGAACAACATAAAATATATAGTACGACATAACGAGCGCAATCATGGTAATCACCATTGCCTCTACAACAAACTGCGCAAAAATCTGACTGCGTTGTCCGCCCATGGTTTTACGCAAGCCTATCTCTTTCATTCTCCTTAAGGCTCTTGAAATAGAAATATTGGCGTAGTTGAAACAGGCCGGCAACAGAATTAATATCACCAGGAAAATAAAAACCCCCAGTGAAGCATAGTCCCACTCCGGGCCGATCGAGTAACGCATGTCTGGGCCGGGAGCAATATCATGGAGTGCCTGCAGTTCAAACTGCGCCTTGAAGTCTTTCGATTGTGCATATATAGGGGCGGACACTTTGTTGATATAATTTTCAATGGCCGGTATATCATGCTGAGGCGGAAGGAGTAAGTATACATACGAATCAGTCGGATCGAACCAAGAGTTAATAGTTTTTCCGGATGCGCTCTCTTGCTGTAATAAAGTTTGATACGAAGCCAGCACTTCAAACTGCATGTGCGAATTTTTCGGATGATCTTTCAGCACACCGGTGATCTCGAAATCATGTCCCTGCATTTCAATAACTTTTCCAACCGGGTCTTCATCGCCAAACATTTTCGCAGCCGCTGTTTCCGTCATAATCATGCTATTGGGCTTTGCAAGTACCGAAGCTATATTTCCTTTCACAATCGGAAATGTAAACACACGCAGAAAATTTGGCTCGGTATAATATCCCTGAAGTGGTATATCTTTTCCTTTATAGTTTGCCTCGCCTTCCAATGATGAATTTATACGCACTACTTCTTCAACACCGGTAAAGCCATCGCGCAAGGCCTGTGCTACCGGTGCAGGTGTCGTTGCAAACGGACGCGTGCTGCGTTTATCATTGGTATGTGATATAACGCGGTATATTCTGTCTTTATTAACATGAAAGGTATCATAGCGCCACAGAAATGCGAGCAGTGCTATCAGCAATAAGCCGATAGACATACCTACTGCGAGACCAAGCGCGTTAATAATGGTGAAGAGTTTATGCTTCGCCAGGTTTCGTGTGGCAATGAGAAAGTAATTTTTTAACATAGCGGGGTGATAAGAGGTAAATGAATAGTGATGATACGATGCTTTCTGCCTTCGTTTTTTTACTGCATACGAAAACAACAGAGAGACTACACGCTGCCGATAACACCAACGGGCTCGCCTTGCAGACATATTTTCCAAATCGCTATAAAAGAGTTCTTCA
This sequence comes from uncultured Chitinophaga sp., assembly GCA_902168205.1. Lineage (GTDB taxonomy): Bacteria > Bacteroidota > Bacteroidia > Cytophagales > Cyclobacteriaceae > Ohtaekwangia > Ohtaekwangia kribbensis. The sequence continues at coordinate 849,010 of CABHOK010000014.1, read as the reverse complement.
AGATCGCCATGAAGATCTTCCATCGCTGATGAGTGACAGTACCAGCTGAAAAACTTCTCTGTCAGCTTGGGTGGTTTGTTCAGGCGGTTCATTTAGCAAGCGATAATGTTGATTTGGACAATTTCCACAACTCATCGCGCAACGCTTTTATATTATGCAGTTCTACTTTGCCTTGCTGTGTTACTTCAAAGTAGCGCTTGCGCCTTCCGCCACGTTCCTGTGTTGGTTCGCCCAGCCATGATTTAAGATAGCCCTTCTCTTCCAGGCGCGTAATCGTGGAGTGAAGTGCGCCCATACTTATACTGCGATCGGTTCGTTTTTCAATAGCTTCTTTAATCGTTACGCCATACGCATCTTCTGCCAGGCTTGCCACGGTTAACAGCACGAGCTCTTCAAATTCGCCTATATATCCTTTCATGAAAAATTAAGGTTGTTGTATATATACTGTAAAAGTGAACAATATGTTTCTACTTTTCAGATAAAATAACAAAAAAGAATATCAGGATTAATTGAAACTGCGTTTTTCGTTGTCTGTTAATAGATTTATGATGTGAAGAAAGCCTTTCGCAAGTGCTTTTCCAGTTCCGTATCAATTGGTTTGAATCTGTTTAGCGTATGCTCGTAAAACATATTTACTCCTGTGCCGAAATTCATAACGATTTGAACGGGCACGGTAGTATAGCCCAACCGTTTGGCGGCTACTATGCGATGATTTCCATCGGTAAGCAATGCTTTGTTTTTTATAATGGTAAGTTCAAGCGGAGTAAGCCCGTGCTGTTGGATGTAACGTGTTACATCCTCCACGTTGTGAGTTTCTACAAAAGGGAGAAAAGGCACCGGAGCTTCATCTCGTTTAAATTCGCGGTAACGCCAAAGTATATCAATGGGGATGTCTGCCAGTTTTTTATAGATCATTTGTATCGTCCCTCCTTTCAACTGTGCAGGGGTATAGTCCAAACGCTATACCTCAGGAGGTAAACATCATTTTACACGCGTGTACAGGCATTCGTAATTAAAACACTTCTCATCTTCATCACGAAGCATCTCATATTGGGATGGGCTCAACAACGCTTCAGAAAAAATCGCTGAAACGAAATGTGACGCATGTACTTTTGTTGATTTACTGAGCAAAAAATTTGACTGTTAAAAACAATTGTCCCTAGCGTAAACGTGTCTAAATGTTGTGATCAACGGGCTTCAGAGACATGTAATATTGAGTATAGCTGTAACATTTTTGTATACACTCTTTACGTTTTCGCAGCAAATCATAAAGTGTAGAAAAGACATCACCCGAAACAAAGCACTGCGATTGTTAGTAACATAACGTACTATGGTTATATTTGCAGAAATAAGTTACTACAACTTATTTGAACTCCAACGGAGTGATTTAAGACAAGATATTCCGTTGTTTTGATTCGCATGTTTTAGCCCAAGGAAAAGGGGAGGTTAATAGCCTTCCTTTTTTTATTGTACATCAGTAACCAAAGCCCTTATAAATAGCTTCATTTACTTCTGCTGCGGATTTAGAGAGTACATACATCTTTACTTTACCAGTGCCTGTATTAAAGACTATTTTTCTTCCGCTGTAGCCACCGGTGTGGCGTGCCGTAATTTGTATACCGGCATTATTTAATAACTGATCTGCTACCGCTACATTTCGCAGGCCCACAGAAAATATAGTCTGATCGGAAGCCCATGAATTACATCCGCCAAAAATCTTGGCTTCTAAATTTTCTATACTGGCTCCGCGATTTAACATGGAGCGTATTAACATGGATGTAGAGGAGTAACCAAGGTCCGGATCTCCGGAGCGATTTTCCAAGGCTCCAGGCATCAAATAATGATTCATGCCTCCCATTTTCTTTTGCTTATCCCACAGGCAAACCGAAACACATGACCCCAGCACAGTATATATTTCGGCAGCAACTGTAGTGATCAGAAATTGTCCGTTGGTAATAAAATAGCGCTTAAGCGGAGGCATACGGACGCTGATAGATCGTTGGCTTTATTTGTTTTAGCGACACATCCATTCCCATGGTAGACTCGCTATGACCGAGTAATAAAATTCCACCAGGTTTCAGGCATGCTGTGAGTCTTCGAATCACCTGCTCCTGTGTTGTCTTGTCAAAGTATATAAGCACATTGCGGCAGAAAATTATATCCATGCTTTCATGCGCCACACCATACGCATCACTAACAAGATTAATTCGTTTGTATGAAATTTTGCTTCGGAAGGCAGGTTTAACGCGTACGAGTCTGCGGGTGTTATCTTTACTTTTCAAAAAGTATGTTCGCTTCCATTCTACTGGAATCGTTTCAATGCGATCAAGTGCATATATACCACGATGGGCTGTCTGTATGGCGCGTATTGAAATATCGCTCGCGGTCAGCGTATAGTCAAAACCTATATTTCGTCTTTTGAATTCCTCGAGTGCCATTACAAGCGAATAAGGCTCTTCACCTGTAGAACATGCGGCAGACCAAATTTTTATACTCTTCAATCCGGCTTTATGCACATAACCCGGCAACAACACATCTGACAAAAACTGGAAATGCAAGGGCTCGCGGAGAAAATCTGTTTTGTTGGTAGTAACAAGGTCAACAACGTTCAGCAATTCTTTTTTCTTTCCCTGGTCGCTGAAGATATAGTCTAAGAATTCTTTGTAGCTGTTCATACCCAACTGCTTCACCTTTTTTCCGAGGCGACTTTCGAGCATTGCCTTTTTTACGGGTGGCAGTTTTATACCGTATACATCCGTTATGTACGTACTCAGTCGCACAAAACTTTCCTTATCCATCTGAAGAATGGTTGCCGGCTCAACATTATTCATAAGATATACTTAAATGTTATCATCCACAGGTTGGTATAGGCTCTCTTCATCTCAATCATTCAACTCCACATGCCCGAAGCAACCCGTGGATGATTTCTAAATCAAAACTCCGTAAAATCATTATCGTTTATCACATCGTCAAGTTTCAGATCAAGACCATCATGATTGTTATGAGCAGAAGCAGTTGCCGGATAGCGCGAGGTTTCAGTTTTCCTATTCGTGCCCGAGCGTGCTATACTTTTACGTCCGCGGTAATCAACCCGGAAATAACTGATAGCAGCTTTGAGCTCTTCTGCCTGTGAGTTCAACTCTTCTGCATTTGAAGACATTTCTTCAGCAGCAGAAGCGTTACCTTGTGTAACATGTGATAGCTGCTGAATTGCCTTGTTCACTTGCGTTGATCCCTGGTTCTGCTCGACACTGGCAGCGGCTATCTCCTGTACAAGTTCTGCCGTTCTGTTTATATCAGGCAGTGTGCTGCTCAACAGTTCTTTTGACTCTCTGGCCTGCTTCACGGTTCGCGCAGATATATCAGTAATTTCAGCGGCAGCACGCTGGCTGCGCTCTGCTAGTTTTCGCACTTCAGCAGCAACAACAGCAAAGCCTTTACCATGTTCACCGGCACGTGCAGCCTCTACAGCCGCATTGAGTGCGAGAAGATCTGTTTTGGATGCGATCTCCTCAATGATCACAATCTTATCGGCAATAACCGTAATGGCTTCCACCGCTTCTGCAACGGACTCACTACTGGCCTGTATATCTTTCAACGCCTTGCTGGCTATCTTCTCCGTCTCACGCGAGTTATCTGTATTCTGTAAAATATTCGCGGCCATCTGTTCCATCGATGACGAAACTTCTTCTGTCGCGCTGGCCTGCTCCTGTGCTCCGCGCGACATCTGCTGCGATGCTGATGCCACCTGGTGACTCGCTGCTGTTACATTGTCAGCTCCGTTATATATAGTGACTACAATTTCGCGCAGGTTCTTTACCATTTGCTCCAAAGCATCGTCTAACTCGCCACCACGTTGTTTCTCGGCTTCAAAGTCAATCATCAGATCTCCTTTAGAAACACGCTTCGCTATACTTACTGAGCTGCGCAGCTTTTCCACCATTTGCTGAAACTGTTTCAGCATCACCCCAATCTCATCTTCGGTAGTAACTTTTACATCCACTGAAAAATCGCCCGCGGATATTTTTTTCACAACATCGGTGGCATCGTTCAATGAGCCCATGATGCCGCGTAACAACCACATCCCCATCAGTAAGCTTATTACAATGGCCAGAAAGATGATGGATACCATAATGCGCATGGCACTGCTATACATCTCGTTGGTTTCTTCACGTTCCTTCGCTAACTGTATATTTATTCTGTCGAGATAACTATCCACGGTTTTGGCAACATCAACGGCAACAACATCGGCTTGTCCGTTTGACAGTGCCAGTGCTTTTGCATTTGTACTCCTGAAAGCAAGCTCCATTACCTCGCGATGTACAACATAGAAGGATGCATACTGGCGGGCGTAACGCTCAATCAGCAAAAGTGATTCTCCGGATACCGTGCGACTCAATTGCGTAACGGCTAACTCCAGATCATTTTCTATCGTAACGGTTTCATCGCGCACTTCCTGACGGGTCGCATCGGTTGATGCGAGTAAAAGATTTTTCTCCTGGTTGTAAAGTGCTGTAAGATCATTCTTTACCCGTGATACCGCTGTAAGCTGTTCTTTGGTTCCTGAGTCAGATATATACTTATTCAACTCATCCAGCGTAGCTATAGCTTTTGAGAATTCTGCATAACCCTCGTTAAACGATTTCTCGGAAGCCAGAACTTCACTATTCTCGGTGGCAAGCCGAACGATGTCTTTCGATACTTTCATCATCGACTCGAGCTTTACTGCAATTTGCTGTGCTATAGCCAGCAGCTCGCCAGAGCTCAATGTTTGTATCGTAACCAGGTCCTTATCAATTGTCTTTTCGCTCGCATCCAGTTGTTCTGCCAGATCGCTGATGCGTTGCGCATCTGTTTCGATAATGATTTTCTTCTGGTCGCGTATAATGTTACCGGTATATTGACGTATGCGGGTTATACTTACCTGCTGTACCACGGTACCATTCATCATGGCGTTGATGCGATCGCTTACCATACTGATGCGCAAATAGGCAATGATGAATATAACGATCATCAAAGAAACAAGCGCGGCAAATGCCATAATGAGCTTGTTACGAATTGTCATTTTGTTCAGCATAGTCAGATTACATTACAGATTCAGAATTGACTAGTACATTAACATCTTCCGAGGCAAATACTTTATTGATATCGATGATCAATGTTATATCGCCCTGGTAATTAACAATGCCTGTAACGGGCGTTGAGCGCTTGTATACATCGTGATCTGTTGGCTTCTGTATTTTATCCGGTTCGATCGTGACAACTTCTTTTGCTACATCCACGATAGCGCCGATCTGTGTTGTTCGCTCTTCGCCATCTTTTATATCGAGTATCAGCACGCGATTTCTACTGTTACGCTCGGAGGGTTGCAAGCCAAGTTTCAGGCGTGTGTCCAGCAAAGGCAATACTTTGCCGCGCAGGTTAATAATACCCAGCATATAGTCTGGTGTATTAGGTACTTTTGTGAATAGATTTAATTCAACAATCTCCTGCACACTGTTAATGTGTACAGCAAACTTCTCATCATTCAGCAAGAACGTGAGGTAAGCATTCGATAAGGACTCGGTCATGGGCATAGGTATAGGTATTTGTTTTTTAGGTGTTGAAAAGTCGTTGAGGATCCAGCACAAGTGCTATGGTGCCGTCACCGAGAATGGTGCTTCCTGAAATAAACTCCTGGTTCTGGTAATGTTCTCCCAAAGGCTTTAGTACAGCCTGTATCTTCCCCTGAATTGAATCTACCGCAATGCCCTTCCGTATTCCATTCACATCTACCGAAATAATATCGGTTGTTTTGGGAGGTATAGATTCACTATAAAATTTCTTGCGCAACGAGAATACGGTTAACAGCGATTCATTTACCAGTATATCCGTACAAATACGATTCTCGCGCCCGAGTAAATTAAAAGGTATTCTGTCTATGCGCTCAATAACATTTAACGGTAACACATAACATGTTTTATCTACTAACACCAGCAATCCATCAATGATGGATCGGGACAACGGCAGCTTTATATGAAACGATGTACTCTGGCCGGCAACGCTGGCTATATCTATACTTCCGCGCAGTTCTGAAATGCGTTGATATACTACATCCATACCCACACCTCTCCCAGACACATTCGAAACGGTATCTGCTGTTGACAGACTGGAACGGAATATAAGGTTGAATATTTCCTGATCGGTAAGTTTATCGTCCGGTTTTACTATACCCTGCTCGATCGCTTTCTGCAATACGCGTTCGCGATCAATACCTTTACCATCGTCACTTACAATGAGGTTGATGAAAGTGTTGGAACGAAAGGCCTTCAGTTTTATAGTACCATACTCGGGCTTACCGGCTCGCTTGCGTACATCCGGGCGTTCAATACCATGATCTATAGCATTACGGATAAGATGCATGATGGGATCGGTCATCATTTCGATCACATCCTTATCCATTTCCGTTTCTGTTCCCTTCGACAAAAAATTTACTTTCTTACCCTGTAACTTGGAAAGATCGCGCACAAGACGTTTGAATTTGGTAACGAGCACCTCTACCGGCACAAGACCAATTTCAAGAGAAGTATCGCGCAGGTGGTTGATCACCGTTTCCATTCGCTCAGTAATCTCATCCAGTGCCGTGATGCGATTACGCTGTGCTATATTTAGCAATTGTGCCTGCAGAATAATCAGCTCGCTTATCCAGTTGATCAGATCATCGATCTTATGCTTACCGACTTTTATCACACTGTCGTGAACGATTCGCTTGCCGGGCATTTCATCATCTGCCACCAATTCAGAGCGAACTACACTTTTGTTTCGATCTGAAAATTCTTTTGTCTGCTTAACAAATTCTGCCTCGCTATATTCATTGGCAAAGTAGCGATTGATGATTTCCTGAAACTCCATCGACTCCAGTAGATTTCCGGATGTGAGGTGATGCAGTGCTATTTTACATTCGTGCTCAACAAAGATGAAATAACTTTCAATTTCACTGGTTGACACTGGTGTCGAAAGAATAATACGCCATTGTGTAATCTGTTTGCCATCATCTTTATACTCCTGTGTTTTTATACTGCCCAGTGTCTCCAGGTCTTTAACTATATATATAATCGGATGGTTGCTGCCCTCTTCAATTTGAATAGTGGGATTGATGAGCAGCAGATATGTACTTTCCTGATCAACCACACCTGTTTCTCCTGTAACATCCGATATATCAAACGTTCGAAGAAATTGTGTTATCTGCGCAATGTGTTCATCCAGAAAATCATCCGCGATAGATTTGCCTGCGTTTGTCTTTCCTAATTGGTCCCTTACCTTATCAAAAGAATTCAGCGTTATGCTGATAAGATCATCCGACACGGGTAAATGTCCCTGCCGAACTTTGTCAAAAACGGTTTCGAGCAAATGCGCAAGCTGACTTATATTTTCAAAACCAAACATACTGGCCGCACCTTTTATCGTGTGCATGGTTCTGAAAACCTGTTCCAGTGGTGCTGTAGCCAGGGGGTTGGCTTCAAGTTGCATGAGACTCTCATCGAGCTCGTTGAGTAAATCGAGCGAGTCTTCGATAAACCTTTTTTGATTATCGCCCATTCACGATAGCGTTTTCTATCTGCGCAAAAAATGTTTCGGCTTTATAAGGTTTCTTTACCCACGCAGTAAGACCTGCCTTCTGTGCTTCGCGCATCTTATCCGGATTGCGTTCGGTGGTAAGAAAAATTACAGGTATACCTGCTGTTGTGTTATCCGATTTTATTTTGACCAACAAATCGAAGCCGGTGCATTCGGGCATGTTGTAGTCTGAGAGTACAAGATCAACGGGTGTACTTCTGTTTTGCAGGACATGTAGCGCTTCATTTCCATTCGATGCACCAATGGTTGTATAGCCTGCGCGTTCAAGGGTATCACAGAGAAAACTTCTGATGCTTGCAAAGTCTTCAACAACTAGAATAGTCTTTTTCATACAGGGTAGCGTGTGGATATCTTTTTTGTTTTTAGTAATGGCAAGTTTATCGGATGTAGAGAAACTCCTCAGTCAGGACAAATCAGGAATCACTAATGAATTAAATACCGAGAAGCGTATCCGTATTTTTACGGAGGTGGTGTGTAAGGACCAAAGCGTTTTTCACGAAAACAGTAAATTATACTTTCTTGAAGCAAGAAAACGCACACGTTTACGAAATCAGAACGAAGCAGTAAATAAGATGACAAGAAGTGTCTAAACAGGCTTTTCAATTAACTGAAGGGCTTTCAGTTAAATACCACCAACTTTGGGAGTTATAGTAAGCTTGTTTCCTGCTTTTATCTTACGTGTTGCGGCATAGGGGCAGTGGCGTCAAATTTTGATTCAATCTCCGCAACAATCCCGTGATGGGTTAAGACTTCTGCCTTGAACAAGCCGTTCAGTTTCCCTAATGATTTAAACAACAAACATATATGCATCTGATTTGTTGAGTAGTAGCAAATATATACCACACGAAGAGCAGCGAAGAAACTATATCTGAATAAATATACCAGAGCCTGTAAACGTGATGCTATATATTTCCATGTAGTTAAATAGCATATGGACTACGGAGTCAAAGAAATAATTTTCAGATTGATTTCATACGCTGAACAACTAGGCGTTAATAGTTTTAAAATTGCATTTAATCCAGATCGTGCTGTTACTCTTACTATAGGGGATGTGAATGTCGAAGTTAAGGTTGATAACGTGTCGGAAATTCGTCCGAATTGTGGATTCCGGCAGACCATTTTCTGTTTATCAATTATCCTCCGCGACAAGGCTGCTATAAACTATTTGAAAGATATACCCAATGAGACGATTAACCCTGCATTAACAGTATACGATGCGCTTGATTTGGCTGTCGTGAATGTTTTGAAATCATTGTTTGATTCAGTCAGTTTGAAAATCGCACTGTCGAATTACTGGCTTATTCGCGAGCAAGCAAATTATTCGACATTAACACGTAAAAATTTTAATGAATACTTTGTGGTTCCGATGATTCGCGTAACTGAAGCCTTATGCCTCAAAAATCAGCAGGAGTTTGACAAGGCACTAGATGTTGCTTTACTACAACATGCAGCATTTTATAACGAGGAGAAAACTGGATTCGGAGATCCAAATGATCTCTATGGATGGTTATCCTTCGGCTTACTCGCGTTATCCGTCCATGCATTGGATTCGGGACTCATAGTAAGGCAGTTAATGACTATACTCCAAAGTCCATAAAGCATCTGTTCAGCGCAAGTGATTTTAATCTATAACAACTGCAATTTTTCTTCTGTTACCTAGTATAAGAACTACACATCGTACAGGGCTACATCTTCAGACTTACATCTACACATCTATTTACACTAAGTAAAGTATATATAGCTATATCTCCTGACGTCCTGAACTTCACATAAGTTTCTCTGCAGCGTCATACGCAACTAAAAAGTAATAGCTCAAAGATTTACAGCAACAGCTGATGGTGTGCAAAAATGCCCTTGATTGCTCAATTAAGAAACCTTGACATTGTGGGGATTTCAAGTGTACAGTAAAGCGAACAGATTATTTAAAACAAAAAAGCCTGAAATCTTAACGACTTCAGGCTTTTTTCTGTGTAGCGGGGACAAGACTCGAACTTGTGACCTTTGGGTTATGAGCCCAACGAGCTACCAACTGCTCCACCCCGCGATGTTGGTTTCGATTTGATTTTTATTGCTCTTTCCTCAAATCGTTTGCAAAAGTAGGTCGCTCACATTTAAAAAACAAGTTACCTTTGCAAAATCATTTATGGTATCATCATCTTTTAAAGCTGGCTTTGTAAGCATCGTTGGTAAACCCAACGTTGGCAAGTCATCGCTCATGAATAAACTGATGGGCGAAAGTCTCTCTATTATCTCCGCGAAAGCACAGACAACGCGTCATCGCATCATGGGAATTTTGAATGGAGAAGATTTTCAGATAGTTTATTCTGATACTCCCGGCATTCTCGAACCAAAATACTCTTTACATGAAGCGATGATGAATTATGTAAAGGTGTCGCTCGAAGATGCCGATGCTATTTTACTGGTAGTTTCTTTAGAAGATACTTACGAGCAAGAGTTGTTTGAAAGGTTTCAGAGAATCAATACACCTGTGTTTCTGGTGATCAACAAAATCGATCTTGCCAAAGGAACGCAGGTAGAAGATAAAGTAGCTTACTGGAAAAATGCCATTGCAAATATTCGTGACGTTGTAACGGTATCTGCCAAGACCGGTGCGAATGTAAGCGAACTTCTTCCGCGTCTTTTAGCGTTTATGCCCCAGCATCCTCCGTATTTCCCTCAGGATGAATATACCGACCGCACGGAGCGCTTCTTCGCATCTGAAATTATTCGTGAAAAAATATTTCTGAACTACGAGCAGGAAATACCTTATAGTACAGAAGTGGTGATCAATGCTTTTAAAGAAGAAGAAACCATCATTCGCATCAGCGCTACTATTTATGTAGAGCGTAACTCACAAAAAGGTATACTGATTGGTAAGGGCGGAAGCTCATTAAAAAAAGTAGGCATGGAGGCTCGCCAGGATATGGAAGCTTTCTTCGCCAAGAAAATTTTCCTGGAAACTCATGTAAAAGTCGCGGATAACTGGAGAAAAGAAAAATTCAAACTCCGGCAATTCGGTTACCTGGAATAGAAGCTATATATCCGAAGCAGTTAACGCGCGACCCAAAGTATAAATCGTAATAATCGACAATTGTAAAAATCGAAATGGCAAATATTGTAGCTATAGTAGGAAGACCGAATGTTGGGAAGTCAACGTTCTTTAATCGACTCATTGAAAAACGTCAGGCGATCATGGATAATGAACCTGGTGTTACACGCGACCGCCACTATGGCTATGCCGAATGGTGCGGAAAGTTCTTTACGGTAATTGATACCGGTGGATACGCTACCGGCTCTGATGATAAGTTTGAAGCCGAGATACGAAAGCAGGTAAAGCTGGCAATTGATGAAGCCTCAGCCATTATATTCATGGTAGATTGCCGCGATGGCGTTACCGGCTTTGATAAAGAATTCGCCAATGTTCTGCGCACTTCGAAGAAGCCGATCTTTATTGGTGCCAACAAAGCCGATACACCTGATAAAACGTTGCTGGCAACGGAGTTTTATGAACTGGGTATGGAAGCAGAGATATACCCTATATCTGCCGAGAACGGCAGCGGTACCGGTGAACTTCTGGATGATCTTATTAAAACCTTTCCGAGTGAAGGTGTTGAAGATCCGGATGCAGGTATACCTCGCATTGCTATTGTGGGGCGACCAAATGTTGGTAAATCATCTCTGTTGAATGCGTTGTTGGGAACGGAACGAAGTATAGTAACCGATGAAGCTGGCACAACACGCGATGCCATTCACTCTTACTATAAAATGTATGGACAGAACTTTATACTCATCGACACGGCTGGTGTTCGAAAGAAAGGCAAAGTAAAAGACGATATAGAGTTCTATTCAGTGCTTCGTTCATTGCGTGCGCTGGAAGAAAGCGATGTATGTATTGTAGTGATCGATGCCGAGCGCGGTATGGAATCGCAGGATGTTAACCTCATCAGTCTTGCGCAGCGCCAAGGTAAGGGCATGATCATTATGGTGAACAAGTGGGATCTTATTGAAAAGGACTCCAAGACGGCAGACAAGTTCAAGAAAGATATACTCGAGAAGCTGGCTCCGATAGACTATATACCGATGGTGTTTGCTTCCGTACTGAACAAGCAACGTATCTTCCAGGTTATTGAAAAGGCAGTGGAAGTATTTGGGAACAAGACCAAGAAAGTTCCAACGTCAAAGCTGAACGAAGTGATGCTGCGGGAGATTGAACGCTACCCACCACCATCAACCAAAGGTAAACTTATACAGATAAAGTATATCACACAGGTAAATGCACGGTTTCCATCGTTTGCGTTCTTCTGTAACCTGCCACAGTATATTACAGAGTCGTATCAACGCTTCCTGGAAAACAAGATGCGCGAGCACTTTGACTTTGAAGGCGTGCCGGTAAGGCTGATATTCCGTAAAAAATAGACTGTTTTTAAATAAATTTTATTACCCGCTTGATACCGTGTGCTATAATCGTACTATATTTGCGGTAAATTTTTTAAAACCTGTAAACTATGAAAAAAATTATCGCATTGTTAGCTGTTTGTGGCTTTGCTTTTGCATTCGCTGCTTGTGGCAAGAAAGCAGAACCTGCTGCTGAAACTGTAGATACTACAGCTGTTGAAGCTCCGGCTCCAGTTGCAGCTGATACTACTGCTACTGACACAACTGCTACTGACACAACAGCAGCACCTGCACACTAATCAATTTTAAATTGATTTCTGGAAGGCTTTAGAGAAACTAAAGCCTTTTTTGTTTTTATATGAGGTCTGATAAAGTTATTCACATACTACAGGCACATACTCCTGCCCCTGCCGTTAGCTACTGCTTCGACTTGTGGAAGGAAAGTCCTTTTGAACTGAAGCTTACCAAAAGCCGCCAGACGAAGGTTGGTGATTTTACCAGCAAGAGAACCAAGGCTCATCCACGCATTACACTTAATCACGATCTTAATCCTTATCTGTTCTTAATGACGTATATCCATGAGGTTGCACACCTGCGGGTATATCTGCAATATGGCGCCCGTGTTGATCCGCACGGTGACGAATGGAAGACTACATTTACCAATCTGATGGTTCCTTTACTTTGGGAAAATGTTTTTCCTGATGAAATCTTACATGAGCTGCGCAGGCACATGGTGAACCCCAAGGCCAGCTCGTTTGCTGACGCTACGTTAACGCAGGCTTTCCGAAAGTTTGACGCCAACGCGCATCAATATGCTATACTATCAGATATACCAGAGGGAAGTATCTTTAAATTGCAGGGACGTTATTTCAGGAAAGGTAAAATTCGCAGAACGCGCGTGCTGTGCCGTGAACTTCAATCCAAACGCGACTACCTGGTGCCGGTTGATGCACAGGTAACGGATGTTCAGTTCAGTCTTCTTTGAATAAAGCCGTTCACTACATCGTAGAATATAGAAGGCTTGAGTGTACGCCAGTTATCAACCTCTAATGTGCCACCCATGTTGATATACCGATCGAGATGATACTTCTGTAACTCGCGTTGTACAAACTCCGGGAAGTTTACAGCAGCGATCCAGCCATCTTCCACTTCCTCATACCATTCTTCATAATAGCTATCGTCCGATCCGTGAAAGTTGAGAATGTTCTCACCAATAAGTATAAACTTGTTGATACCTTCATTCATCATAAGTTCCAACACGTTTCGTTTCAGCGTCATGATGTCGTTGTTAAGCGTATCATTCCATTCGCCTATAAGCTCAATGATAGCATAGCCTGTATCATAGTCAACATAAAGAACCTTGAGGTATAATGTTTCGGAACCGAAGTTGTCCCAGGCAGGATCTATATAGTATCCGTATATAGTTTCCGAGTAAACATCGTGATTATATTCTTTGCCATAAAAAGGCGAGCGATCATCTTCCGATGAATCATAATACTTCTGCCAGTTATAGTATGGTTCTATTTCATGCACAGTACCTGTATCGTTAATCTATCACCGTCAGGAAAAAACTGTACCGGCTAAGAATGAAGCCTGCGTTACTTTCTAAAACTATCAACCGCTTTTCTTACCGAGCCGTGTTGCTTCAGTAATTTCTCGGCTTCGGCCTGTGGTATCCGGAGTTCATCCATGATCATCCGGGTACCACGGTCAACAAGTTTATTATTAGTAAGCTGCATGTCAACCATCTTGTTGCCTTTAACATGCCCCAGTTTGATCATAACGGTGGTTGAAATCATGTTGAGCACAAGCTTCTGCGCAGTACCCGACTTCATGCGTGTGCTGCCGGTAACAAACTCAGGGCCTACTACAACTTCTACCGGGTAATCAGCCTGCTTCGCTACTTCAGTGTTTGCATTACATACTACACAACCTGTAACTACTCCGTTGGCGCGAGCCTCTTTCAACCCGCCTATTACATACGGTGTTCTTCCGGATGCAGCTATACCGATAAGAACGTCCTGCTGATTGATAAGATGTTCTTCCAGATCTTTCCAAGCCTGCTGAGCATCATCTTCAGCATACTCTACAGCTTTGCGTATAGCTTTGTCGCCACCGGCAATGAGGCCTATAACTTTTCCGTGCGGTAGCCCATACGTTGGCGGAATCTCGGAAGCGTCAACAACACCGAGACGCCCGCTGGTACCAGCGCCTATATAAAACAAGCGACCACCGCCTCTCATCTTCTCTACAATAATATTTACAATCGCTTCGATCTGCGGAATAGCTTTTTCGATCGCGAGCGGAACTGTCTTATCTTCCTTATTGATGTTTACCAACAGTTCCTGCACGCTCATCTTTTCCAGATGATCGTAGTGTGAAGATGATTCTGTCGTTGTCACTTAGTTCGAATCTTTCTGATGGTATAGTGTCAGTCCTGCAATCGGACCTTCCAGAATATTCTTTACGGTAATGCCTTTATCATTGGCAACCTGCCGTAATATATCACTGAAGTAAAACGCTATCGAACCTGTAAAATGCACTTTCAGATTTTGATAGTTATCATACTTCATAACGTTGTTCTCATAGAACTCTTCGAAGCTGCTATAGATAAGGTTATAGCAATACGGATCTTTCAGATGCTGGAAGATGAAACGTGTAAAGCTCGCGAGGAAAGCGCTCGGACGCTCTTGCTGGTATATCTTTTCAAGAAACTCTTCGCGTGAAAGCGGGAAGCGTTCCTGGAATTGTTTCGCTACAGAATCCGGCATTTTCTTGCGCAGATAGTCTACCAGGAATTTCTTCCCGATGTTAGCACCAGATCCTTCATCGGCCAGAATCCAGCCGAGGTTTGCTACGTTGTCAGTAATTTTCTTTCCATCGTACAGGCACGAGTTGGAGCCTGTACCCATGATACATGCTATACCGGGCTCATGACCACACAGGGCACGCGCAGCCGCGAGTAAATCCCAACCTATTTCGATTTGTGCCTCCGGAAAAAATTCCAGGAATGCACTCTTGATGGTAAGTTGATTTTTAACAGAAGATACACCGGCACCATAGAAGAAAATCTTGTTTACCTGATCGTGAATCTGAGGCAACAAAATTTCCTGAACATTCTTTTTCAAATCTTCAATGGGCTGATAGTATGGATTAAATCCCGGAGCACTGGCTTGGCCAATTGTTCCATCTTTCTGGATAAGCCTCCAATCCGTTTTGGAGCCTCCGCTGTCTGCTATAAGAATCATCTTTATTAGTGCCGCTGATTAGCGCGAATTTAACTGTTTATGAACGGTTATAATAATTTCAGTAATGGCAAAACTAAGACAGTAATTAACAACTTAAAACAACTTCATAAAGTGTGTCCGTGTGTCGGTGTAAATTTTTAATTCTTTCAATGAGCCAGCCTCCCGATTATCGTAAATTTATCAAAAACCTTCTCTGTGTGTGGTGCATCTTTCAGCTCATCCGTCAGATCTTGTCCGGCCCAATGTTCGTAATGTTTACCATCACGCCACAATCTTGATTTGGAAACGTCATAGATAAAACCCAGGTATGCAACCCATATCTCCGGTTTATCTTGTCCGTTTCGTAATGCCAGTTGGGCACGGGTATAGCTCGGTAATTGTTTATCACTCACGGATTCCAAAAGTTTTTCATTTGCCTAACAATAGTAACGGGAACATATGATATTCTCACCATGAAAACTGAGTTAATATTTACTCCGGCATTTAACCGTTCATAAAATTTCACGGCATAACGGTATAGATTACAACATTGGCATATAGTATACATGAGCGTTCTGTTATAGCACGCTTTTTCGCTATAGCGGTGTTGCATCGATTACGAGAAAACAGACCTTTCGCACGTCCGGAAATATAACCATGTGAACATCGCGTTCATCACAAGCCTTGTTTGCAGCCGCGCTAAAAATCAATATCTTTTCAAGACCTTAAAGATATATTAATCCACTCTTAACCTATGCGTTCATATACTCTTCTATTCGCGCTGATTACGCTTATACTGGTATCAGCCTGCAGTAAAAAAGATGAAACGGCCCGCCACGATGAAGCCCTTCACAAAACTGCCGACTCACTGGCCCAGGTCTACATCATTACCGATGGCCACGTAGATTTACCTTACCGACTGAAAGTAAAAAACTTCAGACTTGATCGTGAGTACCTCGGCATACCTGTTGAAACAAAAGAAGGCGACTTCGATTTTGTGCGTGCCCGCAAAGGCGGACTTGATGCTCCGTTCATGTCAATCTATATACCTTCCAAGTATCAATTGACAAAAGACAACGGCAAGCAGCTGGCTGATTCGCTCATCAACATGATTCGTTTTATAGCGGATTCAATCCCCGATAAATTTGCACTGGCAGGTTCGCCTGCCGATATCATCGCCAACTCCAAACTGGGCAAGATATCTTTACCCATGGGCATGGAGAACGGTGCCCCGATTGGCAACGACCTGGCAAATGTAAAATACTTTTATGATCGTGGCATTCGCTACGTTACGTTAACACATGGTAAAGACAACCAGATCTGCGATTCTTCATACGATACACTCAACACCTGGAATGGTTTGAGTCCATTCGGAGAAAAAGTTGTCGCTGAAATGAATCGCGTGGGTATAATGGTAGATATATCGCATGTGTCTGACAGTACATTTTATGATGTGATGAAGCTCACCAAAGTTCCGTGTATTGCTTCTCACTCCTCGTGCCGGTACTTTACTCCGGGCTTTCAGCGTAACATGAGTGACGACATGATCAAGGCTTTAGCCAAAAACGGTGGCGTGATCCAGATAAACTTTGGCGCTGTGTTCCTGGATTCAGTTGCACGCAAGAACGATGCACTGCGCGACTCACTCGAGGCGATCTTGCAAGAGAAGAAATTGACTTCCGCAGACTCGGCAGCACAACCCATCATCGATCAGTTTGCAAAAGAACATAAATCACTATTCTCAGATGTTGAACGCGTGGCTGACCACATCGATCACGTAGTAAAACTGGCTGGCATTGATCACGTGGGTATTGGTTCTGATTACGATGGCGTAGGAGACAGCTTGCCTGTTGGATTGAAAGATGTATCGCAGTATCCCAACCTGATTTATGAGCTCCTGAAGCGCGGTTATTCTCCGGCAGATATCGAGAAGATCTGCAGTGGTAATGTGTTCCGCGTGTGGAACCAGGTTATTGCCGCAGCTGCACAGTAAATTATACCTGTCAGCAATATCATTCATGATGCACGGAAGCGTACATCATGAATGATGTTTGTACAGTTGTTTGAACCGAAATTTACCCTTTTAGAGAAATCACTGTCCCATATTGGTCGCGATCATTTTTTTGAAAGAAGACCGGTTACTTGTATAGTACCTTCCGGGACTTAATATCATTACTTTTGTTTCTCCAAAATCAACTTCTAATGAGAGTTCTCCTGGGATGTCTTCTCGCAGTGATCGGCATAACGAGTGCTCAGGCACAACATACCGCGACCACAAAATTTACTCTTCCCAAGAATATAACACGCAACGATTACCACGCTGGTAAAGTGATGGTGAAAGTAAAGAAGGAATATATATCGCTTTTCTCGAGTGATAATACTTCGCAGGCATCCGGGCGCAAGGCATCTATCGCGGGCTCTCTAAAGGTATCATCATTGGCTCCCAAGGGAAATGTTAAGAGCGCAACGGCCCGCGCACAGGCTTTTAAACCGGTTATCGATATCATGCAATACTTTGAGATAAGCTTTGATCCGTCTCAACCTGTAGAGGACTATATCAACACACTATATGCCAGCGGCTATATAGAACTCGCAGAACCCGCCTACAAAGAGCGCATGCTCTATACACCGAATGATCCAGCTGTAACGAATCAATACTACCTCACCAAGATCAGAGCACTTGAGGCCTGGAATGTTACCAAAGGAGATGAAAACATTGTAATCGCGATCATTGACTCTGGGGTTGATATCGACCATCCGGACCTCGTGAGCAAACTATATATTAACCAGGAAGAAGCCAACGGCACTGCTGGCGTTGATGACGACAACAATGGTTTTATCGATGATATAAACGGCTGGGATTTTTCCGGAGCTGACACATTGAATGCATTAGACCCCAACTATAAAGGCGACAACAACCCTGCTATATTTAAAAGCGGTTCCGGTTTTACGCATGGTACACAAGTGGGAGGCTGTGCAGGGGCTGCCGCTGATAACGGAATTGGCTTGGCGGGTGTTGGCTTCAACACGAAACTGCTCTTTACAAAACATTATGCAGACAACCAGCGTACCAGCGATCGTAATTATAGCTCTGATCTATACCTCGGTGTGCTCTACGCTGCACGCAATGGTGCACGCATCATCAACTGTTCATGGGGAGGAGCGGCTCCAAGCCAGGTATACCAGGATCTCATTACGCACGTAACGAAAGACCTCGGCTGCCTCGTAGTTGCCGCAGCCGGAAATAGTAATTTAATTACTCCACTTTACCCGGCTTCGTACGACAACGTGCTGTCTGTGGCGGCTACGGATCAGAATGATATTCGCGGAAGCTTCTCAAACTATGGTCCTACAGTCGATCTGTGTGCACCGGGAGTGAGTATATATACTACCGTATACAACAATGGATATGGATCTCCGGGTGGCACTTCATTCTCATCACCGATAACAGCTGCTGCCGCTGCACTCGTCTGGTCACAACATCCGGAATATACGGCTGAGCAGGTGGCTGAACAGTTGCGCGTGTCGGCTGATGCAAGTATATATGCCAAGAACCCTGGCTATATCAATTACCTTGGCAAAGGCAGACTTGACATCATGCAGGCGCTTACACTAGAGTCTCCTTCCATACGTGCATCTAATTATAGATTACTGAATGAAGATGGTCTTGAAGCTGCACCGGGCGAAAATGCCAGATTAATATTTGATTTCACCAACTACCTTAAAACTTCTTCTTCCGGACTCGAGATATCGATCTCATCGACATCGGCACACATCACCATAACAAAAGATAAAATAAATCCCGGAGCGATAGCAGGCGGGGCAACTATCAACAACACACTTACACCTTTTGAATTAACCCTAAGCCCAGGCGTTCCGGCCAATACCAAAGTAGATATACTGCTCACGTATACCGATGGAGCGTACCAGGACTACCAGGTTCTATCATTGATACCGAATCCTACCTATATGAGTATTGATGATAACAGGATCACGACCACTATATCTTCTTCCGGAAGACTGGCGTATGAAGACACCCAGAATTCTGAGATGGGAAATGGCTTTGTATACAACGGCAAATCGTTTGTATTTGAATTAGGACTCATCATGGGTAATTCCTCTTCTACGATACTGAACACGGTACGCAATGGAAGTGGCGGATACGATCAGGATTTTACAGGTTTGACACGGATAAAAGAAATTATGCCGGGAGAGCGATCATTCGCGGAAGTATTCGGAAACTTTTCAAACTCCACAGTACCGGAAGAACAAAAAGTAAAAGTATCATATCGCACATTGGTATGGCAAGACGAACCGTACGACAAGTTTGTGATTGTAGAGTATAAAATAAAAAACACGCAGGCCAGTGCACTGAGTGATTTTTACTTTGGCATGTTTGCCGACTGGGATGTAAGTATGAACGGTGTATACGATGCTGCCCAATGGGATGCCGCTACACGCCTCGGCTATGTTTACCAGAAAGCTTCTACAGAATTACCGCAGGCCGGTATACAACTTCTTACCGGCAGCGAAAATTATTACGCGATCGACAATCATCCATCCATAGCGGGAGCATCTTCTTTTGGTTTGTACGATGGCTTTACCGATGCCGAGAAATATACCGCTATATCTTCAACACGAAGCCAGGCAGGGACGGGTGGTTCCGGTAATGATGTGAGTCACGTTGTTTCAGCTGGTCCGTTCAACATCAATGCAGGTGATGAGGTAACAGTTGCTTTCGCGCTGCACGCAGCGGATAATTTTAATGACCTGGTAACATCAGCGAAGTATGCAGACTCCGTATATAATTATACTTTAAAAGCTCCGCTTCCTTTGGTTGATACACTGGAGACTTGCTATGGGTCGAATACAGTGGTTAAAGCAACAGGCGCTACGAAGTATCGCTGGTATAAAGATTTTACCGGAGGAGAGCCGATTGGAGAAGGTTTGCAGATAACTATTTCGGGTATTAAGAGAGATACCACGCTATATGTAGCGAACGCATCCAAATCGTATGAGAGTCTTCGCGTGCCGGCACACGTTATGGTACATGCACAGCCTACCATTATGGCATCACGATCTACTACGCTTTGCAGTGGAGACTCTGTTATACTCTCGGTTGAGACAGCGAGCGAATATGCGTGGAGCAGTGGTGAGATAACGCAATCCATCAAAGTGGGTAAGGCCGGTAATTATAGTGTGATGATGAAGTACGAAGATGAAGTTCTGAATTGTGTTTCTACTTCCAACGAAGTTACGGTGAATGTTCTTCCGCGACCGGAAGCATTGTTCTCCATTACCTTAACATCAGGAGATTTTATAGTTGGCGACTCGGTTGAGTTCACCAACATCAGTTCAGACGCGAAAGATATATTCTGGGATTTTGGTGATGGCGCCACCAGCATCAAGCTTAATCCGAAGCACGCCTACGATTCGAGCAGCATTTATGAAGTTTCCCTCACCGTTACCGCTGAAAACGGATGCCAGGATATATATGTAAAAGAAGTTTCGGTAGTTACCAGCGTTGAGGAAACCCTGAGTCGCTTTGTAAAAGTATATCCTGTACCCACGGTGCAAAATGAAGTGACCGTTTTTATCGATGGACTAAAGGCAAAAGATATTCAACTCTCCGTTATCACAACGGAAGGGCTACACCTCTACGATCAGCAGTTCAAAAATATAGATGAAGAATTTTCGCATACCATTGGCACGTCTAACTATGCGGCCGGTATATATTTCCTGGCAGCACGCATTGACGGCCGACTGGTGATGAAGAAATTCTCGGTTTCGAAATAAAACTATACATAATTAAAAAGGGAATGGCGTTGCGAAGCATTGCCATTCCCTTTTTAATTTTCTATTACGTGTACTCTTAGTCTTCCAGGAAGCTGCCCAGGAGCGAACTGCCTTCTTTGCCACTGTTTCGTCCGTATGGAGCAAGTGCCTGCACCAGTTTACGAATCGGCATAGACTGCAGCCATACTTTACCTGTACCCTGCAGAGTTGCCAGAAATATACCTTCACCACCGAACACCATAGAGCGGAGGCTTCCGGATGTCTGTACATCAAAATGTATTTGAGACTCGAATGCTACCACGCAACCCGTATCTACGCGAAGTGTCTCATTGTTAAGCGTGCGTTCTATAACAGTACCACCCGCATGAACGAAAGCTTTACCATCGCCCTGCAGTTTCTGAAGAATAAACCCTTCGCCACCAACAAGACCTGAACCGAGCTTGCGATTAAACGTGATGGATACTTTGGTACCGAATGCCGCACAAAGAAATCCATCTTTCTGTACGATGAGTTCGTGCCCCGGACTTTGAGACAGATCAACCGGGATAACAGTGCCTGGATATGGCGCGGAGAAACCAACCTTTGCTCTTCTGCCGCCACGGTTTGTAAAGTGCGTCATGAAGAGAGACTCACCGGTAAGAATGCGCGAACCTGCCGATAAGAGTTTATCAAACAAACCTTGTTTGGGGTTTGCACCATCGCCCATCTTTGCTTCGAAGGTTATACCATCTTCCATATATAGCATGGCACCTGCTTCGGCAATGACGGTTTCGTTGGGGTCTAATTCCACTTCAACGATTTGAATACTTTCTCCTTTAATCTGATAGTCGATTTCGTGTGATGAAGCCATGAATTTATTTTTTATAGTACTTAAATACGGGATATTCCACCAACTTGTTGTTCGTACCGGCAGTACTTAATGCTTCATCAAAGAAATTCCAGGTTACGAGACCATCATCCGACTGTGGTTCAAGCATATAAAAAATAAGATTAGCCAGTGGCTGATCCAGCGCAACTATATAATCTCCTTTTTTGAATTTGCGTGTGCCCGCACTGAATTTACCTTCAGCAGCAGCCATAAAATGACCTTCAAACTTGCGCTCTGATTTTTTCAGTTTTTCAACACTGAATATTTCCCCGGTATACGACTGACCTTTCTGCAACTGCTCTACTTTTACACCCAGCTTCTGCAGGTGCAATGCTATATTTTTAAATGCAGCCGGAATGATATAGCCACTCGGCAGTGTACTCTCTGTAACGGCATCAAACTGTCCGTAGTAATTAACATCGTTAAACTTTACAATGTTACCGGTGCGAAGCCAGCTTGTTGTTCCGTCCTCTTTCTTATACCCTGTGTAATCGTATGTTAAAAAATTCTGAAGCTTTTCTTTCGATACCATTTTGAAGCGTACGCCCTTCTTTGCTTTACCCGCTTGCTCGCGTACCAGACGTATAGCATCGTCTTCCGCTTTTTTATTGATCTGCAAAATTTCTGCTCCGTGGCTATGGGTATAATTCAGTATCTCCACCACAAAAGCCCGTGTAGAGTTTATTCGCTGATAAAATCTTTCATGGGCAAACGCTTCGCTAAGTATAGCCATACGGTTGCGCAGGCTGAATTGATTGATCAGGTAACGCGGATGATGATTATAGGTATAAAAATTCTTTACGGGCCATCCCTCTTGCACACTATAATCGCCATAAGGACCGAGGTATAAACCATACTTTTCCTGAACCGTTTTGGTAATAGCCGGCAACATGGTGTTGTTGGTATAGTTATAGGTTGCAAACTCACCTGCATAGTGATAGCTCGGTGCCCATGTGAGCGAGTACGCGTGCCACGTTCCGTTGGTCGTGTGCAGGTCTACAAAGACCTGAGGATCCCATGGCGTAATAATGTTGGTAAAGAGTTGTTGTGTCTCAACCGCTTCGTGTTTTATACCATCGCGGTTCAGATCAAGGCCCTGGCTGTTTTCGCGAATACCAACTTCCAGCGGACTATCTTCCTGCGAAGGACGTCTTCCTTTTTCCATCTTGTCGTTGCTGTCGGTATTGTAAATGGGAGCAAAGAGTAAAATCTGGTTGTCGAGCAGGTAATTTTTATCACCGAGCAGAATATCACGCATCAGCATCATCAGCGTTTCTTTACCTTCAACTTCGTCAGCATGTATATTTCCCTGTATATATACCACCAGCTTGCCCGACTTATGCGCCTCCTCCGCAGTAGCTATACCTGTCTTCGAAAGAATGGCCACCGGAATATCTTTTCCTTCCTGACTTTTACCCATGGAGATAACTTTAACTTGATTGCTGAGTTTTTGTATAGCATCCAGAAAGTCGATCACCTCTTTATGCGTGGAGGTTTTTACAAAGTTGGATTTTTCAGGAGTGATAATGAGTGCTTCCGGCCAGATGTTTTGTTGTGCATAAACAAAATAAGACGATAGAAGCAGGAGCAGGGTAAAGCGTTTCTTCATGGGTATAATGTATATATACCACAATATCAGAAAACTTGGGCGAACGCTAAAAACAGTTTGTGATGGAAGGAGTGACTTCCACTATTATTTCTTTCAAGGGATACAAAGCAGGCTGAAGTTTACTTCTTCTTTTTGCCCTTCTTCATATCATCATAATCATCGCGCTCGGCTAATTTTTTATCATCAACATTTTTATCGAGAAAGTCGTTGATCTTCTCAATGTTCATGCTTGACTTTATTTCACCAAACTGATCGATGGTTATATCCAATCCCTGAAGCTCTTTATGCACACGCGGCTTTGGTGTGTTGGCGGGTTTCTTTTCTTTCTTTGACATAGTGTGAAGCTTTAAAAAGCTGCTGGCTTCAGGTTGCTGGTTACTGGAGGAAATACCAGTGGCCAGTAGCTTTCAGCCAGTAGCCTTGTAGTTATATACTACGCAACCTTCACCTTAATGGTTTGGAGTGCGTATTCTATTCTGTTAACGACTTCATCTTTACCGATAATTTCCATGATCATCATCAGGTCAGGACCTCCACCGGCACCTGTAATGGATACGCGCAGTGCCTGCAGAATTTTACCAGTACCGATTCCCAGGTTTGCTGTAACCTGTTCTAATGTAGTCTTTGCAATAGTGGCATCAAAATCTGGCAATGCGGCTACAGCATCTTTATAGGCTGTGAGAACTTTTACAGCATCATCGTTCCATTTTTTACTCACTACATTTTCATCGAAGGCTTTCGGTGCGTGGAAAAAGAATTTTCCCTGCTCCCAGAAATCTTTCGGAAATGTAACACGCTCGCGCATCACTGCAGCAATTTTCAAAGCCTTGTCTTGTGTGCAAGCTATACCTTCATTCTTCAGTGCATCCAGCAGGTAGCTCGCCAATTCTTCGTCAGACTTGGCACGCAGGTATTGCTGGTTGAACCACTGTGCTTTAAGAATGTCAAATTTTGTTCCCGCTTTACCAATACGCTCAATAGAGAATGTTTTGATGAGTTCATCCATCGAGAACAACTCTTGCGTGGTGCCCGGGTTCCATCCTAAAAATGCCAGGAAGTTTATCAAAGCTTCCGGTAAATACCCGGCTTCTTTATACCCAACTGCAACATCTCCGGTAGCAGGATCTTTCCAGGTAAGCGGGAAGATCGGGAAGCCGAGTTGATCTGCATCGCGTTTGCTTAATTTACCATTGCCATCCGGCTTCAAAAGCAACGGCAAGTGTGCAAACTGCGGCATCTCATTCTCCCAGCCTAAAAATTTATAGAGCAGCACGTGCAGCGGTGCAGAAGGCAACCACTCTTCACCACGAATTACGTGCGATATCTTCATCAGGTAATCGTCCACAACATTCGCCAGGTGATATGTTGGCAGACCATCGCTCTTCATCAAAACCTTGTCATCAATCTGCGATGAGTGTACCATTACCCAACCGCGTATCAAATCATTCAACCGTATCTCTTCCTTGCGCGGAACTTTTAAACGAATTACATGCGGCACTTTATCTTCCAGCAACTTCTTCACTTCATCTTCTGAAAGTGTAAGGGAGTTACGCATTTGTGTGCGTGTAATGCTGTTGTATTGTGGCGTAGGTACTCCGGCAAGTTTCAGGCGCTCACGCATGGCTTCAAGTTCCTGCTCGGTATCAAAAGCATAGTATGCATGGCCGGCATCAATCAACTGCTTGGCGTATTGCATATATATAGCCGTTCGTTCTGACTGACGGTAAGGAGCATGCGGGCCGCCAACACCAACACCTTCATCGATCTTGATGCCTACCCATTCCAACGACTTCTGTATATATTCTTCTGCTCCGGGTACGAATCGATTCTGGTCTGTATCTTCTACA
Organism: uncultured Chitinophaga sp.; assembly: GCA_902168205.1. Lineage (GTDB taxonomy): Bacteria > Bacteroidota > Bacteroidia > Cytophagales > Cyclobacteriaceae > Ohtaekwangia > Ohtaekwangia kribbensis. The sequence goes on along the minus strand of CABHOK010000014.1, from coordinate 823,651 downwards.
CGGAGTATCATAGTACCGTTGTGCTGCCGTGCCAGCAGGTAATTATAGAGGGCCGTTCTTACACCACCAATATGCAGTGCACCTGTGGGACTGGGTGCAAATCGTACGCGTACATCTCTCATCGCTCAAATCAAAATTAGGACTGCAAAGGTAAGAAAGGAGGGGCGATTTGCGAGAGATACTCTTCGAATTTACAGTATGCGGAGAATGAAGTTTGTACGCTTAATTCATTCTCCGCGCGGCATTAAAATTTACTTCACCGCGATGCAGGATATTTCTACATTAACATCTTTCGGCAGGCGACTTACTTCAACCGTTTCGCGTGCCGGAGGATTGATTTTAAAGTATTCGCCATAAATAGCATTTACTTTTGGAAAGTTGTTCATGTCTTTAAGGAAGATCGAGCTCTTTACCACGTTCGAAAAATCGAAGCCGGCAGCCTTCAGTATTTTTTCGAGATTAACCATTACCTGCCGTGTTTCTGATTCGATATCAGAGCTGATAATGTTACCGGAGCTTCTTTCAATGGCGATCTGCCCGCTGATGAAAAGCATGTTGCCGGCCTGGATTGCCTGGCTATACGGACCAATAGGTTCAGGAGCCTGATCAGAATAAACAACTGATTTTGACATGATTGTATAAGATTAAAATTTAATTTAGGGTTTGTCAAAAATAGTATCCGGTAACGGATTTACTTTCAATGCATGAATATTTTAATCATTGGTGAACAGGCACATTATCGCGAAAGCCTTCTGAAGTTTGGCGACAGCCATCAATATTCAGTAGTAGGTGAACATCGCGATGCCGAAAAATTTCTGGAGAGTCACGACCTCGTGCTCGACTTTATTATTGACGAAGAGCCCACCAAGTTTGAAATCTATGTAGACAACACGGCTACTGCATTGCTGAACACGTGCAAGATCAGTCTCGGAGAATTAGCATTCATGACAGGCGACAGCTTAAGAAGCCGCATCTTTGGCTTTAACGGTTTGCCTACCTTTATCAATCGTCCGGTTCTTGAAGTAAGTCTCTGGCGACCTGATGATGAAACTGTTCTTAAAAAGATATGCGCGGCATTAAACACCGAATTCCTGGTGGTGGATGATCGTGTAGGATTAGTTACCCCTCGTGTTGTGAGCATGATCATCAACGAAGCATACTATACCGTGATGGAAGGAACAGCCACACGTGAAGATATAGATATGGCCATGAAACTCGGCACGAATTATCCATATGGACCTTTTGAGTGGTGCCAACGCATCGGCATCAAACATATATATGAATTGCTGGAAGCGCTTTATGAAGATACGAAAGACGAGCGCTATAAAATCTGCCCGATGCTCAAGAAAGAATATCTTCGGCAATAGCCTAAAAGGTCAAAGCCACTAACGTTCAGTTTTACTTTCGGTCCTTCTTTCTTTTATCTTAATTATCATCCCGAAAACGTTTTCGAAAAGAAAATTTGTAATATATAGCACCACTCCGCCCGCCAAAGCACTATTTAATAACTTTGTCGGGTTTCTAAATTTTTATCATGGCGAACGAGTTCAACAAGACTGTTTCCACCCGGTACCACATGTACAACAGTCTTTTCCTTAACCTTCCCTATTCCGGTATTTATCGCACCGGTACGCTGTTGCCTCTGCTTCAGCAAGCCTGCGAAACAGGATACGAGAAGGGAAAGGACCCACGAACCATTATCAAAAAATTCTTCAGCGATTTTACTCCGCAGGCAACACGCGAAGAACAATTCAATTTACTCTTCAGCTTTACCCAATATGTAGAGCGACAAGTTGTATTGTTCGACTCAATTGAAGATGCAGCGTTCGATGAGATTAACGATCTGCACGGCAAGGGTACTGTCTCCGGACTATTACTGCGTGCTGCTGCCGAAGGACTTGAAGAAGAACTGAAAAAGAAAGTTGAAGACTTCAGTGTGCGCGTTGTATTAACAGCACACCCCACGCAGTTCTATCCGGGGAGCGTACTGGCTATTATTAACGACCTGGAACAAACCATTCGCGATAACAAACTCGATGAAATAAACCTGTTGTTACGCCAGCTTGGCAAGACTGCATTTATCAATAAAGAAAAACCAACACCATTTGATGAAGCGGTAAGCTTATGCTGGTTTCTGGAAAGTGTTTTCTATCCGGAGATTCCTGTGATCATCCAGAAGCTGATGACCGGCCTCAACATTAAACTGGAGGAATGGAAAAATTTCGACCTGCTAAAGATCGGTTTCTGGCCGGGTGGCGATCGTGATGGCAACCCGTTTGTAACGCATGAGATCACACTGAAGGTAGCACAACGTTTACAGGAGACTCTCTTGAAATGTTATCACCGTGATCTTCGCTTCTTAAAACGCAGACTTACTTTTAAAGGTGTAGATCATATTATAGGTCGTGCTGAAAGTAAAGTATATCCTATAGCGTACGGAGGCTTTGGTGAAATATACCATCACCCGGACGAACTGCTGAATGATCTTTTCGAAGCCCGCGATGTACTGATCAACGATCACCGTGGGTTATTCCTTGATCTGCTCGACAGCTTTATACTGAAAGTAAAAATATTCGGATTTTACTTTGCCAGTATGGATATACGCCAGGATAGCCGCAAGCATGCGTATGCCTGGGAAGCGTGTATTGAGAAGCTGCAGTCTAAAAACAAAAAACTGAAGAACTTCGATAAACTTACTGAACAGGAAAAGATCGATACACTTCTTTCGCTCAGCTTTAAACCTGCTTCACTAAAATTTGAAGATAGTTTTGTTACTGAATTGATCGAGAGTATAGATGTAATCGGACAAATTCAGGAACAAAACGGTGTGGAAGGATGCCATCGTTATGTGATCAGCAATTGTCAGTCTGCACTCGATGTGATCCGGGTATATCAATTGGCAAAATTGATTCTCGGTAAAGATGACGATCTTACACTCGATATTATACCTCTCTTCGAAACGATAGAAGATCTGTCCAATGCTCCGCATGTCATGAAAGCATTGTATAGTATACCGGCATACCGTGAGCACCTGAAACGCAGGGGTAACAAGCAAACCATTATGCTGGGCTTCTCAGATGGTACCAAAGATGGCGGCTACCTGCGCGCCAACTGGTCTATCTTCCAGGCAAAAGAAAATCTCACACGCATTGCACGTGAAGAAGGTTTTACAACCGTGTTCTTTGACGGGCGTGGCGGACCTCCTGCGCGTGGTGGTGGTAACACGCACGACTTCTATGCTTCATTAGGTGATACAATTGAAGATAAGGAAGTGCAGATTACTATTCAGGGACAAACCATCAGCTCTAACTTTGGCAAACCTGTTTCGTGTGGATATAACCTGGAGCAATTGCTTTCAGCCGGTATAGAAAATTCAGTCTTCAAAAATATAGACACCTTTGAAGCAAATGAAAAGGCGTTGATGGATCAGCTAGCGGAAGAAGGTCATAAGGCATACCTCGACCTGAAGCAGCATCCTAAATTTGTACCATATCTTGAAAAGATAACACCGCTTGCGTTCTTTGGTGACACCAACATTGGTTCGCGCCCGGTAAAACGCAGTTCGGGAAGTTTGAAATTTGAAGACTTACGTGCTATACCTTTTGTCAGCTCGTGGGCACAGATGAAACAAAATATACCCGGCTTCTACGGAGTAGGTACTGCTATACGCGAAATGAAGAGACAAGGCAAGATGCGCGAGCTGAAAGCATTGTTCAAGCAGTCGCTGTTTTTCCGTACGTTGTTAAGCAACAGTATGATGTCGCTTACGAAGTGTTACTATCCGGCAACAGCCTATCTTTCTAAAGACAAAGAGTTTGGCGAGTTCTGGAAGAAGATGTATGCCGAGTTTAAACTTTCGAAGGAGATGATTCTTGAAATTTCAGAACTTAAAGAATTGATGGATAACACACCGGTAAATCGCGATTCAGTAAAACTGCGCGAGCGCATTGTGTTGCCGCTCATTACCATTCAGCAGTTTGCCTTACAACAACTGCGCGAACCGGAGGATAAGGAAAAAGACAAAGCGTTCGAAAAGCAATATCGCAAGCTTGTGCTTCGCTGTATGTTCGGTATCATTAATGCCGCGCGTAACTCCGCTTAGTATTCAGATATATAGTATATGCAAAAAGCAAGGTCAGGGGCCTTGCTTTTTTTCTTGCGATCAATTCCGTTTTACTTGCTTTAGAGAATCTGCACTTGGAGTTTTCGGAGTATTGACGATAATCAATACCCTGATTTTGTCACTTATTATTTTGGTGATTACTTCTCTATTTTTTACAACATCCACAAACTCGATCACTACTCCGTCAATCGTGTTATTATACTCCTTAAGTTCCGACAAGCGATAAAATTTATTATTGAGCAATATCACGACACATGGACCGAAGGCTCAATCCTTTGCTGTTATCAAATTTTGATGGAGTTGCGTTGGGAATTTTGTTTACCTGTGCAAGGGCGCTTTCGATTAACATCACAAGCAAACTTGTAATCAGATAACTATATTTCATAACATAGATTGGCGAAATGCACAAATTACCAGCTTCTCATAATCCGGCAGAGACTATTTTCCGAAACGCACTGATTTGCCTCCAAATGCTATATATATCCGAAGCTGTTAGGAAGTAGCTTTTCGCTTCACATACGGTATTGCTAATAGGTGTCTGTTTGCAATAAAATATACCAGTAAATATACTAGCTCACAATTTCATTCTGAACCTTCTCATTTTTCTCTTCAACGTTCCGCAGAAAAACTTTGAAAGTGGTTCCTACATTTACTTTACTTTCAACTTCTATCTTGCCGCCCAGTGCGGTAACCTGTGTCTTAACCAAGTACAGGCCCATACCTTTTCCTTCTACGTGTGAATGAAACCGCTTATAGAGGTTAAAGATATTATTTTGATGCTGTGCCAGATCTATACCCAGGCCGTTATCACTTATCAGCAGGCACACGTATCCATCTTCAACTTCGGTTTTTACGTGTATCGATGGCTTGCGATTCAGGTCCCTATATTTAATGGCGTTATGGATCAGGTTAATCAGTATACTATCGAGATACGGCTTGGCGGTATAAATAACATTTGCCTTCGAAAAATCTTCCTTTATCTCCGTGTTCGTTTCGGCTATCTCGCTTTCCAGGTTCGCTTTAATAATGTTTAGCTCTTCAGTGAGATCGATCTTTTTTATAATGGGCGTATTGCTCTTTCGGATCTCCAGTATGGTACTCACATCCTTTACCACTTTGTCCAGCTCTACCGTTGTAGCAACGAGCTTACTCACAATTAATCTTTCTTCGTCCAGGTTATCTTTCGACATATCTAAAACTTGTCCGAGGCCAAGAATGCGTGCTACTGGTGCGCGAAGATTGTGTGCTGTTATAAAAGCAAACTGTTCAAGCTGCTGGTTATACTCTACCAGTTTTTGTGTTCGCTCCTTTACTTCCTGATCCAACGTTTTGTTATGCAGCAGAATTTCCCGGTTCTGTGTCTCAATGGTTTTCCACGCATCTTCCAGTCGCTGATTTTGTTCGGTAAGCAGATCGCGCTGTGTAGCAATTTCTTCCTGTCGCGAGAAAAGCTCTTCGTTTTGTACAGACAAATCTTCGTTCTGCGCTTTGATCTCCTCCTCGCGCAACATCAACTCTTCATTTACCAACTGAAGCTGTTTCGTTTTTTCGCGAACGGAAAACTCCAATAACGTTTTTTGTTCATTAATAGCTTGTATGCGCAACCGACTATATCCCCAAGCTAAACCAATTAAAGCCAGTACCGACACGGTTCTAAACCACCATGTTTTCCACCACGGGGGTATAATACGGATCACCAGCGATGTTCCCTCTTCATTCCAAATGCCATCGCTGTTAGATGCTTTTACCCGAAATGTATAGGTACCCGGATCGAGGTTGGTATAGGTGGCACTTCTGCCGGAACCTATATAACTCCAGTCATTATCGAATCCTTCCATTTTATAGGCGTACTTATTTTTCTCCGGAAGAGTATAACTTAATGCTGCAAACTCCAGGGTAAACACAGACTCGTTATACTGCAGTGTAATTTCAGGTGTATGATTTATAGCCTGCCGTAGTATAGCGTCTTCATTATTCGTAGAATCTATCAGCACATCTTTATTAAACAATTGAAAACCGGTTATCACAACATCCGGTTTTTTAAGGTTCGGTCTTATGCGATCGGGGTAAAACAGTGTAACGCCTTCGGTGCCGGCAAAGCCCATCAAATTAGTTTTGCGGTCGTATAGAAATGAGCAGGAATTAAACTGCCCGCTTTGTAAACCATCCGAACTGTCATAATTTCTAAAAACCTTTTCGTGCACATCCCATTTCGATATACCAGCATTTGTACTCAGCCATATATTTCCATCATTATCCTGCTGCATGGCAAACACGGAGCTGCCGTTAAAGCCATCCTTTTCATTAATCCATTCTAATTTTTTCTGTGTAGAGTCGTACGTCAGCAATCCTGCTCCTTCTGTCCCGATCCACAATTTACCACTCTTGTCGAAGAGCAATGCATAAATCATGTTGCCTGAGATGTCATTATTACTTCCTGCATCGGCAAAGTACTGTCGGAAGGTTTTCTTGTCGCGATCAAAATAATTAACGCCTCCCTTCGAACACCCGATCCACAGCCCGCCATTATTATCTTCAATGATCGCACGTATATCTCCGCTGCTAATGGTGCTATTCTTAATTGTATACCTGGTAAATTTACCGGTGGCTCTATCCAGTAAATTCAGACCGCCCCAGTTTGTACCGATCCAAAGATTATGTTTCGAATCTTCAAAAATCAACCGAACGTCATTGATCCCTAAACTTTCCGGATCAGCCGGATCATGTTTATAGTTTGTGAACGTATCTGTGCTTTTATTATACCGAAACAGCCCTCCAGAATATGTACCGAACCAAAGCACATTGTCGTGATCACGATACGCATATAGTATAGCATTATCCGTCAGACTTCCTTTCTTCCCATCAGTGTGATAGTGCCTGAGTAATTTACCTTGCTGCGTATATTTATAGATACCGTTACCATCCGAGCCGAGCCACAGGTTCCCTTCTTCATCTGTGCACATGCCCCAGAATCGCCAGTACACCCGTGCAGGCTCACTGGTTTTTACTTCTATGCGCATAAACTTTTCCTGTATGCTGCTGATCATCTGCACGCCATCACCATTTGTACCCAGCCAGATGTTCTTATCACGGTCTTCGAAAATACTATGAACGGAAAGACGATATATACTATACTCATCTTTACCCGCTACCGGTTCTATATTGATATCGGGCGTAACGGCTTTATCTATATCGCTTAACGAAATTTTAAAGAGGCCATGATCTTCTACACCAATCCATAAATTATGATTACTGTCTTCGCACAGCGTTCGCACGACACTTCCTTTAAGGCCACTGGTATTTTCATCCAGAAGTTGAAAAGTCTTTTGTTTTTTATTAAAGAAGACCAAGCCATCATTTGTACCGATCCACATGTTACCGGCATGATCTGCTTTTATACATCGCACATTGTGCATCGCTGGTATCTCTTTACCAGAGAGGTGCTCTACCTTTTTTGATATAATCCCATTCTTTACCTGAAACACATCGAGACCTCCGCTGAGCGAACCAACCCAAAGTAAATTATCGGCATCTTCATAAATACATACAACTTTTTGACTGGACAGTCCTGGTAAATTACGTTGTGAATATTGTATAAACTTATTTTGCGATGCATCAAAATAAGTAAAGCCAGCCTGCCATGACGATACCCACAAAGCCCCTGCTATACTTTCCGTAATATTTGATACATCGTCACCAACCAGTGAATTGGTATTTTGAGGATCATGTTGATAATGTATAAAACGTTCGGTGAGCGAATCGAACAGGTTTAATCCTTCGCGCGAAGATGTCCAGACACGCCCTTTGGAATCCGAGAAGATGCAAAATATATAGTTATGCGAAAGGCTATGCGGATCGTTTGGATCATTCTTAAAAACACGAAAGGTATATCCATCAAAACGTGCCAGGCCATCATCCGCGGCAAACCACATAAAACCTTGTTTGTCTTGCGTAATGCTATTAATAACCTTTAGCGGCAGGCCTTTATGCGTAGTATACTTTACGACTTTATTTCGAAGTTCGAGCTGAGCAACCGTAGTAGTGAACGACAATATCCATAGCAGGACACTGACCGATAACAAGACATTGATCCATCGTGTACTGTGGAAGAATTTACGGAGCTTCAATCGCAAAACAATCATTACGTTGAATTCTATAGGTTAATCCTTTAAAACAGACTGAAGTTTCTCTTACGTTTTATCTGAAACACGCTGGCGTTCTTTTCTAAAATTCTCGCAAACCCATAGTGCCTAAACAACTACCCTCCAACCTTTGCCCGGATCCGTCTGCAAAATTACCTGACTGCGCTACATAACCGTTCTTATTCTGCGACAGAGAGTGAATTTACCTTATTTAAAGGCAAAAAGAAAAGATATGCTTGTAGAATAAGAAAACGATCGGTTTTCGAAAATCTAATAGCACCCAACGGGATTATATAATAAAAGATGCGCTTTCTTATTCGCAACTATGCACAGATTTTGACAAATAAGAAGGCGCTCTTAATAAAACAGTTCTTACAACACGCCACTATATAGCTTAGTATTTTCGGGTATAGATCAGGATATCCTTCATCAGCATTTTTCCAAAGGCGAACGACAACCCCTTATTAATAAACGAGCGGTCGGGCTGACTTAAAAAGAAAGATGTAGCCGTTGGAACACTGAGCTCCCACGAACCTGAAGACTGAAGTGAGCCTGGTGTAATCAACACAACATGACCTCCGCCAGAACCAGTCATATATACTGCCACAACAGCCTTGCGGGCATTGGCATTTTCTTGTGCCTGTGTAAGTGTTTTTTGATCGTAGCAAGGTCCCAGCAGTGTCCACTGTTCACTACTCTTTAAATATTTAGCTATTTCAGAAGCTACCATATACCGCCCTAAATTCTGGGAATAGAAATCGTTGATGCGGTAAACCGTGTTGAGCGACTCACCTAAAAATTTATTACACGGACTGTTTACATCTGTGCTTGGCTGGCAACTTAAAAATTCTTTCATCGAGTTTTCAAGGTCCTGTCTCCAGTTATTGTTTACAGTCTGCCCGTACGTTGTAGAACCGGCAACTAAAGCAAACACGACAAAAGCAGTTTTATAAAGTACAGACACAGAGAAGTAAAATTGTTTCATGAAGGGAAAAAATTAAGGGGCGAATATATCACGGCCCCATTTGCAGCACCGCCTCAAAAAGTTGAAAGTGTGTTGCATGTAAAGTATAACCCGAAAGAGATCAGAGAAAGATATACTGAGAGGTGATACGTAGATTTGATTACCGGCAAACGAGGGAGTATGTATAAAATCGAAAATGCAGGTTAATATAGCGTGCGACTAACTATATATTTCTTTTGGGGGATTTAGCGGGAAGCCTATATCCTACCATTGATATGAAGTAATATTTACCGCTACGTAGTGCACAACGTTATTCAACTTAGGCAACCGGCATAAAAAAGGACGGTTCATCACCGTCCTTTTTTATTTATACCCTTCCGGGGGATTACTCTTTCTTTTCTTTAGAAGAAGCCTTAGCCTTTTTTACCTTGATGGTAAGTGCATCTGCTTTACCATCGTGGTCGGCCAGAATTGTTCCGCCTTCTTCCACTTCACCTTTCAGGATCTCTTCTGCTACAGGGTCTTCCAGGTATTTCTGGATCGCTCTGTTCAACGGACGAGCTCCGAATTGATGATCGTATCCTTTCTCTGCGAGGAAGTCTTTAGCCTTATCGGTAAGTTCCACGTTGTAGCCGATCTGGATAATGCGATCAAACAACTTACGCAAAGTAATGTCGATGATCTTGTGAATGTGTTCGCGCTGCAGTGAGTTGAACACGATCACGTCATCCAAACGGTTCAGGAATTCCGGAGAGAACGCACGCTTCAACGCATTCTGAATGGTGAGCTTCATGTGCTCTTCTTCTGATTCGCGTTTAGCTGCAGTAGCGAAACCGATACCTGTACCGAAATCTTTCAGATCACGTACACCTATATTCGATGTCATGATGATGATGGTGTTTCTGAAATCTACTCTGCGGCCTAAACCGTCAGTAAGTATACCATCATCCAACACCTGCAGAAGTATATTGAATACATCCGGGTGAGCTTTTTCAATTTCATCGAGCAATACTACAGAGTAAGGCTTGCGTCTCACTTTCTCAGTAAGCTGTCCGCCTTCTTCGTAACCCACGTAGCCGGGAGGCGCTCCCACCAGACGTGACACGGAGAATTTCTCCATATACTCACTCATATCAATCCGCACGAGTGCGTCTTCTTTATCGAAGAGATAGGTTGCCAGTACTTTAGCCAATTCAGTTTTACCAACACCGGTAGGACCGAGGAAGATAAAGGAACCGATTGGTTTCTTCGGATCTTTCAAGCCTACGCGCGTACGTTGAATTGCCTTCACCAGTTTCCTGATGGCTTCATCCTGGCCGATAACTTTTCCGCTCAGCTCTTCGCCCATGTTCAGAAGCTTGTTGCTTTCTTTCTGAGCGATACGTTTGGTCGGTATGCCGGTCATCATTGCAATAACATCGGCTACGTTATCTTCATTAACTGTATACTTTTCAGTACGTGTTTTTTCTTCCCACTTCGCTTTCGCGATATCGAGTTGTTCGATCAGTTTCTTTTCACGATCGCGCAGTTGTGCTGCCTCTTCGTACTTCTGACTTTTTACAACACGATTCTTTTCTTTCTTCACATCTTCAATGGCTTCTTCAAGCTTCACGATTTCTTCCGGAACGTGAATGTTGTTGATGTGAACGCGTGCACCGGCTTCGTCCATTACATCGATCGCCTTATCTGGAAGATAGCGGTCGCTGATGTAACGATCAGAAAGTTTTACGCACGCTTCGATCGCTTCTTTGGTATAGATCACGTGGTGGTGATCTTCGTATTTTTCCTTGATGTTGTCGAGGATCTGGATCGTTTCTTCCGGTGAAGTAGAGTCTACCATCACCATCTGGAATCTGCGGGCAAGTGCACCGTCTTTCTCTATATACTGACGGTACTCATCCAGTGTAGTTGCACCAATGCATTGTATTTCTCCGCGGGCCAGAGCCGGTTTGAACATATTGGAGGCATCGAGTGAGCCGGAAGCTCCACCAGCACCAACAATAGTATGAAGTTCATCGATGAAGAGAATTACATCCGGAGATTTCTCCAATTCATTCATCACCGCTTTCATACGCTCTTCAAACTGACCGCGATATTTTGTTCCGGCTACGAGTGATGCTAAGTCAAGCGTCACAACGCGTTTACCGAACAATACGCGTGATACTTTCTTCTGAATGATGCGCAGTGCAAGACCTTCAGCGATAGCTGTTTTACCTACACCAGGTTCACCAATAAGAATTGGGTTGTTCTTCTTTCTTCTGGAAAGAATCTGAGCCACGCGCTCAATTTCTTTTTCACGCCCAACGATAGGGTCGAGTTTATTGTCCTCTGCCAGACGGGTCAGGTCGCGGCCGAAGTTATCCAACACTGGAGTGCGGGATTTTTCAGTGCCTTTCTTCTCTTTACCGGCAGCACCACCTTGTGCGCCACCTCCGAAGATTTTTGATGAGTCATCATCCGGATCATCCGTATCCTGTGATGCCATCGGACCTTCGTTTTGGTATTCCAGCATTTCTTTCACGGTCTCGTAGTTTACGTCAAACTTATTTAAGATCTGCGTACCCAGGTTGTCATGGTCACGCAGTATAGAGAGCAACAAATGTTCTGTGCCGATAAGCTGGGCTTTGAAAATCTTTGCTTCCAGGTAAGTAATCTTAAGAACTTTTTCTGAGGCTTTTGTCAAGGGTATATTAGCCAGGTTCTTGATCTGATGCGTAGCAGTTCCTTTGGAAATTTTTTCGATCTCATTTCTGAGTTCGTCCATTGGTACTCCTAATTTTTTTAGCACACCCACTGCTACACCTTCACCTTCACGGATCATACCTAAGATAAGGTGTTCAGTACCGATATAGTCATGGCCAAGCCGAAGAGCCTCTTCGCGGCTAAGCGATATAACTTCTTTAACGCGGTTGGAAAATTTTGCCTCCATAAGAGAAAATCAAAAATTGATTAGTGTAAATGTAAAGTTTTTTGTCTGTTCAATACTATCGTAAGCCTGAAGATTTAATACTGCGTAAGAAACACGCTCAAATTAACATTTGTTCATTTTTCCACAGCGGAAGCCTTCACAATCCTGGCGGAAGCCGGGCCTTCACAAAAGATCAGGTCGATCAGGCTCATGTTGCTTACAAACGTATTGCCAAATACCTGCGTATATTCTACCGGACTATAAAACTTTGCCAAAAGATCGTTTTTTTTTGAATTAATCAACGATCGAAGGTCTGTTACAGTATCCGGCAGTTCTTTCTCATACGACATACTTTCGCTGACAGTCACTTTCCACTTCAGCCATGCAAGACACATTGACAGCAATTGTATATTCAGATCGTATAGAAATTCATTTTTACGGAAGAGTACTTTTTCAAGATCATCCACATAATGTTCATAGAACGGAGCTTTACCATACGCTGATTGTATGGTGCGCCAATGATTATTTAACCACTTCTGACTATAGTCGATCCGTATATCGGTTATTAACGTTTTACCATGTTTACTGGTTAACGGCACCGTAAGTTGTTCTATACCTTGCGATGTATGAATGTAGCAACGGTTACGGTATGTCTGTTTTACAAAGTTCTCCTGTCGCTCGATAACAATCTCTGTAGCAGATGATAGCGCAGAGAAGTATGCGATCGAAGGGAGATAATGTGATTCTATCAGGAACTTCAACCAGTATATAGTTTAAAAAATAGTTTTTACACAAGCCTACATATATATGTATGCCTGTTCTTTTTACAAAGCCTTTCAACACTGCTTATCTTGTTGAAAATGCTCTACATTCAGTTATACGAAAACGCTCTGTAAAGAGACGACTAAAAAATTTCGAGGTATGCAACAATAAAAGGTGCCGAGATCAGCAAACCATCAAAACGATCCAGGAAACCTCCGTGTCCTGGCAGACTTGTACCTGAATCTTTTATTTCAATGCTTCGCTTCAACAGCGACTCTACTAAATCTCCAAATGTACCCCCTACTACAATAATTACCCCGATGGTAAGCCACTGCCATACGGAAAGTGTATGAAAATAGGTAGACAATCCGTAGGCAAAGATCATGGCGAGCAGTGCACCGCCAAAGAAACCCTCCCATGATTTTTTCGGAGAAATACGTTCAAAAAGTTTTCGTTTACCCAGATATGTACCAGCAAAGTAAGCCCCGGTATCGCTGGCCCAAAGTATAAAGAGACAGCCGAATATGATCTCAAAATTGTATACCCCGTCCTCAAATACAGCAATGTTCAGCAACGTAAAAGGTATAGCTACATAAAAAATACCCAGAAATGTAAAGGCTATATTCGTGAACGGCTTGCGCTCAAACTTCTTATAGAGTTTGATCATGTATACGCATGATACGATCGGGAAGAACAAGAAATAGTATCGATAGGACACCAGGTGCATTTCGATAAGAAAAGACAACACAAAGAGAAGTATACCTCCCAGTGTACCCAATGCTTTCTGAGGCACCATTCCATCGAGCCCCACCAGTTTATAAAATTCAATAAGCGAGAAAAAACAGATAATAAAAAATACGGCAAAGTATCCCCACTCGCTTAAACAGACCGCTGTTATTATACCTGCTGAGCCCAGCAAACCGGTAATGATTCGAAGTGTAAGGTTGTTGTACTTGGTAAGCGAAGTCACAAATCTTGGTTATTCGGTTTTGGTAGGGTCTAAAATTATAATTTGTTATTGAATAAGAGTCGCATTATCCGAATTTGTATTGTTAACAAAATCGGCTGGAGTTCTCTTTTCATAAAATTTTTTGAAAAGATAAAGCAAAGCAACGGTAATTACAGCGCTTGTTAAAACGGCCGACCATGGAGCGGCCTTTGCATCTTCTATATCCATTTCAACAGTACCGCGCTGGTACAGGTACATAGCCACAACCGTAAAGCCGTTGTTTATAAAGTGTGCCAGTATGGGCATCCATAAATTACCCGACCAGTAGTAAAGATACCCGAAGAGTGCACCCAACAACATGCGTGGTACAAAGCCATAGAACTGAACGTGAATAGCACTGAAGATTGCTGCCGATACCCATATAGCTACATGGATATTGTTGGTGCCCCGGTAAAACTCGCGCTGAATGATACCCCGAAACACGAGCTCTTCACCTATCGCCGGCAATATGGCAATAACAACCAACGCCAGGGCTACCTGCCCGCCGGAGTCGAACTTGGTGAGATACTTGGTAAGCTCTGCAAGTTGCTCTTCGGTACCCCGGGCCCATTTTTCTATACTTTCAGGAAACGTGATGTTCTGATTCCATTCGATGAACATTGAGTTTACCATCATGAAGATCATTACAATACCAACCACCAGCACCACGGGCTGGATATACATCGGTCCTTTAAACAACGTACTGGCTGAGCGGTGAAATTTTGCCAGCACATATAACGGCACCAGTATTAGCCCGAAAAATGTTCCGAAACCTTGCATGAGGTATAAAGTATTTTTCATCTCCGGATCTTTCATCGGTTCCTTTAGCGATTCGGTCATTTCCATCAGGCTGCCGGGATAAAGTGGCAGTGCCACGAAGAATCCGATCATCGGACCGATTACCTGAAACCCCAGCATTACTGCCACGAGCGTTACAATTATTACAATGGCTGGATGCACCGTACGCGGGCCTATTTCCTGCTCCATATATTTCTGCTTAAATTTGCGGGCTAATATGGTGAAAATCGGTCAAATAGAGCTTGGAGAGTTTCCTTTGTTGCTGGCGCCTATGGAGGATGTGAGTGATCCGCCCTTCCGTGCTGTGTGCAAAGAGGGTGGTGCAGACCTGATGTATACTGAATTTATCTCGTCTGAAGGGTTAATTCGTGATGCCGCCAAGAGTCGGCAGAAGCTCGACATATTTGAATATGAGCGCCCCATCGGCATTCAGCTTTTTGGTGGCGACATTGGTAACATGGTGCAATCTGCCGAGATAGCAACAGCCGCTCGTCCTGATCTCATCGATATAAATTATGGTTGCCCGGTAAAGGCAGTTGCCTGTCGCGGAGCTGGAGCTGCGTTGCTCCAGGATATACCCAAGATGGTAAAGATGACAGCCGAGATCGTGAAGTGTACCCATCTTCCGGTAACGGTTAAGACTCGTTTGGGCTGGGACGAATCAACCAAAAATATTTTAGAAGTAGCTGAGCGTTTGCAGGATATAGGTATAAAAGCTTTATCAATTCATGGTCGCACGCGCGTGCAGATGTATAAAGGTGAAGCCGACTGGACGCTTATCGGCAAAGTAAAAGAGAACCCGCGCATCCATATACCTATTTTTGGCAATGGTGATATCGATTCACCTGAGAAAGCGCTTGAGTATAAAAATCGCTACGGTGTGGATGGTGTCATGATCGGACGTGCTGCTATAGGATACCCGTGGATCTTCAACGAAATCAAGCACTATATAAAGCATGGCGAACGTCCAGCACCTCCGGATATGGCTGAGCGTGTTCGTGCTACCAAAAAGCACCTTGAGTTTTCAATCCGCTGGAAGGGAGACAAGCTGGGTGTATTCGAAATGCGCAGGCACTATACCAATTACTTTAAAGGTATTAATGACTTCAAACCGTTCCGTATGCGATTGGTAGAGGCTCCGACTGAAGCGGATGTGCTTGCTATTCTGGATGATGTGATTAATACGTATAGCTCTGTGGCAGCTTAGTTTCTTTCCCGCTACCCGATGATTATCGGGACAGACTTACGCAGACAAATTTTGTCACGAGCAGCGAGGGTAGAGTAGTATAGAGTTGAATTTATTTTTTTAGCAATAATCGGGTTTTTATTCTGGTTGAGTTGGCAAACCTTTACAGGAATAAAAACGTATTTTCTTTTTTTACCCATTGCTCATTAACCTATATGTCTGATTCCAATCGCGGCACCTCCATTATTTTATTTGTAAGTCTTACGCTCATCTGGGGAACATCCTTTATACTCATTAAGCAAGGACTGAAAGTATTTTCTCCGGATGAAGTCGGAGCACTTCGTGTTGCTTCTGCTTCCTTGTTTCTGATTCCACTCGCGGTTACGCGACTGAAAGAACTTCACGTGCATCATTACGGTAAACTCTTTGCCTCCGGCATGCTCGGTATATTTATACCCGCCTTTTTGTTTGCCACAGCACAAACCCGCATGGATAGTTCCGTTGCCGGAATCATGAATACACTCACACCTATTTTTACCATGTTAATCGGTGCCGTTGTTTTCAAACTACGTTTTAAAACAGTAGCCATTGTCGGTATACTTTTAGGATTTGCCGGTGGTATTATACTCAGTATATCCAGAAGCGATGGTGCTATAGGAGGATTCAATGCATTTGCACTGCTGATTGTGCTCGCATGCTTTTGTTACGGATCGAACCTCAACCTCATCAAATTCAAAATACCTGATCTTGGTTCGCTTACCATTACCAGTGTTTCGTTGCTGTTGATCGGTCCGCTGGCGCTTATATATTTATTCGGCTTCTCGGATTTTGTACCGAAGCTTACAACACAACCCGGTGGCTGGCAGGCGGCTGGTTTTATTGTATTACTCGGTTTGATGAGTACTGCGGTAGCAACTATACTTTTCAACCACCTGGTAAAAATGAGTACAGCCCTCTTCGCGAGTTCAGTTACGTATGCATTGCCAATCGTGGCGGTGATGTGGGGCTTGTTGGATGGTGAGAGATTAGGCGTGGGACACTTTGTAGGGATGCTCTGCATCATTGGAGGGGTATATCTCGCGAATAGGAAGTGATTAATCGTTAATGGTTAATCGTTAAAATCCATTGCACGGAGAACACAAAAAAAATGCACAAAGTCACAGAGGATTTTGTGCATTCTTTCACGATTAACGGATAACTATCAACGAATAACGATTCATTTCCTTTCAGCTACCATCTTCGCATTACCCATCTGCGGAACGATCGCTTCCGTGCGGACCATGCTCTTATCAGTAGATGAAATCCAGTATGTAGTTTTCTCTCCGCCATCAACCTGGTTCACTGAAATTTTATAGGTATCAAATGAACCGGCAGGTACGGTTATCTTTTCTGTACCCAGTAATTTTACTTCATACTTTTTGATCTGTGATGTCTGTATATCTAACATCTCGATAACTGTGCTGGAATTTTCCTTTAGCGGAAGGCGAGCAATCACCAGGTCAGAGCCGGCACCGTCAATGATAATCGGATTCTGAAGCTTTACATCGATAGGCTTCTTCTGTCCGTTGCCAATGTCCATAGAACCCGTTATAGCTTTGTCGGTATAAGTCAACACTACTGTAACAGGACCCTGTTTAACATTGCGCTGCAGACACTTCAACGTTTTTGGTTCGATCAGATTTTGCTCGGCTATATCGCCCATGGCAGATTTTATAGCATCCGTAACAGACCATTTTCCATTCTCGAATTTTACTTCGCGATTCATGTCCATCGTCATGTTCTGTGCACCCATCGTCATGGTAAAGGCATAGCTATATTTACCAGCTTGCAGATCAGACGAAGGCTTTGGCAACTCAGTTGGTGCTGACGCTGTAGCATCTGCCACCTTTACAGTCTTAACATCTACAATGATCGCCTGCTGTTTCTTGGCCACTTCCGGCTTCATCGTTTCCTGGTAACGACCACCCAGGTGCTTTGCCAAAAATTTCTCAGCGTATGCCAGCATCGCCATGTTATTTTCCGGATTACGGAAACCGTGACCTTCGTCAGGCGCACATATATACTCTACAGCTATACCGAGATCACGCAGCGCAGAAACAATCTGGTCAGACTCTGCTTTCTTTACACGCGGATCGTTCGCACCCTGTACTACCAACAACGGAGCTTTGATTTTATTTGCTGAGAATAACGGAGATTGCTTTTCAAGTTTTGCTTTTCCTTCCGGAGTAGCAGGATCGCCCATGCGTATATAGAATACTTTACGTATAGCTTCCCAGTAAGGAGGGATCGAGTTAAGCAGTGTTAACAGGTTTGATGGACCAACTATATCTACACCGGCTGCATATACATCCGGAGTAAATGTAAGGCCGGCAAGGGTAGCGTATCCACCGTATGACCCGCCCATGATGCCTACGCGTTTAGCATCCACTATACCTTTGCTCACAAGATGTTTTACACCATACGTTAAGTCATCCTGCATCTTCTCGCCCCACTGACCGTTGCCGGCATTCAGGAATTTTTTACCATAGCCGGTTGAAGAACGGAAGTTTGGTGCAAGCACAGCATAACCACGGTTCGCGAGAAATTGTGCGTAACCGTTGAAGCCCCATGTGTCGCGAGCCCACGGACCACCATGTGGAAATACAATAAGTGGTAAATTCTTAGGTTCTTTACCAAGTGGCAACGTAAGGTATGCCGGTATCTCTAAACCATCAGATGATTTATAAGTGATCGGCTCCATCTTTGCTAACGGCAATGCCTGCAACTTCGGACGAGGGGTATATTGCTTGATTACTTTCTTGCCCGCTACATCAAAGAAATATACCGAGCCCGGATCATCATCGCTATACACAGAAACCAGCGCTTTGCTTTCATCTTTTGTACGTGACGATATAGCCACCTCTTTGCCCGGGAATTTGGACTTCAGAAAATTATAGCTTGCTTCTGCGTTCTTATCCTTAAAATACCAGCGGGTTTTAGCATCGGTATAGGTTGTGTATACGATCTCTTTTGTTTTGTCGGATACATATACGCCACCGAAGTCTACTTTATTGAGCGGATCACCTTCTACCAGTGTAACAGCTTTCGTATCCGGATTTAACAAATATAGTTTTACAAGATCTTCTGCTTCGCCTTTGTTAGACTGTATATACAGGTTCTTGTTGGTTTTATCGAAGAAGCCTGCAGGACCACAACTTTCCAGCGGACCGCAGTCGTATATTTTGGAAAATCCTTCTGCATCAGCACGAAGAATTTCAGTGCTGCCGTCATCGGCAGAACGTGTCGCGGCACGAATGTTTTCATCCCAGTCAAAGTAAAAACCGGTGAGGCGATCTTTGTTTTCTTTCAGCAAGGTAAGTTTACCGGTACTGATCTCCAGTTTATACAGATCGTGCCACGCCTGATCGCGGTTGTTTAGTCCGACCCAAAGTATATTCGGATCTTTTTGTGACACGTTATAGATCAACGCGCGGACGTTGTCCATCGGAGTTACGTTTCGCGCTGCCGGCACCCCGGTATTTTTCTCAGCTGCAGCCTTGGGATCTACGGCATACACATTGAAGTTTTCGTTTCCGCCTTTATCCTGCACATACAGAATATACTTGCTGTCGTACGTCCAGAAGTAGCCGCTGATCGGCCGCAGCGTATCGGCCGTTACTGGTTTTGCTTTTTCAAAAGACTCATCGAACTTCTTTACCCAGATGTTCATTTTGCCTTTGTAAACTTTTTGAAAGCTGATCATGCTGCCATCCGGAGAAAGCTGGCCTCCTGCAATTTCAGGATTATCAAAAAACAATTCGCGGTCAATGAGCGGTGGTTCTTTGGTTGTGGCGTTACCACTCTTCTTCTGGGCCTGCGCTATGTTCATCAGCGCCAGCGCCATTATCAGAATTACAATTTTTCTCATGTGTGTTTTAAACGGGTTTTGGGTTATTAACTGTTAGTTGAGTTAACGATTAAAATGTTACACGAGAATCCGGAAAGATTAAAAGATAAAAAATCGAAAAACACTTCTAGTTTTGCGCTGGTATTTTCAAGGACTATCGCTTATGCAACTTCAGAATGACCTGCTTCTTCGTGCAGCCCTCGGACAAAAAACAGAACGCACACCGGTATGGCTGATGCGCCAGGCGGGCCGCGTTTTACCAGAATATCGCAAGGTGCGCGCCTCCATCAAAGATTTTAAAACATTGGTGAAATCGCCGGAAGCTGCAACCGAAGTTACTATTCAGCCCGTTGATATTCTCGGAGTTGATGCCGCCATCATTTTCTCCGACATCCTCGTGATACCGGAGGCTATGGGACTAAATTACGAAATGGAAGAGAGTAAAGGTCCTGTGTTTCCAAAAAGAATTGAATCAGCAGCAGACCTTAACCTGCTTCATGTCTCAACAGGTGAAGAGCTTCAATATGTACTCGATGCTATAAAACTTACCAAGCGCGAGCTCAACGGACGCGTGCCGCTAATCGGTTTTGCGGGAGCTCCCTGGACGATCTTCTCCTATATGATTGAAGGTCGCGGAAGCAAAACTTTCAGTGCTGCTAAAAAAGTATTGTACTCACAACCGGAGTTTGCACACAAGCTACTCGACATGATCACACAAAGCACCATCAACTACCTGAAAGCACAGGTACAGGCTGGTGCCGATATCATACAGCTTTTCGATTCGTGGGCAGGTGTGTTGAGCCCGGATCAGTATGAAGAGTTCTCATTAAAGTATATATCGCAGATCTGCGATGCTATCCCCGAAGTTCCCAAAACTGTTTTCGCTAAAGGAGCATTCTTTGCCCGTGCCAGCATGAACCGCCTAAACTGCAACGTGGTTGGTCTTGACTGGAACATGGGAATAGAAGAATCACGACAATTGATACCGAACAAAACACTACAAGGTAATCTTGATCCATGCGCACTCTATGGCTCACTTGAAGATGTAAAGCGCGAGACGAAAAAAATGCTCCAGGCTTTTGGTGGCTCTAAACATATAGCCAACCTCGGTCACGGCCTATATCCGGATACTGAAGTTGATAAAGTGAAGTGTTTTATTGATACCGTGAAGGAGTTCAGGGCAAGCTAGAGAATTACATTTCTGGATATATATACTAGCGATTAATGCGCAGTTCCAGCTTCATCGTGTGGTTGTTGATGTCTATGAAGACTTTATCGAATTGCGCTACTATACTGGTAAGATTATCCGGCATTTCTGGTACTGCTAATTTTTGCCCGGGTATTTCGTTTTGTTTACTGAGTAGCACTACAATATAATTAAAGGTAAGCAGCGTTTGCTTCCTGTTCAATTCATCGTTTTCGACATCCGGCACCAGCAGGAATTTGATTTCATATTCATGACCACCCTGCGACTCGGCTACGCGAATATCAGAAACGCGATTTTCAGAATCTATACTCAGCCATTCTGAAAAATCATTAAGGTTGAATTGTCTTTTCTCGAAGATTTCGCTCTTGGCTAATCCTGAAACAACTCTTCGTTGCAAATTTCTTTCGGAATAATCGTATTTCAGAAAAAGTTTCTCCAGATATATAGTTTCAAGTAAAGCAATTAGTTCACGAAAAACCGGTTCATCCATTTTATATCTGAATTGATTCCGAAGTTTTGTTATTCTCCTGACTATATCCGCGTCATTGGAATTATCGGTGGGTGAAAAAGATTCGAAGATTGATTTCGTAATTTCTTTGTTACGCATATACAGGTACGTATAAAAGCTATGCTTTAACGATTCATACTTCGGCCTGTTCTCGTGCTGAATCAAATCAAAATAGGCAAGTCCCACCCCTATATTGACCAGCTTTATTATTCCCAGCAATTCCGATGTTGTTACCGTTTCGTTGTCAAAGAAGATGTTGAGTTTACCAATGGACGCCATTTCTACCTATAAATTATTACAGCTAACATTCTTTAAGAATTCTCGGGAATATTAGCTGCGATATGGGTAAACGTCAAAAATTATTTCCGAGCGTCTGTAAAAATCTTCCCAACGGGTATATCTGTCTTCCGAAACACTACATTTTGTTTCCGTTGATCACTTCGATCAAAACCAAACTGAAACGCATATTGAGAATCTTTGTTCGTAGAACGTAAAACCTTTATCCTCGTCTTGAGTATGGGTAGTGTGATTTATATTTGGATCCAGGTCATCTGTTACCACGTTTGTTGTCTCCCCAGATAACCTTGCATATAGCAGCGAAGGTGAGAATTCTGCTCCTAGAGAAATTCGTTTTGCAGCAAAATAATTGAAGCCCATAATAGCCCCTAATCCAACGGAATAGCCACTAGGAATACTAATGTGCTGCTCACGATGATTTAAAGTAGTCCCTGTTACGGAATCAGAACTTGTTCTCGTATAGTCCATTGTATATCTTCCGTGAAGATTGATTGGAAGTTCAAAACCACCATACAGACTAAATTTATCCTTCGTCATTTTCCAGGCAATTCCGGGAGCAATATGAATCTTTGTCTGCTTTCCCTCGCTTGATTCAGTTCCCAAAATGCCACTGCCATATTGCCGGCTATACTCATCTATATAGCTTTTACTTATCCCGAGTCTTAATCGAACCACAGTTTCGTTTTTCAGACTATAGTTAAACAATAAACCAGCCGCATAGGATTTATGCTTCAGATTATATCCATCAATTGATTCAGTATCGATAGTATACCACCCAAGTTTTACATCATCTTTACTTGGGCTACTTACCTGTAAGGTGACCCCAAATTTTTTCTCCTGTGCAAAGGAGAAACTCAAGGTGAACAAAATGCAAACTGTTAGTAATTTTCTCTTCATTGTTATTAAACGTTTCAGACTACTATTTATAATTATCAGAGCGCGCATTGAAACAAATATCTATTTATCAATTCCTTTGGTCATGTGTCCATTGATAGGGTTGGCTCTTACACAAGGTGCTTCAACGAAAGTATACAACCGGAGTGATACCCTTCATGGTACAACAGATACTCCAGGGCTTGTTCTATATTCGTTATTTCAAACCCATATACCTTGGGTATCATCACAGAAGGCGAGTAATTCACAAACTTGTTTTTATCGAGATCAGATTGCAAGGTGTCCAAAGACGCTGTCAGCAATTCTTTGATTGATTTAATATCGTCTTGGTCCACAAATCCATCCGGTTTAGTACCCGGCATATAGGGAGTAAAGTATTTATCTTCAACGGCAACAGGCAAGCCTGCGCGCACGTAACACAAGTTCTGCTGGGCAGCAACGAGATGGGCAAGGTTCCAGATAATATTGTTACTATAGCCAGGTGGAATATGATTTAATTGATCTGTTGTGAGATTTTCAATTTGCTTTAGCAGATATAGCCGGAAGTTTTTTATTTTATCAAGCTTATTATTCATCACATTAAATCTTTAGCAAGAATATATATCTATTTTTTTCTTCGCTCCAGTATACTCGCATCAGATACCCATAAGTTGAAATATGGATAGGGTGCATTTGCTTCCTTAATAAACAGATAAAATGGCCTGGAGAAATGTAACAACTTGGGTTTTTGTGGCATACCTACGCTATCTGCTACCGAAACATTTGACTCCATAACCACACCGTTCCTGTCAAAATCAAAACTAATGGCCTGGGAGAAAGAATCTATAGGACCATAATCAGATGAGAACTTCACTCCGATCAACTCTTTATACTCGTGAAGTGCCTTAAATTTTATCACGGGTATCAGCAACTCGTCTTCCATATTCAGCTGATATATCGGACTGCCAGAATTTATTTTGGCACGCCCCTTTTCGATTAGTCTCTTTGCTGAGTTAAACATCTCCAGGAATGTTCCCCGTTTATTTAACATAACCAGGATAATCTCATCCTTGGTATTGGCAGCATTAAGTCTCACAACAAATTCGCCGTCATAATCAAAATAGAGAATATCGTATTGCTTTTTAAAATACTCTTTCGAATATATTGAACTCAGATCTGAGCTAAACCCGAAAGCAGAAACTTCGTCACCGAGAAACCTGAGCCGTTGCTCATCAAATGGTTCATCGTATTTATAGCGGACAATCTTGTGAGAATATGCCCAGAATGAACTGCCCTGCGGTAACAAGTCATTTTTATTTATCTTATACTTAGTTCGGTATTGTTGGATTATCCTTTTATATACCGCCTCGGGGTTTCCGTAGGCCAACACAAGCCGCGAAGTATCCATGGAGTTTTTCCAGAGCGAGCTATGGTTAAATTCCTTTACCAGCGGATTCTTTGAAATATCTTTATTCGAAATCTTAGATATAGCATTCCAGAGGTATTCTACGTTGGTACAATGAACGGTATTGCTATCGGAAAATTCTGTAGTCATAACAGGGACTACCTTTATATTTGTCGAATATTCTTCCGATGAAACCTCATCCTTTATCGTATCAGACTTTACTCCAACTTTTTGATCTGATGAAGGCATGTCATTTTTCTTATCCCCACAGGCGATCAGGAAGGTCGATAGCAGCGCGCACAAAATAGTAGTTAAAGCCTGCTGTCTCATTATTAAGTTACTCATCACGGCATCATTAGTACTGTGAATGCAAAATGGCAAAAAACTCCCCGTTGTTTATTTACTAACCGTAAAAAATTCTACACGATAGTTCGCATATCAATTAATGAATACTGTTATGTGGACGAAGAATATCATCTGATGGAAGTACGTAACAACTAAAAAAACTTCCGGCCAAGATGTAAACAACAAATGTAAAGAGGACCTCAGTCCTCTTTACATTCAAACCCGTGTTTCACAAATCTATTCTACCAGTAATTTATAAGTAGACCTGCTGCCGTTGTTATTGAGAACAACTACATTATAAATTCCTGAACGCTTGTTATTGACACTATATACTATCTGTTGTGTGCCTGCCTTAACAGCTTTATTGCTATGGAGTGTATCGACAAGTTCACCCTGATCATTATATATCCTGATTGTAGCGTGCTCGTTTTCGCCTAGCACAATAGTTATAACCGCATTGTCTCTGGCAGGATTTGGCGAAATGCTTACTGCTTCTTCGTTATTTATAGAGAGTTCGGCATCTGCAGCACTTCGCGCTGATGCAGCGCAATCTGCGGTTGCCGGAGCGTTGCCGGTTACTTCGATCCAATCGATATCGGCCGTAGCAGCTGAAGCCACAGATTGTAGTCGAATGGAGTTGACTCCTGCCTTTAGCGTTACAGAAGCCGTGGTCGTAGCAAACACAGTGCTTCCGCTTGTTCGGGCAACCGCCAATGCATTGGTTACTGTAGTTCCATTAACAACAAGCGCCATGGTATAGGAATTATTGCTGCTACTATTTACATAGCGCCACGTGAGTGTATAGGAACCTGCCGCCGGTATATATACCTTCCAGTCAACACCCTTACCTGTAGAATTAGACAAGTTAATTACTTTACCATTACTTGCCCCGGTGTTGCTGCTGATCGATCCCTCATAACTGCAAAGACCTTGAGAAGTTAAAGCGCTGTCTTCAATACGAATGGTTGCAGTACCACCGCTACTCTGCAACTGGAAATTGGCTGTTACAGACTTATTGCCATTCATGGTTACTGACGTAGATCCGGATGTACCCGTTGCATCACCACTCCAGCCTGTAAAGATATACCCTGCCGCCGGACTGGCTGTTATTGTAGCGATAGCGCCCTCACTATAGCTTCCGGAACCTGTTACTGTTCCTCCTCCTGTTGGAGAGACTGTAGCCGTAAGTGTATAAGTAGCACTTTGTGCAGCGAAGTTAGCCGTAACCGACTTGTTGCCATCCATGGTTACCGTTACAGATGCAGACGTGCCCGTTGCACCGCCACTCCAGCCTGTAAAAATATAGCCTGTTGCTGGTGTAGCCGTGAGTGTTACGGAAGTCCCGGCATTGTAAGTTCCGGATCCAACTACTGTACCACCGTTTGTTGGAGCTACTGTTGTACTAAGTATGTACGCTGTTGTGTTGCTACAGGACGCACTTGTCAACGTTGCTCCTGCGCCAGCCGTTACCTGGCTTTTTACATTTGCTGCAGGTGTTATCGTTAATGAATATGGAGGGGTAAATGCCGTACCACTGCCAGTAGTATTGCCTGATGTGTTAGTAAATATATTATCACGGGTGGTAATGGCGGTGAACGTGTTATCCATCTTGTCGATAGGTGATTTAACATTTTCAAATACGTTGCTCTCTACCAACAGATCGGCTTCAAAACCTGCCATCACACATTGAGCAGCAACGGTGCTGTTAAATAAATTATTCACGATATGTACTTTGCCAAATCGAACACGCGGCATACGCGCTTTGCAGCCCTCTGCCCACCAGCAGTTTTTCATTGTGATACGAAGCTTGCCTCTGTCGCCTGTAGCGCCATCGCCTGAACCAAACAAGTTTGAGAAGCGATGATCATCGGCACCACCGGGACCATCCGGTATAGGCGTCTTCTTATAGATAAACTTGCACCATGTTACCGATATATAGTCAGCAGCATTCTTGATATCGAGGTTGCCATCCATACCATCCTGAAATTCACAATGGTCTACCCACACATTGGTGCTGTTATCGATCGTCATGTTATCCCAGCCATCCGTGTCATAAGCGCCTGGTCCCTCCAATGTTACGTTTCTGAAAATGATATTCGCACAGCGTTTCATATATAGTATACCGGAACCATCTTTCGTAAGATCGTTCGATACCAGCTTCGAGCCGGGCAAACCATAAATTGTTTTATTAGATTGGTCCTGAAAAGAAATTCTTCCACCGGAAGGAATAACAATCGTACCGGATATATGCACGACTTTAACGGACGAAGAAGCGATGGCAGCTTTCAGATCATTGTAGTTTGCAACAACGGTGGGCGTAGCAGAACCACCACCGGTTACACCGCCATTCTGACTGGCCCAGCCTGTTACAGTACATTGAGCAACAGATTGGTTGCAAAAGAGTAACACAATACCCATTAAGGGCAATAACAATAAAAACTTTCTCATAGATATAGGGTTAGATTTACGTATCAATGATACAGTTAAGTATCGAACCCCAAATGAACTACAGGCGTTAACGGTAAAAAATAACGGTAATAAGTAGATATTTCAGATATACCAATATGAGGTATATATAAATACATATTGATACAACTATAGTATACATTTATAGTTGTTACATCTAACATACAAATTAATTGACTTTATACCGTATAAATCAGGTATAGAATACTGCATAACAATACACATGTTACACCGCTCAGTGTTTGGGATATTATGCGAATTTGTTTATCGAGTTGCCAGGATTATAATTTCAACGCGCTCATTACTCCTATCGGCATGAGATCTCTCCTTATGATCTTTTATAGCATTCAACTCTTCCTCGTTAATTATTGGCATCGATTCCCCAAGACCAATAGCTGACAATCTATTCGTGTCAATTCCCTGTCTAACCAGTTCGGCTATAATTCCTGCTGCCATTCTTTTACTGATAGCCAAGTTATAGTCCGGAGTTTCAATTGTACGTGTATGCCATAAAAAGGCAACTGAAATCTTCTGATTTCGATTCAGGAACGACACAATTGTATCGTATACTGATTTATTGTTACGGTAGTCATAACAAGGTTTTACTGTACATGGACCGTCAAACGCTCTTGAAAGATGTACTATTCTGATTGATCCAATCCTGAATGTTGTATCACTCCAATTAAACGAATGCTTTTGGGCAAATGTTGGCTCAACTATAGATATACCTACTACTACAAGATATAATCTCCAGCCAGCTAGTAGCCGTAAATTGACTTGAAGTATTTTCATCTGTTCCGAATATTAATTCCGTTCATATCAATTAAATGTTCTCCAAACTTGTTAACCGTATCTATTACTTTAATCGATCGCTTGCCCAGCGGTGTCAGAAAATAGTCAACACGAGGAGGTTTCTCTTTGTATAGCTTACGTTCGATCATTCCTTTTTCTCCAAATCTCGTAGTTGACTATATAACATCTTATCCGTGATATGCGGAATGTTACTCTTTAATTCTCCATAACGAAGCTTGCCTTTGCGTAGTGCGAGAAGGATCGGCATTTTCCACGTGCCTCCCATAAAGGCCATGGCCAATTCCACCGGGCTGTAGTATATACGTCCGTTGTAGGTGAAGTCTTTCATTACTGTAAAGATATTGCCCGCTCTGAAATTTTCCCGGTTACATACAAAGAAGTATGTAAAAGGCGAGGCATTGCTCCGGCATTTACTTTTGCGACTCAAATGAAACAAAATGCAAGCATCAAATTCATCCGAGTGGATAACCATTCCTATACTACCTTGTGTATCAATAGAAGAAACGCTCCATTTCTGGCAAGCGCTGGGCTTTGAAATCACGTACAAGCAAACACATCCGTATCAATATGGTGTTGTTGAACGCGGTGGTCACCAGCTTCACTTCGGCAGGTTGAAAGGCATGGATGCCGCTAACAACTTTTATACGGGTTGTCTCATCGCCGTTCCCAATGCCGGTGATGTCTATTATGAAATAACACAACTTCTGAAGCAACACATCGGGCGAGTGCCCCATGCAGGTATACCACGCGTGTCGCGAATGAAGCCGAACACTACACGATTTACGTTAACGGACGTTTCAGGTAACGCTATCATTTTTGTCAGTCGCAGTGAACAAGACCAAGAAACATGGGAGAAAGCGGAAAACAAAAATCAAAGCAAACTGCAACGTGCTATAGCTATAGCCATACGATTTCGCGATTACAAGAATGATGACGAAGCCGCTATAAAGACACTGGATGCAGCACTCAAGAGAACTAATAATGAAAATTCAATAGATATAGCGGAAGCATTGATCATGCGAATTGAACTTGCTGAGTCGAGCAATGATCCGATCAAGGCTGCTGAATGTAAGTCGAGGTTAGCCCTGCTTGCTATATCTGAAAGTGACTTGAATCTGCTTCGTGAAAAGCATGGAACGTTTGGGAGTCCGCTGCCGGTAACTCCGATAAGGCGAAAAATAATTAAACACGATTGATCTTTTTCATTTTCACCTTAAATCCAAGCAAACGTAGCTCTGATACAGTAAGTCTAAAGTTCAAGAGACTAAAAAATGGGAGGCTTTCTACAAATGTCTTATCCCCATCTGCAATAATAGCAAAGGTCACTATATATTTAGAAGGCTCGAAGGCACCCTCTTTCTCTGGAATTATTGACATAGACTTGTTAAGTTCTTTAAGTCGTGCTCTAAGATTCTTACGAAACACTATATCACTCGCCAATAAATTAGATGAGATTCGACCTTGTGCAAAAAGGTGACTTAAGGTGCTGGAACTACTTCTAAATTTAACATGAACAAACTCTTTATTTTCTGCAAAAATGTCACACAATTCGATATCGGATCTATAAGCACCTGACTTAACAAGCTTCCTATCAAAAAGTAAATAGTTGCTGTTACTTGCCACAAATTCCTCATTGTACCTCTTCTCATCCCAAGTCGATTCACAATCAATAAATTCCAACTCGGACTCTTCTACTGTGCGAACATAGTCAATAGTTTGTTCGCTAAAGTTTTTATTTACTTTATACCATTGACCAAATGCAAACACATAGAAACGACCATCCAAGTACTTTTGATAATTTATTGATCGCAGTAGAAGCGTGGGTATTCTTTCATTTCTATCTCCATATTTTATGAATAGCCTGTGAGATTTAAGCTTGTCCCAAGTCAAGTTATCAAGAATCGATTCCTTTTCTTGATAATAAGTATCGATATTTAGGTCAACATGTAAGTCGCCATGCTCAGTAATGCTGAACCCCTCGTAACTTTCCCAGTCTATGAGTACTGGTGCAGCAAGATGTATAATTTCGTTATTTTTAGTTTTCAAGTCTTCAACCAGGCATGCTTTTAGCTTCTCAATAATTAAAGGATCTCTTTCAGCCTTAATATTATCAATCCAATCGAACCTAGCCTTATACCTTCTGCTTCTATATGCTCTACCAATTGCACGCAAGAGTGATGCTAAGTCTGCAAAATTCAATGCAGGTACAATGTATATACCTTCACTTCCTGTAACAGTTGAACCAAGTTCCTCAAAATCAGGAGACGGCTCACCTGTCACGCCTCTTATTAGATCGCGCACAATGTCTAAATTAAACTGTTGCGGTTTAGCTCTTCTGCTAGTTTGTGTCGTTGTGAGAGTTGTAAAATCATCTACATTGGCCTTATTCATGCTCCTTAGTCGATCAGCATCAACAATATTTAACGTTGTCCGAAGGCCAAATTCCCTCTCTATGACATCATCCCGCAAAAGAAATTTTCCAAAGCCAAACGGCAATGCGAAAATTCTATCCTCTGATTTCATAAATACAATAGCTCGATTCGAAGTATTGCTTAAATCTTGAATTTGTTGATCTGTTCCTTGTTGAAGAAGATCTACCCACGAAGCCGGATTCTCTTTGGGTTGTCCAACATAAATAGCACCGTCAAGTTTAAGTGTTCCTTTCAATTTATACTCTTGAACACTCTTTATATCTCGTAAAGCATCGGCAAACCTTTTAATATCCTTCTTAAGAAGGTAAATGCTCAATTTATGAGTCTTTTTTTCGGTCATGATAGCTGGGTTAAGTATAGGAAAAAGTCCTTATTGGAACCGGTATACTTAGAGTCTTGGCAATAAGCCCCAAGTGCCCTGTTCAGTAAGAATGTAAATTCAAAAATGCTTTTTAACGGATCAAAAAATATATCCCAACAACTATAATTACTTTCCCAACACTATCATTTCATTTCCCAACATCCAACATCCGCTGCAGCAACGCTATCTTCTCATCTTTCTCTTTGAGTAAATCTTCGGTGAGTTGTTCAATTTTTTCAGCTTGTTTTTTAATTACCTCAACGGCTTCTATGTACTTATCCAATGGATTGAAAGTGCATTCATGATTATAGTTACTATTGGGGCCCGAGTTATATGAGCCTTCGTAATTATTCTGAATATTATAGATTGCTTTCTCTTCATCAAAGTTCTTGATGGCTTCGGCTGGTACATTTAGTGCTTTAGCGAGGGCTTCGAGTTGGTCGGAATCTATAACATCTTTATTCTCTAGCATGGAGATTTTCTTCTGCGACCAATCCTCGCCAAGCTTATCGGCAAGAGCTTCCTGTTTGAGGCCTAACATTTCGCGGAAACGTTTCAGGTTTCGTCCCTGGTGTATAGTACGGCTTTTTGATGTCATATTTCAAATATAGCAGTTCGTGAAAATCTAAACTATACTTTAGGAAGGATAAAAAATACTTTTAAAATCCATTGCGCACAGGGCACAAAGGAGACACAAAGTTTCTCAAAGGAAAATACAAACCACGGTTTCGCTCGCCCCTGTTACAGCCGGATAACGATTTCACGGATAACTGCTAACCAATAACGGGCTCCGCTCTACGGCTGCTCCGAATCCCACTCAAAGTATTCATCCTTCTGCAGCTCTACTTCCTTCTTCTTCTGTGTGCCCTTGTTCTTGAAGGCTTCACGGAGTTCTTTTACTTCGTTCTTGAGGTCGTTTACGATTTTCTTTTTAACGGCTTCGGTATCGTATTGAATGCGATAGTTATCGGTGGTGCCGGTAATTTTCAGATATAGTTTACTTTGTCCGGAGCCATCTTCTTCGATGGCATCTTTTGCTTCAAGGTCAACTGTTTTCACCTGGCGTAACGGTGTGATGATTCTATAGTCTATATGCTGATCGAACGTATGCGTGCCACTAACTTTGAGACTGGTAACATTGGTGCGCACTTCCATCTGTGGTATATAGATTGTTTTATTTTCGATGTGTATATCGTTTTTCAAATCCGAGAAGCGCAGATGACTCAGTCCGTCATCTTTAATATAGCGCTTTAGTTTTTGCATTGGCTCAAAATCGTTCAACTCACCACGCTTGATCACAACGCCTATATCTGCAATAAGTGTCTCGGGAAAGAGACGCAGGTCCGGCTTCAGCACCATCTCCAGGTTTACATCAGAATAGGCTTGTCCTTTGAGATGTTTATCTTGTATAAAGTCTTGTTTAAAATTCTCGAATACATAGAATACACTATCGATATAAATGCCATCAAGTTTCAGTGTACTCACTACATCAATCGCTTTTTTATTCTTGGCGTCTACTATACCTGAACATGATAGAGCACCACCCATGGTATTGAGCGTGATGTTACGCGAAACAGCCATTTCATTTTTCACCAGCAGATCACCCTTCAAGTTGCTTCCGTGGAAACGCTTATACTTCAATGTCTTTATATCGCAATTGAAGTTGAGGTTTATATTTCGGGAGATGTTAAAGGTAAATTCCTGGTCATTACCCGATGATGGCTCGCTGAAGCTGATCGCGAAGAGTTGGTTAAGATCGATGTAGTTTGACTTGAGGTCGGTTTCAATACCGATAGGTTGATCTTCGAACAACAGGAAAGTGATTACGTTCTTGAAAAATCCGTTCAGTAAAAAGTCGCTGTTACCGAGTTTACCGGCCACGTTACTCAACGCAAGATCGTTGTTGCTGAACTGTAGACTTCCTTTCAGGTTTTGCAATGGCACATTGTCGTTACCATACAACAGACTTATATTCTGTAGTTCTATAGTTCCCTGTGTGGATACGCGCTGCGCGGTTGCCTTCTTTTTCAACAGCCCGATCTTTCCTTCGAATGAAACATCGGCAAGCAGTGAACCCGAAACATTTTTTATAGTCTGCACAGGGTAAAAATCAAATACCGATGCTGCATCCAGACGACCTTTAAAATCGCACATCACTTCGGGATCTTTGAAATCTGACATCACGAAGTTCGCTGCGAATGATTCACCATTCAGCACACCTTTAATGTTCTTAAGCACTAACGTTGCCTCGCGCAGATCAGAAATTTTACTGCTTGCAAAAGACCCTTCGAGACTTGCGCCTTCAATACGTGTTTTAAAATCAGGGTGAAATATAGTGGCATCGTTAAAACCAAACTCTACCGAGAACGATGGACTTCTGCGTTTACTGATTTCACCTTTCAACTTCGACTTAAAGTATACATCGCCTTTGCTCTGGTATTTATCAAAGCTTTTTGTCGCCGACTCGGGCAATAATGAAAATATAGTCTGGATATCGGTATTCTCTCCCTCGGTTATCAGGTCAATAACATTTTCATCTTTCCAGTTATAGGTTCCCTGTACTTTAAATGCCGACTGCTTCAGTTTCAGTGTAGAAGGATTGATGGTGAGGCTACGCTGTTCGTCATTATATACCAGTTCGGTATTTACTATAAACGATTTGTTAGCCAGGTAGGAATTACCATCGATATTGATTTTCTCGGTGGTTAGCTGTCCGTGTGCATCGATGTTATATATATTGTTGGTTGTTCCGATAGATGCAACGAGGTCTTCGCTGGTAAAGGTGAGATCCTCGGAAGCCGAGATGTTGATGAAGTGGACCTTGGTGTTTGTAAGACTTACATTCTTCAGTTCGAAACTTACCGTTCCCGGAGTAGACTTTTTATCTTCTTTGGAGTCTTTCAGAATGGTATAGTTGTTCTTTCCGTCAGAATCTACTTTGAGGTTTGTTTCGCTGTCGCGGATTTTGAGACCTCGTATAGTATATTTCCCTTTCCACACCTCGATAGGATTAAGCTGGAACGAAATAACCCCTGCGGTAAGCAGCGGATATTTACCGGGGTGACTATCCTCCACATATACATCGGTAAAAACTATGGATAGCTGTGGAAATTGCTCAAAGAGCGAAACATTCATTTTACCAATGTTTACGGGCGTATTCAGGCTTTTATTAGCCTCTACGATAAACTGGTTGATGATCTTGTCTTTGAACAGGAACACGGATACCACCAGCGACACAAAAATAACTGCCAGTGTCAGCGCTGTGTAAAAAAGTATCCTCTTAAACGTTTTCAAGCTTAAAAAATGGTTTGACAAAAATACTGTCAAAAACCGAACCTGCTTAAAAAATTACCGGAATACCAATCTGGAAGTAAGTAAAATCTGAAAATGAGCTAAAAATATAGCTTTACTGAATCACAATCTTCTCCGGAATAAGAATCGCAGCCGGGAAATAGCGTTTTACGGAGGCATAATCTTCCTGCGCATCCATGCGGCTATAGTATTTGCCTACTTTTACGCGAAATATAGGTTCCGTAAACTGGATCTCTGTATTTAACCGGGGCAGTGAAGTAGCAATCTGCTTTTTTACACTAAGCGCTTCCTCGCGTCTGCCGGAGTAAACCTGTATAGTATAGCCTTCTACAAATCTACGGTTCAGGTTAATGTGGTTGATGCTGTCGAGTACACCATCGAGTTTTTGTGTTACGGCTAACTTAGGCTCAACAAATTGTGTTGTCGGTTTTGTATTGTCTGTCTGCGTTGTGGTCGTTGTAGTTTCGGCAGGTACCTCCACTTTCGGACGCAACACGGAAAGATCTTCCGAATACTTTCCTCCCTGGGAAGCTGTGCTCGTCTTTTGAGTCGAAGCACAGCTCTCCAAAAGAGCTATTGTGGAAAGTATATATAGTATCTGTTTTAAGCCTTCCATAATATATAGTTACTAGTCGATTATAACGCAGCGGTTGTTGATAATATCATCTTCAACCTTTTTGTATTTAACGTCACGCAGTACACGACCATCCGGATACTGCACATTTACTTTATCGTTACGGTTCGCTATCTTCTCAGACTTCACCGGCATTACTTTCTCCTGTGGAGGTCGGTTGGGTTGTGGCTGCTGAGGGCTTCCGCCTCCGCTATTACTGCTTCCACCTCCGCTCAGCAATGATCTTGATTCTTCTTTTTGCTCATTCAGTCGTACACGTGAACGTGTGGCGCGTGCTTCCTGAACATCATCAGCTTCCTGTACCGGTATATCTGCTTTTAGCAGGAATGAAATTGTATCTTCGTTCACTTTCGCGATGAAGCGCTTGAACAATTCAAAACCTTCGAACTTATAGATCAACAGCGGATCTTTCTGTTCGTATACAGCATTCTGAACAGACTGCTTCAGGTCGTCCATCTCACGCAAGTGTTCTTTCCAGAGCTGATCGATGATAGCGAGGGTAATCATCTTCTCCATCGACTTCACCAACTCGGCATTGTTGGTCTCTACGCACTTCTGCAGTGCAGCCGCTACACCAATCTGCTTCTGTCCATCGCTGAACGGAACCAGTATATTTTCAACCGTAGCACCGCGTGTTTTAGAAATTTCGCGAACTACCGGTAAGGCTTTCTCTGCTATAGCCTTGTTCTTTCTGTGGTAATGTTCGAGCGCTTTGTGGTATAGATCGTCAGCAAGTTTATTCTGATCGAGTTTCTCAAAAGTCTCTTTAGAAATATCGTAGTCAAGACCCAATATACTCAATGCGTTCAGGCGCAGACTTTCATAATCATTGCCATTTTTAGCATTGATCACCATGTCTTCGCAGGTATCGTTCAGCATGGTGAGTATATCTAACTCAAGACGTTCACCGAATAACGCATTTCTTCTGCGCTTGTAAATCACTTCGCGTTGCGAGTTCATTACGTTATCGTACTCGAGCAAACGCTTCCGTATACCAAAGTTATTTTCTTCTACTTTTTTCTGTGCACGCTCAATAGAGCTTGTCACCATGGAGTGTTGAATCTCTTCACCTTCTTTCAAACCAAGTTTATCCATGATGCGGGCAATACGCTCCGGCATGAACAAACGCATCAGGTTATCTTCCAACGATACATAGAACTGTGAAGTACCCGGATCACCCTGACGGCCTGAACGACCACGCAACTGACGGTCCACACGTCTTGATTCGTGACGCTCTGTACCAATAATCGCGAGACCACCCGCAGCTCTTGATTCAGGGGTAAGCTTGATATCGGTACCACGACCCGCCATGTTGGTAGCGATCGTTACAGTACCTGGCTTACCAGCTTCAGCAACAATCTCTGCTTCGCGCTGGTGTTGCTTTGCGTTCAATACCTGGTGCTTGATCTTGCGCATTTGCAGCAGGCGGCTTACTACTTCTGATATCTCTACCGATGTAGTACCCACCAGTACCGGTCGACCTTCACCGGTAAGTTTTACAACCTCGTCAATTACCGCGTTGAATTTTTCACGCATGGTTTTATATACGAGGTCATCATAATCTTTACGAACTGCCTGCTTGTTGGTAGGTATAACAACAACATCAAGCTTATATATATCCCACAATTCACCGGCTTCGGTTTCGGCAGTACCCGTCATACCCGCAAGTTTGTGATACATGCGGAAGTAGTTCTGCAATGTAATGGTAGCGTAGGTCTGCGTAGCATCTTCTACTTTTACGTTCTCTTTTGCTTCTATTGCCTGGTGTAATCCGTCTGAGTAACGTCTTCCGTCCAGCACACGACCAGTCTGCTCATCAACGATTTTTACCTTACCATCAACAATGATATACTCGGTATCTTTTTCGAAAAGCGTATAGGCTTTCAGGAGCTGGTTAACACTGTGGATGCGTTGTGATTTTACCTGGTAGTCGCGGATAAGTTCTTCTTTTTTATGAAGCTTATCGACATCGTTGAGTGTAGTGTCGCGTTCGAGTTTATTTAGTTCAGTACCAATCTCCGGTAAGATGAAGAAGCTATGATCTTCTCCTTCACCGGTAATCAGGTCTATACCTTTCTCCGTTAATTCAACACTGTTATCTTTTTCATCAATCACAAAATACAAAGGCTTGTCGGCCTCCGGCATGTTGCGTTTGTTATCCTGCAAATAGTAATTCTCTGTTTTTTGAAGTACAGCTTTTGAGCCTGGTTCACTCAGGAATTTAATCAGTGGTTTATACTTCGGCATCGCGCGGTGTGCACGGAAGAGTGAGAGACCACCATCTTTCTCATTACCCTCTGCAATTTGTTTTTTAGCAGTAGTCAGGTAATCGTTTATAAGTTTTTTCTGAGCCTCCACCAATTTATAGATGCGTGGTTTCAGGTCGTAAAACTCATGCTGATCGCCACGCGGCACCGGACCCGAGATAATCAATGGAGTACGTGCTTCATCTATCAACACCGAGTCAACCTCATCGACCATGGCATAGTGATGTGTCCGCTGCACGAGTTCTTCCGGTTCGCGCGCCATGTTATCGCGCAGGTAGTCGAAACCAAATTCGTTGTTGGTTCCGTAGGTTATATCAGCACGGTAAGCATTTCTGCGGGCGTTCGAGTTTGGCTCGTGCTTGTCAATACAATCTATACTGATACCGTGGAACTGAAATATAGGGGCCATCCATTCGCTATCGCGTGTGGCCAGGTAGTTGTTAACCGTTACAATGTGTACACCGCGCTTGGCAAGTGCATTGAGGAAAGCCGGCAACGTTGCTACGAGTGTTTTACCTTCACCCGTTGCCATCTCGGCAATTTTACCTTCGTGTAATACTATACCACCGATGATCTGCACATCATAATGCACCATATCCCAGGTGATCATGTTTCCGGCAGCCATCCATTTGTTATACCACTTCGCTTTGTCGCCTTCGATCTGAATATTTTCGCGACCTACTGAAAACTGACGATCAAAATCCTGTACCGATACTTCGAGGTATTCATTTTCCTTGAAGCGTCTTGCTGTTTCACGCACAATGGCAAAAGCTTTCGGAAGCACCTTCATCAATACTTTCTCAAGCTCCTTATTACGATTCAGTTCAATCTTATCGATCTCCTGGAAGATGGCATCTTTGTCGTTTATCTCAAGCTCCGGGTTGTCGGCTATCTTTTTATGAAGCGCTGCTAACTGGTCATCTATATCTTTAAGCTCTGAATTAATGAACTCCTGAATTTTCTTCGTTTCGCTACGAAGTTCATCATGGCTTACAGACTTCAGTTTTTCGCCTTCCTGCTTCGTCTGTTCAACCAACGGCATGATGCGCTTGATGTCCTTCTCCGATTTTGTTCCGAATAATTTGGCAATGAGTTTCAGCATAGTGTAAGTCTGTTATCCATTAAGTGCCGTTGCAATCTGGCAGGTACATTCCACACACAGATGACAAAAACTCTTAATCTCCCCAAAAGGGGCTTAAAGTTAATTTGTTTTTTGAGATTTCGGGGAGAACAATTACAGTTCCAAGTCGCCTTCAAAGACCATTTTGGCAGGGCCAACGAGAAAAATTTCCGTGAACGTGCCGGACTGACCGGATTTGAATTCAACGGAGAGGTCACCTCCCTTTACTTTTATGTTCACAGGTGAAGTATACCCTTTCAGGGATGTAGCCATGGCAGCAGCAGTTACACCAGTGCCGCATGACAGTGTTTCATCTTCTACGCCACGTTCATAAGTACGTACGTAGATGGTGTTGTCTGGCAGAAGCTGTACAAAGTTTACATTCGTACCGCCCGGCTTAAATGCATCGCTATAGCGGATCTTCCTTCCTTCTTCCACCACCGGATACGCGTGGATGTTATCCACAAACCGTATATAGTGTGGCGAACCTGTGTTTAAAAAATAGTCGGTGCCGATGGTTTTTACTTCTGCCACATCATTCATTTTCAGACGAATGATACCAGTTGATAACAACTCTGCCGAATGTGCACCGTCATACGCGTTGAAAGTAGACTTGCCATTTACGAGTCCCAACTTCGAAGCGAAGTGTACTGCCGCGCGACTTCCATTACCACACAGGCTTTGGGAGCCATCGCTGTTAAAGTACTCGACATTGAAATTGAGTGAAGCATGTTTTTCAATCAGCATCAATCCATCCGCGCCAACGCCAAACCTCCGGTCGCAGATTTTTTCAATCTGTTCTTTGGTTAGTGATAGCTTACCCTCGCGGTTATCCATCACCACAAAATCATTACCGGTAGCCTGGTATTTATAAAAATGGACTTTCATAGCATTCGTCACTTGAATGGGAACAAAAAATTATCGGCAGATCAAAAAAGGATATTGAAGAGTAGCCTCGGCCTTATTTCACTTCTTCGTAATCAACGTAGTCGCCTCCGTTTACTTTATTTTTCTTGGCTTGAGGAGTTTTTCGCTGCTGTTGCTGCTTATAGCCCTTAAGCTCCTGCGCTGCAGCACCCGCGCGGAAAAAGAAAGAACCGATCTTGTAGAAGACGTAAACGATAAGACTGAGTATGAGAAGGAATTTTAACATATTGCTTCGTTTAAGAGCCTAAACAGGAATACAAAGGTAGAGGTTCGCGGGGAATTAGCAATTAACGTTGTAAAATGGAATTTAGCCTATAGTCGTTTAGAGAGAACTGTTTATTTTAAGTCACGAGCCTGGCCAAAATAATTTTACTGTTTTTTGAAAAAGATAAAGCCCCGGAATTATCCGAGGCCCATCCTTATTTTTAAGTTTATCTACTCAGATACAAATTCCGCTCCGAGTAAATCTTCATGAAGTAATCATCCATCAAATCATCGATGAAGTAGATCGCTTCTCCGGTTGATTTCATTTCAGGACCAAGCTCCTTGTTAACTTCCGGGAATTTGTGGAAAGAGAACACAGGTTCTTTAATCGCATACCCTTTACGTGTCGGGTTAAAGGTAAAGTCTGTAACCTTCTTCTCACCAAGCATTACTTTCGTTGCATAGTTTACATACGGTTCATCGTATGCCTTGCAAATGAACGGCACCGTTCTGGATGCGCGCGGGTTTGCTTCGATGATATATACTTTGTCGTTCTTGATCGCGAACTGAATGTTAATCAATCCGACAGTCTTCAACGCAACAGCAATCTTGTTGGTATAGTGCTCAATCTGCTTAACCACCAGGTCTCCCAGATTGTACGGAGGAAGTACTGCATACGAATCACCTGAGTGTATACCAGCAGGCTCAATGTGCTGCATAATACCGATGATATATACATTCTCTCCATCGCATATAGCGTCTGCTTCTGCTTCAATTGCACCATCCAGGAAGTGATCGAGCAATACTTTATTTTCAGGTAAATGCTTCCAGATATCGAGGATATGATCTTCCAGCTCCTGCTCGTTGATTACGATCTTCATACTTTGGCCACCCAACACATACGAAGGACGCACCAGCAACGGGAAGCCTATTGTTTTGCATACTTCCAGCGCCTCATCGGCATTTGTAGCAACACCAAATTCAGGATACGGTATACCAAGCTCTTTCAGCAGCGTTGAGAATCTTCCGCGATCTTCCGCAAGATCAAGAGCTTCGAAAGATGTACCTATAATTTTTATACCATATTTATCCAGCTTCTCAGCAAGCTTCAGTGCAGTTTGTCCACCAAGCTGAACGATAACACCTTCTGGTTTTTCATGCTGAATGATGTCGTAAATGTGTTCCCAGAACACAGGCTCGAAATATAGTTTATCCGCTATATCGAAGTCTGTTGAAACTGTCTCCGGGTTGCAGTTGATCATGATAGTTTCATAACCACACTCTTTTGCTGCGAGTACACCGTGTACGCAAGAGTAATCGAATTCTATACCCTGACCGATGCGGTTAGGACCAGAACCCAACACCACTACCTTCTTTCTATTTGACACTGTTGATTCGTTCTCGGTATCAAATGTAGAATAGTAATAAGGCGTTTTCGCTTCGAATTCAGCCGCACAGGTATCAACAAGTTTATATACTCGTTTTATACCGAGGTCAGTACGCTTCTTGTATACATCACTTTCGTAGCAATCGAGCAAGTGGGCGATCTGGCGATCAGCATATCCTTTTTCTTTTGCCGTACGAATCAGCGATGCGGGTATATCGTCTATGCTATACTTCTCAATTTCTTTTTCAAGCTCAATGAGTTCTTCAATCTGCTTGAGGAACCAGCGGTCGATCCTGGTAAGTTTCTGAACCGTCTTCATCGGTATACCAAGTTTCAACGCATCGTATATATGGAATATACGGTTCCATGACGGATGTTCCAGGCTGTAAAGAATTTCATCCTGCTTTTGCAGTGATTTACCATCAGCACCCAAACCATTTCTTCTGATCTCGAGTGACTGACAAGCTTTCTGCAACGCTTCCTGGAAATTTCTTCCGATACCCATCGCTTCACCCACAGACTTCATCTGTAAACCAAGTTTGCGATCTGCTCCGTGGAATTTATCGAAGTTCCAGCGAGGTATTTTTACAATTACATAATCTATAGCAGGCTCGAAATATGCTGTAGTTGTTCCGGTAATGGCATTCTTCAACTCATCCAGATTATACCCGATAGCAAGTTTGGCTGCAATCTTCGCGATCGGATAACCGGTTGCTTTTGATGCCAGCGCAGAAGAGCGGGAAACACGCGGGTTGATCTCGATACCGATAATGTTATTGTCATCATTCGGATCAAGTGAGAACTGCACGTTGCAACCACCTGCGAACTTACCTATACCATTCATCATTTTAATGGCGAGGTCGCGCATGTGCTGATATACTGTATCGGGCAACGTCATGGCCGGAGCAACTGTAATCGAATCTCCGGTATGTATACCCATCGGATCGAAGTTCTCGATCGAACAGATTATAATTACGTTTCCTAGACTATCGCGCAGAAGTTCGAGCTCGTATTCTTTCCAGCCCATAATGCTTTGCTCCACCAACACCTCATGTATAGGTGATGCGTGCAAGCCACGATTCAGCGCTTCATCAAAATCTTCCGGACTGTTTACGAAAGCTCCACCGGTTCCTCCTAAAGTATAGGAAGGACGAATTACCAATGGGAAACCAATGTCTTGTGCGATCTCTTTACCCTGCAGGAATGAACTTGCCGTTCCTCCTTTACAAACACCAACACCGAGTTCAAGCATTTTCAACCTGAACTTCTCGCGGTCTTCTGTAGTTTCAATGGCCTTGATATCAACACCAATAATACGCACACCATAGTGTTGCCAGATGCCTGCCTTGTCGCAATCAATGCAAAGGTTCAGCGCAGTCTGTCCACCCATAGTAGGAAGCACAGCATCAATGTGGTGCTTCTCCAGAATTTCACGAATAGATTTTTTTGTCAGCGGCTTCAGGTACACATGATCAGCCGTTACCTTGTCTGTCATGATCGTAGCCGGATTAGAATTGATCAGCACGACTTCGATTCCTTCTTCACGCAGTGAGCGTGATGCTTGTGAACCGGAGTAATCGAACTCGCAGGCTTGACCAATAATAATGGGGCCGCTACCGATGATGAGTACGGAGCGAATACTTCTATCTCTTGGCATTTTTGTAGTGGAGTGGTATGAACAAAATTGCGCAAAAATATAACATGAGGTGGAATGCTAAAGCGATTCGCGAATATTAATATTCAAAATAAAAAATCAGCACTTCATAATACCATCCATGGTAACGAATGTTGGTGTTTCACACCAATGTGACCGTTCCCGTTACCGTTTGAAAAACTTATTTTCACCAACAAAAAGATTTTAAAAACTTTAGAGTGGAGAAAATTGCAAGCATGAACCTGAACGGTAAAAGCCGGGAGCAAAATACGTATGACGCGATTGTTGTAGGCTCAGGTATAAGCGGTGGTTGGGCAGCCAAAGAACTGTGCGAGAAGGGATTGAAAGTACTGATGTTGGAACGGGGTAAAAATGTGGAGCATCCCAGCTACCCTACCACCAGTAAAGATCCCTGGGAATTTGACCATGGCGGCAGGCTCACGCGCGAAGACCGCGAGAAGGGATATATACAGTGCCGGCATTATTCATATCGGGCCGATAACAAACATTTTTACATCAACGACCTTGAAAATCCATACACCGAGGTGAAACGCTTCGACTGGATTCGTGGGGATGTGGTGGGTGGACGATCGTTGCTCTGGGGACGCCACTGCTATCGCTGGAGTGATCTTGACTTTACCGCCAATCTTTCCGATGGTCACGGTGTTGACTGGCCTATTCGCTATAAAGATCTCGCCCCATGGTACGATTACGTGGAAACATTTATCGGGGTGAGTGGCCAGGCTGAAGGACTCGCACATTTACCCGATGGTAATTTCCAACCTCCGATGGAGATGACCTGCGTTGAAAAAAAATTCAAAGAAGGCTCTGAGAAAAAATTTCCGGATCGAAGGATTACAATAGGTCGTGTAGCAAATCTTACGGCGCCTGTAAAAGGACGTGGTGTTTGTCAGTACAGAAATCAGTGTCATCGCGGTTGTTTATACGGAGCATACTTCAGCACAAATGCGAGCACCATGCCGGCTGCATTTGCTACAGGTAATCTTACGCTTCGCCCGCACTCGCTGGTAAACAGAGTTTTGTACGATGAGCAAAAGAAGAAAGCCGTTGGTGTTGAAGTTATCGATACAGAAACCAAAGAGGTAATCGAATATTATTCACGTATACTTTTTCTGAACGCCTCCACACTTGGCACTACATTCATTCTGCTCAACTCTATATCTAATCGTTTTGAGAACGGATTGGGTAATGACAGCGATCAGGTTGGCAGAAACCTGATGGACCATCATAAACATTCCGGAGCAGAAGCGCTAATGGAAGGATATGAAGATCAATACTACTTCGGTCGCAGACCCAACGGACTATATGTACCTCGCTTTCAGAATATGAACGGCAAGACCGAAAATTATTTTCGCGGTTTTGGACTCATGGGCAGTTCGTGGCGTAGTGGTTGGATGAGTCATTTTGCGTCTGGGGATATAGGAGAAACTCTGAAGCAAAACGTTCAGAAGCCCGGCCCTTGGGGAATTTCCTTTTCAGGTTACGGTGAATGTCTGCCTTACCAGGACAATCGCGTAACGCTGAACACGGAAAAGAAAGATGCCTTTGGCCGTAATACTATAACCATTGATTGCGAGTTTAAAGAGAACGAAATGGCCATGCAGCAACACATGTCACAAGCATCTGCAGAGATGTTGGAAGCAGCAGGCTTTAAAGATATAAAGCCCTATATCAACACATCGTTTCCGGGCAATGCCAATCATGAAATGGGCACTGCACGCATGGGACGCGATGCAAAAACTTCGGTGCTTAACGGGTTCAACCAGATGCACAGTGTGAAGAATGTTTTCATTACGGATGGCTCTTGTATGACTTCCTCCTCGTGCGTTAATCCATCGCTCACCTATATGGCGTTGACAGCACGCGCATGTGATTATGCAGTAAAAGAAATGAACCGGTTAAATATATAGTGACTCAACCTTAAACCAACTCCATACAATCATCATGAAACGACTCAGTATAATATTTTTTGTTTTTGTCTCGTGTCTGAGTTACGCACAGAAAACCGATAAGGGCTGGCGAAAACTTTTTAATGGCAAAGATCTAACAGGCTGGAAGCAGATTAACGGTAAAGCTCCGTACAAAGTAGAGAACGGAATGATCGTTGGTACAACCATCAGCGATTCACCCAACTCCTTTATCGTTACCGAAGAAACCTTTGGTGATTTCATTCTCGAACTTGATTTCAAAATGGATGACGGCACTAACTCCGGAGTACAGTTCCGCAGCGAGAGTAAACCCGATTACCTGAACGGTAAAGTTTTCGGGTACCAGCTTGATATAGACCCTACACCAC
Organism: uncultured Chitinophaga sp.; assembly: GCA_902168205.1. Classification (GTDB taxonomy): domain Bacteria; phylum Bacteroidota; class Bacteroidia; order Cytophagales; family Cyclobacteriaceae; genus Ohtaekwangia; species Ohtaekwangia kribbensis. Next base: position 779,365 of record CABHOK010000014.1, on the reverse strand, counting down.
GCAAATGGTGCGGAGGTATATATGATGAATCCAGAAGACAATGGCTCTATCCATTGGAGTATAATTTACCCGCGAAGAATGCCTATCGCAACAACGAATGGAACGCGCTGCGCATTGAAGCAATAGGCAACACGTTGCGTACGTGGATTAACGGTATACCTTGTGCACATGTAGTGGATGATATGACGCTGAAAGGATTTATAGCACTGCAGGTGCACTCCATCAACAAACCGGAAGAAGCCGGCAAGCATGTGTGGTTTAAAAACATTCGTATTAAAACAGAAGCACTTCAGCCATCACCCGTTGATTCTATCTTCGTAATGAACTTTGTTCCAAATACACTTACTGAACAGGAAAAGAAAAACGGTTTTGTATTTCTGTGGGATGCCAAGACAACACAAGGATGGCGCGGTGCTTACAAAGATAAATTTCCGGAGAAAGGATGGGAGATAAAAGACGGTACCCTGAGCGTTGTAAAATCAACCGGAGGTGAATCGCAGAATGGTGGCGATATCGTTACGGAGAATGAATACGGAGCTTTCGATCTTCAATTTGAATTTAAACTTACCGAAGGCGCCAACAGCGGTGTGAAATATTTTGTAACCGAAAAAGAAAATAACCAGGGCTCTGCCATCGGTCTTGAATATCAGGTGCTCGATGATGAGAAACATCCGGATGCGAAGATGGGTGCAGTGGGTAACAGAACACTGGCATCGCTATACGATCTCATTCCATCCGACAAAAATCCGAGAGGTCTCAAAAAAATTGGTGAGTGGAATCAAGGTCGTGTTATAGTATATCCTGACAATCGTGTAGAACACTGGTTGAACGGATATAAAGTGATCGAATATAAACGCGGCAACAACATCTTTAAGGCGTTGGTAGCGCGCAGTAAATATGCACAGTGGGAAAACTTCGGCATGGCTGAGAAGGGACACATTCTGCTGCAGGATCACGGCGATAATGTTTCGTTCAGAAGCATCAAGATCAAGGAACTGAAGTAAAATATCCACCCAAACTCGATAAAGTATATATAGCATGAAAACGTCCAGAAGAAATTTTATAAAGAAAACTGCGGTTGCATCCTTGGGAGCCATCGCATTTTCAGCGAAGAGTTATGCTAACATCATTGGTGCGAACGACCGCGTACGCGTTGGCGTTGTCGGGTTCTCCGATCGTTTCCGTCAGTCGTTGTTACCGAGTTTCATGAATCATTACCAGGAACTGAACTTCGACATTGTAGCGGTATCGGATCTCTGGAAAAAAAGAAGAGAAGAAGGACAGGCGTATCTCAAAGAAAAATTTCAACACGATATACAGGCTTGTGTCAATAACGATGAACTATACAAGATCAAAGATCTCGATGCAGTCATAATCAGCACTGCCGATTTTCAACACGCGTTGCATACAATAGAAGCGATAAAGGCGGGCTGCGATACCTATACTGAAAAACCTTTTGCTGAAACGATGGAAGACAATCGTGCTGCATTAAAGGCGGTAAAAAACTCCAAGCAGATTGTACAGATCGGTTCACAACGCAGAAGCGGCAAGAACTATCATGCTGCCGCTGATTTCATTCAGAGCGGTAAGTTCGGACAAATTGTTATGGTTGAATTGAGTTGGAACGTTAACCAGCCAGGTCGTTGGAGAAGGCCTGCGCTCGTGGCCGAGTTGCGCGAGCAGGACACCGACTGGAAACGCTTCCTGATGAATCGCCCGTTTGAGAATTTTGATCCCAGAAAATATTTAGAGTATAGATTGTTCTGGCCATACTCATCAGGTATGCCGGGGCAGTGGATGAGTCACCAGATCGATACAGTGCATTGGTTCAGCGGCCTGAAACATCCACGCAGTGTAGTGGCGAATGGTGGAGTATATTTCTGGAAAGATGGTCGTCAGAACTGGGATACAACTACGGCCGTATTTGATTATGGTGACGACAAGCAGGGCTTCCAGGTACAGTTTACTTCACGCATGATGAATGGTGATGAGCGCCCTGCGGAGATATACTATTCCAACGGAGGTGAACTGAATTTGAATACGAACAAGGTTTCACCGGTAGGTGGTCTGCGGCTTAACCATGCAACTGCGATGAACATGCAGGCTAATCTTTTACCGGAGATGGATATAGTACAGCAACAAGTTGAACAGGTTGTTGCATCCGCAAACACGGGAGGCGACCCATTAACATCGGCACACATGCGCAACTGGATGGAATGTGTACGCAGCAGAAAAGAACCTAACGCCCCCGTAGAAGCAGGCTATATGCATTCTATCGCCACCATTATGACGAACGCTGCTGTTCGCACCGGAGAGAAAGTAACATTCGATGAAAAGAAACAGGAAGTAATGGCGGGTGGAAAAGTATTCAAGTACTAGCCCTGCGCTATTTATACCCAAATAAGAAACGGCTCCTCTGTACAAATACGTTGTGCAGAGGAGTTTTTATTTTGTGAAAGTTGATTTTACGAAAGAGGCTTTGGAACGCATACGCCTATACTATCCATTCGTTAATTTTAGGATAAACTACTTCCATTATGTATTACCATCGTCTCGGAAAAATTCCACCCAAGCGGCACACCCAATTCCGGCAGCCGGATGGAAGCCTGTATAAAGAAGAACTTGTAAGCTCGGAAGGTTTCTCGGGTATATATTCCAACCTGTATCATATCAATCCGCCTACACGCATCAAAGAACTGAAAGAGCCCATACGCTATGGTGCTAAACGCGTGGAAGATTATGCGCTGCGTCAAACCCATCTCAACACATCCAAAGTAACAACTACGGGAGAAGACTATCTCAATGCGCGCAAAGTGTTACTCATGAATGCCGATTGCTCTATATCTATTTGTTCGCCACGCAAGCGCACCATGGATTACTTCTATAAAAACGCGGAAGGTGACGAAGTACTTTATGTACATGATGGCAAAGGCACATTGATATCACCCTTTGGTAAACTTGAACTTCGCCAGGGAGATTATATCGTTATACCACGCACGGTTATTTACAAACTTGAGTTTGAAGAAGGACCGCTGCGATTGCTCATCATCGAATCAACATCACCGGTTGAAACGGTAAAACGTTATCGAAATCAATTAGGACAATTACTGGAACATGCGCCATACTGCGAGCGCGATATTCGTCCACCACACGAGCTGATTACCGAAACACACCAAGGTGAATTTTTGCTGAAGATAAAGAAGCAGGGATTTCTGCATCAGTATATATATGATTATAGTCCGCTCGATCTGATCGGGTGGGATGGCTTCCTGTGGCCGTATGCATTTTCCATTCACGACTTTGAACCGATTACCGGGCGCATTCACCAGCCACCTCCGGTACACCAAACGTTTCAGGCGAGAAACTTTGTGATCTGTTCTTTCGTCCCGCGGTTATTCGATTACCATCCGCTGGCTATACCAGCACCCTATAATCACAGCAATATCGATTCAGATGAAGTGCTATACTATGCTGAGGGAAATTTCATGAGTCGCAGAGGTATAGAGCGCGGATCGTTTACATTACACCCCGGAGGCTTGCCACACGGACCACATCCCGGCACGGTAGAGAAAAGTATAGGTGCCAAAGAAACACATGAACTGGCCGTGATGATCGACACCTTTCACCCGCTATATCTGACTACCGATTCGTTAGAGTTCCTGGATAAAAATTACCCCATGAGCTGGACGGATAATACATCAGGGAGCTACAATGAGGTGAATACACCATAGGCACCTCATTTTATTTAATAATTACTTATTTTTATCAGGGAATTTGACAATGGAGAAAACAGGTTTTATAGAAATAGGTATATCAGGGCTACAAGGCAATAAAGAAATTACACCTGATAACTATGACATCAAAGAAATCATGTTGATTTTGGAGAATGTCGAAAATCTTTTATTCCCCAGTGATAAAAAGGACAGACCAGTTATTAGCTACAGAATAGAACAGGGATCTGTAAAACATATTTTCAAAACATCTGCACAATATATCATTGGATTCAATGCTTTGCTCGGGCAGATACGAGAGAACAATAGTATAGATTTTCTGGATTACCCCACGGCAAAAGCAATTGAAGAATTCCAGGCTATAGCTACAAAAAAGAATTATACTCTAACGTTGCGCACTTCCATTTCCGGCACTAATGAGATTCAGTTGAATAAAGATACCCGATACCTGAGAACAGAAGCGATCTGGAGCGAAGCGGAATTTTATTTCTACGGCAGAATAACAAATGCTGGTGGAAAAGATCGCGCTAATATGTACTTGTTAACAGACGACCACGGCTTACTGCGAATTGAAACACCTATTGAATTTTTAGAGAAGCTTGAGCAAAATCTTCTCTATAAAAATCATGGAATACGAGTTAAAGGTAAGCAACATTCAGAAACCGGAGAGTTCGACAAGTCAAGTCTATCTTTTATTGACCTGATTGATTACGAACCCAAATACGATAAAGAGTACCTGACATCACTTCGGACCAAGGCAAAAAAAAACTGGCTTGGGTCTATTGATGCAGACAGTTGGCTTAATGAAATACGAGGTAATTATGAATCATGAATGTGTTTTACTTGACACCAGTTTTTTTCTAAGATTTTTAAACGACAACGATCCTCTCTTTAGAAACGCAGATAATTATTTTCGTTATTTCCTGGACCATGATATTACCATGATAGTATCTACGATTAGCGTTGCCGAATATTGCGTTGGTGGCAGTACATCGGAATTACCTCTTCGAAATTTACAGGTTCTTCCTTTCAATTTGAATCATGCACAAAGAGCGGGAGACTTTGCCAAATATATCTTTAGCCAACGGCACTCCGGAAATATCTATTTAAACGATCGTAAAATTATTCCCAACGACACCAAGCTTTTTGCACAGGCTGATACAGAAAGGAATGTTAAATATTATCTGTCGTCTGATTTAGAGAGTAAAAAGATATACGATCGGATAAAATTAACCCAGCAACCCAGATTTACCTTCATTGATTTACATATACCATATTCCGAATTCTTTGGTATACTCGATCTATAAAGCACTGCTTTTCAGCATTTTTAACTCAAATATTACGACCGTGTTGTATTACTGTTAATAGCGGGCATGGTTCTTGAACATCAGGTGGTTGATTTACGTTATTTGTGTTGTCAAACAACCACTACACGTATGACAACTATAAATCAAAAATATCAGATCGTTGAGTCGCTTGACTCGCTCGATCAGATGCAAACGGAGAAGGTACTTGAGTATATCAAGGGACTGATGTATGCTTCGCAGGATGAAGCTTCTCATCAGCGATTGAAACGCCAGGCGCTGAAGGAGATTCGTCAGGCGCTGGGCAAAGACAGAAAACTCAGACCATCTTTTTAAGAGGCTGAAAGCTGTTACAAGTCACTCGATCTAAACAGCGTTTAGGTTACTTCTTCTATACTCTTTGATGTATTTCTGCATCAAGCACAATCCTTTACTCTTTCCTGTAACCGTATCCGTTAATTGTTATTCGTACCCGGTATAAATTATATACTAGTTATACTTTACGTAGTGGTCCCACTTATCGAGTACATCGGTAAAATCCCGTGGTAGCTCTGAATCAAACTGCAGATGTTGTTTTGTGACAGGATGAACAAAGCCCAACGTTTTGGCATGCAAAGCCTGGCGTGGTATAATTTTGAAACAGTTCTCTACAAACTGCTTGTACTTCGTAAAGGTTGTTCCTTTCAACACCTCATTACCACCATACATAGCATCGTTAAAAAGCGGATGGCCGAGGTATTTCATGTGTGCCCGTATCTGGTGTGTACGGCCTGTTTCAAGCTTGCATTCGATCAGCGATACGTAGCGCAGATCACGAAGTAAACTATAGTGTGTAATGGCATGGCGCCCCATGTCACTGTTCGGGAAAGCAGTCGTTACGCGTCTGTCTTTTAAACTTCGTCCTACATTTACATTGACCGTTCCACTCGGCTGCTCCGGCACACCCCATACCAGTGCATTATAGGTGCGCTCAATGGAGTGATCAAAGAACTGTTTTGCTAATCCCGTAAGGCTTGCTTCATCTTTGGCAATTACCAGTAACCCGGAGGTATCTTTATCAATGCGATGCACTAATCCCGGGCGACCTTCATTACCCGTCATCCGGGGTAAATTCTGAAAGTGATACGCCAGGGCATTCACTACTGTGCCGCTCCAGTTCTGATAAGCCGGATGCACGACCATTCCCGCCGGTTTGTTGATCACGAGCAAATGGTCATCTTCAAAGACTATATTCAGCGGTATATTTTCAGGGATGATCTCGGTATCGCGCGGGGGCTCAGGCAAAGAAACCGTGACAACATCGTTTGGATGGATCTTGTAGTTTGGCTTTATAGCTTTGTCATTTACCCGAACAAAACCATCATGTATGCCGGTCTGCAGTTTGGTTCGTGTTACATTGGGTAACCGATCCATTAAAAACTTATCAATGCGAAGCAGGCTTTGCTTGGGGTCCGCTACGATGCGATGATGTTCAAACATTTCATCATCATCACCGTCATCCGGAAGTATAATATCCTCACTCATTTCGTGCTTCGCTGTTTTTTTCTTTTAAAATGATATTCGTTTAGTATAGCTGCTTCATTCAGAATATGGCGTATTCCATCTTCATTCTCTTCCGCTTCGGCTACGCTGTGGAAGGTAATAGACTTTACATGCTTGCGTCCTTTAAACTCCAGCATCTTGGTATCGTCCGAGAGTTCGTATCCTTTTGTAAAGGCAAACTCAACACCTTCCGCCAGTGGATTGAGGTAGCACAATTGTCCGTAGAAATAGAAATGTGGCACCTTGTTGCTCATCTTCTCCTCCACGTGCCGTCCCAAGTCCATTACCCACGACCTAAGTACAGTCATGATTTCACGATTCGGTTCCTGGCTTTCTGCGATGAAACGTGATACTATCATAATGCAAAAATAACTTTCTCTGTGCTCATTCTATAGATTTGCTAAAAGAATCATTCTCCGGCAAGACGAGCTATATTTAAAAGCACAGCACCATGCAGGATGAGACACTAGCATTATTACCGGGCGTGGAAATAGTATAAATAATAAAAAAGCATGCTGAAATCAGAACCATTGTACGCTGGTTCATGTTTATAACTCACATCGAAAGCTCTTATGGTTTTTGCTGATGACATTCGGAAAACAATTCTAAAACTTGCTGACGAGCGTGGTACTGAAAAGACGTTTTGTCCGTCTGATGTAGCGCAGGCTATTGATCAAAAGAATTGGCAGATGCTGGTTGACCAGGTAGAACTTGTTGCCAGTACACTTATACAGGAGGGCAAGCTCATTGCCACTAATAAAGAACCCTTCCGGTTCAGAAAGAAATAGAGAAGGCACAAATTGCTGCTCTCCCTCTCATTAATAATCTCTTTACGATTTGATAACACCTATACTTTTGCGCTCTGCAGCTAAAATGGAATTTTTAGGCTGTGGATCCGGAGCGCTCCGATATTATACTTTTCAAACAGATACAGGCCAACGATCGTCTGGCACTTAACACGCTGTTCGCTCAGTATTATGATAAACTCTGCCGGTTCGCAAATACCTACCTGCGCCATGCCGCGGAAGCGGAAGAAGTAGTTGCCGATGTATTTGTATACCTCTGGAAGAACCGCCACCAACTTACAATCGAAAAAAATCTGAATGCATATCTTTATATAGCGGTAAAGCATGCTGCCCTTGCTGTGCTGAAGAAGCACCAACCGTTGAATGAAGACATTGATGACATTCTTCTGCAAACCGACTTTGCCGATTCTACCACACCGGAACAATCACTCGTACACAAAGAACTCCAGCAACATATTGACCTGGCCATTGGCGCCTTGCCACACCGTTGTAAACAGGTTTTTATGATGAGCCGGTTCGATAACCTAACCTACCGGGAGATCAGCAAGATACTCGACATCTCTGAGAACACCGTAGAGAATCACTTGGTAAAAGCACTTAGTCATTTACGCAAGGCGCTCAGGCAGTATCAGTACCCTGAAAACCACGCGAGTGCGTTAACAGAAGCTTAACCTTTTGATAATACCCTGCACTGGTGGGGTGGTGCTTGTTATTCCTCCTTCCTGTATAGTAAACCAAATGCTATGCAGGAGAAAATCCCGACACATCTTATTGTACGTTACCTCGCTGACGAAGCCACCGAACACGAAAAGAAAGCTTTACTGGATTGGGTAGCCGAAGATATATCGCATCAGAAAATATTTCTGGAGTGGTCGGCTTCGTGGGAAGCTAACAACACATCACATCAATCGCAGTTCGATTTATCATCCGGGTTGCAGAAGCTCAATCACCGGATCGATGTATATGAAGAAGAACAAAAAAAAACCAGAACGTTATCGTGGCAAAAGATCGCGGCCTCGCTGGCTATATTTCTGGCAGCGGGCATTGCTATTTATGTATTGGGTAAATATTCCGAGTCACGTTCGGAAGAACTTGTCTATACCGAGCAGCACACAACCACGGGAGAACAACTGAGTATAAAATTGAGCGATGGCTCCATCGTTCAACTCAATTCAAATGCATCCTTAAAATACCCGGAGACATTCAAAGGGTTTAAGCGGGAGGTATATTTAACGGGAGAGGCTTTTTTTGAAATTGAAAAAGACTCACTTCACCCCTTCATTATTCATACCGATGAATTTTCCACGCACGTACTCGGCACTTCCTTCAATGTAAATGCTACGGGCAACAATATTATAGTAAGCGTTGCCACTGGAAAAGTGCGAGTTATGCAAGGCAACGATACACAGGTATTGCTTCCTCACGAAAAAATAAACTACTCGCGTCTTAACCACAGCATGATCAAAGAACCGGCTGATCTCGAGAAAGACCTCGCCTGGAAAAATCACACCCTGATACTGGAAGATATACTGCTTGCTGATGCCGCCAGAAAAATTGAACAGCAATACGGCGTTACTATACATTTCAAGAATGCGAACATCCGGCAATGTCGCATCACCGGTAAATATAAAAATGAACCGGTTGAAAATGTATTGCGTGCCATCCGCTATAGCACCGGCATTCAATATAGTATAGCAGGCCAGGTCATAACCCTATATGGAAAAGGCTGCGAAGAATAGAAACTTAATCTAACGAAAAAATAACCTGAACCCCTTATGTATACAAAATTACAGATTTGTATTTCGAAGGCGCAAAAATTTACCCTGTACACATTAACAGGAATTGCGCTGCAATGTTTATTGCTCAACGTTCTGTTTGCCCGAAACGGCACTGCGCAAAACATCTACGATGTTAAGCTTCGTCTCGAGGTAAAAGACAAAACACTGAAAGATGTTTTTACCATCATCGAAGAGAAAACAGATTTTACCTTTACCTATAGCAGCAAGAGAGTAGACCTTACCAAAAAGATCACGCTGGATGGCCATCATACCAACCTCGGGCAAATTCTGGAAGCCATCGCTACGCAAGCGCGTGTAGCTATTCAGCAAATGGACAATTTGCTATTGGTAAAATCGAATCTGACAACAGCTACAGCAAAGAAACCAGCGGCAGCCGGTGCAGTCCGCGGACGTGTGATCGATGATCAGTTCAAATCTGTTTTACCGGGCGCTACTATATTCCAAAAAGGAACCAACAACGGAACGACATCCGATGTTAACGGAGAATTCTTTTTACGTGTACCCAGTGGTGAAGTCGAGCTTGAAATAAGCTATATAGGCTTCCGTAAATATACCGAAGTAGTAACCGTTCCGGAAAATGGAGTTGCTGATGTTGAACTTAAAATGATAAGCGATGCCACACAACTGCAGGATATCGTTATTACCGGTGTGTTGCAAGGACAACAAAAAGCATTGAACCAGCAGAAGACAGCCGACAACATCAAGAACGTAGTGAGTGCTGACCAGATCGGTCGCTTTCCTGATCCAAACGTGGCAGAAGCCTTGCAGCGTGTGCCCGCAGTAAATATTGAAAGAGATCAAGGTGAAGGCCGCTACGTATTGGTACGCGGTCTGGCACCGCAGTTCACCAACATCAGCATTAACGGCGAGCAGATACCATCACCAGAAGCCAGCGTTCGTTATGTGGCGCTGGATGCAGTACCAGCCGATCAGCTCTCATCCATTGAAGTAAGCAAAGCTATTACGCCAGACATGGATGGTGATGCCATTGGTGGTTCGGTGAACCTGATTACACGCACTGCGCAAACGGAGAACATTAGTATAAATGCGTCCGGTCTTGTAGGGTATAACAATATAAATGGCAAGACGAACCTGCAGGGATCACTGGAGCGAAGTCAGCGATTTCTCAATAACAAGCTCGGCATTATGCTGAACTCAAGTTACTATGAAACCGAACGTGGCTCCGACAACTGGGAACGTGATGATAATGCACTCGAGTTACGCGACTATGAACTTACCCGAACACGCCTCGGCTTAAGCAGCACCATTGACTATAAATTCAACGACAAGAACGAAGTGTATTTCCGATCGCTCTACAATCGTTTTACCGATCGCGAGGAAAGAAGGCGCTATATATTCAATCCAAATGTTGACGACTCTCCCTTCGAAGACAACGAAATTGAACGCCTCACTAAAGACCGCCTGGAGAAACAGATCGTAACCAGCTTTAACCTGGGAGCAAAACATACGCTCTCTAAAATCAATCTTGATTACGAAGTGTCTTACTCGGAAGCAATACAAGATACGCCATTCGATATCGAGATAGGGAGTATTGGTGAAGTGGACCAGATGTCGATCGACTTTGACACCAATCCAAAGTTTCCATCGTTCGTGGTGGACGATCTGCCACATACGAGTTCGCAAAATATATACCTCAACAATTCCGTCTATGAATTTGACGAGGCCACCATGGGCAATACATATGCTAAAGATGTAAACAAAACCGCCAAATTCAACATAGGTATACCGTATAAAGCTGGCAATAGCGATGGACTATTCAAATTCGGAGGAAAGGTTCGTCTGAAAGAAAAACGTTATGACATTACGGAGAATGTATTCAGCTATACTGGATCCGATGATCTTACCCTCGACCAATACGAAGGAGGAAAAGTAGACGACAACTTCCTGGATGGTAAATATACCCTGCGCGCCAATGCCGACCCGGAAAGATTCATACGTTACTTCGACGCTAACCCGGGCAACTTCGAATTATCGGTAGAAGACAAACTTGCTACAGAAGCAGCCGAATCGTATACAGCCAAGGAAGATGTATATGCCGGGTATATGATGACCAAACTGCAAGTGAGCAAACTTATGGTATTGGGAGGTTTTCGTTTTGAGCACACCAGCGTTGACTATAAATCGTACACCGTTGTAAATGAAAGCGAAATTATACCGGAAGAAGGAAGCACTGATTATAGTTTCTTCTTACCACAACTGCACGTACGCTATAATGTAAATGACAATACAAACCTGCGCATGGCCGTAACACGTAGTTACGCTCGTCCTAACTTCAGTGATATTATACCCGCACAGGAAATTAACATCAACGAAGGAGAAGGTACTATCGGTAACGCGCAGTTAAAACCGGTTGGCGCAACCAACGTGGATATATTGGCTGAAAAATATTTTGGAAGCGTAGGTATATTATCCGGTGGAGTATTCTACAAGCGACTCACCGATTTCATTTTCAACCGCAGATTTGAAAGCAGTCAATACCCAGGCTCCGATGGACAAGTGGTCGATATCACACAAGCGCGTAATGGTGAGGCAGCTTCTTTACTAGGTTTTGAAGTAGCGTATCAACAGAATCTAACGTTTCTACCGGGCGTTTTAAAAGGACTGAGTATATATGCTAACTATACGCTCACTTCATCAAACGCTGAAATTCAATCACGCAGCAACAGCAACGACAATGAAGAGATCAGACTTCCGGGTCAGGCGAAACACGTTGGTAATTTGTCGCTGGGATATGACCTGGGTCGTTTCAACTTCCGCGTAAGCGCCAACTTCAATGGAGAGTATATCAGTGAGATTGGTGGCGATGCAAGCGAAGATCTGTATGTAAAAGACCGTATTCAGATGGATGCTACAACCACCATCACGATCAGTCCGAAGCTGCGTTTCTTTGCCGAGTTCCTGAACATTACCAACCAGCCTTTCGAAATATACCAGGGACAGGAGAACCACTATATCCAACGTGAATTTTATTCATGGTGGACACGTGCCGGTCTTAAACTCGATCTATAACCTTAACCTGAAAAAGAAATGAAAAAGCATTTATATACTTTGGCGACAGCCTTGATATTAACAGCCTTTGTGAGCTGTGCCGATAATTCGCTGGACGAAAAACCGAACGATAATAACTTCCCCCTTCAGCTGTTGCTGGATGCAGAGGAAGGCGCTGACCTTGCCGATGCAGAGGACTATAGCATAGAAGTTAAGTTCGCTGATTATTTACCGGATGCTGCACTTCCCGAAAGCAGCATCACAATAGATTATACTATTACCGATCTTGAAGAGGACATGGCTGATCATGTAACTATCGACAAGATTATATACGAAGTTGAAGTAGACGATTGTACATACGAACGCGAAATTCCTTTTACGGCAAGCAATGACGGCCTCTCCGGAACCATTACACTTTCACGTGATGAAGATTTGAAATTCGTACCTACTTCTTTCGAAGTTATACTTACGTTGCCCGGTGAAGATGAAACGAAAGGCAGTTTCAAATTTGAATTATCTAATCTCAAATCATCTGAGCGTGTTATACTGGGTTCACCAAATGTATTCGAATACGAAGTATTAGACAATGACGCGGCAGGCGAATGGGAACTTGAGTTTAACAACGAAGAAGAGTTCGAAGCTTTTAAAAGTATATTTGGGCCCTTAAATCCTGAACTGCAAGGGATAAACTTTGAAGACATCACCGGAAAAGTAAAAGCTGAATTTGAATTCGAAGAAATGAAATTCGAAATCGAATTAGCAGAGGAAGAAGAAATTACTACCTGCGAAAACGGTGAGTCTGAAACAGAGACTGAAAACAAAGTGATCGAGATCGAAGCAGAGTATGAAGCCGAAGATGGTGAGTTATCGTTGGAAGGAAGCCACGTTATTGTAAATGACGAAGGCGTTGAAGAAGACGAACTGGATTTCATCATCGACAGTGAATATGAAATCAATGAAGCTGAAGAAACCATAACAATTCATTTTCTGAAAGTTGTGGATGAAGATCACTTCAAAGAAGGCGAAGAACTATTTAGCAATGGTGATGGCGTTAGTTTCACCTTTACAAAAGATTAATGGTATAGAATGGCTGACCGTGCTCACGGCACGATCAGCGTAAATTAAGTATATTTTACAATGAAGCGATTACTGATACTTACAGCACCCGCATTTTTATTTATAGCCTGCAAACAAAAAGAGACACCGACATCACCAGCCCAGGTAGATACTGCAGCCGTAGTTAAACCCGTGTTTGCGTCCGATACTGTGTCGTATGACAGCGATGATCCTGCATTCTGGATCAACCCGAATGATCCGTCTCAGAGCCTGATCGTGGGCACCGACAAAGGTGGCGATGCCGGTGATGGTGCGCTCTATGTATTTGATCTGAATGGAAAAGAGATCAAATCAAAAACGGTAAAGAACATTAAGCGCCCTAATAATGTAGATATAGCATATGGTCTTAGTCTTCAGAATAAAAAAACAGATATAGCCGTATGCACCGAGCGTAACACAAATTCCATCCGTGTTTTCAGTTTGCCTGATATGAAGGCAATAGACAAAGGTGGTATACCGGTTTTTGAAAATGATTCATTGCGCGCGCCCATGGGGGTAGCGCTATATACTAATCCGGCTGATGGAAAGATCTATGCTATTGTTGGGAGAAAATCCGGACCTACCGATGGAAGCTATATCTGGCAATACCTGCTGCAGGATGACGGCAGTGGAAATGTAACCGGAAAACTAGTTCGTAAATTCGGAAACTATAGTGGCAAAAACGAAATAGAATCCATCGCGGTGGACAATGAGCTGGGATATATATACTATTCAGACGAAGGTGTCGGCATTCGCAAGTACTATGCGCATCCGGATAGCGCCAACACCGAACTTGCTCACTTCGGCACGACCGGCTTTACTGACAATCACGAAGGTATATCCATTTATAAATTTAAAGATGGTACAGGATATATACTTGTATCCGATCAGCAGGCCAACCAGTTCCATATATATTTGCGCGAAGGCAAAAACAGCAAGCACGATCATCCGCTATTAAAAACTGTAAAGACTTCCACAGTTGAAAGCGATGGCAGTGATGTTACCAGCATAGCGTTGCCCGGATTTCCGCACGGGTTGTTTGTAGCCATGAGCGATGATAAAACATTCCAATTTTATCGTTGGGAAGATATAGCCGGAAAAGAATTACGATCGGCTCAGTAACATTCAGGCAGATTCACTCACGGGGAAGTATAAAACAAACTCGGCACCTTCATTTACTTTCCCGTGAGCTGATACAAACCCGAGGTGGTTCGTCATAATTCGCTTCACAATGGTAAGTCCAATACCCTTACCCGTATAGGCCGATTGCTGCGAGTGCAGCCGTTGAAATAAATTGAACATCCTTCCGGCAAATTCATTATCGAAGCCAATGCCATTATCGCGTACAATAATTTTAATATAGTGCTGGCTGTCGTACCGGATTTTAAATTTCTCTTTCATTTCTTCCGCCGTGGCTTGCTGCGTAAGTATAAATATTGCCGGAGGCACATTTTCTTTCGAGAATTTCACGGCATTGTCCAACAGCGAATGAAACAGCAGATTTAATTGTGAACGATACCCGGTTATATCCGGCAGACGCAAATCGATGGAGAGCTTTACATCTTTAGCGGTAAATATATCTTTCAACTCATGCTGTACTTCCTCCACAACTTCTTTCAGTGATACCCGTTGCGATTCTTCTTTTTGTCCTACCAGTTGCGTAAAGTTCATCAGGTCTTCCACCAGCTCATGCATGCGCGTTGCCGAGAATTGCAAACGCTCTACCAGCCGCTGTGTTTCGGCAGGTAATTCATCTTTATACTTTACCTTTAGCATATCACTAAAGGTTAAAATTTTGCGCAGCGGTTCCTGCAGATCGTGCGAAGCTGCAAATGTAATTTGCTCCAGCTCCGCGTTGGCTTGATTGAGCTCGGTAATCTTTAGTTCCAGTTCACGCTGGTATCGGAATCGTCTCGATAGCTCGCGTATAATGAGCAGAAACGTGATAATGAACACAACAAATGAAAATGTAAATATTACAACCGAGTAGTTAGATGAAGCCGAGCCGTACGAGTCTTTTATCTTTCTTCGTGTAACCAGCAGGCGTTTTTCTTCCTGCTCTATATCCTTGAGAATAGCTTCGCATTCCTGCATCGTTTCTCTTCCTGCCCTTAAGCGTTTCTCAAATAATGTTCTGTCCAGTTTATGAAGCGCTGTGCTCTCTTCGAGTATATCTATTCTTCGGGCAATTATATAGCTGAGGTCTTTTAGTTTTTTTTGCTGCGCGGGGTTTTCACTCGTAAGCTCGAGTAAGCGGCTGAATGATCCGCGCACAGCGCTGAGTCGTTCTTCAAAAGGTTTTATAAAAAGGCTGTCGTTGGTGAGCAGGAAGCCGCGCTGGCTGCTCTCCATTTCCTTGAAATAATTTTCGAGGTTCTTGAGTTCCTGCAACACCTCGTGGGTGCGTTCAATCCAGGTGATGGAATAATTATAGCGCAATAACCGGGTATAAAAGTTAAACCCAATGCCGAGCAAAATAACGAGGGAAACGAAAAAAGCTAAGTAGGTTATTATAACGGACTTACGCATAGAATAGATTAATTTCTACAAAATGAGCAACATTTTCCCCAATACTCCTCATTTACACTTGACCGCTTTATTTTTAGAAATTACATTTATCTGACAATCAGAATCTTAAAAAAAAATCAACGGGCAAAAAAGTTTGGTTTTAGGGTTGCATATAGGTTTTAATATTTAAACCAAAACCATTGGCTATGTTACGTCAGAATCTAACGCAGAAGCAACAGCTAAAAATAAATCCTCAGCAGCTTCAGATGCTTGAGCTCTTTCACTTAACAAGCTTACAACTTGAGCAACGAATAAAAAACGAATTGGAGGAAAATCCTATTATCGAGGAGAAGGATAATTCTGATGAAATAGAAACAACCAATAGCAAAGAAGAAGTTCAGGAGTTTCAGGATTGGGATGAATATGGTTATGATGATATACCCGACTATAAAACTGAAAACAGACAATATTATCAGCAGGAAGAAATGCCGGATAGGCCTATCGTTGCGGGCCGCGATTTCAAAGTAGATCTTGAAGAACAGTTATCAGCTATAAAACTTTCTGAAACAGACGAAGCCTTCGCACAGTTCGTCATCGGAAACCTGAATGAAAAAGGTTTTCTTGAAACACCTCTCGAAACACTCGCTGAAGATTTCTCGCTCAAAACCATGAAGTGGATTGAAGGAGAAGATGCCGAAAAATTACTACACGTTATACAAAGCTTTGAACCCGCAGGCGTAGGGGCGCGCGACATTCGTGAGTGTATGCTGTTGCAACTGAAGCGCATGAATACAAAATGTCCGGATGTAAAAGCAGCGCTTACCATTCTTGAAAAACACTACGATGATCTAAAGGCGCGGAACTTCGAAAAAATAGAAAACGCTTTACAGATTGACGAGGAAGAATTACGTATGGTGTTGGAGATGATGGGCGCTCTGAACCTCAATCCAATTGGAAGCACCGAAGAAAGAACTTCAGCCGACACAATTATTCCCGATTTCTTTATCACCCATCGTGAAGATGGCATGGAAGTAGGTCTTACCAATCAGCGCTCTGCTAATCTCGTCATCAGCAATCGCATGAAAGCAATGGTAAAGGAAGCCGAGAAAGGTAAAGATACACGTACGTTCCAATACCTGAAGAGCAAACTCAGTTCAGCAGAGTGGTTTGTAAATGCCATACGCCAGCGTGAAACAACCATGCTAAATGTTATTAATGCCATTGTTCAATACCAGTTCGATTATTTTCAGGATGGAGACAAGTCACAACTCAAACCGATGATCCTGAAAAATATAGCGGAGATGGCCGGGGTAGATATATCTACGGTGTCACGCATTACCTGTAACAAGTACATTCAAACGCCCTTTGGAACGATTTTATTAAAGAGCTTATTTAGCGAAGGTATCGAGAACAAGAGCGGTGCAGTGATCAGCAACAAAGTTATCCAGAAGGAGATTGAAGAAGTTATCAAGTGCGAGGATAAGAAGTCTCCATACTCAGATCAGCAACTGGCATCGTTGCTGGCAACACGCGGCTTTAACATCGCAAGACGCACCGTTACCAAATACCGTGAGCATCTTCAGATACCCGTTGCTCAGATGCGGGCTTTCTGGGCGTAATTTTTTTGAGTAATTATAGGTGTAGTTATTTTTAAAAAATATATGGCTGAAAAAATATTAATCATTGATGACGATAAGGACATGTGCCTTGTTCTGAAGCGTTTTTTGTCCAAGCACGGCTTTGAGGCTATTGAGGCAAACAGCGGCAAAAAGGCATTGGAAATATTGGAGGGAACAAATCCGGATCTTATCCTCTGCGATTTCAAGCTGGAGGATATGGATGGTACCACCATTCTCAAGAATATAAAAGATAAACTTCCGGCAGTGCCTGTAATTATCATTACAGGCTATAGTAATATAAAAACGGCTGTAGAGGTAATGCGCCTCGGAGCAATAGACTATGTAACAAAACCGTTGTTGCCTGATGAAATTCTCATTACTATAAAACGTGCCCTGAAAGAACCGGCTCCTGTTGTAACACAGGTAGCACCTGCCAACACCGAAGAGTACAATGGAAGCAGAACGCAGGTATCAAACGGTAAAAAGGGAGATTCAAATCAAATCTATATTTTCGGCAACAGTCCTGATTTTAAAAATATACTAAACCAGATCGACCTTGTTGGTCCAACCAATTATAGTGTAATTATCTATGGCGAAAGCGGAAGTGGTAAAGAAGCGATCGCACAAGAGATACATAAGCGAAGCAAACGTTCTGATAAACCTTTTATCGCGATAGATTGTGGAGCCCTGTCAAAAGAACTTGCAGGTAGTGAATTATTCGGTCACGAAAAAGGATCATTCACGGGAGCTGTCGGTCAGAAGATAGGAAGTTTTGAACTTGCCAACGGCGGCACGATACTACTGGATGAAATTGCCAACCTGCCGTATGATGTACAGGTGTCATTACTTCGCGTTACACAAGAGCGAAAAATGAAACGTGTAGGTGGTACAAAAGATATAGACCTGGATGTACGCATTATTGTAGCGAGCAACGAAAAACTCTGGGATGCATGCCGTAACGGCAAATTTCGCGAAGACCTTTACCATCGCTTCAACGAATTTCAGATCAACGTTCCGCCATTGCGCGAACGCAAAAATGATGTCATGATATTCGCCAATCACTTCCTGAATATCACCAATCAGGAGCTTGGTAAAAATGTAAAAGGATTTACTCCGGAAGTTGAAACCATTTTCCAGAACTATGTATGGCATGGCAACTTGCGCGAGCTTAAGAATGTTATCAAACGTGCTACACTATTAGCGGATGGTGATGTTATTGATGTGAAGAGTATACCATTTGAAGTATCAAACTATACCAAACTGCAGTTTGATAACAGTGGCGCAGATACTTCTGCTCCTATAGCTTCTCCCTACATGGATTCAGGCTTACCACCAACACCAAGTTATACACGTCCTATTATTAAAGAAACAGGCTTGAAAGGTGCCGGTATAGATGCCGAGTATGAAATTATTCTCGAGGCACTGAAGCGCGTAAACTTCAACAAAAGCAAAGCAGCGAAGCTTTTAAAGATCGATCGTAAAACACTCTATAATAAAATCAAGCAATACAAAGAACTCAATAACATTGAGTTTCATCATGAAGTATGAGTGAGCACATTCAATACTTTAAAACGTTGTTTGAAGCCGGTGAGAGCCGGAATGCCTTTGATGAAAAAATAGCTGATTTCTTTCCCGCCATCATCTACATCTATGATGTAGATACGAAACATATTTCATTCCTCAACAGGAAGGTTCATGATTTTCTGGGATTCTCCTATGAAGATATCGGTGGCGACCTGAATGAGCTTATTTTCAAAGAAGATATAGAACTTGTTCAGCACGAGCTGGAGAAATTCTATGCGTTACAAAATAATGATTCGTATTGCTTTAACTGCAGACTCAATCATAAAGAAGGTTACTGGCGCTACTTCCGAACCCATGGTACGGTTATGCGCAGAGCCGAAACAGGCCAGCCTGCTTCATTTTTATTTATAGCACAGGATATAACCGACTTCCGGAAAAGCGAAGAAGAAGTAAAAGCTGTGCGCAGTTTAATTGAAGAAACTGAAGAGCTTCTTCAACTGGGCAGCTGGACGTATACTATCGCCGATCAAAAAATTACCTGGACAAAAGGTCTATACCAGTTACTTGAATTTGAAGAAGACGATCGGCCTGCCATCACCTATGATTTTTATGTAGACCTGGTATCAGCCGAAGATATAGCTTCATTTGAACACGCGCTGCAAGATGCGATCAGCACGAAATCGGGCTTTGAACAGGAGTACCAGGTAAAAACCCGAACCGGTGCAACCAAGATTGTATCTACAAAAGCGAAAGTAGTAACGAACACTGATGGCGGTGCTATAAAGGTTGTAGGTATAACACGCGATATTACACGCTTGCGTAATTTTGAGCGCGACCGTGACCGCAGCATTCGTGAATTGAATCGCTCGAACAAAGAGCTGGAAGAATTTGCCTATATAGCTTCGCACGATCTGCAGGAACCCATCCGGAAAATATCAACCTTCGGTGAGCGGCTCAAAGCAAAATTCATAGATAAATTAGGTCCCGATGGCGGGCTATACCTGGAACGCATTATGGCTTCGGCTGAGAACATGCGTATGCTGATTGATAACCTGCTCGAGTTTTCACGAACCAGTCGAAGTTCGTACGCATTCGAGTGGATAAACCTGCAGGATATAATTGCCAATGTAAAAACCGATCTTGAACTGAAGATCGAAGAAACCAATGCGAGTATAGTTACATCGGCATTGCCGCGGCTCGAAGCGGTGGCTTCTGAAATGAAGCAGCTCTTCAACAACCTGTTGAGCAACGCTATCAAATTCAGAAAGCCTGCTATTGCACCCGTGATAAAAATAACCAGCAGCAAAGCCAGTAAAACTGAAAAAGAAGAACATCATCTTCCTGTTGATAAAGAATTTTTCAAGCTACAGGTAAGTGATAATGGTATAGGTTTCGAAGAAGAATATGCAGACCGCATTTTTCAGATCTTTCAGCGGCTGCATGGTAAAGCAGAGTACCCCGGCTCTGGTATAGGACTAGCCATTTGCAAAAAAATTATCGATAATCACAATGGTATAATGTATGCAGAAAGTAAACCCGATTCCGGTGCTACTTTTGTAGTTATACTACCCGAGAAACAATCATAACCTGACCCATGTCAACTACCGTACAGGCTACACGCATTCTGATCGTAGACGATGATGAGGACGATTTCATCATCACCAGCGACTATATAAAAAGTATTGAAGGTGCTTCTTTTGAAATTGACTGGTGCTCTACCTACGCCCGCGCGGTAGAACATATACGCACCTCCGAGCACGATTTATACCTGGTAGATTATCGTCTCGGAATAAAAACAGGTTTGGACCTGCTCAAGGAAGCTGTACAATTGAATTGTGAGCAGCCTATTATTTTACTTACCGGTAAAGGTAATCGAGCGGTAGATAAAGAGGCCATGGTGGTAGGTGCTATGGATTACCTCATCAAGTCTGAGCTGAATACGGAAAAGCTGGAACGCAGCATTCGCTATTCGCTCGAGCGCTCCGCTTCACTTAAAGCCTTGCGCGCCAACGAACGAAAGTATCGCAGCATCTTTGAGCGCTCAAAAGATGCCGTATTTATTACGGACGAAGCATTGCGTTTTAAAAATGTGAACGGTGCCACAGCCGAACTGTTGGGCTACACACAGGAAGAGCTTTCATTACTTTCCCTCTACGAACTTATCACGGAAGGTAAAGATAGTATACAGCAAAGTCTCGAGTATGCGCGCGAGGTAGACGATGCCGAAATCGTATTGATCAATAAACAAGGCGAAAAGAAATATTGTATACTCTCCGCCACGCAGGAGATTGATAATACCGGTGCGCTATATGTACAGGGTATTATTCACGATATAACAAATCTGAAGCGAGCAGAAAAAGCAGCATTGCAGGCAGAGAAGCTGGCCGCCACCGGAAGGTTGGTGCGAACACTGGCGCACGAAGTACGCAATCCACTTAACAACATACAGATGTCGGTAGAACAGCTCATCAGCTCAAACAAAATTGAAGACGATGCGTTGTTCCTGGAAATCATACAACGCAACTCCAAGAGAATAAACGATCTCATCACCGAGCTTCTCAATTCGGCAAGACCAACGGAGCTTCAATTCAAGAAAGCTATATTACAAGGTGTGCTTGACGACAGCATTGGTGCTGCGCTGGATCGTATTACACTACAACATATCAACATGCGCGTGCGTTACCCCGAAACTGCGTGCTATATACAGGCCGATAGCGAGAAATTGAAAATTGCTTTTCTCAATATCATCATCAATGCTGTGGAAGCCATGAAAGATGTGCAGGGCGAACTTACCATTGTCGTAAATCCCAATCATGCACACTACACCGTAGAGATAACAGACAACGGATGCGGTATATCCCCGGAAAATCTTTCCAAGTTGTTTGAGCCCTATTTTACATCCAAGCGAAACGGAATGGGACTGGGGCTCGCGGCTACGCTTAATATACTCCAGGCACACAAAGCCCACATTGATGTTAAATCAAGGGAAAACTTTGGCACTTCATTCCTTATTTCATTCCCGATACAAAACTAAAGCAACGTTAAGGGTACACGCAAGCATACCCTTAACATTAACTGTCATCACTTTTCGAGTTTGAGTTTGCCTACTTCACCCTCATCGTAGCGGTCGCCTGTTGCAACAGCGCGCAGCATGTTAAAGAAGGTTACCATTTTGTTGGAAGCACTGTTCCAATAATGAGCAACCTGTACATTTACTTTTAGCAGGCATAGCTTAGGGTCGTCAACGCCATCGGGAAACCATGCCTTTAACATCGGCTTCCACAGTTGTTTCATTTTTGTTTTGTCAATAATCACAGAGCTTATACCGTTGGCGTGTATATATACATTTTTACCAGGATGCGAGTACACGAGCGCAACCGAATTGTCCTGCGAAGCTTCATGTATCTTTTCGGAGAACTCGTTCGTAAAGAACCATACGTTACCGTCATCATCCACATCAATGGTTGCCATAGGTCTGCTCATTACGTTACCGGTATCATCGGTGGTAACAAGCATGCATATATTCACATCATCTACCAGCTCTTTAAGTTTTTCTACCGCTTCGTGGCGGTTCTCAATCACTTCAAATGCCATACTTTAATCCTTTAATGGTTTCAAACTATATTTCGCGTGCACCAGCCTATCGTTACTTGTCATGGTGATCGGTTATTTCCTGCTGTGCATGCTCTGGATTGTTCACAATGTTGCGTTGGTCGTCCTCATTTACACGAGGTTGTTTCTCCCAATCTTTTGTCTCCGGTACAGATGTCGCACTTTCATTGGCTACTGCCTGCTCTGTTTGTGCAGACACTTCTTCTTCCGTTGCAGGTACCGAAGGCTTTTCACCAGGTTTACGTGTTGCAACGGGGCGTTTCGGATCTTGCTTTTTCTGACCGACACGTTTCTGTTGTTTTGCGTGCACTTTCATAAAGCGTTAGTTTATGGATATATATGAAAAATTAGGCCCGCGGTTTCCTCGTATAGCACACTGCCGCAGCTATAGCGCAGTGTAATTAATTCCACAGATTTATCTCTTTTTTCCTCGCTTTAAACTTCCATTGGTTTAAAAACGTTTCTACAACAACTATCCGAATAATTATATTTGATCATGACAATAAAACCCATGCGCAAAGACTTTATCCTGGTTGCTGAAGACGATGCCGATGACCGCTACCTCATGCAGACGGCTTTTGATGAGAAGGGATATAAAGACAAAGTCGAGTTTGTAGAGAACGGAATAGAACTGATTAACTATCTGGAGTCAATCGCAAATACAGAATACCCGGGATTTATACTGCTGGATCTGAACATGCCCAAGAAAGATGGCCGCGAAACGTTGAAAGAAATCAAGCAACATCCGGTTTTTAAAAAGATACCTGTAGTTGTATTCACCACTACTAAAAACGATGCTGAAATACAGCGCTGTTATGAACTTGGTGCCAACACATATATAGTAAAACCAACAAGCTTTGAATCGTTGCTCACTGTAATTCAGGAAGTACGCAATTATTGGTTTTCGGTAGCATCTATACCTGCATCATAAATCAATGCGATAAGACGTCAGAAGGTTGTGCTGTCTTTTTCTTTTTAGAAAAGAGTTTTTGCAAAAATGGTTTTGCATTGTATATAAGATGCGATGCAACATTCTTTAATACACCGGGCAGGAACATGCGTGCAATAGGATTCTTGGATATAACTCTGCCGGCCAGCAGATCCACCGCTAACGATGAGCCGGTATTTACCAACAGGTCATTACGGGTTTCGCGCGTAGTAACTTTTCCAACAACGGACATCAATGTATAAAGCGGACGAAGTTCTTCTTTCAATTCCCGAACATCAACTTTGATCTGCGCTTTTTGTTCTTCAAGGAGAGCCAATAGCCGCTGTCTCTCTTTCACAAGATCATCATGTGTACGAATTCTACTCATAAATCCGGGCGATTAAGAAATTACGAATAACAGGCGCTATAACCGATTTGCGCAACAATAATAATAAGGCTATCAGCAGAACATATACTCCTGCAACAATAAAGAAACCACCTACTATATTATTAATAACTCTGCCGATCCACCAGCTCAGGCCAAGCCCTGTGAACAGCAGTACAAACAAGGCGAGTATAGCGACCACTGCAAACATGAAACCCTGTGATGCCAAACCTGTGGCTTTATCGGTAGCATTTAACCTGGCAAGTTTAAACTGTGTTTCAAAATAATCGCCAGCATGTTCTGCTAAATCTTCTGCCTTTGATTTTATTTCTGCCATACGGGTTAACATTTATAGATTCGGTAGATAAAGTTTTGTTTAAGGTTTTACAATGCAACCTGTATGTTATATGTAAAACCCTAAACAAAGGCTGCATACGATCAGCTCAACGATTCTTTTACACGCGACAGACGTGATTCTGTTTCAGATTTTAATCCTCGTGCTTCGGATATAGCCCGGTCTTTCGCATTGTAAAGTTTCTCTTTGTTGCTCAGGATCATATCCGTAATGTTACCTGCAAAATCATCTGCAGCTTTCGATATCTTCTTACGAAGATCACTTCCTTTGTCCGGTGCAAGGAGTAGTCCTGCAACAGCGCCAGCAGCCGCAGCAGCCAGCACTCCCAAGATTATTTTACCGTTTCTAGTCATGACTTTTACATTTAAGTTTACCTATACCGCTTCATAAAAAATCATTCCAAGTGAAACGAAATCCACGTAAAATCAACCCACACGAAAATGTGAGATTATTTTTATTTCACTTTATAACTTAACAAGAGTTTTTGAGTTACTTTAACGAATAAGTTATCGGTAACTCTACCTGTAAAGAGTATTCGAAGTGAAAAAGATATTGATCATAGATGATGAAAAGGATCTATGTATATTACTGAGGTCGTATCTGGTGCCATTAAAGTACGAGGTGCATATAGCCTATACCCTGAAGGAAGGTATACAAAAACTGGAAGGTATATCTCCGGATATTATTTTCCTGGACAATAATTTACCAGATGGGTTGGGATGGGACAAAGTAGACTATATACATCAGAATTTTCCTTCCAGCACTATTAACCTGATGAGTGCTTACCGCGGATTTCCAACGGAGCTTAACGGACACCCCGCCATTAAATTCCTGGAGAAGCCAATCAGTCTCGGGTCGCTCAAAAATTACTTATGAGTCTTTTTGCTTCTTACGCTCTTCCCGCTTTTTCTTTCTGCGTTCCTTCCGCTGCTCTTTTTTAAGTTGCTTCTCCATTTTGCGCGTTAAAGCAGTGTCTTCATTGGTAACCGTATTCAGCTTAATGGTGCCTTCGCGCTTACGTTGTTCAAATGCTTTTAAAAATTCCTTCGAATAAAATTGCCAAAGTTCAGCCCATATAGCCGGGTGAGACTCTTGCAGTGTACCTGCCAGCGGCACGCGTGTTGCAAACTTTTCTTTATCCTGGTTACTCGCCAGAAACACACCTATAGCTTGCCATGCTTTTGAAGCATCCGGTTTGCCGTCATTGCTATCGGTCATTTTCAAATGAGTCGCCTCGTATTTTATATACCCTTCAACTTTACCATCCAGCAAGGCCAGGTTGGTATATAGATCGAGTTTACCGTGTTCAACAGTCTTTTGTGAGTACGTTTTAAAAAAGCCATTTAATATTTGCAGGTCTATATTCTCAAATGCAAATGTAATATCAAGATCCGGTACGGCTTTATGAGCATTGAATTTCATTTTCATGTTCAATACGCTGGAGTCGGAAGACGATGCTGTAAAGTATGCCATGGATGGTAGGGCACTGGTGCTGTCTGCTATCTGACAGAGATTTTCAATAGCACCGTTCCAGTTATAGAAGGCAAGTTCATGACGTGACTCTACGTTCAGATCGTAATATGTAAATTTACTATCCACTATAACTACTCGATTTACGCTTAACGGAGAAAGTTCTTTTAATACCATAGCCCAGTCGACACCTGTACCGTACTGGTCACTCTTTTCACCTTCAATAAAATTTAATCGGACACGTTCAAAGGTAATGTCACTCACGAAGGCTTCATCGAGCAGAGCATTCCAATCGATAGATATATCAATAGCTGAAGCATACAAAAGAGGGATATCACGCTGGACTCCGGTTTTATTGATCTGAACATCCTGCAATTGAAAAGCACCTCTGTATAAGTATAGATCTACGTCATCTACTTTACACGTATAACCTTGTACACCAGCCAGTGCGTTGTTTACGTGTCGCGTTAAATACCGCAACAACAGCAGGCGTGCGCCAATCAATATAACAGCAAGCGCTGCCACAACCCAAATGCTCCGCGTGATCTTCATGAACCTATTCTTTTTTGCGCTTGCGTTTTTTCATATCCTTACGTGCATTCTTCTCAGCTGTGGCCTGATCGGATTGCTGTGTACGTAAAGCAAACGAAGATTTCATACCCGAGAAGAGTGACTTCCACCAGTAATTAAAAATGGCTTTCTTCCGATCGCGGTAGAATAAAATTATACCGGTCTGTTTCTCTCCCGTTACATAGCGGCCTGCATCATCTTTAATAAATGTATTGATGGCCAGCGTCAGCAAGTTATTGCGAACAGCTTTGTCCTTATCCTTGTCCTTTCGCAGGCTTGCTATACGCAGATCTTTATAACTCATATCCACAGCACCGTCTGAACGTATATCGGTAAACCTGAAACTGAAATTAAGTTTCAGCATCGTGCCGCTTTCAACCTGTATTTTAGCTTGTGGTCCCAGCATATCGTTCATACGCGCAAGCGGAAAATTACTGAGCGATCCCTTTACCACAGCAGGTTCTTTCGTGTTGGAGAACTGGCACGTCATAACCAGTTTACCTTTACCCATAAACGATGATGATGCTTCGAGAAAGGCAGGAGGCAATGCCTTATCCGTGGAAATATGAAATATACCCGCCTTAAGGTTATCGAAATATATAGTGCCGCTGGAGTCTGCCTCTTCACCAATCTCCTCGTACGATATACGGCTGTCGATAAGGCGCAACGTATCAATCGTCAGATCAAAGGGTAACTTACCCAGCGCATCTACAGGCAGCGGCATATAGTCGCGCTTCGGGAAAGGATAATGTTTGCTCCGAAAAACATCCAGCAACAACTTGAACTTTACACTTGATGCGTTGACAAAAACAGAATCGCCCGTTGCGAAATTCAGCCCATCCATTGTGAATGACGTGACCATACCATGAAAGCGATCATCCTCCACACGCTTACGTCTCGCATGTTCATGTTTTGAAAAACGCGGACGTATGCGCAGCGTATCTATACTCAGTCGTTTGTGTTCCCTGTCCAATTGCAGATGCCCGAAAGCCAGCGTATAGAATGGAACTTCCATTACAAGAGAATCCATATCCATTCTGCGCACCGTTACCGGCTGCACTTCATTGGTGTTGTTAATGGTAAGACCTTCTATATTAATGCGCCCGTTCAGCGCCATCGTATCGCGTGCTATACTATCGCCTGTACGAAAAAAAGCCTGCTTGATCGCGATCGTATTTATAAAAATAGATATGTCGTTGCTCTTCACTGCCTCGTCTTCCATAGGCTCGCTTTCCTTCTTCTTACTGATGCTGAATTTTACTATATCGGCTGTAATGGCTCCGAGGTGTATATCCTTTCGAAAGATGAGGCGGAGCAAATTAAAAGATCGCACATGGCAACCATATATTTCGGCCGACATTTTCTCCTTGGGTATATCAATGGAGATTGTATCGATGGCCATGGTTCGATCGCGCAGGCTTAATTGCAGCGAATCGTACTGAATATAAATGCCATCTTTCTGAAGGGATGAAACTTTTTCCTTAAGCTTACTATGAAGAAATGTAGGAAGATAGCGGGAGGCAAAAAAAACAGAAGTACTAATAACGATCAGAACAATAGAAACGATCCATACATACTTTTTCGCTTTCATTCACTAGGGTGCTTTCGGTCTTCTTCCCTGCAGCCGCACAGAAGTTACGAAAAATATGTTCGAAACTTCCATGCCGGCTGAGAGATGTATATATATAGTGGCTGTTGTTATGAATTACCTGCCTCATTCTTTTCTGCCCACTTCTTCATTTTCTTATTGGCATAGATTGCCACCTCTACGCGTCTGTTCTGGTCGCGTCCTGAATCAGAGTTATTATCAGCAACCGGTTGTGACTCGCCATAGCCAGTTGTGGTAATACGACTGTTCTTTACATTTTGCGCACCGAGAAATGAAGCAACCGATTTTGCCCTTTCTTCCGAGAGCTTCTGGTTGTGATCATCCGAACCTGTATTATCAGTATGGCCTTCAATCAGAATGTTCGTGTCTTCATATTTATTCAGTGTGCCTGCCAGCTCGCGCAGGTTCTGCTGTGTTGTAGGACTTAGCTGCGAAGAGTTAACATTAAACAGCAAGCCTGAGTTAAATGTTATCTTTATACCTTCACCCACACGTTCTACCGTTGCGCCTTCAAGGTCGCGTTTAAGTTCTTCTGCCTGTTTATCCATCTGGCGTCCAATCAACGCCCCGGCAGCTCCGCCTACGGTAGCTCCTATAATAGCACCTACTGCTGTATTACCAGATCGCGATCCGATAACTCCGCCAATAGCGCCTCCGGCTCCTGCACCAATAGCGCCACCTTTCGTGGTATTGGTTGCATTACATCCCATCAATATCTGCATGCTCATTGCTACCAGCATAAACAATACAGATACTTTTCCTAGAACGCTGCTTTTGACTTTGTTCATAATGAATTTGTTTGTTTTATACTTTACAATTACGTCAGGCCCTCCTGATTACACCTAGCAATAAAGAAAGGACCGCCAATACAATCAGAATGTGAATCAATCCGGTAGCGCTATATACAAATACGCCCAGCAACCACCCGATAATTAATATCACGGCAATTAAATACAATAGTGATCTCATAATGTTTGTTGTTAAGATTATACATACACCGGGATAAAAAAGCTTGCCATCGGTCCGTTTGCAAGTGGGGAAAAACTTACTTTAATATAGTATCTGCCTAAAATATATACCTTCCGTTTACCCAATTGTAGATTTTATTATACATCATCCTTTGCAAAGTTACCCTGTGTATTTGGGGCACAACTTTTACAATTCCACTACTTAAATCATTTAATATATAGCATGAAGATCAAAGGATTCCTGGTAAATCTGGCGGAGGTTTATCGTTTTACAATGAGCGTTGTGCGCGAAGTTTTTTTACCTCCTTACGACTGGAAAGAAACATTGCGGCAGTGCTTTGTAGTGGGCAATCGCTCTTTGTTTCTGATCATATTTACTTCTTTTCTGGCAGGTATAGTGTTTACACGACAATCGCGACCTTCATTATCTTCTTTTGGTGCAGAGTCGTGGTTGCCTTCGCTTGTATCGCAGGCTGTGGTGCGTTCATTAGGCCCGCTTATTACAGGATTGATCTGTGCGGGGAAATTGGGATCGAACATGGGAGCAGAGTTAGGCAGCATGCGGGTAACAGAACAGATCGATGCTATGGAAGTATCGGGCACCCGGCCATTCTCTTATTTAGTGGCAAGTCGTGTTACGGCCGCTACATTAATGCTGCCCTTCCTGGTGGTGTTTGCTGATACAACAGCGCTACTGGGGTCTTTTCTTACGGTAAATTTCATAAACAACTCAAGCTTTCAATTATACTTTAATGATGTAGCCGTATCCATAACCTATGTAGATATATTTTCTTCCCTTATTAAAGCAGCCTTCTTTGGCTTTGCTATAGGTGTTGTAGCATGTTATGCCGGCTACCATGCCGAACGCGGCACTGCCGGTG
Source organism: uncultured Chitinophaga sp. (assembly GCA_902168205.1). Taxonomy (GTDB): domain Bacteria; phylum Bacteroidota; class Bacteroidia; order Cytophagales; family Cyclobacteriaceae; genus Ohtaekwangia; species Ohtaekwangia kribbensis. The sequence continues at coordinate 749,650 of CABHOK010000014.1, read as the reverse complement.
TAGGGAAAGCAGCCAACACAGCAGTGGTGGCGTCCATGATCCTGATCTTTGTTATTGACTTGTTGAGTCTTCAGTTCATTAATCTTTTCAGACGATGAGACAGGACACGGTAACGACATCTATAACCGAAAAAGAAGTTGCATCAGCATCCGATGTTGTAGTGCGCATACAGCACCTGAAAAAATCATTTGGAGACACGCATGTGCTGCGCGATGTAAATCTCGACCTGCATGCGAGCGAGAACCTGGTTATACTCGGCCGATCGGGCACTGGTAAATCTGTACTCATTAAATGTATGGTGGGGCTTATCAAACCCGATAGCGGCTCCATTCATATACTCCACTACGATGTACTGAAGCTGAATGAAAAAGAAATGAATGAACTGCGGCTGCAGGTAGGGTTTTCATTTCAGGGAAGTGCACTATATGATTCCATGACGGTGCGCGAAAACCTGGAGTTTCCGCTGAAGCGGAACCTGGGAATATCTGATACAAAAGAACTTGAAGCACGCGTAGTGGAAGCACTGGAAGATGTAGGCCTGGAGGATGCCATCAACAAAATGCCGGCAGAACTTTCAGGTGGTATGAAGAAACGCATTGGTATAGCACGTACGCTTATACTGAAGCCGAAGATCATGCTGTACGATGAACCTACTGCAGGACTTGACCCGATAACTTCTATCGAGATCAACGAATTGATCGTAAAGGTACGCGACAAGTATAAAACGTCCTCCATCATCATCACGCACGATATCAGCAGTGCGCGACACACGGCCGATCGTGTTATAGCCCTGGTAGGAGGCTATAGTAAATATGAAGGTACGTTTGACGAGATCAGGCAAACGACCGATCCGGAACTAGAACCATTCTTTAACTATTAGCAAATATGAAAACGAAAGAAATCAGTCAGGATATAAAACTTGGTGTGTTTGTACTGGCAGGGTTGGCAATCTTTATCGCTACTGTCTTTTTCATCGGAAGTGAGAACAGTATATTCAGCAGAACTTTTACCATTGTATCAATTTTTAAAAATGTAGAAGGCCTTAAGGAAGGCGACAATGTTTGGCTCTCGGGAGTAAAGATCGGTACGGTAAAAGATGTACGAATCGTATCGGAAGGTAAAGTTGTTGTACAACTTCAATTGAAAGAACGGCAGAATGAGTTCATCACGAAGAATGCAACGGCATATATAGGGTCCGATGGTTTGGTAGGAAACAAAATAGTTGTTGTACGTCCTGGTAATGCTGCGAACCACATTACGGATAATGATACTATAAATGCCGCATCGCCCACAGATACACAAGAGCTTATTAATATAGCCAAAGATGTAGGCCAGAACACAAAGACGTTAACCAGCGATCTGCAAGCGATCTCACAAAAAGTCAAGAACGGACAAGGTCTGGTGGGCGAACTTTTAAATGATGGTGCTTTTGCTCAAGATCTCCGTAGCACCGTAACCAATCTTCGCCTCGCCGGCAACAATATGAATCGTGCTACAGCCGAATTAAACGGACTGGTATACCAAATGAAGAATGGCGATGGCGTTATCAATCGCTTGCTATACGACACCACCATGGCCGGTACATTTGATGCCGCATTGGTTAATGTAAAAAAAGTTTCAGCTAACACTGCAAAGATTGCTGAAGATCTGAAAGATGTAGTAGCCAAAGTAAATAGCAACGACAATGCTCTTGGTCTTCTTCTGGCCGATACAACTTTTGCACAACGCATGGAGAATACATTGATCAACGCAGAAAGCGCATCGAATAAACTCGATGAGAATATGGAAGCGATGCAACATAATTTTCTGCTGCGCGGCTATTTCAAAAAGAAGCGCAAGGCTGAAGAAAAGGAACGCGTAAAATCAGCACCTCCTTCACCAAGCGGTATATAGTCCCGGGTATAAACATCCACAAGAATAGAGCAAAGTATAGCAGGAACAACGGCACAGAGTTTTATTTATATCGAAGTGAGAATTCAGATTAACAATTAAAAACCCTAGTACCATGGAAAAAGCAACGAGCACCAGAAGAGCGTCTTCCAAGGAGAGCGCTTCTGAATTAGAAGAATTTTTTATCGACAGCCTGAAAGACATTTATTGGGCAGAGAAACACCTGACAAAAGCATTGGCGAAAATGCAGAAAGCAGCAACATCCGAAGAGCTTGCCAGTGCATTTGCAGATCACCTCACCGTTACTCAGGAACACGTTGCACGCGTTGAAAAAGTATTTGAACTGTTGGACAAAAAACCACAGGCAAAAAAATGCGAAGCAATGGAAGGCCTGATCAAAGAAGGTGAAGATATAATTTCGGAAACAGAGAAAGGTTCTTCTACACGCGATGTAGGTCTGATCCTGGCAGCCCAGAAAGTTGAGCACTACGAAATCGCTACCTATGGTGGTTTGGCACAGCTTGCCAAAACCATGGGACGCGATGATATCAAACAGATACTTGGTCAGACACTGAATGAAGAAAAGCAGGCTGATGAACTTCTCACATCGCTGGCGGAAGCTGACATTAACGAAGCTGCTGAGCAGGAATAAGGATCCCATCCCCTTACAACCAGAAGTCAGGATGTAACGTCCTGACTTTTTTATTACAAACATTTACTGCCTTGAATATCGCCTTAACGCATAAGGAGTTTATACGCATAAACCGTAACTACGAGCGGGCCGCTAAAGCTATAGCATTAAAATATGTGAGCGATAACAGTCCGGGTATAGTGCGTATGCGCAAGGGTACAGGCTATACCTATTTGCTGGATCAAAAGCCGGTACGCAATAAAAAAGACCTGGAGCGTATAAAGAAACTCGCTATACCACCGTCATGGTCAAGCGTGTGGATCTGCGCTGATGAAACCGGCCACATACAAGCTACAGGTTACGACCTTCGTAGTCGCAAACAATATCGTTATCATGCATTGTGGACAGCGCTCCGAAACGAAACTAAATTTCACAGACTATACGAGTTTGGTAAAGCATTACCGGCATTGCGCCTGAAAGTGGAAGGTGATCTGAACAAAAAGACACTTTGCGAAGAAAGAGTTATAGCCACGGTAATCGCGTTGATGGAGCGCACCTATATACGCGTGGGTAATGAAGGATATGAAAAACTGTACGGTTCGTATGGACTTACAACGCTAAAAGATAAACATGTTGCGATTGATGGCAGTAAACTTGAATTCTCATTCAAAGGGAAGAAAGGAATTTTTCAGCGTATATCAATAAAAAACAAGCGACTGGCCAATATTGTAAAGCAATGTCGCGAAATACCAGGCAAAGAACTTTTTCAGTATTACGATGCTAACGGAATACGAAAATCTATTGATTCTGGAATGGTAAATAGTTATATTCATGATGCAACCGGATTTGACTTTACCGCCAAAGATTTCAGAACGTGGGCAGGCTCATTACACTTTCTTCGCGAACTGAAATCGCTGGGAGATGTAACGACAGACAGCGAATGCAAAAAGAATATTTTACAGGCACTCGATGCTGTAAGTAAAAAACTAGGCAACACGCGGATGATCTGTCGCAAATACTATGTACACCCTGCATTGGTAAAACTATACGAAGACCGCAACCTGAAACGCTACCTCGATGAACTCGACACGATAGAAGAACCCGATGGCAAAGCAGACCTGACAGGAGATGAGAAGATACTGATGAAAATAGCTTCTAGCTACTAGCTACCATGTGCAAGACGTGTGAGCCTGAGTGACGAGTGTGTTTGGCTGATATATACACCCCATCAGGCCACGGACACACAGTACTTTGTAGCCAGAAGCCAGATATATAGCGCTGCATGGCACACCATCTCACACGCACACCGCTAGCAACTGGTAGCTGGTAGCTCGCAGCTTTTCTTCCCGCAGCTAAAAGCTCGCAGCTATTTCAGTATCTTGCGGCATGCTACTATACAACGTAACAGTCGGTATCGACAAGGAAATTGAACAAGAGTGGATAGACTGGATGAAACAACAGTATATCCCCGTGGTAATGAAAACAGAGATGTTTACAGATTGGAAGATGTACAAAGTACTGCACGACCAGGAAGACGGATCAGTTTCCTATAGTGTTCAGTATTTCGCTGCCGATATTCAGGAAGTGGTAAACTTTGTGGAGAAAGTTGAACCGGAGCTGAATAAAGAATTTCAGAAACGGTTCAAAGATCGGCACGTTGCCTTCCGTACGCTTCTCGAAGAGGTCTGAAACAAAAGATTTTTTGCTTTTGTTTATACAACATCCTGTTATGTCTTGATCTTAATAACATTTCAGATATATGAACGTCAGGAAGATTAGTCCCGAAGAAATTCCGATGGTGCATTTTACGCATCAGGATGTATTGCGTGATGAAGAACAAAAAGTCCTTCGTGCACACAAACTTGTGAAAGCAGTTATGATCAGCAACCTCGAACACCAGGATGTTGGATTGATCATGCAATTGGAAGATGGTGAAGTAATAGAAACCTTCTCGAACCTTGTTGACTTTGCTGACAACTATGTTGAGGTGAAGGGCGGTAAGTTTATTCCGGTCTGGGCGATTGTAGATGTCGAAGCCTAGAATTGGAAAATTGCAAGATTCGAAAATTGTTTACCAGATCAGCTATACAACATTTTATAATTCTTTCGGGGATTATTGAGCCCGTCCTGTTGTGGGTATAAAAAGCGATCTCCCTGTATACAATCAGGGAGATTGCTTCCTCGTGGGGCGCTATATGCGTTATTTTTTACCCGGATACTTCGATTTATGCTCATCAAACAGTTCCTGAGGCTTGTCTCCACTAAAATCAAGATCAATTTTCGGAGTGGCAAACAGATCAACACCCTTTAGTATATCGGGTAATTTGGCTGATATCGACCAGTTCTTCCCTGACATCGATATATATACTCCACGATCGTTGTCATAATATACCGGGTAATCCTGAAAATATACATAACGGGTTTTAGCACGATACCCGTGAGCCGGTGCCCAAGGCGGAGGACCTCCACCTTTCTTTTCATTCTTTTGTTTTTTCTTGCTCTTTCCCTGAGCCATTACATCCGCAGTTGAAAGCGCAGTAACAGCAAACAGCACGAGCATGAGTAGTCGCAGGTTTTTCATGGTTTTAATTTTAACTCAAAGATGACGAACCCATCACCACAACACCCTTCAAAAACTATAAAAAACTTACCAGATGTAAATTTATACTTAGGCTAAAGTTTTGCCTGGCCTGAAACGTATTTCGCGATCTGGTCGCGTTCCAGTGTACAGTTAATCCATTCGTTGTCGAACCTGGTTCCGTACTTTTTATAGAAATTTATAGCGGGATCGTTCCAGTCAAGCACCTGCCACATCATACCCGAACAATTCTGCTCCAGCGAATGTTGCATGGTGCGATCGAACAATACCTTACCAATGCCTTTCCCTCGTTCGGCTTCCGTTACAATGATATCTTCCAGGTATAGGCGCTTGCCTTTCCACGTGGAGTAACGCCAGTAATACAGCGATAACCCTATAATTCCATTTTCATTTTCTGCAACAAAGAAACCATACACCGGGTTGGGGCCAAAACCATCGAATTCCATCAGCTCAACCGTATTGATTACTTCATGCGGGGCACGCTCATACTCGGCAAGCTCTTTAATCAATTCGAGCACGCGGGGCAGATCATCTTTTTTACCGATGCGTATCGTAACATTACTCATATACTCAAAAATAAAAGAGGCAGACCGTATATAGACTGCCTCTTCCAAAAATTTACAGGAAATTTATAGTCACATCTCTTTCTTCGCCACTGGCGGAACAATGCCCATGTTATACCACGCGAATACATATTGATCGGCTGTAGATTCTATAGCCTTTGACAAGTTGGATGCTCCGTGACCGGATTTCGTATCGATACGAATCAAAACCGGCATATTGCCCGCCTGGCTTTGCTGCAATGTAGCCGCGAACTTGAACGAGTGCGCAGGCACCACACGATCGTCATGATCTGCCGTAGTTACCATCGTAGCCGGATAGTTTGTACCGGCCTTTAACGCATGCACTGGAGAATACTTCTTCAAGTACTCAAACATTTCTTTTGAATCATCGGCTGTACCATAGTCATACGCCCAGCCTGCACCTGCGGTAAAGGTGTGGTAACGCAGCATGTCCATGACACCTACTGCGGGCAGTGCTACTTTAGCCAGATCAGGGCGCTGCGTCATGGTAGCGCCTACCAGCAAGCCACCGTTAGAACCTCCGGATATAGCAAGATATTCACTTGAGGTATATTTCTCTTTGATCAGGTATTCAGCAGCGGCTATAAAATCATCAAACACATTTTGCTTGTTGAGTTTTGTTCCGGCCTGGTGCCATTTTTCACCGTATTCACCACCACCACGCAAATTTGGTTGTGCATATATACCACCGTTCTCCAGCCACACGATGCGTGAAGTATTAAAGCCTGGTGTAAGACTGACGCTGAAACCTCCATATGCATATAGCATCGTTGGGTTCTTGCCATTCAGCTCAATGCCTTTCTTATACACAATAAACATCGGTACCTTCGTTCCATCTTTACTGGTATAGAATACCTGTTTTGTCTCATACGCTTCCGGATCGAAATCAACTTTCGGCTTTTCATATAGCGTAGATTTACCGGACGCTATATCATACTTGAAAATAGATGTAGGATAGGTAAATGAAGTATAGGAATAATATACTTCTTTATCAGTCACCTTTCCACCAAAACCACCGGCAGAACCTATACCCGGCAATGCTACCTCACGCTCCAGTTTACCTTTATAGTCATATTGCTTTACCAGCGTGCTGGCATCTTTCAGGTAGTTTACAAATAACTTCTTACCGGCTGTGCTTACACCTTGCAGTGCATTGTCAGTTTCAGGAATTATATCTTTCCAATGTTCCGGTGTAGGATTTGCAAAGTCAACTTCAACGATGCGATCGTTCGGAGCATTGAGGTTCGTCTGGATGATGAGACGCGAACCATCGTTATCGATAACATTATGGTTGTTATCAAAATTACTTACCAGATTCACCAATTTACCTTTCGGATCGTTCAGATCCTGTACATATAGTTCATTACCGGTAGTACTCGTAGCGGCCGATACTATAAGGAAGCGTTCATCCTCCGTTAAACCGGCACCTATATATCTGCGTGGTGTTTTCTCTCCGCCAAATACCAATACATCCTGTTGCTGTGGCGTGCCGAGTTTATGATAATATAGTTTGTGATGCTGAGTTTTGGATGACAGCTCGCTGCCTTTCGGTTTATCGTAACTGCTATAGTAAAAACCTTCAGTACCTTTCCAGGCTATACCGGTAAATTTCAGATCACGAAGCGAATCTTCCACCACCGACTTATCGGCTGTCTTAATAACAATAGCCTTGCGCCAGTCAGATCCACCTTCAGATATCAGGAATGCAGCCATCGAACCATCCTTCGTAAAGAACACTCCGCTGAGTCCTGTTGTCCCATCTTTTGAAAATGTATTCGGATCGAGAAATACTTCCGGTGTACCAGTTTCACCTTTCTTACGGTAGAGCACGCTGTGGTTTTGTAAGCCATCGTTCTTATAGAAGTAATACCATTCTCCTTCCTTGAACGGTGCACCGAGGCGTTCGTAATTATATACTTGCTCCAGGCGTTTCTTTACTGTCTCACGATAGGGTATCTTTTCAAGGAAGCCAAACGTTATGTCGTTCTGCGCTTTTACCCACTCGCCTGTCTCTTTGGCCGTATCATTTTCCAACCAGCGGTACGGGTCTGCTACCTGCTCGCCGAAGTATGTATCAACTGTATCTACCTTTTTTGTCTCCGGATATTTCATGCTTGTCGTTTCTTCTTTTTTAGTGGAACATGCCAGCGCCACCCATGCGCAGCAAGTTATCAGTAAATAGGTTCGGTTTCTCATGCTATACATTTAAAAGTTCTATAAAATAAGATTGAGGTATCGGGTTTGACAATATAGTTGTGATGAGTGGCATAACTTTTTAAAAGTTGCATTGTTTATACTCTGAAAAAAACACCGAAATGAATACCACACTTCTCCGTATAGCAGCAACACTGTCGTTTGCAGGTACTATAACTGTAAATGCGCTGGCAAATATACTTCCCATTAACGGGTTGAATACAGGCCAGGTGTCTGATCTATACCCAAGCCTCTTTACACCGGCCGGGTTAACATTCTCTATCTGGAGCGTTATCTATTTTCTGCTGGCGGGCTTTGTGGTGATGAGCTGGCTACGATCAGACGATAAAATGATCAACCGTGTGCTGCCGTGGTTTATATTCACCTGTGTGTTGAATATGGGCTGGATATTAGCGTGGCACCATTTGCTCGCAACGCTATCCGTATTTATCATGCTGGCCCTGTTAAGTATACTCACCTATATCTTTCGGATGCTGCACCAAAGTGATAGCGCGGATATAAAACTAAAACTGTGGGTTATATTGCCTTTCACAGTATACCTCGCCTGGATATGCGTTGCCACAATTGCCAATATAGCCGCTTGGCTAATAGCGCTTGGCTGGCAGGGCGGATCGATACCACCGCAGTTGTGGACTATCCTGATGATGACTATAGCCGCTGCGCTCGCCCTGAAAGTAACAATCGACTACCGGGTACCGTTCTTTTCCCTGGTGGTGATCTGGGCGCTGTTCGGTATATATTTCCGGTGGCACAACAGCAGCTATTCATCCATTACCATTGCCGCTATGGTGTTGATGACATTTCTGGCCGTAGGCATTTTCTACGTGATGCGAAAGCGAACCACCGCTTAGCTCTCATTATCAAAATATAGCTTGTAGTAATGTTTGCCTGTTACTTCATCAAAACCTTTTTCGATGAGTTCGCGATTGCCATGTATATAGATGTGAAAGTTCTTGTCAAGCTTTAACACACTCTTGAACACCTTCGCCTGTCGCTTTACAGCCTGTGCAGAAATCTCAAAGTGATCGATCACATCAAAATTATGCTTGCCCATAAAATCATTTCCATAATTCCGGAACGACTCGATAACATCAACATTGCCCAGTACATTTACCTCAAAATCAGATTTACTAAACTCCTCATTCGAGCGAAAGAATTCCATCGAGCGATTTAACAGATCAATCTTGTCTGCCTTCGACACACTAAATTCTTCCGACAACTGTTCTTCCACATACTGCTTGGTGAGTTTCATAAAGTTGTTGGTATGATGGTATGCATCGGAGCGCGGCTTTATATTCAGAAAGTCGTGCTTCCAGAAATGCGCGTCTGATTTATTGATGTTGTCTACAATCAACACTTTATACCCCTCATCCTTCTCTGCATTCAGAATAAGACAACCTTTATCCAGCTTTTTGATATTTATACCTTCATCGGCACTCATTTCAAATTGTGAGGAGAGCTTCAGGTAATTCTCTTTGTTCTCCGATTTAAATATACCGATCGCCTCAGCGCTCATGTTCTGTACTTCAATGGAGTCGAAGAAGGCGATATATAATTCACCGGCTTTTATATTCGGGTGTTGCGTAGCATCGTAAAGATGGCGCGCTATATTTACCGAATTCTCGTGAAATGTTTCCGGGTTGGTAAACGTATCTAAAGCAAATTTATAGATCGGGTTAAGCGTAAAGTCTTCGTTGGAGAACGTAAACGTGTTATACTCCGGAGTGTTGAAGTTCGAGAGAAAGTACGTGCGCAAAAGCTGGTGTACCTTTTCATTGTCCACATCGATAGGAGCTTCCGAGAGGCGCAGCGATTCGCCATTAACAGGGTTACCCACATAGTGTGCAGACACTTGTTGAATATTAGTAAGGGATGAGTCGATCATATCCATAGCACGAGCATTTTTTAAAAAACATAGCCCACGGGTTTTTACACCGCGGGCCAGTTAACCTGTATTCGCTATCGTTTTTGTTTTTACTTAGTTGATGATATCAAAACCCGTATACGGCACCAGCACTTTGGGTATGCGTATGCCATCTTTGGTTTGATTGTTTTCCAATATAGCCGCTACAATGCGAGGCAACGCCAGTGCACTGCCGTTAAGCGTGTGCAGCAATTGTGATTTGCCTTCCTTACTTTTATAGCGCAGCTTTAAACGGTTGGCCTGAAACGTTTCGAAGTTACTTACTGAACTTACTTCGAGCCAGCGTTGTTGTGCTGCAGAGAATACTTCCATATCGTAGGTCATGGCTGAATTAAAACCCATGTCGCCACCGCAGAGTAATAATTTGCGATACGGTAACTCAAGCTTCTCCAGCAAGCCCTGCACGTGAGCACACATATCGTCAAGTGCCTGGTATGATTCTTCTGCTTTTCTGATTTGTACAATCTCAACTTTGTCGAATTGATGCAGACGATTCAAACCACGCACGTGTGCTCCCCAGCTGCCGGCCTCGCGCCTGAAGCAAGGAGTATATCCGGCATTTTTGATCGGCAGTTCATCTTCGGCAACCAGTACATCACGGTATAAATTCGTGATGGGTACTTCGGCAGTAGGTATCAGGTACAGACCATCTTCATTTACGAAGTACATCTGTCCTTCCTTGTCAGGAAGTTGTCCTGTTCCATAACCGGAAGCTTCATTTACTACTATAGGAGGTTGTATTTCTCTATAGCCAAAGCTCGCAGCTTCATCGAGAAAGAAATTGATAAGCGCGCGCTGCAGCCGTGCACCTTTCCCTTTATATACCGGAAAGCCTGCACCTGAAATTTTTATACCAAGATCGAAGTCAATGATATCGTACTTCTTGATAAGTTCCCAGTGTGGAAGAGCATCCGCGTCTAGTTGAGGAACTGTGCCATGCTGGTATACACTGATGTTGTCATCAGCACCAACACCAGCCGGTACATTTTCATGCGGTACATTGGGGATCTTATATAGCAGTTCGAGTTGTTTCTTTTCGTATGCATCAAGTTCTGCTTCGAGCGATTTTACTTTATCCTTGTCAGCAGCAACCGATGCACGCAATGCAGCAGCTTCATCCTGCTTGCCCGACTTCATTAACTCTCCGATCTTCCTGGAGTCTGTATTAGATTTAGCTTTCAGTTCATCGAGTATTTTCTGAGTATCTCTTCGTAACTGATCGTTTTCGAGCACCTGATTTATCAGGGCCTTTGCATCTTTGAAATTCCGCTTGGCTAAACCCGCTATAATTTTGTCGGTTTGCTCGCGGACAATTGCTACCTGTAACATTGGTATGGATTTTTTAAAAGGCTTCAAAATTAGTTTTTTTTGATCGCCTTGTGCTTTTCTAACTGTAATAAAATATTTCTATGATTTGATAATTTTCATTTTTGGGTTATACTTGCATCATCATTCGGCTTTTATCTCAAGCCCTCTGAACATAAATCCGGAATTCTTAATCAAATTTTTGTTTTTCTTGTTAACTGTTTCACAACGTTATTATTCAGCTTTATGCTGATCACCACAACCAATTCACATATCATCATTTTTAAACACATTCATTTTTAAATCTCATGTACACTATTGACGACCTGAATGTCAGGCTTCTCTCTGAATTGAAAGAGATCGCAGAGGAGATGGGCGTAAAAAATGCCAAGAAGCTATCCAAGCAAGATCTTATCTACAAAATCCTCGATCAACAAGCTGTATCTGGTGATGCAGCCCCCGCCAAAAAGCCTGCTGCTGTTAAGACTGAAATTACTGACACTACTGCTGAAGCTGCTACACCTGAACGTAAAATGCGTCCGCGCAGACGCGAGAATGTAGCACCTGCCAATGCTTCATCAACACCTCCGCCAGCTAAAGAAGAAGCTGATTTTACTTCGGACGAGCTGCTGGATTCTATAAATCTGAACTTCGATTCTACTCCTCAGACTTTCGCTGAGAATACAGAGGAAGACGACAGCGATATTGAAAACATTATCATTAACGAAGAACCACGCCACGAGCAGCAACGTATGCCGGAGCGCCCGCAACATCAGCGCGCCTCTATACGCGAGTTCGATGGTGCTATCAGCAATGAAGGTGTACTCGAAATCATGCAGGATGGATACGGCTTCCTTCGTTCGTCAGACTATAATTACCTGGCGAGTCCCGATGATATCTATGTATCGCCATCACAGATAAAACTATTTGGCCTTAAGACCGGTGATACTGTAAAAGGTTTGATCCGTCCTCCGAAAGAAGGCGAAAAATACTTTGCACTGTTAAAGGTTGAATCGGTTAACGGTAAGACTACTGAAGAAATACGCGACCGTGTGGCTTTCGAATATCTTACTCCGCTTTTCCCGGAACAGAAACTAAAACTCAGCACTACGCCTGATAACATGTCTACACGTATACTTGATCTGTTCTCGCCTATCGGTAAAGGACAGCGCGGTATGATCGTGGCACAACCTAAAACAGGTAAAACTGTATTGCTGAAAAACATTGCCAACGCTATAGCGCAGAACCACCCGGAAGTATACCTGATTGTATTGCTGATCGATGAACGTCCGGAAGAAGTTACCGATATGGCGCGCAGTGTAAATGCAGAAGTAATTGCTTCTACATTCGATGAGCAGGCTGAACGCCACGTAAAAGTATCGAGCATTGTACTTGAGAAAGCGAAGCGTATGGTTGAGTGCGGACATGATGTAGTAATCCTACTGGATTCTATCACGCGTCTGGCACGTGCTTATAACACGGTGGTTCCTTCGTCTGGTAAAATACTTTCCGGTGGTGTGGATGCTAACGCACTGCACAAACCAAAACGTTTCTTCGGTGCTGCCCGTAAGATCGAGAACGGTGGTTCACTCACCATTATCGCTACAGCACTTATCGATACCGGCTCGAAGATGGACGAAGTTATCTTCGAAGAATTTAAAGGTACCGGTAACATGGAATTGCAGCTTGATCGCAAGCTTGCCAACAGACGCGTATACCCTGCTATGGATGTACCTGCATCGGGCACAAGACGCGAAGACCTGCTGATGAAAGAAGACGAATTGCAACGTGTATGGATACTGCGCAAGTTTATGTCTGACATGAACTCCGTTGAAGCAATGGAATTCCTGCAAGGCAAAATGAGAGGCACTCGCACCAACGAAGAGTTCCTCCTTTCAATGAACGGATAACACTTATATACACTTCTCTTATAATAGGAAGCCATCTCGTTTATCGGGGTGGCTTTTTTTTTCTGAACTTTAGAAGATTGGAAATTTTAGGATTGAAAGATTTAGAAGTAAGAAATCAGGAGTAGGAACTTATAACCTGCAACAACTGCTCGCCTCCCGAAGAATCATTTATTTCCTACATCTTGATTTAATTGAGCCGTTCCTGTACTATAAGGGAACGGAATAGAAGAGACTATCTTGAGAACCGCTTGTGAGTGAATTCTTTCCGGAAGAAAACCTCGTCCCTTCGGAAAGAAAACTTGCGCCTTCGGAAAAATTCCTTCAGTAACTTCTAAAGGCTGCATACATTCAGCAAAGTATTAACACCTCTCTATAACATGAAATCAGCTTTCTATTCCGCGCTGCTTCTTTTAACGTCTTGTGCGGCACCAAACTATTATCAAGTCTATAAAAGCACCACAGAACAAGGCTCCTTATCAAAAGACTATATGTCCTTCGAAGATGCGAATTGCATCATCCACTATAATCTGTGGGGAGAAGGCGGCAACCCTGGATTCTACATTTATAATAAGACAAAAACAGATATTATACTTGATCTGACTCACTCCTTTTTTGTCTTAAACAACGTCTCCCACGAGTATTATCAGAATAGAACATTCACTCAATTCAACAGTAGCGGCACATCCCATAATGGCCGATCATATTTTTATTCAAGTTCTATAAACACTACAAATATTACCGGTCGCTCTACCTCCTATGAAGAAAAACCTGTAATTACAATTCCATCAGAAACAATGATTAATATATCCGAATTTCAAATCTCTGATTCAAGATATATTAATTGTGAATTACCCAGATTTCCATCACGCAAAGCTATTAAGACTGCAACGTTTGATAGAAACACCTCCCCATTTATCTTCCGTAACCTCATTACTTATATTATCAAAAACGATACCGTGAGATTTGAGAACAGATTCTTTGTCAGCGAAGTAACAAATCTCCCAGAATCGCAGGCTTTTACCTACATCTATAAATCACCTTGTGGCAAGAAATTAGATACACCTATAAAGGCGTTTAAAGACATTTTGCCTAACAAATTTTATGTTAAGTATACACGAAATATGCAGTCGAATTAGTATATCCAAGAAGCCTATATCCTAACTACTCTCAAATGCGTTATGTACCAGACCTAATACCAAAAAAGTCGCGAGTCTCTATAGATTTTAACTTGCTATCATATGAACAACCAAGTACAACAAAGCAAGTTTTAAAAATTCTATCTTTTACGGGAACAGCTCTTTGCTTAATCACCGCACTCGGCACCGTCTTCTCGAGATTTTTCGAGAGTGCTATATTATGGTCGGTTGCAGCAGCATTATTGCCACACGGATACAATCCATTTGAAAAGGTCTTAAAGTTCAAATTTACCTGGTTGCTTAAAAGCATTTTTATATCAATTTTATTTGTTGCACTTGTTCCGATATCCCAACACTATACAAAATACTACAAGGAAGTTGCGCGCAAGGAACAAGCAGAAAAAAACAGGCTCGCAGAAGAACAAAAACAAAAGCGGCTCGCAAAAGAACGAAAAGAAAAGGAACGACAGGACAGTTTGAATTATTACGCGTCTAAAGCAGAGGCAAAACTAAAATCGCATCAGTACAAAAGTGCAATTCAATATCTAAGTGCAGCTGTTAGGTTTACCGATAACATTGATGAATTTATCCAAAAACGGGCAGACAGTTACTTAAGTTTAAATGATGTAAACAACGCAGTCAACGATTACTCCATTCTAATCAGCTCATCTTACAATAAAAGCGATAATTACTACAGTCGCGCCTTGTGCTATAAAAAATTGAAGGACAAGCGAAGCGCCATTGCGGATCTAAAGGAAGCAATTCAACTAGGGAACACTAAAGCAACTAAAGTATATGAGCAACTGAATCCACTTAAAAGAAGAATACTATACTATGTAACACGCTGTTGCGATGGAACAACATCCAATGCAACAGGGAGAGGAGCATGCTCGCATCATCACGGAGTTTGTGATTGGAATGATCCTGTCTACGAAGAATACAGAGATTATTAAGACTATGAAAAAGCTATACCAAACTGTTTCGCTGTACAAGCAAAGCTTCTTTCAAAAGATATTCAGGCAATATCCAGAGGAGAATTCCGTCATCGAGATAAACAACCTATTAGCGCAAAAGCCAGTTAAGAGTATTACGTCAGATGAGATAGCAAAGATCTCAAAGAGATATGACATTAACATTTACCATGTTTTCAAAAAAAACATCTTTGAATTCTATGCGGTCTATTTAAACGATTGCCTAAAGAACAAAAATTTATCTGATGATGATAACGATGAACTAAAGCATCTAAAAACATTATTGCGACTAAGTAATGATGATACTAGAATTATACACGATAAACTTGCAGGGGCTATATATGAGGAAAGTGTGCAAGATGCAATTGAAGATGGCCGCTTAGACAATGCAAAGATAGAATCGCTTGAAAAGCTACAGAAACAATTAAGGCTATCAGAAAACATAACGAAAAAGATATTTAATGATACCAGAATTAAATTCTTGAGTGACTATTTAAAAAATATAGTTTCAAGTCAACGGTTTTCACCAGAAGACGAGAAAGAATACCAAACCACAGCAAAAAGTCTTATGGTTGATGTTACCATGGACAAAGAAACAGAAGCAACGCTTGACAAATTCAAGCAATATTGGGCTATTGAGAATAAAGATCTGAAGCCACTAGAGGTTGATATCAATCTTCAAAAGAGTGAAAACTGTTATTTTACAACTTTCGTTGAGTGGCACGAAAAACGTGCAGTACCAAGAGCTGGATATGACGAATGGAGATTTTTAGATCAAGGTCAACTTTACCTCACAAACAAACGAATCGTTTTTTCTGGATCAAAAAAGACAACCAATGTTAGACTGGATAAAATATTATCATTTGTAATCTATAGTGATGGGATCGAGATCAAAAAAGACGTTGGTAGAAATCCTTTGCTGCGGCTGAGAAAAGACATAGACATTTTCAATATTTTACTATCACGTCTGTTAAAGGAACTATAGGCAAGTTTTGGTATATCCATTTTGGTTATATAAATATCAATCAAAGGGCTGTTACTTTATGCCTGCAACTAACAGGTATGGTTAAGAGACAATCCACCAGAAGAAGAAAGAAAGCTCGACTCTCCATGTCGGAAGGCGAATTTGAAACTACAGCCTCATACATCAGCCGAAGCGAAATACTTGAAACACTAAGCGAGCTATCTATTGATATAGATACATACGAATTTCTAAGCGAGCTTTTCTTTGAGTTTTTGGCGAACGAGGTGCGCACTACGTCACCTTCACCCGAGCGGCTTAACCTATATATAAATACCCGCCATCAGATTCATCAGCTTTATGAATTGGCGCGTGCTGCTAAAGCGTTGCGAACACACCAACATCAACAGGTCGGAGAGTAATCACCGACCTAACGAGGAATAAAGCGTGTTCAATGGAATCGGATTAAACTTAATATCCCAAATACAGGTATCTTTTATGTAGATCTCAATACCGTTTCATTCAAAGTATAATCATCCGATCATAATAATACGATTTCCTCCCTTCGGAAAGTAAATCCATTACTTCGGAAACAAAATGATGCTGTTGGGAAAGAGCAGTTAGCAAAAATCAACACAACTCTTAGGTTATGTACATAACCAAACATATTATACCGTATGAAAGCTTACTTTACAAAATTCACAATCTCATTGTTGGTATTTTTTATTTTCCTCTCCTGTAATAGGGAAGAAATAGATACACAAAAATCCCCCTGTTTATCAATTGAAGAAATTGGCAGGAAACATAATGAAATACTGGAGCAAGTTTCTACGCAGATTACAATAGAAGATGAAGACGAGATCGAAGAATTAACAATAAAGGAAGCACACCTTATAAATCGCTATTTAACAAGCAACAATTTAACATTTAAGAGCGTAAATACTATAGATATAGCAACCTCAACAAACAACACATACATCGCTCACAAGAGTATTGCAGCTCGAACACAAACTATAGCTGAAAAACTTCGTGATCAAATAAACGACCTGAATAAAGAAAATCTCATTACCTCAACAGAATCTATACTTTTAGAAAAATTAATTACACTGATAGAGGATGCTGATACTAATGGAGATTATTCTGACTTCAAGGTACGGCTTAACGATCTTCAAGATCAATGGGCAAGCGCCAATTTCAGCACATCAAAAAATGAAGGCTATATAAGCGGCCTAACGCTGGCTGTCGCAGAAAATTCCTACAATTACTGGACGAATGAAAACACTGTTGCTAATGGCAAGACTCAAGCCGTACCTCTATGGGTAGGCCTAGACGCTGTAGGAGCTTTGGCAGGTGCGGGAGGTTCGTTGTGGAGTCAGCGGAATAATGAAAAAGTTGATTGGTGGGAAGTAGGGGGACAAGCTTTAATATGGGGCGCTGCCGGTTCAATACCAGGTACCAGAGCTTTCAGTAAAATTGTTAGGTAATGATATACTACATCGTAATATATATAATTAGTATCATTGTGTTGGGTATAGCCCTGGCAAAGATCAAGAGAAATATTGCTTCAAAAGCCATATACTATTCATTTAATATCGTACTACTGGTTCCATCATCATACTATATCGCAAGCAATTTTTTCTCTATTAAAGCGAACTATATTTCACTGGCTCTGTCTACGTTAGCGTTGGTGATCCTAGGGCTATTCGGTTCATTGCTGCTTTCAAAACAGATTCTGCGTTATATTAAGAGCTAATATTAATTAAAAGTATGAAGTGTTTTTTTTGAAAATTAAAAATCAAAAACACATGCGGACGTTGTTACTAATGTCATGCATTTTTACGGGCAAGAGGTGCCTCTTGCCCGCTCTTATAACCTTTACCGCGCTTACAAGCCACGCACAGAATCTAACAATCAAGAGGGCCGTACTATCTGCGACTGACCTTCAGCCCGTCAAGTTTGCATCAGTCGCCATTAGAAATAGCAATAACGGCACCTACACAAACCTTTCTGGAGA
This sequence comes from uncultured Chitinophaga sp., assembly GCA_902168205.1. GTDB lineage: Bacteria > Bacteroidota > Bacteroidia > Cytophagales > Cyclobacteriaceae > Ohtaekwangia > Ohtaekwangia kribbensis. The sequence continues at coordinate 731,511 of CABHOK010000014.1, read as the reverse complement.
ATTTACGATTTCATGCAGCAATGTCGATTCGCTAGCTATCTCAGCTATTGGTTATAAAAAGAGTATATACCATTGTGCATCCCTGCCAGACACCATTTTGCTGCAAGACGAAATGGTGCAACTTCCTGAAATTGTTGTCTCCTCAAGAGAGCGGAAGCAACGCTCAGTTCCTATGGGCTTACATAGCATGAAACGGACGGGTGCTTACACAGGCGCCATTGCAGCAGCTCTGTATATCGCCAATACCGAGCGATTGAATGTCAGCATATCAAAAGCATTTTTTCAGCTTTCGAAAGTAACCTGGATCTACAGTACCAAGCCAAAGCTCTACTAAGTTACTGGTACGATTGAAACTATATAAGCGTAACGAGTTTGATAAAGGCCCGGGCGAAGAAATAACAACAAGTAATATCGTTGAAGAAGTATCGGAGAAGCAAACGGACATCGTATTTGACATTGAGTCATTAAATATCGAGCTCCCTGCAGATGGAATTTTCATTGCGTTGGAATTCCTTGGCTATTATAGCGATAACCAATTCAATGCCTTCAGTTCAGATGACCAGAATAAGTACATTCAATACAAGGCTTCGTTCACTGATCAATATAGTACACCTGCCAGCTGGGTCCGTCTGGACTTTGAAAATGATTGGCAACCTTTAGAAACCGGGGCTACCGTGTATAACTTTAACTTTGGAATTGAGGTGAAGTGAATACATTGCGCAACTTCAAAGTTTTCCTTTATCGGCTTTATCTTTTCATTAAATTGCCGATCAATCTTCGTCTGCAACTACATCCTAACCATTAAACCTTATACATGAAAACTATAACGTTGATTCTTTTACCGCTCCTTGTAGTGTCAACCTCGTTCGCGCAAACCGAAACCAAGTATTACAAAGACAGATCTTCCCAGGAAGAAGTGCCAGCAGACAAAGCCAAATTTTCGGTAACTGTTACTCACAACGCTGATGGGAGCGTATCGACCACGAAGAAAGATTTGAAAAAGAATACAGTTGTTTATAGTGAGACTCTCAAAGGAGAAGAACCGTTTGGCGTTTGGATTTACCAGCGCGGAACTGGCCCGGCGGAGATGAATTATAATTTCGAGCTGATATATAGAACAGACAAATGCTTTAATGACAGTATACCAGCCAAGACCGACAACTTCCTGGAAGACGACCCTTCGCTAAACTATACTGCACCGAAAGTTAATTCAGGAGGAGCAAAAGAATACTATACTTTTCTTGCCAAGAACGTAGTCTATCCGTCCAAAGCAAGGAGAACTGGCATTCAAGGCAAAGTATATATGACATTCACCATTACAAGTGAAGGCTCTATCGAAAATATAGTTGTAACGAAAGGAGTGCACATTAGCCTGGATAAAGAAGCTGTACGAGTATTGCGAAAGCTAAAATTTCAAAACCCACCATTAATTAGCGGTAAGCCACAAACAATTTGTGTTCAAAGTTCGATATCATTTAAATTGGCCTAGTCATAATCTACCGTCAACATTATGATACGCTACCTTAAAATAACGGCCATTTCTTATAGGTCATCCTGTAATTATCATTTTCCTGATTTTCAAAATAAACAGCATATTATCATCCGATGGATTTGGAGTAATCATCGCGCCCATTTTTGTTGGCTTCACACTATTCATGATCTTTACGTTGTTTGTGGATCGGGTGGTGCTTAAGAAAGTAAGCATCAAAGCGATCGTTATTACGGAGCTGCTGTTTTATATAGCACTAGCTATATGGATAACAATTGGATCGCCAAACGCTGAAATTTTCGACTATTCAAGATTGCAGTAACGCTTCTCTAATCGTTCTTATTCAACTCCAATGACCGACAAAATCCTGACATTCATTCTTCCAGCGATTCTTATCCTTTTTCTTTTCGAATTAATCATTCCAGGAGAAAAGCACTTGACTACAATTGAAAGTATATCTACTGACAGTGGCCTTTCCGTTTCAAAAAGTGTCACCCAGCCTTATTCAAACTATACAATTACGTTTGATAATCGGACAATAATCGAGCCCGGATCAGAAGTTAGCAATTTCAAAACTGGAGATTCCATTGAATATACATTAACACCGGTTATGAAAAATATTCGATCGATTCAAAACAAAGCGACCAATTTTCAAATGACCATTCATTCATATTTTGCGTTAATCATCTTGATGGTAATTAGTGTTTTTGGTCAGATTGTAAATGTTACAATACGGTGGTCAAAGACGAATAAAGAAATGATCCAGATATTATTGTTTTGCCTAATCTTTGTAATGGGATATATATTCATTTATAAATAGCATCAACAGTCCACTCGCATTGCTTGGAACTTGCTTCAGCAGTATAGTAATTTGCATTTATACACCAAGAGGTAATCAGGGCAAAGCAAATAATACATATCTTATTAACACATTCTAGCAAAGTTTAAAATGAAACGATATCTAATTACATTGTCGGATGGATATTAAACGCAGTCGCATGGGCCGGCTCAGGCATAGGACCAACGGCAAATACATTTTACTTGCTGGCAGGGATAGCGCTATTTATTACCGGAATTATTGTCCTCATTACGGCCTTAAGCAACCGACGGTAGAGCAGCGCACGATTATCAATCACATATATGCAACCTCAAAAAGTCATAGCGGAATTGGATGAATTCTTAACAGCAAACGGCTACTACACGAAAGCAACCGTTGAGGAAGAGATTGATAATATAAATGCTTCCGTCAACACCATCAGTCATACGCATGAGAATAGATATACAGGTACAAGCGAAACGCTGAGACAACTATTCATAAAATTAAAAACAAAGGAGCAGGTGGGTAATTTCTCACATTCGAAGTTCTACGAGCTTTCATCCAACAATATATCATTTCAATATACCAATCCTGGCCCTACATCACGATCTGTTAAGTGGCTGAAAAGATACTTCCCGCTTAGCCGAAAGAAAATTAACATCTAAATTTATACATGAACCAACCCTGGTCAATAGACGAAGTCCAGAACATCTGGCAACTCGCATCCAAATTACATGACGGTCAGAAATATGGAGGACCTAACGATGGCGAGAAAATTGAATATATAAATCACATCGGCAGTGTAGCTTTTGAGATACTAAATGCTATTCAACATAGTGAAGACATGGACGCAGACCTGGCTATCAAATGCGCCATTCTCCACGACACGATTGAAGACACTCCTTTTACCTACCCTAAAGTAAAAGAACTCTTCGGACAACACGTTGCTGATGGTGTTCTCGCTTTATCTAAAAATGATGAAATAGAAGATCGTCTTGAAAAGATGCTCGACAGCTTGAGGCGAATCAAAGAACAACCCAAAGAAGTCTGGGCGGTTAAACTCGCTGACAGAATTGTAAACCTATACCAACCGCCTTACTACTGGAACAACGACAAGAAACTCAAGTATATCGAAGAAGCCGAGATTATACTGAGCGAACTAAAGGATGGCAATAAATACCTTGCCGATCGTTTGCGTGATAAAATTGATGGCTATCATCGTTTTATAACCGGTGGATAAACTTTGATTTCAGCTCTATCTTGTGGCAATGACCGGTTAATCAACTTTAGCCATCTAAAAATGCGTTTTTCATAGTAGCTTTGTACTCGTTACAGTTCGTCAATGAAAAAGCAGTTCTTTCAATACTCGTCCATAATACTGGTCATCCTCCTGATCTTCCATATAGTGAAGTTCTCACAACGCTCTTCCGAATATGCACTTAATGGTGCCGAAGATTTTCTGCGTGGTCTTCTTACAACGTTAACGTGGGCGTTCCCTATATATTTGGTCTTGTCTGTGTTAGGAGGCTATATAGTGGCATTGATCCGAAACAACCGAAGGCAGAAGCTGGGAGGGAAGTAACGATGTATTAATACTGCACGTAGTGACACAAATTCATATGAAACAATTTTTGATTCTGTGCATCATTATTGCCTTGTGTGGTTGTATTCGAGAAAACAGAAATGATGACAGGATTTATGAAGTGTTAAGTTTTGTCACCAAAAGCAATAAAGAATTTTTGTTAAGCTTACTTGAAAGTAAAAATACAGCACAACACTCAACCGGATCAGATCGCAAGCAACACTTCTTGGAATTGAAGGTTGCCATAGAATATAATTTTAGTCTTGACAAATGCTTAAGTCCTGAAGACGTTGAAGGTATGCGATATCAATTATCATCTGCTTCAAATTTCAGTTGGGACAACAATCGACTAAAGTTTAATTTAAGCAATAAAGAAAATTGGTACGTATTTAGTCCTCCGCTGTTTTCGAAAGACGGGACGACAGCCGTAATGATGGTAGCCATTTATGTCTAGGCCTCTGCGGAAACGGGTGGCAATTGATGCTTAAAAAGGAAAATGGTAAGTGGACAAGTCAAAGGGGAATCGCTTGGCATCATTAATTTTTGTATAGCGATATATCCATTTCATAGGGATTATTCCCTATGAAATGGGATAAAGAACGCATCCATATTTGCTGTATATTAGATTTCCCAAACCCTCTTGTGCCATGCTAACAACCCATCTTAAAGTTGCCTTCCGCCATCTCACCCGAAGCAAAATCTTTACACTCATCAATGTTATAGGACTTTCTATAGGTATATCGGCTTTTCTACTTATCGTACACTATATCAGCTTTCAGCTAAGCTACGATCAGTTCCATACCAACAAAGACTATATATACCGCATTGGACTAAAACGTTATGAGAATGGTGAATTGGTAGAAACGTCAGCCAAGACTTTCCCCGGAATACGGATGCTGTTGAAGGAGAACTTCCCGGAGGTACGAAGTGTAACAGGTTTCTATAAGATTCCCGCCAACACCGGTTTTCTGTTCCGCTATCAGGGCAAGATATATAACGAAACGGGTGGCTGGCTCAGCTCCGATTCAGCTTTCTTCGCTGTGTTTCCTTCGTTGCTACTTCACGGCAACGCAGCAACGGCTATGAAAGAACCAAATAGCATTGCGATTTCCGAGACAATAGCAAAAAAATTATTCGGAGATAAAGACCCGGTCGGCCAGATACTCGACAGAATAGACGATCACTCGGAAGGAGGTCACTATACTATACGGGGTGTAATAAAGGATATTCCGGAGAACGCACATTTCCATGCGACTATAATTGAGCAAATCAATGATACTCGTCCCGAAGCTTCAGTAGATCTCTGGGGTGAGGGAAGACTGATGACCTATGTAACCTTTTCAGACAAAATACAGCCCGATGTTATTGAACAAAAGCTTAATCGATTACTTCATCAACTGGAAAAGGAAAACAAGCTAATTAAAGATACTGAAGTATATCTTCAGCCCATTACAGACATTCATTTGTCTTCACATTGCAAGGATGAACTTGAAGCGAACGGCAACAAGGAATTACTTTATCTGCTTGGCTGTATAGGATTCATTATACTTGTAATTGCGTGGATAAACTATATTAACCTGGAGACATCGAGGTTTATATCGCGCACCAAAGAATTTAGCGTAAGAAGAGTTATCGGTTCCGGCAAACTGAATCTGGCTGTACAATATCTCACCGAGTACTGCTGTCTCACACTAGGGGCGTTTACCCTCTCCGTTGTAGTCATTATTGCATTCGCTCCTTACTATACGGATCTCACCGGAGTTCAGCTCGAGTACATTTCGGCTAATCAGTCTTTTGTATGGACGGGTGCTGCTGTACTATTCCTGATCGGATCTGTCTCTGCGGGAATATACCCGGCTATATTTCTATTGAAGTTTGATCCTGTTGCTGCACTGAAGGGAAACATGAGTAAATATAGGTCAGGCAGCAAAGTGAGACAAACTCTCGTGGTGTTCCAATTTACGGTCTCTATTATACTTGTTGCGTTTGTCATGACCGTACAACAGCAACTTGATTTCATGAAGTTGATCAACAAAGGTATTGAACTTGAAACCGTTGTGGCGATTCGAAATCCTACCGCATACTCAAACCAGGAGTTAACCACGAAGTATGGTGAATTCGAAACATTTCAGAATAAATTACTGCAATACCCGGCTGTGCAATCACTGGCAAGTTCATCTGCTATACCCGGTTCGGAGATTGGTTTCAATTATGTCAATCTGATCAAACGAAATATAGGTGACCCCTACGATCCGGCAGTATATAAAACACTTTTTGTAAGTGCCGACTTCATCAACACCTATAACATTGATTTGATCGCTGGCAACAGTTTTGAAGTTCCATCAAAATTTAACGGCACAGCTCCATGGGAAACTGCTAACTGGTCGTCTGTGATTTTAAACGAACGCGCAACCCGTCAGCTGGGATTTACCTCTGCGTCAGAAGCGCTTAACCAGGAAATATATTTCGAAGCCTTTGATGAGCCACTGAAGTGTCGCATCATTGGTGTGATTAGCGACTATCATCACGAAGCCACCAAGAAAGAAGTATACCCTACGATCCTATTTCACAACTATGCAACTTTTCAACAGGTGTATTTCTCCGTGAGATTAAAAGAAGGCAGCCGCCATCAGCAGTCGTTGTCTCAAATAGAAAGCACCTGGAGAGAACTCTTCCCGGACCGGCCATTCGACTACTTCTTCCTGGATGAATACTATGACCGTCAATTCAGAAGCGAAGTATATTTCCAGAAAATATTTACACTATTTGCAGGTATAGCGATTATTGTTGCCTGTCTTGGAATTGTAGGCATGACGCTTTTTGAAATGAATTCGCGCTTGAAAGAGATCAGCATTCGTAAAGTTCTGGGAGCTTCTGTATTGGGAGTAACCATATTGCTTTCTAAAACCAACGTAAGGTTGATCGCGATTGCAGCTATACTTGCCACTCCTGTCATTTATATACTGGCAAAAGAGTGGCTTTCAAATTATCCGGAAAGAATTCAATTAACGCTATGGCTGGCATTCTTACCGGTAGTGATCGTTATGATTATTGTTCTGTTGGTATCAGGAATTCAAACCATAAAAACAGCGAGTGCCAATCCTGTTGATTATTTGAGAGGAGAATAATAACGGTAGAAGAATCGTATAATTATCAAATTAATATTACTTCGCGTCAATGCGATAACGATAATGGGTATATTAACGGCAATAATTAACCTGACCTTTTATACGTGTATGGAAATTCTTGATGCACCCCAACACACTGTTGTTAATCCGGCAGGCGTTGTTTATGGAGGCTTTTGGCAACGCTTTGGTGCCACGTTTATTGATGGTCTTATTATGGCACCCATTAACTGGGGAATCGGTTATCTTACCAGCAGATACTACGAAACCACAATATTGATAGCACTCACTTCGCTATTAACAATTGCATACCGGCCGGCAATGGAGTATATCTACGGAGCCACGGTGGGCAAAATGGCGTTAAGGCTAAAAGTAGTAAACAGAAATTTTGAAAGATGTGAATTGCATGAGATCCTGCTACGCAATATTTTTCAAATCGTTTATCCTCTTCTGGGATTGGTTTATACTATGTATAATTACTACAACCTGCAGCACTTCGATTCGTCATCCATTTCAACGTCTTCCACCTCTTCCCCATTAAATGCCATCCAAATTCTAAACATTATATTTCTTATGCTTTTCATTGTAGAAGCTATCGTGCTAATCTCAAATTCACAAAAGCAAGCGCTTCATGACAAGATCGCTGGCACGTATGTGGTGGAACGACACTCTATCGTTTCTAACGAAAGATCCATATCATAGTATCAATCGACTTGCAACTATGAGAATCATTTTTTGTGATAACCTCATTGATAAAAAAGTTGATCCTGACTTTGAGGAAGAATACTGGGCTGCCACGGAGCAAGGGTTTACAATCAGCCTCTTAAATTTTGAAGGACTGGATAATCAAAATATTCTCAAGGCAACTTCAAGAATAAAGGGAAACGATACGTTAGAATTAGCCATCTATAGAGGATGGATGATTCAGCCTGACAAGTACAAATTTTTATTTGAGCATTTACTTAGTAAAAACATCAAACTGGTAAACACACCGAAAGAATACGAGACATGTCACTATTTGCCTTCATCATACAAATATATCGAAGGACTTACACCCAGAACGAACTGGATGGTGATGGACGAACCTATAGACTTCGAGAAGGTTTTTAAACTTACCGATGTATTCCAGGAAGAAGCAATCATTGTTAAAGACTTCGTAAAGTCATTAAAACACAACTGGAAAGAGGCTTGCTTCATACCGAATGCCTCAGACAGAGATGCCGTTAGAAAAGTAGTATCGCGATTTCTTGAATTGCAGGGATCATATCTAAATAAAGGATTAGTCTTCAGAAAATTTGAAGAGCTTGAGTTCCTCACCAATCATTCGAAAAGTAAAATGCCCTTGACAAAGGAGTTCAGGCTGTTCTTCCTTTATGGCGAATTAATTGAGGTTTTCAATTATTGGGATGAAGGTGACTACGGGAACACCAGACCCGACCTTGATAAATTCAAAGAAGTTGGTAAAACCATAAAGAGTAACTTCTTTGCAATGGACATTGCTCAAAAGAAAGATGGAAGCTGGATAATCATGGAGCTGGGTGATGGGCAGGTTTCAGGACTTCCGGATAATGCTGATAAAACCAGTTTTTATAAAACGCTTAGTGAATACTTGTGAATTGTTTTATATATGAAAAATCTAGTACTTATTTCAATACTTTTTCTTTCAACTCAACAAGAAAAACATTTTAATTCTCCAGATGGAAGATTTTCTATTTTAATAAACACAAAAGAGTTGAGCGATTTACAGTATCAATATAGCATGCAATTGACTGATAATGGTTCTGAGAAGAGCATAGAAATCGCTAATTGCATTACTAAAGACTTACCACCACCTAACTTCTATTGGGACAAGAACTCGCGATTTCTGATTTTTGAACAAAGTAACAACACGTTTGATAAGGCTGTCATTAAAATATTCAACTTGAAAACACGAAATATAGATGTTGAGCTGTCAGGACTTATTGGTAACAACGATCGTGAATTGCAACACTTCGATTCTGACCACGAGATCATTTTCTATTTCAAATCCACAGGTACCGAACAAAAACAAATGCCACAACTGTGCCTGTACGAAATAAAGTCGAAAAAGGTAAGAGTCCTTTTGAATTTCGATACTACATTCGAAATGGATTTGCCAACTATAAAAAGAATGTCAGAAAAACGAGAATTGACAGTGAGTTATTCTGATGCTATCTCAGGCAATCATACTAAACTGATAAAATACTAAGGCAGATTCTCCTTTAGAATTTCTTTTTCATAAGAAATGAAAATTTGTAAATTGAAGAGTAGAAATGACTAGTTCTGTGACAGAATTGCAGATATAATCTTAACCCATGTGACTATTGAATAAAGACCAAAACTAAAATACCTACCCAACTATATACCTGTTATGGAAATCCTCGATGCACCTCAACCCAATGCTACAATTGATCCTAACACCGTTGTATACGGAGGTTTTTGGGTTCGGTTTGGCGCTATGTTTATAGATGGTCTGGTGATAGCGCCTGTATCGGTAGGGTTAATGTATTTTAATGTTACGTCAACCAAAAGTCCCATATTGCTTGCTGTTATTACCCTCGTGTCGCTAGCGTATAAACCTATGATGGAATATATATATGGGGCTACACTGGGCAAGATGGCATTGAAGCTAAGAGTGGTAGATATACGATTTGAGAAAGCTGGATTGCAAGAGATATTCCTTAGAAATATATTTAATATTGTACCAGGATTGATTGTACTTGTTATTACAATTGGGATATACCTCAGCCCAAACTTCGAAGAAATTAATGGATTTATGGAGTACTCACAGTATAATAATCAGTTCACATCACTTCAGATCGTAAACTATGTAAGTTACTTTATTACCATCGTTGATGCTATCGTGCTGTTAGCCGACTCACGCAAGCGTTCGTTACATGATAAAATCGCCCAGACCTATGTTATTGAAAGACAGCCTTCGTATGCCTTGCAATAATGGTGCATTCAGCAGGTTTTACAGTAGACAATTTCTTTATTCCTCCATTCACTGTACAACAGGGTGAAATTCTTATTATAGATATCGATAATGGCCCCCATTTCGTCTCCTTACGTGATCGCCTTGTCAATATATTTTTAAAGAGAGAATCTGATGGTAAGGTCTTCGTTAATGAACCGTTTAGGTTTGTTTCATCCATTGAAGAAACTGTTTGGCAACGGTTTTTCAAAAGACTTACTGTAAAAGACTATATCGAAAATGCAAGTAGTCCTGATAGCTCACTGCCAAATGAGATTTACGATATAGCCCATATTAAGCCTAAAACGAAAATTATTGAGCTTGCAGGCACACCAAGAAAAATACTAAGCGTGCTTTGCTCACTTTCATGGTCTGACAAAATAATTTTCGATCTTCTGGGTGTTGATCCGTTGGGTGCTGAGAAAATATTTATCCTTGTTAAAAACCATATCGGTCCAGAAGGTTGTGCCATACTTATTGACGGATATGATGACTTTAAAAACAGTGGTTCAAAATACGTGAAAGCAATTTATACTGGCAGTGGTTCCGAATTTTAAAAAACAGCGCTATATCTATTTGCTTTTAAGCGACTTCTGATTCCGCTTCACATTATACTTCACAATCTTACCTATCAGCGTTAACGGTAGTGGTTCATGCAGTGGAATCCGCATGGTGCTTTTATCGCCTTCGTATCTCACCAGTAGTTTCTTGAATGAATCGTCACCGCGTGGCACCGGATATATACCGATGTGATTTTTATAGGCAGCAAAATGTATCAGGTTACCATTCAGTATAAATGTGGGCATCGCATACTTTATAGTTTCCTCCGCTTTCGGTGCCGCCTTCCGAATCGTACCTCTTATACTCTCCAACAGCTTCTGAACATCCGCGGGAAAAGCTGCAATGTACTCGTCAATGCCTGTAAACTTGGTTATATTCTTCGTGTTTTCCATGATTCGTTTGCTTACTTGGTATAGATCAAAATTACTCTACAGTAAATAATGTCACGATCCGGAAACGCGACATCAATCGGGTCAAATGCGACAATGTTTACACTCACATGGGTGCACAATCGTTATAGAAACGGAACAAAATATCTCAAATTAAGACAACCATCGCCAAACAAAACCAATCGCTACGTGTTATAACAGTTATAATGAACCGCGAAAAGGCATGCAAAAAGCCATAATGTATATCGTTACAAAATATAGTTTGGCATCGGAGCAGCGAAGTCAAAGCACATTTTTGAACCCGGCATTACAATTGGATCTAAGCTTTATGAGGTTACACTCCCCCGTACAACAACCTCTTATGCATCATAATTTTTTATTACCAAGTTAATCAACATGAAACTACTATTTCAACAGAAAGCTCTGAAGGAAGTCAGGAGTGGACTTGAACGTCAACTGGAACAAGCTAAAAAAGCATCAGCTTTTATTAAGGAAATTGAGAAGGGGAATCTGGCGATTGATGTATCAGAAGAACTACTCGATAGCGAGTTGGGAGCATCTCTCGCATCCATCAAAAATCATCTTGCCAAATTATCGCAGGAAGAACACGAACGAAACTGGCTCAATGTAGGGCTGGCGAAGTTTGCAGATATACTTCGTAATAAAGAATCCCTCGACTTGCAAAAACTGTCTGACGATATACTCAGCAACCTCATTAAATATGTAGAAGCCAATCAGGGAGCGCTCTTCGTTCTGGAGGGTGAGGGCGATGATGCATACCTGGATATGATTGCATGCTATGCTTACGATCGCAAGAAGTATGTATCAAACAAGGTAAATCTGGGCGAAGGTCTTGTAGGACAGTGTGTACTGGAACGAGAGACTATATATATGACTCAAACGCCTGCCGGTTACGTAAAGATCACTTCCGGTTTGGGACAGGCCGCACCAAAATCTATTCTTATATCACCACTGCTCATTAACGAGAAAGTTTTTGGTGTACTTGAGCTCGCTTCGTTTCATGAATTTCCAGCGCACAAGATTGACTTCATCCGGAAGCTGTCGGAGAATATAGCGGCCAGCATCAAACACGTTAAGGAAAGCGAGCGCATATTATCATTACTAAGTGCAAGTCAGCAACAAGCCGAAGAGATGCGTGCACAGGAAGAAGAAATGCGCCAGAATATGGAAGAGTTGCAGGCAACACAAGAGGAAATGCAGCGTAAAAGCGATGCGCTTAATAAAGCTTCTGCTGAAATGATGAGTATTCTTAATGGTATTAACGCTACCATGGCTACTATAGAATTTACACCGGACGGGCATATTCTCCATGCAAATTCAATCTTTCTGAGAACCATGAATTACAGGCTTGAGGAAATTACCGGCATGCATCACCGGAGGTTTGTTCCGAATGATATACTACATTCGAACGAGTATAAAACTTTCTGGAATCGCCTTGCGGCTGGAGAATCGATTAAAGGTGTATTCAAGCGGCTGTCGCAGGATGGACAAATCAAATGGCTGAATGCTATTTACAATCCTATATTGGACGCGGCCGGCAATGTTATAAAGATCGTAAAATTTGCCACCGATATAACCCATGAACAGGAAATGATGGCTGAGAGCAAAGGTGTTATTGAAGGCATCAACGCAACAATGGCCATTATTGAATTTACTCCCCATGGAACTGTACTCACGGCAAATGAGAACTTTCTCAGAACAATGGAGTATCGTCTCGAAGATATAGCAGGACACCACCACCACAAGTTTGTTCCGGAAGATATACGGGTGCAGGATGATTACAGGACTTTCTGGAGAGACCTTGCGGCTGGTAAAGCTACAAAAGGTGTTTTCAGGCGCCTTACAGCATCGGGCAAAACTGTATGGCTAAATGCAATCTACAATCCGATTCTTAATGCCAATGGTGAAGTGGTGAAGGTCACCAAGTTTGCAACCGAGGTTGTAAAAGCTACAGAAATGGCGGCCGCTTGATAAGAAAATACTTACGGCAGTAACACTCACTGCTGTAAGTATCTATACTGATTAATATAAATCCACGTCTATACCTTTTACACGCAATTCTTCGCGTATAGCATCTATGTTCTCATCGTAAAATATTTCCATTTTTTTCAGGTTCTTAAAATGGTCAGCATCTTCGAATGAGCGAATATTGAATACATCATCTTCGCCACTCCAGAAGGCGATCATGTTCATGTATATATCATTGCCGCCATCCTGTATAATCTCCGTTATCTCGTCAGCATACTTCCTATCGATCTCCAGTTTCTCAAAGTATTCTTTTACTTCAGGAATAATGTCGTAGCCTTCGCTGTTTACATCGATCGCACGTTCGTGGTATCGCTTGGCAAACTCAAATATATCGAAGGCAGGTTTGAGCAGTTCCTTTTCATACATTAGCACCTGTATAATTGCCAGTTTAAAATTGAAATCTTTAAACTCAATCTTTTCACCAGCGATGGGTGTAAATTTATACCGGTCCGGGTCTCCTATCGGCTCCGGTGCCTTCACTTCAGAAATTTCTATCGCTGCAATAGCACCTGATTCATTCAGATCTATAAATATGTGGTTTACACCAAGCGTGATCTCCATGGAATCATCGTGCTCATCCTTTCGCTCCACACAAATGGCAGCATAGTCCTGATCGCCTATTTCTAATTTACCGGTATACAGTGACGATGGTGTAAAATTATACTCTCTGTGTTTTAAAAAGTCCAGACCCAACGCCTGCACATTTACTTTATCACTGGAGTATGCACGTATTCCCAGATCATGCCAGGTATAAACCGTATTGTACTTGCCTTTAAATACAGCCGGTGTAGTACCAAGTATGTCTTTTAAAGTTTGCAACGGTACAGGTATTGTAAAGTGACTTTCATCGATACGCACATCATGATCGCTTACGACTATTTCTGAAACTGATTTGTAGCCCATAAAAAAAGCCCGGATATTTATCCGGGCAATTTATAGCAGTACGTTATATTTTACGCTTACTTCCTTATTCTTTTTTCAAGATCTTCCGTTTTCAACGTAATCAACCTCCCTGCAGGCTCACCTTTACGATAGGTGATAATGCGCAGATTATCGGCACCTGTCGGAAATTCAAATGCAGTACTATACCGTGGCGAATATTGATTAGGAATTGTATTATCAACGGTATAGAAGATATCGAGTTCCGGTACTTCTGATGCAAGATCGATCATGATTTTACCTTGTGGACTCTTCTTTACGGTAATGATGGGATCGTACATACTCGGAGCATAGTTTATATGCGCTTCATCCATGCGTTTAAAGTGTTCTTCTACCCGTGTTACAAAGTTTGGCCAGTCTTTTTGTTTCTCCGGTGTCCAGAATGCTTCTGCCATAGCAAGCGCACGCGGGTATATCATATACTCGGCATGTGCCTCTGTGGGTATCTGTTCTGTCCACAAGTTGCCTTGCGCCCCCAGCACATACGTTGAGTCCATTTCAGCAGGAACCAGGTCAAAGGTATATACTTCCTTCAATCGCGAACTGCCATATACCGGAGGCTCAATAGATCGTTCCCCCTGGTACATATCGAGATAATATACCGGTGCCGGACTCATCACAACGGGATGTTTGAGGTGTGCAGCTTCTATACCTCCTTTGGTACCGCGCCAGCTCATCACGGCAGCACCCGGTGCGATACCGCCTTCCAATATCTCGTCCCACCCGATCATCTTCTTTTTCTTATTCTGAATGATCTTGCCAACACGTTTCACAAAGTAAGATTGTAGCTCCTCAGCATTCTTCAGATTATTTTTCTTCATGAACGCCTGCACGTTTTTGTCGCGCTCCCAAAAACCTTTATAGCATTCGTCACCGCCCATGTGTATATATTCAAACGGGAATAATGCGGCTACTTCGGTAAATACTTTATCCAGGAACTGATATACCTTTTCATCGGTAGGATCAAGTGTATTATCGAGGTGCATTTCGAATTTGCCATTGCCAAACCACGTTGAGAAACTCGATCCCGGGTTTACCCGCAGCGTTGTATCGTTGGTAACCGAAAGGTCCGGATACGAAGCCAGTGCTGCCATACTATGACCGGGCACATCTATTTCCGGAAGTACTTCTATATAGCGCTCCTTTGCATACTGCACAATTTCTTTTATATCCTGCTGCGTATAGAAGCCGCCATAGGTAGCCAACTCACCAGGCTTAGGCGCATCGTTACTGCCGAACGTACCAACACGCGGCACACGCCATGCACCAACCGAAGTTAAGCGCGGCAGACTTTTTATTTCAATACGCCAGCCGTTGTCATCGGTAAGATGCCAATGGAAACGATTCATTTTATACTTAGCCATGCGATCTATATACTTCTTTACATATTCTTTAGAAAAGAAGTGTCGGCTTACATCAAACATTTGTCCTCGCCAGCTAAAGCGAGGGTAATCTACAATTGTAACTGCAGGCACCTTCCACTCAGCATCTTTTACCAGGGAAGAAGACTCTATTTCGGGCGGCAAAAGTTGCAACAAGGTTTGCACACCGTAAAATATACCGGCCGGTGTATTCGCGTTTATCTCAGCTTTACCAGCCACTGTGTGTAGAGTATATCCTTCCTGTCCGAGGCGCGCATCCGGTTTTGCGTTGAGCTGAAGTATGACATGTGCCGTGTTTGACTCAGCTACTGTTAATATATACCCGGTAGCAGGTTTTACTTTGTCAACGAGGTACTGGGCAATGCGTGCTACTTCCGGTTGTTTGGCGGGTACACCTACCGTTGTAGTGCTGGTGAACAGAAAGTGACCAGTCTCCTGCCGCAAGCTTACCGGAGCAGGAATAAGAGAAATGTTTTGTGCTGTTGCCTGGGCAAACCACACGCAGCAGGCAATGCATAACACACCTCGTAAAGTTCGAAATTTCATGGTTGTAGTTGGGGTTTGTAAGGCAACCAAGTTAAGCACTTTCGTGCAGCGATGAAAAAATTTTACATGTGCCGGGAGCACACACTTTTTAGCGGCAGGTGAAATAGCTGCGGGTGTAAGCTTTGAGCTGCGAGACGGTAATTGTCTTCTCGGTGCCAGCTACAGGTTGCTGGTGGATTATTTGTTTGTCGCTGTGAATTTATAAACGCGCTTCTCGAAAGTTTTTAAGTTGGTGGATACAACAAGGAAGTGATTGATTCCTTTGTCGAGATAATCGCCAATGTAGATCTTTTGTTGTTGGTCGTGCCTGGCATTGAACACAAAGGTGTTTTGCTTTAGAACAACATCACGCATTTCATCGATCAGCATCAATTGGACTTTAGTTCCGGTCTTATAGTCTAATGAAACATGAAGATAGGGATCAAGACTTGCTAATGGACGGAATGTAATCAACTCACGATCGAGGACTTCTTTTAATTGGCTATCTTTATAGACGGCTATAACTTCGTAGGTATATATACCGGCTTCTGAAAGCACATCTGTTGCTGAATAATTTGTGATATACTTTCCTGCCGTATTCAAAACAGGAGCAAATACAGCAACAGGCAAAGCAGCTTCGCCTTTACGTTTCCGGAATACTTCAAATCGCTCCAGCGTTTGTAGCAAAGACTCAGAGGCTGTCCAATGCAGATCAACTACTTTGCCGGTAACATCTGCCTTTAGTGATAACGTGTCAAGACTTTCAGATGTGTACAGAAAGCCTTTGGGGTTTGAGCTGAATTGTATTTCAAACTTGCAGAAGTCACCCAGGAAGCCATCGATGTTTACGAAGTAGTCATTACCTGCTAACAGCAAATCGATTTCTATGAAAACATCATCGCCTTCAATTTTGGGTATACACTTCAGTACCTGATATTGCTCAGTAGTGCATGGATTGCCTTGCAGTATAATAGCCTGAATACCTCGTGCATCACGACATGCCAGTGATGCTATATTTAAGTAATATTTACCTGATTGATTCACACGAAACGTAAACCACTGATCGTTGTGATAGATCAGACATTTATTGGTGAGAGCCTTGAGTGATTTATTGACACAATCCCACTCAACTGTGGCATGATCGGTAGATGATTCTGTATATGCAGCATCCTGCATCAATCGCGAACCATTCTGAATGTTATTGTTTGTGACTTGTGCCGTGCCTGCCCCTGCACTGCAGAGCATTGCATATATACCTGCGATGATTCTGCTTTTATAGCAACGCATATAAATTACCGCGGTCTTCTTTTATCAGGTTTCTTCCTGTCCTCCCGGTTTATATCGGGTCGCTTTCTGTCGTCACGTTTATTCTTTACTTTTTGTTTGCCAACGCGGGCCTTGCTTTCATTCTTTTTTGCCTCGATACGTTTTGCATCTTTCTTCTCGTGAAACGCTCCTTTAAAGGCCGGATCGTCTCTGCGCTTCTGATCATCAATCGCTTTGTTTATTTCCTGCTTTTCTTCGAAAGATGTTTTCTCTACAAACACTTCAGCGGGTAAATCCTTTGCCTGTATTTTCTCGCGAATCAGCTTTTCAATTTTTTCAATATGATATTCTTCTGCGCGGTTTACGAATGTAATCGCTTTGCCATCCTGAAACGCACGACCTGTTCTACCAATACGATGCACGTAGTCTTCGTATAGTATAGGTACATCAAAGTTTATAACATGTGATACCTTCGTCACATCTATACCACGGGCCGTTACATCAGTCGATACAAGCACACGCAACTTGCCTTCTTTAAATTCATTAACGGCATTGATACGACTGTTCTGCCCTTTGTTCGAGTGTATCACGCGCACCGGGCCGAGATCTTTACGTTCAATGAACTTGAAAACATTTTCAGCATTCTCCTTCGTGCGGGTAAAAATCATCACGCGGTTAAAGTCTTCTTTATTCCGGAGCAGGTATTCTATAAAGTTGATCTTCGTTTTAATGTTGGGTACATGATACAACTCCTGCTCTACCTGCCGGGCCGGTGTAGCCTGTGGCGTTATCTCAACTCTTACTGGAAATTCCAGGAACTCGCCCGAGAGTCGCTCCACTTTCTCCGGAAATGTAGCCGAGAACAAAAGGTTCTGACGCTTGCTCGGAATCACTTCAAAAATTTTACGAAGCTGTGGCATAAAGCCCATGTCCATCATACGATCAGCTTCATCCAGCACGAGCATTTTAAATTGCTTTACCGGAATCTCACCCCGCAGGTAAAGTTCGGTAAAGCGCCCGGGAGTAGATATCAATATATCGACACCTTGCTGAATGCTTTCAATTTGTGCTTTAGGACCTATACCTCCGTAGATCGGCAGTATACGCAGGTCAGTATATTTAGCGAGTAGTTTTGTGTGTTCCGCCAATTGAATGGTTAGCTCTTTTGTCGGTGCAAGAATCAACGCACGCGGCTCCGTGCCTTGTGCATACTTGATCTTCATGAGCAGCGGTAAAAGATAGGCAGCCGTTTTACCGGTGCCGGTCTGCGCAATGCCAATTACTTCCTGCCCCGCGAGGATAATGGGAATACATTTCTGCTGGATTTCCGTGGGGTGCTCAAAACCCAGGTCGGAAACTGCGTTGAGTAATTGTTTATTGAGATTAAATTCTTCGAAAGTTGTAATGGCAGACACTTGGTTCTAATTTTACTGCGATGAAAACTACGCTGATAACGAACGCAAATATAGTTAATGAGGGCAAGGTCTTTCAGGGAGATGTACTTATTAAAGACCGGTATATCGAAAGAATCGGAAAAGATCTGTCGTACCCGATGGCCGATAAAGTAATTGATGCCCAGGGTAAATACCTGCTACCGGGAGCAATTGATGACCAGGTTCACTTCCGCGAACCCGGCTTAACCCACAAAGCAACGATACAAACTGAAGCACGGGCGGCTGTTGCCGGTGGTGTTACCAGTTTTATGGAAATGCCCAACACCAACCCGCCAACCTTTACGCAGGTGTTGTTGGAAGAAAAATATCAGATTGCTGCGCGTACATCATTAGCGAATTACTCCTTCTTTATAGGTGCTTCGAACGATAACCTGGAAGAAGTAATGAAGACCGATATTACCAGAGTATGCGGACTGAAGATATTCATGGGTTCATCTACCGGCAATTTACTTGTTGATAACCAGGAGACACTGGAAGGTTTCTTCTCTCGCTTTCCGGCACTCATCGCTGCGCATTGTGAAGATGAACCTACCATTCGCAAAAACACAGCCGAGTATAAAGATCGTTATGGAGAAGATGTACCTATAGAATGCCACCCGCTGATACGGAGTGAAGAAGCATGCTATCGCTCTTCATCGTTCGCGATTGGCCTTGCTAAAAAACATGGCGCACGTTTTCACGTACTGCACATCTCAACCGCCAAAGAGATTTCGTTATTTGATAACAGCATTCCGCTGGAGCAAAAGAAGATCACTGCCGAAGCCTGTATTCATCACTTGTGGTTTAATGACAGTGACTATAAACGACTGGGTACATTGCTGAAGTGGAACCCGGCCGTGAAGACATCACACGATCAACAGGAGATTTTCAAGGCATTGCTGGAAGATCGCATCGATGTTATCGCTACCGATCATGCACCACACTTGCTCGAAGAAAAAAGCAACACATACTTCAAGGCTCCTTCCGGAGGACCACTCGTTCAACACAGCCTGGTGGCGATGCTTGAGTTTTACCAACAGGGAAGGATAAGTTTGGAGAAGATCGTACAGAAAATGAGTCATAACCCGGCCATACTTTTCCAGATCGAGAAGCGCGGTTTTATTCGTGAAGGATATTTTGCTGACCTCGTGCTGGCCGACCTCGATAAAACTTGGACGGTACACAAGTCCAATATTTTATCAAAATGCGGATGGTCGCCCCTGGAGGGAACAAAATTTCATTCAACCATCACGCATACTTTCGTTTCGGGCCACCTGGCGTACGAGGATGGGAAGTTCGATGAAAGCCACCCGGGCGAGCGCCTGACGTTTAATCGAAAATGATCTTAAATGTTTTTTGCAAATTCGAAGCAGGTCACTAAATTTGCAGTCCTCAAAATGGTGGATGTAGTTCAGTTGGTTAGAACATCAGATTGTGATTCTGAGGGTCGTGGGTTCGAGTCCCATCATTCACCCCAAAAATAAAAGCCTCTTCAAGAGGCTTTTTGCTTTTCATAGTCTCTCTGAAATTAACGCTGCCTGTTTTCAGCAAACGTCAGAGATGTCTTCATGTGGAGAATTCTTAAAGAAGATGAGAAAAATTTTCTGCGTTCATCAACCTGGTGAATGCATATAGCACGGGCACAACATCTCTCATCTAAATCAGACATATTCATTATTCTTTTTAATCTCTCTGAACATTAAGTCTGTTGCCCAATTATAAACTATAGAGCAGACAGGTGTCTCAAAGATCAACACAACATTACAATTGCGTTATGCGTATATGCATGAACGTACTGACGCAGTATAGTTGACATTTGTATGCAAAACTTCTCAACGCGCGTAAGTATATTTTAGAAATTATATAGGACACAACAGCAACTTAGTACAACGAAGTTGTAACCATATTATCGCGGAGAAGTACCGTTGCTCCGTAAACGAAAAACTTCGATAACATGCAATGTTGTGCCCGAGGTATTTTTACTGTATGTTCATCTCATGATCGTGTGGAAAGACTATAAGAAGCTGGCGCTCGAAGAGAAAATTGATGTGTTGTACGAAAAAGGTACATTCATCATGGCGATCCGATACTACGGGTATAAAGTAAATCTTTATCTACTCGGAAATTTTTATGTTGAAGTATTTATCAATCATAAGAACACAATAATTGAGAAGATATTACCGTTAGATACGAATCATTCGCGCATGCAGTTTTACTCTGATCAGATTAAACTGCCTGTTGATTTTCTGGATTAACGTTCAGTCGCCCATCGCACAACAAAACCCAATAACAATCCTCCGAGTATAATTAGCGGTGATGGTATTTTGGTAAATAGCAGCAACAGAAATGTTGCTATAGTAACACTGAAATTTATAATGGTATTCTCAAGCGGCTGAAAAAGTATAACCGCTGATGCTGCCACGAGTCCCGCACTTGCAGCCGTAATTCCTTCCAACGATGCGCGCACAGCCCTATAGCGTTTGAGACTTTCCCAGAAGCGAATCACAAAGAAGATCAAAAACGTGCCGGGTAAAAATATACCGAACGCAGAAACCAGTGCACCAAGAATTTCTCCACCGGTTCCATACTCGCGCATCGACAATGCACCTATATACGAGCTGAATGAAAATACCGGGCCTGGCAACGATTGGGCTATAGCATAACCCGACAGAAATTCGCCTGAAGTAAGATATTGTTTGGGTGCATATTGCACGAACTCGGTATATAACAACGGAGTGAGTACCTGTCCGCCACCGAATATAAGACTCCCGTTACGATAGAAGTTTTCAAACAGCCTTACGGGAAGCGCACGCGTTATACCTCCAAGTGCTGCAGCAAAAATCAATACACCTGCCCATAGTAAAAAGTTTGCCCACGGTACTACAATCTTCACCTTCTCTTCTTTCGGTTGATTTTTATACTTCAGTGCAGTAAGTAAACCTGAGCACAGCAATATAACCGGAAACACATAGGGAGTTTGAATGAGATAGGAAAGTATAGCGGCCGTTACCATTAACACTATACCTGTTTTGGTGCGCACGGTTTTCTGTATAATTACAAACGCACCATAGCTTACAAAGCCTACGGCCATGGGTTGTATGAAACGCGTGAATTCAAGCGACCAGTTTTTCTCTTCTATGCTCGACATGAGCATCGCGGCAAGCGTCATGAGTATAACAGCCGGAAGTATCCATACCAGCAACGTGAGGTAGGCCAGCGTAGGCCCGCCAATCTTGAAACCTATAGCGGTTAATGTTTGTGTTGAAGTGGGGCCGGGCAATATCTGACAAAGTGAATTGATCTCCATCAGATCATCCTCTGTCAGATACTTCCGTTTGTCTACCAGCACTTTTTGAAAATGAGCAAGATGTGCCTGCGGTCCGCCAAACGTGGTGACCGCGAGCATCAGTATATCGCGCAGGAAGATATAGTATCGAACCCGCCCGATCATGCTAACTGTATACCGGTGTTCGCTTCCATTATTTTTTCAATCCGATTTCGCGCAGACGCTGATCGAGAAATTCTCCGGCTGTAATATCTTCCCATTGCTTCGGGTTCTCACTATCTACACAATCTTTCAGTGCAGCCAGACTCATCTCCGAGCGCGGGTGCATAAAGAATGGAATAGAGTAACGTGGTGTATTCATTAACGCGCGTGGCGGATTTACCACACGGTGTATCGTTGATTTCAGCTTTTTATTGGTAAGGCGCTCCAGCATGTCGCCTACATTTACTACGAGCTGATCAGGCAATGCTGTTATTGGTATCCACTTACCATCTCTGCGCAATACCTGCAAACCATCGGCACTGGCACCCATTAACAAGGTGATCAGATTTATATCTCCATGTTCGGCAGCACGCACGGCATCTTCCGGCACGGCATCCGGATTTTCGATAGGGTAGTAATGTATGGGGCGCAATATACTGTTGCCGTGCTTAATCTTGTCGTCAAAGTAATTTTCAGGCAGGTTCAGGTATAGCGCTATAGCACGTAACATATAGGTGCCGGTTTTTTCCAGCGCGCGGTATACATCCGTGCTTATATTTTTAAAGTCAGGAATTTCCTGTGGCCAAACATTGGCCGGGTAATCTTCACTCTTGAGTTCTGCTTCGGCCAGATCCTGACCAACGTGGTAGAACTCTTTCAGGTCTCCGGTATTTCTACCCTTGGCATGTTCTTTTCCTTTACCGGTATATCCCCGCTGACCTGCCAAATCCGGCCGTTCATATTTCTTTTTTACCTCATCCGGCAAAGCAAAAAAGTTTTTGATCGTCTTGTACAAATCCTGTTGCATGGCATCGGTAAGAAAATGATTCTTGATAGCCACGAAGCCAATGTTATTATAGGCAGCACCCAGGTCTGCTACAAATTTCTTCTTTTTGTTCTCGTCACCACCATAGTAATCAGCCAGGTCGAGCGAGGGAATCTGATCGTATAATATTTCGTTCATAACACTCGGAGTTGTTTCCGTGCAAGCTAAATATTTTTGGCTAAATTTCGTGCAGGTAAACGCGGCCATACTGGTTGCAGAAGTATCACACTATAATATATCTGTTTATGAAAACAACCCGAAGAGAATTTGTGCAGCAAGCCTTAAAAGCTACAACCCTTACCGCCCTCGGAACGCCTCTGGCCTTTAAAGCCCTTGCAGAAGATCAACCTTCACATTCCGGTACTATATCGGAATCAGCTTTACAGTTTTCGCAAGTAACGCTGCCTTATGCGTATAGTGCACTTGAACCTTCCATTGATGCGACTACCATGGAGATTCACTATACGAAACACCACACAGCATATATCAAGAATGTAAATGAAGCCATCGCTGCTGAGAAAATTACTTTCAGCTCAGAGAAAGATTTCTTTGCCAACGCTTCCAAACTTTCTGCGAAAGCAAGAAACAACGGTGGGGGTGCATGGAATCATAACTTCTTCTGGCAGGTAATGAAGCCGGGAAGTGCTAATCCTACCGGTAAAATTGGTGAAGCTATCAATAGTTCTTTCGGTTCGTTCGATAAATTCAAGGAACAATTTACACAAGCTGCCATGACTCGTTTCGGCTCCGGCTGGGCCTGGCTGGTAAAAGACAGCAGCGGTAAATTAAAAATTGGTTCAACACCTAATCAGGATAATCCACTGATGGACGTGAGTGAATTGAAAGGAACTCCGATACTCGGCATTGATGTGTGGGAGCATGCTTATTACCTGAAGTATCAGAACAAACGCAACGAGTATATCGCCAACTGGTATAATGTTGTGAACTGGGATGAAGTGGCCAAACGTCTGGCGTAATCTTAAGAAACGTATTAATCCATCATAACGACAGGTATACTTCGCGTAGTGACTGCGTTGTGATGGATTCTTTTTTATACTGCTATGAAACCTCTCCGCATCGCGATCATTGGCGATTTCACAGCCAACAAGCATACACATATTGCTTTAAACGAAGCTGTAACACATTGTCGGCAGCATCTTGATTTTCCGATTGAGACAACATGGGCAGCAACGGATAACATTCCGGTTTCCGCATCAATACCCGGGTATATTGATGCACTGTGGATTGCTCCGGGTTCGCCCTATAAAAATGATGATGCCGTATACAAGTTAATTCGCTGGGCGCGCGAAAATAATTTTCCGTTGCTCGGCACGTGTGGTGGCTTTCAGTATATGGTTGTGGAGTATGCTAAAAATGTTTTAGGTATAGTCGATGCCGGCCATGAGGAAAGTGAGCCCGATGCATCTCAACTGGTAATTGCCAAACTGAGTTGCTCGCTTAAAGGACAACAGGAAGAAGTAGTCATTACCGACAAGGATTCATGGCTATATACGGTGTTAAAGAAAGATGTTATTACCGGATTCTTTAATTGTAATTATGGTGTTAATCCGGTCTATACCCGTAAACTTCAACAAGGTCCTTTTGTATTCACGGCTTTCTCTCGCAGTGGTGAGGTGCGCGGACTCGAATTGAAAGGACATCGTTTTTACAAGGGCACATTGTTTCAGCCTCCCCTGGATTCTACTCCGGAAAAACCGAATGCTTTGATTATGGATTTCTTTCGTAGGATAAACGTTAATCGTGAATCGTTATCCATTAATGGTTAACCGTTATCCGGAGTAATAGTATATATATTATTGGCAAGAAAGTAACTAAAAGCTTTTTAAATAGGTTTCCATTTTAGCGCGATTGGAGAATTGTGATATCTGAATGCCTTTTATTGCCTGGCTGGATTTATCCTTTATTTTATTTGCAGCAATCTTGGAGAAAATCTCTACTTCATCCATAAACTGAACATGGATCAGATCTTTTGAGGACAGATGTTTTATCATGCCCGGAAGAAGATAATCAACAACCCACTTTTGTGATTCAATGCCGATAACCCCCATCTTACGAACATCGGCTATAAATTTTTGTGTTTGAAGTTTAGTGAAGGCATTTAAAACAGCTGTATTGATAACAACAAATTGATCGTGACAGGTAACCTTATTGGTATATTCCAGAAACAAAGCATCGAGCGCTGTATCATAATATACTTTCGCGCTCTGGTTTTCAAAAAATATATGCATGAGTATATATTAGGAAAGTAAATTTAAACGCTTTTTAAATAGGCTTCCATCGCCTTACGTTCTGTAAACTGCATCACCCTAAAACCATTCTTATCGTCTTTTACTTTTTCATTGATTTTATTCGCGGCTACTTTTGCAAAAATCTCAACTCTATCAAGCAATTGAGCAACAATCGGCATTTCTCCGCCCAGGTGCTTTATCATTCCAGGTAAAAGAATATCAACAACCCACTTTTGTGATTCTATACTTATAACACCCATTTTACGAATATCAGCAACACACTTCCGCGTCTGTAAATTCTCAAATGCTTTCAACACAGCTGCATTGATAACAACAAACTGTTCGTGATTGGCAACCTTGTCTGTGTATTCAAGAAACAGCGTATCAAGGTTAGTGTCGTAATATACTTTGGCGCTCTTGTTCTCAAAAAAAGTCTGCATTTTCTGTATTCGTTTATTCTTTTAAAAATTTCACATAGCTACTAATTATTGAAAGCAGTAGTGCAGCGAGGTTAACATTAACCTTACTTGCGTAGTTGGTGTTCAGATATGGTTGCATCAAAGCAAAAAAATAAACATTCCGCTATTCTCCTTGAAAGCCGATGATTCAGCTGTCTAGTTAAATGAATTAGATTTTAAATTCCTTTTTTACTGTATAGTGTGGTATGGTGCATGTTCAACGTAATGATTCGATTTTTTTCATACATGAATACCTTGAAGTGCGCTACGTCATAGGCCGCGGAAAAAATATCGTACAAGAGATCTGGCAATTACCAGGGTAACCGGGAACTATAACACGCTTTCGTAGATTCTTTTGTCTTTAAAAGACTCTCTTTTTACTTCGATCTTTTGCCTTGGTATAACTGCCCATCGAATTGCGTCTTCCATTCTTTTGAAGTAGGCGATAGGAACTTCCTGATTTTCTTTGTCCACCATACTTTCAACCGACATCACCGTAAATACATCATCCGGCAAAACAAAGGCAACTTTAGAGCGTCCTAATGCCGTAGCTTTCTCACGCCATTCTGTAGCTGCCCATATACTGTCTTCTTCGAGCAGAACTCCCAGCGGAATAACATCGTATACGAGTCGGCCCGTGTTAAATTGTTTCATGGCATCGAGCATGGCCATCATTCCACTTCTGAATTCTTCTGATGCTGGCGCAAGTTTCCAAGTTGCTATCAGCACCCTATTCTTTTCATCGTATTCAATTCTTTTGTAATCGGAATCAAAATAAACTGCCATACAGTTGCCTTTTTAATGTTTGTGGTCCGTCAATTACTTCTGTATTAGAGTAACGCAAAGTAGGTACCCCTAAGCAGGTATGTATTTCCATCGTTTTGGTTTTTTGCTACCAGTGCATACATCGCTATACCAGCATGCATATCAACATCGGATTACTTTTTACTTTGCTCAGTATTTGACTTACTGCTTATTCAAAGCTGAACATAATCAGCAAGAGATACCAATCCGGTCGGGCAGCAAAAAGGTGATCAACTGTGTAATGACTGTAACCCTTGCAAAAATGCACGTACATATAGAATTATTGCGTCTGTACACCAAACTGTTCACACACATTTATAAGTATATAACTATGCGCAGCACAGCTAACTGGTATTTTCTAACACTTCTCATCAGCCTTACTTCATTTGCTGCGCTGGCTCAATCGCGGAAGCTTGACAGCTTAAAGAATGTTCTCGCGACCTTGCCGGAAGATACGAACCGGGTTAACACCTTGATTGTGATCTGCACCCAGCAGGAAGGAATGCATACCGACAGTGTTTTTAATACAGCTCAGAAAGCGTTAGCACTTTCAAAAAAAATAGGGTATAAAAGCGGAGAAGCTTATGTTTATAATTACCTCGCTTTTGCATGCCAAAAACAGGGCAAACTATTGAAAGCTGCTGATTACCTGCTCAAATCAACCGAGATATTTAAGTCGATAAACAAAACCGGGGCATTGCCGGCACTCTATAATAACCTTGCTATTTTATATGCTATTGCAGGCGAAGAAGCAAATGCCGTGAAGTTCTCCAATAAATCAATCGCATTGTATGAAGCGAGTGGCGACCAGATTGATGTAATGACAGCTGTCTATAACCTGGGCGATTTTTATGCACGATTCGGCAGAGATTCACTGGCCCTGGTAAAGCTCCAGGCTGCATTAAAAATATCGGAAGCATTAAACGAAAACTCCCTGCGGCCTGCTATTTTACTGGGTATAGGTAAAGTATATTTTAATCAGAAACGATACCCGGAAGCATTATCCATTGAAAAGAAAGCGCTGTCGATAGAGCCTGGCTCCGGCAACCCTTCTGCCCGGTATGAGATATATATACAGTTGGGAAAAATATACTTAGCCCTGGGCGATGCACGACAAGCACTAGCGGCCGCACAAACCGGACTGGCACTGGCTCTTCAAGCGGATGACCGCCATTATATAGCAGAAGGATACGACCTTTCTTCGCGCGTTAATGCCATGCTTCATAATTTTGAAAAGGCCTATAGCGACCATCTGAACTTTACTACACTAAACGACAGCCTGCGAAATGCCGACAATCTTATCGCCATCGAGAAGCTAAACTATAAGCACGAGCTTGATAAAAAAGAATCTGAGATCATCCTGCTGAATCAGAAATACGATGCTGATACTTTCAAGCGTAACGTATTTATAGTGGCGCTGATCATTTTACTGCTGATCGGCTTTTTACTTTATAACCGATTCCGGTTAATTACAAACAAGAACCTGGCCATGAAGAAAAAAGAACTCGATCTATACCTGAAACGATTGATCGAGAAATCAGATGCACTGGCACAAATCAATACCGAGCTTGAATCGCTGCGTGCCAACATTTCGGAAGATACCACGCAGGCAGAAAAACTCGACAAGGTACTTCAAATCAATATTCTTACAGAAGAGGACTGGGGAAACTTCAAGAAAGCTTTCGAGGATATATACCCGGGGTTCTTTTCGCAATTGCGTTATCTATACCCAAAACTTACCATGGCCGAGCTTCGGCTATCGGCACTCATCAAAGTAAATCTTAACGCAAAAGAAATTGCTTCTATACTCGGCATATCACCTGAAAGTGTAAAGACAGCGCGCTACCGGTTGAAAAAGAAATACCAGCTTGCCGATGATGATACGCTGGAAGATTTTATCAACAAACTTACCTCGAAACATCGGCCGCTTAGTAAGCCGACTATAGCTGAGTAAAGATCATAAATCAGCTTTGCTTTTTGACGGTGTTGCTTTCAAGCCATTCGTTTGCTGCGGAATAAATGCCCAGCGAATAGCGTCTTCCATCCGGTTGAAATAGCCGAAGGATACATCTTTATCGGCCTGTGCCGCCATGTCTTCCATGGACATATTCGTGAAAACATCATCCGGAGCTACCCATGCAGCCTTGGAATGCGGGTCGCCACGGCTAGCGGCCGCCATTCTTGCAGCCCACCCAGATTAGTTACATCACACAACTCTGTCAGCTTTAAAATGCTGCATCGCACCAAGCACGGCCATCATACCATCTCTAAACTCTTTTGAAGTGGGTGGTAAATTCGAGATTGATATCACAATATGATAAACAGCATCGTACTTAACGGTTACATAGTCTGTATCAAAATAAATCTCTATGCTCTTCAATTGGTTAACAAAAAGTATTAAAAAGTCACAAAAGTATATTTGCGTCACACGGGATAACGCCTTTAAATATTACTTGTCTGTAGTGCTACGAAATGCACTGGCTCCAGTACCATTTCTTTGCTGCGGAATAATTACCCAACGTATAGCATCTTCCATTCTGCCAAAGTAAGCGAAGGAGACTTCTTTATCTGCCTTCTCCATCATGTCTTCCATAGACATACTGGTAAAGATATCTTCCGGAAGTATAAATGCTACTTTTGAATGTCCAACCGCTACTGCGAGTGTGCGCCATTCGGTAGCAGTCCATACCTGGTCTTCCTCCAGAAGAGCACCAAGGTAAATTACATCATACACAACCCGGCCCGTTTTAAAATGTGCCATAGCATCAACCATGGCCATCATTCCGGTTCTGAATTCATTTGAAGTTGGCGCTACTTTCCAGGTTGCTATCAAAATGTGATGAGCAGCGTTATACTCAATCCGCTTATAGTCCGTATCGAAATAAATCTCCATATACTTAATTGTTTAAACCAGCAAAATACCATCCGTATTTAAGTGAGGCGGTTGACACTATAGCAGATAAGTGTTTTAAAGATTAAACTATTTATGAAAAATAACTTCGATACGCGGTAGTCAAAAAGGTAAGCAATTTAAATAGCGGTTAAAGCGCCTTTTTGCGGGTGGACAAAATTGTTCACCTGAAAAAGGAAATGATCAGTGCATAGCCCGGTAAAAACTCAGACTGTCGCCTGCCAGCATGTGCTGCTCGGTAAGTATACCCGGATGGTGCGGAGCCTGTATACCTTTACCAAATTTCTGCGGAGCTGTAAATATGCGTGCTTCGTCCCAGAGATTATTGTCGATAAACATCGCTAGCGTAGAAGCACCGCCCTCTATAATTGCGGACTGAATCTTTCTGCGGTATAAATCCTGTAAAAGGTTATAGATAAATTTATCCTCATCGATGCGCACCAGCGAGAGGTTTTCATGCTCTTCATGTTTCAGAACATTATAGCAAAGTGTATGTTGTTTCTTATCGAAGAGATGCAATTTTGAAGATAGCTTGAGGTAACGATCGATTACTATGCGCACTGGATTTCTTCCCGACCAATCGCGTACATTCAATTGAGGATTGTCGTATGCTGCCGTGCGGGCACCCACCAATATAGCATCTTCTTCCGTTCGCCATTTGTGTACGAGTTGTCGTGCGTGTTCATTGCTGATCCACTTCGAATCGAAGTTCTCATGTGCCACAAATCCATCGGCAGTCTCGGCCCATTTTAATATAGTATACGGGCGGTTCTTCTCCATGAAAGTAAAAAATCGCTTATTGAGATCGCGGCCTTGTTTTTCCAGTATACCCGTTACCACGTCAATGCCGGCAGTGCGCAATTTTTTCACTCCGTTGCCGGCTACCAAAGGGTTTGAGTCCAAGTTCGCGATAACAACTTTTTTTACTTTGTGCTCAATCAGCATGTCGGCACACGGAGGTGTTTTACCGGTATGCGAGCATGGCTCAAGGTTTACATATACTGTGCTGTGTTGCAATAGATTTTTGTTGTCTACACTTCGAACAGCATTTACTTCAGCATGTGCTTCACCGTATTTTTTATGCCAGCCTTCGCCTATAATTTTTCCTTCGTACACAATCACAGAGCCTACCAGCGGGTTCGGACTAACGTGTCCTCTTCCGAGTTGCGCCAGCTCCAGGGTACGCTGCATAAAAACTTCGTCAATATGGTGATCGTGTTTTAGCATTGCCTTATACTTGCAAAGATTGTCAAGCTATGAAGAATTCCAAAACAGTCTTTCAGGATTTCATCGCGAATATCACCCTGAAGGAAAGCACCGATGAAATCAGGAGCATAGCATATCTCGTATTTGCTAAAATTCTCCGGCTCGACCGAACCGATATTCTCGCAGCAAAACCGCTTGCACTTGACCAGGAACAGGAAAAAGAATTATACACCATTGCACAGCGTATCAACAAGCACGAGCCCATTCAGTATATTTTAGGTGAAGCAGAATTTTTCGGAAGAATGTTTAAAGTAAACAGCGCAGTGCTCATACCGCGCCCGGAAACCGAATACCTCATTCATGAAATTCTTCACCATACCAATCTGTATAAGAACCACGCACCCCACATTCTGGATATAGGCACCGGCAGTGGCTGTATACCGGTAACGATCAAGAAAGAATTACCGGAAGCTTCCGTTACTGCCACCGACATCAGCACCGAAGCACTGGCTATAGCAAAAGAAAATGCCCTGATGCTAAATGCCTCTGTTGAATTTTTGCAACATGATATACTAACGCAGAACATCCCGTTAGGTGGTCTTGATGTTGTTGTTAGTAACCCACCGTATATAGCACAAACAGAAGGGGCGTTGATGAACAGGAATGTATTGCAATATGAACCACACCTTGCACTCTTCGTTCCTGATGATGACGCCCTGAAGTTTTACAAAGCCATTGCAGTGAAAGCCTACGAAGTACTCAACGATGGCGGGCTATTGATTGTAGAAATCAACGAACGCTTTGGCCATGAAACCGCAGCTATATTCAAAGCAAACCACTTTCATGATGTAGCCATTATGAAAGACCTGGATGGCAAAGATCGTATTGTAAAAGGTATAGTATAAATTAAGAATTATAGTCATGAAACTTGTCTCTTTTATCGGCTCCGGAAATGTAGCCTGGCACCTGGCTCCGGCTTTAGACAATACCGATTTTGCCGTACGCGAAGTATATAGTAGAAATCCGGCACATGCCGCAGCGTTGGTGGACAAACTATACGAAGCTGATGTAAAGACCTCGCTTGACTTTTCGGACAGTCCTTCAACCATATTTATTATCGCTGTGCCGGATGATGCTATTCAATCTATTGTGCAGGAAATTATACTTCCGGATGAAGCTATACTCGTTCACACATCGGGCAGCCAGCCACTTAGTGCTTTAGGGTATGCGGCTATTCCCGGCATTGGAGTGTTCTACCCGTTGCAGACTTTCAGCAAATCGAAAAAAGTAGACTTTGCGGATGTACCTATATTTGTAGAGAGTGAAAATCCGGGAACGGAAAAAGTGTTGCTTGCCATGGCGAAAGCGATCAGCAAAAATGTACACCAGGTTACTTCGCAAGAGCGTAAGGCCATGCATGTAGCTGCCGTGTTTGCCTCCAACTTTACCAATCACATGCTGTTGATCGCACAGCAGATCATGAAAGAAAACAATCTCAATTTTGATTGGCTGAAACCGCTTATCGCAGAGATGATCAACAAGAGTATATCGATTGGACCGGAGCAGGCACAGACAGGTCCGGCAAGGCGTGGTGACTTTGAAATACTCGATCGCCACATGGAGTTTTTGCAGAACGATGAGCAACGTGCCGAGATCTATAAAGTGATCAGTCAGCATATAATAGACCGGTATCATTAATTCACGGTGACCAGGAAAGACGTAACATCTTTCACCCACTGTTTCTCATTCGACTTTGTAAATACATTGTGTCCTATACCGGTATATACTTTTAATTGTTTTTTGCCATGAAGGTTGGCAAAGATCAAATCGGTTTCTTCGTGCGTTACACGATCATCGTCTTCACCAAAGAGCAACAGTACCGGGCACGAAACAGATTTTGCATACGCTGACGGATTATGCGAAAACGCCCAATAGCCATTCTGAACACCACCCCAAAAGCATAGCAAAGCTGCCATCGGCACGGCCGGTACATGCATCAACTCAAAACGAGCGCAAACTGTTTTATACAATGAACCGAACGGACACTCCAGGATGATAGATTCTACCGGCAATGTATAGTCATCCATCGCCTTTAATATAGCGGCAGCACCCATCGAAGTTCCAAAGAGTATAACATGCTTCGATTGTTCGCTTATATACTCAAAACAATCTTTTACCTGTATGGCCTCCATATACCCTATCGATGTACCATCGCCTGTGGAGCCACCGGAACCCATGAAGTCGACAAGCACGGTGTTATAGCCGAGCTTTCTGAATTCTTTAGCGCGGGTGAGCAATGAAGATTTTTCTCCGGCATATCCGTGAAACATAATCACCGTTCCCCTGGCTCGCGGCACTTCCATTTGCCAACACTCCAGCTCGTGTGTACTGATAACGCGAATAGTTTTAAAAGGTATATCCGGAAGGCTCTTCGCTTCCGGGCGAGGATTATCTATACCGGTAAAAAGAATTTTCGCCTTACTTAGTACGGATAGTTCTTTGGGGTCCTGTGTTCGTGCAGCAGCGGTTTCACTGAAATGTGTAAACTTATAAGCATGCTGAAATGCCACACCATTCATCACTATAAAAATCAATAAAAGCGCCCAGCCAAATCTGCGTTTAGTCATACCAGTTCTGCTTCTCTATTTCAGTAAGTATATAGTTTGTAAAATCCTGCATCTCGTACGACTCGCGCGGTGCATTGCAAAGTATTACCAGTAATATACCTTTACCGGGAATCGTAATATAGTTGGTAAGAAAACCGCCCTGACTCCCCGGGTGTCCTATACTTTGCAAGTTGCTCCTGAGGTCTCTTATAAACCACGACCATCCTATAAAGGGAGGCTCATTGCCACTCCAGTTGCTGAATTGCTTTACCGTGCGTGCGTCACGAATCGTTTCTGCTTTCAGAAATATAGCATGTCGCAAGGCACGTTCGTACATCGCCAGTTCTTCAACGGAACTCCACACACCACCGTTGCCTGCTGCAGCAAAAGTTGGTTCTTCACCGTAATCATCTTCAGTCCACTTCCCATGATTCAGTATATACCCATGTGATACGCCTTGCTGTGGATGCGACCCATCTGTGATGGTACTCGTTTTCATACCCGATGGATTAAAGATATTTTCTGCTATGAAACGTTGCCAGGGCATGCCGGCTACTTGCTCAACGATTAACGCTAGCCCGTTAAATGCCGGGTTGGAATATTCGAAGCGAGATCCCGGTGTGAACAAAAGTGAATCAACCTGCATCTCCGGATACCAGTTCTCGGCATCTTTCGCAGTGAGGTAAAACACGGTGTCGTTTGCAACGTGACGGTTATCCGGCAAACCGGATGTATGCGTAAGCAAGTGCTTGATCTTTACCTTGGCAGCAATCATTTTATTTTTAAAATCAGGGAAATATTTCAACAGGCTGTCCTCCACCGATAACTTTCCCTGCTCCTGCAGAATAAGAATAGCATTGGCCACAAACGTTTTGGACAATGAGCCTAGGTTGAAAAGAGTTTTCGGAGTAATGGGCTCGTGCGTTGTTAAGTCTGCTACACCATAGCCTTTCGAAAAAATTATACTGTCGTGTTTCATGATAACAATAGCTCCTCCTGGTTCGTTAGCAGGAAAGTATGATGATGCAAACCTATCGATGGCGTCAACGTTTATATTATTTTTTCGCGAAGCGCATGAAAACAGAAAGAAGAAAATAAATGTTATGTAAATTGTTCGCTTAATCATAAACCGTTAGGGACAGTGTGTACCTGAAGATCAACATTTTTTTGGTTAGCCGGAAGCACTACCTTTGAATCAAATATAGATATACATGTTACAGTCCTTTAATATTCGCAGACCCAGACGAAACAGAAAGAGTGAGGCCGTTCGTGCTATGGTGGAGGAGACCCGTGTGACTACGGATGATCTGATCTTTCCGTTGTTTTTGCTGGATGGCAAGAATCAGAAAATTGAAGTTGGATCCATGCCCGGCATATTCCGGTTTTCAACGGATCTTATGCTCAAGGAAGTTGAAGAATGTATAAAGCTCGGCATTCGTGCGTTTGATATTTTTCCGGCGGTAGAAGATCAGTATAAAGATAAAACGGCAACGAAGAGTTACGATCCGAATTTCTTTTACCTCCGTGCACTCCGTGAAATCAAAAAACAATTTCCGGAAGCATGTATCATGACCGATGTAGCGATGGACCCCTATAGCTCTGACGGACATGACGGCCTGGTGAAAGACGGAAAGATACTGAACGATGAGACACTGGAGATACTCGGCAAAATGGCATTGGCTCAGGCCGACACCGGCATAGATATACTCGGCCCTTCAGACATGATGGACGGTCGTGTAGGATACCTGCGCGATGTACTCGACAAGAATGGATTTACACAAGTGTCCATCATGAGCTATACCGCTAAATATGCCAGTGGTTTTTATAATCCGTTTCGTGATGCGTTGGACTCTGCTCCGAAATTTGGTGACAAGAAAACGTATCAGATGAATCCGGCCAATCGCACGGAAGCATTGATTGAAGCAGAGCTCGATACACAGGAAGGCGCTGATTTTCTAATGGTAAAGCCAGCACTTTCTTATCTGGATATAATCCGGTTGTTAAAAGACAATTCATCATTACCCATCGCTGCCTATAATGTTAGCGGTGAGTACTCGATGATTAAGGCTGCCGCACTGAAGGGTTGGCTGGATGGTGAGCGCGTAATGAAGGAGACGTTATTGAGTATGAAGCGGGCAGGAGCTGATATTATATTAACCTATTTCGCGAAAGAGTTCGCATCATTAAAGTAATATATAGTATATTGTGTTTATGGGCCGCAGAATTCTTCTCCTGATCTGTCTTGTGCTCGCCTCTTACAAGATGTACCCTCAAACTATACGCCTGGAAAATGCCGGGCATATAGATGTAAAGGGGAACATCGGACATTGGCGAGATGCAACCCATAAACTTACACTGGAGGAAATAAAGAGTATACAATTCGACTCGCTTCCTCCTTCCAAATCTCCCAACTTCGGTTTCGACCGCGCTACGCACTGGTTCAAACTAACCATTACAAATGAATCTGCCAATCAGGATTGGCTGATAGAGATTGCCTATGCTCCGTTAGACTTTATTGATTTTTATATGCTCACCGATTCATCATTGGTAGGCCTGCATAAAACTTCGGGAGACCGGCTGGCCATCAAGAGCCGCGATGTAGCACACCGCCATCCTATATTTTCATTTAATATACCTACCGGTGAAACGCGCACCATTTATCTGAAGATAAGTACTATATCTTCGGTGCAAATGCCTGTTACCATCTGGAAGCCGGAGGTGTTCTATGCTGCCAGTTACAACGTGCAGATTGTAAACGGTTTCTTTTATGGCGGTATGATATTGATGCTGCTATACCAGTTGTTCCTATTTCTGTCGGTTCGCGATCGCATTACATTTTACTATGTACTCACATTGATGTCCATGGTAAATATAGTTTCATTGTTCCAGGGGTATACGTTCTTCTATATATATCCAAATTCTCCGAGGCTGAACGATATTTTCGCGATGTTCTCGGGTCCAGCGTTTGTACTGACTTCCACTTTCCTGACGCGCTCCTTTCTAAACCTGAAGAAATTCAGTCCGTTGCTGGATAACCTCATGCTCATCAACATGTCCCTCAATCTGCTGGCGGGGTTGTGCATGTTCATTTTCTTTCCGAATGTATCGTACGAATATCATCACTATTTTATACTCATCCACTGTTTGCTTGCGCTGATCAGTGCCGGGTATTGCTTCCTGAAAAATTATCGCTCAGCACGCTACTACCTGCTGGCCTGGGTCACCGTTTTAATCGCAGCCGTTTTCTTTACCATCAGCAACCTTGGTTTTATACCGGGCTACCTCAGTACAAACTATAGCGGGCTTATGGTGGGATGCATCATGCAAATGCTATTTATATCCTTTGCATTAGGCGATCGCTGGAATATACTTCGAAAAGAAAATCAGCTTGCCAAAGAACTCGAACTGAAACGTAACCAGGAAGAGAACGAACGTCTGGAGCGCGAAGTACAACTGCGCATTGAAGAGATACAACACAAGAGTGAAAAGCTGGAAGAAGTAAACCGCGTAAAGGACAAACTATTCTCCGTTGTATCGCACGATATTAAAGGACCACTCGGATCATTACAACTTGCGCTTTCGCTTTTAAAATCGGGCGATGTAAGTAAAGATGAATTTCAAAATCTCGCGAAAGCACTTGAAGTCCGGTTCAGCCAGACAACTGAATTTATAGAGAACCTTTTGCAATGGGCAACGCTTCAATTGAAAGGAGAAACGTATGATCCCGGCTATCTTGATCTTTCAAGAACAGCGGAAGAAACTATATCGTTAATGGAAGCCGAGCTTCGCAGAAAAAACATTAACGTTAAAAACAATTTACACCATTCTTTACAAGCATACGCTGATCTAAATATGATTCGGTCGGTGCTGCGAAATTTACTTACCAACGCTATCAAGTTTACCGGTACTGGTGGCACCATTACGTTAAATGCCATGCGCACCGATCAACAGGTAATTTTATCAGTAGCGGATACAGGGGTGGGTATACCAGCCGCGAACCAGCACAGAATGTTTACCCTGGGAAGTATAACCACACCCGGCACCAAACAGGAAAAAGGAACCGGTCTTGGTCTTTTACTCTGCAAGGAATTTGTTGAAAAGAATGGCGGCCGTATCTGGTTTGAAAGTGTGGAAGGCAAGGGCACTACATTCTATTTCTCACTGCCCGAAAACAATGGTGCGGCAGAATCTGTTGCCATCGCTTAATATGAAAAATATACTATATATACTCAGGCTACTTCCAGCCGGAAGCCTACACCGTGGTAGTTTACGATCTGCACTGCCGGATCTTCCTTCAGATACTTGCGCAGCTTGGAGATAAATACATCCATACTGCGGCCCATAAAATAATCGTCATCGCCCCATACTTCTTTCAGAATTTCTTCGCGCTTCAATACGCGATGTCGGTTGTAGTACAGGAGCTGAAGTACTTCGGCTTCTTTTTGGGTAAGTGTCTTTTCGCTCGCGGGGTTTCGAAGCGTGAGCGTGGTGTAATCAAATTCATAACTGCCAACGTGAAACTTCTTTAACTGATGCGGCAATTCTTCCGAACTTCTCCGCAGAAAAACCTCTATGCGACACAGAAGTTCTTCGAGGCTGAACGGTTTTGTAATATAGTCATCTGCACCCGTCTGGAAGCCCGTTAGTTTATCTTCCATCATTGCTTTCGCAGTCAGAAATAATATAGGTATATTCTTGTTCTTCGAGCGCACATACCTGGCCAGCGAAAAGCCATCCTTCTTTGGCAGCATTACATCGAATATACAGAGCTGGAAGGAAGAAGTATTAAATGAATTCTCAGCGGCTTCACCATCGGTACAAAGCGTAACATCATAACCTTTCAGGCTCAGATTATCTTTAATCACAAAGCCCAGGCTCGGGTCATCCTCCACCAATAAAATTCTTTTCATAGATGTTACTGTTTAGTCAACTGGTAAAAAAAATCTGAACAAGCTTCCCTTTCCAACTTCACTTTGCAATGTAATCGTACCTCCATGTGCTTCGATTATAGTCTTCACATAGCTCAATCCTAAACCAAAACCTTTTACATCGTGAACATTACCGGTAGGCACACGGAAAAATTTCTGGAATACACGCTTATGATTTTCTGAACTTATACCTATACCGTTATCATGAACCTCCACCGTTACGCCTTTAGCATGGTGCCTGGTTTTAATGGTGATCTCAGGCTCTACGCGGCAATACTTAATGGCATTGTCGAGCAGGTTAGCCAGTACGTTGGTGATATGAAGTTTATCTACATGCAGCAAGCAGGGATCGCTGTCGCATTCTTCTTTTACTATACCGCGCTTTTCGTTCAGGGCTACTGATGTGTTTCGAATGGCATCTTGTATTAACTGGGTCATTTCAACGCGCTCTTTCTTCAAGCCCATATCTTCTTTATCAAGTCGCGCCATTTGCAGCACGCGCTCAACCTGTTGCTTGAGACGAAGGTTTTCTTTTTCGATAATCGAGGTATAATTCAGCAAGCGCTCTGGTTGATTTACGATGTTCGGATCTTTCAGCACCTCCGTAGATACAGCGATGGTAGATATAGGAGTCTTGAACTCGTGTGTCATGTTATTGATGAAGTCCTTCTGTACTTCTGACAAGCGCTTCTGCTTCAAAATAACAAAGAGTGTATAGGCAAAGAATACAATCACCAGCAGCAACACAAACGAAGAGAACGACCATATACCCATCTGGTTAATAATGTGCGCTTCACGATTTGGAAACTGTACACCAAAATAATATCCATGCGTTGACCACTGCGGCAAGCTGTTGCTGATGTTCTTCTGTTTGGATTTTAATGGAACGTAATTGCCGTATATAATTTTTTCATGAGTACAGTCATATATACCATACTCGAAATCGACCATGATATTTCGCTTCTCAAATTCTGTTCGCAGTAAAAATTCAAGCAGGCGTGCATTCAACTCGTTGTTCACCATTACAACAAAGTAATTTGTAGACAATTGCTTTACCGGGTTGTTGGAAGGTGGCGGTGTATCATTGATATCATATATCTGCTGTGCTACATTATATAGTGCTGCCGTAACGGTGCGTTCAAACTCTGCTTCTTTTAAATCAAAGGCACGTCTTACCCAGTATAATTGCGTAATGGTTATACCGGTAATGCACAGTGTAGCCAGAATTACAATAAGACGGATCGTAGAATTTTTCACACTATAAAGGTACGAGTTTGGATGCAAGTGTGCTGATGCTTTAACAAGTTGTTAACAATTTTTAGAGAATCGTTAACAAGCGATTTTAAATGGTTTACGGAGTTTTGTACTGTGTTCGGACATAGACTTTTTATTTAACCAAAAACAACTTTAAACTATGAAAAGAGTAACATTTATCATCCTCGGTTTCGTGTTTGCTTCTATAGCTATTGCACAAACCCTGGCATCAAACGAAAAGCCTAGCAATCCGCTGCGCGAAGCAGCTTTTGCATGGGTGCAGACTTCATTCGATTTTGGCAAGATCAAATTGAATGTTCCTGTAACGCATGAATTCAAATTTACCAACAGTGGCGATGCTCCGCTGGTAATAACTTCGGTACAAGCATCATGCGGTTGCACGGTGGCAGAGTATAGCAAAGAACCTATACCCAGCGGTGGACAAGGCTTTGTAAAAGCAACTTATAACGCTGCAAAAGCCGGTGTATTTACAAAAACTGTTACCATCAACTCTAACACACAAGATGGTGTTGTGCTGCTTACTATTAAAGGCGAAGTAACCAACTAGTTGCCAGGCAACATAAAAGAAAAGGCCTGTGGTATATATTTACCGCAGGCCTTTTGAATTACTATAGGTCTATTTTATTCTACGGTCACAGATTTAGCGAGGTTACGAGGCTGATCTACGTTGCAACCACGCATTACCGCGATATGATACGAAAGCAACTGCAGTGGTATAACCGATACCATTGGCATAAGCGCTTCGTGTACAGCCGGCACTTCAATAACAAACTCCGCCATTTTCGGAATGAGCTGATCGCCTTCTGTTACTACAGCGATTACTCTTCCTTTACGTGCTTTTACTTCCTGTATATTGGAAACCACTTTTTCATAAGAGCTGTCGCGGGTGGCTATAAATGCTACCGGCATTTCTTCATCAATCAACGCGATAGGTCCGTGCTTCATTTCGGCAGCCGGATAACCTTCAGCATGTATATAGGAGATCTCCTTCAGTTTCAATGCTCCTTCCAACGCTACCGGGAAGTTGTAGCCACGGCCGAGGTATATAAAGTTGTGAGCATCTTTAAAGGTAGCCGCTATATCCTGTATCTGATCATTCAGTTTTAGAGCTTTCTCTACTTTGTCTGGTATAGTTTCCATCTCTACCAGCATTTCGTGAAGCTTCTGCTCGCTGATCGTTCCTTTCTTACCCGCTACTAACAGGGCTATCATGTTCAGCACGGTTAACTGCGCAGTAAATGCTTTGGTACTAGCCACACCAATTTCAGGACCTGCGTGTGTATAGGCACCGGCATGTGTAGCACGCGCTATAGATGAACCTACTACGTTACATACACCAAAAATTACTGCGCCTTTTGCTTTGGCAAGTTCAATGGCTGCCAATGTATCGGCCGTTTCACCGGATTGAGATATAGCGATCACAACATCGCCTTCGCGGATCACCGGGTTTCTATAGCGAAACTCAGAAGCATATTCTACTTCTACCGGTATGCGACAAAATTCTTCGAAGAAGTATTCCGCTACTAAACCTGCGTGCCACGAAGTTCCGCAGGCAACAATGATAATGCGATCTGCATTAACAAGTTTATTTACGTATTCACGCAAACCACCGAGTACAAGTCTGCCGCGCTGTGAATCCAGGCGACCTCTCATACAATCTTTAATGGAGCGAGGCTGTTCAAAAATCTCCTTGATCATGAAGTGCTCGTAACCACCCTTTTCAATGGCTTCCAATTCAAGATCAACGGTCTGTATATAGGGTGTTAATGGAAGATTGGCTGTATTGGTGATGCTAAGTTTACCATCGCGAATCACCGCAATCTCCTGATCGTTCAGATACACCACTTCATTGGTATACTCTACTATAGGTGTAGCATCAGAAGCCAGGAAGAATTCATTTTTGCCCACGCCAATTACCAGCGGGCTTCCTTTACGAGCTGCCACCAGTAAATCCGGTTCTTCAAGCGACATGATAACGATCGCGTATGCACCAATAACTTTTGTTAGCGCCAGGCGTACGGCCTCTTCCAGCGAGCAATCTTCATTCTCCTTTATATCTTCAATAAAGTGAATGAAAACTTCCGTATCGGTTTCACTTTGAAACGTATGTCCTTTACGGAGTAATTCTTGTTTCAACGCGCTATAGTTCTCAATGATGCCATTGTGAATGATAGCAAGTTTACCGGATGCCGAGTAATGCGGGTGAGCGTTGCAGTCGTTCGGTTCACCGTGGGTAGCCCAGCGCGTGTGACCAATACCGATATTGCTGTTGAGACTTTTATCTTTCAGATGCGCCTCAAGTTCAGATACCTTGCCTTTTTTCTTGTAAACGTTCAGGCCACCATTCAGCAGTGCAATACCTGCGCTATCATAGCCGCGGTATTCCAGACGTTTCAAACCTTTAATAATAATTTCATGGGCCTGACGTGGGCCCACATAAGCAACAATTCCGCACATAAAAAAATTGGGTTTAGTTTACCGTTGGAACAGTATAGTAAACACGAAGTACTATATTATTCTTGTTAAAGACAACACGGTTCATCGACTTACCGAGTATATGTCGTCCATACGGAAATGATGAAGAAGCACCTTCATACGGCACAAGAACTGCCTTGGTAAATTTCGCCTCTTCAGCCGTTTTACTAAACAGTTGCTGAAAAAATAAACTTGCAGAACCTTTATACTTCTTGTCTGTCTCAGAGTAATTCAGCGTAAAGAATCGTCCGAGATCATTCATGATATTCAAGGTACTGTCAAACGGAACAGCACCTGAATAATAAT
The DNA here is from genome assembly GCA_902168205.1 of uncultured Chitinophaga sp. Lineage (GTDB taxonomy): Bacteria > Bacteroidota > Bacteroidia > Cytophagales > Cyclobacteriaceae > Ohtaekwangia > Ohtaekwangia kribbensis. Next base: position 689,431 of record CABHOK010000014.1, on the reverse strand, counting down.
TTGAAGTATTGGTGAGATCGTAGTTGATAAAGCCTTTATAGGAATTGATCTGTGTTATATCATTGCTATAGGCTGAACTGTTTCCGCGGAAGGCAGGTTTCTTTAAACGATTATTATCCTTTACCAATTTAACCAGCAGGTTAGAAGGCGGTACATTACTTCCCGGATCCTCTACATTGATAACCAATTCAGCCGAGTTGATAACCAGTTTATCCTGTGTTGCCGCAAACTCTTCAAATTTTGAGAAGTCTATTTTCGTTACTATACCTGCACCTGCCTGAATATAGCGCAGGTCTCCGTTCGGCTCTGTATCCTGGTACTTAGTAGTAAGCGTAGCAAGTTCGGAAGAAGAACGATCGGCTATAATCTGGTTGTAGCTGATCAGGTTTGTAAGTGTGAACTCGATTGCCAGCGTATCTTTCGTGGTGTGAAAGTGCATTACTATTTTCGTAAAATCATCCCCTGGTTTTATACCGAGGATCTTATCGGAATTACCCGGCACCAATGCTATACCTTTAAACTTGTCGGTGAAGTAAGTATAGCTTGTAAAATCAGTTTTGCTCGCTGTTGTTGCCAGGTTGAACAATCGCTGGCCGAAGGCGGCACTTAGGGGTACCGTTGTATAAGTCGTATCAGGCGTTGCGTCTGCAGCTTTCAGTTTATATTCATCAGCACTTATGTTAAAGCTTTTGGTTCCTAATGCGGTTGGGTCGTATGCGGCAACGGACTGACTGAAATATGTTTTCTGATAGCTATAGGTTGTTGTATGTGGTTTTTGTTGTCCACCGGTTTGCGTAGTAGTAGTAACATCAAACGAACCTTTCAATGCATCGGTCAGTTCGTGTACATTAATCTCTTGTGATGTATTACCACTTGCGCCATACGCATAATAATCATGACGCAGTCGAAGCGATATAGAATCGAATACAGGCGAGTGGTTTGTAACTGAAGTGTCTAATCCGCTCTTGGGCAGAAATTGCGCGAAAGCAATTGCAGTAGCATCACCGAAACGTGCATCGTCAATCTTACCCACCAGCAGACGGTTCAGATCATTCGAAGCATTGTTATTCGATGTACGAACAGAGTCCAGCAGTATAACACTGGTCTCTATAGGTATATCTACATAAGAAAGATTGAATTTGGATGTTGGATTTTCGTAACCGAGGAGGCTGGTTCCATCTTCGCACGATAAAAAAAATAGGGCAACGGCCACTATAGCCCATTGCCCTACGCGCTTAACCCGCAAGTTCATTATAGAAGTTGTAATACGATTCAGTATAGTTTTCGTCTTGTATAGTTTCAACTTTTTTCTCTTTGATCTTCTTGAAGAGGCCTTCGAGTTTCTTGGTTTCGCCTGCTGCAATTACTGCGTCAGAGAATTCAACACCAAGTTTAATAAAACCTTCGAAGTCTGCTGTCTTTAAATTGCCCAGCATGTTGTCTTCAATATCCATCATCTTCACTTTATCCAGTATATCACCTTTGAATTTGTGAGAGAACGGATTGTTATAGATCGAGAAAACTGTTTTTGTGTTTTTAAACAACGGATCATTTTTATAGGTGGTCTTCAGGTACAACGGAATGAAGCTCGTGATCCAGTCGTTGCAATGTACGATATCCGGACCCCATCCTAATTTACGAACGGTTTCAATCACGCCTTTGCAGAAGAAGATTGCACGCTCGTCATTGTCTTCATAAAAATTATTTTCCTTATCGTGAAATACAGACTTACGATGGAAGTAATCTTCATTGTCTATAAAGTATACCTGAAGTTTGGCATTCGGGATGGAAGCAACTTTAATGATCAACGGTTTCTCTTCATCACCTACAGCAATGTTAATTCCTGAAAGCCTCACCACTTCATGTAACCTGTTCTTGCGCTCGTTGATAATACCGAAGCGCGGCACCAGAATCCTTATCTCCATTCCCTTCTCCTGCATGGCTTGCGGAAGTTTGCGAACAAAGTCCGCTACATCTGAAGTTTGCAGAAAGGGATTTATCTCACTGGCTACATAAAGAATACGGAGTTTTGACATATTGATTAATTTTAAAAGTAGAACGGAAAATTGAGCCACAAAAGTACAAATAAATACCCCCATGATCAACTTATTTTCAGTTTTCCCTATATCTTTGCCCCCCTTTGCCAGACTGGCCTAAAATGGAGATTTTCAAGCAAATAGCCCCATTAAAAGCCTATATACACGCCCAGAAGCAGCAGGGCAAGTCTATTGGACTTGTGCCTACGATGGGGGCGCTTCATGCCGGGCACCTTTCGCTTATTGAAGCCTCCAAAAAGGAGAATTCAATAACCGTTTGTTCAATTTTTGTTAACCCAACGCAGTTCAACAATCCTGCTGATCTGCTGAAATATCCGCGTACCTTTGATAAAGACACTTTATTGCTGGAAAAAGTTGAATGCGATGCGGTTTTTTATCCGGATAGCAGTGAAATGTACCCGGAAACATCGTTGATCAAATTCGACTTCAGTCATTTGGATAAAGTGATGGAAGGTAAATTTCGTCCAGGACATTTCAGTGGCGTAGCATTGGTCGTATCAAAATTGTTCCACATTGTAGATCCGCACCACGCCTACTTCGGCCAGAAAGACTGGCAGCAATTTGCAGTGATACGTCAGCTTACAGAAGAATTAAAGTTTAACCTTACATTACATAGCGAGCCTACTTCACGTGAAGAAGATGGTTTGGCTATGTCTTCGCGTAACCTTCGTTTAAATCCGGAGCAGCGTAAACAGGCTATTGTATTTTTTCAAGCGCTAAACGTTGCCAGGAAGGAACTTCTTTCAGGTAAAGACATTGAAAGCACGCGCGAGAAGGTAAAGGGAATAGTCGAGCAGCATGCCGGAATAGTACTTGAGTATTTTGAAGTGGCAGACAGCAAAAACTTAAATCTTTTGGAAAACGTTAAGGACTCGGATCGGCCAATAATGTGCATTGCCGGGTTTGTCGGGGAGATTCGTTTGATCGATAATATGTTCCTGGATTAACCGACACGCGGGAGCAAAGTATATTTTGACCTTCATAACATTAACTTAAAATTTCAACGCTTTGAGAATAGAAGTTTTAAAATCGAAAATTCATCGGGCAAAAATCACACAGGCTGAATTGCATTATGTTGGCAGCATTGCTATAGATGAAGATTTGATGGATGCCGCTAATTTTATTGAGGGCGAGAAAGTAACGGTGGTTAACATTAACAATGGTGAACGCCTAGAGACTTACGTTATAAAAGGTGCGCGCGGCACCGGTATGATATGTCTTAACGGACCGGCTGCACGCAAAGCCCAGGTAGGTGATATTGTGATCATCATCTCCTATGCATCCATGAAGTTTGAAAAGGCAAAGAAATTCAAACCAACAATCATTTTCCCTACTCCGGATAATAAGCTACCTTAAGCGCTTAATTTTTATTCTAACCAATTTTATAGCTCGTGTCTCCACGCCTTAAGGCCATTATACAGTATGCAATAATCTTTGCAATTACATTTCTGCTGATCACGTATTCGCTTCGTGGCTTACAAGGCGAGAATAAATGGGATTATCTTAAGGAAACGTGGCAAGCCGCTGATAAAGGTTGGTTGTTTGCTATGGCGGGTATAGCAATGCTGAGTCACCTGATTCGTGCCGAGCGTTGGCGTATGCTCATGACTCCTGCGGGACACCATCCTAAACTTTCAAACAGTTTTTATTCGCTCATGGTTGGCTACCTGGTAAACCTGGTGATACCACGCGGAGGAGAAGTTTCACGCTGCTATAATCTTTATAAACTCGACAAAACTCCGGTTGATATGTCGTTTGGCACCGTAGTGGTAGAACGCATCATCGATATGATTTGTCTGCTCATTCTCATCGCTATTTCTTTTGCCGTTGAATCTGAAAAACTGTTTCAGTTCATCGACACGTTAACATTTGAAACATCAGGCAACAAGAGCACGCTGAACATTAATCTACTGCTATATATAGGCATTGCCGGTATACTGGGTTTAACAGCCCTTTTTTATTACCTGAGAAAGAATGAAAAAGTGCGTAGCTTCCTTTCAAAAACCTGGGCGGGTTTCAAGCAAGGATTGCTGTCTGTATTTCAATTGAAGAACAAGTGGCTCTTCATTTTTTATTCTATCACAATATGGGCGCTTTATTTTCTTACAAGCTATGCTGTATTGAAAGCCTTTCCGACTACCAGTGAATTGGGCTTCGGAGCTGTGCTCAGTTTATTTGCTATAGGTTCCATTGCCATGGCGGCACCGCTTCCGGGTGGCACAGGTTCATATCATGTGTTGGTGCCACAAGGTCTTGTGTTTCTATATGGCGTTCCGCATACGGAAGCCACTGCATTCACCTTTATTTTTCATGGATGGCAAACCGCTATCATGATTGTGGGCGGTGCTATATCTTTAATAGTAACATCCTTCCTCGTTCGCAAAAAGAACAAATAAGCTATATATTCAGGGATGAACAGCTACTGCAATTTTAGAGTCGGCTGTTCCAAAGTATAAGAACCAGCGATTGTTGAAATATACCATCCCTTCGAGGAAACATACCTGGTTTATTTGTCCGTTGATTTCATATTCTTTATCGGGCCTGATAAAATTTTTCTCCAGCCGTGCTTTCACTTTTGTGGGATCGTTCTTATCAAATAAAACTTGTCCTCCGCAGTAAGCACCCTTTGCAATAGCGTTATCTCCGCCTTCATCGAGGTTCATACCGTTGTAAATCAAAAGAATTCCTTCATCTTTTATCAACGCATACGGACCACTCTCCACCAGTCTGCTATCGAAATATCCGGCACGCGGTTGAAGCACACTCTTCAGTGAATCATTTTCCAATACCGGTGTCCAATGAAGAAGATCTGCCGATGTTGCCATAAATAAATCGGTATCACCAAAATACATCCAGTATTTACCATTTACTTTTTCTGCTACAATACGCGACCCTTGCTGACGTGCTACAATAGCACCTGATTTACTCCACGTATTTTTATACTTTCCTTGCAATACACATCCGTGCTTCTGCCAATGCACAAGGTCTTTGGATGTAGCCAGCATGAGTCGCGCCACGTTACCGTCATAAGCAGTATAGGTTACTATATACGTGCTGTCCTCCGACTCTACAATACGCGGATCTTCAATGCCTCCTTCCCATTCATATACTTTAAGACTATCATTATCGGGATATAGCACGGGCTCTTTCATTTTTTCAAAATGTAGTCCATCGCTACTAATCGCCAGTCCTAAGCGCGAAGTACCTGCATATTTTCCGATGACATCTTCAGCGCGGTATAGCAGATATACTTTACCATCGCGCACAACAGCTGCAGGGTTAAATACATCTTTCTCTTCCCATCTCACACTCTTTTTTAGTATTGGACATTGAAACGTATTCTCTCCCGGAAGTAACACCGGGTTAACACTGTCTGCCTTTATAAACGGCAACATAGCCCACGATGAATCCGGTTGTGGCGCTTCGGACGATGACGGCTTACGCGAATCACAACCCGCTACGATGAGCGCAACAGAAACCAGTACCAAAAGAACATCCCAAAAATTCTTTTTTCGTTTCATGTAGATATATTTTTATATTTCAGCAGATGCAGACCCGGTGAGGTTATCATTGCCTTACCTATTATAAACGTTTAAGTTAGTATTATGAAAACGAAAAAGAAACGCGTTGAAGAAGAGTTAATCAAAGAAGCAATAGAAGAAGAGCATCGTATACGCAAAGCATTTAAAGATAAAGACTGGGCAGAGATAAAAGGTGCCAACAGCTGGATGATCTTCAAAGTCATGTCAGAATTTGTTGAAGGGTTAGAGAAGCTGGCCAAGATCGGACCTTGTGTTACTATTTTCGGATCGGCACGAGTAAAGCCAAGCAATCCTTACTACAAGATGGCCGAAGAAATTGCGTTCCAACTTGTACAGCAAGGCTATGGTGTGATCACAGGTGGTGGACCCGGTATTATGGAAGCCGGTAACCGTGGTGCCAATCGTGCCAAGGGTAAATCTGTAGGCTTGAATATTTATCTGCCGCATGAGCAGAAAGGAAATATTTATATAGACCCTGACAAACTCATTACCTTCGATTACTTTTTTGTGCGCAAGGTTATGTTTGTAAAATACTCGCAAGGGTTTATCGTTATGCCCGGTGGATTTGGTACACTCGATGAATTAACGGAGGCGCTTACACTTATCCAGACGAAAAAGATAGGGCGATTTCCTATCGTGCTTGTCGGAAAAAAATTCTGGGGAGGTTTAATCGACTGGTGGAAAAAAGTACTCGTGAACGAAGGTATGATACATCACGAAGATCTTGATCTTTTTAACCTGGTAGATACACCGGAAGATGCTGTACGTGTGATAGACGAGTTCTACTCGAAATATTTATTGTCGCCAAACTTCTAACGGAGGGAACACAGTGTGTTCAACTTTCGTTTTGTAAAGGAAGGCATAATTATATACTGATATCGTGCTGATGGAAACAGATGCTACACAAGTAACGAGAAGGCGGAGATCTTTTTTCCCTGCGGGAGGTCCCTCGACCGCAGATTTCATATCGGTATGCACACTCATTATCCTGTTTGGCTATATTATTTATAGTCAAACGAGGCAGTCGTCTACAAAAGAAGAAGAGACTATTTCTGATGAAGGAGTCATCCCTACACAATACGAAGAACTAACGACACCGCTACCCGCCATTGCATTTGATCTGCCCCAAGAGATAAGCTTTGCAGGTGAACCCGTACCGTTGAATATACCGGACGTACGCGAACGACTGGACAAGGAACTCCAGATAAACTGTTATCTGCATAGCAATACTATATTCCTGATCAAGCGTGCCAACCGTTGGCTTCCGCAGATGCAGGAGATTCTTCGTAAGTATGGTATACCGGACGACTTCAAATATTTACCTCTTATTGAAAGTAATTTGATGAACGTTACTTCTTATCGCGATGCGGTTGGTTACTGGCAAATACTGGAGTCCTCGGGCAAAGAGCTTGGATTGGAAATTACCAAAGAAGTAGACGAGCGCTACGATCCGCTAAAGGCAACGGAAGCTGCCTGTAAATATTTAAAGAAGGCTTACGGTAAATTTGGCGATTGGGCTCTGGTGGCAGCATCGTATAACCGTGGCATGGGTGGCCTTGAACGGGCACTGGACGATCAGCATGTAAAATCATACTATGATCTATACCTGAACGATGAAACATCGCGGTATGTATTTCGCATTCTGGCGATCAAACATATCATCGAGAACCCGGTAAAGTATGGTTTCAAAATTGAATCACGACATCTATACCAGCAGGAAGAACTTCGATATGTAGAAGTCACCGAGTCCGTAAAAGATCTTATTTCATTCTCGCTGGAGCAAGGCATCAATTACAAATTACTGAAGCGACACAACCCGTGGTTACGTGAAGATAAGCTTACCGTGAAGAAGGGCAGGGTATATAAAATAGCTATTCCGGCTTCGTAGCATTTTTCAGAAGTTAGTTCACTGCTATATATAAATTTAGTATTACAACCCTGTAATTTATGCGCCCCTATATCCTTGCAGAAAACACCTGGAAGACGATACAAGAAACAAATTATAAAGCAGCAGTTCTCCCTTGGGGAGCGTGCGAGGCTCACAACTATCATTTACCGTACGGAACAGATATTATCGAAGCAGAACACGTAGCCGCTGAAGCTGCGCGCATTGCCTGGGAAAACGGTAGCCGTATCGTGGTATTGCCCGCTATACCATTTGGTGTCAATACCGGGCAGTTTGATGTAAAGCTCGACATCAACATGAACCCGAGCACACAACTTGCTGTGCTTCGTGATATTGTTACGGTGTTAAACCGGCAGGGCATATATAAACTGATTATACTGAACAGTCATGGCGGGAATGATTTCAAAACCATGATCCGCGAATTAGGACTTCAGATTCCTGAAATGTTTTTATGTCAGTGTAACTGGTACCAGGCGGTTGACCAGAAAGATTTTTTTGAAAACAAAGATGATCATGCCGGAGAAATGGAGACAAGTGTTGTGATGCACCTCACGCCACACTTAGTTCGTCCTTTGGAAGAAGCCGGTGATGGAGCAGCAAAAAAATTCCGCATTACCGCTATACGTGAAGGTTGGGCATGGGCCGAACGCAAATGGACACAAGTAACAAAAGATACAGGCGTAGGCGATCCGCGAAAAGCGTCACGTGAAAAAGGCGCACGCTATTTTAAAGTTGTCACCGAAAAAGTAGCGAAGTTCTTCCAGGAAGTAGTCGAGGCGGACAACAGAGATCTCTATGTTTAAAGCGCTGCGAGCCATGAGGAAAGGCTGCAAGCTGCTGGCTAGAGGAAAAAGGCCATCAGATGTATAAAATTTTTTATAGCTATATCTATAGGTGATGCTTTTGAGAGCTTGCGTAAGCTGCTTATATCTGATTTTCTTGAAGCCAGCAGCTTGCGGCCTTCTTCCTTTCTCGCAGCTCAAAGCTAATTCAAAGCTGCCATCTTCGTATTCTTATATATCTCCTTCCCTTTGTCGTTCCATTCGGCTTTCACGTAGGGTTTGAGTTCTTTATCGAATGCTTCTTTTGAGTACGATACAATTTTTTTGCGTTTGCCGTTGGGGTAATATTCTGTCCAGTCGCCAACTTTTTGGTCCCAGTGATATTCTCCTTGCACCGCTACATTTCCATTCTCATGAAATAAATAGTAGAAGCCTTCTTTTTCACCAAACTCAATTGGTATCATTTCTTTCATCTTCTTACGTTCCGATGGATCGTAATATGTTACCATCGATTCACGCGGCCATCCTCTATAATATTTTTCCTTATCGGTAAGTACACTATCGCGGCTATAGGTGAGCCAGCGTCCATGTTTTGTTCCTTTGTAAAATATACCTTTTGCTAACACCACCTCGCCCTGACGTCTTTCATACGGACCGTGTAGCAGTACACCTTTCTTGGGATCGAATGTTGTTGTCTTTCGTATCTCCTTACGGGTAAAATCATACCAGTAAATATCACGCACAAAAGTCTGAGGTTTCTCGGTTTTTTTCAGATAGTAGAATGTCTCATACGTTACACGATCGCCAAAACCTTTTCGGGTAAATCCTTTCTTGGTTTTTATACCATAGAAGACTTTCTTCTTAACCTTCTTTTTCTTCTTGGTTTCAACGGGCTCATCTTCGCGTTTGAAATCCAGCGTAGCGGGAGTATCTATGGAAAAGCGCTGCTCTTCTTCCGGCTCGGGTTGTTGTGCAAAGGCCAGCGTAGCGGAGCATGCAATGAAGTATAGTAATATCAGGTATCTGATCATAACTGATTGACAGTAAAATTCACAACGAATTTAAACAAAAAATAGTGTAGACAAGATTGAAACTTCTTCATGCTGAAAAAGGTTCACCTCGCAATCCTTCAAACCCATGCAAATAAAAATACTGGCCGTTAACGGCAGCCTTCGGGAAAATTCATCGACTCAACACATTTTGAACAACCTGAAATTGTTGGCGCCAAATGATGTTGAAATTATAGTATATGCAGGTTTGGCGGAGCTTCCACATTTTAACGATGCTGCCGATCAACCGGCTGCAGTTCTGGCGTGGCGAAAGCAACTTGCAGAAGCAAAAGCTGTCGTAATTTGTACTCCGGAGTATGCCTTTGGCGTGCCCGGTTCACTCAAGAATGCGTTGGACTGGACTGTTTCTTCCGGAGACTTTGTTAATAAACCCGTAGCGGTTATTACTGCTGCAACGGTAGGCGACAAAGCACATGCATCGCTGCTGTTAACACTATCTGCACTATCCGCTAAACTATCGGACGAAACAAATGTGTTAATTCCATTTGTACGCTCAAAGATTACTGCAGAAGGAAACATCAAAGACGCTGAAACTATACGTGCTTTACAAGCTGCCATACACGCATTGATAAAATCTGCAGCAACCCTGTAAAAGCCATATACGTTTGGTACCTTCACGCACCCATATAAAATATTTCAATCATGGCCGAAGAACTTATTATCGCTACATCTGCTGACAAAAAAGAACGATATGCTACACTCATTCCGCAAATCGAATCGCTGGTGGAAGGAGAACCCGATACAGTAGCCAACCTCTCGAATATAGCGGCTGCATTAAAACAGACTATGAGTTTTTTCTGGGTAGGATTTTATATAGTTAAAAATGATCAGTTAGTGCTGGGCCCGTTTCAGGGACCTATAGCCTGCACGCGTATTAATTTCGGCAAAGGAGTTTGTGGTGCATCGTGGAAAGAAAAGAAAACGATTCTCGTTCCGAACGTAGATGAATTCCCGGGGCATATAGCCTGTAGCTCTGCCTCCAAATCAGAAATCGTATTACCTGCATTCAGAAATGGCGAAGTGGCATTGGTGCTTGATGTTGATAGCGATGTGCTGAATGATTTTGATGAAACCGATCGTGAGTCACTGGAGAAAGTAATGCGCATCATCGAAAAACTACTGTAAGCAGTGATGACGCAGGATCAATTTCAATCTTTCTATACTGCCCGAAAATCGACTTTCTCAGAAAGCCTTTCTTCGATTCGAAAAAAGATAAACCTGGTTTCCAACATCAGGCTGGCAACCGCTATTGCCTTTCTTATTGTTATATACTTTAGTTTTACACAACACAACCTGCTATACCTGGCAGTGTTGCTGTTGGTGCTATTTGTTATACTGGTACGCAGGCATAGTATACTTTTTGATGAGAAGACTCATCTCGAAAATTTAGTAGCATTAAACGATGCAGAAAGTAAAGCTGCTATTGGCGATTACGCCTCATTACAAACCGGTGTTGAGTATATCGACCCGCATCACCCTTATTCACACGACCTTGATATTTTCGGAGAGGGCTCGCTCTTTCAGTATATAAACCGCTGCAATACACGCGGTGGTAAAAGAAAATTTGCAAATCGCCTTCTATCGCCATTGCCCTCCACCGAAAGTATATATGAACAGCAGGAGGCTATACGGGAGCTGTCTTCCAACACCGATTTCAGGCAACACTTTCAGGCGGCAGGCAAAGAGATGGATGAGCAACCTGACGACCGTGTGCAGTTAGACACATGGCTAAAGCAACCTGCATTTCTGTATGGCAAGCCTGCTTATCGTTATCTGCTCACTATATTTCCGCCAATAACCATAGCACTGGTTGTACTTGCATTCTTCTTTCCGGCATTGAAAGGTTACGCTATACTTTGTGCATTGACGCAATGGGCGATACTCGGATTTCACATCAAGAAAGTAAATGCGTTTCACGACTATATCAGTCGTAAGAAAAATATACTTCAAAAATTTGCGCGGCTGCTTCATTATCTTCAGCACACTACATTTCAGGCACCGCTTCTTAAAAGATTATCAGACCATGCCCATGAAGCTGATGCAAAAGTAAAAACACTTGCCTCGCTCGTAAGCTCATTGGATGCGCGCCTCAATGCCATGACAACGCTTGTAGTAAACAGTTTACTGCTATACGATCTGCAATGTGTATACCGGCTGGAGAAATGGAAAGCTGATCATGCCGGAAAACTAATCGCATGGCTCAACACCGTAGATGAAATGGAAGTGCTAACGAGCTTCGGTACATTTGCATTCAACCACCCAAAGTTTCAGTATGCAGCTATTCATGACAAGCTCGCGATTGAAATAGATCAACTCAGCCATCCGCTTATTCGTGAACACGAGCGCGTGGCCAACGATCTTACGCTCGGGGATAATCAATCGGTATTAATTGTAACGGGTGCTAACATGGCGGGCAAGAGTACATTTCTTCGCACCGTTGGCGTAAACCTGGTACTCGCGTTGAGCGGTGCGCCTGTCTGCGCCCAGTCATTCCGCTGTCCGATTATATATTTAAGAACAGGTATGCGCACGGCTGATTCACTGAAAGATCATCAGTCATATTTCTATGCAGAGCTCAACCGCCTCAAAACCATTATGGATGAGCTTCGAAGCGACAAGCCGTTATTGATTTTACTGGATGAAATTTTGAAGGGGACGAACTCTACAGATAAGCAGGCTGGATCTATAGCACTGGTAAAACAACTTTTACCACACCCCTGCCTGGCAATGGTGGCCACACACGATCTGGCTTTGGGAGAACTTCAAACAGAATATCCGGATCGTGTCAGGAACTACTGCTTCGAAGCAACAATCGAAAATGACCAGCTGTCTTTTGATTATAAACTGAAGCCAGGTCTTGCGCAGAAAATGAATGCAACGTTTCTGATGAAAAAGATGGGAATCATTCCTGCATAATATATATATATATACTTTTGCAGGAATGATGTGATATTATTTTTCGAACTGGAGAACGATGCTATAGGATTCAACTCCCTGCACCAATACTTCGCGCGTGCCGGTACCATCAAGATTACCACGCGCTATAACACGGGTATCAGTAGTCGGATCGGTTTCCGTCCAGTATATTTTTCCGGAACCTTTGTCGATTGCTATACCATCCGGGCGCGTAATGCCATCCTGTCGGTCGAACAACACGGCCGGGCTACCTGACAAATTAGCGCCTACAATTTTACGCAAACCTTCATCTGCCCAATAAATCAGGTTGGCAGATGCATCCAAATATATACCCGATGGGTTCTGCAACGTCAGGTTGTTGATACCGAAATAACGTGCGGGGAATTTTGCAGTACCATCGACTTTAAAATACCAGATCGATGCATAGTCGCTCAGATCAGAGTAAAACAATTCTTTACGGGCGGGATCAAATGCTAATCCATAGCTATAGGAAAGCACTGTGTCGTATTCAAACATAGACGTTGCTATAGCAGTGCCATCCAGGCTTCCTTTTTTCATTTGACCTGTGCCTGAATTAGACCAGTATAAAACGTTATTGGTAACATCCAGTGCGAGTGCCGTTGGTGTTTTTACACTGTCGGCTTCATCGTATAGTACTTCTACCGATCCTGAGCCGTCAATATTAAGGCGCACTATACGGTGGTTGGTTTCTTCTGCCGCGTAAATTTTCCCGCCAATAAAATCAATCGCTATACCGGCAAGTGTATCCAGTCCTTTAGATTCATCGGCTATCGTTGTAAATGTATTGGGGCTGTTATTCAAATCAATAACTCCAATTTTTTTGCCGCTATAGTCTGAAAAGTAAAGATGCGTTGCTTTCGGATATACCGGATCTTTATCAATACCATCACCGCACGATGCTATAAATAGAACAGAAAGAATAACAAGAACAGAGGGAATGAATTTCATGTATGTAGAGTTATTTTTTAGAGTCTATGCAGCTCCCTAGTCTTTTTGGAGTTGCATAGAGTAGAGGTAACGAAAATTCCTACGCTGGTATTTTGCAAAGCTCTGACAATGCTTTTACAGCGGCATCAATTTCTTCGGGTTTGTTATACTTGCTGAATGAGAACCGTATAGCACCGCGCTTCGATTCCGGATAAAGGGCACCGAGCACGTGCGAACCGGTTGCTGCTCCGCTGGAGCATGCACTTCCACCGGAAGCAGATATACCTTGCAGATCAAGATTGAAAAGCAGCATATCGTTTTCTTCCGATTCAGGAAGTGAAACATTCAACACCGTGTATAAACTTTTGTCGAGGTTATCAGAGTCACCGTGGAACGTTACTCCCGGTATCTGCTCTTTTAACCGTTCGATCATTCGCGTTTTCAGTTCTTTGACATAGTGTATATGTTCATCCATATCGCGATACGCTATTTCAAGTGCCTTCGCGAGACCAATTATACCATATACATTTTCAGTACCTCCGCGCATGTTACGTTCCTGCGCACCACCGTGAACAAAAGGCTGTATCTTTTTATCCTTGCGGATGAACATAAAGCCTATACCTTTTGGTCCGTGAAATTTATGTGCCGCAGCCGTAATGCCGTGTACTTTTGTTTTGCTGAGATCATGACGATAATGCCCCACAGTCTGAACAGTATCCGAATGAAAGTAAGCGCTGTAGGCATTGCATAATTCGGCAACACGTTCAAGGTCCAGCAGGTTTCCGATCTCATTGTTCGCATGCATTAACGATACCAGTGCATTCGGATTTATCTTCAGCAATTCTTCCAGGTGGTTCAGATCAATGTGTCCTTTCGCATCAAGCTTTACCATGTGCAGGTTAAACTGATCGTTCTTCGCCAGCATGTGCAACGTATGCTCTACTGCGTGATGCTCGATGGGCGAAGAGATCACATTCTTTATACCGTATGTGCGAATGCTGCTTCCCAAAATTGCATTGTCGGCTTCTGTACCTCCTGAGGTAAAGATGATTTCACCGGGCGTACAGTTTAACAACTCGGCAATTTTTTTTCGGGCCGACTCAATTGCTGCCCGAACTTTCCGACCATGCCCGTGCGTAGAAGACGGATTACCGAAATCTTCGAGCATAAAGGGCTTCATCGCTTCAAACACTTCCGGATCAAGCGGAGTTGTGGCTGCATTGTCTAAATAAATGCGCATATGGTTAATGAGTTCAGACAGCAAAGTTAAAGGTTCAGGCTTAAACCATCGTCAGTAATGGAGCGTTAAGCCAGAGTTTTTTCGTTAATAATCTCTTTAATGTCAGATATGATCTTTTTAGCAAGATTATCGGCTTTAACTTCCATATCAGACTCCGCATAAATACGAATGATGGGCTCCGTGTTCGACTTACGGAGGTGTACCCATTCTCTATCGAATTCAATCTTAACACCGTCAATGGTATTGATCGGCTGCTTTACGTACTTCTTCTTTACTTCTTCCAGCACCTTATCAACGTTAATATCCGGTGTTAGCTCGATCTTGTTTTTAGAGATAACATAGCTCGGATACTTGGCGCGAAGTCTTGAAACCGTTGTATCAGACTTTGCCAGGTGTGTGAGGAAAAGTGCAATGCCTGCCAGTGCATCGCGACCGTAATGAAGATCAGGGTAAATTACACCACCGTTACCTTCACCACCAATCACGGCATGCTGCTCCTTCATCATCGTCACTACATTTACTTCACCTACAGCGGCCGCAAAATATTCGCCTCCTGCTTTTTCCGTGATGTCGCGCAGCGCGCGTGTAGAGGATAGGTTGGATACGGTATTGCCGTTTTTCTTTTTACCGGCATTCAATACATAATCAGCAACTGCTACCAGTGTATATTCTTCACCGAAAGGGGTTCCATCTTCCGATACCAATGCCAAACGATCCACATCCGGATCAACCACTATACCCAGATCAAACTTACCTTTCTTGATCTCTCGAATAATATCGGTAAGATGTTCCGGCAGCGGCTCGGGGTTATGGGGAAAATGTCCTGTAGGATCACAGTATAATTCTTTTACTTTCACGCCCATTGCTTTCAACAACATAGGCACCGCTATACCGCCACTGGAATTCACAGCATCTACTACCACCTTGAATCCTTTGTTGGTAACAGCCTCCACATCAACCAGCGGAAGTTTCAGAATCTGATCAATGTGTATCTTGATATAGTCATCGTTCTTTTCATATTTACCCAGCTTTGTTACCTGGGCAAAATCAAACTCTTCAGCTTCTGCTATACGTAAAACTTCTTCGCCATCCTTTCCTGAAATGAACTCACCTTTTTCATTGAGTAATTTCAATGCATTCCATTGTACCGGGTTATGACTTGCTGTAAGAATAATCCCACCGGCTGCATTCTCTAACGGAACTGCAATTTCAACAGTAGGCGTTGTCGATAAGCCGAGGTCAACTACATCAATACCTAAACCTTGCAGTGTAGCAGTTACCAATGCACTTACCATTTCACCAGAAGGGCGTGCATCGCGACCGATCACAACTTTTGTTGCACCTTTTTTCTTTTTCAAAAGTGAACCATAGGCGGCAGCAAATTTTACAACATCAACGGGGGTGAGGTTATCGCCAGTTTTACCTCCTATAGTACCTCGTATACCTGAAATCGATTTAATTAAAGTCACGTGATTTTAAAGTTTATGCGGACGGCAAAAATAAGAAGAAATCTCATGAGGTACGAGACACTCTTTACCAAGTATGATTTTGATTGATGATTTTAGATCGTAGATTAACGCCCTTTAGTTTGTTACTAAATTTTGAACAGGAATTATGAAGAAAGTTATATCGGCACCAGACCCCACACGCGAAGAAAAACTGAAAGCATTCAACCGGCTGCTGACGATCATGAATGAATTGCGGGAGAACTGTCCGTGGGATAAAAAGCAAACTCTGGAAAGTCTGCGTCACCTAACCATAGAAGAAACTTACGAACTATCGGATTCTATTTTGGAAGGCGATCTGAACGAAATAAAAAAAGAACTGGGAGATATCATGTTGCACATGGTGTTCTATGCGCGCATTGCCTCCGAGCGTGGCGCGTTTGATGTGAGCGATGTGTTAAATTCTATTTGCGATAAACTCATCGAGCGTCATCCACACATCTATAGCGATGTGGTAGCGAACGATGAAGAAACTGTGAAAGCCAACTGGGAAAAAATAAAACTCAAATCTGGAAACAAGTCGGTGCTGGAGGGTGTACCGAAATCTTTACCGGCACTTGTTAAAGCCATTCGCATCCAGGATAAAGCTCGTGGTGTTGGCTTTGACTGGGAACGCAAAGAGCAAGTATGGGAAAAGGTTGAAGAAGAAATGCAGGAATTTAAAAATGAATTCAATGCAGAATCCAACGAAGCGATCAACAAAGAAAAAGCGATGGCAGAATTTGGTGACCTGCTTTTCTCACTGGTGAATTATGCACGCTTTATTGATATAGATCCGGAGGAAGCTCTCGAGCGTACCAACAAAAAATTCATCAAGCGGTTTCAATACCTTGAAACTGAATCTGCCAAAGACGGCAAAGTAATGGGAGAGATGACACTTGCCGAAATGGATATATACTGGGAGCGAGCCAAGCAACTGCGCGATCAGAAATAGTTTTTCAATCAAGCCCTATATATAGTTTACCAAGGGGAAATGTAGCGCTGTGTAAAATTTACCGTTTGGTAAGACTCCACCGCATTAAAGGTCCGCTCGTCATACTGGTAACAAGCGCCATGATAACGAGGGATACGAATACTTTTTCGTTTATCAATCCGTTTTCAAGCGCAATTAATCCAAGGATAATTTCCATTGCTCCGCGCGCATTCATGCCAAAACCGGCAGCGAGCGATTCTTTCCATGAGAAGCCGCCCAGGCGTGTACCCATACCGGCACCTACTATCTTTCCTGCAAAGGCAATGAAGATGATGGTGAGCGTTAGCATCAGGTCGAAGTTGGTAAAGAAATTTACCCGCAACCCAATGGAAACAAAGAACAACGGAGCGAAGATGTTGTTGATGAACTGGTGAACAATTTCTTTGGCGCGCTCCGAGAAATGTTCTGAATCGCCAAGGGCAACGCCCATGATAAAGGCACCGAAAATCGCATGTATACCTATATATTCTGTAAAGGCTGCTGCAAAAAAACAAAGCGCCAGCGAAACAGAAAGTACACCACCGGGCCACGCCAGTTTACGATTAACCCACGGAAGAAAACGGTTAAGCAATCCTCTGCCTACGGTAAGCATCAGTCCGGCAAATACCAGGGTTAGCAACGCTGTATTCCAAACAGACATGCCTCCTCCTTTACCAATCATGCCTAATATTACCGAGAAGATCATCCAGCCAATCAAATCATCCAGCATGGCGGATGCAACAACAAGTAAACCCATGCGCGACTTGAACATGTTCAAGTCCATGAGTATACGCACAATTACCGGCAGTGCAGATATAGCCATAGCCGTTCCCATAAACAGTGCAAATACAAGACGAGCATGTATATCGGCTATGCCAAAAAATTCAGGGAATAAATATGGAAATACAAATCCAATAAAGAACGGAATTATCAACCCGAACAAACTCGTAGCAATAGCCTGCCTGCCTTGTTGCCATACGATGTGCAGATCTACTTCAAGCCCGGCAATGAACAACAACATCACTACGGCCACTTGCACCATACCAGAAAGAACAGTACCCGCACCACTCGGCACAGGAAACAGCGCATCAAACCATTCGGGTTGAATCATACCCAACACCGTGGGGCCTAACAAAACCCCTGCTATAATTTCGCCAATTACAGCAGGCTGTTTGAATTTACGTGCAACTTCTGCCAGTATACGCCCCATGATGAGCATGATGCCCAACTGCATGAGCAGGTGAACTACATCTGCGTGGCTCAGCCTAACCATGCTTTACCTCCCTTCCGGTGCCTTGATTTTTGATTGGGTGTATCACGAGTAAATTGCATGGCATATCGGCAAATATATACTCGAGGCCGTGCGGAAAAACACGATCGAACAAGGAGAATCTGCGGGGCGATGCACCTACTACAAGCAAGTCGGCATGCTTACGCTGAGCAAACTTGGCCAGCTCAAAACCAGACTTACCTGCCAGCATCTTTATATTTACTTTCAATCCTTCGTGCGGTATACCTTTCAACAATTTCTCCACAGTTTCAATTTCATCTTTCACCAGGCTTTGTCGCAGATGTTCGTACTCTGCCTCCGAATGCTGATCGGATGCAGACATTGTTAAACCATATAGTTTGATTTCGCGAACCACATGCAGCCACTGCGCCTTGTCTTTTAAACCTATAGCACACGCTATACGAACAGCATCTTCTACATAAGCGCTGTCTTCTGTATTTACCACTATATTTCGGAAAGGTGCCGGTGTGTTGGATGGATCCGTAAGCATTAACACCGAACAACCAGCCTTGCGTAAAATTTTACGGGCTATCGTACCGAGATAATACTGAACAAGATTCTCCTGCTTTAGCGCACCCGCCACAAGCAGATCTACATTTTCTTTTTTGCAGGTTGCCAGTATACGCTCACTGGGTTTACCCTGCTCCCAGCACACGCGAACATTTTTATCAAGCGATAAATTAACACCCGCAAGAAATTCGTCTAGCAATAATTTTTCGCGATCACCATAGTCGCCTACGTGAATGAGAATGAGCTCGGCATTCCATAAATTTTTAAGTCGGGCAACCTCTGCCAGCAGGGCTTGCGTACGCGGAGAGAACGCCAGGGCTAATGCTATTTTATGGAACTGCACCATTAAGGCGGTAAGATAACGGATTTTAATAAGGGATTAGTAGTATAAAATTTAGTATTAACTGCAGTATTGCAGCCTTCCGCGATGTTGTGCTTTGCTGAAACTTACTTACCCTATAGCACAGAATTATAACAGCCTCAACGATATATCTGTTTGTTAATGTGTTGCAACGCTGTTTTGGTTTTCAGAATTCTCTTTTGCCGGAAATTTCATTACACCTTCGCTTTCAATTCTTCTTACTTTTTCTCTGAAAAACTTGCATGGATACGCCAACCGAAATAATCAAACGGTACCATTTTCAGGGGTATTCTACTTTTGTTTACTCAAAATTCGAAGAATGGAGTTTAGAAAAGTGATACGGGATTTGATTGTTGGTGAAGACAAGCACATTGAGTCCTGGGGAGAGTATAAGCAGGTAATGCTTTCCGGGCAATTTGCGTTGCTCGGTATTCTTGTATGTGCGCTATATATAGTGATCGATGTTCTGTCGGGTACATATTTCTCGGTGCCGGTATTTGTATGCAGTGCTTTTTTTCTTTCACTCTCTATTTTCATACATCGGCAAGGCGACCATTGCCTGGCAAATTACTTTCTATTACCTACGGTTAACATCATGGTATATCTTTTCGCGGCCAGCGAATCGCCCAACACCGGTATCTTTGTTTTTTTCATTGCCAACTCGGTAGCCGCTTTCGCGGTGTTTAGCTATAAGCAGCGACTACTTTCAATATTGTTCGCTGTATTTACGTATGTACTCTTTGCGATGGCTTACTTTGTTGATTTCAGTTTATTACCAAAAAGAAATCATAGCGAAGAATTACTGTTACTACATCTTGTATTAAACTTTACCGTTGCACTGCCGGCCATTACCATGGGCGTATATCTGCTCATAAGCCTGAATCATTATAACGCTATACAACTAGTGCAGAGCAACGAGATGCTCACCAAGACCAACCGTGAACTCGATCGTTTTGTATACAGCACTTCGCACGACCTTCGTGCTCCATTAACTTCCATCATGGGCTTGCTCAACATAGCAGAGCGCTCGCAAAACGCACATGAAATGAAGAACTATATGCTGATGATGAAGGATCGCATTCATTCGCTGGATAAGTTCATTAAAGATATTACCGATTACTCCCGGAACAACCGTCTTGATATTACGCGCGAGAAAGTAAACCTACACGAACTGGCGCACGAAGTATGGGATAGCCTGCGCTACTCTCCGGAGGCTGAGCGAATTGATTTCCATGTGGATATACCGGAAGACACCGTGGTGGAATCAGACAAGAACCGCCTACGCATCATCATCGGTAACCTGGTTTCCAACGCCATTCGCTACCACGATAATCGTAAAGACGGAAAGTATATACGCCTGCAACACCAGTTAAACGGACGCGTATTTTACCTGAAGGTGGAAGACAATGGTCAAGGTATAGCACCAGAGTATCACGGCAAGATATACGACATGTTTTATCGCGGTAACGAAAAATCAAAGGGCTCGGGCCTCGGACTATATATTGTAAAGGAAACACTCATGAAGCTTTCTGGGTCTATACATCTTGAATCGGCACCGGGTATTGGCTCTACCTTTACAGTAAAACTGCCCAAACACATCGCGTAAGTGATCCCCTAACAAACGGCAGGGTACTATCCTTAACATTTAAAAAACAGGTGACAGTCCGTTGCAGACTGTTGACTAATATTATCTTTGCCGCTTATGGCAACGCAAGAAGATAACCTGTTTAAAAATGTGATTGCCCATGCCAAGGAGTATGGGTTCATCTTTCCTTCCAGTGAGATTTATGATGGCCTCAGTGCTGTATATGATTACGGGCAGAACGGGGCCGAACTGAAAAACAATCTGAAGGAGTATTGGTGGAAGTTTATGACCCTGCTACACGATAATATAGTGGGGATCGATGCCGCTATCTTCATGCATCCCACTACCTGGAAAGCCTCCGGCCACGTGGATGCCTTCAACGATCCGATGATCGACAACAAAGATTCCAAGAAACGCTATCGCGCAGATGTGCTCATTGAAGATGCTATCGCGAAGATGGAAGATAAGATCAACAAAGAAGTTGAGAAGGCTGAGAAACGTTTTGGTGATGCCTTTAACAAAGAGACTTTCATGACAACCAACGCACGTGTACTTGAATATCAAAAGAAGATAGATGAGACCAATGCACGCCTGAAAGATGCCATGGGTAATGGCGACATGGCTGCGATGAAGCAGTTGGTGATTGATCTTGAAATTGCAGATCCTATCTCGGGTACCAAGAACTGGACCGATGTTCGTCAGTTCAACCTCATGTTCTCTACCGAGATCGGTTCACTGGCAGAAGAAGCAAACAAGATATACTTACGTCCGGAAACCGCTCAGGGTATATTTGTAAACTTCCTGAACGTGCAGAAGACCGGTCGTATGAAAATACCGTTTGGTATAGCACAGATCGGTAAAGCTTTCCGTAACGAAATTGTAGCGCGTCAATTTATATTCCGTATGCGCGAGTTCGAGCAAATGGAGATGCAGTTCTTTATCAAGCCGGGTGAAGAAATGAAGTGGTACGAGTACTGGAAAGCCAAGCGAATGAAATGGCACCAGACTTTAGGACTTGGTAACGAGAATTACCGTTTCCACGATCACTTAAACCTGGCGCATTATGCTAACGCTGCGTGCGACATCCAGTTTAATTTCCCGATGGGCTTTAAAGAATTGGAAGGTATACACTCACGTACCGATTTCGATTTGAAGAATCATGAGAAATACTCTGGCAAGAAACTACAGTACTTCGATTCAGAAGAAAATCAATCGTATATACCTTACGTTGTAGAGACTTCGGTTGGTCTTGATCGTCTGTTCCTATCTGTATTATCCAAATCATACCAGGAAGAAAAACTGGAAGATGGGAGTGAGCGCGTTGTACTGAGGATACCAGCGCCACTGGCTCCGCATAAAGTGGCTATACTTCCATTGGTTAAGAAAGATGGCTTGCCGGAGAAAGCAGAAGCGATTATGAACGACTTGAAATACGATATTCGCTGTTTCTACGAGGAGAAGGATGCTATCGGTAGACGTTATAGAAGACAGGATGCTATCGGTACTCCCTATTGCATTACCATCGATCACCAAACATTGGAGGACGATACCGTTACTATCCGCGATCGTGATACGATGAAACAAGAGCGTGTTAAAATCGCTGATGTAAAAGCGAAGCTGATTGATGCCTGTTCAATCAACAACCTCCTCCGTAAAATTTAATTTTAATAGTATATAGAAATATTATGCAGACATTCTGATTCAGGGTGTCTGCATGTATATGCTATATATAGTTGTACAGAACTACTTAATCTTAATCATACCATGAATCCTATCCTGAACAGAAATCTCTTTTTTGTAAAAGAGCACGTGGGCATGTTTAAAGCTTCCAACAGCTTCGACATCTACAATCCCGAAACACAACAAATTATACTGAACTGCCGCGAGGAGAACCTCGGTTTCTTTACCAAGATGCTGCGCTTCTCCGATTACAAGCGCATGACTCCTTTCAACATCGAAATAAAAACACCAGCCGGTGAAAAAATTATAACCGTAAGACGTGGTGTTTCCATCTTCCTTTCCACCGTAGAGGTATTAGATGAGAACGATGTGGTGATCGGCAAGTTCAAGCAAAAGTTCTTTTCAATAGGTGGAAAGTTTGAAGTGCTGGATGCAAGTGAACGCTCACTCTGTATGCTGAAAGGAAAATGGACAAGCTGGGATTTCAAATTTGTATCTGCGGATAATAAAGAGTTTGCTACGGTAACAAAGAAATGGTCTGGCCTTGGTAAAGAGTTGTTCACTTCCGCTGATAATTATGTTCTGCAGATCAGCGCTGAAGTACCGGAGAATCATCCGCTTCGTCAGCTTATTATGGCGGCTGTTATGTGTATCGACTTTGTTTTGAAAGAGTAATACTATTTGTCAAGACGTGCTGGAATGTTCCATCTGGCACGTCTATAAATATTTAATATCTTGCGCAGCGAAAAATGATCTATACATTTTTCGCTCTTTACTTTTCATGAACTGGCAATCTCTTCTTTCTTCACAACGTTCGGGTTCCAAGCCAACTTCTTCAGAAGCTTCGCGCAGTGCTTTTGAACAGGATTATGATCGTATCATTTTCTCGCATCCTTTTAGAAGACTGCAAGATAAAACGCAGGTTCATCCGCTGCCGGAGCACGACTTTGTGCATACGCGTTTAACACACTCGCTCGAAGTGTCGAGTGTAGGCCGGTCGTTGGGGCGTAAGACCGGAGAAGTAATTGTACAACGACACCCGGAGTTGAAAGACAAATTTTCGTTGTTTGATTTCGGTGCAATTGTCGCAGCAGCATCGTTGGCACACGATCTTGGTAATCCTCCGTTTGGTCATGCCGGTGAAGACTCGCTCTCTGATTTTTTTCTGGAGAATGCTCACGGACGATCTTTTCAATCTAAAGTAACAGATGCTGAGTGGAATGATTTGGTAAAGTTTGAAGGTAACGCGCAGGGCTTTCGCATCATCAACAGCAATCAATACGGCCTTAAGCTTACACAGGCAACATTGGGTGCCTTTACTAAATATCCTTGTCCTGCATTGTTTCCGGGGCGTGATAAAGCGAAGAAGAGTCAGAAGAAGTTCGGGTTCTTTCAATCCGAGAAAGATATATTCGCTGCTACGGCCAATCAGCTTGAATTAATACCTGTTGCTGTTGATGCATGGGTTCGTCATCCATTAACATTTCTGGTGGAAGCAGCTGATGATATCTGCTATAGCATCATCGACCTGGAAGATGGTTGTCGCATGGGCCTCGTGCCGTATAGGGATACCGTGGAATTGCTGGCCAACATTCTGAAAGATAATTTCAAACCCGAGAAGCTTGACAAGATCAGCGGGCAGAATGAACGCATTGGAGTATTGCGCGCTATGACGATCAATAAACTGGTTGAAGAATGTACGGAAGTTTTTCTGGCGCATGAACAGGAAATCATGAACGGTACATTTGATAAAGCGCTTGCCGATCATTGCTCTTCCAAAGATGCGCTTGAAAAGATCAGCAGTATATCGGTGGATAAAATATACCGCGCACGTCATGTCGTGGAAATCGAAGCTTCGGGTCACGAAGTATTACCCGGTTTACTTCAGGAGTTTGTTACAGCCGGTGAGCACATCATGAAGAAATCATCATCACGCAAGTATAAAAACCTGTCGCTGTTGTTGCCGGTAGAGATGCGCACCGAAATAGAAAAGCAGGTAAGCACGTATGAGATGTTGCGCATTGTTCTGGATTTTGTTTCCGGCCTTACCGACCGGCATGCGCTTTCGCTGTATCGAAGAATAAAAGGTATAGCCCTGTAACGATCCCTTGAAAACAAAAAAGGGTTGTTTCTGCACTTCCCTGTACTGAAACAACCCCGAAGGAAAGACTAGTTCTTAGAAGCTTTCTTCGCTTGCTTTTCAGCGCGCTTTTCTTTCAATGTTTTGGCAGGCTTCTTTTTAGTTTCCTTCCGTGCATCTTGTGATTTTGCCATAGCTAGGTATTTTTATATTACTCAAAAATAATAAACGCCTGGTGTATAACCATTGATTCGAAATCAAACTTTGAAACACCTGGCTCTTATGCCCCTATACGACAAGTGCAGACGAAGCGTTGGGGCAGGTTCTCGGCTATTTTTTACCGTTCATTCTGCCGCAGCTTTTGTTGATTATATCATAACCTCGGGAAAAGGCAAAATTGATTAGCTTTGGCCCTTCTGAAACTTTGCAAGTATTGATTATGTGGAATAGGGTTGCTCAATTTATTATAAAGTACAGACTGGCACTGATCATTATAATTGGTATGATCACCATTGTAATGGGATATTTTGCCTCCAGAGTTCAAATGAGTTACGACTTTGCCCGGACGGTGCCGCTGGATGACCCGGACATGGTATTGCTCACCAAATTCAAACAGCAATTCGGAGAAGACGGTAACATCATTGCCGTGGGTGTGAAAGACAGTACTGTTTATAAAGTAGACAACTTCAATGCGTACAGACAACTGACACGCGATATAAAAAAGATAGAAGGTGTTAATGAAGTGGTGTCGCTGCCGGTGATCAAAATGATTTTGAAGGACACCGCCCAGTCTAAATTTTATCTTCAATCCATATTCCCTGAAAAGATCAGCACGCAGGCAGAGCTCGACAGCCTGATGGCGCTAACAGCAACCCAGAAAATATATATGGACCTGATCGTGAATTCACGAAACGGTGCTACCATGATGCTGGTGTCGGTGCAGAAAGAGTATATGAACTCATCCAAGCGCGAGGCCCTTGCTCAATCGCTTCTGGATGCCGGTAAACGTTTTGAAGATCAAACCAAGATACAGCTTCACTATGCCGGTCTTCCATTTATAAGAACGCTGGTGGCAAACCAGGTGCGTAAAGAGATGCAGTTATTCCTATATGCATCCGCTTTTGTTACGGGGCTTATCATGTTCCTGTTCTTTAAATCATTCCGCGCGGTGATCTTCTCGATGATCATCATCGGTATTGTCGTGGTGTGGACGTTAGGAACGCTGGCGCTCTTCGGTTTCAAAATAACATTGCTCAGCGGTTTGATTCCTCCGGTGATTGTAACTATCGGTATAACAAACGCCATTTACCTGCTCAACAAATATCACCTCGAGTTTGCCAAATCAAAAGACAAGCTCAAGGCTATAGCAACAGTGGTTCAAAAAATGGGGCTTGCAACCTTCCTGACAAACCTTACCGTTGCCATCGGGTTCCTCACACTTCTTTCAACAGACATTATTATTCTTCGCGAGTTCGGTATTGTAGCCGGTATAAATATCATGGTGTTGTTCCTGGTAAGTCTGGTGATGATACCAAGTGTATTTTCATGGCTGCCTACACCTTCTGAAAAACACTTGCGCCACCTGAACTTTAAGATCATGGGTGGCTTTTTGAAACTGGTTGACCTTGCTGTACATCGCAACCGTGTTGTTATATATATAGTGTCGATGGTGGTAGCTGTAGTTTCAGTATACGGTATACTCCAGCTTCGCTCCGTATCCTTTATGGTAGATGATATACCGGAGGAGAGCCAGATCAAGAAAGACCTCCACTTTTTCGAAGCAAACTTCAGCGGCATTATGCCACTGGAAATTGTAGTAGAATTTAAAACGAAGAAACGCAGACCGGTGCTGGATGTAAAGAACATGCAGAAGGTTGATGAACTCGAAGCGTTTCTGGATTCACTGCCGGAAGTATCAAGACCGGTGTCGGTGTTAAGTCTCATCAAGGCATCGAAGCAGGCATTCTATAATAACAATCCCGATCGCTATACATTGCCGAGCAAGAGTGAAGGTGCTTTTATACTCCGCTATATGAAGGGCCAATCGGATAACAGTGGCTTGTTCAAATCTTTTGTGGATAGCACGTTTACCAAAATGCGTATCTCCAGTCAGATTGCGGATATAGGTTCGGTTAAAATGGATTCACTTGTTCACTACGTAATTGAACCCCGCATGAATTCCATCTTTGTATCGACTGAAAAAGATTCGGTAAAGACTGCCGTTACCGGGTCAACCAAGATCTTTATTAAAGGGAACAAATTCCTTATCGCCAACCTGCAGGAAAGTTTGTTGCTCGCGTTCCTCCTCATCACACTTTCCATGGCTATACTTTTTGCCAATGTGCGCATGATCATCATTTCGCTCATTCCGAATTTGTTAGCGCTGATGATTACGGCAGGACTGATGGGGTATTTTGATATACCACTCAAGGCAAGTACTGCGCTCATCTTTAGTATAACCTTCGGCATCTCGGTAGATAACTCGATACGTTTCCTCGCGAAGTATCGCCAGGAAATTCTATCAAACAACTTTTACATTCCAGTAGCAGTAAGTGAAGCGATCATGGAAACCGGGAAGAGCATTATCTATACTTCGGTGGTGCTGTTTGCCGGGTTTATTATTTTTACCTTTTCCTCGTTCGGGGGTACCATTGCGCTGGGGCTGCTCACTTCGGTAACGCTTATCATCTCCATGTTCACCAACCTGATCCTGTTGCCTGCACTGATCATGACATTCGATAAGCCTAAGAAAAAGAAAGATGATCACCAGCTTATTGATGAGTTTGACCATACATTTTACGGGGAATCAGAAGACGAGGAGATCGACCTCGACAAAATCAAAATCCACAACCGTCATTCCGCTGCCGAATAAGTTCGGGAGGTCTTAAATACTTTCGGGAGGTCTGAATATCAGGCTTCCCGAAAAAATTCTTGCTACTTACTTTGTAATTCTAAGTTATCTTTGCGCTCTTATTTCGAACGCAGACGCTAGTTTTTGAGCATGGCAGGAAATTATAAAGAATTCAAAGAGCTGAATTTTGCACGCATCGCTGAAGAAATCCTCGATTTCTGGAAGCGTGAACAGGTATTTCAAAAATCTGTAACCAACCGCGAAGGTTCACAATCCTTTACTTTTTACGAAGGACCTCCTTCCGCAAACGGTACACCGGGTATTCACCACGTAATGGCCCGCACCGTAAAAGATATTTTCTGCCGCTATAAAACACTGCAAGGTTTCCAGGTGAAACGCAAAGGCGGCTGGGATACACACGGCTTGCCGGTAGAGCTTCAGGTTGAAAAGCAACTGGGCATTACCAAGGACGATATCGGTAAAAAAATATCGATCGAAGACTATAACAAGAAATGCCGCGAAACGGTAATGATGTATAAAGATCAGTGGGACGACCTGACCATGAAGATGGGCTACTGGGTTGATCTTGACAATCCGTACATCACATACGAGAAAGAATATATAGAGTCACTCTGGTGGCTGCTCAAGCAGTTTTACAACAAGAAACTTTTATATAAAGGCTATACCATTCAGCCATACTCTCCGGCTGCTGGTACTGGTTTAAGTTCGCACGAACTGAACTTGCCAGGCTGCTATAAAGATGTGAAGGATACTTCCATCGTGGCGCAGTTCAAGGTAACGAAGGATTCAAAATCAGAATTCCTCTTCGCGAAACCAACAGGCGATGTATTTATACTGGCATGGACCACTACTCCATGGACGCTTCCTTCCAACACTTCATTGGTGGTGGGCGAGAAGATCACGTACGTGCAGGTAAACACTTTCAATCCCTATACACACAAAGCTGTAAGCGTTATACTGGCGAAAGACCTGTTCGGAAAATATTTCTCTGACAAGAACAAAGACCTGAAGCTTGAAGACTACAAGCCGGGCGATAAAGCTATACCATATCAGATCGTCCAGGAGTTTGCCGGTAAACAATTACTCGGTGTAGCATACGAGCAACTAATGCCGTATGTACAGCCACTATACGATGCTGACAAAGCATTCAAAGTAATTGCCGGAGATTTTGTTACGACCGAAGATGGTACGGGCATCGTACACAGTTCACCAACCTTTGGTGCAGACGACTTCCGCGTAGCGAAACAAAACGGAGTGCCTCCGGTAACCTTGAAAGATGAAGCCGGCAACGAGGTGCCTACTGTAGATCGTAAAGGTAAATTTGTTACTCCGATCGGTGAGAGACTGAAAGAAGGTGTAGCGAAGTTCAACATCAAAACACATAAGCCATTAGATGCTGATGATTTTTATGTGAAGAACTATACCAATGAAGATGAAGCACATGCTGACTATAAGAATACCGATGTTATCATCTCCATCATTCTGAAAGAAGAGAACAAGGCATTTAAAGTAGAGAAATACGAACACACCTATCCGCATTGCTGGCGTACTGACAAACCGGTTCTATACTATCCGTTAGACTCCTGGTTTATCCGCACTACCGCTTTGAAAGATAAGATGGTTGAGCTCAACAAGACTATAAACTGGAAACCTGAATCTACAGGTACAGGTCGTTTTGGTAACTGGCTCGAGAACCTTGTTGACTGGAACTTGTCTCGTTCGCGTTATTGGGGAACACCACTCCCTATATGGAGAACGAAAGATGGTAAAGAAGAGATCTGCATTGGCTCCCTCGAAGAACTGAATAACGAAGTATCCAAATCAGTAAAGGCTGGCTTTATGAAAGCTGCACTTGCTGCTGACTTTGATTTACACAGACCATACGTGGATGATGTTATACTGGTAAGTGCCTCCGGCCAGCCGATGTATCGCGAACCAGACTTGATTGATGTGTGGTTCGATTCAGGTGCCATGCCGTATGCACAATGGCATTACCCGTTTGAGAATAAAGATGTATTCGAAAAAAATTATCCGGCTGACTTCATTGCGGAAGGTGTAGACCAGACGCGTGGATGGTTCTTCACACTGCATGCTATAGCGGTAATGATCAACGAAAGCAGTGCGGAGATAAATTCGGTTAATAAGAAGGTAAACAATGGCGGTGTAGCATTTAAGAATGTTATCTCCAACGGACTTGTGCTCGATAAGAACGGCAACAAAATGTCGAAGAGCAAAGGCAACGTGGTAAACCCGTTTGAGACACTGAGTAAATATGGTCCGGATATAGTGCGTTGGTATATGATCGAGAACGCACCGCCTTGGGACAACCTCAAGTTCGATTTCGATGGTATAACCGAAGTGCAACGCAGATTCTTTGGTACACTTCAAAATACATATTCATTCTTTGCCCTATATGCCAACATCGACGGCTTTGTAAAAGATGAAATGAACGTAGTACCTTATGAAAAACTTTCGCACCTCGATCGCTGGATCATCTCCAAATTACAGACACTCATCATCGATGTAACCAAAGCATACGAAGAGTACGAACCAACTCGTGCTGCACGTGCTATACAGGATTTTGTAAACGATCACCTCTCCAACTGGTATGTTCGCCTGAACCGTAAGCGTTTCTGGAAAGGTGAGATGAGTGAGGACAAGAAAGCTGCCTACGAAACACTTTATGAGTGCTTGATGGTAGTGAGTCAATTGATGGCTCCGGTAGCACCGTTCTTCAGTGAGTGGCTTTACAGAAACCTGACGGAGAACATCCGCGAGAAAGCAGTAGCGAACAATACACCGCTTCGCCATGCGTCTATTCACTTAACAGATCTTGTTAAACCTGAGCAACAGCGCATAGACGGTGAGTTGGAGAAGTCGATGGAGTATGCACAGAAGATTTGTTCGCTGGTTCACTCCATCCGTAAGAATGCCAAGATCAAAGTACGCACGCCACTACAACGTATCTTGTTACCAGTGCTTGATGAGTCATTCGCAAAACGCATCAAGTCGGTAGAAGAAATTATACTTGCAGAAGTAAACGTAAAGGGTATCGAGTATATTGATGATACCTCCGGAGTGTTGGTGAAGAAAGTGAAGCCAAACTTCGCGAAGCTTGGTAAGCAGTACGGTCCTAAAATGAAAGAAGTTTCTGCGGTGATAAACACCTTCACCAAGGAAGATATAGCGCAGATCGAAAAGCAGGGTAAACTTTCGAAAGAAGGATTTGACCTGGTGCTCGAAGATGTACTTATCTCATCAGAAGATATACCGGGCTGGTCGGTTGCAACCGAAGCAGGTATCACCGTAGCGCTGGATATTACGATCACAGACGACCTGAAGAAAGAAGGCATAGCGCGCGACTTTGTAAACCGCGTTCAGAATCTTCGTAAAGACATGGGCCTTGAAGTGCTCGATAAGATCGGTATTGAAGTAGAGAAGGATGGCGAAGTAGTAACGGCTGCGTTAACCACCT
Organism: uncultured Chitinophaga sp.; assembly: GCA_902168205.1. GTDB lineage: Bacteria > Bacteroidota > Bacteroidia > Cytophagales > Cyclobacteriaceae > Ohtaekwangia > Ohtaekwangia kribbensis. Next base: position 658,659 of record CABHOK010000014.1, on the reverse strand, counting down.
TCAAAGACTATATCAGCACCGAAACACAGGCACTGTCGTTAGAGTTAAAAGAAACCATAACCGATGCTACAGAAGTAGATATGGATGAATTTATGTTGAAAGTAAAAATCAGTGTCAAGAAATAATTTGTGATTGGCCGTGCATCATTTATACCCCGTGTGAATGATGCACGCATCATTGCAAACCGAATTGTGAATCAGCTCCATGAAAATATATAAATACTTCATCCTCGCGCTTTTCGTTATCATCATCGATCAAACCTCCAAATTACTGGTACATCACTTTATGTACCTGCATCAGGAGATAACGGTTGTCGGCAACGAGCAATTCGGCTTCAAACTACATTATCTCCTCAACCCCGGCATGGCATTCGGCATTCGCTGGAATAATGAATTCGGCAAACTTGCTTTAACAGCCTTCCGCATTGCCGCTATGTTTGGTATAGGATATTACCTGGTAAAAATGGCAAAGAAGAATGCACACATGGGTTTCCTCTGGTGCATGGCGCTTATACTCGGTGGTGCAGTCGGTAACGTGATTGATAGTACATTTTATGGCGTATTGTTAAACAACCAACCTGCTAACTCACCTACACCGTGGTTTCATGGTCAGGTAATCGATATGTTATTCTTCCCGCTGTTTGATTTTACATGGCCAACGTGGATGCCATACGTTGGTGGTGATTACTTTTTGTTCTTTAGTCCGGTATTCAACATTGCAGACTCTTCCATATTTATAGGTGTGGTAATTATCCTTTTGTTTCAACGCAGGTTCTTTGGCGAACATATTAATGATACCGTTCCGATGTCGTCAGATGAACTACCTCCGGCCGATGAAGTAAAAGAACATCCAATCACAGAAGACAGACGCGACACGCCTGGTCAGCTATAATTTATAATTCACTCAGCCGTAACGATCGTGGCGTGCCTTCGAAAAGAAGCCACACGTCATAATTTTAGCTTTCATATACTAATACGCGTTAGCCAAATTCATTATTATTATTACTTTTAGGGCTGATTACTTTTCCAAAACCTTAACCTAAGAAGAAGATAATGAGTTTGTTTATCAAAAAGCCTCTGGAACAACTGCTGGCACAGGCAGGCGATTCTGAGAAGGGGCTGAAGCGCACACTTAGCGCAACGAATCTGGTGGCGTTGGGTATCGGTGCCATTATTGGTGCAGGTCTGTTTGTTAGAACTGCCGCTGCAGCAAGTGAAGCTGCAGGACCTGCTGTAGTAGTTTCATTTATAGTAGCAGCTATAGGTTGCGCGTTTGCTGGTCTTTGCTATGCAGAGTTTGCTTCGATGATTCCTATTGCCGGTAGTGCATATACTTATGCGTATGCTACCATGGGCGAACTGGTTGCCTGGGTTATAGGCTGGGCTCTTGTATTAGAGTATGCGTTGGGAGCAGCAACGGTATCGATCGCATGGAGTGAGTATCTCAACAAGCTCTTGAATGGGGCCATACCCTATGCGTTTAGTCACTCACCATTGGAAGTTGCAGCCGATGGAACGCACGGTATCATTAACCTCCCTGCACTTCTTATATTGGCTATACTTACTGCCGTATTGATCAAAGGAACACAGGAATCTGCTTCGCTAAATGCAATCATCGTATTTATCAAAGTAGCGATTGTGTTGTTGTTCATCGCTATTGGCTGGGGCTTTATCAACCCTGCTAACTATGAGCCTTTCACTATTCCTGAGGGAACACCAGGTCACGAAGGCTTCCGGGAATTTGGCTGGGGAGGTGTACTCGGAGGAGCCAGTATTGTATTCTTCGCATTTATAGGTTTCGATGCTGTGTCAACCGCTGCACAGGAAGCTAAAAATCCGAAGCGCGATATGCCAATTGGTATATTAGGTTCACTGGTAGTATGTACGATACTATATATCTTGTTCTCGCACGTTCTTACTGGTATAGCGAACTGGACAGAATTTAAAACTGCCGGTAAAGAAGCTTCTGTAGCGTATGCAATTGAAACTTATATGCACGGATACGGTTGGCTTGCTACCGCGATTACTGTAGCGATCCTCGCTGGTTTCTCTTCTGTAATTCTGGTGATGTTGCTAGGTCAGTCACGTGTATTCTTCTCGATGGCGAATGATGGTTTACTTCCGAAAGTATTCTCCGATCTGCATCCTAAATTCAGAACACCGTATAAGTCTAACATCATTCTATTCTTCTTCGTAGGTGCATTCGCTGCATTTATACCAGGAAGCATGGCGGGTGACTTAACCAGCATTGGTACACTCTTCGCGTTTGTGGTTGTATGTATAGGTGTTTGGGTATTGCGTGTTAAGAGTCCTAACCTGAGTCGTCCTTTCAAAACTCCGTTAGTACCACTGGTACCTATACTGGGTATACTAGTATGTTCAGCGTTGATCATCTATGTTGATGGCCGCACACAGGTTGTAGCAGCTGTATGGATGTTGCTTGGCTTCATTGTATACTTCGGCTATAGCAAGAACAACAGCGTACTACGAAAGAAATAGAAAAATCAGTTTGTCAATAAATAAGAAAGCCGCTTCAATGAAGCGGCTTTTCTTTTGTCATTCAATCTCAATTAAGAGCTTCTTCGATTAGAATTGTTCGAACTGAGAGAAGAAAAAGCTTCCTTCTATCGCTGCGTTCTCATCGCTGTCAGATCCATGTATAGCATTTGCTTCGATCGATGTAGCAAAGAGATTACGAATGGTACCAACTTCAGCTTTCTTCGGATCAGTGGCACCGATCAGTTTTCTGAAATCTTCCACTGCGTTTGCTTTCTCCAGGATCATCGGCACAATAGCACCTGATGACATATACGCGCAAAGATCTTTGTAGAAAGGACGTTCTTTGTGTATAGCATAAAACTGTCCGGCCTGCTCAGCAGACAATTTTGTTTTTTTCATTGCAACGATTTTGAAACCGGCTTCTTCGATCATTTTTGTAATCGCTCCGGTATTACCTGCGCTAACAGCATCAGGTTTAATCATTGTAAAAGTTCTGTTAGTTGCCATATTCATTTGTTAGTTAGTTGCACGGATAACGAGTTATGCTTTTTGCCACAACCCTTTTAGTAAACGGCCGCAAAAATAGAAAAAAGATCAACAGTCTACAGGCACTCAGCAGGTTTAACAAACTATTAAATAAAGAATGAAGCGTGTTGCCGGTCGTAACACTGCGTGAACTATCAAGATTTTTTACTCATTTTTGCCCCTTGTTTTACCAGGCCTCTATGCAGAACATTACGGCTTTTAAAGAATACCTCAACAAGTCACGCAAGGTTGTTGTTATAACGCATTTTAAACCCGATGCCGATGCGTTGGGCTCCTCGCTTGGTTTGTCGGGCTATCTGAAAAAGAAGGGACACGCTGTAACGGTAATCACTCCGAGCGATTACCCGGACTTTATTTCGTGGATGCCCGGCAATAATGAAGTGGTTATCTTCCAGAAAGAACGACCTCAGAAAGCAAAGCAACTCATTGTTGATGCTGATACTATATTCTGTCTCGATTTTTCAAGTCTTAATCGCATCAACGATCTTGGAGAAATTGTAGGGGCATCGCCTGCTACCAAAGTATTGATCGACCATCACCTTGAGCCCGAAAAGTTTGCGCAGTACGAACAATGGGATGGCACGGCAGCCTCCACCGCTGAATTAGTTTTTCAACTGATTGAAGAGCTCGGAGATAAATCGCTGATCGATGTAAATATAGCCAACTGCCTGTACGCAGGTATCATGACTGATACAGGGGGATTCAGACACTCCAATACCACGCACAAGGTTTTTAAAATCGCAGGCGAGCTGGTGGCACTGGGCGCCAATCCGTCCAAAGTATCGAAGCTGATATACGATACAAACAGCATTGAGCGTTTGCGCCTCATGGGTTATGTGCTAGGACAAAAACTGAAAGTAATTCCCGAATATCGCACGGCCTATATTGTACTCACGGCTGAAGAGTTGAAAAATTTCAGTTCGCAAACAGGCGATACCGAAGGCTTTGTAAACTATGGCCTCTCTATTAAAGGAATAAAACTCTCCGTACTTATATCCGACCGCAAAGAGAATATCAAGTTATCGTTCCGTTCACTCGGAAATTTTTCAGTGAACGACATGGCTCGCAAGTATTTTGACGGAGGTGGCCACCGCAATGCGTCCGGAGGACAAACCAAACTCACCCTGGAACAAACGCTCGAAAAGTTTTTAAGTATCCTGCCCGAGTATAAGGAGCAGTTGCTGGCCGAAGAGAATTAAAAAGTATTTAACCAATTCCAACTTTATAAATTAAATCATTGTCTAATCATGAACATGACCAAATTCGCGAACGTGCTGATCGGATTGCTGCTGCTGTGTGCTGCCTGCAAGAATTCAGAAGAAAAGGAAACTCCCAACGGCTTTAAATTCCAGGTGGTAAAAACTGGCGATGGCGTGAAGCCAAAACCAGGACAGCTGCTCATATTCGAATACATCATGAAAGACTCAAAGGATTCTGTATGGCAGGATACTTACGAGAATGGCTTTCCGGGTGTGTTCCCTATCCAGGATAGCAGCGCGATAGCAACCGAGATTGGTGCATTGCAAATGTTCCGCATGTTATCAAAAGCTGACAGCGTTACACTGACGCGCCCTGCAAAAGAATTTTTCAAAGATGTACTCGGTGGCCCGATGCCTCCGCAGGTAGATTCTTCACGTGCTATTACCATCAACATTAAAGTGGTGGATATCATCGAACAACAACACTTCGCGAAATTCCAGGCCGATCTGTATGCCAAGAGAAAAGGATTCCAGAAAACTAAAGATGCCAAAGCGATTGAAAAATACCTGGCTGATAAAAAGATCACTGCTCAAACCGATACAAGCGGGATACGCTATGTGATCCACACAACGGCCGGTGGTGCAAAACCTACACCTAACAGCTGTGTTGAAGTAGCCTATGAAGGTAAATTTCTGAAAGACGAAAAGACTTTCGACAAAAATCCCAAGATGTCTTTCTCGCTGAACCAGGTAATACCAGGCTGGAAGCAAAGTATACCGATGCTCGGCATTGGCGACTCTGCTACATTCTATATACCATCACATTTAGCATACGGTCCGCAAGGATATCCGGGTGCTATACCTCCTAACGCAATTCTGATCTTCGATGTGAAGCTCTTTGCTACAGGAGAAAACTACGATCCGCAAACAAGATCCTGTAAATAATAATTAACCCATAATCCCATAAGAAAAGATGAACAGTGTAAGAAGATTGATTAGTGCTGCATTGATCGCTGCAGTATTTGTTTTCAACGGATGTATTGATTCGCCTGATGATATCGAAGATCCAAATGTACAGCTCCAGAAAGATGTTGCTGCCATTGATAGTTACCTGACATCTAATTTTATTGGGGCATTAAAAGATCCAAGCGGTATACGCATCGAGATAACCAAGCTGGGAAACAAGTTGCCTGCGCGCACAGTTAACTCTACAGTTGATGTTGACTATGTAGGTAAATTCTTTCCGGATGGTGCTGTGTTCGATCAGGGAAATGTAACGGGTACTTTGAAGAGCTATATCACCGGTTGGCAGATAGCGCTTACCAAACTTCCTGTAGGTACTCAGGCAAGACTATATGTACCTTCCGGATGGGCTTATGGTACCACGGCACAAAACGGTATACCCGCTAATTCTATTCTGCAGTTTGATGTTGAGTTTAACTCATCAGCATTATCGGAATCAGAAAAGAACCTGATGAAGACAGACACTACAGCTATATCCAAGTATATCAAAGACAACAACATTACAAATGTTGTGAAGGATACAACCGGTATCAGCTACGTAATAACACAGCAGGGATCTGGTCCTGCAATCACCTGGTTTGCAAAGGTAAATTTCAAGATCACCTACAGACTGTTGGCAAACCCAACCAACGTAGTCGCCAGTGTTACACAAACACCAAGTGAAAGCTTCCATAGCCGTCCCGTTGATTTTATACAAGGCATTATGATCGCGCTTCAGAAAATGACTGAAGGCGGTAAAGCTACTGTATATATACCATCCGGTCTTGGCTTCGGAGCAAACGGTGCTACGGATTCCAACGGTTCGCAGGTAATTGGCAGCAATGCAAACCTGATTGTTGACTTAGAGGTATTAGACGTTCAATGAGATTATGTTTTGCTTCCAACAACAAGCACAAGCTTGAAGAGATCAAAAATGTTGTTGGCCGGAAATTCGAAATACTTAGTCTCGCAGATATAAAATGCAATGAAGAGTTGCCCGAAACGCGGAATACGCTGGAGGGCAACTCTCTTCAAAAAGCTGAATACGTTCTGCAGCATTACAACACCCCTTGTTTTGCTGACGACACCGGACTTGAAGTTGAAGCGCTGCACGGAGCTCCGGGTGTTTACTCGGCACGCTATGCTGGCAATCATCGCAGCAATGACGATAATATAGCCCTGCTGCTGCAAAACCTGAAGAACGATACCAATCGCAAGGCACAGTTTCGTACCGTCATCACGTTGATTGGTATAGAAGCACAGCCCGTTTTTTTTGAAGGCATTATCCGCGGAGAGATTATTACAGAAAAGCGTGGCTCATCGGGTTTTGGTTACGACCCGGTATTTATCCCGGAAGGACATTCCAGGACGTTTGCCGAAATGACGCTTGAAGAAAAAAATCAATTGAGCCATCGCGCTATTGCTGTTAAAAAGCTGGCCGAATACCTGGCGCGTTTATAAGATATACTTTACAACATTGAATAAAGCCTCCGAATAAATGTTCCGGAGGCTTTTTTTGTTCGGCACATTTCGCGATGATTCGTAATTTCGTGCCCGGATCTATGAAACCTATATACACCATCGGCATCACGGGCGGCAGCGGCTCCGGGAAAACTTATTTCCTGAATACTCTTTCGTCTCGTTTCAAACCGGAAGAAATCTGCCTCATCTCGCAAGACCACTATTACAAACCACGTGAGTTCCAGGTGAGCGATGAAAAGGGTGTAAAAAACTTCGACCTGCCAGACTCCATCGAACGTGAAAAACTTCACCTCGATATTCTAAAATTAAAGCGCGGTGAAACGCTTCTGAAGGAAGAATATACTTTCAACAATCCCAATGCAAAGCCTTCCATGCTGGAGTTTAAACCAGCACCGCTGTTAATAATTGAAGGACTCTTTGTGCAATACTTCCCCGAAATAGAGCGCGAACTTGATCTCAAGATTTTCATAGAAGCGAAAGATCACCTCAAACTCAGCAGACGCATCAGGCGCGATAATGAAGAACGTGGCTATGACCTGGACGATGTTCTGTATCGCTACCAATATCATGTTATGCCAGTATATGAAAGTCTGATTAAGCCGTTGCAACACGGTGCGGACTTTGTTATTCCCAACAACCATCATTTCGAACGCGCGCTGGATCTGATCACCTGGGGCTTGAAATCGCGCATTGCGCAGCAATTTCAGGCGAAATAACAGGTTGATTAACAGCTATTGTACATTGCCATTAAATGCCTACTTTTGTAACCCTTTGAAAAAGTAATGGCCCAAAAAGAGCACATACAAACAACAACAATTATAACCGGTGTACTCACCGCGCTGATTATTGTTGTGTCGCAGCTTTTTTATTTTGAACAGGCGCATACTTGCAAAAAGGAAATCAAGACTGAGCAGCAACAAGGCGATCAATCTCAGTCAGACGATGGTGCCTATATTACGTTACCCTCTAGCACACTTCCTTCTTCCACACATGTAGAGTTTAACCAGGAGGCGTTCTGTCTCTTTGAAATACTGTTTGAAGAGGAAAAGACAGAAGAGCATGACTTCAATGTCTCGCTGCCTTTAAATAAATTCTTCCAGACACTTTTCGGGGCTATCATTTCCCCGAACGCTCCCTAAGTAAGTAATTATATACTTATTGTTTTACCGGATTGCCTATATATCCGGGCTTCATTTATTTCTCTATTCTACGTTTTTTATTTAACCAACCATATGCAAAACAAAGGACTAGTAATTTTCCTGTCGGTAGTCGTCACACTGCTGTGTTTCTTCTACCTCTCATTTACGGTGGTGTCGTATAACGTACAGCAGGATGCTGTCGCGGCCGCCACAACTTCCAACGGTACGGTAGACCTCAACAAGAAACAGGCTTACCTCGATTCGATCTGGAACACACCGGTATATAATCTGTTCGGTGCAGAATATACCTATAAAGAAGTAAAAGACTACGAGCTTAGCCTCGGTCTTGACCTTCAGGGTGGTATGCACGTAACACTGGAAGTTTCTCCGGTAGATATCATCAAAGGTCTTGCTGGTAACAGCCAGGACTCTTCATTCGTAAAGGCACTGCGCATTGCAACACAAGAGCAGAAGAAGAGCCGCGAAAACTATAGCACGCTTTTCTTCAAAGCATACCGCGATGCAAATCCTGACAAGCCCCTGGCTTCTCTTTTCGCGAATGCTGCTACGCGTGGTAAAATTGCAACCAACGACAGCGATAGCAAAGTTATCAGCGTAGTAAACGAAGAAATTGAAAGCGCTATAGATCGCTCTTTCACAATTCTTAGCAACCGTCTTGATCAGTTCGGTACATCACAGCCAAACATTCAGCGTTTGCCGGGTACAGGCAGAATCCAGGTTGAAATACCAGGTGCTGATAACCCGCAGCGTGTTCGTAAATTATTGCAAGGTGTAGCGCGTCTTGAATTCTGGGATGTTATCGAACCAAACACACTGAACAATTCATTGCTCGCTATAAACGATGTACTCGTTAAAGAACAGAAGGCTGCTAAACCTGCTGCCACTGCTAAAGCTGGCGAGCAAACAAAAACAGGTGATGATGATCTTTCATCATTGTTAGGTGACAGCACTAAGACTGCTACTGACACTACAGCAACAACTGATGAATCAAAAGGTCTTGATTCACTGCAGAACATGAATATATCTCCACTGTTCTCATTAAGCTCACCTCCCGGATCATTCCGCTACAACACAAAAGATACTGCAACGATCAACGACATTTTCAGAAGAGCTGATATTCGTAACCTGTTGCCACGCAACGTAGGTGTATACTGGGCTAACAAACCGGATGTGATCGGTACTACTGAGTCATTGGAGTTATTCTTCCTGGATATAGGACGTAACGGTAAAGCTAAACTTACCGGTGAAGTAATTACAGATGCTCGTAACGATGTTGATGAACGCGCACAACCCGCTGTGAGCATGAACATGAACGGTACTGGTACACGCATCTGGGCTCGCTGGACAGCTGAAGCATCCAGCAAGAGTCCTAAAGGAAGAATCGCGATCATGCTTGATAATACTGTATACTCTGCACCTTCTGTAAACGGTGAAATTCCAAACGGTAACTCGCAGATCTCGGGTAACTTTACTCCGGAAGAAGCGAAAGATTTAGCAAACGTATTGAAGGCTGGTTCACTTCCTGCTCCTACCAAAATCGTAGAAGAATCATCGGTTGGTCCTACACTGGGTAAAGAGTCTATCCGTAACGGTATGATCTCGATCGTAGTAGGTTTCCTCATCATCATCTTCTTCATGCTGGTAGTATATAACGCGTCTGGTTGGGTTGCTGACCTTGCCGTTATTCTTAACCTGATCTTCCTGTTAGGTATACTTGCCTCACTCAACGCAGCACTTACGCTCCCTGGTATTGCCGGTATATTGCTTTCACTTGCTATCGCGGTGGATGCGAACGTGCTTATCAACGAACGTGTTAAAGAAGATTTGAATGCCGGTAAAACACTGGATACTTCGATCCGTGCCGGTTATAAAAATGCATTTACTGCGATCATCGACTCCAACGTTACTACGCTGATCAAAGGTTTCGTATTGCTTGCATTCGGTTCTGGTCTTATCTATGGTTTCGCGGTAACGCTTATCATCGGTATTCTCTGTTCGTTCTTTACCTCGGTGTTCTTTACCCGTGTGATATTCGAATACTATATCCGCAGAGGTAAGAAAGTTAACTTCTCTATGGGCTGGTCTAAAAACCTGTTCCGCAGTATCAACATCAACTTCATCGGTAACCGTAAGATATATTATACTATATCCGGAGCTATCATTATTGCTGGTATGGCGTTCCTCGCTGTAAAAGGATTTAACTATGGTGTTGACTTCAAAGGTGGCCGTACGTATATCGTTGAGTTCGAAAAAGCTGCATCACCAGCAGAAGTTCGCGAAAGCTTAACAGAACCTTTCGGTGAAGCTCCTGAAGTAAAAACTTTCGGTGGTGAAACAAAGTATAAAATCACAACCAGCTACCTGGTAGATGATGATTCTGATAACGCAACTGTACAAGCTGAGAAACACCTTGAAACCGGCCTGGCTAAAATAAGCGGTAACAAAGTAACTGTACTCAGCTCGTATAAAGTAGGACCAACCATTGCGAATGACATCAAAGTATCTGCAGTATGGTCGTTACTCGTGGCGGTTGTATTGATGTTCTTGTATATCCTGATCCGTTTCAGAAAATGGCAGTTTGCATTGGGTACTGTAGTGAGCTTGTTCCACACAGTGCTTGTTGTACTTTCTCTCTTCGTGTTGCTGGAGAATGTAATGCCATTCAGCTTGGAGATTGACCAGGCATTCGTAGCTGCTATACTTACGGTGATTGGTTACTCGATCAACGACAGCGTGGTGGTGTTCGACCGTGTACGTGAATTCTTGTCAATGAAGAAAAGCACAGAAGATACGGCAACGGTTGTTAACAATGCATTGAACGATACTTTAAGCCGTACGCTTATCACCGGTATGTCTACAATCTTCGTATTGTTGATCCTCTTCATCTTCGGTGGTGAGACCATCCGCGGATTTACGTTCGCGATGTTGATCGGTGTATTGATCGGTACATATTCTTCACTCTGTATCGGTACACCAGTGTTGGTTGACTTCTCTAAAGACGACAACAAACAACCCGATAATAAGGTGACCACGGGAAAGGCAGTAACTGCTTAATCCGCATATCGCTTAACATCTCAGAGAGCGCTCCGCAAGGGCGCTCTTTGTGTTTATGTGTGTAGGTGTTTAAGTGTTTATGTAGTTGGCGATGAAGCACTATATGTAGCTTACCTTCACGTAAACACATGCCAACGCTGGGGATGACGCGAGATATAGCTTACCTCCACGTAAACACGTGCACACGTAAACACATATCAACGTTGATAATAGAGATCAGAGTCGGATTTGATTTTGCCAGCAGTGGGGCTTTGCTTGCGGTACTTGCGGGCGTTCCAGAGGGCTTCTCTGCGGATGGCGTGGTGGATGCTGGCATTGATTTCGTAGCCAATCAATAACACAACAGTTACAAGTTGTATCCACACCATCAACGCAATAAGCACACCGATGGAGCCGTATACTTTGTTATAGGTGGCGAAGTTTGTTACGTAGTATGAGAAGCCGTACGACACAGCCAGTGTAAGGAATGTTGCTACAAGCGAGCCGATGGAAAAGAAACGCCAGTTGTAATGTATTGCCGGACCGAAATAATATAGCGTAGATATAGCCAGAAAGAACACGATGAAGATAACGATGAAGCGAAGCGCGAACAGTAAGAACACCGTGAACTCATCGATGTTGAGCCAGTCGAACTGCATGATATAGTCTAATACAAATTGACCGACAACCAGCAGTGCTATAGCCAGCAACACAACAAAGGCTAGGTTAATTGTGAGCCCGGTGGCGATTACGCGTGTCTTTACGCCACTGCGTCTTTCAATGGTGCGATAGCACGCGTTGAAGGCTCGCATCAGCGCCATGGTTCCGTTCGTAGAAAGATATACCGAGAACACAAAACCCAACGACAACAAGCCACCCCGTTGGTTGCGTACAATATCCATCACCGTAGGAGCCACCACCTCAAACATGGATGGTGGGATCATGCCTCCTAAAAATTCCAATATACTTTTATCAGTAATTCCGGGGAAGGCTGGCGTTACATAAGGAATCAGTGTGAAGAGGAAGATGACTGCGGGGAATATAGCCAGTATAAAGTTATAGGCTACGCCATTGGCGCGATCCATGATCTCATCGTCCATCAGGTTTTCGATGAACAGCTTCAGGATCTTATACAACGATACATTTTCGTATTTTTTAAAACGCACTTTCTTCAGCCAGGTGATAACGCGCCTGCCGGGGCTCCACTGTAGTAAAATGCGTTTCTGTTTATACTTCATTTAAAAAATGGCTCCAGTAATTTTTCCATCGCCTCGGGTGGACGGCACGGACGATTCGTTTTCTTATCTACAAAAACAAGAAGTGTTTCACCTCTGTTTATAAGTTTATTCTCTTCGTTAAAAATTTCGTACTCAAACTTAATCTTTATCGTGGGCTTCTCGCGTATCGTTGTCACAATGCGAAGCAACTCATCGTATCGTCCGGGGGCCATATACTTGGAGTGGTTCTCCAGCACAGGCATCATAACACCCATGGCTTCTACATCCTTGTACGAAAGTCCCAACTGCCGCATCGCTTCTACACGCGCTACTTCATAGTACATCGCATAAAATCCATAGTATACATATCCCATCTGGTCAGTTTCTCCATAACGAACGCGGACGGTTGTCTCTGATTGATACATATACTTACTTACTTGCTTTCTCCTCTCAACGCAGCGCCCTTCTGCTGTTCTATCGTGAGTGCTTTCTGGTAACGGGCAGCATTCTTCATGTGCTCTTCGTAACTGTTGGTGAAATTATGATTACCCGAAAAATCTTCTTTCGCACACATATAGTAATAATCACTCGGAGTATAATTCAACACAGCGTCCAGCGAGCGTATCTCCGGCATGTTGATCGGTCCCGGAGGCAAGCCCGGATATTTATAGGTGTTGTAAGGTGAGTCAATCTGCTTGTGCACATTCAGCACGCGCTTCAAACTAAAATCACCCACAGCAAATACCAGTGTAGGGTCTGCCTGCAGTGCTATACCTTTTCTTAAACGATTCAAATATAGTCCGGCAATGATTGGAGCTTCCTTCGCGTTGATCGATTCAGCTTGTACAATCGATGCGAGCACCGAAACTTCTACCGGTGTGAGCCCAACTGTTTTTGCTTTTTCCTTGCGCTCGTCCGTCCAGAATTTTTCATACTCTTCATACAAGCGTTCTACCAGTGCTTCCGGCGTCACGTTATAGTATACTTCGTATGTGTTCGGAATGAACATTGTCATGATGTTATCCTGGTTAAAGCCGTAAGAATTGCTCATGGCAAACTTGATGAGTGCCGCTTCAAACTCTTCAGGCTTCATGCCAAGGTTGCGTGTGATGCGCTCAGCCAGTTCAGGAAGAAGACGTACGTTGTTGAAAGTAATTTTTACAGGCTCCTGTTTTCCGGAGCGTAAAATTTTCAGCGCCTGCAGGTTCGTCATGTTCTTGCGCAGTATATAACGACCGGGCTTCAGCTCATCATCATACCCACTGAGCTTGGCCAGAAAACTAAACGACACCAGGTCGTTCACAATCTTGCCATCGTGCAGTTGCTTCTGAATATCTTTAAATGTAGAACCTTCTTTGACTATAAACAGTCTGTCATCTTTACCAACAAGAATGTTGGGTGTGTATACAATCTGGTACGCATAATAGCTGAAGGAGATCCCCAGAATCGCCACCACAAGAAATACAATTAAACGTGTACTGACTTTCATATTGAAACTAAGAACACCAAAAATAGTAAAACCGATCCAACCTCCGCAGGAACAACTTTTGATTTCTGCCGATTATCTATCTTTAGAAACAAATGGCGGCAGAATTACTGAAAATACATCCACAAAACCCGGAAATGCGCAAGATCAACCACGTAGTTGACGTGCTGAAAAACGGAGGTATCATCGTCTATCCTACCGATACGATCTATGGTATTGGTTGCGACCTGATGAACCGGAAATCCATTGAGCGCCTGTGCCAGATCATGAACATCAAACCACAGAAACTTGATCTTTCGTTTATCTGCAACGACCTCAGTCACATCTCAGAATTTGTTCGAAGACTCGACACTCCTGTGTTCAAGGTTTTGAAAAAAGCACTGCCCGGACCGTTCACATTCATACTGGAATCGAGCAGTCGCGTACCTAAAATTCTCGATGTAAATAAAAAGACCGTTGGCATACGTATACCCGATCATGCCATACCGCGCATCATCGTGGAACATTTGCAGAACCCGCTCATCACAACGTCTATTAAAGATGATGATCAGATCAAAGCCTATACTACCGATCCGGAAGAAATCTATGAAGACTTTAAGCACAAAGTTGATGTGGTGATTGATGGCGGCATAGGAGGCAACGTACCCTCTACTGTTGTTGATTGCACAGGTGATGATTTTTCAATTATCCGCCAGGGACTCGGAGACTTTGATCAATACTTATAACTACATTTATACTGTAACCAACTCAAACCCATGGCACGAATACTTTTATCGTTAGCGTTACTCATTCAAGTAATGGCAACACACGCACAGGAGGACTATCAGCGACATTTCATGGCTGAAGATTATACAGCCGAAAATATTTTCACCAACAACATCGAAGGACCGTGCTTCGATCAGGACGGCAATCTATATGTAGTGAACTATCAGAAAGATGGAACCATCGCCATCATTACTCCTGATAAAAAAGTATCGTTGTTCCTTACGCTTCCACAAGGCAGCACGGCCAACAGTATAAAGTTCGACAGCAAAGGCAATATGTACCTTGCCGACTTCAGCGCACATAATGTGTTGAAAGTAAATATGAAGAATAAGAAGGTAAAGGTATACGCGCACAACGATGGCTTTAACCAGCCGAACGATCTCTGCATCAACAGCAAGAATCAATTGTTTGCATCTGATCCGAACTGGAAAGACGGCACCGGAAAAATATGGCGAATCGACAAAGGTGGTAAAGCTGTGTTGCTGGATGACAAGATGGGCACCACAAATGGTATAGAGTTAAGTCCGGATGAACGTATACTCTATGTAAATGAAAGTGTACAGAAAAAGATCTGGGCCTTTGATGTGGACTTCGATGGCAACATCTCCAACAAAAGATTGTTTGCTGAGTTTCCTGATTTTGGTTTCGATGGTATGAAGTGCGATAAAGAAGGCAATCTCTATGTAACGCGCTACGGTAAAGGCACCATCGCTGTGCTATCGCCCAAAGGCGAGTTGATTCGAGAAGTGCAATTAAAAGGCAAGAACTGCAGCAACCTTGTATTTGGTGGTATAAATGGAAAACTCGTTTTCGTTACGCTGCAAGACCGTAAGGGAATGGAAATGTTCCGGAATGATATAGCGGGTAAAGGGTATTGATATAGCATGTCTTTTCTTCGAAGGATCATCATACTGCTGGTGACCTGCGTGTGGCTCTCATGCACAAACCATGAACATACCAGCGTAGCGTTGCAGCCGTATGATGATTTCAATAACACGCTTATCAAACAAGTTTCGTCCTCCGTAAAGGAGATCTATGGTTTTGAAACCGTTGTATTAAAACACAAAGCTATACCTCGTGAAGCCTATACGTCTGTAAAGACACCTCGCTACCGCGCTAACAAATTGTTACAAATATTGGCGGAAGAAAAACCGGACACTGTTACCTATATACTTGGATTAGCAACCACAGATATTTCTACCACCAAGCGCGATAAACATGGAAATATAAAATCGCCTGAAGAAAAGTACACTGACTGGGGAGTATTTGGATTGGGCTATATGCCGGGTGAAAGCTGTGTTGTATCAACGTTTCGTTTAAAAAATCCAGAGCATAAATTGTCGCTGCGGCTGCAGAAAGTTTGTATTCACGAGATTGGTCATAACCTTGGTCTTGATCACTGCGAAAACAATATATGCGTAATGACGGATGCCGCAGAATCGATCAAAACTATAGATCAGGTAAAGCTTGCTTTATGCACAGCTTGTAAAAAGAAGATATACAATTGATGTTGTAGTGCTTAACAACCTGTTTCGTTGTTTTTTACATATACATTATTTTTTACATTTGAACTATGGCTGAGAAATTACACATCGGTAGAAAGATTGCGCGTATTCGCGAGATACGTGGTATAAAACAGGAGGCACTGGCTGAGACGCTGGGTATAAGTCAGCAAGCGGTTTCGAAGCTGGAGCAAAGTGAATCGATTGAAGAAACAACGCTTGCGCGGATAGCTAAAGCATTGGATGTTACTCCCGAACTGATCAAATATTACAGTGATGAAGCTGTGATCAACAACATTCAAAACAATTACGACAACGCAACGAATAACTCCGGGCCGCATCAATCGGGCAGCTCAGCAGGCAATAATTATCATTGTGCTTTCAACCCGTTAGATGAATATCGAAATGAGGTGATCGAGAACAAAAAACTTTACGAGGCCCTGCTGAAGGAAAAAGACGAAAAGATAGCACTGCTAAACAAGATGCTGGAGTCGAAGTAATTTTCACCCGTTGCGGCAATTTTAAATATAGGTTCATGAATTTACACGTTGGCAGAAAGTTGATGCGCATTCGCGAAATGCGTGGAGTAAATCAGGAGGTATTGGCAGAGTCATTGGGTATGAGCAGGCAAGCTGTTTCCAAGCTTGAACAAAGCGAAACGATTGACGAAATTATGCTTTCGCGGATAGCAAAAGCACTGAACGTTACTCCCGATCAGATCAAAAATTTTACTGAAGAAGGCGTGATCTATAACATTCAAAACAACTACGATAATGCTTCATGCAACCAGGGACCAAACTACCAAGGTACTTTCTACCTTTTGGATGAGTACAAAAAGGAAGTGAAAGAAAACAAGAAATTATACGAAGCGTTGTTGAAAGAAAAAGAAGAACAGATCGTATTGCTCACAAAGATGTTGGAATCAAAGTAATTTCAACTCATCACCTCACGCAACACCTGCACCGACTTCATCTCGCCAATAGTTTCAATGTGGTCGGTATAGAATTTCAATAACACTTCCAGTATTTCCCTGCGTAACGGGTTTGATATAGTCAGCGGAGTATCATACTCAGCTATAACAACCTTCTCGAGCATGGCCTCGGCTTCAAGCGATGCAAGTCGTCCGCCAACAATTTCGTTTTTGGTTTGCGCGCCAAAACCCAGGAAGCGACTCAGCTTGATAAGAAACACCAGGTGGAAGTTTTCAACCTTTGTTTGCTGATCGAGCTTTATCATCGATTGAATCAGAAAATCGCATAACTCCTGCGCATGACTTTCTTCCTTTACCGTTTTGTTAATCACTTCGTTGATGAACATGGCCAGCGCAGACTTGGGCACATCGGTGGGTATAGTAATGTAAGGATAGAAACATTTTATTTCTTTAATACGCATGATGTTCGCATTCTCGCGATGATATACCACCAGATCGAGCAACGTGAGTGGTTGATATAGCGCTATTCTACTTTTTGTTGATTGCGTACGCACACCATTCACGATATAGCTCTGCATACCAAACACCTCGGTAAAAATATTTACGATGATGGACGAATCGCCATACCGTGTATACCTGAAAACTATGCCGCGTGTTTTATGAAGCATGAGTATTATTCTACCACTGCAATTTTACCTACTACACTTTCTACGCCATCGGATGAAGCTGCGAACACAAGATATACACCGGTGGCTGCGCGTCTGCCGTTATAGTCGCGTACGTTCCACGTGGCCGTTCCGCCATTAGCTTGTGTCTGCCAGATTAGTTTACCACTGATGTCCGTAATCTTTACAGTAGCATTTGTAGCCAAGCCGTTAATGCCAACGCTTCCGTTAAAATTATTCGTAACCGGATTCGGAAAAATCTTCACCGACTGAAATACAGAATTGCTTTCCGTGGCATCGCCTCTGTACGATACTATACCTTTATCAGTCGCAAAAAATACTTCACCCGTTTTATGGTTGATCGCTATATCTCTGATAACATTCGAAAGCAGCGGACTGTTATCGGTGGTAAAATTATAGATCATCTCTTCGCCTGTAGCATTAAAGAGCCACACACCTCGCTCCGTCCCCATCCACTTACGGTTGCCGCCATCAATGGCTATGGCAGTAACTTTATCATCGCGCAACAAAAACCGGCTTTCATATATAGGCTTAATCGCTTCACCGGATGGTTCAAAAAAATACGCAACACCTATATCTGTGCCTACCCATACGAGTCCGTCATGATCAACTGCTATAGATCGCACGTTCTTGCTTGGCAAAGCACCACTTCCACTGGCGTCCGTTATATACTCGTAGCCTTTGCTGGTTCGGTCGTATACATATATGCCTCCGCCTTGCGTGGGGTTTGTTATCATCCAGATATAGCCTGATAAATCAACAGCCAGATCAACCGGGTAGCGTGCAGCAACAACCGGGGCTGAGAATGATTCCCACGTATCATCCGTCTTCAGTAAATGAAGCGAATTCACCGCGCCATAGTTAGCAACCCAAAGGCCGTTGTCAGAATTTGCAAGCGCTGTAATGTTTACAAATTTACCGGGGGGATTCAGGTTTATTAGTGGACTATTGTTGGCATTAAAAACGTTAACCGAGCCATCGGTTTTCTGTCGTTCAAACCCTTCACCAAACGAAGCGAAGTATGAGTTACCGGATGGATCAACCACCACATCCGTTATATCTGTAAGCGATGTTGACTGCGCTGCCCATACGCCATTGGTAAATTTATCAACAATACCTTTGTTATTGAGTTTAACAAACGCAGATGTATAGCCACCCGCTATAGCATATATACTTCCATCCGCATAAGCCAGTCTGAATGTAGCTGTTTGTGACGGGCCATTCGGCAGATAACTTTGAAATGTTCCATTGGCATCTGAGAGTAATCCGTTTACGTTATCACCAATCCATAGTTTGCCGTTATCTTCTAACGCGTAAAGCGGAGCTTCAATTTTTTCATTAGCAACTTGTGTAATGTTGTTACCAGCATCGATCGTCCACAGTTTACCGTCAGCACCTGTCAACAAATTATTCCCTGAAGCACTCAGAAAAGTAAATGTCTCACCGGTGAGGTAACTTTCTATAGTCCATGTTCCGCTTAAGGAAGTATAGCTGAACAAACCTGAGTTATCGATAGCAGCATAGATCTTATTATTAAAAGCTGCAATGCCTTGTATCGCGCCACTAAATGTACCGGTGTTGTGGCGCTTATAATTGTTAAAGTCTAGCAGGTTATCATCAAGATCACCGGCCATTACACCTTTATCAGTTGCCAGATATATACTATCGTCTTTAAAGGTGGCTGCATTTATTTTTAGTGTTTCACCACTGGCACCGAGGTCGCGCCAGGTTTCTTTTACTTCAGCGCGTGCAAGATCAAATACAACAACACCAAAGTCGGCTGAGAGATAGGCGAGCCCATTGTGCAAGGCTATATGATTTATACTTTTTGTTCCGGTTATAGATGTAGTGCGTGTGGGGTCAAGTGCTTTTATCGTATTGGCTTTTATTACATCAATCTTGCCGTCTTCATAACCAATCAGCAATTGTTCATGCACACCATCGTATTGAATAAACGTTACGGTGGTTCCGCTCAGGCCGTTCATTTTGGAGTAACTCGTTATGCTGTTGTCATCAAGATCGAGCATCATTACTCCGTTGGACGTAGCACCGAATATATAGTCATTGTCCAGCGTGATACTTTTTACGGAGTTATACGAGATGTGGACGCGCCAGGTGCCTATTGGGATTTCCTGGGCGATGGTGTGAGAAGTAATGAGTAAGAAGTGAGAAGTAAGGAGTAAGGAGGTAACGAGCGACCTGGAGGAGGACGCCATTTTCTTAAATATAGTTTGGCAAAGTAATTTTAGTATCACGATCATAGGTCAGGCTTCTTTCTTGCTTTCATGCCTTCTATAAATGCCTGGCGACTGCGGGCTTCATATTCTTTGCGTTCGCCCAACATCACTTGTTGCTCACCGGGCGTGAGGCGGAAGGAGAACGAAGCGAGTTCACCATTCTGTGCACAGATGGCGTGAACTTTTGTAACAAACTCGGCAACGGCCAGCAGGTAGGGCATTGGTCCGAAAGGTTTACCTTCAAAGTCCATATCAAGTCCGGCTACAATTACCCTTTTACCGTTGTTGGCGAGTGTATTGCAAACCTCCACAATGGCATCGTCAAAGAATTGAGCTTCATCAATTCCTACCACTTCACAATCTCCGGCCAGCAGTAATATATCGCTGGCAAAATTTACGGGTGTAGATCGTATGGCCGTTGCGTTGTGCGATACAATTTGTTCGTGGTGGTAGCGTTTGTCAATAACGGGTTTGAAGATCTCAACTTTTTGCTTGGCTATAATAGCACGGTTCAGTCTGCGGATAAGTTCTTCCGTCTTACCCGAAAACATGCAGCCGGCAATTACTTCAATCCACCCAACACGACCTTGTTCGCGTCTGCTGCCTAAATGTGGTTCTATAAACATTCGTTAAAATTAAGCATAGCCATGAAATAAAAATACGCAGTAACATGAACAGGCATCGGTAAGATTTAGCTTCGTTCCCGTTGGTCTGTCTCAATTCTGCTGTCTAAAGTCTGTTTACAAACTAAATGTATCGCATCTAATTAATATCTTTAAGGCGGTTAATACTCATCAACGTATCGAAGCATGGATGAAAAGATAAGTCTCGAAGCAATAGCCCTCTATGGAGATTCGTACGCAGAAAGTGTGCTGAAGGGATTTTTTTCTTCGAAAGACAAAATCAGTGGACAGGAAATTCTCACGCTGTGTAATGTGCAGCAGGTAAATCTCTTTGTGATCCGCGAGCTTTTCCGCGCGTGGAAAGAAGAAACCAAAAAGCTCAAGAGTGCTTACTTCGACTATGAAAACCCGGACGTAAAGGAAGCGCTCGAAAATTTTATGGGTGTGCTTTCGAAAAATATTTCCATCGATCGCCTGCATTTTGCTCCGCTACTAAAGAAAGCCTCCAGCCATGCACTAATGGTAATTTTCGATCCGTATGATTTCTTTTCGATGATCATTACCGGAAAGAACAACAAGCTTGAAGTAGAATCTTTCCGTGAAGAGATAAAATACCTGAAGGTAAACAAGGCGCCACTCGACCGCATGCTGCAGAAGATGGAAGAGAAAGGTGCTAAAGAACTATCAGGCAATGAGGCATTTGCTATACTCGACCAGATACTGGAAGAAGTAAATTTTACTCCGGAAGATGTAGAAGACTATATCGAGAAATTCTCGGCTGTGGTGCCGCTCGATCCGGCTCGCTTCTTTGTAAGTAAAGAACCGGTAGCCAAACCGATATCTCAACCTGCAAGACCCATTGAGGCTCCGAAAGTTGTAACAGCAACGCCTCCTCCTCTGCAACAAACTATACAGCAGCCACCACCACGACCTGCACAGAACACACCGCGCGTACAACAGCCTCAGCAGGCATCAAGTCTTAACGACCGAATTGGCCGCGAGTCAAAACAAACCGTGGCCGGTAATTTCAAGATCTTCAAGATAAAAGATAGTCTCACGATCAACCAGAAGTTCATGTTCACCAAAGTGCTGTTCCACGGTGACTTTGAATTATTCAGCAAAGCCATTGATCGTATCGACCAGTTGGATACACTCTCGGCAGCATTACGCTATATCGATGAAGAGTATGCTTCTACCTGGGATCGCGACAGCGAAGAGTTTCACGAATTTATGGAACTGGTTGAGAAAAGATTTTCGTAGTGTCCTGTAAATCAGGCTACACGAATCTTTATGATGCCTTTGTTATTGTCAATCTTCAGTTCGAAGATGCGGGTAATGAACGTGCTCAAACGTAAGCCGGCCATCTGTGGCGTATAGTCTTCCGGATAGAAAACCGTGAGTTCTAATATTGCACGGATAAACTGCTCGTGTCTGCAGAATTCCTTTGCCCACTGACGGAATGTTGCCGTCCACTCTTCATTATATTTTATTGCCGGGTCGCGACCATCAAAAATAAATTCGAGCTGGTTATCGCTATAGTTTTTGTAACGGTATACGGCTGCCAGGTGCTGGTAAAACTCACTGAGGTGCGAATAATCAGACGTAGTGTGTTGCTTGATGCGCTCGGCAGTCTCGTCCATTAAGCCTAACGCATTGAAACGGAGCAGGTATTCTACTTTAACATAGTCTACCAGATATTGCAGCAACGAAATTTCAAGAGACGACTGTACCTCTTTAAGAACATAGTTTTTATCGCGTGGGAAAAACTTACGAAGCACGAGTCTGGTTTAAAAAGTTATATGTTAACAAAGGTATAAAAACAGGTGATGCTCCGAAAGCCCATCACCCGTTTTCATAAACAAAAATTTAAAAGCGATCGGCACTCGCAGACTCACAAGATTTTTTATAGGGATCAGGCACGGAACAATCCAGCATAGAACCTGTTGGTATAGATGGGTATATTTCTTCGAGGGTTTTAATCTCGTTCATAAATATACGTCTGCTGATCTGGTGGCGGTTGAGTTTGCGTGGATTATCAAGACCGGCTGCCGCGAGTAATTCTACAAAACTCTCCACGGTATGTTTGTGGAAGTTGGCAACGCGCACTTTCTTATCATCAATATCCAAACCTTGCACCAGCTCGGGATCTTGCGTTGCAACGCCAGTCGGGCAGGTGTTCTTGTTACATTCCAGTGCCTGTATACATCCCAGTGCCATCATCATGGCGCGGGCGCTGTTACACATATCAGCACCCAATGCTATAGCACGGATCATATGAAAGCCGGTAAGAATTTTTCCGGAAGCAATAACCCGTATATGCTGACGGATGTTATAGCCCTTCAGCATGTTATCTACAAATGCGAGACCTTCGAGCAACGGCATCCCTACAAAGTTAGAGAACTCCGGAGGTGCTGCACCTGTTCCGCCTTCGCCACCATCTACAGTGATAAAGTCAGGATACGTATCAAGCTCAACCATCGCTTTGCAAATTGAAATGAACTCGCTCTTGCGGCCGATGCAAAGTTTAAATCCAACGGGTTTACCGTCTGCCAAGTCACGCATCTGCTTGATGAACAGTATCATTTCACGCGGAGTTTGAAATGCACTGTGATAGGGAGGAGAGAAAACCGTAGTACCTGCTTTCACCAAACGTATCGCGGCAATTTCCGGTGTATTCTTTTTAGCGGGAAGTATACCTCCATGCCCAGGCTTGGCTCCTTGTGAAAGTTTCAGCTCGATCATTTTTACTTCGGGGCGCAGCGCATTCTTCCTGAAACCTTCCGGACTAAAATTACCGGCTTCATCACGCGCTCCAAAATAACCTGTCCCAATCTGCCAGATCAAGTCACCTCCATTATCGGTGTGATGATGACTGATACCACCTTCACCCGTGTTATGAGCAAAGCCTCCGATTTTGGCACCAGAATTCAATGCTATAACAGCATTACTACTCAACGAACCAAAACTCATTGCCGATACATTTAATATACTGGCGGAGTAAGGATGCTTGCAATCTTTGTTACCCACGAGTACACGCGGACTTTGATCCATCTTATGAAAATCAAGCGGAACGATGGAGTGACTCATCCACTCATAACCCTCTGCATACACGTTGAGTTGTGTACCGAATGGCGTAGTATCAATTTGTTTTTTAGCGCGCTGGTATATAACGGAGCGATCAATACGGTTGATAGGTGAACCATCCGTATCCGACTCAACAAAATACTGCTGAATCTTCGGACGCATGTCTTCAAAAACATAGCGAAGTCTTCCGAGCACCGGGAAATTTCGTTTAATCGATTGTTTCTTCTGGATCATATCCTGTATGCCCATGCCGATGACAGGGCCTATAAGTATAAATCCGAAAAGCGCTGGCCACCAGAACCAGGCCCACAGCAACATCAGCATCGTAACGACAATGCTGGTGACAACAAAAAATTTTCTCATATAGATAATGGAATCAAAATATATAGTTTGACGATAGACGCTTAAAGTTTAGAGGAAGTATATAGTAAAAAGACACACGGCTAGTCGAACAGTCCCGGTCTTTTTCCGAGCGGCGGAACAACCTTCAGGTGCTTGTATGCCAGCTCGGTGGCTTCGCGCCCACGGGATGTTCGCTTGATGTAGCCCTCCTGTATCAGGAACGGTTCGTATACTTCTTCAATGGTTTCACTTTCTTCACCCACAGCTGTGGCAATCGTAGTGATACCCACCGGACCACCTTTGAATTTTTCAATGATGGTGAGAAGAATGCGGTTGTCCATTTCATCAAGACCATTCTCATCTACATCCAGTGCTTTCAATGCAATCTGTGCTATAGCTTTGGTAATGGTTCCGTTTCCTTTTATCTGGGCGAAGTCGCGCGTTCTCCGTAACAGGTTGTTGGAGATACGTGGGGTTCCACGACTTCTGCGCGCAATTTCAAAAGCAGCATCCGGCTCTATCGGAGTATTTAATATAGCAGACGAACGGTTCACAATCTTTGTAAGCAACGCTGAATCGTAATATTCAAGTCGCGCATTTATACCGAAGCGTGCGCGTAGGGGTGACGTTAGCAGACCAGCCCGCGTTGTTGCACCTATGAGCGTGAAAGGATTTAGTCCGATCTGAACAGAGCGGGCATTCGGCCCGGAGTCAAGCATAATATCAATGCGAAAATCTTCCATCGCAGAGTATAGATACTCTTCCACGATAGGGTTAAGGCGGTGGATCTCGTCAATAAACAAAACATCATGAGGCTCCAGGTTGGTGAGTAGGCCCGCAAGGTCGCTGGGTTTATCAAGCACCGGACCAGATGTTATTTTGATATTGGCTTGAAGCTCGTTGGCAATAATGTTCGAAAGTGTAGTCTTCCCGAGTCCGGGAGGGCCATGTAACAACACGTGATCGAGCGGTTCGCTTCGCTGCTTGGCCGCCTGAACAAAAACTTTAATATTATCTACTACCTTTTGCTGACCTGTAAAGTCTTCAAATGATAATGGACGAAGTGCTTTCTCAATCTCCTTTTCAACAGCACTCTGGCCTTCGCCATCACTCTTCAGGTAATCTTCACGCATGATGTTGATCTTAGTGTGGTAAAGGTCATAAAAAAAGTTATTGAAATCGACTAAATCGTATAAGAAGACAGCACGATTTATTTTTCAAAAAAAGAATCTCTCCGGGAACCAATGAGCAACATTGTTGCATTTACATTTTTACGATTAACTTGCAGATCAATTCAGCATGGTTTCCATACTTCTACCACTTATTCTGAGTTTCGGGCAAACGAAGGCAGCTCCTGAACCGATTCAGGTGGATGGTTATACCATGGGCACAACGTATCACATTACGTATTTTGATAATCGGAACAGAAATTTCAAAGGTTCCATCGATTCGCTTCTTCAAAAAGTAAATCATTCTATCAATACTTACGATGCTGCTTCAGAAGTTTCACGCTTCAATGCGAGTAAGCGCGGCATTGCCTTCGGGCTCTCGCATTTGCCGGTCATCCTGAAAAAATCAGATGAAGTTTACAAGGCATCACACGGAGCATTCGATCCAACGATAATGCCACTGGTAAACGCATGGGGCTTTGGTCCGGGTAAAGCACTTACGTTGAGCCAGGCATCAGTCGATTCTCTTAAAAAATTTATAGGCTTCGATAAAATCCGCATCACGCGTGATAGTCTCCTTAAACTTGATCCCCGCGTTCAACTCGACTTCGGTGGTATAGGACAAGGCTATGGTGCCGATGTGATCGCAGATTTTTTAAGATCAAAAGGAATTAAAAATCTGCTGGTAGAGTTGGGAGGAGAAGGTATGGCTTTCGGTAAAAATCTGAAGAAGAATAAATATTGGACAATCGGTATACTCGATCCAAATTCCACGCGCGACAATCAATTCTATAAAGCCTATACCGAGATAAAAGATCAGTCCTTTACAACAGCCGGAAATTATTTTAACTATCGGGAGATCAATGGTAAAAAATATTCTCACACCATAGATCCT
This sequence comes from uncultured Chitinophaga sp., assembly GCA_902168205.1. GTDB lineage: Bacteria > Bacteroidota > Bacteroidia > Cytophagales > Cyclobacteriaceae > Ohtaekwangia > Ohtaekwangia kribbensis. Next base: position 632,802 of record CABHOK010000014.1, on the reverse strand, counting down.
GCCTCGGGCTATCCTGCAGACATGCCTATATTAAGCGCTTCCGTTTTTGCCGAAGATTGTACAACAGCCGATGCGTGGGATACAGCCTTTATGGTAATGGGTCACACCAAAGCAATATCGCTTCTGAAAAAACATAAAGACCTGCATGCCATACTCGTGTATACATCGCAAAACGGCTCTACCGCTATATATATATCACCCGAAATAAAAAATCACGTTACGCTGGAACGCTGAACTACGAAACCCCATGACGCTAAAATTACTTGTACTGTTTCTCACACCGCTACTATCCGGTCTGTTTATATACCTGGTTCCTAAAAGTAAACCAACTACGTTCAAATTGCTTCTGGTGTTTGCCGGTGCTTATCTGTTTGGCATAACCGTTATTCATATTTTACCTGAGCTATATCATCAACCAGTAGCAACGGAGTGGATCGGACTATTTGTATTGGGAGGATTCTTCCTGCAACAATTACTCGAGTATTTTACATCAGGCATCGAGCACGGACATATCCACAAGCACGAGCACCACTCACACGATCACCATCATCACTATCACTCACACGATCAAACCCAAAAATCTATTTCAGCGATTGTATTGTTGGTGGCCCTTTGTATTCACGCCTTCCTGGAAGGCGGTATGTTGGCCGAGCCTGCGCACATGGGCCCGCACTACGATATAAATGCAATTCTACTGGGTATAGCGCTTCATCGTGCTCCCGCTGCTTTTGCATTAATGACTGTACTTTCTTTCCAGTTAGGATCAAAGCACAAAGCGCTGCCATATCTTATCGGTTTTTCACTGGCTGCTCCAATTGGTTTGCTCATCAGCAGCACCTTGGCCGATGCACAGATACTTACCGAAGAAGGTCTCATTCTCTTATATGCGCTGGTATGTGGTAACTTCCTGCATATATCAACCACGATTGTTTTTGAAAGCAGTCCTGATCATCGCTTTAACGCAAAGAAAATGGCCGTGGCGGTATTTGGGGCACTTGTGGCAGTGGGAGTGGAGTATATTATATAACCTGTATATATTCCCAAAAAAATAAGATCAACGCACTGCCGAGACTCTACTCTTTTACGAGCTGAAATATATAATTGCGTTCACCTGAAAGATGTTGCTGATATATAGTTTTTAGCGCTATATCCCGCGACTTTGCTATCGTTTTGATCCTGGCAATGTTACAATCTTCCGAAAGTACCATTATTATTTTCTGATGATCCAGAAAAGCTGATTTTAACTGCGTAAATAACTTTTCAAAATACTCAAAGTTCTCTCCACAGTACCAGGCAAGTTCACTGTCTTTCACTACACTCTTAGGATAGTAGGGAGGATTTATAATGATCCAGTTGAATGACGAAGGATCCAGATTATCGAACAGATCGGAAGCTACAATTTCAATATCAACATGATTGGCATGGGCATTCGCCGCGATGTTTTTTAGCGCCACAGGATTTACGTCACTCGCCGTAACACGCGCTTCTTGCTGTGCGCAGTGTATAGCAATTAGCCCACTGCCGGCACCCAACTCCAATACTGTACTGCCTTTTATACTTTGTGACGTCAGGTAGTTCAGTAATACTTTTGTACTAAAGAATAATCCCGGATGAAAAACGCCAGGGTATATCTGCAGACGAATATTTTTATAGCGATAACTGCGCTTACGCGACAAATACCACTGAGACAAGGGCTTGAGTATAGGATGCAGGAGGTTCAGAATTTTTTTACGTGTATTCACAGCATCACTCCATTAAGAATCCTTCTATTTCAGGCTGGCGATAATGCAACCAGTATTTTTGAAGTGCCTTCAGTTCATACGGAAAGTCGAAGAAGTTTAACCGATAGCGTATACCCGATATCGTGCGCATTACATTTCGCTGCAAACCGGTGAGTTTAAAATCTGATACAGTCGGGTACTGTGCATTCAACACGGTTTCAAAACCAAGTATCTTATTGATCATGCGAGGCGTGAGCCACGGTGTAAGCGGATTTTTTCGCAGATCGAAATTTTGCCACTCGGGATTAAGCCAGTCTTCCAAACGTTCCGGAAAACTGAAACCTGACTTCTTCACTTGCTCATACATTTCCGAACCTTCTGTTGGCACAGGACTATATACATATATGATGATCTCCGTATTCGGATTTATAGATTTGATCTCTTTGATATACCGTATGTCCTGATCGATCTGCGCCATTACCTTTTCAGGTGTTTCAGCAGGGAAGCCTAATACGAATGAATATTCCGGAATAATATCAAATTTCTTCAAGCGCGCAGCAAACTGTTTCATCTGTTCCGTAGACTGAGTGCCGCCTTTATCCATTTTCTTCAACAGATCATCGTTACTCGTTTCCGCCCCCAGGAAGATCATGCGGCAACCTGCTTCACGCATAATGGCAAGTGACTCATCGCTATATTTATCGATCGTATCAATTCGTCCTTCTCCCCACCAAGCTATATTTTCGTTTTTTATAAGCTTCGAAAATTCTACTGTTCTCTTCTCGTTTACAAAAAAGTTATTGTCGTGAAACTCCACGGCATCTGCACCATGTACATCTTTCAGATACTTTATATCATTGTATATAAGCTGCGCAGATTTACCTTTCCAACGCGCATTGTAGATCGGTACCACAGCACAGAATGAACATGTAAACGGGCAACCAAAACTGGAGTGATAGGATGCAGTACGTTTCCCTAAAAATGTTTTACCCAAATAATTTCTCACTGGATAAAAAGAGTTTAACCTTTCATAAGGGAACTGCGGCAGTGTATCCTGATCGAGTAAAGGTGCTTGTCGCGTTTTTATGATATTGCCACTCTTTTTATAGATCAGGTTCTGAATAGACTCGTATGATTGATTATTCGTCAAAGCATCCAACAACTGCGGAAACGCTTCGTCACCCGGGCCATTTATAACAAAGTCGACAAAATCGGATTGTAACACCGACCGATATTGATTTGCTGCAAAGTATCCGCCCCATATAGTAATAACATCGGGAAAGAGCTCGCGAATTTTTTTGCTATAGGGTATAGCCTGGCTTAATTGTGGGCCGGGCATTACTGTACTTCCAAAAAATTTGAACTCACCGCTTTTAAGGTAATTCGAAATTTTTACCCACGGATCTTTCTCCAGATTGCCGTCCACAAAAACGTATTCATATTTTCCCTGGATAGAAGCACCAACCTGTAAAATGGAATTGGGTATGCGATGCTTGGCTCGTGCACTTCTGGGATTGAATAGAATTACTTTATTCATAAGCTTATACGAAAGATAACACCTGATTCTGGCTTATCCACGCGAACGCATGATTAGCCGTTTACAGGACGTTACAATCTCCGGAAAGGATGCCTTATATAATATAAAAAGTAATTTTTTTCATCGATCACACATTAATCGATTGCACGTTGTCATGTTTTCGAAAAAGGATTTTTACTTTTAGCAAAACTGTAATACACACTGTCTCACATGAACATCATCCATCTGTCATACGCTCGATGCCAGGAGCAATATGATCCGGTTGCATGGTTGAATCATTTAAGTTTTTTTACAGGAATACTGGAACGTATGAAGGAGCACAGCTCCGTAAAAAGTATTCATTGCATTTCATACGAAGGTGTTCTGCTGCGACAGGGTGTTGAATATCATTTTCTGAATCTTGACGCGTGGGAAAGTATATTTCCAGTAAGGATCAATCGGTACGTTAAATATTTACGACCTGATGTAGTAGTGGTTCACGGCCTGGTATTTCCCTGGCAATTACTCTGTCTGCGATTGACATTAAAACAACAAACTAAAATTGTTGTGCAGCATCATGCCGAAAAACCGCTACGCTTTCATAAAAAAATTTTACAGAAAATTGCAGACCGGTATATCGATGCATATTTTTTTGCCTCACATGATCTCGCTGCTCCGTGGATAAACGCCAGACAAATTAAAGATACAGGCAAAATTCACGAGGTGATGGAGGTGTCTTCTACATTCTATACCATAGAAGAAATACAAAAAGCGACACCCGACTATAGCCAAACCTATATATGGGTTGGCCGACTGGATGCCAACAAAGATCCTTTTACACTGATAAAAGCTTTCAAGCAATTTATAGCGATAAAGCCTAACGTAAAGCTGTACGTAATTTTCAGGGGCGATATGCTTCTTCGCAAAACAAAGCAACTGCTTGATGAGGGAACAAACGATCGGATTATACTGATAGAAGACGTAAACCATTCCGAACTATTGCAATGGTATAACCAGGCTGCATTTGTAATTTCCACTTCGCATTATGAAGGAAGTGGCACGGCCGTATGCGAGGCTATGTCCTGCGGATGTATTCCTATACTTTCAAACATTCCTTCGTTTCGTATGATGACCAATCGTGCAGAAGTGGGCTTTCTTTTTGAAACCGGCGATGCTGATGCCCTCAAAAATGCACTAGTAAAAAGTACACAGATCAAGATTACAGAAGAGCAAAAAAGAGTTCTTACTCAGTATGAACAGCAGCTTTCGTTCAGGGCTATATCCAGTAAAATGCTTTCTGTTATTAATGAGCTCACATGAGTATAGCAAAAAAAAGAATAGCCATTATTATACCCGGTGGCATAGGAACCGGACCCAATAATATGGGTGTGCCCGTGTTGGAAAGGCAAGTAAAAGAGCTTGCTCTACAATTTGATATTGTTGTATTCTCGTTATTCAAGGTAAACGAAGACTATGTACCCCAAGGATTTAAACTCATTAGTATAGCATCGCGGAATAATTTTGCTAAAAGCCTTGCCTTGTTTCGTATCTTCAGAAAAGAACATCGGGTAAAGAGATTTGATGCCATCCATGGCTTTTGGGTATTGCCTTCGGGATTTCTGACGGTGTTGCTTGGCAAGTTCTTCAAAATAAAAAGTGTAGTAAGTGTATTGGGTGGTGACGCTATAGCATTACCAGAAATTAACTATGGACAGCTGCGAGGCGGCCTTTCACGCAGGTTTGTTATCTGGACATTGAATCATGCAACGACACCAACCGTACTCACACGCTATCTTACTGAAAACCTGAAACGATATGGACTCAAATCACAACCACTTGTAATTCCGTGGGGTATAAATACACAACTGTTTACCTATCGTGATAAAGGACTTCAAGATCCCATACAGCTCCTGCATATAGGCAACTTTCATCCGGTAAAAGATCAGGTTACCCTCCTTCGCGCTTTTGATATCATTCGAAAGAATATCAATGCCCATCTTACGATCATAGGAACCGGCACATCAGAAAAGCAAATTCTCGACTTAATCGAGACACTAAAACTACAGACATGTGTAACGCTTGTTAAGCCTGTTGCCTATGAAAAGTTACCGGAATTTTATCATCATGCAGATATACTCCTGCACACATCACTTTCTGAAGGACAATGCGAGGTGGTAACAGAAGCCATGAGTGCAGGTGTACTTGTATTTGGAACTGCCGTTGGATTGATGTTCGATCTGCCACAATGCTGTTCAACCGTTGCTGTCAAAGACTATAAAGGGCTGGCAAAAGTTGTGATTGAAAAAATAGCTGATAAAAATTATATAGGTAAAACAAAAATGTTAGCTCGTGACTGGACACATCAACACGACATTCAGTGGACTGTTCAGCAAACGGCCCATATATACCTACACTAGCGGACAGAGGAGAATAGTTGTAATAACCAGTTGTCTATTCTGAGAGCGTTTACGTCTGGCCGATGATTATGTTCGCTATATATCCAGATCCAGTCTATATCTTCCACTGATCCTGTAATAACCTTTATCCAATCCGGATGATAAAACGAATCGTGTATAACGGACCGATTCGTTGTCAGCACTTTTTTGCCAAGAGCCAATGCCTGCACAACACGATGTGTACTTCCTGTTTGCGATGGATACGGAAGATCGATAACACAATACGATTGAGCCATGGTCTGTACAGTTGTGGCGAGCTCGATGGGGCTGCGGTGTATTAACGCATGGTCCATACGTCCTTTCTGAATGTTGTACTTGCGTTTATAGCCTTTGAATTTATTCGGAAACAGACTTGCTACCATGTAAACGAGCGTGTTATTCCTGAACTTATTGTAAATCGGTGGGGCATGCAGGTAAAAGAAAAAATTCTTCCTTTCGGCCTGATACGTAGCTGCTATCCGCTCCAGAATTGTTAATCGGTGTGCCTGAAGAGAACCTACAAAGTGAAGATCGAATCTATCCTTTTCAATTGGCATGACCGGAATGTCGAGGTAGAAATTAGGAAGATATTTTATACCAAGTTCTTTTGCTTCTATCCGATCAAACGTAACAATGTCATCAAAATACTTAAAGAATGGTTTCCACTGATAGCCTCGTATATTATCCCATATATATAGAATACATTTGATGGATGGATTCACTTTTCTTAAATTTTCAACAATAGACGGATGAAAAGAGAAAAGGTTTATAAATAGGCAAGCATCAAACTTTTTTTTGCTAATGGGATAAATCTGGCTACGTATATATTTGTTCTTTTTGCAAAACTGTGCTTCCAGCCAATGCGTGCCTTTATTCAGAGGATCGTACTTAAAGGCTTTGTTATCCAGTAACACCACCGAAGCACCGAGCTTTTCTAACGCGCTTCTCAAAAAATCCTGGTAGCCATGATAGGAAGGTGCAATAAGTAGGATATTTTTTCCCGGGAGCATCCCCTAAATATAGTACCTGACGGCTGCCGATGCTAGTCTGATCCAGGCTTTCCATTGTAAAGGTGTAAATTTAACACAACTCAGAAAATTTGATGCCGCCAGTCTGTAGTCGCCACCGCTACGATAAAACAATGCAATTTTATAATGATAGTTGCTCATCACCGACCGGTATTGACGCTTGGTCAAATGATTTGTGCCGTACAAACGCTCCACAAATATCATCATGTTTGCAAAACGGTTTATACCTATGGCAGGATCGGATGTAAGGTTTCCTACATGTCGCCTTATCTTAACCAGTCGTTCATTGGTAAATATACCGCGACAGGCAGCACTCATTCGTAAAAAGAATTCAAACTCTGAACCTCCGCTCAAAGTCTCATCGATCATCCCAATTTTTTCCAGAACACATCGTCTGAAAAGCCAGGAAGGTGTATAAAAAACAAAACGTTTTTCTTCCAGAATTGGCCACACCAGCGAACCTTCAAAAATACTTTCGCGTTGCCGCACCGTGGCATTGATTTCACCAAAAACTTCACCATCAGAAATTGTAAATTCCACTTGTGATTTTTCTTGCAGAAGCTTTACCTGAAAAGCGAGTTTGTCCTGTCGCCATAAGTCGTCTGAATCTGCAAAAGCGATCAGATCACCTTTGGCTGTTCGTAAACCGGTGTTACGCACCTCGCCTAATTGTCCGGTATGATTCAGTTTAATGTACCTTACACGATCGTCCTTAATTTTCTCTATCCGTGTTTCTGTTTCGTCATTAGAGCCATCATCTACTATTATCAACTCCCAATTCGTATAGGTTTGATTTAAAATACTGTCAATTGTTTCAGCTACCAGATGAGCCCGGTTATACGTTGGAAGAATAATACTGACGACAGGATGGACAGGTGTGCTATGAACTTGCATGATTACATTTCAGGAATGAACGGCCTGCGTGTTTATGCTTTCAAGCTTTCCGTGTTGTATAGTATACACGGTATGGAAGTAACGCAAAAGATCCTGTTTATGGGTTATAAAAATAATGGTCTTGTTTAGAAAAATATCGCGTTGTAATGAATGCATTACGGCTTCCTCCGTTTGGCTGTCCAATTGATTGGTAATTTCATCCAGCAGCAACACTTCTGCATTGTAATACAATGCACGTGCTATAGCCAACCGTTGCCGCTGGCCACCGGATATTTTTGTGCCTCTTTCACCAATACGTGTATAGATACCTTGTGGTAGCGTATCGATCCACGACTGCAGATCAAGATCAGAAATAAGTCTTGTTATCTTATCCATATATATATCGCTTGCTTCAATTCCAAAAGCAATGTTCTCAGCAATAGAAGCATCGAGTATGTATGGATTTTGTGGTACATAGCCCATCAGCGTACGAAAAGATGCGGTTTGGTGGGGTTCTATTCGTATACCGTCAAGCGTGATGTTGCCAGATTGTTCCGTGAGATAGCGCATTAGCAACAATAAAAATGTAGTCTTGCCGCTTCCTGATTTACCCATCAACGCGATCTTCTCGCCTTTGTGGATGGTGAGTGATACATCCTTTAGTATATATTGATCCGGATTATGGCTGAACGAAATGCTGTTCAAACCGATCATATGTTTAAAGTGTAATGGTGCGCGTTGTTGATCGGCAACTTTTCCTTCAACGGCAACCATTTGTTTAATCTCTTCAAGCACATACTCATGGGTTTTCATCTGGAGCGATGCGCTAAAGATTCTGTTAATGGAAGGGATTGCCCGAAAGCCGGCTCCGGCATATATAGTTATCAGCAACAGCGTTTGTTCATAGCCTTGTTTGCTTAGCAGCACATATATTATTACAGCACCAATGCAAGCAGCTGCTACCACTTCTGTTATTCGCGCGGCATTAACACTCGCAGTGTGATCTTTCGAGAATAATTTTCCGAGATTACGATACGCCTGATGAAAGCGACCATTGAAAAAATCCTCTTTACCAAACGAACGGATTTCGATAAGTCCTTCAACACTTTGTAATGTATGTTTCAGTATCTGCGGGTAAGCCGCCTTCAGTTCTTTGCTAACGGCACGCAACTGTCTTCGCTTGATAAAGTATGCCAGGCCAACCGGTACTACAATTGCCGCTATAAACATCAGCAGGTATACATCATAGACTGCGACTGCGACAAGAAGCATTGAGGCGATGCAAAGTTCCGCGACAATAGTACCGGCAGGTATAACAAAGTTATTTGCAAACGTAATGGGTATGTTAATGATGCGGTTTACTTCCTTACTATAATCTGCCTCTGCAAATTTACTATAGGGGATAGTGAAATAATTGGCGAGAGTTCTGGTCGCGATATTGCAGGCAATATCGTAGCCATACGAAGCTTTCTTAAATGTTATCCATTGGTTGAACCTGTTCTTTAAAATAATAAGCAACAAAACACACATTGTAAGCGCAATGCCGGTAAAGGCAGGATCATATATACCTGTGAATTTTGAAACTTTGCCAACCCACGATGAAGCGATACTTTCATTCGGATCGAGTACTACTAAAATCAATGGGATAAAAGAAGCAAGACTGAACAGATCAAAAACAGAACTAACAATCAACAGAAAAATTATATAGAGCCCTTGTCGCTTATAGCGCGAATCAACAAGGGTAAGTATAAATGACATGTTCTGCTTCTTCACTAAAAGATTTTTAATTGTGAAAAGTTCTGCCGTGCCATCCACATGCCTAACTTACTGGCTGACGAAACTGCTTTATACTTCATACGCCTCCAATGAAAAGGTGCATGCTTTAATTTGGTATAGTTTACCTCGCTGATCACATGCTTCACGGCATAGTCATAATACTTCCGCGAATACATTCGCTCGAAATCTATCTGGCGATCTGTAGTGCTGGACCAATCCAGGTCAGGAGTTTGTGTTGCTTCTACTTCCTGGTACAATTCTGTACCTTTTATAGGATAGGCAACGGTGATGGTAAAAAGATCAGGATCGGATTCCTTCAAGTGCTGTATAGTTTCTTCAATGTCGGCTTCGGTTTCTCCGGGGTAGCCCAGCATGATGAATGTGCCGGTTTGTATACCATGTTTCTTGGTGAGCTTGATCATATCGCGAACCTGGTTTACATCTACCCTGCGATCCATCAGGTCGATAACACGTTGTGATCCGCTTTCTGCTCCGATCCATACACGGAAGCAACCCGTCTCTTTCAGCATTTTGATAACTTCTTCATTCATGCGATCTGCTCTCGTTATACACTCGTATGGAATGAGTATATCTTTTTTCTGAAGCTCATCGCGGAAAGCTGTCAGCCATTTGTGACTAATGGTAAACACATCGTCTACAAACCAGAGTGCATCCGGATTGTACTCTTTCTTTATTTGCTCTAATTCCTGTACAACTTTTTCGGGCGAGCGCCTTCTATAGCTTAGTCCGTATACCGCACGACTGCACCACTTACAGGTATAGGGGCAACCGCGCATAGTGCTTACCGATATAGCATTGGAGCCGTGAAATTTCTTCCAGGCGTCAAGGTATAAATTCAGGTCTATCTTTTTACGATTGGGAATCGGTAATTGATCCAGATCTTTTAGTTTATCACGTTCTGGAGTTTCCAATACATTGCCTTCGTGCAGAAAAGCTATACTTCGTATTTTTTGAAGAACTTCTTTTGACAGCGCAGTGTAATTGCTGTGACTATATATAGTCTGTACCAGATCCAACATTGTTGCCTCACCTTCTCCCAATACTATAAAATCGGCTCCGGCTTCGAGGTAATTTTTAGCATTGTAACGAACATCGGGTCCGCCAAGTACAATTTTACTGTCAGGCAGGTTTTCGCTTATAAAGTGCACATTCTCCAACACGTTCAGCTTCGTCATCAGGTTCGCATATATACCTATAATGCGTGGTTTATGTGTAATGAGGTGATCTCTGAATTTCTCTTTGGTTGAAAATGTAGTATCGAAAACTTCGTTGTCTATACCGTGCTGCTCCAGGTAAGCCGAGATATACAGTATACCCAGTGGAGCATACGGTCGCATAATGCTTTGCTCCTTCTCATCATCTGCGAGAAAATAACCGTGCGTAAGAAGTACACTCATCGCAACCTGAGATCAATGATAAAGTGATCGGACATGCCCGAGAGCAATGAAACACGAAAGAGTTTCTTCTCCAGAATATTCAACCCAAACAAAAAGCGTTTTCTGCGCTCAAAGAATTTCTCCAGGTATGATGGTGGCAACGCGAAGCCTACTGGTCTTTTGCTAACGATGCTGAAATTCGGAGACGACCACGCCTTGATCTGTGAGGGGCGGAAGTACCACGTCTTTACAAACATGCCGTGGAGATCGGCCAACACTTCATTCTGTGTCCACCGGCGGAAAACATTTTTAAACTGAAAGCGGGCGAGGAAATATATAGATTCCCACAAGCAGAACTTCGGCATGATCACCGCCACAAACCTTCCCTTCGGATTTAGTATATGCGGTAACTTTTGCAAAAGCTTTCTAAATGACTCCGCGTTGATACAATTCAATCCGCCAAAATTTGAAAACACAAGGTCGAACTTTTTGTCGAACAGCGTTTCATCAAAGCTGTCGAGGTCGAGGTAATGTGAACTGATCTTGCTCTGCAATGAAAATTGATGCGCCTTTTGCTGCGTTACTTTCAGCATCTCTTCCGATACATCCGTTGCAACGATGTTGAATCCTTTTTCACTGAACAACACGGCATCTTCACCGGTGCCGCAATTCAACTCCAGAATTTCAAGGCCCTGCAGTTCCGGTGTAATTTGCTCCAGGTATTGCCATACCTGTTTGCGTTGTAACTGGCCGATAGCGCTCTGCGTAAAAACAGAGTCGTAGGTAGAGGCGATGTGATCGAACGGAGCAGCCATACGCATATATAGTTTATATGTAAGCAATACGTATTTTAAAAACTCTTCTAAATAAAAAGGATATCCAAATAATCAAGACCCTGCAGCAACCAGTCCCTTCAGTTTTAATCGCTGTGCAAAAGCAGTAGGAATATAGTAAAAAGTTGCGAGTCCTGTGCGTAAATCTTTATAGTTTACACGTAGCGGATTGCGGGCAAGTTTCTTTAATGTGATATAGCCTTTCCGTTTCCGGTACATGCTGTGTACATATCGATGTAGTTCTTTATAGTATTCGCTTGTGAAGGTGCTTTTAAACATCATTGCCAGGTCGTCCGAATCGCTCCAGTTTTGCTTTTCACGAAGTTGTTCCTTCACGGTGTCATAAAACTTCGTACCGGGCAACGGATATGAAACGGAGATGCCGACTTCGTCAGGCATTAGTTCGAGCACCATGGCAATGGTAGCATCGATATCTTCCTTCGTTTCTCCAAGGTATCCGAACTGTAAAAAGAAAGCTACTTTAATACCTTTCTGCTTCATCAACCGCGTAGCATCGTGTATCTGCTGTATCGTTGTGCCTTTGTCCATCGCATCCAGAATTTTCTGAGAGCCAGACTCAGCACCCACCCAAATAGTATCGGCACCGGATTGAGCAAGTGCTTCCAGTGAATCTTCCTGCAACAGTAAATCTGCGCGCGACTGAATTTTATACTTGAACTTCAGATTTTTTGCCTGAACCAGATCGCGAAACTCCTGTACCCACCCGGGTTTTAATCCGAAAATATCATCGCACATCCAGAAGTGATCGGGTTGATAGTGCTTCAGCAAGAATTCAATTTCTTTCAGAACATGCTGCGGACTTCGCGAATTATAGCGATTGCCATAGATGGGCTTGGCACACCAGTTACATTTATAGGGACATCCACGCGTAGTGGCTATATTTAGCGAGAAGTATCCATGATGCTTTATCCAGATCTGGCGATACGAGTCAACATCTACCAGGTCCCACGCTGGTAATGGCAGCGTATCAAGATCACGCATCACAGGTCGCGCAGGCGTAGTGATGGTTTCCGATTGTTTTCTGTATGCTATACCAGGAAGCTTGCTGATGTCTGCATTTGCATCCAGTGCGAGTAAGAGTTCTTTCAATGTTTCTTCGCCTTCACCGCGAACAACATAGTCTACGCCATGATTGAGATATTTATCGTAATGATCAGCGGCATCCGAGCTTGATGCGATTACAATGCAACCTGCCTCTTTCGCGGTTCGCGCCATTTCGAATGCTGCTTCACGCATATTAGTGAGGCACATCTTGGTGAGGTAATTGAAGCCATCGTCATATATGATAAAGTATGACGAGTCATGCTTTTCAATGGCATCGGCAACTTCTGCAGGAGAGTCTTTAAGTGCTATATCAAACAAAGCAACCTCGAAACCGGCTTCGCGCATAACGGCTGCCGCAAGTATAGTAGCTAACGGAGGGTATGGCTGCTTGAACTGCCACTGCTTCCAGTCGAACTTATAAAAGTATGAATGAGTAAAAAGAGCTGTTCGCTTCATGCCTTCCATACGATGTTAAATTTTTTACTAAATCCCTCCATCTTCTCACGATAAAGCTCTATTACCTTTTTCTGATAATTACGCGGATGATTTTTAGAAACATACTTCTTCGTTTTAAAGGCTACTTTAAAATCGTTGTTAGCGTATTGTTTCTTATATATACTTTCCCAGCGCTTCAGCGAAAGCTTCATAAAGTAATTTTCCCACCAGCTACCTCCTGCAATATCTATTACCTTTTCGAGTATCTTCTTCACAACACTATTGGAAGCCGGCACTACAGCATCGAGTGAACGCTGTTCGCAGTTTGGGAAAAAAAAAGTAAGCCAATCGTTACTTTTAAACAAGCGGGTGTATAGATCGGCCTCACACAGTGGTATAACCGTTGCCAGCTCGGTGGCAGTAAACATATTCTTCTCTTCGATCTCCAGGTGATCGGAGTCAACAAAATAATTTACACAGAAGTATTTATGAGAGTTGAAAAGAAACATGCGTTTGTAGAGCACCAGTATCATACGCGCTACCCACAACCTGCCGGGCTTTGTAATGATGAAGAAATCAAGATCAGAATTTTCATCCATATACCCTTTCGATAGCGAACCCGATGCGAGCACACCACGCACGAAGGGAAAGCCCGATATAAATTTACCTTTCACCCGCGCAACATCAAGAAGCTTTTCTGCTTCCGCGTTGCCCTTGCGTCTACGGTCTATTAATTCTATTTTATTCTGGGCACAGAACAAATCACCAAACTGATATAGATATCCTTTTGATGAAAGGTCTTTCAACTCCTGTTCAACACTATGCTTTGATGCATGATTAGTGGGCAGAAAACGGTAAACTTCATCGGCCTTTAAAGGGTAGTTGAAAATATCGTAGTACAAAATTGTACGCAGGATACTCTCGCTAAGAGGTTTCAATGTACTATCAACCACGGATTCTATCATACAATTCTTCAATTGATTGAAGCTTTATCTTCGCTTCTATTCAAACTTCGAACGCTCATGCAAACACTTCAAACCTGGCTATAGGTTGAGCAGCAAGAGCACCTGCAATCAAGTTGTGAAGTTCTTCCACCCAGTATAGTACTTACTGAATTTACAAAATTTTTTGCAGTGTGTCGGAACACACTGCAAACAAAATTTGAATTTCCGGAAAAAGGATAGAATTTTATCACACTTGTTATATAAACTCCGGGACGCTACTTTATTAAATTAGGTTGCCAACAAACTTTAAACATTAAAACTTTTCATCAAAAAAAACCTGCAAACAACAACCATGAACGTGATCAGAACTTTTGAAGACTACCAAAAACAGTATAAAAAGAGCGTAGAACATCCCGAAAATTTCTGGAGTGAAGTCGCCAGTCATTTTTACTGGAGAAAGAAATGGGATAAAGTGCTTGAGTGGGATTTTCTTAAACCGGAAGTAAAATGGTTTATAGGAGGCAAACTAAATATCACTGAAAACTGTCTTGATCGTCATCTCATTAAACGTGCTAATCAAACCGCTATCATTTGGGAACCCAACAATCCGGAAGACAGCGCTAAACATATAACGTATCAACATCTATATGATGAGGTATGCCGTACTGCCAACATGTTAAAGGCAAATGGTGTAAAAAAAGGAGACCGGGTATGTATTTATCTGCCGATGATACCCGAGCTGGCCTATACTGTGTTGGCTTGTGCGCGTATAGGCGCGGTGCATTCTGTTGTGTTTGCAGGGTTCTCTGCCAAATCGCTGACCGATCGCATTACTGATGCCGGATGTAAAATTGTTGTCACATCGGATGGTGCATACCGTGGCGACAAGACTATAAATCTGAAAGGTATTATTGATCAGGCACTGGAAAGTTGTCCGGATGTAAGAAAAGTTATCGTGAAAGAACATATACGCTCCAATGCTCCTATGAAAGCAGGACGTGATGTATGGTGGCACGATGAGATAAAAAATGCTGCTCCACACTGTGAAGCTGAAGAAATGGACGCGGAAGATATGCTCTTTATACTCTATACTTCCGGCTCTACCGGTAAACCAAAGGGTATGGTGCATACATGCGGTGGCTATATGGTATACACCAATTACACGTTTCAAACAGCTTTTCAGTATCATGAAGGACAAGTGTACTGGTGTACGGCAGATATAGGCTGGATTACCGGGCACTCCTATATTCTTTATGGTCCTTTATCAGCCGGAGCAACTACTGTTATTTTTGAAGGCGTGCCGTCATGGCCTGATTGGGGAAGATTCTGGCAGGCTATTGATCGTCATAAAGTAAATATATTCTATACGGCACCTACTGCTATACGTTCGCTGCAACAGGCTCCATTGAGTTTTGTTGAGAAATATGATCTGTCATCGCTTAAAGTTTTAGGCAGCGTGGGTGAACCTATAAATGAAGAAGCATGGCAATGGTATAGCAAGCACATCGGTAAAGATAAATGTCCAATCATCGATACCTGGTGGCAAACCGAAACGGGCGGCTTTATGATTTCGCCAATTGCAAATGTTACTAATCTGAAACCTGCGCATGCAACGCTGCCGCTACCGGGCGTACAACCTGCCGTAATGAATGAAAGCGGATTGGAGATTGAGGGAAATAATATCGAAGGAAGACTTACTATTAAATATCCGTGGCCTTCGATGGCACGTACGATCTATGGCGATCACCAGCGCTTTAAGGAAACATACTTCTCAAGTTTCCCCGGCAAGTACTTTACAGGTGATGGCTGCAAGCGCGATGAAGATGGCTATTATCGTATAACGGGACGGGTAGACGACATCATTATTGTATCCGGTCACAATCTTGGCACGGCAGAAATTGAAAGCGCTATTGATGAGCATTCTGCTGTATGCGAAACAGCGGTTGTAGGTTATCCACATGATATAAAAGGCCAGGGTATATATGCCTTTGTTATCTGTTATGAAAAACCGGCCGAAGAAGATAAGTTGCGCGCAGAGATAAAGGAAACGGTGTCGAAGATTATCGGTCCTATAGCCAAGCCTGACAAGATTCAATTTGTAAGCGGACTTCCTAAAACCCGTTCCGGAAAAATTATGCGCAGAATTCTGAGAAAGGTTGCAGAGGGTGACACTTCTAATCTTGGAGACACAACAACATTGCTTGATCCGGGTGTAGTAGACGAAATCAAAGCCGGAGCAATCTAAATATACAGGTGTTACAGTAGATCGCATTCTATTGTAACACCTATGCTATATATAGCCGCTACTAGAACTTGTTTTTGTTTTCACGTATCATTTCCGAATAGCCTTGTTTTTTGCTGAAGGCAGCCAATGCCATTACAATACGTTTTGTTTTTGTAGCACTCGTCTTGGCGCTCTCAATCCATTTGCTGAAATAAACCTGATGCGACATCGTCAGGGATTTAAAGAACGCGAGTGATTCCGGTTCTTCTTTCAAACACTTCATCAGGTCAGGCGACAGTGTCAGCTTGCGTTCGTCCAACTCCATTTCAATCTTTACCTTATCGCCTTCTTTTTTACCTGTAGCTTTTCGCATCGTGGCATTGATCGGCATAATAAAAGATCCATCGCCCATCGGCAACAAAGCTACTTTCTCAAAGGCGTATCTGTCCAGCACACCTTTCACACGAAACGAAACGCGTGTGTCGGGTTTAAGCTTGTGAGCCTGACTTTCGCTGATCTCAATGTAAACCCAGCCCGACTTTTCTCCCTTCTTGTTAAATTTTAAAATGGTGGTTGTGTACCGGAGCATCTTATAAATCCTTTTACGGTTGGTAACAAGTTTACAAATATTTTATAAATCCATGAATGCCACGATCATGGCCTGAATAGAGCACCTGTTAAGAACCACTGTTGTAACCATGTTGTTTGGTGGTTACGAGAATGTGTAACTTTGACCGTAAACAGCATGTCAGCAATGGAAAAATCGTCCAGCATAGAACACCCGGTTCTGGAACTGATAAAAAAGCGCAGGAGCATACGTGCTTTTTCAAACGAGCCTATTGCCGCGGATAAGATCTGCTCGCTATTCGAGGCTACGCGTTGGGCTCCATCCAGCAGCAACGAGCAACCGTGGGTATATATTTACGCAACGCAAGAGCAACCCGAACTTTGGAATAAAATGTTTGAGTGTCTCAACGAAGGCAATAAAATCTGGGTTAAAGATGCACCACTTCTTATACTGAGTCTGGCACGAAAAGAATTTACTACCTACGGCAGTGCCAACGCGCACGCCATGTACGACCTGGGCGGAGCCAATTCATTTCTATCGCTACAGGCTGTTGAGATGGGATTACAGGTTCGACAAATGGCCGGCTTTAATCACCTGAAAGCAGTTGAAAGCTTCAATATACCCAACCTATATGATGTAGGTGTATTTATAGCGGTAGGCTATCCGGGCGATCCAGATAACCTCCCCGAAAAATTAAAGCAACGTGAGCTCGCTCCGCGCGAGCGATTTTTACAGCAGGAGTTTGTCATGAACAAACCATTCTGAAGCAAACCACAATTTCTGCTATATATACTATATTTTCTTGGGAAGAAGGTTCGCTAATGCCTGCTCCACGTTTTCATATTGAAATTTTAATCCAGCCTGCTGTATCTTTTCTGAGGAGACTTTATTGCCTTTCAATACAAGACTAGCCATTTCGCCCAGCAATATCTTTAGTATAAACTCTGGCACAGCAGGAAGGAAGAGCGGCTTATTCAACTGAGTGGCTATTGCTTTTGTAAGGTCGCGGTTGGTTACCGGATTTGGCGCTACACCGTTATAAGCACCTTGCATCGTTTCATCCTGCAAGGCTTTTATAAATATAGCTACAAGATCATCGAGATGAATCCAGCTTACATACTGATCGCCCGTGCCCAGCGGTGCACCCGCATAGTATTTAACGGGCTTGACAAGTTCTCTCAGCGCACCATGGTTTGCATCCAATACAATACCTATTCTGATCTTCACGACACGAATGTTTAACTCTGCTATGCGATCGATCTCCGCTTCCCACTGTCGTACTACATTTGCAAGAAAATCCGTTCCCGATTCATCATTCTCTTTGTAAAGTTTTTCATTGTCTTCGAAGCCATAGTAGCCGATTGCTGAAGCCGATATAAAAGTGGTTACAGCATGTTTGTGATTACGCAGCTCTTCAAACAGCAACTTGGTCGATTCCGTTCTGCTCTTCAGTATCTCCCATTTACGTTCATCTGTCCAGGGTTTTTCTGCTATACCTGCACCTGCGAGATGAATGATGGTGTCTATTCCTTCGAAGGCATGCGGATCAATTTGTTTTTTATTTATATCCCACAAATATATTCTTGCTTTACTCCGTTGGTGATTACGACTCAAATGTGATACCTGATATCCCTGATCAAGTAGTAATTGCGTTAATCTTTTTCCGATCGATCCGGAGGCCCCTGTGATTAATATATTTTTTGAACTCAATTTTTATTTAGTTTTGATGCCCTATAATTTAACTATACTTAAACATGTTCGTTACAAAAAGGTTTACACTGATAACATGGCTGCTGTTCAGTACGCTATCAATGTCAGCTCAGACGGTAAAAGTAAAAAAAGAAAACTCCAACGTTAAGGGAGAAGTAGCGGAAGGTTATGCAGTAGAATTGGAAGGAACACTGAGTGATGTGAACACCTCCTTCGTCAAATTTCTAAAAATTTATGGAAAGCCAAAACAAAGCGAAGGTATTCTGATATTAGCAGAGCCAGTCATCAACAGCCGCACTTACACAAATCCTGTCTTCGCGGTTGTAAAAGACAATGGAAAAACTTCAACAACATGGATCGGCATTAAAACATCCGCTTGGCCAGCTGACGATGCTGCAGCAGTAAGTAAAGAACTTGAAAAGATGCTCTACGACTTTGGCGTGAAATTTTATCGCGACAAAATTCAGGTACAGATCGATGAAACGAATCGCGCCTACCAAGCTGTTGAAAAACAAAAGCAGCGACTTGTGAATGAGAACAAAACATTACTCACCAAAATCGAAGACAACAAGCGCGAAAAAATCCAACTCGAAAAAGCACTCGCGAACAACAAACTCGAAAACGAGCTGCTGCTAAAGAAAATAGAAAAGAACAAACTCGATCAAGACTCCGTAGCACTCGCTGGCGAGCAGATTAAAAAAGTTACGGAGTTACATAAGGAAAGGCAGCGGAGGGTGAATTAACTACTAGCAAAACTCTAAATAGACATATATAACTTGCTGGAATAGCTATTAACCTATACGCAGTAGCCGCACTCAAATACAGACTATCAGCTCTATCAGGAATCTCACCCTAAAATCACTCCATTTCAATTTGTCCTTACCACTCCAGCATTTCAAGCTGTCTGCATCTTGTGATAGCGCATCGGATGAAACATGAGCAAGAAAAATTACTACAATTAATCTCAGCATTTACTTTATATCAATCAGGGATCTTCTCTCAACTATCTATCGTAAGCAAGTATTGTCACTACCTGGATTGTTAAAGCAAATAAAGAATACAAAAAAACCACTCCCTAATTGGAAGTGGTTTTTTAAGAAACTATACTTTACTTAGAAAGATGTATATCCAGTCCAAGAGAATAAAGTAGCAGGATTAGCTACACCAGTATTTGCATTTGCAGGGATTGTTATTGTTCCGTTGTTTGCACCTGGCTTATTATCGCTTGTGTTAAGGTTAGCGCCTGTACCAGAGATGTTAACTGAAGTTGTACCGGCTGCATCACCAGCAGAATCAGTAAGATCTACGAAATCGCCAGGAGCTGGAGTGTTGGCAGAGAAAATTACGTTTGCATTTGTAACAGTAGCAGAGCTACCTCTTCTGATTTTAACCACATCAACCATACCATCAGCAACTGTAGAGTTATTTACGATAGTAAGATTAGTTATTGTAGGGTTTGACTGTGGCGTTAAAGAAGGGGTCAAGCCATCGAGGTTACCATCACCTTCAAGACCACGAGGATCTGCAGTTACTGCATCGAAACCAAGTTCACGCTTTCCGTAAAGGTTAGTAGCAGTACCTTTCCAGCCTTGAGTCCAGTCGAACATATCATCTTTAGCATTGATAGCAAGAGCGTTGGTTATGCTTACGGTTCCACCAAACCATTCGAAAGCGTCATCATCACCATAGAATACAGCAACGTTGCTGATTGAGGTTCCTGAACCTACACCGTACAGAGTAAGACCATTGAATTCTTTCTCACCGTTGATACGAGCACCCGTGTATTCCAAAATCAGATAATCAATGTTTCCAGAATCGTCGGCATCATCACTTCCACCGTAGATAAAGTCAACAACTTCTGTTACAGCAGACTGACCACCAGTGATTGTTGCATTACCCATCAGGAGTAAACCACCCCAGTCACCAGCTTCAGGAGATGTAGCTGATGAAGTAATTTTAATAGGAGCTGATGCTGTACCTACTGCTTGAATTTCAGCATCTTTTTCAACAGCAATATAAACGTTGGTTCCACCTGCAGTGGCTTTGATAGTTGTTCCTGCTTCGATAGTCAATTTAGCTCCGGCACTAACTACCAGCGGACCAGTCAAGATCCAGTTTTTATTAGCTGCAAGCGTGATATCACCTGTGATTTCGCCCTGAAGCTTGTCAACCACTAAATCTATATCATCCTGATTTTCTATTTTGCCATCAGCGGTTTGAGTTGTGTCATCATCATCGTCATCAGAGCAGCTAGAGAAGGCTAAAACTGCTGAGATCATCAATAGATAGCTCAGATAATTCTTAAGCATTTTCATTTTTAAAAAGAGTTTAGTTTAAAGTTTTTTAGGAGAACTAAAGTTCATTTGAAACTGGGCTCAAAGATCAGTCTCAGATATTAACTATGCTGCAAAGCATTGTTATCAAATTATTAAGAGAGACTGATCCTTGAAACGGTTGCTGCATCCTTAAAATTTATAGGTAAACCCAAGAGAAGTTGTTAATCCTTTTCTATAATCACTGATTATTTCGTTAGCGCCTGAATCCACTTTCTTTGTCAGACGATAATTTGGATTCAGTATATTCCGAACATTCAAACTCAGTGAGAATTTTTCACTCAGTCCAATTTTTGATATAAAATCCAGTCTCGGTATACCATTCTCATAGATGTGTTGGTTGCCAACAGGTGCACCTATGGAATATATTCTGTCGCTGAAGAAGTTAAATACAAGCGCAGTCGTCAGGCTTCTACCTTTTTGGCCTTGTGTATTAAATGTAATGTCAGAGTTTACAAGCCATGGGCTAGCGCCTTCCAATGCAGATGTCTTGTTTGTAGGTTGGAATGCAAGGTCATCTGTAGGTACATCTTTAAGATCCTGTTTAGAGTAGAGATATGATACGTTCAATCCTACATCCAATGAAGTATTCTTATCATTTTTATTGGTGATAGTATACAGACCTTTTCTAACCTCTAACTCAACTCCTGCAGCATCTGCGTTACCAGTGTTAACATAAGACAATTCGTTTGCCGCAGACGCAACCTGAACTCTGTTGATTGCATTCTTAATCCTCTTATAGAAAACTGTTACTGCGATCAGCTCCTTATTCTTAAAGTAGTGCTCATAGCGTAAGTCAACGTTAAAATTTTCCGCTGGTAATAATTTAGGGTTACCGAAACTTGAAACGTTAACATCTTCATAGTAGAACGGGGCCACTTCTTTAAACTGAGGCATTGTGTAGCTCTTGCTTGAAGCCAATCGCACAATGTTATCATCAGATATATTATACTTAATGTTTAAGCTGGGCAGAAAATAAGAGGGCTCTCTTACTTCTGTATTATCATTCCGGATATTAGGATTTCTTTCATCCAGGTTAGTATCCCAACCTACCTCCTGACGAATTTTTTCATATCGGGCACCAACATTCACTGTTAGCTGAGGAGTTACATCAAACACAGCATTTGCTATCGCAGCATGAATCATTCTGTCACCGGTATAGGTAAATGGAATCAGTGCTTTTGAACCAGTACCACGACCCGTCTCCATTTCGAACGTACCATTGTCAATTGACTGCTGATTAAATAAGGCATCTGGATTATCTACAGATACTGTTGCAGGACTTGGAAAATCGAAGTTGAATTGTGTTGAAGAGAAGTCACGATTCGTACTGCGGAAATTGTAACCAATGGTAATTTTGTTGTTAGACTCTTCATCAAATTTATAGGTAACACTAGCATTAGCCGCTATATCATTTTCTTTCAATGAAGAATAGAATCTGTGGTTAAATGCAGGTGAGTTTGTGTTAACACGATATCCATCACCATCGAATACATAGAAACTTGATCTTCTGTCTGGTTCATCACCACGAGCAACGTTGAATGAACCACCAACATCCAGCTTCAGGTTTTCATTCAGATTAATGGCAGAGATGAGCTGGTTCACTAACAAAGTATTGTTGTTCTGCTGCTGTCTTCGGACAAAGCTCTTATAAGCATTAGGATCTGATATATCATCATTACCATTCACGGTAAAGCCTTCATAGTTACCCACAGATTGTTTGTTATCGTGGATATACATTGTATTATAGAAAATACGATTTCCTTCACCGAAGTCGTAAGACACGCTTGCAAGGCCAATTTGTGATGCATTATATTCTGACTTGCTATAGTCAAAATCCTGACGTATACCGCCAGTCGGAGATACCTGACGAACCTGTCCTTTCTTGAAGAGGTAATCATTACCCATTGCTCCTACAATAAATGTTCTCAGCACATTGCGACCAACATTGAAAGTTTTTCCGCCAGATAAAGAGAGATTCAAATTAGCCAATGGACCAGAAACTTTGTTTGGTTGAAATGAATGATCGAATGAGTAATCTTTCAGGTTACTGATTGGCACGTTACGATCTGCAGTACCAAGGAAGTTTGCGCCATCTGCGCGATAGAAATCTTGTGAAACAGTTTGTGAATTCACTCCGATAGAAGCATTCACTTTAAACTCCCTGTCCTCAAACAACTGCTTTGAAACGATATTAACGTTGGCTCCGGTTACATCACCAAAAATGTTAGCACCGAATGTCTTGTTAACATCGATGCTGTTAATAATATCAGAAGAGAAGAAATCAAGCGTTATATTTTTATACTCGGGATCTTCAGACGGTAACGGAAGGTTATTTAATGAAGTTGAATTATAGCGATCGCCCAAACCTCTAACAAAAACGTTTTTCACTCCTTCCTGCTTACTTACACCGGTAACTTGCGTTACAGCGGCTTCAGCATTTGAAACACCTTTTCTTGAAAGTTCAATTGCACCTATATTTTGTACAAACTCTACAGCATTCTTTCTTTCAACCAATAAGAATGATTCTGAGGTTTTATCCGCTGTACCTGTTATCACAACCTCCTGAAGCTGCTGGTCTTCAGAATCAAGCTGTAATTCAATCTTAAGTTCTTCGCCTGCCTTTACTACCAGGCTATCGACAATTAATTTTTGGAAACCTATATATGTAGTAATCAGTTTGTACGTACCTGCTTCAACTGAAAAGGAGAATTTACCACTTATATCCGTGGTGGCCCCTATAGATGTTCCATCAATAACAATGTTAGCACCAATAGCATCCTCACCAGAAAGCTTTTCTTTAACGTGACCAGAGATAATTCCTTTCTGTCCAAAAGAAAAATATGCTATTGTGGTCAATAATGCAGTCAGTATAAGTTTTGAGCGCATGAGATAATTTATTTGCCACAAAGGTCTATCTCTAATATTACCTCACGCGGACGCCTGTGTTACGAAATTGTTAAGTAGATAATGCATTGCTAACGCTTGTTTAAAAGCTACCGGGCCAAAGTTTGCTATCTGCTATGATTATCAACACCTTTCAATTATTTCGACTTAACAATTTTTACAAGATTTTTTAAAGCAGATAACGCGGGGGTAATAAAACATTGTGGATGTTTATCGACAGGAAACAAAATTATATATACTTTAAACCTGGTGGGCTAGCGCATCGCAAAAAAGAAAAAGCCCAAAAAGGCCCGGAAGAAGAAAATAAAAAAAGCGCAGATAACTTTTCTGCGCTTCTATATAGATTGGATTTAGCTATACCGTGTCTTTCAACACAAACACGTACACACCTAAACACGTAAACACTATTTATTAATCGGCACCTTATTCAATATAACCTTAATAATATCAGAAGGCTTAACGTTGTCAGCTTCCGCCTCGTAGTTCAGAAGTATGCGGTGACTCATTACATCCAGCGCTACTTCTTTAATGTCTTCCGGCAATACATAGTCACGGCCTTCCATGTAGGCAACAGCTTTCGCCGCCAGGTTCATATTTATACTGGCACGCGGTGATGCACCAAACTGTATATATTGAGCCTGCTCATTCAATTTATATTCAAGCGGTCTGCGGGTAGCATATACCAGCTCGATAATATAGCGCTCTAATGATTCGGAGATTTTTACGCGGTTCACCTGGTCACGAATAGAGAAGATTTCCTCTTTCGTAAGCATGGTTGTTACCTTATAGTTGAACTGCATGTTGGAAATCCTGCGCATGATCTCGATCTCCTGATCTTTGGTAGGATAGTCAACATATACTTTCATCATGAAGCGGTCTACCTGTGCTTCCGGCAGCGGGTATGTTCCTTCCTGGTCAACCGGGTTTTGTGTAGCGAGTACAAGGAACGGACGATCAAGTTTAAAAGTTGTTTCTCCTATAGTTACTTGTTTCTCCTGCATCGCTTCGAGTAATGCAGACTGAACTTTAGCAGGCGAGCGGTTAATTTCATCAGCCAGTATAATGTTGGCAAATATAGGCCCTTGCTTTACTTCAAACTTTCCATCCTTCTGGTTGTAGATCATTGTACCCACAAGGTCGGCAGGAAGAAGATCCGGTGTAAACTGAATGCGTTGAAAATCGAGGTGCAGTACTTGTGCCAGCGTACTTACCGTTAATGTTTTGGCAAGACCTGGTACACCTTCCAAAAGTATATGTCCGTTGGTAAAGAGACCGATCATGAGGCGGTTCACCATATATTGCTGGCCCACCACCACTTTACCTACTTCGGCATAAACTTCTCTTATTTTCTCCTTATGTTCTTCGTGCTTTTCAACGGCTACGGCTTCCATACACAGTTATTTGATTTTTAAACCTGTCAAAAATAGCGTAATTATTGAAAAAGTAAGCCCCAAACTTGATGGATTGCTTTATTAAGATGTTGAGGGAAAGATGGCAAGAACTTTTGTAATCGGAGATATTCACGGGGCCTACCACGCGCTACGTCAGTGCCTGGCCCGGGCTGATTTTGATTTTGAGAATGATCACCTCGTCAGCCTGGGAGACGTTTGTGATGGATGGCCCGAAACCCGGCAATGCATTGACGAACTGTTGAAGATCAGGAACCTCACCTATATTCTGGGCAATCACGATCTGTGGACTCGCCAGTGGATTGAGACAGGCTACATCGACCGTGCGTGGTTCTCGCAGGGTGGCGAAGCAACCATAAAATCGTATCCGGATGGCGTGCCTGTTAAGCACCTTGAGCTTTTAAAAAATGCACGACACTATTACCGGGCTGATAACAAACTGTTTGTTCATGCCGGCATCAACACGCAGCTTCCATTGGAAGAGCAAGGTCCCAATATTTTCCTGTGGGATCGGAACCTGGCGCGTATAGCCCTGGAACTGTATATGAAAGAAATACAGGGGAAGCTTAGCACGTTCGATGAGATTTACATCGGTCATACGCCAATACCTTTTGCAAAGCCCATCAAGTCATGCGAAGTATGGATGATGGATACCGGTGCCGGTTGGTCAGGCGTATTGTCTATAATGAACCTGGAGACAAAAGAAATATTCTGCAGCGATGCCGTGCCCTCGCTATACCCGGGTGTTGAAGGGCGATCAAAAAAAGCAGGCTGATCTTGTCAGGATGTTTGCACCACAAGCTCGTGCTCCAGATGTATACCGCGGAGTTTTAAAAAGAGCTGTGCCAGCACCTCCACATCACGAAGGCAATAGTCTTTTATTCTCGCCAGATCTTTCTCTTCGTAGTATACCTGGTTTACCTTACTGCCATCTATGCCATTCTTGCTGGACGGAATATTAAATATAGCCGCGAGCAGGTCCAGCGAAGTAAAGTGTTTATAATCTCCGAATTTCCAGAGTTCCATGGTATCGTAGTGCTGTACTTCCCAGGGTTTTCTTCCGGAGATGTTTAGTATAGCAGGAAGCTGAATTCCATTCACCAGCATTCTTCGGCACAGGTACGGAAAGTCAAATTCTTTACCATTGTGTGCACAAAGTCTTTCGGTAGAGGCATTCAGCTTCTCGAGCATGCACTTGAATTCTGTGAGCAGCGCTTTCTCATCATCACCGTAGTATGCTTTTGTACGCAGCGTTACCACGCCATTCTCGGCTTCGTATAGTTTGCCTACGCAGATGCATATAACTTTTCCGAACTCGGCAAATATAGCAGCACGATCAAGGTATATCTGCTCGTCAGTCTGATTCGGATCTCTGCGCAAATGACTGGCCTTTCGCGTCCACAGTGATTTCAATCGCTCATCAAGCGAGTTGAAATCATAGGTATGCGATACCGTTTCAATGTCGAGGAATAAAATTTCGCGCAGCTCAGAATTCATACATCGGTTTTTACTGATTGATCTTGTTTATTATTCCCGGTATCAATTTATCAATGATCAACAGGAAGAAGAATGCAAATATACTGGCTGCTGCGGCAATCGCTATAAACAAAAGATAGTATTGTGCAGTCCACTCGAAGGCTACCTTTATTCGATGTAGCATACTTACTTTTACCTCCCGGCCTTCGAGCAAGGAGAAACGAATGGTACAGAATTCATTCTCTACATCAAAGTCACCTAACTGCACTCCGAGGCCTTGCAGCTCCTGTTCTATTTCAAGAATACGATTCTGCAAATTGATATACTCTTCAATCCGCCCGCTTTGCTTTTTTATATCCAGCAGCGACTGACGTGTAATTTCAAGTGAAGCTTTTTGAGCATTCAGATTTTTGAACTCGTTAGTCTTGTCGATCTTGGTGATTTCCTTCGAGCGGATGTTACCGATCTTGAGCATGTCGGTATACGAAGAATCAAAACTGGCAGGAGGTATACCGATGAGCAAATGCAACGAACGATTGCCACGCTTGCCTGCATTCTCTTCGTATTGAATTATACCATTCTGTTTTTTTATGTGTTCGCGAAGCTTCTTTTCATCACGATCAAAATCGGAAGACTTTGATTTTATCGTGGCGGTCTTCTCGTATTTCTGGTTAACATCAAACTCGTGCGGCTGCTGACTTTGTGCCGGACTTGATTGCTGATACGTTTTGAATTTATAGCTATCGCTGGCATAATTCCGTTTTACATCTTCAAGATTCGAGAAGAAATCAGAGAAGTATTCTTCCTGCACTTCCGAGAGGCCGGTCGAGTATCCATAGATAAAACGGAAGATGAACAGTACAAAAAATCCGATCAGCAAAATGGCGATCGTGCGTACCAGGCGCTTCTTGAAAACAATTTTCATATAGGGTTAGGAGTAGTTGATAGCTTGCCGGTTAAGAATGCAGTACACCCTCCATCTCCAACTCTTTTATAAACGTAATGTTCTCTTCGCAAATCGTGTCGGGCACGAATACAAAACGCTTATCAAAAATCTGTCTGCCTATATAATAACTTACCCAGTATTCATTGTTCAGGTGAAATACAGTCTGGTCAATCGGTTCAATCAACACAGCACTATTCGGAGCAATGGTATCGAGATAGTGGCGCAGTATAGATGTCTGCTGAGGTTCGCCATCTTTCTCACCATAGCCTTTACTGGCCACGAGTGTATTCTCAATAGCAAAATCATTATTGTTGATGAGATATACTTTCCACTCGTCTTGCTCACCTATATTTTTTTTCCGCGCAACGGCCAGCGTTACGTTTTTTACTTCCGGTTTTTCAATGTCCTTCATCATAGCCACTCCATATCAAACTGTTCACGAAATTTTTCTTTAAGGATTTCCTGCGCTTCGCGGATATCAACTTTTTTACCAAGTTCTTTTTCCAATGAAGTCACCGCTTTATCCTGAATACCACACGGTACGATATAGGCGAAATATCGTAAGTCGGGATTAATGTTAAAAGCAAAACCATGCATGGTTACCCATCGACTTGTCTTTACACCAAGCGCGCAGATTTTGCGTGCCTTTCGTTCATTTTCAAAATCAATCCACACGCCGGTGAGTCCGGCTATCCGCCCGGCATCAATGCTATACTCTTTCAGCGTTTGTATAACTGACTCCTCCATTAAACGCATGTACTTGTGTATGTCGGTAAAGAAATTCTCGAGGTCGAGAATCGGATAGCCCACAATCTGTCCCGGACCATGATACGTAATATCGCCTCCCCGATTAATGTGGTGATAGGTAGCATGCACTGCGTTGAGCTCTTCTTTCGAAATGATCAGGTTTTTTTCGTCTCCGCTTTTACCCAATGTAAATACATGCGGATGTTCACAAAAGAGAAGATAATTATCGGTAGCCTTTTGTTGTTCAGCCGGAAGATTCCTGTTCTCTGATTTTACAGCCAGTGTTTTTTCGAACAAAGAAACCTGGTAATCCCACGCCTCCTGATAATCCTTCAACCCCAGTTCTACAAACTTTACTTTCTTATTCGGTATGCTGTTCATTGGTATTTACTTCATCTTCCAGAATATTCGACCACACATGGTAGGTTATGTTCAGGTTCAGGATTTCGCTATAGGTGATAACGAACAAATCGCCAGGCATGGAATAATAGCGCTCATCCAGGTAACGCTCCAGATAGCCAACGTTGCGTTCGTTCCGTTTAAGATCTTCCTGCATCTTTCTGCGATATACCTGCGAAAGGTATATACGGTCAAGTCCATTGTCTTTCGACAGAAAGTAATCTTCAAGTGTACCACTATATACCAGCGGTCCTTCTCCGGTTTGCATCAATACATCAACCTGTATCAGGTCAATGTTCTTCGATTCGCCGGGTTGCTCAAGATCCAATATCTCTCCACTGAATAAATAATACCACTCGTTGTTAAGACGGAGAAACGGGTACTTGAGATCGAATCGGAATCTGCGCACAATCAATCGCATCAGCAGTCCTAATGCTACTGATACGCCTATCATGCAGACGAGGTATATCAGAAAATACAGGATGCTCTGACGGATGATTTCAAAATTGATATTGCTGCTGGATTCTGTGATGATCTGGTAAATCAACTCCAGTTGTATCTGATATGATGTGAGATGTTCAACCACAACAATACCGGCCAGCTGAAAGAATAGCGCAGGCAGAATGGCCCAGAAAATTTCATCAACGGCCGAGATCTTAAAGGATTGCTTGGCGTACGTTCCGTGAAGATAGGAGTACCGGAATGCCAGCCCGGGAATGATCAGTATAAATAGAAAAATCGACCCAAGAATGAGATTCATGCATAACCCTCCAAAAACGTTTTCTTATTTCTTATCAATCGCCTTTAACCTGACGAGCTTGAGTTCTTCTCCGTCAACTTTAATAGTGGGGCGTTCTTCTTCTGATATCATGGAACGCTCCACGAGGCGATCAGCAATAATGGCTAACATAAGCTGTTTGGCTAACTGCGGATTATCAAGAATCTTCCGTGTTCGCTTACTAATAGGTGCTTTCATAGCCTTGCCATTGTGTTCTATAAAGTTACAACGAAACAACGTTAAAACAAGTTCTATTTTTGTTTGTCCAG
The DNA here is from genome assembly GCA_902168205.1 of uncultured Chitinophaga sp. GTDB lineage: Bacteria > Bacteroidota > Bacteroidia > Cytophagales > Cyclobacteriaceae > Ohtaekwangia > Ohtaekwangia kribbensis. The sequence continues at coordinate 603,013 of CABHOK010000014.1, read as the reverse complement.
TTCGCTTCGCAGATATACTATAGTATCATTTGCATCCGCTTCCACACCGTTTTCTTTTGCCAGGCAATACGATATCCAGTCAGTGAGATGTATCAGGTAATAATATTGCTCCAGCAGCGATGCCCCTTCGCCAATAATATCAATAACCGGTTTCGAGTTTTTCTCAAACAGATCGCGGCTTAGTTCCATACGCTTCTCTACACGCTCATGGTCGTGATCGGAGTAAAGATATACTGCCTGCAACATCGGCATTAATACTTCCGGATAACGCCAGCCTGCAATTTCATTATGGTTTATCTCCGGGAAAGTATTTGTATGCGCCAGCTGCTTGGCGTTTTCATTTAGCTGCTGCTGAAAGCGAAGCGCCATGGCATGAAGCCGGTTGTCGCAATAAATAACAGGAAGTTTTCCTTTCAGTTTTTTGGCGATGAGTTCTGCTTCCGACTGAATTCCTTTTTCACCGCGATCTAAAAACTCAATCGCATTTTCGGTTTCTTTTATAAAGGCAGCACCAATCAGGTTGGTGTGATATAGTACATATAGCAGCGCCATCATGTTATAGGGTAACATGGCGCGCGGACTATCAGACCCCGAAGGCAACTGTATATATTGAAGATTGTATTCGCGACAGATGTCGAGGAGTTTTCCGCCGGACGCAATAGCGATTACCTGTGCACGCTTCAGCAAAGCTTTATTAAGTGCCGAAACGGTTTCTTCTGCGTTGCCGCTATAGGAGCATGCTATAAATAGGGTATGCGGACTAACAAACTGTGGAATGTTGTACGTTTTACAAACGGTGATGGGGATGGGGATGCGACCAAAGGTGAGCGACTCTACCAGGTTGGCAGCTATACCCGAAGTACCCATACCGGCTATAACAATATTACGAATATCGCTACCCGGACGATCGAGGTCCAGCGATTGTCCGATCTTCAAAGCATCTGCCAGTTGACGCGTAAAGCCTTCAATGTATTTTTTCGTAGACGACATAGTTCGTAATTTGGGTTTTCAAAGATACGATATAACAATCAAGTATAGCAGCAATTTATTTGAACAACAACCGTACCTCCACACTTCGAAACATACACACGTAAACACCTAAACACTTAAACACGTTAGCCCCTCGTGGAAAACAAAACTGCCATAGGCAAAAAAGGCGAGCAGCTTGCCGCAGAATTTCTGATAAAACAGGGATTCGAAATTGTTGTGCGAAACTACCGGTATAAACATGCTGAGATCGACCTGATCATCAAGCGCGATGACTGGCTTATTTTTGTGGAAGTTAAGGCACGCAGCTCGAACGATTTCGGGGAGCCGGAAGAATTTGTAGATGCGCGAAAAGTCAACAAAATTTTTGAAGCCGCTGAAGAGTATATCTACTCAACTGATTGGCATGGACACATTCGTTTCGATATTGTATCCGTAAAACTTGGGAAGGAACCTGTTGTTGAACTCTTTGAGGATGCTATAAATTAAGCTTTGGGCTGCGAGTTTTGAGCTGTGAGGAATGCGTAGTATGCAAGACTGAGATACACCTTTTTCAATTATCAGCCACTTGCTATCCGCAGAGCAGATGTAGGCAGAATTTTAGTTTTCTGCGTACATCTGTCCCGATAACTATCGGGAGGGAAAGAATATTTTAGTAAAGCTCGTTGAATTTCTTTTTGCCTTCGTCCAGGAATTTCAGGAAACCCTCAACACTCTTATCGTAACCATACGGTGTAACCAGTACGCGTTCATCTTTACCTACCAGTACATAGAAAGGTTGTGCGTTGTTGTTAAGGTTCGCGATCTGCAGATCGGCATTTTGTTTACCGATAGTTTTCTTCACTTTGCTATCATACTTCGAAGTATACCATTCTGACTCCGGCAACTCTGTTTTATCATCTACATATAGCGCTACTACTATGAATTCATTTTTCAGTTTATCGAGCACCTGTGGATCAGACCATACTACGGCTTCCATCTCACGACAGTTTGTACAACCGTGTCCTGTAAAATCGATAAACACAGGTTTGTTTTGCTGACGTGCGCAGAGCATAGCCTGTTCGTAATCAAAATATCCATTTATACCATGTGGCAAGTGCAGGAAGTCGCTATACTTCGGTTCGTCACAGATCTGGTTTGGTTTGGCATTACGCGATGCAGCAATCAAATCAAAATCGTGGGTGTGCATCGGAGGTAAATATCCGGCCAGTGCTTTTAACGGGGCACCCCACATGCCCGGTGCGATATATACTACAAACACAAAAGCGATGGTAGCAAACGTGAGTCGGATGATGCTTACGCGTTTGTCTTCAGCATCTTTACCGGTATCGCCCGGCAGGCGGAAACCTTTCATCAGGTATATACCGATCAGCATAACAATCACTATCCAAATGGCAATGTTGATCTCGCGATCTAAAACTCCCCAATGGAAAGCCTGGTCTGCTATACTTAAGAATTTAAATGCCAATGCTATCTCGATAAAGCCTAATACAACCTTAACGGCATTTAACCATCCGCCCGACTTCGGCATAGAACTTAACCAGCCCGGGAAAAACGCGAACAAAGTAAAGGGTATAGCAAACGCCAGTGAGAATGCAAACATGCCAACAATCGGCTTGAGGAATTCGCCACCGGCTGAGGAGACAAGTATACTTCCTACCAGCGGGCCCGTGCACGAGAAAGAAACGAGTACAAGTGTAAACGCCATAAAGAACACACCAATCAATCCGCCTTTCTCTGATTGCTGATCAACTCTATTAATGAATGTTCCCGGTAATGTTATTTCAAACAATCCGAGGAAGGAGAGACCGAAAACAATAAACACGATAAAGAAAATCAGGTTGGGTAGCCACTCCGTTGAAAGGTGGTTCGCGGTTTCAGGCCCCATAAGGGGAGCTATCGCAGCACCAATTAAAGTATATATGATGATGATGGAAAGCCCGTATAGCAGCGCCTGGAATTTGGAACGGCCTTGTGTAAAGAAACTCACCGTCATCGGTATCATCGGAAAAACGCAAGGTGTTAGCAAGGCAGCAAGACCTGCGATGAATGCGAGTATAAAAAATCCGAGAAAGGAATTTTTAGCAGGATCTTCTTTGATCAGAGTATGATCCAGTACCGGCCCTTTAATCGGCCCATAAGTGTCATTGGATGTACTCTGTGCTGTTACCGTTTTTACGGTGTCAACCGGTGTGCTGGCGTTCTCTTTTACAGCGGCAACTTTCTCTTCTGTTTTTTCATTGTCAGTTTTTGCGCTGGTGTTTTCATTCTGCTTCGTTGGCTCGATCGCTGCACCTTCAACTTTTATAGCTCCGAATAAAAGATCACCATCAAACAAAACACATTTACCTTCTACTTCAGAACATACCTGACCTTCGTATGTACCTTTCAGAACAAGAGAAGGAGATAGTATTTTAATTTTCTGTCTGAACTCCCCAGAGCCTTCAAAGATGCGCACATCACAATCGAATATCTTGTCGTGCTTGGTCTTGTCTTGTATAGCTGCCAATGAGCCAACCAATTCATAGCTTGGATCTTTATCGAGTGTTACCGACATCGGCACAGGTCCGCAATCCGGATCAAATCCTACTGAATAGATATACCAGTTTTTTTGGATAGATGCTTTAAATACCAGCTCTATAACATCACCAACTTTATAGGATTTAGATGGAGTTTCTGCTGCAAGTTTGGCAGGCTGAAGTACCTGTGCATGGCCGACACCTGCTGATATTGCCAAAAAGAGGCAAAAAAGAATTCGTTTTAGCATGGAAAAGAAAATTGGTCGCTAAAATAGCGAACAACCATCCAAAAAAGTTCATCCTTTCGCAGAAAGGTATTACAGTGAATAAAAAGTACGGTCGATTAACAAATTTTAACAAATCACAGGTCAATCACTACCTGACCTTTGAGGAGGTCTTCAAACTTCTCGCGTTCGCGGATGAGCTTTGCTTCACCATTAATGATGAGTACTTCGGCCGGACGAACTCGCGAGTTATAGTTAGAAGCCATGGAGAAACCATAAGCCCCGGCATTCTTGAAGGCCAGGATATCGCCTTCGCGAACTTCATTTAAATCCCGGTCGCTTCCAAAGGTATCCGTCTCACATATATAACCTACAACAGTATATCGCTGTTGGGCACCCGATGGATTTGATACATTGATGATATGATGATAGGCATCATACATCATCGGGCGAATAAGGTGGTTCAATCCTGAATTTACTCCGGCAAACGTTACAGTGGGTGTAGGCTTTACAACATTTACCTGCACCAGCATGGTGCCGGCTTCGCTTACTAAAAACTTACCGGGCTCGAGCCACAGTTCGAGGTTGCGTCCATAACGCTGGCAAAACTCGTTGAAGGCTTTGGCAAGTTTACCTCCCAGTTCCTGTATATCGGTTACTATATCTCCATCCTTATAGGCTACTTTAAAGCCGCTGCCAAAATCAAGGAAGTTCAGATCAGGAAAACTCTTGGCTGTTTCGAAAAGTACTTCGGCCGTTTTCAAAAATGCTTCTGTCTCTTTTATATCCGAACCGGTATGTATATGCAAACCGCTGATGCGAATGCCGAACGTTCTCATCAACGTAAGTATCTCTTCAAGCTGTAATACAGATATACCAAACTTTGAATTACTGTGTCCGGTAGAGATCTTGATGTTTCCTCCGGCCATAATGTTGGGGTTAAGCCTGAGGCCGCACGGGTAAGTATCTTTATAACGTGCTCCGAATTTTTGCAGGGTGGAAAGGTTATCGATGTTGATGGCTACACCGAGCGTTACCGCTTCTTCAATTTCGCTAAAGTCAACACCACTGGGTGTAAACGTTATCTCTCCCGGCAGGTAGCCAGCCCGTAGTGCAAGATGCACTTCGCCAAGCGAAACGGCTTCCATGCCTACACCATTTTTGCGCATCAGCTTCAGTATCGAGACGTTGGTAAGCGCCTTGGCGGCATACTTTATCTTTACGTTAGCCGCTGAATATGCTGATTTCAGTTTGGTGATCTGCTCGGCTATGCGGGCACCATCATACACATATAGCGGTGTGCCAAACTGGTTTGCAAGTTTAAGAACGTCAATGCCTTGGATGGTGTAAGTTCCGTTTATAAGCTCCATGCGAAATTTTAAAGGGTTCAAATATATATCAGGATTTACAGGATTTCGGGATTATCAGGATCGATTTGCAGGATTTTTATGTTGGTCTTTATACATTGAAAAAATTTCCGCGCGCGATCTTTATTTTTAATGCTTGAAAATCCCAAAGCCTCATACGTTTTTTACCTTTTTAAAATTTTCATATAACGCTCATCCGAAATGAAATTGTTCTTCCGAGAATACCTGCCGGCCGATGCCAGCGCATCAAAACAAACTCTGGTTATCCTGCACGGACTCTTTGGTTCTTCTGATAACTGGTTAACGCAGGCTCGTTTCTTATCCAACAATAACTATAAAGTATATACCATCGATCAGGCCAACCACGGCCAGTCTTACCACAGCGCTTCGTTTGATTATGCAACGATGGTAAGCGATCTGAAAGAATTTATAGACGACCAGAAACTCGAGCAGCCTGTTATACTCGGTCACTCCATGGGAGGAAAGACTGCCATGAATTTTGCGCTCGCGCATCCTGATTCGCTATCAAAACTTATTGTGGTTGATATCGCTCCGCGGTATTACGATCTTGAACACTATACGATTTTGAAAGGCCTGAACGCAATCACGATTGATACCATTACTTCACGCAATGAAGCGGATGAAGTACTCGCTGGTTATGTTCATGAATCGGACGTGCGTCAATTCCTGTTGAAAAATCTTCAGCGAAAAGCAGAGGGAGGTTTCTCGTGGAAGATCAACCTACCTCTTATAACAGAGCAGCTTGCCAACATTGGTGTAGATATGCAGTATCCGGGTAAATTTGATAAGCCCACATTGTTTATCAGGGGCAGAAGATCAAACTACGTTCGCGATAGTGACCTGGACAGAATCAAAGAAGTATTCCCACAGGCCTCACTGGAAACCATGGAGACCGGCCACTGGGTACAAGCCGAAAAACCACAAGAGTTTGTTGAGCTTGTTATGAACTGGCTTTCGTAATATATAGTATATAATTGCCACCATTGCGCATGCGGTATCTGCCTTTTCTTTCGGGTATATATACAACAGCACCAGGTCTTGTCTCAACAACCCGTGCTGAAGGATACGATGCGTTGATCTTTCAGATTGATGAATTGTATTCGCTATACCTCGACAATAAAAGAGATTGCCGGCAGGAGAACATTCACAAATATTATTGTGAAGCGAAGCTGCAGCCAGAGACGATGCGCTCGGTTAATCAATACCTGGTGAAGCAACTTGTGCGGGAGCATCCGAAGCAGTTCAAGGTAAATTATACTAATCGGCAATTTATCAATACAGCAACACGCGAAGAATTTTTATGGCATGAAGACTGGCTCAACCTCAACGGTAATGCTTACGAGTCGTTGTTTGATGCATTGTGTTGCCAGGTGCAGGAAGATATAGCGGTTGTTCAATTGAGTAATGATGAAGACTGGATAGCCGCTGTACATTTATGTTCTCCAAATCACTGGGCTCCGGGTGAGAAAATAGGCAGACCGTTTTCTACGGCACACGCACCGGTACCCGGCATGGAAAAAACGTTGCAGCACTATCGTAAAATGCTCGACTCTGTTATACATGCGAACACGCCCTTTACAAGATTTGCCTGGGGAATTGCAACGGATACGCGACTGAACCATCACCCGATGGCACCACCGGATAAAGACCATAGCAACTGGCAGGGACGCACACATCATAAAAACAACGGATGGTTTATACGCACGGAGCGGCAAAACCTGGTGGGGCTGGCCGATGTAAATGCGTTTTTGTTTACGATCCGCACCTATTTCTACCGCGTAGATGAATTGAATCAGCAGGAGAGGAAGCTCCTCTTAAAAGCATTGCAGAGTATGTCGCCTGAAGCACTTGCGTATAAAGGACTGACAGGCTCCATCAACGTGCTTCAAGATTACCTGAAAGTATAAATGATTTTTCAGCGGGTATACGCTGTTGAGGAACTCGAGGTATAGCTATATATCGAGGTAGCGTAACAGCATATCAATGCGATCTTTTTCACCCACAACAGGTTTTGTATCCTGGTAGCGACCAATTACCTTATAGCCAAAGCGCTCGAGCGTTGCTACTACGCGAGAAAGATCCTGCTGATTGATCTTCAGTGTAAGACGAATCTTACCCGGATCAAGCGGATCTTCTTTTAAGATGCTACTTAATATCTTAGCGTGGTTCTCTTCGATCAACCGGCTTATTTCAGCGAGTGAGTAGTCGATATGATTCATCGACAACACCAGTATGCCACCGGGCATTTGCACGGCTGCCGTTTGTGCGAACGAAGTAAGCGTGTCTTGTACCGTAATAACACCGAAGTAGGTAGTGTCTTCATTGAGCACTGCCACCATCTGTAATTTATGTTCAGCAGCAACTTTCAGAATGTCGTAGAAATGCGTATCCAGCTGAACGAAACATTGCTGACCAGTGAGATTAAAGTCACGCACATTCTTTTCAATGTCGTTAGTCTCTAAAATGATCTCTTCGGAAATGAAGCCGAGCAGCTTACCATCATCTACTACAGGCAGGTAGTTGCAGCGAAATTCTTCCATCCACACGATAGCCTTGTGAGCATCGTCCGATCCCTTCAATGGAGGAATCATGTGGTTTATCAAATCTTCTGCAATCACGCTGTTGTTCTTTGTTTATATAACGCTACTGAAGTAAAAAATCTTCAACTAACTCATTGAATTTTTCAGGATGTTCCATCATCGGAGCATGACAACACTTGTCTATAAACTTCAATGTAGAATTTGGTATCAGCCTGTTAAATTCATGAGCCACCATCGGTGGTGTTATAGTATCATTCAAACCCCATACCAACAATGTAGGAGCTTTTATGTTTGGAATTTCTTCTGCCATGTTATGGCGTTGTGCCGACTTTGCAATGGCTACAATGCGCATACACTTGGGAATACTCTTCGTTATATCGAAAACTTCGTCCACAAGTTCTTTTGATGCAACGGCCGGGTCGTAAAAAGTATAGGAAACGCGTTCCTTAATGTACTCATAATTTCCACGTTTGGGATAAGAACCTCCCATCGAATCTTCAAACAAACCTGAGCTGCCGGTAAGAATCAGTTTTTTTACTTTATCACCATTCTTCAATGTATAGATCAACCCTACGTGACCACCCAAGCTGTTTCCCATGATGATCATATCTTTCAAGCCTTTAAAAGCCACAAAGTCTTCCAAAAATTTACGCAAGCCTTCAAGTCCGGCCTCTTTTATAGGCATCTCATAGATTGGAAGCATCGGAATAACAACTCTGAAGTTTTTTGAAAAACGGTTTACTACTCCTTCCCAATTGCTGAGCGCTCCGAACAAACCGTGCAGCAAAACCAATGGCTCGCCTTGTCCTTCGTCTACAAACTTGAACCCGCTCTCTTCTTTAACCAAAATGGCCATGTCGATGAATTAATGTTGATAAGTAAGGAAAAAAAATGATCAGTATGAAAAATTTATTTTCAATGCAGCTTCCCAATACACTAAGAACAATTGCTAAAAATTGATTACTTTATATGGACTGACTTCCACTCTAACAGAATTCTGCAGGCACTTAGTTCGTCAGCAGTTTTTTTACGAGCTCGGAAATAACTTTTCCATCGGCCTGTCCTGCCAGCTTTTTGGTAACAGTACCCATTACCTTGCCCATGTCTTGCGGACCTTTCGCGCCCACTTCGTCAATCACTTTCTTTACCTCTGCTTCTATCTCTTCAGCAGAAAGTTGTTTTGGTAAGTAGCGATTTATAATATCAAGTTGTAACACTTCCTTGTCAGCCAGATCCTGTCTGCCTTGCTGCGAAAATATATCAGCAGATTCTTTACGCTGCTTGGCAGCCTTCATCAACAATTTATTTTCAACATCAGAAGATACATCACCGCTGCCACCTTTCTCAGTTTCAGCCAACAAGATGAGCGACTTGATACTGCGCAATGCTTCCAGCTCTTCTTTGTTTTTGGCTAACATCGCTTTTTTAATGTCGTTATCAATTTGTTGTTTGAGACTCATAATTTTTGTCTTTAGTATTATTTTGCGAAATCAAATTTAGCAGATCATTTTTTCCACCGAAGCGTTCTATACTCATGACCAAACTAAGCGTCAATATTAACAAAATTGCTACACTCCGAAATGCCAGAGGAGGAAATAATCCGGATGTTATCAAGGCAGCGATTGACTGTGAGCGATTTGGAGCCCAAGGTATCACAGTACATCCACGCCCGGACGAACGTCACATCCGCTATAGCGATGTTATACAATTGAAAGATGTAGTAACGACCGAGTTTAATATAGAGGGATACCCTGACGAACGTTACCTGAAAATTATACGTGAAACAAAACCGGCACAAGCAACACTGGTGCCTGATGCGCCTGATGCCATTACTTCGAATGCTGGTTGGGACACTATAAAACATGCTGCATTGCTTCGCGACATTTGTCAGGAGATTAAATCGCACGGTGCACGTGTGTCTATTTTTGTAGATCCTTCGCCTCGTATGGTGGAAGGTGCTATAGCTCTTGGGGCCGATCGTATTGAATTATATACCGAACCTTATGCCAGCGAGTTCCTCGTTAGCAAAGAGGTTGCCATTAAGCCCTATATGGAGAGTGCGCGTATAGCCAAAGAAGGTGGTATAGGTATAAATGCCGGCCATGATCTGGACCTCCACAACCTGAAATTTCTAAAACAGAATATTCCGTTTCTGGATGAAGTATCAATCGGGCATGCGTTGATTTGTGATGCGCTTTACCTCGGACTTGAAAATACCATTCAGTTATACCTGAAGCAATTGAAATAGCAGATGTTTCAAATTCTATAGCAGTAGAAAATTACTGCTATAGAATGAATGCTATATATAGGAGAGTATTTGTACTACTAAAATCTCGAGGCCACTGCAAGTCTTTTCCGGAAGGTCTTTACAGTGCCAGCGGTGTCAAACACTTCGAACCACACCATATAGTAACCTATTCTGGCTCTGGAGCCATCTTCGCGGTCGCCATCCCAGCGGATAAAACCCTCTGCGCCAAGCAAAGCATTGTTGGCAAGTTCTTTTATCATTCGGCCGTTGGCATCAAATACTTTTACATTGGCTACATAACCACCCTGGTTAAATTTATACTGTATCTCTGTAAAGTCAGGCTGGCCGGTGCCCGGTGTAAAAATCTCCGGCGATACAACAACATCTTCTGATGATACAATAGATTCCCTGTGTGAATTTGAATTTATAAATCCGGGTGTAGCATAACCGCTGGTTGTGCTGGCAGATTTCCAGTTGTTACGATCGTTGGTAGGTTCGGTAAACGATATTCTTTCCAGCGAAACACCTTCAACGTCTTTAATAAAAGCAGAGTGATATTCCTTTGAATACGAGAAGTGATCCACAACTTGTTTAGCATCTGTAAGAATGGCAACGGAACCATCATCATCACTCAGGGCAGGTATATCTTTTACTTCCAGTACGTTCTCTATGCGGGTTTGTGGATATTCGCCTTTTAGTATATCTGCATCTTCCGTTAATACAAGATAAGCACCTGGTTTCAAGAGAAAGTCTGTCGCTGCAATAGGATATGGCTTGCCGGCCTGGTTATCTTCAAATGTTGAAAGAGACCAATCTTTAAGATTTAGAAATTTATCCGAGGTATTAACGATCTCAATGAAGTCTGTGCCGGTAGGGCGGGGGTTGAAGAGTATCTCGTTTATTTTTATATCCAGCGATTCTGCATCTTCTGGCAATGCAAATTCACCGGAGGTAAAATTATTTTGAATCGTGTTGGCGTTGCAGTCATATATATCTTTTACTGTTACGGTGTAAAGTGTATTGGAGAGAATTGAATCGCTAACAGTCAGCATAATGCCCCGGAGTGATCCATCCGCAAATGCGATCGACTGTATATTTACTGCAGGCCGAAAATCAAAACTACTCTGATCGGGCAATACACCCGACAATTTTTCATCAAACTGTAAAAGGATCTGGGCAGTGTTTACAGGTACTGTTGCTACTAATTTTGGTCCGGTAAGATCAGGTTTATTAGCAAAGACTGAATTCTGTTTACCAGGAGTACCACCAGTTTCATCTTCTGAGGCAGCCCAGTTATTTTCTTCTCCACATATATTCGCTGGATCGATCAATTCGAGCGACCAGCCCCCTTCTTTCTTATCATCACTTTTATACCAGGTGTCGCTATAGTTAACCGAGTCTATCGTTATTCCATCTTTATACTTCAAGACGATTTTGTCACCCGTATTATTTAACGAGGGGAAGGAAGTCAGTCCGAGTATATTTTCAGTTGTATTGTAACCGGCTACCGAAGATGCTGCTACCAGCAACACGTAACTGTTGGGAGCCAGAGTATATAATGGCAGCGTGGCAACCGAAGTACCATCGGTCAATTTCCAACCAGCGAGATTAAAGGCTTCAGCACCGCGATTATATATTTCCAGGTATTCAACTTCAGGAAGTTCCACACGTGGTGAAGGGTCTGCAAAAATTTCGGTAAAGATTATGTCTTTGTGTGTTGGTGGAGCCGGTGGTATATTAGGCTTACCGCTGACAACAAAATCATCAAAGTAAAATTTATCGGAGCGCGTGGCGGTGTAATTGCAATACACACCAAAGTAGGCAGACGAAAAATATTGGGCATCCGTGGCGCTTCCCTCCAATGTATAACTTCCGGTCAGTCCCACATCCGAGTATAATTGCCAGTTACCGGAGGCATCGCGTGTAACTTTTACTTTAGCCTCTGCCGATGCGAGATTTAGTTTACCATCGGTACCGTCAATGATCTTTGTGCGCGTGGAGCCTGATTGCTTATAGAGACTGATCTCATCGGCCGTGTTGCCAAGCATCACAAAGTATCCGCTCAGGGTATCAGAAAGATCAGGCTGACTAGACGCCAGATATACCCTTACATAGTTGGTGCTCGAAGTGTTAAACGCCAGGTGAGTGTAAAACTCCCAGCTTGCATCGTTAATGGCTCGACTTGGTAATGAAAGGTACGCGGCATCTGTAACGGCCGGAGCCTGTAATTTCAGCTGATTATTTGTAACTGAAAATTTTGTGGCGTTACCAGACCATGTCGGATTGCTCAGAAAATCGCTATCGTCAAAGCTATCAATGACTTGAGCGAACATTTGTTGGGAATAGACCAGGAAGAAAAACGTTATGAATGTGTTTTTCGTAAACGTTTTCAGAATAGAAAATATGAATATTTGTTGCATGTTTTTATTAGGCACAACGGAATAGATTACTTTTGCAAACCTTAAAACTTAAAAGTACAAAATAAAATGAAACTCGCAGTTGTAGGCGCCACCGGACTCGTGGGCCAAGAGATCCTCAAAGTAATGGAGGAACGGGATTTTAGATTTGATGAATTGTATTTAGTAGCTTCTGCTAAATCAGTAGGTCAGAAACTTAAGTTTAAGGGTAAGGAATATACTATAAAGGGGATGGAAGAAGCTGTAAAGCTTGCTCCGGATGTTGCTATATTCTCTGCTGGTGGAGGAACTTCACTGGAGTGGGCTCCTAAATTTGCTGAAGTTGGTACGATCGTGATCGACAACTCTTCTGCCTGGCGAATGGACGCGACTAAAAAACTGGTTGTTCCTGAAATCAACGGTCATGTTATCACAATAGATGATCGCATTATCGCGAATCCGAATTGCTCTACCATTCAAATGGTAATGGCGTTGGCTCCGCTGCATAAGAAATATAAGATCAAAAGAATTGTTGTTTCTACGTACCAGTCTGTAACCGGTACCGGTAAAGATGCAGTTCAACAAATGATGGACGAGCGCAAAGGCATTGATGGTCCTAAAGTTTATCCACACCCGATCGATATGAACGCGCTTCCACACATCGATTCGTTCCTTGACAATGGTTATACCAAAGAGGAAATGAAGATGGTGAATGAAACGCGCAAGATTCTTAACGACAATACCATTGGCGTTACTTCTACTACGGTGCGTATTCCTTCAGTAGGCGGTCACTCAGAAGCTGTTAACGTAGAGTTTTACGAAGACTTCAAGCTGAGCGAAGTACGTTCCATACTTGCTGATACTCCGGGCGTAATTGTTCAGGATGATCCGAAGAACAACATTTACCCGATGCCGATCAATTCACATGGTCGTGATGAAGTATTTGTAGGTCGTCTGCGCAGAGATGAATCACAACCTAACACATTAAACATGTGGATCGTTGCTGATAATCTCCGTAAAGGTGCCGCTACCAACGCAGTGCAGATCGCTGAGTTTATGTTAGAGAAAAGTCTAGTGGCCGAGTAACAACAAAGCACTGACAGATATAAAAAAGGTCATCTAAACAGATGACCTTTCTTTTTTACCGGCCGTACGAATCGTAATTTTCTTCGTAGTATTCTTCGTACCGGTATATAAGATCAATGTTCTGCACTTCTATATCCGTTAGTTGTTCGCGGATGTCAACCCCCATCGGTATATACCATGAAGTTGAATCGAATCGTGCACGCATCTCTTTATCTTTAAAGGAATATCCATGGCGTGCATAAATTTCATTTCGCATCACTTCGAGTTCCTCCTCTAACATATTTTCCACATCCGCTTCTCCCAGCAGCTCGCTCGAAGCCTGCGGATAGATTCCTGCGTCTGTGTTATACTCGAATGCTTTTTTCGTTAAAGTGAACTTCTTTGATGTAGCGGCACCTTTCTTAAAGGGTGCCCATGAGCCTTCCATTACCCCTTTGTTCGTGTTGACCATAAAATGAAATTCGCCATCATATTGATCCGTTCCGGGTTCCTTCATTTGAAAGGTATATATGGAATCTCCCGTCACAGATACTTTTCCTTCTATAGGTCTATAGTTGCCTGCACATACGGTATAGCCGATTGCCTGATCGTTTGCTATACCGGCCAGCGCTATATTAATTTTGTTTTTTCCGAATGCACCAACCCAATACCCGACAATCGGCAGCGATTTGTTTTTCTCCATCTGCTCGATAGCTTGCTCTATCTTCTCCTGCTCGGTTGATTTTTCCGGACCAATCTTTCTTGCATCGATCTTGACAGGTTTCATAACCGATGTTGTATCATCAGAAGTCGGATCGCTGGCGGCTGTTTTATTTTCTGTGTTTTCCTTTTTACCACACGATGCCAGGAAAAAAAGAAAAACGAAGCTATACCCGAAAAGACTTTTCATGAATGAATTTCTGGTTTGATTTTAATTTTAAGTTAAGGAGATTTATACTTCCGATCATGAAAGCAACTAAAATTATTCGTTATGCTCTGCTCTTGTTCTTTACGCTATTGATGATTCGTATAACGTTGCCCTATCTTTCGTTGGAGACGGATGTTAAATTTCTAAACATAAAGCAGTGGATCATTCACAATCCTGTTTGGAAGGTGTCTTTCTTTATACATGTGCTCTCCAGTATATTTCTTTTGATTGCCGGATTTACGCAGTTTTATGATCCACTTCGGAAATTCTCTACCGTTCACCGAATGGTTGGCAAAATATATATCCTGATCATCGTATTTATATCCGGACCAGCAAGTTTCGTTATGGCGCTATATGCAAATGGAGGAATGCCCTCGCAGATTGCCTTTAGCATACTCAGTATACTTTGGATTTTCTTTACTGCGAAAGCCTGGATTGAAATCAGGAAACAGAACTATATAGAGCACGGAAATTTTATGTTGCGCAGTTATGCACTAACACTTTCTGCACTGACACTGCGCGCATGGAAGTATATTATTGTATTTGTTTTCTACCCACATCCGATGGATGGCTATATGATTGTTGCCTGGCTGGGATGGATACCGAATCTGCTGATTGCCGAGTGGCTGATACGAAGAAAAGCTGCTGCAGAAATCTTAACCGTTAACAAAAAATAAAGCCTGACCACCGTGGCCAGGCTTTTCTCTCTGTTTGCAAGCGGAGAGTTTGAAGATCTTTTACTTTCCGAAATCTACAGTTGGGGCTTTTTCTGAACCCGCTGCAGCTTCAAAATATCCCTTCGGTGTAAATCCATACATACCGGCAAGCATATTATTCGGGAAGCGCTTGATATATACATTGTACGGCTGAACCACTTCATTGAAGCGAGTTCTAGCTACTGTAATTCTATTCTCGGTACCTTCAAGCTGAGCCTGAAGATCAAGGAAATTCTGGTTGGCTTTCAACTCAGGATAATTTTCGGCTACTACTAACAGGCGACTCAAAGCAGAGCTCAAACCATTTTGTGCCTGTTGAAATTGCTGAAGTTGCTCCGGAGTAATATTGCTCGGATCGATCTTTACCTGTGTAGCGCTGGCACGGGCCTCCACTACTTTGGTAAGTGTTTCCTGTTCAAAATTAGCATAGCCCTTTACGGTGTTTACCAGGTTCGGAATAAGATCAGCTCTGCGCTGATACTGTGTTTCAACCTGAGCCCACTCTTTTGGAATGTTTTCCTGCAGTTCAACCATGGTGTTGTAACGGCCTGCAAAAAAACCATACAGAATCAAAACTAGAAGAAGAATGACCCCGATAACAATTAGTCCTTTTTTCATATTGTGAATTATCTCAATTTAAAATTAACGAAAACTGCGCTGATACTATATTTCAACGCTTTTTCTTTTTACTAGCTGAAGACGTCTATATCCTTTATTTTATTGTAGATCTTCAGCAAAGCCCCTTTAGCAAGCAAGAAACGAAACACACTCAGGTTAGTTTGCCTTTTGCCAGAATTTATATTCTAAATAAATGTTACTGATTGGAACCTTCTGTCATTTTCTCAGCACTGTCTGCTATACGAAGCTGCTCTATAAAATCATCAAGCTCTCCGTTCATTACAGCGGGCAGATTATATACCGTATAGCCTATGCGATGGTCCGTAACACGGCTTTGCGGGTAATTATAGGTTCTTATTTTTTCAGAACGATCTCCGCTTCTTACCAACGATCTTCTCGCAGTACCTAACTCATTTTGCTGTTTCTCTACTTCTATTTCATAGAGTTTTGTTTTCAGCATTTGCAACGCCCGCTCACGGTTACCGTGCTGCGAACGTTCTACCTGGCAGGTAATAACTATACCGGATGGTTTGTGCGTTAACTGTACTTTTGTTTCAACCTTGTTTACGTTCTGTCCACCGGCACCGCTCGAGCGTGCGGTCTGTATCTCTATATCTGCCGGGTTAATAACAACTTCTTCCACGTCTTCAACTTCCGGAAGCGCTACCACAGATGCGGCTGATGTATGCACGCGACCTTGTTGTTCTGTAGCCGGTACACGCTGTACACGGTGTACACCGGATTCAAATTTTAACAAGCCGTAAGCACCTTCGCCACTTACGCTGCTGATTACTTCTTTATAGCCACCGGCTGTACCTTCTGTTACATCGAGCACGGCCATTTTCAATCCACGTTTATCGCAGAAGCGTTGATACATTCTCCAAAGGTCTCCGGCAAAAATTGCAGCCTCATCACCACCTGTACCTGCACGGATTTCGAGCAGTACATTTTTATCATCGTTGGGATCTTTCGGAATGAGCAGTTCTTTCAACTGACCATCAAATTCTTCAATCTTCGGCTCGAGCTCATCGATTTCCATTTTGGCAAGCTCGCGCAACTCCGGGTCTTTTTCTTTTTCCAAAACCTCTTTCGCCTGCTGCAGGTGGCCGCGTGCATCTTTATACTGGTTGTACTTAACAACAATTTTTTCGAGGTCTCTGTATTCTTTGCTGAGCTGCGAAAATTTTTTGATATCATTAACGGTGTCCGGTTGAGCCAGGAGCAGGCCCACTTCCTCAAACCGCAGCTTAATTTCTTCGAGTTTTTCGATCATATTCTAAAATCAGTCGGCAAAGGTAGCTAATAGATACGATACATCAGATGGATGAAACAAACACTCTGATGAACCCGCTACCAATTTGGATTTTGACGTCTGCCACCTGAAATTTACAGCCATGAAGAAGGTCATTTTTTTCGCATTGGTGGTGTTAACGGCTTGTGGTGGCAGATTGTCTGACGAGCAACGCAAGCGCTTACACGAAGGCATGGAAGAACAGAAAATTGTGAAGCTCAGCGATTCTGATATTGTAACAGCCGCATTGACTAAAGGCCAGACTGTTTTTGCAGCGCTTCAAAAAGTGAAATTCGATTCAACAAAAGTTGATTCCATCGCCGGCGAATACGAAGTGAAAATCCATTGGACAGTTCCTGGTAAAAGTACAGCCGACCTGATCGAGCAACAACTGATAGAGGCGTATGTAGCCGGCATGGTAACAGGTTCCGTTCAGGACAATATTCAAAAATTATATACTGACGATAAACAAAATGAATACGAAGAGTTGCTGTACTCCAAGCCTATTGTTATGCCCATGCCCGATGGTATAGAACAACTGCAGGGCGTGTGGCATATTTATATAACGAAGAAGCAAGCAGTATTAGCAGCCACTAAAAAGTAAATCAAGGGCAGGCACCTTTAGTCCAGGAAGTAACGCCCGATCCTTCTGCTATACATTCGTTCTGATACGTTTGGTGGTTGCAACCACACACTGGGTCAACAACCTGGGGGCAGGCCACTACATCTTTAATCTTCGATGGATCGATACAAGACCTGCTGTCATTGTCATCATCATCACACGCGAGTAATCCCAGCATTACAAAAAACAGTATTAATATCTTTTTCATGTTCTGGCTCCTCCGGTGAGGTATATAAAAAGAATCATGCCCGTCTGCATAAAAATTAAATAAGCGGTAACTCTTACCAGGAGGCTGTTCTTTATTTTTGAAGAGAATCATTAACCTTTAAACCTGATTATGATAAGGAGATCTTTACAGCAGCTTTTAATTACGCTGCCTGCGCTCATACCGGGCGTTGTGCTGGCACAGCAACCCGAAAAGATTGATACCGCGATGGTATCAAAAATAAAACGTGAAGGAATGGACCATTCGCAAGTGATGGACATTCTGAGTATGCTCACGGATATTCACGGACCGCGTCTAACCAACTCGCCCGGGTATAAAAAAGCAGCCGATTATGCAAAGTCTACATTGGAATCGTGGGGCGTACAAAATGTACACTTCGATACATGGGAAGAAGACTTCGGTCGCGGCTGGCAGTTGAAGAAATTTAGCTTGCAGAATACGGGGCCGGTATATTTCCCGGTAATCGCGTACCCAAAAGCGTGGACCCCCGGAGTAAAAGGAACAGTAAGTGCTGAAGCCGTTTACCTCGATATAAAAAAAGAAGAAGATCTGAATCAGTATAAAGGAAAGCTGAAAGGCAAAATTGTTCTCTTTAGTCTGCCAACACCGGTAAAGCCCGGCTTCAAAGCTGATGCTTCGCGATTGAATGATTCAACGTTGCTTCAAATGGCTAATGCGGATGTGAGCGAATCATTTAGTGGCAGAAGATTTCAGGCACCCACAGAGCCACAACGGTTGGCCTACCTGAAATGGGACCTCTGCCAGAAAGAAGGTGCTATTGCTGTATTGGAAGCAAGTTCATCGGCACGCCTGGAGGATGGTACATTAACCGTCTCTGCCGCTACCATCCCATATCCTGCTGAAACACCTTTCAGCAAACGTGTATCGGCTTATAAAGCAAATGCCCCTAAAATTCTTCCACAGGTTGTAGTTGCTGCCGAACACTATAACCGCATGCTTCGTCAGATTCAAAAAGGACAAACTGTAAAGCTGGAACTCACGCTTGAGACAGAGTTCACGCCATCAGCCCCAGGCTATAATGTTATCGGAGAAATTCCGGGAAGCGATTTGAAAGATGAAGTTGTAATGATTGGTGCTCACCTGGACTCGTGGCACAGCGGCACGGGTACTACTGATAATGCCGCAGGCTCCGCAGTGATGATGGAAGCGATGCGCATTTTAAAATCATTAGGCGTAACACCAAAGCGTACTATACGCATTGCGTTGTGGGGTGGTGAGGAACAAGGATTACTCGGTTCACGCTCGTATGTAAAACGAACTTATGGCGAGCGTCTTGATAAAGCTTATCCTTACGATTCTGTTCAACTGAAACCAGGTGCAGAGAAATTTTCAGTGTACCTGAATATGGACAATGGTACCGGTAAATTTCGCGGAGTATATCTGCAAGGTAATAACAACGTTGCGCCGGTATTCCGCAGCTGGTTAAAACCTTTTAACAAAATGGGAGCCTCTACATTAACGTTGCAGAATACAGGAGGAACAGATCACCTTTCGTTTGATGCTATCGGGTTACCCGGATTTCAATTCATTCAAGACCCGATCGAGTATGGAACGCGTACGCACCACACCAGCATGGACTTGTATGACAAAGCTCTTGAACCGGATCTGAAACACAACGCTACCATGATTGCTGCATTTGCATGGCTCGCTGCAAACCGTGACGGACTGATTCCGAGAAAATAACAGGAAGAATTTACAGTATTATAAAACAAAGCCTTCTGTGATACATGGAAGGCTTTGTTATTTTTGTGCGTTATAGTTGAATTTAAATCTTACTAAAAAACCCTTATGGAATTCATTAAGTCGATCATCGATTTCATTCTTCACATCGATCATCACCTCGTTGAAATTGTTAGCGATTACAAAACGTGGACGTACCTCATTCTCTTCCTGATCATTTTTGCTGAGACTGGTTTGGTAGTTACTCCGTTTCTTCCGGGCGATTCGTTGTTGTTTGCTGCCGGTGCTATCATTGCCAAACCTGATACAGGTCTCAATGTCTTCTTCATGTTTGTGTTGTTATGCATTGCTGCTATACTGGGCGATCTGGTAAACTACCACATCGGTAAATATATAGGTCCGCGCGCTTTCAGTGGAAAATATAAATTATTGAAGGTTGATTACTTGAACAAAACACAGGCGTTCTATAACAAGCATGGCGGCAAAACAATTATCTATGCGCGCTTTATTCCCATCATCCGCACGTTTGCTCCTTTTGTTGCCGGTATAGGCGCGATGAGCTATACCAAATTTGCGAGCTTCAATGTAATTGGTGGTATTGCCTGGGTGGGCAGCTTTCTTTTCCTCGGCTATTTCTTCGGAGGCATTCCGGTTATCAAGAATAATTTCACATACGTGATCTTCGGAATCATCTTCGTATCTATACTTCCTCCGATCATTGAAGTTATTCGCAGCAGAACAAAATCACAGCAAGCCTAATAAAGAATGCCGGAGTGTATATATACTCCGGCATTTATACCTTTTTATACCTCCAGCAATCTACAAGGTGATCATTCACCAATCCGCAGGCCTGCATGTGCGCATACATCACGGTGCTGCCTACAAACTTGAATCCCCGTTTGATCAGATCTTTACTTAACGCATCCGATTCTTTTGTGGTAGCAGGTACTTCACTGAGTGATTTTCGTTTGTTCACGATTGGTTTACCGTCAACAAAACCCCAGATATAGTCGCTGAATGTTCCAAATTCTTTCTGCACTTCCAGAAAGCGCTTCGCATTGTTAACGGCTGCATAAACCTTAAGCTTGTTACGAACGATGCCCGGATCCTGCAGAATTTTCTCAAGTCGAGCTTCGGTAAATTTAGAAACCTTAACGGGATCGAAATCCGCGAAAGCTTTTCCGTAACCTTCCCGTTTTTTGAGAATAGTCGACCAGCTCAAACCTGCCTGTGCACCTTCCAGGATTAAAAACTCAAAATGCACGCGATCGTCATAAACGGGCACACCCCATTCGTTATCGTGATATTCAATGTACTGGTCGAAACCTAGACACCAGGGGCAGCGAACTTTTTCTTTCATAAACACCATTGTTTTATCGTACAAAAATGTCACATCATGTGTCAATAGTATGTCAGCAGATGAATATTGGAAGTTATGAAATAGCGGTGATATGTAAAGTTTTTGTGTAGTGATGGTTCATTAGCTGATAACTGTTAAATTGTATACCGTCAAAATACCGGAACGATGGAAAAACGAAGAACTATGCGGACGAGGGCCATTGCGATTTTTATCTCGATAGCTGCTATACTTCTGGCCTGCGATGAAGAAGACCAGGAACAAACCCGCAGTTATTACATGGGCTTCACGCCTGTTCCATACGAATCGTCAGTCGATGCTGCAGCCTATACGTACCGCACGCTTCGTGAAAATGCCGACATCATCAGTCATCAGTTTGATAACGGTGTACCCTGGGTTGAAGCACTGGCAGGCGAAAATTTCAATGATGAGATTATCAACGATTGGACGTTTCGCAAGAACCAGACAACCGCATCACAGAAGATCTATATATCGGTTAACCCTTTCAATTCTTTACACAACGGCCTGGCGTCTTACCGCACTGCCGATGAAAATTTACCGCTACCCGCACCGTGGGACTCTTATACTTTCAACAGCGATGAAGTAAAAACGGCTTACCTGAATTATTGCTCACGCATCATCGACTTCTTCAATCCTGATTACTTTAACATGGCGATGGAGGCAAATTTACTCTACGTAAAGAAGCCCACTATATGGAGTAGCTATGTAGAGTTCCACCAGTATATCTATACCGAACTGAAAAAGAAGTATCCGAAGCTAATGGTTTTTTGTTCTATATCCGGAGCACACTTACTGAAAGGTCTCATCAGCAACAATGATTATGTACAGCAACGGCTTGCCGCTTTACAACTATTGGAATATTCTGATCTATACTCGCTCTCGTTTTATCCTTGCCTGACCTCGCTGCTCGGTAATCCTTATCCTGTCAATACATTCGATGATCTCTTTAACATCAGTGAAAAACCGTTGGCTATTGCTGAAACAGGATATGCAGCACAGTCCTTTTCGATTAACACAGGAGCAGGGCGAGTAACAATAGAAGCCGATGCCGATAAACAAGAAAAGTATATACGCGACCTGCTTACAGCCTGTCTGAAAAGAAAAGCCGTATTCGTAATCAACTTTGCCGTTCGTGATTACGACAAGCTCTCGGAAGAAATGGGTTCATCAGCTAATGCCAAAACAAACTGGCGCGACACCGGCATTGTTGATGAAAAAGGTATACCACGCAAGGCCTACACTACGTGGAAAGAATTTTTAATTCGGAAATATACTCCTTAACGTAGCGTTACTTCATCCATTCATAAACGGTGTAGTGTTCACCATTCATGCCAATGGATTCGTATACTTTCATTGCGCGGGCGTTGCTCTTGTCAACATACAGCCGCAGTCCGATCAGCGAAGGATCTTTCTGAATGATGTTCACTATATTTTCGTACATCAGTTTAAATATACCTTGCTTGCGATAGCTTTCAATAACATAAACTGATTGCAGCCACCATACAAGGCCATTACGCCAGTCGCTCCACTCGTACGTTATCATGTGGCAGCCAATAACCGTACCGTTGTCTTCCACTACATTATAAAATCCTTTTGACGGATCGTCAAACAAGGCCTGCATTCCTTTGTGAAGTACAACGGTATCCAGCGTAACATTTTCGGTTTCCTGGGCCAGCTTCTGCTGAAAGTCTACCAGAAAAGATATATCGGCAAGGGTTGCCTTTCGTATTGTTATCATTACTTTAAGAATGCTGAATAGAAAATTAATTTAAGCGAGCGCCTGTTTTATATCATTGATCAGGTCCTGGGTATCTTCTATACCTACTGAAAAGCGCAGCAGGTTATCCGTTACCCCCATGGCGGCACGATCAGCAGCGCTTACTTTAGCATGCGATGTTTTTACCGGGCTCGTAATAGTAGACTCAACACCCCCGAGACTAACAGCTCGCTTAATCAGTTTTAGTTTATGTGTAAATTCAGTTGCGTTGTTCTTTACCTCGAACGAAAGCATACCGCCAAAGCCGCCGGGCATCTGGGCTTTCGCGAGCGCGTGACCGGGATGGTCCGTGAGTCCGGGATAGTATACTTTACCAATGCGCGAATCTGTTTTTAAATATTCTGCGATTGCCAGTGCGTTATAATTCTGCTGGCGGACACGCAACACAATCGTCTTTAAACTTCGCTCCACAAGCCAGCATGTGTGGGCATCCAGTGCACCACCGGTATTGATTGCCTTCTTCAGGATCTTCTCAACATATTTTTTCGATGTTACTGCTACACCACAACAGATATCACTATGCCCGCCTATATATTTCGTACCACTGTGTGTAACTATGTCGATGCCCAGATCGATGGGATTTTGATTTACCGGTGAAGCAAATGTATTGTCGATGATGGTAACAATATTGTGACGCTTCGCTATTTCTGCCACAGCTTTTATGTCAGTAATTTTGAGCGTTGGATTAGAAGGTGTTTCGATAAAAATTACTTTCGTCTCGGGTCGGATCGCTTTCTCAAAGTTCTCAGGTATACTGGCATCTACCAATGTATAATCTATACCGTAGTGTGGAAACTCGGTAACAATAGCGTAGTGAGTGCCTCCGTAGAGATCGCTTTGAAACACCGCATGGTCACCCCGTTGTAACACAGCCAGCAGGGACGTCATGATGGCTGACATGCCGGAGCTGAACACAACGCCATCTTCAGCATTTTCAAGAGCCGCTATCTTTTCCACAACAGCTTTCTGGTTGGGTGTGTTGAAGTAACGCGGATATAGTGTTGCCGGCATATCTTCATAGTCGTAAGCAGATGAAGGATAAACCGGAGTAACCATACCTTTATAGACATTGTCACCGGGTGAGCCGGCATGTACACTGAGTGTTAATTTAGAATGACTGGTGTGTTTCATAGAAGTGACGTCAGTAAAATAGACCTGATATTTATAGCGACCGTGTTCAATCGCACGGTATCAAAGATAGGTTTCAAACAGGCTCCAAAAAATTTGATATAATTTTTTTCAATACTTTTCGGCTATGTTTAACCATAACCTTTTTACCTATGGCAAAGGATTTTAAGCCTAATGTTGGAAAACGGACTTCCAAAAGTAATGCGGAAAAGTGGATCAAGAATTTCGACAAACACTTCCGAAAGGATCCGAATGTTGACACCAAGTCTGTCTTCTTTGGTCGCGATGCTATTTTAAAAATGCTCGCAGAAGACGGAAGTACAGGTATCACTTTCTTCCTCACCTATCAACCCAACCCTAACTTCGATGGAAAAGAAACAATCCAGTTGGTAATGGTACCAACCACCGAAGATGGTACACTCATTTGGACATCAGACGATGCCAACAAAGCCACCGCTGCAGCAACAACGACAAGTGCGCAGGCGCTAACAAAAGACATGTCGTACGATGACGGAGCATTGTGCCCGCCTTATTGCCCTAAATAAAATTTTAATCATTGATAACTGCTATGACCCTAGAGTCATTTCTGTTGTTGTTTAAAACTCAAACAACCCTGTCGGCCCTGATCGTTATTCTGTCGTTCATCTTTTTTGACAAGCGACAAATAGAAGTCAAGCTGATAGGGTTGGCTTTTCTACTGAGTATGTTAGGCGATTTCGCTGTATACTTTCTGCCCTTACGGGGAAAGGATGTTAACATACCCAGTCACATCTCATTCATTTTAATATTCATCATCACCTGTGTTTTGTTCAACCTGTCGTTGAAGAACAAATACAAAACGATGATAACATGGCTCTGTGTGTTGTTTTCACTCGCGGCCATCTGCAATCTGCTCTTTGTTCAGAAGAAAGATATCAACTCCTATAACCAGATCGGCAGCGCCATTATCTTTCTGTTCTTCAGTATACTTTACTTCTACAGGCTGCTTATTGATCTGCCCGCGCAGCAGTTGCATCGCCTGCCCATGTTCTGGTTTTGTACGTCTATATTAATTTTTAATGCCGGAACACTTTTTCTTTCTGTTTTTACTACCTATTTAGTTGAAGTTTTGCATAATGATTTCTTGTTTTACGGTACATTTCAAATTATCATGTACATCATCCAACATATGGTTGTGATGATAGGCTTATGGCAGGACCTTCGGAATATCAAATCGCCCTCCTCATCACCCTCGGTACCGTAGGTATGCTATTGCTTGCTATTGCCATCATTCTCTTCATGGTATTTTACCAGAAGAAGATGATCCAGGAGCAATTCAAGCGTCAGCAACTCGAACTTATATACCAGCAGAAGATGATGGAATCGGCACTCGAGTCGCAGGAGCAAGAGCGCAGAAGGCTGGCTGGAGAACTGCACGATAGCATAGGAGCGATGCTCTCTACGATCCGTGTGGGTATAATTACAGTAGCCAGACAGTTGCCTAACCCCGATAGTCTTGATCAGCCCAAGCAAATGCTTGATGATACTATTTCATCGGTGCGTTCCATCAGCCGCGAACTTATGCCTTCTACCCTGGAAAAGTTTGGTTTTGCTCCGGCAGTAAAAGAACTGTGCGAACGTTTTCACGAAACTTCTCTTTTACCGATTCATTGCGTTGAACAGGGAGAAGTTCGTAGCTTCGAGAAAAGTAGAGAACTCATGCTTTTCCGTATCGTACAGGAACTCCTGAACAATGCTATGAAGCACGCTAAAGCATCGCTCATCCAGGTAACACTTACAGGCGATGATTCACTCTCGGTTTGTGTAGAAGACGATGGTATAGGATATGATCCGGATGCTATAAAAAACTCTGCGCAGAGTGGAAGAGGATTGGGTTTATTTAACATTGAGAACCGTGCCCGTGTTTTAGGGGCCACTGTATTTTTTGACAAAGAGCGAGCGATAGGAAGCAAGATAACCCTCGTTGTACCTTATGAGAAAGTTTAAAGTATATATAGCTGACGACCACACGCTTTTTCGTAAGGCTATGGTAAATCTGTTGGGCAGCTTCGAACGTGTGGAGGAAGTAAAGGATGCCGAGAACGGAAAAGATCTGTTGAACCTGATCAAATACGACACGCCCGATGTTGCTATTGTAGATTTACAGATGCCGGTAATGGATGGCGCAGAAACCTGTGAACAGATCATTAAAAAACATCCGGAAGTAAAGATCATCATCCTCACCATGCACGATAGCCACAAGTATATACTGCACATGATGGAGATGGGTGTTCATGCTTTTCTGCTGAAGAACACTGAGCCCAACGAACTTGAAAAGGCGATTTACTCGGTTGCAGAAAAAGATTTTTACCACAACGACCTGGTTGCCTCTGTACTTCGCAAAAACATAACCGAAAAAAAAGCAGGACAACGCCCACATTTCAAACACGCTGAGATTACCGACCGCGAAAAAGAAATTCTGGTACTGATATGCCGCGAACTTACAATCCGTGAAATTGGCCAGAAATTATCGCTGAGTGAAAACACGGTTCGCAATCATCGGGTTAACATCATGGAGAAAATTGGGGTCAATAACACCGTTGGATTGGTGAAATATGCCTACGAAGCGGGCATCGTCTCCTGATTTTCCTCAAACCCTCACTAGTATAATTGTACTATTTTCATAGTAGTTTTTTACCCCCGACCGGTTGGGTATGTTTTTTTATTCTCTTCAGTTTCAGCGTATTCCGTGCGATTCGTTTAAACACATAATTTCTTTCCGAAGCTCTACCCCAATCTGAAGTGCACGCGAATAGCGAACTTTCCTAAAAGGTTTAGGGAATTAGATGTTTAACACGGCGACATTTCAAGTAATGAAGATACTTGTGGTTCACAGGCAGAAAGAAACCGTTGTACAAATTAAGTCAGTGCTTAGCGGATGTAATCCCGTTGTGCTTCACACCGAGTCTGGTTTGGATGGGCTCCTAACCTCGCGAATCGAACATTTCGATCTGATAATCTGCGGCACTGACCTGCCTGTGGTCACAGGCTTTGAACTCGTTCGCTCTATTCGAACACATTCCGTAAACCGTAATACGCCGGTTATATTTTTAGCCGATGAAGTTGATGAAAAGACACAACACCTCGGCAATGCACTGGGCGTTGCTGCCATGCTCGTTTCAGGTGATGTTGATAACCGGTTAGCTGAGATTGTACAGGAGAACGTAAAACCGGAAGCAGATAAAGATTGGAATGATCTGCTCTCAAATACTCGACTCAACTGATTTTATTCCTCTTGATTTATTAGCGTGTTGAATATAAAGACCCCTCTGCCTAACATTCTATCCTGCACGCGGAAAGAGTTGGCACTTTAATCTAAAGAATGTTTCCCCTCTCGCACCGGGCTCACTGCCCGGAGTGAGGGAGGGTGCCCTTCATCCCGAATCAATTGCTATTGATATATACCAGAGCATCTTTCATCCGGAAGAAGCAACCTGTATACCGATCTATAGGTATATAGTAAGATCAAAACTTCAAACATTACTATGAAAACCAGAACCATGCTGTTGTGCATGCTTGCACTCTTCAGTTTTTCACTTCATGCACAATCCGATGAAGCTGCTATCAAACAGGTAATCACGTCTGCGTATATCGATGGCATTCAAAACGGAGGAAGCACGGATGCCATTCGCAAGGGATTCCATCCAAGCTTTACCATGCTTCGTGTAATCGAGAATGATGTTAAGCCGTATCCGATAGAAGAATGGATCGCTGCTATTGAAAAAAGAAAAAGTGAAAACAGTGCTCCTGTACCAAAGGCCGAAGGTAAATTTATCAATGTCGATATAACCGGAACGGCGGCTACGGTTAAACTTGATCTTTACCGTGAGGGGAAACGAACTTTTACCGATTACCTTGTTCTGCACAAGTTCTCAGAAGGATGGCGCATTATAAGTAAATCATTTTACCGCCATCCATAGTCTGCAAGTTAACGGTAACATCTATGCTGTCTTAAAAATCCTGTTGGTACAGTTTGCCGGTATACATTAGATTTGGAAGATGAATTCATTCGATCTGATTGTAATTGGTGGAGGTGCAGCAGGATTTTATGGCGCTATTCAATCAGCAGAGTTAAATCCGGAACTCTCCGTTCTCATTCTTGAAAAATCAAACAAGCTTCTCTCCAAAGTAAAAGTATCCGGAGGAGGCCGCTGTAATGTTACCCAACATTGCTTTGATGCCACACAATTGGCGAAACATTATCCTCGCGGAGAAAAACCACTAAAGAGTTTATTCAAAAAATACCAGGCACAAGATGTAGTCGAGTGGTTTGCATCGAAACGTATTACGTTGAAAGCTGAAGACGATGGAAGAATGTTTCCCATCACCGACAGCTCTCAAACTATAATCGACTGCTTTCTGAACGAAGCTATAAAACACAAAATAAAAATAGAGCTTGATACAGCCGTATCCGGTATAACACAACAACAAGGTCACCTGCACATACAATGCATTTCGGGCAAAGTATATATAGCTAAAAAAGTTTTGCTGGCCACCGGAGGGAATCCGAATCTGCAATTTTATCAATGGATACAAAACCTCGGACATCAGGTTATTCCTCCTATACCCTCGCTCTTCACATTCAACGATTCGCAGAAACAATTTAAAGAACTCATGGGTATAGCAGTGCCCAATGCAGAAGTAAAGATTGCTTCCACCAAATTCTCACAGTCAGGCCCGGTGCTCATTACACATTGGGGATTAAGCGGACCTGCCGTTATAAAATTATCGGCATGGGCGGCAGCGTATCTACACCAGATCAACTATCAATTTACTGCACTTGTAAGCTGGATCGGCAATGCAAAAGAAGATATACTTCGCGAAGAGCTTATCAATCATAAAGCAAAGCACGGCAAGCAGAAAGTATATAATAATCCGTTGTTTGCACTTCCCATCCGCCTGTGGCAACTGCTATGTTCACTTGCAGAAATTGATGAACAGAAAATATGGGCCGAGCTTCCTCAAAAGAACATCAATAAATTAATTGAAGGTCTCATTCGCTCTTCGTTTCAGATAAAAGGTAAAACAACTTTTAAGGAAGAGTTTGTTACGTGTGGTGGTGTAGCACTCGGTGATGTAGACCTGGAAACTATGGAGAGTAAGAAAATAAAAAACCTCTTCTTTGCAGGAGAGGTTTTAAATATTGATGGAGAAACCGGAGGCTATAACTTTCAGGCAGCGTGGACAACATCGTATATAGCAGCCAGAAAAATTTCAGAACGTAACGCTGTCTGAACAATTATACATTCTTCCATTTAATACCGCAGCCAATCGCTTTTGTTTTTTCAGTGGGTATAGCTTTACCAGCCAGTAATGCATCTACTGCTTCTTCAACATATTTTTTATCGGCAGCAGCAGCATCGCGTGTGTTATTATCAATCGCTCCTATATAAGCCACTTTAAAATCACTACCCACGTGTTGCAATACAAAAACGTGTGGTGTGTTAGAAGCTCCAAAAGATTTTGCCACTTGTTGTGTCTCATCGATGAGGTATGGAAACTCATAGTTCTTCTTTTTTGCTACAGCCTTCATTTCTTCAAACGAATCGCCTGGAGATAATTCAGGGCTGTTAGCATTTATAGCGATAACCGGAAATCCTTTTGAAGCATAATTCTTATTCAACGTCTGTATACGTTCGTTATATGCTTTTGAGTATGGACATGTGTTGCAATCGAAAATAACAATCACACCCTTGGCAGATTTATAATCTGAGAGCGCGACCATTTTACCATCTACATTTTTCAGCTTGAAATCTGTTACAGAATCACCTATTTCATATTTAGGTGCGCGGCCTGCAAACAACAATACGAGCGATAACGCTAGCAGTGCAGATAATTTTGTTTTTTTCATAATCGGATCAGATTTAATCGTACAATAAAGTAATAAGATTTATTCAACTTCTGCCAGAAGCTTTTGCAGTTCTCCTTCCTGAAGTTCTCGTTCAATAAATTTTCGTTTACCATTTTTGGGATTGATGATGAGTGTAGCCGGTATAGCACCGCCCCAGCTTTGATCTACTTTATCAATCCATGTGTTATAATCTATTTCGTCCAGCAGCAATACTTCTGTTGTCATTTTCTTTTTGGAGAGAAATGATTCTACTTTTTTTTCTTTATCAGCAAAGTCGAGGTTGATCAACGTTACTTTCACATCTTTTTTATCCGCATTCAATTTTTCAAAAAGCGGAAGTTCTTTCACGCACGGAGCACACCATGTTGCCCAGAAATTTATAACCTGGATTTTATCTGTCTTGCTGTCTATTACATTTTGAAGCCGATCAAATTTCACTACTTCAACCTGCTGTGCTCGAACTTGACAGGCACAAAAAAACACGAACACGATAAGAGCTATTTTTCTCATATTTTCATGATAACGTTTATCACCCAGGGCTGTTTAAAATTCCATTTGTAAATGTGTATAAACTTGACAAACAGACGAAAAAACCAGACCAAGAAAACCTTAAAATTCAGGTAGTTAGAAGATGTAATATTTTTAAGTAAAAGTAATCCACAAAACTAAGTACTTATCCACATTACCATAGTATTATCACTTAAAGCACACACAATCAAAAAGTTACAATGGATTTTCTAAATCAATTCTTTGTGGACAACTTTTAAGGCCTCGCCTGAATATGCAAAATATAGGGCATAGAAGGTAATGTTTTAAATGGTATAATGGCAGCATAAAGTGAACTGAAATAATCAAATTCTAAGTCTTGTTTCCATGAAGCCAACACATCGTGTTAAACAACTTTTCAACATTGATATACCTATCATTCAGGCGGGCATGGTTTGGTGTAGCGGCTGGCGTCTCGCATCGGCTGTAAGCAATGCCGGTGGATTAGGACTGATCGGTGCGGGCTCGATGTATCCTGAAGTTCTGCGTGAGCACATCATCAAGTGTAAAGCTGCAACACAAAAACCTTTTGGTGTAAACGTACCCTTGCTATACCCGGAGATAGATAAGCTCATGACGGTGATCATTGACGAGCAGGTAAAAATTGTTTTCACATCCGCAGGTAATCCGTCTGCATGGACAGGTTTTTTAAAAGACAAAGGTGTAACTGTTGTGCATGTTGTATCGAGTATAAAGTTTGCACGCAAAGCTGAGCAGGCAGGTGCAGATGCTGTTGTAGCAGAAGGATTCGAAGCCGGTGGACATAACGGAAGAGAAGAAACCACTACACTTGTTCTTATACCTTTAGTGCGCGATGCTGTCAGCATTCCATTGATAGCAGCAGGAGGTATAGCGAGTGGAAGAGCAATGGTTGCCTGCGAAGCTTTAGGAGCCGATGGCTTTCAGGTGGGGAGTCGCTTTGCTGCAAGTGAAGAATCTTCCGCACATGAATTTTTTAAAAAGAAAATTACGGAGGCCGGTGAAGGCGAAACAGTGTTAACACTTAAGCAGCTTGCCCCGGTGCGTCTCATTAAGAATAAATTTTATCAGCAAGTGCAAGAAGCAGAGGCACGCGGTGCAACTAAAGAAGAACTCGAAAATTTATTAGGCACGCGCAGAGCCAAGCGTGGAATGTTTGAAGGAAACCTGGAAGATGGTGAACTTGAAATCGGTCAGGTGTCAGCTGGTATACATTCCATTGAGCCTGCGGCAACAATTCTCACACAAATGTGGCAAGAGTATAGTTCGGTTAAACAATCGCTTTGTTTATGAACCTCATCAAAATAAAAGAAACCTGTTTATACATACGCGACCTGGATAAAGCCAAAGAATTTTACAGCGATGTATTGGGCTTGCCTGTAATCAGCTACGTAAAGGATAAACATATATTCTTTCGTGCCGGCAGTTCAGTATTGTTATGTTTTAACCCGGATGATTCAATGCATAAAACAAGTCCACCGGCACATTATGGAAACGGTAAACTACATTTTGCTTTTGAAGTTCCAGCGCAGGAGTATAACACAACAAAAGAAGAGATCAAGGCAAAAGGTATAGCTATAACAGACCAGGTGATCTGGAAAAGCGGGAAAGAATCATTTTACTTTGAAGATCCGGAAGGAAACATACTGGAGGTTGTTCCGGATAAAGGTATTTGGGACTAGACTAGTCTTTCAAAGACTCTTCGAGTTCTTCAATCATAACAGCGTCCGAACGCTTGTGTGGTAAACGATAAACATTGTTATACCATAATTCATAATCCTTATACTGAAGACAGTTACCTATAATTTTACCGTCAATAAGAATTTTGATATAAAGTTTGTTACTCAATGTTTCTGAGATAATATTCTGCTGTTCGGCTGGTAATAGATTTACCTGCACGTATTCAATCCCCTTGTAAATTTTAATCTCCGCTTTCATACTTGATACAACATTTACTTGATCGTACTATAGTTTGTTTAGTAACCCGTCTTTTCCACTTCTTATTTTAAGAGCAAAATTAAATTCTCTTTGTGTGCAATACGTTATTATTTATAAACTTGTTTTGAAGAAGTAACAACGAATGGCTAATTTTTTTGATTCCCCTATAGAATTCCTGAAAGGCGTGGGGCCGCAGCGTTCGTCATTATTAAACAAGGAGCTGAATATTTTTACGTTCGGTGATCTGATTCAGCATTTCCCTTTCCGATACGAAGACCGCACAAAATTTTACAGTATTAAAGAACTATCCGATGACCTGCCTTTTGTGCAGGTGAAAGGTATACTTCGAAAGAAAGAATTAATTGGAGCGGGATTTAAGAAACGTTTGGTAGCACATGTAAGCGATGAAACAGGCGAACTGGAGTTAGTTTGGTTTCAGGGAATTAACTGGATTAACGAAAAGTTAAAAGTTGGTGTCTCCTATGTTATCTTCGGAAAACCCGCTCGCTTTGGCAGTAAGTTTAATATAGCACATCCAGAGATTGAAGTTTTAACGCAAAAGAATGAGCAGGGCGGATTTCTGCACCCGGTATATCCGCTCTCCGAGAAGCTGCGAACACGACATATCGATAGTAAAGCTATAGCGAAGCTGGTGCAGGAGTTGTTAGCACAAGCAAACGATAAAATTCGTGAAACACTTCCTTCACATTTGTTGAGTAGTGAAAACCTCATTGCCAAAAGGGAAGCGTTGCTAAATATACACTTTCCAAAGAGTACAGATTTACTCATTCGTTCACAACAGCGATTGAAGTTTGAGGAGCTGTTCTACATTCAACTTCGTCTGCTCAAGATGAAGCTTGTGCGCCAGGAGAAATTTCGCGGGCAAGTATTTCAGGATACTTCATTGCTCACTAAATTTTACAACGAACATTTACCTTTCGCTTTAACAGACGCACAGAAGAAAGTAATCAAGGAAATATATGCTGACCTGAAATCCGGCAAACAAATGAATCGCCTCTTACAAGGCGATGTAGGAAGCGGTAAAACTATTGTAGGCTTTATATGTACGCTCGTTATAGTCAGTGGCGGTGCACAGGCTGCACTCATGGCACCAACGGAAATTCTTGCACAGCAACACTATAATGGTTTAAAGCGCTATGCTGATAAAATGGATCTGTCCGTTGCTTTACTAACAGGTTCCACAAAAAAATCAGCACGCAAAGAAATTCATGAAGCACTTCGTTCAGGCGAATTGAAAATACTTATTGGTACACATGCCCTGCTGGAAGAAGAAGTACAATTTAAAAATCTTGGTCTTGCGATCGTGGATGAACAACATCGCTTCGGTGTAGCACAGCGCTCTAAACTCTGGCAGAAAAATGCAGACCTATATCCGCATGTGTTGGTAATGACGGCCACACCTATACCGCGTACTCTGGCCATGACTTTGTATGGTGACCTCGATGTATCTGTAATTGATCAGTTACCGGCCGGAAGAAAACCTATCAAGACTATACATCGGTTTGATGCGCACCGATTGCAGGTAAATCAGTTTCTGCGCGACCAGATAGCAGCGGGCCGACAAGTATATATGGTATATCCTCTGATTGAAGAATCTGAAAAACTGGATCTGAAACATTTGATGGATGGCTATGAAAGTGTATGCCGTGCCTTTCCGGATGTAGCAGTGAGTATAGTGCATGGCAAGATGAAGCCTGAAGCAAAAGATTTTGAGATGGCGCGCTTCATCAAGGCAGAAACAAAAATTATGGTGGCCACCACGGTTATCGAAGTTGGCGTAGATGTACCCAACGCTTCGGTGATGGTTATTGAAAATGCGGAGCGCTTCGGGCTCTCACAGCTTCACCAGTTGCGCGGTCGTGTTGGTCGCGGAGCCGAGCAATCATACTGTATTTTGATGACCGACTATAAATTAGGCGCAGACTCAAAAGCACGGATCGATACGATGGTGAAAACCAATAATGGTTTCGAAATTTCAGAAACGGATCTTAAGCTCCGCGGGCCGGGAGACCTGATGGGTACACAACAAAGTGGTGCACTCGACTTGATGATATCGGACCTTGCCAAGGATGGCGCCATTTTACAGCGAGCCCGCGAAAAAGCCATTGAAGTTTTAAACCAGGACCCGGAACTGGAAAAGCCCGATAACAAAGTAATTCGCACGCAAATAGAATCCATGCGCAAGACAGTTGTTAACTGGAGCCGCATCAGCTAAATCTGCAAGCCTCTAAATGCCAGTGTCTTCTATTTGATTAACCTCCACCATTCTTTACCTTTACTGCTAAGCTCATCCTGCATGCGTCACATAGTTTGCTTCATTCTGCTGCTAGGCTTTTTCAAATCCTATAGCCAAACCGGTAATTATTTTCTCTCCCATTACTCGCCCGGAAAAGAGCGATTCAGCAATGTCTGTTTTGATATGGTGCAGGGCGATCGTGGTGTGATGTATTTCGCAACGCGAAGCGGTGTGCTTGAATTTGACGGACGCAACTGGGATCTGATCTCTGGCAATGGTGCTGTATACTCCCTTCAGCTAAACCGGCAAAAGGAAATATACTGGAGCGGCACAAACGGTTATGGCAAAGTTGATACCAGTGTACCGGGCGATCATAAACTGAAGGTACTTTCGGGCGAAGGCGTATCTGATGTCTATAAAAATCTGATTGTAAACGACAAGCTATATTTCGTTACCGAACAGGCTGTATATATCGAGCAAAAGAATCAACCTGTAACGATCATAAAAGCATCCAACCTTACCGGTTCGTTCGGAACTATATTTGAATTATTCGGAGCAGTATATATCAATACACAACGCGGAGGAATTTTTAAAGTAGGCGATGATAAGCTACTGAGGTCTGCACTGGATATCCCTGCGGATGCAGACGTTACTTTCTCCAGCGGAATGAATAACTTCTATATACTTGGTCTCTCCAATAATAAGGTGCTGCTTACAGGCGAAGATCTTCGCATGAAGGAGCTGAACATGGAAGACCAGGCATATGCCGATGCCAGTGTAGTGGTAAACGGAAACTGGGTAAACCGCGACCTGTTTGTACTCGGCACGTTGCGCGGTGGTATGATCTTCGTACAGTCGGGTTCCGGAAATACACAAGAGATCGTTAACTATAATACAGGCCTGCCGGATAATGAAGTATATACGTTGATGCTCGACAAGAGCTTGTGTGTATGGGCTGCACATGAATACGGATTTACGCGCGTGGCACCGTACCTTCCTTTTCGTTCGTTCAGTCATTATAACGGACTTGCCGGAAATTTACTTTGCGCCACATCGTTCGAAGGAAAAGAATATGTAGGCACATCGCTTGGTTTATTTCGCCTTGAAAAAGAAGAAGTATATGACGAGATAACGTACTACGAAGAAGTAGAAGTAAAACCCAACAAATCTCAACCTTCTGGTAAAACAAAAACGCCAGCTGGTAAAGATGAAAAGGCGAATCCATCACAGGAGTCAAAGAAAAAAGGATTCCTTCAGTTCTTCCGCAGAAGTCGCGATGAAGAAAAGACTACCGCAACCGAAAAAGACAAGAGTACCACCGCGAAGGATAATAAAGCTGCCCCCAAAGACTCAAGTCCTAAAAAAACATATCGCTCCGTAAAAAAGACACAACGGGTTTTGCGCTCATCCCAATATGTATATAAAAAGGTTAATGGTATAGATGCCAAAGTAACGCAGCTCTTCGAATTGGATGGTAAGCTGATTGCTGCCGGACTTGCCGGTGCATTTGAAATAAATGAACTCACCGCGAAACCAATTCTGGAGGAACCTATATTAACCGGCTACGCTTCTGCCAACCTCGACGTAGTGCTCTTCTCTACATATGCCAGCGAAGTGCGCGTGTTTCAACCAACTGAAGATGACCAGTGGAAGTCGTTAAACTTTCTTGAAAATGTAGACGATCGTATTGATGCAATGGTGGATGGTATTGGTCATGAACTCTGGCTCTGTGCGCTTGACAAAGCATATCGTCTGGATATAGCAGACGGGCAGGTAAAGAACATACAAACTATATCGATTGATAATCCTACCTATAATAACATTACCTGTATACACTGGAATAACGATATTATACTGGCCAACGACCAGGGGTTTCTTCGCTTCGACCGCCAGAAGAATATATTTGAGCATATTGACTCGCTGGCCAAACCGATACATTACTTCTCGGACGGAGAAAATATACTCTACAACGACAATCACGCATGGAACATTCTGGGTAAAGCACACGGTCAAAGCAACCTACAGCTTCTGAATTTATTGCAGAACCTCCGCTTTGTTTCGATTGACCAGAATGCTGAAAACCTGTGGCTGATTACCGAGAACAACGAGCTCTATAAATTCTTCGGCGAGAAATTTACTCCTTACGAAGCCGGCAATCAGCCTTTGCTGCGTGCTGTCCGCAATAACGATACGAAAGTAGATTTACTCAACTTTGAAGTATCGCAAAATAAAAGCACTGTTACGTTCGAGGTAATTCAACCCGATTTTCTTGCGCCACAGTCTATAGAGTATCGATACAGGTTGAAAGGTCTTGACGAAGATTGGTCAGAGTGGTCTACCAACAACTACATCATCAATTATCCATACCTACCTGCGGATGACTATATATTGATGGTACAGTCGCGCGACATTTTTGGTAAAGTGCATGAACTGGCAAATGTTACCTTTGAAGTTCTTCCACCTTACTGGCAGCGCCCGTGGTTTTATG
Source organism: uncultured Chitinophaga sp. (assembly GCA_902168205.1). Lineage (GTDB taxonomy): Bacteria > Bacteroidota > Bacteroidia > Cytophagales > Cyclobacteriaceae > Ohtaekwangia > Ohtaekwangia kribbensis. Next base: position 566,163 of record CABHOK010000014.1, on the reverse strand, counting down.
CGCTTGAGTTTTTTGTGTTCTCAGGCCTTGTACTCTTATCGTTCCGTCTCAGCAACCGGTATCGCATTATAAGTCGTTTGTTGTCACTGCTTACCATCATCATGCTCATTCAGTTCATCCAGACAGTGGCCAGTGCTACCTTTGAAACAAAAGAGAGTCCGGTTACTGATTTCTTCATACAAGTAGTCATTGCATTTCTAATTTTGCCGGTGGAAGGCTACCTGCGCAACCTAATGTTTCGTTCGGTAGATCCTTCAAGCAGACTATATCGCTTCCTGGAACCCAAAGCCGGTATTTCGCGCGGAAAAGATAATGTATCCTGACCCAGGCAAAAGCACGAATATATAGTACGGGTTCTGAGAAGATGACTTGCAGCGTTGCACTTAACTGAAAAGGAAATTGTGAAATCGGCCAGAGAAAAAGCATCTACGTTAAGTGAGAGTGGCTTCAGGGCGCTTATCGAGCATGCATATGAAGGAATTGTAGTGTACGATACAGCAGGCGATATAAAATTCGCGAGTAAGTCTGTCAAGAAAGTCTGTGGCTATAGCGAGAAAGAAGTACTCGGTAAAAACGGAACCTTCTTTGTTCATGCGCATGATATAACCGATGCCCGTAAATCCTTTATCAAGCTCCGTAAAACTCCGGGCAAAAGCATTAAACTGATTCAACGCTTACGTCATAAGAAGGGATACTATATCTGGGCCGAATCTGTACTCACCAACTTCTCGCACATACCTGGTATAGAAGGCATCGTATCAAACTTTCGCGACATCACCGAGCAAAAGATAACAGCCGAAAAAGCACTGCACAACCAGGAACTGCTGGAGAGCATCAACCGAAATTTATCAGAAGGTATTTTCATGGGCATATTGCGCGGACAATTTGTTCATGTTAATGAAGCCTTTCTGCGCATGTTCGGGTATAAAAATCTTTCGGCTGTACAGAAGATAAAGACGCAGGCTATATATCGATATAAAAAAGATCATGAACAAATTTTGCGCGTACTGCGGAAAGGTCCGGTACTAAAAGAGTTTGAATCATCGTTCAAAAGAAAAAACGGGGAGACTTTCTCAGGTGTTATCAACATCAGTTTGCTGAAGCACGAAGGCAAAGACAATTACTTTGTTGGTACGATACGCGATATATCATCGGAGAAAGAAGCCGCTGCAGCACTGGAAGAATCACGCAACTTTCTAAACAACATCATCAATACGGTAGCTGCTCCCATCTTTGTAAAGGATGAAAAGCATCGCTGGCTGATGTTTAATAAAAAATTCAGTGAACTGATAGGCCGTAGCCAGCACGACATGCGCGGAAAAACCGACCGTGATTTCCTGCCCAGAAAAGAAGCAGATGCTTTTTGGGAAGTAGACGATGAAGTGTTACACAACGGTAAGACTGTACGCGTTCTGGAAAAGATCACGTCACGAAACGGTACAAAACACGACCTCCTGACGGTTAAATCACTTTTCGTTAACGATAAGAAAGAAAAATTCGTCATCGGTTTTATTACAGACATAACCGAGTTGAAGAATGCCGAGGAGAAGATAAACCATCTGAATGCAAATCTGCGAGGTGTACTGGAGAGCACTCGTGAATCTATATATGCGGTCGATGCTCATTTTAACTATATAACATTCAATCAAAATCACCAGCGCATCATGAAGGTGTTGTATGGTGCAGATATAGAGATCGGCAAAAACAAACTAAACTACCTGAAAGGATCAGTTGACTATAAATGGGTTAAAACCGAAATACAAAAAGCGCTGGAAGGACACCACTTTGTTTCTGAACATTTTCTCAAGTATCCCGGATTTACCGGCCACATCCGAACAACGTTTAACCCTATACGCAATGGAAACGAAATAAAAGGAGCGGCTGTATTTGTTCATAACATAACAGAGCGCAAACAGTTTGAAGAGATCATCAAATCCATTAACGCTAATCTTCGCGCAGTACTTGAAAGTACCAGTGACGATGTATTTGCTGTTGATCGCAGGCTCAGGTATATAACATTCAACAAGGCGCACGCTAAAAAAATGAGTACGCTTTTTCAATCTGAAATAAGCTTTGGCGAGTCCTTTGTAAACGCTTTGCCGGTTGCTCTTCGCAAAGGTGCACGAAATGAATTGTTACTTGCATTAAAAGGCAAACAGTTTGTAATTGAAAAACAAATCGGTAATGAAATTATAGCGGAGATATCCTTTAACCCGATTCGAAATGAAGCGGGTATAGTTACCGGTGTCGCTATCTTCTCCAAAGACATAACGCTGCGAAAGAATATCGAAGAAAAATTCAGGCAACTGAACGAAGAGCTTCTTCAACAGAATTCACAACTCGCTGCACAGGAAGAAGAACTGAAAGCAACGCTGGAAGAACTCTCGGAAAGGAATTTTGAGCTCGATCAACTCATGTATAAAACATCTCATGATCTGCGCTCGCCTTTGAGTTCAATTATGGGGTTGATCAACCTTGCAAACCTGGATAGCGATGCCGCCAATCATCATCAATACCTCGACAAGATCGAAGGGCGCATCAAAAAGCTGGACGAGTTTATCCGATCGATGCTTGACTATGCACGGGTAAATCGCGTGGATGTAATTCGCGAAACCATTCCGCTGAAGAGCGTTGCCCTGAATTGCATTCGCGAGTTGGAGTACCTCGATAACTTTTCTTCAGTGCAGGTAGAGATTAACGAGAAGGGAGCAGACATTCCTTTTGTAAGTGATCTGCTTCGCATACAGATCATCTTCAGTAACATAATCTCCAACGCCTATAAATATTATAATTCGGAAACCAGCAGTCGTCTTCAGATTGATATTCACATTACGCGCGAGAGGGTAACGCTTGAGTTTACCGACAACGGCATCGGTATAAAGACCGAGTATCTCGACAAGATCTTTAATATGTTTTATCGCGCCACCGATCGCTCGCAGGGTTCCGGGCTGGGTATGTACATCGTGAAGCAGGCCGTTGAAAAACTCCGGGGTACAATCCGGTTAATCAGTGAGTATGGTAAAGGAACGAATATCAAAATAACTCTGCCCAATGGTTAGTCCGTTAATGGAAAGACCGTTGCCTTCGATTAACTTTTAAGTACATTTGAAATTATGACACGACCCGACCTTCAAAATGTTGCTCCTTTTTACAAAGGCTATGTTGAGTATGTAAAAGATCAGGACATGCTCGATGCGTTAATTCAATCCAACAAGCTTACGGTTGATCTGATCCGATCCATTCCGGAAGAAAAAGGAAGTTATCGCTATCAACCGGAAAAGTGGAGTATAAAAGAGTTACTCTGCCATATGCTGGATGTTGAACGTATTTTTGCTTACAGAGCATTGCGCTTTGCCAGAAACGACAAAACGCCTTTGTCTGGTTTTGAAGAGAATGACTATGCACCACAAGCCAACGCTGAGGCGCGCACCCTACACGATCTAGCCAATGAAGTTGAACGCCTGCGCGCAACCACAATTGATTTATACAAAAGCTTTACTCCTGAAATGCTGCAGCGAACAGGTACCGCGAATAAAGCAGAGTTATCGGTGTTGAACCTGGGCTATATTATTGCCGGCCACGAATCGCACCATCGTAAAATTCTGAAAGAGCGTTATCTCTAAACAAACTATATCTCGGATGAAGTACAGTGCACCACCATTTCTGTTCAGATCATTCCTTTGGATTCTTATAGCAATTGGTTTCTCCACCGTACTCTTCCGTTGTTCGCCTGTCTCAAAATCTGCGCTCACCAAAACATTCAAGTCAACCGAAGCAAAGTTTAAAGATCATGTTGGCTTTGTGTTGTACGACCCGGCCAAAAAGAAAACTATATTTGATTACCAGGGAGGGCAGTACTTTACTCCTGCTTCCAACACCAAGATCTTTACATTCTTTACGAGTCTTAAAGTGCTGGGCGATTCCATACCGGGCCTCCGGTATATTGTTCGGGGGGACTCTCTGATATTCTGGGGAACGGGTGATCCCGGATTGCTTTATAAAAATGTTTTTACCAACAATCGCGTCTATAGCTTTTTACAGACATCACCATATCAACTCTTTTTCTCAGTCGATAATTTTTATACCGATCCATTCGGTCCGGGCTGGGCGTGGGATGATTACAATGCTTACTATTCTGCCGAACGTTCTCCACTTCCTATATATGGTAATATTGCTTCTATCTATGCTGCAGGCAACAAACCAGTTATAGAACCGCTGTTTTTCAAAAATGATATTTATACAGGTGGCCAGCAGTCAAGTGCAGATGCTACACGCGAGCCGGAGAAGAATGTTTTTATTTACTTACCCGGAGCTAAACCATCATCCAAGGTTATTGATGTTCCGATCAAGATCTCTCCGGAATTAACAGCAACACTACTAAGCGACACCCTGAACAAACACGTTACCTTAATTCACCACGTTTTCGATACAACAGCAAAGACTATATATGGCACACCGGCTGATAGCCTGTACCGCATTATGATGCAGGACAGCGATAATTTTATAGCAGAACAACTGCTGCTGCTCTGTGCCAACACCCTTAGCGATTCTATTAAACCGGAGATAGCCATTCGCTATTCCAAAAAATTCTTTCTGAATGATCTGGCCGATGAACCCATCTGGAAAGATGGTTCCGGTTTATCACGGTTCAACTTGTTTACACCAAGATCGGTCGTGCAGCTTTGGGAGAAGATATATACACTGGTACCGCAGGAACGTTTATTTACGTTGCTTGCCATCGGTGGTAAAAAGGGAACCATCCGCAATTACTATAAAGAAAGCAAGCCCTATATTTTTGGAAAGACCGGCTCATTAAGCAACAACCATGCATTGAGTGGCTACTTAGTAACCAAGAGTGGCCGATTGCTGATCTTCTCGTTTATGAATACCCACTTCGCCAAATCGACCGGTGAGGTGCGAAACAATATGCAGGAGATACTGCATAGAATTTATGAAGCTTATTAAACTGAATATTTTTATAGAATGAAGTATTTCTCTTACTCACTTTTTTTGGTGGCACTCTTTTCAGGAAGACTTTTTGCCCAGAGTATCGATAGTCTTGATATTAAAATTGGTCAGATGATTCTGATTGGTTTTCCGAAAGACAATGTTGATCCGGAGGTGCTACGCGAAATAAGACAAGGCAAAGTCGGATCGATCATCATCTTCGAAAAAAACATACCGGCTAAAAATTCTTTCGTTGCTTTAAAGAAAATTACCTGGACCTATCAACAAGCTGCTCCTATACCACTCTTTATATGCATAGATCAGGAGGGAGGCCGAGTAAATCGTTTGAAAGACAAATATGGTTTTCCGCGCTCCATCACTGCCGCTGCCATGGCTAAATCTCCAACACTTGACTCGGTAAGATTCTATAGTGAAGCAACAGCATCAACACTGGCAGGTTTGGGTATAAATGTAAACTTTGCGCCTGTAGTAGATCTTGCTTCCAATCCGGATAACCCGATCATCGCCAAATTCGGTCGCGCATTTTCTGCGAATGAAGATTCCGTAGCATTAATGGCGAAAGAAGTTATCAAGCAACATCGCAAGTATGGTGTAATTACATCGCTCAAGCATTTTCCGGGTCACGGAAGTTCAAAAGCTGATACACACTTAGGCATTGCCGATGTTACCAATACATGGGAAGAACGTGAGCTTAAACCGTATCAACTCCTCATCGACTCGGGCTATACCGATGCGATCATGACATCGCACATCGTTAATAAAAAACTCGACAAGAACGGCAATCCCGGAACGCTCTCGGCTGATGTGCTCACCGGTATACTGCGCAAGCGTTTACATTTCAATGGTGTTATCTTCACTGACGATATGCAGATGCATGCCATTGCAAAACACTATGGATTTGAGCAGGCTATAAAACTTGCTATACTCGGTGGTGTTGATATCATGACGTTCTCCAACAACATTGCAGGCAGCGATCAACGCACGGTTGATAAAGTTCACAGCATTGTTCGGGCGATGGTAGAAAAAGGAGAAATACCGCGCGCACGCATTGACGAGAGTTTCAAAAGAATCATGCTGCTGAAGAAACGCCTGCGTGAAAGTTCCGCTGAAGCAACACAACAACAAAGTATAGACAGACTGCAGATTGCACTTAACAAAGCCGAGGCAGACCTTACTGCCACACAAGAAGCGTTGAAAGTAAAATCAGAAGAGCTTGTAAAAGCACAGGATGCACTGACACAGGAACAGCCCAAAAAGAAAAAGAAGAAAAAGAAAAGAGACGAATAGTTATCTGATATATATATAGTGTGAGTCCTTTTAAGATCTATAGTCCTACAGCATCAACAGTGCCCATCGTGGTAAGTGTGCCGCACTGTGGTATTTCTTTTCCGGATGATATACGTGATGAGTATAAATCATCCCTGGCACAAGCGCCCGATGATACGGATTGGTTTGTAGACAAGCTTTATGACTTTGCACCTTCCATGGGCATGACGATGATCACGGCAGTATATAGTCGCTGGGTCATCGATCTGAATCGGGATCCGGAAAGTAAGCCGCTGTATAGTGACGGACGCATTATAACAGCGCTTTGTCCATCAACAACGTTTTTGGGCGATCCGCTTTACAAAGATGAGCGCAGTACAGTGGCGGATGAAGAAGTTAAAAGACGATATACACTATACTATAAACCTTATCACGTCAAAGTACAGGAGCTTCTCAACGATCTCAAGTCAAAATTCGGAAAGGTATTGTTATGGGATTGCCACTCGATCCGGCAAATCGTACCAACTATACAAAGAGAAAAATTTCCAGATCTCATTCTCGGTGATACCGATGGAAAAGCTGCGGGTGCAGAATTCATTCAATCAACACTCAAGACTTTATCATCCGATAAATATTCATTGAGTCATAACCATCCGTTTAAGGGGGGCGCCATCACGCGTTCCTTTGGCAAGCCTTCTGAAGATCAACACGCCCTTCAACTCGAAATGCCGAAGGTACACTATATGGACGATGCCGAAGTAAATTACCACGAAGAGCGTGCACGGCACATGCGGCAATTGCTGCAAGAAAATTTCCGGCAACTGATTGAACTACTACGCTAGTATGAGTACGGTAAAATATTTCCAGTTCAAAGGTTTATTGCTGAACGATGGATGGATGGCGCCTGCCTATATAGGGGTGGATGAAAAGGGAATTGTTCAATATATAGCCGATCAAAAGCCGACACAGCCGGTATCGATAGAAGCTGTTAATGGTTTTGCTATACCGGGTTTTCAGAACGCGCACTCGCATGCATTTCAATATGCGATGGCCGGTATGGCTGAACGGCACGCACCCGGCTCAAGCGATGATTTCTGGAGCTGGCGCGAAGCGATGTATCATTGTGCCCTGAGCCTTGATCCCGACCAGGTTGAAAAAGTCGCGGCCATGCTATATGCCGAAATGTTACGGAAGGGCTATACGCACGTAGCAGAGTTTCATTACCTGCATCACGATAAAGACGGCAAGCCCTATGCAAACCTGGCGGAGATGGGGGAGCGATTGGTTGCTGCCGCCAAAACAGCCGGCATAAAAATTACACTGATACCGGTGTTTTATCAGAAAGGTGGTTTTGGAAAAGATCCACAGCCTCGTCAGCGCAGGTTTATATCCAACACCGCGAATGAATATTTTCATTTACTGGACGATAGTGCTACCATTGTATCGAACCATGCACATGCTTCGCTCGGCTTTAGTGTACACTCGTTGCGGGCGGTCGATTCAAAAGATATAGTATCAACATTTACGAACGGTCCGCGAAATATACCTTTCCACCTGCATGCAGCCGAACAACTGAAAGAAGTTGAAGACTGTGTCGCCCATCTCAAACAACGTCCTATTGAGTGGCTGTTGAATAATTTGCCGGTGGACTCACGTTTTCACATCGTTCATTGCACCCACATGAATGATGAGGAAGTAAAACGATTGGCACAAAGTAAAGCGCATGCTGTACTTTGCCCCGGCACGGAAGGTAATCTTGGTGATGGTATATTTCGATTAACTGAATATGCTTCTTATAGCGGCTCGTGGTCTATCGGTACAGATAGTCATATCAGCCTTAATCCATTGGAAGATCTTCGCTGGCTCGATTATGCACAACGCTTTACCACACACAAACGAAATACATTTGATGATGGTGCTCGCCTGTTAACCGAAAAGACATTGCAGTCAGGCAAAGCCGCCATGGGTAATCTCAACCGGAAATATTTTGGTATCGGAGAATCGTTTGATGCTGTTATATACAACGCCAAGTCACCTTTGCTGGCACAGGCATCTATAGCCGATATACTTTCGGTTATTCTTTATACTTCTGATTCGAGTGACGTGCTGGGAACAATTGTGGATGGAAAGTGGATTGTAAAAAATCAGGTTCATTTGCGATCGGAGAAAATTACCGCAGCTTTTCTAGCTGCACAGAAACGCCTCCACGCATAAACTATATTTTGAAATGACAGTTGAGATCAGACCGATACAACCTTCCGATGCTACTGTTGTAGCCCATGTTATAAGAACTGTTATGCCTGAGTTTGGTGCGGGAGGTGCTGGCTTCGCTATACACGATCGCGAAGTAGACGATATGTATACAGCCTATACTTCACCAGGCACAGCATACTTCGTTTGTGAAGCCGAGGGAAAAGTAATGGGTGGCGGAGGTATAGGACCGTTAGCAGGCGGTGATACGGATTATTGTGAATTGAAGAAAATGTACTTTCTACCCGAAGCACGCGGTTTAGGCTTAGGACAAAAAGTATTGGAAGCATGCCTGCAAGCCGCGAAAGCAAAGAGATATCGCTTCTGTTACCTTGAAACATTCAACACCATGAACAAGGCAATGAAGCTTTACGAAAAAGCAGGCTTCGAAAAAATAGATGGTCCGCTGGGGAATACCGGGCACTTTGCATGCGATCGCTTTTATTTACTTCAACTGTAACTGTAGAATATAGCGAAGTGTAGATCAGTTGTGTTCTTTCTGATAGTGCTCGCGCAAAATGTCTCCGGCAAAATCGTTGGTAAGATCGCGCACAACGGAGTGAATATGGTTTGCATTATTCTGTGTGTTATCATATTCAATCAACAGCATCGGCCCTTGTATGCGATAGTAGTGACCCGCGCCCGGCTTTAATGCACCCGCCCAGGCAAAGCTTAATTTATCAATACCCGCCTTTTTAATCTTCTCCATAAGTTTCTCCGCGAAACCAAACTCATAGTTTTTAACATAGGCGTTCAACAGCTTCATAAACAGTTGTTGCTGTTCTGGCGTCAGATCTTTATAGAGTATACCTGCCGGTGTTAGAAGTTCTGCCTGTTGTTTGTTATACGATACAATTTCATGAAGTGCTGTTTCTGAAAATCGGGCTTTCGCGAGTTGTTGTTCGTTCAAAGCGTTGATCAACGCAAAACCAAGGTCCATTTCATCTTTCAACGTTTTCTTACCACGTTCATTTCCCGAAGGCACTACCGCGGGATTACTTCCCCAGAACGATGGCGTTGACGATTCAATTATACCATGGGCTGTTGAAAAGTTAAGCGAAAGGTGATGGCCTTCGAGGCGCCATCCCCAGAGTTTATCAGCGGCAGGAGTTCCAAATATAGTGAAGTAGTAATTAAGCGGATCGCGGTACGAGTCGTTGTCATCGCGACCTTCAACCTGTTGCAGAATTTTTTCAAGAGCCAGTATACCGGTTGCTTTTTGATAACCCTGATTGCTTAGCGATGCTTTTAACAACGCGAAAGCTGCTGCTCGTTGTTTCTCACTGAGATCATGCAGAGATATACCATTTCTGTCTTTCGGAACGAAGTGCCAGTTGTGACGCTCGTCATTGTCCCAGATATACTGCACTTTACTCTTTAGCGCAGGTGACAGCGTTAATAGAAAATCATTTGCCCGCTGCGTAACATCAACCGACTGCGCCTGTACGGCAACGCCATAGAAGAACACGCATGCACACAATAACTTCGTCATACTTGAAAGTTATTGAATAATCAGAATAAAACTCTCCTGTTCGGGTCAGTATTGGTAGGCTACAACGTGGTGTCTATATGGATCAAAATCCATCGTCTTCTTTCTTCGGTGCCTCTTCTTTTGCTTCTTCTTTCTTCTTCGCTGCAGAAGATCCATCACTCAGACTATACGGAATGTCAATACCATAGTATTGCTGACGGAAGCGGTTAATGAATGAAAGCGTTTCATCATCACTGCCGGGTATAAATGCAACTTCGCCAACCTTCGCTTTACCAGCGTTGCTCTTCTTGGCAATAATGGTATTGAAGTCTCCATTGGATGAATGCACCATTAAACGATTGTCTTCAAAGCCAAAGTAATACCAGGCTTCAGGCGAAGCCTTTATGAACACGTGAAATACAGGGCCGCCATCTTCTGTTTTCTTCACTTCCATAAAACCTTCAAACGCACCGTTGATATCCTGACGGCCAATGTTTGACATACCAAGCGTGCCTTCGCTATAGAATGCTTTCTGTTTTTGCGACCATTTCAGGTTTACGTTTGAGAATACGAGTGGCTTGGCAAGAGGTGTCAACGTTCCTAAAGAAACATATCCTTGCAGGCTTTTCTGTTCGTAATCTTTAGCCATGCGCTCGCCAACGATGTCTGCTATCTTATAAAGCAACTCGGTCTGATCACCAAGACCTTCATCTGCACCTTCGTTCTTGATAACATCCTGTATCTGTCGCGCCATCAAATCAAAAGCAGTAACCGGTACGTTTGAATCAACCATGATGAATGAATTCATCCGGATATCGTTGTTGGTCATGTTACCCTGGCCGATCGCGGTAGAGGTAATATTAAAATCTTTCGAGCCGCTGAATAATTTCACAGGACCTTCGAAGCGCACAGACAATGTTTCATCATTATAGGCGAATACTTTTCCCGAGAGAGAATTTCCTGCTGCTTTCGCAAGGCTTTCAATTTTAAATTCCTGTGTCGCTGTATCGTAGTGCAGCGAGCCACTTGGTTCGAAAAAGTTTTCATCCTCCTCCATTTTCTTATCGTTAATGAAGGTGATATATAATTCATTGTCGGTAGAGAAATGCAGACCTGCATTAACCCGGTTTCCTCCTTCCGTTATAGCGTTATCAAAATCTATATGTACATCTGTTTCATCACCGGTCTGAGTATATTGGATCCACGTATTATAGTTTTTGATCTTGCGGATGTCGAGCTTCACAAAGCCGGTAAGCTGTAACGCTGGGCGTGTAGCGTACATCGTCATGTCGCCTTTATAATACATACCAGCCCCGAGTACAAGCTTTTCCTTATCGGTAACCGAACCGGTAGCTACAGTTTGTTGTGTAGCCACCGTCTTTCTCTTCTTGCGCGACACTTCTTCCTGTGCTATATCTTCCAAATGGAAGTCGGTCATTTTGATGGCAAACGTATCCTGTAAAAAGTTTACATACTGGTATGTAGCGTAACCGCTGAATTGCTTACGCGAAATTATATCCACCACACCTTCTGTAAGTCGGTGGTACGCATTCAAGGTATCAAGAATGATGGTGGTGTTTTTAAGTGTACCGATCTTGGCATTCTCGAGAATCAATACCTCGTTATTTTCAGGCGTAATTTTAGCATCGGCCACAATGATATATGGTATACCGCTCACTTTGAGCTCCTGCGTTTTCAAATTATATTCTGCTTTCTCTGCAAGGAAGTTCAGTGAGTCGAGTTCTTTTCGCGTGGTATAGAAATATGAATCTTCCAGCGGAGTGTTCGGATCCTTCTTCATGGTGATCTTCTCTGCTTTCAGATCCCAGCGCATTTCAGGTATAGATGTTTTGAACTGCGCATACGGGAATTCAATCGCTGCTATACCGGCTACTTCTGGGCTAATATCCGCATAGTTCTCCTTCAGATTAAACTTCATACGAATATCCACCCCATACAACAGCGGCTTGTTCGGATCTTCTGATTTTACTTTGAAGCGAGCGTGTCTGGCGCTAAAATCGTTCGCGGTAAAATTCATGTTACGCGAAATCAACTCGCTGCCTCGTGTTTCAAGTTTACCCATACCGGCAACACCTTCTTTTGAAATGGTAAGTGTTCCCTGCATTTGCGCGGTTGAATCGTAGAAGTTGAAAGGAGCTTTCATGTTCTTGATCCGCATTTTATCCTGCTTAGGATACCACTTCATTTCAAAGTCAGGCAGCGAAGCCTGCGGGAACATAACAGCACCAAATTGTTTTTCTGCGATGGTGGCACGATTACCGCGCGTGATCACAGAATCCGGATAGAAAAGAAAATCGTAAGAGCGAATCGTTGCTGCGAGGTAATCGATCTGACCGGCACCACGAAGTCCGTGGTTATCCATGTTCAGTCCTCCTCGCATTTTAGCTTCACCGTTATAGAGTTGATAACCAGCCTTCGGAATGTTGTGCTCAAAACCAAGAGACTTATCAGGCTTCGAGTGAAGCTTCTCTTTGAAGTTCGGGAACATACCACTCGAAACAAATGTACCATCGAAGTTAATTGAGGCAGGGTCCGCATCGTTCAAGCTGTCGAGTTTAAAAGGTGGCACCACAAAGAACATCGATCGATCGTATACACCTCCGAGTACTTCCGGCCTGTCGAAGTAAATTACACCACCACCACTGGCATCGAGTCGTGGGAAGTTGGGTATTTTTTTCTTTCCTGATTTATTACCGGCTTTACTGATGAAGAGCGTACCAGACTTCTGACTCGTGCTGGCCAAGCCACCCACTGCAGCTGCCGTAGAGTCGGCCCCCACCATGTTGTTGTTCAGTTTTCTGCGTATGCTCTGTCCTTTCGCATTTTTTTCCGTTACGTAGAAGTTAATGGAGTCGATGCGCGTCAGGTTTATATAGAAGCTATCGTACTTAAGTGTAAATCCTTTGCCGCTTATTTCGAAGTTACCGGCATTGATTGTTCCATCGAATTTAATGTCGCGATTCTTGAGCAGTGTAATTACGTTACTATCCGGTTTAATGCGAACGTTAAGCGAGTCACTCACTTTAAATTCATCTACACCACGCACTGTCATATAGCCTTTGCTGAAATTAACGGAAGCATTGGCTGTACTATCAATAACTGAATGGATCTTGAGGTTATCATAATCCATTTCTCCTAAATGAGCTTTATAGATCACAACTGCCTTTTCTTTTACATGTACTATATCTGTTTTCGGATTGTAAGTGACCAAGCCTTTCTCATTCAAAAAATCTATAGCGGCTTTAATATCTTTTACTTCTTTACCTGAAAACTGCACGAGATCGCCTGAATAGAAATCTCGCGTTTTGTTCTTCATACAATATCTCACTACCAACGCCAGCGGATGGAAGGAGAATCCTTCGCCTTTTAATAACCTGAAATCTTCCGGATCGTAATAGTCAACCGACTCGATGATCATTGGTATCGTGTTTCTTCCCCCATCCGTGCGCATATCCAGACTGTCGGCAAACAAATTCCATTGAATCACATCGGTGGAGAAATCTACATTAAAGAACGTTGAAGAATATGGCGTGTGCATTAGTAAACCTCTTTCCTTCTGCACGTATATTTTTTGAAGACTGTCTTTACCAAAGGTATAGCGCATGCGCACGGCCGGGTGTGTTATAGAATCGCCTTTATCGACCAGCGAGATGCGTGCTTTACGGGAGAATATAGTGGAATCTGAAAACTCAAAGTCGGGCGACAGCACCTTGGCCTTCATTTCTCCATTGTGATATACTTCTACAGTTGAAGGATTTCCTCCCACGGAACTTCCGGTAATTTTCCTGCCGGTAAGTGTGAAGCCTCCGTAGTATTTTACATTTTCATCGCCTATACCTTGTATGGGCAATGTACTTTGAAAGGATTTGAATCGAGGATAGGTGGATGCAACTGAATCTTTGCGTGTCTGCGATTTGAATTCAAATGTTCCGGGAATCAAACCGGGTGTTTTGCCGGTATAATTAAGTTTTACAAGATCGGCTTTGAGTTCGGCTTTATTGACCTTGAAATTATAGTCTGTAAAATTGCAGTATACACTGTCGGGACTGAGCAGGGCCGAAGACCAGTCGAACGTTCCGTCTTTACCAACAAAAGTATTATCGCGTAGTGAAAGCGACCCTTTTGTGTTTTTCAGAAATGCCGAGTCGTATTTTGTTACAAAGTTTAGCGTGACGCGGTTGAAACGAATTACCGGACCTTCTACAACAGGTTGAGGAGGCGGATTCATCCACAATGGTACTTCTGTAAAAATAGAATCAACAGGTTGATCGTTGTAGTCGTTCGTTGGTGTTGATTCGGTATAATCCTGCTGGTCTGTTGTGGGAGTCGATGTGGTGTCATTCATATCGAATGACGGTGCCGGAGCTATATAATCAAATGTATAGTCGTCATCTCTGGCGTACAGCCTATAGGATTTTTCATAGTGCAGTGCGTGATGTTCAAAGAACGTACGACTTCCTTGCAAGAAATTGAGAATGCGTGGCGTAGTTTCATTATCAATCACCTGCCCGACAACGGTGAAGAACCCGGAGAGCTTGGATGCATCAGCACGTTCAACGGTTACTGCGTTTGCAATAGCACCAAAGTAATTGATGAGTGCAGGCTTGAGCGGAAGTTTTTTCTTCTTCATCTTCCGAAGCTGCTGTTGTATAATTAATTGTTGATCTGCACCGAGGCTTGACCATGCGGATGCAAAACTGGTACCCACGACTGTAGCATCAACGTTCCGGGTATTTTCCAGAACAATTCTTACGCTGTCAGGAAAATTAAGCGGAATGGAGGAAGTCTGAGATTTCTTTTGAGCCGACACAATCAGAGCCGGAAGAAAAGAAAGTAGGAAAAAATATGTTCTAACCTGCTTCACAAAAACTAAACCCTGAAATTCGTAAATATTGATTAAATAAACTAAGGCTTGCAGAAGCTAAACGCTTAACGACATGTTACCGTACGAAAGATGCTTAATTTTTCCACCGATTGATAAAGTACAGCACCAATGAGACAATGATGCTAAGTAGTATACTCGTCATAACAGGAAAATAAAAGCTGAAATTCTCCCGTTCAATACGAATATCACCTGGCAGCTTTCCAAGGTGCGGTATCTTGTTGCTATAGGTTACAAGTATACCGGCCACGATAAAAATTGCACCAATTATGATAAGCATTTTGCCCATTGCTTCTTTTTCTTGCCGAAATTTAGCACGAATTAAAACTGCTTGCATCAGCTCTTTGCTGAATTCATTTTAGTAAATGCCTACAGGAAAATTATACCTCATACCAACGGTAATCGCAGAAGAAACACAGCACGCTGTTATTCCTCCTCATATTCGGGAGGCGCTTCCTTCGATTCAACATTTTTTAGCAGAAGATGTACGAACTGCCAGGCGATACCTGAGTAGTTTAAAAGTATATCCGTCTATCGAACCGCTGAAGTTTGAAGTCCTCAACAAAGACACAAAGCCTGAAAGTCTCAAAACGTTCTTTCAGCCTATAACTGAAGGAAAGGATATAGGTGTGCTCTCTGAATCGGGTTGTCCGGGTGTGGCAGATCCCGGGGCGCTTGCTGTAAAGTATGCACATGAGAATGACATCCACGTGGTTCCGTTAGTGGGTCCATCATCATTATTGCTCGCGTTAATGGCTTCCGGGCTCAACGGACAGCGATTTGCCTTTCACGGATACCTGCCGATTGATGGTAAAGATGCAGCTGCAGTTATCAGAACATTCGAGAAAGAATCACACACCAAAAATCAAACACAGATTTTTATTGAAACACCTTATCGTAATAATTCCATTATGACTACGCTTCTTAAAAATCTTCAAGACAATACACTGCTATGTGTAGCGGTAAACGTTACCGGGGCAGACGAACGGATAAAGACACTGCCGGTTAAAAAGTGGAAGACGATGAAAACAGAGTTTCCGAAAAGCCCGGCGGTGTTTTTGTTTCTGGCTCAATAAAGACTATTGAAATGCTGGAGTTTGGGGTTTACACTTTTCAATCTAAATTTGACGCTGCAAAATTTGTACTAATCAATAAAATAATTTCATATGCCTTATCTATTCACCTCTGAGTCGGTATCCGAAGGCCATCCCGACAAAGTCGCTGACCAAATCTCTGATGCTCTTATCGATTACTTCCTGGCCTACGATCCATCTTCTAAAGTTGCATGTGAAACACTTGTTACTACCGGACAAGTTGTACTGGCTGGCGAGGTGAAATCTGAAGCCTACCTGGATGTGCAAGACATAGCACGCGAAGTAATCCGCAAGATCGGATATACCAAGAGCGAGTATATGTTCGAAGCAAACTCCTGCGGTATACTCTCGGCTATTCACGAGCAATCGCCTGATATCAACCAGGGTGTTGTGCGTAGAAAGAAAGAAGACCAAGGCGCTGGCGATCAGGGTATGATGTTCGGTTATGCTACTAATGAAACCGACAACTACATGCCGCTTCCATTGGAGCTTGCTCACATGCTATTACGCGAACTTTCTGCCATCCGTAAAGAAGGTAAAGTAATGACATACCTGCGCCCGGATGCAAAATCGCAGGTTACAATTGAATATAGCGATGATAACAAACCTCAGCGTATCGATACCATTGTAGTATCTACACAGCACGATGACTTCGATAAAGATGCCAAGATGTTGAAGAAGATCGAAGATGATATCATCAACATCGTTATCCCACGCATTACTAAAAAACTTCCGAAGCGTGTTCAGAAGCTTTTCGGAAATGACATCAAGTATCATATTAACCCTACAGGTAAATTTGTTATCGGTGGACCACACGGTGATACAGGTTTGACTGGTCGAAAGATTATTGTTGATACCTATGGCGGTAAAGGTGCCCACGGTGGTGGTGCATTCTCTGGTAAAGATCCTTCGAAAGTAGATCGTTCTGCAGCGTATGCTACACGCCACATCGCTAAAAACCTGGTGGCGGCTGGTCTTTGTGACGAAGTTCTTGTACAGGTAGCTTATGCTATTGGTGTTGCTCAACCGGTTGGTTTGTATGTAAACACCTACGGCACTTCTAAAGTAAAAGAAAGCGATGGCGAAATCGCGAAGCGTGTTGCCAAGATATTCGACATGCGTCCTTACTTTATCGAACAACGCTTTAGCCTACGCACCCCTATATATGCAGAAACTGCTGCTTACGGACACATGGGTCGCGAATCAAAAGTTGTTGAGAAAATCTTCAACAAGGGTAAGGCTAACGAGAAGAAAGTGAAAGTTGAGTTGTTCCCATGGGAAAAACTTGATCACGTTGACCAGGTGAAAAAAGCATTCAAACTTGCTTAATGCATTTGTGAAACTTTGATAAAAAAGAAAGGCGGTGAGAAATCATCGCCTTTTGTTTTCTAGTTCTTTTTCAAATGCCGGGTCTTCCAACGATTATGCGACCATAACCAACCGGAAGGATTCTCATAGATTATTTTTTCAACCGCCTTGATATAGTTTTCAATCAGTGTAAAGTCTTCTTTGGCATGAGGAGGCTCCGCTATATTCACAAAGGACGCTTCGTAATAACCGCGCTTTATTTTTCGAACCTGCGCATATACCACCGGGTATTGTGTAAGCACTGCAATTTGATGTGCTCCCAGAAAAAACACTGTATCCTGATTAAGAAAGCGGGTTTGATATTTTTTATCTTTTTTAAGTCCGGGATATTGATCGCTTACAATAGCGATGCCGCGAAGTATATCTTTTCGTCTGATGAGCTCACGGGCAACATCCGATCGTTTTATAGGATGTGCGCCAAAACGCGTACGGCACAGTAACGAGAATCGATTAAAGAACTCACTGCTCTGTTGCTGGTATACAAAATCAACAGGTACAGGCAGATTAAAATTACCGGAAGAAAGCAGCCATTCCCAGTTGAACTGGTGAGATGAAAGAATAAGTACCGACTGATTTTGTTGTTTATACTTTTCAATGGCGCTAACATCTCTGAAAAGCATTCGCCTGGCTAATTCTTCTTTTCGAATGGAATAAAGCTTTAGTGTCTCAACTCCATAATCACACAGGTTGACATAGAATTGCTTTTCAATTTTTTTAAGCTCCTGTTCTGTTTTATCAGGAAAAGAATTCCGCAGATTTTTCTGTACCATCTTTCTCCGGTAGCCTACAACACGATAGGTAATAAAGAAAAGGAAATCAGAAATAGCATACAGTACACCAAAAGGTAATCGCGATAATAGACTGATTACAAACATTGAAAGTAAAGTTCTCGTGGCAAGTTAAGAATTCAGTAATTCAGTCTCCTCTTCATGGCGCTATATCTCATTGTGCTCAGTAATTTTTATTTTGCAGCATGAAAAATAAGGTTGTCATCATTACCGGGGGATCTTCCGGTATCGGAAAAGCAATGGCTGAAAAATTCGGACGTGAAGGGTCTAAAATTCTTATCACCGGCCGAAACAAAGAGGAGCTTGCAAAAGCAACGGAAGAACTTCGTCAAAACGGAATTACTGTTCAATCATTTCAGGCCGATGTTAGTGTGGAGGAAGACAACCGTAAAATGGCAGAAGAAGCTATCAAACATTACGGAACTATAGATGTATTGATCAATAACGCAGGTATCTCCATGCGCGCACTCTTTTCAGAAGTTGATATAGCTGTTGTGAAAAAAGTAATGGATATCAATTTTTACGGTGTGCTATACGCTACTAAATATTGCCTTCCGGAAATCACCAAGAACAACGGCTCGATTGTGGGTATATCTTCCATTGCCGGCTTTCGCGGTTTGCCCGGGCGCACCGGATATTCTGCGTCTAAATTTGCGCTGAACGGTTTTCTGGAAGTATTGCGCACCGAACTTTTAAAAACAGGAGTACATGTGTTAACAGCTTGTCCTGGATTTACGGCCTCTAACATTCGGAAGCGGTCGTTAACAAAAGACGGAAGTCAGCAGGGAGAGTCGCCACGGCAGGAAGAAAAAATGATGACGGCCGAAGAATGTGCCGAACATATATACAACGCTACGGTTAAACGCAAACGTACCCTGGTCTTAACGACACAGGGTAAGCTTGCAGTATTTCTAAATAAGTGGTTGCCAGGACTGGCAGATAAGATGGTCTATAACGTAATGGCGAAGGAAGCCAACGCTCCCATCCGTAAATAACCTTTACGTTTTACTCATAAACACCAGTTTGGTGTTGTCCGCTTTATTGATGTTACGATAAAATTCGGTGAGCTCTTTGTAGGTCTCTGCCGGATACTCGCCTTTGTTCATTCGCACTCTGCGAATGTATAGAAGGCTGCCCTGATCAACTGTGAACGTTGATTCATACTCACCAAAGCGCGATTTTACTTTTGCAGGCTCCGGCAAAAACTCAGGATATATACCTTCTGGTAAATGATAGCGAACGGTATCAAGATCGGTATAGGCCGTACGTAACACTACGTTCGTCTTGCGCGATTCCAGTTTTTCCGGAATATAGGTTGATCGGTTCATCAGGTTGGGCGTCAGAAATATTCGTTTGCCACTTACCGTTGCAAAACGCTTCAGTGTAAGATCAAGGTTAACCACGGCAGCCGGAATCTTGTCTTTATGATTCGTCATGTTAAAATTCACGATGTCGAAAGCTGGTATTTCGGTGTTATCCTGCACCCATTCTTTCTGATCATCATATTTACCATTCACAATGAAGTTGAGATCACCGTTTTCGTATTGAAGACCGCGATAGGTCGTTTTAACTTTTGCTTTGGCATCTCCGGTTAGTTCTACAAAGACATCTGCTGTACGTGATTGTGTGTTTTGGTCGGCAGTATATACCGGGGTTCTGATAAGTTTTCCTCCGTTCTCGGTGATCATCAATGCATGGCGACCACCGGTAAAGCTTCCCATATAGCCAAATGGGTTTGTCTGACTCGTACATTCCAGCCACAACGTATCTTTCTTATCAGGAACTGCTACAATAGCATGATTGAATTGTGAGCTCGGGAAATTTATATCGATATCCGGAGAGTCTTCGCCTGCACGAATAAGTATATAATTTGCTTTCACACCTGCAGCATCCAGCATAGATACCATATAATTTGAAAGTGCTTTGCAATCGCCATAACCGTTTTGCTCCACGACCGATGCGGCAAAAGGCTGGTAGCCACCTATACCAAGCTGAATACTTACGTAGCGGGTTTTACCCTGAAGATATTCGTAAAGTATACGCACTTTCTCTTCCGTTGTAGCCGCATTCTTTGTCAGCTCCTGAACTTTCTTTTTAGTGGCTTCCGGCAAAACATTTTTATCCTTATTGAGCAGCGTTATCCACTTTCCGAAATTTTCCCACGAGTCCATTCTACCAGCATAATTATCAAACTCAAAAGCCTGTGGTGCTGTTGAAATGTTTGGAATTATCTGATCGAGATCTGGACTTAAGCGCTCAAATTTTGCCGGTTTAACGTTTTCAAAATTCCACTCCAGTACTTCTCTTCCATCCAGACTGAACGTTTTCGGCTCCTGGATTTTAAAAAGTTTATAACGTGGTTTCAGAGCAACGGGATAGGCCAAGGTATATTTCGACTTCTGGATCGAGATCTCGTCATCTTCATATAAACGAAAGTCCGGTATAAAGAACAGACACTTTTGTTCTGTCTCATATTCAAACTCAACGGTATATGGGTATGTGCCTTGCGACAGGTCAGCTCTTTTCAAGCGATTATCACTATAAAGGGAGAAGCCATCAAAAGCGCTCTGGTCATATATATCACTTTGCTTTAATTTTTTGATGACGTTACCGGCAGCATCATACGCAACACCCTTGAATGATTTTACAACATTGAACTTATCGTAACCGATAACTTCCTTGCCATAACTTTTAGCGTTGGAGTTAAGAATGGTAATGACAACGCGATAATACGTAGTAGAGCTGCTAACCGAATTAATTTCGAATCTCAATTCCTGCTCGCGTATAACGGCATACATACCCGTCTTCATATCTTCCGGTATAGCGCTTACCGGGTACTTTGGATCTTCTTTGGCAAAAACAGCTGCACACGAAAACAGAACTAAAAGCAACGATACAATTCTTTTCATAGAGGTATATCTCTTATTTACGTTTTAACACAATCTGTTCAGATTGCTTGGCAACAACTTGGTTATAGAACTCACGGAGGTGCGGGTATTCATCTTGTAAAAACAGCGCCTTGTTGATTTGCAGCATGCTGATTACGTTGAGTACATTGCCCGTTTGCGAAATGTTATAGCTGAATTTGGCTGCGTTGCCTGGCAATACAATGACTTTTGGTTTTGGAAGTTCATCTACCGCATATCCTTCCGGTAAAACAATTTTACACATATAGGTTCTGTCTGCCGGACTACCAAAGTCAACCGGGTATTCACGCTTCTCGTGCTTGAATATATTTTCCTTTACTTGTGAAGTAACGTAGGGGTTCAGATATATAACATTACCAGCCAGTGTGCAGTGTTCGCTGATGATGAGCTCGTGAAGTTGTTTCGCGTTTTGATCTATCTCCTTCAGATTCTGGAATTCGCTCTTCTGAATTTCCCACGTTTTATCTTCCAGGAATTTTTTCAGATAGTCCGTCTCGCCTTTTGCAAAGTAATCTTTACGAACACGGTGTGCATCGTATCCATCAAAAGTATAATTCACCTTACCGGTTAGTTCGCCAGACTCTTTCAAAACAAGATCACTGCTTACGACAGTCTTAGATTTTGCCTTCGCATCCAGGCTAATCCAGCCGTGATTTATTTTAGATATAACAAGACCTTGCCCATTCAGGCATCGTTCCGGTAGTATACCTATTGGTAAATATTTGTCTGTTGCGTCAAGCAATAAGCGTTTGTCTCCAATTTTCACAGTACAGATCACATAGTTAAACTGTTCTTCCATCGGATACGTCTCGCGAACAAAACCGTGGTCACGGGTACTAAGCAGCACCATCTCTACCGGAAGATCTGCTTTATCCAACATGGCACCTAATAGCAAATTAATATCTGCAGTTGTTCCTTTCTTACTTTCAAATACCTTCTTAAGATTATCGGTATACTTGTCTTTCACGCCATCCCACTCCATGTTATTGCGTACGTAGCTAAAAATCGCTGCAGCTTTTTGTTGTGGGTCCGTAACTCCTGTCGTGATCTCTTCTACTTTTTTCTTGAGGAAGTTTGATCCGGAAATAGCTTTACCGAAACTTTCACTTTCCAGCAACACCGTATTGAGCTTTGACCATGTACCCATGATTTCTCTTACCGGCTGACCAGGAAAACTGATGTGCGACAAGGCCAGATTGATTTTTGAAACATAGTCATCTTCACACGTCATGAATGGTTCTTCTTTAAAGGCTGGTACATCTTTCGATATCCAGTGGTGTGCCTGAATCTGGAAGTCAGAATTGGCTTTATTCTTTATTTCGTATGATGTAGGCGCTATATATCCCTGCATATACTTTTCGAAGAAGAAAAATTCCGGGAACATCGCCCAGTACTCACTCCAGCGAACCGGGATGTCGTATTGAAACTGCCAGTTCGGGAAGTTGTAAAGAAATTCAGATGTAACGGTATAGGAGTATTCTATAACAGAACCTTCCTTTACATTCGGCAATGTAAATTTCTGAAGGTTGATATTGCGATTAAACTTCTCTTTGAAGATACCGTCCTTCGACATGTCGGTTTCAACAATTTTACCATTTTCAAGGTTGTAAGTTGTTGCTTTCAGTTTTGTCACGCGTTCTTCGGCAGAACCCGAATGGTATAGGGGTATACCGGCATCGGCCCAACTCAAACCTTCTTTCGTAAGAATTTTAATACGAACGTGTCGCTCAAAAACAAGCGAAGCATTTATGGCGGTAACCGAAACATAGGCTTCGCCATAATCTACGAGCATCACAGCAGCGGCAGATGAATCCTTATCGTAGACCTTCATCTTCAGGTCTTCCAACGGGATGTCGCCAAATTTAACAGGAGATTTCTGCGCACAGACTATATGCACAGAGAGGGTGGCCATGAGGCCAAGCATTAAAGCTCTCATAAACAACAAAGGCAGGTTAGTTAGATTTATTTGTTCCGTAAGTATAAAAAAAATTAGTGCAACTTTATCGATTCTTTTTGCAGCTTCGGGCTGCGTTTAACACTTAACTATTTATTCAAATTGGCGAAAGCGAAAACAACCTACTTCTGTCAGAGCTGCGGGTACGAATCTGCCAAGTGGCTTGGCAAGTGTCCATCGTGCAGTGCATGGAATACGTTTGCTGAAGAATTAGTAACCAAGGAAGAGAGCAACAAGAATGAGTGGCGACAGGAATCTTCGCGCACCAAGTCAATAAAGGCAAAAGCGCTGTCTGAAATTGAAGCAACAGCCGAAGCGCGCATCCATGCCGGAGATGATGAGTTGAACCGCGTATTGGGCGGAGGCATTGTTCCCGGTTCGCTCGTGTTGATTGGTGGCGAACCCGGCATCGGTAAATCAACACTCATGTTACAGGTAGGGTTACAACTGAAATCGCTTCGTGTACTCTATGTATCCGGTGAAGAAAGTGAGCAACAAATCAAGATGCGGGCCGACCGCCTTGGCAACTCTTCCAAAGGTTTTTATATACTTACCGAGACCAATACCAAGAATATATTTCTGGCAATCGAATCGCTGCAACCCCAATTGGTTATTATCGATTCGATACAAACTTTATACTCTCCGCTGATGGATTCCGCTGCGGGAAGTATAGGACAAGTCCGGCAATGTGCCGCTGAACTCATGAAGTTTGCCAAAGAAACAGAGACCCCTGTTTTTCTGATAGGCCACATTACTAAAGATGGCATGCTGGCAGGTCCGAAAGTATTAGAACACATGGTCGATACCGTTTTGCAATTTGAAGGCGACAGACATTTAGCCTATAGAATTTTGCGTACAACCAAGAACCGTTTCGGCTCTACTTCTGAAATAGGAATTTATGAAATGCTGGGCACAGGACTTCGTGAAGTTACCAACCCATCGGAAATTTTAATTTCACAGAAAGACGGACAACTGAGTGGTGTTACCATTGGCGCAACGATAGAAGGAAACAGACCTTTACTGATCGAGATACAATCGCTGGTGAGCCCGGCATCATACGGTACGCCACAACGCACCCCTACCGGTTTTGATCAGAAGCGATTGAACATGTTGCTGGCCGTACTTGAAAAACGTTGTGGCTTTCGCATGGGTACGCAAGATGTATTTTTAAATATGGCGGGCGGTATAAAAGTAGAAGATCCTGCTATCGATCTCGCAATCTGTATTTCCATTATATCCTCCATGGAAGAAATTCCAGTGTCTGATAAAATATGTTTTGCAGCAGAGATCGGGCTGGGAGGAGAGCTTCGTGCAGTCAACCGGATCGAGCAACGTATTTCAGAATCGGAAAAACTTGGATTTGAAGAGA
The DNA here is from genome assembly GCA_902168205.1 of uncultured Chitinophaga sp. Classification (GTDB taxonomy): domain Bacteria; phylum Bacteroidota; class Bacteroidia; order Cytophagales; family Cyclobacteriaceae; genus Ohtaekwangia; species Ohtaekwangia kribbensis. The sequence goes on along the minus strand of CABHOK010000014.1, from coordinate 541,805 downwards.
TCTATATTTCCAAGTTCAATCAAAAATCAATAGACCTGAAGAAGACTAATATACAGGTAAAGTCGTTTGGCAAATTAACCGAAGTCTTTCAGGAGCTATTCGGTTAGTTTTACTTCAAGTAACAAAGAGATATTCACTATATATTTTCAACAATTATGTTTTCGCGTTCAGCCTGGCTTCACTTACGTATACCGTTCTCGTACTACCTGATGCCGGTATTTTTTTTCAGTCTGGCTATCTCGCCTAACATCAGTGTGAATCCGTTGATCTGGACCTTTCTTATTATACACCTGTTCCTGTATCCGGCCAGCAATGGCTATAACAGTTACTTCGATAAAGATGAAAAGAGTATTGGTGGATTGAAGAATCCTCCCAAAGTAACAAAAGGACTATATTATCTTTCGTTACTGTTTGATGTTATCGCGCTGGTGTTGGCTGTTGTTAATATCTCTATTGTATTTGCCGTGCTCATTTTCGTTTACGGTTTAATTTCCAAAGCCTATAGTCACCCTGCTATACGCCTTAAAAAATATCCAATCGGAGGATGGTTAACAGTCGGTTTGTTTCAGGGACTGTTTGCATTTGTGATGTGCTATGTTGGCATCAATCGCTTTCCGTTGGAGAATGCACTAAGGGCTTCTGTAATTATACCCGGACTCTTGAGCAGTGCGATGTTGTTGGGAACGTATCCCATGACACAAGTATATCAACACGAAGAGGATTCCAAGCGTGGAGATAAAACATTTAGTTTGATGGTAGGTGTACGCGGAACGTTTCTTTTTGTGGGCGCTTTGTTCGCTGTGGTTACGATCGGATATATACTGTATTTCAATGCATTCTTTGTGAATGACTATAGCGTGTCATTTATAGCGGCTTTATTTCCCGTAATGATCTTCTTTTTATACTGGTTCATTCGCGTTATAAAAGATGAGACAAAGGCGAACCATAAAAACACTATGTGGCTGAATTTTATTTCAGCCACATGTTTAAATATATTCTTTATATACCTGCTGCTGGATTCAACCCAGCTTTGGCAGATGTTCTGACAGTGTATATCGTGTTACGCTATAGCGCCTGCTTTCTCCAGAAGCGCTTTGGTTGCACGTATACCTTCGTCTTCGCTAAGGGTTTGTCCTTCATACTCTATACCAATATAGCCGGTATAACCTGCAGCTTTTACAATGGGCAGCATGCGGGTGTAATCCGTATCGGTACAATTACCCTGGGCATCAAACTCATGTGTTTTAGCGCTTACACCTTTGGCATATTGCATAAGCTCCTGTACGCCTTTATAGCGATCGTACTCTTCGAGGCATTTTGTTTTCGCCCAGGCTTCCGGAGTATTCGCTTCAGGTTTTGTACGGTTAATACAGAAATTACCGAAATCTGGTAACGTACCGCAGTTATCCATTTGCGTGCCGGCAATAACACTGCTCAGCCATTGACCATCCGAAGAAAAACCTCCGTGGTTTTCAACTATAACATTTATACCTACACCCTTAGCAAATTCAGAAAGCTGACGCAGTCCTTCCGTTGCAGCTTTGGCAACATCTTCGCGTTTACCTTCACCCGCAGCATTAACACGAATGGAGTGGCAACCTAAAAACTTCGCGGCCTCCACCCATTTATAATGATTTTCAACCGCCTGTTTACGTTTTTTCACATCAGCATCACCAAGCTCACCTTCACCATCACACATGATCAATACACTGGTTACACCGAGATCATCACAACGCTTTTTCAGATCAGCCAGGTATGCCTGATCTTTCGCTTTGTCTTTAAAAAACTGATTTACATATTCCACGGCAGATATACCGAAGTCATTTTTAGCTTTCGCAGGAAAATCGAGGTTCGTTAATTTTCCATCGAAAAGTGATTTATGCAGCGACCATTCAGCCAACGAAATTTTAAAGAACAGCTCTTTCGGAGCTGCAGGCGTAACGGCTGTTGTGTCAGCCGTTGCCTGCTGATCACCGGAAGGTTTACTTCCGCAGGAAGATAGAAAAGAAGCTCCGGCTGTTGCGCCAACCGTGATGAGTCCGAGGGAACGTAAAAATGATCTGCGATTCGTTTCTTGATTCATGGTTGTATGATGGTTGATTATAAGGGAAGATAAGAATTGATTCCTGAAAAATTACCTATAACTCAACCAACATTTAGTATCGCTCAACTAACGGTAAATTTGTCTTATGAAAGTCAGAACACCTTTCCATGGGTGTTGCGCATAATGATTCGCGCCACCGGCTTTACATGAATCGCGAGATTTATAGCCACGTTGGAAGCCCATTCATTACCAAACAGATTCTGAATCTGCCGGCCGGCCCACAGTCGCGTTGCAAAATTTTTCCTCCACTGATATGTATAAGTCTTCTCAAGTTCTTCTCTTGAGAAATGCTCATCGGTACAATACCTTTCTACAAGCTCACTTACAATTTTAGAAGCATGTATGGCCATAGCCATACCGTTGCCGCACAGCGGTGTAATCATACCCGCAGCATCACCGGCCATGAGTATATTGTTTTGAACCGGAGACTTCGTTTCGAAAGAGATCTCGTTGATCACTTCGGGTTTATCAAAAAGAAAATCGGCATTGGTAAAAACAGATTTCAATAACGGGTTTGTAAAAAGCACCGCTTCTTCCATATCGCGAATGTTCTTATACTTCTTCACATTATCGCGATGTGTTAAATAGCAAAGATTGGTTTTGCCATCCTCTACATTACTCATGCCGCAATAGCCGCCCGGAAAATTATGGAGTGCTATAAGATCAGCAGGGTGATCTGTTTTGATGTGATACTTTATGCCAACGTAAGGTGAACGCTTTTGTATGAACGAACGGTTAAGCTGAACATCGAGCCTGGAGCGTTTACCAAATGAACCGATAACAACATCGGCTGCTATATTTCCCCGCGAAGTACTAATATCAAATTTATTCTCACGCTCGTGAAATATTATATTTTCGGCTTCGGTGTGAAGCCAGAACCCGGCACCTGATGCCTGCGCTTTCTTAAATAAAAATTCATCCAATATATAGCGGCTCAGGCCGAAGCCTCCGAGATCAAGCGGCAGTTTTTCATATTTACCACTGGTAGCTGAAAGTAAAAAATTACGAATGTGCGGTGGTGAAAATTCTTCCGGAAAAAGATCAAGCGACTTAAGAAATGGAATTGTCTCGTTCGAAATATACTCTCCGCAAACACGGTGAAAGGGGTATACCTTTTTTTCAATAACATGAACATGAAGTCCTTTTCGCGAAAGGATAATGGCTGATACAAGACCAGCAAGCCCGCCACCAATGATTACTATTTTTTTCAATTCCAGATCAGTATTTCCGTATTTGAGAATTCCGGATGAAAATTAGTACGTATACGCACAAAAAATAGCACCGGAATAAATCTTGTTGAGTAACCTTTTACGTTAATATACTGTTACATTACACAGTTGGCAATATGACTACGAAAGACACCTCTACATCAGAACCCATGCACGTATTACTGGTTGGGAATAACCCGATCGAGTTAAGTGCTGTCCTTAAAAAGCTGCAGGACGTGCGTGGTTTTAAAATTGTTACCGAGATTGCGTTCGATGTGAAAAGCATTATGGAACGCCTGATCCGTTTCAATCCAAACTTTATTCTGATTGACGATAACCTCGGCAAGACAGAATTAAAGGAAACCATCAACACACTTTCCAGCAACGCCAAGACAAAAGATATACCCATCACCGTGCTGAAGAATTCAAATTACCATGAATCACTCACGGCTAACAGCATACTTGATTTTCTGTTAAAGAAAAATCTTTCCTCAGATGCGATCTACAATACGTTGAAGAATTCACTCCGCTTTAAAAGAACACAGCTTTACTTATACCAGGTGTATCAGAAAAGAAAGGATTTTATATTGAAGCTGTCACACGGATAATTTTCAGATCTGATCTTCCAGCAAAAATTCCTTGCGCATACGCTGACCTTTTCGCTCGATCTCTAAACGTATTTTTTTATTAGGCTTACTGTTGAAAAAGCTGTTCAGGTGATTCAGTGTAAGTATTTGTGTTGTTATACCATTTATACTGGTAATAATATCGCCAGCCATAACACCGGCTCTGTCGGCAACTGAAAGTTTGCGTACTTCTGTTACTTCAAAAACATTTAGTTGCGAGCCTTTTGCTTTCACAATAAGCCCACTCAGGTTATAGTGAAATCCTTTTTTAAAGGCTGCGTTCTTTTTGATATATATTTCTTCCTGCGGAAAATTGAAGATAATGGTAAAGCGACTCATAATCTCGCCACCGACAGCTCCGTTACGAAACACATTACCAATCTTTATACTATCGGAATAACTGTTGGGATCGGGAAAATTAGCGATCGCGTTATTCAATTTGTAGGTTCCAAACTCGATGGATTTGATCCGACCTACCTTACCAACAATCTCACCTCCAAGTCCGCGGCCGATAACACTGCTCACAACATGTGCGGGCACCGTAATTCGCTGATCCGTTGCCGGGTCGAGCATTAACCCGTGACTTGCACCAGAATCCATGAGTAACTTTGCATTCATATTCGTCCCATCCTGAAAGGAGATCGGTGTGATAATATAGGGCTTGGTGTCTTCAATCTTCATCGGTATAGTTTGAAACTTCCGTGATTTTCTAAATCGGTCGGGAGTAGTGCAGGTAAGCACTTTCTTTTCGTAATCGATCTGTACTATAAAACGGCTAAACAATTCATAGCCTAATATCCCATGCACATCCGTGCCAAGATAATTTCTGAGTTCAAGGTAATCTTCTTCAAGTACCAACATGGCGTGACCACGACCTTGTATACCCGGAAGATCGAGTGTGACGTTGTTGGTGACGTACGCATCTACAAGTTTTTCTCCACCGGGTCCGGATATAGTATATTTGCGTGAATAGGGTAAATTAAGAATATCCGTAAATGTTTTTTGCGTAAGGATGGCGGTGCGTACTCCTGTATCCAGTATAAATTTCAGCGGGAGTGTTTTGTTTAACACTACAGGAACCACCACCAGGTTATTATAGATCTCGATGGGCATTTGAACCTTCTTCTGACCCGGAGGAAGAGAGAAGCCCAATGTTTGAGCGGAGAGATTACCAACACAAGCAATGACAAGGACGAAGACCTGAATTATACGCACCATACAAACGTGTGAACCGTATTCGGTTATACGTCAAGATAAGTCAAAATGTGCGAATGTTTATTGATTTTCTCTCTGGATCGATGAGAGAAGTTTTTCAGGAGAGTGCTCGATCAAAAGAAAGTCGAGGTTGGAAGCCCGAAGAAAACCGGCATCCACCATTTTATGCATCTGGTCTACCAGCGTTTTGAAAAAATCTGCTGTGTTCAGTAATGCGATAGGTTGCGTGATGAGATCGAGTTGTCGCCAGGTGAGTATCTCCGCAAGTTCATCAAGTGTGCCCCAGCCACCTGGCATGGCTATAAATGCATCTGAAAGATCAGCCATTCTTTTTTTGCGTTCGTGCATCGAGCCCACTACTTCGAGTTTCGATACACCACGATGCCCGACTTCACGCTGAAGTAAAAAGTCTGGTATCACACCAATTACTTCACCACCATTTTGCAGAACAGAATCGGCAATGACACCCATGAGCCCAACATTGCCGCCACCATATACCAAGGTGTGACCTTGTGCGGCCATTAAAGCGCCTAACTCTTTAGCAGCTGCTTCATAGATCGGACTATGACCTAATGAAGAGCCGCAGAAAACACAAATGTTCATGGGTTGGGTAAGAAAGCCCGGGAGGGAGCCTTCTTAGAATTTGTTGTCGTGTTTGTTTTTGCTCACCTGTTTGTTCGGAAAGATCCAGGGAGAAACGATGGCTAAAACAAATAATGTGATTACCACGTAAAAAGGCCACCAAGATGCTACGTCCATAACTTTGATATTTTTTTAGGACCGTAAAAATAGGTTCTAGGACAGTATTTTGTATCAGAAGATTGAAAAATTGTTTTGAATAACGATCTTGTCGGCGAGGCCACCTTAACGTAAGTATGAAAAAGTTTTTGATTTTTACCGGAATAGCAATTGTTGTTCTCATTCTGCTGGGCCGGGTTACGATGTACTATATGAAGAAACAGACCAAATCTTTCAGTCCGGAAGAAGAGGTGGTTTTTAATGATAAAGACCTGACTGTTAAAGTTTTCTACAATCGCCCGTATAAAAAGGAACGTGAAATCTTTGGCGCCCTGGTGCCTTATGGTGTTGTGTGGCGCACCGGAGCCAACGAAGCTACAACTTTTGAAACATCGAAAGACCTCCGCTTTGAAGGAAAGGTTTTGAAAAGCGGAAAGTATTCTCTGTGGACAATTCCAGGCGAAGAAACATGGACCATAATTCTAAATTCTGAATTCGGACAATGGGGTGTTAACTCTGGAGGTGAAGCCAACCGCGATCCCGCGCGTGATGTGCTGAAGATTGATGTCCATGCCGTGAAGCAAGACAGACTCTTTGAACAATTTACCATCGCTTTTGAAAAAGTAGGCGGGGATGCCGAAATGGTTTTGATATGGGACAAGACCCTGGTGGCTGTTCCTTTTTCGTATTAGAATTTTAGTTCTCAGAATCTTTACTACCGGCGCTGGAGTACGAAGTATAGTATCAGCGAGATAAGTGCCAGAGAAAATATAGTATAAAGCTATATATTGTTTCGGAAGCTCCATCACAGGCAATGGCCATCGCAATTGCATGAAGTACCGAACAGAGAGAATGCAGAACCGTGTTTGCCAGCCCGAAAGCATTGAAGGCAATAACGCTGTAAGAATTAAAAAAGAGCGGCTATCGATGTACTGATAACCGCTCTTTTTATTTTTTTGTCGTAGCAGCTTTGTATTTTTAACGGACTACAGCCTTCACTGTAAGCTTTCTGTTTTCCGGAGTAACAGCCGGAATTGCATTTACGAAGTAGCGGAAGTTTTTAGAGTCTGCTCCCTGCGAAACAACATAATCAATCAATGCCTGCGCCTGCGCGCGCGTTCTGTCATTGTGGTAGGTGTTTCGTACAACAACGGTATCGACATTATTCACTATGGTGTGTACAGAATCAACAATAAGTTCAGTAAGATCAGCCGAAGATTTTATCGTATCTTCTTCATAGCCGCTTAGTAAAACCTGTATCTCAAATTTCAACGATGGGTTTGCTTTAGCAACACGCACCAGTCTCTTTAACTCCGATTCTGCCGATGGATCGGGTATAGCTGAGTTGGGTTTAAATGAAACATTGAGCGGCACTTCGTCACCAGGTTGAAGTTGTTTCAATGTTATATTTACTTTCTCTTTCTGCGGAATTTTATCACTGGTAAGATCGAACGTTCTGGAGAAGAAAGATATATTGCTTTGCTCCGGATCTACCGACATTTCATAACGGGTACCCTCCAATAAAAAAACCGAGTATACTCCATTCGCATTTGGCCGACCGCTATAAACACGCTTCTTGGTATTTATATCTGTAATGGAAATATAAGCTGGTATAGCAGCACCAGTGTTGTCTGTCACCTTGCCTTCCACCATCATTAAACCGCGCGGCTTGATCTCAGCAGGAATCAGGAACTCTGTTATCTCTGAATTTTTTCGGGCACCGGGCGCTTCTTTCAACAGGTATCTTCCCAATGCTGCTACGCTTACATATTGATCATCCTTTTCAGTGTTTACAAAATCCATTGCCACAGGATTTGACCACGTGCCGTTTCTGAGTTTGGATATATATAAATCCATTCCTCCTTTGTTCGGAGTAATTTTATCCGATGAAAAGATGAGCGTTTCGCCATCGGCCATAATTCGAGGCGTTTGTGAATTACCCGTGTTGATAGTAGCGGGTAATTCCAGAGGCTCTTCCCATTGACCATTTGATTTTTTCTTCGACACAAAAATTTTACAGCCGCTCGCTTTATTTTGATCCATCTTGTCGCAGCGCATAAAATATATAGTGTTGCCATCGCCTGTAAAGGAAGGTGCTCCGTCATTGCTCTTTGAATTTATAGGAAGCATGAGGTTTTCAGGCTGACTCCAGGTGCTGCCGGTAAGCTCAGAAGAAAAAATATCGTAGCCCCCTATAACAGGCGATTTCGCACAGGTAAAATATAGTTTCTTGCCATCCGCACTGAGTGCATATCCTTTAAAAAAATTAAGACGCGTATTCAGGTGCTTCGGTAAATCAACAGGTTCCTTCCAGTCTGACTCGCGGGAAGTATATAAAATGTTAAGCCCACCATCCTGACCGTTGTTGGCAACGAATAACAGTGCGTTACCATCCAGACTGATAAACGGAGTGGAAACATCTAGTGACGGGTGATTAATAATACTTGGCATTCTGCGGACTTTCGCCTGGCCCAGTGCGCTGAAGGCAACACTTGCCAGTGCTAGCAACACAGTAATTTTTCTCATATAGGTTTTCATGTAGTTACTAAAATTAGTGAAAAGCCCGCGAAGCTTTTACATTACCCCTTATAGGGAAAAAGTTATGGCCCGCTGATTTGCACAGATACCCGCAGAATTATTCCAAAATAAAGCGCGCGAAGCACGGATTTTTTTCGCCCTGCGGGGAAACAGCAGCTACAAATAACACAAAGCCCATGCGGCTTGTAAAGCAAATTCGTTGCCGTGAATAATTTTCAGTTTTTCAGCTACCTCAAGGGTTTTTCAGCTTTGCATCGTAACTTGGCTCCTCAGAAAATCCAGTATAAATGATCCAGGTAATCCCATCTATTGCCATTCGGAAAGGAAAGGTCGTAAAGATGCGCAAAGGCGATCCGACCAGTGAAAAAGCCTATAACGAAAACCCGCTTGATCTGGCCAAGCGCTTTGCAGATCATGGTATAGAAGTGGTGCACCTGGTAGATCTGGATGGTGCCGAGAAAGGTTCGCCTGTTAACTGGGCTGTATTGGAAACCATCTCCGGGTATACTGATCTCAAAATCGATTTTACCGGAGGTATATCTACCGATGGAGACATTAGCAAAGCATACGAGTTTGGCGCAGACTATATAACTGCCGCCAGTATAGCCGTAACAAATCCGGAGTTGTTTGCTTCCTGGATTATATCGTACGGTCGCGAAAAAATAACACTGGGTGCCGATGTTGTAGATCGCAATTCAAAAGAATTACTCTTCCGCGGATGGCAGCGTAAAACGCAGACTAAACTTTTCGAGCAGCTTGAATTTTTCTATTCACGCGGATTAAAATATGTAAAGTCTACGGATGTTTCGCGCGATGGTGTTCTGGAAGGACCTGCGTTTGATTACTACCAGGAGATCATCAATACTTTTCCGGAGATCTGTGTACTCGCCAGTGGTGGTGTTCGCGGTGTTGATGACATCAAGCGTCTGAATGACATGGGTGTATTTGCTGTAATTTTTGGCAAAGCATATTATGAAGGCGTACTCAACCTGAAAGACCTTGAGCAATTCCTGGTCAAGAAAGAACTTTAATATATACTCTTAACCGGAAGATCTTTTATGAAAGATCTTCTTTTACTTTATCGATATTCCATTGAACTCCGATCGCTATAATCAGCGGGGCGTTTCGGCCTCCAAAGAAGATGTTCACCAGGCCATCAGCAAACTGGACAAAGGTCTTTTTCCGAAAGCTTTCTGCAAGATCGTGCCCGACTATTTAGGACATGATGAAAATTTTTGCACCGTAATGCATGCCGATGGTGCGGGTACAAAATCATCGCTGGCCTATGTATACTGGAGAGAAACAGGCGACCTTTCTGTATGGAAAGGCATAGCACAGGATGCCATCATCATGAATATAGATGACTTGCTGTGTGTGGGTGCTACTGAAAATATACTCCTCTCATCAACCATTGGTCGTAATAAAAGTCTTATACCCGGAGAAGTAATTGCAGCCGTCATTAACGGAACGGAAGAAGTTCTGGAGATGCTGCGCAGTCACGGACTTAACATCGTCAGCACGGGTGGCGAGACTGCCGATCTTGGTGATCTTGTTAAAACCATTGTAGTAGATAGCACAGTTGTTTCGCGCATGAAGCGAAGCGATGTTATTGACAACAGTAAAATTCAGGGTGGTGATGTTATTGTCGGTTTGGCTTCGTACGGACAAACTACCTACGAATCTTCCTATAACGGTGGTATGGGTAGCAATGGTCTTACCTCCGCGCGCCACGATGTTTTTCATAAGGAGTACGCAGTTAAATACCCGGAGTCGTACGACAACAATATTATGGCAGACCTGGTATATGGCGGCACGTGCCGAATGACAGACAAAGTTGAGGGGTCTCCACTGGATGCTGGTAAACTTGTGCTTTCACCAACGCGTACTTACGCACCGGTAATTATTGAAGTGCTGAAAGACCTGCGATCAAAAATTCACGGCATGGTACATTGCAGTGGTGGTGCACAAACCAAAGTGTTACACTTTGTTGATAATGTACACGTGATAAAAGATAGTCTCTTCCCTATACCTCCGCTGTTCAAGCTTATTCAGAAGCAGAGTAAAACAGACTGGAAAGAAATGTATAAGGTATTTAACATGGGCCATCGCATGGAGCTATACCTGGAAGAAAAGTACGCTCAATCTGTTATTGATATAGCACGAAGCTATCAGGTAGACGCGAAAATTATCGGTCGGGTAGAAGCATCAGATAGCAAGAAGGTTACTGTGAAAAGCGAAGCTGGCGAGTTCAGCTATTGAGATATAGTATATATCTGCATTCTTCCCGACCAGGAGTCAGGAGGAATGCAGACTTAAAATTCTAGCAACCTATTTTTCCCACGCGGTTAGCGTGTCTTCCTCCCTCAAAGTTCTCGGTCAGAAAACGATTTGTTATTTTCTCTGCATCATCCAGGCTGATGAAGCGCGCAGGAATACAAACCACATTGGCATCATTATGCTGACGCGCTAAACCTGCCAGCTCTTCTGTCCAGCAGATAGCCGCGCGAATGCCCTGATGTTTATTGGCTGTAATCGCTACTCCATTAGCACTGCCGCATACCAATATACCCATATCAAATTCTTTGCCCTCCACGGCATTTGCTACCGGGTGAGCAAAGTCAGGATAATCAGCCGAAGCGGTGCTATAGGTTCCAAAATCTTTATAGGTATAGCCATTCTTTTCCAACCAGGTGCGAAGGGCTTCCTTATATTCAAATCCAGCGTGGTCGCTGCCGATTGCTATTTTTTTCATGATGGTGATGGGGTTGATTCTTGTTCACGTCTGCGTTCTTCCTCCTCGTCTCTCATTCGTTGTTTCTCAACTCTTGCAGATATAATTATACTGATTTCAAAAAGCAGATACAACGGTATAGAAATCAGTGTCTGGCTAAGCGGATCCGGAGGCGTAATGATCGCTGCGATTACGAGTATAATTACAACCGAGTGCTTCCGGTATCTGCGTAAGAATGCCGGTGTTACCAATCCTACTTTCGAAAGGAAGAAAATCACTACCGGTAACTGAAAGAGTAAACCACTACCAAACACCAGCGTTACTACCGTAGATACATACGAAGTAATATCAAATTCGTTTTTGATCATGTCGCTGATCTGGTAGTTAACCATAACATATACCATCAGCGGAGCAATAACATAATATCCAAAAGATATACCAGCCAGGAACAAAGCTGAAACAGCGCTTACTACACCACGTGAATTTTTACGTTCGTTGATGCGCAGGCCGGGCTTGATGAATCGCCACAACTCCCATACAACATAAGGGAAAGCAAATACAAGTCCGATGATGAAGGCTGCTACGATGGTAATCGTAAACTGCCCTGTCATAAAGCGGCTTTGCAGTTCGAGAGGTATATCATCAATACACAGATCCTGCGAGTTGAAGGCCTGGCCGAGTTTACAGAACATTCTCCAGGTCCAGAAATCTGATTTTGCCGGTGCCAGAATTACGTTGGTAAATATCCACTTCACTTCAACAAAAGCGAAAATGGTAAATACAACGATAGCGCCTAATGAGCGGATAACATGCCACCGGAGTTCCTCGAGGTGATCGAGAAATGACATTTCCTTTTCTCCACTTTCTTCTTCTATTGGGTCCTGATCTAATGGCATGGTTCGTAAGCGTTATAAAAAAGACCTTCCTGTTTTTATCAGGAAGGTCATTCTGATTTCTTCAAATTAATAAAGCGGAAACTTCTCCATCAAGCGGTTTACTTTTTTCTTCACTGCTTTCAGTTGTTTCGGGTTATCAACATTCTGTAAAGCTTCATCGATCAGTTCAACCACTTTTACTACATCTTTCTCTTGCATACCGCGGCTCGTAATGGCTGGCGTTCCTACACGCATACCCGATGTTACCATAGGAGATTGTGTATCAAACGGCACCATGTTTTTGTTGATGGTAATATCTGCCAGGATCAATGATTCTTCCGCCTGTTTTCCGGTGAGGTTCTTCGAGCGAAGATCGATCAACATCAAATGGTTATCAGTGCCTCCGGAAATAATTTTATAGCCACGATCAAGGAATGCCTGCGCCATTGCTTTTGCGTTCTTGGCTACCTGAACTATATATTCCATGTATTCATCCGACAGTGCTTCCTGGAATGCAATTGCTTTCGCTGCGATCACGTGCTCCAGCGGACCACCCTGTGTACCCGGAAATACGCCTGAGTCAAGCACCGATGACATTTTGCGCAATTCGCCTTTCGGAGTTTTCAAGCCGAACGGGTTGTCATAATTTTTACCGATCATGATCATTCCACCGCGCGGACCACGCAACGTTTTATGTGTAGTCGTGGTAACGATGTGGCAATGTTCCATCGGATCATTCAATAAACCTCTTGCTATCAAACCAGCCGGGTGCGATATATCTGCGAGGAGTACGGCGCCAACGCTGTCGGCAGCTTCGCGAAGTTTTTTATAATCCCAGTCACGGCTGTAAGCAGAGGCACCGCAGATGATCATTTTCGGTTTTTCACGCTTGGCCGTTTCAATTACTTTATCAAAATCAATTACACCGGTTTCCTGCTCTACACCGTAAAACAGTGGTTGATATAGTTTGCCGGAGAAGTTTACCGGTGATCCGTGTGTAAGGTGACCTCCGTGCGAAAGATCGAAACCTAAAATTTTATCACCGGGTTTCAAGCATGCCAACATTACGGCTGCGTTTGCCTGTGCTCCAGAGTGAGGTTGCACGTTTGCCCACTCTGCTCCGAACAATTCTTTTGCACGGTCTATAGCAAGTTGCTCGATCTCATCCACTACTTCACAACCTCCGTAGTAACGCTTTCCGGGAAGACCCTCAGCATACTTGTTGGTAAGCACAGTACCCATTGCCTTCATTACTTGCAGTGACGTGAAGTTTTCGGAAGCAATCAGTTCGATGCCATGTTGCTGGCGTTGTTTTTCTTTTTCAATGAGGTCGAAAATAACTTTATCTCTTTTCATCAGGGTAAGTGGTTTGTTTGTAGTGATACGATTTTACGCTTGCTGATATTTTTACGGCCTTAATGCTCTTTCGCTGCCCAGGCTCTTGTTTATAACGTATTTTAAAGAAGGCCCAAAAATAGGATTAGGATATGGCCTATTGAAATGATTGTCAGTATTTTTTACCATTAAAAGCGAATGATATCCGTATCAGGCGGCACAAAACCGAGTTGTCTGCCCATGATGAGTATCTGACCTTTGTGATGGAATTCGTGCGTAATTACATGCGTGAAAATTTCCACTGGAGAACGCGTGATGCGTTGGGATGGTGTTCCGGCTTCACCTGAAATTTCCCGGATGGAAGTCTGATCTGTGTATTTTAGAAATTCTGATGCGAGGTTATTCACATCTTCAAAGAGAAGCTGAAGTTTATCCAGGCTGTTGATTTTATCCGGGTCAGCAAACACAGCCTCTTTTTTAAGCGAAAATTTTCCGAGCCAGAAAGTATATACATGCGTAACGTGAACCAACAAATCGGATATACTTTTATTGTTGAATGAATTCAACTTTACGAACACGTTGCCATCAAGCTTGTGGCAAAACTCCATCACAACGTTGCGTGAACCTTTAACGAGTTGATACTGCTGTGCTAAATGCTCCGTTGTATTCATAGTCCAAAGTTACCACGACCCGCTGCTACCACCGCCTCCAAAACTTCCTCCACCTCCGGAGAATCCGCCACTGCTTCCACCAGACGACCAGCCAGAACTTCTTCCGGATGACCAACCAGAACCAGATGCCCAGCCACCGCCTCCTCCTCGTTTCCCGCCAGAGCCTTTTCCGGATTGCAGGTTACTCATTACATTTTTACCCCAGGCACTTCGCCCCAGCAATATCTTCACAATCGGAAATCCGATCGTATATATACCTAACAAAATCATACCTCCGGTAACCCCGACTACTGCCAGCGGAAATACAGCATAAAACGGAATGAGAAAAGCATACATAAACCAACCGCCACATCCCGGTATAAAAATGCCGATCGCTGTAAATATACCGAGTATACCAAAGATGAAAGCTCCTATAAGCAAACGCTCCTGCCAGGTCATATCCATTTCCAGCGAACTGTTTTCAGAAGTATCACTGCTGCTATCTGCAGTTCTATACTCATTGCCGATCGCGGCAACAATTGCATTTACTCCGGCCGTAACACCAGCATCATATTCCTGATCTCGAAAATGAGGGGCTATTTCATTTCGGATAATGCGACTTGTCAACGCATCTGTCAATGCACCTTCAAGTCCGTAGCCAACTTCAATGCGCATCTTTCGGTCGTCAACAGCAATGAGTAACAGCACACCGTTGTCGTTATTCTTGGTTCCCAGTTTCCAGACATCGTGTGCTACCCGCATGGAATATTCTTCGAGCACTTCTCCATCGAGAGATGGTATAATGAGAACAGCGATTTGATTCGTAGTAGAATCTTCATGCTTTCGTAGTGTAGCCTCCAGGTTGTCTGCAGTAGCCTGTGTAAGAATGTGCGCTTCATCGTGAATGCGATGGCCCCACAGTTCAGGTACAGCACGCTGCGCCCACGTTGTGAATACCAGTGTTAACAGACAAACAAGCAATGCTACTTTTTTCATTCTTTACTTTCTTAAATCACAAGCTTACCACGAGTCGCTGGAGCCGCCTCCACCAAATCCTCCGCCACCACCGAAGTCGGAACCCGAACCCCACGAGCCAGAACCTGAGCCTGAACCAAATCCGCCGATCGGACCAACCCATCCCCCACGTGATGACCAGCCACCACCACCGCCTCCACCACGTCTGCGTGAAGCAAGAATAATAATGGCAACTATAATCAGTAATGTGATGAGCGGAGAGTTCTTTCTGGATTTCTTTCTCGGAGGAGGTGCGTCATTTTTATACTCGCCCTTTATAGCCTGCATAATAGCCAACACGCCAGCCTTTACACCACCATCAAAATCGCCTTGCCTGAATCTCGGAGCGATTTCATTTCTGTTGATGCGACTTGAAAGAGCATCGGTGAGTGCTCCTTCCAATCCATAGCCGGTTTCAATGCGCACCAGTTTGTCGTTAATGGAAATGATCAGCAACACACCATTGTCTTTATCTTTCTGACCGAGCTTCCATTTTTCAGCAACACGAAGAGAATAGTCTTCCAGTGCATCACCTTCCAAAGAAGGAATGATGAGTACGGCAATCTGGTTAGAGGTTGAATCGCGTTCTGCTTTTAAAATCGTTTCGAGTTCAGCTTTTGTCTGTGCTGATAATACATTGGCTTCATCGTGTACCCACATACCTCCGTGTTCAGGTATACTTCGTTGGGCGAACGAAAGGAATGGTATAAATAAAAGGATGAAAAGAATTCTGAAAGTCATGTGATGAAATCTGGAGTTAGGAATTTTTTGAAATGTTTACCGATAGCGATCGGCCTGATCAACGATCAAAGCGAAGTTCATCACCTAACTCATTCGTATCATCTTCCGTTTTATAGAATCCTTTTTCCAACAGAATTTCACCACAGCGTTGTATCGATGCTTCTAGACCTTCTACAATTTTTCCGGCACGAATATGAGTGATCAGATCTGCGACAATTTTATCCCATTGTTTCTGATCTACTACTTTGCTTATACCCTTGTCAGCCATAACAATTACTTCGTGTTCAAAAAATGAAATGAAGATCATGATACCGGTACGATGACGTGTGTTGAAAACTTCTTCTTCCAGAAAAGCATTCTCAGCACGCTGGCGTGTAGAGTAATCGAGGTGTCGCTGGCTTACCAGCAATCGCTTGAGCGGATCGATAAAATTGGGAAGTACTGCACCCATAGCGCCTCCGAGAATTACCGCGATGAAAATAAAAACGGGATCGTAGTAAAGCGTGTTGGCAGCATCTGTAATTATATAGCGATCGAGTATGATCATAAAAACAAACATGAGCGATGCACCAATCAAACTGCCCCGGTAGTTTCCTTCCGAATAGAAACCGCTGCGTTCTACAATAACAGGAACTATCTCTCCTGAAATTTTATCTTCCGCTTTCTTCACTGCCTCTTTAATGCGTTGGAGGTCGCTCTCGGAAAATTTCTGTTTAAGGTTCATATCTTTTGTGGGTTTTTAAGATTTCCATGCTGCGACTTTTATTCACGGGCACAGATTCTTTTGAAAGTAGATTGACGGTTCTGTTTTACGTTTTAAGGATGCAACCCGGGTTGAGTTTATTCGGAATAAAGTTACTGAGACGACCCGTGATAAAAAAGCCGATGAACATGAGCAAAATAAAAAGTCAATGTATAGCTTACGGGCCGAAGCTCGCTAACTTAGCTTTTATAGAGCTTAGGTCGGGAATGTTAATTAAATTATTGCAAAATCATGGAAGATTTCTTTATCGGTACACTGGGAATTAGTGAAAGCCTCTTCAGTTTTCTGATCCTGCCGCTGATGATTTTTTTCGCGCGCATTGCCGATGTATCGATAAACACGATTCGTATCATCTACGTGTTGGGAGGACGAAAGGCAACGGCTACAATACTCGGTTTTTTTGAATCATTCATTTGGCTGATGGCTATCCGACAAATCTTTGAGCACCTCGATAACTGGATCTGCTATATCGCCTATCCCGCTGGTTTTGCTTCGGGTATTTTTGTTGGGATGATCATTGAAGAACGAATCGCGTATGGTAAAGTGATTGTTCGTATCATAACTCGTAAAGAAGTTTATCACCTGCTTGCTTTTCTCTCTTCGCAGCAGTTTCGCTATACGCATGTACATGCTGAAGGACCAGACGGACACGAAAACCTGGTGTTTACAGTTTTAGAAAGAGAACACCTCGATGATCTTTTGCTGAAACTAAAAGATATTTTGCCCAGTGCATTTTATACTGTTGAGAAAGTTAATCGCGCAGCAGAGAGTGGTACCATTGTTCAGGAATCAACCCGATGGAGTATTGGCTCGTGGCTAAAGAGTATAAAAAGAGACTAAACTGAGTTTTTTAAATTTTCTATCATCCCATAAACACCTTATGAAAGCATTGCGTTTTGTAGTTCTTGTATTTATAGCCTGTGCCTTTACTAACCCTGCTAAAGAAGTTAAGCTCGAGTATATTTTCAAAGTAGGCGATGTACACGAATGGATTCAAACCACCAGGCAAACCATTACTCAATCTGTGCCAGGGGCAGGAGAGATGTCGGTAAACATTTCGCTGGATGGTGCCATGCAATTAAAGGTTGTTGCATTAACCGCTACCGGAGCGAAAGTAGAAACTACATATTCTAAAATTAAGATGTTGATGAAGATGCCTGCACCCATGGGAGATGTTACGATGGACAGCGAGGGTACCGATGATACCATGCAAAACAAGATGATGAAGACTATGACCAAGAAGCCGTTCTACATTTTTATGAACAAGCAAGGTGTGATTGAAAAAGTAGAAGGCACCGAGAATCTATACTCCGGAATTTCTGAACTGGGCATGGAGCCCGCAGCGGCCGAACAAGCGAAGCAATCTCTTCAGCAAGCAATGAGTGAGCAATCCATCAAAGCAAGTATCGAAATGTCGCTGATGCAATACCCGACTGCGAAAGTAAAGACAGGTGATACCTGGAAGAACACCGTGAGCACTGCGCTTAACTTCCCGATGCAGATTAACAACACGTGGACATTCGAAAAACTTGAAGGCACGGTTGCATCTATCGTAAGTGATGGTATCGTTGTTACGGTCGATAAGGATAAGACTACAACTATAAATGGCATGCAGGCAAAAGTAGATTTAGGCGGACGACAGATGACAAAAGGTACCGTTGATTTAAAAAGCGGGTGGCCCAGCAAAATGGAAGTGATCTCTGAAATAAAAGGTAAAATGACGTTGCTCGCAGGAGGCATGATTCCGCAGGATATGGATGTACCGATGGAGATACTTAGCGAGAGTACATTTACTATAAACTAAATCACGGCTTATTTATTAAAGTAAAAGGGTGGATATATAGTCCACCCTTTTTTATTCCCTAGTTTTTTCAGAGAGTATATTTTAACGTTCTACCTCCGCCATCATCTTGAGTATATCTTCAACATACTCGCGTGAGTTTGATAACCGGGGAACTTTGTTTTGTCCGCCAAGCTTGCCACGATTCTTCATCCAGTTATAAAATGTTCCTTCTTCAACGCAATGCACGCGAGGTTCGATCAGTGCCAGGTCGTGCGTGCGTTTGGCATCGTAATCAGAATTTATTTCGCGCAGTGTCTTGTCGAGTATATATGTAAACTGTTCGAGACTTGATGGCTTGACTTTAAATTCGATCAGCCATTCATGACCGCCTTTTTTTCCGTGATCGAGATATATAGGCGCAGCCGTAAAGTTTTCAATAATAGCCCCGGTTTGATCGCACGCACGCGCAATTGCAGCATCGGCATTTTCAACGATAAGCTCTTCGCCAAAGGCGTTGATGAAATGCTTGGTGCGACCTGATATTCTGATACGATACGGAGCGAGCGAAGTAAATTTTATAGTATCACCAATACTATAGCGCCATAAGCCGGCATTGGTAGAAATGAGCATAGCATAGTTTGTATTGAGTTGCACTTCGCCCAATGGAACCGCGCGCGGATTTTCATTATCAAGTTCTGATACCGGAATGAATTCATAGAATATACCATAGTCGAGCATCAGTAACATTTCTTCCGAATCGCGCTGATCTTGTATACCGAAGAATCCTTCACTGGCATTATATATTTCCCAGTATCGCATTCTGTCGGAAGGTATAAGTGATTTAAAAAGATTTCGATAAGGCGTAAACGAAACAGCTCCGTGAAAGAATGCTTCGAGGTTAGGCCATACTTCGAGTATATTATTCTTTCCTTCGAGTTCAACAATTTTCTGTATCAGCAGAATTGTCCAGGTAGGTACACCGGCGATGTTAGTAACATTATCTCGCGCTGTTTCGCGCGCGAGCTTTTCAATTTTTTCTTCCCAGTTGCCCATCAATGCTGTCTCCAGACTTGGCGTGCGAATGAACTGCGCCCACTGCGGAAGGTTCTGCATAATTACTGCCGACACGTCTCCGTAGTATGAACTAGCACTCGGATCGAAATCATTGAGTTGATGACTGCCTCCCACAGCAAGACCTTTTCCATCAAACAAAGTTGTATCCGGATAGTTGTTGACGTAAATGGATATCAGATCCTTTCCGCCTTTAAAGTGACAGTCTTCCAGAGCTTCTTGTGATACAGGTATAAATTTACTGCGTGCGTTCGTGGTGCCTGAAGATTTTGAAAACCACTTTATTTCGGTTGGCCACAAAATGTTTTGTTCACCACGCATGAGACGTTCAATGAACGGAAAAATTTTTTCGTAGGTATGAACCGGAACGCGCTCACGGAATTGCTCGTAGGTTTGTATGCTGCTGAAATCATACTGCAATCCAAACTCTGTATAGCGCGCGCTATAAATAAGTTTTTTGAAAAGCTCATCCTGTACTTCATGCGGATATTTCATGAAGAGCTCCATCTGGTGGATGCGCTTCTTCATAACCCATGTTAATATAGAATTGATAAGACCCATTTACACACTTTACAGTAAAATCAAAAATAGTAAAACTTGCCGACTAGAGCGGAGGTAAAGTGCGTGTGTTGGTCGATTTAAGAATCTTATAATCCTTCCGATGGATCAATCCATTGCTCTTCTTTGGGAAAAGTAATTTTTGCCCTTCTCAACTCGAAGTTTTGTCCCAGATAAACCTTTCTTACCTGAGGGTCACTGGCAAGTTCTTCGGCCGTTCCTGATTTGAATAATTTTCCATCTACCATCAGGTACGCACGATCTGTAATGGATAATGTTTCATCAACGTTGTGATCGGTGATGAGTATTCCAATGTTTTTATTCTTGAGCTTGGCAACGATGGTTTGAATTTCTTCAACCGCAATAGGGTCTACACCGGCAAAGGGCTCATCGAGTAAAACAAATTTAGGATCAACAGCAAGCGCACGTGCTATTTCCGTTCTTCTGCGTTCACCACCTGAAAGAGACATGCCCATGTTTTTACGAACTTTGTGAAGACTAAATTCCTCAATCAGTTCATCAACTTTTTCTTTTCGTTGCTGGGCTGTGTAATCGCGCATCTCCAGCACCGACATTATATTTTCTTCAACGGTTAATTTTCTGAAAACGGAAGCTTCCTGTGCGAGATACCCAAGACCAATGCGCGCGCGCTGATACATAGGCAGGGGAGTTATCTCCTGGTCGTCCAGAAATATTTTTCCTTCATTCGGTTTTATCAAACCCACAATCATATAAAACGAAGTGGTTTTGCCTGCACCATTCGGACCGAGCAAACCAACAATTTCTCCTTGTGCAACCTGCACAGAAACATCGTTCACAACAGTTCGCGTTTTATACTTTTTCATTAAATGTTCTGCGCGCAATATCATCTCAATGAAATTTAATGTCTTTGATTCTTAGTTGGATCGAAGTTGTTCCGTTGAATGTGTTTTCTTCAACCGTATAGGCCATCTTGAACGTGTCGCGTCTTGAAAGTCTGTCGTAATGTTCAACCAGATCAAAACCTACCGCCTGAAATACATTATCGCTTCCTTCCTGTGCAGCGAGGAAACGAACGTGCTTGTCTTTAAAACTCGACAGAGAATTAAATACATATACATTACTTGCCTGGAAAACGGGGCGCTGACTCTCTGGGCCGAACGGTGCCATTTGCTTCAACACGTTTAAAAATTTTGGCGTGATGGTGTCGAAGTTTAGCGGCATATCAATTTCAATAACAGGCGTGAGCATATCTTCTGTTATAGTTGACGAAACCACTTCTTCAAATCTTCGCTGAAACAATTCGAGGTTCTGTATATCCAGCGTTAAGCCGGCAGCATACTTATGTCCTCCGAATTTTTCAAGCAGGTCGCTGCATTCATGTATAGCTTTATATAGATCAAAGCCATTTACACTTCGTGCCGAGCCTGTAATTTTATTATTGGATTCTGTCAAGATCACTGTTGGCCTGTAGTATTTCTCTACACAGCGAGCAGCAACTATGCCAATTACACCTTTGTGCCAGGTATTTTTAAAAAGTACGGTTGATTTAGCGGAGCGCAAGGCGGCATCACCTTCGATCATGGCAATAGCTTCTTCGGTTATATCCGAATCAAACTGTTTACGAAGATCGTTCTTGATATTTACTTTGCCCGCCAGGTCGTTTGCTTCTTCTTCTGTCTTTGCAATGAGCAACTCTACGGCTGCACGCGCATGTGCTACACGGCCGGCTGCATTTATACGAGGGCCTAATGTAAAGACGATGCCGGAAACATCGAGGTCGTTTTTTATAGCGGCAATTTCTCGTAGCGCTTTTAATCCCGGAGAAGGATTTTCATTTAACTTCTTTAAACCGAAATGTGCGAGCGTTCTGTTCTCACCATTGATCGGCACAATATCAGAAGCTATACTTACAGCAACCAGGTCGAGGTACTGGTATATTTCATGACTATCGCGATGGCGCTGGGCGTATGCCTGAATAAGTTTGAAACCTATTCCACAACCGCTTAATTCTTTATACGGATAATTACAATCCTTGCGTTTAGGATCGAGCACCGCTGCAGCAAGCGGGATGTTATCGTCAGGCAAGTGGTGATCACAAATTATGAAATCTATACCCTTGTTCCGTGCCGTGTCTATCAGCTCCGATGATTTTATACCGCAGTCAAGTGCAATGATTAAAGTATATCCGTTTTGCTCCGCCCATTCTATACCAGCAAGTGAAACGCCATAGCCTTCGGCATAGCGATCGGGTATATATACTTCACAGTTTGTATAAAAGTTATGAACATAACTATACACCAGCGACACAGCCGTGGTACCATCTACATCGTAGTCGCCATAGATCAGAATTTTTTCGTTTGAGTCAATTGCTTTCTTCAAACGATCTATAGCTTTATCCATATCCTTCATCAGGAACGGATCATGAAGATGTTCGAGCGAGGGTCTAAAAAAATTCCTGGCCGTTTCAAACTCACCGATCTTTCGCTGAATAAGAATAGACGTTAAACAGTGATTTACATTAATTGCCTGCGAAAGCTTTTCCACTTCCTCTTGTGAGGGTATTTCTTTTTGAATCCATCTTCTATACATCTGCCTAGTTTGATTCGATGTTGATTTTGCCATAGCCACCTCCTATACCGAAGGCGCTTTCAGTTCCTGGCAAACCTTTTTTTCCGTTTCTGCGCGATGGACCTAAGCCTGCTGGCCCGTAGTATCCGGCTCGCCCGGGCGAGCCCGCCATACCACCATAATTTCTAATAATGATCTGTTTTCCTATTAAATCTTTTACAGCAGGATTCTTCGCGTTGTCTAATGTTAAACTTCCTCCGTTCGCACCATTTCCACCGGGGCCCGCGTTCCCTCCATTGGCGCCATCACCCCCGATGCAATGCACGGTACCCGGACTGCCACCACCACCGTTGCCTCCGTTACCACCTCTTCCTCCATTTCCTCCTCTTATATCGATGATCAGATTTCCGTTCACGGTTATTCTTTCAAGATACAGAAAAAGATTAATGCCCGGTGTTCCGTCAAGACCTTTTCCTCCGTTTCTTCCGGGTTGACCTGAGCTGCATGGAATCGTAGGTGTATCACCATTTCTTCCGTCTCGTCCAGATTTGCCATCTATACCTTTTCCATCTATAACACAATTATTTCCAAATACCGCCCAGCGTGCACGTATATAGTTTTCGCTCTTGAGTTTATTCAACACCAGTCGCGATGAATCCATCATAATGAGTGTATCGGCTACGAGGATATCGGATTGACCAAGCTCAAAAACTTCTTTTGGTTTAATCACCAGCTTGCCAACACGAATCTGTGCCAGAAGTGTAGTAGGCAGCAAAAGCAAGAGAAACAGGAACGTTCGCAGGCAAGTCATTTTACAAAAATAAGGCAGAGCCGGTCTTTTAAAAATTTAAAAACTTTCAGATATCAATAACAGGACCAGAGCGTATGAAAACAAAAAAGCAGTGTTTAACCACTGCTTTTATTTCAAACAGAAAACAATTTCTTATTTAGAACTTTCTGCGGGTTTCTCATTTACAACACCTTCCAGAACATCTTTTATCTCTACGCGCTGGCCATCTTTGTATGGAACAATCCATGCATCTTTAACGCCCATTTCGCGCATATACTTTTTAAAGGTATCAGCTTCCCAGTAGTCACGGAAAATTCCGATCGTTACTTTTTGTGGCTCTCCTTCTTTTACCTCACCACCAAAGTTGGGGTTATTGTCAAAATACTTCGCAAGATCTTTATTCTTGAAAGCACCTATCTGTACTTTAAAAACGATACCCTTCGAAAAATCCATCGGGTTAATAACAGGAGCTTCTTTCAACTGCGCGAGTTCTGCTTTTGCAGCTGTAAGTTGTCCGCGTGCCTGTGTAAGTTCATCTTCGAGTTGAACGATCTTGGCATCTTTCTCACTCACCTGGCTCTGCATCTGCGTTACCTTTTGGTTTAGTGTAGATACCTGAGTTTCTGCTGCCTGTTTTTCCTCTGTTAATTGTTTCAGGCTCTCAGGGCTTTTAGAAAATTGCTTGGCTTTTTTCTTCCACTCCTTCTTTTCTTGTTTGGAGAGCTGTGCAGAAACTAGTGTAGATGAAAAAATTAAAGCCAGACAAAAAAATAAAGTAAGTCTGTATTTCATGGCTTGTTTGGTTTAAATCCCATTTAAAAGTACAAATAAATTTATTATATTTTTCAGGAAGGTGCTATTTCTCAAAGACTTCCAACCATCTTTTCAGGCCTTACCCACTGATCGAACTGCTCTGAAGTAACGAGACCCAGCTCTACAGCAGCTTCGCGCAATGTTTTATTTTCCTTGTGCGCCTTCTTGGCAATTTTAGCTGCGTTCTCATAACCAATGTGTGTATTGAGTGATGTTACCAGCATCAAAGAATTTTCAAGATGTTGTTTGATGATCGCTTCATTTGGTTCTATACCTTCTGCGCATTTATCATTGAATGATACGCAGGCATCACCGATAAGTCGTGCAGACTGCAGTACGTTTGCTGCGATAACTGGTTTGAAAACATTCAACTCGAAATGGCCGGTTGACCCTCCTATAGATACAGCAACATCATTTCCGATTACCTGTGCGCATACCATGGTAAGTGCTTCCGGTTGTGTAGGATTTACTTTGCCCGGCATAATAGAAGAACCTGGTTCGTTATCCGGAATAACAATTTCACCTATACCGCAGCGTGGGCCTGAACTCAGCATACGAATATCATTCGCGATTTTCATAAATGCTACGGCCGATCTTTTCAACGCTCCTGATAATTCTACCATAGCATCGTGTGCGGCAAGCGCTTCGAATTTGTTGGGAGCAGTAACAAAAGGAAGTCCGGTGAGGTCGGCTATTTTTTTAGCAACGAGTACATCGTATCCCTTTGGTGTATTGAGTCCCGTACCTACAGCTGTTCCACCCAATGCAAGTTCGCGAACAACTTCAAGCGCATTCTTTATAGCGCGAATGCTGTTGTCGATCTGTTGAACGTATCCTGAAAATTCCTGACCGAGTGTAAGCGGAGTTGCATCCATAAAATGGGTGCGGCCGGTCTTCACTATATTTTTATACGCTTCTGATTTTTTAGCAAGTGTATCACGAAGCTTCGTCATTCCCGGAAGGGTAACATCAACCACCTGTTTATAAGCAGCGATGTGCATAGCCGTTGGGAAAGTATCGTTGGAAGATTGAGACTTGTTAACATCATCGTTTGGATGAAGTACTTTTTTCTCGTCTGTAATTTTACCGCCTTGAATAACATGTGCACGGTATGCGATCACTTCGTTCACGTTCATGTTACTCTGTGTACCCGATCCGGTTTGCCAGATCACCAGAGGAAATTCAGCATCGAGACTACCGGTAAGAATTTCATCGCAAACTTTACCGATAAGATCTTTTTTATCGGCCGCTAAAACACCAAGTTCGTGGTTGGCCATGGCTGCAGCCTTCTTAAGGTATGCAAAAGCATAAATGATTTCCTTGGGCATGCTTGCTTCAGGACCAATTTTAAAGTTATTGCGTGAACGCTCAGTTTGTGCTCCCCAATATTTATCGGCAGGAACCTGCACTTCACCCATGGTGTCTTTTTCGATGCGATAGCTCATAGCAGAATTTTTTAATTTGTGCGCAAAAATATAGGAAGCTGTCACAAAAGCGAAACTATTGGCTACTGATCAGTATTGGTTATACATAAAGATGATCTTTTACCAACCTTTGAACTGTAAATAACCCAAATTTATATGTTCACAAAAACAGTAAAACTATTTCTGCTGAGCCTTGTTTCGATCTTTTTAGTGTGTTGCGACTCTGATGACGACAAAGCGGCCAAGGTTCAGGTGTGGTTAACGGATGCTCCCGGAGACTTTCAGGAAGTAAACATTGACATTCAGGAAGTGAAAGTACACGTTGGAGATAATGATGAGGAATCAGGCTGGCGATCTTTATCCATAAGAGAGGGAATTTATAATCTGCTTGATCTCACCAACGGACTGGATACGCTGCTGGGCGAAGTTGAAATACCCGCAGGCAAAATTTCGCAAGTGCGTTTAGTATTAGGTGATGATAATACTGTTAAGGTTGATGGAGATGTATTTGATCTGTACACACCCAGTGCACAACAATCTGGTTTGAAGTTGCAGGTTCACCAAACTTTATCGGCCGGTATAACCTACAAGATTCTGCTTGATTTTGATGTTGCACGCTCTATTGTTACTACCGGCAATGGCAGCTACAAACTGAAGCCCGTAATTCGCAGCATCGCAGAGGCACAAGATGGAGCGATTAAAGGTATCGTTACTCCGGCTGCGTCAACGCCTGCGGTATACGCCATTGTTGGACAAGACACTGTTGGTACCACCTATGCCGATGCCGAAGGTCGCTTTTTGATCCGCGGTTTATCAACCGGTACGTATGATGTTTCGTTTGCTCCCAACTTCAATTATCTCAGCACGACAAAATCTGGTGTGCAGGTAACGGTTGGTAATGTTACTGACGTAGGCACCGTTACGATAGAAGCTGACTAAACCGAGAAAAACATATATAGGTATAAATAAAAAGAGGCATGCCATATCGGTAAGCCTCTTTTTTATTTATTAGCGCACCAGGTTGAGGAAAGTTGAGCCCAGGTTATCGGCTATGATTTTTTTATAGCGTACACTTTTACGATAATCCGTTGTAAGAAATTCATTCCATACTTCATCCCAATCAGTTTGTTTGGCCATTATAAAACCAAGTTCTTCAGCATTACCCAGGTCAATGTCATGTCTTTTTACCGGGAGCTTTTTCCGCACCACGCCTACATATTCCGTAAAGTCGAGAATGGAAAAAACTTTTGTGTTCGAGGTAAGATGTTTAATAACGCTTTCGCTGGACGTGGCATATACTACATTAAGCGTTGGGTAGTATTGTTTTTTTATTTTATCAACATACTTCACGTGGGTACTTCCGGTTATCACCTCAGCGGTAAAACCATTGAATGTTTTTGAAAGATCTTCGAGTTTAGCCAGCGTAGGAGCCTGTTGATTGGTAAGTAACACTAACTGCGTTGTCATATACGGAGGACTGAACTTCATTATTTTTTTTCGTTCCTCGGTAATACTGGTGTTGGTTACGCCCAGAATATTCGGAGTTGTCTGCGCTATTTTTAGAAAAGACGAGAACTCTTGTTCTTGTCCGGCATAGTTCAGGGTGAGGTTCGCCCCGTGTTTGGTCTTTACGTATTCAGCAAAATCTGAAAGTATATCTACGCACACTCCTTTCATTTTGCCATTTACATTTTGAATAAGACCGGCCTGATCATAGTATACAATCGTTAACGTTCCGGATCCTTTTGATTTTACTTTCGACCAGCTGTCGCCCGTATACTTTTGGGAATACAACGGACTGAATACTGAACAGAGCAGGAGTAGTAGTAGGCTAGAATACTTCATAATTAGTGATGGAGTAAACGATCTCCGTCACTAATATAGTGTAATTGCTGACACATGAAAATTACAGGATGTCACTCTTTACACGAACAAACTTTCTGTCCAGCCAATGAAGAACGAGAATAAAGATCGCTCCGAACACAAACAGACCTTTGTAAGCTGATATACCCGACAGAAAACCTGCACTGATTTTGAAACCGGTAAATGCAATGGCTACTATCATCACGATGATCAAGAGTACAATTCCAGCACACAACCAGAAGTATTCGCGTTTGGCAGCACGCGCCTGTTCGCGTTGAATTTTATGAACAACACCCTCTGCGAACGATGCGGGTAAAGTAAAAGCCGGTTCCTTCTCCAACGCTGAAAAGATCTGTTGATATACTTTTTCATCATCAGAACCCAAACCTGAAAATCCGGCTTCAATTTTTTCCTGCAGTTTTTTATCGGCCTCACTCATAACCACTCTTCTTTTGGTAAAATGTTTTTTACTTTTTCTTTCAGGAGCGTTCGCGCTCTGAAGATATAATTTTTTACAGTGCCCTCCGGCATATTGGTTACAGAACCTATCTCTTCGTAGGTCATGCCTTCTACATGATAAAGTGTAAGTACCAGTTTATAGTTCGTAGGCAACAGGTCAACCAGCTTCATTACGAAAGAGTCCATGTCATTATCTTCCATCAACGATTCTGGATTTACATCTTCTGTAAAATGTGCTGTATAACTTTCGTCCTCCGGAATGGCTGTGTACAACATCTTTTTCTTTCGCATGTGGTTAATGGCATGACGATAGGCAATGGTGGCGATCCACGTGGAGAGCCTGGACTGAAAATTAAACTCTGCCAGTTTTTCGTACACTTTTAAAAAAACGTCCTGGCAAAGTTCTTCACGCTCCTCGTCATTTTTTACCAGGCGGCTTATCATATGAGCAATAAGCCTTTCATGTTGCCGGATCAGCAACGTGAAGGCCTGCATATCTCCCCGCAAGGTTCTAGAGATGAGTGCCCGATCGTCTGTCATTAAGTTGTTAGACAAGTTAGCAAGCAAAGATGTTGCAGAAAGGAAGAAAAATATTGAGCCTGCAAATGGATGCTGATTTTCTTGAAAATAAATAACCAAGTCTGCAACATCGCGGTACAGTCGCGTGTCTTACGCTTCAAAACAAAAACACGAAACAGTTATGGAACATGTACTCATGCCAATCGCGATTATAGGAAGCTTTGGTACTTCTTTATACTTCTTCACAAAAGTGCTTACCGATTATATTCTTAAAAAGAAGATGATTGAAAAAGGCTTTGTTAATGAAGAGAGTCAATCAATCTTCAAGTCACATTCCGCTGAAGACAATAAATATAGTTCTTTGAAATGGGGACTGATCGCACTGTCAGGCGGCGTGGCGTTGATCTTAATGGATTCACTCGAAGTTCGTCCGGACTCAACATTACCTTACGGAATTTTTGCTGTTGCTCTTTCTCTCGGTTTTCTGCTATACTTCTTCCTGGTGAAACGTGCTGCTAAATAAGCAGTACGTTTTACTCACTTCTTATACTATATACCCTCACCTCTTTTCACTTTCTTTATGATTAAAAACTATATACAGGTTGCCATGCGCAATCTGAAGAGGCATAAATTTTTCTCTTTCATAAATATATTCGGACTAGCCATCAGCATGTCTGTATGTCTCGGCATTATCATGCTGGTAGCAGACCAACTCACCTACGACCGCTATAATACAAAACGCGATCGGGTATACCGGGTCATTACGCGCAACCTCAATCCCGATGGTTCGTCTTCCGGTAATGATTACTCGACTTCACCTCAGCCGGTGGCGCAGGCAATGCTCGAAGAATACACCGGTGTGGCAAAAGCGGTTCGCATCCGCAGAGGATTTGGTAATAATTGGCTCGAACTCGATCCGGGTCGCGACATCAATATTCCTATATCTGGTTTTTTTGTAGATCAGGATGCGCTTGACGTTTTCGAATACGAGCTTGAACTCGGTGATCCAAAAACCGCATTGAAAGATCCTTATTCTGTTGTTATTACAAGCAAGGCTGCTAAAAAATTATTCAGCAACAACAATCCGGTAGGCGAGGTTATCAAAGTCGGAAAGCTGGGAGAGTATAAAGTTACCGGTGTATTGAAAGAAACTGAACACAAATCACACATTGTCTTTGAAGGACTCGCCTCGTACTCAACCATTAAAAGTCTCGAAGCCGATAGTACTTTCGACCGTAACGATTCGGGTTGGGATAATTTCACAGCGGGCTGGGTATATCTGTTACTGGAAGAAGGGCAATCGCCCACCGAGATCGAAAGACACTTAAACGACTTCGCGAAAAAGCAACAAGTCGATAAAGCTGAAAGTAAAGACGAGCGAAAAATTGAGTTTTACCTTCAGAATCTTTCAAGTATAACACCCGGAGGTTTTATCAACAATCCGATTGGTCCGTTCATGCCGCGAATCTTTGTATACTTTTTTGGTGGGTTGGCTTTGATCGTCATGGTAACGTCATGCTTCAACTATACCAATCTTTCAATAGCACGCGCGTTAACTCGTGCGAAAGAAATTGGTATACGAAAAGTAAACGGAGCGTATCGCTATCAGATATTTTCTCAATTTATATCAGAGGCGGTAATCATGTCGCTCTTTGCACTGGGGCTTTCACTTTTGTTTTTGCTCGCGGTTAAACCGTTTATGCTCAACCTCCGTTTTGCCCAGGCGCTCCGTTGGGACCTGGAGGGAAATATATATGTATACAGTGTGTTTGTTGTCTTCAGCATCTGCGTTGGACTGCTCGCAGGATTTTTCCCAGCGGTTATACTTTCAAAATTTCAACCGGTAAAAGTTTTCAAAAATATAGGTGGCAGCCTGAAGCTGTTCTCACGAATGGGTTTGCGTAAGTCGCTGTTGGTTGTACAGTTTACCTTGTCACTCATTTTTATTCTTTCCGTGTTACTGCTTTATAATCAACTTCAGCTTTTTGTGAAGGCCGATCATGGTTTCGACATGGCCAATAAGATCAATGTTCAATTGAACCGATCATCTTATGGGGCACTCAAAACACAACTTGGCTCCTATAGCACTATACAAAGTATAGCGGCAGCTTCACACGTCCCGGCAACGGGTGTTACCTATGGCGATAATTTCAAAAAACAATTGAGTGATAAAGAGAGTAGTATGGTAGACTACTTTGTAGTTGATGAAGGATATCTTGAAAACATGGGTATACCTTTGCTGGCCGGTAAAAATTTTGACGAACAGGCCGGTGATAAAAATAAGAGTTGGATTATCATCAACGAAGAAGCCGTAAAGAGTTTTCAATTCGCTACACCACACGATGCCATTGGCGAATTTATCTATAACGCATTCGACTCATCAAAATTTGAGATCATCGGTGTGATAAAAGATTACAATCACCAGATGATGATGAGTAAAGTAGAGGCGATGGCACTACGGTATAATCCGGAGCAATTCAATATTCTGCAGGTAAAATATACTGGGAGTCGTGAAGACGCAGTAAAAAATATAGAAGCAGCTTGGGCTAAAGTAAATCCAACACTAAAACTTGACTATCGCGATTTTGAAGAAGAGGTAAGATCATTTTACAAAACCGTATTTGCTGATTTTGTAAATATCATTGGCGTGATCGCCTTTATGGCTATTGTTATTTCATGTCTCGGTTTACTCGGCATGGCCACCTATACCACGGAAACCAGATTGAAAGAAATTTCGATTCGTAAAGTTCTAGGTTCCAGCAATCGCTCTCTGGTGCTTTTACTTTCGAAGAGTTTTATACTTCTCATTGTTATCGCCATTGTACTG
Organism: uncultured Chitinophaga sp.; assembly: GCA_902168205.1. Classification (GTDB taxonomy): domain Bacteria; phylum Bacteroidota; class Bacteroidia; order Cytophagales; family Cyclobacteriaceae; genus Ohtaekwangia; species Ohtaekwangia kribbensis. The sequence goes on along the minus strand of CABHOK010000014.1, from coordinate 510,610 downwards.
GCGGTACCCGCTGCATGGCTTATCAATAACTTATGGTTACAACTGATTGCCTACCGTACAGAGCTAAGTATAGGTGTGATTGGTTCTGGCGTATTAATTCTTATCGCACTCGGAGGCCTCACCATTGGTTCGCAAACTATACGTGCCGCGTGGGCAAACCCGGTTGATAATTTGAAAAATGATTAGGCTTCGGCAATACATGCTATATTAATTTCTGAGCAACCGTTTTGCTTAAGTACATGAGCACAAGCTTCAATGGTAGCACCTGTTGTTACTACATCATCCACCAGAAGGATCCTCTTACCTTTCACGGTAACAGGATCTTTCACGTGGAAAACTTCGCTAACATTTCGCCAGCGGTTCAGTTTATTCTTCTTGGTTTGTGTATCCGTCTTTACAAGTCTGGTGATGATTGTATCCGAGAAAGGTATATTTAACTTCATCGATAATCCTTCAGCAAACTTTGCACTCTGGTTATAACCGCGTTTTCTTTTTCGGGATGAATGAAGCGGAACCGGTATAATAATATCCGTTTGTATAATTTTAGCATCCACCAGTTTCTGTCCTAAAACTTTACCGAGCATAATGCCTACTTCCGGGCGGTTCTTATACTTCAGCGCATGAAGTATATGCTGTACACGACTGCTCTTGGCAAACTTGAAAAGTGCTGCAGCTTTTGTTACTTCGAACCGGTGCGATAATCTCACTCGCAACTCGTTGTTGATTTCTTTGTGATGAGACGTTTGAGGCATCTCTAACATACAACGCGTACAGACAAGTTCTTCACCTTTGGCCAGTGAATCTGAACAGGCAACACAACAATTCGGAAAGAAGAGCGAGACGAAATCGGAGATTAACTCCCTGAAAATAGAATTAGCCATTTTGAAATATATTTGCCAGCAACTGTGTTTTTAAATTTACTAAATCAAAAATTATTTTATGGGACTTGTTGAAGATTTTAATACATATCGTAGCAAGATGAACGATAAGATCATGGCTTCCGATAGTCTGATCATTAAACGAATATTCAATCTCGACACAAACGCTTATGCCGAAGGACACCTGGATGTAAAGTCAAAAGAACTCATCGGCTTAACCTGTTCACTCGTTCTTCGCTGTGACGACTGCGTTCGCTATCATTTAGGAAAATGCAAAGAAGTTGGTTTTACCACTGAAGAAGTTCACGAAGCAATGGGAGTTGCAACATTGGTAGGAGGTACCATCGTAATTCCACATTTACGCAGAGCGTTTGAGTATTGGGAGGAACTTCAAAATGTTTAAGCGCGATCTCGAACTTGAACGAACCTGGTCTGCATTACTCCTCGGTATAGAAGGTATGGTTGGAAAAAAACCAAAAGATCTGAACAGTGTACTTTTTCTGATTGGCGTGCAGGAGTTGGGAAAAGGCAATCGGGTTTTCAGTAAAGAAGAAAAGCAGGACCTAATGCACATCGGCATCTGCAAAGTGCTTAGCTACTCGGGTTATTATGAACTGGAAGGTCAGGATAAAGATGGCTGGCCTCATTGGAAGCTCATTAAAAAATTGCCCCATTTTGATTTACTCGAACAAGAGAAGTTGTTGAGGATGCATGTGATCGAGTATTTCGAAAAAGAGTTCGATTGGACTAAGCCTGAACACAATCCTTAGTCTGTTGTCCGTTTTACACCAGTGCTTTGTTTTGAAAGTTGGGAGCCGCTATCTTCGGTGTCTCTCAACTTTCAGTCTGGTTGTTTCGTTTTTGACTATAAATATAAATCCATATGGGAACGGGTGTAGAGCAGATACATGAGAAGATCAAGTCCTTCAAACGGAAGTACTATCTCAACATTTTCATACGAGGTGCCATTCTCTCGCTGTCAATTCTCGCATCGTACTTTCTGATTGCCGCGCTTGTTGAATATAATTTGTGGCTCAGTCCATGGGCGAGATTCTTAATCTTCTTTACGTTTCTCGCTGTAGCTGCATTCTGCACCTATCGGTTTCTGAAAGAACCACTTCGCTGGTGGATCATCAAACGAGGAATGGATGAAGAGCAAAGTGCAAAAATTATCGGTAGCCATCTACCTCACGTTAGCGACAGACTTCTCAACCTTATCCAACTCAGCTCTTCCAAAAGCGACTCCGCTCTAACCTACGCGAGCATCCAACAAAAGTCCCAGGATTTCGCACCCATCCAATTTGATAGTTTTATTGATATACGCGAGAACAGAAAATACCTGCGCTATCTCATTATACCCTTCGTTGCCATTTTTGCAATCATCATTTTCAACAGCAGCATCTTAACACTCAGCACCCAACGCATTGTAAATTTTACACAGCAATATTCTCCACAGGCTCCTTTTAAATTTAATGTAGCCGACAAATCGCTAACCGCATTTTACAACGAAGATCTCTCTGTAAACATAACGTTGGATGGGCAGGCCGTTCCATATGATGCTTACCTCATTACGGGTGAACGCAGAATTAAACTGGATCACAAAGGCAACGGTGAGTTTACTGCCGTTTTCGAAAATGTGCAGACTGCATTTGATTTTCAACTTGAGGCAGCGGGGTTTTATTCAGAAATGTTTCACGTTTCACTTGTTAACAGACCTGAACTCACACAATTCAGCATTGAGCTTGAGTACCCTCGTTATCTGCAGCGTCAACCAGAAAAGATTGTAAACTCCGGAAACCTTGAAATTCCCGAGGGAACGAAAGTAAAATGGAATCTGACAACAGTAAATGCAGAGAAAGCAAGCATTTTGTTCTCCTCCGAAAACGCTCCTCAAAATTTTCAAGAATCTGACAACCAATTCTTTAACTATATAAAAGAGTTTAGAAATCCTGATCAATATGAAATTCTACTGGAAAACGACAGGAGCAAAAACAAAGAAAGAATAGCCTACCAGGTTGACGTCATCAAAGATCAGCATCCCCAGATTTCCGTTAATAACTTCAAAGACTCAGTTTTATACCAAAGAATTATTTTGGGAGGCTCGATTGGAGATGATTATGGAATTACACAATTGACACTTCATTTCAGAATAAGAAATGAAAACCAAAAAGAGATTTTATCGAGATCGGTAAATATTCCAATTTCCAAAGTCCAAAATCAGCAAAGCTTCTTTTACAATTGGTCTGTTGATTCGTTGAAGCTCAGTCCAGGCGAACAACTTGAATATTATTTGCAAGTGTGGGATAACGATGGCGTAAATGGTCGAAAATCCAGCAAAACGGGTTTTTACACATTTTTGATTCCTACCAAGGATAATCTGGTGACCGAGATTCGAAACTCGCAAAATCAGACCGAGCAAAAAATCAATCAGAGCGAGTCTAAAGCAAACAAGCTTCAGAATCAGATAGAGCAGGCCGCACAGAAGTTAAAAGGCAAACAGAATCTCGATTGGCAGGATAAGAAGATGCTGGAAGACATTGTTCAGCAGAAACAGAGTCTGGATCAAATGCTCGAAAAGTTAAAAGAAGAGAATAAGCTGCTGGAAGAGAAAAAAGAGGCTTTTACAAAACAGGACGAACGCATTCGCGAAAAAGCCCAGCAGATCCAGAAGCTAATGGAAGAACTCTTAGATGAAGAAACCAAAAAGCTGTTTGAAGAACTGCAGAAGCTATTGAAGGAAAATGCTGATATCAACAAGCTTCAGAAAGTGCTCGATAAACTCAATCAAAACACAAACAACCTGGAGAAAGAGCTTGAGCGCACACTAGAGTTATTCAAACAACTTCAATACGATTATAAACTTGATCAAGCCATTGAAGACATAAAAGAACAAGTTCAGGATCAAAAATCACTTTTGGAGAAAACTGAATCTTTGGAAAAGGAAAAATCCGGAAAGAATCAAAAAGGGGAAAAGAAAGGCGAGCAAAACGAAAAGAATCAAAAGGGAGATAAAAGCAACGATCAGCAGAATGGAGAGGATCAGAAGTCAGAAAGCCAGGAACTGGCAAAAGAACAGGAAAAGCTGAAAGAGCAATTCAAACAAACTTCTGAAAAGCTCGATGAGCTTAAGAAACTGGGGGAAGAGCTAGATAAAGGTGAAGAATTGCCTTCAGAGGAAGAAATGGATCAAAACGAGCAACAACAAGACGAAAGTCAGGAGATGCTTGAACAGAACCAGCCATCTAAATCCAAAACGCCTCAACAGAAAGCTATTCAGCAAATGCAGAAGATGCAGCAGCAAATGGAGGGTGCACAAAGTTCCATGAATATGGAAATGGACATGCAGAATATGGAATCATTACGTCAAATCATCCATGGACTTGTAAAACTCTCATTTGACCAAGAAAACCTGATGAAGGGCCTGGCTGAATTAAATCAGAGCGACCCGCGTTTTAATACGCTTGCTCAGCAACAGCTGAAGTTAAAAGATGATGCTCGTGTTTTAGAAGACAGTCTTTTAGCGCTTGGAAAGCGTGATCCTTTTATGGGTTCTTTCGTAACAAAAGAAGTTGGCGAACTAAACGATCATCTGGACAAAGTAATTGAAGCCAACCGTGAACGGAAGAGACCACAAGCTTCTTCTGAAATGCAGGCCAGCATGACTTCTATCAATAATCTGGCTTTGATGCTGGATGATCACTTCGACATGATGATGCAGATGATGGCTAATGCCAAACCATCGATGGGAAAATCCAAGAAAGGTCAGAAGCCAAGCTTGAGTCAAATGCAGCAGCAGCTCAATCAAAAGATTCAGGAATTAAAAGGTAGCGGTAAATCAGGCCGTGAATTATCAGAAGAACTTGCTGAAATGGCTGCAGAGCAGGAACGTATCCGGAAAGCTCTTCAGGAAATGCAGGAGAAGATGAAAGAAGGAGGAAAGGGTCCTGGGGGAGATCTTCCTTCTAAAATGGAACAAACGGAAATGGATCTGGTGAACAAACAGCTTACCGACCAATTAATCAGACGCCAGCAAGATATCCTCACCAGAATGCTTGAAACAGAGAAGTCAATGCGTGAACAGGATATGGATGAAGAGAGGAAAGGCGAGACAGCGAAGGATTACGACAAAGAAATTCCCAAGGCATTTGAAGAATATTTGCGACTCAAGGAAAAAGAAGTAGAATTGCTAAAAACAGTTCCACCCAAACTTTACCCCTATTATAAGAAAGAGGTAAACGACTATTTTAAAAGAATGAATAACCAATAACAACGGATTTACGGCACATGAACACGATCAGCATCCAGGTTCCATCAATTATGGAGAACATCAGAATGATTGAAAGCTTTATTGACAATGCTAAAGAGCGCTTTCATCTGGACGATGACATTTATGGAAATATAATGATAGCCGTAACGGAGGCAGTGAACAATGCCATTAAGCATGGCAACTCTAGCGACAAGTCGAAGAACGTTCATCTGAGTTTATCCCTTGACAACAGCATGATTAAGTTTGTTATTAAAGATGAAGGAAACGGATTCAATTACGACAACCTGCCCGACCCAACAGCTCCTGAGAATCTTGAAAAGCCCGGAGGCCGCGGTATATTCCTGATGAAACATCTTTCTGATGAAGTTGATTTCAAGGAAAAAGGTCGTGTTGTAGAACTTAGCTTTTACGTAAACTCCTGATGGCTTCTATTCGATTCTTTGCGGAAGACGTACAATTTAAAATCCCTCATCCGCGGAAAACCACCAACTGGATTAAAGAGACTATACAAAAAGAGAAGAAAGAGCAGGGCAATGTGAATTTCATTTTTTGCTCTGACGAATACCTGCACTCCATAAACGTCCAATACCTCAATCACACCACCTACACAGACATTGTTACGTTCGACAGCAGCGAAACAAAGGGATTAATAGAGGGAGACATTTTTATAAGCGTTGAAAGAATCCAAGAAAATGCCTCCAAATTCAACACATCTTTCGATGAAGAACTTCACCGCGTGATAATTCATGGAGTCCTTCACCTAATCGGCTACTCAGACAAGGGATCTACCAAGAAAGCCCAGATGAAAAGAAAAGAGGACACTTACCTATCTTTGAGAGGAAAATGACTGTTCCACGTGGAACAACAACCCCTGCAGATTTATTCACGTTCCACGTGGAACACAAATGTGGAAATGTGGATGAATTTTGTGGGCAACTTTTCGTTCCACGTGGAACAAAATTGACGGAATAGAATTTCTTAATATATGATGTTTCCAGATTACGATGTTATTGTGGTGGGGGCTGGGCATGCCGGCTGTGAGGCGGCACATGCCGCGGCCAGAATGGGCTCGAAAGTGTTAATGGTCACCATGAACATGAACACTATTGCCCAAATGTCTTGTAACCCGGCAATGGGTGGTGTAGCCAAAGGTCAAATAGTGCGAGAGATAGACGCCCTTGGAGGTATGTCGGGGATTATCTCAGATAAATCCATGATTCAATTCCGAATGCTCAACAGATCTAAGGGTCCTGCTATGTGGAGTCCAAGAACGCAGAACGATAGAATGAGATTCTCTGAAGAATGGAGATTAGCTCTTGAACAAACTCCTAACCTGGACTTCTGGCAAGAAATGGTCAAAGAAGTACTGGTTAAGAATGGAAGGGCAGTTGGAATAAAGACTAGTCTCGGTTTAGAGATAAAAGCCAACGCGGTCGTACTGACCAACGGAACATTCCTGAATGGGAAGATTCACATAGGAGAAAAGAACTTCGGTGGAGGCAGAACAGCAGAAGGTGCAGCCACTGGTCTTACTGAGCAATTGGTCTCGTTAGGATTTGAGTCAGGGAGAATGAAAACAGGGACTCCGCCGCGAATAGATGGTAGGAGTCTCGATTATTCAAAAATGGAAGAACAACCAGGAGATGAACAACCCGCAAAGTTCTCCTACGGCGATACCAAAACTTTAGAAAAACAAATAAGCTGCTGGATAACCTATACTAATGACGAAGTCCATCACGAACTCAAGAAAGGCTTCGAGAAATCTCCAATGTTCCAGGGTCGCATTAAAGGCTTAGGCCCAAGATACTGTCCATCCATAGAAGACAAGATAAATCGATTCGCTGAGCGTGAAAGACACCAGATCTTTGTAGAGCCAGAAGGATGGAACACCGTTGAGATCTATGTAAATGGATTCTCTACCTCTCTACCTGAAGATGTACAATATCAAGCCCTCACCAAGATACCAGGTTTTGAAAAGGCTAAAATGTTCCGCCCTGGTTACGCAATAGAGTACGACTTCTTCCCACCAACTCAGCTACAATTGAGCCTTGAAACGCAAAGAGTAGAGGGACTCTTCTTTGCAGGCCAAATCAACGGGACCACAGGATACGAAGAGGCAGCATGCCAAGGCCTCATGGCAGGAATCAATGCCCACAACAAAGCACATAGCAAAGAACCACTCATCCTGAAAAGATCGGAAGCTTATATCGGCGTACTGATAGACGACTTAGTTAACAAGGGCACCCAAGAACCATACAGGATGTTCACCTCAAGAGCGGAGTACAGAATTCTACTAAGACAAGACAATGCAGACCTTAGATTAACTGAAATAGGGCATAGCATCGGACTAGCAAGTGACAAAAGGCTTGAAAAGGTGCAAACTAAAAAAGAACACATTAACCATCTGCTTCAACAACTAAAGAAGGCTAAACTCGACCCCGCAATAGTGAATGATGGACTGACTCAATTCAATACTTCAACTATTGATGAGAAAGCCTCCGTGGCTCATCTTCTTAAAAGACCCCAACTCAGCATCAAAGAAATAAAAGCCTTAAGTACTGAAACAAGGGAACTACTCGACAAATATTCCATTGAAGTACAAGAACAGGTAGAGATAAGTATAAAGTATGAAAGCTATATCGATCGTGAGCAAAAGCTTGCCGAAAAGATAGGAACGCTTGAGGACTTCAAAATCAAATCCGACTTCGACTATGATAGGGTAAAGGCACTTTCATCGGAAGCAAGAGAAAAACTTAAGAAAATAAAACCCGAAACATTAGGACAAGCAACCCGAATCAGTGGTGTATCGCCATCTGACATTTCTGTATTAACTATTTATCTAGGCAAATGATCGCTGTTACAAATTGCCCCATATGTGGCAACCATAATTTTCAAAATGTATTCACCTGTAAAGACTATACCGTTACGCAAGAAAATTTCACACTTGTACTATGTGAACAATGCCACTTCTTAATAACTAGTCCAAGGCCAAGTGACTCTGAGCTCGGAAAGTACTATTTGTCTGATGACTACATCTCCCACACCAACGAAGCGAAAACATTAATTGACAAAGTATATCTGACAGCTCGAAACTATACTCTAACATGGAAACGTAACCTTATCCTGAATAACACTACGCGCACCGAGAACAAACTACTTGACTATGGCTGTGGAACCGGAGCCTTCCTTCACGCAGCAACTAAAGACAATTGGAAGTCATTCGGGATAGAACCATCCACTCAAGCCAGGGAGGAAGCAAAGAAGATAACAAATGCCCCTGTTTATAAATCACTTGATGAAATACAGGACGACACGTTCGATGCTATCACTATGTGGCACGTGCTTGAACACGTTCCTGATCTGAATGAACTTCTTCAGAAACTAAAATCAATTCTCTCAGAGAATGGCACAATGTTTATTGCTGTACCCAATCATTCAAGCTGGGATGGAAAAAAGTATAAAGCACATTGGGCGGGCTACGATGTACCAAGACATCTGTGGCACTTCTCAGACCAAACCATGACGAAGCTAGTTGAGAACAACGGATTAAAAGTAAAACAGATTATACCGATGAAACTCGACTCATTCTATATATCTCTTCTGAGTGAAAAGTATAGGAGAGGAAATACAACAATCACCGGAATGATCGCAGCATTTATAAACGGATTGAAGTCAAATATACTTGCTACAAAAAACGGTCAATACTCAAGCCTGATATACATAGTTAGAAAATGAAACTGAAAAAAAATTTACACTGGTTAATATTTCCTTTGTTCATTCTTTCATGCGCAAGACAAACCTCGCCAACGGGTGGTCCTAAAGATACCATACCTCCTATACTCATGCGATCATTCCCGGTAAAGGAACAAACCAACTTCAAAGACAATACTATAGAGCTTATATTCGATGAAGCCGTTGCAGTTAATAATCCAAAAGAGCAAATTATCATAACGCCAGATATTAATAAAGAGTACGACATCATTGCCCGAAAGAATAAAGTAAGCCTCACACTGAAAGCCAAACTCAAAGACAGCACTACTTACTCTTTCAACTTCCGTGATGCCGTTCAAGATATAACTGAAAAGAATCCTTCAGTCAATCTCAAACTTGCGCTAAGTACAGGGTCCTACATAGATTCATTATCCATTGACGGGACAGCTGTAGATCCACTCAAAAACAAAGAGTATAAAGATGTTACCATCGCACTATATGAAAGCGACACCTTCAACATTCTAAAACATAAACCAGTCTATCTTACCAAAAGCAATGACAAAGGAAGATACAGACTTGAAAATCTAAAACCCGGTATATATCACCTCTACGGAATAGATGATAAAAACCGAAACCTGATTGTTGACAGTAAAACTGAGTCTTACGGCTTTCTTGTAGATAGCATCAATCTCACAAAAGATATCAAGTCAATCAATATCCCTCTGATCAAACTCGATGCCCGTCCGCTCAAGCTTACAAACTCCCGGCCTTACAATACTTACTTCAACATCAAAACCTCTAAGAATCTAAAACAATTCAGGTTGTCCTCTCCGGGCGAAGTTGTTATGTCTTCTTTTGGTGACGATCAGTCTAACATAAAAATCTATAACACCTTTGACACCAAGGATAGTGTAGCTATAACGCTTCAAGCACTCGATAGTGTAAACAATTCTCTCGACACTGTTCTCTACGCAAAGTTCAGTGAACGTGAAGTAAAACCGGAAGCCTTTACTACAAAATCTGAGGGCTTTAGAGTACTAGCCAACAAAGGCACCATCAAGGGAAAAGTACAGTTCAACAAACCTCTCCTTGATGTTCATTTCGATAGTATCATCTACCGAATTGATTCAGCAAAGACAATTACTTTTTCACGTGAAAACATTCTCTGGGACAGCCTGCATAATCGTCTCACTATAGAAAAAACATTTGACAAAAGTTTACTCGCCAAACCAACAGAATCAGAAATCAAGGCAACAACTCCAATTCAAAAGCCCTCTCCTCAAACCAAGACAGCTCCGAAAAAAGTCGTAAGCCATCAACTCTTATTTGGTAAAGGTGCCTTCGTCAGTATAGAGCTCGACAGCTCCAAGCATTCAGAAGAGCAACTTAAACCCATAGCACTCGAGGAGACAGGTATTATTTTTATTGATGTACAAACAACTGAACCAAACTTTATAGTAGAACTGCTTGATAAAAATTTCAATGTTATCGCATCACAAAAAAATATTCGTAAACCACAGTTCGAAGATCTGAGCCCATCCGAATATCAAATCCGACTAATCATAGATAAAGATAATGACGGCAAATGGTCACCAGGAAATTATATTCTCAAACACGAACCAGAACCTATACGTTTTTACAGGAACGAAAAAGCTAATCCAGTTATCAACTTAAAAGCGAATTGGGAGGTCGGACCATTGTTGATAAAGTATCCATAACTTGTTAAATGATGTTGAAAAAACCAGTCAAACTTTGTCGAAATCCTGATTGTTACCAACCCATGCACAACAATGTGTATGAAAACCAAGTTACCAACATACACTAACATCGTACTCTATCCACACGCAACTTACCCACTCAACGTATATATGTTAACAACTTCACAACCTATTGATAAAGAGATAATTAAACTGTAAATTCATTCAACATTCATTCAACACAAAGAACAACGAAACCTTATCCACATTTCGACATGACTAATTATAAATACTATATATATTATTTAATTAATACTATTAGTCAACGTTCAATCTTAATAACGTTCCTTGTTCTTCTTGTTCACCTTTCGTTCGGACAGAATCAATCCGAAATACAGCTCGCGAATGAGTATCTTTTAAAAGGTGATAAGAAAAAAGCGGTTGAGCTTTATCGTGAGTTGTCCAAACAGGATGTGAACAATTCTTTTATTTACAACAACTATATAAACACGCTGCTCGACCTGGGGGCGTACGATGAAGCACAAGGCTTCTTAAAAAAATTATTAAAGCGCGATCCGGAGAATCTGCAGTACAAGCTCGATGCAGGACTCGTCTACGTGCGTTCTGGAGACCTTACACGGGCCGATCGTTACTTCCGTGAGTTGATTGCTGAAAATAAAACGAACGTGCAGCGTATAAAGCTTATGGCAGAATTCTTCTCGTCACGTTCACTGCTCGATTACGGCATACTCTCGCTCACTGAAAGCCGAAACTTTCTAAACAATTCCACACTCTTCAGTCTCGACCTGGCCATGCTGTATCGACTGAAGGGAAATCAAGATAAAATGGTGCAGGAATATCTGAATTACGTAACACAGACCTCAGCCAATATTCAATATGTAAAAAATGTGATGCAGGCTCTTTTGACGGAACCTGAAGAACTAACGAGCCTGGAAAAATTACTATACGACCGCGTACAGGAATTTCCGGACGTGGAAGTATACTCGGATCTGCTGATCTGGGTAACGATGCAGCAGAAAAATTTCTACGCGTCTTTCGTCCAGGCGCGGGCTTACGACAAGCGCTATAAACACGATGGCGAAAAAAGTATGGAAGTTGCCAAAGTGGCTTTGGACAATGAAGACTATGATAACGCAGCAAAGATTTACCGCTACATCATTCGTGAGTATAGAAACACACCCAACTACCTGATGGCAACCTTAGGCCTCATTCGTACACGCGAAGCCAGATTAAAAAAAATCTACCCGGTAAATACAGATTCAGTTAAAACACTGGTAACGGATTACAGAAAATTTATCAAACAATATCCGGATAACGCAAACGCTCTGGAAGCGGCACGAAGCGAAGCGTTGCTCTTTGCCAATTACCTGGATCAAAAAGATTCGGCCGTAAAAATTTTAAATAAACTCATCGCCAATACACGCACTTCGCTATACCTCCGGTCAAAGGCAAAATTGGATCTCGGAGACATTTATCTTTTGAAAGCCGAGCCGTGGGAATCTACGCTGCTATACTCGCAAGTAGAAAAAACACAAAAAGAAAATCCCATTGGTTATGAGGCCAAGTTGAAGAATGCAAAACTATCCTACTACAAAGGCGACTTCAGGCTTGCGCAGGAACACCTCGATATTCTTAAAGAAGCAACGACTCGTGAAATCGCCAACGATGCGCTTGACCTGAGCATGCGCATTAAAGAAAATATAGCCCTCGATTCTGCCGGTGAAGCGCTCCAGGAGTATGCTTCCATTGAACTGATGCTCTACCAGAACAAAACGGATGAAGCGTTGGCGCGACTTGATAAATTGAAGCAGGGATTTTCTGTTGCAGGAAAGGCAGTGTCAAACCAGACTATACTTGACGATGTATATTGGCTTGAAGCAAATATTCGCATGAAACGTGGAGAGTTTGATAACGCAATTGGTCTGCTTCAAAAAATTCGCGATGAATTCGCTGATGATATACTGGCTGACGATGCTTACTTTTTACAAGGTGAAATTTATGAGCGCCAGTTAAAAAATAAAGAGAAAGCGATGGAGATATATCGTGACTTCCTCAACAAATATCCGGGAAGTGTATATGCGGCCGAAGCAAGAAAAAGATATCGAACCATGCGTGGAGATTTTGCGGAACCGGCTCAACCTCGCTTTTAAAAAAATTTTTCGCTTGTTGACAGCCTGTGGATAACTGGTTTCTGCCAAGAATAAAAAAATAAAAAAGGGATCATTTTGTGATCCCTTTCTTTGTTTTTATCTCGTGATGACAATTTTCTGGGTTATCGATCGTACACCACTTTTTGCTTTGACCAAGTATAGCCCCGCAGGATAATCATTGTCAAAAATTACTTCTGCATAACCCGTTTCGTCCGTAGTTATTTTTTTACGCGCAACTTCGTAGCCCGACATATCATGTATACTTACTTCAACATCGGCTTGCTCACTGAAAGAGCGAAGTGACGCGGTGAAATCCTTTTGCTGAACCGGATTCGGTGATAAAACAAGTTGCGCACGTTGAGACGTAGCATCAACCTCAACTGCTACGGGCTTGAATGTTTTTGATATGCCATCCAGGTCAGTTTGTCTTAAACGATAGTACGATAAACCACTATACGGTGCATTATCCCAAGCCTCATAAGTATGCTCTTCGTTTGTTGTACCACTGCCTTTTACTTTCGTAACGGTCTGGAAAAATTCTCCGGACCTGGAATTTTCGATCGTGAAATAATCGTTGTCCAACTCGCTTGTTGTAGTCCAAACTAGTTTAACTCTTCCGTCAATTGCGTATGCTTTGAAACTTTTCAGATTTATGGGTAGTGGGTTAATTGGATCTTCAGAGCCCAAAGTAAAAGGACTGAATGCTGTGATAAGATCGCTTGTCAAAGAGCCAGCGCTTTGTGTACCGGAAATTGAATTTCCTCCGTGGTTTATCCATCGCGATCCGTCCCAACGGATAACACGAAGATCTGCGCGACCCGGTGAGCCTGAGTTGGATGATACACCACTGCGATTATCCCATGTAAGTGTAACCGTTGCATCAGTTATTCCGGATCGATTCAGTATCCAATACTCAACATCACTTATTGTTGCCAGCGAACCATCATTGAGCGAACCATATGTATCCAAAGCACTGGCTGAAAAATATTCAGCTGTAAATGTTGTAAGCGGAGTATTGGTTGCTGTAATGGAGAGTTCTCGTAATCTTCCACTTTTTCCGATCGGGAAAGTAAATGACCCCATCGAGTTTGTTTGTTTGCCGGCAGGACCATTGATGTGCGTAGCATCACTCACACCGGTATAACTTCCACCGGTACCAAAAATTATATGACCACTTGATGATGTGTTCACAATTCCATCTACAAAAGTCATCAGGTTATCAACCACTACATTTTGCGAAATATTTTTTGCACCACCTCCGTCAACAATAAGATCGTAAATAGAAAACTGATCATCTCCTGAAATTTGCTGAGCGCTGCTGCCACTCAATGTTATAGTACCGCTACCAGCATCGAAAGAATTATTTTGTGTAAAATTTCCGATCAGATCTATGCTCTGACTTCCCGAAACAACAAGACTTCCATTTACAACCACTCCATATGGAGCAACACCATCAGTACATTGGCTGATACTTCCGGCTCCTGAAAGTGTAACCATCGCATCTTCAATAATAACAAGTTCTTTAACCGTAACAGATGAAGCTATATTTGGCTGGAAAGTAGCTTTACTTATTTTGATACGGTCGCGACCACCACATGATGGAACAACATTGCCCGACCAGTTTGCAGCTGTGTACCAGTTGGTTTCATTACCTGCTGAACCTCCGAGCCAGGTTATGAGCACTTCACTTGCTCCAATGTCTGGTACATTTAAACGTTGTGCTCCATCTATATCTTCGGTTACAACGGAAGCTCCCTGGTCAACTATATTATCATCAACCACAGTTGATCCATCTTCTGGTATTCGCAAATCACCTGACGCGATCGAAATAAATTTTCCGTTCGGTGTCGATGCAATCGTTCCGAGATCCGAAAATTTTGAATTCGCATCAGCAACACCTTGCCAGGTTGCAAAATCATAATTGGTACTGGCAACATTCGCTACAGCATTGGTATTGTACAATAAATTATAGTCAGATGATGCAGTTGTAAAATTGGCGAGATTGTTCATAGCAATAGCGTAGTTGCCACTTCCACCGCTGCGATTATTAAAAAGAATATTACTCTGAACATTAACAGGCGAGTTGGACGATCTGAAAAATGATGCGGTAGTTGCACTGCTTCCACCATTCGCTCCCGTGATCACCACTGAATTTGCAAAGAGAGAAAGTGTTGACGTGTTAGTGTAAAAATTATAGAAACCATAGATCGCTGCATCAGCCGTTACGCTGGAGCCGAGTGTTATCATGTTGTTGACAAGCGCGAGGTTTACATCGGAGCTTCCGACCGAGATGCCTGATATCGTTGCAAAATTGGAATTGCTTTGCAAGTTGCTGATCGTGTTTCGCTGAACGCTGCTGACATTTGCTCCGGCTGTTATACCTGTTAATCTATAGTTTACAGTAGAAGCACCGGATGCTACGATGTATCCGATTTTATTTTTATCTACATAACTATAGTTGCTGGTAGTGTTCGTGTTGATACCAACGATCTCATATTCTGAAGGACATGTAGTGCAAGCATCGATCACAACAGAATTTGCCCGCGTGTTATCGCTAAGCGATCCGATTTCATTTTTTGTAATGTTGGCACGAACTCCGGCAGTGCCGGTATTAATTCCCGAGAAGATATACTGAACTCCCGAAGGCTTGCTGGTAATTGTATTTTTAACGATCGTATTTTTCAAAACTGTTGAGTACGTAGTGCTCGATACGTTAAGATCAATACCTCTGAAGAGCGCTGATGTTGAAGGAGTCGCTCCGCTGTTACTCACAACAAAATTCTGAACAGTATTTTCCTGTATCACCACAGGTTGGGTTCCACTCGTTTGTATACCAATCACGGTTCCACCGTCTGTGTTGTCGGTTACAGCTATACTTCCTGTTCCGTCTGCCTTCGAGCCGATAAAATTATCTTCAATCGTGCAATTACAATTGTTTGCAAAAATACCCACCAGCAATGTTGCAGCAGTTGCTGCGTGGCTCGTTGCATTTATATTCGTGAGGACGTTGCCTGAAATTTCTGCAGTTGTTGTTCCTGAACTGGGCTCAAGCCAGATGAGACGCGAACGGATATAGGAAGAACTGTTGGACGATGTCCATGGAATACTGCTAACGGCAGCCAACGGACTGTCACCGCCGATGTAGTTATTATTGATATAATATGTACCTGAACTCGTAATGTTTATACCATATATATCTTTACTCGCAGTGTTTGATATGGCTGATGTTTGATAGATGGAATTATTTTCAATCGTCCAGTTATCATTGTTGGAGCTTAGAAAAATTCCGCGACCGGTGTTCACAGTACCAACACCAAAAAAGAAATCGTAAATTCTATTATAGCGAATGGTGTTGTTTTGATTGGGTGTTCCAAAGGAACCCGAAGAATATATCCCGTTTGACGGATGAAGACTTGAATTTTTTATGTCGCAGTATTCTACTACAATGTTATTGTTACCCACTGTACCGCCACCCCCAAAAAAAACGACACCGCGATTTACGTTTGCATCATTTCCTTCAATGATGATAGAACGAAGTGAGTTATCTATAGCACCACCGCTAAAACTGAAAACAATTCCTTCACCGGCAGGTGTAACATTCTCGAATGTATTTGAGAATGTGAGGTAGCGATTTGAATAATCAAATGTTGAATTAGAAGGATCTCTTCCATCAATTATAACACGGTCAGCTCCTGTAAAACGAATAAGTGCAAGGCCACCACCTGTTGCTCCGGTTATAGTTCGCATCACGTTTGAACTTGGTCGAATGGTAAGAAGGAACGGACCGCCAAACTCTGTTCGCTGATTTAAACTGTGTGTTCCCGGTTCAGTGATGTCAGACACAATGCTTACGGTAACATTTCCATTCATACCATTAACATTGATTGCATTGAAAAGTCCGGATGAACCTGTGAGATCAGGATACATTCCTGAAGTACCTACTGTAACAGTGCCTGATAACTGGGCAAACAAGGCCGTTGAGCATGCCAACAGCAAGCAGGTTAAAGTGTAAAGCCTTTTCATATAGACAAATGGGCATTCTCCCACCCAAAGATAGATTATTTTTTAAAGCAATTCGAATTTTAAAAATACCTGACAGCAGTGTTAAAAACTGTGCATATCGACTTTATGAAAAAATGAAGCGAACGAATCTACATTGAATAATGAAGAAAATTAAAACACTATATATTTAGAAAGTGCATTGATTCATTCCAGACCTAATTTTTGAAAATATGCATGCTTGGAAGTAACATTGGTTTGCAACAACAAAATGAAAAAAAATACAAGCGTCTTTAGAAAATCATCCCTAGAAAGTGGTCAAAAAATTTACAAAAGTGCTGTAAACAGTACCCCTATAAAAAACCGAGATTGCAACGACATTTGTATAGATTATAGAAATCGTAAAAACTGTTCGCGGTTTTCCAGAAAGCCTTTGGTTATTCTGTAATGCTCGGTTTCTTCAAAACTCGTTTGCGTAATCAGCCCATCGCGTAATTCCAAAAGTTTTGCATTTGGGATGCCCATTAATATAGGAGAATGTGTGGCCAAAATGAATTGTGCGCCGCGTTGCTGAACCATCTCTTTAATAAGTGAAATTAAAGAAAGCTGGCGAAGCGGAGAAAGCGATGCCTCTGGTTCGTCTAATATATAAATACCCTTTTGCGTAAAGCGAGATTCGAAAATTTTCAAAAAACCTTCTCCATGCGAATAGGCATTGAGATCGCTGCCATATTTTTCAATCAACGCATTCTTTTGTCCTGTTATCATACCACGGACTCTTTCAAGTGAGTGGCCCTCAAGCGATGCTTCAAAATCCTGCATGTCTTTATCAAAAGCACTTCGCAGTTCGTTAACGGATCGGATGAAGCCGGTAAAATCTTCTGCGCGAAAAAATAATCCCTGTCGGGTTTTATTCGTCCATGATAATTGAAAATAAGGAGCCAATAATTTTGCCGCTTTTAGCGAGCCGTCTGTTTCTATACTCTTGCTACTAATCGTTGGTAATCCGATGGAGTACGCGAGTGTTTCAAGAATGGTCGATTTGCCGCAGCCGTTGTCTCCGATAAAAATTGTTATAGGCAAATCAATTTCAATCTCTTTGAAATTCTGGAGAACAGGAAGATCAAATGGAAATCCTCTTTTATCGAATGGCTTTAGGCGAAGCGTCTTTAACATGAATCAAATCGGATTAATATCATCACCCTCACGAATAACACCGCCTTCAATAACTTTTGCTGTTATACCTCCATGTCCGCGCATCGCGTTATATCCGCCATGACCTAAACTTTCTTCCATTCGCGAACACGGATGACAATCTCCGGTATATTCAAGAACAGCTTCTCCGATTTTGAATCGCTTTCCTTTTAAAGAAAGAAGATTTATACCTTCTGATACTATATTTCTTCGTGTGAGTGCCGGATCAATTTCTTCCCGCCCGAGATAGCTCGCAATTGCTTTTAAGTCCTCGACTTGTATGAGCGTAACTTGTCGGTCGCCTCCTGAATTTTTGTAACGATCGCCTTCAAGACCTTTATCCTTTATCGCCAAAATCTCCCGCGTGAATCTGACCGGCTCGAGTCGCTTCGGACGAAACGAGATGGTTTTCACTTTGCCATGCTTTGCATACTGCTCTTGTAGTTGCTTAAATTCCATTTTTCGCTTCGCTTTTGTGTTGATTCTATTAAAACTATAAAATTCAAAAACTGCGTCTGGGCTTTCCTAATGCATTTTTGTGGAAAATGTAAAATTGTTAAAAATCAAAAACGCTGTCTGTGCCTCAAAAACGCAGATTGAATTTTTGAAAAATCGCCCCGAAAAAAAATTTCAATTACTCTGCATGCATACCAAAATTTTTCTACCTTCGCTATCCCCGATTCAAACGTATGCGAAGGGAAGAAACCGTAGATCATCATATAAAAACAGCGTGGCACGCAATTGCTCGAATGTATAATCAACAGGCGAGTAAATATGATATCACTACGTCCATCGGGTTCGTTCTTCTAAATATACATTCTGAAGACGGAACTCCCGCTACTAAAATTGCACCGCTCATGGGTCTCGAAGCTAGAAGTCTTACGCGCATGCTCAAGACCATGGAAGAGAAAAAACTAATATACCGTGAGCCCGATCCTGTTGATAAACGTTCGGTGAGAATTTTTTTGACAGATCTCGGTAAAAAGAAAAAAGAAGTATCGCGGAAAACCGTTCTTCGATTTAACGACGCAGTGCGCGAAGAGATAGATGCTGAAAAACTTGCCGTATTTTTTGATGTACTGCAAAACATAAATCAGATAATCGATCGAAATAACATTTACGAAAAAGTATAGAATTAACTTCGGACGCGTGTGACATATATACATGCGACCACATCAAACATAAAGTATGAAACGTTCTATTCGCAAAGTTGCTGTTTTAGGTTCCGGAGTAATGGGCTCCGCCATTGCTTGTCATTTTGCCAACATTGGCTGCCAGGTAATGTTATTGGATATTGCCCCGAAAGAACTTATGGATGAAGAGAAAGCCAAAGGTCTTTCGCTTGAAAGTAAAGTCGTAAAAAATCGAATTGTGCAGAGCTCGTTCGATCGTTCGATCAAATCGAGTCCCGGTCCGATCTATAGCAAGAAATTTATTTCACGCATCACGCTCGGCAACTTTGACGATGATATGCCGAAGATCAAAGATTACGACTGGATTATAGAAGTAGTTGTTGAAAATCTCGACATCAAGAAGAAAGTATACGAGCAGGTAGAGAAATTTCGCAAGAGCGGAACACTTGTTACTTCAAACACTTCAGGTATACCAATTCACCTGATGGCCGAAGGAAGAAGCGAAGACTTTAAAAAGAATTTTGCGGGTACGCACTTCTTTAATCCGCCACGCTATCTCAAATTATTCGAGATTATACCTACACCGCATACTGATCCGGAGGTAGTAAAATTCCTGATGCACTATGGCGATTTATACCTCGGAAAAACAACAGTGCTTTGTAAAGATACGCCTGCATTTATAGGGAACCGCGTTGGTGTTTGGGGCTTGTTAAAAGTAATTGACGCCATGCGTAAGTTCGATCTCAATGTGGATGAAATTGATAAACTTACCGGTCCGGTTATCGGCAGACCTAAATCTGCAACCTTTCGCACATCCGACTTAGTAGGACTCGATACGCTAGTTAAAGTAGCGAACAATTTATATGCAGCGCTTCCGAATGATGAAGGTCGTGAAATGTTCAAGCTGCCCGATGTAGTTAATCAACTTGAAAAAAATAAATGGCTAGGTGACAAGACTGGTCAGGGTTTCTATAAAAAATCAAAAAATGCAAAAGGCGAAACCGAGATCCTGACACTGGATCTTAAAACGCTGGAGTATAAAACAAAAGCGAAAGCAAAATTTGCTACGCTCGAAACCACCAAAACAATCGATAATCTGAAAGATCGTTTTAAAGTTTTGCTGGCCGGAAAAGATAAGGCCGGTGATTTTTATCGCGATGCATTTTTCGGATTGTTTCAATATGCCAGCAACCGTATACCTGAAATTGCTGACGAACTCTATAAAATCGATGATGCTGTATGTGCCGGTTTCGGTTGGGAACTCGGTCCGTTTGAAACATGGGATGCCGTTGGTGTGGAGAAGTCAATTCAGACAATGGAAGCCACAGGCTATAAACCTGCCGCATGGGTATACGACATGGTCGCTTCAGGAAATAAATCTTTCTATAAAATAGAAGGCGGCAAACGTCAGTATTACGATATACCTTCCAAGAGTTATAAAAATATACCAGGTAAAGAAGAATTTATCATTCTTGAAAACCTCAGCAATAATATAGTCTGGAAAAACGCAGAGTCTAAAGTTACCGATATAGGCGATGGCGTGATTGATTTCTCTTGGCACAGCAAGAGCTATACACTGGGCAGCTCGGTTATTGAAGGATTGAACAAAGCGATTGATCTCGCAGAAAAAGATTTCAAAGGATTAGTTATCGGTCACCAGGGTGCAGACTTTTCATTGGGTGCAAACCTTGGTCTCGTATTCATGTATGCTATCGAGCAGGAGTATGACGAGATCGATTTTATGGTTCGTCAATTTCAAAACTCGGTTATGCGCATTCGCTATTCGTCCGTTCCGGTGGTTGTTGCTCCACAAGGCCGAACACTCGGAGGTGGTTGTGAGATGACGCTTCACTCGGATCTCGCGCAAGCAGCTGCGGAAACCTATATAGGCCTTGTTGAAGTTGGTGTAGGATTGATTCCCGGTGGAGGTGGAACAAAAGAACTTACCAAACGCGTGAGCGATGCGCTGGAAGAAGGCGATGTAGAACTGAATGCACTTCAAAATGCGTTTATGAATATAGCAACTGCAAAAGTTGCCTTATCAGCAGAGGAGGCGCGCGAAATGGGTATACTGAGAAGTAAAGATAGAATTTCTGTTAACAGAGATCGTCAGATTCTCGATGCAAAAGCAGCTGTACTGGAATTGGCGGAAGCAGGATATACTATGCCTGTACCTGCCAAAAATATAAAAGTTCAGGGTCGCACGGGTATGGCACTCTTCATGGCAGGTGTTGAAGGTATGCGCATGGGTAACTATATCAGCGATCATGATAAAAAAATTGCCCGTTGGATTGCCAACGTAATGTGTGGAGGTGATCTCTCGTATGCACAGGAAGTAAGCGAACAATATCTGCTCGACCTGGAGCGTGAAGCATTCGTGTCACTCACAGGTGAAAAGAAAACATTGGAAAGAATTCAGTCGATATTAACCGGTGGTAAACCACTTCGAAACTAAAATATTAAACTATGGATGCATATATAGTAGCTGGTTTTAGAACTGGCGTTGGTAAAGCAAAGAAAGGCGGGTTTCGTTTTACAAGACCAGACGACCTTGCTGCTGATGTGATCAAGCATCTGGTAAAGTCTGTTCCCGGACTTGAAAATAAAATGGTTGACGATTTGATCGTTGGTAACGCAGTACCCGAAGCTGAACAAGGTATGCAGATGGGACGCATGATCTCGTTGCTTGCGTTGGGTATAGATACTCCGGGTATGGTGGTGAATCGTTATTGTGGCTCGGGTGTAGAAACCATCGCGATCGCGAGTGCACGTATTCATGCAGGTCAGGCCGATGTAATTATAGCGGGTGGAACAGAGTCAATGTCACTTGTGCCGGTAATGGGTATAAAAACCGCATTGAATTATACCATCGCGAAAGATCATCCTACTTATTATACCAGCATGGGTCTTACCGCAGAAGAAGTATCCAAGCAATTTAAAATTTCACGCGAAGAACAAGATCAGTTCTCGTACGAGTCGCACATGAAAGCTGCCGCTGCGTGGAAGGAAGGTAAATTTAAAGATGAAGTTGTTCCCATCACGGTGAAGGAAGTATATGTGGATGAGAACATGAAAAAGAAAACGCGCGAATTCATCGTAGATAAAGATGAAGGTATACGTACCGACACAACAGTTGAAGGACTTTCAAAATTGAAACCGGTGTTTGCTGCCGGTGGAACTGTTACGGCCGGTAACTCATCGCAAACTTCAGACGGTGCTGCGTTCGTAGTGGTAATGTCTGAAAGAATGGTAAAGCAATTGAATGTTAAACCAATCGCGCGAATGGTGAGCTACGCTGTAGCTGGTGTTGATCCGCGCATTATGGGAATCGGCCCGGTGGCTGCTATACCAAAAGCATTGAAACTTGCCGATCTGAAATTAGACGATATCGATCTGTTTGAATTGAACGAAGCGTTTGCTGCACAGTCATTGGCAGTAGTAAAAGAACTTGGTATAGATCGCACCAAGTTAAATGTAAACGGAGGAGCAATTGCAGTAGGCCACCCGTTGGGGTCGTCTGGTGCAAGACTTTCTGTTCAACTCTTTGGTGAGCTTCGCAGACAGAAGAAAAAATATGGAATGGTTACAGCCTGTGTTGGCGGAGGCCAGGGCGTAGCCGGTATATATGAGCTTCTGTAAAAAGACGTTGCGAAATATTTCTGAAAACGAATCAACAAGAATTTATAAAAACATTATAGGTTATGAGTACTACCACAGCCGAAAAACAAGCCATCAAGGGAGGGGAGTTTCTTATTCGCGAAACTGCAGCCAATGAAATTTTCATTCCGGAAGAATTCAACGAAGAGCAGCGCATGATCCAGCAGCAGTGTAAAGATTTTCTTGCAAAAGAAGTCTGGCCACACCTGGATGCGATCGACTCGATGAAGGACCCGAAGTTGATGCCTTCTATTCTTGATAAAGCTGGTGAGCTTGGTTTACTCGGTACATCAGTGCCTGCCGAGCTGGGTGGTTTCGGTATGGACTTCAATACCACCATGCTTGTAGCGGAAGTAATAGGTGCCGGTCATTCAGTAGCTGTAGCACTATCGGCACATACCGGTATCGGTACACTTCCTATACTCTATTATGGTAACGATGCGCAAAAACAGAAATATATACCAAAGCTCGCCACAGGTGAGTGGAAGGCTGCATACTGTTTAACAGAACCGGATTCAGGTTCCGATGCCAACAGCGGTAAAACAAAGGCTGCATTAAGTGCCGATGGTAAACACTATATTATCAATGGCCAGAAAATGTGGATCACTAACGGAGGTTTTGCAGATATATATGTTGTATTCGCCAAGATTGATAATGACAAAAACCTCAGTGCCTTTATCGTTGAAAAATCGTTCGGTGGTATAACCATGAACGAAGAAGAAAAGAAGATGGGTATAAAAGGATCGTCTACCCGCCAGATTTTCTTCAACGACTGCAAGGTTCCGGTTGAAAATCTTTTGAGTGAACGCGAGAATGGTTTCAAGATTGCGGTAAACATTTTGAATATAGGTCGTATCAAGTTAGGCATAGCAGCGCTCGGAGGAAGTAAGCATACGGTAACACTTGCTACCAAATATTCGAATGAGCGTAAACAGTTCGGAGTTTCAATTTCATCGTTCGGTGCTATCAAGCACAAAATTGCTGAAATGGTAACAAAGGTATTTGCTTCTGAATCTGCGCACTATCGCGCAAGCCAGAATATAGATGACGCTTACAATGCATTTACAGCAGGAGGCATGGATTCTTCCAAAGCACGTTTGAAAGCCCTGGAAGAATTTGCTATTGAGTGCGCTATATTAAAAGTACACGGCTCTGAAGTTTTGGATTTTGTTACCGATGAAGGTGTTCAGATTTACGGAGGTATGGGCTTCTCGGCTGAAGGTCCGATGGACCGCGCGTATCGCGATGCTCGTATCAACCGGATCTTCGAAGGAACCAATGAAATTAACCGCCTGCTCACCATCGACATGTTATTGAAGCGTGCGATGAAAGGAACAATCGATCTGATGACGCCCGCTATGGCTGTGCAAAAAGATCTGATGGCTATACCTGATTTCGGAGCGAGCGAAGAGGAAGGTATATTTGTTAAAGAGAAGAAGGCACTGGCAAATCTGAAGAAAGCAGGATTGATGATTGCCGGATCGGCTGTACAGAAATTTATGATGAAGCTTTCTGAGCAACAGGAGATCATCATGAACCTGGCAGATATACTTATCGAAGCTTATGTGGCGGAATCTGTTCTGTTGCGTGTTGAAAAACTCATCGCACAAAAAGGAGAAAAGGCAACTGAGATTCAAAAAGAAATGGCGCTGATATACTTACATCACGCGATTGGTAAAGCAGCAGCAGTAGGAAGAGAAGCGATTTCAGCTTTTGCTGATGGAGATGAACAACGCCTCATGCTTATGGGATTGAAACGCTTTACAAAAATTGATGCATACAATCTAAAAGAAGCCAGAAGAAAAGTAGCTGACTATGTAATTGCGAAAGGAGAGTATCCTTTCTAATCGGTGCGAAAATATTTAAGAACTCATACCTTAACCTAAACTGAGGAGGTCGGAGAAATCCGGCCTTTTCTATTTTATAAGGTGTACGAATTTGTAAACGGAACTGTTCATTTGCTTACAAATGGATAGGGACGTTGAGGCAAAAAACTGCCTTCACTAGCTTGAAAGAGCGTTTTAAAAAACGGGTAGGACTTTTGTAAAGAGATAGTAAACGTACCAAATTACAATCTTATGCAAAGCAGAAGTTCAAACACCTCGACCACTACGATTCTCCTCATTGTGCTTTTGATTGTAACCTTTCCTATATGGATTGGCATTGCAGGCGGAATTCTTAGTGGAATTATCGGAATCTTCGGAGCGATCTTTGGTGCTGTGATGGGGCTATTCGGTGCTGTGTTAGGAGGCATCATGGGTTTATTCGGCTGGTTGTTCAGCTGGAATTTCCATGGACCCTTTGTTTTCTGGAACACAAGCATCCTCACCATCTTTGTAATTATACTTCTGTTCGTAGTGCTTTCAAAAAGACGAAGCTAAATGCTACGAAACAGGATGCCTGTTATATAGATTAGGATTAAGGAAGTACTTCGAGTAAATCGGGTACTTTTTTACTTCTATAATTTCGGGTTTAAGCTTGTTAACGAAAACAACCTTATACTGAAACTCAAATCCTTTTTCAACACGCACATCTTTACGAACAATATACCATTGCTTATTCCACGGGTTAAGAACTTTTACTTCTAGGTGAAATAAGCCTGGCATACTTCGTACGCGTACAACTTTACCAGGTTGTTTGTTGTAAAGTTTTCCATTAACCGAAACCAATATACCGGTTCGATCTTCGGTCTGAATCGCAATGCCGGAATCATACGCAAAGGCGCGAGTAGCGCCTATCAAGAGCAACAGCACGGTTAGCAGCGTTTTCATAACTATACTTGTTTATTTATAGTATTAACGCAAGCTCCGTGCCATCGTTTACTTTCATTTTAAAACAAAAAAGGCTGCAGAATGCAACCTTTTTCAAGCACTATAAAAAATTCAACTGCGTTATTGTAGAATGTGTTTGCCTTGTGCAATGCTGAAACTTTTTCCAAGAATTTCTTTCTTACTGATGCTGCGAAGCGTTTCAGCATAAAACCATTCTGCTTTTGCTTTTTGCGGATATAGCGTGAGCAAGAGATAGCCGTGATCGCGGTTGTTCAGATATTTAATGTGTGGATTTTGTTTCAGCAATTTCTGTTCTTTCACCTTCACACTATCGTCAGGCTTTCCTTCATTTCCGTTTCCGGATGATACACTTGTAGTGCCCAACTCGACAGCCAGTGCCTGTTTGCCTTTTGTGTTGGCAAGACCTTCCGCAAATGTTTCGATGGCCCACGAAGCATGCGTATCGCCCGTAACAAAGAGTATATCTTCGATTTTATTTTCAACTATATATTGTTCGATGCGTTTTTTCTCGGAAGGATAACCATCCCATGCATCGAGATTTTTAGGCATGTCATTTTTATAGAGGCCACTGATGTTAAGGTCTGAAAAGAGAACCTGGTTGCCAATAACTTTCCAGGTTGCTTTTGAATCTTTCATAGAGCGCTCGAACCACTGAAGCTGCTCAACACCAAGCATGCTGCGTTTGTCACTTTCAAAATCAGGAGCACTTACGCTATCGACTGGAGCGGTACGTCCTTCAAGGCGTTCGTCCAGCATGATGAGGTCCGCTAACTTTCCAAACGAAAATGATCGGTATAGTTTATCGCTTTCGCGGATTGGCATCCACTCGTAATATGCTTGTCGCGCTGCCGCTTTACGCGCATTGAAATCGCCTTCTTCAGGTTGATGATTTTGCGCACCTTCAGTATATACATTGTTCGCTACTTCGTGATCATCCCAAATGGTAATTAGCGGATGGCGCATGCGTAACTTTCTCAAACCTTCATCCAGGTGATATTGCGAATAGCGTGTTCGATAGTCGCTCAATGAAACAATCTCATGTGCTGGCAAATTTTTTCTTCCGATGGTTGTATCGCCATACACTCCGGTGGCGTACTCATATATATAGTCTCCCAGGTGTATAACAGCATCAACCTCTTTGTCGGCAATGATTGAGTATGGATTGAAATATCCGAACTCCCAATTACTGCAACTTACAATGGCAAACCTTAAGCTATCCACTGCATCGCTTGATAATGTTCTTGTACGACCAGTCGGAGAAGTTTGTCCAAGTGCATGGAAGCGGTAGTAGTAATGATGGGCAGGTTGCAATCCATCTACATCTACTTTCACGGTATAGTCTTTTGTTGCATCGGTAGTAACAGAGTCTGACTTCAGTATAGTTGAGAAATTTTCATCGGACGCTATGTCCCAACGCACTTGTATTGTAGCTGCGGAATCCTCCGGAGTAACCCGTGTCCAGATGATCACGCGGTCTTGAAGCGGATCGCCCGAAGCAACGCCATGATAAAACGGCTTCAGCGAACTTTCGTATAGCGGAGCAACAGCCTCCGAAAATTTCTTGTTGGAAGTTTTTTTGGACGAGCATGCCGCGATAACAATCAGGGCGATGCTATAGCATAACAGGTTCCGTATTTTCATTTCGATAGATTTTGGTGTCAACGTAAAGAAATAAAAAACAGGATACTCTGCTTTGAGTATCCTGTTAAGTTTTCTTAAAGAAATGAATCAGCTTATACAGCTTAATTGTCCCTGAAGTATTTGTCCTCTTCGTCAACCTCTTCGTCTTCGATCGGCTTCACGCGGGCCGTTACTTCAAGAATCTTGAATTCCGTTCTACGGTTTTTCTGACGACCCACCGGGTTATCCGTTCCATCCGGATTTGTATTTCGCGCAATCGGTTTTGACTCTCCGTATCCTTTTGCTACAAGACGATCGGGTGAAATACCATGCTGCACAATATAGCCTACGGCCGACTCCGCACGTCTTTGAGACAGTCGCTGGTTATAATCATCTGTATCAACACTATCGGTATGTGATCCCAATTCTATTTTGATCTCCGGATTATCAACGAGCAATTGAACAAGCTTGTCAAGTTCTTTTGCTGCATCCGGGCGGATATCAGATTTGTTATAGTTATAGTATATATTTTCCATCACGAAAATCCGGTTGAGCTCGATCTTGTCAAGTACGATGACCGTATCCAGCGTGATAGTCGTGATCAGGTCTTTCAATGAATTAGGGTCAACCGATTTGCCTTTCATGGTATATCCCTGACGTTTGATGAGGTAGCCATCGGTTTCACCAACGAGGCTGTAATCTTCGTTCTCATATACACGGAACAAGAACTTTCCGTCATTGCCTGTGGTATAATCTTGCATGATGTCGCCCTTGCCATCGAGTAAACTTACTTTGGTGTTTGGCAGAATTTGTCTGTTCTGATTTTTGTCTTCCGTATACGCTATACCCTGCAGGTAGTAGTTAACAACCTTCAGGTTCGGATCTTCATTGATGAAAGTATAGATGTCATCATCACCTCTACCTCCGTTACGATTGGAAGCGAAGAATCCGCGATCGGGTTTGAAAAGGAAAATTCCGAAATCATCATCCGATGAGTTCATGGGCTGACCTAAATTTTCAATTTGTGTTTTTCCGTTTGCGCGCTTCACCACAAACATATCCAGACCACCGTATCCGGGATGTGCATCGGAAGCGAAATATAGCTTGGCATCTTCTGCTACATAGGGGAACAGTTCGTTGCCTGGCGTGTTGATCTCTGGCCCGAGGTTACGCACGCGGGTAAACCTGCCGCGCGAATCCATTTGTGCCGAGTATAGATCGGTTCCACCATAACCACCCTTGCGGTTAGAAGCAAAGTAAAGTGTGCGGCCGTCCGGACTGAATGCCGGTGATGAATCCCAACTAAAGTTTTTTGCATCCGGGTCGGACTCATTTTTGAATTGTGTATTGATGTTTATCGGTACAGGCTCTGACCAAACGTTATTGCGGAAGCGCGAGATATATAGGTCAACATCGGCTCCACCGCCTTTTTTCTTTTCAGAGTTACCCTTGGCAAACACCATGACCTTTCCATCAGGCGAGAAGGTAACACATCCTTCATTCCGGATGTTGTCGTTTATACCTTCAGGTAATTTGGTCACTGTATTAATATCAACGTTGGCACCTTTGGTTGTAACTTTATACAGATCGGTAAAAGGTTTTCCTTCTGCTTCATATATCTTACCATCACCGCGTGATGATGTAAAGTAAAGTTCGCTGTTGAGGTATACCGGAGAGTATTCGCTGGCAGGAGTATTGATACTTTCGAGGTTCTTTACTTTATAGTAGCTCTTGGTTTCGCTAAGCTTGGCCAGGTAATCGAGGCCGTTCATTTCGGAGCGTGCCCGATCTTTCAATAGATCATTGGATGTTGAAGCGATTAATTCCTCGTATTGTTTTTTCGCTTCATCATATTTAGCGTTGGCTTTAAGAGACTGTGCGTAATAAAATTTAACGGTGTCTTTATCAATACCGCGGCCACCGGCCCTTGCATAAAACTGTTCAGCCTCTTTATATCGGTTGGACAATCGGTATGATTCGGCAATGAAGAAATTAGCCTTCGGACTATTTCCCGTTTTCTTATACAGTTCGATCGCGTTTTGGTATTTACCGAGGAGGAATGCTTTCTGGGCTTTCTTTTCTGTGCTGCATGCACTTACCGCCAGAAGCAAAACCAGAAGCGAAAAAAATGTAGACTTCATAACCGCTTGAATATATTGTTAAAGCTACGAATTATTGAATTAACGCGATACGGTTTCCTTCGGAAGATAACGTTTTAACCATGTAGTGCCGGCCGCCACCACCCAATTGTCTGCCAACGCTGCTTTTGTGTCTACAAGGTTATTGAATGTTGGCGTTTGCTCATGCCATATACCTTCCTCAAATTTTTGCTTCAGCTCAGCAAGCTTCAGCAGCAATACTTCATCTTTTACCCGGAACGCCACTTGGGTACGATCGAAGAGATCGGCACCAATGGAAGTACCAATTTCTTTTATCGTTCTTACCGAACTGTCAATGGAACATCCGCTTGCCTGGTCATTCACAGCAAGAATAATAAAATGATCATGGCGAATATCGAACGATGCATCCATAGGTTGGCCGTGTACAGACCAGCTCTGAGTAAACGAAACAAGAGCCTTTGAGATTGTGTCGATATCAGCCTGCGTAAATTTTTTACCCGACTGGTAAATCCAGACTCTGGAGTGTGACGGGAGAGATTCGAATGGTATATACATAGCCTTGAGAATTTTTTGAAGTGCCTTGGTAGCACCGGATATGCTTATTGTAAACCGTTGGCCTCAACAATAAGTTCTGCCAAATCCTTCACCTTTACTTCTGCTTCGCGCTCTTTGTTCTTAACTCCATCGCTCATCATGGTCATGCAGAACGGACAAGCTACGGCAATGGTGGATGCACCTGTGTTCAACGCCTCTTCTGTGCGCTCTACATTTATATCTTTATCACCTTTCTCGGGTTCTTTAAACATTTGTGCACCTCCGGCACCGCAGCATAATCCAGTTGTTCGGCACCGCTTCATCTCTACTAAATCTGCGTCAAGTGCCTCGAGAACCGCACGTGGTGCCTCATATATATTGTTGGCTCTTCCGAGATAGCATGAATCGTGATAGGTAATTTTCTTTCCCTTGAACGCGCCACCTTCTACTTTGATCTTTCCTTCATTAATCAATTGCTGAAGGAATGTTGAGTGGTGAATCACTTCATAATTTCCGCCAAGCTCAGGATATTCATTTTTAATGGTGTTGAAACAATGCGGGCAGGCCGTAACAATTTTTTTAACGCCATAGCCATTCAACACCTGTATGTTGCTCATGGCTTGCATCTGAAAAAGAAATTCATTGCCGGCTCGTCTGGCAGGGTCGCCCGTGCAGGTTTCTTCCGTACCAAGCACTGCGAATTTTATATTAACAGCATTCAGAATTTTTACGAATGCTTTTGTCACGCGTTTGTAACGATCATCAAAAGATCCGGCACAACCAACCCAAAAAAGAACTTCGGGTGTTTCACCTTTAGCGGCCATATCGGCCATTGTGTGTATAGTCATGGTTATAGTTAGTCGTTAGGTGATGCTATAAATTTATTTCTCATCTTTCGCCCAGTTAAAGCGATCGCTCGGAGAAAATTTCCAGGGCGCAAAGTTGGTCTCTATATTTTGAAACACAGAGTTCCACGAAGCTGGTGAACCAGATTCTTCCATGGCAACATAGCGTCTTAATTCTAAAATAATTTCCAGTGGGTTAATCATCACTGGACATGCTTCAACGCAGGCGTTGCAACTGGTACAGGCGTTAATTTCTTCTTTGGTGATGTAGTCTCCGAGCAATGTTTTTCCATCCTGTAAACCAGGTCCACCTTTTTCAAGACTCTTTCCTACATCTTCCATGCGATCGCGCGTATCCATCATGATCTTGCGTGGCGATAATTTTTTACCGGTAATATTCGCAGGGCACTCCGATGTGCAGCGGCCGCATTCGGTGCATGAATATGCTGCAAGCAGGTTGTTCCAATTCAGGTCATTTATATCTTTTGCCCCGAAGCGTCCGGGTTCTGCAGGAGGCGCAGCCGCAGCATTTGCATCCGCCAGGCCTAGCATCATTTTTACTTCGTTCGTCACTACAGGCATATTTTTCATGTGGCCCTTAGCCTCTACGTTGGCGAAGTATGTATTCGGGAACCCGAGGAAAATGTGGAGGTGCTTGGAGTACGTTACATATATAGCGAAGCCCAGAATACCGATGATGTGAAACCACCAGGCAAATCGTTCAATAAATATAAGGGTACCTTCCGGCAGTGAATCGAAAAGAGGAATGAGAAACGAACTGAAAAATAATTTACCCGTAGCTGCGTAGTGTTCATTCGATCGTTGAAGAACCTGGTCGGTGGCATTCATGGTTAAGATGGCAAGCATCAAAACGATCTCGGTGCAAAGAATAATATTCGCATCCAGTCTCGGCCATCCCACAAGTTCGCGTGCCCAAAATCTTTTCAGCTTTAAAACATTTCTTCGGAGTAAAAAGAAAACGCAGGAGAGGAGAACAGCCATCGCGAGGAACTCAAAAATATTCATGAGTACTGTATAGAAACTTCCGAGATACGGAGCGAAGATACGGTGCGTGCCCGCCAGGCCATCAATAATAAACTCGAGCACCTCGAGGTTGATAACCAGGAAGCCTACATAGATCATTAAATGAAGAAAGGCCGGAACAGGTCTCTTAAACATTTTTTTCTGACCGAGCGCCACGAGTATCATATTAGATAACCGTTGCTGAGGATTGTCTTTTATTTCTTTGTCTTTACCAAGATTTATATTGGCACGAATACGGGAGGCTCGCTTCCAGATAAACCAGCTGGCAGCACCCAGTGTAATGATAAAAGCAATCTGTTGAATCATACGCGATAATAACTCTATGTCTATTAATTCCAATAAATTCGTCTGGAGTTTTGCACCGAATATAAATTTACATACTTTTGTGCCCCTGTCGAACAAGAGACAGTGGTGATTTCCCGGTGATGTAGCTCAGTTGGTAGAGCAAAGGACTGAAAATCCTTGTGTCGGGGGTTCGATTCCCTCCATCACCACTTTCTTTTTCTAAGGAACCCACCGTTAGCGAAATTTTTTCAATCATCTTTTCTAGTCTTCGTTTATTTCCCCGACAAATTTTTTTTAATTACCTGCCATGAGAAATATTTCTCTACAGTAATCTTTTTCGCCTGTATAAAATAAAAAATCCCCTTAAGAAATTCCTAAGGGGATCTGTAAATACTTCTTTAGATATGTTTTATCAGGCAGCCTTCTTCACATTTTCAAGGCTTACTTCTTTGCGTCTGGCAATCTGAATAATGTTTAGTTTGTCCAGCACCTTAATAACTAAATAGGTTGGATCGATCTCGTGCCAGCGAATTCCACCGAAGTTTGCGCGGCCTCCGTGCTTGTGGTGGTTGTTGTGATAGCTTTCGCCCATCATCAGAAAATCTACAGGCAAGAAGTTCTTAGAAGTATCGCCAACTTCAAAGTTTCTGTAACCATATTTATGGGCAAACCAGTTAATGATCGCTCCGTGAACAGGGCTCATCAGAAAATGAATCGGTAACAACAGCCATAACCACCATGCTGTAGCGAACTGAGCATAAATAGTAATATATACTGCAGCCCAAAAGATGCGTGACGGCCATGAGCGCGCAAATTTATCGAAGGCTTCCCACTGCGGCACTCCTTCAGTAAAGCGCTTGTCAACAACAATTCTTTTATTAGCGATATCAGAATAGATCGTTTTGGTTTTCCACATCATATTCCAGATGGTCTCGTCATACTTTGGTGAGTGCGGATCATCCTCCGTATCGGCAAAAGCATGGTGCATGCGGTGCATAACGCCATAACCATATGGGCTTAA
Source organism: uncultured Chitinophaga sp. (assembly GCA_902168205.1). Taxonomy (GTDB): domain Bacteria; phylum Bacteroidota; class Bacteroidia; order Cytophagales; family Cyclobacteriaceae; genus Ohtaekwangia; species Ohtaekwangia kribbensis. The sequence continues at coordinate 477,642 of CABHOK010000014.1, read as the reverse complement.
ATAGTTCGAGCCTTGAAAAATCCACGTCAGCACAAAAAATACCTTCTCCGTGAATTTGTTCATCGTAAACGCCTTATGAGAAGCATACCGATGCAGAAAAAATGTCTGGAAGAAAAGAGAGAGATACCAGTGCGCAATAAAAAATGCAAAAATGACGATCATGTGAAAATTGGTTGTAGATAAAACTTATTAATTGAGGCTCTTACAGAGCCTTTTACTGTAAGACAAGTGACAACCGGATTTGTGACAGAAATGAAAAAGAAAGTTAAAATTTTTTGCTGATAGCAGCTGCAATATCATTTTTCAGCTCCTGAATGAGTTCGGAGGCATTACCCAAATAACAGGCATTTCGAAAACTTTCCAATAGTTTGGATGTATCAGGCAGGTCGATCTTAGATGTTTCCTCACTTAATTTCTTCTTCGCGCGAAAGAACAACTGGCGACAGTGATCTTTTTTCTTGTCGAAGGTTTGCTGGAGTTCTTCGTAGTCAAAATCAAAAACTTCTTTCAGCAGGTATACTGCGCGTTCGAGCGGCTCCAGTTTTGAATGCAGCACTTTAATCGCAGCGTCCATATCCAGGTGAGCAAGGTTGGTTTCTTTGAAATGTTTTATCATTTCAGAAACGTTATCGATATACTCTTCTTTTTTCTTGCGCAGGGAGTTTAGATGATTCAGACAGTTGTTGGTAACAGCACGAATAAGATATGCTTTGGTGTTATCAATTTTCTGTTGATCAATGCTCAGCCATTTTGCGAAAGTCTCCTGTACAATATCCTCAGCATCCTCCTTGCAACGCACTAAATTATAGGCGATAGTTTGGAGTAATGGTTGATACAATGCTATGGTCTGTGCCTGGTTCATCCGTGCCTCTGTAAGCGGGCTGTAAAGATAACACCAAAATCGGGCCATCATATTCCACTTATAGAAAGTATTGTAAAATTAAACAATTGACTACCACACACTTGTTTGCTCTGCAAGAAATTATTACATGAGTAAAACCGTTATTTCAATATGCTTTACCTTTGTAGTGCGGTAAGGAAAATGTGACCCATTTATCGATCTGAATTTATTTCCGGAATCTTTGTTTAGTTTACCAATGACGAATACAACATTAACACCAGAAGTACGCAGAAAACCAATTCTTGTTCAGGAACTGGCATTTTTAGTAGTACATCTTTTACCTCTTGGAGCAATCTGGACAGGTGCTACATGGTTTGACTGGACTATATGTGCAGTGCTATATGTATCACGTATGTTTTGGGTTACGGGAGGTTATCATCGTTACTTCGCACACAAATCATATAAAACATCACGTTGGTTCCAGGCCGTGATTGCATTTATGGCGCAGACTTCAGCACAAAAAGGAGTGCTGTGGTGGGCAGCACATCACCGTCATCACCATCGTCACAGCGATACACCGGCAGATCCGCACTCTATGAAAATTTATGGATTCTGGTATTCACACATCGGATGGATCGTGGGTCCTGATTTTAAAGAAACAGACTATAAAACTATAGGCGACTACGCCAAGTATCCAGAGCTTATGTGGCTTAATAAACATTACCTGGTGCCGCCCACTATTCTTGCACTGGTAGTAATGGCACTTGGTGGAATTGTAAACGGTGGTAGCATAACAGCTATGTTTACTTCCGCTGGTTTTTCTTCACTGTTCATCGGATTCTTTTTAAGTACGGTGATTTTATACCACGGAACATTCTCCATCAACTCGATCATGCACAAGTTTGGAACGCAGCGCTATGAATCGAACGATGAATCAAAAAATAGTTTATGGCTTGCGCTTTTAACATTGGGAGAGGGTTGGCATAATAACCACCATTATTACGAAGTATCCGGCAGACAAGGATTTTTCTGGTGGGAGATCGATATAACATACTATATATTAAGAAGTTTCCAGGCGGTAGGATTAATATCAGATCTCAAGGGAGTACCTCATCATATCAAGCATTCAAAGAACAAGCAACATGCTGTAGAGCTTCGAAAAGAATTTGAAGCGATGAAAAAATCTGCATGATTTAAATAACCATGATTTGGAAATTTGTGATTCCGCTTTAAATTTGCACTCCCTTTACGAAACAAAGGGCCAGATAAGCGGGAGTAGCTCAGTTGGTAGAGCACGACCTTGCCAAGGTCGGGGTCGCGAGTTCGAGCCTCGTTTCCCGCTCTTAATCTTCCAAACAGGAGAGATTAACAGAAACAGAAAAGTGTGAGAACCCTCACACTTTTTTATTTAACACCAAGCTCCGCTGGCAAACGTCAGCAGGACGCCCGGGTGGTGGAATTGGTAGACACGCAGGACTTAAAATCCTGTGGCTAGTAATAGTCGTGCGGGTTCAACTCCCGCCCCGGGTACAGAAGCAAAAGGACAGCTACTAGAGCTGTCCTTCCTTTTTTCGGCCTGTTTTGGAAAACGCGAAATGTTCTGTTCGTTGTACGCTATATACTCGCGTATCAATTCAAATATACCATTGTCCAATTCATGTCTCATCGCGAATCTGAGCACGAAGTATATCGTTTGAGACAGCTCATTATAAAACCTTCGTGTCTTATTCCGTGCACTCTTATAACTGATTTGAAGCATTGAGGCTTGTGTCTAATACTGCAGAGTGCATAGTTGATGTTAAACCGACTAATGTTGCATCACAAATTTTCAAGTAGAAATTCTCTCATACTGTCCTAATGGTAATTGATTATTGTCCTATCGCCTGCGATGATTTTTGAGACACTTCAATTTTTGCTGTACTGTTTTCACGCTATATAGTTGTTTTTCACATTTATATAGATGAGACACGCTCTGCACTTCGAAATGAGGAGTAAAAGTATCCAATGGAATGTTGGCATTAGAATTATGCAGTGAGACAAAAAAATTTTTAAAAAATTAATATTGAGGGCAAATGCAGTTGACCCAATTTTTTGACTGTCTCATCGGTATATATTGAAACTTACCCTTAACTGTGTAAAAAATTTCTACACTCGCACTGTAATCAAAATAGAGACAGGCTTGTACAACACTTGTCCACAAGCCAAAATAATTACACATTGCGCCCGAATTAATACCGCGTTTTAATCTTCATGAGCCCATATATAGTTTAATGAGTATATAAATATATACACACTTGTTGTGAAATATATTGCTCATTCTGTTGGTGCTCTACCCATGTCTCTGGTTCAGGTATAATCTAATTGCATCTCTGGCGCATGTAATGCTGCATGTTTATGAAACAGAAAAAACTGTTCCTGCCGGGATACTTTTGTGCGATCAAAAAAATTATCAGCAAGGTGCTGGTGCTTGCTAAAATAAAACCCTAAGTCTAGATCATGAGAGGAAAAACCATGTTGAAAATTGTCATTGTGTTGGTTGCTTGTTTATCGGTACATTTTTCATGGGCGCAGAATTGTAATTGTAAGTACACTGTGGGATTGAGTGAAGTAAACGTTGACGGTAAAGCGTTAGGCATTAAACCTGGTGACGTTATTTGTTTACAGGCAGGTAACAGAAGTGTACTGCGATTTTCAAACATTATTGGCACTGCAGATAAACCCGTTGTTATTAAAAACTGTGGCGGTGTAGCGAATGTAGAGAACGGAGACAGAAACTATTCGATATGGGTCTCAACGAGTCGGTACTTTAAAATTTCCGGAACAGGCGATGCCAGCAAACAATATGGTATACGCTGCAAGACAACCAAAGCAGGATCAAATGCATTGGTGGTATCAGATTTAAGTTCCGATGTAGAAATCGAAAATGTAGAAATAGCGGGTGCCGGTTTCTCGGGCATCATGGCTAAGACAGATCCTCGCTGCGATCTTAGTGCCAATCGCGGAAAATTCACCATGTATAATGTTGTTGTCCACGATAACTATGTGCACGATGTGGGAGGTGAAGGTATGTACATTGGAAACTCGTTCTTCAACGGATGGAATGGAAATCTATTATGCCTTGGCGTACTTCTGTATCCGCATGATGTTGTTGGCTGCAAAGTATACAAGAATATAATCAAGCGAACCGGTGCCGAGGCGATACAAGTAGGTGCAGCAACTTCGGGATGTGAAATATACAGCAACGATGTTGAACTCTTCGGACAGGATCCGTTTGCAAACTATCAGAACAACGGTATACAAATAGGACTTGGTACCGGAGGATTGTTGTATAACAACAAAGTAAGAAAAGGTCCCGGTAACGGTATCCTTATACAAGGTAAAGGTGATAACAAGGTTTATAACAACATTGTGATTGATGCCGGAAGCAACGGTATATATTGTGATGATGCTACCACGGTAGGTACACTTGGTCCTGGTTTTTCATTTGTGAATAACACAATCATTAACCCTGGCGAAGACGGATTGAAGATCGCAGCGGAGCGCGTAAGCATGAATCACTTCATCAATAACATTGTGATCAAGCCGGGCTCTGGTAAATATGTAAACAAAGTACACCCTACGGTAAAGTTGGAAGAAGTTAACAATTTCTATAGCAACAATATTGCAGACGCTAAATTTGTAAACGCAGCGTCATACGACTATCACTTGTTAACAGCATCACCAGCGTTGAACAAAGGTGCATCTACATCATCCTACGGTGTTACGTTTGACTTCGATAAGAAATCAAGACCTGCCGGTGGTGTATATGATATCGGGGCGTTTGAATTACAGGCCGGTGGCAACAGCGCACCTGTGGTGAATGCCGGTGCTGACAAAACAATAACACTCCCAACATCCAGCATTACCATTACAGCTACCGCGAGCGATGCCGATGGTTCTATAAGTTCCTATACCTGGACCAAACAAAGCGGACCTGCGGCTACGTTGAGTGGAACCTCAACCATAAAGCTCACGGCTTCAGCGCTTGTGGCAGGTACCTATACCTTCCGGCTTACTGTAAAAGATAATGCAGGGGCTTCTGCGTATGACGATGTCGTTGTAACCGTTAACACTACAAGTTCAAAACCACCGGTAACATCTTCGACTCCTATATATAGAGTGAATACCGGTGGAGGAACTATCGGTGCTAGCCCGATAAACTGGACTGCCGATACGCAAGCCGGCAAATCAAAATACCTGGATAGCAAGAGTGCAAACTATACAGCCGGTGGTTCAAGCTGGACAGGCACAAACACCACAGGTGCACCGAACAATTTGTTTGGTCCGAATCGTTACTCGCCTGACTATGGAGGAACAGTAATGCAGTGGAACTTCCCAGTGCAGAGCGGTACGTACCAGGTAAATCTATACTTTGCCGAGAGCCCGTATACCGGTGGCGTAAGGAAAGTGGGAGGACGTGTATTCCATGTGAACGCAGAAGGAGTGCGTAAACTCAGCAACATCGATATATATGCGCAAGCCGGGATGAAAGCTTTGAAGAAACAATTTGAAGTAACCGTAACGGATGGTACGCTGGATCTTGACTTTGTTCGCCAGGTTGGCAATCCACAGGTAAATGGTATCGAGATTATTTCACTTGCTACACAAGTATCTACAACAGCGCGCACCGGAACTTCGGATGATGAGTCAACCCTGGCAGCAACCGAAGCTGATACAACTGCGACCGGTGGAAGAGATCGTTCGTTGGGTGTAACGATAAGTCCGAATCCCTTCAACGATAAACTGCACCTTACGCTCGATTCTATGAGTGACAATGTCTCGATCGAATTGCAGGACATGAGTGGATATACCGTACTTCAGGAATTACAACAAGGCGTATCGCAGGTTACTCTTGATTTTTCCAACCGACAAATTCCGACCGGTATATATATTATCACTGTGAACGTTGATGGAAAGATCTCCAAACAACGTCTCGTCAAGAAATAGTTTTTAGTTTTAGTTTACTTTCCTAATCCTTGAAAGGGCTGTTACCGCAGCCCTTTCTTTTTATGCCAGCATCTTTTGTGCAGTTGTAGTTCCGCTGGCGAGCGCAGCTTCCACTGTTCCCATTTCAGGGCCGTTATAAAAAGCCTCGCCTGCAAAATATATAGTATTGCTAACAGGCTCTGAAAGTATAGCGAGTGCAGAATTCGTATCTACAGTTTTATAGGCATAAGCACCGCGCGAAAAATGATCGGCTCCCCAGTTAATTACTGTCATTGCTTTTATCTGTTCCTCGATTGCCTGTATAGTACATCCGAATATATAGGCAAGGGCTTTAACAGCTTCGTGGAGCAATGCATTCTCATCCTTTGTATTGTCTGAGGCAGCAGGTCCTGCGAGCCATCCCGTTAGCAGCGGATCGGGTACCGGTTGCTGCGTCCACCACGTAGGTATAGATGCATCTGAAAAAACAAATTGAAGACCAGGCATGGAGCGATACGGTGCTGCGTTTTTATTTTTCTCCCAGAAAGCACTTTTAAACTCCACCAGAAATTTAATAACGCTGCCTGTCTCTATTTTCTGAATGGCATTCATGTGATCTCCAAGAGCAGGTGTAAATACTACGCTACCGGTTTTGATCACAGCAGGAGGAATCGTAACTAATAACTTTTTAGCGATATACCGTTCTCCTCCTTCCGTCTTTACTTCAACGTGATCTTTGTTATGGTATATTTCCTGCACAACACTGTTGAAGTGAAATACCGAACCTTGCTGCAGACATTCATTCACCAGGAAATCGATTAGTAAAGAATATCCCCCGTGTGGCCGATAACCGGTGAGACTATCTTCACCGCTCCACTCATCGCGTAATGCAAAGGCACTTGCCTTGGTAGTATCGGCAGCATCATAACCCTGCACAAAACGGACGATGGATTCACGAAGGGCGGTATATTTCTCATCATGAAAATAGCGATCCAAAAATTGAGCAATATTCATATCATGTTTGAGCGCGTTGAGTTTTTGCAGCAGCTCTCCCCACTCATCCGGAAAAAGATCTCCTTCACTTAATTCTCCGTTGTGTACATTCCAGGTATTGCCCGAGGTTTCATAAAATGATACTTCAGCTTCTTTCAGCAAGGCGGTAGTATGCGGAAGATTTCCATGAACAAATTCAGCGCCCGCTTCCACCGGAAAAGAGAAATCATCTTTCTGCAAAGTATATATTCTTCCTCCTACACGATTACGTGCTTCCAGTACAGTTACGGATTTACCCGATTTGCTAATGATGCGTGCCGCTGCCAAACCAGCAGCACCTGCGCCTATAATAATGACATCAACCATAACGAAGCGTGATTAAAAACGCGCGCCAGAAATAAACAATCTTGTTAATTCTTAAGTGTATAGAGTCCGTTACCCGATAAAGTATATTTAGCTTTTAACGTGGGCGAGCGCTCAAATACATACGGCATCAGGTTGGAAGGATCGATGATAACCTGCGGAGGATCATTCGTAATCGAATTGTTGATCAAAATTACATTCTCATAATAATCAGGTTGCTCAAATATTTCACGCGACAGTCGCCAGTTCAAAAAGCCGGAGCCGAGGTTGTTATGTTTATAGATGGAGAAATCATCGCCCAGCATAAGCACACGTTTATCATTTACTGCGTTGGCAGATTTGTTATCCGGCACCAACAGGTATTCATAATTTACGGCACCTATCTTATTGTAGCGTGCCAGGTATGCTATACCCACTACACTAACCAACAAAACCCAGATGCTGATCTCGGCAAACTTTCTCCTTCGTATCAACAACAGGAAATGTGAAATATAAAAACTGAAGGCCGGTATAAGTGTAATGAGACTTTGGGGCCGGAGATCTTTGGAATAGAATATCTGCAGAAATGAAAAGATCATCCAGAAGAACATGGTTTGCACGAGCTGCGACTGATACTTGGTAAAGCGCGCATCACGGTTAAGCATAACAATAGAAACAACCAGAAATACCAGCGGCACAGCGCCCAGCACAAACAAACTTTTGGCGCCTATAAAAATATCTCGTCTGAAGCTGAGGTTTGGCAAGTAGTAGTAATCCCAGAGTGCGGGCAGTCCATCCTTCAGATAATAAATACTGATCATTAATAAATGAGGCAGCAGAAATCCAAATATCATCAGCAGGTAGCTGCGCACGGCACTGCGTGTAAATGCCATAAGTATAACAATAGCACCCAGCAGATATACAATGAAGGAAAATGAGAACAGCGTGGCGAGCGCGATATAAAAACCGAGGTTGAAGATGGATGGATCGCCCTGCTCGCGGAATTCGATCTGGCGAAACAGGTTGTGCAGCGCGAGCAATAAAAATCCCGAGCCTAAAAGTTCGGCATTCAGCGAAAGCGTATCAAAAGAAAAGAAGAACAGTAAAGCGAAGATCACCGAAGGAATAAAGGTACTTTCGGCAAAAGCTTTTTTGTTGATGAAGATAATGCCGAGGTACGTAGCTTGTGTAAAGAGTATAAAGAACGCCAGTATATGGCGAGCGGTGAGCGAGCGGCCAAAGATCATTTCAAAAAGAGCATCGAACCAGCCGGCAAGTGGCGCGGTGGAATCTATAACTTCTGAGTAAAGTGAACTTCCGGTGTGAACTTTTTCACCTACCAGAATGCTTTTTAATTCCGGATACGTCATGGACGGAGTATCCAGGAAAAGCGGAAGACTGATCACGATCATGATGACCAATAACCCCAGAAGCCGGTACGGATCATTTATTCGGAAGTATTGAAGCAAAAGAGTTTCTGTTTAAAGTAGTTCGAAAAATAGAGCAGTAGTTTTAAAGATTGAAATGATTCGCATGTTTTTTCATCTTTGTCAGGGAATTAGTGACGAAAGACTTCCGTAAATTAAAGGGCCCGATTTATTTATGAGTTCAACAAGACAATTAAAATATTCAAAGCTTATCCAGAAAGAGCTAAGCGACATCTTTCAACGCGATAAGCGAGGTATTCTCGATAACGCCTTTATTACACTGGCGGATGTGAAAGTGAGTGCCGACCTGAGTGTTGCCAAAGTGTACATCAGCATGATGCTGGCAAAAGACAAGCAGGGCATTCTCGATAAAATCAATTCGCGTAAAAAAGAGATCAGACACGCGTTGGGAGAGAAGATCGGTAAGCAGGTTCGTATTATTCCGGAGCTGATCTTTTATATTGACGAAGTGGAGGAAAATGCACAGCGCATGGATGAACTGATTAAAAACCTGCACATTCCTCCGCCAGACAAAAAAGAATAAAGTATACTGCACAGGAAATGTTTAAACAGTGAGTACCTTTTAAAATAACACTTCTTGAATCTTCCCTTTTTCATTGCCAGGCGGTATCTCTTTTCCAAACGGAAAAAGAATTTTATCAACATCATTTCCATCTTATCGATGGTGGGTGTTGCGTTCAGTACCGCGGCATTGATTATTGTGCTCTCTGTTTTTAACGGTCTTGAAGATTTACTGCGCTCGCTTAATAACTCGTTCGATCCCGAGATCAAGATTGAAGCTGCTGTTGGAAAATCATTCAAAACATCAGACGAATTCCTTTCAAAAATAAAAAAGGTTGAAGGTGTAAAGCTGGTAACAGAAGTTATTGAAGACTACGCCTACGTTCACTACCGTGATGCCAACCAGATTGTAACGTTGAAAGGTGTGAGCGATAATTTTATTGAGCAGGAACGTATCCCGCTGGAGAGTATAACGCAAGGTAAACTTCGTCTGAAAAAAGGAAAGGTAAACTATGCTATTGTAGGGCAGGGTGTAAGCAACACGCTCACACTCGCAGTGGAAGATCCGATGTTTGCCATGCAGATATATTATATCAAGGACGTGAAGGCGAGCGTTACCGATCCTTCACGCATGTACTCGAAGATGAACATTGTTCCGGGAGGTGTGTTTTCTATCATTCAATATATAGATGAGAACTACGTATTAGTGCCGCTCGACTTTGCGGAAGACCTGCTCAACTATGGCAACAAACGGACATCACTGGAAATAAAAATATTGGAAGGCGAGAACATCAACGCGGTACAACGCAGACTGCAGGAAGTACTGGGCGATTCCTTTAACGTGCTCAACCAGGAGCAGCAACACAAAGATTTATACCGCCTGTTAAAGATGGAGAAGCTCTTCACATTCCTGTCGCTTACCCTTTTGCTGGGCATTGGTTCGATCAATATATTTTTCAGCCTGATGATGCTGGCCATCGACAAGAAAAAAGATATATCCATTCTCGCAGCGATGGGAGCAGATCAGCGCCTCATTAGAAATATCTTCCTCGCCGAGGGTGCATTGATAGCGTTTGCCGGAGCGCTGGTTGGTCTTGTGCTGGGCGGACTTTTCTGCTGGCTTCAGCTGAGCTTTGGTATTATCTCCATGGGTATGGAAACTTCCATTACGCAGGGGTACCCTATAAAAATTTCGTGGATCGACTTTGTCGCTACCTTGGGCGTAGTGTCCGTTATTACTTTTCTCATTTCTTCGAGGCCGGCTGTTCTGGCTTCGCGGTTCGTTTCTCCGCAGCAACTTTAATTTACCCCTCTGAAACTGTTACACGTTTAATGAGTGTTTTAACACCAAAAAACGTTTGTAAGATTCGTGTACCATATATTTAAAAAAGGTATCGCTTCTTAGAGCGTTTATGCGTAATATTCGAATTCTTTTTTCATCAAAAAATCGTTTTTTGCATGAAAGTGTCTTCTTCACAGCCGTTCCAGATTATATATTCGTTGTATCAGCACGAATACCTGGGCTATATTTTCGAATCCTATATCGTGCATCTTGACGATAAAGGAAAGCTCACGTATCAACATCAGAACATCTCTTCGAAAAATGCACGCGAATTTTCCAAAGGACTCGATGCACGCGATTTTGAATTGATCGAGTTGATGGACTCCATGCAGCAGGAAGCCATCGTGAAGAAGTTCTCTGCCAAGTTTATGAAGCCTGAAGAATTCTTTGCCAAGATCTATGATAAGACAAAGGGCAATGAATTGATACAGGAACAAATTGAAGATTACCTCGAGAAACGAAGAGCCCGCATCCTCGATAAGATGAAGGGTAAACAACTCTTCGAGATGGGTAACGATGGTGAACCTACCTGGAAAAAAATTGAAGTACTTGAGAAGCGTGCTTCTATTCAGTTTCATTTTAAGCGCACCGAAGACAATACAAACTATTATCCGTCTGTTTTCTTCCAGGATAAAAAACTGGATTTACCAAATGCATCGGCTTACCTGATTTGTAAGAACCCGGCATGGATGGTGTTGAATGGAAACCTATATGGTTTTGAAAAATATGTTGATGGTAAAAAGCTCATTCCGTTCTTTACCAAGAAATTTGTAGTCATTCCGAAGAATGTAGAAGAGACTTACTACAATCGTTTTGTAGCACCACTCATTGCATCGTTTGATGATGTGGAGGCAAATGGTTTTGAGATCAACAAAACTGCATATGATCCGCATCCTGTACTTACACTTTCCGAGTTACATACAACGCAGCCTTCTGCTGCTCCTTCGTTATTTGATGCAGGTCCGCCACCGGAAGATACAAGCGATGAGTCTGGTAAAATTGTTTTCGATCTTTCATTCAAGTATGGCAAGCATCGCTTCCGTGGTGATAATATAGGGCCGGTAAGTGTTACGCTGGAGAAGCAGGGCGATGAAGGTTACGTATTCCATCGCGTTACGCGCCTTACGGATGTAGAGCGAAACTTCTTACATACGCTGCAAAAGCTAGGACTGCCTATGAAAGGCTTTCGTGTAGCAATACCAAAGTCAGAAGCATTTTCATGGTTGAATGAGAACCGGGTAAATTTGCTCAACCTCGGTTTTGAAGTGAGCCAGCCCGAAAGCCGCGATAAAAAATACTTTGTTGGTAAAGCGGTTATTGAAGTTGAGGTAAAGGAAAATATAGACTGGTTTGATATCCACGCGAAGATAAAATTCGGTGAGTTCGAAATTCCATTCAAGGAACTTCGTAAACTGATCATGCGCAGAAAAGTGGAGTTCAAACTTCCCAATGGAGAGATTGCTATTATACCGGAAGCATGGCTCACCAAATATGCAGACCTCTTCTCGTTAAGTGAGACTGATGGTGATAACGAAAAGCCTGTACTGCGCAAGCACCATCTCAACCTTGTAAAAGAACTGGAAGAAGGTAATCTGGCGAAAGTACAATTGAGTGAGAAGCTGCGTTCGCTCACATCATTCAGTGGTATAAAGGATTATCCTTTACCAACAGGTTTTAAAGGTGAGTTGCGTCCATATCAGAAAGCAGGTTTTAACTGGCTGCGCTTTTTGCATGAGTATAAATTAGGAGGATGTCTGGCGGACGATATGGGTTTGGGTAAAACCGTACAAACCCTCACCATGTTGCTGGCCGAAAAAGATGCCGGTGCTGGTACATCGCTACTCGTAATGCCTACATCACTGATCTATAACTGGGAGATGGAGGCGAGTAAATTCACTCCCGACCTGCGTATACTGAATTATACCGGTACACTTCGTAATAAAGATATAAGTCGTTTTGAGAAGTACGACCTCATTCTTACTTCGTATGGTATAACACGACTGGATATAGAGTTGCTGCAGCAATTCTATTTCAACTATATAATTCTGGATGAGTCGCAGGTTATTAAGAACCCGACATCGAATATTTCAAAAGCGGTGCGCGAACTGAAGTCGCGTCACAAACTTGTGCTTACCGGTACACCGATTGAAAATACTACACTTGACTTATGGTCGCAGATGTCGTTTATCAATCCGGGTATATTAGGTCCGCAGACGTATTTCAGAAACGAATATCAAAACCCGATTGAGAAGAAGAATGATGAATCGCGTTCGCGCAAGTTGCACGCGGTTATCAAACCGTTTATTCTGCGCAGACATAAATCGCAGGTAGCAACTGAGCTTCCGGAGAAAGTCGAGAATGTACAATACTCAACCATGACTCCGGAGCAGGAGAAACGTTACGAAGAAGTAAAATCAGTATATCGCGAAAAGATCTTTAACCTGATTGAAACCGAAGGACTCGGCAACAGTCGCTTCATGATATTGGAAGGTCTTACGAAGTTAAGACAGTTGGCCAATCACCCGCGTATGATCGAGCAAGGTTATCAGGGAGATTCTGGTAAGCATGAAGACATCACACACATGCTGGAGAATGCTTTGGCGGAAGGTCACAAGGTGTTGGTGTTTAGTCAATTTGTAAAACACCTGGATATAGTTCGACAGTATCTCAAAGCAAAGAAAATAGATTTTGCATACCTCGATGGTTCAAGCACCGATCGTAAGGAGCAAGTAGATCGTTTCAATAAAACCGAGAACCTGAAGATATTCCTCATCTCGATAAAGGCTGGTGGTTTAGGATTGAACCTGACAGAAGCCGACTATGTATTTATACTCGATCCGTGGTGGAACCCGGCCGTAGAGGCACAGGCTGTAGATCGCGCTCACCGCATTGGACAGAAGAAAAAAGTATTTACCTATAAATTCATAACGCGCAACACGGTTGAGGAGAAGATATTGATGTTGCAGCAGCGAAAGTTGAAACTCACTACAGAGCTCATTACTACCGAAGAGAGCTTCATGAAACAACTTTCGAAAGAAGACATTATGCAGATGCTTGCGTAAGCTATAGGTTGCCCCGGAGCTATATATACTCTTCACAATATATATTTATCCGTTATGAAAAAATGGATCAGTCAGCATCAGTCTCTTGTACTGCTTAGAATCGGTGTGTCTGTGCTTATGATGGCCCACGGCTTTCAGCGAGTATACTATAACACCGTAAATGATTTCGGAGATTTTCTGAACGCCAAAGGATTTGTGATTGGCTATGCGCTGGCATGGACCATCACGTTGTTTGAGCTTGCAGGAGGTTTGATTTTGGCTCTTGGTAAATTTACCCGATGGATCTGCCTCGGCTGGACGGTAATAATTACTATGGGCATTATACTGGTACATGCACAGAACGGTTGGTTTGTAGTAGGCCCTTCTACCGGTGGCGTTGAATATAGTATATTGTTGCTGCTGGCGCTGATCACCATCGGATCGAACGAGAATAAAACGTAGAAATTGCTATAGTATAATTTTGCGGTTACTGCTTCAGTACAAGATTTCGGAATATCTCCCATACGACCACACCCAGGCAAACAGAAACATTCAGCGAATGTTTGGTGCCTACTTGTGGAATTTCGAGCGCTATATCTCCATAGGCTATAGCTTCCTCACTTACACCATTTACTTCATTGCCAAAAATGAGACAGTATTTTTTATCGGCTGCCGGTATAAATTGCTGTAGCGGTATACTGGCGGTTGTCTGTTCGACTATTACAATGGTATATCCTTGTGCTTTCAGATCTTTTACGGCATCAGCTGTTTCGCTTGCATAGTGCCATTCAACAGACTCGGTAGCACCCAATGCAGTCTTTTGTATTTCACGGTGAGGAGGTGTTCCGGTAATTCCCGTCAGGTAAATTTTCTCAACACGAAATGCATCGGCTGTTCGAAAAGCGGAACCTACATTGTGCAGGCTTCGAATGTTATCGAGTACAATGGAAACCGGAAGTTTATCAGACTCTTTAAATTCATCAACTGAAATTCGTTCCAACTCATCCAGCGAAAGCTTTTTCATATAGACTGTCTTTTAGAAATATAGCAGACGGCAAAAATACGTGTGTATTTTATGAAATAATAGTATCTTCGAGAGGTGTGTTGTTCTGTGAAGTTGTGCCTAACCCTGTTTTGCCATGTTAAACTTCTGGAAAAGTATTTCGTACCTCGGTGTTACTGATAGTCAGGACTTTCGTCTGGCGCGAAGAATTGTTCTCTCCAATCGTTTTGGATTGCTTATCGCTTTTGTCACACTGATCTTCCTGGTGGTATTTTTATTTCGTCAGCATAGTGCTATCATTCCGCTGCTCGGCATGTTGGTGGTAGCCAGCAGCATCTGGTTTCTTAACGGGCTGGAGTTAACCGGATTGTCTCGCTTCATTACCAGTCTCATTCCGGCCGTGGGGTTATTCGTTCTTAACATTTCACAAAAATTTGGCGATCCTGCCACCATCGATATTCTGCATTATGCTACACCGCGTATGATTATTATCGGCTCTGCTATTTTACCATTCGCGATGTTCACGCCTGCTGAGAAAAAATATGTGATCAGCGCTGTTGCTGTTATTATACTGCTCGGCTTTGGTTATGATGCCATTCATGAAATGTTCGAAGTAGATATAGCATCCCTCGGCATTGATGATAAATATTATGGCATAGTAACAGAAGATATGGCTGTGCTCACTATCATTGTTATAGCAGCTTCGACATTTATGTTCAGCATGGGCGAGCAGTACGATCGCAAAGCAAAAAGTTTATTGGACGATGCACTTCAGCAAACCGAAACTTTGCGCAGCAACGAAGAGAACCTTCGTAAAACACTTCGCGAACTCGAGGAGGCTCGTAAAAAAGATGATGCCCGAAGCTGGGTTGCCAAAGGTGTGGCAGAGCTAAGCGCCCTACTCCAGGTAACGGACGATTCGCAGAATATATATGAGCGATGGCTTTCTTCCATTATAAAATATCTGAAAGTAAACCAGGGCGGATTGTTTATAGCAGATGAAGATGCTGACGGTAAAGTGCAATTGAACCTTGTGGCCAGTTATGCTTTTGAGCGTAAAAAGTTTTTGCAGAAATCACTTGCACCCGGTGAAGGTCTGGTAGGGCAGGCCTATATGGAGAAACATTCCATCTACCTGAAGAAAGTGCCGAAGGAATATATACACATCACGTCAGGTCTTGGCGATGCACCACCTCATGTTGTATTGGTTATGCCGATACGAACCACGCATACAACGGAGGCTATATTGGAAGTAGCTTCGTTTCATGAGCTTGAAGAACATCACTTTGAATTGCTTGAAAAATTAGGAGAAGCACTGGCATCGTTCATCTCCAATCACAAAGTAAATCAGCGCACCAAGCAGTTATTAGAGAAGGCACAAACCATGTCGGAAGAACTTCGTGCAAATGAGGAAGAAATGCGACAAAACCTGGAGGAGCTCACCGCTACGCAGGAAGCACTGGCCCGCAAAGAAAGAGAGTATCAGCAGCGAATTGCCGAACTGGAAGAAACACTGATGCATACCAAAACAGAGGCTACGGCTTAGCATAAAAAAATCAGTTTGACTGTCGGCCATGCATAGTCGACTTTTCTATCTTTGCCCATCATGGCAGAAGCAAAAACCTCAACAGAAACTCCGTTACAGAAGCAATACAACGCAATTAAAGCAAAGTACCCCGGTGCTCTTTTGCTTTTTCGTGTAGGCGATTTTTATGAAACCTTCGGGCAGGACGCCATTGCGGCCAGCAAGGTACTTGATATTGTGCTAACCAAGCGTGGCAATGGCTCTGCTTCAGAAACTGCGCTCGCAGGTTTTCCACACCATTCGCTGGATACATATTTACCGCGACTGGTGCGGGCGGGTCACCGTGTAGCAATCTGCGATCAGTTGGAAGATCCGAAATTTGTTAAGGGTATAGTAAAGCGTGGTGTTACCGAGCTTGTTACTCCGGGCTTGTCGTTTAACGATAATGTACTCGATCGGAAACAGAATAACTTTCTCGCTTCCATTTTTGCTTCTTCAAATGCCGTAGGTGTTTCTTTCCTGGATGTATCTACCGGTGAATTTTATGCAGCTCAGGGAACCGAGACCTATATATTGAAACTGGTGCAGGGCTTTGCTCCGTCTGAAATTATATTCAGCAAACCGGCACGCGAAAAGTTCGAATCTCTTTTCCGCGAAGAGTATAGCACGTTCGCATTGGATGAATGGGTATATGGATATGACTATGCCTATGAAAAACTTACCAACCAGTTTAAAACTGCTTCGCTGAAAGGTTTTGGTGTAGAGGATTATGGCGAAGCCATTATAGCAGCCGGAGCAATACTGCACTATCTCGAAGAAACAGAACATAAAGATACTTCACACATCGCATCGATCTCACGTATTGATGAAGATCGCTACGTATGGCTTGATAAATTTACCATTCGAAACCTCGAGATCGTTAACTCTCAGAATGAAGGTGGTGTTCCACTGATTGAAGTTCTCGATTGTACCGTTACACCCATGGGTTCGCGGCAGCTGCGTAAGTGGATGATTCTTCCACTGAAAGAGAAGGCTGCCATTGACGAAAGACTTTCTATCGTTGATACATTCTATAATGACTCAACACTTGCTGAAAAAGTAGCAGAGCCGCTCAAGCAGATCACCGACCTGGAGCGATTGATATCAAAGGTTGCTGTGAACCGTATCAACCCGCGCGAGATGCTGCAACTGAAACGCTCGCTCAAATGCATTGAGCCGATTCGCGAACAGTTGAGAAATCATGAATCGCCTGTATTGAAAAAAATGGCAGAGCAGCTTCATGCCTGCGAACAACTGGTTGATAAAATAGAACTGGAACTAAGAGAAGACGTGTCCATTGCCAGCAATCAGGGCGGCCTTATTAAAGAAGGTATAGATGCCGAACTGGATGAACTGCAAAAGATTGCTTTCTCCGGAAAAGATTATTTACTGCAGATACAAAAGCGCGAAGTTGAACGCACTGGTATAAATTCACTAAAGATATC
Organism: uncultured Chitinophaga sp.; assembly: GCA_902168205.1. Classification (GTDB taxonomy): domain Bacteria; phylum Bacteroidota; class Bacteroidia; order Cytophagales; family Cyclobacteriaceae; genus Ohtaekwangia; species Ohtaekwangia kribbensis. The sequence continues at coordinate 460,157 of CABHOK010000014.1, read as the reverse complement.
GTTCAACAAGGTTTTCGGTTATTACCTGGAAGTAAGCAATGCCAATAAAGATAAGGTTCCGTCTGACTGGATACGCAAGCAGACACTGGTAAATGCCGAGCGCTATATAACCGAAGAGCTGAAGGTATACGAAGAGAAGATATTGCATGCAGAAGAAAAACTGACAGCTATTGAGCAACGCATTTTCATGGCGTTGATCCAGGCGGCAGCAGCGTATATACCACAGATTCAACAGAACGCCCGGGTTATAGCACAACTCGATTGCTTGTTGTCGTTCGCTACGGTGGCAGCGCGGAATAAATATACCCGCCCGCAGATAAATGAATCACTCATTGTTGATATAAAGGCGGGTAGGCACCCGGTTATAGAAAAGCAATTACCCGTAGGTGAAAGCTATGTTCCCAACGATGTTTACCTCGACAGCGAGAAACAGCAGATAATGATTATCACCGGTCCGAATATGGCCGGTAAATCTGCATTGCTGCGACAAACCGCACTCATTGTGTTAATGGCGCAGATGGGAAGTTTTGTTCCGGCAGAAGCTGCGTCAATTGGTTTGGTGGATAAAGTATTTACACGCGTAGGTGCTTCTGATAATCTTTCGCGCGGTGAATCAACTTTCATGGTGGAGATGACGGAGACCGCGAGTATCCTCAATAACCTGAGCAACCGCAGTCTTATATTAATGGATGAGATCGGACGAGGTACCAGTACATACGATGGTGTTTCTATAGCATGGGCTATAGTTGAGTATCTGCACAACCATAAGGACTTTAAACCGAAGACACTTTTTGCTACACACTACCACGAACTGAATCAGTTGGAAGAAGATCTCACACGCGTGAAGAACTTCAACGTTTCGGTAAAAGAGGTTGGTGATAAGATCATCTTTATGCGTAAGCTGAAAGAAGGTGGTAGCGAGCACAGCTTTGGTATACATGTAGCACAACTTGCTGGTATGCCGAATCGCGTAGTATTTCGTGCCAATGAAATTCTGCACTTCCTTGAAAAGGATAAACATAAAAATGAACAGCGCGAAAAAGTACGTGACGTACCGAAGCCTACGCCTCAGATGACATTGTTTGAAGCTGATCCCCGCTTTAAGGAAATAGAGGAGAAGCTCAGCAGAATTGATATCAACACCATCAGTCCGGTGGAGGCATTGTTAAAGCTCAACGAACTGCTCACAACGTTCAACCGGAAGTAAGTATATATTTCAGCGAAAATCTGGCAGACTATCTCTTCTTGAAGGGCTTGCCGGGTTTTCGTTTTCTGAAATTGCCGGTCTTCTTTTTTACCTCCGGATTATATACAGGGCTTTCGCCAAGTTCGGCAGGTAATGGCGTTTTGGGAATTACATCACCGATCAGATTTTCGATACTTAGAAATTTACGCTGATCTTTTTCGTTGATCAGTGTTACCGCAGTACCGGTAGTTTCAGCGCGTGCAGTGCGGCCGATACGGTGAACATAATCTTCCGGATCCGGTGGTACATCCCAGTTAATCACCAGACTTATACCTTCCACATCTATACCGCGTGATAACACATCAGTACCGATGAGCATATTGATCTGTTTATTCTTGAACGCTCGCAGAATTTCTTCACGCTCCTGTTGTTCCAGGTCCGAGTGAAACGCTTTGGCCGGTAGCCCTCCCCGTTGGAAAGCTGTATCAAGTTTTTTTACTGTTTCCTTTGTAGAAGCGAAGATAATCGCGCTCTTCCACGGTACAGTTTTCAAAACATGTTTCAGTATTGCACCTTTCTGATGATCAAACACAACATAGGCTTGTTGTGAAATGCCGGCGGCAGGTTTTGCTATAGCTATATTTATCTCCTGCGGCTGTCGTAGTATTTTGCTGGCTAACATCCGTATCTTCGGAGGCATGGTAGCGGAGAAAAGTAAAGTCTGTCGCTCGGTGGGCAGGTATTTAATGATCTTTACTATATCATCATAAAAACCCATGTCGAGCATACGGTCCGCCTCATCCAGTATAAGATGTTGTAAGTGATCGAACTTGATAGTGCCTGCAGCCAGCAGTGCAATCAATCTGCCCGGAGTTGCTATAATTATATCAGCTCCGGCTTCAAGTGCTTTGCGTTGCTGATCCCAGGTAGCACCATCGCCACCGCCATATATAGGCAGAGAACTTACACCGAGAAAATAAGAGAAACCCTCTATTTGCTGATCAATTTGCTGTGCAAGCTCGCGCGTAGGCGCAATCACCAGCGTATTTAAATGCCGCGTTTCAGCATGAATGATCTTGTTGAGAACCGGAAGAATATAGGCAGCCGTTTTACCGGTACCGGTTTGTGCGCAGGCAATCAGATCGTGATTATCGAGAATAACAGGAATGGCTTGCTCCTGAATGGGTGTCGCTTTGCTAAACCCCATGGCATCAAGGCCATCAATAAGTTTCGGATCGAATTTAAAATCGTGGAAGGTCAAAGGAAGAATTTTTTAGAATGCAAACATCACTTAATACAACGAATACTAAATAAATGTTTCTGCGATATACTTTAAAATTTTAACGTGGCAAAATGATGGGCTGTTAACCGTTATCCGTTAATGGTTATTCGTTACAGGTAAATTTCTCCGATCAGCCTTCTTGTACCCCATTCAACCCATCACTCACTTCCAGCAGTCAGCCAGTTCGCAGCTATTTCTGGCACAATTTTTCGTACTTTTATCGTTAATAAGTTCTACCTATGAAATTACTTAACCTGTCATGGAGCGCTGTATTGCTGGCTTTGCTGGTTTCATGTGCTTCGAGCCCGTACGGTACAAAAGTAAAAGAGCCTTTTCAGAGCAATGCTTATGAATCGAACAATCGGTTTTGGCGAGCTTCCGGTAAAGGAACAAGTACGCAAGACAACATTGCTCGCGGAAAAGCAGATATAGAAGCAAAAGCACAACTTGCAGGCCAGGTAAATACAACCATGAAGCAGGTTGCCGATCAGTATCTCGGTCAGACAGAAAATCAAAATGCTGCCGATGTTGCTGATAAATTTCAAAGTCTGGTACGTCAGATCATGAACACAAACATTGCTGATCTGCGTAAAATGGATGAAAAGAAATTTTACAATGCTAAAACACAAGAGTATACTGTGTTTATCGCTTACGAGATCAAGAAAAACGCGATGCTTCGTTTTATGAAGAAGCAAGCCAAAGTTGATAAGACTATAGATGAGCGCCAGCGCGAAGTAATCGAGAAAATTGTTGACGAGGAATTGGAGAAAGCTGACGCTGCAGATAAAGACGAGGAAGGTACAAAGGACAAAGACGAAGAATAAAGATTTTACAGTTTACAGGTTGAAAGAAACCCGGATGGTATTTTATATCAGCCGGGTTCTTTTTTTTAATTAGCGTGTTATAAAAAACTGTGCACCGATTGATAGCGTAGACATGTTGAAATTAAATCCGAATTTATCGCTTTGCTCACTGCTTTTGCTATTCTTCGGTGATTGCTTTGTTGATTCGTACGCAAGCGAACCGAAGGTACCTTCAAGTGCCCACCTGCGGGAAAGAAATAAGTTGAAGCCCGGTCTTACGGCAACGCCATACGTTGAAAGATCATACGGTGCTCCGCTAAGTTTAAGTGTACCAAAACCAATCGAAGCTTCGGCCTGTAAAAAGAATGCAGCTATTTCGCCTAGCGATTTATAAGTACGGAAATACGGAATAATGGAAAATAAATCGCGCTCCGTTTTACCAAGAGAGCCAATGCCATAGTAAACAGCATCTGAGTTCTGCGAGGTATAAGACAGTGAAAGGCCTACAGCTGATTTATCGGAAATAAAAAAACCTGCTTTAGGTGATATAGTTATCGATGTGCTTTCTGCTCTATAAGGGTAGCCGTTCGGATCATACGATCGATCATGTTGTGAATTGTATCCGAGTGATCCGCCCAGTACAACGTTTCCTTTGGCGAGCTGTGCATACAACGAAGAACTGCAGAGAAGCAGAACAACAAAAAGAACATGTTTCATGAATGTAGAGGTTTTAGTAGTTTTTGGGTTTGTGTAACTAACGAGTCTTTTTTCAAAGAGTAAGATAAAATGTTTTCAATATCCTGCCATGCAGGAATAAGTTTTTACCATAACGATCGATGACGTAAACTTGCCGCCATATTTTATTCACAGGGATACGTTAACTTACAGCGCGATACTTTTTTATGATCAGGGTTTATACTATCAGGCAGGGAAAACTGGAGCAGTTCAAAAATCTGCCGCGTGAACAGATCGTTAAGCTTTCAGATATTATCTGGATAGACCTGCAGTCGCCATCACAGGAGGAAAAGGAATTTATAGAGAAGAACTATAAAATTGAATTCTTTACCTACCAGGAGGTGCAGGAGATTGAAAGCAGTTCGCGCTTTTTGGAAACAGATGAAACAACCGAGATCAACCTCACCTTTGTATCGAACCAGGAAGCAGAGCTTGCCATACAAAACGTAACGTTCATTTTGAAGAACCGCGTGTTGTTCACGTATCGTCAGGGCGATCTGAAAATATTTGCCGAGACGGTACGCAGAATGAAAACGATGAATGCTGAAGCAAAAGAACACGGCCTCGATGTATTCCTCACCATTCTGGAAACGCGCATTGATAGTGATGCCGACTTGATAGAAGGTATAAATCGTAAACTGAACGTGATCAGTAAAGACCTGATCGCTCGCAGATCACTGAAAGAAGATCTTCTTCTTGGTATAGCACAGCTCCAGGAAAACACCATGGTGCTCCACGAAACCATTACGGAAAAACAGCGCGTGGTAAGTTCACTCATTCGCATACCGGAATTTAACAAGATGGAGAATGAGCGACTCAAGATCATTATCAAAGATATAGGATCACTGTTGCAGCACGCACAGTTCAGCTCCGAGCGTCTCGAATATCTGCAGAATACATTTTTAGGTCTCGTTAACATTGAGCAGAACACTGTTATTAAAATATTTACCGTTGTAACGGTGGTGTTCATGCCGCCAACACTCATCGCCAGTATCTACGGTATGAACTTCAAGCACATGCCGGAGCTGGAATGGATCGGTGGCTACCCGACAGCCGTTGGACTCATGATTCTTTCTTCCCTGGGATTCCTCTGGTTTTTCAAGCGGAAGAACTGGCTGTAAATTTTTTTCTTTGCATAGCGAGCATTCGCTGCTTTAACATGCTATATATCTGGTGAACGAATCGGTGGAGTATACCATTTTGAGGAGTACTTTTTTGATTACCTTCGCCACCAAAAAAAGTCGTGCATCCACAACACATTGCTATCTGCGGAAACATCGGTTCAGGAAAAACCACACTTGCTGAAAAACTTTCCAAACATTATGGCTGGCAGGCATTGCTTGAATCAGTAGACGATAATCCATACCTGCGCGATTTCTATGGCGACATGCAGCGATGGTCATTTCATGTGCAAATGTATTTTCTGAATAGTCGTTTTAAACAGATCAACAAGATTCGTGCGGCTGTGAACAAGATCACCATTCAGGATCGCACCATCTATGAGGATGCCTACATCTTTGCAGCCAACCTGCACGACAGCGGCTTTATGTCGGAGCGTGACTTTCAAAGTTACCTGGATACATTTCATTCCATGATCAACTTTGTAAAGCCTCCGGACCTGCTCATTTATCTCAAAGCAGATATACCCAAGCTTGTACGACAAATTGAGAAGCGCGGCCGCGACTATGAATACTCCATACGCATCGACTACCTGCGAAATCTCAACGAGCATTATGAAAAATGGATCAACGGTTACAATCAGGGTAAGTTACTGGTGATCGATGTAAATGACCTGGACTTTGTTACGAGCATCGATGACTTCTCCTCTATTGTAAGCAAGATTGATCTGGAGTTGAACAGCCTGTTCAGTGATCTATAGTATACTTCGTTCTCAAAACAATATATATAGTTGATAACACTTTTCTCTTTTCAGTTCACCACGGCTGATTTACTCATTTTCCTGCTGGTTGCTGTATTTGTAGGCATGTCGAAGACAGGTGTGCATGGCACCGGCATGGTAGCCGTACCGTTGCTTGCTTCGGTGTTTGGCGGTCAATTGTCCAGTGGCATTATGCTGCCGATGCTTTGCCTCGCAGATGTAATGGGTGTATGGTATTATCACCGCCATGCATCGTGGGAGCATCTTAAAAAACTTTTTCCGTGGGCTGTAATCGGCACGGTGTTGGGAACGATAGTGGGCGGCATGATTGATGACAACATCTTTCGAATGATCATGGCCGTGATCATTGTAGGCAGCGTTATTATCATGTTGTGGCTGGAACGTGGTCACAAAGAAGATATACCCGACTATAAATGGTTTGCAGGTTTAACAGGCACAGCCGGAGGTTTCACTTCGATGGTGGGAAACCTGGCTGGTTCTGTTATGGCGGTATATTTCCTGTCTATGCGTCTTCCTAAAAACTCATTTATAGGAACAACCGCCTGGTTCTTTATGGTAATGAACTGGTTTAAAGTTCCCTTTCATGTTTTTGCATGGCATACCATTACCTGGAATACATTTCTGCTCAACCTTTCTGCGCTTCCACTCATCGCGGTGGGAGCACTCATCGGCATCGTAATTGTTAAAAATATACCAGAGAAATTATACCGCTGGTTTATTATCGGAATGACGCTCATCGCAGCCATTATGATGCTGGTATAGATCACTCGATCACTACATTCTTCATTTCTTCGCGACCATATATAACCGGGAAGTACATCCACTCGGCCTTCGCGGGGTTGAGGTGATATTTACCTTTATACCGTGGCAACAGATCGATAGTGTAGTGATATATACCGGCACGAAGGCGCTCGCAATAAATACGGGTTTCATGCAGGTCATATTCACGATGCACTTCATTGCCTGACCAGCTTCGATCTTTACTATTGTAAGAGCAACCAGCCGGTATAGGTATATTGATCATAACATACTCCGCATCTTTCTTAACTTCAAGTTTCACTTCGAGCTTTAAAGGCTTGCCGGCTTTTATTTTTTTAATGCCTTGTTGCCATGCCGTGTGTATAACAAAATCCTTTTCTACTTTTTCAGGAGCAGCATTCCATTTTTCCTGGTACGCGGTAATATATACCGGGTCGTTTCCGGTTTTGCCAACAGATATACTTTTAACATTTGCATACTCTTGTTCATACGGAAACTTCGATATCTGTTCCTGGCTGTTAATGACAATTGCTGATTTTCGTTCGCGTTGTTTTTGTTTAAGCAAGTAAGGCAACAGCACTTCAATAATTTGTGAGGATTGATACGTATTCAGCCAGCTTCGCTTGCGTTTTTCCAGGAAGTAATTCTGTAGCTTTAGCAGGTTAGCGTCATTCGGGTTTCGATGCTCCATCATTTGGAAAACAACAAGGGTATTATCGGTGTCATTGTCCCAGAGTGAATAATTACTCTCACCCCAATACCAGTTTCCTTTTAATGTTTCACTTCGTTGCTTATCGATCATGTTCCAGTTTACATCCATCTTTTGTAACTGCTTCAGGCGTTGTATCAAAAGCTGTTCATGTTGAGAAGGATGCTTGATCTTTTTATTCAGCGAGTCAAGTATACTCTGCATGGCAAGGTGCTCGCCTGTTTCGGAAAGAAATATCCACGACTTTAATTGGAGTTCTGCTGCTGTAGTGGTGGTTGTATTTTCCATCAGGTAATTCTTTATACCGAGCTTATCAAAGTTAACAGTATATCCAAGCTGATCAGCCCACAATAAAGCTTTGGCGATGTGAATGGTTATCCATACACTTCGTTCTCCGGCAGCATTCCACCAGCCCCAGCCACCATCTTTTTGTTGGTTGGCTGCTAATCGTTTGATTGCTTTTTCAACTTGCTTGTCGTGGTTGAATTTTTCTTTCCTGTAAATACAAATCGCTTTCTCGGCAAGCAACGCTTTTAATTTTGAAGCAAGCTGCTCGTTGCAATCGTACGGATATACTTTCAGTACACTGATCTCATCGAGCCACACATCCATCACATCGGCTTGCGCATATAGTTTGATCTTACCGGGCGAATCAAATGTAAACGTCAGGGTTGTATCGCGGGTAAGTGGAGCAAAGAACCCGAAAGCTTCCCGTGAGCCGATCGGCATCACAGGTATTTTACGAAGTTCACCGTCTTCATATTTCTTATAGGTCAGACTATATTTCACAGAGAGGCTGTCGGTTGTTGTACTGGTAAGATTGACAGTATCGATCGCTGAATTTTTAATAGCAATCTCACCTTGCCGTATAATCTTGTTCGCGACTTCAACAGAGCGTTTTATCAGCAGACTATCACTTCCGTAATTTGTAATCTTGCCGATAGCCCAGGCACTATCACCTTGCACTAAGAAATTTGGTAGTGACAACTGCGCAGCCAGTGGCTTGTATGATTGAATTTTACTTTGCACCTGGCCCGCACGTTTTTTAGAAGCCATTCCCAATACATATATATTCCACCCTGTTATATCATCGGGGAAAGTTACGTTGAAAGATGCTTCGCCATTTTTATCAGTATATAATTTGGGTTGCCAAAATGCATAGTCGCGGAAATTCTTTCGCGTGGATGATCCGGGTGCAGCATCTCCCGTTAACGCAAGTTGTGGTGAATCCGGTAATTTAGTCTGCATCAATTTAGACTTTGTCATGCCTGGTTTGGTGGAAATAAGTACTACGCCATTGGCTGCACGCGCACCATATATAGCAACTGCTTCTTCGGATTTGAATACGATCATCGATGTAATTCTGTTCGGATCAATGTCATCCATCGCTTTTGGTACACCATCGATTACTATCAAAGGCTGTGAATTACCATCTATACTTGACACACCTCTTAATTGCATACTTATCGAATCCATCATTACTCCGGGTGCACGACCTGTGAGAGAAGTGATTCCAAAAGTTCTTCCCCGAACTGTTGTAGCCGCGGCCGTGATGCTTCTCTTTTGGGATTCGCCATAACCCACCACAACTACCTCGCTCAGCATCTGTATATCTTCTGCAAGATTTACATTTACCTGGTTGGCTGTGGAGGTGTTAAGCTCTTGCGAGGTGTAGCCGATAAACGAGACAACCAGTATACCATTGGTTGGTACATATATACGGTACTCTCCATTTATATCCGTAATTGTACCGTTGGTTGTTCCTTTCAGAATTATGTTTATACCCGGCAGCGCTTCGCCAGAACTATCCGTAACTTTTCCTGTTACCCAGCGGCCTCCGGTAAACGATTCGTTATAGGCCGACTCCCGGTAATATAGCGAACGCAGATTTTGCATTTCGTGCATGCGGTTCTGATCTATATATACCGATTCGTTCGACCATTTTTTTATTTGCTCCAGTACTTTCATGCTGAATGTATCGGCCGGTAGTATTTTTTCGTCAGTGAGTGTATAGAAAGTTCTTCCATACGGTTTTACAGCAACCGGCTTCGGTTTGCTATACTGACCATTTTTATAGAGCATAACCACCTGGTATTTACCCGGGAGCAACGGTGTTAAACTTGATTGATGACCGGGGAAGATATAGTATTCATTCGGCAGATCGAGATTCAAAATAAAGGTTGCGAAATGTTGGCCCAATCCGCCCCGATTATCCTGAATAACAAGCGTACCTGTTTTCTGGGACACCGGGTAATTGGTTGGATATTTTCGAATGGTATATTCTTTCTGTGGTTCTAGTTCATTTTGCTTCCAGTATTCAAGAATACGTTTTTCGGTTTGCACCTGATCTCGTAGTGATGGATTGAAAGATCGGTAATACAAGGGATGCCTCAGGAGGTAACGTACATCATAACTCTCACGATCTATAAGTTTGGGTTCAATAGTTACAGATCTTCCAGGTTTAAAATCGAAAGTAGTATTGAACTGTGGAGTATGATACGATATAGTACCCGGTACAAAGGGGCCAACAAGACTTTGTATATCATTGCCCCAATTGAAAGGAACCATCGCGTGAAAATTATTTCCCTGCTTCAGGTAAGCGAGCCGCTGTGTTAAGTCACGATTCAGCAAGAGAAAATGTGCATAGAGTTTATTGATCTCATAATCACTAAGGCTTAAATCTTCTTCACTTACTTCAACATTCTTCGGTAAATTGTTGAGATCAACACTGAGAATAAGTTTTTTGCCTCTCTCTGCTACTACATGGTTGATATTTACCAGCTTGTTATAGAGTCGTACGGTAAGATTGTGCCGGCCTGGCGAAGCGCGGAAGGAATAGGGCTCAAGACTCTTTACTTCGTGATAATACTTTAGTTCGTTGTCAATGTATATATAGTATATCGGCTGCAGTATTCCATTGCTTACAATAAACGGAGCGATTTGTGTGATGCTGTCTTCGCCGGCTGTGGAGTATGTATAAGTACCTTTTTCAGGATAAAGAAAATGATAGTATTCAATACTGTCCAAACCCAGTCGATTTTTCCAAAAGCGATAATGTAAATCGTTCGAGAAGGAACGCTGCTGTACTTTCTCACTGAACTCGTTGAATATCTTACGACTCTTGAATCGTTCGAAGTTTGGCACCGCGGCAGACGAGCCTTCTTTAAACTTCTTAGTAATACTATAGGCTGTGAGGTCAGCATTTTTTACCGGTCGGTCGAAAGCGTCTGTCACATTTACTTTTATAGCAACCTGTTGTCCCGGGTATACCGCGGCTGGATGATCGACTTCTATATGCAGCCGTTTTTTGGCAAAGTGAATATCGTAATTCTGATTGCGCGATTCTCCCGCCCATATATATTGGATTGCAAAATAGTATCGTGCATGGGGCGATGCCTTTCGTTTTGCTGTATAACTATATCCGTAGCCTTGCTCAATGATGGTGTTATTTTTAAAAAGCTGGTAATGAAAAGGTAGCTTGCGCGGATTTTGTGTAAGGATCAACAGGCTGTCTTTTGTGTGCTCTGCACTAACCTGCAGATCATCGCCAATGGATTCAAGACTTATCTTTTTGATAAAAGAGTCATCCTGCAACAGCACATAATTTTGTATGCGCTGATCGATCTTTTGCTGGTAAGGCAGAGATATTTCTTTCTGTTCAACAATCTTGCCGTCTTTGTTCAGCGCCTGTATCTTGAATTTGCCACTGCCTTCTGAAGTAAAGATTACCGAATCGTTCTCTATCTTAATATCTCCTGCTGGTTTTATATAGGTATATTTCAGATTCAACTCTTTAACGTGGCGCTCATTGTCGGTGTTGGTAAAGATTGCCGTTACCTTGTATTCGAGCACGGCTTTCGGAAATATAGAATCAGGGAGCGATATACTGGTTTCGCCAATAGCGTCCAGCTTCAGGTTGTGCGTCCACAAAGTATCTCTTACAAAAATGGTCGGGTGATTGAAGTCACTGACGCCAGCCGATTTTACAATGAGTTGAACACGAACATCGTATAACGGGAGATCATTGGCATCCGTACCTTTCAGAAATATAGTTGCTGGCTTATGTGGCGGTGCATTGTTGCTGCGTATGCTAAATGAGTTCTGCTTGAGTTCGTACTGTTCATAGTGAAATGAAGCATAAGGATAATCATCCGTTCTTTTGCTTTGTAAGAAGATGTTGCATCTTTTGTCGAGCTTTAATTGCATACTGTCGTACAGTATAAATTCATACACATAAGCGCCCGGCCTGTAAGGCGCAACCTCAGCCAGGGTTTTGGTTCGAGCGCTATTGCTATAGTCCTGATTAAGTCTAAGGGTGATTTTATGTTTTGCCGGTTTACCTTTTGCGTTAATAATATAGGCCTTCAATTTTACGGTATCGCCCGGTTTATACTTGGGTTTGTTTAGAACAACATAACCACTATAGGGCCTGGGAGTAAATATTTTTTGCACGCGATAATATATACCTGGTGGATGAATGCTAGTATAATCGAATAAACTCCGCACAGAACGTGCAGCGTAAAAGAACGGTGATGCAATGTGATTAAAAGGAAATGTACCCAGCACCCTTCGCGTTACGCGTTTCGGCAGGTTGTTATTATACTTTCGCTGTACATCAAAGAATGATACATGTCCTTCGTGTAAAACTTTTATCCAGCCTTGTCGGTTTGTAGTGGCGATGCGGTATGCATTGTTCTTTTTAGAGAAAGGTATATTTCTGATGCCTATCCGAGGCTTGAGCGTGTTGACCGCTTTTCCGTTTACATCGTGAAATGATAACAGCAAGTCACGATGATTGTTCAGGATGGCCATGTCAAGATTATTCACTGATTCCAGCGCAGCCTCTAATGTTGGTCCTCTCGATTTTATGTAGAGGTAATGCCCGGTTGGCAGTTCTTTTTCATAGACAGAATCTGCAGGATATGAATCAACCGGGGTATGAAAGAGACTATCGTTAAGCGGAGAGTAATTTTCGGTATATAATTTCTCAGCCTCTTCGTTGGTGATCTTGTAGATAAAGGTATAGTAACTCGATGTTCTGGACTCAACCAGGTTTTGTGCAGCAGCATTTGTACATACGAGTAACAGGCACGCGAGTAAAAATTTATTCATATAGGTTCGGGTAAGAAACAGCTCCTTGCAGCCCGCCTGTGTGCAGGGCAAGTATCGTGGAACCTCGCTTAAAAAAGCCTTTCTTTACCTCTTCCAACACCGCCCACATCAACTTGCCCGTATACACAGGATCGAGCGGGAGGTTATGCTGCTGGTGCATTTCACGTATAAAATTCTTCAGCACATCCGGCACCTTGGCATAGCCTCCGTGATGATAAGATGTAAGCACATTCCATTTTCCATAAACCGGTATTGAATTTTTTTTATACGCTGCATAGGTTTCCAGCAGATTGCTGATCTCCTGTGTGAGAAAATCTCCTTTCAACACACTAACACCAATAATTTCTCTTTTACCGGCAATACCCTCAATAATACCTGCCATCGTTCCGCCCGTACCGGTTGCAAGACACAGGTAATCAAAATCAATATTCAATAAAGCCTGTCCAAATTCTGCACAACCCTGTAGCGCAAATATATTGGTGCCACCTTCGGGTATAGCATAAAAATCACGAAACGCGTCATGCAGTTGCTGAATATAGTCTGTCTCATTTTTCTTTCTATAATCTTCGCGCGAAACATAGTGAAGCTTCATGCCGCGTTCCGTTGCAAAACGCAATGTAGGGTTTAGGGGTAGCACTTCTTCTCCACGAATTATACCTATACTTTTAAAGTTACATTCTGTAGCAGCCGCAGCAACCGCATATATATGGTTGGAGTATGCTCCGCCAAAAGTGAGCAGTGTTTTTTTGTTGAGTCTGCTGGCTTCTTCCAAATTGTATTTCAGTTTCCACCACTTGTTGCCCGAAACGAATGGATGATTGAGATCTTCACGTTTAACCATTAATCGTATGCCCGCTTTTTCCAAGGTGGCATGATGAAATTCCTGAACCGGAGTAGACTGATACTTTAGCAAAATCAAAGTTTTTTTCAGCCCTCAAAATAGTTTTTAAATAACTAATATTTTTAGATGTAATAACTAAAATAATTAGTAATTATGTGTGGTCATTAGCGAAAGGAGTTTTTATGGAAGAGGAATACTTTAAAGGGAGAGGGGCACAAATAAAAACCGGTAATAGATTTCTGAAGTCTCAATATGTTACGGATCATGTTGAAGGACTTGACGAACCGTTGTTTTCAGCACCAGCCACGCAAATTTTTTATGAGACACCCAAGAAGATTGTTAACAAAGTAACGAGTCCTGATTTACGCATGATGTACTCCACCAATCCCTACCAGGGATGCGAGCACGGATGTATATATTGCTATGCGCGCAACTCACATGAGTATTGGGGTTTTAATGCAGGTCTCGATTTTGAAAGCAAGATCATTGTGAAGAAAGATGCACCGAAGTTACTGGAGAAATTTATACTTCATCCGGATTGGCAGCCTGTGCCAATATCCGTATCGGGCAATACCGATTGCTACCAGCCGCTGGAGCGTAAATTCGAAATCACGCGCGGCATGCTAAAAGTGTTTGCCAGGTATAGGCACCCCGTTGGCATGATCACCAAGAACAGTCTGATACTTCGTGATATAGATTTACTCAAAGATCTGGCGCAGGATAATCTGGTGCATGTATATATTTCCATCACAACGCTGGATGAAGATCTGCGCAGAGCGATGGAGCCTCGCACGGCCAGTGCTATAAAGCGATTGAAAACAGTTGAAGAATTATCGAAAGTCGGTGTACCAGTGGGAATCATGAATGCACCGATTATACCCGGACTCAATCATCATGAAATTCCGCAGATATTAAAAGCAGCGAGTGATCACGGAGCATTAGGTGCAGGAATGACTGTTGTGCGATTGAATGGCGCCATCGGAAAAATCTTTGAAGACTGGTTACGAAAAAATTTCCCGGATCGCTTCGACAAAGTATGGCACCAGATCTGCGAATTGCACGGAGGCAATGTAAATGATTCCGAGTTTGGCAGGCGCATGAGTGGTGAAGGTAATTTTGCAGAAGCGATACATCAACTCTTCACCATTTCTAAGAAGAAATACTTTGGTAACAAAACATTTCCGGCTATAGATCTTACCAAGTTCAGGAGAGGAGGCAATCTCAGTCTGTTCTGATATAAAGCAAAAGACACGAGTGCAGTAAACTCGTGTCTTTGATTATAAAGGCTATAAATATAGTATATCTATTTTTTAGCAAACTGCTTGTAGAAAGCAACTATTGTTTCTACGCCAAGCAGAAAATTGTGAACACCATAGTGTTCGTTGGGTGAGTGGATAGCATCACTGTCCAGGCCGAAGCCCATCAATACCGTATCCAGCCCGAGTTCTTTTTTAAACAGAGCAACGATAGGTATACTGCCTCCGTCACGTGTTGGTATAGGTGTCTTTCCGAAAACTTCCTCGAATGCTTTGCTTGCGGCTTTGTATGCTTCCGAGTCGGTTCGCGTAACAGCAGGTTCACCACCGTGGTGCGCCATCACTTTTACGTTTACATACGGAGGTGCTATAGATTGGAAGTGTTTTGTGAAGAGCTCGGTTATTTCTGCACTCACCTGGTTGGGAACAAGTCGCATGGAAATTTTAGCATGCGCTTTTGATGGTAACACCGTTTTGGCACCCTCGCCTGTATAACCTCCCCATATACCATTTACATCGAGCGTTGGTCGCACACCAGTTCGCTCCAATGTAGTATATCCTTTCTCACCTTTAATTTCATTAATGCCGAGTTCGTCTTTATACTCTTTCAGATCGAAAGGAGCTTTGTTCAGCGCCTCGCGTTCAGCAGCGGTAAGCTCGGCAACTTTATCGTAGAAGCCTGGTATGGTAATTCTTCCGTTCTCATCGTGCAGTGAATCGATCATGCTGCACAATGCATTGATCGGGTTAGCAACAGCACCTCCGTATACACCCGAGTGGAGGTCGCGGTTTGGTCCTGTTACTTCAACTTCCATATAGCTTAGCCCACGGAGACCTGTAGTAATCGAGGGATGCTCCAGCGAGATCAACGCTGTATCAGAAATAAGAATGATATCTGCTTTTAGCTTCGCTTTATTTTCTTTTACAAATGTTCCCAGGTTATCAGAGCCTACTTCTTCTTCACCTTCCACCATGAACTTTACGTTGCAGGGTAGCAGGTTTAGTTTCATCATGGTCTCAAAAGCCTTTACGTGCATATATACCTGCCCTTTGTCATCGCACGAACCACGTGCAAAGATTTTGTCATCTTTTATCACAGGTTCGAAAGGAGGAGAGTCCCACAGATTGATCGGGTCAGCAGGCTGCACATCATAGTGGCCGTATACGAGAATGGTTGGTAATGATGCGTTGATAATTTTTTCTGCATAAACAATCGGGTGTCCTTTTGTCTCACAGATTTCAACCGTGTCAACACCTGCAGACGAAAGTTTTTCTTTCAGATATTCTGCGGCTTTACGCACATCACCTTTATGACGACTGTCTGCACTAACGGATGGAATGCGAAGCCAATCAAAAAGTTCAGACAGGAAACGATCCTTGTTAGATGAAATGTATTCTTTAATCATGTTCCGGTTATTGAGTTTAACGGCAAATTACAGTATCGATCGGATTGTTAAAGCATCGCTCATAATTTTATCTTCATGATGATGGTTTCTTCGAGACTGGCCGGGTCTTTAATCTTTCCTTTGTTACCAATGATCTGCAACAACTGGCTGTTGGCTATAAAGTAAAACTGATCGCCAACAATAACACCTGTGGTAGGTGCATTGAATTTAGCATCACGCTCGCATAAAAAATCAATTCGTGCTGCGCGATCGCTGGTTGCGTTTAATGTTATTTTTTGAATGGACTCCGGGAAGAAAGTATTCTGAACTCCGATCAACGTGTTGTTGTATTGATAAAGGCCATCGTATCCCATCACCATATAGCGATCGTTGGGAACAGGTGAAATATGTTTCGTGGCAATATCAACGCGCACAACACCTTGTGGTCCACCGGTACTTACAATTAAAAATTTTTCATCGGGTGTTGCCGTAATGCCATTTGCAAAAGCAACGCTGCCTGCTTTGGTGAATTCTTCAAGTGCTTTGCTGTCTTTGCGCACTACCCATAGCATGCCTGCGTGTGTATCGGTAACAAATACATCGCCTGCTTTAGTAATATATAGGTCATTAAACAAGTGGCGGTTGTCGTCTTCCAGTTTAAAGCGCTTTACCATCTTCTTTGTGCGAAGATCATATACGTGTACGTTGGAAATTTTTCGTATCGTATCATGTTCGGGTGTATTGTTGCAAGCCCACAGCAAACCGCGGGCATCTACCCGCATGCCAAGTACCTGTTCAATCTCATCAGTTCCGGTCGCAATAAGGTCACTCGCTTTACCATCGGAAGTAATCTTGACAATCTTTCTTTTATATATACTGCTCAGATAAAATGCTTTTTCGGCCGGATCGTAGGCAATGCCTTCCGGTATAAGATCTCGTTCCTGCAATATAAATGCAGTCTCTGCTTTTTTCTGGGCGAAAGCAACATGACAAACGAATAGCAGCGATACGAGTAATGCGTGTTTATTCATACAATAATTTAAAGGGGAGATTTTGTTGTTTATCAAGATTATCACAAAACAGACAAGCGCTATATATACCTTAACAAACCGTTTGTCTCATAACGGTGTTAAAATAATACAACTTCCGCGCCTCGCGGGTTAGTAAGATAAGAATTAATAAGATTCTGCACGGTAGGTGTTTCGGTACTGGAGCGTACATACGTACGGGCCGACTCAAAATCAGCAATGGATATATCTTTACTAAAGTAGCCGAACCCACAATAGGTTCCTTTATCAACCAGCACGAGCGATTGCTCATCAATGTTTCTTCCTTTACCAATAATGGCGGCTGAACTTCCTGTGCTTTTAAATGTATCAATGGCTTTATGTACTCGCTTGTTATAGCGCTTAACGGTTTCTACTCCTTCGCAGGCTCCATGACATTCGCCTGTCTGGTAATTAAAACATAATCCTTTGGCAACCTGAAGTCCGCATAATTTAGGACAGAGATCAAACTCACGGACTTTCTCCCAGAGAAAATTCCACGCTTCTCCTTTCGAGCTGAAGCGAACCAGCGGATGCGAACCCTTCGTTACTATATTTACCGAGAACCGCATATAGCCGTTACGATCTTCATAATCAAAAATTCCCCACTCCTCAACTCTGTACTTTTGTGCCTGGTTATACTTGGGCCAGAGCCTTCGTATTTCCTGCGACTCCAGGATCAACGCAATCAGTTCGTTACCTGTCAGCTCGTGACTGATGTGGTGAATTTCATTTCTGATTTTGGATCGACTCCACTCGCGTGCTTCCCCGGTAAAGTGGCCGGCAATTCTTTTTTTGATATTGATTGCCTTACCAACATAAATAACCTGGCCGCGTGCGTTGTGAAAATAATATACCCCCGGCAATGCTGGTAAACGATCGAATTCTTCTTTCGGTAAATTGGGAGGAAGTATAGTTTCTCCTGAATTTTTTTTCAGCGCCTTCGCTATATAATTATCACGATCACGTCTTAATAACTGATCAAAAATTTTAACCGTGGCATGCGCATCGCCATTCGCGCGGTGCCGGTTGGTAATTTGTATACCTAAACTTTCTGACAATGTTCCGAGACTATACGAACGCAGTCCGGGTATAATTTTGCGACTCAACCGTACGGTGCATAATTTTTTTGCCTGCCAGTTGATTCCGGTCAGTTCGAATTCGCGCTTTAAAAAAGAATAATCGAAATGAGCGTTGTGTGCTACAAAAACTTTTCCGTCCAGGAAGTTGAATATTTCTTCGGCAACTTCTTCAAACGTAGGTGCGTTGAGCACCATTTCCGTTGAAATTCCGGTAAGGCCTGTAATGTAGTATGGAATATCCCTTCCGGGATTTATTAAAGTATGATAGGTTTCCGTGATCTGGATTCCGTCATGATGAAAAATGGCAATTTCTGTAATGCGATGGTTTGCCGCATATCCTCCGGTCGTCTCAATATCAACAATCGCGTACATGGTCGAAATTTAAAGTTTGACATGTTAACGTAAAAGCAGAAATTCAAATCAAATTTTAATTATTTAAAAATGAACGGAATAGTCCGATTTCTCTTGTCCGGTGTAGCTGTATTATTAACGGCATATCTTATGAAAGGTGTGCACGTGGATCATTATGGTTATGCCTTGCTGGTGGCAGCTGTGCTTGCCCTGGCCAATATGATTGTAAAGCCTGTGCTCATCATCTTTACAATTCCCATCACCATTTTTACACTCGGTTTATTTTTGCTGGTGATCAACGCGCTGATCATTATGCTGGTAGATTATCTCGTGCCCGGTTTTCGCGTAGATGGATTCTGGTGGGCGCTTGCCTTCAGCATTGTACTTTCTATCTTCAACAGCTTCTTTACTGATATCTCGAAAGAAAAGGAGCGCTAGAATATATTTTTTCAAACCACCCTGAAGAAACCTTTACCCTCATGCAAGTTGCCACACGCATTATTG
This sequence comes from uncultured Chitinophaga sp., assembly GCA_902168205.1. Taxonomy (GTDB): domain Bacteria; phylum Bacteroidota; class Bacteroidia; order Cytophagales; family Cyclobacteriaceae; genus Ohtaekwangia; species Ohtaekwangia kribbensis. The sequence goes on along the minus strand of CABHOK010000014.1, from coordinate 441,206 downwards.
TTGCTGTTGCGCTGATCATGTTTACAGCATGCTCAAAAAAACAATCACAGTCAGAAGAGCATTCTCCGGAAGCTTCGCTCGCTGATCTGAAAGTATATGACGGATTGGAAGTGACACTGTTTGCTTCTGAGCCGATGTTCAGCAACCCCACCAACATGGATATAGATGCGCGCGGCCGCGTGTGGGTTTGTGAGGCATACAACTATCGCAACCAATACAACCCTAAAAACCCGGTGAAGAAAGAAGGCGATCGCATTATGATATTGGAAGATACCGATGGTGATGGCAAGGCTGATAACAGCAAAGTATTTTATCAGGGTACGGATATAAATGCTGCACTGGGTATATGTGTGCTGGGCAATAAAGTGATTGTGTCATGTAGCCCGAACGTTTTTGTTTTTACAGATGAGAATGGTGACGATGTTCCTGATAAAAAAGAAATTCTTTTTCAGGGTATAAAAGGTGTTCAGCACGATCATGCTATACATGCATTTCTCTTCGGACCTGACGGCAGACTATATTTCAATATGGGTAACGAAGGCGTATTATTGGTAAATGCAAAAGGTGATACGGTGAGAGATGTACATGGAAATAAAGTTGTTTCCAATGGAAAACCGTATCGCGATGGTATGGCGCTGCGCTGCAACCTGGACGGGAGTGATGTAGAAGTGATTGGCAATAACTTCAGAAATAACTATGAGTTGACTGTTGATCCTTTCGGCACGGTGTGGCAATCCGACAATGATGATGACGGAAATAAAGCCACGCGTATCAATTATGTAATGGAGGCTGGTAACTTCGGGTATAAAGATGAAATGACCGGAGCAAGCTGGTATAAAAGACGCACCAATGTAGAAAAGGAAATTCCATTTCGTCATTGGCATTTAAACGACCCGGGTGTAGTGCCCAACCTGTTACAAACCGGGGCAGGCTCACCAACGGGTATAACAATGTATGAGGGTACCATGCTTCCGCAGATTTTTCAGGGACAACTCATTCACGCGGAGCCTGGTCATAATGTAGTGCGATCATATACTATAACGAATGACGGTGCAGGCTATAAAGCTGAAATTGTAAATATACTCGAAGGACAAAATGACCAGTGGTTTCGTCCGGCAGATGTTACCATTGCTCCGGATGGTTCACTGTTCGTAGCAGACTGGTATGATCCCGGAGTAGGTGGTCACCAGGTTGCCGATGTTGACCGCGGCAGAATATATCGCATTGCGAAACCCAAAGCAGGATATACTATATCTCCTTCTGATGTGTCAACACCAGAAGGAGCCGTGCAGGCATTGATAAGCCCTAATGCCGCAACACGATATATAGGCTGGAATGCACTTGCATCCTTTGGTGAACAGGCGGAACAATCCCTCGCTAAACTCTGGACTTCTGAAAACCTAAGACATCGCGCGCAAGCACTCTGGTTGTTAACGCGTCTTCCCAACAAGGCAGATATATACCTGGCGCAAGCCTCTGCTGATAAGGAAAGCGATATTCGCATTGCAGCAATCCGCATTGCCAAACTTCTCAAGCGAGATATACTTCCTGTTGCCGCCAAACTTGCGAATGATTCTTCTGCCCAGGTAAGAAGAGAGGTTGCTCTTGCCCTTTGTGGCAATGCAACGCCAGAAGCCGCAGCGCTGTGGACACAATTAGCATTGCAGTATAACGGAAACGATCGATGGTATCTTGAAGCTTTAGGGATCGGTGCTGCTCAAACAGAAGATTTATACTTTAATGCCTGGAAACAGAAGGTTGGTAAAGATTGGAGCACAGTGCCTAACCGCGATATAGTATGGCGAAGCAGAAGTAAAAATGCTATGCCCCTGCTGGCAGAACTGATCAAGTCTTCTGATGAAAGGGAAATGCTGCGCTACTATCGGGCATTCGATTTTCATAAAGATCCACTCAAGCAAACCGTGCTCACACAACTTGTACAGCAAACACAAGGTGATAAAGTATTGTATGCTCTGAAACACATGGATGCTTCCAAATTGAAAATGACACCTCCCGTTATGACGGCACTTAACAAGGTGCTTGAGCAATATAAAGGAGAGCTTCAGTATGTGGAACTTGTATCGCTATTCAAATTGCAGCGCCATGCCGATGACCTGTTGCAAATAGGTATACATTATCCGGATAGTGTAAAAGGTAAAGAAGCCATAAAGGCTTTACTGGATTGGGATCGTACCGATCTGATCGATAAAATTCTGAGCTCTCCCAACCGCGATGAGGGCCAGGCCATGATCAAAGCATTATGGCCCTATATGTACGATAAAAAAACGATCGCCATCATGGAAGATGTAATGATGGACACTTCAAAAGAAATGGAGCTGCGCAAACTGGCGGTAAAAACATTTGGCGGTCCGTGGGAATCAGAAGATCGCTTATTGCTATTGGCAAAGGAAAAGAAGATACCTATAACGTTGCAGGCAGCAGCGGCCGGAGTTTTCCAAACTGCATGGCGTGCAACTTTGCGTGAAGAGGCTGCTAAATATCTTCGTCTACCGGGAAGTAAGGAAGGCACATCGCTTCCAACGGTATCGATACTGGTCGATAAGACAGGCGATGCTGCAAAAGGTAAAGCTGTTTTCAAGACTATATGCAGCAGTTGTCATCGTCTTAACAACGAAGGTGTAGAGTTTGGTCCTGACCTAAGTGAGATTAGTGATAAACTTCCGAAGGAAGCAATCTATACAGCTATACTATATCCTGACCAGGGGATAAGTTTTGGTTATGAAGGCTGGCGTATAAAATTGGCTGACGGTTCCTCTGCGTTCGGGCGCATCATTTCAGAAACGGAAGACAAGATTGATGTGCAGTATATGAACAACTCGCAAACAGTGCTGAAAGAAAATATACTCTCGCGCACAAAACTGGAAAGCTCGCTGATGCCATCGAACCTGCAGGCAACCATGACGGAGCAGGAGCTGGTTGATCTGGTGGAATACCTGAGCACGCTTAAAAAGTGAAATAAACACTGTAAAAATCCATTAAGCGATTCATCTACAGCCACTTTATGTTACACCAAGGGTTTGGCATTGCGTTTGCCTTACCCTATGCAGGTATTAAACCACCTGCTTTATGAAAACTAGATTAGGTTTACAGGTAACAATGGTATTGTTTTTACTGGCTGCAGTAACTGCTGCACAGGCGCAACACAGGGGTCATGATCGTGATCGAGACAATAGTGGCAGAGGAAGAGGTCATGGGCATGGTAACGGAAACGGCAACGGACATAGTAAAGACTACAGAGACAGAGATCGTGATAACGGTCACCATCATCACCACAATCATAACAAAGTAGTGCATGTATACCATCATCGTCCGGCTCCGGTAGAGCGCAGAGTTGTGGTACACCACCATCATCACGACCGTCCTCGTTACGTTTACTATCGTGACTATGATGTATACTATGATTGCGATCGCCAGGTGTTCATTTCATTCTCCGGTAGAAACTGGACGGTGAGCATTGAGCGACCTATACGCATGCATCATGTAGATATATACCGTGCGTCACGTGTAGATGTTGATTACTACAACGATGATTTTCCACAATACCTGGAACAGAAGAGACCACACGGAAGAGTATATGCCGAATGGTAATACCAATACGATAGATAGAAATAGTATATGGTGTTGAGTGTAGAATGTCAGACGAGAGTCTGACATTCTTGTTTTATATCAATCGTTATAGATGAACGTTTTGCCTTCGCCCTTCTTCTGTATATAGCCTCTGTACATACCAGCAGTGTTAAAGGTCATCGAAATGTTACCCAGACGATCGAGCGCTATAATTCCACCATCACCGCCCAGGCGTGGAATCTTCTTCATCACCACACTGTCGGCTGCCTCTTGTAAGGATAGGTCGGTATATTTCACCAGCGAGGCTATATCATGCGCTACTGCCAAACGAATAAAAAACTCGCCCCATCCCGTTGCTGATACACCGCATGATGCATTGTCGGCATAGGTACCGGCACCAATGATGGGAGCATCTCCAACGCGTCCGTATTTTTTATTGGTCATGCCACCGGTAGATGTACCGGCCGCTATATTTCCATATTGATCAAGTGCAACAGCACCTACTGTTCCGAACTTTTTGTCTTTAGTGTAGGGATCGATCAATGCAGCTTCGCGATCTGCCTCTGCTTCTTTTGCTTTAAGCCATTGCTTGCAGCGAAGGGAATCAAAAAAATACGAAGGGTCTACAATTTCAAGATTCTGTTCCCGTGCAAATTTTTCAGCACCATCACCAATCATCATTACATGTTCTGATTTTGTCATCACTGCGTATGCTGCTGTTATAGGATTCTTGATTGTAGTAACTCCGGCAACAGCACCGGCCATTAAATTACTGCCATCCATAATCGATGCATCCAGTTCGTTCTTGCCTTCGCTGTTGAACACAGCTCCTTTACCCGCATTGAACAACGGAGAATTTTCCATCACCTTAATGGCAGCAATAACAGCATCGAGACTTTTACCACCACGCTCAAGCACAGTATAACCGCTGTCCAGCGCCTGTTGCAGCGCAGCGTGATAAGCTTGTTCGCGCTCGGGTGTCATATTCTCACGCTTAATAGTGCCGGCACCTCCGTGGATAACCAATGTTATAGGACCTGCGGGTTTATCAGCAACACGTTCGTCTGGCTTCTTGCTACACGCAGCGGCTATAGCGAGCAGACTAAAAAGTAGAAAAAATCTCATAAAAGGTTGGGTTAATAATTAGGAAAGGTAGGGAATTGCTATTATACTGCGATTCGGGAATTAATTGTATAATATTTTTTGTTTTCGGGCGTGAGCGCATAATTTTGCGCATCTTTTACCAAACGGGCAAACACCATATGGCTAAGAATAAAAAGACCAGCGCTAAGCCAGCTAAAAAAGCTGCAAAAGCGAAACCCACAGCTAAAGTAAAAAAGGCAGCTCCGGCAAAAGCCAAGAAGGCACCCGCCAAAAAAGTTGTTGCTAAAAAAGCAGCTCCCAAAAAAGCAGCTCCCGCTCCTAAAAAACCGGTGGCTGCAAAAAAGGAAGCTCCTAAAAAAGAGCCCGCTAAAAAGTTAGCAGTTGCCCCGAAGAAAGAAGAACAAACTGTGAAGGTTGAAAAAACCGTAGCGCCTAAGAAAGTAGAAAAGGTGGAAACACCCGTTAAACCAACTCCGGTTGCTGCTAAACCTGCACCACCACAATTAAATATTTTTCCAGTGCCGAACCAGAGACCGATTGCTCACAAGCCTGCACAAGGTGTAGCATCTAGTGAAGAAAGAACACGCTATTCAGAAGAAGAGTTGAAAGAGTTTGAAGGACTAATCAACCGTAAACTTGATAAAGCGAGAGAAGAGTACAAGATTTTAAAAGATACTCTCAACCGTAACAACGATGAGGGAACAGATGCCACTTCAGGGGGAAATACAAAGGTATTGGAAGACGGAGCAGAAACTGCAGAGAAAGAAAACCTCAGCCAGCTTGCAGCACGTCAGCAAAAATATATAACGAACCTGGAGAATGCATTGGTACGGATTAAGAATGGTACATACGGAATATGTTCCGTAACCGGAAAGCTGATCCCGAAAGAACGATTGATAGCGGTGCCACACACCACGCAGTCCATCGAAGCGAAAATGATGCAACAAGATTAAACAAAAAGCTTCCCCTCTACACCAGAGGGGATTTTTGTCTCTCAACAATTTTTTTGGTTTATCTTTAATAACAAACACAGAACACCGTGGACTTTCTACAGAACCATATTGAGGCGTTGATCTTTTGCTCGCCTAATCCTATAAAAGTTATTGATATCAAGACCTGCCTCTCTGAAATGTTTAATGCCGATGTTCCGGATGAAGACATAGCAGGAGCACTGCAGCGCCTTGAAGAGAAATATACTGCAGAAGAATATTCCTTCCAGCTTTATAAAGCAGGAGGAGGATACCAGTTTCTTACCAAGCCAGCATACCAGGCAAGCATTGGTATCATGCTGAAACAGCAATCGAAGAAAAGACTATCGACATCAGCGATGGAAACACTTTCCATTATTGCTTATAAGCAGCCGATCTCAAAAACAGAGATTGAAAATATTCGTGGTGTGAACTGCGACTATGCCGTACAAAAGTTACTCGATAAAAATCTGATCGAGATAACAGGCAAAGCGGATACTATTGGTCGTCCGATGCTATACGGCACTACACCTAAATTCATGGAATACTTCGGGATCAATGACCTCAATGAGCTCCCCGTTCCGAAAGAATTTACAACCGAAACAGATACAACCAGTACCATAGGGGAAAATACCGACTTAAAAGAAACAGATGTCCAGCCGCAACAAGAGTAACTCATCCGGGAAATCAGGAGCCCGGAGCAACGCATCCAGACCTGGTAAAACTTTTAAGAGCAGTAGCAATAGCGCTCCTCGAGGAGGCTATAAGAAATCTGATAGAAATGAATCTTCCGGCAAGTCGTTCCGTAAATCGGGCGATTCGTTTGCGGAAAGAAGCAGCAGACCACGCAAGACTTTCAAAAGCGATAGCGCTCCACGGGGTGGCTATAAGAAATCCGATAGAAGCGAATCTTCTGGCAAGTCGTTCCGCAAGTCGGGCGATTCGTTCGAAGAAAGAAGCAGTAGACCACGCAAGACTTTCAAAAGTGATGGCGCCCCACGGGGAGGCTACACGAAATCTGACAGAGGCGAATCTTCCGGCAAGTCGTTCCGCAAGTCGGGCGATTCGTTCGAAGAAAGAAGCAGCAGACCACGCAAGACTTTCAAAAGTGATGGCGCCCCACGGGGAGGCTACACGAAATCTGACAGAGGCGAATCTTCCGGCAAGTCGTTCCGTAAATCGAACGATTCGTTTGAGGAAAGAAGCAGCAGACCGCGCAAGACTTTCAAAAGCGATAGCGCTCCACGGGGAGGCTATACGAAATCAGATCGAGGTGAATCTTCCGGCAGACCGTTCCGTAAATCGAATGAAGAATTTGGTGAAGGACGCAGCCGCTCCGGAAGTGCATTTTCAAAACCCGGCAAAAAGTTTTTCAAAAGTGCGGACAAGTCTTCAGACGCAAGACGTGAAGACAATGATGCACCTCGCAAGAGTTTTTCAGCACGGGCAGGAGGTAAGACATCTTCAGATAAACCGCGCAGAGAAGCACCGTTCAAGAAAAGATTTTCTGACGAAAGCAACGAGCGTCCCTTTAAAAAAGCAGGTGCGAGAAGATCGTTTGATGAAGCCGATGAAAAGCCAAGAGGCTTCACCAGCAAACGAAAAGTTTCCGGTGAACGCAAGAGTTTTAACGAGGAAGAAGAGCAGACGCCTGCACAAACCAGCAAAGTGCGCCTCAACCGATATATAGCGAACAGCGGTGTTTGCTCCAGACGCGAAGCAGATGAACTCATCTCTATGGGGCTCATTTCTGTAAACGGGAAAACTATTACAGAGCTTGGCTATAAAGTAAATCCCGGTGATGAAGTGCGCTATGAAAGTAAAGTGTTGCGTGCCGAAAAGCCGGTATATATACTGTTGAACAAACCGAAAGGATACCTTACCACGACAGTCGATCCGCAAGAGCGTAACACTGTAATGCACCTGATCGGCAATAAAATAAAAGAGCGTATATATCCAGTAGGTAGACTCGACCGGAATACAACGGGATTACTTCTGCTCACCAACGATGGTGACCTGGCCGACAAGCTGATGCACCCTTCGTATAATGTAAAGAAGATATACAAGGTTGAGCTCGACCGCCCGTTAACCAAAGCTGACTTCCAGAAAATAGCAGAAGGTATAGATCTGGAAGAAGGTAAAGCAATGGTAGATGATATCGCTATTATCTCAGATGATGGAAGAACAGTGGGTGTTGAGATACACATCGGATGGAACCGTGTTGTTCGCAGATTATTTGAATCGTTGGAATACCAGGTTGTAAAACTCGATCGCTCGGTATATGCTGGCCTCGATAAAAAAGATCTCGGCCGTGGCGAATGGCGCTTTCTGAAGAAGGAAGAGATTGTTCGATTGAAACACTACAAATAAAAAACTCTGGACATGCGTAAGTATATACGCTTACGCATTCTCCAGTATAATCGTAAAGGTGCTCCCCGTACCAAGTTCTGATTTTACTTCTATCGTTCCGTGAATCTTGCTGAGTGCTTCCTTAACTATATATAGTCCCAGACCGGTACCTTCGGTATCAAGCGAGGCGCGGTAAAACATTTCGAATATCTTGGGGAGATTGGCCTCTGCTATACCTTTACCGTTGTCTTGAATAACAATCTTTACCACATCGTTTTCGCGTTGAAATAAAACCCGGATAAATGGATTGGGCTGATCGAGGTTGTGATACTTGACGGCATTCGCCAGCAGGTTATTCAACACTATTTTCATCTGGTTGAAATCAGAGGCAAGTATATGGCTCGGATCATTCGTATAGTCCAGTGAAATAGCCGAAGCACCCTTATTGAATTTTATATCCGCAATGGAGTTGTCGAGGAGGTCTTTTAAGTTTATCTTCTCAATTTTCACATCCATTTTTTTACTGCGCGATAAGCTGAGTATATCGCTAATCACCATATCAAGCTTCTTTACCCGCGCTTCGATCATATCCATAAATGTGCGTGCGCGTTCTTCTTCAAACTCCATCTTGCCCAGGTAGGTAAGTCCGAGTATAGATGCAATGGGTGCGCGCAGGTCATGCGATGTGCTGTACAAAAAACGATCAAGCTCTTTGTTTGCTTTATCGAGCCGCGTACGTTCATCTTCCAGCAGCCACATAATCATACTCATACCCATCATGGAAATAAGCAGCAGATCAACCACACCGTAAAAGTTGGGCACCAGCATTTCGGTACCGCATACATTGATGATTACAATAAGACAATAGTATAACTGGTAGATACTATAGAGTATAAATGTGATGGAAAGTATGCGTTGTCCGAATCCTCTGGAGAACTTTTTGTTTTGCAATACAACAATACCGGCAATCATAAATCCGGCACCACTCACAAACGTGCGACTCCCCACGCGCAGTAAATATCGGAGCATAGAGTCTTCTACCGTTTGGCTGAAAGCAATTACCGATATAAGCGACAAGAAGAAACAGACGATGAGAAGTGCTTTGAATTTTCTGCGGTTGAAAGCTTTCTCGGTTACAAGTTCATAGGCACCGCGAAGAATCCAGATGATCTGCAGAAAGCAACTCATCTGTGCCAACGTACTAACAACAAGCCGTGCCGTAGATTGGCTCTGCATAAAGAATGCCGTTACAACACAGGTTGCTGCTATATATACGGTAAATGCGAGCCAGCTTAGCGCCCAGGTATATAGAAATCTTCTTCGGTAAAGAATGCCGAAGTAACGGAATACAAAAAACAGAATAATGCCCAGCGTGCACTCCGCCAGATATAGGTAAAGTAATCGTAAAGTTGTTTCTGAGAGGTTCGCTACACCCATGGAGGGTAATTATTGTGATAAAATAACAGAACGGATCGAGAAACAAAACATTAATTTATTCAGCGGCTCACCGCAATTACCTGCCAGCGAAAAGCCCATCGCCAGGTAATGCTAAAGCTGGCGGTTGAATCAGCGACAACATTGTGCAGTTCTTTTTTGGTGAATGCCCGCAAAACAGAAAGGGGTGCATCGTATTTCACCATGGCCGACTTTGAAAACAACTTTGTTAACAGTTTTATGGAGTAATAGGCTAACGGATGCCGGTGAATATCATTAATGATAAAACCGATGTTGCATTGCTTATGAAGCTGATGAAAAAACTCGCTTAACTGAAGATTACTGAAATGATGATAGAACAGTGTACCAATCACTACATCGAATTTCATTTTTCGGAAATCGTCTGAAAAAATATCAAGCGTTACAAATTCAATAGCCGGTATGTCGTGTATATTCTGTTGTGCGAAATGTATAATGTTAGGGTTTGCATCAATGCCAATAAGCTTTACCTGTATCTTGTTGCGAATGGTCCATCGGTATATTAATCGCAGCATATCACCACCGCCACAACCGAGGTCTGCTATAACAACCGGTTTCGTTCGGTCATGGTTCTTCAGAATTTTTTTCAGAGCTTCTATCGTTACTGCATTACCGCCAAGCCATGTGTTAATGAATTCAAGCTCGCGGAGGGTCTGATCGACTACTTCGCCTGAGCAATCAAGGTCGTCCATTATTTCAAGGGCTTCGGATCGTATCGAAAAATCAGGCATGCGGAATATCAATTTTCAACAACATACTTTCGAGTGTCAATCCAGGTCCGAAGGCAAAGCTGAGGATGCGTGCGTTATGATCACCGGCAGCTATAGTTTTGAAGATTTCATTCAGCACAAACAGAACTGTAGGCGATGACATGTTACCATAGTTTTTAAGAACATCGTAAGCCGGTTTGTTCTGCGCCTCTGTAATGTTCAGCTCCTGTTGTATAGCTTCCAGAATTTTTTTGCCACCCGGGTGTATTGCATAGTAGCGTATACCCGAACCGTTGTCTGCTATCTTTTGCAGCAACAGGTTGGTAAGCGTACGAATTCCTTTACGAATAATGTCGGGTACATAGGTTGACAGGCGCATCTCAAAACCAAGGTCGCCTATACTCCATGCCATATCACGTTTACCTTCCGGAGCGAGATCGTTGTGAAATGCCTCCAGCTTCAATGATGGTTTTGTGCCGCTGGTCTTTCCTTCTATCAATAGCGCAGCGGAGCCATCAGCAAAGAGTGCATTGGCCAGAAAATTATCGTCTGTTGCTTCCTTCTGAAAATGAAGACTGCACAACTCAGTACATACAATCAACACGCATGCGTTCTCATCAGCCCTACAAAACGCATCGGCTACTTTTATAGCGTTGAAGGCAGCATAGCAACCCATAAAAGTTATACTGGTGCGTTGTACTGTTGTAGGCAAGCCTAACTTTTGCACGAGTTCTATATCAAGTCCAGGAGCATACATACCGGTGCAGCATACTACAATAAGATGTGTTACCTGTTGCAGATTTAGATGCGAAGCACCTTGCTGTAAATTTTTTACAGCGGCTGTGCTAACGTTAAGGGCATGCTCCTGAAAAACCTGCAGTCTCTTTTGTGTGGAAGGAAATGGTTCGCGTTCGGGTGCATTCGGGAAAAAAGAAAAAGAATCTTCTTTTCCATAGTCTTCCAACACGGTATAGCGGTAATCAATACCACTGGCTTTAAAGATCGTGTGTAGTTTACGGCTGTTGTAAGAATCAAGGTCCATGGTTTTTTCCATGAACCGTGCAATTGTTGACTGACTGATGCGATGTGGAGGATTAGCTGTTCCAATAGCAGTAATAAAGCTCATTCCCTTCTTATTCTATATATACTTAAAACCTTTCTACGACATAGGAGTTCTCTACTTGTTAAAAAACTGTGTATGCTGTTAAAGGGAAGGTTTTCTACAAAAATAACAGGCTGCCTGTTAGGCAGCCCATTTTTGAATCAGAATAACTTTTCTCCGGGAGGCGTAATACCTTTTAGGCGAAGATAAACTGTAGTTTGTCCCCTATGATGGGTTTGATGTTCAAAAGCTTTCTCCAGTGCGGTGCCTTTATTCATATCAAAGTTGAAGATCTTTACCATCTCCTGTAGCTGCTGGTCGTTCATGGTTTTCATACCTGCTATAACAAAATCGTAGCTCTCCATAACTGCTTTTGTTACTTCGGCTTTACTTTTTGCCTTGTCGGATTTTTCAAGTTGGCCAAACGTAACCGGGCTTGCTTTACCGACAGCGGTTGCTCCTATACCATAGTTTGCTTCCGCGATGTGCATCATCTGCTGGCCGAAGCTGCGCATTTCGTTGGTTGGCTTGTAGTTGAATGTTTCTTCCGATGCTGCATCCAGATACTCTTTTGTGTAGGCTTTTGCACGCTCCCAGTTAGCGGTAAGTTGACCTACAGCAACCGTGGATGTACTTGCTGATTTTTCTTTTGACGTAAAAGCAACAAGGGCTACCGTAGCTATAGCCAGTATAGCTGTGGCGATCAGGGTGTTTTTTTTCATAGCATTAAATAATTAGTGGAGTATTGAAGTTAGCAAGAAAGCACGATGAAGTTACCGATACTGCTATATTTTTCCGGGCAACAGCATATATACAGTTCATCTGCATTTTCAGACGTTTCAATCACGCTATATTCCGGGTGGTCAAAAAAATTTTCAGGGAGTACAACCTCTTTAATACCTTCGGTGTCTATAAAGCATGACCCCTTTGTGCAATGTTTACGAAACGAAAAATTCTATTGATTCTGGGAATCGTTGTGGCCATTGTTATCGGCTTGTACACAGGCTTGTTCGGAATGACGGCATAAAAGCCATTGTCTGAACAAACCCGGTAAAGCTATATCGTAGCATTTATACGCTGCTCCGCAGCACCGTAACGAAATTTACCTCAACCTCTCTGTGTACAGAAGCACAGAAAAACCAGCTTAACGCATCATTACTTTTGCTGGCTGGCCAGCTTATTCTTCAGAAATTCGGCAGTAAATCCTTTGCCTTTCTTCGCCATCTCTTCCGGAGTTCCTTCAAACATCAATGTGCCACCTTTTTTCTCTCCACCTTCCGGGCCCAGGTCAATGATCCAGTCTGCACACTTGATAACTTCCAGGTTATGTTCAATAACGATAACACTATGGCCCTGATCAACCAATGCATTTATAGCCTTGAGTAACTTGGATATATCATGGAAGTGAAGACCCGTAGTGGGCTCATCGAAGATAAAAAGTATATGTCCCTCCGTTGAATTCTTGCCCAGGAATGAAGCAAGTTTAACGCGCTGTGCTTCACCACCGCTTAATGAGTTAGACGATTGTCCGAGCTTTACATAGCCAAGCCCTACATCGTTCAGAGGAAGTATTTTATCATATACAGCCTTCTTATCGCGGAAGAAGTTTAGTCCGTCTTCAACGGTCATGTCGAGTATATCAGCAATGTTCTTTCCGTTATACTCCACTTCAAGTATCTCCTGCTTGAAGCGTTTGCCATGGCAGCTTTCGCACTTCAGAAATATATCGGCCATGAACTGCATCTCAACGCGAATCTCGCCTTCACCCTCGCAGGTTTCACAGCGGCCACCTTCTACGTTGAAAGAAAAGTGTGATGGTTTATAGCCACGTTGCTTTGACAAAGGTTGGTCGGCATATAGATTCCGTATAGCATCGTAAGCCTTTACATAGCTGATCGGGTTGGAACGTGAAGATTTACCGATCGGGTTCTGATCAACAAATTCAACCTGCGTGACTTTCTGAAAGTCGCCCTCAAGTTTATCATATTTACCCGGAGCCTCAGCAACAGAGCCATTCAATCTTCCAACAGCCGGATATAGTATCTTTTTGATAAGTGTAGATTTACCCGAACCACTCACACCGGTTATAACGGTAAGTACACCCATCGGAAACTTAACGGTAAGATTCTTCAGGTTGTTCTCACGTGCTCCATGCACCGTAATGGAGTCCTTCCACTTTCTGCGAAGCGAAGGTATAGCAATCTCTTCTCTGCCAGACAGGTAATCGGTTGTATGCGATTTTACTTTTCCATTAACATCTTTGAGTGAGCCCTGAAAGACAAGTTCACCTCCGTGACTTCCTGCATCCGGACCAATGTCAATGATCTGATCGGCAGCGCGCATTATTTCTTCCTCGTGCTCTACAACAATTACCGTGTTGCCCAGGTCGCGAAGAGTTTTCAATACACTCACCATGCGGTCGGTATCTTTGGGATGCAAACCTATGCTCGGTTCATCCAATATATACATGGAACCAACCAGTGCACTTCCTAACGATGTAGCGAGCTTGATGCGTTGATACTCACCTCCGGATAATGTAGAGGTAATTCTATTCAGTGTGAGATATCCCAAGCCCACTTTCGTGAGATACTCCAGTCGTGAACGTATCTCCGTTAAAATTCTTTCCGATACTTTCTGATCGTGTGCCGGTAATTTCAGCTTCTCGAAAAACACCAGGCTCTCTTCTATCGGAAGAAGAACCAGATCAGTAATAGATGTATCCGCGATCTTTACATACTGTGCGTCTTTGCGCAGGCGTGTTCCTTTACAATCCGGACAGTTTGTTCTTCCGCGATAGCGCGAAAGCATCACCCTGTATTGGATCTTGTGTGTTTTGGATTCCAGGTATTTAAAGAAACCATTTATACCATCAAAGTATTCATTGCCCGCCCACAACAGCTCTTGTTGTTTCGGTGAGAGCTCGTTGTACGGACGATGTATAGGGAAGTCGAACTTGATACCATTCTTCAGCAAAGGTTTAGCCCACTCGCCCATCGTTTCACTTCGCCACGGAGCTACAGCACCTTCGTATACCGAAAGCGATTTATCCGGAATAACAAGGTCTTCATCTATACCTAGTATTTTACCAAAACCTTCGCAGGTTTGGCAGGCACCATAGGGATTATTGAAACTGAAGAAATTGACAGAAGGCTCCGTAAACGTCATGCCGTCTAACTCAAAGCGGTCAGAGAAGTGTAATTTACTTTCACCTTCAGCATATACTATACAATCGCCTTCACCTTCAAAGAAAGATGTCTGGACAGAATCACCTATACGAAACGTTGTATCTTCATCTTCAGGATTTACACTGGCACGATCGATCAACACTTCAATGTCGCCTTCGACCTTGATTGCCTTTTTCTTCTTCGCGCCCTCTGCCTCAGTACCGATAAGCTCTTCAATGAATTTTACTTCTCCGTTTACCAATATCCTCGCGAAGCCTTTACTCAGCAGCAGGTTTAATTCATCGGCAAGTTTGCGTCCCTTTTTTATATGCAGTGGAGACGCGATCATAATGCGTGTTCCGGCCGGAAGTTTATTGATAGCATCTACTACACTTGTTACGGTATCGCGTTTTACTTCTTTGCCGCTAACAGGTGAATATGTTTTACCGATGCGGGCAAAAAGTAATTTCAGGTAATCGTATATCTCGGTAGTAGTACCAACCGTTGAACGTGGATTCCGTGTGTTAACTTTTTGCTCAATGGCAATAGCAGGTGAAACACCTTTGATATAGTCTACCTCGGGTTTCTCCATGCGCCCGAGAAATTGCCGTGCATACGAACTCAGACTTTCCACATACATGCGCTGGCCTTCGGCAAAGAGCGTATCAAATGCGAGCGATGATTTTCCTGATCCTGAAAGGCCGGTGATTACCACAAGCTTATTACGCGGAATAGCAACGCTCAGATTTTTGAGATTGTTAACACGTGCTCGCTTGATGATGATATACTCTTTGGGATTCAGTTCGTCTAAATATGTATCCTTGATAGTTAATGCCTGACTCACGGGTGCTCCTTTTTTATTTTTGCGAATTCAAAGTAAACAATCTTTCTTCTTTAAAAAATCTTTCCGGCCATGCGTGATGGTCCGGTGATAAAAAAAGAAAAACACCATCGTGAAGGATGGTGTTCATTATTATAGAATTTTTTTTAAAATCGATTAACTATCGAAGTCAGGATCGTAGCTGGCTTCGCGACCGCTCTTGCCACCTTCATCATCATAGTCGTCTCCGCCACTACTTCCATAATCATCTCCTCCGGATGATTCGAAATCATCATCGCTACCTGTATTATCAAACTCATCTTTATTAGGAGTTGAGTCGAGGTCGTACTCGCCTTCACTGTTTTTAGTAACAGGCACTTTTACGAGGTACGTTGCATCTTCTGTTTCGAGCGGGAAAACAAAGATGGGCTCTTTTTTAGCATTGGTGATTCTGGTAATGCTGCTCTCATAACCATTCGGATACTGATCCTGCACCAATTCTTTTAAATCTTCTGAAAGATTTTCGAGACTCTTTATAACTTTTTTCTTGCTTGCGGCCATACTCGGGGTAACACAATTTTTCTGCGGGCAAATAGCTAAAGAAATTATGTGAGAGGCAAGAATTTTTAAAAATTTTTTTGCGCTGATCCGGAAACTTTCTATCTTTTCAAACCAATTCTTGAAATAAACCCCTACAATATCGAATAGAGCTCTACGTTACCTAAATGTGAGACAGAATGATTGACAGCAGATTCAGCGACAGCCAACTCGTGTCGCTCTATCAAAACGGTAACGAAGAAGCTTTCGAAATGCTCCTGCACCGACATAAGTCTAAAATTTACACAGCCATTTACCTTATCGTGAAAGACCGGTATACAGCTGAAGACTTGCTCCAGGAAACTTTTGTAAAAGCCATAAATACCATTCGTGGCGGACGGTATAATGAAGAAGGAAAATTCCTTCCATGGATCAGTCGCATTGCTCATAATCTTGCTATTGATCACTTCCGAAAAGACAAGCGCTATCCGGAAGTGGTATTGGAAGATGGCAGTCGCGTGTTCAACTCGTTAGAGTTTGCAGAAGAGTCTATGGAAGACAAGCAGGTGTTTCGCGATACGCGATCCAAACTGCGTGACTATATAAAGGAATTACCAGCTGAGCAAAAACAAGTGCTAATTATGAGGCACTACTTGCAAATGAGCTTTCAGGAGATCGCCGATCGCACCGGAGTAAGTATCAATACTGCGCTGGGAAGAATGCGATATGCGCTGATAAACCTGCGTAAGAAGATGATCAAATACAGAGCCTATGATAAAAACTTTTACGCAAACGGACTTGATCAGGTATTTATACCACGAGACTACGGAGGAGGAGAGCAGGGAGATTGACAGAGCCTTGCTTTGTGATGGAGAGTTAAAAGCACTCTACAATGAACTGTGCGAAATGGTTGGTGCCATGGATGATGCACAGCTTCAGCCTGCTGCTACAACGGTGTTGAGTATACTAAGCTACTCGCGACACCTGCAGGAGAAGAGAACGCACTAACGCTTACAACTCCCGTATCTGAATTAAACGCCAGCGAACTTTTACACCTCCGCCATCATGGATCTGGAGAGAAATTTTGCCGGTGATGCCACCTATTTTTTCATCGGTCAGAGTAATCATCTGCTGACCGTTGAGAAATGTGGTAACGTCTTTTCCTTTTACACGAACCACCAGACGATTCCAGTCGCCTTCCTTCAAGTATTTTTCTTTTTCTGGTTCAGGTTTAATTAACCAGCCGCGGCCATACGATTCGTAAATTCCTCCGGTATGTTTACCAGCCGGTGCTACTTCAGCTTGCCATCCGCTGATCTTTGTACCTTCAATGGATGAATGAAAAAATACACCGCTGTTGCCGTTGGACTCTTGTTTGAACTCAACCGTTAACTCGAAGTCTCTATAGGAGTTGTCTGATACCAGGTAGCCGTATTGTTTATCAGGTCCGCTCTCGCATACCAACTCACCGTTATCAACATACCATTTTTCTGTACCGTGTACTTTCCAGCCGGTAAGATCTTTACCATTAAATAAACTAACGGACTGGCCCAGCGCAGAAATTGAACAAGCAAGAAGAAACAGTACGCAGCAGTTTTTCATGTTGGTTGTTTGGGTTGTAGTATATTTTATTTATGCTTCCACTCCAGCGTATTGATCATGTGCATGATGTCTTTTTTCATATACTCAATAGCCGGTGCCAGCGAATCGTTGGCTACATGTGTATTGAAATACAGCGCACCACGAATGAAATTCCTTGATGAGTCTGTTACGGTAAATTGAAATTGACTGGGCACTTCACCTTCCAGTTCAGCGATAACAGCAGTCTTACCACTCGGCGTTTTGGTGATAACCTCGTTGATCGCATAAGCTTTAATCTGATGCTTGGCGGTTAAAGTATAAGAGTCGTCCAGGAATTCCTTTAACAATTTACCATTGTTGTTAATACTCTTATAGGTAACGTGTACATTGGCCTTTATCTGCGGATAGTAAATTTCTATCCAGTAACGCTCGCGTATATTCGAGGTATCTGCCAACAGCGTTGCATGTTTTGAATACTCAAAACTATAGGGTAACGTATCGGGTAATGCCTGGTAAGCAGGCTCTGGTAATTCAAGCCGGTTATAGCCCAGGGGTTTCGGCAAGTAATCGCGTGTGCAGGATGCTGTTGTAAAAAGAGATACGATCAGTAAAATATAGCATGCCTTACTTTTTATGAAAGTAAATGCCGGCAACGTACGTTGTTCGCCTTGTACAATTTTAGTGTGCCCTATATTTTCAGATTTCAGTATATCAAATTCGTATGCTGTTCCTGGTGCCTTCCGCTTATCAATCATTACCCGATGTTAAAATCTAAATCAATTCAAATTAAAAAGGAAGATCATCTGTGCTGTTATCTACGGGAGCACTGCGCATGTTGTCAGAAGAACTTCTGTCGGGTGATGAAGCATATTCCTGATTCATACCACCGCCACTTGTTTTAGGTGTAAGCATAGTCATGTTATCGCCTACGATCTCCGTTGTATAGCGGGTAACGCCATCTTTCTCCCATGAGCGTGTACGAAGTTTACCTTCGATAAAAACCATATCACCTTTGCGCAGATATTTTTGTGCTATCTCCGCAAGACCACGCCACAGCACAATGTTGTGCCACTCTGTTACTTCTTTCTTTTCGCCTGTAGTTCTGTCCTTGTAGCTCTCGGATGTAGCAATGCTGAAATTAGCAACGACTGCACCGTTATCAAGATTTCTTACTTCCGGATCTTTGCCGAGACGGCCCACGAGGATTACTTTGTTTACACCTGACATATAGTTATTGTTTAATTTTTTCTGCTGGTAATTGGCGGGCTTTCTTTCTAACCGTCAATCAGAAAATAAATCTTCCGTAAACAGTCATCCACAAATTTTGCGCAAAGCTAAAAATGTAAATTCTCAGAAGAATTAAATTCTAAATTTTAAGTTACCATTAAATGACATTTAAACAAAAATGGAATATGCGGTGCCTCATAGAAGCTGTTGGTCTTCTAAAAAACGACTTATAAGCACAGACTTTGGTAACTCTGCAATTTTTTTTGTGGAGTAATATTTCAGATTTTCTGATTCACGTGCAGGTGCATCGCTCTTAATAATAATGAATGTTGCATGAATGATCTGATGACTGAGCACATGTTTATATTTTTTTGAAACAACCTGTGCATCACTCATACATTTTTTCAATGCGGAATCTTCTGCCATTACCTTCATCGCATTTTGTGCGCGGGTTTTCTCCACGAGATGAAAATCATACAAGCCATACCATATATCTTTTTCTTCTCTCTTTTTAAGGAGCATGGATTTGCCTTTCTGAAAAACAAAATAATAGAAATAGCGCGCGCGTGCTGCTTTTGCTTTTATCTTCACAGGAAGTTGAGCCTGTAAATTTTTTTGTGATGCAAAGCATGATGTCTGAAATATACATTGCTCGCAAACCGGACTTACCGGTGTACAATAGAGTGCTCCAAATTCCATCACCGCCTGATTATGTATATCCGGATTTTTTGGCGTGATGAGTTCGTTGGCAATTTGTGTAAAATGTTTTTTGCCTTCCGGACTATTAATTTCTTTTTCGATTCCAAAAATGCGCGCGAGCACCCGGAAAACATTTCCATCAACTACGGCCACTTTTTCCTGGTAAGCGATAGAAGCTATAGCGGCCGCGGTGTAATCGCCAATACCCGGAAGTTTTTTTAATTCTTCAAAAGTATCCGGAAAAACTCCTTTATACTTTGTTACAACTTCTTTGGCGCACTTGTGCAGGTTTCGGGCGCGGGTATAATAGCCGAGTCCCTGCCACAGCCGGAGCACCTCCTGTTCGGAGGCGGAAGCCAGTGCCTGCACGGTCGGAAATTTTTCTATAAACTTTAAATAGTAAGGTAATCCCTGAATTACCCGCGTTTGTTGAAGGATAATTTCCGACAGCCATATTTTATATGGATCGCGGGTACTGCGCCAGGGCAGGTCGCGCTTGTTAACTGCATACCATTCAACGACTTTATCAGAGAAATATCGCTTGTCCATCAGCCTGATTATCAGAATTTTTCAATATTCATTTTTAAATCTAAGAGCGGCATATAAATTTGCCAACCCAAAAAATTTCGACTTAAAAATATAACACAGTGACCAAAGCAGATATCATCAACGAAATCGCAGAGAAAACCGGAGTAGACAAGGCTGACGTGACCGCATCGGTAGAGGCATTTTTTAGCGTGGTTAAAAATTCAATGTCGAACGGTAATAACATTTACATCCGTGGTTTCGGAAGTTTTATTAACAAGAAGCGGAAAAAGAAGATTGCGCGCAACATCTCACGTAATACTGCTTTAGTTATAGACGAGCACTACGTTCCTGCCTTTAAACCTGCCAAAATTTTTGTAAGCAAAATCAAGAACAGCGAAAAAGTAAAACTGTTAGCTGAGAGCGCTGAAAAAATCCGCGAAGAAGAAGAGGATGTTGATTAATAAATTGCTCCCGGGCAATATTTCTGTTTCCTGAAAAGTATGTTAAAGACAAGAATAATACTTGTGGTAGTCAGCGCTGTGCTGATTGTGATAATCTTTATGCTTCCCAAAGGCGTAGTAGAGAACGATGATCCTTTAACATCAACTGAGGTAAAGCCGGCTGACTCCATAGCTCAAAAGGTAGATGTACATGCCAGCGCACCTAAACAGGTGGTAGAAAATATAGCTCATCTCCGGACTCAAATTGAAACAGGTACGGATAAAGAAAAAAATGCTATCTTTGCCGACTCTTTGGCAAACCTGTACCTGATCGCTGGAAAATTTGACAGCGCAGCGTGGTTTGCAGAAGAAGCATCGAAGTTCTTTAACACGACTGAAAGCTGGATCAAGGCCGGTGATAATTATTACCAGGCATTCACCTTTGCTACAGATCAGGCTAAGCAAACACGCTTGGCAGGTAAAGCTCAGGAGATTTATAAACAGGTGTTGGATAAAAATCCGAAAGACCTGGATGTAAAAACGAAACTGGCGATGACCTATATCAGCTCACCAAACCCTATGCAGGGTATCATGTTGCTGAGAGAAGTTATAGCCGCAGATCCAAAGAATGAATTAGCCTTATTCAATATGGGTATGCTATCCATTCAGTCAGGTCAGCACGATAAAGCTGTTGAGCGACTGGAAGAATTAGTTAAAGTAAACCCTAATCACACGCAAGGTCAACTACTACTCGGCATTGCGTTGATGAATACAGGTGATAAGAAGCGTGCGAAAGAGCAGTTCGAAAAAGTGAAACAACTTGATAAGGATCCGTCTGTACAAGCTACGGTAGACTCTTATCTAAAGGATTTAAAATAATTGTTTAACCCAATGTTACACGGCTAAATAAAAACCGGTAACAGCGAAAATTTAAAAGCATTACTATGCCAAGCGGAAAGAAAAGAAAGAAGCACAAAATGGCAACGCACAAGCGTAAGAAGCGTCTTAGAAAAAACAGACATAAGAAGAAGTAATCAGTAACCGGGTCACCCGGTTACACTGCTTTACACGAGCAGTAATTTTTCTATACACATCATTTTTTACTTTAACCATTTTGTCTTTTGAGTAACGAACTAATAATTAGTGCAACTCAGGACGGATGTCGTATAGCCCTTCTTAAAGACAAGACGCTGGTTGAATTCCACAACGAGGAAGAAGGCAGCAAGTTTTCGGTAGGAGACATTTATCTAGGCTCTGTAAAAAAAGTAGTACAGGGCCTTAACGCAGCATTTATAGATGTTGGTTATGATAAAGATGCCTTTCTGCATTACCTCGACCTGGGCCCGCAGTTCAGTTCACTCTCGAAGTTTACAAAACTGGTACGTGCCAAGAAGATCAATGGTGGAAAGCTCGACAAGTTTAACACCGAACCGGATATTGATAAGCATGGGAAAATTACCCAGCAGCTGGCCAAAGGCCAATTAATACCTGTTCAGGTTGTAAAAGAGCCAATCTCTACAAAAGGGCCTCGATTATCCTGCGAGTTATCATTAGCTGGTCGATACCTGGTATTGGTGCCATTCTCCAATGCCGTTAGCGTATCCAAAAAAATTACCAGCAGCGAAGAGCGGAAACGTCTACTCCGTCTCATTCAATCTATTAAACCTGAAAATTTTGGCGTCATCATTCGCACTGTAGCGGAAGGAAGAGACGTGGCCGAACTTGATCGTGACCTGCGCAGCATGGTGAATACGTGGGAAGAAGGCATGGCTCGACTTGTTACTGCGAACCCGCGCGACAAAGTTATAGGAGAGATCAGCAAGACATCTTCTTTGCTGCGCGACATGCTGAACGAATCGTTCGACAATGTGCATGTTGACGACAAGAAAATTTATGAAGATGTAAAGGCGTATGTTCACAGCATTGCTCCTGATAAGGAGAAGATCGTTAAGCTATATACCGGCAAGGCAAAGATCTTTGAACACTATGGTATAGAGAAGCAGATCAAATCTGCATTTGGTCAGACGGTAAGTTTAAAAGGTGGAGGTTATCTTATCATCGAGCACACAGAAGCATTGCACGTGATCGATGTGAACAGCGGTAACAAATCAAACCGCGAAGAGAACCAGGAGACCACGGCACTTTCAGTAAACCTGGAAGCTGCAAAAGAAATTGCGCGCCAGCTTCGTCTGCGCGATATGGGTGGAATTATCGTGATCGATTTTATCGACATGAGAAACCCCGACAATAAAAAGCTCATCTATAAAACCATGAAAGATGAGATGGCGGAAGACAAGGCAAAGTCTACAGTGCTTCCGTTATCGAAGTTCGGGTTGATGCAGATTACACGTGAGCGTGTACGTCCGCAGATGAATATAGCGACCAAAGAAGTTTGTCCTACCTGTAACGGTACAGGTAAGATCACTGCTTCAATATTGGTGTCTGATCTTGTTGAGAAAAATGTAGAGCATCTACTCGTTAAACAAAACGAGAAAGATTTGGTGCTGGCACTTCATCCATACCTGCACGCATACTTTACAAAAGGAATTATATCACAACGCATGCGCTGGTATTTCAAGTATAAGCGCTGGGTAACATTGGTGATGGATTCATCGTTGGCCGTTACAGAATTTAAGTTCTTGAATAAGGAAGGAGAAGAGATTCAGTTGTCGTAATTTACCAGGCGAACCCTAACTCTTTATCTGAAATAAACATGCGATTTAACTTATTGGTCCTGTTCGTACTGCTCAGTCAGTACGGATGGGCACAAAAGTCTTGGAAGACTTTTTCCGCTGAACAAGGTGCTTTCTCTGTCGATTTCCCGGGCGATCCGGAAGTAAAATCAGTTAACCGTCCAACACCCGAAGGCATCGACATCAAAGTAAATATACATATGGTAACGGCTGAGTCTGCAATAGCCTATGTTATCTACAACGAGTTCCCTACCGGTTTTAATATACTGGATGACTCGCTATACCTGCAGGAGGTAGCACGAGAAACCGTATTGCGTATGAAACTCGATACTTCTGACATTAAAAAGATAACCTTTGACGGATACCCTGGTCGCAAGTTCAGCTCCAAAGTAAAAGATGGTGTTACCGACATGCGTGTTGTACTGCGGGGAAACAGAGTATATATAGTAGCCGGATTTTTCCCGAACAAGCGGAAAGATGATCTCGCGAAATTTATAAGCTCTTTCAAATTCACTCCCTACAAAAAAGCAGAGTGGAAATCGCACCAGTTTGCCGAGTATTCTTTTTCAGCCGATTTTCCCGGAGAACCGGTTCTTGAGGAAGATGACGAAAGCGGAAGCACGATGAAAGCCTATTCGGGCAAGGATATAAACAGCGGTAACAATTACTCGGTTGCTATTGAGTCGTATTCCAAATACGATCAGTTTGAAAGTGATAGTGCTATACTGGCTTCACGCACCGAACTATATACATCGGCTTATGACTCTGTTCTCTTAGATCGCGATGTAGTAGTGGATGGACGACCAGCTAAAGAAATGATTTTACTACAAGGTAAAAATCATGCGCAGTTACGCATATTGACTTTTGCAAGAGGATTGACGGGCTATACGTTGTTTGCCTTTTTACCTCCTTCTGAAATTAAGAGTGATGACGCGAATCGCTTTTTCAAGTCGTTTAAATTTATCGGAAAGGCTAACGGTGATTTACTGAGTGATAAGTCTGCGCTCCTGCTGAAAGATATAGTAAGTAAAGATACCGCAGTATGGAAACCAGCCGCGGCAGCCTTTAGCAACTATGCATTTAAAGAGAAGGATGTGGAGGCTATTCACAACCTCATCAAACAATCTTACTCGGATGATCGCGAGCCGGAAGGCAGTCGCAAGGAGATAATGTTTGATGTACTTGATGATATAGCTTCTGAAAAGTCAGTTGCTTTTATTGAAAAGATATTCCCGTCACTTAGTATAAATCCTGCGCTGGAGTTTGCTGCGCTCCGCGCTCTTTCGCAGATAGGTTCCAAGCCAAGTCTTACCGCACTGATTAAACTGTTGGAAAAACATAAGCCTGTGGCGGAAGGAGAGTGGAGCTATAATTTACTTTTCAGTCCGTATCGTATCGATTCTGTTAATCAGAAATTCTTCCTCCTGAATACTTTAAAGTATTTACCAGTTAAAGCGTACAAAACAGGAATATATACACTTGCCGAACATCTGCTTGAAAACAAAACACTTGCCATCACAGAACTATCTGCACAGAAGAAAATAATCGTACAGGATTTTCAGGCAGATAGTGAAGTATATCTCCGTGATTCAACGTATCAAAGCCTATATTACCTGACAGAGATATTAGGCTATGAACCACAAGCTCCGGCTGAAATAGCAACGTTAAAAAAACTTACCCATGGCTTTGATGACTATATGGCGGTGGCTGCGGCAACAACGCTCTTCCGCCTGAAGCAAACTCCGGATGAGGCTCGCGTTACAGAGCTTGCCCGTAATCTTCCTACACGTGTTACATTCTTTTCGGGCTTGCAGGAGCATTCGCTTGAGCAGCACTTTCCTAAACAATACGCTAACCAGGATAGCCTGGCTGTTGGTGAATTTTATGATTACCTCGTAGGTGAATATGACTACTCGGAAGATTTCAACGTAGAGATCGCGTACAAAGCAGAGTTAAACTATGAAGGCGCGAAGAAGAAGTTTTATGTAATGCGCTTTCACGATACTTATGAAGATGTAACCTATCTCGGTGTGTGTGGTCCGTATACAACCGATAAACTCCAGGTATGGGGTGGCTTAACCAATTCTGATTTTGTAAAAGATACCGGAAAAAATTACAAAGCATACCTCGATAACTATCTGAAGACTTTACAGGAGGCTGAGTAAGTAAAAGCTAATGACGTAAATAAGAAAGCCAGGCATGTAGCTATACCTGGCTTTCTTATTATACTCCTTACTTCTTAATTTTTCTTCTTCTTCAGCAATCCCTTAATCAGGCTCTTCGCATCATCAACTTGTTTCTGTTGCTGCGTTTGTGTTGTATCTGATTTGGTTTTGCTGGTATCTGATTTACCAAGTATACTACCAACGATCTTCTCAGCTTCCGTTCCCTTCACTGCTTTCTCAATTGCTTTAGTACCTTCTTCTTTGGCAACGGCAGTAGCTGCTTCTTTAACCTGTTGCTTCTGCTCATCCATAATAAGTTTCGGTGATGGATTGGTAACAGAACCACCCAGACCTATAGTAACCGGAACATTTCCATTCGGGTCTGTTTTAGAGCCTGTCTTCTCGGCCAGGAAACCGTTGAGTTGTGTGCCAAGTTTACCAGCCGGTACATCCATTTTCAATGTATAGTCTATAGATTGATCGATACCCGTGCTGCCGGTAACAGTAGTTTTATAGTTACCGAATTTCACATCGAAAGGTTTTACACTCAGTCTTCCGTCTTTTATAGCGGCAGACATCAGCACATCTTTCATCGTTACTTCATTGGCATCACTGAGTTTGGTAAGCGAAGTGATACCAGATATAAGTTTGGAGTCTTTCAACGCAGCCTGTGCGATCTTGATCAAACCACCACCATTAACGGTTGCCATATTAGGCATCATATCTTTCAACAACTCACCGCTGATCTTGAAGTCGGTGGAGAAGTTACCGTTTACCATACCCGCTATAGGAGCGTAGGTTGATACAAGTGATGATGCGCTTGATGCTTCTTTCATCGACACATTTTCAATCTTCAGACCAAGATCATATTTAGGATGTGCTATATCTTTTGTGTTATAGGTACCATCCACTACAAAGCTACCGCCCAGCATGTTGAATTTCAGTCCGCTCAGGTTAGCAACACCGTCTTTTACCAACACATCACCCGAAGCATTAGTCATGGTATAGTTCATAAGCTTAACGGTTTTAACATTAGACTTTAGCAGGAAGTCTATATTTTGAGGTACCGGTATAACACTGAGTGCAGCTGTATCAGCAGCCGCAGCAGGCTCTTCGGTATCGCTCATAAACTCGTTAAGATCGAGTAACGTTGAATTGAAATTTACTACACCTTTAATGGTTTCGTTCTTGCCGAATATATAGCCAAGGTAATTCAATACAGAACCACTTACGTTGAAATCACTTTTACCAATGGTACCGTTCACATTCTGCAATTCAATTTTCTTCGGATCGAAAACCATTCCTGCCTGCGATAATGTAACGGTAGGAAGATCTTTGGTTACATACTTGAAATCTTTCAGTGAAGCATTACCACTGGTTGGTAATTTGTCGTAACGCTCGGCCTGTACATCAGAATATTTACCTTTCGTTTCGATATCGGCTTTTACTTTACCTGCCAGCGTCATGCCTTCTACCGGGAACACTTTCGTCATCTTCTCCAGATCTATACCTCCTTTAGCTTTTAGATCCCAGGTATAGTCATCCAGGTTTTGAAGTAATAAGTCAGCACTGAATTTTTCACCATCCATCAGCACGCTGAAATCTTTAACCGTAATAAAGGTCTCAGCCAGTTTACCGGATGTATTTTTAACGGTTGATGTAAAGTGCATGTCTTGCAGCGGCAGCGGGAACTCAGCTGATTTTACATATCCGCTTGCGAGCGACATGGCTGCATCTATAGCAGGAATTGTTTTCTTCAGACTGTCATATACACCTTTTGCATTCAGGTTTATAGCATAGCTACCTTTCATTTCCAATCCTTCCATCGGGAACATTTTGCTCAGCTCGGCAAGGTTCAATTTAGCAGCTACTGTTGCATCTACATTGGTAGGATACATTTTGGTGATGAGTGCTTTTGCATCTACCGGATTGGAGCCAAAATCAAGGTGAAGTTTTTTCAGATCGATAACGGTGTTATCAATTACACCATCTTTATTATCTACCAACAGATCTACATTTATATTGTTAACCGGTGTTGGCAGCTCCGGATATTTAAACATAGCGTCTTTTACCAGCAGGTTCAGGTTAAAAGCCGGCATCTGTTTTTCGCTATAGGTTCCTTTTACAAAACCATTGAAAGCCAGTTCTCCTTTTGTCTCAATGTTGTTAAAGCTTTCGGTATACATACCTGGAACCAGCGACAGAATGCTCTTGAAAGAATTCTCCGGGCTCTTGAATGCTATATCCATACCGAAGTCGTTCTCGTTCATTTTAAACCAGCCATCGAAGCTCATCGCAAAGTCATTAAGCTTGGCTGTGTTCTCCTTGAAAGTATATTTAGTATACTCTTCACTGATGGAAATAGTAGCATCGATCTCGGCACGCTTGTTACTCAGGTACTCGGTACCATCAAATGCAACGGTAACGGTATCCGCCACAGTCTTTGTTTTCAGATCGAATACATCCTGTGTGAAATCTCCGGAGCCACTGTGGTTTACACCTTTCAGACTCATCAGGAATGGAAGTGACTGGTCATCGTAGGTGATGTCACCATCAACAATTTCCCAGTGATCTATACCGAATGAGAAGTTGCTTGGTTCTTCGGTAGTTGTTACAGTATCTTCAGAAGGAACTGCGATATCATAGTTTGCACGACCATCTTTCAATACTTTAACATTGATGATGGGGCGAATAAGTGATATACCTTTAACACGGAGTTGATCTCCGAACAGAATTTCTTTCAGGTTAACTTCTACTTCAAAACTTTCGGTAGCGAAGAGAACTTCACCTTCAAACGGTGCGCGATTAATAACACCGAGGTCGCGCATCTCGGCTGTTATATTCGGAAAGTTTCTGAACAACGTCAGGTCAAACTTTTCAACATCGTATACAACGTCTGCATTTACCGACTTGTTGATTTCTTTGTTGATTGCAGCTACAATGTCATCTTTAAAAGCTATAGGGATGATAAAAGCGGCAGCCAGAAGAAGTACAATTAACCCCCCTACAATGATGAGGGTCCATTTCAATGCTTTTTTCATATCAAAAATTTAGAACTTGGTAAGTTTCGTGTTTAAAACGTCAAACATATAGTTGAATGTGTACGATGTGTGTCGTGTGAATAAAGTTTTGTACCATCATAGTTTTATGTGCTATGAATTGTGAACTCAAATTTAGTAAACAGACTCCTGTATTTTTTGGTATTTAGACGAAAGCTTCTTTTAAAAGCACGTTTGCAACGTTGGGCGGGATAGACGTGCTAATAATCGGAAAGTAGTGGGCTAGAAAAGCTTTAGAAACCAGTCCATTAGCTTTTTCGACAGGCTGGTATAGGGCGGGTAGAAGGGTTGAATAGATGTGAAACCTCCTTTTTGTTTCATAACAGGTTTGTCGTGCGAAAAGGCCTGAAACCCGAAGTAGCCATGCGAGCTGCCTATGCCACTGTTGTTAACACCGCCAAAGGGAAGGTTGTGTTGCAGAAAATGAACGGCACAATCGTTAATACAAATGGCTCCGGAAGAAGTCTCCTGAATAATTTTTCTGCGATCGCTTTTACTGCGGGTAAATATATAGAGGGCGAGTGCCTTGGGTTTTGTGTTAATAATTTGGACTGCTTCATCGATATGGGTATAGGAAATAACCGGCAGTATAGGACCGAAAATTTCTTCTTCCATAAGCCGCGCATCGACAGGCACATGGCTTAATATCACCGGGTGTATAAATCGCGTGGCCTCATCAATGCTTCCTCCAAACTCAAGTTTAGCTCCGTGATATAGTGTGTCTTTCAATAACTCGTTAACACGTGAAAAGTGTTTTTCATTTACGATGCGACAATAGCTTGCCGATGTGTCAAAGACATCGCCACCCGCGGCAAAGTGTTTTCTGATACATAGTTTCAGTTCTTCAATCAATGATTGCTTTACACTTTCATCAACCAATATATAGTCTGGCGCAACACAGGTTTGTCCGTTGTTAATAAACTTGGCTACCGCGATACGTTGCGCTGCTTCTTTAATGTTGGCAGAAGCCGTAACGATGGTAGGCGATTTACCGCCAAGCTCCAGCGTAACCGATGTGAGATTTTCTGCGGCAGCCTTCATTACCACTTTGCCAATAGCAGGACTGCCGGTAAAGAATATATGATCGAACGGAAGTTTTAACAGGTGTTGTGATACTTCCGGCCCGCCTTCAAATACAGATACACGATTCACTGGAAATATATCTTTCACCATGCGACTCAGAACCGCTGATACGTGAGGCGTTAATTCCGATGGCTTGAGTATAACACTATTACCTGCTGCTATAGCAGATACCAGCGGACCAACGGCAAGACTGAATGGATAATTCCACGGAGATATAATGAGACATATACCACGCGGTTCGGGCTGTATATAGGAGCGTGTACCCAGCATGGTGATGGGCGCATCGACCTTGCGCGGTTGTGCCCATGTTTCCAAAGAGGAAACAGCAAGTTTGATTTCGCTGAGTACGTGAAAGATTTCGGTGCCGTCTACTTCAACGGCTGGCTTTTTAAAGTCATTGTAGGCCGCTTCATGGATCAGCGTCCGGTTGGCGTGAATCCAGTCGCGTAGTTTTTTGAGGTATACCTTACGCTGTCGCAAAGGCTCCGTACGCATTACATGCAGACCATCGTGATGAAGTTTGAATGCTTCATGGATCACATTTTTTACGTCTGTGTCGGCAATGGCCTGCATATACTAAATGTAGGCAAAAATCTCAGGAGTCAAAATCACGCAATCAGCGTCCAGACATTACTCAAATGTTAACGAATACTTGCTTAGTGTTACATTTATATTAAATTTGTTAACGGTAAATTAACATTGGCGTAACATGAAGGGACTGGTGTTGATATTCTTTTTGCCAATACTTGCATTAGCACAAGATGTTACCTTTACGTCCCAGCCAACCTCTTCGCTTCATCATTATCTTGAACTTTACAGCACTACCGATGAGCAGATAGCCACTGCTGATGAACTGCTTGCCTTTGTTGATAAACTTTCAGTAAAGAAAAATGGCTTTAAAACCGATAAGGCATTTCTGAATCACCTCTTTACAAAAACACACCAGCGTTTTCTGCGCAACTATAAAGAGTACTCATCTTTTAACGAGTTGCTGGACAAAGGATATTACAATTGTCTTACGGGCACAGCCCTATATGCCATACTGCTCGATCATTTTGAGTTTCCCTATCGCATTATCGAAACCAACTACCACATCTTCCTGATGGTGGAAACATCTGTCGGAGATGTATTGCTCGAAACGACAGATCCTGCCACGGGCTTTACCGATAGTAAATCTGAAATAGAAAAGCGTATCCATGTATACCGCAGGAACGAAATAGAGAAAGCAAATACGGATAAACGTTATTATCACTTCTCTTTTGATTTATACAACGATGTGAACCTCGATGAAATGCTGGGGCTGCTATACTATAACCAGGCTATAAAAGCATACAACAATCATCAGTGGGTTAATTCGATAGCATACCTGGAGAAAGCATCATTGCAGTATAGATCACCACGACTGGAAGAATTCTCGCGCATCATTTTGCTTTCACTGGCAGAGAGTAAACTGGATCCTTCGCTCAAGGAAAACTATATTCGCAAAGTACAAACCGTGCGTAAGCATAAATTGGATACACAGGCAAATGCTACTGCCGGCAGCTTTTAAGCTGATCTTCTTTTCTTAAAAAATTATCGTTAATTAATTCTCCAGGATACGAAGTTCTACCCGGCGGTTTAATCGGTGCGCTTCCGGTGTATCATCGCGTGACAGCGGTTGGGTTCCGCCAAATGCCTTTGTCTTTACACGACTCTTGTTGATGTTCTTGGATACTAAGTACTCTTTTACTGCCTCAACACGGGCCTTGGAAAGCTTCATGTTTTCTTTTGCATCACCCAGGTAATCGGTGTGGCCTTCGAGCTGAATTACCATTGTAGCATTCTCCTTCATCATCTTCACCACTACATCCAGTTCTGAGTAGGAGTCTTCGCTGATCTTCGATCGACCCACCTGGAAGATCACGTTATCAAGACGCATGACATGACCTACAGAATGTTTACTCGCACTGGCAGGGGTACCTGTGGTAAGCTCTATATCTTTCAATACTTTGTTACCATTGGCCTCGGCCGGATCAATTAAATACTTGGCGGTAGTATAGCCGGGTGCTTCTACTATAAGCGCGTATTTTTCATTATCGAAAAGTGGAAACGAATAACGGTTGTTATTCAGCGTACCCATTTTGTTCCCGTACGGAAGACTCTGATAGGTAATGCGGGCTGTTACAGGTTCTTTGGTAGTTGCGTTAATAATATTGCCCTCTGCATATATAAGCGAATCAGCAGATTGACCAAATGCCAGACTGATGCTGAGTATACATGCAACGGAGAATGTAAAAAACGTATGAACCATTGGTTATGAAATTACAATTTCAAGATCCTGAATTCTACCCTGCGATTCTTCTGTCTTCCTTCTTTCGTGTCGTTCGTATCGGTAGGTTTACTTTCACCGAAGTACTCGGTTGTTATGCGATCGCTCGCTATACCTTTTTCAACCAGGTATTTCACAACTGCCTTTGCTCTGCGCTCCGACAAACCGAGGTTATATTGCTCAGGACCGGTGGCATCGGTGTGGCCTGATATAGTGATCTGCATACCACTCTTTTCCTTCATCAACTCCGTTATACGGTTCAACTCCGGAAATGATTCAGGTTTTAATTCAGCTTTATCGAAATCAAAGAATACGTTGTTCAATACAATCGTTACGTTCTCTTTAACGGTTGCCACTTCAATAGGCGACAGGTTGAAGTTCTCTCCTTCAATAACTTTATCGGAAGTTATATTCCGGAGGTCAAGGTTCTGGCTCTCTGAAATTTTACCATCAGACTCTGCGCGTATACCATACTGGTGGCCGGCTGGCAAACGAATTTCATATTCACCGGTTTCGGGGTTAGACTGTGCTATACCTATATCTTTACCTTCTGGCAATCGTTCATAGATGATCTTGGCTCCCAACGGATCGCCTGTAGCTTTGTCAACCACTTTTCCTTTAACTGTAACCCATGGCTCCGGATTCTTCACGATTGGAAGTTTCACGCGGAATATATCGGTGTTGGTTTCTGTAACACCGCGCGAGTAGTAAGCGAAGTCGCTGTTGGCAGGAATGTTGAAGAAGAGATCTTCAAGCGGTGAGTTTATTTCCGGTCCTAGATTTTCCGGCTCAGACCAGTTTGTCCAGGTGTCATCGAGTCTTCTGGATACATATATATCTGTACCTCCGTAACCACTGAAGCCGTTTGATGAGAAATATAGTGTCTTGTCATCCGAAGCGAGGAACGGAGCTGACTCTTCGCCTGCCGTGTTAATCACATCACCCAGGTTGAGCGGTTGAGACCAGGAACTGTCGTTGTTCATGAAGCTGACATAGAGATCGCGATCTCCCTGCGAGTCTTCACGCTCTACTGACATCAACAATGTTTTACGATTGTTGGTGAGGAAGTAGTTAGCTTTCTCGTTAAAGTTATAGTCGTTGGCAATGTTAAGAGCTACAGGTTTGCTCCATGAGCCACCCACATTCGAGCTGATGGAAACACCGGCACGCATCTTACCATTGTCGAGGTATTTATTACCCAACACCATAATAGCGGATCGGCCATCGGGTGTAACAGATTGGATCGTGTTTACAAAGTTAGGTCCTTCGTTGTTGAACGGAGCGCCCATATTTTTGGCAAGCTGCCAGCGGCCGGCGGAGTCCAGTTCGGAATACCATATATCTTCCTTGTCAGAAACACCTCCTATGTTTTCCGGGTGATTTCTGCGACTGAAGTATAGCGTTTTACCATCGGGTGAAAGCAGTGGATTAAGCTCACTATATTCACTGTTTACATTTTTATCAAGCGCTTCAATGAGTATACCGGACGCGAGTAACTGCATCTTCGGTATATCAGCAATAATAGGATAGTTGGAGTCAGAGATTGCCACGGCATCTATACCGAAGTATCCGGGTACCGCAGCGCCATCAAATTCTATTTTTACGGCAGCAACTTTATAGGTAGTGGCGTCCATAAATACGTTCAGCATCCTTCCCTTTAGCGGTACCGTCATCGGGTTTAGTGTATTCACCACATATTCTTTACCGGCTTCATCATAAACCAGCACACGGAAGATGGCACTCGGGTTATGCGATTCGGCAATAGCGATCTGGCGAATGCTGATCGGATTGGCGAATCCTAATTTTAAAAATTCTTTACGCCCAGGTTTATCGGGTGCCCATGCGTTAGGACTTTGTCCACCAGCCGGGAGTACATTTGGTTTACCCAGTACCTGCTGTGCAGAGTACTGGACAGGAGTGAGCTCAGATGAAAACTCTATAACCTTAGTTGCCCACTGCACAACCTGTGCACTGGAAGTAAGAGTAAATGAGATGAGTACTGCGAGGGTAAGTAAAATCCGCTTCATGCCAGAGCGCCTGTTAAATTGAACTTTAAACATAGCTAAAAATTTTATAATGAAGTCGAATCGACTGGTAAAAAGACGAATGAGTAATAACGAAAGGTAAATGGACTGTTAAACTTTTACTCCAGCGAGTGCCGGTTGTACAGAAGAAATCCCACATGCAACAGTACACCCAACTGGTTCTCATCATCATCGTAATAGTTAATACTCAGGCTCACCGGTCCTATAGGAGCATGGTATACAAAGCCTGCAGACCCGGCAAAGAACAACGATTTTATATCGCGGCTAATATAGGCTTCCTGGTTGCTGCCCTCCTTTATATAATCAAAGGGTTTAAACAAGTATCCCTCCAGGCGAAAATCTACACGCGTGCGCAGTGTGAAGATATTGCGTATACCCCCGGCTACATAATTGAACGATCGGAAGTTCTCAAGGATCAACGTTCTGCTATCCTGTAGTGGCAGGAAGGCCGGGGTATTGATGATGGTACCAAAGTAATTACGGAAGAAGGGTTGATTGGAGAACACGGCTTCCGCTACGTAGCCGGTATGAAACCAGCCTGCATTAAAGTACTGCTCGGCACTGGCACGTACGCGAAACCACTTGTGATAGAACTTCATCTTGCCCTCGTGTATAGAGGTGTTGCCGGGAGTATAGGACTCCGACAGGTTGAAGTAATCGCCCGTTAATGAATAAGCTTTGCCGCTGGATGCATACTGCTTCCGATTTAATGTGTTGGCCGAGAAAGTAAAGCCGGCTTTAAAACCTTTGATGCGCTCAAGGTCTAACGTATCCGTGCTGATAAATATATCTCCGTTAACATAGCGGTCAGTGTTGTTGAAGCCTTCGATGCCTACGGTACATTTGAAGAATTCCTTGATAGGCATACCTATATGTACCCCGAACTTGCGGTTGATGCGCGAGAGTACCGTAGGTGTGGTGGTAGACGATACATCTTTCAACAGGTCGCCATTCTCGAAGTAGTTCCAATTGTTATACTCTACAAAAGGTTCTATATATAGCTGGTTTGGATAGTCGATCCGCACTTCAGCAATCCCCGATTTATAGAAACTTCCAGTTTGAAAAGCGGTATAGTAATGCTTGAGTGTGCGCCCGAAGTGATAGTAATTAAGCCCGAGAAATATATTGCTGATATCGCGCGAAGCGATAACACCACCAAAATCAACCTGGAAATTTTGCTGCGGTCTGCGCGAAAGTTGAAAGTTAAATTTCTTTGTGGTGCTGTCGTATAGTATACCCGGATATACATTCGAGAAGTAATCCTCTGCCACCAGCTTGAAGTATCCTTTCTTTATATCGCTATAGAATAAAGGTTTGGCAGATCCCGGATGTACTTTGAAAAGCTTGCGGATATAGGCTCGCTGCGATGAATTAAAACCTTTAAAGGCGAGTCTGTCAAACTCTATCGGCACACTTCTGTTGTTAAAGGCATTTCGCTTTTCGGCTACAGCCTCGCATGTATTTCGTTTGGCAATTTTGCTTTTCAGTTCCTCAATTTGCCGCAGGGTTTGTGTATACCCGCTGTCGATAAGATTTTTTGCTTTGGCAAAATCGAAAGAAGTAAATCCCTTCAGGTTGGGCTGAATAAAAATACCGCTGTCTCCGATCATAGACGGATCAGATTTATCCATCAGCATAAAAAGAAGCGATCGCGATATCAGCTTGTCGTCATTATCATACGGATATTCATCAAAGATCTTGGTAGATACATTTACCCCTATAATTACATCGGGCTTGAAGTCGCGCTGTGCTATATCTACAGGAAAGTTATTATATACCCCGCCATCGAAGAGATACTTTCCATCTACCCGAATAGGGTTGTAAAAGAACGGCACGGTTTGGGTGGCACGGAGCGCATCACTCAGCGATCCTTTGGATAGTACTACTTCATTTTGTGTGAAGATGTCGGCTGCAATAACACGCAACGGTACAAAGAGACTGTCGAAGTTATTCTTCGATATAACAGAGGCTTGTGCCATGCGATCGGCCAGCGCAAAGTTTAGCGATACATCTTTGGCAAGACTGGTGTTGAATTGAAAGTTAAGCGTTGAGTCAAGATCGAGTGTGAGCTTTAAGAATGTAGGTGTGACGTCATTCTTATAGTAGAAGTAGTTGAAGCCTTGTTCGGGCGAACCGTTTACCCATCCGAGAAACTCCGGTGAGAGTATCATGTGTTCGATCTGCTCGGGACTCATTCCCCCGGCATAGCAACCTCCGATGATGCCACCCATGGAAGTGCCTACAATGTAGTCGATGGGAATCTCGTTTTCTTCCAGCGCCTTCAGAACACCAACATGTGCAATGCCTTTAGCTCCACCTCCGCTCAATACAAGTCCTACCTTCTGCGCAAATGTCAGGCAGGAGGGTAGGAGTAAAAGGAGTATAAAAAAACAACGCTTCATTGAAGATGAGGGATCGCTCCGCTTCTCTGACAAAAAACGTCAGAGAAAACTACATCTTCAACGAAAGCGTTGAATAAGATTATTAAATATAAGTTAAATGGATGCGATAGGCTCCTGGCGTTGCTCCGGGAAAGCTATGCTATCAAGTTTCTTGGTCAGGTCGCCCTTAACAGTTTCGAAGGCCGCCATGTGGCTTTTCTGAATAGGCTCTGATGGAGGCAGGTCTGCTTTTAATGCATCTACCTGAACACCATTCTTCCAGAAGCGGTAGCACAGGTGCGGACCAGTAGCAAGTCCGGTACTCCCTACATAACCAATGGTTTGACCTTGACGAACACGTGTGCCGGCACGAACGCCATCTGCAATACGCGACATGTGAAGATATTGTGTTGTATAGGTGCCGTTGTGGCGGATCTTTACATAATTACCGTTGTTGGATTTATACTGTGCCTCTTCCACAGTACCATCGCCCACCGAGCGTATAGGGGTACCGGTAGGAGCAGCGAAGTCTGTGCCCAGGTGAGCTTTCCATCTCTTTTGTACCGGGTGGAAACGGCTCATGGTGTAGCGTGAGCTGATGCGTGTAAATTCGATCGGATATTTCAGCAGGGCTTTGCGCAGGCTTTTGCCTTCAGCATCGTAGTAGTTCATGCCTTCGCCCTGATCGAACGGGAATGCATAGTATGGGCTCCCGAAATGTTCAAAGTATATAGCTTTGATCTGGTTGATGCTAACCGTAACACCTTCTACCTGGCTCTCTTCGTAAATCAGTTTGAATTTGTCGCCTTTTTGCAGACGCTGGAAGTCTACCTGCCAGCCGAAAATATCAACAAATTTATTGGTAAGCTCGTGTGATATGCCAAGCTCTTCGATGGTTTCAGAAAGGTTGGAACGAATCTCACCGGCAATGCTTTTCTCAACAGTGATAACATCACGTTTGCAAACATCTACGGTAAGTGAATCTTCAAAACGGAAAATGATATAGTCGATCGGGTTCGGCTCGTATACCAGCGCTTTGGCTGTCTTCAGGGAATCCTGGTCGCAGATCAAAGTATATTTCTTGTTGGCGGCTATTTTGCGTGCATCAAATACGTTGCGCGAAAGTTGTGATACCTGGTTGATAAGTTTAGCGGGTACATTGTAAGCCTCGAGGATGTCACCAAGACGTTCGTTGCGTTTTACTTTGTCTTCAATTACCAGGAAGTCATCCACCACCATGCCATACAGCACGCTTGGTTCTTTGATTTTGATATCGAAGCTTACTGAGTCAGAGGAAGCTTCTTGTTCCGTGAGAGAGGGGAGATAGTAGCGGTTCACGAATACTACTGCTACGATCATCAAGGCGATGCCAAAAAAACTTAACCAGCGTCTTTGCATGTTTTAATCATTTTTTGCCCAGAGGGCGTGGGTTAAAAAATATGAGCGGCAAAGATAATCAGTCAAAAAAATTTTGGTCTACAAGACCCTTCTGAACCGCGCTAAGGTGTAAATATAAGACGTCAGATTTAAAAACAAAACCTATCAATTGCTGAATCGTGACATTAAACCGCATTATATGCGTTATCACACACCTATGGAAATGAATACTATCAGGCCGGTAGAGTATGTTTTGAGACAGCTCTAAAGAAGGAATGTCGAAAAAGTAAACATTTCTTACTTCGACATTCCCGACTATAAAATAGAAGATTTTTTACTTCAGTAAATTCTGCTGCAGGAACATCACAACGCTCCATTGCATATAGTCAACGTTGGGTTTCTTGCGAAAGCCATGCCCTTCATCTTTCGCGAGCATATACCATACGTTGCGACCTTTATTTCGCATGTTCTGTTTCATCTGCTCAGACTCGGAAGCCGGAACGCGCGGGTCGTTCAGACCCTGTATTATAAATAGCGGCTTGGTAATCTTGTCAACATTGTTGGCTGGTGAGATCTTGAGCAGATACTCTTTCATCTTCGGATCGCGCTCGTCACCATACTCTACTCTGCGCAAATCTTTACGATAATCTTCCGTGTTTTGTAAAAATGTTACAAAGTTACTGATGCCGACAACATCGATACCACACTTGATGCGGTCGTTAAAGTTAGTCATCGAGGCCAGCACCATATACCCTCCGTACGATCCGCCCCAAACGGCGACACGCGATGCATCAAGCTCCGGTTGCTTCGCGATCCAGTCGAGCAATGCACCTATATCCTTGACAGATTCTTCGCGCTTGAAACCGTTGTCGAGCTTTAAAAATGTTTTACCATAACCGGAAGATCCGCGCACGTTCGGTGAAAGCACAGCAATGCCCAACTCATTGGTAAGGTAACTTATGAACGGACTGAACACCGGCACAGATTGTCCTTCCGGACCACCATGTATATTAATGATCACCGGAATTTTTCCGGAAGCACTTGCAGGCTTGTAATAGAATGCCGGTATCTTTCTCGCTTTGCCATCAACTTTATCGAATGTTTCATACTCAACCAAGGAAGGCACAACAAACGTGCTCGTATTTAATCCGCCCACTTCACTGAAGGTCCATTGGGTAAGTTTGTTCGTAGCAAGGTCGATGGAGAAAACATCGCTCGGTGTTTGAGGTGTATTGATTACCAGACCGAGTTGCTTTCCATCCGGATGAAATTCTATGCCGCCAACAACTCCGGTAGGTATACCCGGTATAGCAGTATATTTCAAGGTAGCTGTATTAAGCTGATATAGCCTGGCAACACCATTCTCGTTTGTATCGAACACCAGTGTGCTGCGATTCTTGTTTACGGCTATACCGTTTACATCCCAGGGTATAGAAGAAGTTATTGCTGTGAATTTTTTAGAAACTATATCATAATACTTCAACACACTGAATTCGCCACCCTGATCATTCACAACAAATATACCTTTGCCATCGGCAGTCCACAGTGCACTGCCGTAAGCGATTTCTTCCTGTGAAGGATTGATCTGCTCCAGCTTGCCGCTTTCCAAATCAAGAATGTGTAAGAAGGATTTGTTAGCGGATATATAGTTAGCGACAAGAACTTTTTTATCATCAGGCGACCAATCTAGTGCACTCCACGAACCTTCGCGTTGCAATACCAATTTTGCTTCCTTCGGATTTTTCATGCTGCTCAGGTAGAGATCGTAATCTTTACCATTTCTGCGTGTGCTCACTACAATGAACTGATCGCCTTTATTAGACCATGCACTCAGGGAATTTTGAGAGCGCCCGCCATCGGAAATCATTTCATATTTACCCGTAGCGATATCAAACCAGAAGAGCTGCGAAAACTCATTGCCGCCTATATCTTTTGAAAACATAAAGCCTTTGTACGAAGCATCCGGGCAATAGCTTGCTCCGCCAACGGGTTCTTTAAAGAATGTTATTTGCTTGCGCGCACCTCCCGGATGATCAACTACATGTATCTGTGATGTTTCTGCAAAGCGTGTACTGATCAGTATAGTTTTTCCGTCTGGGCTCCAGCCGCTAAAGCTTGCACCGCGCGTATTCTGGTATTGGTTCATACGCTCAATCACGGAAGCTGGTATTTCGGGTACACCTTCCACGATCAGGTTGCCCACTTCTTTTTTCTCCACCTGTGCCTGCAGTTGCCAGGCAGCAAGTAACAAGGATATGGCGAATTTTAATCTCATTTGGGTTGGGTATATAAATAAATTCCCGCAGCCTATACGGAGCTACATATACTTGCTGTAACTCGATATATACTACGGGAAAGATTGATGTTACTTATTTTTCTTGAACTGATCGAACTTTGATTCCGTAACCTTCCTCGGGAAAATGTTGTTGCTTTCGTCTACATCGGCAAGAGCTGCGGTTGGATCGAAGGCTACATTGGTCACTTCCTTGTCTTTTATAAATACCTTGCTGGCTTCATTCTCATTGGTGCGCCAGATCTCTGCCGGTATATATTCGGTTTCTTTGGTTCCATCTTTATAAGTCCATTCGATAATGAGCGGTGTAACCAGGCCACCGTTGTTTTTGAACTTTACCTGGTATATATTTTTACCTTCGAGTTTCTGACGAACAGCATTATCGTCAATGCGACTTCTGAATTCACCGTATGCTTTATCCGGTGTATTCAACATCGTGAACGGTTTTGGTCCCTGGCTGAAGTCGGTTACAGATTTACCGGATGTGCTGGCGTTGAGATCACCAGCTTTTACATTCTTCGTTTTATTCTCGATGTTCGGTTGCTGTGAAGTAAGTTTATACCATTGAACATCTTCTACCGATACATCTACATTATCAGTAGTAAAGAACCACCCTCTCCAGAACCAGTCGAGATCAACAGCCGTTGCCTCTTCCATCATTCTGAAAAAGTCTGCCGGGCGCGGATGCTTGTACATCCAGCGGTTTGCATATTCTTTAAAGGCTTTATCAAAAAGATCTTTACCGATAATGGTTTCGCGAAGCAACGTAAGGGCTACTGTCGGTTTTTCATAGTAGTTGGCACCGAAGGCGTTAAGTCTTTCGTTGTCCGATGTATTCATCACCGGGCGCATCACGCTTTTGTCGCCTTTCATATAGGGCACTATATCTTGCGGAACAGTGTGATGGAAGTTCGGATAACGCTCCATCTCGGTTCGTGTTTGTAAAAATGTATTCAACCCTTCGTCCATCCACATCCACTGGCGTTCGTCTGAGCTTACAATCATCGGGAAGTAGTTATGCCCTACTTCGTGAACGATAACACCAATCATACTGGCTTTACCATTCTCCGTCATTTGCCCGTTGCGTGGTCTGCCACCGTTGAAGCTGATCATCGGGAACTCCATACCCAGGTTTGCTGTGTTTACAGATATAGCCACCGGGTAAGGATAATCAAAAGTATATTTCGAGTATACTTCCAACGCATTCTTTACTGCTTTGGTAGATTCTTCAGACCATACCGGCAGGCCTTCTTTCGGGAAATAAGACATGGCCAGCACCGTGTTGGTTGAAAGCTTTACGGCCTGTGCATCCCATATAAATTTACGTGACGAAGAGAATGCTACATCGCGGACATTATCGGCTTGATAGCGCCATGTTTTTTTAGCCGTTGAGCGTGTCTTCTCTTTGGCGCGTGCTTCTTCTTCGGTAACAATTACAACGGGTTTATCGAATGACGTTTTCGCTTTTTCAAATCGCTCGAGTTCCTTTGCTGATAAAACTTCTTTTGCATTGAGTAATGTTCCGGTGGAGGCAACGATGTGATCGGCAGGAACAGTTATATTTATTTTATAGTTACCGAACTCCAGTGCAAACTCTCCAAGACGCTGAAACTGTTTGTTCTGCCAGCCTTCGTAATCATCGAACTGGCACATGCGTGGAAACCAGTGGGCGATCAGGTATGTACTGTTTTTATCTTCCGGAAAATACTCATAGCCTTCGCGTGAAAGTAAAAATTTACTTCTGTCGGTTATCGGGTACGACCATGCTACATTAAAGGTATAGCTCTCACCGGTTTTTATAGCTACAGGCAAGTCTATACGCATCATGGTATTGTTGATGGTGATCGGAAGATTTTTACCGGTCTTATCGGTTACAGATTGTATAGTATATCCGCCTTCAAACTCCAGTGTACGAGTCAGGTATTGCATGTGCAGCGTTGGTATCGAATCGCGCACAGGACCAAAGTAACTTCCAAAATCTTCATTACCTTTCTTGTTGATGTTCTGATCAAGCTGAAGCCAGAGATACTTTAGCGTTTCAGGTGAGTTGTTATAGTAGGTAATGGTTTCTTTACCTTTTAATGTATTGGTTGGTTCATCGATCTCTGCATCGATGGTATAGTCGGCACGCTGCTGCCAGTATTTGGCACCTGGCTCACCGGAACCTGTACGATATTCGTTTGGTGTAGGCAGCAGTTCATCAAGCTGCTCAAATTTTCCTTTCCATTGCTGTGAGTCTTGTGCCTGCGCGAATGCAGCCAGTAAAAGCATCGGTAAAATAATACGAAGGGATTTCATAGTCGATTAATGAGTTTATCTGAAAGATCAGTTTAATTAAATAAAAAAGCCATCCTTTTTTACAAGGATGGCTTAATTCTTTTCGTCAAACGTATACTACAGATGTACTGCAACTTTTACAAGACTATATTTCTATCGCTGCAGAGCAAATGTTGCTGCACTAATTATTCTTCTTGAACTGGTCGAACCGCGACTCGGTAGTCTTCTTCGGGAACACGTTGTTGTTCATCTCAACATCGGCTAATTCGAAATTAGGATCGAGCACAATGTTTACAACT
Source organism: uncultured Chitinophaga sp. (assembly GCA_902168205.1). GTDB lineage: Bacteria > Bacteroidota > Bacteroidia > Cytophagales > Cyclobacteriaceae > Ohtaekwangia > Ohtaekwangia kribbensis. The sequence goes on along the minus strand of CABHOK010000014.1, from coordinate 398,936 downwards.
TCTTTCTCCTTTACAAAAACCTTTACCACTTCGTTTTCATTAATGCGCCAGATCTCCGCCGGTATGCGCTCTATTTCTTTAGAGCCATCTTTATACGTCCACTCGATAACCAGCGGTGTAACAAGGCCTCCTACATTTTTAAACTTGATCTGGTATATATTTTTGCCTTCCAGTTTTTTACGGATGTCAGCATCGTTAATGCGACTTCTGAATTCTCCATACATCTGGTCAGGTGTATTCAGCATGGTAAATGGTTCTGGTCCGCTGCTGAAGTCGTTGGCATTTTTACCGGTATTCTTTTCAGCTGTAAGATCGCCTTTTTTTGTTTTGATGTTTTTCTTTTCCGGATCGATCTGCTCGTTCTTCAACTGGAACCACTTCACTTCATCAACTGCTACATCTACATTATCGGTGGTATAGAACCAGCCTCTCCAGAACCAATCCAGATCTACACCCGATGCATCTTCCATCGTACGGAAAAAATCTGCAGGCTTCGGATGTTTAAATGCCCAGCGTTCTGAGTATTCCTTGAACGCTTTATCGAATAACTCCGGCCCCATTACGGTTTCGCGAAGAAGCGTGAGTGCAGCAGATGGCTTGGTATAGCCGTTAGCACCAAACTCGTTGTAGCGCATATCGTCACCGTTAGTCATGATCGGGCGCATCTGGCTCTTATCACCCTTCATGAAAGGTATAATTCCTTTTGGCGTACCATGTGTACTATATAATTCAGGATAACGAACACGAACGGTTTCTTTTTCAAGGAACGTATTCAAACCTTCATCCATCCATGTCCATTGACGTTCGTCTGAGTTTACAATCATCGGGAAGAAGTTGTGACCAACTTCGTGCACGACCACCTGTACAAGACCCACCAGTTTCTGCTGTGAGTATGTGCCGTCTTTGTTAGGACGTGAACCGTTGAAGCAGATCATCGGGTATTCCATACCTTGATTGGCAGTGTGGATAGAATATGCTACCGGGTATGGATAGTTGAACGTGCGCTCAGAGTATATTTCCAATGCGTTCTTGATAGCCTTGGTAGATTCTTTCTCCCACAGTGGATTACCTTCTTTTGGATAGAGCGACATAGCGATCGGAGTCTTATCGCCTACTTTTACCGCCTGTGCATCCCATATAAATTTACGAGAAGAAGCAAATGCAAAATCGCGTACGTTCTCTGCATAAAACTCCCACGTAGCTTTTTTGGTTGACTTTGTTTTTTCTTTTTGAACAGCTTCGTCTTGTGTAACAATGAATACAGGTTTATCAAAAGCCTTTTTCGCTTTTTCGAAACGTTCGATCTGCTCTTTGCTCAATACATCTTTCGGATTTTGTATAGTACCGGTAGCACCTACAACGTGATCGGCAGGCACTGTGATGCGTACACGATAGTTACCAAACACCAGCGCAAACTCGCTTTGACCGAGGAACTGTTTGTTCTGCCAGCCTTCGTAATCATCGAACACACACATGCGTGGGAACCACTGCGCGAAAGTATATACATAGTTGCCGTCTTCCGGGAAATACTCATAGCCACCACGCTGGTTAAAGATCTGGCGGTTGTACTCGGTATAGCTCCAGTCAATCGCGAAAGTAAATTTCTCACCTGTCTTGAGCGGGGCAGGAAGATCTACACGCATCATGGTATTGTTGATGGTATAGGGAAGCGCTTTGCCCGCTGCATCTTTTACAAACTTGATGTTATAGCCTCCTTTGTAATCGGAAGTTTTTACACCCGTCATCATGTTGAAAAATCCGGCCGGCACAGAGTCTCTCACAACACCAGTTTTGGTTTGAGAAGTCATGTTGTTATCAGCGAGTATATTTTGATCAAGCTGAAGCCAGAGAAACGTTAATGTTTCCGGTGAGTTGTTGTGATACGTGATGGTTTCAGAACCGGTCAGTAATTGAGTCTTGTCATCAACTTCTACGTTGATCACATAGTCAGCGCGTTGTTGCCAGTAATTCTGACCCGGTGCACCAGCGCCTGTGCGATATGAATTTGGTGTTGGCAGTACCTGATCGAGCTGCTCGAATTTTCCTTTCCACGCCTGTTGCTGCGGTTGTGTTTGTGCTGAAGCACGTACAAGCACGCATGTAAATATAATAGCAAGTAATACTCTCATGATTGAATGCCGTTATTCGTTAATGGTTATCCGTTAATCGTATTTACTAGTAACGATTAACGGATAACTTATAACGATTCTCTAGTTTGTTCTCTTTTTGAATTCGTCAAATTTGGAAGCGGACTGTGATTTAGGGAACACGTTGTCCTGTGCATTTACATCGGTGATCTCCTGCTGTGGATCCAGCACGATGCTGGTTACTTCCTTGTCCTTGACAAACACTTTGGTTACTTTGTTTTCATTGATGCGCCAGATCTCGGCCGGTATACGTTCGATCTCTTTTGATCCGTCTTTGTAAGTCCACTGAATAATTACCGGCATTACCAGTCCGCCTTTATTACTCAACGTTACTTCATATATATTCTTGTTGTCGAGTTTCTGCATGATCGCTTTATCATCGATCTGACTTCTGAACTCACCATACATACGCGGATCGGTATTCGTTAAACTGAACGGTTCCGGACCGTTGTTAAAGTTGTCGAACTTCTTCTCATCTTTCGCATTGAGATCACCTTGTTTTACTTTCAGGTTTTTAGTTTCAGGATCGCTCTCTGTCTTGCGCATCTTGAACCACCTCACCTGGTCTATAGATTGATCACATACATCGGTAGTATAAAACCAACCTTTCCAGAACCAGTCGAGATCTACAGCGGATGCATCTTCCATCGTACGGAAAAAGTCTGCAGGCTTCGGATGTTTGAAGGCCCAGCGCTGTGCATACTCTTTAAATGCTTTATCGAATAACTCTCTGCCCATAATGGTTTCGCGCAACATGAATAAACCTGTACCGGCTTTTGCATATTGCTCGTTACCGAATTGTATTACCTGCTCGGAGTTCACCATCAACGGACGCATCGAGCTGCGGTCACCTTTCATATACGGCACCAGTGCAGATGGTTTACCTCTGTCGAAATCTATATCCGGGTAACGTTCTATTTCTGTTACCAACTGTACGAATGTATTTACACCTTCATCCATCCACGTTGTTTGACGCTCATCGTTGTTGATGATCATCGGGAAGAAGTTATGCCCTACTTCGTGTACAATTACACCGATCATACCTTTGCGTACAGCAGGAGTATAGGAACCATCCTTAGCCGGACGGCCATAGTTAAAGCATATCATTGGGTACTCCATTCCCTGGTGCGCAGCGTGAACAGATATAGCTACCGGGTATGGATAATCAATCGTCATACGAGAGTATACTTCTATGGCATTCTTCACTGCCTTGGTAGACTCTTTCTCCCACAGCGGATTACCTTCTTTCGGGTAATACGACATTGCCAATGGTGTTTTGCTGCCGATCTTTACCGCCTGTGCATCCCATATAAACTTGCGTGATGTAGCGAAAGCAAAGTCACGAACGTTGTCGGCATGAAACTCCCATGTCTTCTTCTCTTTCAGTTTTGTTTTCTCGCGCAGTACAGCTTCGTCTTGAGTCGCTATAATTACGGGCTTGTCAAATGAAGTCTTGGCTTTTGCCAGTCGCTCCAATTGTGTTTTGTTAAGAACAGTCTCAGCATTTTTAAGCTGACCGGTGGCGCCTACAATGTGATCGGCTGGTACGGTGATCTTTACTTTGTAATCACCGAATGGTAATGCAAACTCGCCTTGTCCCAGGAATTGTTTATTCTGCCATCCTTCATAATCATCGTATACACACATGCGTGGGAACCACTGTGCAATTACGTACGAGTAGTTACCATCTTCGGGGAAATATTCATACTGCGTGCGCTCACGGACGCGAACTCCATCGTTGATATTATAAGACCAGTCTATGGAGAAAGTATATTTCTGTCCGGGATTGAGTGGCTGCGGAAGATCGATGCGCATCATGGTATAGTTGATGAGGTGCGTAAGATCTTTACCGGTAGCATCTTTCACCGATTTGATTTTAAATCCTCCGTCAAAATCAAAAAGATTATAGGCCGAGCCTGCTGATTTTGCATCGATAGAATCGCGTAAGGTATTCGTTTTTGTCTTTTGCGTCATGTTATCTTCAGCAAGTTTATTCTGGTCAAGCTGAAGCCATAGGTAACGCAACACATCGGGTGAGTTGTTATGGTATGTTATCGTTTCAGATCCGGTTATACTTTGATTATCGTCATTGAGTTCTACGCTTATAACATAATCGGCTTTTTGTTGCCAGTATTTAGGGCCCGGTGCCCCTGAGCCCGAACGATATTCATTCGGAGTTGGTAATTGTTGGTCGAGCTGCTCGAACTTGCCCTGCCACCGTGGAGTTTCCTGTGCCCATGCCGTCTGCATTATTACAAGAAGGAGGGAAATTTTAAAAACGCGCTTCATATAGGTTTATATAAGAGTTATTCAATCCAAAATGCTTTTTCTTTCATTAACATCAAAGCGATGCCGGCCACCGCAGAAGAGACAACCATTTTCCAGTCTCTTCGATTTACACCAAACAAATCCACTAAAAGAAAGCTGGCTGTTAAAAAGATGGCAACAATAATTATCTGGCCTACCTCTAACCCGAGATTAAAGGCCAATAGCTGGGATATAATTCGTTCGTCTTTACCTAAAATACCTTTCAGGTAATTTGAAAAACCCATGCCGTGTATCAATCCAAAAAAAGCTGCAAAAAAATAATTAAGCTGAATCGGTCTGCCCGATAAATTTTCCTCATTCTTGAACAGGTTGGATGCGGCCGTTATAAAAATGGTAAGCGGTATAAGAAATTCGATGAGGTCGGCTTTGATCGTGATAATTTCCAGCGTTGATAACGCCAGCGTTATGGAGTGTCCTATGGTGAAAGCAGTAACCAGGATCAGCACCTGCCGCCAGTCGCGCATCAGGTATAGCGCGCACAATGCTACTACAAATAAAATGTGGTCGTAGCCATTTCTATAGTCCAGAATGTGATCTTTTCCTAACCCAAAATAGAGTTGAAACTCGCTCATAATTAGTGCAATGAAAATTTTAAGGGCACAAGTATAGGAGATAATTTTGACAAAGAGATTAGGTATTTTATGGGGGGGTGCGATTCTGCCGGTAAAGAAGTTGCCGAACAATCTGTACATGATCGGTAATCAATTCTTTTTTTCGGTATTATTTTTGGACCTTTCGACTCCACGATTCAGTTAACATTTTCATGGTCACATCATTTTCTATTCTATCGTTCGTCCACAGTATTGTCTTTGCGCTCATGTTGCACCCGCTTCATGTTTCCGTAACTGAAATAGAGTACGATGAGAAAGACAAAGCGCTGGAGATTATGATGCGCGTATTTATTGATGATCTTGAGCTCACCATGCGCAACAGGCTGAACCAACCCGAGCTCGATATTACCGAGCCGAAAGGTGTTACACTCGATCAGATCATGGCTCCTTATCTCGAGGAACATTTAAAAATAGTACTTGATAAAAAGGCACAGAAAATAAAATACCTCGGTCATGAAAAGGAAGGAGAGGCATTTATCTTTTTTATTGAAGTGAGCAATGTTAAAAAATGGAAAGCGATACAGGTGATGAACAACATCATTATGGAAACACATGAAGACCAGTCGAACCTGGTGCACGTAACCGTGCGGGGTAAAGTAAAGAGCCTTCGTCTCACCAAAAGTACGCCTGCCGATGTATTAACATTCGATGCGAAATAAAGCGAAAGCTTACCCGTTGTTCTTCATGTTGTAAAAAATTCGATCTTCGCAGCAAAATAGAAATAACACATGAAGAGATCATTGCTCGCTGCTGTATTGCTTATACTCCTGGCAGCCGGTTGTACAAAAGATGAGCAAGACGAGTGTGTCTTTAAACCGGAGACATCTGGCAATAAAGTAACGATTACGCTCGAGCAGCTTCAGGACTCTGTCGTAAATATAAAAAGTAAAGATGAACTCGTGGCACTCTTTACCCGACAGCCGTTGATACGCGATTATATGTTCAGAAGAACAGAATACCCTGGTGACTCTGTTTTTCTCGATGAGCTTTATAGCCGTTTTAACAATCCGCACTTCGATACATTACTGCTCGAAACAAAACGTGTGTTTGGCGATGGCGCTGCATTGAAAGCTGAATTTGAAGCAGCCTTTTCAAACGTCAAGTATTACTATCCTGACTTCACGCCACCGCGTATTCAAACTATAATTACCGGCCTTGATACCGATATGTTTGTAACAGACTCACTCATTATAGTAAGTCTTGATTTTTACTTGGGCAGAGGTGCAAAGTACAGGCCTAAGAATGTATATAACTATATATTAAGAAAGTATGATCCGGATGATATCGTTCCGTCTGCGATGCTTATCTATGGTATAGATGGAAGGTTTAACAAAACCGAGATGAACGATAAGACCGTGCTGGCTGATATGGTAGCGTATGGCAAGGCATTTTACTTTGCCAAACACATGTTGCCATGCACACCTGACAGTACGCTGATCTGGTATACTCCAGACGAAATAAAAGGCTCGCGCGCGAATGAAGACCTGATCTGGGCGCGCTTTATAGAAAGCAACGTATTGTTTGCCACGAGCCACGTTATTAAGAAGGATTACCTGGGCGAACGCCCTGTTACGATTCAGGTTGGTGAAAAATGTCCGGGAAGAATAGGACAATGGGTGGGATGGCGCATCGTGAATAAATACATGGAGTCACATCCGGATATAACACTGCCGCAGTTGATGAATTCCGCCAACGCACAGCAACTCTTTAAAGAGTCGCACTATAAACCTGAAAGAAGATAGTCGCGGCTTTATACTTCTGCTTTTAACTTTAAACTTTCTAATCCTATCTTTGGGGCCTCAGAAAAATTTCAACCTTAATATCAAAACACTATGCGCCAGAAAATTGTAGCCGGTAACTGGAAGATGAACAAGACTCTTGAAGAAGGAAATATACTTGCATCCGAAATAGCAGGTATGGTTGCCGATGAAGTAAAGGGTGATGCGAAAGTAATTTTTTGTGTTCCGTTTCCGTACCTGTTGCCCATCAAAAATCAGTTGGGGAACAACAATCGTATAGCTATTGGTGCACAGAACTGCAGCGAACATGAGTCAGGTGCATATACCGGTGAAGTATCAGCACCTATGCTGAAATCAATCGGAATACCGTATGTTATCCTTGGGCACAGCGAGCGCAGACAATACTTTGGTGAAGATGGAAAATTACTGGCGAAGAAAGTTGATGTTGCTCTGAAGCACGGTTTGATTCCGATCTACTGCTGTGGAGAACCTCTTGAAGTACGCGAGAGCAACGGACACGAAGCACTTGTAAAAAAACAGGTTGAAGAAAGTTTGTTCCACCTGAGTGGTGATGTTATAAAAACCATTGTGATTGCTTACGAACCGGTATGGGCTATCGGTACAGGTAAAACAGCTTCTGCACAACAGGCACAGGATATGCACGCGGTTATCCGCAAACACATTGCTGCGAAGTATGGCCAGTCGGTTGCAGATGCAGTAGCTATTTTATATGGAGGTAGTGTTAACGCAGCCAATGCAAAAGAACTTTTTGCCTGCCCGGATGTAGATGGTGGTCTTGTAGGTGGAGCATCGCTGAAGTCAAGAGAATTTACAGAAGTTATTAAAGGCGCCTGATCGATTTTCAATATGTACTATACCCGCCTCCAAGTAATCTGTAATCCTGATTTTGCTGAAATCCTGATGGCCGAAATCGCGGAGGCGGGCTTCGATACTTTTATGGAAACTGAAAAAGGATTCGAAGCCTACGTTGAATTGGAAAAGTTTGATAAGGAACAACTGCAGTATATAAAAGACCGGTATAGCGAACAGACGCCACTCATCTTTTACCAGGATCGTATTGAAAAACAAAACTGGAATGAAGAATGGGAGAAAAGTTATCAGCCCATTATAGTGGATGACAAGTGTTTGATCCGTGCCGAGTTTCACAAGATCGATAAAGTATACCCTTACGTAATTACCATCACTCCGAAGATGTCATTCGGAACAGGTCATCATCAAACCACCCACCTGATGGTGAAGGCGCAGATGGATATCGACCATCAGAACAAGCGTGTGATGGATGCCGGTTGTGGCACAGCTATACTATCCATTATGGCATCGAAACGTGGTGCGAAAGAAGTTGTAGCATTCGATATTGATGAGTGGAGCGTTGTTAACGGCCAGGAAAACATCGAAGTAAATAATTGTAACAACATCTCTCTTCAGCAAGGCAAGCTAAGTGAAGTAAACATCACCGGCATGTTCGACATTGTTCTGGCTAACATCAACAAGAATGTATTGCTCGATGAAATAAAGCTATACCAGGAATATCTCGTTCCAGGGGGTTTACTCTTATTGAGCGGATTTTATACCCATGATATAGCTGACCTGCTAAAAGAAGGCTCAACCTATAATTTGAAAGAAGTTAGTCGTGATGAACGTGAATCATGGGCTTCACTCCTATTGAAGAAAGATTAACCATAACTTTTCAAAATAAAACTAACGATTGCATTGTATTAAGCACCGCTAAGTTTTTGTTCCGTTGTCTGGCGTTTCTATCTTTAACATGAAAAGAAGGCACCACACAAAAACTTAAATCAGAACGTCATGCGCATTGCTGTACATGGAAAGGAATTCAATCGCCAGACAGCACCTTTTATTACCCGTATCTTTGAAGTATTGCAGCAGTATAATTCAGAAATTCTGGTTTCAGAAAAATTCGGCAAGTACCTCCGTACCCCCGCATTCAAAAATATAAAGTTCGAAACGTTCAGCACCGGAGATTCTCTCAAAGGTGTGAACGCCATGGTAAGTGTTGGTGGTGATGGAACATTACTGGATTCTGTCACGCATATAGGTAAAGAAGAAATTCCGGTGTTGGGTATAAATACGGGAAGACTCGGCTTTCTGGCAACGAACAGCAAAGAGGAGGTGGAGCAGGCCGTAACAAAAGTATGCGAAGGCAAGTATAAAATTGACTTGCGTTCAGTTTTAAAGTTGGAAACAAATCAGGATGTATTTGGCAATCTTAACTTTGCGCTGAACGATGTTACCATTGTGAAGAAGGACAGCTCTTCTATGATAACCATCCATACCTATATCGATGGAGAATTTTTAAATTCATATTGGGCAGACGGTATCATTGTAGCAACGCCAACAGGATCAACCGGCTACTCGCTAAGTTGTGGAGGTCCTTTGATATTTCCGCGGTCGCGTAATTTTGTAATAACACCTGTTAGTCCGCATAATCTTACCGTACGTCCCATCGTAGTAGCCGATGAATCAGAAATTACTTTTGGAGTTGAAGGAAGAAGTAAAAAATTTTTAGTATCACTCGATTCGCGTGTGGCTTCTGTCGATGCAACCATTAAATTAAGGGTATCAAAGGCTGATTTCAAGGTAAAATTGATACAATTGGAGGGGCAACATTACTTTAAAACCCTTCGCCAAAAACTAAACTGGGGGTTAGACATTCGGAATTAATATTTACTTTTGTAATTCACTGATCTATAGACTTATTCATGAGAAAGCTATTCTTGGTCTTAATCACATTCGTATTCGCACTGGGAGCGGAGGATGCAATTGCCCAAATGAACAGACGGGCAATCAAGAAAAACAATAAGCGAATGATGACGTATCGAGGCCGTAAATCATGGTTCGGTAAAGAAAAGGTTTACAGTATGGTTGGCGTTTCCATCAATGCTTTGAACTACTACGGAGACCTATCGCCAAAACCAAATCGCTTCAGCACCGATATTTCATTTACACGACCAGCTATTGGTCTTTCTTTCGGGCATCGCTTTGGCCCGCGCTATACTCTTACTGCATCTTTCATGTATGGTACACTCCGTGGTGCTGATGTTGAGTCTGCAGATCCGGGTGATCTTGATAATGGTATCTATCGCTTCAAAAGAAATCTTTCTTTCCGAAATCGTATAAAAGAACTTTCCGTTGTTGCCAGTATGGACTTGTTTGAAAACCAGGCAACCTATATCAGTCGTGTTGCATGGACTCCATACGCTTTTGCTGGTATCGCTGTGTTTCATCACAACCCCCAAGCTCAGGCACCTGAAACCGATCTTCAGGGTAATCCATTGCCCGAAGCGGGTAAGTGGGTAGACCTGCAACCACTTGGTACAGAAGGACAACATTCTACACTTCAGGAGGGTGATGCTAACTATGGGATAAAACCTTATAAAAGAATTCAGATCTCTATACCATTTGGTATTGGCGCGCGTTTTAGACTAAACGAAGTGCTTGACCTTTCGGCAGAGATCGGGTTCAGATACTTGTTCACAGACTACATCGATGATGTAAGCAAGAGCTATGTAGATCTGGGTGTGTTTGGTAACAACGAACTCGCGAAAGCGATGTCATATCGCACCGGTGAAATATTACCGGGAGACCATACATATGTTGGTAGAGATGGGCAATCTTACAGTGTAGTGTCAGGATACGGTGAAGAGTATACCGATGCCAAGGGCAATACAAATATGAGAGGTAGCAAGAATGATAAAGATATATTTATGGTGACATCGATAAAGCTTACATATATACTAGGTAAATCTTTCCATAGAGCTAAATTCAGATGATGATTTTTGCCAGCCGGTTGTCTATAGTAGTTGGAATAATTTTGCTGAGTGCCGTAACAGCCTTGGCTCAACGCTCCGAAGTAGGATTTGGAATAGGAACATTCAACTATACCGGTGACCTGGTAAGGACTTATAACTTTAAATATTCAAGGCCGGCAGTTACGGCCTTTTATCGCTCCAACCTCAGCAGTGTGGTGAGCTTTCGTGCAGCACTGACAGGAGGTCAACTGAGTGCTTCTGAAAAACCAATTGATGCATTTGCCTCACAACGCGATGCTTCGTTCGATCTGTTCCTCATGGAGGCTTCTACCGTGATGGAATATCATTTTTTAAACTGGCGCGATACCAAACGTTTTGTGCGTTTTACTCCATACCTGTTTGGGGGGTTGGGTCTCTTCGGTTTTTCCGGCAATGGCGATAAGACAGCCGAGTATAGCAATGTGCAGGCGATGATTCCGTTTGGCGTGGGTGTTAAGTATGTCTATACACCCAAGTGGTATTTCGGCTTGGAGTTCGGTGTTCGAAAAACCTTTTTTGATTACCTAGATAATGTTTCGGCCGGTGATCAGCGTTATAAAAACTTTAAATACGGCAACCCGAACGATAATGATGTCTACTATTTTCTAGGTATCAGCATCACAAGAACGTTTTACGACATCCCTTGTCCTAAAAATCCATACAAATAGTAGTACAACGCTTTCAGCGCTTTTAACCCAATACCCTTTTTACTACTTTTGGCCTCCTGTGGCTTCTCTAAAAGAACATATCGACTTAAATAATTTGCCGAAACACATTGCCGTTATCATGGATGGTAACGGACGCTGGGCTAAGAAGAAGGGCGCGCTGCGAATTTTCGGTCATCGCAATGCGGTTCAAGCTGTAAGAGACGTGACGGAGGGCTGCGGAGAGCTTGGCATAAAGTATCTCACCTTATACGCTTTTTCAACAGAAAACTGGAACAGGCCAAAAGCTGAAGTAGATGGTTTGATGGAACTGCTTGTGAGTACGCTGAAGGCGGAGGTTGGTACACTACAGGAGAATCAGGTAAAACTTTCAACGATAGGAGAGATCTCCAATTTGCCGGGAGACTGTCAGAAGAACCTCGCGTGGGCAATGGATCAAACCAAAAATAACAAGGGTATGATTCTGAACCTGGCGCTTAGCTATAGTGGTCGCTGGGAAATTTTGAAAGCGATCAATAAGATAGCTGAGGATGTGAAGACAGGAAAAGTGAATCCCGGAGAAATTAATGAGAAGGTTTTTGAAAACTATTTGGAGACTTCAGGCATCCCAGATCCAGAGCTGTTGATACGTACCAGCGGAGAGCTGCGCGTCAGCAATTTTTTGTTATGGCAGATCGCTTATACAGAACTCTACATCACACCCACACTATGGCCGGACTTCAGAAAGGAACATTTGTATGAAGCCATCTGGTCATATCAGCAACGCGAAAGAAGATTTGGAAAGACAAGCGAACAATTGAATCCTGTAAGTTGATGAAGAAAGTTTTATTTCTGATTATCCTGATTGGTATTACAGCTAACACCTGGGCTCAATTCAGAAAGCGTGGTAATACAGCCGGTGCAACAGAAAATAATTTGAACTATGCCAACCCGGCAGAATATACCATTGCTGGTATTGAGGTAACTGGCTTGAATGTGCTGGATAAAAATGCAATGGTATCGCTCACAGGTTTGAAGATCGGTGATAAAATAAAAATTCCGGGCGATGCCATAACCAACGCTATACGCAGTCTTTGGAAACACGGTCTCGTAGGAGACGTTACGATACAGGTAGCCCGCATCGAAGGCACTGATGTATACCTCAACATTGTGCTGGCAGAACGCCCTCGTCTTACAGGTTTCTATTTTACAGGTATAAATAAATCGCAGGAAAGCGGATTGAAGGAAGACCTCACGCTGATCCGCGGTAAGATTGTAAATGATGCTATGATCCGTAACACGGAACTGGCTGTTAAAAAATATTTTGTTAAGAAGGGATTTCTCAACACTGAGGTTAGAGTTGTCCAGGAAAAAGATACCCTTAATCGTGATGGCATACGATTGAAGATTGCTGTTAATCCGAAATCAAAAGTTAAGATCAACCAGATTTCTTTTGTAGGCAACAATAGCATTACTGACGCCAAGCTGAAAAAGAAAATGAAGGGCACACACGAACGTCCTCGTTTCTCTTTACACCGCACCATTATTCGCGAGGCAATCGATCTGAATCCAAAAGAGTTTGCTGACTCAAGCTATAAAGTAAGCTGGAAAGAAGTAAAGGAATTTATCAACGACAATGTTAAACTCAACTTGTTCACCAGTTCGAAATTCATTCAAACGGACTACGAAGACGACAAGAAGAAGGTCATTGAGTATTTCAATTCGAAAGGATACCGTGATGCCGACATCGTAGAAGATACGGTGTATGCGCATGATGGTCGCACCATTAATATAGACCTGAAAGTATATGAAGGTCCTAAGTATTATTTCCGGAACATCATCTGGACCGGAAACTATATATATTCTGACAAGCAGTTAAATGCTGTGTTGGGTATCAGCAAGGGCGATGTATATAACAAAGAGCTTATTGATAAGAAACTTCAGTTCAATCCGAAAGGACTTGATATCAGTGGTCTGTATATGGATGATGGTTATCTCTTCTTTCGCATTAATCCGGTGGAGGTTGCTGTTGCCGGAGATTCTATTGATGTTGAGATGCGCATTTTTGAAGGTGAGCAAGCCACCATCAACGAAGTTACTATAGCCGGTAATGATCGTACAAGTGATCACGTTATCCGAAGAGAGTTGAGCACTGTACCTGGACAGAAATTCAGAAGATCGGATATCATTCGTACACAACAAAAGCTTGGACAGCTCGGATACTTTGCTCCTGATAAAATAGGACAGAACCTGGTGCCAAACCCTGCAAATGGTACTGTGGATATTGAGTGGACTGTTGAAGAACAATCTAACGATCAGGTTGAGCTTTCCGGTGGTTGGGGAGGTTATTATGGATTTGTGGGTACACTCGGCTTAACGTTCAACAACTTCTCATTGAGAAATATACCGCACTTCGACAACTGGCGACCGCTTCCTGTGGGTGATGGTCAACGTTTATCGCTGCGCGCACAGGCCAACGGTCGATCTTTCCAAAGCTATAGCTTCTCATTCACGGAGCCTTGGCTTGGCGGACGCAAACCACATTCACTTTCTGTGAGCTTTAACAGCTCATTCCAGCGCTATCCATACGGAAGTAGTTCGAGCAGCGACAACGATTCACGCCTGCAGGTGCATAGTGTATCCGTTGGTTTAGGTCGATTGCTCGAGTGGCCTGATAACTACTTTACACTTACCAACTCTGTATCGTACTTACGCTACATCCTGAATAACTGGAACTCAGGTTTAGGCTATACCGATGGTGTTTCCAACAGCTTTACATTTAATACAACGCTGGCCCGTAACAGCATCGATAACCCGATGTATCCTGCACAGGGATCCAGCATTTCATTGAGCCTTACGTTAACACCTCCATTCTCACTCTGGAGAAATATAAATTACTCAACGGCCGATGCTGCTGAACGCTATAAGTGGATCGAATATCACAAGTGGATGTTTGATGCGAAATACTATCTGCCATTGGATAACAAGAAGAAACTTGTACTCGAAGCGAAAGCACATTTTGGATTTATAGGACAGTACACAAACAAGGCCGGCATTGGACCATTTGAAAGATTCTATTTGGGTGGTGATGGTTTGGCCGGTGGATTTAACTCGTTCCTGTTAGGACAGGAGGTAATCGGATTAAGAGGTTATGAGAACAACGTTCTTACACCACCGTACTATAACACAAGTCAGAACAGTGCTTCTGGTGTGTTGGCAGGGGGTATCACGTATGATAAATTAGGATTGGAATTGCGTTATCCTGTTACAACTGGAAATGCTGCAACGATCTACGGATTTGTCTTTGCTGAAGGTGGTAACAACTGGAACAATTATGATGATTTTAATCCGTTTAAATTGTACAAGTCAGCAGGCTTTGGTGCTCGCATATTCATGCCGGCATTCGGATTGATTGGGTTGAACTGGGGATATGGATTTGATCCGGTACCGTTGAATGGCAGGGGCGCAGTGAGCGGCTCACAATTCCATTTTACTATCGGCCAGCAAATCAGATAACTATGCGGGTTTATTTAATTACAATTATTTTTCTCATTTTCGGCTCGACTTTTGTCCAAGCACAGAGGTTCGGGTACATTGATACTGATTACATCCTGAATAAAATGCCTGAATACAAAAAGGCACAGGAGGAAATCGGTCAGCTATCGGAGGCCTGGGAAAAAGAAATCCAGGACATGTCGAAGAAGATTGAGGGGATGTATAGTGCGCTTCAGGCAGAGCAGGTTCTTTTAACAGAAGAGATGCGAAAGGAGCGCACGGCAGCAATCCAGAAAAAGGAAGCTGAAATGAAAGAATATCAGAAGAAAGTATTTGGCTTTGGTGGCCTGTTCTTTCTGAAGAAGCAAGAGCTAATAAAACCAATACAGGATAAAGTGTGGGATGCGGTTGACAAGGCAGCCAAGCAAAACAACCTCGCGATAGTGTTTGATAAAGCTGGCGAACTTGTGATGATCTATACAGATCCACGCTATGACTACACAGACTTTGTATTAGACGAGTTGGGTCTGGGTGATCCAAATGATAAGATCAAAAACTAAATTGAATACCGTAATGAGAAAATTCGTTTTACTTGTGGTGCTGGGATTAGGAGTAATTACATCCTATGCACAAACTGCTGCAGCAAAAATCGGCTATGCAGATGTGGATTATATCTTCAGCCAGATGCCTGACTCAAAACAGATCGATGCTGACTTGAAGTCACTGCAAACACAACTTAAAAATCAGATTGACACAAAAGTGCAGGAGTTTCAAAAGAAACTTGCTGACTATAACCAGGCTATTCAGGCTAACACGATGCCGGATGCCGTACGTGCAAATACTGAACGCGAACTACAACAACTTCAGCAAAATATAGAGAAGCTTCAGCAAGATGCTCAGACAAACCTTCAGAATAAACAAACCCAGTTAATGGATCCTGTTTATAAAAAGGTTGGTAAAGCAATTGAAGATACAGCGAAAGAGAACGGCTTTACATTTATTCTGAATCAACAAATCGGTGGTCTTGATGTAATTCTGTACGGAGACGAGAAGATGGATATATCAGACCTCGTGTTGAAAAAATTAGGAGTAACTCCAAAGCCTGCAGCAGCAACAACACCTGCGCAGCCTAAGAAGTAATTTTATATATAGTATATAAATAAAAACCGCCTCAACATTGAGGCGGTTTTGTTTTGGGTTAATTGGAGTTTGTTAAGCTCTTCCGTTTTTGATTTTTGTTTTGAATTTATTTAACTGCATTCTGATTGCGTCCGTTGCCATGTCGGTAGCGGCTTCAAAAGATCGGGCCTTTTCTGTAGCGAAAAGCATACTCCCCGGAACGCGTAATTTGATCTCCACTGTTTTGTTCTCAATACCCTCATTATTCAGTCGAAGAAATACTTCGCCATCCACCAAACGGTTATAGAACGTGTCCAGCTTATCAAGTTTCTTTTGAATAAAGTCTATAAGCTTGATGTCTGCATCAAAGTGAATGGAATGAACTTGTACCTTCATAGTGTTAAAAATTTAAAAAGTTGAACAATAAAACAGTTACTGGTAAGGAATGACCAGTCGCATTGTCAGATGTAGTTATTTATTCATACTGTGTTTGTGGGGTTTATTTATACTTTACAAATCAGGCTTTGGGATGTGCCTGATCAAATACTTTTTTCAATTTCTCCATCGAGTTGTGAGTATATACTTGTGTTGCCGCCAGACTGGTGTGGCCCAGCAAATCTTTCACAGCATTTATCTCAGCACCCTTGTCGAGTAAATGTGTAGCATAGGTATGTCTTAATACATGGGGACTTTTTTTCTCTGCAGAAGAGGATTTAGTTAGATGATCTTTTACGGTTCTATAGATCATCATTGGATAGCATGGCTCGCCTTTATCTGTTACAAGCAACAGGCCATGATCTTCTTTTTTTACTTCCTGGTTTCTCACGTTCCTATACTCTTCAATAATAGAAACGAGATTTATAGCGAATGGGATTACCCTTTCCTTATTTCTTTTTCCAAGAACTTTTATAGTCCTGTTTCTCAAATCAACATCTCTCTCTTTTAGCGTGAGTAATTCTGACAGACGGATACCAGTTCCGTAGAACAATTCAAGTATCAATTTCTCCCTCAACCCGGTCAGTGTACTTTTAAAAGATTGGTTGTCGAGAACATGAACCATGTCTCCTTCTTTAATAAAGCTTGGTAGTTTTTTTCGAGCCTTGAGTACTTTGATCTTGAACATCGGGTCCTTTGAGATCACCTCTTGTCGCAAGAGAAATTTATAGTACGTTCTTAGGCAGGCAATTTTTCGATTGACAGATGAAGCTTCAATGTTGGTTTCAACCAATTGTATAATCCACGCGCGGACTAAATGATAGTCTGCCGCTTCTATTTTGTCTTCGGGAAAATTCGTAGCAAGGAAAGCAGTGAACTGCTCAAGATCATTTTGATAAGCGGATATAGTGTTAGGACTTACCCGCTTTTCGTATTGAAGATATTTAAGAAAAGAATCCACCATGCTACCAGCATTTCATTAGGCAGGGGAGATGCCATATCTATAGCAATGTAAAAAAATAATCCCCTCAAGGAAATACCCTGAGGGGACATGTGGATAAAATGATTCTATTTTGTGGACAAACGTATGGTTTATCCACAAATAAGATAATTTAAACTACGAGTAAGGCTTAAGCGTTCGTGTCCTGACGTCTCTGCAACTCACGGTAAGCTGCGCGGATGATCTCATTTCTGCGTCTAACAGATGGCTTCTCGAAAGATGTGCGAGAACGCAATTCTTTCAGAATACCTGTTTTCTCAAACTTCTTCTTGAAACGTTTCAGCGCCTTGTCGATTGATTCGTTTTCTTTTACGTTAACGATAAGCATATTTCTTATTTAGGGCTGCAAAGATAACAGAATATCAATCAATTATCCAACGCTACTTTAAAATAGCTCGAGAAATAACCAGTTTTTGTATTTCTGACGTGCCTTCGCCAATGGTACAGAGCTTGGCATCGCGATAAAACTTTTCTACCGGAAAATCTTTTGTATAACCATATCCTCCAAAAATCTGAACCGCTTCATTGGCAACATCAACCGCCACTTCGGAAGCATACAGCTTGGCCATGGCAGATTCTTTTGTAACACTTTCCCCGCGATTTTTTAAATCTCCTGCTCTGTACGTCAATAATTTAGAGGCTTCTATCTTGGTAGCCATGTCTGCGAGTTTAAAGGATATCCCCTGAAATTTTGATATAGACTGATTGAACTGCTGACGTTCCTGAGAATATTTCAAGGCAGCATCAAATGCCCCCTGTGCTATGCCTACACTAAGCGCTGCGATAGAAATTCGACCGCCATCCAGAACTTTTAACGCCTGTACAAATCCATCACCTTCTTTTCCAAGCATTTGCGATTTATGTACGCGACAGTCTGTAAAAATTAATTCAGCAGTTTCTGATGCGCGCATACCCAGCTTGTTCTCCTTCTTTCCGGCAGTAAACCCGGGTGTTCCTTTTTCAAGGATAAAGGCAGTCATGCCATGTGAATCACCTACCTCTCCAGTCCTTACAATAACAACCGCAACGTCTCCCGATTTGCCATGAGTGATAAAATTCTTGGCTCCATTAATAATATAATAGTCGCCATCTCTTACCGCAACAGTACGCATGTTGCCGGCATCAGATCCTGTATTGGGTTCAGTTAAGCCCCAGGCACCTATAAATTCGCCTGAAGCTAACTTGGGTAAATATTTTTTCTTCTGCTCTGGCGATGCAAAAAGCAGAATATGGTTTGTGCATAACGAATTATGCGCGGCTGTTGATAGACCTATTGATCCATCGATTCGGGAGATCTCTATGATGGCTGTGATGTATTCCTGATACCCCAAACCGGCTCCACCAAATTCTTCAGGCACGAGCACTCCCATTAATCCGAGTCCGCCCATTTTTTTAAAAAGTGATACCGGAAATTCCTGGCTTTCATCCCAGGTCATGATATTCGGTGCGATTTCTTTGTTGCCGAAATCCCGAACCATTTGCGCGATCATCCGCTGATTTTCTGTTTCATTGAAACTGATAAATTCAGTGTTACTGGTTGCTACTTCCATGCGAATCGAAAAAGTTAGTATTGAAAACGTTAAAGTTACATTCTCTAAACGCGATTAACAAACGAATGTTAGGTTGTATTTAAATCTTATGCACAATTTAAGTTTCTGGTAGCGCAAACATGCCCCAAATCTGCCTAAAAGTCTTAATTTGCGGGGTCAAAAACCCATTAATTCATGAAAATAGCTGTAGTTGGAACCGGTTACGTTGGTCTCGTAACCGGAACTTGTTTTGCTGAAACCGGAAACACTGTAACATGTGTTGATATTGACCAGGAAAAGGTGAAAAAACTTCAAAACGGAAAGATCACCATTTATGAACCTGGCCTTGAACAACTTTTCGAACGGAATATCAAACAAGGAAGGCTCTTTTTTACCACGAATCTGGCAGAAGGTATAAAAGATGCAAAGATCATTTTCCTCGCGTTACCTACCCCTCCCGGAGAAGATGGTTCTGCTGACCTTAAATATATACTCAAAGTAGCCTCAGATCTCGGCCCTATTTTAGCAGACTATACTGTAATTATTGATAAGAGTACAGTACCGGTAGGAACAGCTGATAAAGTGCGTGAAAAAATTGCAGCAAATGCAAAAGTAGATTTTGATGTTGTTTCAAATCCTGAATTCTTACGCGAAGGTGTAGCGGTTGAAGATTTTATGAAGCCTGATCGTGTTGTGATTGGTACTAACTCTCCGCGCGCGCGTAAAATTATGGAAGCTCTATATGCACCGTATGTGCGTCAGGGTAATCCGATCATCTTTATGGATGAGCGCTCTGCAGAACTTACCAAGTATGCCGCTAATTCATTCTTAGCAACTAAAATTACTTTCATGAACGAGATAGCCAACTTGTGTGAACTGGTTGGTGCTGATGTTGATGCTGTGCGCAAAGGTGTAGGTACTGATAGCCGCATCGGAAAGAGATTCTTGTTCCCAGGTATAGGTTATGGTGGAAGTTGCTTCCCGAAAGATGTGCAGGCTCTTGCCAAATCAGCTTCTGATGTGAAGTACGACTTCCGCATACTCAATGCTGTAATGGATGTAAATGCTGATCAAAAAACAAAACTGATTCAGAAGATAAAAGATTACTTCAAAGGAAATCTTAAAGGTAAGACTATCGCATTCTGGGGTCTTTCTTTCAAACCCCATACAGATGATATCCGCGAGGCTCCATCACTCTATAATATTGAAGAGTTATTGAGCGAAGGTGTAACAATAAAGGCTCACGATCCGGAAGCGATCGAAAATGTGAAGAAACTTTTAGGCGATAAAATTCAATACTTCGCTACACCGTATGAAGCTGCAGAAGGTGCAGATGCTATTTTCATTGCAACGGAGTGGCCAGAGTTCCGTACACCTGATTTTGAAAAACTCTCTCGCGCATTAAAAGGCAAAGTAATTTTTGACGGAAGAAACCTATACGATCTGCCTAACATGAAAGAACAAGGATATACATACTTCAGCATAGGAAGAGAGGTGGTCAATGGCTAAGGAAAGAGTTTTAATTACAGGTGGAGCCGGCTTTCTTGGCTCTCACTTGTGTGACCGTTTTCTGAAAGAAGGCTATAGCGTTATTGCTATGGACAACCTGATCACCGGTGATCTTCGTAACATTGAACATCTTTTCAAACATCCTGATTTCGAATTTTATCATCACGATGTTTCTTCTTTTGTACATGTACCCGGAGAGCTGAAATATATACTTCACTTTGCATCTCCGGCAAGTCCGATTGATTACCTGAAGATTCCGATTCAGACATTGAAAGTAGGATCATTGGGTACTCACAATCTTCTTGGATTGGCGCGTGTTAAGAAGGCGAGAATACTCGTTGCTTCTACATCAGAAGTATATGGTGATCCATTGATACATCCTCAGGTTGAAGAGTATTATGGTAACGTGAACCCGATCGGTCCTCGCGGAGTATATGACGAAGCGAAGCGATTCCAGGAAGCGATCACCATGGCGTATCATACCTATCATGGACTTGAGACACGCATCGTGCGAATCTTTAATACGTACGGTCCTCGTATGCGCCTGAATGACGGACGTGTATTGCCTGCGTTCATTGGCCAGGCTTTACGCGGAGAAGACCTTACCGTATTTGGTGATGGTTCACAAACCCGTTCATTCTGCTATGTAGATGATCAGGTGGAAGGTATATTCAGACTATTAATGTCAGATTATCACTTGCCGGTAAACATTGGTAATCCGGATGAAATTACCATTCGTGATTTCGCAGAAGAAATTGTAAAACTCACTGGTACGAAACAAAAGGTAGTATATAAACCTCTTCCACAGGACGATCCGAAACAAAGACAACCGAACACTACCAAAGCAAGAGAAATTCTTGGTTGGGAGGCAAAGGTTTCTCGTTCGGAAGGTTTGAAAATTACGTACGACTACTTCAAGTCTCTGCCACAGGAAGTACTATACCAGCGTGACCATAAAAATTTCGAAAAGTATATTCGTTAATACCCTCTCAGATGTCATCAAGAAAAATATTAATCACCGGTGGAGCCGGTTTTATAGGCTCGCATGTTGTCAGGTTGTTCGTTAATAAGTATCCGAACTATACGATCGTCAATCTTGACAAGCTTACGTATGCAGGTAATCTCGAGAACCTGAAAGACATTGAGAAGAAACCGAATTATCACTTCGAGCATGGCGATATACTGGATATAGAATTTCTGAACACTGTATTCAGCAAGCACCAAATCGATGGTGTTGTACACCTCGCAGCAGAATCGCATGTAGATCGTTCACTTCACAACCCGACAGAGTTTGCCAATACAAACATCATTGGTACACTCAATCTGTTGCGCGCTGCACAAACTGCATGGAAAGGTAATTTCGAGAACAAGCGTTTTTACCACATCTCTACAGATGAAGTATATGGTTCTGCAGAACATGGCGGATTCTTTACTGAAGAAACTCCGATTGATCCACGCTCACCATACTCAGCATCAAAGGCAAGTAGTGATCACTTTGTAAGTGCATACTATAACAGCTTTGGTCTGCCAACACTTATAAGCCGTTGTTCTAATAACTACGGACCTTTTCACTTTCCTGAAAAGCTTATACCGTTAATGATCAACAACATCATAAACAACAAGCCATTGCCGGTATATGGTAAAGGAGAAAATATACGCGACTGGTTATTTGTTGAAGATCACGCACGTGCTATAGATTCAATTTTCCATAAGGGAAAAGTTGGCGAAGTATATAACATCGGTGGAAACAACGAGTGGAAGAACATCGACCTGGTAAATCTGCTTTGTCATATCATGGATAAAAAACTTAACCGCGCAGAAGGTACTTCGCAGAAGTTGATTACCCATGTAACAGACAGACCGGGTCACGACCTGCGTTATGCTATAGATGCATCCAAGCTTATCAGTGAAACAGGCTGGCGCCCGGATGTAACTTTTGAAGTTGGCCTGGAGAAAACCGTTGACTGGTATCTGGCAAACACTACGTGGCTCAACAACGTAACATCAGGCGAATACCTGAAGTACTACAACAACATGTATCAGGGACGATAATTACGTGTGTATGTGTTTACGTTAGCACGTATCTGCATTGCGCGGATCAATAACGTAAACGCGTACTAACCTAAACACCAAAAACACCATGAAAGGTATAATCTTAGCAGGAGGTTCGGGTACACGTTTGTATCCATTAACTATTGCTGTGAGTAAGCAGCTTATGCCATTGTACGATAAGCCGATGATATACTATCCGTTGTCGGTATTAATGATGGCAGGCATTCGTGAAATTCTGATTATCGCTACACCGCACGATATGCCTATGTTCCAGAAACTTTTGGGAGATGGAAAAAATCTCGGTTGCTCTTTCAGCTATGAAGTTCAACCTAAACCTGAAGGTCTCGCACAGGCTTTTATCATCGGTGAAAAATTTATCGGTAATGATAAAGTGGCCCTGATACTCGGTGATAACATTTTCTACGGATCGGGTATGCAAAAACTTTTGCAGTCCAATGTCGATCCTAACGGAGGGGTTGTATTTGCCTATCACGTAACAGACCCGGAACGCTATGGCGTAGTAGAGTTTGATGCTAACAGGAAAGCAATCTCTATCGAAGAGAAACCGGCAAAGCCTAAATCAAATTACGCTGTACCGGGATTATATTTCTACGATAACGAAGTCGTAAAAATATCCAAAGAGCTTAAGCCAAGTCCTCGCGGAGAATTAGAGATAACGGATGTGAACAATGTTTACCTGAAGCAAGGCAAACTTACTGTAGCACCGATGAGTCGCGGTACGGCATGGCTTGATACCGGTACGTTTGATTCCCTTATGCAGGCTTCCAATTTTGTGCAGACGATCGAGCAACGTCAGGGTTTAAAGATCGGATGTATAGAGGAGGTTGCATTCCGTCAGGGCTTCATCACAAAAGATCAATTGTTGGCCCTTGCAAAACCACTGGAGAAAAGTGGGTACGGAGTATATCTTAAAAATCTGCCGGAGTATATCTGATATATAATCATGCTGGCAAAAGAATTTGCTGAAGCTGTATCACACTATAACAGTAATACGGCACTAGCAGGTAAACTTTGGGATGAGATTGAGAAGAGCTATACAGCGAAGAAGCGGTATTATCATAATCAATCTCATCTTGAAAATCTTTTGAAGGAACTCACTTCAATTAAAGAGTCTATCGAAGATTGGGATTGTATTATCTTCTCCATCGCCTATCACGACATTGTCTACAACACGCTTCAGAAAGACAACGAAGAGCAGAGCGCAGCGCTCGCAAAACAACGCCTTACGGAGATAGCTTTTCAGGCAGACCGTATCAATAAATGCGTACAGCAAATACTTGCCACAAAAGGTCATACAATAAGCGATAACAAGGACACCAACTTTTTTACAGACGCAGACCTCTCCATTCTGGGAGCAAGCTGGGACGTATACGAAACATACTTTAAGAGCATCCGCAAGGA
This sequence comes from uncultured Chitinophaga sp., assembly GCA_902168205.1. Classification (GTDB taxonomy): domain Bacteria; phylum Bacteroidota; class Bacteroidia; order Cytophagales; family Cyclobacteriaceae; genus Ohtaekwangia; species Ohtaekwangia kribbensis. The sequence goes on along the minus strand of CABHOK010000014.1, from coordinate 375,076 downwards.
GTATTCGTATTACCCTGATCTTCTATACAAACCTGGCAGGAAAAAGGTACTACAGCACTTTTTGGGGATGGGCAAAATTTTTAAGACCGATAAATTCTTTTCGATGTACGAAGAGCAGGCCCGGAAAAATCTTTCAGCAGAGTTAGCGCTACTCTGAAAAATCAGATAATCAGACGGAATTTTGAAATTGAAGCAAAAAAATATACTTTTGCCGAAGTTTCTGAGTATTCTTTTAGAGGGGACAACAGTCCCCTCTTTGTTTATAGCATTTTTTACAATGGATATAGCAGCAGAGATAAGACGCATCGCTGAATCGGTATTAACAGACCCTGGTCAGTTTATCGTAGATGTTATTGTTTCTTCCAAGCAAGGACCCCGAAAGGTGTTGGTGCTGCTTGACAGCGACAACGGAATTAGCATTGATGAATGTGCGGATGTGAGCCGGTCGCTTTCAAAAGTGTTGGATGAGGTGTCGTGGCTCGAAGATGCCTATATGCTGGAAGTTTCAACACCCGGACTTGACCACCCGCTGAAATTAACGCGCCAGTATCGTAAGAATATCGGACGCAGGCTGAAAGTAAAAGTTCCTGAAAAAATGCAGGAAGGAAAACTTACGGCCGTAACAGATGGAACTATTACACTGGAGCAAGAAGTTGGTTCAGGTAAGAAAAAAGAAATAAAGACAATTGAAATTCCTTTTACAGACATAGAAAAAGCTTTTGTGTTAGTAAGTTTTAAATAATACGAAACCATGGATGCACATGAATTGATTCAGTCGTTTGCTGAATTTGCAAAACAAAAGAACATCGACCGGCCTACTATGATCCGGATCCTGGAAGACGTGTTCAAAAATATGATCCGTAAAAAATATGAATCGGATGAAAATTTTGACGTGATCATCAATGCGGACAAAGGAGATCTTGAAATCTATCGCTTCCGCGAGATTGTAGACGATGATTCAGAAGACATCTGGGATTTTGATAAAATCAGCTTATCAGAAGCCCGTAAGATCGAACCTGATTTTGAGGTTGGTGAAGAAGTGTCTGAGCAGATTTATATCGAAGATTTCGGTCGCAGAGCCGTAACTACAGCACGACAAACATTAATTCAGAAGGTTAAAGACCTGGAGAAAGATATACTCTTCCAGAAGTATAAAGATCTGGTGGGAGAAATCATCGCTGGTGAAGTATACCAGGTGTTAAGCAAGGAAGTATTACTTACCGATGCAGAAGGAAACGAAATAGCAATACCTCGCGGTGAGCAGATCCAGAAAGATCGTTATCGCAAAGGAGAAAACGTTCGTGCTATTGTACACAAAGTGGAAATGATCAATGGCAATCCGAAGATCATTCTCTCCAGAACTTCTCCTGTATTCCTCGAAAGATTATTCGAGCAGGAAGTACCGGAAGTGTACGATGGTTTGATCACCATCAAAAAAGTAGTGCGCGAGCCAGGCGAACGTGCTAAAGTGGCTGTAGAATCATACGATGATCGCATCGATCCGGTAGGAGCCTGCGTAGGTATGAAAGGGTCACGTATTCACGCTATCGTTCGTGAATTACAGAATGAAAATATAGACGTAATCAATTATACCGATAACTTGGAATTATACATCCAGCGAGCGTTGAGCCCGGCCAAGATATCTTCTATTAAAATTGATAGAGACAACGGACGTGCTGCCGTTTATCTGAAGCCAGACCAGGTATCGTTGGCGATTGGTAAAGGTGGTTTGAACATTAAACTTGCCAGCCGTCTGGTAGGTTATGAGATAGATGTATTCCGCGAACTGGCCGAAGGTCAGGTAGAGGAAGATGTGGATCTGGATGAATTCTCAGATGAAATTGAAAGCTGGGTAATTGAAGAATTGAATCGCATCGGTCTTGATACAGCGAAGAGTGTGTTGGCGCTTTCCAAAGATGAACTGGTAAGACGCACAGATCTTGAAGAAGAAACTGTAGAAGGTGTATTGAACATCCTGAAAAAGGAGTTCGAATAAGTCGTTTGTGAATGGGTTTATTACGAATCCTTAATAAGTGAGCGATGAACTGTGAACAATAAGTTAAATTGCGGGACTACACGCATTTGAATTTTAAAGTCCTTAAAAAAACAGGCATATTTGAATATGGCAGAAGAAAAGTTGATCAGGTTGAGTCAGGCTGCAAGAAAGCTCAATGTGGGGCACAATACCATCTTGGACTTTCTGGGGAAGAAAGGTTTTGAGGTTGAGAATAACCCCAACGCTAAACTCACGCCTGAGCAATTCAACCTTTTGTCTAAAGAGTTTGCCTCTTCTGCTACCGACAAACTGGAGGCGTCAGGCCTTCACATCGGAGCCAAACACACCGACAACCTTGTGTTGGAAAGCGAGAAAGAACTCGCCAAGAAACGTGTAGAGGAAGAAGAGCGCATAATGATTAAAAACCTCGGATCCAAAGAGGTTAAGGCAAAAGAAGAAGCAAAACAACCCGATAAAGTTGAACGTGAGAAACCGAAACTGGAGGGGATTAAAGTTGTTGGTAAAATAGATCTTGAAAAGAAACCGGCTGCAAAAACGGAAGCACCAGAGCCTGAAGTAAAACAACCACCGGTTGAAGAAAAACCAGTTGTTGAGAAGAAGGAAGTAAAAGAACCTGTTGTTGCTAAAGAAGTAAAAGAACCGGAAAAAGAGGTTGTTAAAGAAGAAATAAAAGAAGTACCTCAGCCGGTAGCAGTTAAAGAAGTACCGAAAGAGCCTGTTGTTACAGCGCCTCCAAAAGTAGTGGAACAACCTCCAGTTGTTACCGAAAAGGCAGAGCCTGAAATGGAGCTCATCAAAGCAAAAGCCGACCGACTGAAAGGATTAAAAGTTGTTGATAAGATTGAACTGCCGGTAGATAAGAAAAAAGATTCTCCGGTTGCTTCGTCTGATACAAAAGATGATCGTAAAGGCAAGCGTCCGCGTAAGCGTATTCCGACTGACGATCAGAAAGGTCCGCAACAAGGTGGTCAACAAGGTCAGGGTCAGGGACAACGTCCTAACCAACCCGGACAGCAGCGTCCTCATCAGCAGCATGGCCACGGTCAGCAGAGAAGAGGTCCGCATCCGCCAAGAGTTCAGAAGGAAGAACCTACGGAGAAGGAGATACAAGATCAGATACGCGCTACACTTGCCAAACTAAGTGGCGGTGGTAAAAAAACAAGCGGATCGAAATATAGAAGAGAGAAACGTCAGGCTAATTCCGAAGCCCAGGAGCAGCAAATGCTTCAGGAGCAGGAGGCATCCAAGACACTGCGCGTAACAGAGTTTATCTCGGCGAACGACCTGGCATCGCTTATGGATGTATCCGTGAATGATGTTATCTCAACCTGTTTGAGCTTAGGTATGTTCGTGTCCATTAACCAGCGTCTGGATGCTGAAGCAATTACCGTAATTGCAGACGAGTTTGGTTATGCAGTTCAGTTCACTTCTGCGGAAGAAGAACTTGAAGTGGAGGAAGATACCGATAGTGAAGAAGATCTGTTGCCACGTGCACCGATCGTTACCATCATGGGTCACGTTGACCACGGTAAAACTTCATTGCTTGACTATATCCGTAATACGAAAGTTACAGCGTCTGAAGCCGGTGGTATCACACAGCACATCGGAGCGTACGATGTAACAACGAAGAGTGGTAACAAGATCGCATTCCTCGATACACCAGGTCACGAAGCCTTTACTGCAATGCGTGCCCGCGGTGCTAAACTCACCGATATAGCTATCATCGTTGTGGCGGCTGACGATGACGTTATGCCTCAAACGAAAGAAGCCATCAACCACGCACAGGTTGCCGGTGTACCGATTGTTATAGCGATCAACAAAGTTGATAAGCCAAGTGCGAACCCGGACAAGATTCGCGAATCACTTTCGAAGATCAATATACTTGTTGAAGAGTGGGGTGGTAAATATCAAAGCCAGGAAATTTCTGCAAAGTCAGGTAAAGGTATAGATGACCTGCTGGAGAAAGTGTTGCTCGAAGCCGAGCTTCTTAATCTCAGGGCAAATCCGAACAGAAATGCTACGGGTTCAATCATCGAAGCTTCTCTTGATAAAGGCCGTGGCTATGTAGCAACGGTAATGGTACAGACCGGATCACTTCGTGTTGGAGATATAGTATTGGCTGGTGCACACTACGGTCGCGTAAAAGCGATGTTCGATGACACTGGTAAGAAAGTAAATGATGCCGGACCATCTACACCGGTAGTATTACTCGGTCTCGATGGTGCACCGCAAGCGGGTGAAAAGTTCATGGTAATGGAAACAGACCGTGAAGCTCGTGAGCTTGCAGCGAAGAGAAGTCAATTGCTACGTGAACAAAGTATACGTACGAAGAAACATATTACACTCGATGAGATAGGAAGACGTCTCGCGATTGGAAGCTTCAAGCAATTGAATGTAATTGTGAAAGGTGACGTGGATGGATCTGTAGAAGCACTCTCGGATTCATTGCTTAAACTTTCAACACCAGAAATACAGGTTGCTATTATACACCGTGGTGTTGGTCAGATATCAGAGTCTGATGTATTGCTTGCATCAGCATCGGATGCGATCATCCTCGGCTTCCAGGTGCGTCCATCCAATTCAGCGAAACGCGTGGCTGAGAATGAAGAGATCGAAATACGTCTCTACTCGATCATCTACGATGCGATCAACGATGTGAAGGCAGCGATGGAAGGTATGCTTGCTCCGGAAACAGAAGAAGTAATTGTAGGAAATGCAGAGGTTCGCGAAGTCTTCAAGATTTCGAAAGTAGGAACCATTGCAGGTTGTATGGTTACCGATGGTTCTGTGAAGCGCTCTAACCCGATACGCCTCATTCGCGATGGTATTGTGGTATACGCTGGTAAACTCGGTTCACTCAAGCGTCATAAAGACGATGCAAGCGAAGTACGTTCAGGTTTCGACTGCGGTATAGGTATTGATGGCTTCAACGACATGAAAGTCGGAGATGTGATCGAAAGCTACGAGCAGCGTGAAGTCAAGCGAACGCTGTAATTCGATAATATAGTATCAATGAAGCCTGGCCAGTCATGGTCAGGCTTTTTTAATCTTAACGTTAACACAACGTAGAAGTCTTTTTACCTCTGTTCTTTTGTAGTACACCACGGGAAGTATGCAGCTATATTGGATTTATGCACTCGGTTTTTTTGCACAGTCGTTGTTTGGTGCACGACTGGTTGTGCAACTGTTTTACTCTGAGAAGCAGGGAAGAGTTGTATCGCCTACTATATTCTGGCAGTTGAGTTTGCTTGCTTCGTTCTTGTTTCTCATCTACGGCATCATTCGCGATGATGTGGTGATTATAATCGGCCAAACGTTATCGTACTTTATATATATACGCAATCTTCAACTCAAAAACGATTGGACCAAAATTCCATTGGTGCTGCGTGCTGTTTTGCTACTGCTTCCGGTAGCAGCATTTACCTATATAATTGCTGGTTCGGATAATAAACTTGATCAGATCTTTTCAAAGAATGATTTCACAAACCCGATCATTTTTGCGGGTGCTATAGGTCAGCTTATGCTCAACCTGCGATTTGTATACCAGTGGTATTATTCGGAGAAGCATAAAACATCTATACTTCCTTTGGGATTTTGGGTTATCAGTACAGGCGCTTCTGTTCTTATACTTACCTATGCAACGTATCGTATCGATCCGGTTTTGCTGGTGGCTCAGAGTATGGGTATAGTAGTATACGTTCGAAATATATTTATACACTTTAAATCCAAAGCGAAGGCTGCGATTTAAAGATCATCCCGATTATACTTGGTCGTGCTATCACTTCTTTCAGAAAAAGTACAGCAGTTCATTCATCAACATGCGAATGATGATGAACGGGAGCTTGTACTTAAATACAAGGAAGTTGACGGTGTTCCGTTAGCCCGCATTGCAGAACAGATTGCAGGCCGTAGAAAAGCAAAAGACAAGCTGCCCACTTTTTATAGTACATCTGGTATACTATATCCGCCAAGCCTTAACCTGGAACAAAGTTCCTCCGAGCAGACAGCAGCATTCAAAACCAGGATAATCGAAGAGGAATCAATCGGAAAAGAAACAGCCGTAGATCTTACGGGTGGCTTTGGCGTAGATGTATATTTCCTTAGCAGGATATTCAGGAAAGTTGAGTATATAGAACCTGACGAATCACTGCTGCAAATTGTACAACACAATCATAAAACGTTACGCGGCTACAACATTTCGCATCATCATACAAAAGCCGAAAATTTTTTAGAGTCTTCATGGAAAGCTGATCTGGTGTTTATCGATCCATCACGCAGAAATAACGGTCAGAAGGTTTTTAAACTCAGCGATTGTGAACCCGATGTCATTACGCTGTATAAAAATATTTTTGAGAAGACAGAACACCTGCTCATTAAAACATCACCGCTACTGGATATACAACAGGCATTGCGAGAACTGCCCACGGTGTACAAAGTATATGTACTATCGGTAGCAAATGAATGCAAGGAACTGCTGTTTCTCTGCAAGAGAATGGTTCATGGTGAACCTGAAATTGTAACGGTAAATATTCTCTCAACACATATCGAGAGATTCTCATTCACCAAAGTGCAGGAGCAGCAGGCTGCTGTTGATTATAGTTCACCTCTTGCATATTTATATGAACCCAACACTTCGCTCCTGAAAGCCGGTGCTTTTAGAATTGTTGCATCATCGTATGGCCTTTCCAAAATAGATGTGAGCACACATCTATATACCAGCGCTGAATATCGGTCCGATTTCCCGGGACGAATTTTTCAGGTGGAGGCACTTGTTAAAAATGATCCGAAAGTTATTCAAACATACTTCCCGGAAGGCAAAGCAAACGTCATGACACGAAACTATCCGTTGTCGGCAGAAGAGCTTAAGAAGAAAGCAAAGCTGAAAGATGGCGGTAATAAATTTTTGATAGGCTTCTCCGGTCCCAAAGAAAAATTTCTTGCCGTTGCCAGGCGAGTATTGGTGTAGAAGAGCAAATTTATTCTTCATGAAACACGCCTCACTTTTCTTTAATACTTTTGCAGCAATTATTGAACTATGACTATTTCGGGCGACATCATTCTGAAGAAAGGTAAAGAGTACTCCATCGAGCGTTTTCACCCGTGGATTTTTTCCGGTGCTATTCAAAAAATGCAAGGCAATCTTACCGATGGATGCTCGGTAAGAGTATTCAGCTACAAAAATGAAGTACTTGGCTATGGTCATTATCAGAACGGAAGTATTGCTGTAAGAATGCTGAGCTTTGATGCACAAGCGCCTGCGGAGGACTTCTGGATAAACAAACTGTCTAATGCATTAAACGTACGCAGAAGCTCTGGCTTGCCGACTGCAAACACGAACGCGTTCAGACTTGTACATGGTGAAGGTGATGGTTTACCCGGACTGATTATAGATGTATACGATGGTGTGGCGGTAGTACAGGCGCACGATGTCGGCATGCACCTTGATCGTCATGAAATATCACAGGCGCTACAGATAGTTTTAGGTCAAGAACTGAAGGTTGTATACTATAAAAGTCATGGCACGTTGCCTGGTAAATTACGCGATGCACAGCAGGACGAATATCTCTTCGGAGCAGGTATACCTGCACACGTTGTGGTTGAAAATGATAACAAGTTTTTGATCGATTGGGAAGAAGGACAGAAGACCGGATTTTTTCTTGATCAACGTGAAAACAGAAAATTACTAGGCGACTTTTCCAAAGGTAAAAAGGTGCTTAATACATTCTGTTATACCGGAGGATTCTCGGTATATGCACTGCATGCAGGGGCCGAACTCGTTCACTCCGTAGATGCTTCCGAGAAAGCTATAGCACTGACACGAAAGAATCTAGAACTTAATGGATACAATTCCACTACACATACATGTTTCGCTGTCGATACATTTGATTTTCTGAAAGACAAGCAGGATCAATATGATGTGATTGTACTTGATCCTCCTGCTTTTGCCAAGCATCGCGATGCGCGCCATCAGGCTGTGAAAGGATATCAGCGTCTCAATACAGAGGCTATGAAGAAAATCAAGGCAGGAGGTATAATATTTACCTTCTCGTGTTCGCAGGTGGTAGATCGTCAGCTGTTTTACGATACCATTGTATCAGCCGCTATACAAGCAGGCCGACAAATAAAAGTATTACATCACCTTTCACAACCTGCGGATCATCCTGTATCTATATTTCATCCGGAAGGAGAATACCTGAAAGGCCTCGTGCTATATGTGGAATAACTTTACTTAAAGTGCCACTCTTTTACCGTGCGATGTGAAATCAGTTGCCAGCTGTTATTGCGTAGGGCAAACACGCGAACATACCGTATACCATAGCGCACCAGCTTATCTGCATCACTTCGTGTAATGGCAAGACTCCCCGTTACAATAGCAACATTGTCATGGAGCTCTACCAGTGTAGAATCATGCACGCGTGAAGTAAATTTCTTCGTGGGATTTTCTACGTCCTTTATCCAACTGGTTTTCCCTTCTACATAGCCGGTGCCGTGAGTAAAAACGAAGTCGTCTGCATATAACTGCTTTAGTTTGTTTACGTCTTTTTTTACAACAGCTTCGTCAATACTTCGGTTAATGTTATCAACAGTTTTTTGTGCCTCGATAGTTTGTGGATAACCATATATATACCCTGCTATGCATGGAACTAAAAGGAGATATTTTAATACTAATTTCATAGTGCTTGCTGTAAGGCGAATTCGGGTTATTACCTCTTGTTGACCAAGATAGAAAATGATTGTATCAATTACAGGTATATCTTTTTAGCGATATCAAAAGCGGTGTGAATTCGGATGGTGACCGGGAAGCGTCTCTACACCGGAATGACTTCTTCCCCTGACGCTCCTTCAAGGCCTTCCAAACATAGGACAAGCGGTTCTATAAAGGCGTTTAACGGGTTGAATTCCTGGCAATAAAGCTTGGTATGTTTGCTCTAATTAGGATAACTTTGGACTCTTAAAATAAAAAACAATATGTACTCAATCCTGTTACAAGCGCAGCAACAAAGCAATCCTTATTTTCAGTTTATTTTCTTTGGAGCGATCATCGTGGTATTCTATTTCTTCATGATCCGTCCGCAACAGAAAAAAGCAAAAGATCAGAAGAAATTCTCAGAGGAGATCAAGCGTGGCGATGCAGTTGTTACGATTGGTGGTGCGCATGGTACCGTGGCAGAACTCGAAGGCGATACGTTTATTCTGGAAGTAGAGAAAGGCGGCCGCATCCGTTTCAACAAGTCTGCCATATCCATGGAAGCAACCAAAGCAGCTGCTAACAAAAAATAAAAACGTAAGCGTGCCATCACGCCTAAACGTACACACCAAAACACGTAGTAACGTACACACCTAAATTTATTCAGCTTGTTGCGTTTAGATAGAAAAAACTGGAAGGCCGTTGTACTGTGTTTGTTCGCAGCTACGGTCTTCTGGTTTTTTAACGCGTTGAATAAGAACTATACCACCAACATTACCTTTCCCGTTAAGTTTGATTACGATCACGAGAATTATATACCTATTCACCCGCTGCCGCAGATTGTCCGCATCAACGTAACGGGTATAGGGTGGGACCTGTTTCGAAGAAGTCTCGGGTTAAAAGTTCCTCCCCTGGTAATTCCGCTGGAGCGACCTGTTGAAGTAAAAAAGATTGTAGGCAGTACGTTGCCTCCGTTGTTTGCAAACCAGCTTGAGCGACTTCAAATTAATTTTGTCTTAACCGATACACTACACGTAGCAATAGAGCCGAAAGGAAGAAAGTGGATAACGCTTGCGGTTGATACACCATCTATACTCTTCAAGAATGGGTATATCATGACGAGTAAACCAACCATTACACCCGACAGTATTTTTATTGAAGGACCCTGGAAGTTGGTGAAGAGTATTTCAGAGCCATTGTATTTAAAACTCCCGCAACGCAACATCGATGAAAACTTTCACAACGAAGTTGAAGTACAATTTGTAAACAGCGAACTCATCCGCAGAAATCCGCCTACGGTACATGTAAATTTTGAAGTGGACTTGTTGCGGCAAATGACAGATTCAATTCGCGTTGTACTGATCAATCTTCCGAAAGGCGCGCGACCTTCACTTGGTTTTCGAAGGTTGCCCTGTACGTTTGCTATACCACAACGTGCTATGAACACCTATCATCGCGACTCTCTGAAAGCTATTGTAGACCTCGGGAATTTCTCGCGCGGTGTTAAGCGGGTGCAACCTGTTTTACAGGGGTTGCCTCCATACTCTAAGGTGATTAAGGTTGATTCCCTATACATTAAATTTTAAAGTGTGAGCAATCCTCTTCAAATTGGTATTACCGGAGGAATCGGTTCGGGTAAAACACTCGTCTCAAAAATTTTTGCATGCCTTGGTATTCCTGTATATGATGCAGACAGCCATGCGAAAGAACTAATGACCACCGATGGAATTCTCGTATCACAGATAAAGAAAGAATTCGGTGATTTGTCGTACCTAAGCGATGGAACCCTGAATCGGAAATACCTGAGTGAAGTAGTATTTAACAAGCAGGAGAGACTGGATGTGCTGAATAAACTGGTGCACCCTCGCGTAGGTGAAAATTATACCCAATGGGTAAAGCGTCATAACAACAAAGCGTATGTACTGAAAGAAGCAGCGCTTTTGTTTGAGACAGGCTCTTATCAGGCGCTGGATAAAATTATTGTAGTTCATGCTCCGGAAGAAGTGCGCATTAAAAGAGTTATACATCGCGATGGGAGGGCTGAACAGCAAGTGCGGGAAATAATACGTAAGCAGATGTCTGAGGAAGAAAAACTGAAACGTGCAGACTTCATAATTTACAACGATGAGTCTTCCCTGATCATCCCTCAAGTGCTCTCGCTGCACAACCGTCTTCAGATGCAAATAGCCTGATTGGTGCACTAATTCCTTCCTGAACCAGATCAGTATCGCGCGTGTTAATTAAAAAGCTATTGAACCTTAATTGTATAATGTCAAGATTTAGTATTCTATTGTTTGCGTTTGCATTGTTGCTTGGTGCTTCCTGTAAATCAAAGAAAGAAAACCCGGCAGCAGCTGGTCGCCCGCGTATGCAGGGGCCGGTAACGGCTGATGCATTTCGTGTAGCAAGAAGTTCTATAAGCGAAAATATAGAAGTACCAGGTTCACTACTCCCCTTCGAAGAAACACAACTCCGTGCTGAAGTAGGAGGACGCATTGTATCATTGAATATAAATGAAGGTGCACTCGTGCAGAAAGGAACATTACTGGTAAAACTATTCGATAAAGATCTGCAGGCACAGTTGAAAAAACTGCAGGTACAACTTCAGATCAAAGTAAAAACAGAAGAACGCAACCGCGAGCTGGTAAAGATAAATGGTATCAGTCAGCAGGATTATGATCTTGCTGCACTCGATGTTGAAAACCTGAAAGCAGATATAGAGTCAACCGAGATCGCTATATCTAAAACCGAAATACGTGCGCCTTATACCGGCAGAGTCGGCTTGCGCAACATAAGTTTAGGAGCCTATATATCGCCTACCGATATAATAACAACAATCCGCCAGGTCGATCGGTTGAAGCTTGAATTTTCGGTTCCTGAAAAATATGCAAAGGAACTTCAGAAAGGATATAAAGTAAGTTTCAAAGTAGATGGTGGAAGTCAGTCTCACAAAGCTACTATTCTGGCAACCGAGAGCAGCGTTGATCAGAATACCCGAACACTGAAGATACGTGCTATTGTGAATGAAAAACACTCCGAACTCGTGCCTGGTATATTTGCTAAAGTAAATCTGCAATTAGGTCAGGATAACCAGGCGTTGCTGGTGCCTACGCAGGCAGTGATACCTACAGCTCGCGACAAGCAAGTTATACTTGTTCGTAACGATAGCGTGATATTTACCAGTGTGCAGACGGGTATACGTGACTCAGCCTATATACAAATCCTTACAGGACTCAAGCCTGGCGATACTGTAATAACCTCCGGGTTAATGGCTATACGGCCAACATCCAAAGTTAAAATAACAAAGGTGAACACCCTCTAAGGAAAACACTATGAACATTTCTGAAGTAAGCTTACGAAGACCGGTACTGGCATTTGTGATGAACATCATCCTGGTGCTGTTCGGAATTATAGGCTTTAACTTTTTGGGTATACGCGACTATCCCGCTATCGATCCACCGGTAGTGAACGTGCGCACTACATATTCCGGTGCGAATGCTGATATCATTGAATCACAGATCACGGAGCCACTGGAGAAATCAATTAACGGTATAGCGGGTATCAAGAATATTACGTCCTCTTCCAGTGTTGGTACCAGTAACATCAACATTGAGTTTGAGCTGGGTATAGATCTCGAAGCCGCTACAAACGATGTGCGTGATAAAGTATCGCAGGCTATACGATCATTACCTCAGGATCTTCCCAATCCACCGGTAGTAGCAAAGGCTGATGCTAACTCTGACGCGATCATCTCCATGACGGTGCAGAGTACCACCAAGAATTCATTACAACTAACTGAATATGCTAACAACGTATTGGTTGAACGTCTGCAAACAATTCCCGGGGTAAGCAGTGTACAGATATGGGGAGAGAAGCGCTATGCCATGCGCATCTGGCTGGACCCTGCTAAACTCAGTGCCTATAGCTTAACACCTCTCGATGTACAGACTGCTCTTAACAAAGAGAACGTTGAATTGCCTTCCGGTAAAATAGCCGGTAATGCAACGGAGCTTACAGTAAGAACATTCGGTAAACTATATACTGAAGAAGATTTTGAAAGAGTAATTATCAAATCAACAGCGCAGGGCGATATACGCTTGCGTGATATAGGGCAGGCGCTACTCGGACCGGAGAACGAAGAATCTATTCTGCGTGAAAGTAATATACCAATGGTGGGGCTTGCTATCGTTCCGCTGCCGGGTTCCAACTATGTAGAGATATCCGATGAGTTCTACAAGCGTTTGGAGCAGATCAAGAAAGAAGTTCCGGAAGACATCAAGTTGGATATAGCGATGGACCAAACCGTGTTCATCAAACGTTCCATCGAGGAAGTAGAAGAAACGTTGATCATTTCATTCCTGCTCGTGGTGTTGATCATCTACTTGTTCTTCCGCGATTTTATCATTGCCATACGACCGCTAATAGATATACCGGTATCGCTCGTGGCTACATTCTTCATTATGTACCTGTGTGGTTTCTCGGTAAACGTACTCACTATGCTGGGTATTGTACTGGCTACAGGTCTCGTGGTGGATGATGGTATAGTGGTTACCGAAAATATATACAAGAAGCTGGAGCAGGGTATGAATAAATACCAGGCTGCACTCGAAGGCTCTAAAGAGATTTTCTTTGCCGTAATCTCTACTTCTATTACGCTCGCGGTTGTATTCCTTCCTATACTTTTCCTGCAGGGATTTGTTGGCCGCTTGTTCCGTGAGTTTGGTATTGTTGTGGCGGCAGCCGTACTGGTGTCTTGCTTTGTATCGCTTACGCTTACACCCGTGTTGAGTGTAAAGCTCACCCGCAGCCAGCATGAGCACTCGTGGTTCTATCGTGTAACCGAACCATTCTTCAAAGGTATGGAAGATGGATACAGACGCTTGCTCGAAGGCTTTATGCGCATACGGTGGGTATCGATTGTGATCATTTTACTATGTATTGCCTCAGCGTGGTTTATAGGAAAAAACATGCAGTCTGAACTGGCCCCGATGGAAGATCGTAACCAGTTCCGTTTACAACTCACGGCTGTAGAAGGAACTTCGTATGACTATATGGATCGCTATGTGCAAGACCTTGTTGGCTTTGTACAGGATTCTATACCGGAATATAAAACAGCTCTCTCGGTTACAGCTCCCGGCTTTACTGGTGGTGGTGCAGTTAACACTGGCTTTGTTCGCGTTACACTGTCTGATCCGCAAAACAGAGATCGATCGCAGCAGGATATAGTAGATATGGTTAACCGTAACCTTTCTCGTTTCCCGGAAGGTAAAGCATTTGCTATACAGGAACAGACTATATCTGTGAACAGAAGAGGTGGTTTGCCGGTGCAGTTTGTAATTCAGAATAATAACCTTGACAAGCTTCGTGCAGTACTTCCTGAATTTCTGGAAGAAGCAAACAGCAGCCCGGTGCTGCAAGGTGTAGATATAGACCTTAAGTTCAACAAACCAGAGTTGCGTGTAGAGATCAACCGCCTCAAGGCTGCACAACTGGGTATCAGCGTCCAGGATATAGCACAGACCTTGCAACTGGCCTATAGCAATCTTCGCTTTGGATATTTTACCAAGGAAGGAAAGCAGTACCAGGTAATGGGACAAGTAACACGCATCGATCGTGATGATCCGGATGATTTGAAAAATCTGTATGTACGCACAGGCTCCGGTCAGTTAATCTCATTAGACAACGTGGTAGCGGTGCAGGAGTCTACCACACCGCCATCGCTCTATCACTTTAACCGCTATAAATCAGCAACTATATCGGCAGGTCTTGCTCCGGGCAAAACGGTTGGTGATGGTATAAAAGTAATGGAAGAAATCTCGGCTAAATTACTCGATGAGACTTTCACGACATCACTCACAGGTACTTCGCGTGACTATGCGGAGAGTTCCAGTAATACATCTTTTGCATTCCTGCTTGCACTCGTGTTGATATACCTGATCCTCGCGGCTCAGTTTGAAAGCTTTATTGATCCGTTTACGATTATGTTTACGGTGCCGCTGGCGATTAGTGGTGCATTTATATCACTCTATATTTTCGGACAAACGATTAATATATTCTCGCAGATCGGTATGATCATGCTCATCGGTCTTGTTACCAAGAACGGCATCCTTATCGTTGAGTTTGCAAACCAGAAACGTGAAGAAGGTCTCTCCAAAATAGAAGCTGTGCTCGAGGCATCGCGCCTGCGTCTTCGTCCTATACTTATGACGAGTCTTGCTATGGCATTGGGATCTCTACCACTGGCGCTTTCATTAGGAGCTGCTTCAACAAGTCGTCAGCCGCTGGGTATTGTAATTGTAGGTGGAATTATGTTCTCGCTGATATTAACCTTGTTTGTAATTCCGGCCATGTATTCGTTCCTGTCACTTAAAAGAAAACACGTAGCGTTTGGTGATGAGGCATCAGCACCTCAGCCACAAAAAGAATTGGTATATGAAGATTAGACTTTCTGTATTACTCCTTGCTATTTCTTTTTTTCAATTTCAGAACACAGCAAATGCGCAGGAACAAATATCATTAGAACAGGTAATTGCACTGGCTCTTGAAAAAAATTACGATGTACGGTTAGCCAAAAATACATCGGAGGCTTATGCTACAGATCAGAGCTATGCATGGGCTGCCTTTGCACCACAGGTAAATGGCACTGCTGCTATTACGCGCAACAATAACAACCAGGAACTTCGCTTTGAAGATGCCACCCGTAACAACAGTGGTAAGGCTGTATCCAACAACACCAACGCTTCGGTGCAACTTAATTGGACTTTGTTTGATGGAACAAAGATGTTCGCTACCGTTGATCGTATTCGCTATATAAATGCACAGGGTGAGTTGCTGATAAAAGACCAGATGGTTACCACGATCGCTAACGTGATCAACAATTATTATGATATAGTGCGTCAGAAGCAACAGCTAAAAGCTACGCAGGAACAGATGGCTGTAAGCGAGGAGCGTGTTAAACTTGCAGAACGAAAATTACAGGTAGGTACCGGTGGTAAACCGGAGCTGCTGCAAGCGAAAGTTGATTTCAATGCACAGCGAACACTCACCATTCAGCAGGAGTCACTGATAATTCAGTTGAAGGAACAATTGAATGCGCTGGTGGATTCGCAGCTTCCTATACCATACGATGTGGCAGATACCATCATCATTAACCTTGATCTGAAACAGGAGGAACTTGCTTCCAATCTTGAGGCGACTAATTATAGTCTTCGGGCATCGTCAATGAATACCGATATAGCAAAGCTTTCGTTGCATGAACGGAAGGCAGAACTGTTTCCGGTGTTGAGCTTTAACGCAGCCTATAATTACTCGAAGACGGATAACATTAAATTGATCAACCCGTTCTCTGCATTATATAGCCAGTCAGATGGATATAACTACGGCTTAACGTTAACTGTGCCGATCCTGAATGGATTTAACACCAGGCGATTGATCAAGCAGGCAGATCTGAATTATACCCGCCAGCAATTATTCTACGATCAGCTCAAGACGAATGTAAATGCCAACCTGCGTAACGCGTACGTTGACTATGAAAATGCCAAGCGAATATTACTGATCGAAGAAGAAACGATACTCCTTGCCAAAGAGAATGTTTACATCGCACTCGAAGGGTTCAAAAGAGGCATTACTACGTTTATAGAATTGCGTACTGCACAGCAAAGTCTTGCCGATGCCTATAATCGTTTGATCAACGCGCGTTACCTTGCCAAGGTAGCCGAAACAGAACTACTGCGTTTGAATGGTGGTCTGCTGAAATAACAACATCTTTTAAATAAGTATACAGAAGAAGCCCGATCCATACGGGCTTTTTTATTGCTCAGAACTTGCCGGTATATAGTATATTTAACGGGTAGCTTAATACTTAGCAATATGATCGATCAGATAAATGAAGCATCCGACTATATCCGAAAGCGAGGTGTAACACAGCCTGCGATAGGTGTAATTCTCGGTACGGGTCTCGGGAGTCTTTTTGTAAAGGAGATTCAGAATCCCGTAGTAGTAGAGTATCATGATATACCGTACTTTCCTGTTTCAACAGTAGAGTCGCACAAGGGTAAACTTATATATGGGTTACTACAAGGAAAATATGTACTCGCCATGCAGGGACGCTTCCATTACTACGAGGGCTATAGCATGCAGCAGATTACATTCCCGGTACGTGTTATGAAATCGTTGGGGATAAAACACCTGCTGCTGTCCAATGCAGCTGGTAACATGAATTTGAGCTGGAAGAAAGGTGAGCTGATGCTGTTGGACGACCATATAAATTTCCAACCCGATAATCCGCTACGAGGTATAAACAACGATGCACTTGGCCCACGCTTTCCGGATATGAGCAGACCATACTCAACTTACCTGAATAACCACCTGGCGAGCATTGCCAAAGAGCAAGGCATAAAGCTTAATATAGGTGTATATGTAAGTGTAACAGGTCCTAACCTGGAGACGCGTGCTGAGTACCGCTTTCTGCGCAACATGGGGGCTGATGCCGTGGGTATGAGTACCGTGCCTGAAGTTATTGTTGCTAATCACATGGGCTTGCCCTGCTGCGCTATATCTGTATTAACAGACGATTGTGATCCGGATAACCTGAAGTCGGTTAATATAGCAGAGATCATTGCTGTAGCCGGTAAGTCCGAGCCCGTGCTTACGAATCTATATAAAGAGTTGATCGCCCGGATTTAACCAAAATAAAAAATCCCGAGGGTAGCCCGGGATTTTTTTATGTTATCTAGTAAAGTGTTATGCCGTTGCTGCAGATGATTCTTCAAATTTCTGAGACATTCTTAACGTAACAGTTTTCTTGGCTTTGTATCCACAATAGCCACACTGGAAATGCTTTAACAGTTCGCCTTCTTCTGTTGCGGAAGGATTTTTCAGAATCTCTTCGCGTACAACTTTAAAGGTTTGATAGTTACACTCAGGGCATTGCAATGCATGCAAGTGACCAGAGTAACGCTCAATTTTAACGTATCCGGTTTCTTCATCTTTCCATACATCGTAGTCAATGGAGAATACATTTTCTTCTGCCTGCATACCTTCATCGAGGTAAGCATCTTCTTCATCTTCACTCAGAAGCTTCATAGCCTTACCGGTTTTCGGAGAAACACGTGGCTTGTAACGAAGTACTTTCAAACGTTTTTCGATAAAGAAGGGATAGTAAAACTTCAAGAGGTTCTGAATGATCAGCGCTACAATTAACCCCATGGCAAATGTTGTAAACACGCGCACGAAAATCCAAAGTGCATTAAGTTCTACGATGTTTGCATTTGCGTAAAAGCAGCAACCGATTACCAGAATAACAGAAGCAATCCATAATGTTTTAATCTCGCTCCGGTTAATGTAATCATATTTGGTTTTGGCATCATTCATCGTTGCTAGTCTCACTACATGATACAAAGCAATCAGAATGGCAATTGCCCAGGCAGCAAACGCTATGTTCTTTGCCATCGAATTCCAAGCGTCATACTGGTGTGGATCTACTATCTCTTCCATGGTTACAGGTTGGTTATTAATATTCCTATTAGCAAATATAGAATCCTGTTTTTATTAAACCTAACACGCGGGCGCGAGTGCACCGAAAACATATACAATTTAATATTGTTTTAGTCAAATTACTAACGGTAATGTAACAAACCATGCGGTTCACTTACAGTGGTCAATAAAAAGTTTAGCAAGGTTAACAGTTTCATCAGGTTTTTCAAACATCCCCATGTGCGCTACATTTGGTATAACATGAAGATGTGATTGTTTACACAACGAAGCCTGTTGCTGTATACTTGCCGCCGGAATGCCCTGGTCTTTTTCACCGGCAATCAACAATACGGGTTTATCAAAATCCTGAAGAACGTGTATGCGTGATGGGCGATCGCGCATGGCCTGCGTATACCCAACCACAGCATCTTCCTGCGATTGAATGGCAATTTCACGAACCGTTGCTATAGCCGGATGCTCCGGGTTGGCAAAAAGTTGCTGGATAAAATTAGATGTGAAAGCGAGTACTCCGTTTTTTTTAACGAACTCGATGGTTTTTGTACGCGACTCTTTTTTTTCCACAGAGTCTTCTGCAGCGGTAGAATGAAAGAGTCCTATACCAGCCAGTCGCTCGGGATTTTTTGCAGCCATCGCGAGTGCTACATATCCACCCAGCGAGTGCCCGATCACCACGGGGTTTTCAATTTTTTGTTCATCCATCCAGTCAAGCAACTGAGTGGCTACTGCTTCTATAGTAAAAGGTAAATCAAGCAGTTTACTTTTCCCGAACCCGGGCAGATCAGGTGTGTAAACTTTATAGTGCTTCGATAAAGGTGTGGCGAAATTGTCCCACACATTACTATTCATCGGGAACCCGTGAATGAGAATCACAGGTCTGCCACTTCCTCTTACAGCCGAAAAAATCTTTAACATTACCTCGGTACTAATTCCAACATTTCTACAACGGTGCGTTCAATTCCTTCAGCATCAAAACCACATTCGTGGTGAAGTTCATGTTGCTCACCATGCTCCACTATTCTATCCGGAATTCCCAGGCGTCTTACTTCTGCATGCAGGTTGTTGTCGGCCATGAATTCAAGAATAGCACTTCCGAATCCTCCCTGTAAACAGCCATCTTCTACCGTGATTATTTTTTTATACTGACTGAATATTTCATGCAGCAGTTTTTCATCCAATGGTTTTGCAAAACGCATATCATAATGACCAATGGAAATATTCTGACGGGCGAGTCGCTCGCAAACTTCCACAGCATAATTACCTATATGGCCAAGTGTTAAAATAGCGAGTTCGTTTCCTTCTTTCAATTTACGACCCGTTCCAATCGCTATAGCTTCCATCGGTGTTCTCCACTCCGGCATTACACCCTGGCCACGCGGGTAACGAATCGAGAACGCAAGTTCCGTGCGAGGCAGTTGTGCCGTATACATCAGGTTACGAAGTTCAGCTTCGTTCATAGGGGCTGCTACAACTATATTCGGTAAGCAGCGGAAGTATGCTATATCATACGCACCGTGATGTGTTGGTCCGTCTGCACCGGCAAAGCCTGCGCGATCGAGACAAAAATTAACCGGTAAATTCTGAATGCATACATCGTGCACCACCTGGTCGTAAGCACGCTGCATGAACGAACTATAAATATTGCAGAAAGGCACCAGTCCCTGCGTTGCAAGACCGGCCGAAAACGTAACAGCATGTTGCTCGGCTATACCTACATCAAATGCGCGATCAGGCATCTCTTTCATCATGATGTTCATGGACGAACCCGAAGGCATGGCCGGAGTTATACCTACAATTTTATCGTTGGCTTTTGCAAGCTCTACCAAGGTATGTCCAAATACATCCTGGTACTTAGGTGCCTGCGGCTTCTCGTAAACTTTCTTGAAGATCTCACCGGTAATCTTATCAAATGTACCGGGAGCATGCCATGTGGTAGCATTACCTTTTTCGGCCGGGCCATAGCCTTTACCTTTCACGGTAACACAGTGAAGTATCTTTGGACCTTTTATATTTTTAAGATCGTTGAGGATGGTAACAAGATGATTTACATCATGACCATCTACCGGACCGAAGTAGCGGAGGTTGAGTGATTCGAATAAATTACTCTGACTCAGTAATGTTGATTTTATACCGTTCTCAACTTTTGAGACAATCTCCTGCGCACTCTTGCCGAAGTTGGAAAGTTTACCGAGTAAATTCCATACTTCATCTTTCAGTTTGTTATAGGTACGTGAGGTAGTTATATCGGTAAGGTAATCTTTGAGTGCTCCTACATTCGGATCGATCGACATACAGTTGTCGTTGAGAATGATCAGAATGTTAGAGTCCGATACACCGGCATGATTCAATCCTTCAAAGGCCATTCCACCGGTTAAGGCACCATCGCCAATAACGGCTATATGCTGGCGTTCATCCTGGCCGAGGTACTTGGCGGCAACAGCCATACCTAACGCTGCCGATACGGAAGTAGAAGAGTGACCAACGCCAAACGCATCGTATTCACTTTCTTTTCTTTTGGGGAAACCTGAAAGGCCGTTATATACACGGTTGGTATAAAATGTATCTCTGCGACCTGTTAAAATTTTATGACCGTATGCTTGGTGTCCTACGTCCCAAACCAGGTTGTCGTGAGGCGTTTTAAAAACATAATGTAAAGCAACGGTGAGTTCTACAACCCCGAGGCTTGCACCGAAGTGGCCTCCATAAACCGAGACATTATCAATAATGAAATGGCGGAGCTCATCGCAGAGCTGAACGAGTTGAGCTTGATCGAGCTTTTTAAGATCGTCAGGCGAGTTGATCTCTGCCAAAAGTTTTCCCGGAGTTATCAGCATGGGTTTTTGTGGATTATATGCCTCTTATAAACAATAATTGAAGGTAAGAGTTTTAAACTATCGCTCCTAACCTGCGTTTTAACGTACCAATTGACCGAAAAGGAAGGTTTGGGAGAAAAAATAAAGCCACAAAATTAGTATTTCTTTTCAATCGGGCTTTTTGCCGGATTATAAATAAATTTGCCCCTCACTCCGACTATGACACAGGAAAATTTTGAGGTTAAACTCCCGCTGTTCGAAGGTCCTTTCGATCTTCTGCTGTTTTTCATTGAACGTGATGAACTCGATATCTACGATATTCCGATTTCGAAGATCACCAACGACTTCCTGGCCTATATCCAGCAGATGGAGCAACTCAACATTGAGGTAGCGAGTGAGTTTATATTGGTAGCAGCAACGCTTATGCGCATCAAATCTAAAATGCTGTTGCCGCGACCACAGTTGGATGAACAAGGAAATGAAATTGACCCGCGTGAAGAACTCGTTCGACACCTGCTCGAATACAAGAAGTATAAATCGGTGGTGGATACTTTCCATAAAATGGAAGAAACTGAGCTCACCAAAGAGAAGCGCGGCAACCTGGTGAAGGAATTGAAGACCCTCGCTGAAAGCACCAACGTGGAAGCCGAACTTCAGGACATCACTATATTTAAGTTAATGCAGGTATTTGAAAAGGTATTGAAGAAAGCTGCTGCTGAAAAAAATAAACCTGTTCACCAGGTAGTGCAGTATCCGTATACCGTAGTAGGACAGAAGAAATACCTGATCGATGAGTTGAGTAAAACATCGAAGCTCTCTTTTGTTGAATTGCTGGAGTCTTTCCCTTCACGCATCGGATTGATTTTTAACTTCCTTGCCATACTGGAACTGCTAGCATTACAAGTTCTCACAATACAGGTTGGTGAAGGATTCAATAACTTCTGGATCTCTAAACAGGAAGGCGCTCCTGAAATAACACTAAACACGGAAGAGTTCAGCTAATAGATATAGCTACCCTAAAACAAAAGCCGTTCTGTACATATATAGTATATAGACAGAACGGTTTTTTATTTGTACATTTTTATAAGCCGAAGAGTTTGGCGGCCCGCGCCAGGTCTACATTTCCTCCGGATATAATTACACCGATACGTTTACCCTTGAGCTTTTCTTTTGCTTTTAACACAGCTGCAAAAGGAACAGCGCCTGAAGGTTCTACAATAACTTTGAGATTGTCCCAAAGTATACGCATGGCGTTTGTGATCTCCTGGTCGCTTACGGTGATCACTTCCTTCACATGGTCGCGTACAATGGGAAATGTTTTATCGCCCAGCGTAGTGAGCAATCCGTCAGCAATAGAATTGGATTGTGATGGTTGAATCGAACCACTCTTTAACGAACGATACGCATCATCGGCTCCTTCCGGTTCACCGGCATATACCAGAGTTGATGGAGAAAAATATTTTGCCGACAATGCTGTTCCACTTAATAATCCGCCACCACCTACAGGAGGTATAATAACATCCATTGCTGGTATATCTTCAAAAAATTCTTTGGCTGCCGTAGCCTGCCCGGTAATTACTTCGTAATTGTTGAACGGATGGATTACACTCGCACCGGTTTTACCAACAACCTCTTGCAGGGTAGTCTCGCGCGACTCGAGTGTTGGTTCGCATTCGAAAATCTCGCCTCCAAAACTTAGTACACCCTGCTTCTTTATTTCAGGAGCCGTGCGCGGCATTACGATATAGGATTTTATACCCATGATCTTCGCAGACCGCGCTATAGCCTGTGCATGATTACCCGATGAATGAGTAGCTACACCTTTTGCTCTTGCTTCCGGGGTCAGCGTGAGCACTGCATTCATGGCACCGCGCGCCTTGAAGGCACCGATCTTCTGCAGATTTTCGCATTTGAAAAATATACTTGCTCCGGCAAGATTGTCTATCGCCTCCGATGTCAACACTGGAGTATGATTGATATATACTTTAATGCGCTCGTGTGCGGCTTCAATAGCTTCTTGTGTAATCATAGCTGAATAAACGTCAGTATATACTATAAGTTTTCCTGAACGTAGTTCAGCATCATGGTATACAGGTGGTATTTGGTCTGTGCGCCTTGTATACCGTGGTGTTTATCCGGGTAGTAGAATGACGTGAACTGCTTGCCGGCATTGATCAGTGCATCTTGCAATACTACTGAATTCTGGAAGTGTACGTTGTCATCTCCGGTACCGTGTATCAACAGAAAGTTACCCTGGAGTTTATTCGCATACGTTGATGGCGAGTTGTCGTCATAACCGCTGGCATTGAGCTGTGGTGTTTGCAGGTAGCGTTCGGTATAAATAGTGTCATAAAATCTCCAGTTAGTAACAGGTGCTACTGCTATACCCATTTTGAAAGTACCCGCACCTTTTGTCATAGCCAGCGATGACATATAACCACCATAGCTCCATCCCCATATACCAATGCGACTGTCGTCTACGTACTCTAATGTAGAAAGGAATTTAGCGCCGGCTATATGGTCTTCCAGTTCATATTTACCCAGTTGTTTATAAGTAAGTTTTTTGAATTGCTCACCACGTCCGCCTGTACCGCGCGAATCAATTACGGCCACTATATATCCCTTCTGGGTTAACATCTGGTGAAAGAAGAAGTGACTGCCACCCCAAAGATTGTTTACGTTTTGTGAACCGGGGCCGCTATACTGGTATACCAACACCGGGTATTGTTTGGATGCATCAAAATTCTTTGGCTTCAGCATGTAGCCGTTAAGCGATGTGCCATCAATCGTTTTGAACGAGAAGAATTCTTTCGCTGCAAAGCCATAGTCATCTAATACTTTGGCAAGTGTAGCGTTGTCTTCCAGCACTTTTTGCAAAGCATTTCCTTTCGTTTTAAAGAGACTTACAACAGTAGGGTGTGCAGCAGACGTATGATAGTCAATATAGAACTGAAAATCTCCGCTCATGTTGATGGTGTGTATACCGGCAGCCTGAGAGAGTTTTGTTTTCTTGCCGCTTAATGTAATCGAATAGATATGTCTTTCAAGAGGCGATACTTCAGTAGAGGTATAGTAAAGTGTTTTAGTCTTTTCATCGAGACCGATCAACTGACTTACTTCAAACGAGCCTTGCGTGATTTGCTTCACAAGCTTTCCGTCCATGCCATACAGGTATAAATGTTTGTAACCATCGCGTTCGGTAGTATATATAAATTGTTTGCCGTCTGCGAGGTAAATCAGGTCATCGGTAAACTCAAGATCAATGAATGTTTCGCTCTTCTCGTTTAAAACAACCGTTGACGTACCGGTCGATACATTGGTATGAAAAATATCGAGGTTGTTCTGCAGTCTGTTCAATTTACGAATGGAAAGTATATTTGCATCTGCAGTCCATTTTACGCGAGGTATATATATATCTTTTTCAGTACCAATGTCAGCCTTTACTTTTTGTTTGCTGTCCAGGTTGTAGATCCAGATCTCAACGGCAGAATTCACTTCACCGGCCTTTGGATATTTGAAACGATAGTCGGTAGGGTATAACGTTTTTCCCCAGCGCTGCAGGTTATACTCCCGCACAGCTGATTCATCAAAACGATAATACGCCAGCTTCTTGCCGTCAGGCGACCAGTAGAAACCATCTACAAAGCTGAACTCTTCTTCATACACCCAGTCTGTTGTACCGTTGATGATGTGGTTGAATTTTCCATCGTCTGTTACCTGAACTTCTTTCATGTCGTTCAGTGTCACATAGAACAGGTTGTTTTCGCGTACAAAGGCAACCTTGCTGCCATCGGCTGAAAAGGCAGCGTACGATTGCTTGCCGTTGGCCGATAGCGGCTTAACAGATTTACCCGTGAGGTCGTATATAAAATAGTTTGCTGTAAACGATCTGCGATAAATGCTTTGAAAGTCGGTTGTCAGTAAAAGTTTTTTTTCATCGCCACTAAAGGAATAATCCTGAATCTCGATCTTTGGTTTCAAGGTTGATCCGTCCACCAGTGTTTCTACCGGCTGCCCTGTAGTAATGTTATATTTTACCACCTTATTATTTTCCAGTGTAGAGTAAAACTTTCCGTCTTTCATCCAGTTGATGCCCCGGACAGTTTTCTGAGGAAATGTATTTTTGGTGGTGAAATCTTCAACCGTAATTTGTTTCTGGGCATATCCTGTAATGCAGAGTGCAAAAAAGACAGCGGTTAAGAGTTTATTCATGTTGTATAGGTTAATCGGTGCGAATTTTTATGAATATTGTTGAATAATCAAAATTGAATTACTGGAATGGAGGAGTTTGATGTTGTTATTATTGGCGCAGGACCTATCGGCCTGGCATGTGGCATTGAAGCAAAGAAAGCCGGACTGCGGTATGTTATCATTGAGAAGGGTTGTCTGGTAAATTCTCTTTTCAACTACCCACTCAACATGACGTTCTTCTCTACTTCCGAACGACTCGAAATAGGGGAGGTTCCTTTTATATCACATCAACCCAAGCCTAACCGGTTTGAAGCACTTGAATACTATAGGAGAGTAAGTATGAGCTGGCAACTCAATCTCAGGCTATATGAGAAAGTTACCATGATAACATCTGCCAACAACAAGCATGTTGTTACCACGATGAAAGGACAGTACAAAAGTAAATCTGTTATACTCGCGCTTGGCTTTTACGATCTGCCGTATCTGCTCCATGTACCCGGAGAAGATCTGCCGAAAGTAAAGCATTACTACGATGAACCTCATCCATACTTCGGACAACGGATTGTTGTTATAGGTGCCGCCAACTCTGCTGTGGATGTAGCGCTTGAAACGTGGCGTAAAGGTGCCGATGTAACGATGGTAATTCGCGAAGACGGTATTCGCGATAGTGTGAAGTATTGGGTTAAACCCGATATAGAAAATCGAATCCAGGAAGGGTCGATCAAGGCATACTTTCGTTCTGAAGTAAAAAGAATTACACCCAATACAGTCGAGATAAAAACACCGGAAGGAGATAAGGTATTGGAAAATGATTTTGTACTCGCCATGACGGGCTATCAACCACCGTTTGAGTTTATGAAGGCGAGCGGCATTCAGTTTCATGATGATGCGTTTCACACACCGGTATATAATGAAGAAACGATGGAGACTAACGTGCCTGGTATATACCTTGCCGGTGTAGTATGCGGTGGATTGAAAACCAACAAATGGTTTATCGAGAACTCGCGCGTACACGCAACGATGATCGTAGAACATTTGCAGCGGGAGAAAAAATAAGTGCCTCCGACAGAAGAGGCACTTTTTGTTTAACCTGACCAACTATAGAGAAAAATCAAACAGTGTTTTTCTGTTTGGCTATATATACAAGCCGTACGTTGAAATAATAATACAGGAAGCAATGAAAACCTACGGAATGTAGCCAGCGGAATAAACCACAAGGTAACAGAGTTTTCATAGAGGAGGTGTAACAAAGATATAGTGCGTAGCAACGCATAACAACTCCACGAACATGGGGTTGCCTGAGAAACCTCTACGAAAAATGTTTGCTAGATTTCTCCGCGCAGCGATTTGGATATAACCTCGGCTTTGCCGTGGACGTGCAGCTTTCGGTATATATTTTTGATGTGAAAGCGCACGGTTTCAATGCTGATGCTCATGCGGTCGGCAATCAGTTTATAGCTGAGGCCGTCTACCAGGCCGATTACAATCTCTTTTTCCTTGGCCGAGAGCGGTGATTCTACTTCCTTCTTGCGGGCACCATTCTGCGCAAACAACTCAATAACCTTGCGGGCTATCTGTGGCGACATGGGCGAGCCTCCTTTTGAAAGAAGTTCTATGCCTTCCTTGATCTCATCCAGCGGAGTATTTTTCAGCAGGTAGCCGGTGGCACCGGCACAGAGCGAATCGAATATTCGTTTTGGGTCATTGTATACCGAGAAGACAATGATATCAACATCGGTATGTTTCTCTTTGATCAGTTTGATACCTTCTATACCCGACATGCCCGGTAAGCCCAGGTCCATGATTAACACATTGGGCATGGCGGTGGTGGCAATGCTCTTCAAAAATTCTTCAACCGAGCCAAAAGCCATTTCGCATGAGAAGTTCTCCTGGCGATTCAAAAATGTCTGAACACCTTTACGGATCTGTTCGTCATCTTCTATAATACCTACTACGATCATACTGCAAAATAATGAAGAGCCCGGTATTCATAAAATATACTTTGTTCACATAAAGATGGGGGAATGAAGGCTTCTTTACGGAAGGAGCATTTTCAATTTCAGGGGCGTGATCTGGATGCGGGCCGGTAGCTTTCCGAGCAATTCGCCATCGGCTTCTATCAGGCATTCTTTTTCGGAATCCAGGTCGATCGCATCGGTGTTCTTGTAAAACACTTCGCGATGATGAATATATTTACCTTTCTTGAGTGGTACAGAGTAACGTATAAAATCCAGCACCGAAACATTGCCGCAGATAAAGGCATCCAGAATACCATCGTTGGGTTTAGCTTCGGGGGCTATACACAATCCGTGACCATAATAACCTCCGTTGCCAATGGCGAGTGTGCGTAATTTACCTTGCCAGTTCCACGATGATGTGCGCGCAGTTACAACCATAGGCCTATATGTAAAGAAGGTTGTAATGATGGAAATATAGTACGTAAAGGCAGAACCAAATGCACGATCGCTGTTCAATACTTTTTTCACCACTTGCGGTCCCATACCTATATCTGCTACATTGACGAAGTAACGATGATCTTTCGCACCGGCATCGGTAGTATATAGCACTTCACCTACATCCAGGTATTGAGGCTCGGATTTCTGAAGCAACTGCATGAGCTTGACCGGATCGGATGGAATGTTCAGTGTGCGGGCAAAATCATTACCCGTGCCTACCGGAAACACAACGAGTGCCGGCAGATTTTTATAGCCTTCTCTTCCTTTCAGTATACCATTGACAACCTGGTGCAGTGTACCATCGCCACCGGCAGCGATAATAACGTCATAATGACTATCAACGGCTTTTGATGCCAGGGAAAAAGCATCGTTGCGCGAAAGTGTTTCAAACACCTCCGTTTCGTATACCAGCCGAAGCATAGGCACTACTTTACGATAGAAGTATCGCCGCTCCAGTGAAATGCCATTGAGTATAACCGCTATGCGCAACGTTGAAGATCGCTTTACTTACAATTCTTTTTGATAAGCCCTTTGGCTTCCGTTGAACCAAGTTCTTCAGCGCGTTTAAAATCAAGACATGCATCGTACTTGTTGTTCATAGAAACTTTTACAAGACCGCGTTGTAAATACGTTTCCGGATCGCTGGGATATAGTTCAATAGAAGATGAATAGTCTTCAACCGCCCCGGCATAATCTTCTTTCTCTGTGCGGCTCAACGCGCGGTTATCATAGTATACCGGGTTGGTATCATCGAGTTCGATAGCTTTGCTATAGTCTGCTATAGCGCCATCGTGATCTTCGAGGTTATACTTTACAACACCACGCAGGTTATAGGTTTCCGGTTCAGTCGCGTTTAACTCCACAGCTTTGTTATAGTCTTCCAAGGCACCTTTAAAATCCTGTTTGGCATTTTTAGCAAGCGCACGGTTTTCAAATTTCAAAGCATCCTTTGGGTCGAGTTTTATAGCCTGGTCATAATCTGCAATAGCCTGATCGAGATTGCCGGTGTTATAGTAAGCTACACCACGATAGTTATACAGAGCTGCATCGGTCTTATCAAGTTCAATTGCTTTGGTATAGTCGTCAATCGCACTGATAAATTCTCCGAGCTCAGACTTTACCACCCCACGATTAAAATATTTATCAGAGTCAATTGGTCCGATTTCGAGGGCCTTTGAAAAGTCGAAGTATGCACCTTGCAGATCTTCAATATTATACTTGGCCAGTCCGCGATTGCTATAGGCATCGGCAAACTTGGTGTTGAATTTTATAGCCTTGTCAAAATCAGGTATAGCATTTTCGTCATCGCCCAACGCCATCTTGGCTTCACCGCGGTTGTTAAGTGCATCAGCAAATGTGGAGTCCACCTCAAGCGCAGTGTTATAGTCGCCTATAGCTCCGTAAAAATCTTCTAACGCTACACGTACTTGTCCGCGAAGGTTAAGGGCTTGTTTGTTTTTAGGATTGCTGTCGATGATTTTGGTGAGATCGGTTTTAGCACCTTTCAGATCGTTCGCCTGAAATTTCTTCCGGGCGTTTTCCAGTTGCGCATCCTGGGCCTGCGCTATTGAAACAATGAGTATCGCGAAAATGAATGCAAGTTTTTTCATGCCTGTTATAAATAGCTGCCAATTTAAACATAAATCAAGTGACACTTCCCAAGGTTTTATTGCTGATTTCGACCTTCTATCCCGTTTTATGAGAGAGTTCGGGACTTTCCATTATTTTCACCAGCAAAAATTTCTGTCATGAAGAGGTGTTTTGTTTTTACGCTGCTCGCCTGGAATATCATTGTTGCCTGTGCGCAGGAAAAACCATTGGATGATAAAATGGATTTTGAAGACTATGATCCGCCA
This sequence comes from uncultured Chitinophaga sp., assembly GCA_902168205.1. Lineage (GTDB taxonomy): Bacteria > Bacteroidota > Bacteroidia > Cytophagales > Cyclobacteriaceae > Ohtaekwangia > Ohtaekwangia kribbensis. The sequence continues at coordinate 345,563 of CABHOK010000014.1, read as the reverse complement.
TCAACACTTGTTGTGCCGGAGCATCATTTAACACGCGCTAAATTTCCGTTCATCGATGTGCACAATCACCAGTTCAACATGCCTACGCAGGATCTGCAGGCGCTAACCAAAGAGATGGATAAACTGAACATGGCCGTGATGGTAAACCTGAGTGGTCGTGGCAGAGGAAGTACGGAACATCTCGACCGATCGCTTGAGAATGTAAAGAAGACAAATCCAAAACGATTTATAGTATTTACCAACATGAACTTTGCTGCTATAGATGATCCGGAGTGGCAAGGGCGTATGTTAAAGCAGTTGGAAGATGATGTGAAGAAAGGTGCCAACGGATTGAAGATCTATAAGAGCCTCGGTATGTTTACGCAAGATAGTAAAGGCAACCGGGTACATATTGATGATCCGCGCATCGATCCCATCTGGGACAAGTGTGGTGAACTTGGTATACCGGTGTTAATACACGCAGCCGATCCAAAACAATTCTGGCAACCAATCGACAAGAACAACGAACGCTGGCTGGAGCTGAAGCTACATCCCGGCAGAAGACATGATACCGACCCGGTGTCGTGGGAGACCATCATTGCCGAGCAGCATAATATTTTCAAGAAACATCCCAAGACTAAATTTATCAACGCACACCTGGGCTGGTATGGAAGTGATCTTAAAAAATTAGGTGAACTGCTGGATAAATTTCCGAATATGTATACCGAGATCGGTGCTGTTATAGCCGAGCTTGGCCGACAGCCGCGTGCTGCGAAAGCTTTTCTAACGAAGTATCAGGATCGCGTTCTGTTCGGAAAAGATTCATGGGTGCCTGAAGAATATGAAACCTATTTCAGAGTATTGGAAACAGCTGACGAGTATTTTCCTTACCACAAACGCTACCATGCTTTCTGGAGAATGTATGGATTAGACCTGCCTGATGATGTGTTGAAAAAAATATACTATAAGAACGCACTCAAGATAGTTCCGAACATTGACGCCAGTCAGTTTCCGAAATAGATATATAGGCCTTACTAAAACAAAATGCAGTCAGCAATTTTCGTGCTGACTGCATGTATAGTATATATTGTTTTCCCGCAGAAGGCGCAGATATACGCAGACTATAATGGCAAATAACGGGAAAGAAATTATTCAGTCGTCTGATTTTTGCTTGAAGCACTTCCGCCAAAACGGAAACCTACACCGGAACCAAACTGAAATGATCTGTACTCAAACTCTACATCAGGACTCGCTACGAGTGTAGCACCTGCCTGGAATGTAAAGAAGATACGATTGCTTGGAAGATTTACCCGACCAATCACAGCAGGCTCTACAAATACTTTTGGCGACATGCTTACATTCGTAATTGTAGCACCGGTAAGTTCATCCTTGAATTCATAGAAATCAACAATTGAAAATCTTGGTACGAACGAAACACCCATTACTTTTTTATTGATGCCGAATGCAGGTTGTACAAAGAAGCGTTCAAATTTTCCAGTAGCCCATACATCATCCGGAGTATTGAAGAAATCATATTCATCATAACTTGATCCTTCACCACGACCATAGCCTGCAAAAATTTCGTAACACCAGATGCCATCATTTTCGTAATAACCAACGCCTCCTTCCAACAGTGTATGACGGTGATAATTATCGGTATCGTCATCTTCAACCTTGCCACGTTCTTCAAAAGCATAATTACCCATAATACCAATGTGATCAGATACAGACACTGCTGTTTGTATATCCAGTCCGTTGAGTACTTGTATAGAGCCTTGAAATTCTCCTCCTTTGGTAAACATCGGAGAGTTGCGCAGATTTGGAACATAAACCGGAGCGCACGATGCAAGTAAGAGGATGAAGAGGGTTGGGAGTAAAAATTTTCTCATCTTTGAAAATTTAGTAAATACTAAGATAATAAACTTTATTAGGATGGACATAGATGCTTCTAAAACAGAATTAGTAAACAACCTGATCCGGACTCGCAGATCGGTTTTTCAACAGCAGTATAGTGGAGAGCGTGTAGACGATGCGATTGTAGCACAAATGCTTGAAAACGCACGGTGGGCACCAACACATAAATTAACAGAACCCTGGCAGTTTATTGTTTTTACCGGTGATGGTTTACGCAAACTTGGCGAACAGCAGGCTGCCGTGTATAAACGAGTAACAGAAGCTAACGGTACATTTAAAGAAGAGCGCTATCAAAACCTTCTTACAAAAACGGTATTGTCATCGCATATTATAGCGGTTGGTATGAAACGCGATGAAAAAAAATCTGTACCTGAACTCGAAGAACTCGGGGCTGTGTTTTGTGCAGTGCAGAATATGTATCTCACCGCTGCTGCCTATGGTATAGGTTGTTATTTAAGCAGCGGTGGTGTAACCTATTTTGAAGAAGCAAAAGAATTGTTTGGTCTTGATAAGGATGACAAGCTGCTAGGCTTTTTGCATATAGGTATTCCGAAAACACAAGTGCCCGATAGCAAACGCAAACCTATTGAAGACAAAGCTGTATGGGTACGCTAAACATAGAATGCCTTGTAAGGTAAATAGCACTTATCGCGAAAGGTAATGTGTTTTGGAATCGCAACGTTCCGTATGCGCACGTTAAAACAAGGATTGGCATGAAAGTAGCTCATCTATAGTGAAGTGAACAATGGCCGGTAAATATGAGTCGTGCTGTGTGGTTATTTACGTCATCTTATCGACTTGTAAGGTTACTTTTATCAAACGCAACGGTTACTAAAGGCTTATTCGGTAAATTGAAGGAAAATTAAATTGTATGAGATATTCTATACTGTTATTGATAGTGTTTACCAGCATGCTTGCAAAAGCACAGGTAATTGGCAAGCAGTTTCCGGCTATGGAAGCTGAGAGCGTGGAAGACAAGAAAGTAAAATTACCAGACGATGTTAAAGGTAAATACACATTGCTCGGCCTTGCCTACTCAAAAAAATCGGAAGATGAACTGAACTCCTGGTTCCAACCGGTGTTTGAAAAATTTATTCAAAAGACGTCAGGTGTGTTAGCAGGTTTTTCGTACGATGTGAACGTTTATTTTGTGCCCATGTTTACGGGAGTCAACGCAGCGGCTACGGGTACTGCAAAACGTAAAGCAATTAAGAACATAGATCCACAATTATTACCCTATATTTTGTTTTATCGTGGTGAGTTGAAGTCTTACAAAGAAGCGCTTGATTTCGAGAAGAAAGATATTCCATATTTCTTTGTGCTTGATGCTACCGGAAAAATTGTATACGCTACATCAGGCAAGTATACTCCCGATAAAATGGATAAAGTGGAGGAAGTGATTGAGTAAGAAATCAGACACAAACATGTGGGAAAGATCCCTCTTCCATCACGGGAGAGGGATTTTTTTATGCGTAACTTCGTCCCTTTCAATTTAGTTGCATGGACTTCTTTAGTTTGTTAGCCCTGGCACTTGCTCCCGGTGTCGCTATTGCTTTATATATTTATCTGAAAGACAAACACGAACGCGAACCGTTGGTGTTACTATGCATCAGTTTTTTGTACGGAGCATTAAGTGCCGTTATCACACTGGTAGTGAGTTTACCGGTTAACCTCCTCATCATCACCAAAGAACATGACGCTATACACCAGTTCGTCAATGCTTTTTTTAAAGTGGCGTTGATCGAAGAGAGCTGCAAATTTTTATTCGTGCGATTTATCCTGTTCAACAATAAAAATTTTAATGAACCTTTTGATGGTATAGTCTATGCCGTGATGGTGAGCCTCGGCTTTGCGACATTGGAAAATGTGCTATATGTATTTCAATCAGGTTTTATGACGGGCGTGTTGCGACTGTTTACGGCTGTGCCGGCACACGCAACGTTTGGGGTAATGATGGGCTTTTACCTAGGCAAAGCCAAATTCACACATCGGCAAGGTATATTGTTAAGCGTTGTTGCCTTGGCCGCAGCAACACTCTTTCATGGTGCGTACGACTACTTCTGGTTCATATCGTATGTACCGGGTATATGGCTGGCTGCCATCGTGTCATTGCTTATTGGCTTTGTATTGTCGCGTAAGGCTATCAGACTACATCAGCAGGCATCACCGTTTATTAATCATCATCTTGCGGGTAACGATGAGCAACCGGTAAAAGAATAAGCATTAAGTATATATACTCTTTGGTATGTATTACTCTATCTTTTTCAGCGTAGCGGTTTTCTTGAAGTAGCCGTTCTTGAGCAGGGTTATCAGCTTCTTGGGTGATGGATCAATCTGGTACAGCGTTTCATTTTTCAGCTTCACCGAATCGATCTTTATTTCTTTGGAGAGATGCTGGAGCATGCCGTTAAACAGGCTGTCTTTCTCCTGCAACATATAACAGGTTATATCACCGTTCTTCTCCTGTTGAATAACGCGCAGCAGCCACTCCGGTTTATCGTTGATGTTAATGAAGTAAAAACCCTGGTAGTGCTTTATCATCAGGCTATCGCTCAACACACTTCCACCGAGCGGATCACTCGATGCATAGTATCGGCCCGACAGTACAACTAACGTATCACGCGTAGCACGATTGTCTTCCGGCAGCACATACTTACCTTGCAACGTATGGGGTATGCTATGGAGGCGTTCAACACCTTTGGGTTGTGGTTCTTTGTACGTTACTTCCTTGCAACTGATTACTGCTACAAGTATAAGATATACCAGGAATCGCTTCATGGAAATGAAGGTACAAAGAACAATGAAAAAGCAAAAGGTTAGTGCACCCGTAATCCTTCTTCTATATCTTTCAGCAGGTTGTCGTTATCAACCGCAGGTAGCGAAAGCGGTTCACTTGTTATTTGTACGCGCAACGCACGCAGTCCGGTTGCTCCCGGTAATTCTTCCAACTCAAGCTCTTCTACCTCACCGGTAATCATACCCTTTGCTTTCAGGTAATGGAAGTAACGTTTATACTCGTCTTCTACTTTTGCCTGGTTATATACAATAGCAAGTTTACCGGGTTGTGTAAGTCGTTCGCCTGTATTTTTTATATGCGCTTTGTCAATACGTTTCTTTACGATCTCATAACGGATGTCGTACGCACCATCCACATCAAACTGCTTTTCATCCGGACGAAAGCGAATGGAGATAGGTTGATCGTGAACCAATATTAACTGCGTTATCTCCAGCACGGTTTTCATTTTTAATTTCAGTGCTTCGATCTTGCGGTTTACTTCAATCATTACCAGCAATTGCCACAACCGGAAGTTACGAAGGTTGAACAGATCAAACGTGCGGTTCTTTACCAACGAACTGCCCAGGTATATGGTGAACTCGACACCATCGGTTTTATACTTCTCAAAATAATGCGGAAACATTTTTTGTGCTTCGGTCTCTGCATCATCCAGGTAATCGCTGATGGCCTGGTTGATAAGCCCGAGACTTTCCTCGAAAGCTTTTCTGCGCTTGTATACCACACCAAATGTAGGGTCGAGGTTTGCACGATAACGCGCGATCGGCCTCTGCAGATTCTCATCTTCTTCAAAGTGAGCGATCATCGGGTTGATCTCTGATTTCAGAAAGTCAAGTACATTGCTCTCATCACCAGAGGCCAGGCCGAGGTTTATCTTTCGAAGTTGTTCATCTGTTTTAAAGATAGCTTCTTCCAGCAGCGGCAGTTTGCTGGCAGTATATATTTTGGTAAGAAGATCCTTGGCAAGCTTTAGGTTCTGCTGCAAGTCGCGTTGTATCGCCATGTTACGCTCAATCGAAGAGTTGCGCACATCGGCAAGTCCGTATAGCGGGTATACATCTTTGAATGCAATCTCTTCCAGCGTTGCTTTCTCATCGGTGCGTCTTCGGTTCAGCAGGTTTAGTCCGGCTTCAAAAAACTTCCATTGAACTGCCGGGTGAATGGCAGTGCACTCTTCCTGGATAATCGCACGCACCTCGGTAGACATCTCTTCTTTAACACGCTTCACCGCTGCGGTAAACATCGGCAATACGTTCTCTACCTTATGCGCACTTACAGGATTTAGTTTGGCTGGTGTAGGTGTAGCCAGCTCAAGCATGCCTATAATTTCCTCACCGTCTATCAGGGGTGCGAGTAAAATATTCCTGATACCATTTTTGAGCAACGCATCTTCAATAACCGATTTGAATGGATAGTCTTCCAGGTTCTCGATCGTAACATAGCGTTTCTCCATCCAGCTGCGCTCGTATACCGAGCCGGTAAAATCATGGCAGGGTACATTATCACCACAGGTAACACTGTTCCAGCATTCGGATGCCTGGCTGTTGGTTACTAAATTATTGTTGGGATCAAGATAGGCTATACCCAGACGCATATCCGGAATGCCAAAGAGCGACCGAAGCTTGTGTTGTATCTGTACAAAACTTTCGGTACGGGTAACAGCGTTGCGTTCCAGCAGATCGTATTTGATAGACGAAAGCATTTCCTGCTCCGTAACATCAATCAGTCGCATAATGAACAAACCGTGAAACTCGAAATCTTCCGGGTGTATATATTGAAGCCACAAGTCAACATCATACAACTTCTCCATTAAAAACTTGATGACATTTTTCTCAATGGGTTTATATTCTGTCTTGGCAATTACATCGCAAAACTTGTGGTTGATCTCGATACGATATACTTTGTCAAGCCCGCTAACCGGATCGCGCAGAGTTACCAGCACCGGTCTGGGGTTCTTGGCAATTAAACCAAAGCTCTGATACTTTTCCAGAATCATCATGCACGCGCGAATCGTTTTGCCGAGCGTAATTTTTCCACCCGGCACATTGGCGTGTGCCTGTTTTTCGAATGTGTCAAAAGATATATTTCGGTCGAAGGCTTCTGTGCTATATAATGACTTGAATCGGAACGGTTGTAAAGCAACGGTAAGTTCTGTATCGCCACTGGCTGTGGGTATGACGGCCGACATCAGAAAATCAAGAAAGGGTTTATGTTTGGCAAACACCGCTCCATCTTCCATCGGTTGTTTCAACTCCGGTGCACCATCAATATAATTCTGAATGTACGAAGCAAACGCAGGCAGATGCCCTTCGCGTATGCGTTGCTCCCAGTGTTCCACCAACAGGCGGAAGTTGAGAAATGATGTAAAGGGAAATATAGTAGTAGTATTTTGCATAGATGGTGGCTTGTGATAAAATACGGGGTATTACGATCCAGGTTCACTAAAATTAGACGGAAATGTGGATTTTTTAGTGTAAAACCCTAAATTATCTGGGTGAACCACCTTTACATGCGGGCAACGTTTTCCTGGTTTAATTTTTACCGGCGATTACAACCGCCTTTATGGTTGACGTGTCTAACCGAAAAATGGAAATCAAAATGAAGTGCCGGGTTATTCTCAGCGCGTTAGTGTGGAGTATTTGTGCAGGATGCAGTCTAGATAACGATGCTGCACAAAGTGATCTTTACGTTTTTTCGGATGTTTCAGACTTCAGTAAATCAATGCATGATTGGAAAGCAGATTTTTCTGATTATCCCGCCACGCGTGAAGACTCTCTGAAGTTTGATCTGCAATACAGCTATACCGAATTGCCGGCTAACCTCGGTTCTAAAAAAGCGATCATGCTATCGGGCACCAACCTGAGCAACGATCTTTTCATGTTCATTAAAAAGAAAGTTACCGGGCTTAATCCTAATACAGACTACAATCTTGTTTTCCAGATACAGTTTGCCACAAATGCCCCCTCGGGTGCTTCCACTACTGATGAAGGTTCTCCGGGCGAGAGTGTATTTTTAAAAGCCGGAGCTTCTGATGTTGAGCCGCAAAAAGTTGTGCTGGAAAATTCTTACGTACTCAATGTTGATAAAGGAAAACAACTTGATCGTGGAGAGAATACAATTGTGTTGGGAAATATAGCAGGCGGTACAAACATTACTGACTTTACATTAGTAACTCGAACCAATGCCGACAGTTATGTTCCGTTTGTTGTGCGCAGCAATGATAAAGGAGAGTTGTGGCTACTGGTTGGAACCGACTCCGGCTATAAGGGCACAACCGTAATTTACTATACTAACGTGAGCGTTGTATTCAGCTCCTCCTACTAAAGGTATAGCGTGCCGCTATAAATATCTTAAAACCTCTGTGCTCTTCGGCATATATACTACCGAACAAAAGTAAGCCATTTAAATATTTTGCAATTCTTCTGGCTTGTGAGCGGAAGTGGTTGAAAGTGTTTTTATTTTCACACCGCACCGTCTAATCAGATGTATTATGAAGAACGCAAAGATTGCCATTATTGGCGGAGGAAATTTAGGAGCCGCTATAGCAGAAGGATTGATCAAGAGTCAGTTTGTAGCTCCGCAGCAGATTACTGTTACACGCAGAAATGTAGCAGCACTCCAGCCGCTCGAAACATTAGGTGTTAATGTTACAAGCGATAATCAGAAAGCTATACAAAGCAGCGAAGTAATTATAGTGGCACTTAAGCCCTATAATGTAAAAGAGGTGTTGGAAGGTCTCCGACAGAACTTTGATCCCAAGCGTCATATCATCATCAGCGTAGTAACGGGTATATTTCTGAAAGACCTGGCCGCGATTGTTGATCACGGTGTGCCTATATTTCGCGCCATGCCCAATACAGCCATCGCCATTCAGGAATCGGTTACGTGCCTCTGTTACCAGGGAGCAAGCGATGCTCAGGTAAAATATGTTACGGATCTTTTCGATCAGCTCGGCATCTCCATCGCTATAGATGAAAAACTGATGGACGCGGCTACAGTGCTGGGTGCTTGTGGTATAGCCTATGCGTTGCGTTTTATACGCGCATCAACACAAGGTGGTATTGAAATTGGTTTTGACGCCAAGACGGCCAACCTCATTGCTGCCCAGACCGTAAAAGGTGCAGCCGAACTTTTACTAAAACTCGGTCGCCACCCGGAAGCAGAGATTGACAAAGTAACAACGCCAAAAGGTTGCACCATCGTAGGATTGAACGAGATGGAACACCAGGGATTCAGCTCATCGCTGATAAAAGGTATTGGTGCTTCGTATGATAAAATTGTAAAGTAATTCTTTGAAGGGTACATTTTAAAAGCGAACCCTTACTTCATCTTTATACTTTACAGGTACACGGAAGGGTATACCGTGATAAGTAAGTTTGAGGGAACCCTCATAGCGCACTTCAAACTTTTTTCCTCCCAATACACCCAGCAGCGTATCAAAAAATCCGAGCTCCTTCATGGCGAGCTGTACTTCCAGCGGTACCGTAAATTCTCCGTTGGCAGGTATAACCGTTCTTAATTTCTGATCGATCTTGCCCGCCTTCTTGCCATTTACATATATATCTACATCGATCTTTCTCAATTTACCCTGCTTGTTATTCGGGTTAAAAAAGATAGCGGTAGCACGAAGCCGGGGTTCGGTGTTGGCATCCACTACAACATCTCTTATCTGGCGAAGTTTTACTTCTTCATAATCGGTATTGCATCCGTACAGTGTGGCAACAAAAGAAAAAATTATGCTTAGCCGAACTATTGAAGACGCAAGTGTGTTTTGTTTCATGTTAAGAAGATGTTATAATATTTTTTTACGCACAGAATGAAAGGTGCGGCTCGTTTAGAGTTATCTGTTAAACATAGTTTGTGCCACATTTAACAGATAACGGATAGGTTTAGCCAATAGCGTTTAAGGCAGCGTCATAATTGGGTTCCTGACCAATCGTTGGAACAACCTCGGTATACTTAACTTTACCTTGTTTGTCGATAACCACTACACACCGGGCGTGAAGTCCGGCCAGTCCGCCATCAGTCATTTCAACCCCGTAATTTTTGGAGAAGCCTTTGTTACGAAAGTCCGAGAGACTTACAACCTGGTCTATACCTTCAGCAGCGCAAAAGCGTTTAAAGGCAAAGGGTAAGTCTTTCGAGATGCAGAGAATTACCGTGTCCGACTTTTCGGCAGCACGTTTGTTGAATGTACGCACGGATGTAGCGCATACGCCCGTGTCTATGCTGGGAAAAATATTCAGCACTATATTTTTACCTTCATATTCTTTCAAAGAATGTTCCTTCAGGTCGATACCTGCCAGTGAGAAATCCGGAGCAGCAGAACCTACAGCCGGTAAATTTCCAGTCGTGTTAACAACAGCTTCGCCAAGTTTTGTTTGTGCCATGAGTAATACTTAAATGTTAAAATTTAGGATACCAGGCTAAAATGCCTGCGCTCAAAATTAATTATGTTCTGGTAATGGCATAATTTTATTTTGATTAGCAGCATCGTATGAATGTAGAATGATATGAATTGCTGATATTTAGAAGCGAATCATATTTAGTTTAGTTAATTAAAAACCCGCTCGCATGAGCAAGAAGAAAAAAGAATCGAAACCCCAAAAGACCAAAGGCAAGTCGCTTAAAGGCAAATCGTTAAAGAATATTTGGCAAGATGCCATTTTAGAGCTGCTCGACAGTGCCCCCGGCAGAGCCTATAGCATGAAGCAGTTACTCAAAAAGTTAGGCCTAAAAAAACGTGAAGATATAAAGCAGGCAACGCACCTGGTCTACCAGTTGGCAGATGATGAACGTATCAAGGAATTAAGCAACGGAAGCTATATAACCAATCGTGAACGCGAAGAGTTAACCGGTATTGTAGATCATGTAAGCTCGCGCTTTGCCTATGTTCGTTTAGGCGCAGACAAGGAAGATATATTTGTAAAGTCGCGTGATATGGCTTCTGCCGTTGACGGAGATACCGTAAAACTGGAGATATTACCAACGCGGCATGGTGATCATCCGGAAGGAAAAATTACCGAAGTGATCAAGCGTAATCGTACGCGCTATGTAGGCAAAATAGAACTGTCGAAGAACTTTGCTTTTGTCGTGGCGGATTATCGCAAAATGCACCAGGACTTTTTTATATACCCTGAGAACATCAACAACGCACGCAATGGTGATAAGGTAATTATTGAAGTTACATCGTGGGCAGAGCATGATCGTAAACCCGAAGCGAAAGTTGTAGATGTACTGGGTAAAGCCGGTGAGAATGAAGCCGAGATACACTCGATCATGGCAGAGTTCGGATTACCGTTCAAGTTTCCTGAACATGTTGAGCGTGAGTCAGAAGCCATTGACGAAGGTATAACCAAGAAAGAGATCAAGAAACGTAAAGACTTTCGTGAGATCACTACGTTTACCATCGACCCGCTTGATGCCAAAGACTTTGATGATGCCTTGTCATTCAGAAAATTAGACAATGGTAATTATGAGATTGGTGTGCACATTGCCGATGTAACGCACTATGTAGATCTTAAATCAGAACTTGAGAAAGAAGCATACGATCGTGCTACCTCGGTATATCTCGTAGACCGTACTATACCAATGCTTCCGGAGAGATTATCGAACGGACTGTGTTCGCTTCGTCCGAAGGAAGATAAACTTACTTTCGCTGCAGTGTTCGAGATGGATGATAAAGCAAAGATCAAGAGTGAGTGGTTCGGCAGAACGATTATCCATTCCGACAGACGCTTTACCTATGAAGAAGCGCAGGAAATACTGGAGAGTGGTAAAGGTGATTATGCACACGAGCTGATCACACTGAATACACTTGCCAAGAAACTCCGTAAAGAACGCTTCAATAAAGGTGCCGTTAACTTTGAGACCACCGAAGTAAAATTCAAGCTTGACGAAAAAGGTAAACCGCTCGCAGTTATACCCAAGGTTAGAAAAGATGCGCATAAGCTTATTGAAGAGTTTATGTTGCTTGCCAATAAGCAGGTGGCAACCTTCGTATATAACTACAAGAAAGGCAAAGAGAAGAATACATTTGTATACCGTATACACGACTTCCCGGATCCCGATAAAGTGAAAGACTTCTCGGTGTTTGCCAAGCAGTTTGGTCACAAAATGAATGTGGAGGAGCAATCTATCAGCCGTTCATTAAATGACTTGATGGAAAAGATAGAAGGTAAGCCCGAGCAAAATATACTCGAACAGCTCGCGATACGCACCATGGCTAAAGCGAAGTATTCAACCGAAACAAAAGGACATTTTGGTTTGGCATTCGAGCATTATGCACACTTTACTTCACCAATCCGCCGGTATCCGGATATGATGGTGCATCGGTTATTGCAACATTACCTGGACGATGGTAAACCTGTGAGCAAGGAAGACTTTGAACAAAAAAGTTTGCACTCTTCCGAGCGCGAAAAACGTGCGGCCGATGCCGAGCGTGCTTCCATCAAATACAAGCAGGTAGAGTTCATGGCGTCTGCAGAGAACAAGGTGTACGAAGGGTTGATCTCCGGTGTAACCGAGTGGGGCCTATATGTAGAGATCATTGAAACAAAATGCGAAGGCATGATTCGCCTCGCAGACCTGACGGATGATTTCTATGAGTTCGATGAGAAGAAATATCGTATCGTAGGCCGCAAGCGCAAAAAGATCTATACACTGGGCGACCGTGTAAAAGTTCGTGTAAAGAAAACCGATATCGATAAACGATTGATCGACCTTGTATTTGCTGATCAGGTAGCAAAAAAATCTTTCGAAGATTAAATCAAAATCGCACCTTCGCGGTTTAATACAGTCTACGGATTTTCGTTTATGCAGCAACTGAAGTTATACCTATCGTTACTCGAGAAAGAAATCTCAAAACAGAAGTACGGTAAGCAGCCCGCATCACTTTATGAACCCATTCGTTATCTGATGAGTCTGGGAGGCAAGCGTCTGCGTCCGATGCTGGCGTTGCTTTCCTATTCATTGTATAAAAATGATGCGAAAGCTATAGTACCCTATGCAGTGGCCGTAGAGGCTTTTCACAACTTTACCCTGATGCACGATGATATCATGGATAAAGCCCCGTTGCGCAGAGGTAAACAAACTGTGCACGAGAAGTGGAATGTAAATACCGCTATACTTTCAGGCGATGTTATGCTGGTGAAAGTATATGATATGTTTCTCGGTATAGAGCCTGAGAAGCTGAAAGTTGTACTGAAAGCATTCAATCAATGTGCAGCCGAAGTATGTGAAGGACAGCAATGGGACATGGAGTTTGAGACAACCGACAAAGTAACTGAAGAACAGTATATTAACATGATCCGGTTAAAGACTGCTGTGTTGCTGGGCTTTAGTCTTGAGTTAGGCGCTATATTGGCCGATGCTCCTGAAGAAGATCGTAAAGCGCTCCGCGAGTTCGGAACAAATATAGGTATAGGCTTTCAGCTGAAAGATGATTTACTGGATGCCTATGCTGATCCGGAAAAGTTTGGTAAGCAGGTAGGAGGAGATATCATCGCTAACAAAAAGACGTTTCTGTTGATAAAGGCTCGCGAGAAAGCACAAGGCAAAACTAAAAAGCAACTGGATGAATGGCTTTCGCTCCGGAAGTTCAACAAGAACAAAAAAGTTGCCGGTGTAAGGGCTATATATGATGACCTTGGTGTACCGGCTCTGACCGAAAAGAAAATCGATCAGTTCTTCCGCAAGGGGTTTGACAGTCTGGAGAAAGTAAGCGTTAAGCCGGAAACACGAGCACTGTTAAGAGGCTATGCCGAGGCGTTGATTGAGCGCCAGTCGTGATACCGATCCGCATACAAACAGATAAGAAACTCTTCCGGTATTATACCGGCTTCTCATTTTTTATTTTCATTTTCTATTGGAAAGGAGTTCGTGAAAAGGAGATCATCATCAATCACGAACTCATTCATTTCTACCAGCAGCTTGAAATGCTGTTTGTCTTTCATTGGTTGTTATACCTGTTATTTTATCTGATCGCCCGTCTCAAGGGTAAAAATCACGATACTGCCTATTACAACATTCCATTCGAGAAAGAGGCCTATACTTTTGAACATAACCTTCACTACATCCGCAGGCGAAAGTTGTTTGCATGGGTGAAGTTTATATAAGCAATTGTTCTGTGTGATGTATAAAATCAGGTGTGTACTGAACACACGAATCATTTAATTCAAAAATTTTTTACGGGTGGTTTTATCCATACAGGTCATCCCTGTATCTTTCTTCACTCTTTCACTGAGTTACTATGAAACCACTTGTTTTTGTTAAGCTCTCCGCCATGATGCTCCTGGAATATTTTATCTGGGGTGCATGGTATGTTACGATGGGTACGTATATGTCTGTATTTCTGAACTCTTCGGGGATTCAGATCGGAGCAGCCTATAGTGCATTGGCGATTGCTACCATGATCTCGCCTTTCTTTGTAGGCATGGTGGCCGATCGGTACTTTGCCGCACAACGCATTATGGGTGTGCTGCATTTACTCGGTGCCGTATTATTATACCTGGCAACTGCTATTACCAATAACACAGCTTTCTACTGGATTATACTTTTCTATTCACTGCTTTACATGCCTACCATCGCGTTGTCCAATAGCATAGCCTTTCAACAAATGACTGACCCCGGAAAACAGTTTCCGTGGATACGAGTATTTGGAACGGTAGGGTGGATACTCGCGGGACTGATGATCGGATTCCTGTCGATCGAAAAAACAAAAGAAACTTTCTACATGGCGGCAGCGGCTTCAGCAGTGCTTGGACTCATCAGCTTTATACTTCCCAACACACCACCGAAAGGTAAATCGGCAGGTGCATCCAGTGCGCTGGGTACAGAGGCTGTCGTGCTTTTCAAGGACAAGCCCTATCTTATATTTTTCATAGCGGCCATACTGGTATGTATACCACTATCATTCTATTATGGATTTGCAAACTTATTCCTGAACGAAGTTGGTCTTAACAATGCTGCCGGTAAGATGATATTAGGACAGGTATCAGAAGCTATATTTATACTCGCTATACCATTCTTGTTTAACAGCATTGGTGTAAAGAAAATGTTATTGCTGGGTATGGCTGCATGGATTTTGCGCTATGTGTGCTTTGCCTACGGTAATGTTGATTCAAACCTGTGGATGCTATATGCAGGCATTGTACTGCACGGCATCTGTTACGACTTCTTCTTTGTAACAGGCTATATGTATACCGAAAAGAAAGCCGGAGAGAAGATCAAGAATGCTGCACAAGGTCTCTTTACCTTTGCAACGTATGGTGTGGGTATGTTTATCGGTACATGGTTCTCGGGTTTTACAACCGATCATTATACCGTTGATGGCGTTCACCAATGGAAAGAAATCTGGTTTGTGCCAGCCTATATAGCAGTTGCTGTCGTGTTATACTTCGTGTTCTTCTTTAAGGAAAAAGACGAGATAAAACAGGCAACAAATTAGTGCTGCTGATATATAGCAACGTATTCAAAATATTCACCACTAAAAAACTACACCACTATGAACATTGCCATGCTTGGTTCCGGTTTCATCGGACGATTTTATGCTGATTCACTGCAAGGCTATAGAAGCAAGGATAAAATTGTGAGCATCTATTCGCGCAGAGAGGAAAGTGCCAAGAAATTTGCACAAGACTACAAAGTAGCGTTTGCCACTACTACCATGGAAGAAGCAATCAACCGACCGGATGTAGATGTAGTATGTATATCGTTACCGAACAACCTGCATGAAGAAGCGGTATTACTTTGCTGCAAGCATAAAAAGGGAGTGATCACTACCAAGCCTCTGGGGCGCAACGCAGAAGAAGCCAAGCGTATGCTGGAAGCGGTAGAGAAGGCCGGTGTATTTAATGGCTACCTGGAAGACCTGGTATATACACCTAAATTTATAAAGGCGATGGAGAGTGTGAAGAACGGAGCACTGGGAAGAATACTCTGGGCTAAATCACGCGAAACACACCCTGGTCCGCACAGCGATTGGTTCTGGGATATAGAGCAGGCTGGTGGCGGATGTATACTCGACCTGGGATGTCACTGCGTAGAGATAACACGAAGCTATATCGGTAAAGATATTAAGCCGGTGGAGGTGATGTGCTGGGCCGATACACAAGTAAAACCGATTGATGCGGAAGATCACGCTATAGGTCTGGTGAAATATGAGAACGGTGCGATAGGACAATTCGAAGTAAGCTGGACATTCCGCGGAGGACTTGACTTGCGTGATGAAGTAATGGGAACGGAGGGTACTATATGGATCAACAGTTTCCTTCGTACAGGCTTTGATATGTTCACCACTGGTAAGGGTGCCGACTATGTTGCCGAGAAAGCAGAAAGTAACACAGGCTGGTTATTCCCGGTAGGCGATGAGCTGAATGAGCTTGGCTATAATCACATGTTCATGGACATGTTCAACGCGATGGAAAAGGGTATAGCTCCGAAGGAAACATTCTACGATGGCTATGTTGTAAATGCGATATTGGATGCTGCCTATAAATCAGCGAAGACCAAACAGTGGGAACCTGTAAAGCTCGACATTTGGCGAGGTAAGACCGGAGTTACAAAAGACAGTCACTTGATTGAGTACGATGCAGACCACCACTTGGTGAAAGAAGAAGTGACACACTACGGTGCCAAGAAAGTTATTCTGAAGAACAAGAAAACCGGAAAGATATCCGAGCGTATACTCGAATAATTTGTTACCGGATATATACCCTATGAAAACCATATACATGTTCATGCTGATCGTTGCTGTATCAGCATGCTCCCTGAAACGCACCGGTGAAAAGACTGGCGAAGCTGTAGGCGAATTTATTAAAGGTGCTTCCAGCGGTGTGCAGAATTCTTTTAAAGTTGAAGTAGAGCTGAGTCCTGAGCTGAAACAGAAAGGACTTGAGCTTGGCAAAGTAATTATTGCCAATGACACGCTCGGAGTCGACAACTTGGTAAGTGTATACTGTATATTTAACCAGGATTTTGCAGACACTGTTTTGCTGAAGGCGTACGACAACCAGAAACTTGAAACCGGAAGAAGTCGGGTAATCATTAAAGCAAAAAAGGATGATGCTGGCTTTTACGATTTCACTTTCGACAGAAGAACAAATCTGGATACGGAAGATTGCCGGTTGATACTTCAATAACGTAACGTTTAAAACTACAGATATATACTTCATGAGATTCTTAATATTAACTATCGCAGTAGCTATCGGTTGCTGCAGTTGTAAGGAAGAGAAACCATCGGCAGCCAAAATGCGCGAAATCCTTCACGAACGAAATGAGAAACTTGGTGCTTTCTTCAAGGAAGGTGATGCCGAAAAGCTTGCATCGATGTATACGGATAGCGCGAAGCTCTGCCCGAACGGTACATACGAGATCTTCGTAGGCAAACAAACCATTAGGAATTTCTGGAGTAGAGCGATGAAGGATTCGCAGTTACTCGATATGGACACTCAAACGCTTACAGTTGATGGCAACGGAGAGTATATATATGAAACCGGCAGAACCAAGACGAAGGTTAAGTACCAGGATTCCGTATTTGTTACCGAAGTGAAATTTGCCAATGTATGGAAACGCCAGCCCGATGGAACGTACCTGCTGGATGTTGATATCTGGAATGCCATATCGAAGTAACTCAGCGAAGGTTTCGGAATATAGCGCTGAACGCTTCGCTCAATTTTACTCTTGAATATTTTTCTTCGGCCAGCTTGCGACTCGCGAGTTGGCTTTGTTTTAACAGGGCTGGGTTGTTGATATATACCTGTATCTTCTGCGTAAAGTCTGTCGGGTGCTTTGAATCACTGTAAAATCCGCAGCTATATTTCTCGATCTCATCTTTGATCCATCCACCAAAATTGATAACGATCAGTTTGCCGGCAGCGAGTCCGTCAAAATATTTATTGGGCGATCCGGTTTCAAGAACAGGTAAAGGTTTATAACAGATAAAGCTTGCATCGGTAACGTTCAGCAATTCTTTTACACCATCGCGGTTTGTAAACGGTATAAACGTGAGATTATTTAGTCGCAGCGTTTTAGAGCTCTGTTGCAAACGCGTGGCCATACCGCCATCGCCACACAGGAAGAAGTGAACCGGCAATGAAGCTTTCTGACAATTGCGTGCGCACTCCAGGAAATAATCCAGTCCATTGGCATAACCGATCGCGCCTATATATGACACTACAAATTTATTGCTCACACCAAATTTGTTTTCAAGAACAGGGTTTTTAGACTCAGGAATATAGAACGCCGTGTCAGCCATGTTCGGTATCAGATGCACGTTTGTTCCCGGTGCCTTTTTTACAATAGCATCTTTGATCATAGGCGACAGCGCTACCACCGACTGTGCCTGTTGATATATAGTCTTCTCAAGGCTATACAATGCCTGCTTGAAGAAGTAATTTTTAATAACACCAATTTGTATAGGCGCATCCGGCCATAGGTCGCCTACTTCAAAAATATAGGGAATCTTATGCTGCTTCTTCAGCCATATAGCGGCCAGGCCGATGGTGAGCGGAACAGACATGGCGTAGCATACATCCACACCTTTTAAGGTTCCGGCCACGCGAACCGATTGAATTATATAGTTGATAAAGGAGCGGCTGCGTTTATAAAATCCAAACCTGTTTTCGTAAGCAATCGGCAGGTAGTGTATTTCTATTCCTTCGATATATTCCGTCCGTTCGTCCTTCTCATTGTGTCCTGTAATAACAACTGTCTCGATGCCGTGGTCTGTCAATGCTTTTGCGAGATAATAGGAGCGAAGAGCTCCACCACTTTGGGGTGTATTAAAATGTTGATGGAGAATCAGGACTTTCACGGTGCAAAGAAAGAAAAACAGTTAACAGTCGGACTCTGCGCGCGGCAGTTTTTTTTCCATCGCAAGCTTTATTATTTTTGTTACGGAGTTAAACGCCTCTGAAAACACGCATATTTATTTCTACGCCTGGAAGGGCCTGATCATCGATGTTCCGTCAAGGAATGTCGCGTGCTGCTATCGGTTAGCAGTATGATACGATCGTGCAGACCGCACGTTATCTCAAGTCCTCTTTGAGAGGAGATAATCTTTTGTATTTAAAATTCGAAATCAAATGTTAGAAACAACACGACTGAAGCTCGTGCCACTTACGCACGCGCAGTTAGTACTATATAAAAATGATCCACCGGCATTAGCCGTAAACCTGGGAGTAAAGTATGAAGTGAGACAAAACGATCCGCGCGTAGTAAAAGACCTGGAAGAAGCCATTGAATTCTGGCTCGACAAAACTCAAGTCTATGCGCATGCTTTTGAGTGGTATACCAACTGGGAAATTCTACTCAAACATGAAAGCGTAGCGATTGGTGGAGTCGGCTTTGCAGGACTTCCGGATGATGAAGGTAAATCCATGGTGGGTTACGGACTTGATGTTCGTTATCACAGCAAAGGCTATGCAACGGAGGCCCTACAGGCACTCGCAGCCTGGGGCTTTGCACACGATAACTTGAAAACAATTATAGCCGATACACCCGTTGAAAATATACCTTCACACCGAGTACTCGTCAAAAATAAATTTGAGGAATATAGCCGCGATCAGGATTTGATTCATTGGCGGTTGAACCGTTAGTAATAATGGCTGCCAGCTTCCTGCTGGTAAATACTATAGATAGCTTGAAGCTGGCAGCTTAAAACATTTATGAAGGTGTAACTAAATGTTGGTGACTTGCGATTAAAAAGATATACATTTGATCGCTGCATCACTCGTGAGTAAAGCAAACGAAGTGTTGTTAGCAAAGTTTTTTCTCAATGAGTAAACCTTCTTCTTCGGGCTATTTTATAGGCGGTGTGTTGATCGCACTCGCTGGTGCCATTTGCTTCTCAACAAAAGCAATATTCGTTAAGCTGGCGTACCGCGACACGGGCATTGATGCTATAGCCTTGCTGGCACTGCGCATGCTTTTCTCGCTTCCTTTCTTTGTTGTCTCTGCCGCATTTGCTTCGCGCAAGGAGGGCAACGTAAAGTTTACTTCAAAGCAATGGGTTATTGTTGCTGTGGTGGGCTTGCTAGGATACTATATCAGCAGCCTGCTCGACTTTTTGGGATTGCAGTATATATCAGCCGGTATGGAGCGACTTATTTTATTTATATACCCTACGCTGGTATTGCTCATGTCGGCTATTTTCTTCAAACAGAAAATTAATAAGTATCAATGGCTGGCGCTCATCATAACATATGTTGGTCTTGCCCTGGCATTTTATAGCGAGGTAGATTGGACTGCAGAGCAAAACAATGATTTTTACCTCGGTGCTGTATTGATATTTTCATGCGCCATTACCTATGCGCTATACATCGTAGGCAGCGGTCAGATTATACCACAGGTAGGTGCTGCCAAGTTCAACAGTTATGCCATGACATTTGCATCGGTAGGCGTGTTGCTTCATTACGCCATTGCCAGCGATACTTCGTTGTTCAACCTTTCGCCCAGGGTGTATTTTTATAGCGTGATGATGGCACTGGTGAGTACGGTTATTCCATCGTATCTCGTAACGGAAGGGATAAAACGTATAGGTTCTGATAATGCCGCGATTGTCGGGAGCATCGGACCAATGTCTACCATATTGCAGGCCTATATCTTATTGCATGAGCCCGTGTTTGTGCTACAGATTGTAGGAACAATTCTGATACTGGCCGGTATATTATTGATCGGTAAGAAAGGGAAGTAGTCGCGCGGCTTTCAGCAAGGGAAGTTGTATATTTCAATATAGTTTCCTGGCGCTTCGGTTTTTAAAAATCTCCTGCGTGCGGAAACTCCCGCGATTCTTTTTAAGTTTCCGCTATGAAGAAGATATTGCTTGTCACCCTGCTGTTTATAAACTTTGTCGCGCTTGGTCAGAAATATACTTTCGTATTTCTGCACAAACGAACAGACGCGCCCTCCATGCCCAAAGAGCAACTGGATAAGTTGATGGAAGGACACATGGCTAATATTAACCGGCTTGCCAAAGAAGGTAAACTGGTTTCGGCAGGACCATTTGAAGGTGGCGGTGGTATATTTATACTCAACACGCAATCGGTAGACGAAGCAAAGCAATGGCTAAGTACCGACCCGGGCGTACAGGCTAACCGTTGGAATATTGAGATGCTCCCCTATACTTCGCGCGTGAGCAAACCTTGCAAAGCACCGGAACCGTATGAGATGGTGTCCTATTCATTTATTCGCTTCGATGCTGTGGTAAGTAAATTTACCGCATCCAATTACCCACAGATCATTGAGAAGCATAATGCATTTATAAAGAAGTTGATAGATACAGGCAACGTTGTTACAGAAGGCATCTTTGGTGATCATGACGGAGGTATTCTCATTATGCGTGGTGAACTGCAAAAAGAAGTAATTGAGGCCGACCCAGGTTTGCATGAAGGACTCCTGGAAATAACATATAAAACACTGTGGATCGCGAAAGGATCTTTCTGCGAGAAGTGACAACCAACCTGATTAGTGATGCAGTTTGAAAGAGCCTTCTTCTTCGTCTTTAGGTTGAGATGACGGATCGAACAGAAACTCTTTAAATACTTCCCATATTTTTCCGTTGTGTTTCAGCAATACAATACTCTCAACATCAAAGCGGGCTGAGAATTTTCGCTCCTGAAATTCGGCCCATGCTTTTTCGAACATCGGCTTTTTCAGATCGCGAAACGCTAAGGTGAGGTGAGGATGGAAGGGCTGATCTTTATACGATGCGTTGAACAAATTGAGCTCCCGCTTACAAAAACGATGAAGCTCTTTGTTGAGCAAGCTCAGCGCATCATTCGAAACTACATCTATAAAAATTACACGGGGTACAAAGGCGTTGAAGTTGTGTAACTCTATTTTAAACGAAGGGCGACCTACTGAAAATTTTTCGAATGCATCGATCAGTTCACATTCTTTTTCCTCCTTCCATTTAAAAGGCATGTGCAGTGTAATGTGAGGTGGAGAATTGAGTGAAGCTTTGCTATTATACTGATCGCGAAAATAATTTTTAAGTCGTAAGGCATCATCCGAAACCGGAGGAGGCGGAATAAGGGCGATGAAATATTGCTTTAACTTCTCTTCGCTTCGACCTGGCATAAATCTTCGAGGGCAGTTTTCAGGTCTGGAAATTCGAAAACAAATTCTTCATCTAATAATCTTTGCGGATAAACTTTTCTGCTTTTTAGGACAAGTTCCGTTTCCGTACGGATCAGCGCAGCGCCACATTCGAGCAATGGTGTGGGTAATGACAATGCGATGCGGACGTGTAAGCTATGTCGCAGGCTTTTCATAAAGTCACTATTGCATACTGGTTGTGGCGAGCAAACGTTATAAACACCTGTCACGGGTTTTTGTATAAGCCATTCTATCACGCTGCAGAAGTCATGTACATGTATCCAGCTGAAAAATTGTTTGCCACTGCCCATCGCACCACCTAGCCCTGCTTTGACAAGTTTTATGAGTGGAACGAGTGCTCCGCCCGTTACATCCAGCACAATGGATGTTCGCAGTGCTACTTGGCGAGTTTGTGGAGTGATACATTCATTGAAAACAGCTTCCCATTTTCGGCATACATCCATCGAGAAATCGTGACCGATCTCACCATGTTGTTCATCCATGAATTTATCGTACGAACCTTTATATATAGTAGCTGAGCTCGAGTTAAGCCAGGCTTTGGGCGGATGTATACATTGGCGAACGGCCTCTCCCAACACGCGTGTAGAAGCAAGTCTTGAAGCATAGATTTGTTGCTTATTTGCTTCGGTATACCGGCAATCAACAGACTTGCCACTCAGGTTGATCAGCGCCTCAGTACCTTCGAGTTCGTGCCTCCAGTCTTGCAACGTTCTGCCATCCCAGTAAACTTCCTTAACAAGCCTGCTGCTTTTCTGTGGCTTCCGTGAAAGTATAATTACCTCTATATTTTTATTGGTGAAGTAACCGGTTAACGCTTTTCCCAAAAAGCCGGAACCACCCGCTATCACAATTTTCATTTTAGTATAAATTTATTTCCCACAGAGAGTGCAGATTAACGCAGATAAGATATACCGGACAGCTTCTGCGATCTGCACCTTCTGGTGGGCCTGAATTTTAAGCTATGACCTTCTCCGCATGTGCCTTTCTTCTCAGACTAAAGAGAATGAACAGGTTAAAGAAGTGCATGCCTCCCAATACGAGGATGATCCAGCCGATTTTTTCACTAAGCACTTCTATCATTGACTGAATATCATCTATGCTGTCCCATATCTTAAGTGTATATACTGCGTAGCCAATGTTTACCAGGTAGAATCCAACCAACAATAATTTATTAACGCTATCCGCCAGTGTATTGTCCTGGTGAAATATTTCAACCAGAAACACGCGACCGTTTTTAAAGAGTGTTCGGGCTACCCACATGGTTAGAAAAATTGTAATGGGCAGATAGATGCTGTAGGTTATTACGGTGTAGTTCATAAAATATATAGTTTAGTAAAGAGAATTAAAAGTTGATGTGCGTTAGAAACTTACCACCACCGGTCTTTTTCGCAAGCGTCCACTGCCAGGTTGTTATATAGTAGTATATACCCAGTATCCACGCCGGAATAGTCCAATAGAGTTTCAATGCAAGATGTGGAGCACCACCGTTGCCAATGTTAAGTGTGGCTAAGAGGCTCAGCAGATAAAATACAGACACCATCAGGTGTGTGAGCTTTGCCGGAAAATGAGGAGTGCGTGCAATTACAGAAATAAGGGAGCTCGTAAATTGCCAGGGACCGAGGTACAATTGTATCATGAGTATAGCGATAAACACGTCAGACTTGCTAAAAATGGCTCCTGTCACGAAAATCAATCCTCCCAGCATGATTAGCGACTGAATTGTAAAATCTATATATTTCATATATTTAGTATTTTCAGAAAATATTGAAAGATAGGTTTAAAAAAAATGAAGTTTTCACTTCATGATTTTTAAGAGAACGTTCCAGAACCAACTCTCTTCCGACTTAATAAAAGTCTCGAGGAGGCCGTCTGATTTCTCGGCAAAGTTCTTCAGATCTTTCACCACACGTTTCAGTTCCTTGGTGTCTTCTGATCCATCACTCTGCACATCGTTCACTTCGCGCAATACTTTTAGTATAGGTTCGAGCTCGCGCTTTCTTCTTTCCTTTGCTACTTGCCTGGCCAGCGCCCAGATGTCTTTCTCTGATTTGAAAAACTCTTTGCGCTCTCCCGGTATCAGTATTCTCGATATAATTCCCCAGTCAAGCAGTGCGCGAATGTTCATGTTCGCATTTCCTCTTGATATGGAGAGCTCCAGCATAATCTCTTCTGTAGAAAGAGGTTTGGGAGATATCATCAGAAGGGCATGTATCTGTGCCATGGTTTTATTCAGTCCCCAGCTATAGCCCAGGTTTCCCCACGCCTGTATCAGTTCTTCTTTTGCCTCTACATACTTCATACGATATAAAAGTAACAATTGTTTCTAAACTTTCAATAGTTTTTGAAAGTTTCCTATAAAAAGAAACCCTGGCTGTTAATAACCAGGGTTTTTCTTTTTGTGAATCAATGTTGATTACAGTTTGCCAGAAAGCTCTTTGCTAGCTTTGAATTTGGCAACCTTCTTTGCTTTGATCTTGATGGTTTCACCAGTGAAAGGGTTGCGGCCTTTACGCGCAGCTCTCTTTGCTACAGAGAATGTACCAAAGCCAGTAAGCGTAAGCTTGTCACCTTTCTTCAATGTTTTTTCAACTGCTCCAATGAATGATTCCAATGCAGTGTTAGCAGCTACTTTTGTAATACCTGTGTCTTCTGCGATCTTGGCAATTAATTCAGCTTTTGTCATAGTAATTAATAAATGAATTTTTTGAAGGGCACAAATATAAAGGCTTTTTGTGTTCATCAAACTCTTTACAAATAAAAGTATGATGACATACTGCGTTGCTTTTTATGCAGCATGTACATCTATACTTTCATGTAATTATATCCATGATTTATAAATGATACGCAACACTTTGATAGTGTTACGCTTTGCAGATGTTGATGCAAACATTAATGTGCTTCGAGCCAATTGGTAGCAATACCAACTTCAACTTCCATTGGCACGGCAAGATGCACAGCGTGTTTCATTAGCGCAGTAACATTTTCTTTTACAATGTCTGCTTCATCTTTGTGAAGATCGAAAACAAGTTCATCGTGAACCTGCATGATCATTTTTGTTTTGAGTTTTTTCTTTTCAAGCCACTGATGAATATTTACCATCGCGATTTTGATAATATCAGCAGCACTTCCCTGTATAGGAGCGTTGATGGCGTTGCGTTCAGCAAAGCCGCGTGTAGTGATGTTGCGTGAATTGATATCGCGCAGATAGCGTCTTCTGCCGAGGATAGTTTCTACATACTCTTTCTCACGCGCCATGTTGATGGAGTCATCCATATAGCGCTTAATGGCAGGGAATTCGGTGAAGTAAGAGTCGATAATCTCCGATGCTTCCGTGCGTGATATGCCGAGGTTCTGTGCCAATCCAAAAGCTGTACTGCCATAGAGAATTCCGAAGTTAACTTCTTTGGCTTTGCGCCTCATGTCGGCCGTTACCTGCTCCTGTGGTACTTTAAAAACTTTGGCTGCGGTAGTGGTGTGAATGTCGCGCTTGTTACGGAAAGCTTCGATCATCACTTCGTCTTTGGCAAACGATGCGGCTATACGCAATTCAATCTGCGAGTAGTCGGCCGACATAAAAAGATACTCATCGCCTCTCGATACAAATGCTCTGCGAATCTGTTTTCCCTTCGCAGTGCGTATCGGTATATTTTGCAGGTTAGGATTGTTTGAACTCAATCGTCCGGTAGCAGCTACCGCCTGCCGATAATCGGTATGGATGCGATTATCAAACTTGCTGATCATTTTCGGTAACGCATCTACATAGGTAGAGCGCAGTTTGTCGTATTCACGATAATCGAGAATTTTACGGGCTATATCATGTTTGGGCGCGAGGCTCAAAAGTATATCTTCACCCGTGGCGTACTGTCCTGATTTTGTTTTCTTCGGCTTGTCGATGAGTTTCATTTTTTCGAAGAGCACTTCGCCCAATTGTTTTGGCGATCCAATGTTGAATTCAGAACCAGCCAGGCCATAGACCTCCCGTTGTACTTTCTCCAACTCCTGCCGCAATTCATCAGACATTTTTGACAGCGCAGTAGTATCTACTTTTACACCTTCAAATTCCATCGCAGCCAATACACCTACTAGTGGCATCTCAGTGTTATACATCAACAGCGCCTGTTTTCTGGTTTCGAGATCCCGCTTCAGTTTTGTATGAAGTTGTATCAATTGATCAGCACGCTCGCATACTTGTTCGCGTATGTCTGCATGACTGGCCGGAAGTAAATCGTACTGTAAATATTGCGTGCACAATGTGTGCAGATCATGTGCTGCTTCCGGTTCGATCAGGTAATGTGCCAGCATCGTATCGAAAAACTTTCCGCGTAATTCGACACCGGCTTTCTTTAGCGCAAGTATAGTTCCTTTGATGTTGTGACCAATCTTCAGGATCTTTTCATTTTCAAATACATCTGCAAAATGGCGAAGCGCATTACCAGCCAGCTCAGCATTACCCAGGGGAAGGAAGTATGCTTCACTTTCGCGATAGCAGAATGAAAGACCTTTAATGACGTAATCAAAATTAACAGCGTCATCAATTACTGAGTCTATAGCGAAGCTGGTTTGCTCGCGAAGTTTTTCAGCAAAGGATTTGTACTGTGTTTCTTCGATTACCTGGTATTGTACTTTGCTGCCATCAAAGCTTCTTCGCTCTCCGCCTTCATCTTGCGCAATGGCTCCGGCTTCCTCAGTAGAACCTCCGAACATCGAGAGCTGTGAACTTTGTGCGGCTTTTGCGGGAGCAATTGCACCTGCAACGCCTTCACCGAACACACGCGCAGAAATAGTTTTGAATTCCAACTCGTTGAAAATTGGTTTCAGCTTTTCAGCATCCGGTCCTTTATAGGCGAGCGTTTCTTCGCTGAACTCGATCGGAACATCGGTAATTATAGTAGCAAGCTTTTTAGACAACAGTGCTTGTTCGCCAAATTGTTTTACGAGTTCTTTTTGTTTGCCTTTCAAATCATCAGCATGCGCTATAATATTTTCGATAGAGCCATACTGTTTGATGAGTGTCGCGGCAGTCTTCGGACCGAACCCGGGAATACCCGGAATGTTATCAGAAGTATCACCTTGCAAGCCGAGCATATCAATTACCTGCGATACATTTTCAATGTCCCACTTCTCACAAACTTCTTTTATACCCCACACATCTACTGCGTTGCCCATGTAGGCAGGCTTGTATAGAAATACACATTCATTAACAAGTTGGCCGAAGTCTTTATCAGGTGTCATCATATATACTTCAAAGCCCTGCGTGCAGGCCTGTCGTGACAATGTTCCGATAATATCATCGGCTTCATATCCATCCATTTCGAGAATAGGAATATTAAAGCCCTGTATAATTTCTTTTACCTTGGGTATGCCGTAACGAATATCTTCCGGTGTTTCCTGGCGGTTCGCTTTATACTCGGCAAAAATTTCGTCACGAAATGTTTTGGTAGCCGTATCGAAAGCTATACCGATATGAGTAGGTTTTTGTTTTTGCAGCACTTCCAGCAGCGTGTTGGTAAAACCAAACGGTACTGATGTGTTAATACCTTTTGAGTTGATGCGGGGAGTTTTTGTAAATGCAAAGTGTGCGCGGTAAATAAGCGCGTAAGCATCCAGCAGAAAAAGTTTTTTATCAGGTTTACTCATAGTCGCAAAATTGTAAAAGATGCTCGAATATCCACGGGCAAATCAAAATAAAAAGCAGTAATAATAGTTTGGAGACAGGTATAGCCGGGGATAGAAAAACAAAAGGCACGACAACGAATTGCCATGCCTTTAAAAACTGAATTAGTAATAAGAGCTATCTTTTTGTGGCATCGCACTGGTAGACCAGGTGCGATTTGCCCGTATCAATTACATAATCAAAATGAAGTCCTGTAGTATTGAACGTACCGGAACCTGAAACTGTAATCGACATTTTTTTTCCTTTAAATTGCTGCGGTTCAATATAAAAGTTATTACCGCGTATCACTGCACGCACCGGTGCATACATAACGTTACCAAAATTTGCCACATCAACAGCGGCAATGCCGGCTACAGATTTTGTGATGGTGATTGAATAATTCCTGGATTCACTACCCACCTGGCGCTTGTCAGAAACATTATACGTTCCTGTAAAATTTTTCAATTGTGCTTCTACATCATCATCGGGATGGCTATCAACGCGGGCTGACAATGTAAAAACTGCGACTAACAGGAGTGCTAATGTTCTTATACTGTGTATAGAATACATTTTCATATAAGAATAGTTTAAAGCCTAAGACATATACTAAAAACGTGTACCACCACATTTTAGATTCAGTCAATTTGACCTAACCCTGTACGGAAGCTTGCTGAAAAAGTTTGCGAGAAAATGATGCGCAATCGATTATGAATGATAAATTAAAGGAATAAATTATCTGAAATGATTGCCAGCAGCCCTTTGGAGCGTTTTTGTTACTGGGAAAAAAATTCACCGCATCAACCTTTTTTACGCCAGCCACTTAATGGAGAGTGGAAAATTTATACTTACCAGCAGGCTGGTATAGAGATTCGCAAAATTGCGAACGCATTAAAAGCATTGAATTTAGCTCCGCAAAGCAACATCGCCATTTTGTCAAAGAATTGTGCGCATTGGATCATGGCTGATATTGCTATCTGGATGGCAGGCTATATTTCAGTTCCTATTTACCCGACACTCTCAGCGGATGGCGTTAAATATATACTTGAACATAGTGACACAAAGGCTGTTTTTATAGGTAAACTTGACAATTATGAAAAACAACGCGTTGCTATACCGGCATTGGTACGCAAAATAAGTTTTCCATTCTACGGTCCGAATGAAGGTATAATCTGGGATGATTTGCTAAAAGGTGAACCGCTTACTGATTTTACGTTCCCATCACATGATCATGTTACTTCCATTATATATTCTTCCGGTACCACAGGCACTCCAAAAGGAGCAATGCTTACGTTTGGTGCATTTGATTTTGTGGGGAATAGTCTGACAACGCATTTTGGTATTACCAAACCCGAACGCTTCTTTTCATATTTACCGCTCAGCCATATAGCGGAGCGATCGTATATACAGATGGGTGTACTATATTCCGGCAGCGCTATATCTTTTACAGAATCAATCGATAAGTTTTCCGATAACCTTCGTGAAGTACAACCTACACTTTTCGGAGGTGTGCCGCGCATCTTTGCTAAATTTCAGGATGGTATTCTCGCGCGTATGCCGCAACGAAAACTGGACACATTGTTGTCTATACCGCTGGTAGCACAAATCATAAAAAAAGTAATTCGCAAGCGACTTGGTTTTAAACATACACATTTAATTGTGGGCGGTGCTGCGCCCATACCCGTTCCGTTGCTTGCCTGGTTTGCGCACCTGGGTATTGAAATTCGCGAGCTATATGGGATGACTGAAAATTGTGGTTACTCGCACGGCAATCATGGTAAACGTGCTCATATAGGTACCGTTGGCAAACCGTGGCCCGGTATAGATATACGATTTACAGACGAAGGTGAGATACTGATAAAACATCCCGGACTAATGAAGGGTTACTATAAAGATGAAGAGACTACGCGCTTAACATTTACAACAGACGGATATTTAAAAACAGGCGATAAAGGTGTAAAGGATAATGAAGGATACCTGACGATAACGGGAAGAGTAAAAGACCAATTCAAAACCGATAAAGCAAAATTCATTGCTCCTGCACCCATTGAATTGAAGTTCGCATCCAACAAAGATATTGAAACGATATGCATTGTCGGAATGGGTATACCACAGCCTATAGCATTGGTTGTGCTGTCAGACCTGGCCGCGACTAAATCGCGGAATGATATTATATCAGGTTTGGAAGAAACACTCGCCCGTGTAAATACAACGCTGGAAGACTACGAACGTGTTGCAAGGATTGTGATTCTGAACGAACACTGGACTGTTGAAAACGGGCTGATAACACCTTCCCTAAAAGTAAAACGACACGCTATCGAGGCCCTGTACGCTTCACGCTATCGCACCTGGTATACTTACGATGAAACAATTATATGGCATGAATAGAAAAAGGCCACAATCATTGTGGCCTTTTTTGTTATTTCATAAAGCTATATATATACTTTTATTTGATTTTTGATTTGAGAAAGTCCAGCGTGTTCTCGTAGGCATCCTTCGTTGCCTCTTCTTTATAGCCGGCCGCGTTGCTCGGGTTTGCAAAACCGTGGTCAGCGTTATAATTTTTTATAATTGCTTTTTTTCCGGCAAGTTTCATGTTTTCTTCAAACTTGGCAACGACTTCCGGGGTGATATATTTATCTTCTATGGCAAATATACCAAGCACTTCGGTATTAAGTTTTTTCAGCTTGTCAACATCTTCTACCGGCATACCATAGTATATAACACACGCGCGTGCCTGGCCGCCTGCTGTGAGTGCGGCTTGGAGAGATTGTCCGCCACCGAAACACCAGCCGATGGTGCCAATCTTTGCATTTTTACCGGCATAGGCCAACGCACCTTTTACAATGATATCACCCCGCTCTTGTTTGAATTCCTGCATATAGCGTGAAGCAGTTTCGCGATCCGTGGCAAGCTTGCCATCATACATATCAAGCGCAAGTATATTTACGTTGCCAAGGTCTTTATACAGGTTTTCAGACTGACGCTTGATATAGTCATTCAAACCCCACCACTCCTGGAAAACAAGGATCCAGTTATCGGTAGGTGTTTTTGCTTTCAGCAGGTAGCCGTTGGCATCCTTTCCATCTGCGCATTTGATCTTGATCATCTTGCCGCCCTCTTCGCTAACATGTATATAGTTACCAGGCACGGGATGTTTGGCATTGAAATCTTTGTTGGATGCGAACATCGCGAATTTCTCCGTTGCCGGAGTGTGACAAACAGTGATGTCAGTTTGTGCGTATGCTGCAGCCGAGCAGAACAGCAGCATAAAAAAGTATATATTTCTCATGATTTGTATAGGTAATTATTAGTCTCAGAACATGTAAAGATGAATATAGTTCTATTTTACTATAAGTAGAACTGATTTTTTTGTACGAGACAACAGATTCTATAAATGGCGTAAGTCAGCTACCTGGTCCAGGATCCACCCGGTGAGGCTCAGGCGTTCGCGCGTTGCCGGTAATACTTCGTGTTCAATCTGGTCGCTTCGGAAGCACACAAGTCTGCCCGCTATAGGAAGGAAGTCCAGCGTTTCACCGGTTAAATACATCCTTAGATTACCGCCATGGATCGCTGTCCAGTCGTTGTTCAGATAACAGATCACCGATAATTTACGGTGATCATCTTTTTTAAACTGATCAAGATGACGCTTATAGAATGACCCGATCGGGTAGATGGTCATGTGAACTTCATAGTCTTTGAGACTCAGAAAGAGCGTTCGATTTATATACAGAATCAGCTCCTGAAGTCTGTCCAGGTATACTTTAGCCGGAGCCGAGGCTGTATTTTTGTCGAGCCAGTGAATATAGTCTCCGCGAATGGCCTCATTAATTTGCAGACCTTGGTTCTTGCCAATGCCTGCTTTTTTGAATTGATCAATCCCGTGCTTAAATTCTGCTGTCGCCAGTATAGCATCGACCTCGGCCTGACTCAAAAAGGAATCTGCTACAGCATATCCTTTTTCAGCCAGACCATCTACGATCGAATCAAAAATTTCATTCATGCAGCAAAAATAACGAGACAGATTTACTGTCCTACAAGAAATACCGCATTGGATAAAAGCATTTTTCCGTCTTCCCAGAAACAACGGAACATCGGGTTGTCAACCAGGTAAACAATGTTCCCCCGGCCTTTTCTTTCCACACCAAACACAAGACTGTTGGCAAGTTTTTCATTGGCATTTTTACCGGCAAAACCCTGCACTGGTTTTTGGTTGCCTTTTAATACACCTACATTCCATCCATCGATGTATCCAAAGCGAAGCTCATTTGTTTTCAGTGAGTAGTATGTACTTGATAATCCGAATGCCAATGGATGTGAGTTGTCCAGCGTTACGCGGTAAATAGCACCACCAATGAAGTTGGAGATCTCTTTACGCTCTGCATCTTCGTAGCGAACAAGTGCCTGTTGCTGACTGAGTTCTTTTTGTTTTTTCTCAGCTTTCTCTTTTTCATCATCGTTGGTATAAGGTTTCAGCGAGAATCCTTTTTTATCAGAGAAAGAATTTAACCCGCTGCCTACTACAATCAATTTACCTCCGGCCGCTACCCAGCCTGAAATCTTCTCCAGGAATTTTTCATCGATCGATGAATAGTATCCTTCTGGCACAATGAGTACATCATATTTACTTAGCGGAACATACTTGATATAGTCTGTACCCAACGTAGTGATCGGGTAATGTAACTGCTGCTCGAAGAAATACCAGATCTCACCAACTGATAAAGAAGAGGTTTCTTCACCGAACAACAATGCAACGTTAGGTGCCTTTACATAATTAACAGAGCTCGACCCAAAATCTTTACCGCTTTCTACAAAGCCGGTTGGTGAAGTATATATTTTACGACCCATCTCTTTGGCAAGAGACTGCACGGTGTTATCGAAGTCGTTTATTTTTTCGTTGTTTCTGCGGGTGATGATCAGTGCACCACGATCGAAGTTCTGTCCGTTAGACTTGAATGGTAACAACGCTGAACGAACTTTTATACCACGCTGAATCAATGTCGACAGGAACGCTACGTCTTTTACACCCTGATAGTTGAATATATAGGCATACGGTTTTGAAGCGATGGTAGTATTATCTGCCGGTTTGAGTTCGTATGCTTTACCAATGTTGATGCGTTCGGGCAGTGCATACGCTTTCAGATTGTTAGCGTATATCAGGTTCCATGCCGTTATATCATAGGTAAGTGAATCCGGTAATTTTGATTGAGGTTCAAATACAGCCGTGATGAAACGTGATTTAGGCTGGTATATATTGAAGATGATATCGTCTGTAGATACAGACACATTGCCTGTGCTTTGCGTCTGGTAATCGAAACCACGCGATGCTTTACCCGCTGCCGGATGACCGTATTTGATAGAATGTGTGTCCATCCACTTGGTGATCTGCTCAAGTTTATCAGGATGATTGGATGCTTTGATCACGTATGTTTTATAGGGAGCGACAGGGTTGTTCAGGTTATCACGAAAATATTTTTCGAACTCATCTACCACGCGGGTATAATTCAGTGCTGTAATCTCAACGGTAGATAAACCGGTGGTGTGGTGGTGTGTCAGTCGGTCTTTCAGGGTCAACGGATCGCCTTCGCGTGTTGTTACTGTAATGCCGGTCTGACCGCCCTGCTCGTATGTCATGCCAATAGCACCGCTATACGTAGGGTATGTATCACCGTAGCTTGGATAGTATAGATCAAAAACCTCTTTGGTGAAATATAGCCAGCCCTGCTCATCGAAATATTTAGCGTTGTTCTTTCCGATCATTACCTGGAACTCACGCTGCCATTTTGATATGATCTCGTGAAAAGGTTCTGCTGCAGGAGCAAAGAAGTACGGATGGTTATGCCCTTGCTCGTGGAAGTCTACGTGTACATGCGGCATCCATTGATTATATACTTTAAGACGTGCCTGTGTTTCGGTTTGCGTGCCCCATGCCCAGTCGCGGTTCAGGTCAAACATATAGTGGTTTGAACGTCCTCTTGGCCACGGCTCGTTGTGCTCGTGTGAATCTTCATCACCGTTAGGCGGTACATTTCCATATTGATTATAGAAGTTGGTATACCGGTCGCGACCATCCGGGTTGAGACATGGATCCAGGATAACGACTGTATTCTTCAGCCACTCCTGTGTTTTTTTATTCTGCGGATTGCTCAACTCGTATAGTGTTTGCATCGATGCTTCAGTGCTGTTGGCTTCGTTACCATGCACGTTATAGCTTAACCATACAATTGCCTTTTTATCGGCAGAAGGTGAACCTTCTGTCATACCTGCTTTACGAAGATTGTTCAGACGAATCTGCTCCAGGTTCTGAAAATTTTCCGGAGAGGTTATTACAACATATATCAACGGACGGTGTTCATAGGTTTCTCCATATTGATAGAATTCAACGTTCGGCAACGCATCGGCTACGTGTTTATAATATTCCACCACGCGGTGGTGGCGGGTAAACCGATCGCCCAGTTCATATCCTAAAAATTCCTTTGGACTGAGCAGTTTTTGCGCCTGCAGGTTGAGAGAGACAATGGTGACAATAAAGAGTAGAAAGTACTTATTCATACAGCTGGGTTAAGTTCGATGGTAAGGTATATCAAATATCCATGGTGGAGGATGCTATTTTTTTAAAAGGTTTTTCACTTGTGGCCAGTGGTGATGTATATGTTCATGAAAAAATGCCATCGCTTGCATAACATCCAGCATACCGACAACCGGATGTTTATAGATCATCTTTCGGATGTTCTGATCGGTAATTCCTTCCAGGAATTTTCGCAGGTCGCTTCGTACAGCATTCCATTGTTCAATAGCCTGTGGAAGGGGCAGTGCCTCTGGAGTATGTTCTATCAATATACCCGGAGCTTTAAACTTCAGCGGAAGGCGTTGTGATACTTTCAATACAATCAGCTTGAGCGCTTCGCGTGTACCTGAATTGCTGATAGTCTGGATGCCTAACGATTTCTTTCGCATGTATAGTAAGGAAAGCTTTTCGGAAGTGAGCAGATGTGTGAGTATCTGGTTGACAGACCATTTACCGGGTGGTGCATGAAACAATATATCCTGTGGAAGTGCTGTTAACGTGAGCAATAGTTTTTGCCGATCGGCCTCCAGCGCGTTAAATCGTTTCAGTAGTAACGGATGCATGTATAACTATAAATTTGAATATAAGCATCTTTCATTCACTTCGCCAAAGTATAGAGGCTATCGTTTCGGAGCCATGATCAGAATGGTAGTTCCGCTCGTATTCTCCAGCGTAAACTCTCCTTCAAGTGCTTCTGCTCTCCGTTTCATGTTGCGTAAGCCGTGACCTTTAGGTGAGTCATTTAACGGAATTCCTTTACCGTTGTCGCTGATGGACAAGGTGAACACGCCACGGTCAAATGAGAGAACCACTTTTACTTCAGTAGCCTGTGCATGCTTCACAATGTTGTTGATAGCTTCTTTGAAAATGAGATACAGATTTTGCTTCCACACCGGGTCAAGAACTTTCTTGCTGTCAACTCCGGAGGCCTGAAAATCGAACGCTATATTTCGAGCCTGCAGTAATTCGGTAGCAAAATCTTTCATTCGTAAAATGAGTGCATCCATCGTATCGTATCGATTGTCGATAGACCATACTATATCACTCATGGTAGTTACCACTTCGCGACTCAGATCGCTGATGCCCTTCAGATAATTTTTGTTTTCGGTTTCTTCTGCTCCGTTACGCACGAGGTCTGAGTATATAGAAATGCGCGTGAGACTTGAACCAACTTCATCGTGAAGATCGCTGGCTATTTTGTTTCGGAGTCGTTCCACTTTCAAAGACTGCTCCAGGCGATAGCGATGTATAGCATACATGATGGCAACGGAAATGATAATAACCAACGCTGTAAACCACCACGTTTTCCAGAAGGGAGGGTGAATGGTGAGTGTTGTAGCAATACCAGGGTCCGTCCAATAACCATCGGCATTGCTGGCCTTCACCCGAAAGGTATAATGGCCCGGGTCTAGGTTGGTATAGTGTGCTTCGCGTTTACTACCCGCTTCAATCCATGCATCGTCAAACCCCTCAAGCATATAACTGTACTTCACTTTGTCGGGTGCCGAAAACTCAAGTGCAGTAAACGAAAATGTGATGTAGTTATTCGAGTGATCCAGCTCAATGCTTTGCTGCGGCTGATAGAATTTGTCGAATATAGTATATCCCTGCAAGATGAGTGGCGGTGGTGCGGTATTCTCTTGTATGTTGTCGGGTCTGAATGCATTAAATCCATTTACACCGCCAAAGTATAATTCTCCGGAAGAACTTTTCAGTGCCGCGTTGGAGTTAAACTCATTGCTCTGGAGGCCATCTTCTTCTGTATAATTTTTAAAGATATAGGTCTCAGGATTAAATCGGCTGATGCCACCGTTGGAACTGATCCAGTAGTTTCCCTGAGCATCGGGAAGCATTTCGTATACCACATTGTTTGCAAGTCCGTCTTTCTCAAAGAAGTGTGTGAATTTCCCGGTGTTGATGTTGAGTTTGTTGAGACCGCTGTGCGTACAGATCCAATATATACTATCATTTTGCTGCGTGATGCTGATCACCACCTGGTCGCTTAGTCCGTTTTCATTTTTGCGATCGTAACGATAGTTGGTAAACTTCTGGCTGCGTTTGTCGAACATCCCCATGCCGCCTCCCCAGAATCCGATCCATATATTGCCCTTGTTGTCTTTATAAATACTGTTGATAAAATTGGCGCCCAGACTATGCTCATTATTAGGATCTGACTGGTATTGAATTACTTTATCGGTTTGTGGATCGTAGTGTAAAAGTCCATTTTCATTTGTACCGATCCACAACGTTTTATCATCGTCCAGCATCAGCTCGTTTATCATGGTAATTTTACCCAGTGCCGAGTTGTGTGCGCCACGGTAAAACTTGCTTTTGCCTGTATACTTTTCATAGCGAACCAGACCTGCGTTGAACGATGCAATCCAGAATATACCATCGTGGTATACCATCTTGTAGATGTTCGAAGCTATATTTCCACTATTATCACTAACTGTAACCTGTCGGAAAGTTTTTGTTTGTGGATTATACACATTGATGGGACCGCTCTCGGAGCCGATCCATATATTCTTTTCGTCATCTTCACAAAACGACCAGGTCATATCTTGAGAAAGACTTTTCGGGTCGCCTTGTTTATTTTGGAAAAGCTGAAAAACGTTTTTATGTGGATCGTAAAGATCAAGTCCGCTTCCGGATGCCCAGACGATGCCGGTTCTGTCTTCCATCAAGGCATATATAGCGTTACTGCTAATGCCGAAAGGGTTGGCGGGGTTGTGCTGATATTGCTGAAATCTTTTGGATTGACTATCGAAAAAATATAAACCGCTGTTGGTGCCGATCCACATGTTCCCTTTGTTATCACAGATGATTTTGTTTACATCATTTTGGGCAAAATCCGGAACGGTGGTGAATCGATTTTGCGTTCGGTCGTATATAACTACGCCTGCTTCGTAACTGCCAATCCATAGATTGCCATGCTTGTCTTCCGCTATAGATGTAATGCGATTGCCGCCCTCAAAACCATACTCGCGTTGAGCATTAAAGCGTTGAAAACGTATACCCTTTTCATCTTCAATAACACGGTTGAGACCGCCATTCCAGGTACCTATCCAAATGGTGCCGCGACTATCGCAGAACAACGTGCGCACTGCATTGTCACTGATCGATTGCAGATTGTCGGGATCATTTTTGAAACTGGTAAACGTGTTCGTCTCGGGATGGTATAAATTAAGACCACTGCCCCACGATGATATCCACAGTCGTCCCTTTTTATCTTTTAATATATAGTTGGGCCGGTTACCGCTGATCGAAGTGGAATCATGCAGCTTGTGGTAGTATTGAATAAACCGGTTCTCTTTGCGTATATATTTACAAAGACCTTGAAATGTACCGGCCCAGATGTTTCCTTCGTTGTCTTCCTGCACGGTCCACACCCAGTTGTGGGTTAGTGTAGTGCTATCGAACGGATCATTCTTGAAAACTCTGAATTCATTTCCATCGAAACGATTCAGTCCATCCTGTGTGCCGATCCAGATATACCCGAAGCTGTCCTGAAAAATGCTATAGGCTTGTGATTGAGATAAGCCGTCTTTGATAGTATAATGATCAAAACGAAAGGGTGAAGTCTGCGCATGCACCTGCTGCGCAAGCAACAGGAACAAGATGATGCAGTGGGTCAGGTCTTTTCTCACAGAAATAAGCAATATCCGAATAGCGAAAATACAATACAGAAATCACTAAATGAATCTTCTGAGAATAGAATTTACCTGCGCGAGGTAATCGCCACCAAAAAGATTAACGTGCACGAGCAGCGGATATAAGTTATAAAGCTGAAGACGTTCTTCTACACCGGGCGCTAACGGAAATGACTCGTGGTAAACCTGTAGAAATTCCGGATTGAATCCGCCAAATAATTGCGTCATGGCAATGTCCATTTCGCGATGGCCGAAATATACCGCAGGGTCGATAAGGCTTGGTGCTCCGTGTTGATTTACCATAACGTTACCGCTCCAGAGATCACCGTGCAGCAATGCAGGTTTTTCCATGACTAGCAGATCAGGAAGTTTGGCATATAGTGTCTCAAAATTCCGGCGAAGCGATTTGTCAACCAGTGATGAGCGTTCTGCCAAGCGAAGCTGCGCATCCAGGCGATTGTGAATGAAGAAATCGATCCACGAAGTATGCAATGTGTTTTGCTGTGGAAGCGAGCCGATATAATTGTTGTAATCAAGTCCGAAGGAAGTTGATGTATGCTGATGCAGCATAGCAAGTTGAACACCAAAGTCGCGCCAATAGTGCTGTGTGCGATTCGATGCTGCAACGAATTCAAGTATGAGAAACTGAAACGAGCCGGCTTCACCGGCATCAATCACTTTCGGTATATACATGCTCTTACTTTCAGCCAGTAATTTTAAACCTTTTGCTTCGGTTTGAAACATGTCCGGAAATTTTACAGCATCGTTCCATTTCAGAAAGTAGGTGCCGTGTGATGTAGTGAGTTTACCTCCGTTATTTATACAACCACCTCCTGTAAAGGAAAAGTCTTTTAGTACGAGCGTATCGCCAACCTTCTGTTTCAGCAGCGATACTACACCTTGTTGTATAGCTTCCGGAATGTGCATGGTAAGTTTACTCTAACGTCCAGCCCGTTTTCACACCGCCAAAGTAGTTGATGCCCGGAGCTGCATTGTAGTAGCGGCCGCCAATGGCATTGAGATCATTACCGAGACTATATTTTTCATCGAGGGCATTATCAACACCGCCAAATATATCGAGTGATAAATTCTTCCAAGCTTTGCGGAAACCAGCGCGGCCTGTGAGTAATGAATAGCTATCGGCATACTCGGTGTTGGCATCGTTCAGCGGTATACGATCGGTATAGGTATAATTAACGTTTACATAAAGTCCCAACGCTATCAAAGCATCTATACCGGCTACACCAATGTTACGGGCCACCCCGGTAAGATCATTTCCATCGAAGCTGACACCGTCCTTCTCATAGTTGTCGAATGTATAGTCATTAAAAGTATAGCTTGTCCAGATTCTGAAATCAGCCAGTAATGATTGAGGCGCTAGCGTGGGCGACCATCCGAGTTGAACCTCTGCGCCACGTTGATTGGTCTCTCCGCTATTCACAAAATACTCTCCTGAATCTTCGAGCCTGCGCACTACGATTGTCTCATCGAGGTTGAAGTTATACACCACAACATCAAACGATAATGTTTTATTTAATGCAGTGCCGCGCACACCCAACTCGATGTTGTTACCGCGCTCAGGCTTGAGACTTTGATCAAAGTATCCCGCTGAAGGATATAGCTCCTGTACAGTAGGTGGCGAGTATCCCTGGCTATAGCTTGCATGTATAGATAGATCGGAGTTTACTTTTTTAAGCAACGCGATGCGGGGAGAAAATACGAGATCAAAGTTTCGATCTGCTTCAAAGGCTGGTGCATCAGAGAGGCGTATGAAATCTACATTCAATTTGTTGAGACTAGCACCAAGCGTTACAAAGAAATTATGCGGCAGAAAGAGTTCCGCCTGTGCAAAAGCAAAGTAGGTATTGATTGAGATCTCATCATCTGTTTGGAGTGCACCGATCTGCCCTGCCTCGTTGAAATATACTTTTACAGGTGAGAAGCTATGTTGATATTCGCCACCGAAATTTACTTTACCTTTTGTAAAATCATATTGCGTATTGGTTCTCCCTCCGAATCCCTGTTCTGCTCTGCGTTCATAATTCCGGATGGTTGGGTTGTCAAATTTGGTTACGGTTCCATATACTCCCGTGCGGTTAGACCACTTGTTGTTCCAACGATAATTATAGCTCAGGCCTGAGTAAAATGTTTTGTTATAGATAGTGGCATGTTGCTCTACCGCTCCGGGGCCTGCTGCACCAGAAGGTCTTGCCTGTTTGGGATCAGCATCAAACAGTTGACGTGTAAGAGCACCCGGTGTTTGGTAGTATAGATCAGAGTATAGTATGCTTGTTGATAACGTACCTTTTTCATTTACAGCAAAGTTGCCTTGCGCCTGTATAACATCACGCGCCATCTTTGTCTGCTGACGATATCCGTCTGATTCCTGGTGCGCATAGCCTATCCGTATGCTTGTGTTTTCGTCTTGAAGGTTTGCCTGTGCATTGTATTGCAGCAAGCCATAACTGCCGACTGTTGCGCCTATAGATGCACCACTTTTCGCAGGTGTATTTTTTAGCAACAATACACCTCCTGTACCGGCTCCATATAAGCTTGTGCCCGGGCCCTTTACTATTTCAGCTTGCTGAAATGAAGTTTGATCAAACAGGTTAATATAGGTATTGCCGCCTGCATCGGTAAAGGGTAGGCCATTCCAGTATACTTTTACATTGCGTACACCGAATGGTGAACGAAGTGAACTTCCGCGTATAGCGAGCCGGTAACTTCCGGGCGAGCGTTCTTCCATACGCACACCAGGTACGGTATTAATGGCCGGAAGTATGGATGTAGCATTGAATCGCTGTATATCTTTTTCGTTAACCAGGCCAATTGAAGCTGGTATTTCAGACAGTGTGCGGTCGTATTGGTAGGCTTCTATAACAACTTCCGACAGTACTTTGGTTGAGTCTGCTAACCGACTTTCCTGTTGAGCCACAGCGGAAAAAGCAGATGCTATACCGATAATAAGAATTAAACCTCGTATCATTGCAAATGAGAGCTAAGGCTGAAATATAACAGAATACTCCACTCATCAAAGAAATTAGAACCAAAAGGTTCTTTATTGGGTTATAATATCAAACTACAACAATCAAATCATGGGAAGACCTCCAGTATTACCGAAGAAGAAAAAAGACGGGTTTTGGCTTGAAATACGCAATAAGGGTGCAAAATCAGGTGGTACAATTCTTATCCGCGACACGTATGAGGCAATGATGCAAGCTGCCAGACAATATGAAATCACGAAAGATGTGATCATTTTGGGTGAGCATCGTAACGGCAAAAAAGTAGAAGAATCCTCTCGCAAAAGAAAAAGTACTGCGGAGGCTGAATAAGAGTGCAATCGTAGCCGGAAGTTTATTGCTGCCGACTACGAGGTAAATTTTGTCAGAATTTCGTCTACCGATTTAACTGGTTTAAAGAAT
Source organism: uncultured Chitinophaga sp. (assembly GCA_902168205.1). GTDB lineage: Bacteria > Bacteroidota > Bacteroidia > Cytophagales > Cyclobacteriaceae > Ohtaekwangia > Ohtaekwangia kribbensis. The sequence goes on along the minus strand of CABHOK010000014.1, from coordinate 304,465 downwards.
TCAAGAAGCCGGAGCATAACTCTGTCCACCAACGTATCAGGACATGAGGCTCCGCTCGTTAATATAATCTTGACTATATTTTTATCAGGCAGGAAGGAGTGTGTCACAACATTTTGTTTTTGGTGATAGTTGAAGTGATGAATCTCCTGAGCTGATTTTATCTCTCTCTCTGAATTAATGAAATAGGTAGGAAATTTACGTTCACACAGCTCAACAATATGAGATGTGTTTGAACTATTGTAGCCGCCTACAACTATAGCCAGATCAGCGTCCGTTTCCAATAGCTGGTACGTTGCATCCTGGTTATCGTTTGTAGCGTAGCACAGCGTATCGCGTGTGTCGGCAAAGTGCTCTTTCAGATTTTCCGCTCCGTACTTCTGGAGCATTAACTGCCGGAAGTAGTCTGCTATAGCTTGCGTTTCCGTAGCCAACATGGTAGTTTGATTTACTACGCCAACGCTTGTTAAATCGCGCAGCGGATCGAATCCCTCAGAATGTTTACCAGCAAACTCATTTCGAAAATCATCAACCGATTTTTCTTCCAGTATATATTTACCCAACGCAATGGCATCGTCCATATCGCGAACAATGATCGAGTGGCCACTCCGGGCACTATGCGAAAATGTAGCACGGGTCTCTTCGTGCTTAGGCTTACCATGAATGATGATGGTGTATTCTTCGCTGCCAAGTTTCTCAGAGCGGTTCCATACCTTCTCAACAAACGGGCAGGTGGTGTTATACTTTTGTACTTCTATACCTTTGTCTAACAGCAGATGCTCTATTTCTACCGTTGTGCCGAATGCGGGTATAATTACTATATCATCTTTTTGCAGCGCATCCCAGGGTATAAATTGTTTGCCATCGGTATCCATGATGAATTGAATACCGCGACTCTGCAGATCGTTGTTTACTTCCTGGTTGTGTATCATCTGGCTTAGCAGAAACACACGTTTACCTGCATTCTCTTCAAGAGCGCGGTAACTGATCTCAATGGCATTTTCTACGCCATAACAAAAACCAAAATGACGTGCTATATAGAACTGAACAGGCCCAAAGTCCAGTACAGAAGGAGAGAAGTCTTGTTTGCGCAGATCTTTTTTTCTGCGCGCTTCTTTAATCATACCGGTAACAGACGACCGGTAATAGGCCGGAATATCAAACTTTTTGATGGCAATTATAAGTTTACTCTACTCGCAAAGGTAGAGGAAGTTGCCTTAAACGTTAATAGTTATCCGCTAACAGTTTCAAAATTTTTCTGTTTCGCTGGTAGCGGATAACGTTGTAACGATTTATGCTGCCTTGGAGAGTTTATCTTCCTTAATCTTGTTGGTGCGGATTTCTTTACTCTCAAGATCAAACCATTTTACTTCTACAAAATTATTTTTGATGTACTTGAGAACTTCCATCACTTTACCATCAATCTTACTGCGAACACGTTCGCCTTTCTTAAACAGTCTCCTCATATGTCGAAATAAAGTTTACATTCTAAAGGCATAATTGAATTCTCTTGGGACGTCTTCGTATGTGCCGGAGAGAATTACCAATTCACCAGATTTCTTTTTCTTCAATAGTTCGTTGAACTCTTTAACGGATTTCACTGTAACCTCGTTGACCTTTGTGATAATAAAGCCTTCACGAATGTCTGTGTACTTGGCCAGCTTCCCGCTCCCGAGTTCCGTTACCCGAACCCCGTTGTTAATATCTAATTTTTTCAGAACATTTCCATCTACTTCTTCAACTTCTAATCCGAGCGATGCAAAGCCACTGCGGTCTTCCGCCTTGATCGTTCCGGTTTTTCCGTCACGATTTTTCAGAACAACCGGTAACGTAACTTCTTTTCCCTTGCGGTTAACCGTTACATTTACTCTGTCTCCCGGACGATGGCGTCCTATATATTCTATAAGCGCTGAACTTGAAAGAATAGGTGTCTCATCAATCTTAACAACAACATCACCTTCTCTTAATCCTGCTTCTTTCGCAGAGCTGCTCGCAGCAAACCCGGATACATAAGCACCCGCGTTAACCTGCAGTTCATGCTGCCTTACCAGCTCGCTGTTAACGCTGCCGATTGATACGCCAAGCCATCCGCGCTGAACGATACCAAACTGAATCAGGTCTTCAACAATCTTGCTTACTATATTCGATGGTACTGCAAAACCATACCCGGAATATGAACCGGTAGGACTTGCTATAGCTGTATTTATACCGAGCAGGCCGCCATTCAGATCTACGAGTGCGCCACCACTGTTTCCGGGGTTGATTGCTGCGTCTGTCTGTATAAAAGACTCGATAGCGGTGTTTCCCTCCTGTGAATTGCGCTGAAGAATATTAATACTTCTTCCTTTCGCACTGATGATACCCGCTGTTACAGTTGAGTTGAGATTAAACGGATTACCTACAGCCAGAACCCACTCCCCAACTTTCGATTTATCAGAATCTACAAACGAAAGATGTGGAAGAGTTTTCTCATTTATTTTGATCAATGCTATATCTGTGTCGGGGTCTGTGCCGATCACTTCAGCTTTGTAAGTGCGGTTATCATATAGCGTTACTTCTACCACATCAGCATCCTGCACTACGTGATTGTTGGTAACTATATATCCGTTTTCATTTACAATAACACCGGAGCCCGAGCTTTGACTTGGTCCCTGCGGCATCATGCGAGGTCCGAAGAATTCACGGAACGGATCAAACGTTTCTGGCGATGATTCGTTGCGCGGACTCCCTTCCTGGGTAGAGCGTATAAATACAACAGCGGGTGTAACGAGTTCTGCCGTCTTGGTGAAATCAAGCGGAACTACTTCTCCATTTTCATTTACCTTGTAGGCAACTTTGGATGTGGGCACACCACCCAGGTAATCTAACTTAACGTTGTTATCTTTTTCTAACCATTGATACGTGGCAATCGTGCTGGCACTTCCGAGCACTGCTGCCAGAAAAAGCGATGCAAATCTTTTCATAAATCACAATTTTATTAAGCTGGTTTTAACTAATCAAAAACCAGGCAGAATGCTTTCGTCAAGAAATTTTGTCAGTTAATATATACTTCACTTCCCCCGCCTTCTGCCAGATTTAACTTGTATGTACGATAAGTACGAAAAGTTTCGGATTTTGGTTCGACTCACTTCCGACATTCCGATTCTGTTTTTGCTGAAAGGTATTTTTTGAACGAAATGTGGCAGACTATAAATGGTCAGTGGAAAAGAAGATGGTTTGTGCTGTGATACAGGTTTCTTTTCTGGTTATTTTGTAGAACAACATCAACCTTATGAAAATCATTCTTACGCTCGCGATCGGTATAGCGCTGTCGGCAAATCAACTCTTTGCACAGCAGAAAGAATTCGGATGGTTAGTGGGCACCTGGAAACTAAAAGACAAAAACGCTTTTGAGCATTGGGTATATCGTGAAAAAGAGAATGTGCTATATGGTATCTCGTACCGAATTAAAAACACCGCAGATACGGTAGTGACCGAAGAGATAACGCTGAAATTTCAGGACAATTCATTTTACTATATACCGGATGTTGCCGGAGTGCAAGGCCCCGTTCCGTTCAAGATCACCCAGTATACTGCCGTTACATTTACAGCTGAAAACCCTGCACATGATTTCCCGAAGATCATACGCTATAAATTTATACAACAAGGAGGTGAGGATATAAATGAAGCTTCGATCGAAGGCAATGGAAAAGTTATCTCCTATACGTTCGTTAGGGTTAAGTAACGGTAACCCGTCTTGCGGCATTTTAATATATAGTCTGAACTTTTTTTAAAAATCACCCATCAAAAGGTAAACTAAGCTAACCCTGCTGCCGTAACGATCGTAATGGAAATCTATTCCTCAACCTATACCATGCAGTCGAACCACGACAAAGAAACCGCACACCGCAGACTCAAAAGACTGCGCACACTCCTCATTATCTGGCTCATCTCCTTAGTCGCCACTGTAATCTGGTTCTCGCTTACCTCGTAAGCAAAATCAGCATCAAATCTTAGAACCTTGCCGTACAATAATTTCAGATCCTTCCGCCAGAAAAACGGAAGCGGGTGTCTCATTCTTCAGAAATTCGAATTGGTTTCCGTATACATTTCCAAAGCCTACATGTATAGCATAGTCCTGAACGGGATATACTTTCCAACGCGGATGCTCCACGCCATATTCGGATGTTCGCTGCTCGCCAACGCTGGTATAGCCCCAATAGTGCTCCGTGATAAATTCTTCCTCGCTTCCTTCCGCTATCGTTATAGCTTCCCTGTCGCACTGTACTTCAAGTGAGTTCCATTCTTTTAGTTTCCAGCGATACTCAACGGTAAGATTATGATCGTTGGTTTCCCAGCGGTGCATCATCGGCATGGTCTCGTAATTTTCTTTATAGATGCTGTTGGCAACAAAAGTAAGTGCGCGTTTCGGAACGATCTCTTTTATAAATACAACACCGCGCTTCCAGCCTGCTACGTCTCTATAGCGCACATAGAATCGCAGGTTTACTTCTTCAAAGGTAGAATGAAAGGGGATGCGGAATCCGAGCAAACGAGTATTGATAAACATGAAGCCAACAAGACTGACATAACAGGCATTGTTCCACTGGTCGAGTTCTGTTTTATAGGGAAGATAACGTTGAAGAAGCGCAGGATCGACAATATAGTTTGCCATTGCCAGCTTGCGCCACTCTGCAGTTAAAAATACACGCGCCATGGTTACAGATGCTTCGTTATCTCCGCGATATCCGTTTCTCCGTTAAACTTCTGTTTGAGTTTCCCGTTGTCGTAGATATATACTGAAGGCGCATCGATCTGCCCTAAACTGCTGATGATCTCTTCCACGGTAGTGCTGCCAAAATGTATGTGGCTATAACTGTCCAATTTATACTCGCTGGCAAATTTTTTCAATTCCTCACCGGTTGCAGACGAAACGAAATATACTTGGTACGTTTCGAATGCAGTTATATTTTCCTGTATCTGTTTTGCTTCCCGCTGGCAATGGTCGCAGTCGGGCTGGAACATAACGATTACATTTTTGCCGTGAAGATCCCGGGCCGAAAGCTGGGAACTGTCAAGTAGTGTTATATGCATGGCAGGTAATTCATTTGTCGCTACTGCCGGTATAGTACTCAGGTCTGTTTCCGGTTTGTGCTCCTGTTGTTTATTGCACGCTGCAACGGTGAGCATACCGGTAATCAAAAGTATAGATATATTTTTCATGCGTCCAGTAATACAATAATCCAATGGGCGAGGTACGCTACAGAAGCAATGCTGCCGTATAACCTGATCACTTTTCTACGGTTCTGTACATCTTCCCACCACAGCATAGCCCACGGCCTATACAAACCCAGTATAAGAAATATAAAAGCCGTGATGCTGATGTATAGTGAAAGTTGTTGAACGAAATTCATGGTACAGTTGTTTACCTCAGCCTGTAAAGTGGTGAAAGGTAACAGTCGTTTGATGAATAGTCATCATAACAAAACAAAAATATAATTCGTAATAATCTGGTGAGGATTTTCAGGCACGGTTATCTTTGCAGCCTTTCTTTTTTTGTTGTCCAATTTGAACAGCTAGTCAGTCTTTCTGATAAAACCTGTTGATGCACGGACAACATATTTAACTGATAGCGGAACGTGAAGGCGAATGATTTTCTAAGCATCTATAGAGCGGATGGTTTGATAAAGACCGTGGCCGAAGTGATTCGAGCGTCCAAGCCGCAGAGCATTCGTGTAAAAGGTTTATCGGGTAGTCTGGATGCCGTGTTGGTGGCGACTACTTTTAAACTTCATCCGCAGGATTATCTTATTGTTTTACAAGACCGCGAAGAAGCAGCTTACTTTCAAAACGATCTGCAGAACCTGCTCGATCGTGAAGTGCTCCTGTTTCCCATGTCGTACAAACGCGCGTATGAGTATGACGAAACAGAGAATGCCAACATTCTGATGCGGGCAGAAATATTGAACCGGCTTGCCGGAAAAACATCGCCCGAAATTCTTGTTACCTATCCGGAAGCGTTGAGCGAGAAGGTAATCAACAAGCGATCACTTGCATCCAACACTTTTACTGTTAAGCTGGGAGAGCAGCTGGATATAGCATTCCTCGAAGAGTTTCTTCATAATTACGATTTTGAAAAGACAGACTTTGTATATGAAGCCGGCCAGTTCGCTGTGCGGGGTGGCATCATCGATATATTTTCATTTGCAAATGATCTGCCTTGCCGCATCGAGTTGTTTGGCGATGAAGTAGACAGCATTCGTACATTCGAGCCGGGCTCTCAGCTCTCCGTAACTAAACTTGATAAGGTCAATATCATTCCGAATGTACAGACAAAGCTTGTACAGGAGGAACGACAATCGTTACTTGAATATATAGGAACCGATACGAAGCTGTGGTTTAAAGATGTACAACTTACGAGAGACATCGTACAGAAAAGCTTTGAGCGTGCGGAAGCATCATTCGACAAAATATTAAAAGCAAGCGGAGCACAGGTAGTATCATCACCCGAAAAACTATTTGATGCCGGAGATACTTTTCTGGAGCGCACCAACGCTTTTACGCGTGTAGAGTTCGGAAGCAGATTTATACTGGAGAACGCGCGCACGTTTGAATATTCTTCCTCAGCTCAACCATCGTTCAATAAAAATTTTGAATTACTGGCTGCCAATCTGTACGATCATCAGATGCAGAATATCAGTAATTTTATAGCAGCCGACATGCCGCGACAACTGGAGCGGTTAAGAGGTGTATTCGAAGAGATTAATTCTGAATTAAGATTTCAGCCACTGGAGTTTGCGTTGCGCGAAGGCTTTGTAGATAATAACCTGAAAGTGCTTTGCTACACCGATCACCAGATATTTGAACGCTTTCACCGGTATCGAGCCAAAGAGAAGTTTACCAAGTCAAAAGCACTTACACTTCGCGAATTATATACTTTGCAACCCGGAGACTTTGTAACGCATATAGATTATGGTATAGCCAAGTTTGCAGGGCTGGAAAAGCGTGACGTGAATGGTCACGACCAGGAAGCGATTCGACTGGTATATCGCGATGATGATTTGCTCTATGTAAGTATTCACTCCCTTCATAAGATATCAAAGTACTCGGGTAAGGAAGGAACTCCTCCCGTTATGAGTAAGCTGGGTACACAAGAGTGGGAAACGAAAAAGTCTAAGGTAAAGAAACGCGTTAAGGATATAGCGAAGGAGTTGATCGAGCTATATGCCAAGCGTAAAACAGCGCCAGGCTTTGCTTATTCGCAGGACGGATTTTTACAGGCAGAACTGGAGTCGTCATTTATATACGAAGACACACCCGATCAGGCGAAAGCCACCGAAGATGTAAAGAAGGATATGCAGAATCCACATCCGATGGATCGTCTTGTTTGTGGTGACGTGGGTTTTGGTAAGACAGAAGTAGCAGTTCGCGCTGCCTTTAAAGCTGCAACGGAAGGCAAGCAGGTTGCTGTATTGGTGCCAACTACCATTCTGGCGATGCAGCACTATAGAACATTTCGCGATCGCCTTTCAAATTTCCCGGTACGTGTTGAGTATGTTTCGCGTTTCAAAACGGATGCAGACATCAAGAAGATTATAGCGGAAACAAAAGAAGGTAAAGTAAATATACTTATTGGTACACACCGTATCGTGAGTAAAGACGTAGAGTTTAAAGATCTCGGGCTTTTGATCATTGATGAGGAACAGAAGTTCGGTGTAAAAGTAAAGGACCGTTTAAAAGAGTTAAAGGTAAATGTAGATGTACTTACGCTCACGGCTACACCTATACCGCGTACGCTTCACTTTTCATTGATGGGCGCGCGAGACTTGAGCATCATTGCTACACCGCCACCTAACCGGCAACCGGTTACAACCGAGTTGCATACATTTAGTGAAGAGATTATTCGCGATGCTGTAAGCAACGAATTACGAAGAGGAGGCCAGGTATTTTTTGTATACAACCGTGTAAGTGATATAGAGTCTGTTGCCAATATAATTTACAGACTCGTACCAGATGCGCGTATAGGTATAGGACACGGACAGATGGATGGTGATAAACTTGAAAAAGTGATGGTCAAGTTTATTGATGGTGAATACGATGTGCTGGTGTCTACAAATATTATAGAATCGGGATTGGACATTCCCAATGCCAATACGATTATCATAAACCAGGCACACATGTTTGGTTTATCAGATCTGCACCAGATGCGCGGCCGTGTAGGGAGATCAAATAAAAAAGCATATTGTTATTTACTTACGCCTCCGGCCTCTGCGTTGTCAGCTGACTCGCGCAAACGCTTATCAGCTCTCGAAGAATTTTCAGACTTAGGCGATGGCTTTAAAGTGGCGATGCGCGATCTGGATATACGCGGAGCCGGGAATATGTTGGGTGCTGAACAGACAGGCTTTATCAGTGATCTTGGTTTTGACACCTATCACAAAATATTGGATGATGCTGTACAGGAACTGAAAGAGACAGACTTTAAAGAATTGTTTGCATCCGATCTGGCCGAGAAAGCCAAGCTTATTGTACAGGATTGTGTGATTGAGACAGATCTTGAAATTCTTATACCGGAAAGTTATATAGCCAGCACAACGGAAAGGCTACAGCTTTACGCACGCCTGGATAGCATTCCGGATGAAGAACAACTGATGAAATTTACGGATGAGATGCGCGACCGCTTCGGGCCAGTTCCTCCGAGTGTGGAGGAACTGATCAATACCGTAAGACTTCGGTGGTTAGGTGAAAAGCTGGGCTTTGAAAAACTAAGTTTGAAGAACGAAAAACTTCGGGCTTATTTTATCAGCACCAAAGACGCGTACTTCAGCTCAGATATATTTGGACAGATATTGTCGTTTGTTCAGAAGAATTCGAAGCAGTGCAAGATGAAAGACAGTGCCGGTAAAGCCATGCTGATCATCGATGCAGTAAAAACAGTTGACGCTGCTATTGAATTACTGAGTCGAATGGCCGGTCAGGAAACCAAATCTTCCAAAGAGATTTTGTCGAGATAAGGCTTCAGTCCGATGGTGTTATCAAAAGCGTTGATCATTAAAACCTTTTGATATTTCGGAGAATAAAAAACTTCGATGAAAAATCCATCTGTATAATAGAGGAAAACCTTACAATCAGCCAACACACGTTGCATCAAATAATTGCCGTGAAAAGTGATGATATCGCACTTCTTTTCAAAGGTCATTACGCGGAAATCGTCAAGGGTAAACATATTGGTTAGTTTTGAATACCCTTAATCGAAAAGGCATGCCATTCACTTCAACCTTCAAAAATGTCGACTAAACGGCCCTTCCCCTGTGCCGGGCTTCCCAAAACTGGATAGTGCTTTCCCGAAACAATGAAATGGAGCTTGTATCGTTTTATTTGCGTCCGGTTTTCCCTTTTATCAAAGATTCACTAATAACATGCGACTGCTTGGAAAACATGGGATTATACCCTTAATTAGCACTTGGAATAAAATCTAGAAATGAAAATGAAGTATTCTTTCAGGGTTCTTTTGTATGTCGTTGGCGGATCAGTTGCCCTGTCTGCCTGCTCACTTTTTGGAGGCAAAGGCGGCAAGCCTACAGCTTCAAACCCGGGTCAGATGAGTTCAGCTACAGGCTTGGCTTATAATGACGAAGATCAGGGCGGATTTATGGTAAATCCATACGAAGGACAACCTGATGCACCAAACATGGTGTTCATTGAAGGTGGTCGCGCCGTTATGGGTTCCTTCGAAGAAGATGTTATGTCGTATCGCGATAACATCGAAAGAACAGTTTCAGTTGCTTCATTCTATATGGATGAGACTGAGATTGCCAACATTCACTGGTTAGAGTACTTACACTACCTGGCAAAAGATTCTTCTCAGGAAGCTTACCAGGCAGCATTGCCAGATACAATGGTGTGGGTTGGTAAACTTGCATTCAACGATCCGTATGTTGATCACTATCTCCGCTATCCTGGTTTCCGTTACTTCCCGGTTGTAGGTATTACCTGGAATCAGGCAAGTAAATATGCAGTATGGAGAACACGTGCTGTAAACATTAAACTTGCTGAGAACGCAGGTGAAGAATATGCAGAAAGCGATGGTCGTATACCATTGGAATCTGGTATCGTAGTACCTGCATACCGTCTGCCGACAGAAGCTGAGTGGGAGTACGCAGCACAAGCGCTTATCGGAACACAGTGGTTGGAAGAAATGCAGACACACCAGCGCATTTATCCATGGGACGGTCACGCAGTGCGTAACCCGTATGGAAAACAAATGGGCTTTATGCTTGCAAACTTTAAACGTGGTCGTGGTGACTATGCCGGTATAGCAGGTCGTTTGAATGACGGTGCATTGATCACGTCATATATATATGAGTTCCCTCCTAACGATTACGGTCTGTACAACATGGCAGGTAACGTGAGCGAGTGGGTACAAGATACGTATCGTCCTACAACGTATCAGGATTTTGACGATCTGAACCCTATCAGACGTGATGGTTTCCTTGATCCGTCTTCTGGTTATAATAGTGATACAGAGAAAAACCCTGAAACATTTACTTCCCTTATCAACGACAACGCTCGTGTATATAAAGGAGGTTCATGGAAGGACGTAGCATACTGGATGTCGCCTGGTACAAGAAGATATCTTGACAAAGATTCAGCAACAGCAACAGTAGGTTTCCGTTGCGCGATGATCAGAGCGGGATCTAACTACTAAGATTTTATACCATTGTAAAATAGAAAAGGCTGGTGTGTTATCACCAGCCTTTTTGTTTACTTACCTTTCAGTATCTATATACCTATAGATGCCTGATTAGTTTACAACCTGCAGCGGGAACGTAACGTCCATATCACTTTCGCCAGGACCAGGGCATTCACCATTCTTACCACCTGGCTGGTGACGAAGAACAACTCTTACAGTTCCTGCACTTCCTGCAGCACCTGCTACCCATGAACTGCTTAAGCCGATAGGAAGGTTGTTATCATCTTTATCGAGATAAGACATGGTAATATCTGTTCCGGTAGCAGTAAAGCAGAACAAGTGCGCGTTTTTTTCTTCCTTGATCTCGTCCGTTACATTACCAACCGGATTTTCTGTTTCGTTAAAAAGTGTAATAGCTGCCGTATAGGTAACACCTGCTTTTAGCTGACCTGTAGTTGGAGTAATTACCGGAGCTATACTTCCATCACCATCCGCATCATAGAATTTTAATTGAACTGCAGATGCACCACTACCGTTCGCAGGAGTCAGATCTACAACTAACGTTGTGATAACTTCTTCTTCATTGGTTGGTGTCGGGTCATCATCGCTACAAGATGAAAGCAACAATGTTGCAAATAGAAAAGAGTAAAAAAGAAATGGTGCTACCATTTTTAACTGTTCGGAACGGTTCATTTTCATAGAATTGATTTTTAGTTGTTTATTAATTTGTAAAATTATACTTGAGTCTAAGCATGACGTTTCTGCCGAGGTCATCGGCATAGTATCGAAGGCGATTCATATAGTTTCGATACGATGTGTTCAGTAAATTCTCTCCACTTAATGTTATTGATAAATCATGCTTGCTGACAGGAATCTTTCCTCCGATCTCAACATTGAGTAATGCATAAGCGCCAGGTGCCGACATAAAGTCAAAGTTTCGATCGTCTGTGTAGTCCGGTACATCTTCCGGATATACTGTGAGTGGTGCCCGATATTGTTTGAGCGTAACAGGAATGCTTACAGCTATATATATATTCTTGAAATTACCGATGTTGTTAAATGCATAGCGCAATGTACTTTCCAATTGTGTTGGTGGAATTAGTGGAAGCTTATCATCTTTTGTAACATCGCGTGCATACAAATAAGAAAACTTGCCGGTATAGCTAAGCCGTTTGGTTATACCGGCATTTACAGAGGCATCACCCCCGGCAAGCAGCGCGTCAGTTTGTTTATACTTGAAGACAGGGAAATATCCGCGAATGGTTAGACGTGTTTCAGTTGGCTGAAGGTATATATAGTTATCAATAAGATTGATAAATCCGGTAACCTCGAAGCTCACGTTCTCGCCAGTATGTTGAAATGTATTACTCCATTTTTTCGAGACTTCTTTCTTTACCTGCGAAAGATCATTCGACCAATCTCCATTTTGTAACATCAATCCTTCTTCAATAGAGGCTGTGCCATGGTGAAGTCCCTGGCTATATAATTCACTAATGTGAGGAGGACGTGAGGATATGCCAATGTTCGATATGAATCTTGACTTATCAGAAAAGAAATAAGACACTCCTGCGGAGCCCGAGAAATAATTGAAATTGAAGGTTGGTTTAATAAGTTCGTTTTGCCTATTGAAAGTAAGAACCTGCAGGTATTGATGATCGAAGCGTCCGCCCAGCTCCAGCACCCAATCTTCCTTCCGTAATTTTTCTATGATAAAAATTCCTCCGGCATATAGGTCATAGTCGGGTATGAGGGGCACTATACCGGTGCCTGCTTCATTATTATTGTTTCTGAATGTACCGTTTACGCCGACACTGCCTGACCAGCTACTGCCGAGACTGTGCTCCAGCGATGCATCAATAACGTTGCTGAGAAGATCAAGCGACAATGCAGGTATATCGCTGCGGCCACCTCTGCGTATATCAAACTCTTTACGTTTATTGTACTGACCGCCATAGAGTATATTTAGTTTGCCAAGACCCTTTAGATTTTTAGATGCTTTTATTTTCAGTAATTGGTGATTGATCTTTTGTCGTGGATTGTTGATGTCGTATGTGAAGTCGGCTATATACCAGGGGCGTTCATTCTCAATGGATGATTGAAGGTCAGCTATATTTCCGGTGTGTGCGCTGCGCAGGATTCCGATCTGTGTATTAAAGCTGCTAAAGTATATTTCGAGTTGTTGATCGTTCTTTTTATATCCCAACGTTCCTGAAAAATCATATTCCCGAACACCAGTGTTTGATAGATTATAATTCGGAGCATGAAAATCGCCACCTTTTTTAGCAGTGCCCTGTAAACGCCAGCCCCAGTTTTGCGTCCCTTTGAATCCTCCTTCTACCGTGCCGGAGAAAACTCCTAACCGGCCGTTCGACATGGCACCTATATTTACTTCACCTTTAAGTTTATTGGTGTAGCTGAGCTCCGGAGCATTCACAATAATTACTCCTCCTACAGCATCGGCACCATAGCGTACGGTTTCTGCTCCCTTTACTACTTCTATTTCGGATGCAATGAACGGATCTATTTCGGGCGCGTGTTCAATGCCCCACTGCTGTCCTTCTTGCCGAATGCCATTATTCAATATTAGTATACGATGGCTATGCAGACCTTGTATAACAGGTTTGAAAATAGCAGGACCTGTATTCAATGAGCTGACACCAGGAAGCTGCCTTACCAGTTCACCCAATGATTTACCCGTGTTGGCATCAAGTTGCTCGGACGAGAGTGCACTCACTGATTGCGATATACCATGCTGTTCAGCGTGCGCACCTTCAACAACAACTTCGTGTAAGAGTTGTACATTTTGATCCAGTATAATTTTGACAGGATCACTTGCCGGTATATCTATACCTATGGTCTTATCGGTATAGCCAACAAATTTTACAGTTATAGTATATTTTCCTGCGCAGAGATTTTCGACTAAGAATGTTCCATCGGCATCAACACTGCTTCCTTTTTGTAGCGATTCAATCCAGATCGCTGCACCAATCAGCGATGTCCCATCTTTATCTTTTACAGTACCCCTCAAAGAAAGATTGCATGGCTGCGATTGAGCAACTCCCCGAATCACCAAAAGCGAACCAATCGCGAAAACCGTAATTTTTAATATTTGCAACATCGTTGCAAATATATGAATAGAAACAAAAAAAGTATTGTTAATCTACGATATCCTGAAGTTTATACTTCCGGATGATATAGTAAAGGAAGTTGAACGATAGAACATCGTCTTCGTCATGAGCAGGTTTCGCGTTATGTTTGGAAGGTTCGATCGGTACGCGTGCCGGAGTAAACGTTTTAAAGCTGGAGGAATCTCGTAAAGCCGTAGTGGATTTATTGCTGTTCGTGTTAACGGTTGCACCGCCACCAGCAGGCTCACCTTCACCACCTGGATAGTAGTTTACCCGTTCTTTTTCTGAGGTAGCTGGTGTTTCATCGAAGGATGCATCTTGCGCATGAAGCGTAGAAATACCGGCCGGAGCAAGAATACTCAGGCAAGTTGTTACCAATATGTGATGAAGTTTAAGCTTCATTATGGTTGTAGGCTCCCCAGGTGCTTGTAGTTAACGCCAGAATTTTATTTTTTGTTTCGACAAAGTACGAAATTAAACTCGTAATGCCATTTCTTTCGGCATAACTTCAGTCGGTTGACCGAAAGATGTAAGAAATTTTATAGTTTTTAATATTTTATACCAATGTTAACATGGGACGAATTTTCGAAAGTTGATTTACGGGCCGGCACTATCGTAAAAGCGGAATCGTTTGCGGAAGCAAAGAAACCTGCTATAAAGGTATGGGTGGATTTAGGAGAGCTCGGTATAAAAAAATCAAGTGCTCAAATTACTGAGCACTATACACCGAAGGAATTAATTGGCAAACGCGTTATCTGCGTGGTGAATTTCCCTCCGAAGCAAATCGCAAATTTTGTATCAGAAGTTTTGGTGACGGGTTTCCCGGATAAAAATAAAGCTGTTGTTTTGAGCACGATAGACAAAGAGGTGCCGAACGGTGCTCGTCTGTTTTAAACCATGATCCGATTTTCGCAGCTTGAAAGAATATTAAAAGGTAAAACTGTTTTCACCTTTGAAGACAGAGGTATAACTTCATTGAGTATCGATAGCAGAAAGGCTACGGCAACACCCGGAACACTTTTCTTTGCTATTGCCGGTGAGCGACATAATGCCCATCGCTTTATACATGAGCTATACCAGCGCGGCATCCGGCAATTTGTAGTGGAGCAAAAGGTTGATAGCGTTGAGCAATTGCCGGAAGCCAACATTATACAAGTATCATCATCTATACAGGCGTTGCAACGCCTGGTTGCTTTTCACCGCTCACAATTTAGTATACCAGTTGTAGGCATTACCGGAAGTAATGGAAAGACTATTATTAAAGAATGGTTGTTCCAGATGTTGTCTAAAAAACTGAATGTTGTTAAAAACCCGGGAAGTTATAATTCACAGGTAGGCGTGCCGTTGTCGGTGTGGCAGATACAGTCGCATCATCAGATCGGAATTTTTGAAGCCGGTATATCCAGACCTGACGAAATGCAGAATCTCGCTCAGGTCATTCAGCCCACAATCGGTATATTTTCAACAATTGGTTCTGCACATGACGAAGGTTTTTCTGATCGTGAGCAAAAGATACAGGAGAAGCTGCGACTGTTTGACGAAGCCAAGGTAGTTATATACTGTAAAGATCATGCGGCTATAGATCGCGCAGTGGCTGCCCATGAATTGAAGAAACTTTTTACGTGGGGCTACAAGGAAGGAGCAGATGTTAGCATTCAGCGAAAAGCTTCAGGCTTCAATGTAACCTATAATAAACATACTTTCTCGCTAACGTTGCCCTTCTCAGATCCGGCATCGGTTGAGAACTGCTTTCATTGTGTGGCGCTTTTGCTTTGGTTGAAATATGATCCTATATATATACAGGAGTGTATAACCAGCTTGCGAACAGTGCACATGCGGTTGGAGTTGAAGGAAGGTATAAACCATTGCCAGTTGATTGATGATACCTATAATAACGATCTGGCTGGTCTCGAAATAAGTTTGCAGTTTCTGCTTCATCAACATCAGCGCACGCGTAAACGAATCATCCTCTCGGATATACTTGAATCCGGATTGGAAAAAGACGCATTGATAAAACAGATCGCTGAACTGGTGCAGCGGAACAAGGTAGATAACTTTACAGGAGTGGGTAAAGTTCTCGGTGAATTCAAACACCTGTTTTCCGCGAATGCTTCCTTTTATGAAAGTACTGAAGACTTTCTGAGTAATTTTAATACCGATCAACTCCAGGATGAAGTTATACTGGTGAAGGGTGCTCGTGCTTTTCAGTTCGAGAAGATAGTAAGCCGGCTGCAGCGTAAAGTACATGGCACCGTTATGGAAATAAACCTTGGCGCACTGGTGAATAATCTTAATTTCTTCCGATCGCGCTTACGTCCTTCCACACGTATTATGGTAATGGTGAAAGCATTTGCATATGGTAGTGGCAGTAATGAGATAGCCAATATACTTCAATATCATAAGGTAGATTACCTGGGCGTGGCTTATGCCGATGAAGGGGTAGATCTGCGCAAGAACCACATTACACTTCCGATTATGGTGATGAACCCTTCGGAAGAAAGCTTCAATTCTATTCTCACCTATAATTTAGAGCCGGAGATATATAGTTTTAAAATCCTCAAAGCACTGGCAGCTTTCCTTCAAGGGAAGGTATGTCATATTCATATCAAGCTTGATACCGGTATGCACCGTCTCGGTTTTGAAGAACGCGATCTTGGTGAGCTAACAAATTTACTTTCATCAAATCCGAATATTAAAGTTGCCTCTATATTTAGCCACCTGGCGGGAGCAGACGAATTGCAGCATGATGCGTTTTCAACAAGCCAGGCCGACAAATTCAGACGGTGGGCAGACGTTATCTCCGAGGCGTTAGGCTATAAACCATTCTATCATATTCTCAATACACCAGGTATACTCAGGCTCCCGCATTTACAAATGGATATGGTGCGCTTAGGCATAGGGTTGTACGGTGTTGATCCTACAACAGAAGGTTTCCATGAGCTCAAGCCTGTTGCTACATTAAAGACAATTATATCGCAGGTGCGAAATATTCCGAAGGGTGAAAGTATAGGATACGGACGAAGAGGAGTGGCCGAGCAAGACATGACACTTGCCACGATTGCCGTGGGTTATGCCGATGGGTTCAGCCGCGCGTTCAGTCGCGGTGTAGGGCATGTCTTGATCAATGGAAAGCGCGCACCGGTTATCGGAAATGTATGCATGGACATGTCGATGGTAGACATAACCGGTATTGACGCTAACGAGGGTGATGAAGTAATTTTATTTGGAGCACAATTGCCGATACAGGAAGTAGCAGCTTCGATCAAGACTATTCCATACGAAATTTTAACGAACACCAGTGAGCGCGTGAAGCGCGTATTTGTTGCCGAAAGCATCTGAAAACGGCTAATCAGAGGAGATTTCAGATTTTTGCGTCCTTTTTTCCGAGAATGTTTGGTCGGTAGATTATGTGGGCCCATATTTGTATACTAGTTCGATAGAGAATAGAGGATAGACGGAACAACACAGAAACAGAGATGGAGACTCAGCAAGCATACGAAAAAGTTACAACACTGGAAGTACCACAAAAACCTGCATTCAATTGGAGGTATGTGTACATCACGGTTATTGTAGCGATAGCGGTGTTTACGTTTGGTGTAATTCTCTATTCGTATAATGTTTTTGAAATCACCGATTCATGGGTTAGCCAGCTGAGTGATGATTTCTATTTGTTCATGATCGCTGGTTTTATAGCACAGATGATTGACGGTGCACTGGGTATGGCCTATGGGGTGAGTGCTTCAACATTCCTGCTTTCGTTTGGCGTTCCGCCTGCTGCAGCCAGTGCAAGCATTCATACATCTGAAATTTTTACAAGTGGAGTGTCAGGACTTATGCACCTGAAGTTTCAGAATGTTAACAAGAAACTTTTTAAGACTCTATTATTGCCAGGTGTAATTGGTGCTGCATTAGGGGCTTATGTACTTTCATCGCTTGAACAGTATAACAGCTATATCAAACCCGTTATTGCTATTTATACTTTATATCTGGGTATTGTCATCATTCGCAAAGCTATTGTAGGCAGCAATAAAAAAATAAAATCGAAAGCTATACCGAAGCTCGCTACGTTTGGAGGTTTTATGGACTCTATTGGCGGAGGCGGCTGGGGACCTATTGTATCATCAACATTAATTGCCGGTGGCAGACATCCGCGCTATACTATAGGTTCTGTTAATCTTACAGAATTCTTTGTAGCACTCGCCAGTTCACTCACATTCTTTGCTGTTATCGGACTCAGTCATTGGCAGGTAATTGCCGGGCTCATTGCCGGTGGAATTGTAGCCGCACCAATCGCAGCATATCTCTCCAGCCGATTACCTGTTAAGCGAATGATGATTTTCGTGGGTATAATGGTTATCGCGGTAAGTATACGCATCATCTACGTAAGTATAACTTCGTTCTAAAGACGGCTCGGCCTAGCCGCAACCCAGATTCTTTTTTAAGTCACGCTGCGGAAAACCTCCGAAGTCAAAAGGCTTTTCTTCTTCTTTTACGATTGGTTCTTCCGGTTTCGGGGCTGCCTTTGGCGCCTGATCATCCTTTTTTGCCGGCTTCTTTTTCTTATCCATATTCACCCGTTAAAATATGATTAACAACATTACTTTTTGAAAAATAAATCATTTGCTCCACATCGGAACCACCCATATCTTTGTCTTGTTTGAAATTAATCTAAATAAGTAGGGGATGACACGGTTGAAAAATGTTTCAGAAATGAAGCCCGGTGAAGTTGGGATTGTGGCGGGTTTTACAGACGACCATCTTTCTGTAAAGTTGATGGAGATGGGGTGTTTACCTGGAGCTGCCGTGCGTTTTAATTTTACCGCCCCCTTTGGCGACCCGATCTGTATCAGTGTTTCAGGCTACGAACTTTCGCTTCGTCTGGAAGAAGCAGCAACTATATCTATTCTGAACTAATGTAGATGGCTTCTCCGAAACGTTTAAAAATTGCATTAATCGGTAATCCGAACTCAGGGAAATCATCGCTGTTCAATCACCTCACGGGTCTTAATCAGAAGATTGGAAATTTTCCCGGAGTAACGGTTGAAAAAAAATCCGGAACCTGCACACTTTCCAATAGCAATATTGTAGAGGTAATCGATTTCCCCGGTGTATATAGTATATATCCGAGAAGTCTGGATGAGCAGATTGTTTCTGAAGTACTGCTCGATCATCATTCTGAAAATACTCCTGATAAAATTGTTGTTGTAGCCGATGCTACTAATCTGAAACGCGGACTGTTGCTGCTCACACAAGTTATTGATGTTGGCTTGCCCACTATGCTTGTGCTGAACATGATGGACCTCGCAGCAAAAGCCGGCATCAGCTACGACATTCAGATGCTGTCGAAAAAGCTCGGTGTACCCGTTGTTACGATAAATGCACGCAATGGTATAGGTATAAATGAGTTGAAAGCACAGCTCGCCAAGCCGCTGCCCGTGCCTGAGAAAAAAGTATTTTCTATATGGGATGATACAAAAGAACCTGTACGGGAGTTACGCGAGCGACTGAATGTTGATAATGATTATGAAGCCTACCTGTTTTTAGAGCAGCCGCGTTCGCTCACTTTTCTAACAGCAGAGCGGAAGAAGATTGTAGACCAGATCAGAGATACTCACCAGTTTTTCCCCGGTAAATTTCAGGGCGCTGAAACAATACATCGCTATAGCTTCATTCAGGATCTGCTGAATGATGTTACACTGAAAGCTCCGGATCATTCCTGGAAAAAGAAATCGAATCAGATCGATCACATCATCACACATAAAGTGTGGGGCTATCTTATTTTCTTCGGTATACTCTTCCTTATTTTTCAGGCCATCTTCGCGTGGGCAACATTACCAATGGATTTTATTGATAGTGTATTTGCCTCACTCAGTAATTATGTAGGTTCGGTTTTACAGGAAGGACCACTCACCAGTCTGTTGGCAGAAGGTGTTATACCCGGACTTGGTGGAATTATAATCTTCGTTCCGCAGATTGCCATACTGTTTGCGTTTATATCGATACTCGAAGAGTCAGGCTATATGGCGCGCGTTGTTTTTCTGATGGACAAAGTAATGCGCAAGTTCGGACTCAATGGTAAAAGTGTTGTTCCGCTTATGTCGGGAGTAGCGTGTGCTATACCTGCGATCATGGCTACGCGCACCATCGATAACTGGAAAGAGCGAACCATTACCATACTGGTAACACCGTTGATGAGTTGCTCGGCACGCCTGCCTATATTTACAATTCTCATTGCGTTGATCGTGCCGGATCAAAAAGTATTAGGCGTCATTAACATGCAGGGTCTTGCACTCATGGGACTATATCTGCTCGGTTTTTTTGCTGCTTTAGGTTCTGCGTGGGTTATGAAGTTGATCATTAACGTGAAGGAACGCAGTTACCTCATGATGGAACTACCGACCTATAGAATTCCAAAATGGTCGAACGTAGGATATACTATACTTGAAAAGACAAAAGCATTTGTGTTGGAAGCCGGTAAAGTAATTATGGCAATAGCCATTATACTTTGGGTGCTGGCAAGCTATGGTCCTGGCGATACCATGAGTAAAGCTGAGGAGGTTGTGTCGCAGCAAACACAGAACATGCGTCTCACAGAGCAGGCATTTGCCGATCGTGTTGCTGCTTATAAACTGGAGAACTCGTATGCCGGTATTATTGGCAAAGCGATTGAGCCTGCCATTAAACCATTAGGCTACGATTGGAAAATTGGTATAGCGCTCATTACATCTTTCGCAGCACGCGAAGTATTTGTTGGTACGATCGCTACTATTTACAGCATTGGTAGTGTTGGCGAGGATGAGACTACCATCAAGGTACGAATGAAAGAAGAGGTCAATCCTGATACCGGTGGTCCGCGGTTTACGCCAGCCGTAGGTTTTTCACTCCTCGTATTTTACACATTTGCCATGCAGTGCATGAGTACGCTCGCGGTTGTATATCGTGAAACACACGGATGGAAATGGCCACTTATTCAACTGGCGTACATGACAGTGCTGGCGTATGTTTCTGCATTGGCGGTGTACCAAATCTTTTCATAGTTTTTCTTACCAGCGATTCTTCATCGTGTTGTCATAATTTATAACTTACAGTTGTCAATTTCTGATGCATGAATAAGAACTACCAGCTGGGGTTACTATATCTTGTTAAACTGCTAATCGATGCAGATGGAATTGCCGATGAAAAGGAATTGGAAGCACTTCGTCTCATTAAAAAACATGAGCAGATATCGGATGATGTATTCCGTGAGTTTGAAGCAGGCTTCCAGCAATTCAACGAACGTAAAGTTTATGACACCGGGCTTGATCTGATTGGCGTGTGTAGCCAGGAAGAGAAGTTGAAAGCATTTGCCACACTCTACAGACTATCAGAAGCAGACGGCCGCGTACACGTTAAAGAAATCAAACTATTGCTATACTCCATTAAAACAGCAGGCATGGAGTTCGATGATGTAGTGAATCGCGCGCGGACTTTACCTCCTATATTTTAATTCTGTAAACTTATGATACGATTAGCGGCATCAGGTATATTTCTTATCCTGGTCATTTTTACTTCTTGCACAAAGCCGAAAAAAGAGGCGGTTAACAAATTCTCCGATACTGTTTTTGTAAAGATTGCTGACTTCCAGGATCGCAGACTATCCGATAGTTTATATACCTATTTCAAACACATCGATGCAACATATCGCAGAGATGCAGTACTTGCCTTTGCTTCCATTCAGGACAGCACAGCGGTTAATGCTTTAAAAGAAGTATTGCTGAATGATACTGATTCCACCGTGCGACAAGCGGCTGCTTATGCATTGGGACAGATTAAAACCAATAGCGGTGCCGTTGTGTTAGCACTTGCTATAGCGAAGGAAAAGAACACCATGGTTCAGAAAGAAATACTGGAAGCCTACGGTAAAGCAACTTCGCGCTGGGCGTTAAACGAAAAGCCATGGGACTCACTGGCTACAGAAGGCCTATCGCTATCGCTGTATCGCAGCGGACTTCGAAATATACTCGACAGCTCTTTTCATAAGCGTGCTGCGGAGTTGTTACAAAAACCTCACACAGAACCCGCCCGACTGGCAGCAGCCCATTACTTTGCACGCGCTGCGAATGGATTTGATCAGTATGAGAAAGCTATAATAGCATCTGCTCTGCATGATCTTTCCTCTGATGTGCGCATGGCTTCTGCCCTCGCGCTGCGTAAAATCAAAACCGATTCTTCCCGGGTAAACCTGGAGCGTATTGTAAAAAGCAATGCTGACTATCGCATTCGTGCCAATGCAGTTCGTGCGTTGCAAAGTTTTCCGTTTGATAAAACCAAAGCTATACTGTTGAGTGCACTGACTGATGAGCAGGTAAATATAGCTGTAACGGCTTCCGAAGTGATCAAGGAAGTGATAACAAAAGATGCGTGGCAGGAAATAGCAGCGCTTGCAAAAATTACATCCAATCAGCGCGTGCAGGCCAACCTATATGAAGCGGCACTCCGCGCAGGTAACGGTAAAGATCTGGCTGAAGAAGTAGCGGGTACGATAAAGACTGCAACGAACCCTTATAAGAAAGCGGCACTGCTTTCAGCACTGCGGGCATCGATCATGATGTACACCTTTGTGGAAGAACAACTACTGGCTGCTGATACACCGGTTGTTCGTTCATCAGCGGCAGACGCGTTGGTGGCCATGAATTATGATAAGAAATTTGATCCCGCATGGAAAAAACAATTTGCCGCTATATATCAGAAAGCAGTGCAAACCGGTGACGCTGCGGTTATCGGTATAGTAGCCGGTGCTTTGATGGACTCTACGCTGGGCTATAAATCAGTAATAACAGATTATACATTTTTGCATGATGCCAAAAAGAAACTAAGTCTGCCGAAAGACAACGAAGCTCTTCAACCGCTTGAAGCTGCTATCGCGTACTTTGAAGGAAAGAAAAATTCATCGCCCGTTAAAAATGAATTCAATCATCCGATCGATTGGAAACTTGTAAAGACAATCCCGAAAGATCAGAGGGTTAAAATCAGTACTACCAAAGGTGATATCGTTATCAGACTGCTGGTAGAAGAAGCACCAGGTTCGGTGGCTAACTTTGTATCCCTGCTCAACCAGAAATATTTCAATCAGAAATTCTTTCATCGTGTAGTGCCTAACTTTGTTATTCAGGCCGGTTGTAACCGGGGCGATGGCTGGGGAAGTGAAGATTACTCCATTCGTTCGGAGTTTTCGATGGAGCGCTATAAAACCGGAAGTGTAGGAATGGCTTCAGCCGGTAAAGACACCGAGGGCACTCAATGGTTTATTACACATTCACCCACGCCACACCTGGATGGCCGTTATACAATTTTTGCTGACGTGGAGAGCGGTATGGAGGTAGTACATATCATTGAAGTGGGCGACCAGATTTTGTCGGTAGACTTCATGTCTGATAAAATGCCCTAGTTAATTTTCCTACAGGCAGAAAGATATCATTAACTTCGCCACAAAAATTAAAGGCACCTTGGCGCTTTCTTTTCAGCAAAATTTTAAACTGGGTGTTCTCGGTGGAGGACAGCTCGGCAGAATGCTAATTCAATCGGGTATAGATTTCAATATACCCTTTTCCATACTCGATCCGGATGAACACGCTCCCTGTGCAACGCTCGCAGAATTTCATCACGGCAAGCTTACGGATTACGACACCGTAATGAAATTTGGAAATGCGTGCGATGTGATCACGATCGAAATCGAAAATGTGAATACATCTGCACTGAAAGCATTGGCTCAGCAAGGCAAGAAAGTATATCCGCAGCCAGAGGTCATTGAACTGATACAGGATAAACGAACGCAGAAAGCTTTCTACCAAAACAATGGTATACCTACTGCCGAATTTATACTCGTGCAAAACGCAGCCGAGGTAAAAGCAAATGCATCGTTTCTGCCAGCTGTAAACAAGTTGGGTAAGGAAGGATATGATGGTCGCGGTGTGCAAATACTCCGCAGCGAAAAAGATCTTGATAATGCATTTGATGCCCCGGGTCTTCTCGAAAAACTGATCGACTTCGATAAGGAAATTTCAGTTATCGTAGCACGCAATGAAGCGGGTGAGATAAAAACATTTCCGGTGGTAGAGATGGTGTTTCACCCGGTACACAACCTTGTGGAGTATCTGTTTGCACCGGCAGATTTACCTGAATCAGTTATAAAGGAAGCCGATGCTATAGCGAAGACCATTATTACAAAACTCGATATGGTAGGCTTGCTGGCGGTAGAGATGTTTGTAACAAAAGATGGTAAGGTGCTGGTAAATGAAATTGCACCACGTCCGCATAACAGTGGCCATCAAACCATAGAAGCTAACATCACCTCACAGTACGAGCAACATCTTCGTGCTATACTTAATTTACCGTTGGGAGACACTACATTGGTATTACCAAGCGCCATGGTAAACCTGCTGGGTGAAGCAGATTATTCGGGCCTCGCTAAGTATGAAGGCTTTCATGAAGTAGCCAAGCTTCCGGGAGTTCATGTACATCTATATGGCAAGCGCATTACGAAACCATTCCGTAAAATGGGACACGTTACCATTGTTGATAAAGATATAGCGCGGTTGAAGAAGACTGCGGATTTTGTAAAGCAAACTTTAAAAGTTATAGCCTGATTATGAGTAAACCATTGGTAGGTATAATTATGGGCAGCCAGTCTGATCTGAGAATCATGAAAGAAGCTGCGGAAGTTTTGGATGAGTTGGCTGTTTCATACGAGCTTACCGTTATATCAGCACATCGTACACCGTTGCGCATGGTAGAGTACGCAACCGAAGCGCGCAACCGTGGTATACAAGTAATTGTAGCCGGTGCTGGTGGCGCTGCACACTTGCCGGGCATGGTGGCTTCGCTTACATCTTTACCGGTGATTGGTGTTCCCGTAAAATCTTCTAACTCGGTTGATGGATGGGATTCTATACTTTCCATTTTGCAAATGCCGGCAGGCGTACCCGTTGCAACGGTAGCGTTAGACGGTGCACGCAACGCTGGTATACTGGCAGCGCAAATTATAGGAGCCACGGATAAAGCACTCGGTGAGCGATTGGACTCCTTCAAAAAATCGTTGCAGACCAAAGTAGAAGCTGCGGCCAAAAGCATAGAAGCAAACGGCTGGAAGAGCGTTTTATAGCAGCGTGCTTACCGATTGATTTATTTTCTGTAATTTCAGATTGCAGAACTATATCCCGGACATGGAACCCCGCGAAAAAGGTTGGCTTCAGGCATACCTGGAATTCCGAAAGGAGTTGCTACAGGACCTTACTATGGAAACGAAGCGTAAGGCATCGCATCCGGAGTACTCACTTTATCGCATTATACAACCTACCGGATTAATGTACGGCCAGATTATTGGCGAGATCGATTTCCCCGGTAGTGATCATTGGGATGAGAAAGATCGCATGAAGATTCTGCTTGCTGAAAGTCTCGTCTGCAGTTCATTGCTTTTTCATGATGAACCCGTTACCAGTGAAGAAGATCTTTCGCGTGTGTTCATGAAGACACTTGAGAGCGTAAGTAATTTTTACAACAATATATTTCCGGAGCTTTCCATTCCTACCAAGACTTTGTTTGGCCGTAAGAAGACCTTGATGGAGCTGGTTGAAAAAATTCTGGAGAAACGCATTGAACATACCAGCACCTTTGAGGGAAATTTCTGGGAGTACTTCTTTCACAACGCATTGCTGTTTCTGGACGTATTTATTTTTGGTCAGTGGATACATACCAATGCCGATAAAGTTGTTGCCGATTTTTTCCGATACGAACGCGATGAACTTCGCTTCTCCGTTGTAAAAGTTATAGCATCGGCCGCGCATGCTAACAAAGAGATTGCCTTTGAAGAGAAAAGACTGCTGGAGTTTTTTCTGCAGAGTACTGATCTCTCGCACGAACGTAAAAAAGAAGCAGCTAAAATTTTTGAAGAAGGTATAGCGGTTGAGGATATAAATCTGCCTTCGGAGAACTCGTGGATCCTGCGCAAATTTTTCCTGGAAATAGCAATTCTTACACTTTGGGTTGATAAAAAAGTAGAGCAGTCAGAGCTTGACTATCTGAAGAGCTTCTGTCATTACCTGAGTTTCTCTGACGAAGATTTGGAGAACAGCATGATTGCCATTGAAGGCTTTGTGCTGGAACATTGGGAGCAATTAGAATACCTTCAGAATAAGCAGGACTTTCACCAGGTAAGTGAGCAATTCATTAAGCGTGTAGCACGCGTAGCCGAAAAGAATAAAAGTAGACTGTTAAAAGAGATACACGAGCGGGAAGATGTTCTCAACCTGTTGCGCAAGGCTCGTGCAAATGAACTTACACTGGAAGAGAAGGAGCACATGCGCATGCAACTGATTCAGATGATGAAAACGCTTCCAACCTTTGTGATCATTTCGCTGCCGCAAAAATTTTTAACACTGCCGATCTTGTTGAAAATCCTTCCGAGGAATTTGTTTGCCGAAGGCCTAAGCTAACGTCTATAGCAGAGCTTGCTATGGAAATTAGCTATAGCATATTTATTCTGATTACTCTTCCTGCTCTTCCGCCTCCGCTTTGCGGGGAACAATTACCGAGAAAATAATGGATAGCGTGAGCGTTGCAATGATCACGGCAAACGACAGGTATACATTTACATCCACATCGAAAATCTCCAACAGCATTTTAGCACCGATGAAGAAGAGGATAATAGATAAACCTTTTTGAAGAAGATAGAACTTGTCAATGATACCCGCCAGCAGGAAGAACATGGCTCGAAGACCCATTACCGCGAAAATGTTAGATGTATAGATCAGGAATTCGTTCTGCGTAATGGCAAACGCAGCAGGAATAGAGTCCACCGCGAAGATAAGATCGGTTGTCTCGATGAGAACGATTACCAGGAACAGAGGCGTAAACTTGAGCTTACCCAATTCCCGTACTACAAACATTCCACCGTGGTCGTCTTTCGTCATCGGTAAATATTTCCGGCACACCCGCATGATCGGGTTTCTGTCTGGTTCGATTTTCTCATCACCATCTTCGAAATAAATGCGGATACCGGAGTAGATCAGGAACACCCCGAAGATGTATAGTATCCAATGGAACTTGTGAATGAGGAATGCTCCTACGAAAATAAAGATACCCCGGAACACAATGGCTCCGAGAATCCCCCAGAAAAGAGTTTTATGATAGTACTCTTCTTTTACCTGGAAATATTTCAGGATAAGAAGTATTACAAAGATGTTATCAACAGACAGTGCATACTCGGTCAGGTATGCAGAGAAATATTCTACCGCGCCTTCAGCTCCGCTGTTATCATATTTATATATGAAAAAGCCGAACAGGGTAGAGATCATTACCCAGAAGATGGATTGATAGAGTGCTGACTTCGTAGAGATCTTGTGTGCCTGCTTGTGGAACAAGCCCAGATCAAGGACCAGGAACAAAAGGATAATTACGGCAAAAACACCAAAAAGGATGGTCTCCCGTTCACTCTGGTTTCCGAAAAGGGAGAAGAGGAGTATGTTCACCAATGATGACAAAGGGGGTTCTTTCGGTTAATGATTAAAAGCCTGTAAACATTAAAAAATCACACTATTGGAAATATGTGAATGCCAAAACTACAAATATATTTCAATCTCAAAAACTCCGCATTCGATTTATACGAAGTCAATTTTGAAAAAGTAAAAGAAAGTATTGTCTCAACGGGAACAACGCTCGCAGATTCCCTGAATCAGAAGATTTACTTCACTCGCCCGGTAGCCTTTTGGGAGTTTAACAACGGGAACTTCAACTTCCAGGCAGTTGGTCTGACCGCAACTGGTACACTTGAAATGAACATGGTCGTGGTGATGACCGGTCTTGCTGCACGCATCGTTGCACAATGCGTATTTGAGACTTCCTTCGTCATCCAGCACTTTGTGAATAAGTCCTTTGTCAAGAAAAGTCTTGAGCGTACGATAAACCGTTACACGATCGAGCTCATTATTGATCTCCTTTTCAATATCGCCATGCGAAAGCGCATAGTCTTTATTCAAAAAAAGATGAAGAATCTCCTGTCGGCTGGGAGTGGAGCGCAACCGGAATGTTTTCAATAAACGATCGGAAGGAGCATTCATGATCATTGTAGTTGT
Source organism: uncultured Chitinophaga sp. (assembly GCA_902168205.1). Lineage (GTDB taxonomy): Bacteria > Bacteroidota > Bacteroidia > Cytophagales > Cyclobacteriaceae > Ohtaekwangia > Ohtaekwangia kribbensis. The sequence continues at coordinate 276,560 of CABHOK010000014.1, read as the reverse complement.
AGCTTCAGCAAGTTACTATAAATACCATTATCGAGCTGCGTTAGTTCAGCATGCGAGCCGGTTTCTGCCAGCATGCCTTCTTTGATTACAAAGATGCGATCAACCTTTTTAATGGTGCTGAGACGGTGCGCAATAATAATGGTTGTTCGACCTTCCATCAATGTCTCCAGTGCCTGCTGTACCAATACTTCCGACTGCGCGTCCAGCGAGCTCGTTGCTTCATCCAATATCAGGATCGAAGGATTTTTAAGAATAGCTCTCGCGATGGCTATACGCTGACGCTGCCCGCCGGAAAGTTTTACACCACGCTCGCCAACGACAGTGTCAAATTTTTCAGGAAATCTTTCAATGAACTCCAATGCATTTGCCTGCTGTGCAGCTTTGCGCACTTCGTCCGCACTTGCACCCGGTTTACCGTAAGCAATGTTCTCGAAGATTGTTCCACCAAAAAGTATTACCTCTTGTGGTACAATACCAATGTTGTTACGATACGATGTGAGATTGAAGTTATAGATATTTTGATCGTCTGCTTTTATATTTCCTTGCTGTATCGGGTAAAAGCGCATCAGTAAATTAATAATCGTTGATTTACCCGAGCCGCTTTGTCCTACCAATGCCACTTTCTCTCCGGGAGCAATGCTGAAGTTGAGCTGCTTTAATACAGTAAGCTCTGAACGCGTAGGGTATGAAAATGAAACATTCTCGAAAGAAATTTTTCCCTGCAATTTCAGTGGAGATGACTCGGTAGTTTCAGCTTCATCGTGTTCATGCAGAATGTCGAGTATACGTTCGGAGGCACCGATTGCCCGCTGAAATTGAGAGTAAATATCTCCCAGGCCTGCAATGGAAAAACCGATGAATGAGGTATATAGAACAAACGAGAATAACTCACCCGTTGTGATTTCATTTACCTGTACAAGCTTAGCTCCATACCATCCCACAGCAACTATACCACCGAATACAACAAAGATTATAAACGAGATAAAAAGACTTCGATATTTTGCCCCATGGAGTGCTGTACCCACAACTTCGTTAACTGCTTTGCTATAGCGGTTAATTTCAAAAACTTCGTTGGTAAAAGACTTTACTACGGAAGCAGACTGAAAAGATTCCTCTACAATAATATTTGCCTCTGCTAATTTATCTTGTGTTTTCTTTGAGAGTCTGCGAATATACTTTCCAAAAATTAGTGCGGATAAAACTATTACCGGAAAGGTAAGAAGCATAAAACCAGTCAACGATGGAGCAAGGTAAAATATAATGGCTGTTCCCGTAATTAGAGTAATAACCTGTCTCATTAGCTCAGCCAGCGTAAAACTGAAAGTGCTTTGAAGCACTTCTGTATCTGCCACAACTCTGCTCATCAATTCGCCTACTCGCTTATTGTCGAAGAATGTCATGGGCATCCAGATTATCTTTTTGTAAATTGATTTTCGGATATCTGCCATTCCTTTTTCAACGACAATAGAAAAAGTATATACCCGGATGAACGAGAAAATTCCCTGTACAAAAAGTATAGCCAGCAATGCAAGAGCGGCTTCGTTGATCGATGCAAAATATTTTGGTTTACCGGAAGCTATATCGAGCAACTCGCCTGATAATCGCGGGAATGCCATGAGCGTTACACTGGATAACACCAACGAAACAAGCCCCGTTATAAACAAGCCCTTATAAGGCAACATAAATCTGAAGATGCCTGCAAGTTGTCGTAAACTTGTTTTGGTAATGCGTCTCTTCTCTTCTTCCCGTAGCGGTTCTCCGCTTTTTCGCTTCGCCATACTTCTATTGTGAGATACTGAATTATACTTAATGCATTTTCTACTGCAGCATAATGTTTCCTTTTACAGAGAATACAACGGTATCTCCTAAAAACATTTTCTGCCCACCGTTAACGGAGTAGGATGAGAGCACAGGTTTATTGTAGACGTCCTGAAATTCCATTGTTAAAAAACGCGTGCTGCTATAGAGTGAGTTTACTTCCTTGAATTGCGCTTCGATTCGCTTCACATTTTCCGGCTTGCCGTAATAGTATATCTTCATCGAGCGTACCGGTAGTTCTTTATCGGTAACAATGGTTTTTATTTTCAGATTGCTGCGACTGTCTGTCAGTCCGTCTTCAACTTTATAGGCACCTACGTTGATAGGCTTGTTAAGCGTTTTCAACTCGTGGAATATATCCAGCTCGTTCATCCATCCGGTGCTGTCTTTGGGTTGTATAGTTTGTTTCTCTTCCTTCTCACCCAGCATGGCAACTTTTTGTGTAGAAGCTTTTGCTTCTGTAAGGAAGCGAACTTGTGAAGATACGAGGCTATCAATTGGATAATAGCCTGCATACTGTACACCTCTTTGGTCGCATGCACTGATGCTGAACATCAATACCGATGCTATACCAAAGAGGTGAAGGAATGATCTGATTTTTATCAAATTATTTTTCCAGTAAAACATTTCCGGTCATTTGAGACGGGATAGCAACTCCCATCAGCGTGAGAATGGTTGGTGCCAGGTCGCCCAGCTTTCCATCCTTCAACTTGCCTTTGTATGAATCGTCAACCAGAACACAAGGTACCAGGTTGGTTGTATGCGCTGTGTTAGGTGTACCATCTTCGTTAATCATCATATCGGCATTACCATGGTCGGCAATGATGATAGTAGTATATCCGTTTTTCAAAGCGGCTTCTGTAACTTGTTGTGCACATGCGTCAACGGTCTCGCAGGCTTTAACAGCAGCTTCGAAAACGCCCGTGTGTCCAACCATGTCAGGGTTTGCAAAGTTGAGACAGATAAAGTCAGGCTCTTTCTTATTAAGCTCAACAATAATCTTGTCCTTTATATCATTGGCACTCATCTCGGGTGCAAGATCGTATGTAGCTACTTTAGGTGATGGACACAGTATGCGAGACTCTCCCGGGAAAGCTTCTTCTCTTCCACCTGAGAAAAAGAAAGTAACGTGCGGATACTTTTCTGTTTCCGCTATGCGTATCTGTTTTTTGCCCGCGAGTGAAACCACTTCACCCAATGTCTTCTCAAGATTATCCTTATCAAAAATTACTTTAACATCTTTGAAAGAATCATCGTAGTTGGTAAGCGTGATATAGTATAGCGGCAGCGCTTTCATTTGCTGCTCCGGAAAATCCTGTTGTGTTAATGCCTGTGTAATCTGGCGTCCGCGATCGGTACGGAAATTAAAGCACAACACCACATCGCCTTCTTTTATGGTTGCTATAGGTTGTTGCTTGGCATCTACCATTACAATTGGCTTAATGAACTCATCCGTTACATTCGCATCGTACGACTGTTGTATAGATTTCAATGCATCGGTAGATTTTTCGCCAACACCATGTACCAGTAAATCATACGCAAGCTTCACACGCTCCCAACGTTTGTCGCGGTCCATAGCGTAATAGCGACCAACGATGCTCGCGAGTTTACCCGTTGTTTTACTAAGATGATCGGTAACTTCTTTAATATAGTCAAGGCCGCCTTTCGGGTCCGTATCACGTCCGTCTGTAAAAGCGTGTACAAATAAATTGTCGATGTTGTTATTCTTTGCGATGGTGATCAAGCCCTTCAGGTGCTCAACATGTGAGTGCACCCCGCCATCCGACACCAGCCCGATATAGTGAACACTTTTGTTGTTCTTCTTGGCGTACGCAAAAGCATCCAGCAACACAGAATTCTGGTCGAGCTCTTTGTCATCAATCGCTTTGTTTACACGCACAAGATCCTGATACACAACGCGGCCGGCACCAATGTTCATGTGACCTACCTCGGAGTTTCCCATCTGTCCTGCCGGTAAACCCACCGCCAATCCGGAGGCCTCCAGCTTACTGTTTGCGTACTTTCCGTATAAAGAGTTAACAAAAGGTGTTTTTGCTTTGTCAATCGCTGATACAGCTTTGTTGGTCGCGATGCCCCAGCCGTCTAAGATCATCAGCAATACTTTTTTGTTCATAGGTTGATTTTTAGTTCTTCGACTTTATTTGCCGCGCAAATATAAGGATGAATTGCACGATCGTGGATTGTAAAATTCAAGGGTTTTAGACTGAGGTTTTGGGTAAACGATTGAAAGACCCCGCTGCTCTTATAATTTCATTATCTTGCAAAGCGTGGCACAGTTTTGGCCGCACAACAAAGTTGCCATGAAGGTGAACAAATATATTTCGTCAGTAGTTTTCGTGCTTTTAAGTTTACATGCTGTGTCCGTAGTGGCACAGAGTAGTGACGTGATCAGCCAGGTGAAAGAAACCATCAAGGCTGGAAGCGCGAAAGAACTTTCCAAATACCTGAACCAGACGGTTGATGTGACCATTGACGACAAAGTAGAGTCCTACAGCAAAGCGCAGGCTGAGTTTATATTTCGCGATTTTTTCAAACAACATCCGGCTAGCGAATTCAATATCATACACCAGGGTTCCTCCAAAGGAGGACAGCCTTTTGCTATCGGCCAATATAAAAGTGGCGCTGAAACCCACCGCGTGTTCATGAAGATCAAAACGGTTGGCAACCAGCAACTCGTGCACGAAATTTCCTTTGTGAAAGAATAAGTAGCGAACGGAAATTTCAACCCATCGTCTATTTTTGCACGGTGAAGCCTTATTACATCACCGAAGAATTTCTCGATCAGTTCATCGCATCTGCTTTTACGGAAGACATTGGCGATGGCGATCATTCTTCCTTGTCTTGCATTCCGCCTGAAGCAACCAACAGAGCACAGCTACTGATTAAGGAAGATGGAATTCTTGCCGGGGTAGAGCTTGCGTTGGAAATTTTTAAACGCACCAATCCGGCATTGAAGGTTGAGATCCTGATCAACGAAGGAAGGCCTGTAAAGAAAGGAGATGTAGGCTTTATTGTCTCCGGCCCATCACGGTCAATTCTCACGGCCGAACGTCTCGTGCTCAATTGCATGCAGCGCATGAGTGCCATCGCTACCAAAACACATTACTTGTCATCGCTTATTGCCGGTACGCATGCTGTACTGCTGGATACGCGCAAAACCACACCCAACTTCAGGCTACTAGAAAAATGGGCCGTGCTGATTGGTGGCGGAAAGAACCATCGCATTGGACTTTATGATATGATTATGTTGAAAGACAATCATATTGATATGGCAGGCGGACACCGCGAGGCAATCATTCGAACAAAAGATTATCTTCGCGCCACCAATCGCGATCTTCAGATAGAAGTGGAGACGCGGAACCTGGCCGAGGTAAAAGAAGTGTTGAGCGTAGGTGGTGTTGATACCATTATGCTGGATAACATGAGCCTGGAAGACATGAAAACGGCTGTGGCGCTGATTGCGGGTAAGTATAAAACTGAAGCCAGCGGAGGTATAACCGAAGAGACTATACGGAATGTAGCGGAGTGTGGTGTTGATTTTATATCAGTAGGTGCGCTCACTCATTCAGTAAAAAGTCTCGACCTGAGCCTGAAAGCGCTAAACACCTGAAGTATATATATATACTTGGTTAATGAGTTAAAAAGCAATAGAACGAAAAAATGTGAATTAGGAATATGATCGTTAAAACGAAAAACTACAAACTGGAAAAGAAGATCTACATTAACATAGCATTGAAAAATGTGTTAAAGAAACAAGGATGGATCGCAGGTCTTGGAGCATTTGTTATCTGTCTTGGCTATATATGGATACCCAGCATCTGGTGGTTTATAGCTGCTGTTTTAGGATTGGGTCTATACCTGCTTTTCTGGTGGGTGCAATTTTATGGTGTAACCCAACTCGAACAAGGCAAAATGTTGTTTGAGAAATTTCATTACGAGATCACCAGCCAGCAAATCATCATGAAGCTCAACCCGCGCGAAGGTATGCCTCTGAAGTGGGATCAGATACAAGCTGCAGAGATAGGTAAAGATTTCTTTGTGCTATATATTAACAAAGCGCAGATTCTTTATTGGCCGTTCAAGATATTCAATACTGACAACGAGCGTAAATTCGTTGGCAGTATATTAAAGACAAAGGGATTGGTGAAATAACATAGCTTCGTGCTGTGAGTTACGAGCTATGAGTACATATATGGCGAGGAGGAGACTCCTCGCTTTTTTTAAATTGTAATTCACTAAACTGCGACCAGCGTGCAGTCTAAAAAGAAACTATCTCCCACCGAAGCGAAACAGAAAATATACCGGTATTGTGCTTACCAGGAGCGCTCGCATAAAGAGGTACGCGACAAACTATATGAATACGGTTTGTACCGGGATGAAGTAGAAGAGCTACTCTCTGCACTTATCACCGAAGGTTTTTTGAATGAAGAACGTTTTGCAAAAGCTTTTGCTGGTGGAAAATTCAGAATGCAGCGTTGGGGAAGGATAAAGATTCTCAACGAACTGGAGGCCCGCGGACTCACCAGCAACTGTATCAAGATCGGTATGAAAGAAATTGAAGATGCCGACTATATCAAAACCTTGCGTGAAATTCTGGAGCGCAAGCTTAATCAACTGGATGAAGACAATGCCTTTGTAAAACGCGACAAGCTTGCGCGCTATGCTATTCAAAAAGGGTTTGAACCGGACTTGGTTTGGCCCGAAGTAAAGACCCTGGTAAAAGATTAACACCTTTTGTAATCTCCACGACATTTTCAATCCGTACAAACGTGCCACTTTTGCGTTTTTAGAAATAAGAAACTATTAGTGTATGAGACAAGGTATAGCTATAATGCTGGTGCTGATTGCCCACGTAAATGCACACGCCCAAACGGAGAGGCTACGCGCAGAACATTTCAACGTAAAAAAAAGCATAGCCCTGCAAGGGTATGATCCCGTAAGTTATTTTGATGGCAAGCCCGCAGAAGGACAGGAGTCTGTCAGCTATACCTATAAAGGCATTACCTACTTTTTTACCGGTCATGTAAATCTCAATAAATTCAAAATCAGTCCCGATAAGTATGAACCTGCTTATGGAGGCTGGTGCGCGTATGCTATGGGTGAGACAGGTGAAAAAGTAAAAGTCGATCCTGAAACCTTTAAGATCATCGATGGTAAACTATATTTATTCTATAATTTCTGGGGCAACAACACATTGGAAGACTGGAATAAAAATCAACAGAAACTTAAAGACGCTGGCGATCGTAATTGGAAAAGAATTGTTCAATGATCGGAAGTTCCTGGTATGATCTTTTTAAGAACTTTTAAACCATACAGAATTATTGTATTTTGAATGAAAAGCCCTTTATGAACGTAAATCTTGCCTGTGCCCACATACTCTCCCAACTCACTGATCTTGTCGCTCAGATCCACGAAAGTGATTTTATAAAACCCTCCGATCAGCTAAGCCAGTCTACCATTGGCCAACACCTGCGCCACACACTGGAATTCTTTATCTGCTTTGAAAGCGGGTATCAGCAAGGTGTTGTTAACTATGACAAGCGTGCGCACGACAAACAAATTGAGCGCGATAAATATATAGCACTGGCTGCCATTGATCGTATTGAAGCATTTGTAAGATCATTCGAAGAAAAAGAACTGAAGCTGGAAGTAGGTTATGATCTGTCGCAAGAAGAATTTATTACCATCAACACCACCTCTATGCGCGAGCTGGTATATAACATCGAGCACGCTGTGCATCACATGGCCATTATAAAAATTGGCATTCGCGAAGTTGCACCGTATGTAACACTGCCCAAAGATTTTGGTGTGGCGGCTTCTACCATTCGCTATCAGGAAGCTGCTGTTGCTTCACATTAATTTTTTTATTTTGGCTGCCGGATGACTTTTCGTAGAGCGAATTATGCGCAGTAATTTTTTGATCAAACTAAAAAGCTGGGAGTACTGGCCCTTTGGTATAGTACAGTTTCCGTTGTTTATATATTACGCCTGGCTAGCGATACGCTCGCGATCCTTTACTTTTTTCTCAGCTTCCAATCCGGGGATTGTCATGGGAGGAATGTTTGGTGAATCGAAATATGATGTCATAAAAAAAATTCCGGAACAATATATACCGAAGACTATATTAATCCGGCAACCCGCTGATACGCAAAGTATACTCGCACAGCTTAAGACAAGCGGACTTCAGTTTCCGCTGATATTTAAACCCGATATTGGTGAACGTGGTTTTATGGTGAGGCGTATGAATGATGTGCAGGACGTAGAGAAATATATAGCAACCATCCGTTACGATTTTCTGGTGCAGGAACTGGTTGACCTTCCATTGGAATTTGGTGTTTTTTATGTACGCTTCCCAAATGAAAGCAAAGGTAATGTAACTTCGGTGGTGATGAAGGAAATGCTTTCCGTTACCGGTGATGGTAAGTCAACCTTGCAGGAACTTATTCTTGGCAAAGACAGGGCAAAGCTCCAATGGGATAAACTCAAAACTATATTTAATGGCAAGTTGCAGGAAGTGCTCGCCAAAGATCAACAGCTCGAGTTGGTATCCATCGGCAATCACTGTTTAGGTACAAAGTTTCTGAATGGGGGGCATCTTATCAATGACAAGCTATCAGCAACGTTCGATCATGTGAGTAAACAAATTGAAGGTTTCTATTTCGGGCGATTTGATCTGCGGTGTGCCCGCATTGACGATTTATACAATGGTAATTTTAAAGTAATGGAGTTAAACGGATGTGGTGCTGAGCCCGCGCATATTTATCATCCGGGTTTCCCGTTACGTAAGGCGATGATGGTTTTATTCCGGCATTGGCGAAATATATTTTTGATCGCACGCGAAAATGTAAAGCGTGGCGCTTCGTATACTTCTCTAAAAGATGCAAAGGTTTATTATCGAAAATTTAAAGCCGCCACTACGCTGGAATAGCTATATTGCTATACGTAATCAATCATGAACAAAATACAGATTGATCTATACCTGTATGGCTGCGGTAATTCTGGCTTTTATACTTGCATTCTTTTTCAGTTTCATCGGGTCGATTCCGCCCGGTGCCATTAATCTGAGCGTTATACAATTAGGACTTGAGCACCGAATGAAGGTTGCCTGGCGCTTTGCCATAGCGGCTGCTATTGTCGAGTATCCGTATGCGTGGCTTGCCGTAAAATTTGCTGAATGGATCACATCGTCTCCGCTGCTGCTGGATAATCTTCAGCTGCTTACAGCAGTCGTGATGACGCTGTTGGGTATACTTAGTTTGTGGCCGTCCAACAAACCCTCTCGACTGCGGGAGCAATTTAACAACAGCGGATTCAGACGAGGTATCGTGTTAAGTATATTTAATCCGCTGGCAGTTCCATACTGGTTGGGCATTACGGCATACCTCAAAAGTCAGCAATGGGTATATTTGTCTGATGCGTGGGAATTGCAGGCATACCTTGCCGGTGTTGTTTTGGGTTCACTGGCTATATTAATTGTTATGGCATACCTGGCCAAAAGAATAGCCGTACAATTTCAGCAGAGTACATGGCTGAGAAAAATACCTGGAGTCACGCTGGTTATACTGGGCCTGTACGCGTTTATACAATATTTACTTTAAACGCTCTCGTTGGTTGCAAAAGATAGTGTACCCTCACCGTTGCGAACGTTCAGTTCTGCCATGCCGCCATGTAGCCATGCCAGGTTTGGATTTTCGTGCCCGGTAGGGAAACCAAAAGCTACAGGGTAATTATAGTGTTGCGTATGATTGAGAATAATTTCTTCTACCGTTTCACCAAAGCTTAAGTCAGAATCTTTAATATCGGTCAGGTGGCCTATAACAAGCCCGGCTAAATGTTCAAGTTTACCGGCACGCTTCAATTGTGTTAACATGCGGTCGATCTTGTAACGATATTCATCAATCTCCTCGATCACCAGGATTTTGCCATTCGTATCAGGCTCGCTGGATGTACCGAGCGCATCATTGATGAGTGACAGGTTGCCGCCTATAACTTCTCCGCGACCTCGGCCATCTATACTATATTTACTCGCAGGTGATTGAATGCGATCGGGTTTCTCCATCAGCATTCTCTTCAAACTTTCAATAGATGGTTTTGACGCATCTTTTGGAAACAGAATGGGCATGGTAGCATGAATACTCTGTATCCCCAGGCTATATAACTTCAGGTGTATAGCCGTTATATCACTGAAGCCGATCAGAAATTTAGGAGTATCCAGTAACGGAGAGAAATCGATCTGGTCTACAATGCGTGTGCTGCCATAACCACCCCGTGCACAAATAATGGCGTGTACATCGGTATCGTTGATGAGCGATTGTAAATCATCCAATCGTTGTGCATCAGCTCCTGCGAGGTATGAATGATCAGTACTGAAAAGATTGTTAGCAAGCTTCACGTTCAGTCCCCACGATTGAAAGGTTTTTATGGCTATATCCATTTCTGCTTTTGACACTTTTCTGCCGGGGGCTGTAATAGCAATGGTGTTGCCTGCGCGAAGAAGCGGTGGTGTGATCATGACTGCAAGTAGTAGAAGTTATAGCAAAACATCAACAGTATAAAAGCAAAGAGGCTGCCTGGGTAAAGACAGCCTCCGAAATATAAAACCTGTAAGTTTTAATCTTAGTGAGCAGTAGGACCTGCTGATCCTGCTTTTGGTGTAACCATCGCCTTGAAGCGAAGCACAGTTTGCTTCGGCCATGTGTTGGCAGTAACGGTAATGGTTTTGTTCTGTATATTCTGTTTCCCGTTGCTATCGAATTTAGCTTTTACATAACCGGTTCCTCCAGCAGGTATAGGTTCTTTTGAGAAATCCGGAACAGTACATCCGCATGATGGCTGTGCGCTTTGAATGATCAGCGGAGCTTCGCCTGTATTTTTTATAGCGTATGTATACTCAACAACATCGCCTTCTTTAATAGTACCGAAGTCGTGCTCAGTGGTTTCAAAATCCATCTTGGGGAGCGGACCTTCCGGTTTCTCATCCGGTGTTGTTGCTGTTACCGGGTTAGCAGACGGTGTTGGTGCTGTACCTTTTTTACCTTCGAGTTCTGCCAATCGGCCCTCGAGTTCTGCTATTCTTTTTTCTGCATTACGATCTTTGCATGCTGTAAAAGTTGCCATCACAACAGCAAAGAACAAAAACGATTTTGCAATTCCAGTTTTCATATTGTGTGTTTACTTAATTCTGTTAAGTCTATCCCTTTTTACCACGAATCTGTTCTAAAAGTTCATCCACATCTTCCAGTAATCGCTCGGCTTTATTTTTAGCCTCGTCAACTACTTTTTGTCCCTGCGATTTTGCTTCGCTGGTAAGTGGAGTCTCTTTTCCCTCAACGAAATCATTGATCAGATCCTGAAGCGTTTTACGGTACTTGTCTAACTGGTATGATAACTTCTCACGCGTATTAGAACCTTTGTCAGGAGCGTAAAGAATTCCAAGAATTGCACCGGTAGCTGCGCCCGCCAGGAACGCCATCAAAAAATTTCCACTCTTTTTGCTCATAAACTTTTCAAAATTAGTTACGGTCGGAATGCAAATTCAAAATTTTAACAAATTTTAACAAACAGAATTACTTATTGTCCATCAACCCGCGGCCGCTTTTTTTAACATCACCTTTTTCCTTTAGTTCTTTGGCAATAACATCCAGAATTCCGTTGATGAACTGGCGACTTTTTGGTGTGCTGTAGTTTTTCGATAATTCAATATACTCGTTAATAGTAACCTTCACCGGTATACTGGGGAATTCCAGCAACTCTGCTATAGCCATCTCCAGAATCATGCGGTCGGTAAGCGGTAAGCGGTCCACCTCCCAATTGCGTGTATTGTTGGCTATCAGCTCTTTATACTTATCATCAAGGCTCGATGCCTTTTTGTATAACTTTTCAATAAACTCTTTGTCTTCATCCCAATTCACGGATAAAGTGTGGAGTGTAAGGGTTGCCTGCGACTCACCATCAAATGACTTCACTGTTTTTTCTACAAGGCCTTTTACAATTTCCTTGTCTTCAGCCCAACGAAGAACCTCTTCTTCAAAAAATTCATTGATGACCGTTTTACCCAGAATGACTTTTTTGAAAATGTGGTTGACGAATTTCTTCTGGTCTTCCGATGTAGGACTTTTCTTATCCAGATAAGCAAGGTATTCATTGTCCTGACGGATCACATCACGGAACCATCCCTTTACACGATCGGCTTTGTCTTGCCAGTGGCGGCCAAGCTTCAGTGCATCTTTCTTCAGCTCTTCGTGATTGCGAAGTGCCGTGATCCAGGCGTTGTTAACGAAGTTCTTATGACTGACTTTTTTATCGGCTTCAGCGATTTCTGCAAAGGCCGGCAAAAGACTGAGCACGGCAATGTAATGGTCGTAAATTCTTTCAACCTCGCTGATGAGGTTCTTTAAAAAGAAGTCGCTGTCTTTATTGGATTGCTTCTCGTAGAACTGAAAGCATTCATTAACCGTCTTTTTGATCTTTACGTCTTCGTGATCAACGCTGGTTTCGCCTTTTTTGAAAGCACGTTCAAAAAGTTTGATAGCAGTTTTCTTTTGGAGAGTTAAAGCGGCTTTATCCTGTACTTCCATCGAATTCAGATCCGGAGCAAACGCTTCACTTATCTTATCTATACACAATTCATAGTTGGCATCTTTACACTGTTGTAATGCAAATAGACTTTGCATCACTTTTATACGGAGACTTCTTCGGTTAAGCATGATAAAGAACGAATGGTTTTAAAAACTGGCAGCAAAAATAACGTTTTGAAGTTCATAGTTCAAGATTAAGTTAAGCGATCATTACGTGATTATTGTAGCTTTGTTGGCCGTTATCCGTTATTCGTTATCGGGTTAATCGTGAATACAGAGACTAATAACGGATAACTGCTAACGGATAACGGTAAACGGAACTATTGAAGAAATATTTCGTTTTACCGACAGCCACCAAATTTTACTGCATGCGCGAACTGAAGTATCTTAATAAATACCTATTCAAGTATAAGTGGCATCTCATTCTAGGAACGGTCTTCGTTATACTCTCCAATATTTTTCAGATCATTCCGGCTCAACTGGTTCGCGACTCTATAGATCTGGTAGTTGATAACATACGACTTTATAAGTCGATGGAGGGAACCGGTGTACAGCAGAACTTCTTCAAAGTATTTGCATTCGGTATACTGATCTATGCCGGGTTGATTTTGGTGATGGCATTTCTGCGGGGCATATTTCTATACTTTGTGCGCCAGACGCTCATCGTGATGTCGCGCCTCATTGAATTTGATTTGAAGAACGAGGTCTTCGAACATTACCAGACACTGCCACTCAGCTTTTACCGGAGAAACAACACTGGAGATTTAATGAATCGGATCTCCGAAGATGTAAGCCGTGTGCGCATGTACCTCGGCCCTGCGATCATGTACGGACTAACGCTCATCACGTTATTTCTGATGTTGATACCCATCATGTTCAGCATTAGTGTAAAGCTTACGTGGTATGCGCTCAGTCCGCTGCCGTTACTTTCGTTAAGTATATTTCTGGTGAACAATATCATTGAAAGACGGTCAGAAGAAATTCAGCGTCATCAATCCAAGCTCTCTACGTTTGTGCAGGAAGCCTTTAGTGGTATACGCGTGTTGAAATCTTTTAACCGCGAGGAGGAGTCTGTCGGTAAATTTGAAAAAGCTACGGATGCCTATAAACATCAATCACTGAAGCTCACTAAAATGCAATCGCTGTTCTTCCCGATCATCATGGGGCTTGTGGGGATCAGTACTATACTTACGGTATATGCGGGAAGCACGGAAGTGATCAACGGCAATCTTACCTTCGGAAATATAGCAGAGTTTATCATCTACGTAAACTTGTTAACATGGCCGGTAACATCGCTCGGCTGGACGAGCAGCCTGGTGCAACGTGCAGAGGCTTCGCAGAAACGTATCAACGAATTTCTCAATACCAAAACCAACATCATTTCTGAAAGAGACCTGGTGCGTGAGATCAGTGGTAAAGTTGAATTCAAAAACGTGACCTTTACTTATCCGGATACCGGTATACGAGCACTGAAGAATATTTCGTTTACGATAAACCCCGGAGAGTCGCTTGCTATTATTGGTACAACGGGTTCCGGCAAGAGTACAGTATCCAATTTAGTATCACGTCTGTATGATGTGCGCGATGGTGAGATACGAATTGATGATATACCGATTCGTGACTACAACTTAACTTCACTGCGCAGTCAGATCGGCTATGTTCCGCAGGATGTATTTCTTTTCAGTGACACCATCTTCCAGAATATAGGGTTTGGTATAAAAGAACCCGATCCTGAAAAAGTTACACAGGCCGCTAAAGACGCCGATGTATACTATAATATAATGGAGTTCCCGCAGGGCTTTGAAACCCGTGTTGGTGAACGGGGCATCACATTATCGGGTGGACAAAAACAGCGTGTATCTATAGCGCGAGCTGTTGTGCGCGAACCTAAAATATTGATGCTGGATGATGCACTCTCTGCGGTAGACACCAAAACCGAGAACAACATTCTGAACAGCATGCGCAGAATAATGAAAGGTAGAACCACCATCATTATATCGCATCGTGTATCGTCAGCGAAACTTGCCAACCGCATCCTGGTATTGGTCGATGGATTGGTAGTGGAAGAAGGAACGCACGATGCGCTCATCGAGCAAAACGGCTTCTACAAAGACCTGTATGAAAAGCAGGTACAGATGGAAGAAGAGTCTAGGGAATAGTTTTTCCTGCAGAGGACACGGATTAACGCAGAAAGTATATATACTTTTGTATGCGTCTATCTATCCCCGATAATTATCGGGACGGGCAATAAAATTTTAGAAATTGAACCGAGCACCGGTGCCTGCGAATAACCGCAGCGTAAGCCGATCCACCAATTCAAGCTGAAGACTGGTCTCTGCGAACAACGTCACCGGCACATCTTCAAAAGTATACTCTGCACCAAATATACCTTCCGGACCAAAGTCGAAGTCGGTACGTTCATCGTGCATATACATATTGTTATTGTTCGGGTCGCGGTACCAGTAATCAACCTTGGCAATTTTCATCACCGCACCTGGTCCCCAATACCACTGAAATTTTCCTTCTACATCAGACACATCAAAGTCGTGTTGAAATAACAGACGCGCCTGCAGATATACCACACTGCTTACGTCAACGGATTCGTAGTGTAATTATCGTACTTGCTCATGTGCTTGAACGCATTACGATAATAACGCTTGTCAGAATTTTTGAATGCTGACCCCAACCCGAACTCCACGGCTTTCTCGTTGGATAGATAACGTTTATAAGTTATACCGGCGGGCAACCCGAGGCGAACACCAATACCTTGTTGCTGCGCATAGGTTGTTGCAGCGGCCGCTATCAATACAATAATTACCACGAAGCGTTTCATAACTGATAGAGTCTTGTTGTTTAAAATATATAGCGTAATCCAACTCCGCCTTCGGCCCGGCTCCATCCCGGATCGAGTTGTACATCGGTAAAATACTCAAGTTCCATAAAGGCCGAGATGGGCAACTGAAAGTACGAGTATTCAATACCGATCACAGCCTGTGGTCCTTGTGTAAAACGCGATACGGTAAAGTTGCCGATCGTGTTCGTGCCACCCGGGTTTGAATTATCAACTTCTTCATATATATAATCATACCTGATCTTGGAATATTTCCATTCCCAGCCGGCACCTACATAAAACTGAAGACCTTGTGAAATTATTTTAGCATCGATGTGATAAAGTAGCTTTAACTCACCAATAAAATCTGATTTTACGGAATGCGTGAGATAACGCACAGACGCTCCCTGCGAAAGTGTATCGCGTCTATAGGAAGTAAAGCGCTCGCGGAAATAGCGGTTATATAATCCACTGGCAGGTTTACCAACATCGGCAGCTATAGCAAAATTCTTGTTGGCATAGTACTTATAGGTGAGGGCAAATGGATCGCCAAACTTCACCCCAATACCGTGATATGGATATTTACTTTTGTCGAATACAGGGCAAACTATTTTAGCCTTGTTGCCACGAACACGCGCACCATTGCTATAGCGCTCGCGGGTATACATACTCTTCCCTCTGTTCTGTGCGTGCAACGTTTGGGTAAACGCGCAGGCAACAAGCAGGCAAAAAATGGATAGAGCTATAGTGTTTTTGAAAAGCATTACGGCAAATATAACTGTTTTGCCGTGTACACATAAAATCCAAAGTCGAAGCGGGCATCAAACAAACTCTTTATACTGCATCTTGTGGAGTTGCGCGTAGTAGCCCTCCTGCAGCAACAACTCATCGTGACGGCCAACCTCTTTTATCTCGCCATGATCTAGCACAATGATCTTGTCGGCTTTTTGAATGGTAGATAACCGGTGCGCGATAACAATAGACGTTCGTCCACTCATCATTTTTACAATAGCCTGTTGAATGAGTTCCTCCGTTTCACTGTCAACAGACGAAGTGGCTTCATCCAGTACCAATATTTTAGGATTGAATACCATAGCCCGGATGAAAGATATAAGCTGTCGTTGTCCCACGGATAGCGTGGCACCACGTTCCATAACATTATAAGAAAGTTTACCGGGCAGTCGCTCTATAAATTTGCGTGCACCCACCAGGTCTGCAGCATGCCAAACCATCTCTTCCGTTACTTCGGGATTGCCGAGCGTGATGTTGCTTAAGATCGTATCGGAGAACAGGAATACATCCTGTAAAACAACCCCTATATTTTTACGGAGCGTCCCCAGTTCATATTGTTTCAGGTCACGACCATCTACCTGGATAGAGCCTTTATTGATTTCATAAAAGCGGTTCAACAGGTTAATGATAGAAGATTTTCCAGCACCGGTAGCCCCAACTAACGCCACAGTTTCTCCTGGACGAATGTGGAGGTTAATATCTTTAAGTACATAGTCAGGTTCATTATAGGCAAACCATACGTGATCGAATTTTACGTCACCCTGAATATGTTCAGGTATATATTTGCCATCTTCCTGCACATGTTCTTTTTCATCCAGCAGATTCATAATGCGCGATGAACTCACAATACCCATTTGCAATGTGTTGTAGCGATCGGCAATCATGCGTATGGGGCGGAAGAACATCTGCACATACATGATAAAGGCAATGAGCTTACCAATAGTAATACCAGTCTCTTCATAATGAATTATACCTTTGGCGCCATACCATACCAGCAACCCGATACCGGCTGCAGCAATGATCTCGGCAACGGGATAGTATATAGAATAATATAGTACCGATCGAAGGTTAGATTGTTTATGCTCTTCGTTGATCTCTTTAAACTTCTCAAACTCTCTCTTTTCGCTTCCGAAGATCTGCACGATGTTCATACCAGTGAGGTGCTCTTGTACAAATGTATTCAGGTTGGCAACAGCATTGCGCACTTCGTTAAAGGCTACCTTGATCTTCTCCTTGAAAACATACGTGCTGATGAGCAGTAGGGGTAACGTTGAGAGACTTAATAACGCCAGACGCCAGTCCTGGTAGAACATAAACCCGAGAATAAAAATGATCTGCAACAGATCGCCTGCCATCGCGGCAAGACCTTCGCTGAATACATCAGCCAGTGTCTCAACATCCGATATAGTGCGTGTTACCAGGCGGCCAATCGGAGTCTTGTCAAAAAACTTTAACCGCAGACTGATGATGTGCTGGTATAACTTCATGCGTATATCACGGATTACTTGTTGACCGAGCCATCCGGATACGTAGGTGTGAAAGTATTGTGCAATGGAGTTGATGATAAGAAGCACCATCAGCAATATCATCATGCGTACCATGGCATCGTAATTACCAAATGCAACATCATGATCCAACGTATACTGAATGAGAATAGGACGTGTTGGCGCAAGTACGCCCAGCACCAGGGTAAGCACGATCACCAAAATGAAGCGACCTTTATACGGTTTTACAAACTTCATCAGCCGGTTAAGTACGGACCAGTCAATAATATTTCCGCTGCTTACTTTCTCTTTCTCCACGGTGGTTGGGGATTTTACAATGCTATGGCTTTCCGGGTGAACGTTGAATGAAGACAACTTGTTCAGCCGGGTACTGCAAAAATTTTAATGTCGACATGACAGCGCTCAGCGGTTGTTTATGCTGTTGCTCTGTAGTACATCACAGAGGCGTTGCTCTCTTTTAAAATATTGCCAGCCACACGCTTTATATCATCGGTTGTTACTGCGTTTATCTTTGTGCCTTCTTCATTTACCAGGTTAGCATCCCCTGATAGTTTGGAGAACGCCAGGTTCATGGCGCGATTCATTACTTCCATTTCGCCAAACTCCAGTGTAGACTCTGCCTGGTTCTTCGCTTTTTCAAGTTCAGCAGTAGCTACACCATCGGCTACAACCTGTTTTAATATAGTGTCAACTTCGTGCTCGGCATCTTCAATAGATATACCATCCTTAATGCGTCCGCTTACAACAAGCAGACCCGGATCGATCGTGCCCATAACAAAAGAAGATATAGAGGTAAATATCTCTTTCTCTTTAACAAGTTGCTGATAGAGGCGGCTCGATTGCCCGCGACTTAATATATCGCTGAGCAGATCAATGGCATAGTAATCGTCATGAAAACGTCCCGGCATATGCCACGCTTTATAGAGTGCATTGGCGGGTACTTTTGCCTGTACTTCCAGCGATCGCTTTTCGGTTTGTGCAGGTTCGCTGACAAGCTTGCGTTGTCTTATTTTTCCAGAAGATATAGGGCCGAACCATTTTTCTGAAAGTGCTTTTACCTGTGCTACGGTTACCTGGCCTGCTACCACCAGTATAGCATTGCTGGGTACATAATGTGTAAAGAAAAAATCTTTCACATCTTCCATCGTTGCATTTTCAATATGGCTTATCTCTTTACCAATGGTTGCCCATTGATAGGGATGTTGGTGATACGCCAATGGCCGCAGCTTTAACCAAACATCTCCGTAAGGTTGATTGAGATAGCGTTGTTTGAATTCTTCTACTACAACCTTGCGTTGCACTTCCAGTGCTTTCGGATCGAATGAAAGACTGAGCATGCGATCGCTCTCCAGCCAGAAACCTGTCTCAAGATTTGTTGCCGGCAGTGTGAGATAATAGTTGGTGATGTCGGTGTTGGTAAACGCATTGTTTTCGCCACCTACACGTTGCAGCGGTTCATCATAACTCGGAATATTTACCGAGCCTCCAAACATTAAATGTTCGAAGAGGTGAGCAAAGCCGGTCTTGTCCGGGCGCTCATCGCGTGAACCGACATCGTATAAAATATTCATTACGGCAATCTGTACCGTTGGGTCTTCATGCACAATTACGCGCAAGCCGTTGTCGAGTGTAAATTCCTGAAAGTTGATCATGCAGGTTCAAAAATAACAAGATCATTGATTTGATGGTGATAAAAATACAACGCTATTCTTCTTCCAGCTTTTCCTGTGGAAGCGAAATAACAAATGTAGTACCTTCACCAACAACCGATGTGGCTTCAACAGTTCCTTTTAGCTTGGCAACCGATTCCTTTAGGATGTAGAGTCCAAGCCCCGAACCTTGCGCATCTTCGTTGGCACGATAAAACATATCGAATATACGCGAGAGATGCTGCGGTTCAATACCGATACCATTGTCTTCGATGGTTATAATGTAGCGTGTATCGGAGCACGCAAGCGAGATGTGCACAAATGGTTTGCGATCACCATTAGTCCAATAAAATTTAATGGCGTTTGAAATAAGGTTGTTCAGAATAATTTTCAGTCGTGTAACATCCGATATCATTTCCTTCGCAGCGCCATCATCAATCATGAACAATATCTTGTTATAGCTTGGCGCGTATTGATGATCGTACAAAATATTCTGGACAAAACTTTTAAAATGAAAACGCTCCAGCTTGATGGGCATGCGCGAGTTGCGCGAGTAACTCACAACTTCTTCAATAAACTCTTCAAGCTTGCGCACACTGCTTTCCATCATCGATAAATACGTCTCGTGACTTTCGAGCGATTTATCCAGGCGCGCTACCATGATAAGTCCGAGTATAGATTTCAGGGGAGCACTCAGATCGTGCGATGCACTATATACAAAACGATCGAGCTCTGAATTGCGAAGCGTAAGTTCTTCGTTGGCTTTTTGCAGATCGTGTGTACGCTCGGTAACAAGTTCCTGTAAATGCAATCTGCGCTTGCGCATAAAGTGCGAGCTGATGGAGAATGTTATCCACGCAATAAGCAGCGCGGCAAGCAATGCTCCGAGAATAAAATTATTGCCGAGCCAGTAAGGTTTACCAATGGAGACAATAAACTCTGACGGTTCACTCCAGCCCAAACCTGTGTTTTTACGGGCACGTACATATATAGTATGTTTCCCGAACGAAAGATCAGAGAGACTTAGCTCGCTTGATTCCAGTGTATGCCAGTTGCTGTCATCATCTACACGAAACTGCATCGTAATTTTATTCTCCGGAAACGTAATGGGAGAAAACTGCATGTTGATATAGGAACCATACGGTGCGGCAAGTTCTTTTACAAATTGCTTGCGGTCGCCATTTACCTGCGCACCTACACAGTAAGGTTTTAAAGTTGGTTTATTACCTAGTATAGATCCGGCTGATAATGCTACGCCAAACGAAGTGCCCACCCATACGCGATTAAAATGATCGATATGAACACCTCTCACAGTTATGGTGTTGGACGGAAGCCCTGCGTTTTCATCGTACAACCAATACTCGCCGGTAACAACATTATAGCGGATCAGACCAAATGAATTGGAGAAGAGTATATTTTGATCGTCCATTACTTCAACCGAACTTACGGAAACATAACTGAGCGATCCTCCGAGGTCTACGCGTTTTATACTTTCATGATCGTAGCGCAGTAGTCCCTCCGTTGTAGCAAGCCAGAGTACATCATTGTGTACAGCAAAATCGCGAATGCTCAGGTCGGATACAACCTTGAAATCAATCGGCAAACTTATATTCCGAAACTCGTCACTTTCATTTGCTTTCAGAAATAAATAATTACCAACACCACTGGATGCAGCATATATACCACGCGGTCCTTCGCGCACCACATTGATCTCACTCCGCTTTGCCAGTGGTACTTCATAGTGTTTAATATCAAATGTTCCGGTAATTACTTTTAGTGTCGTGCTGCGTGCCTGGCTCAGCCATACATTTTCATGTGAGTCGAGAAAAATGTCGTGAACAAAATTGCCTTCCTTCGAGAAGTTCCACTGCCGTTTCATTTTGCCATTCTCAAATAGAAATACGTCAAAGGCAGAGCTGGCCCACAACCCTTGCTTGCCAAATTGCAGCGATTGAAAATAGTTGCTGGGATTACTATATATTTCGCGTCTTCTCCACGGAGCACCGGGAGTTTCTTTTAACTCAACGAGTGTTTCTTTAAAGCAATAATAAATAAGATTGTTAACAGGATCGTGTACAATATCTTCAATGAAGTGTGCTTCCGAATTACGATCGGGTAAGATAAACAAATTCTTTTGTGCGAGTACAAGTCCTTTATCAGTCGATACCCACAGATCGCCTTCACGACTCTGGTAAGAAGTATTGATGCCATTGAAATTAAACAGCAATGCTTCGAGTTGTGTTGAAAGACTATCCGGACGAATGTGATACATGTCGGGGCCAAATGTACTTACCCATAAACTTGAGTCGGGCGTCAATATCAGGTGTGAAGCTTTCGCGATGGGAAAAGCTATTTTTATTTCGGCCAATTCGCCAGACTTAAATGTAGCTTTGTAGAGTCCTTCCAGCGAAGCAATCCATAAACGTCCGCGCTCAAAAAGTAAATGACTTACCCCATAGGGCAGGTTTGTTTTGAGTTGAAGAAAGCTGCGTGTAGGCCTGTCGTAGCGATATACTTTTCCCTGGTAGGAGGTGGTATATAAATTACCGTCATCGTCTTCAAAGAAATTGAACGACCGCACAAATATAGGCGAGTGGTTGGCCATGCCGAAGTCGTAGCGGTGAAAGGTTTTACCGTTATAAGCCACCACCGATTGTGACTCTCCGATCCAGATGAGTCCTGCTTTATCTTCATAGATCGACTTGGGATACCAGATGGTGGAATCAGTAGGTGTTCGGCTTCCGCGTATAAGTGATTTGAAAAATACAGTGTCGATGAGATTTTGAATCTCGATCACATCCAGGTCGCCAATGGCAAGCAGACGACCATCGCGCGTGTTTAAGAAACCTTTGGTATACTGACTTTGCAGTGCAGATTTATAGGTATGAAAATCGATGCCATCATACTTTACAAGTCCGTCATCCGTGGCGATCCAGAAAAATCCGAGAGAGTCCTGCGCAACCGCTTTGATAACATCGCTGGGTAATCCGTCTTCTACCCGGTATTCGTGAAAACGGTACTCCTGCCCATGTATCACGCCCGCGAGCAAGCAACCGATTATCAACAAACTATACCTCATTACCTACAGTATGAACGATAAAGATAGTAAGAGTTTTGAACCCCAGTGGTGATTCGGTATTAAGAATTTGTAGAATCTATTGAAAGTGAAAAACTCGCTTAACTTTGGCCCTCACATCCAAGCACCTGTTATGAAATTCAACCGGAAAAGTTACAGCGATAGCGTTCTTAAAAAACTATATGAGTCTTTGCTCTTTCCAAGATTGATCGAGGAGAAGATGCTCATTCTGTTACGGCAAAACAAAATAAGCAAATGGTTTAGCGGCATCGGGCAGGAGGCCATCTCGGTAGGTATAACCCAGGCCTTGCAAAAAGACGAATACATATTGCCGATGCACCGGAACCTTGGTGTGTTCACGGGGCGCGATATGCCCTTTGAAAAACTTTTTGCGCAATGGCAAGGCACTCCCGCGGGCTATACAAAAGGAAGAGACCGCTCGTTTCATTTCGGAACCAATGAACATCATATTGTTGGAATGATCTCGCACCTAGGTCCGCAAAACGGTGTGGCCGATGGTATAGCACTGGCCAGTAAATTGAAAGGCGAAAAGAAAGTTACCGTGGTATTCAATGGCGATGGTGGCACCAGCGAAGGTGACTTTCATGAAGGTATAAATGTAGCGGCCGTGTGGGACTTGCCGGTAATTTTTGTAATCGAGAACAATGGCTATGGATTGTCAACACCAAGCAACGAGCAGTTTCGGTGCAAACAGTTTATCGACAAAGCTATAGGTTATGGTATAGAAGGTGTGCAGGTAGATGGCAACAATGTGCTGGAGGTATATGATACCGTGTTAACGCTTGTCGAAAAACTGAGAGACAACCCAAGACCTATACTACTGGAGTGTATAACATTTCGCATGCGTGGTCATGAAGAAGCTTCCGGTACTAAATATGTTCCGAAAGAACTGATGGACACGTGGGCAAAAAAAGATCCGGTAGAAAATTTTGAAAAGTATCTCACGGAGCAAGGCGTGATTGACGCTGCATATATAGATACTTTACGCAAGCGGCTGAAGAAAGAAATTGAAGATGGCTTAGCGATAGCCTTTGAAGAGAAACATCCGGAAGCAAGCACGGAGCGAGAGCTGGCAGATGTATATGCTCCGTTCAACCAGGTTGTGATTGAACCGGTCACAGAAAAAAAATCAGAAAAGCGTTTCATCGATGCGATAAGCGATGGCTTGCGACAAAGTATGGAGCGCTTTGATAATCTGGTGCTGATGGGACAAGACATTGCCGAGTATGGCGGTGTATTTAAAATTACCGAAGGCTTTGTTGAGAAGTTTGGTAAAGCGCGCGTACGAAATACGCCACTCTGCGAAGCTGCGATTGTGGGTACCGGCCTTGGTCTTTCTGTAAAAGGAATGAAGGCTATGGTTGAAATGCAGTTTGCAGATTTTGTTACCGAAGGCTTCAACCAGATCGTAAACAATCTTGCTAAAACGCATTGGCGCTGGGGGCAGGCTGCAGATGTTGTCGTGCGTATGCCTACCGGGGCTGGTACTGCCGCAGGACCTTTCCATTCGCAGAGCAATGAAGCGTGGTTCTTTCATACACCGGGATTAAAAATAGTATATCCTTCCAACCCGTATGATGCGAAAGGATTGTTGTGTGCCGCGCTCGAAGATCCTAATCCGGTAATGTACTTTGAACACAAGCTGATGTATAGAACGCT
Organism: uncultured Chitinophaga sp.; assembly: GCA_902168205.1. Lineage (GTDB taxonomy): Bacteria > Bacteroidota > Bacteroidia > Cytophagales > Cyclobacteriaceae > Ohtaekwangia > Ohtaekwangia kribbensis. The sequence continues at coordinate 252,612 of CABHOK010000014.1, read as the reverse complement.
GAAGGATCTTATACCAGATGACTATTATACGGTGGAGATTGGAAAAGCCCGACTCGTGCGAGAGGGTTCTTCGTTATCGATCGTTACGTATGGTATGGGTGTACATTGGGCGACTGAAATTCTGGATACACTTCCGGATGTTGATGCTGATGTTATCGACCTGCGAACATTGCTTCCGTGGGATAAAGATGCCGTGCTGGAATCTGTGAAGAAGACAAACCGCGTTCTTGTGCTGCACGAAGATACTCTAACGGGAGGGGTAGGGGCCGAGATAGCAGCATGGATCAATGAGCATTGTTTTGAGCACCTCGATGCACCCGTGATGCGCGAAGCGAGTCTGGATACCGCCATTCCGTTTGCGCCTACATTGGAACACAACTTCCTGCCCAAGGTGAGGCTCAAGGCAAAAATTGAATCGCTGTTGAAGTATTGAATATGTCTGAAATAAATGTTGCAACGGAAGGACGGATTGCCCGGACGCCTGTGTTGTTATTTTGACCTTCAGAAAAATCCAATAAAACGCTTTATCATACGTTCTGAAATCCAGAAAGCAATTTTTACTATCTTGGCCTGTTTCTTTAACATTTTTTGAACGCAAGGATCCACAATAGCACGACCATTTTTACAACGACCCTCAAGTCGCTAGGTCTTGTCATTATTCTTTTTTTCCTCGCGTTGCCAGCTCTGGCTCAAAATACCAAGGGCGATCGGCCGCAATCTTCCGGAGGAGGAACCAAACGGGAAAACCGATTTAAGATTTTCAAGAAGAAAAAGACGCGTACATCTAAGCCACCAAGCTATAGTCGCGCGCAACCTCGAAGATCATCACGCGCGAATACACCGCGCAAGGAATCCAAAGCAGGTAAATCCATTCGCATGTTTCCGCGCGAATCTTCGCGACCAAGCGATAAACAAAGAGCATGGCGTGGCGACATTAGCGGAAGACGCATCCGTACGCAGGATAAAGAAAGTTCAGGAGGCAAACGAAATGTATTTCCTCAGAGCGGACGGTACGCCAACAGCAGACCGAGTGAGCGGCAACGTGCATGGCGTGGCTCGGCATCTGGCTCTGGGGTACGAACGCGCAGTAATACCGGTAAGACGAGAAACGTGTACCCACAGCGTTGGAAGTATACTCACAATCCATCAAGAACTCCGCAGAGTAAACAGCGGGCCGTATCCAACCGATCTACATTAGCGCGACTCAATAAATTACAAGGCGACCCGGACGGACCACGCCCAAAGCGAAAGAGAAAAGTAGTGCCGCGCTCGGCTTCGCGTTCATTTATAGCACGAAGAAGTACAAATATATTTGCAAGCTTTCCGAGACCTAAACGCAAACCGGAACGCGCATACGAAGGCGATATAGCCGGCAGGCCACTTCGCACTAAAAATTATGAAACGCCCCGACCCGGGGTAATAGCTCCGGGATTCAAACCGTACGCAGGAAGAAAACGCGTTGGTGAAAGACCATATCGTGGCCCGGCTGCCGGAAGCTACCGTTCGGCTACACGCACAAAACCAAAAGCATGGACTGGTGATATAGCCGGCAGAAGATTACGAAGCAGGAATTATACTTCTAAGAAAAGAATAGAAGGAAGACCAACCTTATCATCAGGTGTACGTACCAGGACACGTTCAGGACAGGTACAAGGTAAAGTTGCACCGAGAGGACCTGGTATAGGAGCAAGTCGTTTGGGAAGATATCAATCACAACTTCGCGGTCGCAGAGCATCGAAGGGAGGCGGCAGTGTCAGTGGAAGATTGTGGAATAATAAACAGTCTGCTATACCCGTGCGTCCGCCAGGTGCTAAATCTGCAGGTATATATTCTAACAGAATGAAAGGCAGACGTCCTTTAAAAGGAGGTGGCAGTGTTAGTGGTAAACTGTGGAATAATAAACAGTCTGCTATACCGGTGCGTCCACCGGGTGCTAAATCTGCAGGCATGTACGCTGTACGGATGAAAGGTGTACGCCCGCTGAAAGGAGGCGGCAGTGTAAGCGGTCGCGCATGGAATAATCGTGAGACACCCGTACCGGTTCGTACTCCGGGAGCAAGGTCTCAGGGATTGCAACGCTATACTACAGGCATGAAAGGCAGACGTCCATTAAAAGGTGGTGGTAGTGTGAGTGGTAAATTATGGAATAACCGCGAGACACCTATACCCGTGCGTACACCAGGCGCAAGGTCTCAAGGCTTGCAGCGCTATACAGAAGGTATGCAAGGGAAACGTCCTGTTAAAGGTGGCGGAAGTATCAGTGGTAAATTGTGGAATAACAAAGAGAAGCCTATAGCAGTAAGAACACCGCCGGCATCAGCTCGCCAGGTAGGAGGCTATCCTGGAAAGATGAAAATGTTTTCAGTACAGCCCGGCTTTTCAGATCAGGGTGAAGAATTTACCGGAACCATCAGGCGACCACGATTCTGGAAAGACTATATCCGGAATCCGAAGGCAAACGAAAATGCTATTAAGAAAAAGCGCCCGAAGAGTCCTACCTATGAAGTGGATGGATACCAGATCGCAGTACGCACACGCAAGTATGTACGGAATGAAAACGCTGCAGAAGAGGCTACACCTAAACTGAAGCCAACGAAAGCTACTTATGCCGTTGGTGAGCTTCAGATAAAGATGAAGCAATGGAAATATGTTCGTAATCCAAGCAGTTCAGAAGAAGCGCTGCGCGTGCGCGAACCCGGAAAAGCGTTTGCACGCTCAACGGATTACCAGGGAAATATCAAGATGCAGAAGTTCAGACTCTTCGAGAAAAACCGCGCACTCCATCCGGATGCAAAATTTGTGAAGATCAACAAGAATAATGTTGACAGCGAAAGAGATTTGCTGACGAACTTTAAATTGTGGTGGGCGCGTTTATTTAAGAAAGAAGAAACACAGCCCGATCATCTTAAAGACAAAGGACATAGACCTCGTTACGACAAAGGTGAAAAAGGATTGTGGTATGAATAACGATGCTTATGAAATGGAATGAATTAAACACAGTTAGTCAACTCGAGCAGATTCGGGAAGAGTCAAAAGAAAAGCCGGTTGTTATTTTTAAACACAGTACACGTTGTTCCACCAGCCGCATGGTGCTGGACCGACTGGAGCGCAACTGGAAGCAGGAAGAGCTTGGAAACGTGAAAGCGTATTACCTGGATCTGATTTCATACCGGGAAGTGTCTAACCAGATAGCCGAACAGTTTGAGATTGAACATGAATCGCCTCAGCTACTGATCATTGCCGATGGCAAAGCTGTTTACGACCGATCGCATTTAGGTATAGATTACAACCAGATTCGCGAAGAGCTAAAGAGTTAGTGATAGTTTTGGACTTGGCCTTAAAATGCCCCTTAGGATTCCATGTCCAAAGAATTTTGCTGTTTTTAACAAGGTTGTCGCGTCTATTCCAGTGAATGTCCTGAAGTGTAATAATCTTTAAAATCGTTCGAATAACTTCAGGATTATATTTGCGTTAGGTATTTAAAATTCTAAATTTATCATAAAGATTTTGTGAGGATGCTGCGGTCTGTATCGGGTTTAATTTTAACAGTTTGCACTGTAATTCTATCATCAGGCGTTCATGCACAGACGCAGGATAGTTATGAATATCAATCAGAATTTACTTGGGGTATAAACAAGAATACATCGGGTGGTTTGATCGGTGGACTTGTTTTCAAGAAAGCAAGAAAGCTGAACGATCGCACACTGGAGACTTTCGGTCTCGAGGTTATGAATGTTAAACACCCACAGGAGGTACGCACCAACTCCATCAATACCGGTAATTATTTCATTTACGGAAAGAGTAATTATCTCTATGCGTTTCGTCTTCAGTACGGCCGTGATCGCATCCTATTCAAGAAAGCTCCGCAGCAAGGCGTGGAAATAAAAGGTATACTCGCGATTGGTCCTACCATTGGTGTAGTGGCACCTTACTATGTGGAGTATGCACGCAGCAGCGACCTGGTTTCCCGTTCTGTACAATACCAACAAGGCATGGCGGCAGAAGATATCATGGGTACCGGGAGATTGTTTGAAGGTATAGATGAATCGAAGATCGTGCCCGGTGCCAACCTGAAAGCAGCTATCAACTTTGAATTGGGTACAACTAAAAGCCAGGTGACAGGTTTTGAAGCAGGTTTTCTAATCGATGCCTATACCAAAAAGATCGAGCTGATGCCGGCAGCAAAAAATTACTCCGTGTTCCCCACACTCTTCATTACGCTCTTCTACGGAAGCAGAAAATAACTGCTCATCATTTTCCCTTTTGTTATTTAAAATGTTCACATTAGGTTGACGCTATATTTCACTTTGTCAACTTATGGAACGAAGAAAACTACATGCTCAGGGTCCTGAGTTTTCGCGCATCATTGCCGGTGCATGGCGCTGGAATTTATCTGAAGCATCCGTACATCACTTGATCGGCACATCGCTTGAACAAGGCATCACTACCTTTGATCACGCAGATATATATGGCGATCATGGCAACGAAGCAATTTTTGGAAATGTACTACGCGGTAGTTCTTCCCTTCGCGGAAAGATGGAGATCGTAACAAAGTGTGGTATAAAATTTCCATCAGCACATCGGCCATCCAGTTGGGTAAAGCATTATGATACTTCCAGAGAACATACAGTGTGGTCGGCTGAGAATTCACTCAAGACATTGTCTACAGATCGCATCGATCTACTTTTAATTCATCGACCTGATCCATTACTAAATCCTGAAGAAGTAGCGGAAGCGTTCACATCATTGAAGCGAAGTGGCAAGGTGCTATATTTCGGCGTATCGAATTTTACACCAACACAATTCGAAATGTTGCAGAGCTACCTTTCGTTTCCATTGGTAACAAATCAAATTGAAGTGTCATTAACACATCATGCTCCGTTGTTCGATGGCTCACTCGATATACTCATGAAACATCGTGTAGCACCAATGGCGTGGTCGCCATTAGGTGGGGGTAAATTGATGGAAAGTCAATCATCAGTCTTTGCAAAAGCTTCTCAGTATAAAGCAACTGAAACACAAATGGCACTAGCATGGCTGCTGAAACATCCGTCTGGTATGTTCCCTGTTATTGGTACAACGAAATCGGAACGTATCGTTGAAAGTGCGCAGGCTATACATATCAACCTGGACAAACAAGATTGGTTTGAGATGCTGAAGATTGTACAGGGAAAAGAAATGCCTTAGTATACTTTACTCTGCTTGAGTGCAAGGCGATCTTTCCACAGCTTGATCGCCAGCGCAGCAACACCAACAGTAAGCATAGCAATGACCCATACGTGGAAGAAAGAATGATTGTTGAAGATCCACGGCATAATGGTGAGCACGATAAAAATTACTCCGGTAACTGTCCACAGCGGGTCTGTCATAAATTTATCTTCAGGTTCGGTGGTAAGATTTACTTTGATGCGGTGATCCTGCCTGAATAATATGATCCATTTCTTATAGTCCCACACGATTAGGAAGATCGTGGCCACTAGCATCAGCGTGGTAATAACCGGAGTACCCATGCCGAAGTTTATAGCGTGTGTAATAACAAATACATTCAAAATAATGGGAAGAAACATCATAGCACCAACCGTAGCAAAGCGCTGTGTCATGAGCAGTGCACCTGAAATGAATTGACCCCAGCCGAGAAAATTCCAGTAAAAACCTGTCTGATACATGGCTTCGAAAAAATAACCAACGGGTTCTGTTGGCGGAATACTGGTAAATCGCATACTTTTAATCTTGACGATTGATGCGAAAACAAAAGCGAATCCAACGAGATAGCGCAGGTAAATTACGGCCAACTTAAACAACAGCAGCTTTTTTAGCGTATCAATGAATTTCATGGATGGTAGACGGGCAGCGAATGAAGATGTTACAATTCTTTTTTTGATTTTGCCGGAAACATTCAGCAGAGCATTTTTGTATTCTTCTTATTGCAAAGTTTCAACATGGCGAAAGCAGCAGCAGACAAGAAAGTAATAGACCTTACCGGTCATGAAAATATTGAAGTAATCGGGGCACGCGAGCATAACCTCAAAAACATTAACGTTGAGTTTCCCCGAAATAAACTCGTAGTCATTACAGGCATTAGCGGCAGTGGAAAATCATCGCTCGCTTTTGATACCATTTATGCAGAAGGACAGCGCAGGTATATGGAGAGTTTCTCGGCCTACGCACGCAGTTTCCTCGGCAACCTGGAACGCCCGGATGTTGACAAGATTAACGGGTTAAGTCCGGTAATTTCCATCGAACAAAAAACTACTTCCCGAAATCCGCGATCAACTGTTGGTACTGTAACAGAGATATACGATTTCATGCGTCTGCTATACGCGCGTGCCGGTGAAGCGTTTTCATACCTCAGCGGTGAACGCATGGTGCGCCAGTCGGAAGAGCAGATACTCGATGCTATTCTGCAAAACTATAAAGGCAAAAAACTTATTCTGCTCGCACCAATCGTAAAAGGAAGAAAAGGACACTATCGCGAGTTGTTCCAGCAGATCAGAAAATCAGGCTATACCAAAGTACGTGTAGACGGGGAGTTGCAGGACATTACCGCGAAGATGCAACTTGATCGTTATAAGATACACGATATCGAAGTGGTGATCGATCGCATCGTAGTAGATCCAAAAGATCGTCATCGTATCGGGCAGTCGATTGGTAAGTCACTCAAGGAAGGTAAAGGTATAATTATGGTGATGGAGGAGAATGGGAAAGTTCATCACTTCTCCAAATTCCTCATGGATCCTAAAACAGGTTTATCGTACGATGAGCCTGCTCCCAACATGTTCTCCTTCAACTCTCCGTATGGAGCGTGCCCTACCTGTAATGGTTTAGGACAGATTGAAGAGATTACCGAAGAGTCTATCATTCCGGATAAAAAACTAAGCATAAGTCGCGGAGGATTTTTACCACTCGGTGAATATCGCGACATCTGGATCTTTAAAAAGATAGAAGCTATACTGAAGCGCTATAAACTTACGCTGAGTACACCAATAAAGGAGTTTCCGAAGGAAGCGCTGAAAGTATTGTTGTATGGTGATGATGAACCGGTAGCAGTTGCATCGGTAAAGTATCCGGGCACAGAATGGAACACCCGCTTTGAAGGTATCATTAACTTCCTGGAGAAACAGCGTGATGAAGGATCGGAAGCGATCAAGAAATGGGTTGAAGATTTCACCATCATCAAGAAATGTCCGGAGTGTAATGGTGCACGTCTGAAAAAAGAATCGCTTCATTTCAAGATCGACAGCAAAAATATAGCGGAGCTCGCAGAGCTCGATGTGCAGGCGTTGCAGAAATGGTTTGAAGGTTTGGAGAAACGCCTGAACGAAAAGCAACGCGTTATAGCAACGGAAGTATTGAAAGAGATACGCAAACGTATCGGCTTTCTGCTGGATGTAGGGTTGGACTATCTCAATCTGAATCGTCCTATACGTACATTGAGTGGCGGTGAGTCTCAACGCATCAGGCTGGCTACACAGATTGGTACACAACTCGTAGGTGTACTATATATTCTGGATGAACCGAGTATAGGACTTCACGCACGTGACAATGTGAAGCTTATCAAAGCCCTGAAAGATCTGCGTGATATAGGCAACAGTGTTGTGGTAGTGGAGCACGATAAAGACATGATGCTGGAGTGCGACTATATATTGGATATAGGCCCCGGTGCAGGTCGTCATGGAGGTCACGTAGTAAATGCTGGTGATCCGAAAACATTTATAGCCAACAATAGTACCACGGCTAAGTTTCTAAGCGGAAAAATGGCTATACCTTACCTGAAGGAAAGGAGAAAAGGTTCCGGTGAAAAAATGATATTGAAGGGAGCATCCGGTAACAACCTGAAAGATGTAACGCTTGAAATTCCACTCGGCACACTTACCTGTATAACCGGAGTTTCCGGCAGTGGTAAATCTACATTGATACATGAAACACTTTTCCCGATACTTAATCAACATTTCTATAATTCGCGTACTGAGCCACTCACATTTGAGAAGATTGATGGACTTCAACATATCGATAAAGTAATTGAAGTAGATCAGTCTCCAATCGGGCGAACGCCACGATCAAACCCGGCTACCTATACCGGTGTGTTCAGCGATATCCGCGATCTGTTTGCACAGATGCCGGAAGCGAAGATCAGAGGGTATAAAACAGGTCGCTTCTCATTCAACGTAAAAGGCGGGCGATGTGAGACATGCGAAGGTGCAGGACTCCGTTTGATCGAAATGGAATTTTTACCGGATGTACATGTGCCATGCGAAACATGCAAAGGTAAACGTTATAATCGCGAAACACTTGAGGTACGCTTCAAGGGTAAATCGATCAGTGATGTACTCGATATGACGGTGGAGGAAGCTGTAACTTTCTTTGAGAATCAACCGAAGATACTGCGGAAGATACAAACGCTGAGTGAAGTAGGGCTTGGGTATATTTCGCTTGGACAACATGCCACTACACTTTCCGGTGGTGAAGCCCAACGTGTAAAACTGGCCACCGAACTTTCCAAGCGCGATACCGGTAAAACATTTTATATACTGGATGAACCTACAACCGGTTTGCATTTCCAGGATATAGCACACTTGCTGGATGTATTGCAGAAGCTGGTTGACAAAGGTAATTCTGTGCTGGTGATTGAGCACAACCTCGATGTTATAAAAGCCTCCGACTATATTGTTGATCTTGGTCCTGAAGGTGGCGCGAAAGGCGGAAAGATCATTGCCAAGGGAACACCGGAAGAAGTAGCCAAAAGTAACGCAGGCTATACGGGTAAATTCCTGAAAGCAGAGTTGAACTAATTAGAGTACCTATATCATTTTACAGATCGGTATGGCCCGATCATTTTTTGTATGAATGCAAACACCCGGCAATATCTTTTTGGTGGAATATTTCTGCTAGTAGGTTTTTACCAGCTATACCAGCGCGATTACCTGGAAGCTTCGCTTTACCTGTTGGCAGCGCTTTCGTTTATGTTCAACTCGCTGGCAGCAGAACCACGGCTGGCAGCCTATAAGAAACCGATCGTTATTATTACCTGGACGCTTATGATTATTACAGCGCTGGTGTTCTTATATGTGCTTCAATTTAAATTTCGGTAATGCGCAGCAGCCATCCACATAAATCCTGAACCAGAAGGCCGCTATTTCTGTACTTTTGAATTGTGGATACCGTGGTTAACAAGTATAGGCTATATTGGAGTTTGCAGATTGGCGGGTGGATGCTATATGCGTTCATTCAGATCGTTTCGAGCTTCCTGGCAACCGTTGGCGGTGTTGCACCAAGGCGTATTATATTCCTGCTGGCGGAGGCTATATTGTGCCTGCTGGTATCTCATTTCTTCCGAAGCTTTCTGATCCGCTGGAAGTGGCTATACTTCCCGATGCCTAAACTTATACCGAGTGTACTCATGGCCGTTTTTGTAATGGGTATTATAGTATATTTTCTGCGGATACCGGTAAATCTGCTCCTCGGAAGATTGTTCGATCCGATTATAGCGTTTGACCCCTCGCAGATTTTAGGACAATCATTTTTTTATACCATTCTGTTTTTCCTTTGGGCGCTCTTCTACTTCATTTACCATTACTTCGATCGCTATAATAAATCACTGAAGTACGAAGCCTCTATGATTGAGATCGAGTTGAATAATCTGAAGTCGCAGCTCAACCCGCATTTTATTTTTAACGCGTTGAATAGTATACGTGCTTTGGTAGATGAAAATCCATCCAAATCAAAACAGGCAATCAATCAGCTTTCAAACATCTTACGAAACAGTCTTGCGTCTGATAAAAAAGGCTTGACAAAATTTGATGATGAGCTGCGAATTGTAAAAGACTATCTTGGCCTGGAAAGTATACGTTTTGAAGAACGCCTCAAGACGGAATTTGATATTCATCCGTTATCCTATGGATTTCTCGTGCCGCCACTTATGATCCAGACATTGGTGGAGAATGGAATTAAACACGGCATCTCCAAGTTAACCAAAGGTGGAATGATACAGGTGAAAACATATGTTGACAACGAGCGTATGAAGATCCATATTCGTAACACTGGCCACCTGGTGAATGGCGCGAAGCGAACGAAAACCGGACTGGGTCTGAAGAACACCATACAACGGTTGAAACTGATTTATGGCGATGAAGCCTCTTTCCGTATTGTAAACGAAAACGATAATTTTGTACTTACTGAAATTATAATTCCTCAACAGATCACTTATGAGAGCATTAATCGTGGATGATGAGCGCCTGGCTCGTAAAGAATTAATGAAATTACTGGAAGACCACCCGATGATTGAAGTAGTTGGGGAAGCTGCTAACGCTGATGAAGCTATGCAGTTGGTTAATGACCTCAATCCGGATTTATTATTCCTGGATATACAGATGCCAGGCAAAACAGGATTTCAATTGCTGGAAGAACTTGATGGTGTACCCCTGGTAGTGTTTACTACTGCGTACGATGAGTTTGCGTTGAAAGCTTTCGAAGTAAATGCACTGGACTATCTCTTAAAACCTATACAACCGGAGCGTCTTGCTGAGACCGTATCCAAACTTGCAGAGAAAGAAAGAGCCAAGGTTGCTGCTATTCGCGGACCTGAGAAGAAATTAGGTCTCAATGATCAGGTGTTTGTAAAGGATGGCGATCGCTGTTGGTTCGTGAGTCTTTCCAATGTTCGCTTATTCGAATCAGACGGTAACTATATCAAAGTATATTTCGATGCAAACCGTCCTATGATTCACAAATCACTCAACGCGCTTGATGAGAAACTGGATGAGCGTGCCTTCTTCCGCGCAAGCCGCAAGCATATTGTTAACCTGAGTTGGGTAGAAGGCATTGAGCCATGGTTTAATGGAGGTCTTATGGTGAAGCTTCGCGGTGGTGATAAAGTTGAAGTGAGTCGCAGGCAGGCAGCCAAGTTTAAGGATATGATGAGCCTCTAGATGTGCCTATGTGCTTAGGTTGAATGCACACAGCGTGTAGGGGCTACGTTAGTACGAGGTCGATTAATTCTTTTTGTACGTTCCAGTCTTTGGCGAGTTTTAGCATCGCGGTGGCTTCCATTTCGGTAACGTAGCCTTTCAGATTATTGGCCTGCCATACCATGTTGATTAACTCGATGCGTTTTTCTTTCGAGTAATCGCCAATGATGTCGTTCAGGTAATCGCGGGCGCGATCGAACGCTGTTATATAGTCTTGTGCAATGAAATCAAGTGCCCAGGCGTATTCGTTGTGAGCATCCAGTTCATCGGCAGTTTTATCAAGATCATTCTTCTCTTCTTCATCCAGTCCGTGATAGTGAAAGATCACAGACTTCAGAAGCATAAACACCTTCTTTTCTTCAGGGGATTTCATTTTTTTGGGTTGCAGGAATTCGAAAAATACGAAACTATCGCAGAGCTTGAAAGGCGATCCGGTTACCGAAGCATAAATAAATCCGAAGCAATTTTATCAGCGAGCAATTTCCCGCTTTTCGTTAGCAGCAACGTATCATTTTGCAGCAGCGCAAATTTTTGTTCGCATAAAGATTTTATGTACTGCTCATGATCGGCCAGCAAATCATATTGATAAAGCTGTTGAAGTTTTTTCAGATCAGTGCCCCATTGTGTCCGCAGGGTTGTGAGCAGAAAGTCGTTGATCTTGTCTTCGCGTGTTAAACTCTCCAGTGTAAACGGAATAATATTCTGCTGCATGCCTCGAACATACGCTGCGTTATTGCTGATGTTATACTGGCGACTGCTTTCATTATACGAATGCGCGCTCGGCCCCACGCCTAAATATCTTTCCTGTTTCCAATAACTGCTGTTGTGTCTGGACTCAAAACCTGGTCGTGCAAAATTCGATACTTCGTATTGTTCAAAACCTGCATCTCCAAGCAATGTTACCAGTGTCTCAAGTTGTGACGCAGCAACATCGTCCTCGGTAACTTTCAGTTTTCCGGTTGCAGCCCATCTTCCAAAAACAGTTTTGTCTTCAATGGTAAGCGAGTATGACGAAATATGCTCTGGAGAAAGACGTATAGCCTGTGCGATATTTTGTTTCCAGGCATCATCGTCTTGCCCGGGAATCGCATAGATCAGATCTATACTAATGTTTTGAAAGCCGGCATTACGCGCTTCCTCAACGCATACTGTCGCAGACTGACTGTTGTGTGCGCGATTTAAAAACTGGAGCACTTTATCATCAAAAGACTGTATGCCGATACTGAGACGATTCACGCCCTGACTTTGCAGTTGCCTCAACCGTGATAGTGAAAGGTCATCCGGATTTGCTTCGAGTGTAATTTCGGCAGCATCACTCACGGAAAAGTTTTCGTGTATTGTATCGAATAACAAATCCAGTTCTTCTTCAGTAAGCAGCGAAGGAGTGCCGCCACCAAAATAAATGGTATTGATACGCTCTCCATTTACGTAGTCTTTTTGAAGGATGAGCTCGCGCGCAATAGCTTCCACCAGCTCACGTTTTGTTGTGAGATTGGTGGAAAAATGAAAATCGCAGTAGTAACAAGCCTGCTTACAAAAAGGAATATGTAAGTAAATTCCTGCCATAAAGTGATGTAAACTTACCAGCATTTCCGATATCAGTCCAATTCTAATATTTTTGAAGCTTTGTTATCTATGAAGATAAACCAGTACATCTTTCTGATCTTGCTGTTGGCGTGTGGCACACAATTGTGTTATGCGCAAAAGCTGATCGTAAAAAAAGATCTGAAGTCAGATTGGAAAATTTATCAAGACGATCAATACAGTTTATATACAGAAGCTGACGAAGAAGCATCGTCTGTTTACTTTCAAATCAGACTTGCAGAATTCAGCAAGGATCTGTTGTATCTGCATGATACAGAAACCTTCAGTCTTTTTATAAACGGAAAGTTTGTTGCCAGCACACAACACCTCACCCTAAAAATAGATAGTCTTCGAAAAGTTTTTTCATCAGCAGTTATCACGTGTGCCATTCATCAGAAGGCTGGTATTTCAAAAACATTGGTAACGCAGATCAAATCATCCATGCCGCTGATGCAAAAAGGTGAAATAGACTTTGAGGCACGATCATCATCTTTCCGCGACTTTGCCATTGTCAGTTTTATGATCCTGGTGATTATGCTGATCACCATTGTTCGGCTTAACCCGAAGCTCGCGTCAGATTATTTTTCTATTACGAAAATATTTTTCCTGCGTGAATCTGATGAAGCACAGGTATACTCACGCATCACCAGCAGTACCAATATTCTGTTTTATATTTTCTGCAGCCTGATGCTATCGTACTACCTGATGATCATTTTTCATTTCGTGCCGCAGCATCACCCTATAGCATATTCATTTCACTCGCAAAGCTTTGGTATGGCCATGCTTCAGTGGTTTAAATTAAGCGGTATAGTACTGGCTGCATTCTTTTTGAAGATTATATTGATCTATGGTCTTACGGCCATGTTTGGTTCAGGCGAGCTGGCAAGCATTCATTTTTTTAACTGGGTACGTGTAGTGTTGATATTCTTCGGAGCATTAACCATTGTGTTGTCAGTTTACTTTATCATGCACGGTCAGCAGGTAAATTTCTTCACCACATTGCTTCAACTGTTGGCGTGGGTGCTGGCAGGTTGGATGATCTTGATTGCATTGAAACTAAGTACCCGAATGGGACGATCTGTTTTTCATTTATTTTCGTACATTTGTGCTACAGAATTGATACCCTTTCTGATTACACTTAAGGTATTGTACAATTAGCCTGAATTCGTCTACGTGTTGATATGAGTGAAATTGCTACTGACAGAATGCGCAAAGTGAAAAGCATTCTGGTAACCCAAGAAGCTCCGGCAGATGCTAACTCTCCATACTTAAAGCTCGCTGAAAAATATAACCTGAAGATCGACTTCCGTCCGTTCATTCAGGTTGAGCCAGTGCCGGTAAAGGAGTTCCGCAAGCAGAAGATTGATATACTCAATCACACCGCCATTATTTTTACAAGCCGCAATGCGGTTGATCATTTCTTTCATATCTGTCAGGAATTGAAATTGGAGATGCCTCCGGAGATGAAGTACTTCTGTATCTCGGAGCAGACATCCAATTACCTTCAGAAGTATATCGTTATACGTAAGCGTAAAATTTTTACAGGTTTAAAAACCGCGCAGGATCTTCTTGAGATTCTGAAGAAACACAAGAACGAGAAATATCTCTTCCCTTGTTCGGATATTCGTAAGAACGACATCCCTGATTTTCTCAGAGATGGCGGCTATAATCATACTGAGGCGATTATTTATCACACCGTTGCTGCAGATCTTTCTGATCTCAAGGAAGTGTTCTATGATATACTCGCTTTCTTTAGTCCTTCCGGTATTAACTCGCTGTTCGTCAATTTCCCTGAATTTAAGCAAAATAACACGCGCATTGCAGCGTTTGGTCCTACAACGGCCAAGGCTGTCAGGGATGCAGGTCTCCTGCTTGACATCGAGGCACCGCTTCCCAACGCACCTTCTATGACGGGGGCTCTCGAGCTCTATATTAAGAAGGCTAATGGCATTAAGTAGAGAAATATTGTCGACTGAACGGTTAGTACTCACGCGTTCAATTGTTTATATTCAGGAACAATTAATTGTGGCGTAACAGACACTGACTTGAGTAAATAACTGCTTCATTCATTGAATATTACAAAGTCACATTTTTTATTACACTTTAATTACATTTGTTGATAGTGTCGTAAAAAAGCGCTTACTTTAAATCTACTTTTTAACCTCGATGCTGAAAAAGACTTTTTATACCCTCCTGTTGGCACTGACTGGATCAGGTGTTTTCGCTCAGCAAGATGCCCTATTCACACAGTACATGTTCAACAACCTGTACATGACGCCAGCGTATGCCGGTGTTGATGGAGTTACTCGCTTAACAGCGATTCACAGAAGCCAATGGCTCGGATACCAATCCAGCTTTGGTGATGGCGGAGCTCCTACAACACAAATGGTAAGTTTCAACACACCTATATATCGCCTGCGAAGCGGTTTTGGTGCGTATGTAATGAACGACAAACTTGGTCCGCAGAACAACCTCGAAGCGCAGGCCATGTATGCCTATCACTTAGGTATCAAGGAAACCAAACTTAGTATTGGTATCAAAGCCGGAATATATTCTCAATCTGTTAATGGGCAGTATTACCGGTATATAGATGATGGCGATCCGTTGATTACAACAGGCAAAGAATCACAGGTACGACCAGACTTAGGCTTAGGTATATTTTATAGGGCAGAGAAATATTATGCAGGTGTAGGATTCAATCACTTGCTGCGTTCTCAATTTGATTTTGGTGCCGATAGCGTAAGAGGAGCATTAGAGAACCATATCAATTTTACCGGAGGATATTTTTACGAAGTAAGTTTTGACCTGCGCGTACAGTTCAGCACAGCCGTTCGTACTGATTTAAATAAGACTCAACTGGATTTTGCAGGTATAGCATATTTAAAGGATACGATGTGGGGAGGATTAGCGTTCAGACAAGGTGAAGCCGGAAGTTTGTTGTTGGGATATGCTTTGCTGAAGGATAAGTCGTTGAAACTTGGAACCGCTGTTGACTTTATTATTAAGGACCGCGATGCCAAGGAAAATTTTTCACTTGAAGTTATGTTGAGCTATGATTTACCAGTGAATCCGGGCAGCGGTAAAAAAGTCGTTCGAACCCCTAGGTATAGACACTAAGCGACATTTGATTTCAGTATTTTTAAGAATTTATGGAATTTGTATTTACTTTCTTCAAAAAATAAAGCGAATAAAAAGTAACTTTCGTCCCCAAATTTTTTTAGTGTAGACAAACTGAGATAGCAGTATGAATAAATCGGTTCTTTCAAAAGTAGTGTTAGTACTTTCGGGCGCAGTAGCCAGTGCTTGCGGCTTGCTGGGCTTAGGAGGTGGAAAAGGTGGCGGAAATGACCAGGGCGAACTGGTTGGTGTTCCAGGCCGCGAAGGTTGGGTAATGACTATTCCCTATGGAATGGTGCCAATTCCTGCAGGTACTTTCCACATGGGTCAGGCAGATGAAGACCCTGCATCTACACAAATCAACTTCAACAAGCAGGTTACAATCGGTTCATTCTTCATGGATGACACAGAGATAACCAACAACGAGTATCGTCAGTTCACTAACTTCTTCCTCGTTGATAACGGGACTATAGAAGGCTTTGAAACTGTTGATGCTGAAACTTTCCGCCAAAAGTATTATCCGGATACTGCTTCGTGGGTTCGTGATTTTGCGCACCACATGGGAGATCCAATTCAGGACTACTATTACTGGCACCCGGGATACGATGACTATCCGGTTGTAGGTGTAAACTGGGATGCTGCCGTATTCTTCGGAAAATGGAGAACAGCTTATCTCAATGACTACAGAAAAAGTGTTGGTGATTTCCAAATGCCAGCGTTCCGTCTGCCTTCAGAAGCAGAGTGGGAATACGCAGCACGTGGTGGTCGCGACATGGCGAAATATCCTTGGGGTAACCCGTACATCCGTAATTCAAAAGGTTGTATGCTGGCTAACTTTAAGCCAGGTCGTGGTAACTTCTACGATGACGGTTTTGCCTATACATCACCTGTTCAGGCTTACTTCCCGAACGACTACGGTCTGTATGATATGGCCGGTAACGTATCAGAGTGGTGCCTTGATGATTTCAACCCTGCATCAGTTCCTACTGTTTGGGATTTGAACCCTCAGTATATAGATCCAAGAACGAACCCAGAAGGATCACAATACAATCCTAAAGTTCCACCGAAGAAAGTAGTACGTGGTGGTTCCTGGAAAGATGTTGCTTACTACCTCGAAACAGGTACACGTACATACGAATTCAAAGATTCTACACGAGCTTACATAGGTTTCAGATGTGCTATGACTCACCTCGGTCGCTCGTCAGGTCAGGAATTTTAAATAAGAAACTCTATCTATCTTTAATAATATCAAAAGGCAAAAACTTAAACCATTACTAAAATGAGCAAGAAAAAAGGCGGATTTACCGAGCTTCTCTACAAAACCATAATGCCTAAAATATACGGTATAGGTGCAGCAGTAGTAATTATCGGTGCGTTATTCAAGATCCTTCACTTAACAGGTGCTGACCAAATGCTGATGATCGGTCTTACAACAGAAGCTGTCATCTTCTTTCTTAGTGCTTTTGAGCCGCCTCACCAAGAGCCAGATTGGTCAAAAGTATATCCTGAACTTTCAGAAGATTACGAAGCTCCAGCAGCTCCGACAAGAATATCAAACAAACCAACAGCATCTTTAACACAACAATTAGATGCTTCTTTGGAAAAAGCTAAGATTGGTCCTGAACTTTTAGATAGCCTTGGTAAAGGTTTAACTAACCTTGCTGAGTCTGCTAAGAAAATGTCAAACCTTTCTGATGCAGCAGTTGCTACAAATGACTATGCTAACAACGTGAAGAAAGCTTCAACTCAATTGTTGGAGATGAACAAATCTTACGATGTAGCAATCAAAGCTGTATCAAGCATGTCAGAAGCTTCAAAAGATGCTGGTGAGTATCACTCACAAGTACAGAAAGTAACAAAGAATCTTTCTGCACTGAACACAGTATATGAAATGGAATTGAAGGATGCTGATAGCCATGTTAAGAACATGAACAAGTTCTACGAAAGTCTGACAGGTGCTATGAACGGACTTTCTAAAGTTGGTGATAACACAGCTAAATTCACTTCTGAACTTGGTAAGCTCACCGATAACTTGACTGCCCTGAATACTGTTTACGGCAGCATGCTGACAGCCATGAAAGGTGGCGGAAAAGCATAATGAATGAAGGTTTCTAACGTTAAATATTAAAAACAACCAACAATGGCAGGCGGAAAAGAAACCCCCAGGCAGAAGATGATCGGTATGATGTACTTGGTACTTACCGCACTTCTGGCGCTGCAGGTTAGTAATGCAGTTTTGGAGAAATTCGCTATAATCAACGGAACCCTTGAAGGACTTATTCATGAGAGCAGTGGTAAAAACAACGCTCATCTTACTCAGATCGTAAAGGATGCCGGTACTAGCGATAAACCAAACGTATTAGAGGCAGTAGCGAATGCAAAAAAAGTAAGACAGCTTACCGAAGAGATCGTAAAATATGTTGAGACCGTTAAGGATGAAATGAAAAAGAAAGCGGGCTCACCTGAGATAGACGAAAAGTTTATCAACAACCACAGCTCTGAAGTGGCTACCATGATGATGGATAAGAAAACAGGTGTAGGAACAGAATTTGTGAAGCGCCTGAATGATTATACAAAACAACTGGAAACGTTAAGCGGGAAGAAATTTGCTACGCTGGCAAAGACTCCTAAAGATATACCTGCTTTTGCTAATGATGAAAAGCATGCAAACAAGGACTTCTTGACTTTTACTTTTGAGAATACACCTCCGGTAGCAGCTTATGCATCAGTAACTCAGATACAAACTGAGATCCTTGAGTACGAAGCGCTTGCATTGGATGAGCTTTCTAAGAAGGCAAACGTAGGACAGGTTAAGTTCGATAAACTTGTACCGATGGTATTACCAAAGTCAAGTATCGTAGCTGCTGGTGCTGAGTATACTGCGGATATGTTTATATCTGCTTCAGCTTCTGGTCTTGTTCCTGAAATGTACCACAACGGTGTAAAACTTCAGGTTGTAGACGAAGGCGGTATTAAGATGGGTAAAGTAAAATTCACTGCTAAGGGTGGAAGCTACGACCCTCAAGGTTACTCAAAGCAATCTTTCAAAGCGAAAATTGTAATTGATGGTACGCCTTACGAGCAGGAGATTCAGTACATGGTTGCTCAGCCTGTAATTCGTGTAACAACAGGTAATGCTCCTACACTTTATATGAACTGCGGTAACACCGTAAACATTGAAGTGCCGGCATTAGGTACAAACTACAATCCTTCTTTCTCTGCAGGTGGCGCAGCTGAGATCATTAAAGGTGATAAGCCTGGTCGCGTAACCATCATTCCGAAGCAAAGAAAAATTACTGTGGCTGTTAGCAACGGTGGTGCAGCAATCGGTAACCAGGCGTTTGATGTTAAGAACGTTCCAGATCCTAAGTATATAGCGTATGTAGGAAACAACCCTGTTGATTTAAGACAAGGTATCCGCGCTAACCAATTAGGTAATCTTAGAATTGTTGCTGAGCCTGAAACTAACTTCAAAGAAGAGGTACCGAAAGATGCTCGCTACAGAATTAAACGTGCTGAGATTATTCTTGGTCGTGGAACAGCCGGTGTACAACGCTTGAATGCAACAAACGAAAACCCTGATTTACGTTCCTGGATCAGCCAGGCTCGCCCGGGCGATCGTATTGTGATCGATATCAAAGATGTGATTCGCAGAACATATAAGGATGACGAAGAGAAAGTTACTCCTAAAGGTTCCAGCGGTATCATTATGATTCCTGTGAATTAAAAAATTGTTATGAAGAAGATAGTATTTTTTGCAGCACTTTCTGCCGTCTGTTTTGTGGCGCAAGCACAAGAGGTGCAGGACCTGGAAGTTCAGTACAACCCGAACTCCCTTAATCCGATCCCTTTATATGAGCAGCACTATAAAGTGCGCGTATGGAGAAGCTTAGATCTGAAAGAAAAGCAGAACAAAGGCTTCTTCGCGAAGAACGGAGAGTTGAGCAGATTGATCTCTGACGGTGTGAAGTCAGGTGAGATCACAGATATATATGCATCTGATTCGTTGACAACTAAAATTTCCAAAGAGGATTTCTTAGGACGTTTGGTTGCTGAGCAGGCTCAACAATATGATCCATGGGAGCCAGGTCGTGATTTTTATACAGATGATCTCGTATCATACAATGGCAAAAATTACAGAGCCCTTCGTGATAACAAGGGTGTAACACCAGGTTCCGAAAATTCAGACGAAGACTGGTCTGCAACTTCACAAGGTAGCGGTATCGAATATCAGGTTGCTGATATGAGTACTGTTCACATGGTGGAGGATATTATCTTCGACAGAAGAAGATCAAGACTATACTATGATATCCAGGCGATGGAGATCATCATTCCAGGTGCTAAAACCAACACTGGTATAGATGTATCATTAGGCTGGTTCAAGTATAAAGATCTTGAGAAGCTTTTCAGAAATAACATTCCGAAAGCTGTTTGGTTTAACTGGCAAAACACTGCACAGAACAAAAACTTTGCAGATGCATTCTTGCTGAGATTATTCCATGGTTCGATCTATAAAGTTCAGAACCCGGATGACGAAACGATCGATGATACGTATCGTGCAAACGGAAGACCATATCGTGAGGGCGTTTGGGCTCGCGAGTGGACGGAAATGATGCTCATGGAAAAAGAGCACAATCTCTGGGAGTTTTAATTTTGCTTTTGATATTGGAAAGGGAGGTGAGAGCCTCCTTTTCTTTTTTAGGCCTGTATATTTTCCTGCCCTTTAATAGTTTCCTGCCCCTTGATAAGTTCGGCTTTCTTCATGCCGGCAATCTTCGCGATCTCTTCAAGCGGTGCTTCCTTGATCTTCTTGACAGACTTGAAATGTTGAAGCAACTTCTCGGTTGTCTTTTTACCAATGCCTTCCAATCCTTCGAGCTCTGAAGTAAATGTTTTCTTGCTTCGCTTCTGGCGGTGAAAGGTAATAGCAAAACGATGAGCTTCATCGCGAATCTGTTGAAGCAATAATAACCCTTGTGATTTCTTGCTGATGTGTAGTGGGAGCGGATCTTCTGGATAGTATATCTCTTCGAGTTTTTTCGCGATACCAGCTATAGGAACTTTACCATATACACCTAACTCTTTCAATGCTTCACAAGCACTGCTCAGCTGTCCTTTACCACCATCGACAAGTATGAGGTCCGGAAGTTTTTCTCCTTCTTCGAGAATACGTTTATACCTGCGGCCAACAATTTCTTTCATGGAAGCAAAATCGTTAGGACCTTCCACGGTCTTGATGTTGAAGTGACGATATCCTTTCTTGTCAGCTTTCGCATCAACAAAGCGGACCATGGATGCTACTGGTGTTGTACCTTGAAAGTTAGAGTTATCGAAACATTCAATAACCGAAGGAAGGGAAGGAAGCTTCATGTCGTTTTGCAACGTAATGAGTACTTCTTTCTGTTTTGATTTCTTACCCTCACGAAGAATTTCTTTCTCCTTCTTGAGTTCAAGTGCATTCTTCAGCGACAGTGCAATGAGTTTTTTCTTGTCGCCAATTTTGGGTATAACATTTTCAACGCCATCTTCAATTACGATGATGGGTATATTGCTAAGTATAACTTTGTTAGGACTATGCGTTTGCTCACGTAATTCAACTGCAGCTATACTGAGTAATTCATCGTCTGGTTCATCAAGTTTCTTTTTAAGTTCTATCGTCTTGGAGAAAACGATAGAGCCTTCTTTAATCTGCATATAGTTTACGTATGCATACGCTTCAATGCTGGCAATGGTAAATACATCGATGTCGGTCAGATCACGGTTTACAACGAGTGACTTGATCTGGAAGCGCTCCAGTGTATCCAGTTTTTCCTTGTAAAGCTGTGCGCGCTCAAATTCCATGTTAGTAGCAGCACGCTTCATCTGATCGGTAAAGTATTGATATACTATACTGATGTTTCCCTTCAGTATATTCCTGGCCTGATCAATTTCATCCTGGTATAATTGTTCAGACTGATATCCTTCACAAGGTCCTTTGCAATTGCCAATGTGATACTCGAGACATACTTTGAGTTTCTTCTGCTCAATGTTCGCCTCGCTTAACAACAGGTTACAGGTACGTATCGTATATAGCTTTCGAACAAGATCCAGTACGTTCTTCATGGCCACAACGCTGGAGTAGGGACCGAAGTACTCGCCTTGCTGCGGTATATATTTACGGGTATATATAATGCGCGGGAAACGTTCCTTTAGAATGCAGATATAAGGGAACGTCTTGTCATCCTTCAGCAGGATGTTGTACTTGGGTTGATTTTGTTTAATGAAATTGTTCTCTAATAACAGCGCATCGAACTCTGTATTGGATACAGTATAGTCGATGCGTCTTATTTCGGATACAAGCTTGAGGGTTTTTCGGTTAACGCCCGTGCTTTTCGAGAAGTAACTGCTTACGCGCTTCTTGATGCTCTTGGCTTTCCCAACATAAATGAGTTCGTCTTCTGTATTATAGAAGCGGTATACACCAGGGGATTCTGGCAATCTACTTACCGCTTCTCTGATTTCATCCATAGCGTTAGTAACGTGGTCTGTCCCATGCTGGTTCATCCTTCACCTCAACCGTTGAATCAGAGGATAACCGAATGTGTTGACTACAATCCAATGTCATGTCAAGGCCGGTAGCCGGACGTCTGAAATAGCCCTTACCGTAACCTGTACTTTTATCACGATATACTTTCGTCATAAATTTATCCCATATAGGACGTGCAGATTTAGAACCTTGTCCGAAGTTCCACGATGGGAAGTGTATACTGCGTTCATCACCACCAACCCATACACCAGTAACAAGATTATGCGTTATCCCCATGAACCAACCATCGGATGCTTTATTGGTTGTTCCTGTTTTACCACCAATCTCATTATCAACTTTAAGATCATAGCTTAGCCCTCTGGATGTACCTTGCTCGTCTGTTACACCACCCTCGAGCATATATATCATTTTATACGCCGTGCGTTCATCCATAGCCTGGCGCGTTTTCGGAACAAAGTTCGCAATTACATTGCCATTCTTATCTTCAATACGTGTGATATAATAAGGTTCTATATATATACCCAGATTTACAAAGCTGCAGTATGCTGCTACCATTTCATAAAGTGATACATCACTTGTACCGAGGCAAAGTGATGGCACTGCTTCCAACGGACTGGTTATACCCAAACGTTTCGCATAGTCAACAACATTCTCTGGCTTAACGCGATCAATCATCTGAGCTGTGATCGAATTTATAGAACGCGCCATGGCCTGGCGTATGGTCATTTCTTCACCAGTGCCATAATCACCTTCCGAGTTCTTCGGTCTCCATGTACCCCCTGATACTTTTATAGTGGGGGATATATCCAGCAGTTTTAAGCAAGGTGAATAACCGGCTTCGATGGCTGTTCCATATACAAAGGGCTTGAACGTAGAGCCTGGCTGACGTGTACCCTGACGCACGTGATCGTACTTGAAGTACTTGTGATTAATACCACCCACCCATGCTTTTATAGCTCCGGTCTTGGGGTCCATCGCCATCGCACCAGTTTGCAAAAAGCGATTGTAGTAATTGAGAGAATCCATCGAACTGAACAGTGTATCACGCTCGCCCTTCCAGGTAAATATAGTCATGGGCTTTTTCTTGTTGAGCATGATATCGATTGAGTCAGAGTCTGCACCGTATCGCTCTACAAGACTTTTATACGTGCCTGTACGCTTGATCTTTTTCTGAAGGAAGTTTTTGATTTCACCTCCGGTGTTATCATCAACCCACGGATTACGATTTCGTTGTTTCCATTCGCGGTCAAATTGCTTTTGCAGACCAGACATGTGTTCAGCTACAGCTTCTTCAGCATAACGTTGCATGCGGCTGTCAATGGTAGTATATATTTTAAGACCAGATTCCCACAAGTCATATCCGTTGTCCTTACACCATGTCAGGAGTTCGCTCCTTAATACATTTCGGAAATACGTAGCTATACCCTGATTCTGATTTTGTACAGCAAACTTTAATTCAATTGGTAATGCTTTCAATGAGTCGTAAGCATTGCGTGAGATGAAATTATGATCGTATAGTTTATACAATACCTGGTTTCTCTTGCGCAATGCATTCTCCGGGAAGCGTTGCGGATTGTAGAGTGATGGGTTTTGACACATGCCTACAATAACTGCAGCCTCCTGTATATTGAGGCTATCCGGTTGTTTATTGAAATATGTTTCGCATGCTACTTTTATACCATACGCGTTGCTGCTGAACTCGATGGTGTTAAGATACATGGTAATGATTTCTTCTTTCGTATAGTTCTTCTCGAGCTGGTGCGAGATGGCCCACTCTTTTGTTTTCTGTATGATCCTTCGCGGAAGTTTTCCGAGTCGGGCAACCGGGCCATCAAGTTCAAGAGTATATAAGTTCTTGGCGAGCTGTTGTGTAATGGTGCTACCACCGCCCTGACTATTGAATGTCATCACACCCCAGAGTACACGCGGGTACGCCCAGAAATCAAGACCGGAGTGATCATAGAAACGATGGTCTTCCGAGAGTACAAGCGTTTTTACTAAAAGCGGAGAGAGCTGATCGTATGTTACCTGGCTGCGGTTGAAACGAAAGTAACGACCGAGCGAAACACCATCTGCAGAGACGAGTTCTGACGACAAATCATTCTCCGGATTTTCGATGGCCTTGAGGCTCGGCATTCCTCCAAACAATCCAAACAGATCGTTACTTACGGACCATACATATAGCGGGAATCCGAGAATGATGCAGAGGAAAAATATCCAGATTCCTTTAACAACTTTTCTAAACCACGGCTTCCGGATGAGCAGAACTTTATTGATTTTCTGCAGGGTAATTTTTTTCGAAGAATTGGATGTACTCATCTAAACCTTTTGTTCTATAAAAAATATCGAAATTGTCTTTCGTGATTACAAAGGTATAGAATTTATGGTTCCGCAGTTCAGCAAGTGTACTGCGCTTCTCGTTGAATGTCTGAAAGTATTCGATCGCTGAACTTACACGGGGAAGTCCGTCTACAAGCGTAAGCGTATAGTCATCGTTAAACACCAGGTTGCTGGTCTTCAGGCGCAGATCCCGGAAGGACTGCTCGTTCAATCTTTCCAGTGCAGCCGATGCAAATATCTTTTCTTCCTTCCTGTACACCATTACGAAATAGTGAGGTTCTTCAAAAGAGCGGATATACTGAATGCCCTGACGTTTCTCCTGCGACAGTTGAAAGTCTTTGGACGCTTGTAAAAGTTTTTTGGCATACTCGGCAAGACTGCTCTCCGGATATTTTTTGCTGAACTCATCCAATGCAAACTGATATTGATTTATATCTTCTGTATCACCAATGATCAGAACTTTGAGCAACGCCAGGTTGGGCACAAACGAAGTTTCTCCGAGCAACAGTGCTTCATCAATCACGCGCACGGCTGCCCTGTATTCTTTATTTTCAAAATGAGTATAGGCAGTTTTATAGAGTGTCTTTTGTTTTTCAACAGCAAGACTCGACTCCTGCAGATAATTCGGATTGATGAGAATTTTGGCAAATGTAGACTCTGGATATTTTTGTTTTAACCGTGAAGCATACGTTTCTGCTTTTGATGGATCGGTATCTTTAAAGATCAGATACAATTTATATAGTACCTCAGGTTCATACTCTGATTCCGGAAAGCGCTTCAACAATGTTGTATACGATGCAACAGCATTATCATTCTCAAGAAGTTTGAAGTAATAGATGTCGCCCAGGTTGAAATATGCATTCTCTATTTTACCAAGAGCTTCTTTCTTTTGCTCATCGGTTCTTGGAATCTGTTTGCTGACGCGATCATATTCGGCAGCAACCGGATCTGCCGGCTCGGCCGGAGCTTCTGTTGGTTGACCTTGATTCGGATCATCTGGTTGTAAGGTTTGATTTCGGTTGCTGGCTGCCGTAGCAGACGAGCGTAAAGATCGCCTCCAGTTATCTTCTAACGGTACATCGCCCCAGATACGTTTGAATTCTGTTTGACCTAACGACAAGGCTGATGTATTTCCAAAATACCAGCCGGTTGTCTCCTCTTCTTCCTGCGATATATTTCCTTCTTCATCAGTACGAGCGAATATATTGTTGTTGTCGTTGGAGTCGATCTCGATGCGATTGGATCTTTTCTTTTTCTTGCCGGCTCTCTTTTCGTCAGCGGCTTTTTTTGCCTGGTAAGCAGAATCTATCCGTGCACGAAGTTGTGCAGAATCCAGCGAAGCCATCGCCAGTAAACTATCCTGCCACTTGATTGTATTGAGATGCTTAACAAACTCGTTGAGAATTTCAGCGCGCGCTTTTATCTGCGTGTAACCTTCGTAGTCTGTAGGTAACGAACGTATAGCACTATCGTAGTACGCTTGCGAGAGCTCATACTTGCGCAGCGTGTCATAGTATATTTCGCCTAAGCGCAGATACGCTTCGCCATCAATGCGTTTGTTGCTGCCTTCGCGGACCGAGCGATTCAGATTAACAATGGCATCATTGAGATTTTTCTGCTTCAACTCAAAGATCCCCATCTCATAGTATATCTTGTCTTTGAAATCTTTATTCTTGCTATCCTTCAGCAACTTCTTAAACGACTTGCGCGCTGCTGCAACATTTTTGCTTCGTGATATTTCGGTTACCTGTGCTAAATATAGCCGGGCATAGAAATCCACTTCGTATTCAGGATTTGTCGCCAGGCATTTCTTGTAGTAATTATAGGCTTCTGCTTCAAAGCCTAACTTCTGGTATACCTGGCCGATGATAAAATATATTCGTCCGGGTTTGTCTCTTTTCTTTAGCAGAGGTACTGCCTCCGTGAGGCTACGCACCATGTTATCATAATCACCTTGCTCCTGGTGAAAGTATGCTTTTTGTAATAACAGGTTCTTACGATTCTCTTTGTTCAGCTCTTCTTTCTGTACATAATCAATCGCAGCCTGAGCGTTGTTATACTCTTTATGTTCAACAAACGTACGGATCAGAAATATTAACGAGCGATGTCTCGCATCTTTATCTTTCGTGAGCTTCGGATTGTTTACATATTTGAATGTCTCAATAGCGTTGCCCCAGTCAAGACTATAGAATCTCGCACGACCCACCAGTATATAATTGTCATCAACCCATTTACTGTTGGGGTGTCGTTGAATGGCGATCGAAGCCATCTTGATTGCCTCCTGAACTTCCTTGTCGTAACTCTTGGCTTGACTGGAGTCGAGAGCCGGGTACAGGCGAAGAATCCGGTTGTAATCATCTTTCAGATTTGACCAGAGTGTTTTATCTATTTTTTCAATCTCTTCACGTGCATAAAAATATCCGTTGTAATGTGCTGTTGTATTATGATAGGCTTTACTGGTCCACGTATTTCTTTCCGATGAACAGCTATACAGCAGGACAAGTGTAATGAAAATGAAGAGGTATCGGTTCAGGATATTCAATCAACTGCAATTTGTGATGGTAAAACGCAAAAAACTGACATTCCATATTTTAATGGACTGGAATATCTAATTTTGTGCAAAAAAAAGAAAATCAATTTCATTACTGAATGAAACCAAAGAAAACATTATCGAATTGGCTTACTACCCGATATCAACTGATTATCAGGAACGAAGAGAACTTCGCAGAGAAAACCAGTCTGGGCTTTACCTATTCGAAAGTTATTCTTTTTTCGGTGATTTTATTCACCGGTCTCTTTGTGATGAGTTTGTTTCTGTCGAAAACAATTCTGGCCAAATGGTTTGACCCGAAGCACGAACAGATGGTACTCAACCAACAGCTACTGGATCTGAGTAATAAAGTAGATTCGCTCGCAATAGAAATAGAACAGAAAGAACAGTTCATTGCAAACTTTCAACGAGTACTCAGTGGCGACACCAGTAATTTTAAAGACCCGGCTGAAATGTTGAAAGGAGAAGGTCAGACACTAACCAAACCAACCGACCTGAATGCAACAGCTTCGGATTCATCCTTCCGAAAAGAATTTGAAAAGTCTGATCTCTCGCTCATCACTCTGGCCAACGTAAAATATCGCGATCTGCAGGAAACATTTTTTTATTCTCCGTTATCCGGATTTGTTTCCGATCCATATGATGCAAGCAAAGGACACATGGGTGTTGATGTAGTTGCCAAAGCCAACGAGCCGGTAAAATGTATAGCCGATGGAACGGTTATCTTTTCATCGTGGACACAAGATTCAGGCTATGTTATTATGATACAACACCGGGGCAACCTGATCTCCGCCTATAAACACAATGCACAACTCATGAAAAAAGTTGGTACTTTTGTAAATGGTGGAGAGATTATCTCCATAGTTGGCAACAGCGGTGAGCTCACCAACGGCCCACATCTTCATTTTGAATTGTGGTACAACGGAAACTCATTGAATCCTGAAGAATTTGTAACTTTTTAAAAAAACCAGAACATCATGCTAACTTCTAAAGAACAAAAACGCGCAGCCGATGAGATCAGTAACTCAAGCAATACCATCGGTAAAGGCACCTACCTGGAGGGCAACATTGAGACATACGGAAACATTCGCATTGAAGGAAAAGTAACTGGTAATATCAAATCGAAATCGAAGGTTGCGCTAGGTCCTCAATCACATGTGCAAGGCAACATCATTGCGCAGAATGCTGATATTGAAGGAGAGATAAAAGGAAAGATCGAGATATCAGAATTACTTGTGTTAAAAGCAACAGCCGTTATCAACGGTGATATTATAACCGGTAAGATGGTGGTTGAACCTGGTGCTGTTTTCAACGGTTCATGCAAAATGGGTGCTGTGGTGAAAGATATAAAAATAGGAGCTGACAATGGACTCAACAGAGCCGTCACACAACCCGAAATTAAAACCGTATAATAATTACCTCAAGTATAGCAGCCTGGGCATTCAGTTGCTTGCAGCTATAGGTATAGCCGGATGGGCCGGGTACAAACTCGATCAATATCTGCAATGGAAGTTTCCTGCATTTATGCTGCTGTTCGGTTTCATTGCTTTTGGCGGAATGATATACCAGATATATAGGTCTGTAATGAAAGACCAATGAATTTCTTCTCTGTTGATTTTTATGAATATGGAAGAAAAGAAGCAGTGGTTAAAAGAACGGATCGAACAGATTGACGATCCCGGATTGTTGCAGGCGATTACCAATCTGATCGATCAGCGTAAAGCTGAAAACGATTTGCTGGAAGCCGACCAGGAAGGTGATGATGTTGCGCTGGGCGAAGCACTTCAGGAGATAAAGCGGAATTTTAAAAAACAATAAAGCTACGTAACACATTTTTCATTTCGTATTTCAATAAAGAAGTTATTACGTTGACCCGATTCCTGATTGCTCTTTTTATAACAGCTGGTGTTATTGCCGGCTTTTCTATTTTAATACTGGAAAACACGCCATCCTTTTTTTATCAGACCCTTGTGTTTCTTGTGTTCGGTACCGCCTTGATTTACCGATACCTCTATAAACTGGATAAGCCGGATATATTTGTGCAATTGTACCTGCTTACCATGATGGTTAAATTTCTGGCGTACGGAGCTTACATGTTGTTCGTGATTCTGGAAGACCGACCCAGCGCTGCCCCAAACGTGGCGTTTTTCATGATCGTTTACTTCATTTTTACCATCCTGGAGATTGTTTTTCTTTACCGCAAAATCATGCGCCAGTAACTGCTTTACGGAGAGCCAAATATTTTTCAAAACATTTTTTTGTGGAGGTATAATTAATACCTTTGCGGTCTGAATTGAAAAGCCTCCGAAACAAGCCAAAATGAGCGTTTTCTCCTGCATTCTAAGACGAAATTCTATACTCAGTTTACTGTTTGTTCTGCTATTTTCTGTCGCGAACGCACAGGAAGAACCAATGCCTGAGTTTGATGAACACCAAACAGAAAACCAGAAAGAATTTAACGCGAGTGAAGTGATCATTCACCACGTGTTGGATGACCACATCTGGCACTTGTTTGATGGTCACTATGGTACAATCTACCTGCCGGTAATTGTATACTCTTCGGAAAAAGGTCTGGATGTTTTCTCATCTCACCATTTTTATGATGAGCACCACAATGTTGTAGAATACAATGGGTATAAACTGGAGCACAACCATATTTTGTTAGCCGGTACCGAAAAAGCAGTTCTTGATCTTTCTATCACCAAGAACGTAGCGATGTTGCTCATCAATGCAACACTTCTTATCCTGGTGTTCCTGGCAGTAGCCAAAGGCTATAAGAAAAATCAAGGTAAAGCTCCCAGCGGTATACAATCTTTCTTCGAGCCGATTATAGTTTTCGTACGCGATGAAGTAGTGAAGCCAAACATCGGCCACCACTATGAAAAATTCCTTCCGTACCTCCTTACATTATTCTTCTTTATACTCTTCGGAAACCTGCTTGGTCTGTTGCCGGGCGCAGGTAACTTAACCGGAAATATAGCAGTAACCGTTACACTTGCTGCGTTAACATTCATCATCACTAATGTGAGTGGTAACAAAGGATACTGGTCTCACATTTTCTGGACACCCGGTGTTCCGCTGCCGTTGAGACTTGTAATTCTTCCCGTAGAGATACTCGGTTTATTTACCAAGCCTATATCATTGACCATACGTCTTTTTGTGGCGATCACAGCAGGTCACATTGTAATGTTGAGTCTGATCTGTTTGACATTTATTTTCGGAAGCATCTGGGTTGGTTTCGGATCTTCTTTAATACTATTGTTTATTAGTTTGATTGAGTTACTGGTGGCAGGTATCCAGGCCTATGTATTTACGCTGTTCACATCGTTGTACATCGGTATGGCTATAGCAGATCACGATCATCATTAATCATATATAAAGGTCTCCCGTGCGGTAAATGCCGTAAGGGCTTGTTTCACAATTTAAATACTTAACATTATGTTATTAGCACTTTTATTGGACATCAGCTATGCAATCATGGGCGCTGGTATCGGTGCAGGTATGGCAGCGATTGGCGCTGGTATCGGTATCGGTAAAATCGGTGGTTCTGCGATGGAAGGTATGGCACGTCAACCTGAAGCTTCTGGTAAGATTCAAGGTGCGATGTTGATCATTGCCGCTCTTATCGAGGTGGCCGCTCTTTTCGCGCTTGTAATTTGCTTGTTGATTTCGTTCAAGAGCTAAAAAGCTTTAGAAACCTGTCTTAGGCGCTTGGCCGGGCAGGTTTCTTTTTAATGTAACTACATCAGACTTTAAATAAAGATATGGAACTTCTTACCCCAGGCACGGGACTCATCATTTGGCAGTTAATTGTTTTTGTAGGTCTGTTTCTCCTCTTAAGCAAACTCGCGTGGAAACCAATCATCAGCTCACTGAAAGAACGTGAAACATCTATTCAGGAAGCATTGTCAACGGCAGAGAAAGCGCGCCTAGAAATGGCACAACTTAAGTCTGACAATGAAAAGCTTTTGAAGGAAGCACGCGAAGAGCGCGATAAGATTCTACACGGAGCGCGCGAAGCTGCAAACCGTTTGAAAGACGAAGCACAACTCGAAGCGAAAAAAGCTGCCGATAGAATTATAGAAGATGCCCGCGCTGCGATCAACATCGAGAAGCAGGCTGCTCTGAAAGAAGTAAAGATTCAGGTTGCTATGTTCTCACTTGAAGTTGCAGAGAAGTTGATGAAGAAAAATCTGGCTGACGACAAGTCACAGAAAGAATTAGTAGAAGCTTATCTGAAAGATATAAAAGTTAACTAAGCATGGTAGAGTCAAGGGCAGCATCCCGGTATGTAAAGTCCCTCCTCGGCCTGGCTGTGGAGCAGAACGCGTTGGATCAGGTTCATGCAGATATGCAATTGTTTAGTAAGACAGTTGATAGCAGCCGTGAATTTGAACTTCTGCTGAAGAACCCGATCGTAAAGCACGATAAGAAGAGAGATATACTCGAGAAACTCTTCAAAGGAAAAGTACATCCGCTTACGATGTCGATCTTCGATATCATTACCAAGAAAAACCGCGAGCCTCTTTTGCCTGCTATAGCAAAAGAATTTCATAACGCTTACAACGAATATAAAGGTATCCGCAAGGCTACCATTACAACAGCTGTACCGCTGGATGCTAAGCTGAAAGCAGAGTTTGAGCAACTTGTAAAAAATCTGAGTAATAAAACTCAGGTAGAGCTTTTGGAAAAAATTGATAAGGAGATGATCGGTGGTTTTGTGCTGAATATAGATGATAAGCAGATTGATGCTTCTATCAAAAACAAACTGAAAGCATTGAAAGTAAAATTCAGTGAGAATCCTTATGTGAAGGAATTTTAAAATCACATACCTGACAAATAAACTAACTAACGACTTAACGACTAACGATATCATGGCAGAGATCAGACCCGAAGAAGTATCAGCGATTTTACGCGAACAACTTTCTCAGTCCCGTACGGATGCACAACTCGAAGAAGTTGGAACCGTGCTTACCGTAGGTGACGGTGTGGCTCGTATTTATGGACTTACACAAGCGCAGGCAGGTGAGTTGCTTGAGTTCGAAACCGGACTGAAGGCACTTGTACTGAACCTCGAAGAAGATAACGTAGGTGCCGTATTGCTGGGTGAATCAAAAGGTATACGCGAAGGCGATACTGTAAAACGTACTGGTAAAATCGCTTCTGTAAAAGTTGGCGATGGTATGCTCGGGCGTGTAGTGGATACGTTGGGTCAGCCGGTAGACGGAAAAGGTCCTTTGAAAGGTGACTTGTACGAAATGCCACTGGAACGTAAAGCTCCTGGTGTAATTTTCCGTCAGCCGGTAAATGAGCCTCTGCAAACGGGTATCAAAGCGATCGATGCGATGATTCCGATCGGTCGTGGCCAGCGTGAGTTGATCATCGGTGACCGTCAGACTGGTAAAACAGCTGTGGCATTGGATACAATCATCAACCAAAAAGAATTTTACGAAAAAGGTCAGCCTGTATACTGTATATATGTAGCGATCGGACAGAAAGCTTCTACCGTAGCGAGCGTGGCTGCTGCACTTGAAAAAGCAGGAGCACTTCCTTATACTGTAATTGTATCAGCATCAGCTTCTGATCCTGCTCCAATGCAGTTCTTCGCTCCATTCACAGGCGCTGCTATCGGTGAGTTCTTCCGCGACACCGGTCGTCCTGCACTGGTTGTTTATGACGATTTGTCTAAGCAGGCCGTTGCTTACCGCGAAGTGTCTCTGCTTTTGAGAAGACCTCCTGGACGCGAAGCTTATCCTGGTGACGTATTCTATCTTCACTCTCGTCTGTTAGAGAGAGCTGCGAAAGTTATCAACAACGATGCTATCGCGAAGAACATGAACGACCTTCCTGCTTCTATCAAGCATTTGGTAAAAGGTGGTGGTTCATTAACAGCACTTCCTATCATCGAAACACAAGCTGGTGACGTATCAGCCTATATCCCGACTAACGTGATCTCCATCACCGATGGTCAGATATTCCTTGAAACAAACTTATTCAACTCCGGTATTCGTCCTGCGATCAACGTAGGTATATCGGTATCACGCGTGGGTGGTTCTGCTCAGATCAAATCCATGAAGAAAGTTGCCGGTACATTGAAACTTGATCAGGCTCAGTTCCGCGAACTTGAAGCTTTCGCGAAATTCGGTTCTGACCTGGATGCTGCTACAAAACTTACCATCGAACGCGGTAGAAGAAATACAGAGATCCTGAAACAGGATCAGTATGCTCCGGTTCCGGTAGAAGAGCAGGTAGCAATTATCACCGCTTCAACACGTGGTTTCATGGATAAAGTACCAGTAGGTAAAGTGAAAGCGTTCGAAAGAGACTTCATCGAATTGCTGCGCGCTAATTACCGTGGTGTTCTTGAAAACCTGCGTGCCGGTAAATTTGAAGATGCAGACGTTGATACGATTAAGAAAGTAGCAATCGATCTGTCAAGCAAGTTCGCAGCATAGCAAAAGGTTTTGGTGACGTTAAACCTCAACACATCAACACCTCAACACATACGCACATAAAAGTATGCCCAGCTTAAAAGAAGTAAAGAACCGGATAACCTCCGTAATGTCTACGCAGCAGATAACCAAAGCCATGAAAATGGTGGCGGCTGCTAAACTGCGCAGATCACAAGATAGAATTACGCAGATACGCCCCTTCGCGCAGAAGCTTAATGCAATACTGAAAAATCTGTCGGCTGCACAAAGCAACTCTGACGATGAGAACTGGTATAGTATAGCGCGCGAGGAGAAAAAAGTATTGATCGTTGTGATCAGTTCTGATCGCGGTCTTTGCGGATCATTCAACACAACGGTTATCAAAGGTGTGCTTCGTCTGATCGATGAGAAATATAGCGCGCAGCACGCGAAAGGAAATGTTACTGTTCTCCCGGTAGGTAGAAAGGCGACAGACTTCTTTACAAAAAGAAAATTCCAGACGGTAACAGACTACGCTACACTTTATAGCAGCCTTACATTCGAGAATGTATCCAACGCCATGGACTATATCATCGAAGCATTTAAAGCTGGTAAGTACGATAAAGTTGAGTTGGTATATAACGAGTTCAAAAACGTAGCAACCCAGATTCTGCGCACCGAGCAGTTGCTGCCAATTATACCTGCACAGACTACCGACAACAACACAAACCAGACTGACTATATTTACCTTCCTAACCAGGAGGAGATCATTACCGGTCTGATTCCAAAATCGCTGAAGGTACAATTCTTCAAGGCGTTGCTGGATTCCAGCGCGGCTGAAAATGGTGCCCGCATGACGGCAATGGATAAAGCAACTGAGAATGCAGGCGAACTTCTGAAACAACTGCGGCTCTCGTACAACCGTACGCGTCAGGCAGCCATCACCAAAGAGATCCTCGAGATCGTAGGTGGTGCAGAAGCGTTGAAGTCAGCTTAAAAATATTCTTCGTATCATTGAAGTCCTCTGAGAAATCGGAGGACTTTTTTATTTCAGGAAGTTTTAGTGAACGGTTCAGATGCAATACCTGAAGCTACTATATAGACTTTTTAATCTTTTGAGCATTGATGTTGCTCTGGGTTCCGTATGTTCAGCGCTCTTCTTCGCGCAGATTCTGCAGGTACATATTCTTTCGTATGGATTGATCGCGTTGGGGCTTTCGGTATGGATCATCTACACAGCCGATCATTTACTCGATGCATTGAAAATAAAATTGCCGGCAGCAACTGCGCGACACCGTTTCCACCAGCTGCATTTCAAGTCACTGCTCTTCACGCTCGTAATTGCCATGATCATCAACGGTGTTATCATTCTTTTTATCCGACATCGTGTTCTGGTAGCAGGACTATATATAGCTGCCATCGTAGGTATATATTTTCTGATTAATCGCTATCTGAAGTTTATGAAAGAAGTCTTTATCGCGATCGTATATACCATTGGTGTACTGCTGCCTTCTGTATCGGTAACGCAGCAGCCCGTACATGAGTGGCCGTGGGTGATCATTGCAAGCTTTCTGGGCACAGCGCTGATCAATCTTATCTTATTCTCGTGGTTTGATCATGAGCGTGACCTTCGCGATGGAAATATATCTTTTGCGACTGTGTTAGGTGAACGAACGAGCCGCACAGTTATAGTATTGTTGTTTTTAGTGGTAACGTTTCTTTCAGTTATCTCATTATCACCAGCGGGGTTTGTTATTCTGTTGATGAATGCTTTGCTGTTGATCATATTTATATTTCACCAGCATTTTTCGATACACGATCGCTTCCGCATTCTGGGAGATTTTGTATTTATACTTCCAGTAGTATACCTTTTATTTTAATTCGGATGAGCTTTGATAGTATAGCACCGGTATACGACTCGCTTTCGCGCATGGTGTACGGCAAGAGTATTGTTGCAGCTCAGAATCATTTTTTAAAATATATACCGGAGGGTTCGCATATCTTAATTGTAGGAGGAGGCACCGGGTGGATCATTGATGCGATATTCGAGGTGAACAGAACGTGCTCGATAGTATACCTGGAAGCATCTCAAAAGATGTTGCAAAAAGCACAGGCACGTGTTGATGCAGATGATCAGCCTCGTGTAAAATTTTTATTTCAATCCGAGATGCCATCGGAAGGATCGTATGATGTTATCATTACTAATTTCTTTCTCGATCTCTTTCCACCTCATAAACTGGTATCAATCCTTCATCAACTAAAGGATCGTATGAAGCATGACGGTCGCTGGATCGTGACTGATTTTGTAGATGGAGGAAAGCTTTGGCAGCGATTGCTGCTTCAACTGATGTACTGGTTCTTCAAACGCATAAGTAAAATTGAAGCCACTACACTTCCGCCCTGGTCATTATTGCTCGCAGAAGACGGTATGCAAAAAGTTGAAGAGAAGCATTTTTATGTGGGCTTTATCGAGACCGCTATATATCAAAAGTAAATATATACTTAAGACCCCGACACGTAGTCGCTTAGGTATTCGTAGTTAGCAGTAAGGTGTCCGTCTTCGGCAATGGTTGCCCGTTTGATAATGTCATCGTGATCGATGTTGTTGAGCAAAGGCAAAACTTTGTTGATCAAATCATGTCCGAATTCCTCTGATGCGCTTCGTGGTAACTCACACGGCAGATTATCAACCGCCATTACCGTTACAAATTTTTCATTGCTAAGTACAGGCTGAACAGAATCTGTTGCCGGATCGTAATCATACAAAGGATCAGCTATTGTTGTGGCGCGCTTGGTGCTGGGTATAGAGCCATCTATATCGCAGGTAATATCAGCTATAACCTGTATACGAAAATCTGGTGAAAGCATATCTTCGCGGGTAAATAATACAGGAGCTTTCGGGTTCCAGTATGCACCGGCCATGAGTATATTCGCTACCTTGGTAAACTCATGAAAGTTTGAAGTATACCGCTCCGGGTATTTATGAAATTCTTCGCGGTTAAAAATGCGTCCCTCTTTGTGCGTGTGATAGTCGGCACTGCTTAACTGAACATATACAGGCTCAGAAAAACTGCGCGTCAGAAAATCATGTGGATTTACTTTTCGTATACCTGCACTGTCCAATGTCTCCATCGATCCTTTACCCACGCGTCCCGCTCCGGTTAAGATAATTTTAACAGCAGGTAATTTTACTTTTCGCAGTTCCAGTTTCAAATCGTTTACATCGAAACATTCATGAGCTCTTCGAAGTGAGAAGAGATTGAAGCGTTTGCCATAGGCCCACAAACCATTATAGGCCCCAACAATACCCGCATATCTTCCGAAAGCAACAAGACGATTGCCCTGACGATCGGTTAGTACTTCGTAATCGACAAGTTTAATTTTCTTTTTCAATACAGCCTGCAATAGCTTTCGATTATAGGCCTGCTTTTTTATCGTGTGCGAAAAGAAGAAATAGGTTTTCCCTTCGAGGAGTAAATCTATCGGAACTTCCTTTATACCCATCAGTATATCGCACTCACTTACATCTTTCTTTACGTCAATACCATGCGTTCTGTATTCATCGTCATTGAAGCAACGAATATCACTCTCCTGGCAAAGCATTTTGATATCCGAAAAACGCAGTTGGATCTCTTCTGCCTGTAGGGGAGTAAACGGAACTCGTTTATCAGTAGGAATCTTTCCTTCGCGAATCAATCCGATTTTCATATACAGTGTAAAGTAGTGGGCCTTTGAAAATGTAAATGATGAACAATTACAAGACTATAAAAATATAGGTTATCTGGGAGATAAGCACCAGCGGTTTGAATTTAAAAACATTGGACACTCTCCTAATAAAAAAATACCCTGCCACTACAGAGCGACAGGGTATATCTATACATACTTGTTACATTTTTCTTCGATCGAGTTCGGGTATGCGATCAAACAATTTAACAGCCTGCTTGAATACCTCGTTCGTTTCGTTAAACACCGGGTAAAACCCATCGTTGCCCCAGAGCTTGCGTGCAATCTGAGCTTTGATGTGCACCTGGAATAACTCTTTCTTCTCCTTCAGTTCTTTGGTATTAGGTTTTACTTTATTGCGTTCACCAACTTTAATGAGTTCGCTTATCATCTTGTCGGTAACTTTAAAGTTCTTCAGGTAGTCTTCGTATCCTTTCTTCTCAAGTTCTTCCTTGTGTCGTTCGGCATAATCAAATGTATACTCCTGAATGGAAGTGGAAGTATATAGTTCGTTCAGATAGTGGCTGTTCAGCGAAGTGTCCAGCGGCACAAAGTAATCAGGCATAATACCACCACCACCGTATACAGTTCTTCCGTTCGGTGTTATATACTTGAGTGAGTCGTTAAACTTGATACTGTCCGCATGGAAGAACTCACCGTGATTGTAGCGGCTTATAATGTCGAGTGCATACTCATCACCGTCCTGGTAAGGTTTCTGAATAGAGCGTCCACTTGGAGTATAGTAGCGACTTACCGTTAAGCGTAACTCTGAACCATCACTCAGATCGAATGGCGATTGTACAAGTCCTTTACCAAAACTTCTGCGACCAACAATCAACGCGCGGTCGTTATCCTGTAAAGCACCCGAAACAATTTCAGAAGCAGATGCACTGCCTTCGTTTACCAACACAATCAAATCACCTTGCTCGAACGAACCGCGATCCGTTGAGAATGCTTCCGAGTTATTCTTTCTGTCTTTACCCTTTGTGAAAACAATCTTTTTACCGGCTTTCAGAAAATCGTCAGCCATATCAATTGCTATATTCATATAACCACCGGGGTTGCCCTGCAAGTCAAGTATAAGTTTCTTCATGCCCTGCTCTTTCAGTTTGGCCAAAGCCTGGTGAAACTCATCGTATGTTGTAGCAGCGAAGCGGTTTACTTTTATATATCCGATCTGGTTATCAACCATGTATGATACATCTACTGAGTACTGCGGAATTTTATCACGAACAATTTTATAGTCTATCTCTTTGCCTCTGCGCAGTATCGTTACTTTTACTTCGGTGCCTTTCGGTCCTTTCAATGCTTTCATAACATCGGCAGAGGTTACACCTATACCGGCTAAATTTTTATCATCAACACGAATGATCTTATCGCCAGATTGAACACCCAATGCTTCCGAAGGGCCACCACTCAAAGGTGTTACCACAACAATGGTGTCCTGAAAAATATTGAACTCTACACCAATGCCATCAAAATTTCCGCGCAGGT
The DNA here is from genome assembly GCA_902168205.1 of uncultured Chitinophaga sp. Lineage (GTDB taxonomy): Bacteria > Bacteroidota > Bacteroidia > Cytophagales > Cyclobacteriaceae > Ohtaekwangia > Ohtaekwangia kribbensis. The sequence goes on along the minus strand of CABHOK010000014.1, from coordinate 213,903 downwards.
CTTCGTTGGCAGCAATGCGATCCTGGGCTGGTATATACGATGAGTGCGGATCCAGTTTGTGAAGCATTTCGGTGATGGCTTCATCCACCAGGTTGCGTGTGTTTACGGTGTCTACATATTCGTCATGCACTTTCGTTAAAACCTCTCGCAGCTTTTGCACATCAGAGCCTACTTCGGCCGTGCTTTTCCGGCTGCTGAAACTCGATCCCACAAAAACACCGGCTGCCAGCCCCAGACACAATACAATAGGCAGGCTTATCTGATATTTGGAATTTCTATTCTCACTCATAAGACAATAATAAATAATCTATTAACGAACTCCGAAAATAAATGTTGGCCGGAAATATTCCCTCGGTGAAGAACATGTTCCGTAACAAAAAAAGTGGCATTTCTGCCCGTTGAGGGCGATTTGTAGAGTGAGGCACCGTGTATTCCTACCACCTGGACTAGACTTCGATTTTCTTCGGGGCCGGTTAGCTGACTGTGGTGTTTTTTTAGCTTATCTTTACCAGAACCATGAGTAAGGCGGCACTAAAAGATATTCGTATTTCAGAACTCGTAGATAGAAACTACGTGCACGCTTACGTGTTGTTTTATTTTGGTATAAGCTTTTACGAATATTCTGAGTTAACACTCGATCAGGTTTGCAAGCAACGTGGTTTACGCGTAGAGCAAGTGGTGCGCGAATTGGAATCACCTACGCATTTGCGGGAAGCAGATTTGCCGCTGGTCTCTTACCCAATCGATCTGATCATCGAGTATCTTAAGCATTCGCATTTTCTGTTTGTAAAACATAAGCTTCCCTATATAGCAAGACTCGTGGAGAGTTTTCGCGCGAACCATGAAGATTACATTGGTGTAGAGCGCGATCTGAAACTGGTGTTCCCGCTTTTTGTGGAAGACTTCATTCAGCATATCTATGAAGAAGAAGATACATTCTTCCGCTTCATTCAAATGCTCGAGCGTGCCTCCAAAGGAAAATATACTCCTACCAAACTATATTTCCTGCTCGAGAAAAATTCGGTGCAGAAATTTTCAGTAGATCATGAAACGCATGACGATGAAATGGAAGGCATCCGCAGAATTACAAAAGACTATCTGATTACAGCAGAAACGCCACTGCATATAAAAGTGCTGTATAATGAATTGAAGGCATTTGAATCAAGCCTGATTACACACGCACGTATCGAAAATGAAATTCTTTTCCCCAAGGCGATGGCGCTGGAAGCCAAAGTAAAGAAGGCTTTTCTCGATAAAGTAAAATTCAACTGATCCGCTAAAGTATATCTATAGTATAGCTGTATGGGAAGAGTCCTGGCAATTGATTATGGCACCAAGCGAACCGGCATTGCAGTAACAGATGCCTTGCGCATTATTGCCACGCCTCTTGATACTGTTGCAACACCGGAGCTGCTCAACTTTTTAAAAGCCTATTTGCAAAAGGAAACTGTTGACGAGTTTGTTGTGGGCATGCCCAAAACGCTCAAGAACGAAGACTCTGCCATAGCACCGTTGGTTCGAAAATTTGTAGAAGAACTCAAAAAGACTTTCCCGGATAAACCCGTTCATCTCGCAGACGAACGTTTCACCAGCAGTATAGCGATGCGCGCCATGATTGACGGTGGTATGAAAAAGAAAGATCGCCAGGAAAAAGGTAATGTAGACAAGATCAGTGCTACCATTATACTGCAGTCTTTCCTCGATGCCGTCCGGTAGCCATGCCGTTGTTTGTAAGCGTTGCCCCGCTCTCCCATTCTATCACCACCTATTAGTTAATTCTGAAATATTCATTTATACCTTAACCTGGTTATAACTGAATCACCTGTAGAGGGTATTTTTCATTTCTATTTAGAAATACTCTAAATAAATTATCAAGGTTTTGCTGTGGCTATGCCATATTTGAATCGTTCTGCATGAGTAGAATAAACAGGGCAACCAATTTATGGGGAGGCTCCTTGTCAGGTTAAAGAAGATCGAATACTGTATATGACAAGGAGGCTCACCCACCAATGGACCAATGGAGTGAGTATATGACCTGAATAAGGAAACCAGGGCTCTGCTTACCCACCGTGTTCTGGTTGGGGGCAGAGTTCCTTTTCTCTATAACAACCTGCACATAAGCTACAACGAACACGATATGAAATATATCTACCTGTTTTTGATTTTAGTATTTCTCACAAGCCCGCTGCTGGTATGGAGCCAGTCAGGATCTATACGCGGTGTGGTAAAGACATCCGATGGTAATCCTGCAGAATTTGTAAACATCGCTATAGAAGGAACTGCCAAAGGAGATATAGCGGATAAGAACGGAAAATTCGAGATCAGAAATGTAGCACCCGGAAACTATATATTGGTTGCTTCTTTCATCGGACTTGAAAACACACAACGGTCTGTCGAAGTAAAAGCAGACGAAGTAACAACGATAGATTTTATACTGAAAGAAAGTTCACAACAATTAGAAGAAGTTATCATTTCGGGCCGTGCGGTCCTCAACAAAGAAGATAATTATGTAGCGAAGATGCCGCTGCGTAAAATGGAGAACCCGCAGGTATATAACAGCGTATCATCTGAAATACTAAAGCAACAAGCCGTTACCAGTTACGATGATGCCTTTCGAAATATACCCGGAGTATTTCGCACCTGGGAATCAACCGGACGCGATGGCGATGGTGCATCATACTTTGCCTTGAGAGGATTGGAAGGACAACCCGCGCTGGTAAATGGTTTGCCTGGTATAACCAATGGTAATCTTGATCCGGCAAATGTAGAAGAGATACAGGTAATGAAAGGCCCGTCAGCAACATTGTTCGGAGCCAATGCAACATCCTATACCAGCTATGGTGGCGTTATCAATACCATTACCAAGAAACCGTACTTTACTTCGGGTGGCGAGATTGGTTACAATGTTGGAAGCTTTGGATTGAATCGTGTTACCGCAGATATAAATGCTCCGCTCAGTCAGCAGAATAAAGTAGCACTGCGAATAAATGCAGCATATCATTCAGAAGGAAGTTTTCAGAATGCCGGTTTCAAGAAGTCATTCTTCCTGGCACCAACGCTTGCGTATGAAGTAAACGATCGCCTGAAGTTTTTGGTAGTAACAGAAATACTGCAGGAAGAGCGCGCAGTAGCGCCCGTATTCTTTCACTCCAATCGTGAAGAGCCGCTTACGTTTAAAACAATTGATGAGCTAAGTCTTAACCCGGAGCTATCATTCACCAACAATGATCTTTCGATCAGAAACCCACGCACCAACCTGCAGGCGCAAATGGTATATAAATTATCAGACCAGTGGAGTTCACAAACCGTTTTATCGAGAGGCTCTGCTAAGTCCGATGGATATTATACCTATATATGGGCCGATGCTGAAGGCGATAACAACTTCAGTCAGTCTTTTACATACACAAAAGAAACTCGTACCACTACCGATATACAACAAAACTTTAATGGCGATTTTACTATCGGCAGCATGCGTAATCGCCTGTTGGTAGGCCTCGATTACTTTGAACAGGAAGCTGTGAACAACGGCCTCGGATATGTTTACGCTCGCACCGTTACCCCGCAGGGCATTAGTCCTTATACGGGTGAACAACTTGGTTCAGATTCTATATCAAGACCCTATATTGATGCGTTGCTGGCAACAACATCGGTTAACAACAGCAAACTGCAGAACAAAACGTATGGAGCCTATATTTCCAACGTGCTCAACATTACACCAGCTATTACTTTAATGGCAGGTGTTCGTGCCGATTACTACGATTCGGAAGCGGAAGACTATGATCAGTTTGCATTATCGCCCAAGTTTGGCCTGGTATACCAGCCTATACTTGATAGGGTATCTGTATTCGCGAATTACCAGAACTCCTTTAACAATGTAGCTCCGATGACTGTAGCCGATGAAGACGGCAGCAACCCACGATTAAAAAATTTTGATCCGGAGCAGGCTAACCAATGGGAAGCAGGTGTAAAAACAAACCTGCTCAAAGACAGGTTGTTTGCAACGGTATCATACTACGACATACGCATAAAGAACAAAGTGATTGGCGATGCTGGCAACTTCTATAACTATGTGCAGGGTGGTAAAGTAGAGAGCAAAGGTTTTGAATTGGATGTAACGGCTAATCTTTTTACCGGGCTCAGTGTAATCGCGGGCTATAGCCACAATGAGACAAAGAACATGGCCGGCTTCGGCACCGACTTCTATAGCGAGGCTGGAAGGGCGCCTGGTGGACAGGGGCCGCAAGATCAGGTTAACCTGTGGGCTACTTATAAAGTAAGTAGCGGCAGTTTGCAAAATGCAGGCTTTGGTTTCGGTGGGAACTATGCCAGCGAATACCGCGTGATCGACAACAGTATAACCGGTGTGTTCGATTTGCCGAGCTATATCGTACTCAATGCAAGTGTATTTTATAGTCCCGAAAAGTTCCGCATTGCCGTGAATGTAAATAATGTGCTGGACGAAGAATACTACATCGGCTATTGGTCGGTTAATCCGCAGAAGCCGCGCAACTTTGTGATCAGCATGGCTTATAAGTTCTGACAGATATAGTTTATTTATTTCGATACGAGTATGTATATACTAGTGGCCTCAACCCTGGTTTTGATAGCAGGATTCTACGCACTCTACAACACATCCGAAAAGGCGGTGTTGCAGAAAGATCGTGTCAGTGTATGGTTGCAGCATAACCGGAACATCTCAAAAGTTATTGGCATACTTTTCCTGCTTATATCATTCGCATTGCTCGTAGCAGAGCAGGGTATAGGAGCAGGCATCCTTACGGGATTTATACTGTTGATGGCAGTGGGGTGTTTGATCATTATTCTTTCTCCATTAATCTCGCACAAACACTGATATGCCGGCAAATCCTAAACATCTCACGGCATCGCCATGGCAACGGGCCGGTAAAATCTCAGCCGGTATATTGGGGGGCTATCTAGTTTCAGCAGCGGTACATGTCGCGTTTGCCGCGTGGTTCAATCATGTCAATGTGCTCATCACCTCTACTTTTTCCGGATTTATACTCTGGGTTGCCTTGATGGTGCTTGCCTTTTTAGCCAGAAGCGGTTGGCGCGTGTGGTTACTTTATATAGCACTTACACTGCTTTTTGGTGCTATAGCCTGGATGGGTAAAATGTACAACCCTAATTTTATGCATTGATGGAAAAGAGACCATACAATATATTTTTCGATCTCCATACCGTAAGCGGCATTGTACTGAGTGTGTTGCTGTTCGTGATCTTCTTTGCCGGATCGTTTTCGTTCTTCCGCGATGAGATTGTGAACTGGGAACGAAATGAGACAGTAGCGTCCAAAGGAGCAATTGATATTAACGTTGATGCAGCACTCGATACAATCGCGAAGAAATATACTCTTTACGGACGCGAAGTATCCATCCACAAAGGATACGATGAGCGGAGAGTGCGAATAAACGTATCCGCCTCCATCGATACTACCAACAAGGAAGCAGGCGCTTTCTTATACATGGATACAAAAACATTTCAGTCACACGACTATATATCGTCTTACACCCTTGGAGAATTTTTATACCGCCTGCACTTCTTTGCACAGATACCGTACCCGGTTGGTTATTATCTGTCGGGCTTTACAGCGTTGTTCCTGTTCTTTATTGTACTTACCGGTATATTAATTCACTGGAAGAAGATCATTTCCAACTTTTACCTCTTCCGTCCTTTTGCAAAACTCAAAACAATATGGACAGATGCTCACACAGCATTGGGAACGATCGGTTTGCCATTCCAGGTGGTATATGCTATTACCGGCGCATTCTTCATGATCAATATATTTCTGGTTATACCCGATGTACTTTTTCTGTACGATGGCGATCGCGAAAAGATATATGAAGACTTGGGCTACGCGCATCCGTCTTTCACATTCGAACATCAGAAACTGAATGCGCCCGTTACAGTCAATGCCATGGTGGCGGAAGTTGAACACAAGTGGAATAACTTTCATGTCACGGAAGTACACATCATGCACTATGGCGATAAAGCCATGCATGTTATTGTTTCCGGGGAGCTGGAGCGCGCCACCAGGTTTACCGGCACAGGCGAGGTAACGTACAGGGCATCCACCGGTGAAATTGTTCATCAGAAAGATCCATACGAGCCGACCACCTACCTGGATGGTGTAAAGAATATACTATACCGACTGCACTTTGCAGACTATGGTGGCTATGGCCTGAAGGTCGCGAGCTTTTTGTTAGGACTCCTTTCTTGCTTCGTTATCATCTCCGGCATTCTGATATGGCTGGAAGCGCGGAACAAAAAGAACGTTCCGGAAAAGAAGAAGCGATTCAATAACAAAGTGAGCAATATATACCTGGCCATCTGCCTGGCAATGTACCCGGTTACAGCATTGGCATTTATAGTAGTCCGTTTTCTTCCGGCCGATCTTGGCACATCGCGTCAACCCATTCTATACAGTGTATATTTTGGAAGCTGGTTACTACTGTCCATTTTCCTTTCGTGGAAGCAGAGCAACTTCTATATCAACAAGTATACATTGTTGTCGGGTGCTATACTCGGCATGGTCATACCGGTGGTGAATGGTGTTTCAACCGGAAACTGGATCTGGTATACGATGACGCACCGGCACTTCGATATTTTTATAGTCGATGCCTTGTGGATAGGACTTTCGTTGATTTCTTTTTACACCGTGTACCGGTTAAAGAGCGTTAAGCCATCGCCTGGAGAGGAAGACCCGTCAGCGGAAGACACGATCGAACCTCCGGCAAAAAAGAGTCCACGGGTTGTAACGGAAACCATACTCTGAGTCATAACCTTCTTTTTCTACCCGGCTTTTTATTTTTTTCCTGTTAACCGACACCCGTTAACGAATAACTTTTTAACGGATAACGATTAACTTTGCCCCCATGATTTATCCGATAGTAATGTATGGCGACCCGGTGCTTCGCCAACGCGCAAAAGATATTGAACAGGGCACAGATCTGAAGATGTTGATCGATGACATGTTTGAAACCATGCACGGGGCCAGTGGTATAGGCCTGGCAGCTCCGCAGATTGGCAAGAGCATCCGCCTGTTTGTAGTAGATGGTACTGTGCTGGAAGATGAAGAAGGCATGGAAAATTTTAAGAAGGCTTTTGTTAACCCGGAGATACTGGAAGAAGTAGGCACTCCGTGGGAGTTTGAAGAAGGCTGCTTGAGTATACCCAACATCCGTGAAAACGTTTCGCGTAAAGAACGACTGAAGATCCGTTACTACGATGAGAACTGGAACCTGCACGAAGAAGAATACGATGGCATGAAGGCACGTATCATCCAGCACGAGTACGACCATATAGAAGGAAAACTTTTTGTAGACTATCTGCCGGCTTTGAAGAAGCGTTTGCTGAAAGGTAAACTCGCTGATATATCCAAAGGCAAAGTCGATACCGAGTATAGAATCATTGCTCCGCTTAAAAAGTAATGTTCACGCTGTAAGTCCGGTGTATATATGAACATTCCTTCGCGCTTGCCCGATGTAGGTACTTCTATATTTTCAGTCATGTCGAAGATGGCGCTGGATCACGGTGCCATTAATCTTTCACAGGGCTTCCCTGACTTTAGCATTGACGAAAAAATTATCCAGCTGGTAAGCCGGTATATGCTGGAAGGAAACAACCAGTATGCACCGATGCCCGGCACACCTGCCTTGCGCACCATCATAGCGCAGGTGGTAGAAGCAACCTATGGCCGGAAGATCGATGCGGAAACCGAAATTACCATTACAGCCGGAGCTACCGAAGGTATATTTTCGATCATCGCGGCCTTTATCAGCGCAGGCGATGAAGTAATTTTGTTCGATCCGTCTTACGATTCCTATAGTCCTGCCATACGCCTCAACGGAGGTACACCGGTTTACATCAATGTATATCCTCCTGATTTCTCTATTGATTGGGATGCTGTGCGTGCTGAAATTACTCCGCGCACCCGCATGGTCATGATCAACACTCCGCATAACCCGTGCGGCTCTGTGTTGCATGAACGTGACTTGCTGGAACTGGAAAAGATTGTACTCGAGCACAACCTGCTCGTGTTAAGCGATGAGGTATACGAACGCCTCATATTCGATGGACTCACGCACCAAAGTGTACTGCGTTACCCGGCACTGGCCTCACGGAGTCTTGCCGTGTTTTCATTCGGGAAGACATTTCATGCTACCGGGTGGAAAGCAGGTTATGTAGTAGCACCTGAATATCTCACCAAAGAAGTTCGGAAGACACACCAGTTCATTGTGTTCAGTGTAAACACACCGGTACAGCTTGCACTGGCGGAGTATATGCGCACTCCGGAACATTACCAGTCGCTCGGAAAATTTTACCAGCAGAAGCGCGATTTCTTTTTGAAGCAGATCGAAGGTTCATCGTTCGAACCGTTGCCGTGCAGTGGCTCGTACTTTCAGGTAGTGTCGTATAAAAATATTTCTAAAAAGAGTGATGTGGCGATGGCCGAAGACCTGACAAAGAATTTCAAGGTGGCTGCCATTCCGGTTTCTGTTTTCTACAATGACAAAACCGATAATCATTTGCTGCGCTTTTGTTTTGCCAAAAAAGAAGAAACGCTGGCAAAAGCAGGCGAGATACTGCGCAAGATATAGCAACATTGCAGTCCATTCGCAAAAGTTTCCTTAGACAAATTCCGGTTCATTGCGTTTCTTTGCAGGCGAAATCCACAAGCCATGCAGGACCTTAAAATTACGCTGATCCAATCCGATTTGCACTGGGAAGACATCGAAGCTAATCTGGCGATGTTCGAGGAGAAGATCTGGCAGATCCCCGGTTCCACGGACGTGATCGTGCTCCCCGAAATGTTTACAACCGGTTTTACCATGGCCGCTCCTAAAAAAGCGGAACTTATGAACATGCGCACGTTCAAGTGGATGAGACAAATGGCCGATCAGACCGGAGCGCTTATACTCGGTAGCTATATTGTAAGTGTACACGACCGTTACTACAACCGCCTGCTCTGGATGGAGCCCGGAGGAAATTTCAAGACATACGACAAGCGCCACCTTTTCAGAATGGAGAACGAGCACAAGACTTACTCTGCCGGAGAGAGTCTGCTCATTGGTACCTGGAGAGGTTGGAAGATATGCCCGCTGATCTGTTACGACCTGCGCTTCCCGGTGTGGAGCCGTAATCGTTGGGATCGGGTCAATCAAAAGTTATCGTACGATGTGGCTATCTATGTTGCCAACTGGCCGGTTACACGCATCGAGATGTGGGACACCCTGCTGAAGGCACGTGCCATTGAAAACCTGAGCTATGTAGTAGGTGTGAATCGTGTGGGGCAGGATGATCACGGTATAGAATATAACGGTCACTCTTCGATTATCAGTCCGAAAGGCGAAGTGATTTATACCAATGAAGGCGGAGAAGCCGTGCGCACTATGGAACTAAGCGCGAATGCACTGCACGCTTTCCGCGATCGCTTTCCGGCCTATATTGATGCCGATGATTTTACCATTGAGTTTGAAGAGTACGAGGAATCAGAATTCTGATCCTGATTACACTTCGCGATTAAGTATACATGATGAGGCTCTGGTAATGCAGGGCCTTTTCTTTTTAACCCGCGGCAGACCCTACGGGCATTTGATTTCGTGAAGAAAATTCGGACGGCTCCTTCTTAAATCGTGCATCAAAAACTACTTTTGCACCTCATTTTAAATTACTAAATCTATTCCTGAACATGGCTACCCAGAAAATTACCCGAGCTCTTATCTCTGTTTTTTATAAAGATAACCTGGAGCCTATAGTACATGCGCTCGGCAAACAGGGAGTAGAATTTGTATCGACCGGAGGCACGCAGGAATTTATTGAGAAGCTGGGCTATGCTGTAACACCGGTTGAAGACCTTACGGGATACCCTTCTATTTTCGGAGGCCGTGTTAAAACATTACATCCCGCTATATTCGGAGGTATACTTTATAGACGCGAAGATGCCGGTGACCTGAAGCAGGCTAAAGAGTTTAACATCGCCCCGATCGACCTGGTGATTGTAGACCTGTATCCGTTCGAAGAAACGGTTGCTAAAGGCGGATCGGAAGAAGACATTATTGAGAAGATAGATATAGGGGGCATCTCCCTCATTCGTGGAGCAGCCAAGAATTTTAACGATGTGCTTATTGTTGCTTCACGCAACCAGTATAGCGAACTGCTCGCGTTGTTACAGGCGAAGAACTGTGCTTCTGATTTAGCCGATCGCAAGAAGTTTGCCGCGATGGCGTTTGATGTTACATCGCATTACGACTCGGCTATATTTAATTACTTCAACAACGAATTCCAGCTACCAAGCTATAAAAAAAGTTACCAGCAGGGACGTGTACTTCGTTACGGGGAAAATCCTCATCAGAAAGGAACATACTATGGTGACCTTGACGGACTGTTTGAACAACTTAACGGTAAAGAACTTTCCTATAACAACCTGGTGGATGTTGATGCAGCCGTAAACCTGGTAAAAGAGTTTGAAAGTGAAACGGCTTTCGTTATCATCAAGCACACCAACGCATGTGGCGTGGCTACTGGCACTTCGGTGAAAGATGCTTACCTCAAGGCATTCCAGGCAGATACTATATCTGCGTTTGGTGGTGTTCTCGCTACCAATAAAACCATAGATATAGCGGCAGCAGAAGAGATCAACAAACTGTTCTTCGAAATACTTATTGCCCCGGCCTATACTGATGATGCTCTGGCGCTGTTACGAAGCAAGAAGAATCGTATGATCCTGCTGCAGAAGAAACAACTCACGGAGACTAAGCAGAGCAAAACCATTTTGAACGGTGTCATTGAACAAGACCTCGATCTGAAGACAGACGTACAGGCCGATTTGAAAGTAGTCACCAAGGTACCACCTACTACAGCCGAGGTAAATGCTTTACTCTTTGCGAGCAAGATCTGCAAGCACACAAAATCAAACACCATTATACTCGCAGTAGACGGTCAGTTGCTGGCGAGCGGAGTAGGACAGACTTCACGGGTTGATGCGTTGAAACAGGCAATTGAAAAAGCAGGTGCTTTCGGGTTTAACCTGAAAGGAGCTGTGATGGCATCGGATGCTTTCTTCCCGTTCCCGGATTGTGTGGAGATCGCGGATCAGCACGGTATCCATGCCGTGATTCAACCAGGAGGCTCGGTAAAAGATCAGGACTCAATCGACTATTGTGACGGGCACGGTATGGCAATGGTATTTACCGGTACACGTCACTTTAAACATTGATATATAGCTCCGGGTTGGCGCAAGGTTTTAGGTATAGCCATTCGTTAGACGTGAAACCGCGAGCCAGCAACCTTGAACCATTGTCGTTCACCGACTGGAATGTTCAGGCGCTCCTAAAAAAATTACATTTTTATACTGATACTCATTAATTTGGTAAATTAAATGCAATTTTACAGGCGCTATCTTGGTTAGTTCTAAGACACAATTTTTAAACATAGGGAATACAGATACATGGCATTTTTTGATTTCTTCACCAGTGACATTGCAATAGATCTGGGAACAGCAAACACCCTTATCATTCACAAAGATAAGATCGTAGTGGATGAGCCTTCTATCATCGCTCTCGACAAAGTAAACAACAAGGTGCTTGCCATTGGTCGTGAAGCCATGCAGATGCATGAGAAAACGCACGATCACATCAAGACTATACGCCCGCTGAAGGAAGGTGTAATTGCCGACTTCCAGGCTGCCGAGATGATGCTGCGCGGTCTTATCAAAATGGTAGATACCGGTAAACGTCTCTTCCCACCATCTTACAGAATGGTGATTTGTATCCCGTCTGGTATAACCGAAGTTGAGAAACGTGCCGTGCGCGATTCGGCTGAACATGCCGGTGCCAAAGAAGTATATATGATCTATGAACCAATCTCGGCTGCGATTGGTACAGGTATAGATATCGAACAGCCTATTGGTAACATGATTGTTGATATAGGTGGTGGAACAACGGATATTGCCGTGATAGCCCTTTCGGGTATTGTGTGCGACCAGTCCATACGCGTAGCAGGTGATACTTTCAACCGTGATATCCTTGACTATATGAGACGCCAGCACAACCTGCTGATTGGTGAGCGCTCGGCCGAGAAGGTTAAAATAGAAGTGGGTTCTGCGTTAACGGAACTTGATGACGGACCAGACGATTATGAAATCCGCGGCCGAGATCTGATGACCGGTATACCCAAGACGATCAAGATATCTTATTCTGAAGTTGCCTTCGCATTGGATAAATCTGTTTCCAAACTCGAAGAAGCTGTACTCAAAGCATTGGAAACTTCTCCTCCTGAACTTTCGGCTGATATATACGAACGCGGTATATATCTGACTGGCGGTGGAGCCTTGCTGAGAGGATTGGACAAACGTCTTGCCCTTAAAACCAAACTTCCGATTCACGTTGCCGATGATCCGCTTCGTGCCGTTGTTCGCGGAACAGGTCAGGCATTAAAGAATATTGCACAGTTCCGTGCTGTGTTAATGACTTAAGCCTGGGCGGTTGCGAATGGGTGAGGTACGAATATTATCAGAGACTAAACGCACCTTAACTGGAGTTTAATGGAGCGTCTATTTTATTTCATCTATCAGTACAGGGCCTTCTTTACCTTCATCGTGCTGGAAGTATTTTGCTTTTGGCTCGTGGTAGAAAACAACGCATACCAGGGAGCCAAGTTTTTTAACTCTTCCAATACGGTAGTAGCATCCCTGAACAACTTCTCGCAAAGTATACGCGATTACTTTTTGCTGCGCGATGTAAACACAACGCTCGCAGAAGAGAACGCTGTGCTGCGCAGACGTGTGGAACAAGACAACCAGCGCCTGGAAATGGATACGCTGGCCCTGCGCGACACAACACTCACCAGGCGATTTGACTTTGTAAGTGCCAAGGTGGTAAACAACCACGTAGATCAGTTCAAAAACTTTATCACTATAAATAAAGGTAAAGATGAAGGCGTGGCTGCCGGCATGGCAGTGATCAGTCCGTTAGGTGTTGTGGGTAAAGTAAAAATGGTTTCCAGTCATTATGGTGTAGTAACATCTTTATTACACATCGATATGATGGTGTCTGCCGTGTTGAAACGCACCGGTCATTTTGGCTCTGTGCAATGGGAAGGTCACGATCCCGGACTTGTTAAATTGAAATATATACCTCGTCACGTAAATCCGATGGTAGGCGATACGGTTGTTACTTCCGGTTTCAACGCCATCTTCCCGGAGGGCATCATGATCGGAACGGTTACAGATGTAAAGCTGGGTAACGAAGCACTTTCGTACGATCTGAGTGTGAAATTGTCGCAAGATTTCCGCAAGCTCTCGTATGTAACCGTTGTTAAGAGTGAGCTGAAGCACGAACTGGATTCTTTGGAGCAGGCTGTTAACGAATTGGAGAAATGAGCAGGGGGATGATTTATCAGGTCATAGCGTTTTTCATTTACCTGTTCTACCAGGTATTGATCCTGCAAAACGTAGTTTTATTTCATACTGCATTCTGTTTTCTTTATATACTATATCTGTTGTTGTTGCCGGTGGAAACCAACCCACTTATGCTAATGGGTATTGGCTTTCTGATGGGTTTTGCCGTAGACATGTTTTATGAAAGCATCGGGTTACATGCTTTTGCATGTGTGCTGATTATGTATGTGCGAAACTTCTGGCTTAACTCCATGACGCCCCAGGGCGGATATGACAGTAATTCTACACCGTCTCTTGCGTTGGGTGGGTTCCAGTGGTTTATCATCTATTCGTTGCCGCTTGTATTTTTACACCATTCAGTTTTATTTTTTATGGAAGCTGGCGGCTTCGGAATGTTCTGGTTTACGCTGTGGAAAATTATCACCAGCACTTTTTTTACAATGCTGGTAATTTTAATTGCTCAATTTTTGTTTCCGAGCAGAAGACGCTAATAGGTTTATGCTGACGTTCTCTTCCAAGAGAAACTCAGAGTATAGATAGAGAGTCTCTTCAAACATTTATGCACACGTAATGTATCGAAGAAACTCGCGTCACGTGTACTTTTACTATACCTTAACTTTGCCTTATTATATACTATGAACGAAGGTCGGAAAGAAGTTTTACAGCTCGTTTTTCTACTGGTAGGCTTTATCTTCCTGGTAAAGTTATTTTTCATACAGATTGTTGAAGACAGCTACAAAGAGATGGCCGGTGTAAACGCCATCCGTAAAGAGCCTCAATACCCGATTCGCGGAATTATTAAAGACCGTAATGGTAAACTTATAGTATATAACAATCCGGAGTTTGACCTCATGGTTATTCTGCACGAGGTAAAACATTTCGATAGCACCCGCTTTTGCCAGGTATTCGAAAAAACTCCGCAGGAACTTCGCGACCTCTTTAACAATTTCAGAACCGAGATCAGAAACCGAAAGGCAAACCAGTTTCAGCCTTTCCCTTTCCTTCGCCAATTGTCCACACAGGATCTTGCCAAAGTGCAGGACCACATGGATGAATTTCCCGGCTTCTTTATACAAGACAGAACAACACGTGCGTATGCCAGTAAAGCGGTTGCGAATGCCATTGGCTATGTAAGTGAAATATCAAAAAATAAACTTGAGAAGGATAAAAGTGGATTTTACCGCCAGGGAGATTACATCGGGCAAAGCGGTATAGAAGCTTACTACGAAGAATACTTACGCGGCAAGCGTGGAGTAAAACACCTGATGCGAAACAAAGATGGTGTTATCAAGGGCTCTTATGAAGGTGGAAAATATGATACACTTTCTGTACCCGGTCAGGATCTTGTCTCAACCATCGATCTGACGCTGCAGGAATACGGAGCGTTTCTTCTAAATGGTAAAGCAGGAAGTATCATTGCTATTGAACCTTCAACCGGAGAAATACTGGCGATGGTATCAGGCCCGTCATACGATCCGAATCTGCTCACGGGTAAAAACTATAGCAAGAACTTCGCACTCATCAGCAACGATAGTCTCAAGCCTTTGTTTAACCGACCATTGATGGCGCAGTATCGCCCGGGGTCTATATTTAAAATTGCACAGGCGATGGTAGCGTTGCAGGAAGGTGTTATTACTCCGGAGACACGCATACGTTGCGATCGCTCGATCATTAACTGTCACGGCCCGCACTCGAACGAAGATCTTCGTGGAGCCATTACCAACTCATGCAACCCGTACTTCCATAACGTGCTGCGCAGAATGCTGAATAAAGGTAAAGGCGGCAATCCGTTTGATGATACACGTATAGGTCTGGCCGAATGGGACAAACACATTATGAGCTTCGGTTTTGGAAAAAGATTAGGTATAGATCTTCCGAATGAAAAGCGTGGTCTGGTGCCAAGTCCCGAATATTACGACCGTGCTTACGGAGGACGTCCCTGGAAATTCTCAAATATATACTCCATCGCGATTGGTGAAGGCGAGAACATGGTGGTGCCGTTGCAAATGGCAAACTTTGCCGCCACCGTTGCTAACAAAGGATATTACTTTACACCACACCTGATCAAATCTATTGGCAGCACAGGCATGCCGTTGCCACAGTACCTGGAAAAACATTATACAACAATCGACTCTGCAAACTTCAGAATAGCGCGCGATGCTATGGAGCGTGTGGTGGAGGCTGGTACAGCACAATACCGCGCCAAGCTGAAAGATATAGTGGTATGTGGTAAAACCGGAACAGTACAGAACGAACCGAATCCTGATCACTCGGTATTTATAGCATTCGCACCGAAAGAGAATCCTAAAATTGCAATATCAGTATACGTTGAATATTCTGGTCAGGGCGGACGAGCCGCGGCTTCGATCGCCAGTCTCATGATTGAGAAATACCTGCTGGGCGGAACGCAACGCCCCAACATCGAAGAATATGTGTTGAAGGGTAAATTCCTTCACTAAAATATATACCTGTAAAAACAACGCTCACCCTTTAACAGTTAAGCGCATTGAGGAAAGACGAAATTATATCACACAAGATTGATTGGGTAACGGTGATGATCTACGGAGCTATGGTGCTCTGGGGTTGGCTGAATATATACTCCGCTACCTACGATGAAACACAATCGATCTTCGACCTGTCATTGAACTCCGGTCGCCAGATGATGTTCATCATCACATCATCGATACTCATCCTCGCTATACTTATTATAGACATGCGTTTTTACGAAACGTTTGCTTACATAATTTATGGTGTAGTATTGTTCCTGTTGTTGTTGGTGCCCTTTATAGGGAAAGAAGTAGGCGGTAACCGTGCATGGCTGGGTTTTGGTTCGTTTGGCGTGCAGCCTTCTGAGTTCGCCAAGTTTGCTACAGCACTCGTAGTGGCTAAATTTATAGGTACCATTGGTTTCAGAATGGATAACATTCGTAACCAGGTTATACTCTTCGCATTGATTGGTGCGCCTATAATGTTGATCCTGCTACAAAAAGACTATGGGACGGCCATGGTGTTCATGGTTTTCCTGTTGGTGTTTTACAGAGAAGGTATGTCGCCATTTTTGTTGCTGGTGGGATTGGGAGTTGCTGTCATATTTATACTTACATTGTTAGTAGAGAACAACTGGATATTGTTCGGAATGATTGGTGCTGCATGGGGCATTACCATGTATATGAACCGCAGAAAGAAAATTAAACGCCTTGCGATTATTACTGCGGGTGCATTGGTGCTGGCGTTTACAATTACCAGTGTTGAATTCATTTTCAGTAACCTGCTGGAAGAACACCATCAGAAACGCGTAATGGTATTGATCAATCCGGAGCTCGATCAGCTAGGAGCCGGGTATCACGTATACCAATCAAAAGTAGCGATTGGTAGTGGTGGTATAATTGGTAAAGGATTTTTAAAAGGCACACAGACAAAACTGAAGTTTGTACCAGAACAGTATACTGACTTTATCTTCTGTACGATAGGAGAAGAGCAGGGCTGGATCGGAAGTTTACTGATGATCGCATTGTTTATGGGCCTGTTGCTGCGTGTAGTATTTCTGGCGGAGCGACAGAAGAATCGTTTTGCCAGGGTATATGGCTATTCGGTTGCCTGTATATTCTTTTTTCACTTTGCTACCAATATAGCTATGACCATCGGGTTGTTCCCGGTAATTGGTATACCTCTGCCATTCTTTAGCTATGGTGGTTCATCGCTCTGGAGTTTTACCATTCTGTTATTCATACTGCTAAAACTGGATGCACATCGTATGCACGTACTGCAACGATTATAATAATGCATTAAAAGATATATCTCCCGCAGACTGAGCAATATTCGCGGAATCAAAAAACGTGACAGCAAAGCCCTGCGGGAGGCCAATACCAAAAACAAAAGTCCTGGAAAACTCCAGGACTTTTTTGTTATTTATAGTATAGATCGAGTTTCATATACTATACCGTCATGATCTCGCCTTCTTTCTTTTTCATCAGGCTATCAATTTTGGTAATATAGTCGTCAGTCATTTTCTGAACTTTCTCTTCGGCATTCTTCACATCATCTTCCGATACACCTTTGATTTTTTTAAGTTGTTCATTCGTGTCTTTGCGAATGTTACGGATGCTTACTTTGCCATGTTCGCATTCCTGGCCAACCTGTTTTACCAGTTGCTTCCGTCTTTCTTCAGTAAGCATCGGTATATTTATGATTACCTGCTGGCCATCGTTCTGCGGATTAAGACCAAGGTTTCCATTGATGATTGCCTTTTCAATTTCAGGTATCATACCTTTTTCCCAAGGCTTAACAAAGAGCGTGCGGGCATCGGGTGTGGTAACAGAAGCAACCTGTTGTAGCGGAGTCATTGCTCCATAATAACTTACCAGCAGACCATCCAGCATGGTGGGATTTGCTTTTCCTGCACGGATTTTGGTGAGTTCGTGACCTACGTGGTTAAGTGCTTTCGTCATAGAGTCGCGTGCATCTTCCAGGTATAATTCAAGTTCTTCCATAGAAATAAAATATAAATAAGTATGACTTCTTTTATACTGTTAGAAAAATTTCTGTGTCTTACTTTTTAGCTGATCAGTGTACCGGCCTCTTCACCGTTAACAACTTTCAGCAGGTTGCCTTTCTTGTTCATATCGAACACGATGATCGGCAACTTGTTTTCTTTACAAAGCGTAAAGGCTGTCATATCCATAATGTTAAGATTTTTTTCATACGCTTCCTGGAAGGACAGTTTGTTATACCGCACAGCATCCGGAAACTTTTCAGGGTCTTTGGTATAAACACCGTCTACGCGCGTACCCTTTAATACAACACTTGCCTGTACTTCTATAGCACGCAAGCTTGCTGTAGAGTCTGTAGTAAAGTAAGGATTACCAATACCTGCACCAAAAATTACAATGCGTCCTTTTTCAAGGTGGCGTATGGCTCTGCGTCTGATGAATGGTTCACACACCTGTTCCATTTTTATACCTGCCATTAAGCGGGTAAACATACCATGTCGCTCAAGCGCACTTTGCAATGCCATAGCATTGATAACCGTAGCAAGCATGCCCATGTAATCGCCTTGTACACGATCTATTCCGAGTGCTTCTGCCTGGCCGCCTCTGAAGATGTTTCCTCCCCCGATCACGATCGCAATTTCTACACCCTGATCTTTAATGGTTCTGATCTCTTCACAATACTGCTCCAGCACATTCGGGTCTATGTTTGTGCTCTTGGACGAGCCTTGTAATGCTTCTCCACTGAGTTTGAGGAGGATACGTTTGTACTTCATTCGTAAGTTGGATTGGTTATGCAGCGAAATTGGCGCAATATATTCAAAGCACAGGGCTTTGTAAAATTCCCGGACCAGTACACAGCTTTATTTTGCGCATAATACATCTTGCACCGTGTACGGACTTACGCTTCATTCAACATTTGTAAACGAACTTTCGACACAATCAACCTTGTGTTGAGGTTAATAACACCGTTGGCCTATGCGCAGAAAAGATTTTAAAAACGAAAGAAGGATTTGAAGACAGAAATTTAAAACTCGATCAGCACCTGATTTTTTTCAACACTGTCGCCCTTCTTGATCTTCACCAGCTTTACTACGCCTTCGCCTGGCGACTTGATGATGTTCTCCATCTTCATGGCTTCGAGAATAAGAAGCGGATCGTTTTGCTTCACGGTATCTCCGGCTTTTACTTTCAGATCGATGATGAGACCCGGCATCGGAGCTTTCAATGAATTGATCTTGCCGGACGAAGTATTATTCATACCCATCTTTTCGAGCAGCAGATCAAACCGGTCTTTCAGCGCAACAGTATAGATCTTTCCGTTGATCTTAAGGGTAAATGTTTTGGTGGCGTGATCGGCCTTGACAAGTTCAGCGCGGTAACTTTTTTGTTCGAGCAGAATGTGAAAATAACCATCGTCAACTTTTACAAGATCCCATGCCACAGGTTTGCCATTAACAACAAAACCATCTTCCGAAGAAGTGATGTCGAACGATTTTTTATTTACGATGGCCTTATACATACACGCAGAAAAAATTAATACATCCTGTAAATGTGCAAAATTATCCCGACACTCAAACAACGCCAACACGCTTCTGTTTCTGCATTTTTACTCCTGTAACCAGTAGCCAGCGACCAGCAGCTTTTCACGAAGGTTTGCAATTCGAGTTCTATACATTTACCTTTGCACTGTCGAAAGACAAAGGGGTGCCTTAATATAACGGGCTGAGATTATACCCAATGAACCTGATGCCGGTAATGCGGCCGAAGGGAAGGCAAGGTTAAACGTACGCAGAGCATTCCCCTGTGCGCTGTTAGTTTAAACCACATTTTAAAACAATGTACAAAGTATTTTTAGTGGCAGCAGTCATGCTGTTGTCAGCGCGCGTCTATGCGCAGGAGTTCTCCATGGCAGGCAGTGTTCGCGATGCGAAGAACAACCAGGTATTAACCGGAGCAACGTTACAACTGGAAGGCACAAATCGTGCTACGGTAAGCGATGCATTCGGAAGATTCAGATTCGATAAACTTGCCGCAGGTGAATATAGCTTGCTGGTAAAATTTATCGGCTATTCAGATCAATCACAAAAAGTCAGCCTCTCATCAGCGAATGCTGAAGTAACGGTAGCGTTACAGGAATCATTTGTGATGACAGATGAAGTAGTCGTTTCGGCAACGCGGGCCGATGAAAAAACTCCGGCTACATTTACCAATGTAAATCGCGAGGCTATACAAAAACAAAACTTCGGACAGGATTTACCGTTCCTGTTGAATTGGACACCCTCTGCCGTAGTAACGTCTGATGCCGGAACCGGTGTAGGCTATACCGGCATTCGCATTCGCGGAAGCGATGCAACCCGCATCAATGTAACGGTTAACGGTATACCCTATAACGATGCCGAGTCGCTCGGTACCTTCTGGGTTGATGTGCCGGATATAGCGGCATCATCACAAAGTATACAGGTACAACGCGGTGTAGGTACATCTACCAATGGCGGTGGTGCATTTGGTGCTACTATAAATTTACAGACCAACACACGCAATGACGATCCGTATGCTACACTCATGTCGTCTGCAGGTTCGTTTGGTACATTCAGAAACAGTTTGAGTTTTGGTACAGGTTTACTCAATGATCATTGGGTAATTGACGGTCGTGTATCCAAAATAAATTCTGATGGATTTATCGATCGTGCTACAGCCGATTTACAATCATACTATTTCTCGGCTGGTTTCTATTCCGGCAACACCATGATCAAGGCCATTACGTTTGGTGGTAAAGAAAGAACATACCAGGCATGGTATGGCGTGCCGCAGTCGCGCTTGCAAAATGATACCGAAGCAATGCTGATGACGGCATCAAATGAAGGCTGGAACCAGGAGCAAACCAACAACCTGTTAACTTCCAACAGCCGCACGTTCAATCCCTATACCTATAAGAACCAGGTTGATGACTATAAACAGGATCACTATCAACTCCATTTCTCACAACGTTTAGCCGATGCCTTTACGGCCAATGTATCATTACACTATACACCCGGTAAAGGATATTATGAAGAGTATCGCTATAACAACAAGCTCGCAGACTATGGACTGTCACCTGTAACGATCGGTGATTCAACAATAACATCAACAGATCTTGTGCGCAGACGCTGGCTGAAGAATGACTTCTACGGATTTACGTATTCACTCAACTACGAGAAGGATAAATTGAATGCTATACTCGGTGGTGGCTGGAATCGTTATGATGGCGATCACTATGGACAAATTATATGGGCGCAGGTATCACCTGTACCAACCGAGTATCAGTATTATTTCAACAATGGCGACAAGCGCGATTTTAATATATATGGTAAAACTACCTATAGCTTTACCGATCGCCTCAACGCTTACGTAGACCTGCAATACAGAAGAGTTACCTATACAGCAACGGGTATAGAGAACAAGCAAAACACAGTGAATGTAGATGCTGATTTCAATTTCTTTAATCCGAAGGCCGGACTAACGTTTGCCGTGAGTGATAACCAGGTGGCGTATGCTTCCTATAGTATAGCAAACCGCGAGCCGGTGCGCGATGATTTTGTGGATGCGCCACAAGGTCGCACACCCAAATCTGAAAACCTGAGAAACCTGGAAGCAGGCTATAAGATTATGGGTAAGAACTATATGCTGAAAGCGAATTATTACCTGATGGATTATCGCGATCAACTCGTGCTTACCGGACAGGTAAATGACGTAGGAGCTTCTATTCGTACCAACGTTGATAAAAGTTATCGCATGGGTATAGAACTCGAAGGAGCTCTTAAAATTTCAGAGCGCTTCTCGTGGAATGCCAACGTTACACTGAGCCGAAACAAAATCAAGGAATTTAAGGAAGTGTATTATGATTACGGAGCAAACTTCGATGAGTATAATGAAGTTAGTGTTACACACCGGAATACAGATATTTCATTTTCTCCGAACATAATTGCCGGTTCAGGTCTGAACTATAAAATATTCAAAAACCTGGAGGCAACCTTGCTTACCAAATATGTAGGTAGTCAGTATCTCGACAACACTTCCAACGCACAACGAAGTATAGATGCTTACGTGGTGAACGATCTGCGTTTTTCGTACACCGTGCACCCCACATTTATGAAAGAGATAGGGCTGAGCCTGCTCATCAATAATATTCTGGAGGAAGAATATGAATCCAACGGGTATACGTGGGGTTATGCAGGGGGTGGCCAGCAGTACCGTGAGAACTATTATTTTCCGCAGGCAGGCCGCAATTTTATGGCTATGCTGACCTTTAAATTTTAAATCTTCTTTAATAAACCTCCCGGCACTTTAAACCCGGGAGGTTTATGTGTTAATTTGCCATGAGGGTATCATGGCAACTATTAACCGTTCACGCATTTTTATCGAGTCGTTGTTAAAGCTCACACGTTTTGGCAACCTGGTTATCATTGGCATAACGCAATACTTCACGGCGGCCTTTCTTGTTGACAGGAGTACACTGGACGATGGCAGGTTATTTCTGCTGTCGGTTTCTACAGTCCTCATCGCGGCAGCAGGCTATATCATTAATGATTACTACGATGTAAAGATAGACTACATCAACAAACCGGAGCGTGTGGTGATCGGCAAGAATATACCGCGCAGGTATGCGATACTCTTCCATGTTGTTCTTTCCGGTATAGGTATAATAATCGGATTGCTGCTTTCGTGGCGCATTGCTGCACTGAATGTGCTGTCTGCTTTTCTACTCTGGCTATATTCCAACAACCTGAAGCGGCTTCCGTTTATTGGAAATTTCTCCGTGGCGTTTCTCACAGGCTTGTCGGTGTGGATTGTTGATTTACTATACCGACATGGAAGTGCTCTCATTGTGATCTACGCGAGCTTTGCCTTTTTTATGACGCTGGTGCGCGAGATCATTAAGGACATGGAAGACCTGAAAGGTGACAATACGTTCGGCTGCCGAACACTCCCGATTGTGTGGGGACTGAGGCGCACCAAGTTTGCTATATACTTTATACTGGCTGTATTCGCGCTCACAGTAATACTCATCAACCAGTTCTACAAAGCGCTGCCGCTGGAGTACTTCCTTATATTTCTTTTTATACCGCTGCTGATATTACTCTATCGCCTGATACGGGCCGACACAACCCGCGACTTTGCCGCGCTTAGCACCTTCTGCAAAATTATTATGCTGCTCGGTATACTTAGCATGGCATTTGTAAAGTGATGACGTTATATATATTATATATCTATAATAGTTAGATCTATAGTACTTCTATAATGTGCGTTCCTTTGGCTATAAGTCTTCCAAAAGGCTTAAGATTATATTCATGCAGTTGCATTTCTTTTTCAAAAGCTTCCTGTTGATCTTCGTCAACTACAATCAGTAGTCCGCCACTCGTTTGTGGATCTGCGAGTATAGCTTTTTGTTTATCGGTGATTGCTGAGATCTTCGAGCCGTAGCTATCCCAGTTGCGCGTGGTGCCACCAGGCATACTCTTCTGTTCAATATAGTGATCGAGGAAATTGAAGACTGGTATTTTGCTGAATTCTATCTGTGCACAAAGTTCACTGCCTTCGCATACTTCACACAAGTGTCCTAATAGTCCAAAACCGGTAACATCGGTCAAGGCACTTACATACGGTAACTTACCAACTTCAGCACCCAGCCAGTTCAGTGTAAGCATACTGTCTACTGCCTGTTGATAATGTGCTTGCTGTACAATTCCTTTTTTCTGCGCTGTAGTAATTATACCAATGCCCAGCGGTTTGGTTAAATATAGCAACGAGTTTGCTCTAGCCGTATCGTTGCGTTTCAGATGTTCCCTCTTCACTTTGCCGGTAACGGCCAGCCCGAATACAGGTTCAGGACAATCAATACTATGTCCGCCCGCCAGCGGCATTTCAGCTTCAAGACAAACTTTACGACTTCCTTCCAACACACCTTTGGCAACTTCCGGTGGTATTTTGTTAACGGGCCACCCGAGTATAGCAATGGCCATAAAAGGTTCGCCACCCATCGCATATATATCGCTGATGGCATTGACAGATGCAATGGCTCCGAATGTAGCGGGGTCATCTACGATCGGCATAAAGAAATCTGTTGTGCTTACAATGCAGGTTCCATCGCCCAGGTCGTATACAGCAGCATCATCTTTCGATTCGTTGCCCACGAGTAACTCCGGAAAAATAGTTTTAGGAGCATTGGAGTGAAGAATGGTTTCCAGTACGGCCGGAGATATTTTACATCCACAACCTGCGCCATGACTGTATTGTGTAAGTTTGATTGGTTCCATACTACAAAGTAAACGTATCGGTAAACTATATTGAAATTAATTTTTCCGGATTTACGCTGATGCTTTACTCGCGCTATACTTCATTTCGCTTGTTGTATCAGCGTTGCTGCAAAGGCATCTGCATCATTGCCATTCCAGGGAACCGAAGTTTTAACGCGTTGTTTTTTGCGAATCAAACCATTGGTATAGGCCTTGTCGTAGTAGGTGAGAAGTATAGCAATAACAGCAGCCATATCATCCTGCAAAAGTTTTTCGCGCGCTGCATTAAAATGTTGTCCGCCTAATTTTTTTGTGATCTGTATCATGGCCTGCAGAAACATATCTTTATCGGCAGCACCATATTCCTGCACGAGTCGTTCAATGCGAACAGCCTTATCGACTTCGATCTCGATGACGGGACCACTGTTCATTTGTCTCCATAAACCTTCGGGAAGAAAAATTTTTCCTACTGCTATAGATTCATCTTCGATCCATACTCTTCGGGATAGATCAAGCTTATGAATTTCTTCGAAGAGATCATTTTGGAATTGTTCGGTAGTAGGTTGAGGAGGTAACATCAGTCCTCCGAAAGCAGAACCTTTATGAGACGCGAGTTGCTCCAGGTCGATGATCTGCTCGCCCTGATTTTTTAATGCGCGAAGAATTTCACTTTTACCACTACCGGTACACCCGCTAATGATCGTTAATTGCATTGGTAATTTATAAGACTCCAATGCTTTGGCGCGATACGCTTTATAGCCTCCTGCAAGCTGATGACTTTTAACGCGCGCCATACCTACAAACTGGCAGAAGTTGGAAGAGCGCATGCCACCGCGCCAGCAATGTACCAGAATTTCTTTCCCTATTTTTTCAGTTTCACTAACAATGTCGATAAGCCGGGGACCCACCAATCGAAAGCCGGTCTTGATTGCTTCCTGCTGTCCTTTCTGTTTATAGTCTGTGCCAACGGCTATGCGCTCGGTATTGTTTAATATAGGTATATTTAGTGCTGCAGGTATATGCCCTTGCTGATACTCTCCTTCGGAGCGCACGTCAACGATGGGAAGCTGTGCGCGGAGTTTCAGAAAATCATCAATGGAAAGCTGCATAGTATAATGAGGCTGTTAACCCGAATGCTAAAACTACGCAAGTGAACAGCCAATGACAATGCCGGCCCAATCAATTATCAGAAAAATTAACCGAGAAGGCAGTGTTGATTCCAATGCGGAAACCATAGTCCATATACTTGCCATCGCGGAATGATGCTACTGCCTCGAGACGGAAGAAGCGAAGTATACCATCGATAGAATATCCGAGCTCGGTATAATTCTTCGAGGTAGGTGTGGCGAGGTAATTCACGAAAACATTCTCACTCACACCAGCCATGCGCACCAGCGGAAAGCTTGTGACCAGGAATCTGCGAAAGTGATAATGAACGTTACCGGCAAAGTATTGTTTGCGTGTGCTAAATGCGTAGTAGTCGAGTAAACGGAAACTGCCCACCGGATCGGCCGTAGCAAAAGGTGTCTGGTTACCAAGGAAATGTTTATAGTCCATGAACTCCATTTTGTTCGACTGCAGAAATGCTCCACCGCGCAACGCTACGTCTACATGCCCGCGAACACCAATATTGAATTCATGTTTTACGCCAAGTTCCACACGATCGTAATCAACATCGCTTCCCAATACATCCGGTATACCACGATGATACTCGGCCATGAACGTAGGCGATGAACTTCCGATTTCGTATTTCTTTCCATTGCGTATCTGGTATTTGAGCCAGGGCCGTGCTGTTATCTGTAACGAACCGATCAAAGCATTATGAATACCAAATCCGGTAAGAGGTAATTCTTCACTGTAGGGCATGTTGCTCGTATACCCTTCAACACTTTTTCGATCGATCAGTTTATCATTCGTAGTGTTAGACAGCATGTAACGTCTGTTTATGGAGAGTCCTCCATTTACCGTAACATACTGGCTAAGCTTTCTGCGGTAATTCAAATCGATATACCTCCGTTCGTATAGCTTCATCAGGTTCTTCTCTAGGAACAACGTGGTAAATGTATTGACAATAGGAAGTATAGGTTCATCTGCGTTAAACTGTTTTATATAGCGACCACCTTCCAGCTCTAACCTGTATTTCTGATTACGCAATTGGAACTTAAGGTTACCCGAAGCTACTTCGCGTGAGAATGCGTAACGGAAGGCCGGGGTAATGGTGAGGCGTGTTTTGTTAGTGTCCTGTAATATAGTTCCGAATGATACTTTATATACCAGGTTCCAGCCTTCTACAGTATTGAATCCGGGCATGGGGAAATGTATTTTGAAATTGGAATGCTTCGATATTTTATAGGTGTCACCAATCAACAGATCCCACGGTTGAAAGCCTTTGTGCTTGGAGGCTTTGAGCGTATCGCCTTCTTCGGCTCTGCGTGCAACGGTAGCCATGCTATCGGACTTCTGATAGCCCTTCACTTCTTCTGTGGTAAGCGGTACGGGACGAATGGAAGCCCAATAGGTAGAGTCTTTTTTATAGGCACCACTATCAATCTTAAAGGTGTTATCTGAAATTACTTCGGGTTCTTTCTGTCGCTTCAACTCCTGCTTCTCATACTCTTTCATCATTTTGTTGAGCTCCTTGCGGGTAATTTCTTTTCCGGATTCGAGTCGGTTTTGAAGTTGCTTGAGATTATCTGCATCTTTGTTTTTCTTTGCAGCCGTTGATGGTTTGTTCTGTTCTATTTTTTTTGCTTCTTCCTTCTGTACTTTCTCATCGATCACCTCCATCTTGTCGTTGTCAACATATAGGGCAGGGTTTAGTTTGATTTTGTAGTCGCTAACAGTAGCCAGGTATTTAAATTCTGCTTCAAAGCCGAATGCCCTTCCCTCCACTCTGAATTGGTGCGATACCGGCATCCATGCTTTATCTTCTATCGGTGCATATATAGCTTTGATGTATACCTGTATACCCATTTTGCTGGTGTTAATGTCGAGACTGTGAATGCTCCACCAGCCTTCTACAATGTTAATCACACCCTCCACTACGTTGTCGCCCTTTAAGCGTGGTGTTACTTTTATCTTGCTTACTTCATAGTTGCGATCCTGGAATGTGCCCAGGTATTCAAATTTATAGTATGAAAATGCTTTCGGTGCCAAGGGTGAAATAGTGCCCTGTATTTCCGGTTCATAGAAGCTTCCGAATATATACTGGTTAGGAGATGTATTGTTGTCTTTACCATCGCTGCGGATGGAGATAACTTTTTCTTCGAACTTGTTCGGCCGGGTATATTTTACCTCACTCACCGATTCGGATATATATACCCGGTTCTTTTCGATGCCTTCTTTTTGTAAAGCTCGCTTCGCAAGCCAGGGATAATCTTTAAGCTTGCCAGCGCCTTTGATATATACCCGTGCCGTATAGCTGTCCAGTTGTTGCCGGTGATAGTTCGCTTTGGCTATAGCCTTGCGCATAATGGTATAGGCCGGGTCTTCGTTGCCATCTTGCACCACTACAGTGGGTAATACCGTTGCCTGTGGTTTGAGTGTTACATTAACGGAGACAAAATCATTGTCTACATCGATAATGCGTACCTGTGTTTCGTACCCGAGATACTGGTATATAAGTTCGTAGTGGCCGGAGTCGAGTGCTATTTCATACGTACCGTTTTCATTGGCCGTAGTGCCCGATCCGTTTTGCTTTACAAAGATGGATGCAAACCCAAGAGGTTTGCCGGTTTCATCTACAATGGTGCCCCGTATGCCTTGTGCAAAAGTAAATACAGGAAGGAGTGTTAACACAATAAGAAAAGTAACACGCATCGTGTGTGTTGCAGCCAATGCCAACCGGGTATGAAATTGCATGTATAGATAAAAAGGGTTTAATCCTGGTAAAAGCCCTTCGCACGAATCATCTCCTCTACCACATCGGGAACAAGATAACGCACGGATTGTTTATTTCTGATGCAGTTCCGGATAAAAGTAGCTGAAATGTCCAGCAAGGGCGCCTCTACAAACGTAACGTTAGGATGCGTATGAAGTTCTGAAAGTTGCACATTGGGTCTGCGATAAACGTAAAGTCCGTAATCTTCCAGTATACGTTCATAGTTTTTCCAGCGGGTAAACGAAGCCAGGTTGTCTTCGCCCATAATGATTCTGAACTCCTTGTCGGGGAACTTTTCGTGCAGGTGCACCAGCGTGTGGATGGTATAGCTCGGTTTGGGGAGATTAAATTCTATATCGGATACTTCGAGCTTGTAATTATTGAAGATGGCCGCACGCACCATATCATACCGGTCGAACTCATGCAATAACCCTTTGCTGGGTTTAAGCGGATTTTGAGGCGACACTACAAACCAAACTTTTTTAAGATCGGTGGTCTCTGCCATAAGGTTGGCAATGATGAGGTGCCCCACGTGAATGGGATTGAACGAGCCGAAGAAGAGTCCGATTTTCATGGTTAACAATAAAAAAACTCTACAGTAAAGATGTAGAGTTTTATATATATCCTGAAACTTCTGAACCCGAATATAGGGCAGGTGTTATTTATTTTTGAAGTCGTTGTAGAGACTTTGTGCTTCCGCCAGCGACTTGTCGAGGTTCTCGTTAACCAATACTACATCGAAGTGATCCTGGAACGACATTTCAAAATTAGCTTTGAAGAGTCTACGCGAAAGACTTTCGGGAGATTCCGTACCACGGTCGTTCAACCGCTCTTTCAATACTTCGATGGATGGAACTTTAACAAATATAGCGAGGCCGTTATCGCCAAAATACTTTTTCAGATTTAGGCCGCCTTTGACATCCACATCAAAGATCACATTTTTTCCTTCGCTCCAGATGCGTTCGATCTCTGACTTGAGCGTGCCATAAAAATTACCGGCATATACTTCTTCCCACTCAATGAAGTCATCATTATCGATATGATGTTTGAATTCTTCCGGTGTCAGAAAGTAATAATCTTTACCATGCTGTTCGGTGCGTCCGCGTTTATCACGTGTGGATGCAGAGATTGAAAATCCAAGGTCAGGATTTGCAGCAAGCAGGTGTTTAACGATCGTTGTTTTTCCGGAGCCTGATGGCGCTGAAAAAATAATTGCTTTACCAGCCATCAACGCGCCAGATTATTAATCACTTTGGTTTTGATGTCATCCACTAATTCCTGTGGAGCATCCTGGCAGCATTTCGTTTTCAGGAGTTGGCGTATGGCTACTTCCAAATGATAATTCTTGTAGCAGGGCATGCACTCCTCCAAATGATTTTTCAGGAAATGATCTTTTTGTTCGGAAGTTGCTTCACCATCTAAAATGAGTTGAAGCATTTTGAGGCATTCGTTCTTCTCTGGACAATCTTGCTTCATCTTGCTCGGATCGGGGTTGCTCATGATCTATGCGGTTTTATAACCCATTTGTTTAGCGTACTCACTAAGTTTTTCTTTCAGCAGGTTGCGTGCCCGGTGAAGTCGGCTACGAACTGTTCCGATAGGTATATCCAGAATCTTCGCCATCTCTTCATATTTAAAACCTTCCAGGTCGCATAAAATTATCACTGTTCTGAAATCAACATCAAGAGCGTTGAGGGCATTTGATATCTCATCACCGATCATATCTTTAAGCGCCTCCACACGCAGATCGGGTGTTATTTGCCGGTCAACCTCCTCCGAATTGTAATAGCTCTCTACTTCCTGATAATCTACTTTCGAAGGCTCTTTGCTCTTCTTTCGATAATCATTAATAAAGCTGTTTTTTAAAATTCGAAACAGCCATGCTTTAGCATTAGTTCCTTTCTGAAAAGATTCAATAAAGCGATAGGCTTTCAGATAAGTATCCTGCAATAAGTCTTTGGCATCATCGGCATCCAGCGTGAGCCTGTAAGCAAAGTTATACATGGAGTTAATGTGGGGCATAAACTCTCCATGAAAGATAGTTTGCTTTTCAGCTTCTGTATAGTTTTGTTTTGGACTGTTCTCTTCTAATTCCATGCGGTCTTAAAAATAAGCAAAATTCACATTCCTTATATACGGCAAAGTTAAATGTGGAATTATCTCCCTAAAGAAAAGAATGAACAATATCTTTTCTGAGCCAATGTAAAAGGTAAATAAAAAAGCTGCCTTCGTAAAGAAAGACAGCTTTTCAATAAAAAAATTATTTTAACGGCTCGCCACTATTCCAAATGATTTAACCATATTGATGAACTCGATGCGGTATCCTTCCTTATCTGTGCTGCGGGCACCTTGGGCAAGTTGTACTACATCATCATAAGTATAATTCTTGCTATACTCGGATTCTCTCAGCAACATACCGAAGGCTGCCACCGATGCTGACCAGCGAAAGTTATCGGATGTTTTAGCAAGTGCTATGTTGTTATCTTTTAAAGGATGTACAATGAGTTTGCTAACGTCTTCATTCGGATTCTTATAGCGCAGCTTGATCGTCATCAATTCATCAGACTTTTTAGCTGCCGGATCGATCTTCGTAGTCTGGTATTTCAACTCATCAATCTTGAAGAACTCACTTTCAACACCTACCGGTATAATCTCATACAACGCAGTGACTGTATGTCCGGAACCCAGTTCGCCCGCATCTTTTTTATCGTTGTTGAAGTCTTCACTCTTCAGCATTCGGTTTTCATACCCGATGAGGCGATATGCTTTTACATGTGCAGGATTAAACTCGATCTGCAGTTTTACATCTTTAGCAATCGTAAAGAGTGTTCCGCCAAATTCATTTACCAATACTTTACGGGCTTCGGTAATGTTGTCTATATAGGCATAGTTACCATTGCCTTTATCGGCCAGTGTTTCCATTTTGGAATCTTTATAGTTACCCATGCCATAGCCTAATACGGTTAAGAAAATTCCTTCCTGGCGTTTCGCTTCGATCAAACGTTCCATGGAAGCGTTGCTCGATTCGCCAATGTTGAAGTCGCCATCAGTAGCGAGTATAACACGGTTGTTGCCATCTTTTTTGAAGTGCTCGCGTGCAGTTGCATAAGCTAAATTTATACCGGCACCACCTGCCGTTGATCCACCTGCCTCCAGACGATCAAGCGCCTCAATTATTTTCTTTTTCTCTGCACCTGATGTTGGTTCGAGGACGAGTCCTGCAGCACCGGCATATACTACTATCGCTACATGATCTTGCGGGCGAAGTTCTTCCACTAACATTTTGAAAGAAGACTTTAACAAGGGAAGTTTATTCGGTTCGTCCATAGAGCCTGATACATCAATGAGAAACACAAGGTTGGAAGCCGGTAATTTTTCGGTGGGAATCTTCTTTCCCTGTAAGCCTATATGTACCAGTTTATGTTTTGCATTCCACGGAGCAGATGAAATTTCCGTTACTACAGCAAAAGGATCGTCACGCTTCGGTTGTTCATAGTCGTAATCAAAATAGTTTACCATCTCTTCAATGCGCACGGCATCTTTCGGAGGACGATTGCCATTGTTAATGAACCTGCGGATGTTGCTATAGGATGCTGCATCAACATCGATAGAAAAAGTTGAAAGTGGATTACGTATAGCATCGTGAAATATATTCTCGTGTATAGCATCGTACTCTTCGGTGTTCCATTTTTCCTGCAGCTCAAGGTCAGCATATCCGATCTGGTCATAGGCAACAGATGGCGCGGCTATTGGTTCGGCTGCTGTTGAATAAGCAAAAGACTTTGCCTCTTGTTTGGTTGCATAATCCATAACAACAATTTCCTCCAGTTCTTTGGCATCATCTTCCAATGCAACGTTCAGGGTACCGGTCGTTCCGATCTTTACTTCTTTGGATTTTAATCCTATAAATGAAAACACCAGCGTGCCACCTTTGGCCGGTACTGTAATTTTATAGACACCGGCATGATCGGTTACGGCTGCCGTAGTAGTTCCTTTCAGTATAACCGTTACTCCGGGTAACGGACTTCCATCTTTGGCGTACGTTACTTTGCCGGTGATGACGCGCGACTCAGGTGATACAAATCCTGTACTGAATATTATCAGCGCAGCAACTATCCAGATATATTTTTTCATAACCCGTATATTTTGTTTTGCCTGTGAGATGCAGTCTGTAAAAAGATTCCATAAGCCAGTTGGAATTTTTTTTCTATTTTTCAAACGAACATGTCTTCTTTCAAAGTCCATAAGTCATTAACCGATGCCGACCTCCTGCTGGAATACAGGCGTTATGGTGAGCTTGCTGTGCTGGGAGAACTATACAACCGCTATATGTCGCTGGTATACGGAGTGTGCCTGAAGTACCTGAAAGACAGAGAAGAAAGTCGCGATGCTGTGATGCAGATATTTGAAAAGCTTGTGGTTACGTTGAAGGAACACGAGGTAGCGCACTTTAAAAGCTGGCTTTACGTTACGACCCGGAATCACTGCCTGATGCAGCTCCGGGCAGGCAAAGGAAAAAAATTCGAAGAAATATCGCCTTCCTTTATGGAAAACGACACCGTTTTTCATCTGGATGATGAGCCTGAAATGGAGACAAATCTTAGTAAATTGGAAAAGTGCATGGATACGCTGGTGGTTGAACAGAAACAGTGTGTGCAGTTGTTTTACTTACAGCAGAAGTGCTATAAAGAAATTGTACAGCTTACGGGCTATGACGATAACAAAGTGAAGAGCTATATACAGAATGGTAAACGCAATTTGAAGATCTGCATGGATCAACATGGCTGATTTGCAAAACGATATTGAACGATACCTGAAAGGTGAACTGACACCGGCCGAGATGCACGCGCTGGAGCGGAAGGCATTGAGCGACCCGTTCCTGGCAGAAGCATTGGAAGGTGCCGGAGGTATACCGAACGATGAACTGGAGGCTGATCTTCACGCGCTTCAGGCATCGCTTAGGGAACGTAGACAATCACCGCGGGAAAAGGTTATACCGATGTGGGCATGGCCGATGCGTATGGCTGCGGGACTTGCACTACTGGCTGTATCGGGATTTGTTATCTATAGTTTGTTGCAAAACAATTCTTCGAATGACCTGGCGGTGAATAAAGAAACCGTTGCTCCTGCTGAGAAGACAACCGAAGAGACGAAACCAGAACAAAATATACCTTCGGAGAATGAAGATATACCGGCGGAGCAACCGAAATCACTTGACCAATCAGCGGCAGGTGAAAGTGAGGAAAAGATACCTGAGAAAGTTACTCTCGGTATACAGGAATATACAGCGAAGTCTCCGGTGATAAAACCACAGCCCGTGGAGGAAGCTGTTATAACGGAACAAGTAGAGCAAATGGCATCGATGCCAGCTGACGAACAAGTATCCGACGAAGCAATAGCTGATAAATTTGATGACAAGGAAATTAGCAAAGCGTTGGAAGAGAGGGAACCGGTAGCTGCTACGTCTATACGAAAACGTGAGGCAAGTTTAGAATTGAAGAAAGAGGATGCCGGTTTCAGATACAGTTCATCACAAGCCGACACAACTGTGCAAGGTAATGCGATAAAGTTAGAGCCGGCTATGAACGGCTATATATCCGGCACGCGTATAATTCGAGGACAGGTACGATCTGCTGAGGAAGGTGTAGGATTACCCGGTGTAAACGTAATGGTAAAAGACAGTAATGTAGGAACCGTAACGGATATGCAGGGAAACTATGAATTGACTACAGAGAATACAAAAGATACCGATCTCGTTTTTTCTTTCATCGGTATGCAGAGTAAAGAGGTTGATGCAAATACTGATAAGGTTGATGTAGAACTGGAGCAGGATGTATCGCAGCTTAGTGAAGTGGTAGTGATGGGATATGGTGCAGAAAACATTACTGAAAAGGAGAGACCTACCATCGAATTTGCTACACCAGAGGGAGGAAGAATAGCCTATAAACAATACCTCGAAAAAAATATTAAATATCCGGAGCTTGCACTTCAGAATGAAATAGAAGGTAAGGTAACGATACAATTTACCGTAGAGCCTTCCGGTAAACTTACCGACTTTAAAGTGCTGAAAGGTATAGGGTATGGATGTGATGAAGAAGTAATACGCCTCATTAAGGCTGGTCCGAAGTGGACAGCGACAAAACGCGATGATGAAGTGGTAAAAGACAAAGTGAAGGTGAGGCTGAGGTTCAGGCTGCCGAAGAAGAAATAGTTCTTCCCAGATATATATATTAAACTAATAGGCCCGCTGGTGCGGGCTTATTAGTTTTTTATAGTGTTGCTGTTGTTGTTAGGATTTAAGTTCTATGCTGCCGTCAAATTCATGGCAGGCTTCTGCGCAGCGTTCGCAGACTTCCGCACAATGTTGGCAATGTTCATGGCTATGTTTACGGCATTCTTCAGCGCACATGCGACAGGCTTCTTCACATACGCGCAAAAAGCTCGGCAGTATTTCAGAGTCGCGTTCCATAAAGCGGGCCGTCTGCACGCAGATCTCGGCACACTCACGACTCAGTTCTATGCAGCGGGTCATAATGTTTACTTCACGTTCCTGCAACGATGCTGTAGCACAGGTTTCACAGGCAATAACACACTCCAGCAGTTCACGAACCATGGGGTTGTTGGATTCTGGTGAGTGTGGACGATAACTCATTTTCTTGTTGTCTTTCATGGTGAATGTATTTTTAATGGGTAATGTTTTTTGTCTGGGACAATCGAGAGTGAGTAAAAAACTATTCCATAAAAATGATTTTATAGACTGGCATGGAATTTTGTAACGATGCAGGAAAGAAAGATTTGTCAATATGGAAAAGATAAAAAACGGAGATTCTATTGTGTATAGAAACAGAGAGGGGATCGTATACGGTCGCCCGCGTGAAATCAAATCAAGAGGTCTTATTTATACCATCCGTATAGGCGATGAGTATATAAAAGCACTGCCCAGCGAATTGTCGCTGGCAACAAAGCATGGGTAAAGAATATAAAGTCTTCAGTATACCCTGAGGCAGGTGCTTCGCTAAAATGTCAACGGAAATTATAGGAATTGCTGCCGGTATTTGCACAGCTATATCGTTGTTGCCGCAGCTGATAAAAATTATCCGGGAGAAAGAAGCCCGGAATATATCCTTGTTCTACCTGGTAATTCTGCTGGCCGGGCTTTCGCTCTGGATCTGGTACGGCATTCTTCGCGAAGATTTACCGATTATTGCCACTAACATTACTTCCATTGTACTGAATATCGCCATTATCATTCTGGGCATCCGGTATAAACGCAGGGAGCGTTAACTACATCCGAAGATAGTTGTGTGAAGAGAACAGATCAATCGGAGTGATAACCTGTTCTCTTCATGAACAACTATACCAGCGATGCGCTGAGGCTGATGTCTGTGTTCAACAGTTTGGAAATAGGACAGTTCTCCTTGGCATCTTTAGCACTTGCATCGAATTTCTCCTGGGATATACCCGGAACTTTCGCCTTGAGTGTAAGTTCAGACTTTGTGATCACGCCATTGTCGAATGTAATGGTGCAGTCGGTAGAAAGTTCGTCAGCAGTAAACCCTGCCTCTTGCAATACGAAGCTGAGTTTCATGGTAAAACATCCGGCATGTGCGGCTGCGATCAGTTCTTCGGGGTTAGTACCAACGCCTTCGGCAAAGCGGGAGTTGAACGAGTATTGTGTTTTGTTTAACACAGTGCTTTGGGTGGAGAGGTGGCCATTGCCATCTTTACCGGAGCCATTCCAAACGGCAGTTGCTTTTCTTTTCATGAGTATTTATAATTTTAAAGTAAAACGAATATAAAGTCGGTGTAACACGCTGCGATATCCCACTGATTAAATTTAGAAATGAAATCGAACTATACCACACGTTATTTTTATACCGGTATAAAGTTTCTTGTTAAGAAAAAAAATTTTGTGATGGTATAGCATGGCGTGACCTCGTGCTTCCGTTCACTTCTAAACCTGTAGGATTATAAAACAAGGTACGATGCGAAACGTCAGGTTTGATTTTATACCTATGATATATACAACAGATGCCTTCATAAATATATGCGGCTCACATTGGTATGCGAAAATCAATTTGGCTATCTTTCATCGTATAGAGTAGCTGTAAAAAATAAACTTTTGCGAAAAGCGTTTACACGGAATGAAATTTCACAAGATGCAGCTCTTCCAAAAATACTCTGTTTCATTTGGCTGTAATACCACCTTTTGTTCTGAAACGAGAAGGCGAGTGTTGAATTTATCTATCTTTGCAACCGTTTTCGAGTGGTTTTTTAAAACATTCGGGTTTAAACAATTCATCAACTGATTTCTAAATTTTAATCTATGGCATACATTGAACCGGCCCCGCTTAAGGATAAAGAGAATCCCTTCGAGGCTATGATGTCGCGCTTTAAAGTGGCTTCTGAAATTCTCGGACTGGAAGAAGAGATCTATAACGTTTTGAAGAATCCAGCCCGACAAGTGATCGTATCACTGCCGGTAACTATGGATGATGGAAGCATCCGTGTATTTGAAGGCTACCGTGTTATACACTCCACTATACTTGGTCCTTCGAAAGGAGGAATTCGTTTCGACCCGCATGTAAACCTCGATGAAGTAAAGGCACTTGCTGCATGGATGACCTGGAAGTGTGCTGTAGTAGATATACCTTATGGCGGTGCTAAAGGCGGTGTAACATGTAACCCGCGTGAAATGTCTGCCGGAGAAATTGAACGATTGATGCGCGCCTATACACAAGCAATGGCGGACGTGTTCGGCCCCGACCGCGATATACCGGCACCGGATATGGGAACAGGACCTCGCGAGATGGCGTGGCTCATGGACCAGTTCTCACGTAACCAGGGAATGACTACCCATGCCGTTGTAACCGGTAAACCACTTGTGATGGGTGGCTCTCTTGGAAGAACCGAAGCAACCGGACGTGGTGTGATGGTATCTGCGATGGCTGCCATGGAGAAACTAAAGATCAATCCGTACAAAGCAACCTGTGCTGTGCAAGGCTTTGGTAACGTGGGCTCATGGGCAGCACGACTGCTGCACGAACGCGGTTTGATTGTACAGGCTGTTAGTGATCTTTCGGGTGCATACTATAATGAAAAAGGTATGGACATCGAGAAGGCTGTAAAGTATAGAGATGCCAACAAAGGATCGCTGGAAGGTTTTGATGGCGCAGAAAAAATAAGCAACGAAGCGTTGCTTACCCTGCCGGTTGATCTGCTGGTACCTGCAGCAACAGAAGATGTGATCACCAGTTCAAATGCAACCAACATAAAAGCAAAACTCATTGTTGAAGGTGCTAATGGGCCTACATCATCCCGAGCTGATAGTATCATCAATGAAAAAGGAATTGTTGTAGTGCCGGATATCCTGGCGAATGCCGGCGGTGTTACCGTGTCTTATTTTGAGTGGGTACAAAACCGCCTGGGCTATAAATGGACAGCCGATCGTGTAAACCGCAGAAGTGACCGGATCATGAAAGATGCTTTCAATAATGTGTATAAAACAGCTCAGGAGTATAAAGTGCCAATGCGTATTGCCGCCTATATGGTAGCGATCGATAAGGTTTCGAAGACATACAAGTTCCGCGGAGGATATTAACAGGCTTACGCGAAAGATTCAGAAATACCGAAGCTGTAATTTCTCGCTTTCGTGAATCGCCATCCCGGAAAATCAGACTAAATTTGCACAGCAAGTCTCATCCACTTGCTGTGCTTTTTTTATTTTAACAGAAACTATACGTATTAAACTATAACGATCATGACCATTCACCGCGAGGGCCGCATATTACTGTTCGTATTACTTCTCATTCTTTTTGCATTGAACTGGGCAGTGTTCTATTTCTTTCCTGCCAGTGCATTGGTGCAAAACAGTGTTATCCTCTCCAGTGTTATCTTCTACCTGTTGATCCTTCAGTTTTTCAGAAATCCGATCTTCGCGATAACAAAGAACGAAAAACAAATCCTTGCACCGGCCGATGGAAAGGTGGTAGTGATTGAGGAAACAGAAGAGACCGAGTATCTGAAAGGAAGAAGAAAGCAGATCTCCATTTTCATGTCACCCGTAAACGTACACGTTAACCGTATGCCGATTGGTGGTATCATCAGCTTTTATCGTTACCATGCCGGTAAATATCTGGTAGCGTGGCACCCCAAGTCAAGCACGGAGAATGAACGAACAACGGTTGTTGTTAAGACGAAGAGCGGAGTTGAAATCCTCTTCCGCCAGATCGCTGGGGCGCTTGCACGCCGGATAAAATGCTATGTACAAGAAGGACAAGCGTTGGAACAAGGTGAGGAATTCGGCTTCATCAAGTTCGGTTCACGTGTAGATATATTTCTACCACTCGATACAAAAGTTACCTGCAAGATCGGTGATATCACCAAAGGCGGCAGAACAGTTATTGCTGAATTAAATTAATCATTCTTAAAAAGTTACATGCTGTTGTATAGCGTCCGAATAGGGTGCTATACATTTAGCTGTTTTTAAACAGGAGCTCCTGCCGTGCCCGCTGTTTTTACTTTAAATAAGGTACATAAAATATAGTTTTAACGCTATAAAATACGCAGCCGCTAACACTCGTTACTATTGTAATAATACGTACTTTTAAAAAACGTAATTTTTTTTCACCACCACCTGAACTAATACCTGTAAATTTTTCCCTGTTTTTTCATGAAGTCAACCACGTCAATCAAGTTTTCATCTTCTCGTAATGATTTCTTTGCTACACTGAATCAACGCGTAAACGAGTACTTCAAAAGCAACAATATATCACGCTATGCAAATTCAGAAATGAAGGTTAAGACAACCTTTATGTTCGTGATATACCTTGTTCCCTACATCCTGATGATAACCGGTGTTGTTACTAACGTATGGCTTATGTTGCTGCTTTGCCTGATTATGGGCTGTGGTGTTGCCGGTATCGGATTGTCGGTTATGCATGATGCCAACCACGGAGCGTACTCCAATAAGAAATGGGTTAATCAATTGTTAGGGTATTCGTTAAACGTAGTGGGCGGTAATGCTTTTAACTGGAAAGTGCAGCACAACGTGTTACATCATACCTATACGAATGTTCATGACGTAGATGAAGATATCAGCCCCCGTGGTATATTAAGAATGACTCCGCACAGCGACTGGAAAGGTATACATAAGTTTCAGCATATATATGCATGGCTGGTATACGGCCTGATGACATTTGTGTGGGTATTTGTAAAGGACTTTGTTCGTATTGTGCGCTATCAAAAAGATGGTCTTGTAAAAAATCAGAAGGCAGACATCCGCACGGAATGGACTATATTAATCGCTACCAAAGTTATTTACCTGTTCTATATATTGGTTATACCCATGTTTATATTCCCGATCGGTGTAACAGGCTGGCAATGGTTTATCGGCTTCTTTGCCATGCATTATGTAGCAGGTTTTATACTGGCTGTAATTTTCCAGCCGGCTCACGTAAATGAAGAAGCTGAGTATCCGCTGCCTAACGAAGAAGGTAGATTGGAGAACAACTGGGCTATACACCAGTTATATACCACGACAAACTTTGCACAAGGCAATAAAATTCTTTCCTGGTATGTAGGTGGATTGAATTACCAGGTAGAACACCACCTGTTCCCGAATATATGCCATGTGCATTATCGAAGCATTTCCAAAATAGTAAAGCAGACTGCAGAAGAATTTGGACTACCATATAAGGCAGAGCCGACATTCATAGGTGCATTAGCCAGTCATGGAAGACTATTGCGAGAGCTGGGAAGAAAACCTCAGCCTGTAACAGAACTAGCTCCGGCACTATAAAAACCGGAGCCCTACTTTTGCTCCCCACCACCATTTACTGTTTATATCGTTGCTGCTGGTGTGCTCTGAAAAGTAATGCGGTTTGTAGTTGGTAAATATATCGGGGTAATTCTGATACGTTGTGTCTGTGATGTAGACGTTCAGCGTAACACCTGCCGTAACAGACATCTTGCGTGCAAATTGGTAATCAACACCAAGATATAACTTGTTAATCATGTGTACAGCATCGGTCCAACTGCCTTTTACCACCTGGTTCGCAGTAAGATCTACATTGAGATATAGTGTGTTGGAAAGTCGCGGAGCAGTTCCCAATCCATAGCCAAACGTCCATATAGTTTCAGAATCGTTAAATGTTTCGGGCTTGGCACCTGCGGTAAATATGTTATAGAATTTTCGTACGCCTGTACGGAAGGCTACGTTGGTATAGAAGATCTCGTCAGCAGAAATTTCAATTTTATGATAGCCGCCTCTGCTGGCAAAGGTTAAGAAACCAATCGGTACACCTTTTATACTATCGGATATATTCAGAAATCCGAGTTGAAGTCCGTTTACTTTAGTGGCATAGTTAACAACACCCACTTGCGTTCCCGTTACTTTTCCTCCCGCTAAATTCAGCAGTCCAGAAACCTGGGCACCTTGCACATCGTGCGCAGCAAAATTTACCAGACCGCCAACCTGTGCTCCATTGTTCATAGAGCCTGCAGTAAAATTAAGTAAGCCTGCTACCTGTGTGGTGCTCGCATCATGCGTTGAGAAATTAAAAAGTCCGGCTACGCTCGGACCTTCCTG
Source organism: uncultured Chitinophaga sp. (assembly GCA_902168205.1). GTDB lineage: Bacteria > Bacteroidota > Bacteroidia > Cytophagales > Cyclobacteriaceae > Ohtaekwangia > Ohtaekwangia kribbensis. Next base: position 173,255 of record CABHOK010000014.1, on the reverse strand, counting down.
TTTTCCCATCGTGGCATTACCCAAGCCACCGACTCGTGCGCCCTTCGAATCTCGCAAACCAAAATTCAGTAACCCCGCCAATGCTACGGTGTTGGTAGTATCAACATTGAAGTTGAGAAGACCTGCAATTTGTACACCCGTAGTCTTTCCTAAGTTACCATTCACGAGACCGGCAATCTGCACACCGTTTGTTTCACCAGTCACACCGTTGGCAAGGCCGGCAATTTGTACACCGCGTACATCGCCACCTACTGCGTTAAAGTATCCGCCAATCTCAAGTTTTTCAACTCCCTTCGAGTAACCTCCAAACAGGTTTAGCGAGTAATCATTTATAATGTTTCCGCTCAGCTTATGATTGGTGCCAATAAAGGGAACCACTGAAAACTGAAAATGACGATGCAGAGTATCGTCAATGTTTATCATGTTTATAGCTTGTACCGTAGCGTTCTTCGTTAGGAGCCAGAATCGTTTCAGTTTCTTCCCGACACTATCGGCCAGCACGTTGAACTTCTCTTTATCAATTTTTATAGGCACGTTTAGCAGTCCTTTGCCCTCGCCTGTTGTTACTACCGTATCGGCATAGTTTAATTTTTTTACAACGAGACTTACTTCTTCATTCGATGGCCTGGGTATTTCGATCTGGAAAAATCCGTAAGCATCGGTAACAGCTGACGATAGTGAGACAGGATCATATATACTTACGTTTTTTAAACGTTCTCCTGTTGCTTCATCAATAATATACCCGCTTACTTTCCTGGTATCCTTGGAGCTATTCTCCGATTTTGTCAGGATAATATGCTTTCTCCGCTCTTTATACTGAATGTTTCCTTTGAAGATATAGTCTAATACTTCGCGAACCGTTTTGTTGGAAGCTTCATAGGAAATAAGGCGGTTGGCATCCAGTATATTTGAGTTATAGGAGAATGTGAAACCTGCCAGTTCACCAATCTTTTTTAACGCAGTGGCCAATGTCTCCTGCTGGAAGTTCACGCTGATAACACGTTCCAACAAGGGAGTCTTCGGATCTTCAACTGCCTTCGCAGAAGTAAATTGCCAGAGTGTAAGAAAGGCGATCAGTAAAAATGTTCTATTGGTTTTCACAACCCTGACCCTCCAAAACAATTTCTTTTCCTGTTTCTGTTACGGTAAGATTTAAGGTCTCGGCAATTACCTGCGCGATCTCGTGTATATCTTCATTGTTGAATGATACCGTGAGGTGGCAGCTCTGCAGGTTTTTAGAAATAACAATTTTTCTGTCGTAAACACCATTCAATGCTTCTACTACAGAAGCAAGGTCAGCATTGCTAAAGCTGAAGAATTTTGTTTTATAAGACAGTGCATTGTTCTCCGGTTGTTCAATAGAGAATTTCCTGGTGTTCTTGTCGTAAACTCCTTTGCCACCGGCCTTCAGATGTATACCGGAATCATTCTCGGTATAGAATTGCACTTCACCTTCTACTACTACCACCTCTACGGTGTTAGACTCCGGGTAGGCTGTTACATTGAAAGATGTACCTATATCCTGAATGAAAACACCTTCGGCGTCTACCAAAAACTTTTTATTATCCTGGTGATTGATGTTGAAGTATGCCTCGCCTTTCAGTTTTACAACATGGCTTTTCTTCTTCTTGTCGTATGAGTAGGTAAGGTTGGTTTTCTTATTCAGAAAAACACCGCTGCCATCCGGAAGGGTATCGCCTTTTGTTTGCTTGTCGGAAATTACCTGTATCGGTTTTGTCTGTGATGTACTTATACCCCGGTATACAAAGAACCCTATACCCAGTATAATAACTATACTCGCAGCAACGCGCAGGTATAAAAAGCGCTTCGGTGTATGCAGCGGAATCTCGCGAGCTTCTTTCGGTGTATGAAGTTTGGAACGAAGTTTACTCCAGGCAGCATCGGTATCAAACTCCTGCCACTCTTTTATAGCGGAAGCTTTTACGAAAATTGTTCTGAACTGATCTATATACTTCCGATTGGCATCGTTTTGCAACTGCCATGACTCTATAAAGGCGTTCTCTTCCGGAGAGGCTTCTCCGGCCAGGTACTTACCGATCAGTTCGTCAATATCGTTCGTGTTGTATTGCAAGGTCGTTAATTAAGAAATCCGTTCATCAGTACAATCAATAATGGAAGATAATCCTTCAGCTGCTCACGCATAATCTTCAGAGCTTTTCCCATTTGGTTCTCCACCGTTTTTACAGAAAGATCAAGTTGTTCTGCGATCTCTGAATATTTCAATTCTTCGAAGCGGCTCAGCTTGAAGATCAGGCGGCATTGCTGCGGCAGTTTCTCCATGGCTTCATATATTCTCGTTTCCAGCTCAGAAGCCATCACCGTACGCGTAACAGATTCAACGCTCTTTTCTGCTACCGCCAATTCTACAGCCGCGTGTTGTTGTTTGATCTTTTCGTGTTTTAACACATTGAGACAAGCATTACGCACCATAGCATAGAGATAAGGCTTTACTGCCGTGCGTATCTCCAGGTTCTCACGCTTCTCCCACACCGAAAGAAAAGTTGATTGTACAATCTCTTCAGCCTCGTCACGATTCTGCACGAAGGTGTACGCGTAATTGCAAAGTGGTTGATAGTAGGTTCTGAATAACATTTCAAAAGCAGTTATATCGCCCGTTTTGAGCAACGCTGGTGTTACTTGCTGTTCCGTAAATTCCACTGCTTTTGCGAATTCGTTTAACAGCGAAATTTACGTTTTTAAGGCTTTGAGGTTATGACAATCAGGAAAAGATTTACCCCTATGCTGATAAAAAAATTTCAGAGCGATTCTCCGATCCAGAAAATAATATCTGATTTAATGGTGATCAGGCCATCTGTTGATGCTGTAACAAGTTCACCTTCAGAGGTTAGTCCGGTGAAGGTAAATTTTTGAGAGGGGTCGTTCGGATGAATTATCAACGATGTACCAGCCGGTACCCATTTTTCGAAAGGATGCGCATGAAACGACCATTTACGGTCGTGATCCATCAACACAATTTGTATCTGCGGAAAATTTTTAGTGAGGTGCAATGTGTCTTTAACAGAACTTGTGATGATGTTGACGGCTGTATTTTTCGAAGCAATTAAAAAATGAAGTCCGTTCTCCAGCGGATCTTCACCGGGTTGATACGAAAGTATTTTTACCGGGGCCTGTTCCATCAATTTGTCTTGCAAAGTATGGATGGCAGTTGCTTTACCCAGTACAACATCAATCTTGATTCCCCAATGCAAAACTTCATCGAGAGCTGCATCGCATACTACTACCAAAGGCGCCCACTCCAGCAACGGCTCTGCAAATTCAAACGACAATGCTTCGGCAATCAGCAAGGCGGGTTCCTGACCTTCTTTTACAAAATGATGCGATGACATCTACGAATAATTTAATTCGATCTAAAAATAACAGATAACGATTAACCATACTGGCAACGATTTGCAGATAACGGTTAAATTGCGACATTAATTATTTCAATATGCTATCAGCAACGCAATGTTATAAAATATTCGATCAAAGCATTCAGGATTATCACGTGCACGACCATGTCGATACGCCTGTAAAAAATCCATATCCGGCTGGTAGCTTTGAATTTTTATTATACACTAAGAACTGGATCGATACGGTGCAATGGCATCTGGAAGATATAATTCGCCTTCCGGATATTAATCCGACAGAAGGTATACAGATCAAACGCAGAATTGATAAATCGAATCAGGATCGCACCGATATGGTAGAGAAAGTAGATGACTATTTTCTTGAGCAGTTTAAAAATGTAGTGCCTAAGGCCGGTGCGCGCATTAACTCGGAAACACCTGCGTGGCTGCTGGATCGTATGAGCATTCTGCTGCTGAAGATATACCACATGAAGGAGCAGACTGAACGCAAGGATGCCAGTGCTGAACACATTGCTAAAACGCAGGCGAAGCTTGCTGTGTTGATGGAACAGAAAACCGATATGCAGCTTGCGTTTGATGAACTGATGGAAGACATTGGCAATGGGAACAGAAGATTTAAGGTATACCGCCAGATGAAGATGTATAATGATGCATCGCTCAATCCGATGTTATACGGTCAGAAAAAATAGAGGAAGGTTTGAAGAAGAAGATACTCATACTTCGGTTTTCTGCTATGGGCGATGTAGCCTTGCTCGTGCCGGTGGTGCGATCGCTTACGGCTGCTTATCCGGATGTAGAAGTTACCATAGTAACAAGACCAAAATTCGGTCCGATGTTTTTTGACATGGAACGTGTTTCGGTTTTTCCTGCGGATGTAGACTATACGTACACCGGTATATTAGGCATGCGCGATCTGTTTCGCAAGCTGATGCGCAAGGGCCCGTATGATGTGGTGATGGATATGCACGATCACATCCGCACTAAAATTTTGCGGGCACTGTTTAAACTTTTCGGTTCTAAAGTAGTTGTGTTTGAAAAAGGCAGAACCGAGAAAAAAGCATTTAGTCGCAAGGAAAATAAAATAGCAACGCCACTGCCTCATACAGTAGAGCGCTATAGGCTTGCTCTTGAAAAAGCAGGCTTTCCGTTCAAAATACAACGCCCCCCCTACCTGTCGCTGGGTGAGCCTATACAAAATGCATCCGGGTGGTTTGGCTATAAAAAGTCAATGGACTTAACCAAGTGGATTGGTATTGCTCCATTCGCTATGCATAAGTCCAAAATATGGCCCCTTGAAAATTACCCTGCACTGATCGAGTCTATCTTGCAAAAAACGCCTGCAAAATTCTTTCTGTTTGGCGGAGGCGAGAAGGAGATAAAATACTTTGAATCATTGAAAGAAAAATTTCCGGAGCATTGTGAAGTGATTGCCGGTAAACTAAAGCTGCGCCAGGAGATTGCCCTTATGCAACACTTGGACCTGATGTTGTGTGTGGACTCGTCTAACATGCACCTCGCTGCTTTATCGGGTATACCGTTGCTTTCTATTTGGGGAGGCACACATCCGGATGTAGGCTTTGGTCCCTATAATTATTCATACGATACCAATATCATTCAGATAAGTCGTGAAGAACTCAGTTGCAGACCTTGCTCAGTATACGGAAGAGAAAAATGTTTTCGGGGAGATTTTGCCTGCCTGAACCGTATCACTCCGGAAATGGTTTCAGACAGAGTAATGCAGCGATTTCAATAGTATATATCTGCTGTAGTTTCAGCTAAAAAAGGACAGCCCTATATTTCATGAAAACTATTAACACGATCATTTTTGACCTGGGTGGCGTATTGATTGACTGGAACCCACGCTACCTCTATCGGAAAATTTTTAAAACCGAAGAGGAAGTAACGTGGTTCCTGGAGAATATATGTACCAGTGAATGGAACGATGCGCAGGATGCCGGCCGTTCGTTTGAAGAGGCAACGCTGGAGTTGATTGCCAAACATCCGGAGTGGGAATTGCCGATCCGCGCGTGGTACGAACGCTGGCAGGAAACTATACCGGGGCCGCTGCATGAAACGGTGGAGATACTTCAGTACTTCAAGCGTAGCGCATCGCACAGGCTATACGCACTTACCAATTGGTCGGCGCAAACTTTCCCGTGGGCACTTGATAATTTTGAATTTCTTCACTGGTTTGAAGGCATTGTTGTATCAGGCGTAGAGAAAACACGAAAGCCTTTCCCGGAATTCTATAACATTTTGTTTGACCGTTATAGTATTGACCCCGCTTCAGCACTTTTTATTGACGATAACATTAAAAATATAGAAGGTGCAAAAGCGGTGGGACTGACTACGATTCATTTTCAAACACCTGCACAGGTAAAGCAGGAACTACAGCGGTTGCAGTTATTACCTGAAAAACTATAGCTGAATTTTAACCACAGGCTTTACGTTACCTTTGCTATATGCAACCGGCAAAATATACTCATCTTATTAAGCAGGTGGCGGCCGAGCTGGGCTTCAGCTTTTGTGGAATTTCCAAAGCAGAATTTCTGAAGGAGGAAGCGCCTCAACTGGAAGCATGGCTAAAGCGTGGCTACCAGGGAAAGATGAGTTACCTCGAAAATCATTTTGACAAGAGGCTTGACCCTACGTTGCTCGTGCAGGGTGCTAAATCGGTAGTGAGTCTTATTTATAATTACTTTCCTGAAAAAGATCTTGCTGTTGAGGGAAATCTCAAAGTTGCCAAGTATGCGTATGGTGAAGATTATCACTTTGTAGTAAAAGATAAACTCAAAATTTTTCTCGAGCGACTTCAGGCCGAAGCCGGAGAAATAAACGGGCGTGCCTTTGTAGACTCCGCCCCGGTTATGGAAAGAGCATGGGCTAAACGCAGTGGTTTGGGTTGGATCGGTAAAAATAGTTTGCTGCTCAATAAACAGATGGGCAGTTTTTTCTTTCTGGCAGAGCTCATCATTGACCTGGAGCTGGAGTATGACGGCCCTGTAAAAGATTACTGCGGCACGTGTACAGCCTGCATGGATGCATGTCCTACCGATGCTATAGCACAGCCTTACGTGGTAGATGGGAGCAGATGTATATCGTACTTCACGATTGAACTGAAAGAAGAAATACCCGCTGATGTGAAGGGTAAATTTGAGAACTGGGTTTTCGGTTGTGATATATGCCAGGATGTTTGTCCGTGGAACAGCTTTTCAAAACCACATCGTGAATCACGATTTGAAGCACACACCGATCTTGAAAAAATGTCGACTCAGGATTGGAAAGAAATAACGGATGAAGTTTTTCAAAAGCTCTTCCGTCATTCAGCTGTAAAGCGCACCAAGCTCGAAGGACTGAAAAGAAATATCCGCTTTATCACAGGGGAATAATTTAGTATAGCCCACTCGTTGTAGCCCAACTTTTACTATAAGACAGATGTATTTTTTCTGCGCGTATCCGCGTGCTCTGCGGGAAAATTTCCAAAAAATAACCCCCGACATTTTTATTATCGGGGGTCAGAGGTTTTTGGTTAATGAGTTTTCAATTTAAGCAACCACAAAGCAACGATTCAGAATTGCTTCGTGTTCTGTCCCAAACCTGGTATAGCACCAACGCTTGAGTTCATTTACTTCATCTGCTATCAATAGTTTGATAGCTTTTCGCAGCTCTTTCTCGAACAGAAGAGCATCGAAACTTACTTTTGTCAGAACAGTTTTTGCGTAATGCAGCATGGCAAAATTTGATAGTTAAAAAAATAGGTTTTCCTAACAAGTGTTAAGGTAGAAAATTAATTTCAAAATCCAAAAGAACAACCGTGTTCTTTTACTAAAGCTACCCAAAAGCGCGGTAAATTAAAGCCGTCACAGCTAAAAAAATACACTTTTTGCCGATTAACGGACCCTATTTAGATGCCATTGGGCTATTCAGTATGTTTGTAACGATTAATCAGGATAATGTTTTTGTATGCGTATAGTTTTCTCGATAAAGTCAGTAATAGCCCTTTTAACAGGTATTCTTTTCACGGCAACAAGCTATGCTCAGTCTGCACAGATCACACTCGGTCCCGATGAAATAGGAGAGAACCAGGCATGGACTATAACAATCACCATACAGAATGATCGGTTGAAGAACTATGATAATTTTCCGGATATAAACGGATTCAGAAAACGCGGAACATCTACCCAGTCGAGTACCAATATTATCAACGGGCAGATCTCTTCGTCACAAAGTGTTATCATGACATACCTGCCCACGCGACAGGGTGTTATTACGGTGCCTTCGTTCACATTGAAAGTAAATGATAAGCCGATTAATGTACCCGGAAAAAAAGTAAAGGTAGGTCCCGCAGTACAGCAGCAACGCGATCCGCTTCGTGATTTCTTCGATCGCCCCGATGATTTTTTCGGACGTAATGAAACTGAATTTGTCGATATAAAGGAAGATGCCTTTCTCGCCCTAACCACCAGTAAAGATGAAGTATATGTAGGAGAAGGATTCAACGCAACTATATCTTTCTTTGTAGCTGCCGATAACCGCGCTCCATTACAATTCTATGAACTCGGTAAACAGATTACGGAGATACTCAAGAAAGTAAAACCTTCAAATTGCTGGGAAGAAAATTTTAACATCGAAAATATAGAAGGAGAGAGTGTAACAATTGGCGGTAAAGATTATACGCAGTATAAAATATACCAGGCTACGCTATATCCGCTCAACACAGAGCCGGTAGTATTTCCCGCTTTCGATATGCAGATGATCAAATATAAAGTCGCGAAAAATCCTTCGTTCTTCGGACAGAATCGTAAAGAAGATTTCAAAACTTTTCGCAGCAAGCCCAAGCGGGTAAGTGTAAAGCCGCTGCCGCCTCATCCGTTAAAAGATGTTGTTGCTGTTGGTGATTATCATCTGAACGAGCGCATGCGAAATGTGGATATTGAAACCGGCAATAGCGCATCGTATGAGTTCAATATATATGGCGAAGGAAATATATCAGCCGTAGAAAAACCGATTGTAAAGCGCGATGGAAATTTTGAGTTCTACGAACCCAACGTGCAGCAGAATATTAACCGGCAGAACAACCGCGTAACGGGTACAAAATCATTCAACTACTTTATGATACCGAAGGAGCCCGGGCAGTATAAATTAGGCGATTACTTTCAGTGGGTATTCTTCAATCCTGCCAAGTCAAAATACGATACGTTAAAATCGAAGCTTACCGTATATGTAACGGGTGAGAGTAAAAAGAATGAAGCGATTCAATCCAATGACCTCGGCAGTTTTTACGATAAGCTCGACAATGCCGATAACAAGCTGCGCCCTGTAGCCAATACGCACTGGCAGCAATGGGTGTTTAACGGGTTCATCGTGTTAATGGTGGGTGCCGCTGTCTTCCTGATTTTTAAGAAGCAATAGCCGACAAAAAGGAACCTGCCTGTAAATTAATTTCACATCTTCTTCTATCTTCGACCCCGCATGAGCAATTCGTACGGAACCCTATTTAAGATTTCAACTTTCGGAGAGTCACACGGCCCCGCTATCGGTGTTATTATCGATGGATGTCCGGCCGGTTTACAAATCGATGAAAGTTATATTCAATCCGAACTCGACCGCAGAAAACCAGGTCAGTCCAAAATAACGACACAGCGTAAAGAAGACGATACGTTTAAAATACTCAGTGGTGTGTTCGAAGGTAAATCGACCGGCACACCCATTGCCATTGTTATCGAGAACCAGGATCAGCGCAGCAAAGACTATAGTCATATAGCGGAAACGTTTCGGCCCTCGCACGCAGACTATACCTACGAGAGTAAATACGGTATACGCGACTATCGTGGAGGTGGAAGAAGCTCAGCGCGCGAAACGGCAGCACGTGTTGCCGCAGGTGCTATAGCGAAATTGTTGCTGAAGCAACATGGTATAGATATCAATGCCTATGTATCTGAAGTTGGCGATATAAAAACTCCGCACTATACCGAGCTCGATCTTAGCAAAACCGAAGAGAACATTGTTCGTTGTCCGGATGCCGTTACTGCTGAAAAGATGATTGCTCTCATTGACCAGGTACGTCTGGATCGCGATACAATCGGGGGCATTGTTACCTGCGTAATTAAAAATACTCCGGTAGGATTAGGAGAGCCTGTATTTGATAAACTCCATGCCGAAATCGGCAAGGCTATGTTGAGCATCAACGCTGTAAAAGGTTTTGAATACGGAAGTGGTTTTGAAGGAACACGACTTCGTGGTTCACAGCACAATGATGAATTCTATAACGAAGGCGGAAAAATAAAAACGCGAACAAATTTCTCCGGAGGTATACAAGGCGGCATTTCCAATGGCGAGGATATTTACTTTAACGTAGCCTTCAAACCGGTTGCTACCATTATGCAAGATCAGCCCAGCGTTGACAAGCATGGTAACGAAACTACGGTGAGTGGAAAAGGCAGACACGATCCTTGTGTTGTTCCGCGTGCTGTGCCGATTGTAGAGGCGATGGCAGCCCTCGTGCTTGCAGATTTTCTGTTACGCGCCAAAACATCCAGACTTTAAGATCCAATAAAGTCATTTGTCACAACGTTCTGTCTTGTTATTCTTTGCATCACGCATAAGGTCTTTGCGGGCAGAGTAGCACATATATGAGAAGAAACGCTGTGTAAGACTCACGAACATTCGGAGCAAAATCTTTTTCAAGTATATTGCGCCAGCGTATGACTGTTAGCCTCTATGGCCAAGGTCTTTTACCCAATTCGTTAAGAACTTAATCTATGGCTGAAATTAAACCTGAGAAGAAGAGCAGACTCACCCTATATATAATCATTGCCCTTTTTATTGGTATTACGTTGGGGTTCATTCTGAACAAGACCTATGTTAGCAAAGAGAATGGATTAATACAGGTTGCCGATTTTGAAATCGAAACGCTCAACAGTGAGATAAAGAAAACTTCCGACAGTGTTACGTATCAGGCTCTGGAAAAAAACAAAAAGATAGTTGTTAAAGAACGTAGTGAAGTATTGGCTGCACGTGATAAAAAGATGGAGCCCTTCTCGCTGCTTGCTGATATTTTCCTGCGACTCATCAAGATGATCGTAGCTCCACTTGTATTGTGTACATTGATTGTAGGTGTTGCCAAGCTTGGTGATATTAATTCCGTAGGGCGCATTGGTGGTAAGACGTTGCTGTGGTTTCTCTGTGCTTCATTGCTTAGTCTTTTACTCGGTCTTGTGCTCGTAAATATTTTTAAGCCGGGTATTGCCATGCACTTGCCTCTTCCGGAGAACAACGAAAGTGTTGTGGCACGCGTAGCCTTCTCGCTGAAGGAGTTCTTATATCACATGTTCCCGAGTTCCATCATTGATGCGATGGCTAAAAATGAAATTCTGCAGATCGTAATTTTTGCAGTGTTCTTTGGCGTTGCAACGGCTGCTATAGGCGAACAAGGTAAAATAGTGATCAAAGCTTTTGATGCTGCTGCACATGTTATACTCAAGGTAACAGGTTATGTAATGAACTTTGCCCCAGTGGCTGTTTTTGGCGCGATGACAGCGGTTGTTGCCAAGCAGGGCTTAGGTATACTAAAAACGTATTCGCTTTTTATAGGCGAGTTTTATATAGGCCTGGCGTTGTTGTGGTTCTTGCTGGGACTTGCAGGTTTTTTAGTTATAGGCAAGCGCGTAATTAATTTGATTAAACGTGTTAAGGAACCAGTGTTGCTCGCGTTCAGTACCTCCAGCAGTGAAGCTGCTTTCCCGAAGACGATGGAAGAGTTGCAGAAATTTGGATGCAAGGATAAAATCGTAAGTTTTGTTCTTCCGTTAGGCTACTCATTTAACCTGGATGGCAGCATGATGTATATGACTTTTGCTTCGTTGTTTATAGCGCAGTCGTATAACATCACACTGGCGCTGGGTACACAACTCAGTATGTTATTGGTGTTGATGGTAACGAGTAAAGGAATTGCCGGAGTGCCGCGTGCATCGCTCGTTGTTATTGCCGGTACATTGGCAACTTTTAATATTCCGGAGGCCGGCCTCGCGTTACTGATCGGTATCGACCCTTTGCTTGATATGGGGCGCAGTGCTACAAACGTAATCGGTAACAGCATTGCTACAGCTGTGGTTAGCCGGTGGGAAAATTCGTTGGAAAAAGAGGATCCTGACCGCGCTATTTAGGTTTTTGTCAACCCTGTGCATGGTGAACTAAAATCACTTAATTTTGTTGGCATATATAAATCAGAAAATCCATGCTACAGGCCGCTCCTAAAAATGTCCATATTTACCTGGAATCAAATCCAAACCCCAATTCATTAAAGTTTGTGGTGAATGAAATGCTTGTGCCGGAAGCCATGAGCTTTGATTTTCCGGATGCCGAGAGCACCGGTATTTCACCACTGGCTAAGGAGTTATTTTCGTTCCCGTTTGTTGACCGTGTTTTCTTCGCGAGCAACTTTATTACTGTAACCAAGAAAGAAGATGTAGAGTGGCTCGAAATTCAGAGCACACTGAAGGAGTATATTAAAAAATACCTCGAAGCCGGTAAGTTTATTATCGAAGTAAACGAAGAACAATCCGCATCGGCTGAAGAAGAGACCGAAACGATTAAAAAAATTAAAACCATTCTGGATGAATATATCCGTCCTGCCGTTGAGCAGGATGGTGGTGCTATTACCTATCATTCCTTTAACGATGGTGTCGTGAAAGTAAGACTGCAAGGCTCTTGCAGCGGTTGTCCTTCATCTATGGTAACGCTGAAAGCCGGTATTGAAAATCTTTTCACCCGCATGATGCCCGGTGAAGTAAAAGCTGTGGAGGCGTTGGGGTAGTATATATCTCCTCCAGCTATCAGTTATATATAGTATAAATAAAAAAAGGTCGTCTGTTTGGACGACCTTTTTTATTGGATGCTTATGTTTTAGTTTCTTTCCAGCAACTGGTTTACAAATAACTCAGATGAAGGCATTGGCCAGACATAGTTAGGATCCGTTGGATTAACGGCTGAGATGGTAGCTTTACCTGGAATAGGAATGTTTAATCTCATACAGTCAATCGAACGAAGTCCTTCTCCGAGAAACTCAGCTCTTCTTTCCTTCAGAATCGCAGTAACGAATTCATTAAAATCAGCAAAGTCAGCAGCATCGTAAGCTGTACCTTTCGAACGTGTTCTTACAGCGTTAACAAGCTCCAGTGCGCGGGTGTCAACTGATTCTGTTGATCTGGTGATAGCCTCAGCAAGATTCAACAACACTTCCGAATAGCGCATGATCGGAGAGCTGTCGGTATACGGTGAGGCTGAAGAGAACTTAGTCAGATAATATGTACTATCTGTAATAACACCTGAAGAGTTCTTGATATATACTTTGGTAGTTTGTTTTCTGCGATCGTCAGCAACACTTAATGTAGCTGTGTCACCCAGTATACCTTTACGATTCAGATAGTATTCGCCATTACCGGTGTTGGTTGAAGGAGTTCCGGCAGAAGCAGGTAAGTAGTAATACCCTAACTGGTTCTGAGTACCCGGAGCATCCAGTGTAGTGAAAGGCAATGAGAATATACTCTCAGAGCTTTGATACGGAGTAGCCCATATAGCCGCAAACGTAGATGAAAGCTGGTGCGCTACACCGGTAGAAGCTTTGAAAGGAGCAGCTGCAGAAACAATTTTATCCGCTTCTGTAACTACTTTATCCCAATCTTGCATGGCCAGATATACTCTTGTCTTGAAGGCAATCGCTGTATTTCTGTGTGCACGGTTAGGTGCTATAGAGCCTGTTCTTGTAAGTGGTAATTTTTGTTCAGCAAAATCAAGATCGGCCAGTATCTGCGTATATACTTCTGCCACTGTGCTGCGAGCCAGATTATTGTTTTCAAAATTAGTCTCCGCCTGTAAACGAAGTGGAAGACCAAGGTCTGCACCATTTGAATTTACATAGGGGCGTGCATAAAGCTGAAGCAAGCTATAGTACGTAACGGCTCGCAGGAATCGCGCTTCGGCACGGTATTCATCTGCTGTTGCTGCAAAGGTTGCAGGAAATACAGGAGCAACAAATGTAGCAGCGTTGTCATCCATGCCCTTCAGAAATACATTTATCTGATTGATGGCCTGGTATGCAGCGGTCCATAAATTGTTAACCTCGTTAGTCGATTCCACCAACGTGTGGTTATAGGTTTGTAAACCCGTAACACCGTTTGTTAAGCGGTTGATGAATTCCTCGGCACGTATATCATTATAGATAAGATAGCGTGATCCAAGAAAGTTACCGTCCTTAACGAAATCATATAGTCCGTTTACCTGCTGGTCAATACGAACAGGAGTATCGAATACTGCATCGGAAGGGTAGCTTGTTTCAGGAGCCAGATCGAGCAGGTCAGTCTGGCAAGAGAACATACCACTGAGCAATACAGTAAAGAAGCAAAGTATAGATAGTTTATTCTTTTTCATAGTTGTAAAAAATTATGGTTAGAAACCAATGCTTAATCCTACAGTATATGTTCTGGCTTGTCCAACAGAGTTTCTGTCGATACCAGGAGTAAGGTTGGCATTACCATTTGTAGAGATCTCCGGATCGATACCATCATAACCTGTTAACAGGAATGCATTTTGCACTTGTGCATAGATTCTGGCGTTGGCAATCTTGAGTCTGTCAAGTATAGTCTTGCTGAAAGAGTATCCAAGGGAAATATTACGAACGCGGAGGAAATCACCTTTCTCTACGTTTTCAGAGATCGGGAACGAAGATCCGTTCGATACGTTATCGGTATATACTACACGTGGGATTTTTCCATCAGGATTTTCCGGAGTCCAGCGATCCAGTACATCGGTGTGGTTATTCCAGAAACGCATGTCTCTCAAACCTGCTTTGGTTCCGTTATATATATAGTTTCCGCCTGAGAATTGAATGAAGACTCCCAAGTCGAAATTTTTATACTTGAACGTATTGTCGAAACCTCCGTACCAGGTTGGTATAGTTGGTCCGTATACTACACCATCCACGGCTTGGCTAGGCGCGCTCGTTACAGAACCGTCTGTTACTTTCGTCCAGCGTGAAGAAGATGGCGCTGCATGATTATACTGTACTTGTGTGCCGTCCTTTTTAATGAAGATACGCTGGCCGTTAGCCGGGTTAACACCTGCTGTTGGTACAGCCAGAATACTACCGATCGCTTGGCCTACCTGTGTTACGTTTGCTGTTTCAAGACTTGATGTAGCAGATATAATTCTTGATTCATCCGAGTCAAGTGTCAACACTTCGTTTTTCTGTGTAGTAATATTCGCGTTTACAAACCAGCTGAAGTTGCCGTTTTGATAAGCGGTTGCTTTCAGACTAAGTTCTATACCTCTGTTCTGCATCGAACCGATGTTTGCAAGCAGTGAGTTTCTGTCGGCAGCCGTAGGGTTCGGTATACCTTTCGATGGAGATTGAGGAACTTTCAGAATCAAACCATCAACAGCATTGTCGTACCATACAAATTCACCTTGAATTCTGTCCTGGAATAAACCGAAGTTAAATCCTATATCTGTCTTCTTGCTGGTTTCCCATGATAGGTTAAGTGCACCTACTTGTGAATACGTAATAGTATAGGCAGAGCCATATAGAGCAGAGTTATATAAGTCAAGTGAAGCATAATCATCTATACCCTGGTTGTTACCTACAGAGCCATAGCTTGCTTTGATCTTGAAGAAGTTAACCGTTGAAGATAGTGGTGAATCTTTCCAGAATGATTCTTCTGAAAGGTTATAGCTTATAGAACCTCCGTAGAAGTTACCATACTTCTTACCATCAGCAAAAGCAGAGTATCCGTCTCTGCGGAAGTTGAATGTAGCAAAGTATTTTTTCTTATAGTCGTAGTTCAAACGACCAAAGTAAGAGAGCAGGTAATTTTCACTTTGCAGGTTGTTGGTAGGCGTAATGTTTGCAAAGTTACCCTGGAATGTATCGAAGAAGTTGTCCGAAGATGTTGTGCGGTTGCTACCCCAACGATCGATTTGTGTATACTGTTGTTCGCCACCAACAAGCAATGAGAAGAAGTGTGCATCAGCAAAGTCGAAATCATACTGAGCAGTATTCTGCCAGTTCCAGCGCTTGTTTGTGCGATTGGTGTTGGTAGCAGAACCTTTTGGTGTAAATCCATCACCGTTGAGTGGTGACTGATAACTTTTATCTTCAATGGTAAGGCGATCTATACCATAGGTAGTTCGTAAGTTAAGTCCTTTAACTACTTCCCAGTTAGCATATACACTTCCCTGAATCTGACCGCCGTTGGAAATGAAGTAATCATTATCCAGTACAATAACAGGATTATAAAATCCGGATTGTTCCGTGTTACTCATTTTACCAATGTTACCACCGTCTGTGCTATAGGATCCATCATTCAGATAAGGACCAACGTTTGGTGCAGTCACTAAAGGTAAACGACCAAGACCACCGGTATTAAATGCCTGTCCAGGCAGTGACCCTGTATTAGGTGCTTCATTTATACTGTTGGAGTAATTCATATTTACTCCTACACGGAAATTGTCGAATACTTTATGATCTACATTCAGTCGTGTTACAGTTCTTTCGAAGGTGTTGTTCTTGATCATACCTTCCTGTGAAGTATACCCTACCGACATATAGTATGAAGTGAGGTCGGTTCCTCCGGAGAAATTTATATTATGTGAATGCGATACACCAGTTTGGTAAACTACATCATACCAATCGGTATCAATCGGATTTCCATTGACATCGTTCGTAGGGAAGAATGCAGCTGCCTGATTATTGTTAGCTCTTGCTTCATTCTTTATAGTCATATACTGTTCTGCGTTGAGCAGATCAAACAAGCGAACAGGTTTTGACCAACCAACCCAACCTTCGTAATTGATTTTTGATTTGCCTTTAGTGCCTCGTTTGGTAGTGATCAAAATTACACCGGCACTGGCGCGTGAACCATAGATTGCGCTGGCAGATGCATCTTTCAGAATTTCTATACTCTCAATGTCTCCAGGGTTTAAGTTACCAAGCGGGTTGTTGGCTGCAGAGTTTGTAGAGTTATCACCGGTAAAGGTTGGTATACCATCAATAACAATCAGTGGATAAGAACTCAGGTTGATGGAGTTAACACCACGAATGCGTATAACCGGAGCGTTGTTCAACACACCGTTGGGTGTTGTAATATTTACACCGGCAGCCTTACCCTGCAGTGCCTGATCGAAACTTTGAACGGGTGCAGTTGCAATCTCAGATCCGTTGATAGAAGCGATTGATCCGGAGATCTCCTTTCTGGATTGTGTTCCGTAACCCACTACTACAATTTCACTCAATTGCGTAATGTCCATGGCAAGCGGAACATTGATCACGGTCTGTTCTCCGATTTCAATTTCTTTCGTCTCAAGACCAATAAATGTAAAAACTAAAGTACCTCCGGAGCCCGGAATTTGAATTGAATAATTACCGTCAGCATCGGTGGCAACACCAACCGTAGTGCCTTTTAAAATTACGTTTACACCCGGTAGTGAACTCCCATCTTCAGCAGACGTGACTTTCCCTGTAACCGTTCTTCCCTGCGCCATTAACTGCAATGAAATAGCGCATGAGAAGATCAAGAGTACAATCTTCCTCATAAGTTTTAGTTTAGGTTAATATCCCCCAAAATAAGTTAGATACTTATGAAATAAAATAGCGAGGCTTGAACGATGGGGAAATGCTTCAACGGTTTGCAGGTGCTAAATCAAAATTTTGTTCTGAATTAGTGAAGATCTTGCAGGGACTGACTTGAAAAAGTAAGTTTTTACAACGAAATGATGTTTTAAATTTTTTGGATAAACGGTCTAAACTTTGATGTTAGTTCGCGAATTTTTTAACGAATTCGCCTAAAATGGGCTTTAAAACAATCCACAAATGCTACGGAATGATGTGTATAAATATTTATTGAATTAAAATATAGGGAGCAACATCTATTGGAGAGGATAGAAAACAAAAAAGGCATCTCCATGAGATGCCTTTTGATGTCTTGTCAGGAAGCGATTAAGCTTGTGCGATCGGTTCTACCGATACATAAGATTTATCTTCTCTACCTTTTTTGAAAACCACAACACCGTTTGTAAGTGCAAACAATGTGTGATCTTTTCCGATACCAACGTTTTTACCAGGGTGGTGCTTCGTACCACGCTGACGAACGATGATGTTTCCGGAAATTACTTTCTGACCACCGAAGATCTTAATGCCAAGTCGTTTGCTTTCCGATTCGCGGCCGTTCTTTACTTTACCTTCACCTTTTTTATGTGCCATGGTATTTCTGTGTCGTTAAAGTGTTGATGAATTAACCAATGCTTTCGATTTGCACCTTGGTGAACTGCTGACGGTGACCGTTCTTCACCTGGTAGCCTTTTCTTCTTTTCTTTTTGAAGACAATCACCTTGTTGCCTTTTACGTGTTCAAGTATCTTACCTGATACTTTTAAACCACTTACAGTAGGGGCGCCAATTTGAATATCTCCACCGTTATCAACGAGAAGGATTCTGTCGAAGCTTACAGAAGCTCCTACTTCGCCTTCCATCTTTGGGGCATAGATATATTGGTCTTTAGCCACTTTGAACTGTTTACCTGCAATGTCTACAATCGCGTACATAGCTTTTTAAAATTGGATTGCAAAGGTAAAAAAAGAATCGGGATATCAACCTACGCGGTTCAATAAATTTCCGACTTCGATCGAAATCGATTGGTCGAAAATTTTTAAAAAAAATACTTCGCCAATATTAACTCAAACCATACACGAAAATGACGTTCCTAAGCAGTTATTTTACAGGAACTTATCTGTCCACATTGCATCAACAAGTTATCCACATTTGTAGAAATCAGCTTAGAAATGGCGTTTTGTTTTTTAGAATCGTTCTACTTCTTTTGTACACTTGGTGCTGACCAAAGAACAGGTATTCAATCTGTGTCGTAAGCAAAAAGAATTTATTAGAAATTATGTAACAGGAGTTAGTAATATACTATCGCCTCATTTAGATATTTTAGTTTAACTCTAAAACCCAAATTATGCCATGAGCCAACAGGAAGAGCCCATACTGAAAGAGAACAAAGATCGCTTTGTACTTTTTCCTATTCGACAACATGATATCTGGAGATTCTATAAACAGGCTGAAGCTAGTTTCTGGACTGCAGAAGAAATAGATCTGAGTCAGGACTTGCGTGATTGGGCTAACTTAAATGATGGCGAAAGACATTTTATAACGCACGTGCTCGCATTCTTTGCTGCGAGTGACGGTATTGTAAATGAAAACCTGGCAGAACACTTTGTATCGGAAGTTCAATATACAGAAGCGAAATTCTTCTATGGCTTCCAGATCGCTATTGAGAACATTCACTCCGAAACATATTCTCTTCTGATCGATACTTATGTAAAAGATCCGAAAGAGAAAGATAAACTTTTTCACGCTGTTGAAACGATGGACTGTGTGAAGAAGAAAGCTGATTGGGCACTGCGTTGGATCGACCAGGGTAATTTCCAGGAAAGATTAATTGCCTTTGCTGCCGTTGAAGGTATATTCTTTTCGGGTTCTTTCTGTTCTATCTTCTGGTTGAAGAAGCGCGGACTAATGCCAGGACTCAGCTTCTCTAATGAGTTGATTTCCCGTGATGAAGGTCTGCACTGTGACTTCGCATGCCATATATATACTCAGCACGTAGTGAACAAACTTCCTGAGCAAACCGTTATCGACATCATTAAAGATGCCGTTGAGATTGAAAAGGAATTTGTTACAGACGCATTGCCGGTAAACCTGATTGGTATGAATGCCGAACAGATGCGTCAGTATATAGAATTTGTTGCCGATCGTTTATTGAATGAACTCGTTGGCAAGAAAATTTACAATGCTACTAATCCATTCGACTTTATGGAGATGATTTCGCTTCGCGGAAAAACCAATTTCTTCGAGAAGCGTGTAGCAGAGTACCAGAAGGCCGGAGTAATGAAGAGCACAGAAAAAGAAAGCACTCCGAAGTTTTCCCTTAACGAGGATTTTTAATTACATTCAAACACTTTTTTAACTTCTCCCATTAAAAACAACCCCTAATTCCGCGATGCTTGTACTAAAACGTGACGGACACAGAGAATCAGTTAAGTTCGACAAAATCACCGCTCGTATAGAGAAACTCTGTTACGGATTGGATCCGAAGTTCGTCAATCCTGTAGAAGTGGCCATGAAGGTGATCAATGGCCTCTATGATGGTGTATCTACACAGGAACTTGATAATCTGGCTGCAGAGATTGCTGCTACCCTGACTACCAAACATCCTGACTTTGCCAAGTTGGCCGCGCGTATAGCCGTGTCCAATTTACACAAGGTAACAAGCAAGTCGTTTTCAAATACCATGAAGCGACTGTATACTTATGTTGACCCGAAGACTGGCCAGAATGCTCCTCTCATTTCAAAAGAAACTTATAAAGTAATTAAAGAGCATGCTGCTGAACTGGATGCTGCGATCATTTACGACCGCGACTTCAGTTACGATTACTTCGGCTTTAAAACACTCGAGCGTTCTTACCTCATGAAGGTAGAAGGCAAAACTGTGGAACGTCCGCAGCATATGCTGATGCGTGTAGCAGTAGGTATACATGGCGAAGATATAGCGGCTGCCATCGAGACCTATAACTTACTTTCTGAAAAGTGGTTTACACACGCAACACCTACATTATTCAATGCAGGTACACCGAAGCCTCAATTGTCATCATGCTTCCTTCTCACCATGAAGGATGATAGCATCGATGGTATATATGATACATTGAAACAGTGCGCTAAGATTTCTCAGTCCGCAGGGGGTATAGGACTGAGCGTTCACAACGTACGGGCTAAAGGTTCTTATATTAAAGGAACAGGTGGAACATCAAACGGTATTGTTCCGATGCTCCGTAATTTCGATATGACCGCCCGCTATGTTGATCAGGGTGGTGGTAAACGCAAGGGAAGTTTTGCTATATACCTGGAACCTTGGCATGCTGATGTTTTTGATTTCCTGGATCTGAAAAAGAACCACGGTAAAGAAGAAATGCGCGCGCGCGATCTGTTCTACGCAATGTGGATTCCGGATCTGTTCATGCAGCGCGTGGAGAACAATGAAATGTGGTCTCTCTTCTGCCCGAACGAAGCTCCTGGTTTAGCTGAAGTATGGGGTGAAGATTTTGAACGCCTGTACGAGAAGTATGAAAAAGAAGGCAAGTTCCGTAAGCAGATAAAAGCTCAGGATCTCTGGTTCGAAATTCTTGAATCGCAGATTGAGACCGGAACACCCTATATACTCTATAAAGACGCTGCCAATAAGAAATCAAACCAGAAGAATCTGGGTACTATCAAGTCAAGTAACTTATGTACCGAGATCATCGAGTATACTTCACCCGATGAAGTAGCGGTTTGTAACCTGGCTTCTATAGCATTGCCTAAGTTCGTAACCGAAGATGGTAAGTTCGATCATCAGAAACTTTATGAGATCACGAAAGTTGCTACCCGCAACCTCAATAAAGTAATTGATGTTAATTATTACCCGGTAATAGAAGCGAAGAATTCCAACATGCGCCACCGACCAATCGGTTTGGGCGTACAAGGATTGGCGGATGCATTCATCTTGCTGCGTATGCCATTCGATTCTCCGGAAGCACGTGCATTGAATGCTGATATATTTGAGACTATATACTTTGGTGCAATGGAAGCTTCTATGGAGCTTTCAAAAGTTCAAGGTCCGTACGAAACATTCAAAGGTTCACCGGTATCAAAAGGTATATTCCAGTTTGATATGTGGGGAGTAACACCAACCAGCGGTCGCTGGAACTGGGAACAACTGAAACAGGATGTGAAGAAGCACGGTGTACGCAACTCCTTGTTGGTTGCTCCGATGCCTACAGCCTCTACTTCACAGATCCTCGGTAACAACGAGTGCTTCGAGCCGTACACTTCAAACATCTATACCCGAAGAACATTGTCTGGTGAATTCATCATTGCTAACAAGCACCTGATGAAAGACCTGATGAACCTCGGCTTATGGAGCGAAACGATGAGACAAAAACTTATCGCTGCAAACGGATCGGTTCAAAATATACCTGAGATTCCTCAGAATATTAAAGACATCTATAAGACTGTATGGGAAATTTCGCAGAAGGCTATCATCGATATGTCTGCTGACCGCGGAGCCTATATCTGTCAGTCTCAGAGTCTGAATATACACCTTACCAACCCGAACTTCGGCAAGCTCACTTCAATGCACTTCTACGCATGGAAGAAAGGGCTGAAGACCGGTATGTACTACTTACGTACAAACGCTGCAGCTGATGCTATCAAATTTACCCTTGATAAGTCTGCGCTTCAGCAGCCTGCAGCAACGGAAGCCACTGCCAATGCAGAACAACATGTAACAGTAGCAGAGCCGGTGGCTGTAATAGTAGGACAAACTTCCGATGCACAGCAAACTACGTTACAGTACGAACAGAAAATGTCTGACATGATGTGTTCGCTGGATAACCCGGATGCATGTGAGGCATGCGGAAGTTAATAAATGTGAACGTTTAAACTCTAAATACAAGAGCCCGGTCAAACTGATCGGGCTCTGTTGTTTTATACCAGGCTAAGAAGTTACCAGTTATATATTCTGATTGTTGTCGCTACTGAAATGAATGTACAGTAGCCCAACCGTTATTTTTCCAGGAATGTAAATTCAATTCTTTTATTTAATGCTTTCCCTTCCGGTGTCTTGTTCGGTGCTACCGGTTTGGATGTGCCGTAACCATGATAGGTAATTCTGTTTTTTGCAATGCCTTTGCCAATAAGATAGGTTGCAATAGCTTTTGCCTGATTGGCAGTGGAAACCTTTGTCGATGGATTGGTGTGTGCACCAATATCAATTTTAACATGCGGGTTTGCTTCAAGATACGCAGCAAGCCTGTCGAGTTCAGGGAATGATGCTGCGGCCAGCACGGTTTTGCCGGGTTCAAATACTATATTATTCAGTAATACAGATTGACCGCGTTCTACGGGAACAACGATGAGGTCGTGTGTAATGCGTACTTCATTTGTCTCATTTACTACATCGATCGTTTCATATACCGGGTAATAATCTGGTACAACAGCGCTGAGTGTATACCGGTCTTTTAGCGGGAATCGCAATTCATATTCACTTGTTAATGAATCGACAACGGCAGCAACCGATGAAACGCCCTCGACCTTTACATCAGCCCTTGTGCCAGTAGCCAGTACGTTGCCTGTCTTTTTATCAATAATTCTTCCGGTAACAATAGCCATCTTTTCAGCATCGGCTTGAAGATCAAATGTTACCTCTTCATAGCCATCTATACTCTTCAAGTCTACTACATCCGGGAGTGATTCGAAGTGCTGGGCACTAACCTGCACGTAATAAATAGTGCCATGATTTAGTTTGATCGTATAGGTTCCCTTCACCGGGTCGATCACCGCAGAATCAATTTCTTCACCATCTACTATAATTTTTGCTTTCGCAGATGCCGGTATAGTCTGATCGGTATTCTTGATCAGCAGTTTACCTTTTAGCAATACGAATGATACAGGCTCTTCTTCCAGGTCGATGGTTACTTCGCGATATTCTTTATCGCGGCTGGCATCAATTGTATGGGGCTTTGCCCCGTATTGGTATAGCTCGGCAGCGATAGAATGACTTTTACCAAAAGGCACTTTTATCTCGAACGTTGCTGAATCTTTGTTGATAGCATGTTCAACAGGTTTACCATCCATCACGATCGTGATGTCTTTACCTTTTAGTACACGTTTTGTTTTTGCATTTACAACTTTACCAGTCACTAAAACATACGGACGATCTTCAAACAGTTTTACTTCGAAGATGTCGCCTTTACCGGTTGAGTTTGTGGTTGAAGAGTAGTATCCCCAAGCTCCATTTATATTTGTCTTTAACGCTGATTCATCACCTGCTGTGTTAATGGTGTCATTCAAAGCAATTGGTGAAGACCATGCAGTCCACTCAGTGTCCAATCGTTTTATGATAAATATATCTTTTCCGTTGTCTTTACGCTCAGCAGTATAGTATATGGTTTTGTTATCGATGAGCAGGTGTGGTGTCTGAATTTTTCCTTTTATACCTTCAGCAATAACGGCCTCTTTCCAGCTGCCATTGTCATTCTTTTCGAGTATATATAGTTTGCTCCCTTTTCGATATAACAGTGACTTGCCATCTGCACTCAGCGTAGCATCGCTGGATGCCTTGATATTCAGTTTTTGCGGAGCAGACCAGGTATCATTTTGTTTGGATGATAATGAGAGGCCTTCGTCTGTATAAAGTAAGAGTGTATTGCCATCGGCTGTGAGCGCGAGTGCATAATTATACTGTCCTAAATTAAGTGAAGCAGCGCGCTCTGCAGTAGACCATGTGCCATCAGCTTGCAACGAGCTGATCCAGATATCGGCACTCTTTTTGGCTCCATATCCGTTTTGGGGGTGATCTTTACGACTGAAAAAAATCGTTTTCCTGTCAGGAGAAATTACAGGGTTCACTTCATCGTACGCTGTGTTTATTCCACTGCCCAGATTTTTGGGAATAAATGTTGATTGGGCCTGCGCAGAAAAAACAAAAAGCAGAGCACAGATAAATGCCGGGAGTTTCATGAAGTGAAAAAATTTAAGGGAAATAATCTATCCGTGTTAAAAATAGACTACCCTGCTCACTCCCGAAAATCTATGTAATAAAATGTCGGCTTTTTACCTGAAAGTGTTAAGACACGGTGCCTATTTATCTTTTTTCTTCCCCTTTGTAGCGGCTACTTTGTTTTTGCCGACCTCACTCATTGCAAAGCTTCGTGTCATGGTTTTGATCTGTTCGGCCTTCCGGAAACGTAAAGCACTCCAGTCTTCGTCAATCGCTACCATTCTGACAGGTTCCCAGCCAAGCTTCCCCAGGTCATTCCAGCCGTTGTCACGATTAAATTCGCATTTGTACTTCTTGGAAGAACCTTTGGGATAGGCAAACCACAACACGCCATCTTCAATCAGTAAAGGCGATATCTTTTTAGCAAGATCATCCACTTCTTTCTGCTTGGTAACAAAGGCCAGAAAAAACTCAACGCTTTTTGCGCCAGCAAGCGATATTTTTATCGCGACAATATCCTGCATCTCTTCTATATCCCTTTTAAAACTATCAGGTGCGTTGATCACATGAATGGCTTTCTGGTTTTTATAGTTAAGTTTTTTGAAGATCGGATTCATGCCGGTAAAGTTTAGATAGTCAAAGTTACACGAGAAAAATAGCTATATTTCACTTCTTAGAGAATTGCAAGATTATAAAATCCGAAGATTGCAAGATTATTTAAAGGCAATCTGTTTTCCTCAATTTTCTAATCTTCCAATTTTTCAATTTCATAACCTATAATAGGTATACCTTGATTTTTTCAGGTAATATTTAGTTTCATGATCTCACTTGATACTTGGATATATGAAAGAAAAACTTCGCAGTCAGGGATGGTTTGGCAAAACGGGTAAAGATGGTTTTATCTATCGTGCATGGATGAAAAATCAGGGTATTCCTGACTATGAATTGCGCGGTAAACCTGTGATCGGTATATGCAATACATGGTCGGAGCTCACACCCTGCAATGCACACTTTCGTGAACTTGCTGAATCGGTAAAGCGAGGTATATCTGAGGCCGGAGGATTTCCGGTAGAGTTTCCTGTGATGTCGCTGGGAGAAACATTGATCAAGCCTACTGCCATGCTATATCGGAACCTGGCCAGTATGGATGTTGAAGAATCTATTCGGGCCAACCCTATAGATGGCGTTGTATTACTATGCGGATGTGATAAGACAACGCCTTCGCTGGTAATGGGTGCCTGTAGTGTTAATATTCCAACACTTGTTGTATCCGGCGGGCCGATGCTTACCGGTAAATATCAGGGACGCGATATCAGCACGAGTGATGTGTGGCGTTTTAATGACGCTGTGCGTGCAGGCGATATGTCGCAGGAAGAGCTGACGGTAGCAGAAGCATGCATGTGTCGAAGCCGCGGACACTGTGCTGTAATGGGTACGGCATCTACCATGGCGTGTATGGTTGAATCGCTTGGCTTGTCGTTACCGGAAAATGCTGCTATACCGGCTGCTGATTCGCGCAGAAAAGTTGTTGCTCAATTGTCGGGTAGCCGTATCGTTGAGATGGTTCGCGAGAACCTTCGGTTGTCGGATATACTCACGCGGCAGGCATTTGAAAACGCTATCATTGTAAATGCTGCCATTGGTGGTTCAACCAATTTTATTATACACCTGTTGGCTATAGCCGGAAGAATTGGTGTAGAGCTTTCGCTGGAAGACTTTGATCGGTTATCGGCAAATGTGCCGCTGTTAGCTAACCTTCAGCCTTCGGGTAATTATTTCATGGAAGACTTTTATTACGCAGGTGGCCTGCCGGCTGTGATGCGCGAATTGGACAGTTATCTTCATCGTGATTGTATTACTGTAAATGGAAAAACACATCAGCAAAATTACCAGCGTGCTGCGTGCTTTGATCCGAAAGTAATTGGTACGGTAGCGGCACCAATCAGTCCATTATCCGGTGTTGCTATTGTAAAAGGAAATTTATGTGAACATGGTGCCGTAATAAAACCTTCTGCGGCAAGTGTAAAACTGATGAAGCATACCGGTAAAGCCGTAGTGTTTGAAGATATAGAAGATTATAAAAATCGAATTGATAATCCGGATCTGGATGTTGACGAAAATAGTATTCTGGTTTTAAAAAATGTAGGACCGATCGGCTACCCGGGCATGCCGGAGGTTGGTAATATGGCTATTCCTAAAAAACTTCTCGAACAGGGTATACATGATATGGTACGTATATCAGACGGACGCATGAGTGGTACCGGATTCGGAACCGTTGTGCTGCATGCATCTCCGGAAGCTGCGCTGGGTAGTAATTTTGCTGTGGTAAAAGACGGGGATATGATTTCGCTGGATGTTGCCAACCGCTCGCTTATACTACATGTATCTGATGAAGAACTTGCTGTGCGAAGAGCTGCCTGGAAACCACGACATAAGAAATATACCCGTGGTTATGTACAGCTATACCAGAACCATGTTGAACAGGCTCACCTGGGTGCTGATATGGATTATCTGCGGGGCGGATCGGGCAGTGAAGTAACACGCGACTCTCACTAATTATATACTTATATGTTTAACAAGCAGGTTGCTATTATAACAGGCGCAGGGCAGGGTATAGGGCTCGCCATTGGTCGTAAGCTTGCGACTGCCGGTGTACGCGTTGTTTTAAACGATAAGGAGGAAGGTCTTGCGCGCGATGCTGCCGCGCAGATTCAGAAAGAGCATGGTATATGTATACCTTTTGCCGGAGATGCTTCGGATGTTACGTTCATAGAAGCGATGGTCGATAAGGCCGTCACTCAATTTGGAAGTATAGATATAGTTATTGCCAATGCAGGCATTACGCTTTTCGGGGAATTTCTCAATTATACTCCTGATGATCTGAACGCAGTTATGAAAGTAAATCTGGCCGGGAGTTTCTTTTTGGCGCAGGCTGCAGCGCGTAAAATGAAAGCACAGCAAACCGGTGGAAGAATTTTATTTATGTCGTCTGTTACAGGGCATCAGGCGCATAAAAATCTTGCAGCGTATGGCATGACAAAAGCTGCATTGGAGATGTTGGCTAAAACACTGGTAGTAGAGTTATCGGAATATAGAATTACCGTGAACGCACTGGCGCCCGGTGCTACATTGACAGAACGTACAGTTCATGATGCTACCTATGAGAGTACATGGTCGCGCATAACGCCTACCGGCAGGCCGGCCACGACTGATGACATTGCGCACGCTGCTTTGTTTTTGGTGTCTCCACAAGCTGGTCATATCACCGGGCAATCGCTTATTATTGACGGAGGTTGGTCATCGGTGAGCCCTTCACCGTATTGAATGAACAGGAAGTAGATATATAGTTGTGTAAAAAAAAGAGAAGACTCCCTTGCAGGAGTCTTCCGTATTCATTTTCATTTTTTCCTTCAGCTTTATCTGTTCAGGTATAAGAATATTAATTTCAGCTTTCGTTGATAATTAGTTATCCTTTGTAATGGAAATGAACTGCTCTATCATGTAAAAAGACTATGCCTGCCGGATCGATGGATTTTTCCATCATTTATCCCGTGGAGTGTAGAGTATATAGGTCTGATTTGAGAAACTAATTCCTCCATAGTTTGCCGGTACTCATTTTTCTGAATAGACGTAATCAAAAATTTATAGTTATGAATACGTATTCAAAATCAACAGCAGAATTTCATGAAAATACCTTTGAAACTGTAAATAGAGATGTTAGAGAAGACAGTAACGATAAAAAATATCCTGTTGCTACATCAAAGGCGCATGTAAGAAAAGGAACGGCTGCTACCAGGTTGGCAGCAAGAAAGAAATCGGCTGCGGGAAAAATGCAGCAAAAAGGGCATGCAACGTGATAACAGTATAAAGCCATCATTTTTGATGGCTTTATTATTTGTTATAGCTATTTCTTTTTAAAGCTGAATGCGGTGATATCGCTGTTGAATTTTGAGTTATAAAGTTTAGCCACCGAATTTTTTTCATCGTATCGATAGGTCAAATCACAGAGACGCCACAACAAGTAATAATGACCTCGCTCGTTTGGGTTGAAGTGATCTTTACGCTTCATAAAATGATACGCTACTTCACCGAGTTCTTTGCGTTCAAGATTGTACAGAAAGTTATTCATCAATCGTTGCTCTTCATTATAAGTTCCCGTGTAGGGCGATACTATATTTCTGAATACGTTGTCATCTTTTGCCAGGAGTGAATTCAGCAATGCTATACCAATGCGACTGGTAACAAACGCATTGTCCGGATACTTTTTTAGCATTTGCATGGCATAGTATAGCGTGAGATCAAATTTGCCTGCACGTAAAGAGCTGTGTATAATTTGTAGTTCGGAAATGGCTATACTCACAGAAGAATTCGTTTCGGTGCGCGAAGTATAATTAGCGACTTCATAATTGGCAGCGTTCAGATAAGCTTGTCTTCGTTTTAGATCTGGATGCGTTAATAGTGAATCGTAAGAGAAAACATTTGTACTTCCTTTACGCAATACATTATATACTCCCGGTTTTTCGTTAAGCCAATAGGTTTGAAACGGATATTGCGGACTATCGAACGGAAGAAAGAAATCTATGCCGATTTCATATTTGGGTTTGTCTCCTTCTTTCAGCAACTCCAGTAATTCTAACGCCCCTGTTTTTTGATAACCAGCTTTGCTTAAATATAGCAAGCCAAGTGAGTCTGCCTGTGTTTCGGCACTTCGAGAATGACGCATCACATGGTAAGCAGTGTTTCTGTATTCTTCGAGTTCTTCAAGGTCTATATCATTGTTATAATCGAATACTTGCTTCGTGAATTTTTTTGATTTTGCCTGGAGTTTTACATTTCTCTCCAATAATATTTTTTCGCGTATATGTCCTAATTCATCGTGCGCTATTTCATGTGCCAACACAAAGGCGAGCTGGTCTTCTTTGTTGATAGCCGCCAGCAGCCCAACGTTGACAATAAATATACCTTTGCCATGACAACTGGCAGATCGGGCTGCATTGTCGGCTATAAATGCGTAGCGCTTCGTTTGTTCACTCAGGCCATTGGCTTGTACAATTCTTTCGAGTACAGCCTTTACGAATTGTTGCAGCGTATCATCCTCCAGGAAATATCCTTGTTTTACACTTTTCTTGAGCGCAATGAACCGCTCGATGTTGATAGATTGTACAATGGGGTCACGCTGATAATCTTTGAAATCGGTTTGTTTTTCTGTCTCAAACATATCCTCCAGTCGCTGAATCATTGCTACTGAGTTCGATGACGAGATCTTTCGGATTTTATAGTTGTGCTCATACTGTCCGAGACAGGTAATTGCCAGGAATGTAAACAGGATACTAAGAAAAATGTTACCGCAGTGCATAGGGGAATCAGAAACGTCATCCTAAAGATGTGACTTCCGGGAAACTTCAGCCAGTACTTGGTGATTAATGGAGATTATGTGACTTGAAACGGATGCCATTGGAGTGATGGCTTTTTCCATGTGGGAGCTGAGGGTTTCGAACCCCGACCCTCCCGACTGAGGTCGGGATGCTCTTTAGCCACGCAAGAGCCTATATTTTATTTTTTCTGTTAAAACGGAGCCATCATCTATATACTTACGAACAACTGGCATAATATATAAAACAAAAAGCCATCATTACGATGGCTTTAAGTGTGGGAGCTGAGGGGTTCGAACCCCCGACCCTCTGCTTGTAAGGCAGATGCTCTGAACCAGCTGAGCTAAGCTCCCGTTTGGGATTGCAAATGTAGTAGAGTTTTCTATTTCTGCAAAAAAAAGATTGAACAGCGCAAATATTTTTTTAGAATTTCCGCAGGCATCATCCTACTATGGCATATCAACTCGTTGATTGATAATGATTCATGCAAAAAATCTATGAGACAATAGTCTGATTTTTAGAATTAATTATCTTGCACATAAGTCCTAAACCTATGAATAAGCCCGTTTGGCTCCGTTGCCTCGTTATTATTTTTATGTTGCAGTCATGCTTTCCATACAAGTCTCCGGCTCCGGAAAAGCAACAGGAATCTCCCGGTTATCATGTAAAAAAGATATACTATCAGAATGGCGCCTTGCATAAGGAAATCGCCTATGCATATGGCTCACAGCAGGGTATGGCGAAAGAATATTATAAGTCCGGTAAGATTTTTCAGGAGGTGATGTACGAGAACAATTTTCGGGAAGGTGTTGCGCGAAGATATTTTGAGTCAGGAGTTGTTAGCCAGGAAACTCCATATCATCTTAACCAGATGCATGGCGTTCAAAAACGTTACAGAAGGAGCGGTGATCTGATGGCTGAAGTACCTTATTATGAAGGGCACCTTTGTACCGGTCTGAAAGAATATACCATTGATGGTAAGTTGAAACAACGTTACCCTATTATTGAAGTAACTACGCTTGATCAGATCAAAGACAGCGCAACCTATACTATCAGGTTGAGGATGTCGGATGACAGCAAGGGGGTTGAATATTTTGTGGGCGACCTGTCTGAGGGTAAATATATAAGCATGGAGGCATCCCGTGTTACAGATGTGAAAAACGGTGTGGGTGAAATAAATATTTCTTTACCCCGCGGTTCCTACGTAAACGAGAAAGTAAATATAATTGCCAAGGTAAAAACCTCCCAAAGCAATTACTACATCACCCAAAGCGAACTACATGTAGCGATCGAGAATCGATAATGATGGTGGTTGGTACCGAAAGTATATATACAATAAATCCCGAAGCAATACTTCGGGATTTATATTTATACCAGTTGGTAATTTTGTTTATGGCGTAGGGGCCTTCTCGATGCGTAGCGAGTTGATCCACGCTGCAATCTTCAATGCTTCTGCTTTGGGTACCTGTGGCATAGGAGCCATTGGTGTTTCGTGCTCCGGCCAGTTTTTAGGTTCAGGATTATAAATAAGTTGCACGATGCGATCATTGCTATACTTGCGTTTCGCTATATCTGCAAAAGCAGGTCCTACCTGGCGCTTGTTTACAGCATGGCAGGCAGTACATGTATTCTTCACTAGTAAAGGTTCGATCTCTGCGTACGTTGGTGCTTTCTTGCTGCTGGTAGCTGTTGTTGTAGTTGTTTTGGCTGGAGCAGCTTTTGTTGTAGCCGTTGTTGATTTTTTAGTACTCAACTCGCTGGCCGGTAATTTTACTCCTTCCGGAATGTTGTTCAATGTATAGTATGCGGAAGCATGTAGCACCGGCAGGTTGCTGTCTTTCGAACGTATACCCGGTACGGTGATTTCGTGCAGGTAATACTGACGGAGGTTATCGATCACGAGGCGAACTTTTGTACCGTCTTCTGAAACTTTTACTCCTTTGATATTCAGCTTCTCTTCGTTGATGGTAGGGCTTCCATATACCGAGTGATATTTATATATATAGCTTCTGCCTACATACGATGAAAGATCTTCCGCTTTACCCTTATCTACGGGCAGAGTAAATTCAATTTCAAAACCATCCGGCATGGCACGAACGGTCTTCATTTCCATAGGTACTTTACCCATCCAGAGCAGTCGTTGCAAACCGGAGTTTGTTGTTCCGGCAGAACCCCAGCCGCGGTTCGTTTCACCTACATACATGGAGCCATCGTGTCCCCAGTTCATGCGCAGTACGCCAGATTGAAATCCGGAACGGAAATCAAATGCAACACCTTGAAACTCTCCCTTTACTTTCTCCATCACCACACGCATTACTTTACTTTGTCCCTGATCGCCAACAAAGATCTGTCCTGCGAACGGACCAAATTTACCGGCTGTCTCATCGCGGATAATTTCCGAGTTTGATATACCCAGCACACCGTGTGGCAACCACACTGCCGGTATACGTGTTTCCGGAAACTTCTCCTTGAACTTGTAGAGTAAATTTGGATTCTTTTCGTCTGCTATATTTTCAGGTTTTATATGTTGACCATTCTTTTTTATTCTACGCTCATCGATGCTGGCAAAGAATTGTTCGGATGTAAGCTTAACAGGAGAGTTCGGTAAATTTGTCCAGCGTAAACCAGCAGGGTGGCCGGTGAAGCTTCCTTTCGTTACGTGAAATATACCCCCGGAGCCCATAAAGTCTCCCTGGTTATCGTCATAGAAAAATTCGCCATCAATCATACCCAGTCCGCAAGGAGAACGCATACCGGTAGCCCAGGGCTCTAATGTACCATCCGGATGTATCTTCATCGTCCAGCCTCTCCACGGTCTGCGACTTTCACCACGCCACCATTCTTCATCACCGAATGCAACGTTACCTGTTACAAAGAAACTTCCATCCGGGGCGATCTTCGGTCCGAAGGAATACTCGTGATAGTGACCGGATATAGGCCATGCATATATAGTCTCATATACATCTGCTTTACCATCGCCATTGGTATCTACCAGTTTGGTAAGTTCACCACGTTGCGCGGCATAAAGTGCCTGATCTTTATAGGCGAGTCCTAAAGGTTCATGCAAACCGGATGCAAACAATGTATAGGTAGGCGATCCCCCCTCGGCCAGTGCTGCATTTTCAATGACCCATACATCACCTCTGCGGGTTGATACGGCAATTCTTCCATCGGGTAAGGTTGCTACACCTCCCACTTCGAGCAATACACCTTCGGGTGCCGGTATCGTGATGATCTTGTAGTAATCATCTTCCGTAGGAATTCGTTGTGCCTCTGCATATAGCGTGCTTGCCAGTAAAGCAACTGCTATGAAATATATCTTTATAAAGTTCTTCATGTCAATTCAATGCTTTATCGGTTACCAGATGATTGTATATTTTACATTGCTTCCATCCACCGCTACCACTAATTCTTTTTTACCATTCACATCGCGTACAGTAGCCGGGGCAGAAGTTTGTATATAGTATTGCTTATCATCAATTGCATACGATCCGTTTGGATTTTTTGTAATGCTCGAGCCTTCTGCCAGTTTATAGTACAGACCGGTTTTTGTGCCGCGGTTTTTTATAGCAACTTCATGTGTAATGCTTCTTGCATTGTCTTCTGGATATACTTTATCCTCTACATCCAGTCCCTGATAAGTATATTTAAATATAGGTCTGCGGGTTTCTTCTTCGATGGTATATCCTTTAGAGCGGTACTCACCATCTTTACCTGTAGTCGGGAAGGCCTCGTTTGCATTTGCCAGGAACGCGAGGGGTTGTCCTATAAATAAATACTGTACAGCTCCCAGCGGACGAAATGATCCATCACCGCGATCGTGCCACATCGGTGTAGCATTTACAAATTCACCACGCCATACGCAGGCCAGATTGCCCGAGCCGAGATCATATACGTAGTTGATCTTCGCAGGCTCACCTACACCAATAGTGTGCGTAAGTCGCTGGCTTCTGTCTCTTTTAAAGTCTATAAATGCGCGCAGTAACCTGGGTTCAGCACCCGCTGTAATAATGATAGGCGATGTAGGATCGTCATCCGGAGGGAATGAATTATAGGCATTCAATACTACCGGGTACGTGTTGGCCGTTTGCGCAGTGAGGCCCAGTCGCGGAGGCATCCATGAAGCCGTTTTGAAATTGGCAATCTCGAACGGATATGTACCGGCTTTGAGTGCAAGTGTAGCGCGGTTTCTTCCGCCACCATCCGGACGTTGTTCATCGATCAGTCGCTGATTGTTGATCGAGAATGTTATACCCCCGGTATAGCTGATGTCAAAGTAATACGTTTCATCTTCAGGTACATTTATCTTGCCGGTATAGATGATGCCATACATATTTTCATCATCGAGTACTTCTGCTGATAACTCAGGTGTTGCCCCGGCCTTTACAGGCTTTAGTGTAGCGAAGTCATCCACTTCACTGAAGGTTCCTTTGAATGCTTTATAGCTTATATCGCTCAGTGAAACTTTTGTTTCTTTCATAAGCTTGTAACGAACGTTGCGGAATGCAACGGGACCATGGTCGCCCTGTATCATCAGTGGGCCGGTAGCCTTCTCGTTGTTTTCAATCGGGCCACCGGTTGGCAGGGGTACTTCAACGTTGTCGTGAATCTTTACTCCATTCAGTTCAACCGAAACAAACCTTGCGTTGGCAATTTTCTTTCCGGAAGCATCAAACTTGGGAGCGCGAAAAGATATACTCATCTTTTGCCAGAGTCCCGGTGCTTTTGCAGGGTTACTCAGCGGAGCTTTGCCCATGTATATTTTAGAAGGTTCGCTTTCCCAGTTCCGGTATATACCGCCTATATCGGAGAACGATGGACTCTTTACGCCCCAGCTATCGAGTAGCTGAACTTCGTAACGACCTTGCAGGTAAATGCCGGAGTTGGATCCTTTCGGCAACATCACTTCAAGTTCCAGTTCTATATCGCCATGTTCGAATGCAGATACGAGGTTATCTTTTTTCGATTCATCATTCATGTTCAGCAGCACTCCGGTGCCTGCCGTAAAGGTTACGGCTTGTGGAGTTTTAGGAGCGGTCTCTTCTTTTGATTTCTTTTTTTTCTTTCCGGTTTCAACAGGAGCTTTTTCGGGTTCATGGTGAATGTCGATCGTTGGGTCGATTGTAACATCACCTACAATCTGCCAGTTGCCCGCTTGTGGCTTGAAGGCGGACATGTCTTGCAGGATCAGGTTTTTCATAGGCGTATCCTGGGCATACGCTGCGGATACACTGATCATAGCTATAACAGCCATGAGGATTTTTCTATGCATTTGCATCTGGATTATTATGGGTTAAAGAAGAATTCGAATTTCAAAGTAATCATTGGTTTCACAAAGTTCTTTTACAAGAAGTATGTGGGTTATGGTTGCACCGGTTTTTTCAGGTAATGAAGACACACTCCCAGTAAGCCACCCTTAACCTTACCCTAAAGTTTTTCAATATTTTTAATTCATACCGTGGCTTTCGTGTATTTTTTTCAATCTGCCGAAGTAGCTTTACTTTTGAGTTTATAAACGTGTGTTATGAGTCTTTTGGAAAAAATAAAATCACTTTCGCAGGCATACAGTGATCAGGTGGTGGAGTATCGCAGGTATCTGCATGCAAATCCTGAATTGTCTTATCAGGAATTCAATACGGTGAAGTATGTTGATGATAAGCTCCGGTCATTCGGAATACATAAAATTGAAAATCTCGCAACCACCGGACTGGTTGCTGAGGTGAAAGGTAAAAATCCGGATAAGAAAACCATCGCGCTTCGTGCCGATATGGATGCGCTTCCCATCGTGGAAGCAAACAATGTTCCCTATAAATCGAAGAACGAAGGTGTGATGCATGCCTGCGGACATGATGTACACACATCATCATTGCTAGGCACTGCCAAGATTCTTCATGATCTGCGCGATCAATTTGAAGGTACAGTACGTTTTCTGTTCCAACCAGGTGAAGAAAAAAATCCCGGTGGTGCATCGTATATGATTCGCGATGGCGCATTGGAAAATCCGCGACCAGCCGGCATTATAGGGCAACATGTATTTCCATTGCTACCTGCTGGTAAGATTGGTTTTCGTGAAGGCATGTATATGGCCAGTGCCGATGAAATTTACCTGCGCGTAATTGGTAAAGGTGGTCACGGTGCTGCACCCGATCTGGCGATTGACCCGATCGTAATCGCATCGCATATCATTATAGCTCTGCAACAGATCATCAGTCGCAATGCGAGTCCGAAGCAGCCAACGGTATTAACCTTTGGAAATATTATTGGTAAAGGTGCTACGAATATTATACCGGATGAGGTAAATATAGCGGGAACATTCCGCGCCATGAATGAAGTATGGCGTGAGTCAGGCCTGGAGAAAATAAAGAAGATGGCCGAAAGTATAGCCGAAGGTATGGGCGGCCGCTGCGAAGTAGATATATCGCGCGGATATCCTTATCTTGAAAATAATCCGGAGTTAACCCGAAGACTCAAGCTGGCGGCAGAAGAGTATGTGGGTAAGGAAAATGTATACGATATTGACATAACGCTGGGCGCTGAAGATTTTGCTTACTACTCGCAGATTATACCGGCATCGTTTTATCGTTTAGGTACCAGTAATGTGGAGAAAGGAATCAAGTCGTATGTGCATACACCTACATTTGATATCGATGAAGATGCTTTGAAGATAGGTCCGGGACTGATGGCCTGGATGGCGGTAAAGGAGCTGGAGCTGGTATAGTATATAGTTTAGTGTAACCTCTTTACTATTTATACTTAACTATTTATACTTATGGAACTGCTAACTCCCAGTATAGGATTTATTGTATGGTTTATCATCTTTTTGATATTGTTGATTGTTGTTGTGCTTCGCATGATGAGAGGCAAGCCGCGGCTCAACAAAAGCATAATGTTACTGGCGGTTTGTGTGGTCTATATTCTGGTAGTTATAGTATATTTTTTTATATAGGTAGATTTTAGACGGGCTTCTATGTTAAGCCTGTGTTAAAAATATTATAGAACTATTCTTGTTACATAACCTGGTTTATCTTTACGCTCATAGTTGACATTTGGAAACGGCACCACTCACTGATCAGAATCAAAACAAGAAAATCTGGAGCAACCTCCGGATTATACTCTACATACTGGGAGCACTGCTACTGTTTTTACTAGCGCTCGACCTGCTGGTGTCGTCATCGCAGCACTTGGGTGGAAGCGTGGCGGAAACCATTCTGCTGGCTACCTCCAATCCTTTTGCCGGTTTGTTCATCGGCTTGCTAATCACAGCCATGTTGCAAAGCAGCTCAACAACAACATCGCTGGTGGTTGCCTTTGTCGCATCAGGTGCCATTACACTGGAGAGTGCTATACCGATTATTATGGGCGCCAATGTTGGTACTACCATTACCGGTATGATTGTGTCGTTGGGTTTTATCAGTCGCAAGAAAGAATTTCGAAGAGCGGTAGCAGCCGGATCGTATCATGTGTTCTTCAACCTGCTTACTGTTTTTGTACTGTTTCCGCTGGAGTATTACTATAGCTTTCTTTCATCGATATCATTTCGCATAGCGCAGGTATTTTTTAAACCTTCAGCAGAAGTTATACCGCAGGAAACAACGCATTCGTGGAGCGGCATCTCGCACATTACCGATCTATTGCAACATATTATACCCAACGCATTTATACTGGTAGTGCTTGCGCTGGTCATGTTGTTCGGATCGATCCTGATGTTTAGAAGATTGATTTCAGATCTGCTCAAAGCAAAGTCTCCGGAAGTTTTCAGTCGCTTCTTTTTTAAGAACCAGATAAAGTCTTTTTCGTGGGGATTACTTACCACAGCCGCTATACGCTCCAGTACCATTACTACATCTGTTGTTGTGCCGATTGTTGCCAAGCGCATCACCAGTCTTAAGCAAGCGGCACCTTTTATTATGGGTGCGAATGTTGGTACTACCATTACAGCATTTATAGCAGCAACACTCAACGCCAATACTGCGAGTGCTATCAGTATAGCCATCGCTCACTTTCTGTTCAACCTCATTGGGGTGATTCTTTTCTTCCCTATACCCGTACTGCGCAGGTTGCCGATTGAACTCGCCAGTGGGTTGGGTAAACTTACACTTCAATACAGGCTCATCGGATTTTTATTTCTGCTGCTTACCTATTTCTTCATTCCTTTCTCGCTGATTTATTTCAACCAGGATTCTATCCAAACCTATCGCCTCACGTATGAGAACCGAAATGTTGAAGAAGTGAATCATTATCGCATTGTGGCGCGCATTAACAAGCGCAAACAAAGTGGCGAGTGGTCGCAGTTTCAGGGAGAGGAACCCGTAACGAACGAGGAGCCTTTGCTGATCTACCCGGTATCGGTAAAGAATACCACGTTGTTTGTTGGCGATAAAATGTTTTTGCTGGACCGCCCCGGGTTCTGCTGGGATGGTGCCGATGAACAAGGTCGGTATGAAGCATGTATTGATCAGATAGTGAAGAAGATGGAGTTTGCTTCCCACACGTTCGACTCGGTATATGTGTGTCATGTAAAGTATCAGGAATCCGCAGACTCCACTACACTCCGTTACTATATCAGCGCCCCGCTGAAGTTGATGCTGCAACGCGAAACCGTAAAACACGATACGGTGCTTGTAAACACCGAAAAGCTCGTGAAGTTCGAAGAACAGTAGCCACCTAAAGTCCGATCTTCTGTCTATATTGCGTGGACTCATTTTTTACGCTAAAGGAATATGATTAAGGACTCGGTGTTAAAGTTTTTGAAACTCGATAACCTGATTCAGAATCTCACAGGCTTTGTGGAGACGAAGGTTGAGTTGATGAAGCTTGAGATAAAGGAAGACTTGGCGAAGGGCCTCTCGCGGGTAGCTGTATTCATTGTAGTAGCATTTACCTTTGTATTGTTTATTGTTTTCTTCAGTGTTGCCCTCGCCTTTAAACTGGGCGAATCGATGGGTACATTCGGAGGCTTCGCTGTGGTTGCAGCATTCTATCTGCTGTTGGCAATTGTTACGTTCTTGTCGCGCGAAACAATTTTCAACAAACTGGAAAAAGAGCTTGGTGAAATAATGACAAAAAAGAAAAAGTAACTATGGAATTACTGGAGACCAATGATATGAAGAGCGAGTTGCTGAAAAAATCAGCAAAGCATCGTCAGCAAATTGAAGACGAAGTAAAGTTAATTTCGGAGCGTACAGAGAAGGTACTTACCAATGCATTGATCATAGGGGGTTCGCTTGCAGCCACGTATTTTCTGGTGCGTGCCATAGCGGGCGGAAGTTCCAAGTCAAAGAAGTCGAAACGTAAAGTGAAAATTGTACATGCTGCCGCGGCTACGCCCGAGCGTGTAGTAGAAGCTCAAGTTGTTGCTGAACCTTCAACACCTGGTATAGTATCGCAGATCGGTACCGTACTGGCAAGTCAGGCAGTAACGCTTTTACTGGGTGTTGCCAAAGAAAAATTAGCGGAGTACCTGCAGGAAAAAGCTGAAGAGAAGACCGAAAGCAAAGCATGAGTATTATACAGTCACTGCGCACCAGCAAGCAATCGGGTAAGAAATCCATTGCTATACTGATTGATCCGGATAAAGTTGAGGAACCTGCCAACCTCAATCAACTGATCAACCTGGCCAGTGAGAATTGTGTGGATTATTTCCTGGTAGGAGGAAGCCTGGTAACGACTACAAACTTATCGGATGTAGTAAAGCAGATCAAGCAGAATGTTACCATACCGGTTATACTCTTCCCCGGTAACTCGATGCAGATCGATTCATCGGCTGATGGTTTATTATTCCTCTCGCTGATCTCCGGAAGAAACCCGGAATTGCTGATCGGGCAACATGTTATTGCTGCCCCGGTAATTCGCAATACAAAACTGGAAGTTATACCCACAGGCTATATGCTGATCAATTCAGGCCGCACTACATCGGTAGCCTATATCAGCAACACCATGCCTATACCGGATGATAAATATTCGCTGGCGGCCTGCACCGCTATGGCCGGTGAAATGCTTGGGCTACAAGCTATATATCTGGATGCCGGCAGTGGTGCTGAAAAAGAAATCAGTGCACGCATGATTGCCGCTGTTCGTAAAGCCGTTAATGTGCCGCTCATTGTAGGCGGTGGTATCAACACAACACAAAAAGCATTGAAAGCACTGGAGGCCGGTGCTGATATGATCGTAATCGGAAATGCCCTGGAGAAAGATCCTGAACTGCTCATTGAAATTGCCGACAAGGTATACGAGTGGAACCAGAGCGCTGCCGGTAAATAAACGTAAATAAAAAAGGTGCTCCGTTTCGTGAAGCACCTTCTTCTTACTATATATAGTTATTACGATACCAGGTCTACACTTCGTTTGATGAAGTTGGTAAGGTCTGCACCGGTTAACATGTTCTGAGAGAGAAGAGCAAGATCATACGCCTGCTTGGCAAGTTTAGATTTTGCATCATCGCTTTCCGCTTTCAGAATTTTTTGTGTGATCGGGTGATTGCCGTTCACTGCTACATTATAGTTATCAGGCATTGCACCCATAAATGCATAACCACCACCGCCACCGGTCTTCGCCATGTCTTTCATTCTGCGCATAAACTCGCTCATGGTAACAACCACCGGCAAATCGCCTGGTGACATTGGTTCAACCGATACGGTAAAGTTCTTGTTGTTGATTGCTTTCTCGAAAACAGTTTTTACCTGTTCTACTTCTTCTGTACTTAATACACTTTCAATCTTCTCGTCTTTATCAATAAGTTTGTCGGCCGTTTCACTGTCAACACGTTTCAGTTGTACTTTCTCCAGTTTCTGCTCGAGTGTATTGATGAAGTGACTGTCGAGTACACCATCCAGCAACAGAACATCGTAAGCTTTGTTTTTGGCTCCTTCTATAAAGCTGTCTTGCTTGCCAGCATCAGAAGCATATATATATACCAGGTTACCGTCTTTATCGGTCTGGTTAGGCTTCGCCTTTTCTTTATATTCTTCAAAGGTGAAATACTGCTTGTCTATATTTTTGAACAATGCGAAGTCTTTTGCTTTCTCGTAAAACTTCTCATCGCTGATCATACCATACTTCACGAAGATGTTGATGTCATCCCATTTCTTCTCAAAATCAGCACGATCTTTTTTGAATATCTCCTGGAGTTTATCGGCAACTTTCTTCGTAATGTGCTGGCTGATCTTCTTCACGTTGGCATCGCTCTGCAGATAACTACGCGATACGTTGAGCGGTATATCCGGTGAATCCAACACACCGTGCAGCAACATCAGGAAGTCAGGCACTACATCTTTAACCTCGTCCGTAATAAATACCTGGCGAGAGTATAGTTGAATTTTGTTACGCTGTAATTCGAAGTCGTTCTTTACTTTCGGGAAATATAGCACACCGGTTAAGCTGAACGGGTAATCAACGTTCAAGTGTATCCAGAAAAGAGGCTCTTCCGAGAACGGGTAAAGTTCTTTATAGAACTTCAGGTAGTCCTCGTCCTTTAAATCGCTTGGTGATTTTGCCCAGAGTGGAGCCGGGTTGTTAATGATCCGATCAGTAGTAACCGTTTTATATTGTGGTTTACCTTCTGCATCCGTACCATCTTCTACATTTTCGTTTTTGGTTCCGAACTTGATCTCAACCGGGAGGAACTTGCAATATTTTTCAAGTATACTGTTCAGTCTCCACTCGTCCAGAAACTCTTCCGAGTCGCTATTTATATATAGTATAATATCCGTACCACGATCTTTCTTCGTAGTAGTGCTTAGTTCAAACTCGGTTGAGCCATCGCACTCCCAACGGGCTGCTTCATTTTCTCCTGCCTTGTACGAACGGGAAATGATTTCCACTTTATCAGCCACCATAAAGGCCGAGTAAAAACCAAGACCGAATTTTCCGATGATGTCTTTCGCATCACCTTTGTCTTTGAATTTTTCTACAAACTCGGTTGCCCCGGAGAAAGCGATCTGGTTGATATACTTTTTGATCTCATCACCCGTCATACCGATACCCCGGTCGCTCACAGTGATGGTCTTTTTATCTTTATCGAAACTTACTTCAACACGCAGCTCGCCAAGTTCGCCATTGAACTCACCGATAGAAGAAAGCTTTTTTAATTTCTGAGTTGCGTCTACTGCATTGGATACCAGTTCGCGCAGGAATATCTCATGGTCTGAATAAAGAAATTTTTTAATGATTGGAAAGATATTCTCCGTGTGAATGGAAATGGTACCTTTTTCACGCGCATCTACTGTTTCTGCCATTGTTGTCAGGTTTTAAACGGTTCTTAAAATAAAAAATCCTCGAAGCCGAGGATTTCAAAAGTTATTCCAGAAGAATGATTGTGTCAGGATGGCAGCATTACCGGAGTCTGTCGGAGTCGCGCACCATTCTTTCATCACGCTTAATGAAACGAATGGCAGCCCAGTTGCACACCACGGCTACAGCAGGCAGCCATAGTCCGAGGCCATACGTACCTCCCTGAAATGTTTTAATCATGGTGGTGCCAAAGTAAACACCGGCACACATGGCAATAGCTATAAACAAAGAGTTAAGGGCTCCGAGTTTAATCTGCGTAATGCGGTCTTTGAATTTTCTGATTTCCATAAACGCCAGTGTAGCAGATGCTACCAGCAGAATGGCCGTGACGGAATACGGGAAGTATGTTGTAGTGCGGGCTCCGTTGTCTACGATCGTATAATGTAAAGCGTATAGCTCATGCGATTTGCCGGAAGGATCCTGAAAGACCCAGATAGGCAGGAAGATCGCTGCTATTAAAGTAATGATGGCGAGTGCCAGAAATACAGTTTGAATTCTTTGCCACATGTGGGGGTTGCGTTAACTTGCTTACTTAGTTATAAGCCTGGCAAAAGTAAAAAGAAAATTTAAACCACCCGGCTTCCGTTGAAGATGTATAGCTGTTTCCGCTGGTGATTTTGTACTTTCATAATCACTGTGAAAAAATCATCTACATTAAAACACCTCTATGAGACCTGTATATATTGTTGATATTGTGCGCACACCGATCGGAAAGTTTGGTGGTACCCTGGCAACGGTACGCCCGGATGATCTGGCAGCCCACGCGATACGCGAACTACTCAAACGCAATCTATCAGTAGATGTAAAGATGATTGAAGATGTCATCTTCGGTGCAGCCAACCAGGCCGGTGAAGACAACCGAAACGTAGCACGCATGGCGTTGCTGCTGGCAGGCTTACCGGTTGAAGTAGGCGGTGTGACTGTAAATCGATTATGCGCTTCCGGGCTGCAAGCCATTATGCAGGCAGCGCAAGGTATAATGACAGGCAATGGTGATGTTTATATAGCCGGTGGTGTAGAGAGTATGAGTCGCGCTCCGTTTGTGATGGCAAAAGCTGAAGAACCCTTTGCACGTAAGCAGGAGGTGTTTGATACTACAATGGGCTGGCGGTTTATCAATTCAAAACTATCAAAGCTATACCATCCCTATTCGATGGGCGAGACGGCTGAAAATGTAGCCGCTAAATGGAAAATTACCCGCGAAGATCAGGATGCATTTGCGTATCAATCACAAACACGATATCAGCAGGCTTATACACAGGGAAAATTTAAAGATGAAATTGTAGCCATACCCGTTCCGAAATCAAAAGACGAATTTTTCCTTTTTGAAAAAGACGAACATCCTCGTGCTACGACACTTGAAAAACTGGCAACACTTAAAGCTGCCTTCCAGGAGAACGGAACAGTAACAGCCGGAAATTCTTCTGGTATAAATGATGGTGCTGCCGCTTGTCTCTTAGTAACAGAAGATATACTAAAGCAATATAACCTGACACCACTTGCGCGCATTGTCTCAACAGCAGTAGCGGGAGTTGATCCAGCCTATATGGGTATAGGCCCGGTACCGGCAACACAAAAAGCACTGAAGCGTGCCGGACTAAAACTATCCGATATAGGTCTTACCGAACTCAACGAAGCCTTCGCAGCACAATCTATAGCCTGCATCCGCGATCTTGATCTCGATCCGGAAACCGTCAACGTCAACGGAGGGGCTATTGCTTTAGGGCACCCACTCG
Organism: uncultured Chitinophaga sp.; assembly: GCA_902168205.1. GTDB lineage: Bacteria > Bacteroidota > Bacteroidia > Cytophagales > Cyclobacteriaceae > Ohtaekwangia > Ohtaekwangia kribbensis. The sequence goes on along the minus strand of CABHOK010000014.1, from coordinate 129,883 downwards.
GCTGCAGTGGCGTACGCATCAGCGCAACCCTCCTCCATGAGATGAAGAGAAGAAATGTAAAATACGGCCTGGCGACTATGTGCATTGGTGTAGGGCAGGGAGCGGCTGTTGTTTTTGAGAAAGCTTAGCTTTTATGTGTTTACGTGTTTACGTTTGCACGTGTTTACGTAAACACTTACACACGTAAACACCTAAACACATCGACAATGCGGTTTTTTTTCGAGATCTCTTACAACGGTACCAACTATAGCGGGTGGCAAAGTCAGAATAATGCTACGGGTGTGCAGACTGTTGTGGAGGATGCGCTTTCGAAATTGCTGCGTGAGGAAATTAGTATTGTAGGAAGCGGTCGCACGGATACGGGCGTTCACTGTGAGCAGCAGTTCTTCCATGTCGATATTCAAAACGAGTTTGATCAGGAAAAATTGGTTTTGAAGCTTAATTCATTTTTGCCGAAAGATATAGCTATACCGTCTATCCATCGTGTGAAAGACGAAGCGCATGCTCGTTATGATGCCACCGAGCGAAGCTATATATACAGAATTACGACCAAGAAGAATCCATTTCTCGAAGGACTTGCGTTGCATTACTTTAAAGCACTCGATATACCACGCATGAATGAAGCAGCTGCGTTGATGATCGGCAAGCACGATTTTGAGAGCCTCAGCAAAGTAAAAACCGATGTGAATAATTTCATGTGTGATGTAAAGAAAGCGGAGTGGAGACAACATGATGCGTCACTTGAATTTCACATCACCGCGAATCGTTTTTTAAGAGGTATGGTACGTGCTACGGTTGGTACCTTGCTCGATGTAGGTACCGGGAAAACTTCATTAAAGGAATTTCAAAGTATATTAGAGAGTCGCGATCGCAGAGAGGCTGGTGCCAATGTTCCACCTCACGCCCTATATTTGGTTGAAGTAAAATATCCGGAGAGTATATTTTTAAAGTAATTTCTTTGTGCAACTTTGCGCAGTTCCTTTGTGCCATGGATAAAAAAAATCACTGAAGAATGAAGATACGAGTAGGAATGGGTTTCGATGTACACGAGCTTGAAGAAGGCCGCGACTTTTGGTTAGGTGGTATAAAACTGCCGGCTACGAAAGGTGCTGTTGGCCACTCGGATGCCGATGTGCTGATACACGCTATATGCGATGCCCTATTGGGCGCTGCAAACCTCCGCGATATAGGCTACCACTTTGCCAATACTGACAATCGCTGGAAAGGTATGGACAGTAAATTCTTTCTGAAAGAAGTAACGGCCATGCTGCACGAACGCGGATGGAGAGTAGGCAACGTAGATTGCACCGTTTGTCTTGAGAAACCGAAAGTAAATCCTCATATCGATGCGATGAAGAAAGTATTGGCCCCGTTGATGAATATCACAGAAGAAGATGTCTCGATCAAAGCAACAACCAACGAGAAACTTGGATACGTAGGCAGAGAAGAAGGCGTGAATGCTTCAGCCGTAGCACTTATCATGAAAGACTAACGGACTATATCTGTATTCATCTGCGAAAAATCTGCGGGAAAGTAAACTATGAATATCGAGATCATCACGACATCAGACGGTTCACATTCTTTGCTCAACACAGCACTTAATGAAACGTATCATTCCAAGCATGGAGCACTGCAAGAGTCTGTTCATGTTTTTATAAAAGAAGGTCTCGATCATTTTCTTGCCGGTAAATCTCAAAAAGATATTTCCATTCTTGAAGTTGGTTTTGGTACCGGCCTCAATGCATTGCTTACAATAAAACGCGCACTTGAACTTCCTAACAACATCATCCACTATACATCTATGGAAACATACCCGGTTCCGGAAGAAATCTGGTCTAGGTTAAACTATATAGATTCCGTTGGACTAAAAGAAAAATTCAATCAGCTCCATGAAGCAAAATGGAATGAAGCAGTTCCCATCACTTCGAATTTCAATCTGTGCAAGCTTCAAACATCGTTACTACAAATCGATTTCTCTTCCGAGTTTGACTTAGTATACTTCGATGCCTTTGCTCCCAACAAACAGCCTGAGATGTGGGAAATCGATGTGTTGAAACAAGTGGTGAACGCCATGCGGGTTGACGGTATATTTGTTACCTACTGCGCCAAAGGTCAATTGAAGCGCGACTTGAAATCACTTGGTTTGGAGGTTGAAACACTGCCTGGTCCTCCCGGAAAAAAAGAGATGGTGCGAGGTGTCAAAAAAAATTAATAGAACGATAAAAATCAGTTCATTTTTGTCTGAGGTCATTGAAGAATCCTCAACCGTTTTCGGTAATTATTAAAATTTTCAAAATCAGCTATGGTGCAATCGTGTTCGTTTTCTAGTTTTTAAAATGTTTGGAATTAAATCTGAAAAGATTCCAAAAATTCTGGCGGTTTAGTTTTATCCAAAAATATCTTCTGTTTTATCCATAATTTTATAGACTCCGTTTTGCCCTAAACGGATGACACACACCCTTTTTTACAACCAGACAAACTAACCAGAAAGAAAGATGAAAGAAACAACCAGCCGTGGTTTGTACACCCCAGAACTGGAACATGATGCCTGTGGTATCGGCTTTGTTGCCAACATCAATGGTACAAAGACGAACCAAAACCTGCTCGATGCGCTTACCATGCTTGAAAACATGGAGCACCGTGGCGGCAAGGGCAGCAGTCCTAAAACCGGAGATGGCGCGGGTGTATTGATTCAAATCCCCTATGACTTTTTTGCAGATGAAGCGAAACGCCTTGGCTTCGAGCTCCCAGCTCCCGGTAAGTATGGCGTTGGTATGGTCTTCTTCCCTCGCGACAAAAAAGTAAGCAATGCATGCCGTGAGGTATTGCGTAAAAACATTAAAGAACTTGGTTTAGAGTTAATCGGCTTTCGCGTAGTACCGGTCGATCACAGCGTACCCGGCCCAGGTGCTGCTGAAGTTGAGCCGGTTATCGAGCAGGTATTTGTTAAACCTATAGATGAAGCGGTTACTGGTGATGCATTTGAGAGAAAGCTTTTCGTGTTGCGTAACTATTCATTGCATACAGTTGCCAATAGTGTAAAAGGCAACAATAAAGAATTTTATATCACCAGCTTCTCTGCACGTACCATTGTTTACAAAGGACAACTTCGTACTGAACAGCTAAGAATATATTTCAACGATCTGCAGGATTCGCGTTTGAAAACAGCGATGGCGCTTGTTCACTCACGCTTCTCTACCAATACATTTCCAAATTGGAAACTGGCGCAGCCTTTCCGATACATAGCACACAACGGTGAAATCAACACCATTCGTGGTAACGTAAACAAAATGAAGTCGAAAGAAGCACTCTTCAAATCGACATTGTTTACCGAAGACGAATTGAAAAAACTGTTGCCGATTACAAGTCCGGATGGATCAGACTCTGCCAACCTCGATGCGTTGGTTGAGATGCTCGTGTTATCCGGCAGAACTATACCACACGTAATGATGATGCTGGTGCCGGAAGCTTGGCAGGATAACAAGCTGATGGATCCGCACCGTAAAGCATTTTATAAATATCACGCTTCCATGATGGAGCCGTGGGATGGTCCTGCAGCGTTGGTGTTTACCGATGGTATGCGTATAGGGGCTACGTTGGATCGTAACGGACTTCGCCCGCTTCGCTATTGCGTTACACGTTCTGGTCGTGTGATCGCAGCATCCGAAGCAGGTGCACTTACAATCGATCCGAAAGATGTACTCGAGAAAGGTCGCATCACACCGGGCAAAATGCTCATGATCGATACCGAGAAAGGTAAGGTTCTCGATGATGAGAAAGTGAAGCGCTCGGTATATGAAGGTAAATCATACTATAACTGGATCATTCAGAATCGCCTCAAGCTTCGTCTGGAGCCGGAGGTAGAATGGGTTGAGACAAGCTTTGATGAGAAGACACTTGTTCAACGTCAGAATGCATACGGATATACTTCTGAAGATATCAAGACCATCATTCTGCCAATGGCAGAAAAAGGATATGAAGCGATTGGCTCGATGGGAGATGATACTCCACTCGCAGTACTTTCGAAAGAGAGTCGCCACATCTCCAACTATTTCAAACAACACTTTGCGCAGGTAAGTAATCCTCCGATCGATCCGATCCGCGAGCGCCTGGTAATGTCACTCTTCACGCGCGTAGGAGCAAGTCTCAACGTGTTGGATGAGACACCTGAGCATACACGTCAGATACACATCTCACAACCGGTGTTGTTGAATGATGATCTGGAAAAACTCAAGCACCTGCAAGACCAGGGTTTTGAATATGCAGTAATACAATGTGTATTTAAGGCAGATGGTGAACCGGGCAGACTTGAAGAAAGCATCACACGTATATGTTGTGAAGCCGAGAAAGCAGTTCGTGCCGGCAAGAAAATTCTGATCCTGTCCGATAGAAAAATCAGCGATGAGTATGCTCCTATACCTTCATTGTTATCGGTAGGTTCTGTTCATCAGTACCTCGTAGAGAAACGCATTCGTACACAGGCTGGTCTTGTTGTAGAAGCAGGCGATGCATGGGAAGTGCAGCACTTTGCAACTATCATTGGTTATGGTGCAAGTGCGGTGAACCCCTATATAGCACTTGAAAGTATACATTCGATGAACAAGCACGGCATGTTCTACAAGCCGCTTGCTGATGAAGAAGCTTATGCAAACTTCCAGAAAGCGATTGGTAACGGCTTGCTGAAAGTTATGTCGAAGATGGGTATCAGTACACTGCAGTCATATCAGTCGTCACAGATCTTTGAAGCCGTTGGACTCGGCAGCGATGTGATGGAAAAATGTTTCCGAGGCACCATCAGCCGCATTGAAGGTTTGTCATTTGATGATGTAGCAAGCGAAGTACTGGTTCGTCATAAACTTGCATTTGCTACGGATAGCAAAGAACTTCAGGTAGGTGGTATATATCAGTGGAAACGCAGAGGCGAGAAGCACATGTTCAGCCCTGAAGTTATACACTTGCTGCAACATTCTACGAAAACAAACAACTACGATCTATACAGAAAGTACGCACAGAAAATAAACGATCAGACGCGTGATCAACTCACGATCCGCGGATTGTTCGAATTCAAGAAGCGTAACTCTATACCGCTGAGTGAAGTTGAACCTGTTGAAGAGATCTTCAAACGCTTTGCTACAGGTGCCATGTCATTCGGATCGATATCATTTGAAGCACATACTACACTCGCTATCGCAATGAACCGTATAGGCGGTAAGAGCAACAGCGGTGAAGGTGGAGAAGACGAGATCCGCTATGAGAAAAAGGAAAATGGTGACTGGGAACGTTCGGCTATCAAGCAGGTTGCTTCCGGACGCTTCGGTGTAACAAGCTACTACCTGTCGAATGCAGATGAACTGCAAATCAAGATGGCGCAAGGTGCTAAACCTGGCGAAGGTGGTCAGTTACCAGGTCATAAAGTAGATGAATGGATCGGACGTGTTCGTCACTCAACACCGGGTGTTGGTTTGATATCACCTCCTCCTCACCACGATATATATTCTATTGAAGATCTTGCCCAGTTGATCTTTGATTTGAAGAATGCTAACCGTCAGGCACGTATTAACGTGAAGCTTGTATCACAGGCTGGTGTTGGTACTGTTGCCGCCGGTGTAGCAAAAGCAAAAGCAGATGCTATATTAATTTCCGGTGCTGATGGGGGAACGGGCGCATCACCGATCAGCTCCATGCGTCACGCAGGTTTACCTTGGGAGCTTGGTCTTGCTGAGGCACATCAGACACTTGTAAAAAATAATCTGAGAAGTCGCGTTACACTTCAAACCGATGGTCAGATTCGTACGGGTAAAGATATAGCGGTAGCCGCTATGCTGGGTGCCGAAGAGTGGGGTGTTGCAACGGCAGCCCTGGTGGTTGAAGGATGTATCATGATGCGCAAGTGTCACCTGAATACATGCCCGGTAGGTATCGCTACACAAGATCCGGATCTGCGCAAGTTATTTACTGGTGATCCTGATCACGTAGTAAACTTCTTCCGCTTCCTTGCTCAGGATCTTCGTGAGAATATGGCAGAGCTTGGTTTCCGCACCGTGAATGAAATGATCGGCCGTAGTGATATGCTGCGCGTTCGTCAGGATATCGATCACTGGAAAGTGAAGAAACTTGATCTCTCCCCTATACTTCACCAGGAAACTGCTTACGATGGTGTAGGGCTATACAAACAGATAGAACAGGATTTCGAACTTGAGAAAGTACTCGACTGGAAACTTGTTGAAGCAGCGCGTCCTGCACTGGATGATGCAGAAGCAGTACAAGAGAAGTTCATCATTCATAATATAGATCGTTCCGTAGGAGCATTGCTCTCAAACGAGATCTCGAAGAAGTATAAAGGCAAAGGTCTGCCGGAAGATACGATACACTTCCAGTTCAAAGGTTCGGCTGGTCAGAGCTTCGCGGTGTTCGGTGCTCCCGGTTTAACATTCGAACTTGAAGGTGAAGCGAACGATTACTTCGGAAAAGGTTTATCAGGTGCCAAGCTTATTATATACCCTGATAAAGAAGCAACGTTCAAACCAGAAGATAACATCATCATTGGTAACGTGGCGTTCTATGGTGCTACCTCCGGTGAGGCCTATATCCGCGGTCAGGCGGGTGAACGTTTCTGTGTTCGTAACTCCGGTGTAACAACCGTTGTCGAAGGTGTAGGTGATCACGCGTGTGAGTATATGACGGGTGGTCGTGTAGTTGTACTGGGTAAGACTGGTAAAAACTTTGCAGCCGGTATGAGCGGCGGTATAGCGTATGTCTTCGATCCTGAAAATGCGCTCGAGCGTCTGTGCAACCGCGAGATGGTTGATCTTGAAACACTGGAAGAGGAAGACAAGGCAGAAGTAAAAGCCATGATTGAAAAGCATCACAAATATACCGGCAGTGATCCGGCAGAGTGGGTGCTTGAAAACTGGGAAACTGCCTGCGAACTTTTTGTAAAAGTTATGCCGCGTGATTACAAGGCAGTACTGCAAAAACAAAAAGCGCAACAGCGCTCTGCTTCAAACGGTAAAGCAGTGGAAGCACCAGTCCTTGTTAAAAAATAATCAACTACAACCGAAGCAACCAGACACATGGGACAGATAGATGGATTTATGAAGTTTGATCGCGAGATGCCCAAGTCGCGCGATCCGAAAGAACGTATAAAAGATTACAAAGAAGTATATAACCCACTCGACAAAGAAAAGGTAAAGCAGCAGGCCGCCCGTTGTATGGACTGTGGCGTTCCGTTTTGCCACAACGGTTGTCCGCTGGGCAACAATATACCTGACTTCAACGATGCGGTATATAATGGCAAGTGGGAAGAAGCGATCAAGATTCTGAGCAGCACCAATAATTTTCCTGAATTTACCGGAAGAATTTGCCCGGCTCCTTGTGAAGCGAGCTGTGTACTCAGCATCAATAACAAGCCTGTTACGATCGAGTATATCGAGAAGACTATAGCAGAGCAGGCATTCGAAAAAGGTTATCTTAAACCTACACCTCCGAAGCAAAGAACCGGTAAACGTGTTGCTGTAGTAGGATCAGGTCCGGCAGGACTTGCCGCTGCTGCACAGTTAAATAAAGCAGGGCACTGGGTAACAGTGTTCGAGCGCAGTGACCGGATCGGTGGACTTCTTCGCTATGGTATACCTGACTTCAAACTGGAGAAGCATGTTATTGACAGAAGACTTCGTTTGATGGAGCAGGAAGGTGTAGTATTCCGCACCAACGCACACGTAGGTGTAAACATCAGCGCGAAACATTTACAGGATGAATTCGATGCTATAGTAATGTGTGGAGGTGCTTCTGCACCGCGCGATCTCCCTATACCTGGAAGAAATCTGAAAGGTGTACACTTCGCGATGGAGTTCTTGTCTCAACAGAACAAGCGTGTAGCAGGCGATAACATTTTTGCTGAAGAAATTCTGGCGACTGATAAAAATGTATTGGTGATTGGTGGCGGTGATACGGGTTCCGACTGCGTTGGTACATCAAACCGTCATAAAGCAAAATCAGTAACACAGATTGAATTACTTGCCAAGCCTCCGTTAAAGCGTAACGATGATACAAATCCATGGCCGCTATGGCCGATGATCCTCAACACATCATCATCACACGAAGAGGGAGCTGATCGTCAGTGGGCAATTCTTACCAAAGAATTTGTCGGTGATGCCAGCGGTCGTCTTACAGGCATGAAGATCGTGGAGATCAAGTGGGGATTGAACGCTCAGGGTAAAATGGGCTTTGAGGAAATAGCCGGAACTGAAAAAGTTATTCCTTGTGAGTTGGCATTGCTTGCGATAGGTTTCGTAGGTGCAGAAAAAGGTGGTCTTGTTGACGAGCTGAAACTTGAACTCGATGAGCGCGGCAACATCAAAACCACAAACTATATGTCGTCACAGGAAGGCGTGTTCTCTGCAGGTGATGTTCGCAGAGGCCAGTCGCTCGTAGTGTGGGCTATCTCTGAAGGACGCGAAGCTGCTCGTGCTGTTGATACCTGGCTGATGGGCACTTCAAACCTGGAAGCAAAAGACGAATCGTTCGTTCACATCGAAACAGAACCATAACAAGTCTCTGATTCGTTTAAAATGCAAATTCAAACCCTCTGAACTTTTTCAGAGGGTTTTCTTTTTATGCATATCGGGAAGCAAAGTCTTAATTTTCGTAAGACGAATTACTTCCTAATTTTGTAGCGTTTTAAAAAAATATAAAACCGAGAAACAGACGTGAGTAAAAAAGTGAAAGTTGGAACCGTGCAGATGTCATGCACGAAAGATCCTCAGGAGAACCTGACAAAAGCCATTGAAAAGATTCGCGAAGCTGCAGCTAAAGGAGCGCAGATTGTTTGTCTGCAAGAGCTTTTTCGTTCGCTTTACTTCTGCGATGTTGAAGATTACGAAAACTTTAAACTGGCTGAAGCTATTCCCGGACCTTCAACGGATGCGCTATCGGCTGTAGCAAAGGAGACAGGCGTAGTGATCATCGCGTCACTTTTTGAAAAACGTACGGAAGGTTTGTATCACAACACTACTGCTGTGATTGATGCCGATGGTACCTATCTGGGCAAGTATAGGAAGATGCACATTCCGGATGATCCGGCTTACTACGAAAAATTTTACTTCACGCCTGGTGATCTAGGCTATAAAGTATTCAAGACAAAGTTTGCAACGATTGGTGTACTCATCTGCTGGGATCAATGGTATCCGGAAGCAGCCCGCATTACATCACTGATGGGAGCAGAGATTTTATTCTACCCGACTGCTATAGGTTGGGCTACATCGCAGGATGAAGCTACCAACTCGGAGCAGTATAATGCATGGCAGACTATTCAGCGTAGTCACGCAGTAGCGAATGGCTTGCACGTTGTTAGTGTGAACCGCGTTGGGTTTGAGCAGAATGGTGCTATGAAATTCTGGGGAGGCTCATTTATAGCAAACCCATTCGGAAGATTGATATACCTGGCATCGCATGATAAGGAAGAAGTACATGTAGAAGAAATCGACTTCGGTCAAACCGATCGCTACAGAACCCACTGGCCCTTCCTGCGCGACAGAAGAATTGATTCGTATCAGCCGATTACGAAACGGTATATTGATGGAGATTAAATAAGTCCGAAAGCCAAGGAGACGGAAAGTCCGGAAGTCGTATCCTGTTGTTAAAAATGTTGTTGTAAAGACCCGTTAGCTTTTTTTATAAATTATTATGGCTTTTAAATTTGAGAGACTGATTGTGTGGCAGAAGGCGGCTGATCTTTCTGAGAGAGTGAACGATTTGGTCAAGTAGTTCCCCAAGGATGAGATGTATATATTGACTTCTCAATTCAAGCGGGCTGCAGATTCTATTTCGTTGAATATAGCGGAAGGATCTACAGGACAATCTAATGCCGAGTTTAGCCGATTTTTAGGGTATGCACTTCGCTCGAATGTTGAAGTAGTAGGATGTCTCCATCTGGCAATACGAAGGAACTATATTTCTCAAGGAGACTTTAAGGAACTATATGCATATTGTGAAGAGCTGTTGGTTATGATCAACAGCCTTCGAAACAGACTTAAATAAGTGAAGAAAAACGAATAATGAACGGCAACGCTAACTTCCCGACTTCCGGACTTCCGGACTCTAAAACTCCAAAGGAGCTCGGCTATTCCTTCCCTGCAGAATTTGCCAAACACGATGCCACCTGGCTCAGCTGGCCGCACAAGGAAGCGTCATGGCCTGGAAAGATCTCAACTATATATCCGGTATATGCACAGTTTATCAAGCTGGTAGCAGAAGGAGAGAAGGTAAATGTTAACGTGGTTGATGAAGCCATGAAGCAGAAGGCACTGCGCTATGTGCAGGAAGCCGGTGCTGATCTTAATAATGTTCAGTTCTTTATACATCCCACCAACGATGCATGGTGCCGCGATCATGGACCTGCATTCTTGTTAAACCCGAATGCAGAACATAAGAAAATTATAGTAGACTGGGGCTACAATGCCTGGGGTGGTAAATATCCTCCGTTCGATCTGGATGATAATATACCTACACTCATCGCGAAGCATTATAATATACCGGTAGTATATCCGGGTATAGTAATGGAAGGTGGTTCGGTAGAATTCAACGGTAAAGGAACGTTGCTGACTACTACGTCATGTTTATTGAATGAAAACCGTAATCCACATCTCAACCAAAAACAGGTTGAAGAGTTTTTACATAACTACTACGGAGTAGAGAATATACTTTGGCTGGGCGATGGTATACTCGGCGATGACACCGATGGACACATCGATGATCTGACACGCTTTGTAAATGAAGATACCGTTGTTACGGTTGTTGAGACCAATCGTGCTGATGAGAACTACGTGCCGTTGCGCGACAATTTAAAAGAGTTGAGCAAGCTTCGTCTGGAGAATGGAAAGCAGATGAATATAGTGGAGCTGCCGATGCCGGAAGCTATCGTTTATGAAGATATGCGTCTGCCCGCATCGTATGCTAACTTCTATATAAGTAATAAATATGTAGTTGTGCCTACATTCCGCGATAAGAATGATGATAAAGCTTTGGAGATTCTTCAGAAAACTTTCAACGACAGAAAAGTTGTAGGACTTGACTCGTTAGACATCATCTGGGGACTTGGTTCATTCCATTGTCTCAGTCAGCAGGAACCTTCTATTTAGAGTATATATAGCTTACGATTGAAAGCTGAAGGCTTGTGTAGGCGTAACACAATAGGTTAAGGGGACATCGTGATCTTCGATGTCCTGTATTATTTCTACCGGTTCGTAGAGAGAAAGCCCCACACTCTTAACGGTAGGTCTACACGTTGCCAGAAAGCGATCATAAAAACCTTTGCCATAGCCAACCCGCTGGCCGTTCATATCGAAGGTAAGCATGGGCACCAGTACCATATCAATCTTCTCCGGCTCTGTAGGTATACCTTGTTTTGGCTCGAGTATTCCCCAGGTATTGAGTGTGAGCTGATGCATGCCTTCAAGGAAGAAATTTTCGAGCCCACCCGTTTCGGTATTTATCTTGGGGATGGATAATCGTATATGCGGAAACTCTCTGCGAATGCGATCGATGATGAGCCAGGTGTTAGGCTCCCGATTTTTTTCGATCGGTATAAAGGTGTGCAGCACCCTGATGAACGAGAGATCAACAAGCGCAAAAAAGTTTTCACAAAGCTGATGATTGAGCTGCAGGTACTCTGCCTCTGAAATAGACTTTCGTTTTGCCAGGTATATTTTTCGCAGCTCCGCTTTTGTCATGTTAGCAAATTACGGCTGACTGTTGTAAGAAAGAATATTAAACTGGTAATCGAACGGATCAAATTTTTCAATCAGCTTGTCAATAAACGCTTTGTCCTGCTGGTAGAAATTCAGGAAGTTATCCGTGCGTTCCTGCAGGCTTCCGTTGGGGAAGAGTATATCTTTTACAGCTTCTATTTGTTTAAGCTTGTCGGTATGCAGGCGTTTTTCGGCACGCAGTAATTTTCGTTCTATTTTCTCAAGGCTATTCAGTGCGCGCTTTCCTTCAGCACCGATATAGGCTGTTAGTGTCGTATCAATGGCATCCGATCTTTTCTTCAGCTCTTCAAAAAGATCGAGCACTTGTTTTCGCTCTGCACCAACGGTAAGGTTACGTGGTGAATGCTTCAGCACCCAGTGATTGAAGAGATAATTTTTTTCTTCGAAAAGATCTTTCAACTCGAGTCCTGTCTTGTCGAACTTGCGCATAACGGTGTGTTCCATCACCATGGCAAAATTGCGCGGCATAAGCATCGGGAATGGTGTGTTGAAATGCTCGAATACACTTTTTAATTGAAGCCAGTATACTACTTCTGAAGGACCACCCACATACGCGAGGTTGGGTAATATCATCTCCTGGTATAGTGGTCGTAGAATTACATTAGGACTGAATCGCTCAGGATACTCGTCAATAAGTTTTTTTATTTCTCCTGCTGAGAAAGTTATATCAGTATCAACAACCTGGTAAGTATCTCCTGATTTTTCAATCCGGCTGCGCAGGTCTTTATCGAGATAAAAGAAATTTATATCACGACAGAATACCTGTATTTTATAGCCTTCGTTTTCGAGCGCGCTGTTTGTTTGGTCTACAAGTTTCTTGGTAGTGTTATCAAGTATATCCTGACGAATAACCTCTTTGAAGATCGATTTCAATTCAACGTTATCGGCATCTACTACAACAAGGCCTTCTTTACCAAAGAGTGTATGTACATATTGCCGTACCGCATCACTCAGTGATTTACCTTTTGTATAAGCTTCACGGAAGATTGATATATCTCCGGGGATTTCATTCAGCAAGGGTAAAAGATCCTTCGTTGAAAATCTTCCCACAGCACCTGTTTGATTAGTGCCCCAGCTATATTTCTTACCGTATAGTCTGAAGTATTTTATTTCATTATAATCATGATCTTCTGAAGCCATCCAGTAGACCGGAACAAAATTATAGTCGGGGTATAAAGCCTTTAACTTTTTACAGGTGTTGATCACCGTAACGATTTTGTAAATGAAATATAGCGGTCCTGTAAAAATGTTTAGCTGATGGCCGGTTACAACGGTAAATGTATTAGGCTGTTGCAATGCTTCGATGTTCTGCTGAACAGCCGGAATATTTTGGACAGCTATATATTGTTGCTGAAGAACTTTTGCCAGCGTATGGCGTGTCTCCATTGGGAAAGACTTCTGTTTATCGGCAAGCTGACCTTTGAAATTTTCCAGTTGCGGAAAGCGACTGTAGAATGGCTTAAGAGATTCTTTCTGTTGGATGTAGTCAAGGAAAAACGAACTGAATGATCGCGTTTCAGCGAAGGAAATCTGCTCCAGGTGCATACGTTAAGAACACGGATTGGTGGTACGTGAATTCACAACCCGAATAACGACAATTTCCTGTATTAAGTTTAGGAAAATGTGACTCGAGGTTGTGAATCCTTCATAGCCAGCATCAAAACTTTGTTAATGATATGTTAAAGCTTTAAGCCGGCAAAGTATAACTCCCACAGGTTGCACTATAGCAAAGTAACAAGCCTATTGCACAATGCTGCCGCTAAGATCAAACTCGGTAGCCGATTTGATTTTTACATTCACAAAATCGCCGATGCGAATGTAGTTGTCAGGGCTGTGAATAATCACTTCGTTATCAACTTCCGGTGAATCAAATTCGGTTCGTCCTATAAATGCACCGCCTTCTTTACGATCCACCAGCGTCTTATAGATTTTGCCGATCTTCTGCTGGTTCAGTTCAAGCGATATACCTTGTTGTAACTCCATGATCTCGTCAACACGTTGCTGCTTTACTTCGTCCGGCACATCGTCAGCCATGGAATAAGCATGTGTATTCTCTTCATGTGAATAAGCAAATACTCCCAGACGATCGAATCGTGATCGCTCAATGAAACTCAGCATCTCCTGGTATTCTGCTTCTGTTTCTCCCGGGTGACCCGCGATCATGGTAGTACGAATAGCAATACCCGGAACCTTCTCACGAATGGTGTTAAGCAATTGCTCAGTCTTTTCGCGCGTTATACCTCTGCGCATAATCTGTAGCATGTTGGTTGAACCATGCTGAAGCGGAATATCAATATACTTGCAGATGTTGGAACGTTCGGCCATTACCTGCAGAGCATCCATCGGGAAACCGGCAGGGAATGCATAGTGTAAGCGGATCCAGTCAATACCTTCTACATCCGACAGGCGCTGCAGAAGTTCAGCAAGATTTCTTTTCTTATATAGATCAAGACCGTAATAAGTTGAGTCTTGAGCAATGAGCAACAATTCTTTGGTGCCGTTTTTAGCGAGGTTCTTTGCTTCAAGCACCAGCTCTTCCATCGGGCGTGAAATGTGTCCTCCACGCATTAGAGGAATAGCACAGAACGAACAAGGACGATCACAGCCTTCGGATATTTTCAGGTAAGCATAATGACTCGGGTTCGTGAGAATGCGCTCACCTACGAGCTCGTGCTTATAATCAGCCTTGAATACTTTCAGAATGCGCGACAGGTCGCGGGTTCCGAACCAGGCATCAACATCCGGTATTTCTTTTTCGAGGTCGTCTTTATAGCGTTGTGAGAGACAGCCCGTAACATAAACTTTATCTACAATGCCTTCTTCTTTGGCATCTACATAGCGTAAAATCGTATCGATGGATTCCTGCTTGGCATTATCAATAAATCCGCAGGTGTTAATCACCACAACGCTGGCATCGTCTTCATTCGATTCGTGCACGGCATCAATGCCGTTACCGCGTAATTGCGTCAATAAGACTTCAGAGTCCACCAGATTTTTGGAGCAACCCAGTGTAACTATATTGACCTTCGTTTTCTTATTACCCTTTGTTTTCATTTCAGTTGATACCTCTTGCCTCGTTTCCTGTCACAAACAATAACGCAATTCCAATAATTCAATATTCAATAAAGCGTGGTGCACCAGCATTGAAAGTTTGAATTGGATGCAGATTAGCGGTTTATGGCTGTGACTTCTCTATTCCAGATGCAAAAGTACTAAAAATAAATGGGCACAGAATTTGGGCTTTGGGGCGTTGAAGTATCTTTACGCCCGCAAAAATCTATGAAAAGAACAGGCTGGTTCATCTTTTTTCTTATTCTGGCTGCCTCTTGCCTGGACGACCCCGATTGTTTTCAGCTTAATAATAATTATCTGGGAGTTTCTTTTTATGTAATGGGCTCCGGTGGTGCCGATACGCTCAAGGCCACTGAAATTGTGCTGTCGGGTGCCAGTGTAGTGTATGCTGATACGGCTACCAGCGTTTCGTTGCCGCTGAACTATACAACAACCAACACCGATATTATTATTACGCGGGCTGACGGAAGCAAAGACACGTTGAACGTTACGTATAATGCTCAGATGCAATACGTGTCAGAAGACTGTGGATCTCGCTATATATTGGGGGGGCTTGCTGTAACCGAGCATTCTTTTGATTCGATCAGGCTTGTAAGTGATGTGCCTACGAAGAGCGGAGGGACTAACATTGCTGTATACCGGTGTCCGCAAATCACTACCATGGGACTCACACTTCAGCAACTCTATATCTCCGGAACTACTACGCAATCGGCTACTACACGCAGCACAGAGTTTAACAGCATTACAGCAGATTTTAGTGGTGAGAAGCTCTATGTGGACAAGACTGCATCAACACTATATTTACCGGTGGACCTGAATACAGAGAAAACAAGCTATACATTTGATTTTGCCGATGATTTTGGATTGAAGGAAACCGTGCGAAAGCTTGTTGTAAACTATAAGATTCATAACGTAGAACGTTACAAGCAATGTGGTACGCAGAAGTTTATCGATTCGCTTTATATCGACAAAACTCAAACAACCTTTGATACAGCTGCGATTGCACTTGACAGCGATGGCGACTCACTGAGTACGATTCAGGATCCTGCGGTTGTAAACGTAAAGTTACTTCGCTGCCCGGAGACGAATCTGACGCAGGTTGTATTCAGAAGACCTAATACAACCACAACCCGCGCGATATATATAAAAGGTATAACGATGAATTATTCTGACGATATACTTTATGCGGGCGATACGACTACAACGGTCAAGCTTCCGCTGAATCCTGATGCAACTACCACCGTGTTCCAGGTGGAGTATACTACTGCCACGAATACTACTACCGTAGTCACAACGATAGCCGTAAACTATACGGTAACTTTCGATACATTATTCCCAGGATGTGGTGTTCAGAATATATATTCCGATCTGACGACTGCTACGAATGCAAGTGCCAATGTAGAAGTACTCACTACAAATGATGTTAAATTTCCAGCCGTAACAAACATTGCCGTTGAAGTCGATTAACATATTGCTAATGGTGCTGTGCAGTTCGCTGGCATGGGCGCAGAAGGATACTACTGCCGTAACACCAGCTGATACCGCGAAGAGTAAATGGTATATACCTACCGGAGTTCGTATTGGAACCGATGCACTTTCGATAGCACGAACATACTATAGCAAAAGCTTTAATGGCTGGGAAGTTAATGGCGATGTTGATTTCGGACGATACTACCTCTCTGTAGACTATGGCTATTGGGCCAGAGACTATGCCAGCGATAAAGGTATATATGATAACAACGGCAATTACTTCAGGGTAGGTGTTGATGTAAACTTTCTGACGAAAGATCCCGAAAAAAATATGTTCTTCATAGGAGCTCGCTACGGACACGCTACCTTTTCGGAGCATCTTGTTGTAGAAGGTATTGAGGACCCGGTATGGGGCACATTAAATGAAGACTTACGGAACGTCAATATCAACGGACACTGGTTTGAATTAACCACCGGCATAAAAGTAAAGATGTGGAAGTTCTTCTGGATGGGATATACCGCGCGCTTCAAGTTCGGACTTGGCACCAATGAAACCGGAAGACTTGTTCCTGCGGATGTTCCCGGCTATGGCCGCACGGATAAAGAATCAGTGTGGGGATTTAACTATCAGTTATTCTTCCGCATTCCAGTACGGAAAAGTCCAGCGATTATAACGGAGAAAGATAAGAAGTAGCCAGTCCGTTGTTAATCACGTTTGAACAGCGAATCAACAAACTCGGTTCTGTCAAACACCTGGAGATCGTCTACTTTTTCGCCAACGCCTATATATTTCACCGGTATTTTGAATTCGTCTGATATGCCAATTACAACACCACCTTTGGCAGTGCCGTCCAGCTTGGTAATGGCGAGTGAAGTAACTTCTGTAGCCTTGGTAAATTCGCGTGCTTGAATTACAGCATTTTGTCCGGTGCTGCCATCGAGTACAAGCAATACTTCGTGAGGAGCATCCGGTATAACTTTCTGCATCACACGTTTAATCTTGGTAAGCTCGGCCATCAGGTTGATTTTGGTGTGAAGCCTTCCGGCTGTATCTATAATAATTACATCTGCACCTTGATCGGCTCCGGCACGTACAGCATCAAATGCAACAGCTGACGGATCAGTATTCATTCCTTTCGCAATTACCGGTACCCCTACGCGCTCGCCCCACAACTTCAATTGATCTACCGCAGCAGCGCGGAATGTATCGGCAGCACCTAAAACTACTTTCTTACCTTTCTTTTTGAATTGAGATGAGAGCTTACCGATGGTGGTTGTTTTACCCACTCCGTTTACACCCACTACCATAATTACGTAAGGCTTTTTATCAGCAGGTGTCTCAAATTCTTCTATCTCTTTAGCATTGGTTTCTGCCAGTAGTGCAGCAACTTCTTCTTTCAGAATTCTATCAAGTTCAGATGCACCGAGGTATTTGTCACGCGCCACGCGATCCTGGATGCGTGCTATAATTTTGAGTGTTGTTTCAACGCCTACATCAGAAGATACGAGTATCTCTTCGAGATTGTCCAGTACTTCATCATCAACAGTAGATTTGCCGACAAGGGCTTTACCGAGTTTGCCAAAAAAACTTTCCTTGGATTTCTCCAGGCCTTTGTCGAGTGATTCTTTTTTATCTTTTGAGAAAAGTCCGAACATAATATATTCTGAGTGACAAGGTTCAAATATCAACAAAATCCGATAATCAGGTAAATACCAGCCGGACAGGTTGCAAGTTCAATGACGCAAAACGACAAAAAAAAAGTCCCTCATCAGGGACTTTTGTAGCTTTTTAAACCAGCTTATTTTTTAGCAAGTGTTTCCTTTACTAAATCAGCTGGAACGATTTCTTCTTTGAAGGTGTAAGCACCTGTCTTTTCAGACTTAATGGCACGGATTACTTTTGCAAAGCTTTTTCCGTCACCTTTCTTCAGCGTAGCAACTACTTTCTTTGCCATGGTTATTTAATTTCTTTGTGAACAGTTACTTTTTTCAGAATAGAATTGTACTTCTTCAGTTCCAATCTTTCTGTTGTGTTTTTACGATTCTTGGTGGTGATGTAACGGCTCATGCCTGGCTGGCCGCTTGTTTTATGCTCTGTGCACTCTAAGATCACCTGAATCCTGTTGCCTTTCTTTGCCATTGTCTTTTACGTTATTCGTTAAACGCGTTATTTGTTAATCGTCTCTGGCTGTACGGATAACCTATAACCATTAACGACTTTCCGTGATGTATTACTATAGTACCAGATTTCCGTTAGCTCTGGCTTCTTTCAATACAGCCGTTATACCATTCTTATTGATGGTCTTGATTGCTTTCGTAGATACTTTCAAAGTGATCCACTTGTTCTCCTCAGGAATGAAGAAACGCTTCTTCTGAAGATTCGGTAAAAATCTACGCTTCGTTTTGTTGTTAGCGTGCGATACGTTGTTACCAACCTGAGGTCTTTTTCCAGTTATTTCACAAACTCGTGCCATAATCAGCTCAATTTTAGCCCCTTCTAAAAAGGGATTGCAAATATCGGTAAAACCTGTTCAATAATCCAAAGCCAAATTCAAATTAATCCAAAGTCTTTTCTTAAAAAAGCCTGGAAATCAAGGTTTCAGGGTCAAGGCCCTCAAAATTCTCAATAATTAAGTCCGTCTGGTGCAGTTCTTCGCGCGTATGGGTGGTGGTAATGCCCACCACTTTGCATCCTGCAGCTTTACCTGCTGCTACTCCTGAAAGCGAATCTTCAAACACAATGCAGTGCTCGGGCTTGTAGCTCAACGCGGCTGCAGACTTTAAGTAAATCTCCGGATCGGGCTTGCCCTTGCTCACAAACGAATCATCAAGGATGGTTGGGAAGAATCGTTCGGTGTGAGTTTTTGACAACGAGAAATCAACATTGGCACGTGGCGCAGACGTTGCAACCGCACGGGGTATACCTGCTTTCTCTGATTTTTCCAAGAAGCTGATCAGTCCATCAACCGGTTTCACATCGTTGTCGTACAGCTTGCGATAGAGTGCTTCTTTCTCTTCTGTATACTGGCGGATCTTTTCATCGCCTATGTTCCCGAAAATATTCATGATCCAGTCGCGGTTGGTGCGGCCGTATATCTTTTCGCGAAGCTGCTGCTCATCCAGATCATATCCGTGTTCTTTACAAAATTGTATCAGCGCTATTTTATGATAAGGATTGCTGTCAACAATTACGCCATCCATGTCGAAAAGAAAAGCATACTTCATAATTTACATCCTTTAGATTAATAGATTAATGAGTCAGTCTGTTAGTCTGCTGACTCATGCTTTTGCGGGCGCAAAGATGGAGGAATACAGGAATTAATGAACTACAATTTTCTTGGAGAACGATTTCTCATTCCAGATGAAGCGAAGAACATACAGGCCTGCCGATAGTCTGGCGACATTAGTCTGGCTCGCCTGGTTAGCCTGAATTAAAACCGGTTGTGTGAGTTGTTGCCCGGTGGCAGAGAATATCATCATGAACACAGATCGATCGGATGTTACTGCGAATACATCATCGTTCACAGGATTCGGGTAGACTGAGATAACGGGTTCGCCCGGTAACTCATTAGTGTTGTCATGCTGCAAAACTGTTAGCCCACCCGTTACATTGCCCGTAACGATAGCCGGCTTGGCAGTGCCATACAGGTTTACAATGGTTGGCCACACACGGCCACCGAAGTTTCGAGACTGGTATGTTTCGCTGAGCGGGTTCCACACTATATTATTAATAGCAGCATCTGCATTACTGACTTTTCTGAAATTATCAACGATACGAAGTTCTCCGGTTTGATCGCCAATAACCAAATCAGCCGATCCATCACCATCTAAATCGCCAACTGCGAATGCAAGATTCTGTCGCAGTACACTCGAGCCAATGCCGAGGTATGTACTGTTCTGTAGTGAATAGCTCGGTGCTGCGTTGCTGCCAGAGTTCTTCCAATAATATATAGCACCGTTGCTTCTGCCATGCAACAAGTCCAGTCGACCATCCAGATCTACATCTGTTACCAGAATATTTTCAGTGGAGGCAAGATCGGTTGTAGTTGCCGGGTTGAAGTCAACGGACTGGATATCCGCAGTAGAAAAGCTTAGTCCGGCAGCAGCTTTGTTCGGAATATAGTTGAGCCGGGTAATGCCATCGAAGAAACCCGTAGCGGTAAATACAAGATCCAGGTTGCCATCGCCAGTTATATCTACAAATTGGATCTTTAGGTTGTATAGGGCAAGCGTTGTAAAGTTCAGGTAATTATCTTCAATCAATTTAAAACTTGGTGTTGATGCCGTTCCCGTATTTTCATATACCTGAATGGTAGCAGCCGTAACTTCTGATGTATTCTGACTGATAAAGAGATCATAATCACCATCTACATCAAAGTCAACAAAGGCAGGCACTGCGTTATCGCCTACATCGATCATTTGTTCCTGCAGAAAATTTACTTTATTAAATGCAAATACAGGACTCGCGTTGGTGCCGGTGTTCTTATAGGTCCAATTTGAATTCGCGAGGTTTGTGCCCAAGTCTGTTTTGGTAAATATATTGGGTGTAATGATGAGATCTTTCAGTCCATCGAAATCTATATCTTCATAATACGGAGCGGGATAAAGAAAATTACTCGTATTGGTGGATGGAAAATTCTGATCGGAGTTTATAACCGGATTCAATAGATCTCCCTGATTCGGCAACATAGAAAGCCGAGTACAGGTAGCTTCAGACAGCAGTACATCGAGCTCACCATCCTGCGTTACATCCAGCATTAATAAGCTTTTTCCCCCGGCATGTTCAACACGGCCACCCGTACTACACTCTGTACTGTTGAACGCAAAATTGCCGCAGGTACATTCGGTAAAACCTCCCCACTGTATAGTAAGTCTTTTGAAGTCAAGCGAATCACAACGGTTGTGATCTTCTATACCCAGGTTCTGATGATATTCAATTGTGCCATTGCCAGCGAAGCGGACCGTGAAAATGTCGAGATCTCCATCGCCATCAGCATCCACGATGGTGGGCAGGTCATCAAACTGAAGTTGCAGGTTAATCTTCTCATCTGAAAATCCCTTGGTTAACAGCACATCACTCTTGGCACCGTTATCGTAAAATATATGATGCTTCCACGTTAGTGTTCCGCCTGTCTCGGTCACGTTATCATATACTTTCATCCCAAGTATGTTGCCGGTAAAAATATCTTTGCGTCCATCGCAGTTCAGGTCGCGTAACAGCAACCAATTAGCAACATCACTCGGGAAAAACGATTCATACTCCGGGGTGTATTTGTATTTATTATCCTGGTTCAGAAAAGTATAGATCTTGTTGGCCATGCGATCGAAGAGTACCAGATCGTCATGACCATCTTCATTCAGATCCATCGTATTATACTGCGCAGTGTTAAGTCCTCCTGCCCACGGCATGCTGAGTGTTCCTTTATCCGTTTCAACGGGAATACTTTGATCCAGTACATAGGTGAATTGTGCGTAAGCACTCAGTGAAATACAGAGGAAGAGGCAGGATAAAAATGGTCTCATCAAAATAATTTTTCTACCTACTATAACGTACTGGTCTGCGAGGCTGTTATCTTGCCACCAAGATACTTTTTCCGGTGCACAATCCCTATGCAGTTTACAACACCGGGCGAAATAAAAGACAGTATAATGATGATGGATATTGGAGAGCTATATTCGAAATTTCTAAAGTCGGGCAAGGTATCAACGGATACACGGCAGATCACTCCGGGCTCAATCTTTTTTGCTTTGCGGGGCGATCGCTTTAATGCCAATGAGTTTGCTGCGCAGGCACTCGAGAAAGGTGCCAGCTGTGTTGTGATTGATGATGCAGCCTATAAAGTTGATGAACGCTGTATAGTTGCAGACAATGTTCTGGAAACTTTGCAGAAGCTTGCACGCCATCATCGCGATCAATTGAAAATACCAGTAGTAGGACTTACCGGGTCGAATGGTAAAACGACCAGCAAGGAACTGGTGAGCACGGTGCTGAGTAAAAAATTCAAGACCTATGCTACCAAAGGAAATCTGAACAACCATATTGGTGTACCGCTTACTATACTTTCTATCGATTCATCATACGAGATGGCGGTGGTAGAGATGGGAGCGAACCATTTAGGAGAGATTGCGTTGCTGTGTTCAATCGCCAATCCAACACATGGTTTTATCACCAATATTGGTAAAGCACATATAGGTACATTTGGCGGATATGAAAATATAATTCGAGCGAAGTCTGAATTGTACCAGCATCTTATCACAACGCAGGGAACGGTGTTCATCAATTCGCAGAATGCTATACTGGCAAATATGGCCAAGCGATTCAGTAGTCCCGTGCTATACCCGGCAAAAGGTGATTACTATCATTGCGAACTGATTGGCGCTGATCCGTTTGTGAAGCTTAAGGCTGAGAACGGTGAAGTCGTAACTACGAATCTGATCGGCACGTATAATTTTGAGAACATGGCTGCTGCGTTGTGCATCGGTAAATTTTTTGGTGTTGATGGTGTTGATGCTAATCGTGCTATAGCGGAATATATACCTTCTAACATGCGGTCGCAGATGGTAACGAAAGGTACTAACACGATTATACTGGATGCCTATAATGCCAACCCAAGTTCCATGCAGGCAGCCATTGAAAATATAGCGGCTATGAAAGCACCTCGCAAGGTTGTTATACTGGGCGATATGTTTGAGTTGGAAGAGGAGGCTGAAAAAGAGCATCGCAGCTTAGGTAAGCTTGTTCGTGAAAAGGGATTACAGGAAGTATATTTCTGTGGTAACCTGATCAAGACAGCATTGGAAGAAGTTCCATCAGCCAAGCACTTCACTACCAAAGATGCATTGATGGAACAACTGAGAAAAGATAAACTGACCGATGCCACTATCCTGGTAAAAGCATCGCGTGGTATAGGACTAGAAACCATTGTAGAAGTTTTCGAATAGCAAACTATATATTAACCGTTAAATCACTACGCTATATATGAATTTTCCCCTCATACTGAAATTTCTCAAAGACCTAGCGAAGAATAACGACCGTGAATGGTTTGAAAAGAACAAACCGAAATACCTGGAAGCGAAGGAATCGTTTGACGAAGTTGTTGCCAACCTGCTCGGCGAAATGATAAAGTTTGATGACTCGCTCGGTGGACTCGATCCGAAGAAATTAGTCTTTCGTATATACCGTGATGTTCGCTTCAGCAAAGACAAACGCCCCTATAAAAATAATTTCGGAGCAGCGATGTCTGCTGAAGGTAAAGGATTGGGAACACCGGGATACTATTTTCAGATACAACCCGGCAACCAGAGTTTTGTTGCTATAGGTTTGTTTCAGCCGCAGCCGGAAATTCTTGCCAAAGTGCGACAGGAGATTGACTACAACGGTGATAACCTGAAGAAGATATTCAATGAAAAGAAATTCAAAAGTAATTTCTCTAAGTTCTGGGATGAAGGTGCGTTGAAGAAAGCACCGAAGGGATATGCGCCTGATCATGCGCACGCAGACTGGCTAAAACTGAAGAGCTTCGTTGTTACGCACGAGTTTAAGGACAGTGAAGTAACAGACAAGAAATTTATGAAGACAGTTGTAGAGACATTAAAGTCTGCTAAGCCTCTGAATGATTTTTTGAAAGAGGCTTTGCACTAGGATAGGATAGAACTGCCTTGAAATGAAAAGAGCATTCAGTTTTGAATGCTCTTTTGTTTACGATTGGTCGGCTTCTACTATGCCTTTCTTCCGGCCTTATAGCCATTAGTTGCAAAATATAGTATATAAAGATAGCACGGCACCATTAGTAAGTATGCATGCTGCGAATTCCAGATCTCAGAAAACTTACCATATACCAACGGCAGTATAGCACCGCCAGCGATGGCCATTACTAACAGAGCAGAGCCTGTTTTTGTAAAGCGTCCGAGCCTGTCAATAGCCAGCGGAAATATAGCGGGCCACATCAATGAATTGGCAAGTCCGAGAGCGGCTATAAACGCCACAGAGGTATATCCGGTTGTTACAACTGCCAGCACAGTGAATGCAACGCCTAGTATAGCACAAAATTTCAACGCCACTGCCTGTGAAATATATTTTGGTATCGTAATAATACCAATAACGTATCCCAGTAACATAAAGGCGAGTGTTATCTGCGTAAAGTATCGAGCTGTTGATAATTCAATCCCCAACGATTTGCCATAGCTGATAATGGTATCTCCTGCCATTACTTCTACGCCTACATATAAGAACAAGGCAAGCACACCAAGCAGCAAATGTGGAAATTGAAATACACTGGTTTTAGACCCATCTGAAGCGTGGCTGCCGGAGTCTTCGCCGTCATCTTTGATATCAGGTAAGCCGGAGAATAATATAGCCACAGCAAGCACAACCAGTACGCCTGCTATAATCATATAAGGAACAATCACACGGCTGGCAAGTTCATCAAGTTTAGCTTCACGTGCTACAGCATCCATTGTCTGTAAACTCTTCTCAAGTACATCGGCATCATTCAATGCTATATATCCAAAGATAAGTCCGGCAAGTATACCAGCTACTTTATTACATATACCCATAATACTGATGCGGGTAGCAGCGCTTTCTATAGGGCCTATAATCGAAACATACGGGTTTGAAGCAGTTTGTAAAAGAGCTAGTCCGGTGCCTATAATGAATAATCCTACAAGAAAGAGATTGAAGTTGCGCGATTGAGCGGCAGGTACGAAGAGAATTGCACCAATGGCCATGATCGCTAAACCTAATGCCATACCTCTTTTATAACCTGTTTTACTTAACACAAAAGATGAAGGTATAGCCATTACTGTATAGGCTATAAAGAAAGCTGTAGCTACGAGATAAGATTGGAAATCACTTTCGAGCTGGCAGGCAATCTTCAGGTAAGGAATAAGTGTTCCGTTTACCCAGGTTACAAACCCAAAAATAAAGAACAACGCTCCAATGATAATCATCGGCACCAGGTATTCATTCTTCTGTTTTGTCATGATAGGCTTTTTAAGGTTTACGTATTAGGTGGTTCAACTTCTATATAGGATAAGTGTGCATTGAAGCACACATCTTCTCTTAAAACTTTTATTTTTGCGCCCTGATATTTTTTAAAATCGCGTGGTGTTTTTTGAATGCTATTTTTTTGTTCTGCCAGGAAGACAATATAAACTTCCGTTAAAACCAATAAATCCGCTTCAGAGCACGTGTTTGCGGAAACACCACCGTCTAA
The DNA here is from genome assembly GCA_902168205.1 of uncultured Chitinophaga sp. Lineage (GTDB taxonomy): Bacteria > Bacteroidota > Bacteroidia > Cytophagales > Cyclobacteriaceae > Ohtaekwangia > Ohtaekwangia kribbensis. The sequence continues at coordinate 104,358 of CABHOK010000014.1, read as the reverse complement.
TAATTCTGAAATAAACTAAAACACAATGGACACACCAAATCGCACACAAAAAAAAGTAGCCCTGCTGGTAATGGCCGCGGGCATCGGAAGTCGCTACGGAGGCATAAAACAGATCGATGGATTTGGCCCGAATGGCGAAACGATTATGGATTACTCGCTTTTTGACGCTGTTCGTGCAGGCTTCACAAAAATTGTGTTCATCGTTCGTGATGAAATTCTCGAAACAGTAAAAGAAAAATTTTTGCCTAAACTTCAGGGCAAAGTAGAGGTTGAGTTCGTTGTGCAGTCTATCGACAAACTTATTCCTGCTCAATATAAAAATACGGAACGTACTAAACCCTGGGGAACAGGACACGCTTTGCTTTGTGCGAAAGACGTGATCTCTGAACCGTTCATCGCTATTAATGCAGATGACTTTTATGGTAAAGATGCATTTGAATCTGTAGCCAACTATTTCAAGAACGATACTACCGGTGCGCATGCTATGGTGGGCTTTACCTTAAGCAAAGTATTATCAGAGCACGGAAGTGTATCGCGTGGTGTTGGCGAAGCTGACAAGGACGGATACCTTCAATCTGTTGTAGAGCGCACTACCATTGTAAAAGAAAATGGCAAGATCATTTCGAAAGAAAAAGATGCTGATCGCGAGCTCGACCCGAATGCTCCTACATCGATGAACTTCTGGGGATTTCACCCGGAAGTATTCAAACTTGCGTCAACGATGTTCGAAGACTTTTTGAAAGAGCATCATCAAAACCTGAAATCAGAATTCTATATACCGCTTATCGTAAATGAACTGATCCACCGTGGTATTGGTAAAGTTAAAGTATTGGGTGGCGGAAATATATGGTTTGGTGTTACGTACAAAGAAGACAAGGAGGAAGTTTCTGCACGCATCAAATCATTGATTGATAAAGGCGACTATCCGCAGAAGTTGTGGTAGTATAATACAAGACTTACTTTAGTCTTCAGTTTTGTATTTTACACCATGATATTGGATAACATTCTGAAAGACTTTGGTCTCGGCATTGATCAGTTCCATGTAGAACCAATCAATGCCGGGTACATCAATCAAACGTATAAGCTCACCAGTACAAAGTCATATATACTGCAGCGACTGAACCGGAATGTATTTAAAAAGCCCGAGACAGTAGCCGGTAACATTCGCGCTGCAGCCGACTATATAAAACAACATCATCCTGATTATTTATTTCTCTCCGGTATAAAAACAACTTCCGGAAAAGAGATGAGCTACGATGCCGAAGGATTCCCTTGGCGACTCTTTCCTTATATAGCCAACACCATTACTATAAATAAGGTTGAAACAGAAACGGAAGCCTATAATGCTGCCAGTGGTTTTGCACGACTTACCCGCATGCTGGAAGGTGTAGAAGCATCGTTATTCGAACCGACCATCGATCGCTTTCATGATCTTAAACTTCGATACCAGCAATTTGAAGATGCTTTAGCAAATGCTGCTGCCGACAGAAAAGAAGCAGCAGCAGATGCAATTGCAGCATGCCAGCGCTATATATACCTGGTGAATCGATATGATCAATTGATCGTGAGCGGAGATTTAAAACTTCGCATCATGCACAACGATACCAAGATCAACAATATACTCTTTGATGCCACCACACGTAAAGATGTGGTTGTGATTGATCTCGATACACTCATGCCTGGTTATTTCATTTATGATCTGGGCGACATGATCCGCACCTTTGTGAGTCCGGTGGATGAAGAAGAAAAAGATCTTTCTAAAATAAAAGCCCGGCAGAATATTTACGATGCGCTCGTGAAAGGATACCTCTCCGAGATGAACGCTATACTTTCAGACAAAGAAAAAAGTTCAATTGAATTTTCAGGTCAGATGATGACCTATATTATGGCGCTGCGTATGTTGGCTGATTTTCTGAACGGAGATATATACTATCAAACAACGTATCCAAAACAAAATCTGATTCGCGCCCGCAACCAGCTTCGACTGCTGGATTTACTGACCGGTGCCGGATAAAAAATATACCTCCCGCTATACTTTGCAAACCAGGCGGGAGGTAAGATATATACTATATAAACTCGGCCGCGTTGGGGCGAGTCTTTACATCGTTCACAAATTTTCTGAACTGCTCTTCTTTATCCTTCTCGCATACAATTACCACGTTACCGAATTCACCGATCAGGTATCCGTTCAATCCTTGTACAACAATGAGTTTATCAGGTGAGCCTTTAATGATAGAGTTACGAGTCTCGTACGTAAGCGCATTCGCAGCGAGTACGTTATTGTTATCATCTTTTTCAGAGATCTCGTGAATTGATCCCCATGAACCGAGATCGCTCCAGGTAAAATTACCAAGGCATACATATACATTGGAGGCTTTCTCCATGACGCCATAGTCGATGGATATACTTTTACTTTGCGAGTATGCAGCGAGTATAGCATCCTTTTCTCCTGTGGTATTAAGCTTTGGCTTTACAATCTCGTCAAACACCTCTGCCATCTCTGGTAAGTGTTGATGGAATGCATCGACAATTGCTTTAACACCCCATATAAAAATCCCCGAGTTCCACACGAAGTCTCCACTCTCCAGAAATTTTTTCGCCAGCGAGAGTTCAGGTTTTTCCGTGAAGGTCTTTACCTTTTTAGCAAAGGTCTTGTCAGTATGATACTGTATATACCCGTAGCCGGTTTCTGGTCGTGTAGGCGTTATACCGAGCGTCATTAATTTATCCTGACTCTTTGCCTGGTCTGCAGCTTTCTTGATCACATCCAGAAACTCCTGCTCTTTTAAGATGAGGTGATCAGAAGGAGTAACTACAATAACCGCTTCAGAATTTTTCTGGGCAATTTTATAGCTCGCATAAGCAATACAACAAGCCGTATTTTTTCGCATCGGCTCGGTGAGTACTTGCTCTTCGTTTAGCGCTGGTAGTTGTTGACGCACGAGCGAGGCATGCTCTTCGTGTGTAACGACATAAATGTTTTCAACAGGACAGATTGGGAGGAATCGATCGAAGGTCGATTGAAGTAGGGTTTTTCCAGTTCCTAAAACATCCAGAAATTGTTTGGGTTTTGAGTTACGACTGTATGGCCAAAAGCGTACGCCTACGCCTCCAGCCATGAGTACAACATATAAGTTTTTGTTCATTGAGTTTTTAGACGTAAGACGTTTTACAAAAGACGTTAGTAGCAGAATTTTATAAAAGAAAATTTTGAAAAATTAGACAATTCCTTCCTTTAATAAGTCATGCAAGTGAACAAAACCGACAACCTGTTCGCCATCCATTACCGCCAACTGGGTAATATTACTCTCTTGCATTTGATGTAAGGCTTTGACAGCAAATTCATCTTTTTCGATTCTTTTGGGAGTGCGCGTCATAATGTCGGTCGCCTTTATATCTGCGAGGTTGGTATTCTTTTCAAGCATGCGTCTGAGATCTCCATCGGTGATAATGCCCAATAGATTTTTGTTTTCATCTATAACGGCAGTACAACCAAGACGTTTCGATGAAATTTCCAATATAACATCCTTGAGTGGAGTATTTGCTTTTACAAGCGGTAGCTCGTTGTGAGTATAAACGTCTGATACTTTTAGATATAGTTGCTTGCCTAATGCGCCACCCGGATGATATTCTGCAAAATCCCGACTGGAAAAATCTCGTATCTCCAATAAACTTACTGCTAATGCGTCTCCTAAAGCAAGGTGTGCTGTAGTGCTGGTTGTAGGAGCAAGATTATGTGGACATGCTTCTTCTGCAATCGTTGCATTTAACACGAAATCGGCTTGCTGTGCTAAATATGAATTTGTATTACTAACTAAAGCAACAAGCTTTGATCCTCTGCGTTTGAGTAATGGAACTAATACTTTGATCTCCGGAGTGTTTCCACTTTTAGAGATACAAATAACTATATCATCTTTTTGTATCATGCCTAAGTCGCCATGTATAGCATCGGCAGCATGCATAAAAATAGATGGAGTTCCAGTGGAGTTTAGCGTAGCAACAATTTTATTGGCGATGATAGCACTTTTGCCAACGCCTGTTATGACAACGCGGCCTTTTGCAGAATAAATTTCTTTCACACAGGCTTCGAAATCGTCATCAATAAAATTGGTGAGTTTCTGAATTGCTAAGGATTCATTTATTAATACATCCCGTGCAATTTTTTTAATATTTTTTCCTAAATTCAATGCCTTTTCAAAATTAGCTTTGTCTACGGACAAAGATATAACTTATCAGAACGAAATGATGTTGGTCGAAGAGAAAGATGCTCTAAAAGAAAGACTCAAGGAAATTTTTGGGTATAGCCAGTTCCGTGGTAATCAGGAAACGATTATCCGTAATTTGCTTGACGGACGGAATACATTTGTAATTATGCCTACAGGAGCAGGTAAGTCACTGTGTTATCAGTTACCTGCTATGATCAATGATGGACTAGCAATTGTTATATCACCGCTTATCGCGTTGATGAAAAATCAGGTAGACCAGATGAATGCGTACGGTGTTAACGCGCGCTTCCTCAACTCTACATTAAGTAAAAGCGAAATCACCAGGTTGAAGAAAGAGTGTATGAACGGTAACGTAAAATTACTTTACGTTGCGCCTGAATCACTCAACAAAGAAGAGACTATAGAATTTCTCAAGAAAGTAAATGTCTCATTCGTTGCTATAGATGAAGCGCACTGTATATCTGAGTGGGGACACGACTTCCGTCCGGAGTATAGAAGGATCAAAGCGATGATCCATAACTTGGGTGATATGCCGGTGATTGCACTCACAGCAACGGCTACACCGAAAGTACAGATCGATATACAGAAGAACCTGCAGATGGAAGAAGCAGATGTATTCATCTCTTCTTTCAATCGTAAAAATTTATACTACGAAGTTCGCCCGAAGAAAGAGACGAAGAAGCAGCTCATCAAATTCCTGAAAGATCACAAAGGTAAATCCGGTGTTATATACTGTCTCAGCCGCAAGAAGGTTGAAGAGATAGCACAGTTACTGAATGTAAACGGATTTAAAGCAGCACCGTATCATGCAGGTCTTGATCCGGACGTGCGCATGAAAAATCAGGATGACTTCCTGAATGAAGAAGTAGATATCATCGTTGCAACGATAGCGTTCGGTATGGGTATAGATAAACCCGATGTTCGCTTTGTTGTACACTACGATGTTCCGAAATCACTTGAAGGGTATTACCAGGAAACAGGTCGTGCAGGTCGCGATGGTCTCGAAGGTTTGTGTCTCATGTTCTATAGTCACAACGACTTGAACAAACTAGAGAAGTTCAACAAAGACAAACCGGTGCAGGAGCGTGAGAACGCACGTATACTCTTGCAGGAGATGGAATACTATGCCGAGTCACCGGTATGTCGCAGAAGGCAATTGCTTCATTACTTTGGTGAAGAGTATAAAGAAGAGAACTGCGGCATGTGTGACAACTGCGTGCATCCGCGCGAGCGCTTCGAAGGTATGGATGCTGTGAAGCTTGTTATACAAGCCGTGAAGCAAACCAACGAACGCTTCGGTCTCAATCACCTGGTAAATGTTGTTCGTGGTGTTGAAGATGAATACGTAAAAAGCTATGGCCACTTCGACCTTGCTATATATGGCAAAGGTTCAGAAGAGGATGCTGATTACTGGAAATCAGTTATACGCCAGACATTGATCTATCAATACCTGGAGAAAGATATAGATAACATCGGTGCGTTAAGGGTTACGAAAAGAGGTGAAGACTTCCTGAAGAAGCCTCACTCAATTGAACTGGCGCGCGACCACGACTTTACTACGGAGGTTGAAGAAGAAGAAGAATCAGAAGCACGCACTCCGGTAAATACGAAGTCGTATGATGTGAAGCTGTTTGAGATACTCAAAACACTTCGCAAGAAGATCGCGAAGGATAAGAACCTTCCTCCGTATGTGATCTTCCAGGATCCATCACTCGAAGAGATGGCTACCACATACCCGACAACGAAAGATGATCTCGCGCAGGTCAACGGAGTGGGTATGGGTAAGGTGAATAAGTTCGGAAAAGAATTTCTCGAAGTTATTCAGCAATATGTAGATGAGAATGATATTGAGACAGCGAGCGATGTAGTTGTAAAAGCTTCTGTCAATAAATCGAAGACGAAGATCTTTATCATTCAGCAGATCGATCGCAAAGTTGATCTGGAAGAGATTGCAGAAACAATCAACTTATCATTCGAAGATATGTTGACTGAGATCGAAAACATCTGCTACTCCGGAACAAAGCTTAACCTGAACTATTATATAGATCAGGTGCTCGATCCGCACAAGCAGGATGATATACATGATTACTTTATGAATGCTGATACCGACAGTCTTGAAGCAGCACTCAATGATGACTCGATCGCTGATTACTCCGAAGAAGAGATCAGAATGATGCGCATCAAGTTCATGTCAGAATACGCAAACTGATGAGACGTTAATCGTTATCAGGTATCCGTAAAACGTGAATGGGATTTTTCTCATTCACGTTTTTCATTTAAGGAGTTGTCGTTAATCGCTTGCGTTATCAGCAGCTTCCATCACGATATATCTTCGGCTTTTCTCTTGCATTTATTTACAATAACGGTTAGCGAATAACCGATAACGATTAACGAATAACGGGCCCGCGGCCCGGGGCCGTTTTATTTAACCGATTTCGCGGCTATCTTTGGGATTCAACTAGATTTTGACCTCAATGAATATACTCATTATAGGGAACGGAGGCAGAGAGCATGCTCTTGCCTGGAAGATAAAGCAAAGCCCGCAGTGCGGGAAACTTTATGTTGCACCGGGTAATCCGGGCACGGCGCAGATTGCCGAAAATGTAGCCATCGCGGCTGACGACTTTTTAAAGCTCGGGCAATTCTGCCTGGACAGCGCTATAGACCTCATTGTGGTAGGTCCGGAAGCACCACTGGTAAAAGGTATTCGCGATTTTTTTGAAGCTGATCCCAAGCTTAAAAACATTCTGATGGTTGGTCCTGGTAAACTCGGCGCCCAACTGGAAGGAAGTAAAGATTTCTCGAAGCAGTTTATGATCCGCAATAATATACCAACTGCAAAGGCCAGAACCTTTCAGGTTGCGGAGCTCGATCAGGCGTTTGACTATATCGCTACCTGCAAACCTCCCATCGTATTAAAGGCCGATGGACTGGCTGCCGGTAAAGGCGTTATTATCAGTCTGAGTCAGGCAGAGGCAAAAGCGGTGGTGAAGGAAATGCTTGTAAATAAAAAATTCGGAGAGGCCAGCGCGAAAGTGCTCATCGAAGAATTTTTGAATGGTATAGAGCTCTCTGTATTTGTTCTGACAGACGGTAAGGATTATGTGATCCTGCCGGAAGCCAAAGACTATAAACGCATCGGAGATGGTGATACAGGACCTAATACCGGAGGCATGGGCGCGGTATCGCCCGTAGTGTTTGCTACCAATTCTTTTATGAAACGCGTAGAAGATGAAGTGGTAAAACCAACCATTGAAGGTTTGAAGAAAGATGCGATTGACTATAAAGGATTCATCTTTGTTGGATTGATGAATGTTGGCGGCACGCCATACGTTATTGAATATAACGCGCGCATGGGCGACCCGGAAACACAGGCTGTGATGCCTCGCATTAAAAGCGATTTCCTGGAATTGCTCGTGGCTGCTGCAAATGGTTCATTGGCGGGTAAGATTATTGATATAGACGATCAGCACGCTGTTACCATCGCATTGGTATCGGGCGGTTATCCGGGTGATTATGAAAAAGGCAAAGTGATCAGCGGTCTTCATAATCATGCGAAAGCATTGGTGTTCCACGCAGGAACAAAACAGCACCAGGAAAATGTAGTTACAGAAGGAGGGCGCGTACTCGCTATATCCGGTAAGGGAAACTCGCTGAACGAAGCGCGTGAAAAGGCGTATGAGACAGCCGAGCAGATACAGTGGGATGGCTTGTACTTCCGCAAAGATATAGGGCAGGATTTGTTGAACTATAAAGTGTAAACAAATGGGATGTTCATGCGGATCTGTAAAAGATAAAAACGGCAAAACAGCCGGTTGCAACAACAACGGAGCCTGTGGCACGGGCGGCTGCAACAAAATGAATGTATTCGATTGGCTGTCGAACATGGACATGCCAACGCAGGATCGATTTGATATAGCAGAGGTACGTTTCAAAAACGGTAGAAAAGAATTTTTCCGTAACACCGATAAATTACTTCTTACTACGGGCGATGCTGTTGTGGTGGAAGTCCCCAACGGTCATCATATAGGCTATATATCACTTCAGGGCGAACTCGTGCGTCTGCAGATGCAGAAGAAAAAAGTAGCCAACGATGGTGAGATCAAAAAGATATACCGCATCGCGCATCAGAAAGACCTCGAGAAATTCGAGGAGGTGAAGAAGCGCGAGATGCCAACACTATATCGCACGCGCGAGATCATTCGTGACCTGAAACTCGAAATGAAACTTTCAGACATCGAGTATCAGGCCGATAACATGAAGGCTACATTCTTTTACTCGGCTGATGATCGTGTTGACTTTCGCGAGTTGATTAAACTACTCGCGGGCGAATTCAAGATCAGGGTAGAAATGCGCCAGATAAGTTTGCGCCAGGAAGCAGGTCGTTTGGGAGGTATAGGTGTATGTGGTCGTGAACTATGCTGTGCTACATGGTTAAGTGAATTTAAAAACGTAGCCACCAGTGCAGCACGCTATCAAAATCTGTCACTCAATCCAAGCAAACTTTCAGGACAATGCGGACGATTGAAGTGTTGTCTCAACTACGAGCTTGAGACCTATATGGAAGCACTGGAAGATATACCGAAGGTAGAAGCTCCGCTGCTCACAGAGAAAGGTGAAGCTGTTCTGCAGAAGACAGATATATTCAGAAAGATCATGTGGTTCGGTTTCAAAGAAGAGAATACATGGTACCCGTTAAATATACAGCGGGTCAATCATATTCTTCAAATGAATCGTGATGGCAAGCGCCCCGCTACACTTGAGATTGATATAGTTGAAGAGAAGGTAACAACCGGACCACTCAACAGCGATCTCGACCAGATGGACAAGCGCTTCAAGAGTAAGTCGCGTAACAAAAAGAAAAAAGGTAAAGGCGGAGCTCCGGGTAATCAGAACCAGGGCAACCAGAATCAGCAGGCACAAACTTCCGGCCCCCAGCCAAACCGTGGTAATCAGGGTAATCGTGACAATCGTCAGCAACGACATAACCAGGGGCAGGGCGATGTACAAGGACCACGTGATAAGCAACAGCAACGTTCGAACCAGGGACAAGGCGATATACAGGGACCGCGCGATAAACAACAGCAACGCTCTAATCAGGGGCAGGGTGATGTACAAGGGCCGCGTGAAGGTAAAACCCAACAACGTTCGAATCAGGGCCAGGGAGATATACAGGGACCGCGCGAAAACAAACCGCAGCGTTCTAACCAGGGGCCGCGCGAGAACCGACCGAACCGAGATAACCGCGGAGGTAATCAAAATCCAAATAAACCAAAGCCAGGTAATCAGCCGTCATGAGATTTTTCTGGATAGTAATAATCATCACCATCCTTGCAACGGGATGTGAAGACAACCGGATCTATGAACAGTATACTGACTTCGAAGAAGGGTATTGGCTCGTAAACAATAAACCGGAATTTGAGTTTGTTATCGATGATAGCAATGTAAAGTATAATTTATATGGAAATGTGCGAAATGCTGTTTCGTATCCATGGTCAAGATTGTTTATGACCTATTACCTGCAGGATTCGATAGGTAATGTAGTGCACAAAAGTCTCACCAACGATTATCTTTTCGAAGCTAAATCCGGAAAGCCGCTGGGCAACAGCGGACTTGGAGATATATATGATCACCGGTTATTACTGCTAAAGAACTACCAGTTTCAGAAGCCTGGTAAATATAAAATCAAGTTCGAGCAGTTTATGCGCACCGATACACTGCAAGGTATACTCGCGGTAGGTTTACGTGTTGAAAAGTCAATGCCAGCCGAGTAACTATATAGTAGCAGATAACGGAATAAAAAAGGAGAGTCATTACGACTCTCCTTTTTTCATGTAGGGGTATATATAGATTATTTTGCAAATCGGAATGCATACGTAACAGACAACAGCCAATCTGCAAAGGCAGCATCTCCCTGGGTGAAGTTACCGCTGAGCTCAGTGCGCTTCTTGTCAATAACGCTTTGCGTACGATTTCTCGCCAACGCTATCGGGAAATTTACACCAATGAAGTGTTTACCGGTAACATAGTTGACAGAAGGTTCAACGGAAAGAATACGACCCGGTCTGCGGAAACCATCGCTATCACCAAATATATCTTCAGAAGGTATACCCTCATAGCGACCGCCCAGCGCAAACTGAAGCTTGTTTACGGAATAGCGTGCACCCAGGCGAACCTGGAATTGATCGCACACCGACATTTCATTTGAAAGTGGTATGCCATCGGTCAGGTTCTGACTTCTTAGTGTTCCATTTGTATTGCGCGGGTTGAACAAGTATACTCCTGTTGAGTAGATCGCAAATTTATGACTAAGCTTTTGCAGGAAGTCAAACTCCGTGATGATCCCTGTTCCGCCATCGCCAGGTTGAATAGACTGATCTACCGGCAATGTTTGTATACCATCGGCTTTGTGGAACTCGTCTTTGTAATTATAGTTACCGGTTGGCAGCTTAACACCAAGTCCTACCAACAATTGTGTTTTTTGATTGTGTGGTAATACGGTATAATAACCGGTAATTCGAACATCGCCTAATCCTTGTGACGATGTGTGGTAACGCTCTCCGCTATTGTTGCCCTTATGCTCGTAGAGAGAAGAGCGGTCGATATATATCAACGGTATAGTAGCACTTACACTCCAGCGTCTGTTAATGGTATAAGATATACCCAGTAATATAGAGTTATCGTTGTTGATAACTTCCGTTCCGTCTTCAACACGATTCTTTTCCTCGTGTGTTCCACGAAAGTGCCTGAAGGATCGGAAGTAACGATAGTTCAGGGAGAACTGCCATGAGCTGCTGGCAGTACTGTCGAATTCCAGCGCACAGGAAGACATGTTGCGTACAGCAACGCAACCTTGTGCCGCGGCCTCGGTGTTGGCGAGCAGTACGCCTGCAAGTGCTAAGGATAAATAGTAGAGTTTTAGTTTCATAGATGTGGTTTGGGAATTATATAGTTTTTTAGATAGAGTATATATAGTTAAAATATTAGTGTGAGAATCGGAATGCGTAGGTAACCGATAGTAACCAATCTGCAAAGGCGGCATCACCATGCACATCGTTGCCATCACCGTTTTGATCTTGCAGACGTTGGTCCGCTACGCTTTTTGTACGGTTGCGATATAATGCTATCGGTACATTTACACCTACAACGTGCTTACCCAGACTTACCAATGCCGAAGGCTCAAGCGATACAATGTAGCCTGGTCTTCTGAAGCCGTCTGTCTTGCCGATAATATCGTGCGTAGGTATACCTTCTACGCGTCCGCCTATACCAAGCTGAAATTGTTTGATCATATAGCGCGCACCGGCACGTAAAAACAATTGATCAGGCACCGACATTTCTGCTTCGAACGGATTGCTTCGGTTTGTTTTGGTTCCGTTTGTGTTCTTAGGATTGAAGAGATACGATCCGTTGGCATATACATATATATTCCGGCTAACCTCGCGGAGGAAATCCACTTCGACAATAATTCCTAATCCGCCATCACCGGGTTGAATTGACTGGTCAACAGGTCGTCTGTTATAATTGCCATTTACATACGCATCATCTTCATATTTATAATTACCAGTGGGGAGTTTAACTCCAACGCCTGCGAGTAAACTTCCGGAAGGATTGTTGGGTACAATAGCATAATATCCCATCAGGCGAATGTCACCCAGGCCTTTTGAAGTTGTATAGTGGCGTTCGGGTACACGTTGGCCATCGGCATTACGCGGACGTGACGACCGGTCTATATATACCATCGGTACACCCACGGATACAGACCATCTGCGATTGATGGTATAGTTGATGCCCAGTATCACAGAGTTGTCGTGATTGATCACGTTTGTGTTTTCTTCCACGCGTTCTTTATCTTCTTCGCTTCCTGTAAAATGGCGGAAGGATTTAAAGTAGCGATAGTTGAGTGAGAACTGCCACGATTTACTGGTGGTGCTGTCGAAGATCATGGAGCATGAAGACATATTACGTACCGCTACACAACCTTGTGCGAAGCTATCGGTATTAATAACGAGTATGCCCAACAGTGCTATAGAAAAATAGTATAATTTCAGTTTCATAGATATCGTTTAGTAGTTATGAGATAGAATTACGCGCACGTATATATTCGCATACATGCGCACCATCACATCGTCTGCAGACGATGTGATCACGGAAATAAAATTCTATAACATAAATACTTCCGGAGGAGGCGTATCGATGGCGTGATCGGGTTGCGTTACCGGGGGTGAACTTATTAGAACGACTGTATTCAGAGCAACGGATTCTATAGCAGAGATAGAAATTTTGGTTTCGCTGTGAAAGTCTTTAAAGAGCTTCGATATAAAATTGAAAGCCTGTTTGGCACCAATGGGTAAATTGTTTGCTGACCGTGCGTAGTCCGATAATGTTTCTTCGATGTGTTTTGTCGCTTTATCTTTTACGCATACTATAAATAGCGTATCGTTTACCAGTTTTTGTTTTACGAGTTTATAGTATTCACCGGCATATTCGAAATCGCCATGTACGCGTTCGTAACTGCCGTCAGAAACCGGGTAGGGAAGTGAGAAGGGAATGGTAAATACAACAGCTTCTTCTTTGTTATACTGCGATGCATTCAAGCGCTCGAGCAAATTTTCTTTAGCGTGTTGTTTAATAGCCCAAAAAGCAAGGTAATAGCCACCTGTGTTAAACAGGAAAACCAGCAGAAAGAATATCGCTGTCAGCCTTTTCAATTTTTGGGTTAATTGGTCTTATCATAGTTATCAAAAAACCAGTTAAAAACAAAATAGACCGTTTCAACACGGTCTATTTTTGTAATCTTTTTAAAATGTTTCGGCAGGTAAAGTTATGCCAACAAGGCTTCTTTCACAGCAGATGTTTTAACAGGAATGAATTTACTTTCCGGTGCCAATATGATGCCGATGCCCGGAGTCTGTGACCACGCTTTCAGTTTGGACAGTTTAACCTGGCCAACCATATACTGTTTCCCGTTGGCAGCGTAGCCTGACTGGAATACTTCGAAATCGGCGATGGAAATTTTTGCATCTTCTTCGAAGCTTATGTAGGCTTCTACGATCAATTCGTTAGAGAATTCAAAACGGTCTGACTGATGAAGCTTTTTATATTCATAAGCATAGTCATAAGACAATGCAGAGAGATCGGATAACACAGCGGAACCGGTCGGGTAACTTCCTGCGCCTTTCCCTATAAAGAGTTGCTTTTCTGCAAAGGCACCTTGCACCTGCACGGCATTATACTCATTGCGAACAGATGCCAGCGGATTGGTAGCTTCAATAAACTGAGGGGCCACAAAGCCATATACCTTATTGTCGATTCGGAACGAGCGTGCAATCAGTTTTATAGTATAGTTATTATCGCGTGCAAACTTCAGATCAAGGTCAGAGATTTTATCGATCCCGATATTGATCACTTCTTCTGGTTGAATGAAGAGACCGAACGTGTGAGCAATAGCAATTACCAATTTATACTTGGGATCATAGCCTTTCACATCCAGGCTCGGATCGCTTTCTGCAAAGCCAAGCTCCTGTGCTTTTTTCAACGCATCAGCATAACTCTTCTTTTCTTCAAATACTTTGGTAAGTATATAATTGGTCGATCCGTTAAATATACCTTCAATGCTGTTGAGCAGATCATTGTCGTAATACTCTTCGAGGTTACGGAGGATTGGTATACTTCCGCACACAGCACCTTCGTAGAGTACAGGTTTGCCGGTTTGCTGCTGAAGGGTATATATTTCTTCCATGTGCTCTGCCAGCATTTTTTTGTTGGCCGTTACTACAGCTTTGCCATGCAGCAGGGCAGTCTTCACAATTTCATAAGCAGCCTGCGCGTCATCAATCAGTTCTACAACTACATCGATCTCGGCATCATTCAGAATTTCTTCTTTATCAAACGTAAAAAAATCTTCCTTTACCGGGCGTTGCTTGTTCTTGTTTTTTACGCATACTTTTTTAATCTCTGCTTGCACACCACCATGGGTTTCGTGCAAGACGTGATATAGACCCTGACCTACACATCCAAACCCGAAGAGACCTAACTTCAATTTTTTTCTCATGATAATACCTGACTTAATGTTTTCTGTTGATAGAACTGCTTTATGATGGTGTCCAATTGTTCGAACTCTACTAAAAATCCGTCATGACCATACAGCGATACCAGCTCGGCATACTGTGCATGCGGTATATTCTCTGCCAGGAATTTCTGTTCACTCACCGGGAAGAGTATATCTGTATCTATGGCGATTACTAATGTTTTTGCTTTTATAGTGTGCAGGGCTTCTTTTACACCAGTACGATTTCTTCCCACGTTATGGCTGTCCATAATCTTGGAAAGAGTCCAGTATGTAAATGCGTTGAAGCGATTCACTAACTTTTGTCCCTGGTAACGCTGGTAGGTAGCAGCACGAAACTCATCCAGCTTCTCGTTACCTTTTTCAACCTGTGTCTGATTGAATGTTTCATAATACCGGTATGATATCATGCCTATAGCACGTGCAGCTTTCAGTCCTTCCGAACCGGCACGCACATCACTTTCTTTCCACGTAGGGTCAGCTTCAATGGCTAACCGCTGTGCTTCATTAAAGGCTATACCCCATGGTGAATGAAATGCATTGCATGCCATGGGAATTATATGATCGAATACATCCGGTTGCTGCACGGCCCATTCTACAACCTGTTGCCCTCCGAGTGAACCACCCAGCAGGGTATGTATCTTTTCAATTTTGAGTTCCTGTCTCAACAGATCGAACGCGCGCACTACATCGCGATTCGTTAACAATGGAAATGTGTGATAAAAAGGTTTACCGTTATCCGGATTGATTGACAGCGGGCCGGTAGAGCCGTAGCATCCACCTAGTATATTGGCGCAAATAATAAAATGATCTTTCGGATCGAAAGCACTTCCTTCACGAAACAGATCGCCCCACCAATCGGTAAAGTCAGAACTGCCCGTCAATGCGTGGCATACCCACACAATGTTAGAGCGTTCGTGGTTGAGTTTTCCAAGGGTAGTATATTTCAACTGGAAGCCGGGTAAAGTTGATCCCGACTCAAGATCGAACGGATGATTGTAGTGAAAGGTGTGATCGTGTTTTTCCATGGTGGTGGTAGTGCTTCACCCGTTTCACCTCTCCCTATGGCGGGGAGAGGGAACGGATGCATTTATACTTAACTTTAACTAGGATTTATACTTTAATCAGGCTATCAATTCTCCTTCATATACTTTTGCAAATGCCTGCTGCAGATCTGCTTTGATATCATCAATGTGTTCAATGCCGGCAGAAATTCTCAGCAGGGTAGGCAGTACACCGGCTGTGATCTGTTCTTCTTCATTGAGTTGCTGATGGGTTGTAGCGGAAGGTTGAATGATGAGTGTTTTAGCATCGCCTACATTTGCCAGGTGACTAATCAGTTTAAGGCTGTCTACAAATTTAGCGGTGTGTTGCTTGGTACCTTTCAGCGTGAAAGAGAATACGCCACCAAAACCATTGCGTAAATATTTTTTAGCAAGCTTGTGATAGGTGCTGCTTGTTAAGCCCGGGTAGTTTACACTCTCTACCAGTTCGTGTTGCTCAAGCCACTGTGCCAGGGCAAGTGCATTATCTACCGAGCGCTGTACGCGCAGTGAAAGTGTCTCAAGTCCTTGCAGCAACAGGAATGAATTGAACGGACTTAAGGATGGTCCGAAATCACGCAGACCTTCCACGCGTGCGCGGATGATGAAGGCTATATTTGGTAAGCCCAGCGGATTACCTTCACCAAATACTTCCCAGAATTTAAGACCGTGATATCCTTCGGATGGTTCTATGAACTGTGGAAATTTGCCATTGCCCCAGTTATAGTTTCCGCCATCTACAATTACACCACCTATAGATGTACCATGACCACCGATCCATTTTGTTGCCGATTGTACTACTATATGTGCGCCATGTTCCAGCGGGCGGAACAAGTATCCGGCAGCACCAAATGTATTATCAACAATAAGTGGCAGATCATGTTTTTTAGCAAGCGCTGCGATGGCTTCAAAATCAGGAATGTTAAAGCCCGGGTTACCAATCGTTTCCAGATATAGTGCTTTTGTATTCTTGTCAATCAGCTTTTCGAAAGCTTCTGGTTTATCACCTTCAGCAAAGCGCGCATCTATACCGAGGCGTTTGAAAGCAACTTTGAACTGGTTATAGGTACCTCCATATAGAAAGGAAGTGGAAACAAAGTTATCACCAGTCTGAAGAATGTTATTGAGTGCTAAAAATTGTGCAGCTTGTCCCGAGCCTGTAGCGAGTGCAGCGACACCGCCTTCGAGGGCAGCAATGCGTTTTTCAAACACATCGGTTGTCGGGTTCATGATGCGGGTATATATATTGCCAAATTCTTTTAATGCAAAAAGATTGGCACCGTGTTCAGAGTCCTTAAATGTATAGGACGTAGTCTGATAAATAGGTACAGCACGTGAGCGGGTTGTAGGATCGATTTCCTGGCCGGCATGGAGTTGTAGGGTTTCAAAATGTAGATTTGACATAACTATATTTTTTTATTCGGGTGAATGACTAAAATTTCTGAAAGAGGATTTTTGCTATAGAGAAGTATACGTAGCCGTAATCATGCCTGTCACGTATGGCAGATCGTGAGACTCGTCTGTTGCTGAAAGCGGTGCGCTATAGATTAGCAGCAACAGTACGCGCAACAACAACATGCGTTGCACATGCAGTTGTTAATAGCATGAATAATTTCGGAAAGATAAGCACGGAGGCTATGCAAGCCTGACCCGGAAATGATGGTGTTAATGATGCTTTTCATTTTCATCGGTTTATATTTCCCGGCATGGACCATCCAAACCGGAGTCAGGATTTAGCACCTTTTCCTTATTATCGGGAGTGGTTGCTAGCGCTTCTTAGAGCCTGTCTCTCCGCGCTTCTTTATAAATCGATCAAGCAAGAGTGCTTATTCGACTTTGATACCACAAACGTAGAGTCTGCGAAAGTTGTTTCCAAGTCTTGCAGGAAAAATTTTTTACTGCGATTCGCGTACAACTGTTAGTAATTCAGATGAAAATTCGGTCAGGGCTTCTGAAATGGCAATTTTACCGTGAACGCTGTACCTTGATACACTTCACTTTTAACAGACACTTCGCCATGCAAACGCTCCACGGCACGTTTCAAAATATAGAGCCCGAGCCCTGTACCTTCTACATGATCGTTTGCACGGAAGAACATATTAAAAACTTTTGACTGCAATCGCGGATCTATACCTATACCATTATCTTCTACAATAATGATCAGAAAATTATCATCGCGCGAAACTGCAATGCGCACGGTAGGCTCTTTCTCCGGCATAGAATACTTGATGGCATTCTCGATAAGATTCTGCAGAATAGTATTGACAATCGCCCACTCGGAGTAAAATTCAAGACCGGCTTCAACTTCAATGGTAAACCGTATGTGCTTAAAGTTTTCCAGGAAGTGATAGGTAGAGATGCAGTCATTCAGCAGTGTCTCAAAATCTATCTTTGTGCGCTTAACCTCCATGTGGTTCATGCGTGTAATGTTGATGAGATCAAGCACGATATTATCAATGCGCACAATCTGTGACTGATACATATCAATATACTTTAGGATGTGCTCGTCTTTGATCTCAAGCTTCATCAGGTTATTCAAGCCGAGCAGCGAAGATATAGGGCCTTTCAGATCGTGTGAGACACGATAAAAGAATGAGTCGAGTTCGGCATTTTTCTTTTCAATGATCTCTGTTTTGCTGCGCTGTATCTCGGCCTCCATTTCCAGAAATTTTACTTTCGCGATGGCTTCATAACTTTTTACAGCGTTATAAGTATGAGACACGACAAGCGATTCCTTGATCACGATATACTCATCCAGGTAACGAATCGCTTCGTATAACTTACCTTCACTGCGCGCTACCAGGTGAAGATTATACAGCGATTTATAGCGTACAAACCGGATGTTATACTGGTTGGCCACCTGTTGTGCCAGCTCCAGGTGCTCGCAGGCTTTGTCATTTTTACCAAGCTCATAATAGAGTACACCGAGTTTGTTGTGCGTCATGGCAATACCCAATTGATCGCTTGCTTCCAGGTGTATCTTGAGTGATTGATTCAGGTCTTCCAGCGCTTCATCAAAGCGTTTGAGTTTGATATATACTTTGCCGCGACCGTAGAGTGAAAAACCAAGTCCGCGTATATCGTTGGTTTGTTTTTTTAGCGTAATACTTTTTTCGACCGTAGCCAATGCAAGATCAATAAGTCCGCGTTTCAGATATATACCGGAAAGCGGATTGTAAGCATTTGACTCGAGGTTGGGATCGTTGGTAAGGCGCCCGGCAGCAACGGAACTTAAATATGAACTGATAGCATTCTCCTGGTCGTCCAGGTATTCATATATAGTGCCGAGTGATTTTAGTACGCGCGCTTCGTTATAGTGATCGCCCAGGTTGCGATAGATGAAAAGACAATCGAGCAGGTATACTAATCCTAAATGAAAATTATCAGTTTTATAATGAACTCCGGCTATAGCATATTTTGCATCTGCTATACCTTTCATGTCCTGGTTATTGTCAAAAAACTTCAGGGCATCTTCAGCAAGGCTTAATACTTTATTGTAGTCGCCCCGGATCATGAGGTATAGTGCCAGCTGATTTTTTGCCAGCGCAGAAAGTTCAGCATCTTCAATCTGTTCACTTATCGTGATGACACGTTGCGCCAGTGCTATACTTTTTTGCAGATCATAACTTCTGCAATCAAAAGCCTGCTTCAATAATGTCTTTGCTTCTTCAACTTTATTTTCTTCAGCCCCTGTCTGTTTCATAGTATAACATGCTCACGCATCTTGCTAGCATTCAATAAATATATAGTTATATTCTGTTTGTTTCCAGCTTTTATTCGAGTCTGTGTAGGGTAAATCGCTGTAACGTACTAACTACACGATCGCAGCGTTATTTTCTAATGCGTTTCAGAAGGATGAAATCTTCTGATAAATAAACCTGATACTGATTAAAATTACACGAATCTGGTTATAAAATGCTGTTGCTCATAAAAAGCAGTTTAAATTTTTCATTCACGATATTAAGTCGTTAATTAATCGTTCAAACCTACCAGACATGAACCTAAATATTGAAGCGCAAAAACAAAATACCTATGATGCTATTGTTGTAGGTACGGGTATAAGCGGGGGATGGGCGGCAAAAGAGCTGACAGAGAAAGGACTAAAAACGCTTGTACTGGAACGGGGCCGGGATGTAAAGCACCAGGTTGATTACCCTACCATGACGAAAGACCCATGGCAGTTACCGCACGGTAATAAACTTACCGAAGAAGAATTAAAATTTTACCCGGTTCAATCTCGCACGTACTGGGTAAACCAAGCCAATAAACATTGGTGGGTAAATGATCTTGAAAATCCATATACAGAAGTAAAACCGTTCGACTGGATTCGTGGCTATCATGCCGGTGGACGTTCTCTTATGTGGGGTAAACAAACATACCGGTTGTCGGATCTTGATTTTGAATCCAATGCAAAAGATGGTGTTGGTATAGATTGGCCTATACGCTATAAAGATCTTGCTCCGTGGTACGACTATGTAGAGTCATATATAGGTGTAAGCGGTCAGGCAGAAGGTATACCGCATTTGCCCGATGGTAAATTTCTTCCGCCTATGGAGTTGAATTGTGTTGAAGAAGTATTTCGCGATAAACTATCCGAGAAATTCGGAAGGAAACTTACGATAGGTCGCGTAGCACATTTAACGGCTCCGCTTCCGCACGATCCTTCACGCGGTGTTTGCCAGTCGCGTAACATGTGCGATCGCGGTTGTCCGTATGGTGCATACTTTAGCAGCAATGCTTCTACGTTGCCGGCTGCCATGAAAACAGGTAACATGACGTTGCGTCCACACTCTATTGTTCATTCAGTAATTTATGACGAACAAAAGCGCAAGGCTATAGGTGTTCGCGTGCTGGATGCCAATACAAAAGAAGAGATTGAGTTTTTTGCGAAAGTTATATTCCTGAACGCATCTGCATTGGGGAGTACATTTGTTCTGTTAAACTCGATTTCAAGCAGTCATCCGCAAGGGCTCGGTAATAACAGTGGTCATCTTGGTCATTACTTAATGGATCATCAATACCGTACCGGTGCCGAGGCAGACGTAGAGGGCTTTGAAGATAAATACTATATCGGTCGCAGACCAAACGGTATATATATACCACGCTTCCGGAATATAGGCAACGATAAACGTACAGACTATATACGTGGTTTCGGATATCAGGGTGGTGCAAGTCGTGAGAGTTGGGCACGTGGTGTTGCGGAGATGTCGTTTGGAGCAGATCTGAAGAAGTCGTTAGAGAATCCGGGGCCGTGGAAGATTGGTATAACCGGTTTTGGCGAGTGTCTGCCATACTATGAAAACAAAGTAACAATCAACGCCGATAAGAAAGATATATATGGTTTACCGACACTCAACATCGATGCCGAGTGGAAGGAGAACGAAAAAGCAATGCGCAAAGACATGAAAGAGTCAGCCGCTGAGATGCTGGAAGGTGCTGGTTTCAAAAACGTAAGAACGTATGATGTAGCCGATAACATGGGACTCGGTATTCATGAAATGGGCACGGCACGTATGGGTAAAGATCAGAAGACATCGGTACTAAACAAATGGAACCAGGTGCACGATGCGCCCAATGTGTTTGTAACAGATGGTGCCTGTATGACATCTTCTGCTTGCCAGAATCCATCGCTAACCTATATGGCGCTAACAGCTCGCGCAGCAGACTATGCTGTGAGCGAATTGAAGAAAGGAAATCTGAAATAACAAGACTATATATACTGATTATCGGTATCAACAAAAATATAAATGCTATGAACAGACGTGAAGCATTACAACGTACAGCCCTTGCACTGGGCTATGCCGTAACCGGACCTGCATTGATCGGCATGCTGAATGGTTGCAAGGCCGCTCCTGAATTAAATTATACACCCCAGTTCTTCACACCCGAGCAGGCATTGCTCATTGCCGAACTTGCTGAAGTGCTCGTACCTAAAACGGATACACCCGGTGCCAAAGATGCTGGGGTGCCTGCTTTTATAGATGGTATATTAAAAGAGGTTTATCCGCAGGCTGATAAAGACAGGTTTACAAAAGGTCTTACAGATTTTGATGAAGAAGCGAAGAAGACATACGGAGAACCTTTTGCTACATGCAGCACTGACGAAAAAATAGCGCTGGTAAAAAAACATCATGAAGATGCACTTTCGAAGTCATCCGGAGGTGGTTCTGTTGGATGGTGGAGAGCCGGAAGTGATGGCGGAAAACCATTTATACTAGAGATGAAAGAACTAACACTATTAGGGTTCTTCACCAGTCAGGCCGGAGCAACACAGGTACTGCAATACAACCAGGTACCGGGACCATACAAAGGCTGCGTGCCGCTAGCCGAAGTTGGCAAAGCGTGGGCAACGTAGAAGGAAAGGCTGCGAGCTCTGAGAGGAGAGACAAGTTGCTGGTTGCTAACTGCGGGAGGGAGCCGGTATAGGAAAAGATTACTGCTGAAAAACATTCCGTACTTATCAAAAAATATAGGTATATAATTCTAAAAGTTTCAGAACTATATACCTATTTCAATTTTACTTGCTATCACTCAATTTATGAGCACTGCTAAATATGCAGTGCTCTTCACATTCCCACTCATGCCTCACACCTCTAACAAATAGTAACTAACAGCTCTTTAAGTGAGCATGCCCCCATCAACCTGCAACACCTGTCCTGAAATATAGGTCGACATATCGGACCCCAGGAACACACATGCATCAGCTACATCTTCAGGTCTGCCACCGCGTTTCAGCGGTATAGCATCACGCCACGATTGAACTGTTTTAGGATCGAGTACAGCAGTCATTTCGGTTTCAATGAAGCCTGGAGCTATAGCATTGGAACGGATTCCGCGTGAACCTAATTCCAGCGCAACAGATTTGGTAAAGCCAATGATACCGGCTTTCGATGCAGCATAATTGGCCTGGCCTGCATTACCTTTTATACCTACAACCGAAGTCATATTAATAATAGAGCCGCTCTTTTGTTTCATCATTTGCTTGGTAGCAGCCTTCACCGTGTTGAAGCACGATTTCAGGTTAACGTTGATAACCTTGTCCCACATTTCTTCCGTCATGCGGAGCAATAAAGTGTCCTGCGTAATACCGGCATTGTTTACCAGTATATCCAGCGAGCCAAAATCTGCAATAACATCGTTTACAAGTTTTTCAGCCTGCGCATAATCTGAAGCGTCAGACCTGTAACCTTTTGCTTTTATACCTTTTGCAGCAAGTTCAGCCTCCAGAGCTTGTCCTTGTTCAACGCTGGATAAATATGTAAAGGCAACATTAGCACCTTGTTCGGCATATTTGAGAGCGATTGATCTTCCGATACCTTTCGAAGCCCCGGTAACGAGGGCGGTTTTTCCCTGTAAAAGTTTCATGTTTAAAAATTCAAGGTTTAAGGTTCCAGGGCCTACAGCCCGGTCCGTTAAGCGGTCAAAAATAGCAATCCTTTTTTAAACTGTATGTAAATGTAGCGTCAGCCATTATCTTTGGCAGCGAATTTTAAATACTATGCTATGTCAAAATATGATCTGATCGTAATCGGAAGTGGTCCTGGCGGATATGTAGCTGCCATTCGGGCATCTCAGCTGGGAATGAAAGTGGGTGTGGTAGAAAAAGCTGAAATTGGAGGTATCTGTTTGAACTGGGGCTGTATCCCAACCAAAGCACTATTAAAAAGTGCCAATGTCTTTGAATATATCAAGCATGCAAAAGATTATGGCGTAGATGTAAAAGACTTCAAAGCAGATTTTGATGGTATCGTAAAACGTAGCCGTGATGTAGCGGCCAGCAATAGCAAAGGCGTTCAGTTTCTTTTCAAAAAGAATAAGATAGACCTGATCGAAGGCTTCGGTAAACTGAAAAAAGGTGGCAAGGTAGAAGTAACGGATGCTGCCGGTAAAAAAACAGATTATGAGGCTAAACATACTATACTGGCAACGGGCGGACGCTCACGCGAATTGCCAAGTATGAAGATCGATGGCAAGAAGATCATCGGCTATCGTGAAGCAATGATACTGAAAGAGCAACCTAAAAAATTACTCGTAGTAGGTTCAGGTGCTATTGGTGTTGAGTTCGCTTACTTCTATAGCACACTCGGTACAGAAGTTACCATCGTTGAGTTCTTGCCACGTATTGTACCCGTAGAAGATGAAGAAGTATCAAAAACACTTGATAAAATCTTCAAGAAGAACGGTATGAAGATCTATGTTAACTCGGAAGTAACGAAAGTAGATACATCTGGTAAAGGATGTGTGGCTACGGTGAAGACTCCGGATGGCGAGATCAAACTTGAAGCCGATGTAGTTCTTTCCGCTGTAGGTGTTGCCACAAACCTGGAAGGTATAGGTCTCGAAGAAGTTGGTGTAAAGACTGATAAAGGAAAAGTAATTGTAGATGATTTCTATAAGACAAGCGTTCCGAATGTATATGCTATTGGTGATATCGTAAAAGGACAAGCGCTTGCTCACGTAGCATCGGCGGAAGGTATAATTTGTGTTGAGAAAATTGCCGGCCAAAATCCGGAGCCTCTTAACTATAACAATATACCGGGCTGTACCTACTGCTCTCCTGAAATTGCTTCTGTTGGCTATACCGAAGAAGGTGCGAAGAAAGCCGGATACGAAATCAAAGTTGGTAAGTTCCCGTTCAGCGCTTCTGGTAAAGCGAAAGCAGCCGGAGCAACGGATGGTTTTGTGAAAGTAATTTTCGATGCTAAATATGGCGAGTGGTTAGGTGCTCACCTCATTGGTGCCAACGTGACGGAAATGATCGCTGAAGTTGTTGCTGCGCGCAAGCTGGAAACAACAGGTCACGAGATCATCAAATCTGTTCACCCGCACCCTACCATGAGTGAAGCCATTATGGAAGCTGCTGCTGCTGCTTATGGTGAAGTGATCCATATATAGTATATACCGCACGGACCTGGTTTAAAATAGGAGAAGCCCCGCATCACGGGGCTTCTTTGTTTTAAGCAAGTTTCACTTATTACTACACGCTAAAAGAATACTGAAACTCCTGCCTTTAAGAAGAAAGGTGTTCCCGGTGTAAAGTGTATTTCAGAAACAGGTTCAGCCTCATTAAATAATCGCGACTCCGTGTCGAACTGCGCTTCTTTCCACTTGGTATTAAATATATTCTCGGCAGTAAAGCTCAGCTCGAAACGCGTCCGTGTATATTTCACAATAGCATCTGCCAGAAAATATCCATCAGCTACTACCGAGTTATCTTCATTGGCAGCACGATCGCCCATATACCGATAACGCAAGCTGCCGTTCAGGCCGTTCTTCATGCGGAAGGTAAGTCCGCCAATGCTGGTAAACGTAGGCGCTAATGGTATATAATCTTGTCCTTCCGGTTCGCCTTTGGCTTTCGGATCAGTCAGGTTAACATCAGTATCGAAATATAGCCAAGGTGCCACCTGGTAACGAATCGATACGTCAATTCCTTTCCGTGACGTTTTTCCGCTTGGCTCTACAATGCCTTCATCTCCTACATATACAAATTCCTGATCGAGATCGAGTGTCCACAGCGCAGCGTTTACAATAATAGAATTCCCCAGCTTCCAGGTACCCCCTATGTCTATACCGTACGCTTTGGGCAGAATATCTTCGCCACTTTCAGCCACAACAACACGTGTATCGTTGGAGTGAAACCCTATACCGCTTTTAATGAAGAGGTTCAGATTCGGTGTAGCGTTATAGCTGATGTTAAACTTCGGTGATACAGCAGCTTTACTGACACTCTGCTTTTTGTAATCGGCTGTTAAAGCATCTGTATAGTTAAATGTAAAATGATCGAGTCGCACAGCAGCATTCAGCGAGAGTCTATGCGACAGGTAAAGTGTTTCATTCACATACGCGAATAAATTAGTCTCATCTATATCACCACGGGCTACATCATTGATGAATTGCTTGCGCGAACGAGTATGGTATAAATGAATATCATTCACATCATCATACCGAAAGCCCGCACCGATTTTACTGAGTAATGTTTTTTGTCCTAATAAAGATTCGCGATGATAGTTGCCGTTGTACCCATATATATTTCGAGATTCACTTTGTGTGATCTGATCACCATTAACCGGATCGTTCAGAAAGAATGTAAAATTCGAGATGAGTTTAAAGTGATACTTGGTATAGTATAATTGATTCTCAAATATACCTCCATCGTCCTGGGCTGCAGTATGTTTTACCCACGCGTTGGTGCGCGAAGTTTCTCCGCCTTCAGTGGGGTCGATGGACCCGAAGCGTGATATGACTCCACTTTCAACAGCTCGTTCCGGTACTTGTCCCGAAGCATCCCAGCTACTGGTAAATGTAGAGGCGCCTATGGTGAGCGTCTGGTTATCATTTATCGTAGTGTTATACTTGGTCATCAGGTTAATCCGGTTGAAGTACTGGTTATACTGAAAGTATCCGTCTGTTCTGAAAAACTCGGAAGCTATATATAGGTTTTCGCGCTTGTTGCCTTCGTTTCGCTTCAGAAGATTGATCGCGTTTACATTTCGCAACGTGCCGAATCTTCCACCCTCAATCTTTACCATATTCTGATCAAGTGAATTACGCGTAAGGAAAGATGCGTAGCCAGCAGTGGTCAGGTTGCCTTTATCAGCATAGTATGGTCCTTTGTTGAAATCGACATGATCAACGAGTTCCGGTATAAGAAAGTGAAGATCGGAGTAACCCTGTCCATGTGCATGCGACACCATGTTTACCGGTAAACCATCTACTTCCAGGTTTATATCAGTGCCATGGTCAATATCAAAGCCTCGTAAAAATATTTGTTCGGCTTTACCACCACCGGCATGTTGGGCGATAAATAAACCGGGCACCATGCGAAGTATATCCTGCGATGTGTTAACAGGTCGCAGTTTGATATCAACCTGCGAAATAGTGTTGGCATCATGATCTGGTTGACCGGTAATTACAACATCTGATAAAAGTAAACCTCCGGGTGTTAATGCAGTCGTGAGAGTTGCCGTTTCGCCATCCTTGATTATTACTTGCTGACTTACGGAGGCATAGCCTATATTGGAGACCGTTACATTGTAGTCTCCCGGTGGTATATTTCTAAATTGGAAACGCCCCAATTTATCGGCTGATGTGCCACGTTGCAATGATTGTATAAAAATGTTTGCATCGGGCAGTGGGGTGTTTTCTGAATTAGTAATCACTCCGGTAAGTGTTCCTTGCGCCACAGCTATATGAATGGCGAACAAAAACATACCGAAATGAAGTATGGTATATTTCATTGGTTTTAATAATCAAATAGTAGAAAAATGAAAACAGTATATATCCTGACGAAGGATACATCTTGAAGAAAAAGTCCGTACAAGTGCACCTGGCAATTTTGTTTGCAAAAGCACGTCATCTGGTGAAATCACCAGAATAGGAGCAAATATATACTTATGCTATTTGAGGAGGAGGTGTTGATGGATCACTGTCAACGTGCTGAACAGAAAATGTGCCAGGCATTCCCAATATACCCGTATAAGAGATGATAAATGAAAAGGACGGACGTTGCTGATAGTAAAGAAAGAAATGAATTAAGGACGGGAATTCTGTACCCTCAGCGGAATTATTTTCAGAAAGGTGATGATGATCGTGTGTATCATGATGATGTTCATGATCATGAAATGTGTGATGGTGATCATGATCGTGATTATGCAGGTTGCTATGATAATGAGTTGCCATCCAGTGCAACATATCGTGCCCTATCTCCAACGATCCATAGCTGAGCATGGAAAGTGCGTAGAGTGTTAACAATATGGCGGTAACCTGTTTCACAATCAGAATAACAAGAGCTTATCCCCGGACCATAAAGTTCAGGAAACAAAACGGCAATAAAAAGATTTAGCGATGATCCGTTAAAAAGAAGCGATTAAAAAACCCTTCGGGGATTCCGAAGGGTTCTTGTATTTAGTTTAGTAGTTGGATCGATCCAGTTGAAACGTTGAAGAGTGTTTCGAGTATGCATCTTCAATTTTCTTGGCAAGCTCCTCTTCACCGTAGCGGTGTAATGTATTTTGCAACTCGCCCAGTATAACAATGTTGATCTGTAGCTCGCGGCCGTATTCACGTTTCTTGATATAGTATTCGGCCAGTTGATCAGCACGTGTCCACATGGCATTGGCAACTTCAATGGCTTTTTCTTTTTCACCAACTTCGAAGAGTAAGCCTACTGCCTGTGCAGATGTATAGTCGTAACGAACAGAAGCATCCGGCATTTTTGCAAGACTGAATAACAACACTTCGCGGGCTTTTGCTGAATCACCTTTCTTGATCAGCGCTTCAGCCAATGAATTGAAACTGCTGCGGTGGTTCAAAATAAAGTTACGGTAATCCTGTGTATAGTATACCGAAGGGTCGTCCACATTTCTGAACTGGAATTTCTTCGTCATGTTTTCGAAGCTTACAGTAGTGTTCACCAGTTCTGACTGGTTAAACGGCTTCGGATTCAGTACCGGTAAAATGCGATATGCATTTCCTTCCTGTACAACATAACGGCTCAGGTCTACATTAAACTGCGCCAATGATGTATTGTTAACATATAGCGGGCGCTCCCAGTTTCCGGTAGCGAGCAGATCAAGCATAGCCAGATCTTTACGCTCCAGTGAATTTCCTTTTACGCGTAAATGCATTTCAGGTACCACGAGGCTATCCATTCCTTCCGGAATTATACCGAGTTGTTTTACCTTGTCTACATCTACTTTCAATACAATGTCTTTGGTAGGAAGCATATAGCGCTCGCCACGGTATTCAGGGTTCAACAGGCTCTTGTTGTTATCGCGCAGTAACTGGAGATACTTAACAAGATCCATTTGTTTGATGCCGGCATTATAGTATGGTATATATTGCGTTTTATCGTCACGGTAATTGGCAAGGGTTAATGTATATGGGAACGGCTTCGACTCGTATGCACTGCGCGTAGTCTGCTCGATGTACCAGTCTGTATTGTAGTAACTCAATACAATAACACGAAGATCAGTGCGCACGCCTTCAACATCCTGTGCATACCATAGCGGGAAGGTATCATTATCACCACCCGTAAAGAGCACACCATCCTTCGCGCACGACTGCAGGTAATTCACGGCAGAGTCAACCGAGAAGTAACGATTAGCACGATCGTGATCGTCCCAGCCCTGCTGTGCCATCAGTACCGGTGCAGGCAGTGCAATGAGTGTAGCTACAATGCCGGCTGTTCGCAGATTGCCCAGGTATTTACCTAATGTCTCCGCTATAGCAATTACAGCAAAACCTATCCAGAAGCAGTATGCATAATACGATCCGGTATAGATATAGTCACGCTCGCGCGGCTCGGTAGGAGGCGAGTTCAGGTATATAACAAGGGCAACACCGGTAAGTATAAACAGCAGCGCTACAACAACAAAGTTACGCGTGTTGTGCACCGACTGGTAGAACATACCTACAAGTCCGAGTACAAACGGAATCATAAAGAAGTTATTCCGTCCACGGTTTTCAGAAAGCATAGGCGGGAGTTCTTCAAACCAGTTTGAGGGGCCCATCCAATCAGCATTCTGAATATCACTTTCGCGACCTGCAAAGTTGAAGAAGAAGTAGCGCACATACATCCAGCCAATCTGATGCTGAACCATGAAGCTAATGTTATCGCCAAAACTTGGCTTCTGTCCTTCCTGTAATCCTAATGTCTCACGGTATATCTGTGCATGATCCGGATCGCTGCTATAGATACGTGGTAATATAGTTTGCTGACCGGGTTCATATTCATACTCAAACTTATGATCCTTGATCTCATACTTGTCTTTTCCTTTCTTATAAATAGCGCCACCTTCTTTTATACCGATAGGTTGTGCCGTGAAATAAGGACCATACAACAACGGACGGCTTCCGTACTGCTCACGCTTCAGGTAGCTTACAAAGCTCATCACATCCGAAGGGTCATTCTCATCGATTGGTGTATTGTCGTTTGAACGGATAACCACCAGTGCATAAGATGCATATCCGATAAGTACAAAGGCTAGTGCATTTAATGCCGTATTGAGTAACACGTGTTCTTGTTTTTGAGAATATATAATTCCCCAGATCAGTGCAGTAAATAGTAATAAAGCAAAGATGATCGCACCCGAACCGAATGGAAGACCTACGCTATTGATAAAGAATATCTCAAACTTGCCAGCTAATGTTGGCAGTCCCGGGATAATTATATCGTTGATGAAGAAAATGATCAACAGACTTACCAGCATGGCACCAATAACGCCCCAGGTAGTAGGCTTGTATTTTTTGAAATAGTAAATCAGTGCCAGGGCAGGGATCGTAACCAGGTTCAACAAGTGGACACCAATGGAAAGTCCCATCATATAGAATATAAGCAACAACCAGCGGTTGGCTTTTGATTCGTCTTCAATAACATCCCACTTCAACATCGCCCATACAACAAAGGCTGTGAAGAAAGATGACATAGCATATACCTCTGCTTCAACAGCCGAGAACCATGCAGAGTCAGTAAAGGTATAGGCCAGTGATCCGATCAGACCAGCGCCCATTAATACCCATGTTTTATCAGATGTTAATTCTTCTTCGGTTCTGATCTTCATCAGCTTGCGGCCAAACAGAACGATAGACCAGAAGAGGAACAATGCAGTGAAGGCACTGGCCAGTACACTGCTGAAGTTTATCCAGTAAGCAACTTTTGTTACATCACCGAAGGCAAGGAAAGAGAAGAGGCGGCCGAGCAAGAGAAAGAAAGGAGCTCCGGGCGGGTGAGGCACCTGTAACTTATACGATACCGAAATAAATTCACCACAATCCCAATAGCTGGCGGTTTCCTCCATGGTGAGCCAATACGTAATGAGAGCAACGGCAAAAACTATCCAGCCGGTGATGTTATTGGTTTTCTGAAAATTCATGTTGTATGAAAATGATGACCTGTAATTTAAAAGCCCGAAAATAAGGGAATTTTTACTTTTTCCGTGGAATAGATTTATAGAACGGCTACGGGTAATGAAGACGTGTATCTTTGAATCGGAAAAGTTTAGTTATAGGCACATCGCATGAGTAAAGAACCTATACCATTTTTATCGCTGGAGCCACAACACACTATCATAAAGACAGCCGTGCAGCAGGCTGTTCAACAGGTTTACGATCGGAGCGCTTTTGTGTTGGGCGAAGAAGTAAATGCCTTTGAAAAGGAGTATGCTGCATGGCATGAAATCCCCTTCTGTATAGGTGTCGGCAACGGGCTTGACGCATTGACCATGAGCTTGTTGGCGTGTGATGTAAAGCCGGGTGACGAGGTCATCGTTCCTGCTCATACTTACCTCGCCACATGGCTCGCTGTTAGCCGAACGGGTGCAACGGTTGTTCCGGTAGAACCGGATGAGAGTACGTTTAATATCGATACTTCAAGAATAGAAGAGGTGATAACACCCCGCACAAAAGCAATTTTACCGGTACATCTATATGGCCAGGCCTGCAACATGACAGCGATAATGGAACTGGCTGAGCGTCATAAACTTTTTACTGTTGAAGACAATGCGCAGGCACAGGGCAGCCGCTGGTTAAAGACTTTTACAGGCAGTTGGGGAACGATCAACGCTACTAGTTTCTATCCCACAAAAAATCTTGGAGCGTTGGGCGATGGAGGTGCTGTGACAACAGCTAGCGAACAACTCGCGACCTTCGTAAAACAGTATAGGAACTACGGACTTAAAGAAAAGAATATAGCACTATATCTGGGCGTGAACTCACGGTTGGATGAGATGCAGGCAGCAATTCTTCGCGTAAAATTAAAACATCTCGAAGCCTGGAATGAGCAACGCAGAGAACTTGCTTCACTATATCTTGAACAACTCAAGCATGTTGGTGATATAGTACTCCCGTTGTCTGATAAAGAAGCGGATCATGTATACCATCTGTTTGTGGTCCGAACGAAGTTCCGCGATAAACTCAGCTTCTATCTTACAGAACGTGGCATTGGTACCATGATTCACTATCCTGTTCCGCCACATCTACAGAGACCATACGAGTCGCTGAATTTTCGTAAAGGCGATTTCCCAATAACCGAAAAGATAGCAGAAACTTGTTTGAGCCTCCCCCTTTGGCCGGGAATGACAGAGCAGCAAGTAGCGCAGGTTTGTGAGGGAGTTAGGAAGTTTTTTCGATGAGGGAAGAAGAGAAGTCGGAAAGTTCGGAAGACCGAAAGTAAAACCCAGAAGATAGAATGTCAGAAATAAAAAATGTAGGTGCTAAGCGGAGAAATTTAGAAGTAGAATTCATAGAGCTGAGAGTTCGAAAGCTCGTGGTGCGTAAGCGAGTAATCCATTGAGTATATATACCTCATCTTCCGGACTTCCGGTCTTTCTAACGTTCGGACTCTAGAGAACGGCTCACCTTCTATACTTCAATTTTCAAGAAAGCCCACCAGTTTCCTGACTTCGGTCCTGTCAATCATACACCATAACATAAAACAACAACCACAAAAAGAATAGCAAAATATAGGAGCACGACACGATGATCCATACATATTGCTGGTCTTTGCGGGCGTAGTGATTAATGCCGATTACGAGCATATACCAATAGACTATCTCAAAAAGATTTAATGCGCGCAGCGGGTAGGCCCACCGTTTGTCGATGGAGTAATAATCAAAAAAATGCATGAGTGAAAACGGGTAGAAAGCACCAATGTCGTTGTAGCTGGGATCTGTCTCAATCACCATAAACCACATGATCTTCAGAACCTCCGGGATAAGAAAAATATATTCTGCACCGATTACCACACCCCAACATTGCGTATAGGTTACCCGGTAGCCGAACATGAAGCAACCAATCCAGATCACGAAGGCAATAACCGTGAATTTCCACAGGTAAATGAGCGGGATGGAAAACAGCTTCAGGCCGGCAATGATCTTCAGAATCATTCCTTCCGGACGATCCTGGAGAAACTCAAAGGCCGCAGTTTCGTTTTCGATAAAGGCGATTTTGATGTAGAGCAACAAGAGTGTTATCAGGCACAACAGAATGAATAACAATCTTTTGTCGGTAGCGAAGAATGATTTAGTTTCGGGTTCCGGGAATGTCGTCATGGAAAGTCGGGATTCAAATCTTCGGCCTTGATGCCGCAGGTTTTAATAAAGTTTAAAGCAAATAAATGGTAAAGCGTTCAGCGTTTCAAATGTATAAAGGTTCGGTGTTTGTCAGGCTTTTGATTGTTGCCTTTCTATTAGTAGCAGGTTTCTCTGCAAAAGCACAACTCACAACCCGAAAAGATACTACGATCATTTTGCTTTCCAGCGTGAGCGTGCAACTGGAGTGTACACAGGCATTGAACGATCTGTACAACTTCAAATTCGAGCGGGCCGAATTTCAATTTCATTACCTGCGCGCCCGGTATCGCTGGCACCCGCTTCCCTATTTTTTAATGGGACTGATTGAATGGTGGAAGATCATGCCGAATACAAAAGATACTTCGCACGATGATACTTTCCTGGCCTATATGGACTCAACCATTGAAGTAGGGGAAAAGCTTTACGATGATTACCCGGCTTACCGCACAGAAGCTGCTTTCTTTATGGCGGCTGCCTATGGTTTCAAGGGAAGGCTATATGCAGATGAAGAAAGAAAGAATTGGCGTAAAGCGGCATCGGCAGGTAAAGATGGCCTGGACTATCTCGAAGAATGTAAAGAGAAACAAGACTTAAGCCCGGAGCTTTTATTTGGCGATGCACTCTATAATTATTTTTCGGTGTGGGTGCCTGAAAATTACCCGGCATTAAAACCAGTTTTGTGGTTCTTTAAGAAAGGTGATAAAGCGTTGGGACTAAAGCAACTGAAGGAAGTGTCGTATAATGCATTCTATACCCGAACGGAAGCAATGGTATGGCTGATGCGTATACTCAATAGTTATGAGAACGATCAATATGGAGCATTTCAGATCAGTGAATATTTATACCAGACTTATCCTGACAATCCATACTTCCACCGGTACTATGCGCGCATGCTTTATTCCATGGGGCGCTTCACGGAAGCAGAACCGGTTTGTAGAAATATTTTAACACGCATTGATAGCGGCATGGTTGGTTATGAAGCCACCAGCGGCCGGTATGCATCTTTTTTTCTCGGGCAAATCTACGAGGCTCGCAAGCGGCTGGACGAAGCCAAAACTTACTATCAACTCTGTATGAAGTTTGCCGAACAGATTGAAGCTACCGAATCAGGATATTATTTATACTCCATGATTGCGCTTGGCGAAATTGCACAGAAGCAAGGTAACAAAGCAGAAGCCAAACGCTGGTTTAACCTGGTGAAGAAAAAGGCTGGCAGAAAAGATGAAGCTTATAAAGATGCCAAGCGAAGGTTAAAAGGACTTGAAAAGGGCGATTGATAACAGACCGTGATTGCAGTTTGTATTATCAATTGTAAAGGCTGAACTTTAAGCGTTGAAGATTTAAGAGCTTGGAACTCCGCGATTTCATTGTTACACCCATCGTCATTCTGATTGTTTATATTGTTGCCTATATATTGCGCAGCCGTATAACCGATGAGATAACGCGGCCTTATTTTTTTCCTGCACTCACCGCTAAAATTCTGGGCGCACTTGCCCTGGGGTTTATTTATCAATTTTATTATGGCGGAGGTGATACCTATAACTTTCACTCTTACGGCAGCCGACATATATGGGAAGCCTTTATGGACAATCCGGCTACAGGTTTCAAGTTGTTGTTTAGTGATGGCTCCAGTGAAGTAGGAATTTACAAGTACTCATCACTCATTCCTTTTTTTCACGACCGCTCATCATTCATGTTAATTCGCATTGCAGCTATATTTGATCTGTTTACATTCTCTTCATACTCCGCCACTGCCGTTTGTTTTGCCGTGATAAGTTTCATCGGGTTGTGGATGTTGTTTGTCGCGTTCTATGAGGTGCGGCCAGACTTGCATAAACTTATTGCTATTGCAACGCTCTTTATTCCGTCTGTTGTTTTTTGGGGATCAGGTTTGTTGAAAGATACCATTACCTTGGCCGGGCTCGGTATAGCAACGTTACTTATAAAAAGAATTTTCCTGGACAGAAGAATAAACATTTTCAGTGTATTGCTGTTGCTGCTTTGCTTTTACATTATTTTCTCGATCAAGAAATATATACTACTAACCTATTTGCCCGCGATAATGATATGGGTATATGCTACCAATTTATCGAAGATACGATCGATGGCATTTAAAGTTATGATGCTGCCGTTTGTTGCAGCCATTACAGTTGTATCCGGTTATTTTGCGATTAGTCAGGTTGGTAAAGATGACTCGCGCTACGCGTTGGACCAGCTCGGTAATACCGCCATGGTTACAGCCTATGATATAGCTTACCTTACAGGACATGATGCAGGAAGCACATATTCGCTGGGCGAACTTGATGGCTCTTTTGGTAGTCTTGTAAAACTTAGTCCGCAGGCTATAAATGTTTCGTTATTCAGGCCCTATATATGGGAAGCACGAAATCCGTTGATGCTGATGTCGGCTATGGAGTCGTTGGTGCTGTTGTCTTTAACAGTATATGTAGTATTCAAGCGTGGCTCAACGTTTTTTGCAGCATTAACAAACCCGCACATAATTTTTTGTATTGTCTTCAGCTTAACGTTTGCTTTTGCAGTAGGTGTATCCACCTTTAATTTCGGCACACTCTCGCGCTATAAAATTCCGTTACTCCCGTTCTATACCCTGGCACTCATCCTGATCTATCATGAGAACAAGGACAGGAATGTGGAAGAATTAGAAAGCACCGAGTAATGTTCAATCACTTTCTTTCTTCCCGCGGCACCAATGCGGTGTCGCAATGTCTCATCCTGAAGGAGTTTGTCAATGGCGTTAAACCATTCTTCTTCCGAAGAACATAAGAAGCCGTTGATCCCCGATTCTATAATTTCAATATTAACCCCAACAGGCGAAACCACAGCCGGAATTTGCAGCGCCATATATTGCAGTGCTTTGAAGCCACATTTACCCTGCGCCCAGATATCGTCTGTTAAAGGCATAATACCAATATCAATTTTGCTCAGGTCTTCAATTTCAGTTTGCTCCTTCCAGGGAATGAACACGAGGTTGTTCAGTGGTAATTCAGGTTTTTTATTCGCGATTACTATAAACTGAAATATAGCACCATACTTTGTTTCAAGTTGTTTGAGAACAGGTATAACAACATCTATATATTTTAAAGTAGAGTGCGAGCCTGTCCAGCCAACCGTGATTTTCCCACTGGCATGTTTAGAATAACAGGCCGGATTGTGATGACCTTCCGTATCAATAGTTGTAGGATTGAATACAACATGGCGATTGAATTGCTTGGCAAAGCCGGCCAGGTAATTATTTCCGCAACTTACGCGATAGCTCCATTTACAAATCGATTGTGTTTTTGAATGCCACTTGATAATTGAGACAATCCTGTTTTCCGCGGAGGTGTTTGGAAGCCAGATCGCATCATCGAAATCATAAATAATTTTTTTTCGGAAAATTTTTGCAATGATCCATTCGAACACAGGCGGACCTACCGGCATAATTTCACGGTGAATGAAAACGTAGTCAGCCTTGCCTATTTTTATAAGTAAGAATATTCTTTTTAATATTCCGGTTAAAAAACCAGCCACTTTTTGTGGTGTATGGCCACTTTTATAAAGAACACGCCAGGTTTTTATCCCCCAAAAAGATTGGTTATAACAACGAACTCCCGAATTTTCGAGCAACTTAAAATATTGTTCAAACCTGAAACGCTGCGAAGGCGACTCACTTAATGGGTAGGGGAATAAAAAGAATACATTCATGATTACCTTTGCAAAAATATTAAAACACAACAAACAAAAGCCTTCGTGATAGCACGTGTTAATGTGAGACAACTTTTAGAGTTTTATCCCAATCAGGGAAGTTAGATTTTTTAAAGTATTATGTTTTACATTGACATGTAGTGCGTTGCCAAAAATGGCTTACATGTTGTAACCGAAAGTCCCTTGCTATGAGTCAGTCACACCCGGATACCGTAATTGAACCAGCCAGTCGCCTGTCATTCAACTTCAGGGAGCTATGGAGCTACCGCGAGTTGTTTTATTTTTTTACCTGGCGCGATATCAAAGTAAAATACAAGCAGACTGTTTTGGGTATTTTTTGGGTGATGCTTCAACCGCTGCTCATGATGATCATCTTCACGTTCTTCTTCGGAAGAATGCTCGGGGTTAACACAGGTGGAATTCCATATTCTGTTTTTGCTTTCTCAGGTTTGTTGCTTTGGAATTTCTTTTCAACATCCGTAACAAACGCAGGTAACAGCATGGTGCTGAACGCACCCATCATCAAGAAGATATATTTCCCCAGGCTGATTATACCATTATCGTCCGTACTGGCATCACTCGTTGACCTCGCTGTTGCGCTTATTCTTTTTATTATCTACTTATTCTTTGCCCCGGTATCTATTAATATTCTAGAGCTTGTTTTCTTCTGGCCACTTGCTTTTGCATTGAGCCTTGTGGGAGCTGTGGGATTAGGTTGCTGGTTATCAGCACTTATGATCAAGTATCGCGACTTCCGTTTTGTAGTTTCGTTTGTAATGCAGGTAGCTTTTTTTCTCACGCCTATAGTATATCCTGTGTCGCGTATAGATTTATCTTTTCTCAGATACGTGTTAGCCTTAAACCCGATGTATGCTGCAATAACATTTTTTAGAGTGCCTTTAAGCACTGACCCCTTAGATCCGGTATTGATTACCATTAGCATTTGTGCTTCTATTGTATCGTTACTGTTAGGTCTTGGTTATTTTAGAAAAACAGAATTATTCTTTGCAGACCTGGCATGAAGCCTATACTTGAAGTTCAAAATATTTCCAAGAAGTTTCTGATCCAGCATCAGCAGCTTCCCTATTTAAGTTTCCGTGATAAACTTTCAGGTTTGTTCTCGGCTAAAGAAGCTACGGAAGAATTCTGGGCTTTGCGCGATATATCATTTGATGTACAACCTGGAGAGTCTATCGGTATCATTGGTAGAAATGGTGCCGGTAAATCTACTTTGCTGAAAATTCTATCACGCATTACTCCACCTACTACCGGTCGCATTACCGTGCGCGGTCGCATTGCGAGTTTGTTGGAAGTAGGTACAGGATTTCACCAGGAACTTACCGGTCGCGAGAATATATTTATGAACGGCTCCATCCTCGGAATGAAACATGCCGAGATAAAAGCGAAGTTCGATGAGATTGTTGATTTCAGCGGTACCGAAAAGTTTCTGGATACACCACTGAAGCACTATTCAAGCGGCATGCAACTACGACTGGCATTTGCAGTAGCAGCACACCTGGAGCCAGAGATATTAATTATAGACGAAGTGCTCGCTGTAGGCGATGCCGAGTTTCAGAAGAAGTGTATAGGTAAAATGGAGACCGTAAACAAAAGCGGAAAAACCATTTTGTTTGTGAGTCACAATATGGCCGCTGTAAGTAATTTATGTCGAAGAGCTATACTGATAGAAAAAGGAGGACTAAAAAAGCAAGGCACCGTATCAGAAATCATTCATGATTATCAGGCTGCTTCACTTGGTGGCAACACAGCACAGTGGACAACTTCAGCGCCTGGTAAGTCAGCAGCCTATATCAGCCAGGTGGCTCTTCATCTTCAGGGAACACAACCATCCCATACTTTATCGGTAAAAATCGGCATTGCATCACAATCAAGACATAAAGATTTGTTTGTTGCATACGATATTTCAAATTCTATTGGTGTTCCTGTTTTGCAGGCGATACCAAAACAGCAACCTTTTATTAAGTTTTCGGAAACAGAACAAATTATAGAAACCGAAATTGAGCTGCCGCCTCTGATTCCGGATCAATACAAAGTTTCCGTGTGGATAGGAGAACACAATACAGAAACAATGTGTTGGGAGAAAGAGATTGTAGCTTTCGAGATTTCAGAATCTCCTGCAAAAGGCAGAAGCTTCCCACACTCACATAGCAATGGATTTATAGTACCCAACTCTCGAATCGTAAATGCATAGGTCATTAATAAAAAAAGTGTTACGCCTGGGTGGTGTAGATGTAAGGCGCTATAACAGAGCGTTTGATCATTATGCTTCTCTATATGAAAAGTATAATACATATACCATGATACCGCAGGATTACTTTGCGCTTAAC
This sequence comes from uncultured Chitinophaga sp., assembly GCA_902168205.1. Lineage (GTDB taxonomy): Bacteria > Bacteroidota > Bacteroidia > Cytophagales > Cyclobacteriaceae > Ohtaekwangia > Ohtaekwangia kribbensis. Next base: position 65,895 of record CABHOK010000014.1, on the reverse strand, counting down.
CTGGATTTGTGCAATGCATTTAAAGATATCAAGGGTGACTATGTAGAATGTGGTGTATGGCGAGGTGGCATGAGCGCTGCCATTGCTGAAGTATTAGGGAATGAAAGACGAGTTCACCTCTTCGATAGTTTCGAAGGACTACCGCCTGCAAAAGAGATTGATGGCAAGGCAGCAATGGCATGGCAGCAGAATGTGACGTCTCCGGGCTATTATGATAATTGTACGGCAGAAGAGTCGTATGCACATGACGCGATGAATCTGGCCGGGCACAAACTTTACAAAACGTATCGCGGTTGGTTTGAGAATACTTTGCCAACGTATGAGAAGCACCCTATCGGTATACTGCGTTTGGATGGAGATTGGTATGATTCCATCAAGACATGCCTGGATAATTTATTTCCCCATGTTGTACCGGGCGGAATAATTATTCTTGACGATTACTATACATGGGATGGCTGCGCACGTGCCGTGCACGATTATCTTTCGGCTACGCATACGCCAAGCAGAGTATATCAATGGAGAAATACGATCGGGTATATAATTAAGAAGAATTGAGCGCACTTTATATACATACTGAAAACGTTCATAACCTGACAGCTCCTCGCGAGGTGGCTCCATTGATTATGGAATTGATCGCGCCATCCAGTATACTCGATGTTGGCTGTGGTATCGGTACATGGCTTAAAGCGTTTGAACTGCTCGGTGTAACTGACTACTGCGGAGTAGACGGGAGTTATGTTAACAGAGATCTGTTGCAGATTCCTCAAAGTAAATTCCACCCGCAGGATCTGCGGCAAGATTGGAACCTGAATCGAAAATTCGATCTCGTTATTTCACTGGAAGTTGCCGAGCATTTGGATGAACAATTTGCAGAACACTTTGTTGATACATTGACTAAACATAGCGATGTAATAGTTTTTTCTGCGGCGATTCCGAAGCAGGGAGGACAAAACCATGTAAATGAACAATGGCTGTCATTCTGGAAAAGTAAATTTGAAGCTGTAAAGTATACTTTATACGATGTGCTTCGTCCGGCAATATGGACAAATTCAAAAGTTGATGTGTGGTATAAACAGAATATGGTTGTATTCTGCAAAGAAGGCCATCCCTTAAATCATAAATTGGAACCTCTCTCTTCCGGATATGTTGATGTTGTGCATCCTGATTTGTTTACTTTTTACCGATACCAGGCAGAACGTGCTGAACTTTATGAACAAGGTCAACTTGGACTGAAGTCTGCCTTTAGTGCCCTGGCAAAAGCTCTGATGAATAAATTGCGATAGCTGTATGCCTGCCATCTCAGTTATAATGCCGGTATATAATGCGCAGCAATATTTGCATGAGAGTATAGCCAGTATACTGGCACAAAGCTTTGATGACTTTGAGTTTCTGATATTCAATGACGGATCAACCGATAATTCTTCGGAGATAATAAAATCATTTAAGGATCCGCGTATCCATTTTACAGATTTTGACTACAATCAGGGATATGTAACGCTACTGAATCTGGGAATGAAAAATGCAACGGGTAAATATATAGCCCGCATGGATGCAGATGATATTTCACAACCGGATCGATTTCAAAGACAATATAATTTTCTGGAAAGCAATCCGGAATATATAGTATGCGGAACACTGTTCAGTGTGATTGGTGGTCGCGAGCGGATTGACCTTCCGCTGGAGGACGAGGATATAAAGTTGAGAATGCTTTATATAACCCCTTTCTGTCATCCGTCTGTCATGATGCGGGCGAAGCTGTTGTACGACAAACAAGTATACTATAAAGCAGACTATATGCCTGCTGAGGATCATGAGCTGTGGGGAAGAATTGCCGCGTATGGAAAACTTCGAAACCTTCCAGATACGCTTTTAAGCTACCGGGTGCATGACAACAACATCAGCCTGAAAAAAAGAACTCCGCAGCAGGTTCAAACCCTTTATCAGTCGCGACTAAATTACATCACCTGGTTTTTCGAGCATGCAGCCCTTGGGTCTGCAGACCTCACATTACTTCATACACTATTTTTTAAGGAAACAGATTTTTATTACGAAGAGTTACTCATGTGCGGTGAGTTAATTCAGCGTATCATTGATAAACGGACTGTGTACCCAGTGCCTTCGGGTAAAGTACATAGCTTGCTTGCAGAAAAATTTTTCTACCGATGTACTACCTCTACAAGTATAGGGTTGAAATCTTTTTTGCTAACTTATAAATTCGATTTTGTAGAATCATCAAGAGTGGCCCAACTCAAACTATTGTTAAAAGCGTTGATAAAATATAGGAAATGAATTAGAAGAAAAACTTAACAACATCTTCAGTTATGTGCGGGATTCTGGGAGGAATTGGGAAATTCGATAGGCACGTTTTTGAAAAAAGTTTACACAGGCTCTCGCATCGGGGGCCAGACGGGTATGGCTTGTGGGAAGATCCCGATAGCAACGTGATGTTCGGACATCGGAGGTTGTCTATTCTGGATTTGAGCGACTTTGGTAAACAGCCCATGACCGATGGTGAACTGACCATTATCTTTAATGGAGAGATATATAATTATAAAGAACTGAAAAAAGTTCTGGAGGCAAATGGACATCACTTCCGCTCCAACTGCGATACTGAAGTTATACTAAAGGCCTACAAAGAATGGGGGCATCGCTGTTTGGAAAGGTTTAATGGTATGTGGGCGTTTGCTATATGGGATAGTAAGCAGAAGACTTTATTCATGGCGAGAGATCGATTTGGAGTGAAGCCTCTCTTTTATGCTTACACCCGACAAGGTTTCATTTTTGGATCTGAGATGAAAGCTCTGGCCCCTTTACTCGATGAAGTTGCCATGAGTAAAGATTTTGCCTGGTGCCAGAGGAATATATATGAATACGAGAACTCATCAAAATCGCTGCTGAAACATATTTGCCGATTTCCTGCAGGTCACTATGCTTATTTAAAGCCCGATAATACAACTATAAAATTGCAACGTTATTGGGATACACTTCAACATATAGGCACCGTAAAGGAGAGCTATAAAGAACAGGTTGAACGCTTCCGTGAATTGTTTTTTGATTCGTGTAAAATCAGAATGCGGTCGGATGTAAAGATTGGTACTGCATTAAGCGGAGGTCTTGACTCCAGCTCCGTGGCAGCAGCTATGCATTACCTTGGCACAAACGGCTTTGTAGATCATGAGCAAACAGATTGGCAGAACGCCTTTGTTGCTACCTTTACAGGTACAGAACTGGATGAAAAGGAATATGCTGAAATGGTTGTAAAGTCCCTCGGTCTGAAAGGACATTTCTATGAAATAGATGCCACCAAAGGTATAGATACATTAAGTAACTATCTCTGGTATTTCGAAGAGCTGTTTCTCACCAGTCCTATACCCATGGTTGAGATCTATAAAGCAATAAAAGCAAACGGTGTGTCGGTTAGCCTGGACGGGCACGGAGCCGATGAACTGCTGGCGGGCTATGGCACCACTATATTTAACGCTGTAAAAGATGCGCCATTTAATATACCGGGTATAAATGAAATTGCAACCACTTATAAACAGTTAAGAGGTACTGACAGAAGTAATTTCAAGGTTGTTGTAGATGGGTTTGCAGGAAGAAAAAATATGTTGAAATTTTACCTGTCTAAATTTTTGAAGTTCAACGAAGAGAATGATTATCTGGTGAAAGAGCTTGGATACTTCAATGCAGCGCTATATAAAGAATTTCATTTTTATATTTTGCCAACCTTACTTCGCAACTACGACCGGTATTCTATGACTGCAGGAGTTGAAGTACGCATGCCCTTTATGGATTACAGATTGGTTACATACTGCTTTTCGCTACCGTGGCAGAGTAAATTGAGAAACGGTTTTACAAAGGCGATTTTACGCGATGCCATACAACCTGTTCTATCAGTGAAGGTGGTGCGTAGAAAACTAAAAACAGGTTTTGGAACTCCATTTACAGACTGGTTCCTTGGCCCATGGAAGGAATTTATTAACGACACAATCAACTCCGGTGCATTTCGCAATTCGAGTGTGATAGATGCCACAGATGTTAAGCGAAAGGCTGATCAATTTTATACCGAACCGAATCCTACCTTTGAGGCAGGACATGCATTATGGAGTGAACTGATGCCTTTCTTTTGGGAAACTGCATTTTATAAAAAATTAGAACGATAAGAAAAGAAGAGTATTTACATGACCCCGACCCCCAATGATTTATAAAGTAGAGAAAAAATATAAGCCTTACGCCACAGTAGCAATAGATAGATTTATAAGTAGAACCTGGAAGCTAGCATAGTATGCCTGTTATTTCAGTCTTAATGCCGGTCTATAATGCTGAGCTTTACCTTCGTCAAGCTATTGATAGCATACTATCTCAAAATTTTGGTGACTTTGAGTTCCTGATATTTAATGATGGATCGACAGATCGATCTAAAGAGATTATTCAATCCTTTACTGATCCGAGGATTCATTTCATTGATTTTGAATACAACCAGGGATATGTTGCACTGTTAAATATCGGACTACAAAAAGCCCGGGGAAAGTATATAGCACGGATGGATGCCGATGATATTGCTCATCCGGACAGATTTCAAAAACAGTATGAATTCCTTGAGCAGAATGAGGAGTATATTCTGTGTGGAACAAATTTCAGGGTTGTTGATGGAACCCAGGTCGTAAAGCTTCCTGCAGACGATGAAGATATTAAATTAAAGCTGCTATATATCAATGCATTTTGTCATCCATCGGTGATGTTCCGGGCAAGTATAGTGCGGGCGAAAAAAATTTCTTACAGTCATGAGCACATGCCCTTCGAAGATTATGAGCTCTGGGTGAGAATATGTGAGTTCGGAAGACTTAAGAATTTGCAAGAGGTGTTGCTATATTACCGCATACACGATAACAACATCAGTTTAAAACAACGTTCAGAGGCACAACAGGAGCTTAAGCAACAAACGCAACTGGATTATATACGAAAGTTTTTCAGAAACATGGATTTTAAATGTTCTGAAGAACTCATCTTGCATAAGTTGTTCTTCAAAAATTCTGGTTTTACGCCTGAAGAGTTGAAGTCCGTTGGACAGTTGATTCGTTCTGTTATGGATAAGAATGTAACATACGCCGTGCCCACAAAAGCAGTACATAGTCTTTTGGTAAATATGTATTTTTATAGATGTACTACTTCTACCTATATTGGTTTGCAGGCTTTTTTCCTGGCAAATCAGTTTACCCTTAAGGGAGTATCTGTCTTTCAAAATTTAAAACTTTTCATCAAGGCTATACTTAAGTATAAGCCTGCTATTGAGTAGTAAAAAATTTTACTGCATTTGAGTTAAAAGAGCATGACATGGGAGCAAGTCCAATTATAAAAGTAGGTTTTTGTGTTTCATACGACTGGGAACTGCTAAAGAAGTCTGTTCCTAAAATATATGAACATGCAGATGTGATTTGCCTGGCAATCGATAAAGACAGGAAATCCTGGGCAGGTAATGTTTATGATTTTGATAATGCCGGTTTTTATAATTTTATTAAAGCGATCGACCGTGATAATAAAATTATACTCTATGAAGATTGCTTCTCATTACCGGAGTTGAATGCAAGGCAAAATTGCAATCGCCATAGAACGTTGATTGCCGATAAGCTTGGAAAAGGCGGATGGCATATTCAAATTGACAGCGATGAGTATTTTCTGGACTTTGGTTCTTTCGTTAAAGAATTGAAGAGAATCAATCCCAACCCAACCGGAAAAGAAAAGCCTTTGAATGTTTGTGCCTATTGGGTTCCTCTTATAAAGAAAACGAAACAAGGCTATATATATGTATCGTTCCCTAACGCCATTCCTGAAACTGTTCCGGTAGCAACTACTTTTCCCGACTATCAACGAGCAAGACATAACGATCATTTTAATCGAATTAGTCAGCATTATATTATCCATGAAACGTGGGCAAGATCGGAAGATGAGCTTTGGTTCAAGATAAATAATTGGGGCCATGCTGCGGAGGAATTGCAGGAGAAGCAAAAGAGAATAGCATACTATAACTTATGGAAGGCTTTAGATGAATACAACTTTCAATATATAGCAAACTTTCATCCTGCATTATCAACCACCTGGCCGACCTTAAACTATTGCCCAGGAGAATCAGCGGAAGCGTTTATGAAGAATTTTACTGTCTCAAAACTTCCCTTAACAGATTTTCAGCTATTTTTAAAGAATAACCGGAATATTGCCAGAGTAAAATTCTATTGGGATATTCTTCGATCGAAAATCGGTTCAAAGTGAAGAAATAAGTAATGGGATTGATAAGATTTTTACTTGCTCTTTCTGTAGTCATTGTTCATTCGAGCCCATTATTGGGGGTGGAGATTATACCAGGATCACAGGCGGTACATTCCTTCTACATTATCTCCGGATTTTATATGACCATGATATTTGTAGAGAAATACGAAGGAACAGAACGTCCTCTTTACTATTTCTTTTCGAATCGCGTACTGCGATTATATCCACTATATCTGCTCGTAATTATTCTGACGGTGCTATTAAGCATTGTCTTTGGAGTTCTGTTCGGCTCTTATGGCGAGCTGCAATACTACATTGATAAATACAACGAACAACCCAACAGTCTGGGCGCGTTGATCACGGTTCTGTTCTTTAATATATCATTGATAGGTCAGGATATAATAACATTTTTTGGAATTAATGATTTGGGACATTTGCAGTTCCTGGGGCTCGAAGGAGATCTGAAAATGCAGGAGCTTTTATTTATACCCATTGCCTGGACCGTTTCTATTGAGCTGTTCTTTTATTTGCTCACGCCGTTTATAGTTACCAAAAAGAAGATGGTTATTATATATTGGTTGCTTGGAGTAATTGCCTTAAGAATATTCTTATATATAGGTTTCGATATAAAGGAAAGCTTCGCTATCTATAGATTTGCTCCAACGGAACTGTTTTGGTTTTTATTAGGCGTTTTGTCGTACAAACTTTTTCAGAATAAATGGTTGCCGGATAAACGCTACGGAATTTTATTTTTTGTTCTTCTGGTGCTAACGTTTTTCACCTATAAGTATATACAATCAGATTGGTTGATTTTTACTTGTGTCTTCTTATTTACACCAGCAATTTTCTACAGACTATCCAACTATAAATACGATCGTTACCTTGGCGAGCTAACATATCCGCTATACATTAGCCACTGTCTCTTTTTGATGATTGTGGGAGCCAATCGATTTCCAAAACAATTTGGCACCGGCTTGCCGCTCGTTGTAATGACATTGATATTTTCTGTATTGGCGTATCATTATTTTCTGTTACCCATTGATCGTTTCAGAGCTTCGCGAATTAAGATAGGTAAGTATATAAATAGTAACCAGGCAAATTAACCATGACAGCCATTGATCCTCAGGTGTCGGTAATTATTGTTAATTACAATACTTTTGAATTGACCTGCAAGTGCATTCAAAGTATACTTGAAAGAACAACAGGATGTTCATACGAAATAATTGTTGTCGATAATGCTTCGGTGGAACGCGATATAAAGAAGATTAGTATACTTTTTCCTGCCGTTACATTAATAGAGAGTGATGTTAATTTAGGATTCGCGAAAGGCAATAATCTGGGTATTCTGCATGCGAAGGGAGAATTCATTTTATTATTAAACAGCGATGCAGAACTGCAAAATGATGCAATATCCATATGCCTCAATTTTCTACGGCGCGAAAAGCAGGTGGCGGTTGTAAGTGCTACGCTTAAATTCCCGGATGGTATTACCCAGCATAATTGCCAGCGATTCCCATCCATCAAGTATAAATTATTCGAGCTTTTCAGGTTGCAGAAGATTTTGCCGCGTGCTAAGTCCGGTAAAATCCTGCTCGGTTTTTTCTTTAATTATTCAGAAGTTGTCTATCCGGATTGGGTTTGGGGAACATTCTTTATGTTTAGAAGAAAATTGTTGGATCCCCTGCCAGGAGGAAAATTAGCAGACGATTTTTTTATGTATGTTGAAGACATGCAGTGGTGTATGGAGTTTCGTAAATTAGGTTACACAATAGCCTTTCAACCAACAGCTCTTGTTACACACTATATGGGGAAAAGCGGAGGTCCTAAATCCAAGTTGATAGACCAGAACATGAATCAATTTATGGAACGATATTATTCCAGCTCAGAGAGGTTTATTATTCGTTGTCTTGATCGGTTATTGACCTATAAACGATAGTTATAGATTCATGACGTCAAGTGTTATTATTTCTACCTATAATGGAGAAAAGAAGATCGGTAATCTATTGAACGCTTTGTTGCAGCAAACGGATCAAAGCAGCGAAGTGTTGGTTGTGATTGATGGCTCTACTGATGATACACTACATGTGGTAAAATCATTTGAGTCTGAATTTTCTGGTAAGCTCAGAATTGTTGTACAAGAAAATAGAGGTCGCGCAGGTGTTCGTAACAGAGGAGCAAATGAAGCTAAAGGAGAGGTCTTGATTTTCTTTGATGATGACATGACACCCTGGAGAGATTCTATCGAACGGCATAAGTCATTTCACAAAAATCATCACGCCATTTTAAGTGGTAATTCCGTTGAAACTATCGAGCCAACGAAGACAGACATTCAAAACTATAAAGGACATCTAACTGAGCGATGGACGGAGAAATACCAGGAAGGTACAACACAATTAAATGAATCAAACTTCTTTTTCACTGCGGCAAATTGCTCAATGAAGAAGGAGGACTTTAAATCATTGGGTGGATTTGACGAGCGATTGACAGATGCAGAAGATCATGACTTTGGTTATAGAGCATTCAGGGCAGGTATACCCGTTGTCTTTGATAAAAGTAACAGATCCTTTCATTACGATCCAGTTACCTGTATAAGCTATATAAAACGGTTACGTGCCTATGCGAAGGCACACGCTACCCTGCAAACTTTGTATCCTGATCGCTATAAGAAAGCGCGAACATCATCTTCGATAGTGAAACATGCTCTTTATAGATTGTTTGCGTTGCCCTTCTGGCCACGTCTCATCGATAGCGGAGCCTTTGGGTTACTGCCCAAAAAGTTACGCTATAAACTCTACGATATAGTTATACAGGCCTTCGCTGTCGAATATCCTCATATTCATGTATGAAAAAAAGAAAGGTAGTATATATAGTGTCGGATATTGATAAGTCACTCGCCTTTGAATGGACGACTCAGTATTTGAAACCTCATGTTGATCTTTTTTTTATACTGATTGGCAAAAAGAAAACCGTGCTTTCAGGTTATCTCCAGAATGCCTTTGTCCCCTATGAAGTTATTGCTGATGACGACTATAAATCTAATTTACAACGATGGCTTCAGATTCGATCGATTATCAGAAGAGAACGCCCGGATGCAGTGCATACACATCTTTGGCGGGCAACAATGCTGGGGCTGACTGCTGCCTGGTTCTGTCGCGTAAAGAAACGAATATTGACGCGGCATCATGCAACCTTGCATTATGTGGAATATCCATCCGGAAGAAAGTGGGATGTGCTCTGTAATTCATTAGCAACGGATGTAATTGCTATATCTGAAAATGTAAAAGATATAGTGGTGCATAGAGATGGAACGCCACCACATAAGGTACATGTGGTGCATCACGGATTTGATCTTTCATATTTTCGAGATATTGATCAATTCAGAGTAAACGCCATTCGCCAAAAATACAAGCTAACGGGTTACCCGGTTGTAGGCGTGATATCGCGATACCTCAAGCTTAAAGGAATTCAATATATTATCCCTGCCTTTAAAAAACTTTTAATAGAATATCCTGAAGCTCATCTCGTGTTGGCAAATGCACACGGTGATTATGCCAATGATATTAAAGGTCAGCTTCGTGAGTTGTCCGGTACATCATATACAGAGATTTTATTCGAGGAAGATCTGGCGGCCCTCTATAAAGTTTTTGATGTGTTTGTTCACGTACCTACCGATCAGCATGCGGAAGCATTTGGACAGACCTATATAGAAGCCCTTGCTGCTCGTGTTCCCTCCGTTTTTACGCAGTCGGGGGTTGCTCCTGAATTTATTGAAGATGAGCGTAATGCACTTGTTGTGGATTATAAGGATGACGATGCCATACTGCTGTCGATGAAACGTATTTTGGAGAATCCGGAATTGCGATCGAGCCTCATAACGAATGGTGAGAAATCTCTGCTTGATAAATTTTCCCTCGAAATTATGATTAGCAAGCTTGTTAAGATATACAATGCCTCATAACAATGGTATTATTCGCTTTCGGTAATTTTACAGCCGGCGGCTTTTATAAATTTTCTCTCTCACGATGACGATTGGTACTTCCCTATTTATCTCTGTTGTTATTCCAACCTATAATCGGGCTGGCTATATCGCAAAGACAATTCAGTCGGTCATAGACCAAACTTATTCCAATTTCGAATTGATTATTGTTGACGATGGCAGTACGGATAACACAGAAGCTATAGTTTCGTCATTTACAGATGCCCGAATAAGTTACTATAAAAAAACTAATGCCGAGCGTGCCGCTGCCCGCAATTATGGTGTGAGTAAAGCAAGCGGAGCATATATAACTTTTTTAGATTCGGATGATTTGTTTTTGGCCGATCATTTGAAGGAGGCGATTCGTTACATCTGGAATAACCCTGGCATCGATATTTTTCATCAGGGATATAATATTGTTGATCCGGAAGGCCATATAATTTACCCTTGGAAACCACTGCCGGATCCTGTTAATGAGAAACTGGAAGAAGGAAACTTCTTGAGTTGCCTGGGTATATTTGTTAAGCGGGATATTTTGCTTCAGCAGCGTTTTAATGAAAATCGTGCATTGTCAGGAACAGAGGATTATGAACTGTGGGTGAGACTTGCTGCACGCTACCCGATCCGAACAAATGCAGTCGTTACAGCGGCATTGGTAAATCACGAGTCAAGAAGCGTACTCCAAATAGATGCAGGTAAATTTGTAATACGCATTACACTTGCAAAAAAATACATATCAGAGGATGAGCAGGTGAAATCTAAGTTTGGAGCAAAGCTAAAGAAGATAGCGGCATATCTTGATCTTTACGCTGCATTACACCTGGCCATAAGTAATCATAAGCCTATGGGGTGGAAATTTCTACGTCAGTCTTTCTCGCAGTGGCCGGCTGTACTGTTCAATTATCGTTTTCTTGTCGTAGTAAAAAAACTTATTCTATCTTAGGCGGTATGTGCGGCATAGCAGGAATACTATCAACAACAACACTAAACAAGCCGGCCGTTAGCGGAATGGTGAACGGTATACTTCACCGCGGACCCGATGCTAATGGTATATTTGTTGACAAGACAGGCATGGTAGCGCTGGCGCATACGCGGCTGAGTATAATCGATCTTAGTACAGGTGCCAATCAACCTTTTTACTCGGCAGACCAGCGATACGTTGTAGTTTTTAATGGTGAGATATATAATTTCCTGCAGATTCGTGAAGAGTTGAGTTCGTGTTATGGCGTATCGTTTAAAACACATTCGGATACTGAAGTTATAGCGGAAGGCTTTGCGGTATGGCGAGAGAAGGTTGTTGACAAGCTTGAGGGTATGTTTGCTATTGCTATACTCGATCAGCGGGAACATAAAGTATATCTCTTCAGAGATCGTGCCGGTAAGAAACCACTTTTCTATTTTCAGTCGGATGAGATTTTTGCATTCGCTTCTGAGATAAAATCACTGCTTCAGCATCCCGTTATTCGTAGCCAGGTAATGGTTAACCGTAATGTTATCGCAACCTTTTTACACCTGGGTTATATACCGGAACCAGCTACAATCTATGCCAATATATTTAAATTTCCTGCGGCACATTATGCCGTTGTGGATAGTAATCTCAACACGAGTTCCAAGCCATATTGGACTCTGCAGGAAAATATACATCCGGGTGAAATTAAATCACCGGAGGATGCTAAAAAACAGTTGGCACTTCTGCTGGATAAAGCAGTACAGGAAAGATTGATCGCTGATGTTCCGCTCGGAGCTTTCCTGAGTGGGGGTACCGATTCATCGCTGGTTTCGGCCGTGGCTTCGCGGCATACATCAGCTCCTTTAAAGACCTTCAGCATAGGGTTTAAAGAGAGCAAATTTGATGAAAGTAAATATGCGCGGGATGTAGCGAAACACCTGGGCACAAACCACACAGAATATATACTGACCGAGCGCGAGGCAATCGATATACTCGAAATATACCTCCGTCATTATGACGAACCGTTTGCAGACACCTCAGCGATACCAACCATGCTGGTTTCGAAGTTGGCGCGCAAAGAGGTGAAGGTTATTCTTACAGGGGATGGAGGAGATGAATTGTTTCAGGGGTATGGCTCCTATACTTGGGCAAACCGTCTGGCGAACCCGCTCATGAAGATTGCACAGCGACCGTTGAAATTGGCATTGCAGTTATCGGGGAAAAGTCGGCTGGAGCGGATTGCAGAATTGCTGGAGCCGGTAAAGATCGGCAGTATACGAAGTCATATTTTTTCGCAGGAGCAGTATTTCTTTTCTCAGGAGGAGATCAGGGATCAGTTGCTGAAAGACAAGAGTACATTCAAAGCTTTTGAGTACACAGATTCATCTCTTCACAAAGGGAAATTAACGGCTGGAGAAGAGCAGGCCCTGTTCGATTTTCAATATTATTTAAAAGACGATCTTTTGGTAAAAGTTGATCGTGCTTCCATGTACTATGCTCTCGAATGTCGTTGTCCTTTACTCGATCATCGTATTGTCGAGTTTGCTTTTTCATTGCACCCATCGTTGAAAGTGCGCAATGGCAAAGCCAAGTGGTTGCTGAAGGAGTTGTTACGAAACTATATACCCGATGCGTTGATAGACCGGCCGAAGTGGGGTTTTAGTGTGCCGCTGGCGAATTGGCTAAAGCGTGATCTTCGGTATTTAATAGATTCATACCTGAGCAATGAGACAATTGAATCGATCGGGTTGTTTCAGCCAGACTATATTCAAAAACTGGTTACAGATTTTCTTGCAGGTAAAGATTACCTGTATAACCGCGTCTGGGTATTGATCGTGTTGCATAAATGGCTGAAGGAAAATCAATGAGAGCATCTTCGAAGAAAAATATACTATATCTTTCGTACGATGGCCTTACGGACCCGTTAGGACAATCGCAGATACTGCCGTATTTAGCCGGACTATCAGAAGCTGGCTATAGCATCACAATTATCAGTTTTGAGAAGCCTCATCGATTCGCATTATATAAAGACAAAATTCAAGCATATTGTTCTGCAAATAAATTGTTGTGGGAACCTCTTTCGTATCATAAGAGTCCGCCAGTGCTCTCTACGTTTTATGATTTGTCGGTTCTTAGAAAACGTGCACGTCAATTGCATCGGGAGCGAAATTTCTCAATCGTACACTGCAGAAGCTATATAACTGCCTTAACAGGTTTGTGGCTGAAGAAGAAATTCGGCATCCGCTTTATTTTTGATATGCGCGGCTTTTGGGCAGATGAGCGTGTAGAGGGAGGGTTGTGGAATCTGAATAACATACTCTATAAATCAGTGTATAGATTTTTTAAAAAGAAAGAACAGGAATTTCTTGAGGCGGCAGATGCTATAATCGTTCTGACGGAAGCTGCCCGGCAGGTTGTGCGATCATGGAACGTTAGCGGTGAGACTGCTAAAGTGACAGTCATTCCCTGCTGTGTAGACCTTAACCTGTTCAGTCCTGCGAATGCTTCGGTTGAAAAGCAATCGGCATTACGCGCAACGCTCGGGCTATCGGCAAATGATTATATCGTGCTATACCTGGGGTCCATTGGTACATGGTATCTATGGAATGAAATGGTGTCGTTCTATAAAAGGATCAAGGCACAGAATCCTGCTGCAAAATTTCTGGTGCTTACACCCGATAAACACCTGGTTAGTAGTGACAGCGATTTTATTGTACATGCTGCAGCACGCGAAGATGTACCAGCCTATATAAGTATATCTGATCTTTCTCTTTGTTTCATCAAGCCATCGTTCTCCAAAAAAGGATCGTCAGCTACCAAAATGGCCGAAGTATTGGCGATGGGTATTCCCGTTGTTACCAACGCGGGCTGGGGCGATGTTGAATTTCTGCGGGGTCGTATGAAAAATCTATATGTGCTGGATAATCTGGATACACAGCCCGCGACTAGCGACTATCGTGCTGACCATCAGGATGAATTCTTCTTCGACCTCTTCTCGCTGCAGAGCGGAGTGGCCAAATATCGCCAGGTTTATGCGGCCTTATTAAGTTAAATAATTAACATCTGTTAGCCATACAATTCTATTTTTCTCTTATTTTTGGCCAAATTTTATTTGGAAGACGAACTCTCATCTGCTATGAACATGAAGACCAACATTAAGTTAGACGCCACCGATCGTAAGATCCTGGAGATCCTTCAGAAAAACTCAAACATAACCAATGCACAATTAGCCAAAGAGATCGGCTTGTCGCCAGCTCCGACTTTGGAGCGTGTTAACAAGCTTGAAACTTCGGGCGTGATCAGAAGTTACCACGCGGTGATTGATCCGGCCAGCGTTGGCTTAGGTGTAAGTACATTTGTTATGGCATCACTGAAAGGTCACAATAAAGAGAACATCAACAAATTTATTACCGCTATAAAAAGCGTAGATGAGGTAGTGGAGTGTCATCACATCACAGGCTCAGGCGATTTTATTCTGAAGATCGTTTGTGCAGATATAGCAGCTTATCAGCAACTCATGCTGGATAAAGTATCCAATATCGAAGTGGTGGATAGTCTTCAATCCATGGTAATTCTGTCAACATTTAAAGACAGCAAATCTTTACCTATACCAGGTTAGTATTTATAGGGTCTCAGGAATTTTTTTGATCATTCGTATGTACTTACTGCTATGACAGCTGAAAAAAGTTTAATACTCGATGCCGACCAGGTAAAACAGAAGATCAAGCGAATGGCCTTCGAGATTTACGAGCATAACTTTAAAGAAAAAAATATTGTCATAGCAGGTATTGACGGGCAGGGGTATGTACTTGCAAAACTGTTAGCCAAACAGGTTGAGAGTATATCTCCGATTGAAGTGAAACTCGTTAAGATTAACCTCGATAAACAAGCGCCACAGGAAAACGAAATCACGTTGGACTGTGATGTGAAAGAAGTAAAAAAGAAAACCATTGTATTGGTGGATGATGTGTTGCATACCGGCCGCACCTTTACCTATGGTATGAAACCTTTTCTGAACATTGAAGTAAAAAAAATAGATACCGCGGTGCTGATAAACCGCGGTCACACACTATTCCCGATCTATTCGCTCTATACCGGGTATGAGCTTTCTACTACGATAAAAGATCACGTGGAGGTAAAGCTCAGCAAAGATGAAATGGCCGTTTACCTCCATTGATCATATCCTATATTTATTTCTTTTAAAATCCACCTATCATGTCTGTTCATAAACAAGATGTTAAGCGTATTACTACGCATCAATTACAGGAGATGAAGAATCGCGGTGAAAAGATCGCGATGCTTACCGCATACGACTATAGCATGGCTCGTCTTATTGATAGCGCAGGTATAGATGTTATACTCGTAGGCGACTCAGCATCCAACGTGATGGCTGGACACGAAACAACTTTGCCGATTACACTCGACCAGATGATATACCATGCCGCATCGGTTGTACGTGCTGTTAAGCGTTCACTGGTTGTGGTTGATCTTCCGTTCGGTACATACCAGGGAAGCTCAGGCGAAGCGCTTCGCTCTTCCATTCGTATTATGAAAGAAGCCGGTGCACACGCTGTAAAGCTCGAAGGTGGAAGTGAAGTAAAAGATTCTATCGAAAGAATTTTAAGTGCTGGTATACCGGTAATGGGACACCTTGGATTAACACCACAATCCATCTATAAATTCGGTACATATTCCGTGCGTGCCAAGGAAGAAGCAGAAGCCGCCAAACTTATAGAAGATGCACAACTATTGGAGGCTTGCGGATGCTTTGGTATTGTTCTTGAAAAAATACCTGCCGTGCTTGCCAAGAAAGTAGCAGAGTCTGTACATATACCGATTATTGGTATAGGGGCAGGTCCGGATGTTGATGGACAAGTCCTCGTGATGCAGGATATGCTTGGTATAACACAAGAATTCAAACCTCGTTTTCTAAGACGTTATGCTGATCTGAGCAGCATTGTAGCTGGTGCTGTAACACAATACGTTTCGGATGTAAAAGCTAAAGACTTTCCGAATCAGGACGAAAAATACTAATATACTATATATATAGTTTTAAGTCTGTTGGAGATTTATTCTCCAGCAGACTTTGCCATCTCCCAGCCGATTATACTTTTCTTTTTTACCGAACTCCACCGATATTCTCCTAATATACCATCTTTGCGAATAACGCGATGGCACGGTATCAGATATGCTATATGATTGGAACCCACGGCCGAACCAATGGCTTGTAAAGCCCTGGGGTTATTAACAGATAAAGCTATATCCTGATATGTGGTGAGATTTCCCGTAGGAATTCGCAGCAATGCTTCCCACACTTTTACCTGGAAGTTAGTACCCTTTACAAACAAATGCAGTTTTTGTGAAGGTGCTTTGTCGCTAAATATCTTTTCTACAAAAGTCTGTGTGAGTAAATGATCTTCATGGAATATAGAGTTGTTCCAGTGATGTTTCATTTGTTCGAGCTCGAAACGCGGATCCTGATCGTTGGTGAGAAACGATAACCAGCAAATGCCACGCTCCGTTATACCAATGAGACAAGTACCAAAAGGCGTTGCATGAAAGCCATACTCAATGCGGATACCGGCTCCTCGTTGTTTATACTCCTGTGGTGTCACGGCTTCCAGCGTAGTGAACAGATCATATACTCTTGACTGACTTGAAAGACCTGCGGCCTCTGCTGCTTCCACCAGGTTCTTCGATTCCTGTAGTTTCTCTTTGAGAAAATCGATCGTGAGAAACTGGAGAAATCGTTTCGGACTAATGCCCGCCCATTCGGTAAACATGCGTTGAAAGTGGAATGGACTCACGTGAATCTTTTCGGCCACCTCTTCTAGTGCAGGTTGACGCTTGAAGTTTTCCTCCAGGTAGCGTATAGCTTGCTCGATGCGCTGATAGTTGATCTGATTTTCGTTGTCTGTCACAGTTGCAAAAGTAGCCACTGATTTCGGGATGCTATATAACGTGTTCATGATTAATTGTGTTTATTTGTTGTACAAAGGTGCAGCAACACCGGGCGTTACTCAACCTGCTTCTTGCTCAGTTTCCATCGCTGGTATGCAGCATGCATACAATGCGCACACGGACGATAGCCCTCGGCAATGGCTTCTGTTTCACTTTGAAAAAATACGCGGTTTGCCTTCTTCATTCGCTTGCCGGAGCGGCAGCGAAGTGTGCCATATATTTTTAACGAAGCATTGCCACCGAAGCATATAGCATAACTGTGTATCATACAATACAGTTCGCGATTGGTAAGCGTACTGTGGTGTGTCATGTGGCGTCATGAAATATAATTCCCAATGCGTGCCGTATACCTGATTTTACTTCGCTTACACCATGTTTCATGGCTGCACGATAATATCCGCGAGTCCCCTTTACCGGGCGGAAATTGGTTGTAAAGATTATAGCATCGCCTTGGTTGGGTCGCATTATCATGGCTTTTGATTGTGCTCTCGGTATTTGTTCTGTAAATACGAGTTCTCCTCCTTCGTAATCTGTACCCTGTTGACTCAATGCAAATACTACCTGGAACGGAAAGTATACATCACCGTATAGATCCTGGTGAAGCGTATTGAATCCACCCGACTCATAACGAAGAATTAATGGTGTCGGCCGCAGTTGTCCGGCCTGGTGGCAGTGTGCTATTAACTGTTGATGCGTTAACGGAAATTGTATATCCAACGAGAGCTTATTCATCCATTCATTCGCAATAACCGCTAATGGACTATATATCGTTTCGCGAAGTTTTTGAATTCCGGACGGAAGCGGATATCGGAAATATTTATACTCTCCCTTGCCAAAGCGATAGCGTTGCATATTGATAACGCTTCTGTAAAGATTTTCCCGGGTATAGTATGCAGCCAGTTTATTACATTCTTCAATAGATAATAGCGCAGGTATATGCGCGTATCCTTTCTCGTCCAGTGATTCTTGTATTTTATACCAGTTTAAACTTTCTATAGCAACCATACACTTTTTAACAAATGTCAGATGGCTCGCCCAGGGTATCAACCCGAATCTTGCGCTTTCCGTATTTGTTTGTTGAACTTTCCATAACCACAATTCATTTAGTAGTATTGCATGCATCGTAATGCGAAAGACTCTCTATGAAAACTTTTACAATTCCGGTTCCGACAGAATTTGATTTTAATTTATCGTTGGATTTCCTGAAGCGCTCTCCGCGCGAGATCCTGCACCGTTGTGAAGAAACCAGTGTAACTAAGTTATTGAAAGTTGACCACGATGCAGTGTTGTTCAATGTGCAGCAACAGGATCGTGAAAATCTTCGCATACATGTACTCAATACGAAACTCACGCTATCCATTAAAAACACATTAGAAATATATATCCGCGACTGGTTTGATCTGGATACTGATATAAAGCCATTCTATACGTTATCAGCCAAAGACAAATACATGAAGAACCTGGTTGAGAAATTTTACGGCTATAGAATTGTGGGGCAACCTGATTTGTTCGAATCGATTATATGGGCCGTGCTTGGTCAGCAGATCAACTTGTCATTTGCATATACACTCAAGCAACGTTTTGTAGAGCAGTTCGGTGAGAAGATGATCTTCAATGGTATAGATTATCACTTGTTCCCCAGACCAGACGTTGTAGCATTGTTGAATGATGATGTGCTTTTACCGTTACAATTTTCACGACAGAAGAGTAAATATGTAGTTACTATTTCTGAGGCCTTTGCAAGTAACGAAATATCGAAGGAGAAACTTGCCGGATTATCACTGCAGGATGCAAAGGAGAAGTTGATGAAGATAAAAGGTATAGGCAACTGGACGGCCAACTATGCGTTGATGAAAACGTTTCATTACCCGGATGCTTTTCCGCTGGAGGATGCGGGCGTTCACAACGCAATTAAAAATCTGAAACGTATGAAAGAGAAACCTACACTCGATCAGGTAAAAACTTTCTATAAGAAATACAGAGGTTGGGAGGCTTATGCAACCCTTTATCTATGGAAGAGTTTATAGTGACGGCAAAGCAGGTATATTTGATAACGTAGAACTAATTGTAAATAACAATCATGAACTGGATCATTCTCATTATTGCCGGATTATTTGAAGTGGGCTTTACAACATGCCTGGGCAAAGCGAAGGAAACATCGGGCACAGCATCGGTGCTGTGGCTCATTGGATTTTTTGTTACCATGACCATCAGTATGTATTTACTTTATCGCGCAACACTCACGTTACCGATGGGCACTGCGTATGCTGTGTGGACCGGTATAGGTGCTGTGGGCACGGTGATCATTGGCATCATCTTCTTTAAAGAACCTGCTGATTTCTGGCGTCTTTTTTTTATCGCTACGCTGATCAGTTCTATTGTAGGACTAAAGTTTGTTTCGCATTAGCAGATCCTATTATCAGATGTATATTATATAAATGCTCCGAAAAACATCGGGGCATTTTTTATACCTGTTTTAACAGGAAGAAAGAGAAATTCTTATTCATGTATTGATTCACAATAAGAATGGTATTCAGTTGTGCAGGATGTTTTTCAGTATGTACCTTGATAGCAACAGGTACTTGCTGATGTCGCAGTATCGATGCTCCAAGCCAGAGTGCAAATGAAGATGCCGTGCAGGATTCTCCGCAGAGATGCTTGAAGCGTGTATGGAATATATCTTTGAATGTAGACGCTGCGAGGTCGTTCATCATGCGGTCGTGTTCAATGTCTCCGCTGGCGCCATCAATCCATAGATCTATATCCTGTATCGATATAGAATTTTTTTTGAGGAATGATGCTATACTTGTTTTTACCTCCGCTATATCAACCGGGTTATAAACAAATTGCATGTCGTGCAGTGCGCACCACGTTGTGTCAGATGCTTTCCCGGATAACATAAAGAAAGCTGCACCTTCACCTTGTATAGAACCTTTTGTCGTAGTATTAAAAAGATCGAGATTGTGAATTTGCTCGGTTTTAAAATGACTCGCACGTGTACTTGCCAGAAACTGTACTTCCGCGGCTTCATCAAATGCACCAACTAAATAATTAGCATCCGGTGTTTCGATCAGCTTTAGCATCGCATCATCGAGTACATTTTCAAACGCAAGGCCTCTGCTCACATAAGCGTTGTTATACCCCATACATTTTACTGACAACGCAATCAACCCCGAAAGCGCATTGTATGTACTTTGCATGAAGTAGGTAGGTGTGAGTTGCTTCTCATGCTGCTCCAATAGCTCACGCAGAAACTTTGCTGTCTCATCCAGAAAGCCATAACCCGTTCCGGTAATGATACCCTGGGGAGTTTGCACTTTAGCATCACGCAAACAAATTGTAGCGGCTGTAAGACCTATACGGAGCATGCGGCTTAGTCTGCGTAACTGTATCGGGTTAATATAGTTTTTAAACTCGGGTGTAACGCAGGTAAGTACATTTTCATGATAGGACGATAGCTCTGCCAGAAAGACATCATTGTCGAATGTCTTCTGCGGAGAAAGTATACCTATACCGTTAATGTAATATACTGGTTGCCCCGTCATACTTATACCGATGCTAATAATAATGAAGATGTGTTGCCTCCAAACCCAAACGAATTAGACAGCACATTTGTTAAGGATGCATTTCGTTTTAATTGCTGCACAGGGGTGATGGAGAGTTCCGGCATTGCGTTCTCAAAGTTCAGGTTAGGCCATATCATCTGGTGCTGAAGTGCCATAATGCAATATATAGCTTCCACACTTCCGGCTGCTGCCAGGGTATGGCCAGTGTAAGGCTTTGTAGAACTGAAGTCAGGAACGTGATTGTCGAATAAACGCTGTATACCCAAACCCTCTGAGAGGTCGTTGTTTTCAGTAGCCGTACCGTGAGCATTGATATAGTTTACTGCTGACGGTTGTATACCTGCCATCGCTAATGCCTGCTCCATCGCTATAAATGCTCCTTTGCCATCGGGTGATGATGCAGTCTGGTGGAATGCATCATTTGCGTTGCCATAGCCTTTCAGTTCAGCGATTGGTTTTCTGCCGGATCGCTCTACTTCCTGCTCTGATTCCAGCACAATATAGGCTGCACCTTCGCCAAGGTTAAGTCCTTTACGCGTGCTGTCAAAAGGTCTGCAATGTTCGGTGTCGAGGATCATGAGCGAGTTGAAACCGTTGACGGTAAATTTGGACAACGCTTCGGCTCCGCCACAAATCACACGATCGAGTTTTTTATGTCGTATCAACTGTGCGCCCTGCATGAGCGTGTTCGCGGATGATGAACAAGCTGTACTGATGGTGCCTATATATTTTTTTATTCCGACAAAGTCGGCTAACCGTTCGCAATGTTCCCCTGGATTAGCAGTATCCGTAAACCGAACGAAGTCGCCACGTTGTGCAGGGTCCATCAGTTCGTAATAATATTTTTCGAACTCACGGATGCCTCCGTTGGTTGTTGCAGAAAGTAAACCTGAATTGCGTACTTCTTGTTCTGTGAGACCTGCCATACCGATGGCTTCCATCAGCGCAGTTAGCCCCAGTAAGGTTGTGCGTGTATAACCTGTATCCGTAGCGATGTTCAGCGACTCGAACAATTGCCGGTCTGTAATTTTTACTTCGCACGCGTGCAGGGTTGCACGATGAATGGTGTCAAGCACCTCCAGTGCACCATACCCGGCTTTACGATCAATAAGTGACTGAAGATTTTCCGCTGCGTTTTTACCAAGTGATGTTATGATGCCATATCCTGTGATGAACACACGTTGGCTCATATACGGTCGCTATTCTGATGAATATACTCTGCCATGGTACGAATGGTATAGAATACATGGCGGCCTTCTTTCGGATCTTTCAGTTTAATGCCATAGTTCTTGTCGAGCAGTACAACAAGCTCTAATGAATCAATAGAATCAAGACCAAGGCCTTCACCGAATAGAGGAGTGTTTTCATTAAATCCTTCCGGAAGCATGTCTTCAAGATTCAATTGCTTGATCAGTTCAGCCCGGAGTTCTACAACAAGTTCGTCTACTGTTTTCTTCATGTTGGGGTATAAATATATATTCGGTTATAAAATCGTTCGTGACTTATGGATGATAACACTGATAAACAACGCCACCAGTGAGAACCCCGTTAATCGCAATACATTGGGTAAAATACTCTGTATTGATGCCTGACGCAAAAATAAATCATTAAAAGCTTCCAGCCCCCAGCTCATGGGCGAAAATCGGCTAAGGGTCTGTAAAATCTCCGGCATTACATACACCGGTACCCACACGCCTCCAATGGCCGAAAGAATTACCACTGACACAGAACCAAACGAAAGCGCCTGCTGCGGTGTACGAAAGTATACGCCAATAAGTACTCCGTAACCGGTGGCCGCCATGGCTACAGAACATGCCACAAGCAGTATACCCAAAATATTAGTGCCCAATACAAGTTTGCTCAAGCCGAGCAAAGGCATAATGTATATACCTACTGCAATCATCAATATAAACTGCAGCAGACAAACCATAAAATAAAATGCAAACTTGCCCGAGATAACCGGGAACTGCGAGCCGGAAATAAGACGCAGACGAAGCATGCTGCCTTCTTCACGTTCCTTTATAAAATTACCCGCCAGCGGATAGAGTATAAAGAACATGGCAAACATGGTCCATGCAGGAACATTGTGTTGAACCGAATTGAGCATCAGTCCTTCGTACTTCTTTTCAGAAGCATACTGTTCATTTACCTGTATAATTTCGGTGAGGTTTACCGGAGTCTTTTTAACATCGGTGCGACCTTCACTGAGTTGATTCTGTAATTCATCCAGTATCCATTCCGCCTGAATACTGGCTACAATTTTTTGTACACCACCGGTTAGTGTTTGTTTATAGTTTGATTTGATGGCAGGATCAAACAAAATCTTTATACCGATTGCTGCAATGTCGAGGGAATCCTTCGGAGCTTCAGTCAATCCGAAATTAGAAAATACTTTGACAATAAGCTGTCTTGTTTTCTCGCGCAGTGTCTCACTGGAGTTAGCCGGTATAACAATCGCAGCCTTGAAAGCACCCGAACGCACCAGTTGTTTTACTTCAGCAGTGTCGGTCTTTACCACCAGGTTTACATTAGGAGAAGCATCAAACGCCTGCTTTACTTTTGCGCTGAGTGAGTCGCCATCCTGATCAACAAATAATACATCAAGTTTTATTTCCTGGTAATCGCGAAAGGGAGCATCCTGTACCAATGCCATAACGATAACCAAAGCCAGTGGCATGATAAAGATCAATGCCAGTCCGCCCGGGTCACGCACCAACAGCAGAAACTCTTTATATATAGTAGCCAGTGTTTTCAATCGCGAATATTTTTACCGGTTAACTTTAAAAATAATTGCTCCAGGCTCTGGCAGTCAGAGTGTGTATTCATAATGTCCACAAGAGTACCCTCCGTGATAAGTTTTCCTTCATCAATTACACCCAGGTGTGAGCAGATGCGTTCAGCTTCTTCCAGCACGTGCGAAGAGTATATAATGGTGGTACCTTCACTTTTAAGGAGCATTAAAAAATCAAGAATCATGTTTCTTGATTGAACGTCTACCCCGGCCGTTGGCTCATCGAGTATAACCAGCTTGGGTTGATGAAGTAATGCAGCCATCAGGTTGAGGCGTCTCTTCATACCACCCGAAAAAGTATGGACGATTTTTTTAGACTTCTCAGTGAGTCCGAATACATGTAAATATTTATCGATCTGCTGTCGGATCATCGATCCTGACATGCCATACATACGACCGAAGTAAAAGAGATTTTCGTATGCTGTGAGTGTTGGGAAGAGCGCTATATCCTGTGAGGCTACACCTATCTTTTTCCGGATCTCAACACTTTGAGTCTCCATGTCCATGCCGAGTACATTTACAGTGCCTGCATCGGGACGCATCAGTCCACAGAGCATCATTACTGTAGTAGATTTACCGGCACCATTCGGACCGAGCAAACCATATACAGCGCCTTCGGGTATATGAAGGGTTAAATTGGAAACAGCGGGTTTGGTGCTTTGAGGGTACTGCTTCGTGAGATCGATGAGATGAACTGCACTTGTGCTCATTTGGACCGGCTCACTTCGTATAGTTCACTAAATATAGCCTGTTCCTGTTGTGAACATTCTTCGAGTATATCTCCCAGCTCAGCAAATGTTTTGGTATCAGACTTACGATTCTTGCATACGCGGCCCGCATAATATGCAAAATCGCGAAGCTTGTCACCGTTCTTGGTAAGCTGTTTCGAGAGATCAATCAGCTTGGGGTTATTTAGTTTATGGCCGGCCTGATCCAGAAACGCAGCATATATAAAACGGAAACCTGCACCACCGGTACCGATCTCCTCTTGCATACGGATAAGATTACCAAGCCAAAGTATAGCTTTACGATCGCCAATGCGTTCAGGCCATTTGCGCATGCGACCTGCCAGGTACTTCATACCTTTGGTTCCAACCAACGGCATGGGTATACGCGTCATATGATCACTGGTTTGTTTTATACCAGTCCACAACGCTTTCTCTACACTGAACTCGCCCGGTACACGCAACGGATAGTACATACGTCCGCTTGGCTCCGGCATGCCTTTGGCAAAGCGTGCACGCGCCAGGTCTTCGTATGAAATATCGGTAGTATGTTCCATTACCGGGTCACTCACCAGGTAGCGGCCATTCTCTTTTCCAAAAACAATAATGTTATGCGCATTGAAATGGAAACGGTATGCCGCAGGTAAATAGTCAAGGAAGAACACAGACGTAAGCATACCCACAGGCTGACCTTTATCAAGCATGCGATCAAGCTCATCCATGGCCTTTGCCGGATTCGAAAATTTCTGGCGTTCTATTTTTATTCCGATGCGATCGGAAAAGCGTTTGAAAATTTGTCCCGGCCAGATACGATAGGCAACTCCCGGTATACCATTTACACGTACAAAAGGTAAATATGTAAAGAACAGTCCGGAGCCTATACCAAATACCATAGGCTCATCGAAATCCATTCCGTGGAAACGAAGCAGGTTTGACACAACACCGCTCTCGCAGTGAGCAGATTGTTTATGGTCGAAATTAACGGTCATTTTTTTTGAGTCTTTCGATATCGGTTAATTCTTCAACAGAGATGCGGAATGTATAGGCGTATTTTTCAAGTTGCTTTTTGCTGAGCCTGTTAAAGAAAAAAGGCTTGCAATGCAGACGAACCAGAAATCCAAAAGTAGAAGCGTAGGCAGCCACCATGCCGGTGGTCATAATATTTTTTTTGATCCAGTAGAGCAGCGGACTGGCTTCACCATCAATTACCTTTTTACGGGCTGTCTCAACTTCATCGTTTACTACATCCCAGGCTTGCTGCATGGCAACCGTTTCAGGTTCCCATCCTATACTATTTACTTTTACATAGTTGCCTTTGTCATCGGTGGCATAGTATAGCTTGGCCAACTTGCCTTCGTTAAGGTTTTCCTGGTCCTGGGGTACTTGTTCCTGCTTCATAGCCGTTGTCTTTTGGAATATAATATTAACTGTTATCTGTTAATCGTTTACCTGTTAACAGTTAAAAAACGAAAGAACGGATAACAGTTAACGATCTGCAGACATTACGGCTACCGGTTTATACTACCGTAAGCATTACATAGCCGTAATTGAAACGTGCACTTTCCGGAATCATCATCCAGATTGTATCGCCCTTCTTCATGCGGCCCGAGTTAAACAACTCTTCCAGCATAAGCAGGGGAGAAGCTGCACCCACGTTACCAACCCACGTCAGGTTTGTAAACCATTTGGATGATGGTATATCAATGTTCAGAACTTCAAGTTCTTTTGCTATTCGCGATGCAAAATATTGTGATGAAAGATGCGGCAGGAAGTATGTGAGATTCTCTACATCTATATTGTGCTTCGTTACCAGTTCTTTCATAAACTCACCACCCTTCTTCACGATAAATTCTCCGAGCAGTTTGGTGTCCTGTTTCAGTGCAAAGGCAGATTCGCCCGCCCATTGCTGCTGCTCCAGATCATTCCAGCCAATGAAGTTACCGTTCTCATCTTTCACCGCGCCATAATACATACAAGCCGGAAGCTCGTGGGCATATGATTTTTGTTCAATCCAGTCGATGCGCAAGGAAAGTTTGTCTGGGTTCGGTTTATCTTCCAGTAATACAGCCGCTGCTCCGTCTGACAACATGAAGCGAAGGAAATCTTTTTCAAAAGCAATCATGCCATCGCCACCTTCAAGCATCGATACTTTTTCTGCTTCTTCTTTAAAGAATTTCGCCTGCATCCATTTCGAAAAACGATCGGAACCGGTGCACACTGCGTTGGTAGTATTACCAGACAATACAGAAAGATATCCGAACTTAAGCGCCTGTATACCGGCACTGCATGAACCTGCAGCGGTGTTGATCTCAACAGGATGGCCACCCATTTCACCATGTACCATGGCTGCATGTGGCGGAAGCATCTGATCAGGTGTAGTAGTACCACACGAGAGAAGCTGCATGTCTTGCTGCTTGAATTTATCATCAAACAGTTTTTCAATAGCAAGACGTGTCAGGTTCGTATTGGTGTGAGTAGTTTTTCCTTCTCTGTCAAAAGAATAAAAACGTTTTTTGATCTGGTTGTTGCGCAGGATCAGAGGTCTGGCCTTGGATGGCTGATCATTGATCAATCCCAGGAACTTCTCAATGTCATCATTCGCTACCGGCTCGTTGGGGTAATAACTTGCTAATTTGGTAATATAAACACTCCTGTTCATCCTCTAATGTATGCGTTTTATATACAGATTTTTGATTTTCAATTTGAGCCCGAAAGTACTGCATTCCTGTAAAATTTAAAACTTCGTACCCCAGGTCGCGTCATCGTGCAGGTTTTAAAAAATCCCTTTTAGTACAATTGTAAGATTAGGATTGTTTCAGCATAAAGCTGAAATGCAATCTCTACTTGCTGCGCAGTGAAATATGTTTAAAATATTCCACATCCATCAACAGCTCCTTACGCTTTACCGTGAGCAAAATTTTGGATAAAAGCCATAATAAAGGCGACAAGAAAAAGATAGCCGTAGGCAGTAAGTACATGAATATATACACTCGGATCTTACGACCTGTAGAATGCACTGCGCCTCCGGATGCTATAAATTTAGACCATACCGAAAATGCTTTTTGTCCGCGCCTCTCCATAAGCACCAGGTTCGGTTTAATATCGATGGCACCTTCTTTCAATAGCTCGCTCTGAAGTGTATCGAAATTATTGGAGGCAATGTGTCCGCTGATCAAACGGCCAAACATTTCTGCATGATCAACATCCTGGTTGGAAACACCAGCCTGCGGAAAGAACCAGAAAGGTTTACGATTGCCTGTAAACATCCAGCGAAGAATAGTAATGAGACTCGTCAGGTTGCCGGAGCGATCTACCATGGCAACATGTCCTACGAGTTTTGCTTTTGCATCGAGCAAGCGTTGCTTTACTTTTTCCTGTGCTCCGAGCCACATGTTACGGCAACCCAGAATCGTTACAACCGGTTTGCCATTCAAAACCCGCTTGCCATCATCGCTTTGTAAAAATGAACTTACCGGGCGCGATGGTGTAAGAAACCACGGCTGGTAACCTAGTATAACAAGATCATAATTGTCGAATGCTTTTTCAGACAACCGCTTTAGTGGCAGCGGCTTCTGTGAGAATGTTTCCGGAAAGGCATTGAAGAATTGGAAAGCACTCCATGGAAACGGAAACTTCTCCTCGGGTTGTATCTCTTCAAAGTGAACGCTATGCCCCGCACTTACCAACGGCTTGGCTAACGACTGAAGTATTGATAATTGAAGACCAGACTGAGTATAGTATATAATCAGTATTTTTTTCATGGCGGTTCAGTAGGTAAAGGGTGCAAATTTATAATTTTTTTATCCGTTTTTTCGCACCCGGTTCAAGTCAGCCGTATTTGTTTACGGATACACCGTGAACTGTTCACCAGCGAACATCCTGAAGTGTTTTTGTTGTAACAAGCTCAACGTTTGTTGACAGATCATTACACACTGATAACCAGATGTGCCCATCATGATCTGACAACGTTCTCACATCATGAGGCACATGGCTTCAAGGTTGATTATTTTTTTATGATCTTTTTCACAACGGTTCGTTTCGATCCCGAAACACGCAAGTAGTAGATGCCGGGCGCCAACGTGCTGATGCTGACAGTATACGTTTCTGCGGTAATATCTTTTGCAAAAAGAAATTGTCCGATGTCGTTATAAACCTCCAGTCGGGAACCAGTTTCCATTCCATTGGAGAGCGTAACTGTTACCTGATCTTGCACCGGGTTAGGCGACACAACGACACCGCTATCCGCCTCGCGCAAAGAAGCGGCTTCAAGAGAATCCTGTGTATATAGCAGCGTGCCGTAGCCGAGCTGATCATAACCACCGCTGCTCGGACCATAATTTCCACCGCCACCTTCGGGTCTTATTTTCGCAGCGAACTTAGCAGAATACGGAGCCGATAAACCTTTGCGATGAACGTAATGATTATATACCAACTCCCATATCGGCCGCGTATTGCCACGTCCAGCTGAACTAATCTGTGTTTGATTTACATTGAGACAATTGTTGTAAGTAATATATGGAACGTCTTCTCCTAAATTATACTTCGCTACATACTCGGCACCTTTCAAAAACCGATTGTCGTCATAGCCATAAAGATCATCGCCCTGATTCCACGCCATTTCACAAAAAGCTCCCATCAATGCTATACCCAGTGAAGCGTGGCCCTGGTCGCGGCCACTTTCCTGCCATTGTCCTAAGCCATTTTCATGAATATAGTATACTGCGTTGCCAATGGCTCCGTTGCCGGCACCGTGCTTGAAATAGTTAACGGCTTCATTATAGTATTCGCGATTATCGCAGAGTACACCAATGGCAAGTATCGACATCATGGTACACTGATCCCAGTTAGCGTAGAAATGCGTGATGCATCGCTCACGTCTTGTAAGGAAATTATGATTGACCGGATAAAATACCGTTAACATCATGTTTTTGAATCGCGTAAAGTCTTCTTTCTTCCAGCCGCTATACGTGCGCATAATCTCGGCGGCATTGGCAAATTCGTAACCGTATAAACCGGCAGCGAGTACACGATCGTTATCACCTCCTAAATATTTCAGTTTGGCAGACCATGCATTCAGAATCTCGATCGACTTGTTCGCATACGCTACATCACCGGAGACTTTCCAGCGTATAGCCGTAGCGTAGGCTGCCGCTATATCATTGTATAGTAATTTATAGTTTTCAGGATGTATACCATCGTTGCCACGATATACCGTGTCTACGGCACTGTTGACCCAATTAAGTGAAGCATGTGAATTGGATGTAAGCCTGTTCCAGCCCGATAGCCAGGGTTCAACGTTAGCTTTCACTTTGGTGCTCATGCGAGTGAAACTTTCTTCTGTTTGAAGTAGTCCGGGATGCTTGAATGACTGCGCTATTGAAGCGATAGATGATAGCAATAATAATAGCGGGAAATAGTATGGAGCTCGTCTCATAGGCCGGGTAGGAGTATTATACTGATTGGGGTATAAAATAATGTTGTCTCAAACAAGCTATCGCCAGTATAGTAATTCACTATTGATTTTCGATGTTGAGTATTTATGAGATGATGAATGGTGCGTCCACATCGATAGATTTTTTCAGGCATCATCCATCACGGGTATGATGCACGGAATATATGGGGTACAGATATAGTCTTGCTGTATTTTGCCGATGGTTGCCCGCTTGTGTAAGTATCTGTTGAGACACTTTAAATAAATATATATCCGCTGCCCTATTGGGTACCAATTAGTTGTATATTTATTCAAAACCCTGTCTATGCAAATCTTAAGAAGAACCCTGCTGCTTCTTATAGCAGCCGTGTTGGCATATTCCTGTGCTGACGAAAACGAAAGCCCCCGCTACACTGGTGAAATCCAGTTCTCCTTCAACCCAAATGCAACGATAAAACCCGGTGGAAGAACCGCTGTCGATTTTCCGGATGGCTCGTACCTGATTGTTACTATTCAAAGTGCAAGTGGCACTCCTGTACTTACGCGCGAACGGGTTGATCTCGTACGCGTTGGTGATGAATATATAGGCGAACCACTTGCTTTACCGGAAGGCAATTTCAGGCTTACTGATTTCTGGGTGGTGAGCCCGACACGTGTGTTGCTATATGCTGCTCCGAAAGAGGGCGCTCCGCTGGCCGGCCTGGTTGATGATCCATTGCCACAAACATTCTCTATCAGCAAAGATCAACTGTCCAATGTAGGCGTGCAGGTAATTGATGTTACCGACAGCAGTCCGCAAGACTTTGGCTATGTCTCATTTGAACTGGATGTGATACGAAAATTCCAGATTTCTGTTTTTACAACGGGTGAAGGTGGACTGACATTGTCTTCTGCAACGGCTACGCTGCTGAACGGAATTGATACCCTGCAGCTCGAAGCATTGGAAGCTAAAGTAAATACATTTGTGTTTACAGAAAATCCTGACGACAGCGTAACACTCGCTGTTACTAAACCCGGCTATGCGCGCTATGCACGCAAATTTACCTTTAACCAATTGAAGGAAGAACTGAATGGCGATCCGTTAACGGTAGTTCTTTCTCCGGCTGTTACGTTTGTAGCTTTACATGATGTTACCAATGCACTGGATTTCAGTATACGTGTAACGGGGCCATCCGGACAGATAACAATAGATTGGGGAGACGGAACGTCAGGTATATATGATCTTGATACCGATGATGCGCAGGAACATGACTACGCGCATTCCGGTAAATATTTTGTAAGTATCACCGGTGACTTAACCAACGTAACTGATTTTTACTCCTTCTATGGTGGAGGTCCTATGGTTGATCACATTGACGTATCGCAGCTAACGGAGATGGTCGATATTCGCATAGGACTGACCGTGAGCCCGCTAAGTATAGACCTCACGAAGAATAAGAAACTTACCGGGCTGATGCTGATCGGAAATAACATGGGCGAGATATTGATTGCGCCTGACAATATACTTCAGTTTATATCAATTGACGGTCCTAATAACTTTACAACGGCTTCGCTGGACGCCTTTGTTAATACACTATATCAGTCAGTGGTGGAGACCGGTCGTACAGAAGGTTATATTTCACTGTATGCCATTTGGTATGAAACAGAAAATAACAATATGGTCGGACCCCCATCGGAGGAAGCTTTAACCAAGTTACGCTCATTGCGTGATGACTACGGTTGGGCGATATCTCCTAATCCGTAGCGTTATAGCGCCAATGATCTTATAAGCAGGAGGTATAGTATCTCCTGCTCAATTAAGTGTATTGGTACTGTAGCCATGCGTTGAATAGTAAGCAGACTATATATAAACCCGCGCCATACACGTTTTGCGTTGGTTGTACTTTATTTTATTATTTAAAACCCAGTTTTATGCAATTATTAAAAAGAACCCTGCTGCTTTTTGTTGCAGCGATGTTGGCGTATTCTTGTGCTGACGAAAATGAAAGCCCCCGTTACACTGGCCAAATCCAGTTCTCCTTCAATCCCAATGCAACGATAAAACCTGGTGGAAGAACCGCTGCCGAGTTCCCGGATGGCTCGTACCTGATCGTTACTATTCAAAGTGCCAATGGCCAGGCTATATTTACCCGCGAGCAAGTTGAATTGGTGCGTGTTGGCGATGAATATATAAGCGAGCCGCTTCCACTGGCGGAAGGTAATTTCAGGCTTACAGACTTTTGGGTAGTAAGTCCATCGCGTGTTTTGCTATATGCTGCTCCGAAAGAAAGTGCTCCGCTGGCTGATCTTGTTGACGATCCGTTACCGTTAACATTCTCGGTTGGTAAAGATCAACTCTCCAACGTTGGGGTACAGGTAATTGATGTATCGGACACCAGCCCGCAGGATTTTGGCTATGCTTCATTCGATCTCGAAGTAGTTCGTAAGTTTCAGATCTCCGTTTTTACACCCAGTGAAAATGGACTCGAAATGTCTTCTGCAACGGCTACGCTACTGGACGGTCTAGATACCCTACAACTAGAATCGTTAGATGCAAAAGTAAATACACTTGGTTTTACAGAAGCTCCCGATGATACCATGACACTTGCCATTACCAAACCTGGCTATGGAAGATATACCCGCAAATTTACATTCAACCAACTGAAGCAGGAATTGGGAGGTACTCCACTCACGGTAGTACTCGAGCCTGCCGTAACGTTTATAGCCTTGGCAGACGCCAATAGTTTTAACCCCTATAGCTTTCGCCTGAGTGGCACTGGCGGGCAGTTTACAGTAGACTGGGGAGATGGTACGTCCAGCCTATTTGATATAGGGACGTATGAAACGTATGAACACGTGTATACCAGTAGCGGTACTTTTTTTGTAAGTATTACCGGTGATCTGCAAAATGTAGTTGAGTTCTCGTCTTTCTATGGCTTGGGGCCGATCGTAGATCATATCGATGTCGCAGCGTTTACGGAGCTCAATGACCTCCGTATAGGCCTTACAACAAGTCCTACTTCTATTGACCTGACCAAAAACAAGAAGCTTACTTCCATTATGTTTATAGGGAATGATATGGCGGAAGTAATTATTGCTCCAGACAATATACTCACCTATGTTTCCCTGGACGGTCCTAATAATTTTACTACAGCTTCACTGGAGGCTTTTGTCGACATTCTTTACCAGTCAGTTGTAGCGAGCGGTCGCACCGGAGGGTATATATCTTTATATGCCATCTGGTATGAAACAGACAATGCGATGATAGGGCCGCCATCACCAGCCACTTTGCACAAGTTGCATTCCTTGCGTAATGATTATGGGTGGCAATTGGATCCTCTGCCATAGCAGATTACGCACATAATATAGGTTTAAACTGGCAGGAAGGTATAGCCTTCCTGCTTTTCTTTGTGGAAATACTTAAATCTGAAGGGCAGCGGTGAGGT
Source organism: uncultured Chitinophaga sp. (assembly GCA_902168205.1). Taxonomy (GTDB): domain Bacteria; phylum Bacteroidota; class Bacteroidia; order Cytophagales; family Cyclobacteriaceae; genus Ohtaekwangia; species Ohtaekwangia kribbensis. The sequence goes on along the minus strand of CABHOK010000014.1, from coordinate 32,807 downwards.
AAGACTAAATCTCTATTACTCTGCCTCATGCCATCCTTTTGTTTCCAGGGAAATTCTGTCAAGCAGATCAAAAAGATGTGACAGGTCATCAACATGATCATGGAAGTTGGGTGGTAAAAAGTCATGATGCTCGATCAGGTATTCCATCAATAATGTGCGCAGATTTCGACTTAGTCGTTGGGTGGGAGTGTGAAATACAAAGAGATTAAAGGCATCGTATAGTTCTTTACTAATCGTTTTTTCAGGTATTGACATATAACAGTATTTAGTAAGGTTAACGGTAGCAAATTGGTATATCTGTATTGATGAATCGCGCTGGCTATAATGTTATATACAACCCGATCTTTTGTTTTTTACAACCCCGATATTTTTTACATTTGGGCTATGGCAGAAACGTTACACATTGGAAGAAAGATAAGCCGCATCCGTGAGCTGCGCAATATGAAGCAAGAGGCACTTGCTGCAGAGCTGGGTATAAGTCAGCAGGCGGTTTCAAAGCTTGAACAAAATGAAAGTATAGATGAAGTATATCTGGAAAGGGTAGCGAAGGCACTTGGCGTTGATCCGGAGGTCATCAAAAACTTCAATGAAGAATCTGCGATCTATAATTTTCAGACAAATAATGACAGCGCGAGTCCTACCAATAATTATCAATGCAGGTTTGAGCGCGGAAATGAAGAAGAGATAAAAACTCTGAGAGAAGAAATTGAGTATTTGCGTAAGCAGAACGCTCAATTGATTGAGCTGCTTGCAAAGAAATGATGATCTATGACGATTCCGCTTTTGCAGGTTCGCAGACCATTCCTTCCGTTTCTATTAATTGCCTTCATAAACGTTTCATGTAACAAGCCAAAAGTTACCCCGGAGGTATCGAGCCGTGATTCGATAATGAGTAATTACTTTCAGATTCTTGATTCATTATCATTTGAAGATACATTGTCGCTGAACTTTCAGCTTTTAAAAGCATATCATCGAAATGATACTGCATTCTTGCGAGAAGCATATCGCAGTAAAGTAAATCAACTGTATCATATTCAACAAACTCCCCAAAGACACCGTTGTGATACAGATGTTTTGGTTAATGTAATGGATTGTGATGAGGGCTATCGGTTTTCGTATTCGGCAACCTTTTGTGATAAAGCTGCTATAGTAACAGTGCAGAAAGTACCCGGAGGTATGGCAGTGGAGTCTGTAGTATATAAGTTTGATGAAAAGGAGCGTTGTATAATTGTAAAACATAACAACAAGAGATTTGATGATAAAGCCTGGCACTCCTTCAGCGCAAAACTGGGGTTTGCAGATTTCTGGAGTCTAAGGGAGGATAGTGACAATATTGGCGTTGATGGATCGTCCCTCAGTATATTCGGTTTCAGAAAGTCAGGTATACCTCAGGATACAGAATATAAAGAGGTTCATAGGTGGTCTCCCGAAAATACAGCGATCGGACAGGTATTTAAGCATATACTGGACCTATCTGATATTGAAGCAGATTGCTTTCGTTACAAATAGCAATTTGATTTATAGGTTGAAACAAACCAACCCTACCGAGAACAGATTAAAAAATATTTCAATTTATACCACAATGTGGGGTCACTTTATCCCATGAGACGCTATTAACGCCCAGTCAACCGAAGCAGTAGACTATGCGTTGTAGCACCAATTAGTCCAACTGTCTGATATTGTGTCAAATAAAAAAACATCATAAATAATTTATCCTAACCTTAATTAATCCCTCAGTTATGAAAATGACTAAATTCCTTTTGCTTGCAGTAGCATTTTTTGCGTTCTCGTGTTCTAGCGATGACGAAGAAGCAAGCTCAAGTCTCGAGAACCAGACTTTGAGTCTTACCGAAAGCAATACCGTTGTGGTTGCTCCAACAGCTATGCAGAATTCTTCTGACACCTATGCACAACAGGCCGTTGGATATATACAAATGGTGAACCAGATGAGCTCCTACCTTTCATACATGAAGGTGCCAGACGGAGCGGCTAAATCTTCTGCCAGAATCACAGCAGCGAACGGTCGCGTAGATGCAACCGGTGATGTCGTAGTATATACCTGGAGCGATGCTCAATCAGGTTATAGTGTTGCTTACCAGATCAGCGAAACATCGGATAGCTATGCATTCGAGATCTTCATTACCCAACCCGGACAAACAGGCTGGTTGAAATACTTCCACGCTGAAGAAAAGAAAGACCGCAGTTCAGGCTTCATGAATATCTATGATATATTCGGTTTCCATAGCGATGATACTTCCGTTATACTCCTTAACTATAAGTGGGGCCGCAGTGGCGACATCTTCACGTTCACGCTGACAGATAACACTGGCGACTTCAAGTTTGTGCTTAACATAAACGAAAAGACTAAAGCTGGCGATGTGGTATACTACCTAGGTGGTGTTAAAGCATACGAAATGGAGTGGAACGCACAAGGTAGCGGAAGCTGGGTATGGTACGATGAACAAGGTAACGTTGAAGACAGCGGTACCTGGACTGTGTAAAAAATATATAGCTTTAATCTTAAAGAGGGTGTTGCTTTTGGCAACACCTTTTTTATTTATAATCCACCGTGTTTGTCTTCCGTGGCATGCTAATCTTCCTGTCCAAATCATTTTTTATATATTTGAGACAACGAAAGACAGGAGGGAATAGATTATGAAGAAGCTACAAGTCGGCAACCTGGCACTATGGCAATTTGAAGATCTGCAAAGAGAATCTTCCATCCGTCATTTTGTTACCGATCGCGATTCGAATGTTGGCGGAAATGAATTTACCCTGAGCTATTCCAGTTCTCCTGATAAGGAATTGATCCGTCATAATCGCCATCTGCTGGCAAAGGCCATGGGTGTAGATGATGCAAAACTATATTTCCCTTCGCAGGTACATAAAACGCGAATTGTTCGTGTTACAAGTCATACGTCAAAAGAAGAACTGATGGATACCGATGCACTCATTACCAACGAGCCCGGTATATGCATTGCCGTGATGTCTGCTGATTGTGTTCCCGTTCTTTTATATGATAAGAAGAATAAAGCTGTTGGCGCAGTTCACTCCGGGTGGCGCGGCACAGTGGCGCGTATACTCGAAAAGACATTGCATGAAATGCGGGTAACATTCGGAACAAAAGGTGAAGACCTTGTTGCCGGTATAGGACCATCCGTTAGCCAGGACTCATACGAGGTAGGCGAGGAGGTTGTGAACGAAGTGACCAGTGCATTTAGTGGTGCCAGTACACTACTCATTCCCCAACCGAATAACAAAGCGAAGCTTGACCTCTGGAAAGCGAACCGGGTACTGCTGGAGGAATTTGGTGTACATTCATCCAACATCGAGATATCCAATCTATGTACCATAAAAAATAACGATAACTTTTTCTCCGCCCGTAAAGGCGATGCCGGCAGATTTGCAGCGGGCATCATGATTATATAGGTATATATATATCGGTATATATATCGTTATTACGTCTGTTTACTTTGCTGATTTCGCTTTTGCTGTGGTCTTTTTTCTGGCGGCTTTTGCTTTTTTGTTATACTCCAAAGCAAGATCAAGCCAGTGATCCAGATTCTTTTTTGATTTCAGAACATCTTCGCTCACATACACAAAACCCTTCATCGTTTTGCCATTGTGAATCATGGCGCGACAGCCGTCATGCTCTAACATCTCTTCATATATAGCAGGATCAATCCGGCACATGATCTCATCTTCATTCACACAAACACACATCTTGCCATTCACCATAAAGCACATGCCCCTGAACATTTTCTTCTCTTCAACATTACGTAAATCAGAAAATGCTTCACGTATTCGGGTTGCTATTTTTTCACTGTAGGCCATAATATAGTATATCTGGGTTTTTAGTTGCCGGGTGATAGCAGTTGCTGAATGATCTTTCGCCTCGATTCGAACACGGGCTGCGATGCCTCGTGCGCACGTTGAAATATATGTGGTTCTGCAGTGCCGGGAGACCCTGATTGGAAAGGTGGCTCCGGGTTATACTCCAGCATCAATTGAATGGTCTTGGCCATCTCTTCTCCTCCAAGTTGTGCTGTTAAAGTCAATGCAAAATCGATACCCGCGGTAATGCCGCCACCGGTAATACGGTTGCGATCGGTAACAACACGTTCGGTTATCGCTTCAACGCCCATCGTGGTGAGTAATTCCATGGAGCGCCAATGCGTAGTTGCCTTGTATCCTTTTAAAAGTCCTGCTGCAGCAAGGAGTAGTGCACCCGTGCATACGGAAGTTATATACTGCGCATGCATCGCTTGCTGTTGTAGAAATGCATGATAAGTTTTGTTGAGCAACAACGGTGTTATACCCCGGCCACCCGGAACAAAGATTATATCCAGCTGTGGACAGTCTTCAAAGGTGTGGTCGGCCTTGAGAGTAAGCCCGCCCTCTGCGTGTATCCATGACGTTGTCTCCGAAATAGTATATACTTCAAAACAGCCAGCTCTTATAAACACTTCATACGGACCGATAAAATCCTGAATGGTTAACTCCGGAAATAGCAGCATTCCTGTTTTGTACTTCATAGCAGTTTTTCTAAAGTCCCAGTGCATTCATTTTGTCTTCCTCATACCGGCTGTCTTCGGCAGGATAGCGAAGTATAGATTCATACGAACCATTCTCTTTCGCCAGCGACCAGATAAGACTTTCTCCAGCCGGTACGGTGGAAGGTGTTGACCTATAGACGGCATCGGTATAGGCATCCGCGGCATTCAATGTTGTCCATCCTTTAGCTCTAAACATCTTGATAAGGTCTCCGAGGAACAAAGCAGACACCAGGTTATGATGCAGCAGCAAAGTATGTTTGATATGACGGCCGGTTAATTTATAGGCGAGGTCTTCATAATACAATGCCCGTTCATATATATGGGCCAGGTAAAATTGTTTAAAAGCTTCAATGTTTGCCTTGGGATCCTGACGCAATCTTTTTATCAGGCGGCTGTCTACATACCAGTCTGATGCATCAATGGTAACATGACCATTGCTATAGCCTTGCTCTTTCAGAAATACCCGAAAGCTTTCAATCTTTTCTTTTGTGTTGCCTTCCTTTAGATATGGAAAGCGAAACATCCGTATATAGTTACTATACGGTTTAATGATGGAGTCCGTAATAAGAAGTTCGCGCTTGAATGTCTCAAAAGTTATTTGACTGCTGCCGTAATTCTTATGAGAGAATGTATGGTTGCCAATTTTATGACCACGTTCACTCCATGACATTAACAGTTGTTTCCCCTTTGCGTCTGTTTTGTTAGAGCCCATAACAAAAAAGATAGCTTTCAGTCCGGCATCGTCAAGGTGTTGCAGAATTTTGCCGTTCCATTGTTCAAACGTATATCCGGGCATGTCATTCGTGTTACCATCATCAAACGTAAAACTGATAGTCGGCTGTGCATAACTATAGCTTATTGACGTGATGAGTATAAGAAATACAAAATTCAGACTGCGCATGAATAGGGGAGTTGGGTTTGAAATTATCTTACAAGATAGTAAGTTCCTGAATCAACTTTCATTTGTAACTTTCCTGTCTATAAATTTTAACATAACAACCTGTACGTTTATTTATGAAGAATCGACTGACTTTGATAATGATTGCAACGGTTGGGCTGGGGCTTTCATTCTGTGCAACAGCACAAACTAAATCTACAAGTTTATTCAACGGAAAAGATCTCAGCGGGTGGCATGCCGATGTACCTGAAATGGACAATAATCCTGCTGTGAAAAGTCCGTTCATCGTGCGAAACGGAATGCTCGTAAGTCTCGGTACACCCGGTGGACATTTAATCACCGATTCAGTATATCAGAATTACCGTCTTGAAGTACAGTATCGTTTTGCTGGTAAGCCTGGTAATTGTGGCGTACTAGTGCATGCTTCAACACCACGCGCGCTCTACGGCATGTTTCCAAAATCGCTTGAAGTACAAATGATGCACGAGAATGCCGGAGACTTCTGGTGTATAGTGGAAGACATCACTGTGCCTGACATGGAGAAAAGACGCGGCCCCAAAGAACAGTGGGGTATAGATGGCGATAAGAAACGCAGGATCATTAACCTTACCGATAAATCTGAGAAACCATTAGGCGAGTGGAACACCATGGTAATTGAATGTGTAGGCGATGCTATCAAAGTATGGGTAAACGGAGACCTTGTTAACTACGGAACAAACTGCACAACTCAAAAAGGACAAATAGCCCTGCAGGCTGAAGGCTCAGAAGTAGAATTCAAAAAAGTTATACTCACGCAAATCAAGGCGTTGGGGTCGTAGGTGTAATGTATTTCCGTATTTCGGATCAGTATCCTAAAAGACAAAGAAAGGGATTCGTAAGAGTCCCTTTTATCTTTAAAAAGTGATCTGCATCACACCAATTCATAAATCGATGGAGATAGCCTTACGTTAATAGGGATATATATCGAATACTATGTGGACAAAAACAAAATTTACGGAACTACTGGGTATAGCCTACCCGATTGTGCAGGGGCCTTTTGGTGGAAGACTCTCTTCTGTTGAACTGGCTTCCACCGTATCAAACTTAGGCGGCATGGGCTCTTTTGGTGCGCAGCCTTTGTCTCCGGAAGAAATTATTCAAACGAATCATGCGCTTCGTAAAGCAACGGATAAACCGTATGCTTTAAATCTGTGGGTTAATGATCGCGATGAACGACTGAAAACTTTTGGACAGGCCGAATATGAAAAGCTCAAAGAACTTTTTGCGCCTTACTTCAATGAGTTCAATGTTCCGCTTCCGCCGATGCCTGTAAATTTTGGTGCATCATTTAACGAGCAGGTGCAGGCTGTATTGGAAGCAAAACCCCCGGTGTTCAGTTTTATATTCGGTATACCTTCGGGAGATTTGCTCGAAGAGTTTCGAAGAAAAAATATCAGAGCCATTGGCACTGCTACTACGGTTGATGAAGCTATAGCATTAGAACAGGCGGGTGTTGATGCAATTGTTGCCACCGGTTTTGAAGCGGGAGGGCACCGTGCTTCTTTTCTTCGCTCGGCTGAGGATTCGCTTACAGGTGTCTTCGCATTAATTCCACAAGTGGCTGACCATGTATCTGTGCCCGTAATTGCTGCCGGTGGTATAGCAGACGGCAGAGGTATACGGGCAGCACTAACGCTCGGTGCACATGCAGTACAAATAGGAACGGCTTTTCTGGCCACACAACAATCTGCTGCTACAGCAGAGCATAAACAAAAACTATTTTCTCCGGAAGCAAAATATACCACGCTTACAAAAATATTCTCAGGCCGTCTTGCGAGAGGAATTCGCAGCCGGCTAACCGATGAGATACGCGGTAAAGATCATCTGCTGGCGCCATACCCGATGCAGAGTCATTTTCTGAGTGCGTTGCGTTCTGCTATGCAGAATACACATCAAGATGAGTATATAACATTCTGGTCAGGGCAATCCGCTCCGCTTTTAAAATATAAAGATGCAACGCAGCTCTTTCAGGCATTGCTCTCACAAGCTGACGTTACTGGCTGAAAAAAATAAGCAGTATATCGCCTATAGATATACTGCTTTTAATTTTTGATGTTTGAGAGTGATTTATATCAGTGAAAGCTCATCTGGTGAATTGGTATACCGATCGTAGTATCATCCGGAAGAATTTCAGCTATAAATCCCCGATCATATAGCAGATCAATGAGTACATGTGCCTGAACAAAACCCGAGGTTGATTTTACCCTCAGAATTTTATCACAATCTTCCAGATCAAAATTAGCATTGTAGCCGTCAAAGGTTTTATGAATGCAGTCTATCAGCATCGCTGCATGATGCGGGTCTTTTACGTTGGTTTTAAAAACTTCTACCATGCTATATATGTTTGCTGATTCTGAAATATAGTACCGGTTATCTTCTCGGATTTTCATCGTAGTTCACCATCCACTGCACTCCGAATTTGTCAGTGAACATGCCGAAGTACGCACCCCATGGCGCTTTGTCAAACGGTACGGCTATTTGTCCTCCGGCAGAAAGACCGTTAAACAAATGTTTTGCTTCCTTTTCATCATCCGGACTGATCGCTACGGAAAAATTAGTGCCAAAGGTTACTGTGTGCCCTGCTGATTCTAGCGCATCGGTTGCCATCAGTATATTTCCTTTGCCAATGGGTAGTGCAACGTGCATAACTTTGTTTTGATCCGCAGCCGGTACATTGGCTGTTTCGGGCATGTCTTTAAAACGTTGCAACACCAGAAACTCTCCTCCAAATACAGATTTGTAAAAGTTAAAGGCTTCTTCCGTGTTTCCATTGAAGTTGAGATAAGGATTAATGCTTGCCATGGTTGAAAATATTTAGGGTTTATGAATTGTTAACAATCGTATTGATAGCTTGGTTTTCGGGTACACGTATGCGCACCATGCAGCGTACTTCCTTGTCATTTATATACCACTCTACGCACGGAAATGTTTTGTCTAGCCATGGCGTTGTGAGCAGCCGGTTGAACGAATCTTCGATCAAATTAGAATCCTGCATGAATTTATGTATTGTCTCCGCGAAATAATCTCCTTTGGTAATGATGAAAGTTTCGCAATTATACTTTTTTGCTTCGCCGGTATATTCTTCTTCGGCTGCGGCTTTGTATACGATTTTGCCGTCAGTGTCCATATAGGAAATCCCAAAGAAGGTTCGCTTGCCGATGGACGGATGTTTGCTCTCCAAGGTCCGGAAGGCTTCCAGTATACCATCCGGAAACGACCTGGCTGTAACGCACATGATGCTGATATCTTTTTCCAATCTATAGTGTTCCATAAAGATCGATGTATAGTTTGTTGTCGTTATTTAGCTGGCCAGTGCCAGCGGTTTGAATGAGCTTAACAATACTTCTTTTTCTTTGCCTCTTAGCTTAATAGCACCGAGTGGCATGGGTGTATAGTTACTGGTGAGACTAAGATTTGATATCAGATCAGAGGAAGCAATGATCTCAGCATTGAATTCTTTACACATACTGAGAATGCGTGATGTCGTGTTCAATACATCTCCCGAATAGGTTATATCTCTTTTTATGATACCAACTTCACCGGCTACAACTTTACCACAGTGTATACCTGCTTTGAACGAAGGCACAAGTCCGTAGCGCTTCATATACTTTTCACGTTTCTGTTCGATATGCAGTTTAATATCGAAGAAGCATTGTACACAACGGTTGCTTTCAACACCGTCATCATATTTCCACGCAACGATTACTTCGTCTCCTACATATTGATAAATCTCTCCTTTATTGGCCAGCACCGGGTTGGTTATATCAGCAAAGAAATCTTTTAACAGTTCATGATATTTTTCATCGCCCAGTTGCTCTGCCATAGTAGTAGAAGAATTCAGATCGAGAAACATAAAGATGCGGTTCTCTTCTTTAGGGGTATTGTATTTTCCGCGGATAATATTCCCGAAGGTGCCCTGACCAAATTTACTGCTGATCTGAAACAACAATTGTGTAATGGCTACTACAATAAACCATACCATGGTGTTCTTAAGACGTGAACTGTCGAATAGGAAATTTCTGAATGCTTCCTGCGTGATAGGATCGGAGAGTGGTCTTCCGGTTTTTAGCGGAACAGAAACAGACCCGAGTACAAGCATAATGATAAGTATGATGATGAGGAATGAGACACTCACTGCCATGATTGTATATCCGTAGGATTTATCCTGGTATTTTTCATTTACAAAGAAAACCATGAAGCTTCCGCCCAGTGCTGCACCGATGAGAGCAGAGCCAAGGTTGAAAACCAGCGAGAGAACAAAAGAATAGTCTGCTGACGGGCCGAGTGAATTGTTGGTTAGTAAAACCAGGTGATCGTATACGGTAATAAGTACTCCGACCACGAGCCACGCGCAGGTGATGACGCCAAGCTGTCTGAATTTAAGTCGTGTTCTTGGGTTCATAACTTTAAGATTTTGTTAAAACAATAGTTCAATTCTCTGCTGCTCGTCTTCCCACTCCCGCTTAACTACTGTACAAAAGTAGCATGTGCAAAGGAAGTAGCGGGGGTGTAAATACGGCAATAAAAAGGGTTGACTGCGACATTATCTTCTGCTAGTTTTGGGTAGCTGAAACGGTATTTTCAGAAGATTACTTTCTAAAATATTAAACCCATGAAACACATTTCTATTCTTGTTCCGAAAGGTGCTGCCGCCTTAAGTTGTATTGAAGGTGCGTTTACCTGTTTTACCAAGGCGAATGATTTTCTGGAGAGTATGGGAAGACCTCGTTTGTTCAATGTACAACTGGTGGGTATAGATAAAGATGCACAGGTATATGACCGCTTGTTTAAAGTATCGCCAGATGTATTGGTAAACGATGTGAATAAGACAGACCTGATTATTATACCGGCTGTAAATGGTGATATGAATACAGTGATCGCTGCGAATGCAGAATTTTTTCCGTGGATTGTGAAACAGCATAATAGAGGTGCCGAGATAGCGAGCCTTTGTGTAGGTGCGTTTTTACTGGCGGCTACGGGCCTTGTAGATGGCAAGCGCGTTGCAACGCACTGGCTATCCGTCAATGAATTCAGAAGAATGTTCCCATCTATAGAACTGGTTTCGGATAAAATTATAACAGACGAGCAAGGCATTTATTCCAGCGGTGGTGCAAACTCGTTCTGGAACTTGCTGCTTTATATATTGGAGAAATATACCGATCGCGAACTGTCCATATTGGCAGCTAAATATTTTGCCATTGAAATAGATCGAAGTAGTCAGTCGGCATTCATTATGTTCAGGGGACAAAAAGATCACCAGGATGAATCGGTAAAGAAAGCGCAGGAGTTTATTGAACAGAATTTCCAGGAGAGAATTACAGTCGATCAACTGTCCGATATGTTTGCTGTAGGCAGAAGAAGTCTTGAGCGCAGATTCAAAAAAGCTACTTGCAATACCGTATCGGAATATATACAGCGTGTCAAGATAGAAGCTGCGAAAAAGAGTTTTGAAACCAGCCGCAAAAATATCAACGAGATCATGAGCGATGTCGGGTACTCGGATACAAAAGCTTTCCGTACCATCTTCAAGCGCGCTACCGGGCTATCACCTTTGGAATACAGAAATAAGTATAATAAAGAAGGCGCGTTTGCTTAACGATCTTTGATAAGCTATATACAGGAAAGGCGTAACTTCTTGTTACGCCTTTTGTTTTTTATGGGACTTATAGTATTGCTATATATTGCGTATACTACTGAACATACTTGAGCTCTTCTTCAAGATTATCCAGCATTTGTAACCAGCTCGGATATGCACCGGTACGTTTGGCCACAGATTCCAGAGCTGTCTGGTGTAATGTTACTTTCGTACTGCCATCGTGCTCTTCGAATGTTATGGTGAGAACAGTTTCCGCAGGCCATTCCGGATCCATGCCGGCATCTGCCGGACTCACAAGATTGCCTTGTTCATCAGCAACTGCCATGGTATATACCAGTCGCTTGGGTTCAGCAACTTCCAGAAATATACCTTTGCACCAGCAGTCGTGATGTTGCGTACTACGAATGCACGTGTGAAAGGCGCCACCTTCTCTTGCATCGAACGAAGCAATGTGAAGTGTGCAGCCAACCGGTGCATACCAGCGCACCAGGTGTTTAGGATCGGTAAAAGCTTTGAATACAAGTTCACGAGGAGCATTCAATACGCGCGTGATAACGACCTGGCGCTTTGCCGTATCGTTGATGGGTTCATTAATTTGTACCATGGTGTATTCGGTTGCCGGATCGGTGAATCCGGTGTTTTAGTTTATGTAATGACGAGTAAAATATAGTTGTACGGATGTTATTACTCCGATATGTACTACATCGTAGGTAAATATGCTTCGAGACGATCCAGAGTCTGATTGCCTCCCTCTACAGCGCCAAACTTCTTCGCTTCTGCCAATGCAGCGGCTGATTTTAAAACCATACGCATTGTAAGTTTTGTTTTTTTGCCCTGATCTTCGAAAGTTACCGTAACATGGAACGAATTCGGATCATTGTCATCATCAGAGCCGTGCGTGTAGACCAGCCGTTCGGCTTTTATCACTTCTTCAAAAACAACCTTGTTCGGATAATCGGTGCCGTCTGGTCCGTGCATCATAAAGCGCCACACGCCTCCGGGTTTTACTTTCATTTCATATATTGTATTGGTAAAACCTTTTGGTCCCCACCACTGTGCTATATGTTTGGGGTTCGTCCATGCTTCATATACGAGATCACGCGGTGCATCGAGTATACGCGTCATTAGCAGTTCGCGGTCTGAAGTGTCTTGTTTGGTTTCAATTTTAGCAGTCATAAGATTTTGGGTTGTGTATAGTATATATAGATTACATCGTTTGGGCCAGGTAGGTTTCCAGGACATCGAATGTACCACCGTAGCCCTGCTCCATAGAGGAGAATCCCTTTAGAAATATAGCGTGCTCTTCTTCTGTAGCACGCAGAGGATAAGCACGCAGCGTCAGTAGTGTCTTGTCTCCTTGGGCAATCAGGTTGATCTGATTATATATTTCAGACGGCCAGGGCTCGTCAAACGGAGGAGCTGTTATATTACCTTCTTCATCCGAGAATGAATTGATGAACGATATTTTTTCAGGTGCAATAATTTCATTGTATGTAAATCGTCCCCACATATCGTTTTTGCGGTCAGGAGATTGCATACAATAATGAAATATACCTCCAGGTCGGAATTCCAGTTTCTTTACAACAACCTTGAACCCAACCGGGCCCCACCAGTGTGCGAGGTGCTTTGCTTCTGAAAACACATTGAACACAAGTTCACGCGGTGCATGCAGTGTACGCTCCAAAGTAAAGTCGCGTGCCTCAGTCAGGTTAGCGAGTTTTTTTTCTGCCATGTTTTTTTTTATTTGATTGTAATTCTTTCAGATAATCTTCCAGGTTATCCAGGCGTTTGGTCCATACTTCACGGTATTGCTCAACCCAGTCTGATACTTCACTTAGCCGATCCAGTCGCGCCTCGCAAAAACGTTCGCGGCCTTGTTGTTGAATCACTACCAGGCCGCACTCGCTGAGTATTTTAAGATGCTTGTAAATGGCGGTGCGGCTCACATCAAAATTGGAGGCAACGGAATTTACGTTCAATGATTTGTGTGCAATCATATTCAGTATCTCCCTGCGCGTAGGGTCTGCTATTCCTTGAAATACATCTCGTCTCATAATGCAACCTTTTGGTTTCACAAAGATATATGAAACCTTTTGGTTGCTAAAAGCGATTTTGAAAAAAAAATATTTACGGGAATTAAAAATGCAGCACGCGACCTGCAAACGCAGTTTATGCGATTATGCGTGTTGATACAGTTATGGTAAAAAAACAATGATCGCTGCGTTATAGCAACAGATGTGTGGCAACTTAAATGCGACTGTTATAGGCGAATACCAAACTGTATATAGATACAGGCTGAAAGAAGTTACGAAGCCGCCTTCAAATAGGTAATCTTGTTAATGAAATCTTCCAGCGTTTCTTTTTCGGGCAGGTCAAATTTCTTTCGGAGGCGGTAACGCGATTTCTTTATACTCTCCGGAGATATACCCAGCATGGATGCAGATTCTTTCAGCGACAGCTTTAGTTTTATAAGTGCAGATAACCGAAGCTCGGCAACCGTAATATCCGGGTAATGGTAACGAAGCTTGGCGAAGAAACGTGGATACACTTCTTCAAACGCCTTCTTGAAATTCTCCCAGTCTTCATCGGTAAGAATGGCTGCATGAAGGATCTTGTTGTATTTATCAATCTCGGTATCTTCTTCAGCAGATTTCTGTTTGAGCGTTTCTATATCCTGGTTGATCTTATCGATCATTTCGGATTTCTCGCGGAGATTTTGTGTATAAAAATCGAGCAATTGTCTTTTTGCTTCCAGCCGCTTCTTCATGATCATGTGTTGCCGGTTGTACACCAGTGCACCAATCACCAGCAGTGCGAGGCACGCTGCTATAAATGAATTTCTGCGAATGATCTTAACACGCATTTCATGATTCAATGCTTTGATCTCAAGTTCCTTTTTGTCAAGCTCATAATTCGCTTTCACTTTTTCAATATTGCTCAGGTTCTCCGAACTTTTAAGGCTGTCGTTAAGCGCTACATATAGGGATTGGAACTCATAAGCCTTCGGATAGTTTTTAGCAGCGGCATATACTTTCGAAAGCTGCAAGTAGCTGTCGGCTACATTTCGTTTCGAGTCGATCTTCTTGCCGATTTCAAGGGCACGCTCCGCATGGGACACTGCCTGGCCGGGATTATTCCTGACCAGGTATAGATCGCTGAGAGCAGTATATATACCCGACTGCAGGTTGATGCTTCCGGTTTCAATGGCAAGTTGCAAAGCTCGTTGCTGATATTTGAAAGACTCATCATAACGCTGACTGCGGAAATAGATCTCACCCATCGCATTGAGTATATTACTCACGGCCGACTTATCCTTTGTCTCTTCATTTATAGCCAGCGACCGCTGATAATATTGCAACGCAAGAGAATCATTCTTTTCGGTTTCATATACATCTGCAATGTTTCCGAGTGCACGTGCAATGCCGCTTTTATAGCCTTGATCGGTCCACGATGATAGCGCTTTGTTAAAGTGAAGCAAGGCAGACTTTGTATCGTCTTGCGAAAGATAAATAACGCCAACGTTGTTGTTGCACACCGCGACCTGGCGGTTATCCGGTATAGCCTCGAAGATAGCGAGAGCCTTCAGCAAAAATTCAATGGCACGGGGTTCATTGCCTAAACGGTGATAGTAATACCCCATATAGACGTACCCTTTTCCTTCACCCTTTTTGAAGTCAATTTTTTGAGAAAGGTCAATGGTTTCGGTCGCTACTTCCTGTACCCGCTTGGTATCGCTATACGAAAGCACTCCGCACAGCTTGAGAAGTGTGTTAACACGGGTTGTATCCTCCGGAAGAGTTTTTAATAAATTGTCAAGACTGTCAATTTTAGAAGAATGGGTTTGTGCCGTTGTATAGGAATTTAGTCCCAGAAGAAAGATAGCCATACAGGCCACTATTTTTAATTTTCGGAATTCCGAAAATGTATTTCGCGAAACGGACAGGAGTATATCCATTATCTGGTTGATTGGGTTCTTTATATGTGCAAAGTAAGGCTTAATTCATGAATGGTCTACCCAATTGTCCACTTCTACCACGCTCATGTTAGTTTTTGCGCGAGTTTGTATAAATTTTCAACAGTGCTTGCGATGTCCGGGTAACACGCATCAAAGCCAGATGAGCCCGTTCTGATAGACAGTATATACCGTTGATCCGGATATTTTCGTAAATGACCACCAATCTGTCTTGGTATTTTTTTATGGATTATCCGAAAGTTGTATTGCTTGCACTCTAAACCCGATTGGTCAAACAAGTCCCGCTGTACAGCATCCGTTCCCCGGAGAATATAGATTACAGCCAGTGTTCAGCGCTTTACCTTTCCTGAAGTATACCGGTGAGTACCGATGTGTCGTGATGAGGCAGTCCTATATACACAACCTTTTGCGAAAAGGAGCAAGAGGAATGTAAACAACAATTACCGCATATAAAGTGATGGTAATGGATGTACGGAAATGGCTGAAAAGCCTGTCTCCATCGCTTAATACAAGCAGATATACAACAACCGGTAACCGATTATCATTTTGCAATGAAGTATATACAAGGGCTTACTATAAACGAGAAGTATAGACTGATCATTCTGTCAGTTATACTGTGCGCGGCAATTCTGGGATTGTCGGCATGGAAAATTGTTAACTCTTTTAACGAGCAGCGGCAAGCAACCGAGCAAATCCAGGAACTTGAGGCCCGCCTGTTGCGCATCAGGAACAATGTGTTGCGTGGCGAGCTCCTGCAAATGTTTATAGCCGATCGCGTAACTCAACAGGAGTATATTAAAGATGCTGATGAAACCATCCAGGAGCGTATAAAAACGCTGACAGATGAGCGTAAACTGGTCAACACGCGTGAGCTTCCTGAAAATATAGCGAAGCCGTACGCAGAATTCAGTCGGAGCATTGACGCCTATCTTGCCTTTGTCGAAAAGAATCTGAACGATGTGCAGACCGTGTCTGTCCATGATTCGGCACGATATGCGAACGTACGTAATGCTTTGCTCATCGACCTTAATCGCGAATTTACTCCGCTTCGCGAAAACGCGACAAAGGTGGTGAAGGAAACGCAGGACTATAAAAACAAAATCATACAGGATTTCGACCAGCAACGGCAGATCATGTTGTGGCTGTTCGGATCGATCGCCCTTGTAGTATTGATCGTTATCATTGTATTTATATATATCGTGAGCCGGTCCATCATCGTATCAATCGCACAGACGCGATCTATACTCGAGCGATTGTCGGAAGGTGAACTGCCTTCAATTGAGCATCAGCCCGGTAAAAACGAGCTTGCTGCCATGCAGAATGCGCTATATATATTTACCCGGCAGATGCGTAGTCTCATGGACTTTGCCGGTAACGTTGCGAAGAATAATTTTGAAATGCAGGCTACCATGTTCGATGGTAAAGGTGCTATAGCGCAGGCACTGATCGACATGCGTGATAATCTCCGGTATACGTCTGAACAGGAGCACGAGCGGAAATGGCTGACGCAGGGAATTGCCGAGTTCGGTAACATTGTAAGACGTCACAGCGATCAGCATAAACTATACGACCAGGCACTGAGCTTCATCATCAAATATACGTCCGCGAGTCTTGGGACTTTGTTCGTGTCTGATGATCGTGATGCAATTGATGCAACGCAGCGCACACTGCAGCGTGTAGCAGTATATGCCTACAGTCGAAAGAAGTACATCAATGGTACCATTCGTGCAGGTGAAGGTTTGGCGGGACAGGCATTTCTGGAACGTGCCGTCATTACGATGAACGAAGTGCCGGACGATTATCTGAAAATTGAATCCGGATTGGGGCAAGCACAACCTGCTTTCATTGTGGTGTCGCCACTTATATTGGATGGTGAGCCCTACGGTGTACTCGAACTGGCATCCTTTAAAGAAATTGAGAAGTATAAAATAAATTTTATAGTCAGTATCAGTCAGGAGCTGGCATCGGTTATTAAAATAGCGCAGGCGAATGCACGCACGCATTATCTGTTGGAGGAAACAAAGCAGAAAGAAGAAAAGCTGCGCGCCAACGAAGATGCGATGCAACAAGCTATTGAAGAATTGCATGCTGCGCGACAAGCAGAAGCAACACGTGCGGAAGAACTTGAGCGTAGCAACAAGCAACTGGAAACGCAGAAGCTGCTGATGGAAAAGACGTTGTCGGAAATCAGAACGAAAGAGCAGGAGCTCAAAGTCAAAGATCAGTCGTTAATGGATACGCGCATGGCGAACCTGCATGCACAGGCATCACAATTATCTGTTTCTATAAAGACATTGATCGATGTAGCCCTGGATGCTTCGCGAACCTGTGCCCATGTATTTACAGTATTTGCTGAAGCACCGCAGCTTTTTGTAGATGCGCGAACGCAGGCCAACCTTATGCTGCAGAGTATACTAAAAAATAATCCGTCATTTCTGGCTACGTATACTCTTTGGGAACCCAACCAGTTTGACGGAAAGGACACGCAATATATAGGGAACCCGGGGCATGATGCCACAGGCAGATTTATACCATATTGGACAATACGTGGAAATGATTTTTGCCTCGAACCGCTGCTGAATTATACACAGGATGGCGCGGGTGATTATTTTATTCTCCCACAGCGAACACGGCAGGAAGCCGTGATTGATCCCTATATATACCAGGTGCAAGGTAAAGATACCTGGATTCTCTCTGCTGTTGCTCCCGTTATGGTGGGTGATGATTTCAAAGGTATCTGCGGAGTTGATTTCGCTGTGGACAGCATTATGGATATGATCGATACGCTGAAGTGGATTGAGACAGGCATTACCGTAGCGCTCATTGCTCACAATAAAACCATTGTGAGGATCTCCGATAACAGCATTGCTACCGGGCAGTCATGTCACGCGTTTATTCCGGAGGATAGATTGTCGAAGGAATGGAATAAGCCTTTTGAAGTAATCTGGGATAATTGTACGTACCTGCTGGAACCTGTACAGTTCGGCAACACACAAACTCCGTGGCTTGTTTGCGTACGAACTCAGCAAATGTAAGCGATATATTAGATAACGATTTACAATATACCCGATGCCAGCGCCAATGAGAGTATAATCAACATAGCGGTAACAATTACCTGGATTACGTTCAGCGTTATTTTCTTTAGCAACCGGTTTCCGATGTAAGCGCCCAGAAACGCAGCGGCCGTGGCGACTATAACAAGACCGATTACATCCTGTAATCCGGTTTTTAAAAAGCGGGCAGTATATATACCAAGTCGCGATAAATCTACCAGGCAGGCTATAACAATTCCTGTTGCAATGAATGCTTCCTTGTCAAGTCCGCTCCGAATCAGGAAGGCGCTGCGTAATGCTCCCTGGTTGCCAGACAGCCCTCCAAAGAAACCACTCAATATACCACCGGCAACAAGCTTGTCTCTATCGAACTGAATTTTTTTGAAGTATGGTATGGATTCTACCAATGCAAAGAATATAAGCAGTGCTGCAACAACCAATTTTACCGGTGTAATGGAATGTATAGTCTCGTTTAAGATATAGGTATGGATAGCCGGCAGATCGTTAATGAATACCAATAGGTACGCACCTGCTATGGCGGCAATGAAGGCAGGTATGCCAAACCGCATCACCACCTGTTTATCTGCTTTCATGCCGATAAGGGATAGCTTGAACAGGTTGTTCAGAAAGTGGACAACACCGGTTAATGCAATGGCGAGATCGATTGGGAAGAATATAGCAAAGACAGGTGTAAGAATTGTACCCAACCCAAACCCGGTAAAGAAGGTGAGCAACGATGTAATGAACGCAGCTATACAAATGACGATGACTTCATGCATGGGTGTCGACTGGTATAAGTATGAGGATATAGAGCAACATCATTTACCACTCCAATGTAAATATACTGCCTTTCTCTGGCAGGTGTACCTGTATCGTGCCTCCATGCAGTTTCATGATTTGCCGCGAAAGACTAAGACCGATACCTGAGCCTTTCGATTTCGTGGTAAAGAATGGAACAAATATTCGTGGTAACACTTCCGGATCTATACCAGAGCCATTATCCGTCACCGCCATCGATACACGATTATTTTTTTTGCGTATATCGATGCTGATGATGCCGGTGCCGTCATGCTCAACCGCTTCCAGTGCATTCTTTACCAGGTTGATCAGTACTTGTTCTATCAATGCTATGTCGGTCTTTGCTTCCACAGCAATAGCCGGACTTTTAATGACGAGCTGAACGTTTGACGCTTGCAGGTCAGGTGCAAGTAATACAGCAACACGATTAACAATATCGGTAACATTTACAGATTCAAATTGAGCATGAATTGGCTTCGCGTATGTTTTATACGTCTTCACAAAGTTCATCAGTCCTTTGCTGCGCGAGCCGATTGTAGCGAGACTGCTGAATATATCATCGATGTGATCATCACTCAATGTGCTCAAATCTTTTCGTGTGCCGTCCGGGTGCTTGAGTATAGATTCCACGGCAGCCGTTAATGACGCTATAGGTGTAACGCTGTTCATGATCTCATGTGTGAGCACGCGCATTAACTGGTGCCACGCTTCAATCTCTTTTTCTTCAAGTTCCTGGTTCAGGTTTTGCAAGAGTATAATGCGGACAGGTTTACCTTGCAAAACGATCTCCTTCGCCTGTACGCTTAGCTGGTATGGATCTTCCCCTATAAATACCTGCACAACTTTTCGCTGCTCCGGTTGAATCTGTTTTATAGCATGGTATAATTCGGTATCGATATCCTTGAAATGACTAAGAGTGACAAGCGAAGGATGATTCAATAAATTTTTCGCTGCAGAATTCATCATCATTAATTTTTCTGCGGCATCAAAACTCAGAATAGCAACGCTGATATTTTCATTGAGGGTCTGAAGGTATTGGTAATGTAATTCTTTTTCGAGATTGAGTTTGCTGAACTCGGTAACAATATCATTCAGGGCGCCGCTCAATTGTTCATATTGCTTGCCGCGATTGCCAGAAGTATAGGATTCTGTAAAGGCTCCCTGTCGTATAGAAAGCAGAAAATGCGTGAGATCTTTATTTGATTTATCGATATACCGGATCAGGCTGACAACACTTACCAGTAGCAACACAATGACTGTTGATAGCGCAAAGAACATCGGGCGCTCTACAATAATAAATGCCAGTGCAAGCGATAATGCTACGATGCACAAAACGCGAATGATAATGTTGAGCCGGAAATTCTTATAGATCATAGTTACTTGTCAAGTCCGTATTTCTCCATCTTCCGGTATAGCGTAGTGCGGCCTACACCAAGTTCTTTCGCTACCTTGCTTAAATTGCCGTTATACTTTTGAATCGCGGCCTGTATCGTTTTGCGTTCTACTTCATCGAGATTAAAAGCTTCTGTGTTTCCGGCAACCAGCGTGGTTGATGAGAGCATGAAATCACGCTTCTGTAACGTTGTCTCATCACTCAGGATAACGGCCCGCTCTACAGCATGCTGTAATTCACGAATGTTACCCGGCCATGTATACTTTTGTAAGTACCGTATGGCATCCTGCGAAATGCTCTTTTCTTCTTTGTGATATTGCCCGGTATATATCTTGATAAAATGATCAACAAGCATCGGTATATCTTCTGTGCGATCACGCAACGGAGGCAGTGTGATAACAATGGTATTTAGTCGGTATAGAAGATCTTCGCGAAATTGTCCGGATCGAACGGCTTGTTGAAGGTCAAGATTGGTTGCACAGATCAGTCGCACATCAACTGGTATGGATCGGTTGCTTCCTAACGGAGTTACTTCGCGATTCTGCAATGCCGCGAGTAGTTTCACCTGCAATGATACCGGTATATTTCCAATTTCATCAAGGAAAAGCGTTCCGCGATTGGCGCCTTCCATTCGGCCGATACGATCCTCACGCGCATCGGTAAAGGCTCCTTTCTTATAGCCGAACAGCTCTGACTCAAACAGTGTGGCCGGCAAAGCACCTGCATCAACTTTTACAAAAGCTTCATCCTTCCGCTGCGAATGCTGGTGAATGAGACTTGCGATCAACTCCTTACCAGTTCCGTTTTCTCCCAATAGAAAAACGTTGGCATCGGTGCCCGTTACTTTATCAACAGTTGCTATAACCTGTTTGAAAGCCGGAGATATACCTATAATTTCTGTTTCCCGGGAGCGCGATGACGCAGATGTCTTCGGTGAGGAATTTTCTTTTTTATCCACGGCACGTCTATACGCAGACTGCACGGTGGCTTCGAGCTTTTCATTTTCCCACGGCTTTACAACAAAATCGGCAGCGCCCTGTTTCATGGCGTCAACAGCCAATTGTATATCGCCATACGCGGTGATCATAATCACTTGTTGATGCGGATTCTTTGCCAGGATCTGGTTAAGCCAGAACAATCCCTCATGACCCGAAAGCCTGCCGACAGCATAATTCATGTCCAGCAGAATTACATCGTAGCGATTCTGCTGAAGCAATGTAGTAAGGCGCTGCGGATTGCTCTCTGTCTCAACAGATTCATATTGCTGTCGCAATACCACGCGTGCAGCAGTGAGTATATCGGCATCATCATCTATAATCAATATCTTTGCGCGTGTCTTCGGCATGTCGCAATAAAAATATATGTTTCATTGTGATACACAAAAGTGTTTCACAATGAAACAGTACCTGACACGGGCTGGAATTTAAGATGTTCGTGTTCAATCATTTAATAAAATGGTATATCGTTTGGCCTTGAGACAGTAAATTTATCTGTATGCTTCAGAACTACCTCAAGATCGGCTTTCGAAACCTGGCGAAGAATAAACTCTTCTCTTTGATCAACATCAGCGGCATGGCCATCAGCATTGCCTCATTCCTGGTTATTGCATTGTTTGTGTATGATGAACTGCAATTCGACAAACACGTGCAGGATGTAAACCGCAAGTATCGTGTCTACAATGAACATTTTACCGATGATGGTCGCGTGATGAGGGGCGCCATGATTCCACCTCCGATCGGACCTACGCTCATGGATGAATATCCGGAAGTGGAAGCGTATGCACGGTTCATGAATTTTAATTCTCCTGTATTGTTTGAAGCGGGCGATCTGAAGTATACCGAAGACAAGGGTGGTTGTGCCGATCCTGCGATGCTCGATATGTTCAGTCTCAAACTCATTGAGGGTGATATGGAGACTGCACTGCACGATGTAAAAGAAATAGCGATTAGCCAGACACTGGCAAAAAAATACTTTGGTGATAAACCAGCCGTAGGTGAAACGCTGCAGGTGTTTAACGAGAACTATAAAGTGACAGCTGTGTTTGAGGATTTCCCGGAGCACTCACATTTGCAGCTCAACTATTTTCTTTCCATGCAAGAACTGCTTACTACTATTCCGGAGCGTATGCGTGGCTGGGGATGGAGTCAGTTTCATACCTATATCAAATTAAAAGAAGGGACCAATGCAGTACAGTTCGATGCCAAGTTGAAAGATTTTGCAGCGCGCAACGCCTGGCCTACTACAAAAGATCATGGCAGCTATTATATACCGCACATTATGCCGATGTCCCAAGTACATTTGCATGCTTCTGACCAGAAGTGGGATATAGCAGTGCGCGGCAATGCACAGACTATCTATATACTTTCTGCAACTGCTGTTTTTATCCTGATTATTGCCATTCTTAATTTCATAAATCTTTCTACGGCCCGAGCTGTGAATCGCGTAAAGGAAGTAGGCGTTCGGAAAGTAGTAGGTGCCTTTCGTTCGCAGCTTATATACCAGTTCATCAGCGAGTCGGTTGTAATTGCCGGTATAGCTTTATTGATTGGCGGACTGATGACTGAGCTGGTGCTGCCGGCATTGAATAATTTTACCGGGAAAAGTATACCTACGGGTATATTTCTCAATCCATTGCTCGTTATTGTATTGCTGGTGGCCACTGCGTTGGTTGGTGTGGCGGCAGGTGCTTATCCGGCTTTTTATATATCCGGATACAAGCCGGCACAGATACTGTCCAATAAAAAATCCGGACGGTCTGGTAAAACCGTGCTGCGTAAAAGTCTTGTGGTGCTGCAGTTCATTCTTTCATTCCTGCTCATCATCGCTTCGTTTGTTGTATCGGAACAACATACCTATATGCGTACCAAGGACATGGGCTTTGATAAGGACAATGTTATAATTGTAAGCCTGCGCGGGAATATGCAAACCAATCTGGAGGCAGCGAAGAATGTGTTTGCCAACCATCCGAATATACTCGGTGCTACCTTGCAATACGGATTGCCGGGTGAAGCGTTTGCCGGTGACGGTATACGCGATCGCGTAACGAAAAAAGATCTGTCGCTTTCCATGTTGCTGGTTGATCATGACTATATAAAGACACTCGGACTTACGTTGGTTGCCGGACGCGATTTCTCAAAAGATTTTCCTTCTGATGTAGACGATGCATTTATTGTAAGCGAAGCTGCTGCCAAAATGTTGGGACACACCAATCCGAAAGATGCGCTGGAACATGAGGTTGAATGGAACCGTTGGGACAATCCCGATTCTTTGAAGAAAGGTAAAATTATAGGTGTTGTAAAAGATTTTCATTTGAACAGTCTGCGCGAGAGTATATCTCCCGTTGTGCTGCATATTTATCCGAAGGGATACTCTTCGATGGCGTTTCGCATCAGGTCGGAAGATATACCGGCTACTCTTGCGCACCTTGAAGCAACGTGGAAAAAATTTAATACGGAATGGCCGTTTGAGTATCACTTTCTCGATGAAAATTTTGATAAATTATATAAAGACGAGGAAAAGCTCGCTACGCTGTTTACCTTTTTTACAAGCTTCGCAATTTTTGTTGCCTGCCTCGGTCTTTTCGGGCTGGTGGTATATAGTACATCGCAACGATATAAAGAGATCAGCATCCGTAAAGTACTCGGTGCCGATGATGCCAACCTCGTTTTCGGATTGTCAAAAAGTTATTTACTCCTGATCGTGATTGCCTTTGTTATTGCTATACCGGTAAGTTACTATGCAGCAGAACAGTGGCTGCAGAAATTTCCGTATCGCATCGAGGTAACGTATTTACTCTTTGTAAAAGCAGCTTTACTGATCACGGCAATATCATTATTAACTGTGGGCATTCAATCGTTCAAAGCTGCACGAACCAACCCGGTAAATGCCCTGAAGGAACAGTAAAGAAATTTATATACTCTAAAAAAGAACAGGCTGCCCGAATGAGCAGCCTGTTGCATATATACCTGTAAATATACTATTGTACTTTCGCCAGCCAGAGCGAAGCATTCAGGTGAAGAGCCGGGTGTGAAGTATACCCGGTTGGAGCATCGCCTGACCAGCCGTTGAAGAGATTGTCGTTTGTATCGCCCGTGCCATCGTCTGAAGGTGAGCTGTCGCCTACAAATACAACGCGGCCGTTGCTATAGGTTGCCAGCAGGGCCATCACACCGTTGTTACTGCCAACGGTGCTGCTTGTGCGCCAGAATAGACCTTGCACGCTGCTGTTGTTGGAAGGATATAGTGTAGCCGTTGTACCTGCATAGAATGCGAGCTTGTTAGCGGTACCCGCTACTCCGTTCAATACAGCCTGAGCATTTGCATTGCTGCCGGTATATACTTTCGTAGTAGGCTCTTCATCAATATCCACATAGTCTACAACGAAGCCGAATGGATTGCTGTTGTTTATACCGTTGTTCGTCATCAGATCATTCCATACACGGGGAGAATCAAAACCATCACCATCACGATCAGAAGGATTATACCCATTTGAATCGGTACCTCCTGTTGTAGCGGCTGTGTGATCGGCTACCATCATCAACCCGCCACCGTTGGCAACAAAGTTCATGATTGCAGTTTTCTCAGATGCACTGAAGAGACGGTTCGGTTCTATTACCATGAATACATCATAGTTGCTAAGGTCTTGTGCATTCGATGCATTGCCATAAGTAATTGCAGTGCCCACCGGTAAAGATTCAACAAGATGTCCGCGTTTCACCAGTTCAACAGCCCATGCAGACATACCGCCTTTCCAATACGTTTCAGATGTACTGGATGTTATACCGGTATAAGAAGGTGTAGGATAACGTTGAGCTTTTGTCTCAACGGTTGTACCACCGGTATAGGTTGGTACATTCTCCGTTCCATCAGCATCGATCTGCCAGTCTGCGCTTCCTGCATTTTCATAGTGTGATGCATCGAACAGGAATTTTTTACCGGTAACACCACCGCCACCACCGTTGTCGTTGATGACGATATCATCAATGTTGATACGGTTCGAAGAGCCAGTCAACTTGCGTATCTCGAGTCTCACAGTGCCGGTAACATTCAAGGTAAATGACTGTGTTTGCAGGGAAGATGTAGTGGTAATGTTAGAGCCAGCCTGAGTCCAGGTGCTGCCACTGTTTACCGAGTACCACAATCCCCATTGACTCGCAGCATCGCTTCCATAGGTGCCATGCTTAACAGTAACCGTGCTGATACCGGTAGTGACATTGAACAGCATGGTAATTTTACCCGTGTTACGTATGCGTGCAGACCATGATCCCGCTTTCAGATCGCCTGCTAAATTACCAACCAGTGCATCATATAGATTCCATGAGCCGCTGGGAAGAGTTACGTTGTCTCCGCTGGAAGATCCGGTTGGTGATACATCGTAGGCAGTCTTTGGACTTGTACCACCCACTTCAAAACTTTCCGTAAGCGATACGGCCAATAATGATGCAGTTGCATCAGTAGCACGTTCACCGGAAAGATTTATACTTTGATTCTCTTGTATAAAGTTGTCGGCACAGCCAACCATGAGTAATCCTGCAGCGCATACTGCAGCAAGCACACGAAATGATTTAGAAATAACATTCATAATAATAGCTAAATAGGTTTAGTGAAACATGAAGAATAAAAATACAGATATCTGCAGAATATATTTCAATTCGCAAGACAGACGGCCAAATGTATAGTTAAAATACAACACTCACTTTAAGCAAGTGTTTTGTTTGTGTAACGAAATGTTTTGAAATAGCTGCGAGCTTTAGCTGTGAGTGCTGGTGCTAGTGCTATAGTATAGTTAGGAGTTGTAACAAATGTTGGTGTTACCTTTTGATGGCTCGATACTGATTCTCTTTGAGATTAAATACAAGCTTTTGACTGGATTTTGTTTCGGTGTCGCTGGATATACAGTCTTCGTTCCTGACCATGTTTTCGGTTTCGGTTGTTTTTGTGTTTACCTGTATGTTGTTATAACCATTGGTTTTTTCCGGGAGTATTACCAGTACGCCTTTGCTGCTTGAGAAATTTCCGGCACAGTTTGTATCCCACTCTCCGGTTGACTGATAGGTTACAAAATCATGCAACACCTTTACGAATGTTTTGCCTTGCTGTATATATAGCGACAATGTTTCTTCGCCAAAAGGATTGGGCCTTGAGCTGCCGGTATAGCTGGCACGTAAGCCAATGGCGCGTAAATTGGCAGCAAGTTTATAAGGTGCCGTGTCGATTTGAAAGCCGGTCAGTCGAATAGCATCGGAAGTATATCGTTCCTTTTCAGCGAGCGAACAAAGTATAGTTCCTGTTTTTGTATCGGCCAGTACCAGGTAAATATCGAAGGTGCGCACATCTTCTTCCTCGCCTTGCGGAAGGCCTAATAAAACAATGGTTACATTCTTGTTTTCCGGATGCGGTTTTGTCACAGTAAATTCTGCATCTATAGCTTCAGCCTTCAGCGATAGATTTTTCGCTACGTTATCAATAAGAGTCTGGTCGTTTTGCGCCTGCGCGAATGTTGCTGCGACACAAAGTACTATAACTGCTGTTGCTTTAAGACCGTTCTGAAGATACATAAGGAAAAAGTCTGTGCTATTTATACTATACCTGCTGCCAATATACCAAAAAGAATACGTAACTGAAGTAGCTCCACAATATAGAGAATACTATGTGCACAAAAGTTTCCAGTTTCTTGCCGCGCCATACCCTGGGAGAGTATACAAAGAACTGGAACAACAGGCGTGTGAACCAGAAGATGAAAAGCCCCAGCGATAAATGTTTGCCCAAAGTAGAACTGGCAAGTTCAGTGCCGCTATAGAGGCAAAGCAATCCCATCAACAGAACAATAAAAGCTATAAAGAACGTATGTACATACATAATCTGTTTGGAGATGAGACTCAATCCCGAGAGTTCCTGTGTCCAGTTAAAATACCGCGGCATTACAACATGCAGAAGCGAGAGCAGTATCAGGAATGTGCCTACTATTTTAATATGGAATATCATGGTTTTTTGCAGAGTATAAACAATGCCAGAAAGGGTGTAAGCGAAAGTTCTTGTTCGAGCGCAAAGCCGGCTTCGGTAAAATTACGTTTCCATTCTGCGCGCGAGTGAAAATGAAAAAAGCCGATGTTGTAGGCAATAAAGTTGGGCAGATCGCGCAGGTGCTCCACAATAACAATACGTCCCGCAGGTTTTATACCGGAGTGTAGCTGTTTTAGAAAAGTAACGCGCTCGGCAGTGTTGCGTATTTCGTGCGCAGCGAAAATGTTAAGTATATAGTCTACCGGATTCGTTGTTAGCGGAATGTTATTAGAATCCACTTTTTGTGTATGCGGATAAGGGGAGTATAATTTTCGCGCACGTTCAATTGAAACTTCGGTGTGTTTTTGGGGATCGTAAAAATCAAAAACCTGCAACGTACTGGCAGGGTACCGTTGGGCGAGCAGGTGGCTCGTCTCATCAAACCCAGCGTGGATGTTCACCAGGCTTGCTCCGGGTGCAATGTTTAATGATTGAAGCCAGTCTAGACTATAGATATTCGAATAATCATAGATATAGTATGATACGCTCAGCGAAAGTGTAATACTTGCAGCAGCGATGGCAATTACCACGGGTATGACCCATTGTATACTATCCGCGAGGAATAAATTAACTATAGCCAGTATACCGATCAGCGTAAAGGCAATGACATAGAAATGCCAGTTAAAGCGGATGATGTTGATCACACCCTGAAACGGTTTTCGCGTTACGGTTTCCATAGATCAATTTTTCCTTTCTTCCAGTAGTATGGAATATTTTTAATCACAAATGCATTGGCGAGTACGATCGGGCGCAGATTCAGTTGATCAATAAAACCCGATTCGTGTTGAAGTACCCGCACGGGGCGTGGTGTCCAATCTTCGCGCACACCTTCTATCATCAATACCTCTTGGGTTTCGGCTTTGTAGGTAAAGGTAAAAGGTAATGGTCCGGCAAATCGCCTGGCTTCTTTCCATTCCTTGAAAGGTGAACCTGTGGGTAAAGGTATATCGCCTGTTTCATTCACATCAACAGTAACATTCAGTTTGGATTGAATGGATTTTACCTGTATGGTAGAACCGTTTTTGGTGAATTCGATATCCGTAGTCTTATAATGATAGTGCGTAAATATATTTCCGAAAAAGCTCATGCGCGCTTTATCCGTTTCAGATCGAAGTATATATAGTCCACGCAGGCGTTTCCCCTGGCTCGTTGTATACCGCACAAAAATGCGATAGCCGGTAAGAACGAAATCGTTGCCCATGAAAGTCGGAAATCCTTTGGGGCGAAGATTTTTTGTCTTTACCATCGCTGCTGCCACAAATGCCCATCGGTCCTGGAATGTATCCGGTGTAAGGCATTCGGGGAGTAATGGAGCCAGCACTTCTTTCGGTACAGCATACGTTAGTACCAGCGATGTATCAAAGAATGCCTCAACAGCAAAAGGATGATTTTTAAGAGACGATACCATGGTTCGTTAGTGGCTCATGAATATTTTCGATTACCGGTAAATATATACCGAAGACCTCGATCGTGGTGAAGTACAAACTCGTTGATATATACTACCAGGACAAAGACCGTGGCAAAAAAAGCATTGAACCTGCCAAACAGAAGAAGGTCGGGCACGAGTATAAACTCCAATATATTCATCATTGCCACAATGCACATTTGAAGCAGCGCACACCAGCGGGATTTGATTCCGCTCGCAATCCAGATGGCCATTACGATTTCAGAAAGTCCAATCGCAATAGTAAGTATTGGGGCATGTGTTTCGCCCAGGATGCGCGCAACGATCATGCGGTGTCGCGGCACGTAGTTCAATACCTTACAAAACAAACCGTTTATAAACCACACCAACGTGATGGCTACTGTAAGCAGTGTCGGGAGAATGCGGTTAGGCGTATTACTCATGCACGGGAAATTCTCTAAATGTAAAACATCCCGGTGAATAGAACGGAGCTATGTAAGGTATCGTTGCATATACCACTCCGGTTACGGACGAATGTGTAGTATTTCCGGACGCATAGACTTTTCATGAACCTCCTGAAAGTTTGAAATCCTTTCAGAATCGATGTTTCTGTTGTGGCCGGGTATTTGGTCAGCAAAAATAGAGTAAATGACTCGTGTCCTATGAAACGAACGTATCTCGGAGAGTTTGAAGAGATTGTATTACTGGTGGTAGCGATGCTCGATCGCCAGGCGTATGGTGTAAACATTACGCATGAAATTATAGAGCAGACCAGTCGCAGTGTGCGGCTTAACCAGGTGCATGCTGCCTTGCATCGCCTGGAAGATAAAGGTATGATTAGCTCGCGCATGGGCGACCCAACACCCGAACGTGGTGGCAGACGAAAAAGAATCTTCTCTATTACAGCGTATGGCAGGCAAACGCTGCGCGATATACAGGTGGTGCGCACCAACCTTTGGAATTTATTGCCTTCATCGATGAAACTCATTACTGATTTATGAAACACCGCTATACTAAACCGGTTCCACCACGGTGGGCTACACGCTTGCTGCAATGGTATTGTGCTCCCCATGTAAGCGAAGAAATACAAGGAGACCTGGAAGAAGAATTTGACTACCAGGTAGAGAAGTTTGGTGTGAAAAAAGCGCGGCAGGACTATATCTATAATGTACTCGGTTTTATAAAACCTTTTGCTATAAAAAGAAGATCATCATCCACTTCAACCCCCATACTATCTATGAATATGTATAAACACTACCTGGTTGTTGCTGCCCGGAATGTGAGCCGGTATAAAATGTTTTCATTCCTGAACATTACCGGACTGGCACTCGGCATGACGTGCTGCCTTTTTATTTTTCTCTGGGTAAATGATGAACGCAGCGTTGATAACTTTCACGCGCATGGCGACCAACTCTATAATATATACCAGACGGTTCGCTCAAGCAATTCGGTTACGGGGTCATACACCACACCCATTCGCAGCCGCGAAAACAAAACCTATATTCCGTTGACAGATATACAGGCTGCAGTGCCGGAAGTGAAGTATATAAATTTCTATGCTACGGGTTATGAACTTCCGTGGGGACATTCGGAAACATTTCAGGCAGACGATAAGCTGCACAAACTGGAAGGCTCGCGCACGGGCAAAGATTTTTTCCAGATGTTTGATTACCCGGTTATAGCGGGCGATGCCAAAACAGCACTCGCTGATCTGAGCGGTATAGCGATATCCAGAAAAATGGCTGCCATGTTTTTTGAGACACCGCAGAATGCCATTGGCAAAAGTCTGCGATATGAGAATCGTCTCGACTTTGTAGTAACGGCTGTGTTTGAAGATGTACCTGCTAACAGTTCACTCAAATTTGATTTTCTTATCAACTGGGAGTCGCACATGACGCGGCTTGACTGGGCGTCCGGCAACGTGCTTACAACGCTACAGCTACACGAAGGTGCCGATGTTAAAGATGTAGAAGCGAAGATCAACCGTTTTGTACAAACGCAGTTGGACAAGAACGAACCATTTAAAATAGAGCTTGGCCTGCAGCCTTACCGTGATCAATACCTGGTGGCGAATTTTGTGAATGGCAAACCCTCCGGAGGGCGAATAGAGTATATACGTATCTTCAGTGGTGTGGCTATATTTATATTGATCATTGCCTGCATCAACTTCATGAATCTCTCTACGGCACGTTCGGTAAAGCGTGCGAAAGAAGTAGGTGTTCGCAAAGTGATTGGTTCTACACGCGGCAGTCTCATCGGACAGTTCTTTGGTGAGTCCATTGTACTTTCATTCCTGGCATTATTACTATCGCTGGTATTGTTGCACGCATTACTGCCGGCCTTCAATATATTTACCGGCAAGCAAATTGTTTCGCCTCTTGCAGATCGTTCGTTGTGGTGGTTGTTGCCGGCACTCATTCTCTTTACCGGCATAGTGGCGGGAAGTTACCCCGCATTGTTCCTGTCATCGCTAAAACCAGCGCGTATACTTAAAGGTGTAATGCGATTCACCAGCAGTGCGCTCTGGTTCCGTAAAGGACTTGCTGTTTTTCAGTTTTCTATATCCATTATACTGTTGATCGTTACCATCGTTATATCGCGACAGACAAACTATATTCAGACATCACACCTTGGTTATGATCGCGAGAATCTGATCTATATACGCGTTGAAGGCGAACTGGCAAAGCAGGATAAATATTTAGCATTTAAAAATACGGCAGAGAAAATGCCCGGTATAGCAATGGTAGATCGGGCCAGTGAAGCTCCCCATGCGATGGGCTTTGTGGTGGATGACCAGGATGGCGTAGCCGAAACCAATGATATAGATAATGATGCTATAAAATGGGAGGGAAAGGAAAAAGGAACTTCCGTTGGTTTTAAACCGGTGTCTGTTGGCTTTGATTTTCTGAAGATCATGAATCTGAAAGTCGCGGAAGGCCGTGGCTTCTCACGAGAAGTTACTACCGATACATCTGCATTTATGATAAACGAAGAAGCAGTAAAACAAATGGGAATAAAAGATCCGATCGGCAAATGGATTTCAGCCTGGCAGAAGAAGGGACATATTATAGGTATATTAAAAGACTACCATACCCATTCGCTGCACGAACCTATAAAACCACTCATTGTGGATGTGAAAGAGTATGAGTATTTCGGAGTAATTATGGTTCGCACAGAGCCCGGTAAAACGAAAGAAGCATTGGCCAGTCTTGACCAGGTATATAAAACCATTAATCCGGATTTTCCATTTGCATACCAGTTTCTCGACCAGGAGTATGAAAAGTTATATCGTAACGAGCAAATCGTTACCAAGCTCTCGAACGCGTTTGCTATACTCGCTATTCTTATTTCGTGTTTGGGATTATTAGGACTTGTGATGTTCTCGGCCGAGCAGCGTACAAAAGAGTTTGGTATACGCAAAGTGTTAGGTGCCACCGTAACCAACATCGTACAACTGCTGTCGCAGGATTTTCTTCGCCTCGTGCTGATATCGTTTTGTATAGCCACTCCGTTGGCCGGATACGCCATGTATCAGTGGTTGCAAAAATTTGCATACAAAATAGAACTCTCGTGGTGGATATTTATACTATCCGGAAGTATAGCATTGTGCATTGCACTGGCTACCATTTGTGTGCAGGCGTTTCAGTCGGCTTTGGCTAACCCGGTGAAGTCACTCCGATCGGAATAGCTGCGGGCTTTGAGCTTTGAGCCGAGAGAGAGAAGAGCTGCTTGGCCTCTGGCTGCAGGAGAATACCGCTGTGAGAAAAAAAGGTTACTGGTTACAGGCTGCTGGCTGCAGGAAGGTACATGTCGATCCCTAAAAAAGGTTGACCGTTTTTTACTAATCAAACCATCGGACAAACATGAACCTGGGGTTCTGTTTCCGGGGTAAAATCAGTACGACTCGATGTCGTACTGATTTTAGAAAAACCTTCGGCATAAACAATTACCTTAGGTCTGTTCTGAGTGCTTAAACTTAATAATTCATTTTCAAATTCTCTTGGTGTTTGTTTATTGGGAAGACTTCGATGTAT
>CABHOK010000013.1 GCA_902168205.1 uncultured Chitinophaga sp. | reverse complement strand
TACATCGAAGTCTTCCCAATAAACAAACACCAAGAGAATTTGAAAATGAATTATTAAGTTTAAGCACTCAGAACAGACCTAAGGTAATTGTTTATGCCGAAGGTTTTTCTAAAATCAGTACGACATCAAGTCGTACTGATTTTACCCCGGAAACAGAACCCCAGGTTCATGTTTGTCCGATGGTTTGATTAGTAAAAAACGGTCAACCTTTTTTAGGGATCGACAGCTGGTAGCCTGAAGCCAGCAGCTTTTTTCTCGCAGCTCAAAGCTCGCAACTCGCAGCTATTCCGCTATATCTTCTTATTCTTCCACTTCCCCGAGCGCAGGTATAGATAGGCCATCGAGAACATCGATATCCAATATACCCACTCGGAGCCCCAGCCCCAGGTGATCGGCAGGTTCAGATATTCGAGCACGATATAGCAATAGACGCTATAGACTACAATGGTGATCAATTCAATAGTAAGGTTTACCACCGTGTTGCCGGTTCCGGTAACAGCATTTAACCACACCGTTGCAAACGACATGAATAACAGCGCCAGCGATACAACGCGTACTACAGGTATAGCATCCTGTATAAATGCATCGCCCTGACCATAGAATGACAGGAACCACTCCGGAAATAAATTGAGTATAATAAATATTACACTGGATATCGAGAAGCTTATACCTGCAATGCGTTTGATCAATGCGATAACTTCTTCCTGACGTCCCTGCCCGATAATGTTACTCACCATCGTATTGGTAGTGGAAGCAAACGCCCATGAAAATATACCGAACAGTCCAAAGATGTTGCGCATGGTGTTGGATATAGCCAGTGCACGCGCTCCATGATGTTCGATAAGTATATAGAAATACTCCCAGCTCGCGATGCTTATAGCATATTGCGCTATCAGCGGAGAAGACTGAACCAGTATAATTTTAAAAACAGAGGCATCAAATGTAGCATGGCTGAAGAATGCAAACTTACGGTGCATGCCCTTCAAGTGTATTACTGCATAGATTACCAGCAGGCCAAGTCCTTCAGCAATAATGGATGCGTATGCCGCACCATTAAACCCGATCTGTGGAAAACCGAACTTACCATAGATAAAAGCATAGTCGAAGAATATATTTGCTACAGCCTCGCTCAATGTACCCCACACCAGGAACTTGGTTTGGTTTGTACCCACAAGCAAGGCATTGCGCATAACATATAGGTATAGCAGCGGCAAGCCCCAGATGCGTATATACAGAAAGTCGATTGCCATTTGTGCTATAGCAGCATCGTGTATAACAGCACGCAGAATAGAAGGAGCAAGGGTATAGGTAATGAGAATACCAACACCGGAAACGCCAACCGCTACCCATATACCATGAAAGAATAACCTGCCGATTTCCTGCGGAAGATTTTGTCCGGCCCTGCGTGCGATTAAGGCCTGCAAGCCGTTGTTCAGTCCGTTACCAATAACTGCAAAGATGAGATAATATACACCGGTAATACCCGCACATGCCAATGCCTTTTCGCCCAGGCCGCTTAGAAAAATGTTGTTAGTAATAAAGTTGATCTGCGGCACCAGCATGGCCAGTGTTATCGGCATGGCCATGCCTAAAATCTGTTTGTAACCGGTTTGTAGTTTTAATTCCATGTATAGAAAGGGTCTCAAAAATATTAAAATGTTTCTCCCCCGAAGGGAATATTCTGTAAAAAAGCCGCTATACAACAGGTATACAGAAATAAAACAGGGTCCGTTCCATCCGAAAGATATTTTATACTTCCGTCTGTAACAGTAATCTTATTCTGTTTATATACCATAACCCGCAGACGGACAGATCGTATGGCGGCAATTGCCATAAAAAGTTTGTCGCGATTTATATAGGCGTTTTAAACATTCTGCCGCATGTAGCGTTTGTACGGAATCAGCACCGATAACGGTAAACGGAGTAAATCGTTTCCTTTATCTTTGCAGCTGAAAAAAAATACCCAAATGAAAATGAGACCTACCTGCTTACTCCTGTTTGGAGCATTGTGCAGCGTGCCATTGTTTGCACAGGAGCAAAAACCTGAAGAAGATCTTTACGAATTATCGCTGGAGCAATTGATGAATGTACCCATCAATTCAGCTTCCAAAAAAGATGAGACGCTTTTTGACGCGCCACTCTCAAGCTATACTATAACACGCTCGGAAATAGACAAAGCGGGGTCTGCCAGTATTATGGAAGCTTTACGCCTGGCTCCCGGAGTAATTGTGCGCGAACAAACCAATGGTGTATACGACATTCACATTCGTGGATTTGATAATGCACTGCGCTATACACCACAACCTTTCAGTAAGTCTAACCTCACTACACTGGTAATGATCGATAACCGCCCGGTGTTTAATAACAACCTGGGTGGAACATTTTGGGAAAGCCTGCCGATTGATATTAATGATGTAGAACGTATCGAGATCGTACGCGGCCCTTCAGCTCCGTTGTTCGGACCGAACGCAGTAACCGGTGTAATCAACATCATTACCAAACGCATGGGAACTCAGCCGGTATATACCAACGCTAACGTGCAATATGGATCGGATACGCGCATCGCCAATGGTTCATTCGGTTATCGTACCAGCGATAAATTCAGTTTTATAGTGTCCGGTAATTACCAGGATCGCGACCGTTTTGATGATACGTATTACTCTATACCGCAGCAGCAGTTTGTAGATCCCGTTACGCTGTTCACCAACACATCTGCCAATCCGCAGGCATCGGCTGCCAATCGTTACCCGAACCGTGAACAAGCGTTGAACAAATGGGGAGCCAACGGTTTTATAGCCTATAAACCGAATGAAGATGTTTCGCTCGATCTGAGCATGGGCTTGCAGAAAGATGAAGTGCAAAAAGTCTTCCTGGGTGTGCAAGGAGGCTCTACACAACTAACATACTTCACTACCAATAAATCAGATTCACGGTATGCAAACCTGTCGGCACAGGTATATGGCTTGCACATTCGCACATCGTATGTAGATGGATACGACAATATAAATGTAGGCAGCAACCCGAGTCAATACGACTACACAACCTTTGATGCCACAGCCGAGTATGGTATAACCCTTGGCAAGAACAACACGATAACCCCGGGTATAAGCTATCAGGTTGTAGACTATACCGATGCACCATATGTGAATCCGGATCAGAATATATATGGATTTCTCAATGAAGATCATTCCATTAACACCTGGGCAGGTTTTATCCGTACGGATATTAACCCTTCTGAGCATTGGCGTATTATGGCAGCAGTGCGTGCTGATAAATTTTCTACGCCTGATAAAACACGCTTAGCCTATGAGTTGGCAACAACCTACAAGATCAATAAGCTTCACCTGATACGCGCGGCTGTTACACGCTCCAATAGCGGATCATTTATAGGCAATACATACCTGGATGTCTCGATCAACACCGGTATACCAACAGCACCTACAGTAAAACAGATTGGTAATACAGACCTGGCGTTATTAACGGTAGAAATGTATGAGCTTGGCTATCGTGCACAGTTGAGTGAAGGACTTCAATTGGACATCGATATATTCAGACAAACCATGGATGATCTGTCGGCTATCGTATTAAGCGAAGTACAGCCAACACAATTACCACCTCCGTACCCGGCTGTGGTTCCTAAAACATACCAGTTTCAGAATATACCAACAACATTAACGCAACACGGTATAACACTTTCGCTGAATTATGTGCCGAACGAAAAGATACAGGTAAAACCTTTTGTAACCGTTCAGAAAACAAAAACGAAGAACTTGTTATCGGAGTATAATGCACCGAATTTCAACCCAACCTATAGCGATTCTGATCATGAGAACACACCCGCGTGGTATGGTGGTTTCTATTGTAACTATAAAGCATCGTCTAAATTCAATATCAACCTGAGTAGCTATACCTATGCCGGTCATAACCAGTACGACTATGCTGACAGAACCGGTACAGCAAGTCTGGGTAAAATTGACAGCAAGTTTTTGCTGAATGCCAGGATCAGCTATACACCGGTAAAACCATTGAGTGTTTTCTTTAACGGACGCAACGTACTGAACAGCGATAGCCGCGAGTTCTATGGTACTGATAAAACAGCCGGTGTCTATATGATCGGAGCTACGTTGAATCTTTGATCGATCGTAAAAAGTATTGGGTACAAAGACTCGTTCCATTCGGGCAGTCTTTGTACCTTTTTTGTTTTAGAGGCGGTATCGTTTTTTGTTCTTACAACAAAGAGCCGATCAGTATCGTCTATCCCGGAAGTTATTTGTTTGTCAGACCACATGCTTTATATGTTATACTTCATTCTGATTTTACTCCTGGCCGTGCCATTTGGTATTGTATTGGTGGGTTTTGTGCTATCGGCTCCGCGTTACAAAGGACCGGTAAGCGACCACTTTAATGGAAGGCAGTTTATTAATCCGGGAGGTGTAAAAACAAAAGGATTTCAGGATGTGGTAAAGTGGCTGCGCGAACGTGAACGCGGCCCGTGGACAGCACAACGAAATTCTGTAAAAGGTGATAAACCGGTGGCTCGCGTTGAGCAAGGTATACGCATTACGTTTATTAATCACACAACCTTTCTTATCCAGACCGATGGATTGAATATAATAACGGACCCGGTATACAGCGAGCGCGCCAGTCCGTTTTCATGGGCAGGTCCTAAAAGGATGCGTGAACCCGGAATTGCCTTTGAGTATCTTCCACAGATTGATATAGTATTGCTCAGTCATAACCACTACGATCACCTGGATATACATACGGTAAAGAAGCTGAACCAAACGTTTCATCCTAAATTTATAGTTCCGCTGGGCGTAAGTGCATTTTTGAAACGATCGGGTATAGATGCCTTTCAGGAATTAGACTGGTGGCAGGAGCTGCGTATAAAGAATGATGTTGCTGTGCAGGCAGTGCCGGCTCAACACTTCTCAGGCCGTGGCACGTTCGATCGCGATGCAACGCTCTGGTGTGGTTACCTGTTAAAACGAACAGAAGGAAATATATACTTTGCAGGCGACACCGGGTATAATGAATATACCTTTAAAGAAATCGGTGAGCGTTGTGCTCCTGTTAAAGCCGCGTTGATACCGATTGGTGCGTACAAACCAAAATGGTTTATGTCGCCTATACATTGCTCTCCGGACGAAGCTGTACAGATACATGAAGATACCGGTTCTTCCTTTAGCATTGCCAGTCACTTCGGTACATTTCCATTAGCCGATGATGGTAAGGATGAAGCGGTACAAGACCTGGCACTTGCTCTTTCC
The DNA here is from genome assembly GCA_902168205.1 of uncultured Chitinophaga sp. Classification (GTDB taxonomy): domain Bacteria; phylum Bacteroidota; class Bacteroidia; order Cytophagales; family Cyclobacteriaceae; genus Ohtaekwangia; species Ohtaekwangia kribbensis. The sequence goes on along the minus strand of CABHOK010000013.1, from coordinate 52,059 downwards.
AAATCGCAGAAAACCTATAAACCATTTATAGCAATGCCGGAAGGTAAAGCAATTGACGTTGAGTAGAAGTTAAAATAGAACGGCTAAGCTATAAATCAGTTTAGCTTTAGCTCCGTCTTCAAACCACGAACGTTGTTGAGAAGAGCCTGGTCCCAGGTCACGTCGGCATCCCATTTCGTTCCGAGAAATACATTGCCTGAGTCAATGTGCTTAAAGTATATTTTATATACCGTTGTGGTAGAAGGTATATTTTTGAGTTGCTGATGTCCTGCTTCCGGATACGTTACGGATACCAATGCACTTTCCGAAGGTGTTACCGGGTATCCGAGTACTTCTTTCAGTGCTGAGCCTCTTCCCTGTACAATGCAGAGTACATAAAGCGATCCTTGCTTGCGTAATTCTTTATCCGTAAGTGCAGGGTCGGTAAGTTTATACTTCAGCGGGTAATTATTCTTGAAGATTTCTTCCAGTTGCTTATCGAGAGCTTCATCGCCAAACCGGGGAACTGCTAGCGGATCAACCTTCAGGTCAATTGCAAAGAATTCATTTCGTTTACCCATGATCGGGTTTACAGTCGGGCCGATTTCAGGAAGATCGTTGATCAACAGATTTTGTTTTTTCTGAACACTGGCTGCTGTACGGTAAAGATTCTTGAGTAATTCAGTAAGAACAGTATGCGATGCGGACCATGCCGTTTGTTTCGGATCAACAATACTCTCTTTACCATTATAGGCTGTAAGAATTAATCTATACCCGGTATCTTTCTTTTCCAGAAATGCCATGTTGGTTATCTCACGCTTGTTGAGCATATCCGCGTAAGCGCGCGTAATATCTTTACCCGCCATGATTATATCTAACTCATAATATACAATGGCATCAATACCGGTGCGCTGAAAATATTCCTGTGTGTCCTTGAGTTCTTTCTCGGTAAGCCTGTAATCATAAAACACTACGGTGCGTGTGCTCAGTAATTTTTCAGGCAGGGCACCGGAAAGACTTAGCTGGTCCATCCAGTTGGGATCGCGAAAATAACTCTGCGCAGTTACGGCTTGAATGCTGACAAACAAAAGAATGATCAGAAAACGAAGTTGCATAATATAGTATTCGGGTCGATGAACCACAGCTTCTGTTTTACAGGAAGCGAGTAAAAAACGAAAATAGGTATTAATCTATTTTAAATGCCAATAAAAAAACCTGAATCGTCTGATTTAACGGGGAAGGTTTTTAAATCCGGAGATGATGAGTCGCACGCCTGACCACTATTCAGCCGGAACCGATAGCCGTGCCACGGACAGATAATTTCGCCCAGGTAATTTACCTGGCCTTTGCTTAACGACTCTCCGTTATGCGAACATGCATCTTGCACGGCCATAAAATTTTCATCATGCAATACCAGGCAGATACGTTTACCATAGATTACCAGCAGCTGTGGTTTATCTGGTAAAATGCGACTTCGTGCTTCTGCATCGTTCGAAAAGATTTTAACCCACTCCATACTATTTGCGGTTGGTTGCCAAATCGATAATCAATATATTGTCCGGTATAAAGCCATACCTATGAGAAAATTTTTTTACAGTCTGGTAATCGTATTTGCCACGGCTACGCTGTACGCACAGGTAAATCCAAAAGTACAGGTCAAACTGGATCAGCAGGCAAAAGAAATAGAAAATAAAGTTATAGAATGGCGCAGACACCTCCATCAGTATCCGGAGTTATCGAATCGTGAAGTAAAAACAGCTGCGTATGTAGCGGAACATCTCAAGGCACTGGGGCTTGAAATACAAACCGGTGTTGCTCATACCGGTGTGGTTGCTTTACTTAAAACCGGTAAACCCGGACCTGTTATAGCCTTGCGTGCCGATATGGATGCACTGCCTGTAACCGAGCGTAACAGTTTACCTTTTGCATCGAAAGAGAAGACTACATTTAACGGACAGGAAACAGGCGTAATGCATGCGTGTGGTCACGACTCGCACGTAGCTATACTCATGGGCGTTGCCGAGATACTTAGCAAGAATAAAAAAGATCTGAAGGGCACTGTAAAATTTATCTTTCAGCCTGCGGAAGAGGGCGCACCTATTGGTGAGGAAGGTGGCGCAGACCTGATGGTAAAAGAAGGTGTGCTCGAAAATCCGAAAGTAGATGTGATCTTCGGCATGCACATACAAGGCATTCGTAAACTTGGACAGATCGCCTATAAACCTGCTGGTATGATGGCTGCTTCGGATTGGTTTACGATTAAAGTATATGGAAAACAATCGCATGGATCAGCACCTTGGCTGGGTATAGATCCGGTAGTAGTATCAGCGCAGATTATCAACGGTATACAAACTATCATCAGTCGCCAGACAGAACTTACCAAAGAACCCGCAGTTATATCCGTAGGAACTATACATGCCGGTATACGTCAGAACATTATACCCGAATATGCCGAGATGACGGGCACCATACGCACATTCGATGAAACCATGCAAAACGATATACATGAACGATTGAAGCGCACTGTAACAAATATAGCAGAGAGTGCAGGCGCCAGAGCCGAGATCGAAATAACACGCATGACTCCGGTTACATACAATGATCCCATTACTACCGAGAAAATGGTAGAGAGTTTGAATAAAGCTGCCGGTGAACAGAACGTTGCGCGTATACCAGCCGTTACCGGTGCTGAAGATTTTGCTTACTATCAGAAGAAAGTACCTGGTTTCTTTTTCTTTGTAGGCGCATGCCCTCCGGAGATACCCGTAGAAAAGGCAGCATCACACCATACGCCTGATTTCATGATGGATGAACGCGGCATGCTTACCGGGTTAAAAGCAATGGTGAACGTTACGGTTGACTATATGTATATGAAGTAGTGCACGGCTATATGCTATATATTGTTTGTTAATAGATATACATTAATCCAGCGCATTGTTGATACGCTGCAGCCTGCGGATGCTCTCATCAAGTGTTTCAGGCTTGCCGTCAAGCTCCAGCGTTATCATCACTTTGTTCCTGGAATATACCCGCAGCGGGTCTTGTACTAAAGTTGTCATGGGCACTTGCGTGTACACGCTATATTCCGGACCGATGGTTTGAATGTACAGACTGAAGAAGTTATAATTAAGCACCTTGCTGATGACCTTGAGCAAGTCCGTTTTCACTTCCTTGCGCGCACAGATGGAATAAACATTTCGTGGCGTGGTATTGATCTTCCTGGCGAAATCTTTTGTTTTCATTCCTGATTTGCGCAGCACTTTTTCAATTTCTTTTCCTACGTGAATATCCATAGCGCAATTTTAGCAACCTTTCTTCACCTGATCATAGGTATTGTACGACATATTTTATCCTGAAATATGTGTTTTTTATTCATTTGCGAGAATTTTTGTTTCAAAACGTGACATTTTGATTCTATATTCGTGAAGGTAATGGCACATGGCGTAGTAAAATCTCTCGATTCGCGAATCATTTGCCTTGGTTAATTTTCTCCGGATGCCATTAAGCTGGAAAATGCTGCCGGGCATTTTTTTAAGAAATGGTTCCGGAGATTCAACATACATCGTTTAATAAATACATCTAATTCGTTGTAAATCTGTAGATTGTTTTCTACATTAGAGTATGAGCCCATCATTCTGCGTACTGCAGAGCGGTGGGCTTTTTTATTTTTTTCAAGTATCCCGTTAATGGTTAAAGCAGTTGGGTTGTGTAAAAACGAGATAACTATTTGGGCATGTTTCAGCATTGTGCTCTAGCGATAACGTTGTAAAGGCGCTGAAATCTCTGCCACACCTTTCTTTTGTGCGACATACATGTTTATTAGATGGGCTCTAATAACGAAAAGTACCTCATACTTGTGAGTTGAGGCGTGCATCCCCCTAGCACGGTACGTTGGGGCTAACGGTTATCATGACAGGAACGAATAGCAAAGACCTACTCTGCTAAGTGCCCGGCAGCCGGGCGCTTAGTTTACCCTTTCCGTATATAGTCTCAATTCACAAGGTGATGAATTAGATGTTCTGACATTGCTCGCCCTATACAAGTATATCTGCATATAATTCAGATTATAAGGTGCTTGTTCTTATCTTCACAGCTTGGTATATATTGAAGAAATTTGAACCCGACCCGTTAACACCTATAGCATGGCAACCATAACCGTAACCGATACCCGGTTTCTGGAAACAACAGAAGCCGGTGAGCTGAAGCTTAAAATTACCGTAGGCTTTATGCAGGCAAGTGGATCGTATGTTGTGCTGATCTCATCTGACGATTCGCGTAAGGAAATCTCTGCTGATCAACAAGGTGTATATACTATACCTCTGGAACATCAAAGTATAATCAGTTGTATTACGGTTGTTCAGGATATAAACCTGAGCACCAATAATACCTCGGTGCGGCATAACTTTACTGATGCCAATCCGGATACATTTACCTACGAACGTGAAGTTGAGCACCATAACGACCGTGTGATCTATGACATTCAATATATTCTCCTGTAGTTTTCGCATCCGCGCAGCCAGGTACTCTTTTCTTTTTTTCATACTGACAGGCGCTTCGGTATATGTATATGCGCAGGATACGAAAGATCTGCCCTCGCTTAACAGTATTCGTACACCCAACTCTCCGGCATTTAGTATACTGGGCGTACAACCAACCAGCGTAGAACGCCCCAACACACCAGCTGACATTGCTGTTGCCCTCGACAACGCTACCGAAGGATTCAAAAAATTTCCACAGAACTTTTCACTGGAATTCGCTCCCTACTGGATGACGAAGAAACCAAAGTCTGTTACCTGGCAGGCAGATACCATGCGTACAGTAGGGCAGTCGTTGTTTCGTACATTCTCCGTATCGGCAGCAACCATTACCAAGGAGTTGGATGAAAAAGAGCTGCGTGGCTTGTCCTATGGATTCAGAACGCTTTTGTTTTCAGGTAAGACCAGCAAGAAATCAATACAACGCATTCATGAAATTGAAAGGGAGTTGGACACACTCGCAAGACATTATTCTGAAATGGCACTTGCTGAAGAAGCAGCTTTACGAAATGAATTACGAAAACGACTGAAAGAAGACAGCACACAGGAAGCGAAGAATAATACACTGAAGTGGTTCAACGCAGAGCGTACACGCATTAACAATGAAAAGACCAAACGCATTAACGATGAAGCCGCCAGTGCCGAAGGTGAGAAAGAAGAGTTCGCACCGCAGCGCGAAGGCTTTATTGTAGAGCTTGCCTATGCCGGGGCGTACCGGAACGATACCATTAACACATCATCACTTCGTAAGGGAGGGTATGCATTCTGGCTAACACCTTCCTATGTAAAAGATGATTATAGCCTGGTTGGCGTGTTCAGACACTTGAAAGATTCTCTCTCCAACAAATCAACAGAATTCGGGTTCCGGTTTATTTATACCCAAAGTCGCTACGCACTTTCTGTAGAGTACCTCAAAGGCCATTATCAGTCTGAAACCGCATTACCCGATCGTGAGCGCTTCTCGGTTTTATTTGAGTATATGCTCGATAAAAATCTGTGGCTGAATATCGGTCTCGGTGACGACAACAAAAATATTCAGAGTAACAATTCAATTTTCAGCAGCATTGGCCTGAAGTATAATTTCAGCCGTAAACGCTATTCGTTCTAGAACTATATACCTAGTCTTCTTTTCGTTTCAGATACTTTACCGGTACATGATCGGTTAGCCATACGTTGTTGTCAGACATGTAAAAGCTGTAGCCATCGGTATACATGTCACCGGCAGCAACCATCAGCAACACCGGTTTACCGTAGCGGCTGCCCACGGCCAATGCCGTGTTAACATCCATGCTCAGGTGTACATGGTGACGCTGTCTTTTTTCAAGTCCCGTTTTAAAAATTGATTCGAGGGCGCGCTCCGCTGTTCCATGATAAAGTATAGCAGGAGGCTGTAGCGGAGTATAGTTCAGATCAACTTCAACCGAATGCCCCTGGTTGGCGCGTATCTTCGATTCATCATCATTATAAGCAAAACGTTTTTTGCTGTTGGTTGCTACCACATGGTCCAGTATCTCTTTCGAGATACGATGGTTGTGTGCAGCCATTTGCTTCAGCAGTATACCGACAGGTACCCAGCCGTGTTCATCCAGTTGTATACCAATAGTTTCAGGTTGATGACGTAACACCAGGCTGAGGAATTTACTGATGCGTGTGTTTTCTTTTTCGGAGATCATATTCTATAGCCGCTAATTTAATAAAGAGCCCTGTTTCATGAACGGGAAAGGCATTTACGGTCGTGATGAAAAAAAGTTGATTTTCTTTTATGGATTTTCTGTTCGGGCTGCATCCTGGCAATATGAACTTAAACCCGGATGCCTATGCGGAACATTTTTACACTACTATTATTTATTCTCGCAGGTTCGGTGTGGTCGCAGACCCGAGAACGTGTTATATCAGGAACGCTAAAGGATAACGAAGGTTATCCGTTGCCCGGAGTAAATATTGTTATCAAGGGTACACGTGTTGGTACTGTAACAAACAGTAACGGTTATTATTCATTGAGTGCTCCGATCGGATCAACGCTGGTGTTTTCATTCATCGGTATGCAAACCCGCGAAGTACTGGTGACAGATAAGGGACAGAAAGCCATCGACTCCTCGAAGCGAAACACGAGATCAGTAAACGCTACATCGTGGCCTGTAGCTTTTTTGCAAGACACCATCCGTGATCAGAAAGGCGTAGCCACCCTGTCGAATACAACACCTGTATATATATATCGCAGTGATGTTATTGATCCCGAGAGTATAATTGCTATTCGGCCGGTAGGTAGAATCGAAATGTTGTTTAAACCCGGAGCAAAAACATACCGGGTTGCAACAAACACGGATCCTGTCAGAACCGGTTTCGGGTTGCAATTCTCTTCCCTGGCATCCATTGAACGGATAACACAAACACCGGCTCTTCAGAATATATATGCCCAGGGCAGTAATGGAGAAGGTGTCATTCACTGGCATGGTGCCGATAAGCGTGAAATATATAGTTGGGGGCCTTTGTTACGGACACTCGAGTTTGATGGATCAGATTATGCTTTTGATAAACAAGGTCAACTTGTCCAGGCGGGCACAGGCAACGGCAATCCTGCAATGGCGTACAACCCCGAAACATTTTTCAGAACCGGCTATAGCACAGAATATACTTTGATGCTAACCCGACCCGGTCCTGGTAACAGCAACCTCATTTTTGATGTCGACAGAAAAACGCGTTCAGGAGTTATACCAGGTAACGATTATAGTCGCAGTAACTTTTCATTTCAGGTTAAGAAAATGAAGCTTGGTGAGAGAGTGGTAGCAGATGCAGCTGCTCGCTATAATGATTCAGAAAGTATACTGGCAAATCGTGGCGGCAATCTTACTTCGATTACGGCTGCTGTATGGCGAACACCGGCAAGTTTTAATAATAACAATGGACTGACCGATAGTCAAGCACGATCGCATCCAGAAGCATACCGGTTGCCAGATGGAAGCATACGCTCTTATGCTCCTGGTGTGGTTGATAATCCGTACGGACTTGCACAGGAATTACCCGATCATGAAAATGCCAAACGTCTGCTGGCATCAACATTGCTGACCTATAACACATCCGATCGATTCAGCATCACCATCAATGAAAGCTTCGACCGGCAATGGAACAATGTTGTATTTGGTATACCGCCCGACTATGCAGGGTATTCTGACGGACGTCTTACCGTTCGCAAGGAAGAGCAGCTATATCTCAATTCAATAATTACACCTTCCTATACGGTGTATCGCAACGGCCGGCAAATCAGTATCCATGGTTCATATCAGTTTAATCACCAGCAACACGGTCTAGAGCGAGCCGATGGTTTCGGCTTTTCAGATGAAACGTGGAGTCGTGTAGAGGCAGCAGACTCTTCGTATTTCAGGAGAAGAACGTTTGACAGGAATACACATGAAGTGCTGCTGAATTTTCAATTCAACAACCGCTGGCTAAATGTGCGGGCGGCTAACCGGACCTATTTTTCCAGTACCCTTTCATCTGACTCATATACTAATATATTTCCTACACTCAGCACGAGTATAGATTTGTCGGAATTATTGTATATATATCCGTTCGATAATTTCAAGGTATATGCATCTATTGCTCGCAACCTGCGCGAAGCACCGCTGATCTATTCAGGTTGGTCACATTTGTCAACGCGCATGGAGGCCTCAGAATATAGCCGCTATAGCGAGTCTGCTGAAATATACTTTAATGTCGGTTTGCTCCCGGAGACAGAACGGAAATTTGAGACTGGTATTAACGTGTTCAGCTTTAACCGACTCAGTTTAGATGCAGCCTACTATAATAATGTAACGGAGGATTTTATAGCACCGCTATGGAATAGCCATCGGTTTATAATGATCAATGTTGGGCGTGTAAAAAATTACGGTACAACACTGTCAGCAAACTACAACAATTACAATCGTGCGGTGAACTGGGGTGTGTCGGTTCGGTGGAATAAAAACTATAGCAAAGCGCTTCAGGTATATACGGACGATACCTATATACCGCTGGCAGGTTTTCAATCCACGGCTGCCGTGCTTGCCACGGGCGAGGTTGCCGGAGCTATATATGGTACAACCTACCTCCGAAATAATAGCGGACAGCAGATTATTGGCGATGATGGTTTCCCGTTGGTTGACCCGGTGTTAAAGAAAATTGGAAATCCGTTGCCGGATTGGACCATGTCATTCGATGGTTTTGTGCGATGGAAGCGCTTCCGCGCTTCAGTCCTGATTGATATCAAGCGTGGAGGCGATGTATGGAACGGTACACAAGCCGCGCTTGATTACCTCGGCCGATCTGTAGCTACTGCGCAGCAGCGAAATACCAGCAGGTATATATTTGAAGGCATATCTGCAAAAGGTCAGCCCAATACGATACTTGTAAATTTCTACGATGCCGAAAAACCGTTGACTGACAATCGCTGGGTGCGCTACGGATTTACCGGTGTAGGTGAACAATATATAGAAGATGCATCGTGGATACGCTTTGCCGAAGCATCGGTTTCGTATACTGTTCCGCTCAGTTTTTCAAAGATGCGAGAGTTGAGAATATCATTGGTTGGTAAAAACCTGTTTCTCATTACGCCTTATTCCGGTGTCGATCCATCTACAACGCTGTTCGGGTATAGCCACGCTGCTGGTCTTGATCTTTTCAATGCCCCGGCTACACGCAGTTATAGTGCGCAAATCACAATTAAAATCTGATGCTTATGAAATTCCTGAAATACACCTACATCGCCATTCTTTTTATATGCATGGTTACCCTGACAGGTTTTGTTCAGAGTGGTGATCCTTTTTTGCAAAAGCTTGCCGAGCAACTCGGACTTTATTCGAAAATGTACCCGGAGGAAAAGATATACCTGCAGATCGATAAACCATTTTATAAGCCTGGCGAAGATATATGGTTCAATGCATTTGTGCTGAACAGCAATACGCACAACCCGACATCACTGAGCGATGTGGTATATGTGGTGTTGAAAGACCCGAAGGGAAACGAAGTAAAAATGCTGGACCTGTTTGTGCAGCAAGGCACGGCTAAAGGTGATTTTAAACTGGACGACTTCGCTACCGGTGGCATCTATACTCTGGAAGCCTATACGCGGTGGATGCGAAACTTCGGAGAAGAATCTTATTTCAGAAAAGAGATACAAGTACAAAAGATAATTACACCACGCATGCTGCTGAAGCTCGACTTTGAAAAAGAAGCATACGGGCCGGGTGATGAAGTAATAGCCACGTTTTCGGTAAAGAATTTGAAGAACGAAGCGGTAGCCGGTGCAACGGTGTCCCTATCGGTGAAGGTGCAAGGTGAGTCAGTTCATACTCACGAAGCCGTTACCACCACCGATGGAAATGTTTCATTGAAATATATACTTCCCGATAAACTGAATACGGCTGACGGACTGTTTCAGGTAATTGTTGCCGATCATGGCATGCAGGAATCTATTACCCGGAGCATTCCCATTGTACTTAATAAAATTGATGTCCAGTTTTATCCGGAAGGTGGCGACCTGGTGGCAGGCGCTGCATCGGTAGTTGCGTTTAAAGCCACCAACGAATTTGGAAAAGCTGCAGATATAGCCGGAGTTATTGTTGATGAAGCAAATGCTGAAGTAGCTACATTCGAAAGCTATCACATGGGCATGGGGGCATTCCGGTTTACACCCCTGGCAGGGAAAAAGTATTATGCACAGATTTCAAAGCCTGTCGGTACCAATACGCGAATGCTTTTACCGGCTGCGGTTTCGTCCGGCTATACGTTAGCGTTTGAAAATGTACCTGGTAAATCCCTGGGTTGCACGGTGTATGCATCGGATAATGGAGAAGCATTTCTGGTTGGCCAGACGCACGGTGAAATTTATTATGCAAAGAAGATTTCCGTAGCAAAGGGTGCCACACAGGTATCTATACCGGTTACTGATTTTCCTTCAGGCATCGCAGTGTTTACGCTGTTTAATGGCGAAGGACTGGAAGAATGCGAACGACTGGTATACCTGAACAAAGAGAAGACACTTCAAATAGAAATTATACCCGACAAGAAACATTATCAGCCGCGTGAGAAAGTTACCGTATCCGTGCGCACAACAGATGCTACTGGAAAAGCTGTGCCTGCCAAGCTTTCATTGTCGGTGGTGGATGATCAATTGATATCCTTTGCTGATGACAAACAGGATAATATACTTTCGTGGATGATGCTTTCTTCGGAACTGAAAGGAAAGATACAAGAACCTTCGTTCTATTTTGATGCCTCAGAACCAAAGGCTGATAAAGCACTTGATTATTTACTGATGACGCACGGCTGGAGACGCTATACCTGGAAAGATGTAGTAAAGAATGATAAGGCAATTATCTTTCTTCCCGAGAGTTTGAGTGTACTTTCCGGTATAGCACACGATAAACAAAATGCAGGCGTTGAAAACAAGGAAGTTATACTCCTTGAACTTGGCAATCGCAGACGGATAGCAAAGGTAAAGACGATACGTGGAGGCCATTTTGCTTTTCGAAATATAGATGCATCCGTTCCACTGTTGCTTTTAACGCAACAGCCTGACCAGATTGAAGTGAATCCGAAAAAGGTTCAGCTTTCATATAGTAATCAAACAATATCTTCATCACCCTTTACACGCGAAACAATAGAAACAGTTATTTCTGCAGTACCAGAGATGGAGTCTGACCAGGTGGAGAATATCGAAGAGACGAAAGCTGACGATATGGACTTCAACATGAAGGAAGATGTATCTGCGCTGAGTGAAGTAATTGTAGTAGGGTATGGCACCGAGGAGAGTAGAAAACTGGTAGGCTATACCACAATTATTCGTGATACACCTCTTGAGAATGCATCCGGTTATTTTGGAGTCGAAAATATACTCCAGGGAAGAGTGGCCGGATTGCAGGTACAACAGCCGGCAGTCAGTTCAGAGGCATCAGCATCACTTCGTATCCGCGGTAACAGTTCGCTGGCTATAGCGCGCGGAGAGCCTTTGTATGTTATCGATGGCCAGCTTATCGGTACAAGCCTGAATCAGAACTTTGCAAATGGTAGTATAGTCGGTCCGGAAAATATAGCACGGATTGAAGTGATGCAAGGTCCCGATGCGTCTGCGCTCTATGGAAGTGCTGCTGCAAACGGAGCCATTGTTATCACAACGAAATCAAATACAGGAGCATCCGTTTTTCATTCGCGGAAAAGAAAAGTTAAATATACCAGTAAGCTGGTTCCATCCCGTAATTTTTCATCTACACGTGAATTCTTTGTGGAGGTTCCCGAACAACGTTCGGATGAAGTACGAAAAGATTTTCGTACCACTATATATTGGAATCACACCGTTGTAACGGATGAAGATGGAAAAGCCAAAGTAACATTCTATAACAATGACGCAGCCTCGGCATTCCGAATAACAGCAGAAGGAATTACGGGTAACGGACTTTTAGGCCGCAGAGAGGAGGTATATTTCACGCAGCTTCCATTTTCGCTCGATGTAAAAATTCCTGATTTTATTGGGTATGAAGATACGCTGCATTTGCCGGTGATGTTAAAGAACACAACCGCCAAAACACTTAAAGGTAAATTATCAGTTGCCATGCCGGAGCAGCTGCGTGCTTTAAGTGAAACAGAGCTTGCTGTTGATGTTGACCCGATGCAGACAAAAACATATTGGGTAAAAATTATACCGCGTGGAATAGAAGGTAAATTTTCCATCGCGATGAGACTGACGGGTAATACATTTAGTGATGAGGTAAAACACGATATCGAAGTTCACCCGGTAGGGTTTCCGGTTAAGTTAAGCTTCTCTGCAAAAGATGTAGAAAAGAATATAAACGTTACGATTCAGGACATGGAAGCCGGATCGTTAAAAGGTGAGGCAGTAGCCTTTACAGATGTACTGGCTGATTTATTTACCGGGGCAGAATCTATACTTCAGGCTCCGCATGGTTGTTTTGAGCAGGTGTCGTCCAGTACATTCCCAAATATACTTGCGCTGCAATTTTTGAAACAGAGCGGAGACGTGCGGCCTGATGTAGAAAAAATGGCAAGCACCTATATCAGCAACGGCTATAAACAATTAATGGCGTATGAAATTGATGGCGGTGGCTTTGAGTGGTTTGGCAGTCCACCGGCACATGAGGGATTAACAGCTTATGGTCTTCTCGAGTTTTTCGAAATGAAAAAAATATATGCCGGGGTTAATGAAGCTATGATGAAACGAACACAAGAATGGCTTTTAAGCCGCAGGCGGGGCGATGGTACATTTAAGCAGAACAAAGGTAAATATGGTTTTGCTGCAGCTTCTGCGGAGGTGACCAACGCCTACGTGGTATATGCACTCACGGAAACGGGCACGACTGCAGTGGAAGTAGAGTATAATTATAGCCTGGAGGAAGCGTGGAAGAGTAAGGATATGTACAGAATGGCACTGATGGCGAATGCATCGTTTAGTATGGGTAAGATGAAAGAGTACGAACGACTCACACGATACTTTCGTGAGCAATGCCGGGCGGTTTCATTTGAAGAGCTTAAAGTCGATCATTCCATTGTACGCAGTTATGGTAATTCACTTACGAATGAAACGGTGTCGTTGTGGACGTTGGCTTTACTCAAAGCGCAAGAACAGGATATAGACCTGATCAGGGCTTGCGTTCAATTCATTGCTTCAAAACGCTCGTACGGAATGTTCGGTTCAACACAGGCCACTGCACTCGCACTGAAAGTACTTACAGAATATGCACGCTATATGCGGACCGAACGTGATAGCGGGACCATGAGCGTTTCTGTGAATAAAGTACTGGCAGGAACACAACCGTACACGAAAGATACGCGCGATAAAATTGTGATTGGTGATCTGAGTCAGCACCTGAAGACGGGGAACAATATAGTACAGGTAAAATTCGAGGATACAGATTCGGCCTTGCCGTATTCTGTAAACATTCAGTGGAACACCAAAACACCGGTAAGCAATAAACAGTGTAAGGTAACTTTGAAGACATCGCTGGCTCAGCAAAGATTACAGGTAAACAATACGGTGCGTATGACGGCCACGCTTCAAAATACAACCAACGAAGGTATACCGATGACGGTAGCACTGGTTGGTATACCTGCCGGACTAAGCCTCCAACCCTGGCAGCTAAAAGAGCTCCAGGAGAAGAGTGTATTTGACTTTTATGAGATCATAGGCGATAAGCTTGCTATATATTATCGCGAACTGGAACCCGCTGCAACGCGAACAATTCGCCTTGACCTGAAAGCTGAAGTACCCGGAAGGTATACGAGTGTTGCCAGCACGGCCTACCTATACTATACCGATGAAATTAAATATTGGACGAAAGGAAATACGGTAACGATTAATCCCTAAAAAACAAAACGACCATGTGCTGTAACGGGTAGCACATGGCCGTTTATGAGTTTGCAGACATTACTTCAGCAACTCGCGCGAAATTACCATCTTCTGTATTTCGGTAGTGCCTTCGTATATCTGTGTGATTTTGGCATCGCGCATCAGGCGCTCAACGTGAAATTCTTTTACATAGCCATAGCCACCGTGAATCTGTACAGCTTCGGTAGTAACATCCTGTGCAATTTGTGAGGCATATAGTTTAGCCATCGCTGCTGCCTTGACAAAATCTTTTTTCTGATCCTTTAACCAGGCCGCCTGATGTACAAGCAAACGGGCCGCATCGATCTTGGTAGCCATATCCGCCAGCTTGAACTGTATAGCCTGGTGCTCGCCCAATGTTTTACCAAATGCTTTACGCTCCTTCGAATATTTAAGAGCCAGCTCATACGCACCGGCAGCAATACCCAGCGCTTGTGATGCTATACCAATGCGGCCACCATTTAGTGTTGTCATCGCGAACGTAAATCCGAACCCGTCTTCACCGATGCGATTTGCTTTCGGCACTTTTACATCCGTAAACATCAATGAGTGCGTATCAGAACCGCGGATACCCATCTTGTCTTCTTTCTTACCGACAACAAAGCCCGGCATGCCTTTCTCCACGATCAGCGCATTTATACCTTTATGCTTTTTCGAAATGTCTGTTTGAGCGATGACTATATATACACTCGCACTGTTGCCGTTGGTGATCCAGTTTTTGGTTCCGTTCAATAAATAATGATCACCCTTATCTTCGGCTGTGGTACGTTGACTGGTAGCGTCTGATCCTGCTTCCGGTTCTGAAAGGCAGAATGCCCCTATAACTTCTCCCGTAGCCAGGCGTTTCAGATATTTTTCTTTTTGCTCGTCTGTTCCGAATTTCTCCAAGCCCCAGCAAACAAGTGAGTTGTTTACCGACATACATACCGATGCAGAGGCATCTATTTTAGAGATCTCTTCCATCGCCAGCACATAGGATATAGTATCCATACCGCCACCATTATACCTAGGGTCGACCATCATGCCCATGAAGCCGAGCTCGCCCATTTTTTTAATTTGATCCTTTGGAAATTTTTGTTCGGTGTCGCGATCAATCACGCCAGGTAATAAATCGTTGTTGGCAAAATCGCGTGCAGCTTGTTGAACAGCAAGTTGTTCTTCTGTGAGTTGAAAATTCATATATGGTCAGGTTAATGAGTACACGTTATCAATAACAGTTTAAGGTATAAAAAAACAAGCCCGGGCGTATACCCAGGCTTGCAAAATAAATCCGTTATAGTAATGTTAAAATCTTTTTCTAATACTTTTTCAAACGTTTACTAACGTTAGTCCTCACGGCTGCCGAGGAACAGCATCACATAGTAAAACAGCGTGGTAAGCGCACCGATGGCAGCAACTACGTACGTCATGGCAGCCCACTTCAGCGCATCTTTTGCCATACCATATTCCTGTGTATTAACAATGCCTCGGGATTGTACCCAGGCTAATGCTCTTTTGCTGGCGTCAAATTCTACCGGCAGTGTAATCAATGCGAACAAAGCAAACACACCGTAGCATCCTATGATGATCAGTATAGCGAGATCGAACGGAATGATCTGTGATGCAAAGAAGGCACCGAACATCATGATCATAAACAGGAAGTTGATCACTTTTGCGCTGATGTTCTGAATCGGCACTAAAGCTGAACGAAGCTCCAGCATGCTATAGGCTTTTGCATGTTGCACAGCGTGGCCACACTCGTGCGCAGCGACAGCCGTAGCGGCAGCGTTTCTGCCAAAATATACCGGCTCGCTCAGGTTTACTGTTTTAGTAGCAGGATTATAGTGGTCGGTAAGCTCGCCTTCAACATGCGTTACCTGTACATCGTGTATACCATTGTCCGCTAACATCAGGCGTGCTACTTCAGCACCTGTTAAGTCGCGGGTAAGATGTGTTTGCGAATATTCTCTGAATTTACTCTTCAGCCTCGAACTCACAATCCATCCCACTGCCATGAAAAAAAGACCAATAATTAAAGCTCCCATTTCTCGTTTCGTTTTTTAGGTTGTTTATCAGAAATTCTGATGTTACTGCAAGTAACAAGCTTTGCGCCAAAAGTTAAAAACTGCCAAATCGACACAGGCTTGTTATAGATTAAACTTTGATTAGAAAAATTAATGCCCTTGAGACAGCACCAGACTAAACGTAAAACGTATGGAGGAAGTATAATGTTCGTTTTGAAAATACTATACGAGCATTAGTGTAAAAGATATCTCTGTCCCCTGCGATTGATTGCTGGTAATACTGAGTTCGCCTCCGTTGTGTTTGATAAATTCTTTGCAGAGTAAAAGACCAAGGCCCGTACCTTTCTCTTCCTGCGTGCCGCGCTTGGTAAAATGTTCCTGCGCCAGAATCATGTTTACCTCTTCCGGTGTCATTCCTATACCCGAATCTTTAACCGTAACGCGGCAACAACTTTCTACAAGGAGAGTCGAAATTTCAACACGACTTCCCACAGTGGAAAACTTTACTGCGTTGTGAATAAGATTACGCAAGATTAACTGCACCTGATTAGGATCGGCCATCACCTGGATGGATGCTAGACTGGCATTATCGATCGAAACATTTTTCTGGGCAGCAACATCTGCCAGCAGGTTGCAGGCTTCATCGATACATGCGCTGATGTAAAGTGCTTTTCGCTCGGTACGTATACCTTCCATCTGACTGAGGGACCAGTTGAGCAGGTTGTCAAGCGTGCGCTGCGTGGCTTTCAGGTTATCTTTTACACGATCCGATATCATCATGAACTCTTCGTGATTCAAAGCTTTTTGTGTCACCAACTCCAGCAATGATTGCAAGTTGCCGATTGGGCCGCGCAGATCGTGACTGATCACCGAGAATAATTTAGACTTAAGCTGATTGAGGTAATGCAGATACTCTGCCTGTGCCTGCATCTCTTCGCGCTGTAGTTCTATAGCTTTATTTTTTTCTTCCAGTATAACATTGGTGCGCGTCTGTATTCCACGCAGCCGCGAAAGCATAAGGATAAAAGCTGTGAGAAGAATGATACCAATCGCCAGCAGTATAGTTAACCACCGCTGATTGCTGATGAGTTTTTGCTGTAGTGTATTTTTATTGCCGAGCTCTTCAATAGTCCTGTCTTTCGACTCCAGTTCGTAAAGCGATTTCATCTCCTGTATCTGTCCACTCTTTTCAGCATTGTATAAACTGTCTTTATACTGGCTTACGAGTCGAAGTTGCTCGGCGGCCAATGCGGGTTGATTCGTGTCGGTATAAATATCGGCCAGTAAGGTATGAGCCCTGATAAGACTTGAAAGATTGTAAACGGAATTGCTGAAGTCTATAGATTTTTTCAAAAACCGGATAGCACTGTCGGGGTGATTTAGCTTACTCGCATTCAGCGCAGCATAATAAAAAGATATGCCCAGTGCACGTTTGTTCCCCACAACACTATCCAGGTGCAGAGCGATCCGGTTATAGGCCATGCTTTTGTTATAGTCATGAAGCGTATAGTATATCTTTACCTTGCGACTATAGAGTATGCTAATGCTAAGCGTATCGTGCAGGTCCTGGTACAACTCCAGTCCGTTATCTACAAAATGAAGTGCAGAGTCGTACTCACCTTTTTCCGACAGTAACATCGATCGCTCGCGATACGTATCTGCCAGCAATTGCATATCACGGTTCGTAGTAGCAAGCTGTCGTGAACGTTTCAGAAAAGCATCAGCCTGTTCAAAGTCACGAAGTTCTATTGACGTTCTCGCAAGCGACAGCAGGCATAATCCCTGCAAATGAATATACGGTGAATTTTCAGTTAACTTCAGAGCCTTGAAGCCATACTCGGTGCTGAGGCGGTAATTGGCTTTTGTCCAACTGGCTTTGGAAAGAATATAATAGGCTGATGCCAGAAAGTACGAATCGTTACGCTGTATACTTTCAGCCACTACAGCATTGGTGAGAGCTATAGCAGAGTCAGGATCAGACAGGTAAATATCCGTTGCCAGATCAATTACTCCGGCTAAACGAATGCTGTCTTTCTTTTCCAATGCCAATACCGGTAATGATCCTGCCAGCGGTAACATCAATAAAATTACAAGAGAGGAGCGCATTCGTACTTAAAACTTCAAAATAAGACTTTTACCAGACTTGGATTAGCACAATTGCTGCTAAAAAAGCATGTAGGTTTTTACATACAGTAAAAATCATTTTTTTATCAATAACAAAATTAACATGGTCATGTATCGTTATGTTTTACTATTTTGTTATTCACTAAATTCCCTGGGGACAACTGTATCATGAGACGGCTGGCTGGAATATTTCTGATCGTTGGCATGCACAGTGCCATGGCGCAGACAGTAACACTAAAGGGTGTGGTGCGCGATCAGGCCGGTGAGCGTCTTCCCTCCGCTTATGTCTTTATTTACCCTGACTCGGTAAATATTGCAACCTCAAATGATGGGAAGTTTTCAAAAGCACTGCCGCGCGGCAAGAAAACCATCGTTGTTTCTTTTGTAGGTCATGAAATATACCGGCAAACTTTTTTGTTAAAGCGCGATACTACGCTCTCGGTCTCTCTTCACGCTACAACAGGGCATCTGCAGGAAGTCGAAATTATAGGGCAGCGCAATCCGCAGGAAGACATGCTGCAAACCAATCGAACAAGTACATATTTACTCACACAAGAAGACATCCGCATGCTGCCGGTGCTGGGTGGTGAGGCAGATGTTATCAAAGCGCTGCAATTATTACCCGGTACAGTGCGTGGTGTAGAAGGTAGCTCCGATCTGTTTGTACGAGGAGGTGCAGCCGATCAGAACCTTGTACTACTCGATGATGTACCGATCTATAACCCGAGTCACATGCTCGGATTTTTATCCGTGTTCAATCCTGATATACTGAACAAAGTGGAAGCGATCAACGGAGGTTTTCCGGCAGAGTTTGGCGGAAGGTTATCATCGATACTTAATATTGAAACGATTGATAACGTTGCAACCAAAACCCGTATATCCGGAGATATAGGGGTAATTGCATCACGTTTATTTGTTGAACAACCATTGGTAAAAGATAAAGCTAGTCTTTGGGTAGCAGGTCGCAGGACCTATATAGACCAGGTTGTAAAAGCCATTGGTAACGAAGAGCTTCCGTATTACTTCTATGATCTGAATGGTAAATTAATATTCAAACCTTCCGGTCGCGATCGTATTGAAGTGAGTTACTACGGAGGTGTAGATGAGCTCGAGTTGTTTCGTGATCGCGATAATGATGGTGACGGATTCCTGACCGAATATGAAGCCGGGAATACCAGTTTATCGCTTCAATGGAATCATCGATTAAAAAACAATTGGAATAGTTCGGTTTCCCTGATACGCTCCGAGTATAAATACAACATTCGCAATGCCTTCGAAGAAAATGAACTTCGTGCGTTATCAGATATAGAAGATTATGGCGCACGTGTATTGCTGCAAAAAGATTCGCTCTTTGGTCATGGTATATTTAAAGGCGGTGCCGAGTGGACACGCCATGCGGTGAGCCCTAACATTATAAACTCACAAGGCACTATAGCGGAATTATTCGAGAGCAGTGCTACCGATGGCAGATTGTCCAACGAGCTGGCGTTGCACGCGCAATATGAGTGGCCTGTATCAGAGCGATGGCGGTTCAATGCCGGTCTGCGTGCGTCTATGGCCGCAGTAAAAGATAAAATATACTTTTACCCGGAGCCTCGTGTTTCAGTACGATATGCTATCAACAACGATGAAGCGTTGAAGTTCAGTTACTCGCGCATGGTGCAATATATGCACCGCATTTCGAACTCTGCCGTTACATCACCAACCGACATATGGTATCCGGTTACAGCAAGCATTCGTCCGCAAACCTCGCACCAGCTAGCATTGGCATGGCAGCGTTCGCTTGCGAAGGAAAACGTTTTCCTCTCTGTAGAAGCATACTATAAATCAATGAACAGCCTGATCGGCTACGAAGAAGGAACAAATCTTTTTTTGAATAACGATTTTGAATCCAAACTCATACAAGGCTCGGGCAGCGCGTATGGTCTGGAATTTTTGATACGTAAGGATGCGGGTAAATTTACCGGGTGGATCAGCTATACATTGTCATGGTCGTGGCGACAGTATAACGAGATCAACGGTGGCGAACGATTCCCTTCGCGTTACGACAGAAGACACAACGGTGCTATTGTTATGCAATATGCGATCAGTAAACGCTGGGCCGTTTCTGCGGTGTGGGAGTATATTTCAGGATCGCGCTTTACACCGGTAATAGGACAGTATGTTACACTAGCACCAACATTAACCGGTGTTGATCTCGTGCCGATTTACTCGGGCATTAACCAGGTAAAACTTGCCGACACACATCGTCTGGATTTTGGTGTTAAATTCAGAGGCAAGCCCGAGCGTAAATTTCAATACCAATGGTTTGCAGGAGTATATAATGCCTATAACCGGGCAAACCCGGTGGGAATTTCCATTGAACAGGATGAGACTACCAATACGCTGCGCTACGAGCAGCCGGGATTGTTTGGGTTGATTCCGTTTGTGAGTTACGGGTTTAGGTTTTAGAAGTAAGAAGTAAGAAGTAAGAAGTAAGAAGTAAGAAGTAAGAAGTAAGAAGTAAGAAGTAAGAAGTAAGAAGTAAGAAGTAAGAAGTAAGATGATTGCCAGAAGGAATATATATATAAAATTGTTGAGTGCGCACCTGGTAGTGGCAGTTTGTTTTGTTATGGCGGCTTGTATACCGGAACCGCTGGAGGTGGAGGGTATACCGGTGGTGCAGCCGCAGATTGTGGTGAACACACAAATTATACCGGATCAATCGCTGGTGGTGCTGCTTACCAAATCGTTTGGTGCGCTTGACGCGAATGAAGATAGTGATGCCCAGGAGCTGCTCGATCAGATTGCTGTTGAAGATGCGACTGTTACCATCAGTAATACACAACAAACCTATAATCTTACGGCACTCGGCAGTGGTATATACGGTGGTGTATTTATCCCGTTCGCTGCGGGCGAAGAGTATACGTTGCATGTTGCTAGTGAGACGTTGGGCGAAGTGAGAGCAACTACCACTGTGAAACCAATGATTTCCTTTGATGACATTGAGGCTGAACTATATTTCGATGGATACGATGATACGCTGGTGCAGGTAATATATACCCTGACAGACCCGATGGAGAAGAACTGGTATATGTTGAACGTGCAGCACATAGAGCGTGCCGAGTTGATTGAAGATGCACTCAACCCACGTTCGTTCATGCGATTGCTGGATGATGCAGAATTTGACGGTCCGAAGTATGGCGAAGCCTTTCGTGCGTTTCAACGTGACTTTCATGCAGGCGATACTGTGGCGGTATTTCTTTCAAACATCAGTGAAGAGTATTATAATTTCATGAAGCTGCGCCTCGATAATCGTTTCAGTTTTATCGAATACCTGAGCGAGCCCGTTAATTATCCTTCCAACGTTGAAGGTGGCAAAGGATTTTTTAATCTATACGTACCCGATATCCGCACCTTTGTGCTCGAAGAACAGTAGTGCTGAATCACCAGACTTCCCGATTGTAATTTTATCGGTTTGATTTTTTGATTTTACTTGAGTGACTTGAAGGATCTTTCTGCGAAAATCTGTGCGATCTGCGGGCAGCAACCTTTCAAAGTATGCAGGCGTTATATATTTTCGAACTCATAATCCCAAATCCCTTTCATTATGGAGAATAAAAGCAAACGCGATGAAGTAATAGAAGTCGCCACCAAATTATTTATTTATACCGATTACCAATGGTGGGATAAACTACTGGAGGAAGTGCTTACCGAACAGGTTTGGTTTGATATGGCTTCTGTCGGTGGAGGCGAAGGAAAAAAGATTCCGGCTAAAGATATATGCCAGATATGGAAGACAGGATTTACCGGTATAGATGCTGTGCATCACCAGGCCGGTAATTACCTGGTAAACTTTCATGCTGAGGCAATCGAAGCGACCGTTTTCTGCTACGCCATCGCCCTGCACTATAAAAAATCAGCAACACAGGGAACCACGCGCGAATTTGTAGGAAGCTATGATCTGCATTGTGTGCTGACGGATAAAGGCTGGCGCATCGACAGCTTTAAGTACAATGTGAAATACGTAAATGGTAATGTAGACTTCAAATAACCTGTGACACCCTATACTTTTAAATCAACTGTACTGATACTGCCCGGACTTGGAAATTCCGGAGAAGGACATTGGCAAACGCTGTGGGAAAAGGAGTATAATTTTATACGCGTGCAGCAACGCGATTGGGATACACCCGTTCAAAGCGAATGGATTGAAACAATCGATCGGAAAATTTCAGAATTGAATACAACGGAGGTGCTACTGGTCGGCCACAGTCTGGCGTGTTGCACGGTGGCCTTCTGGGCTGCGCGCTTCCATCGTAAAATAAAAGGAGCATTGCTCGTGGCTCCGAGCGATACCGATGCCGATACATATCCTCCCGGTACTTCCGGTTTTATGCCGATGCCGTTAAATAAACTTCCGTTTCCTTCCATCGCAGTAGCCAGCGCGGATGATTACTATGTTACGTACGATCGTGCAAAACATTTTGCCAGCGCGTGGGGAAGTGAACTGGTAAGCATCGGCCCTGCCGGACACATTAATGTAGCGGCAGGTTTCGGAAATTTCGAACAGGGAATTGAACTGCTGAAACGATTGGATGAAGGAAAGGTAAAGTAGAGACTATATTTCTCTTCCGGAATTATTTTTTACCGGCATTTTTCTCGTAGAAATTATTGATCAGCGTCATGAGCTCACCAGCGGTGAGGTAGTACATAATGGTATAGTTCTGCGCATTGAAATCACCGAGCAGTTTATAGTATTGATCTTCCGTCAGGCTATATTTCTTCATTAGCCCCGATTTGGTTTCGGGGTTGTTGATCACCACATCTACATACGTTTTAGCACGAATGTTATCTTCGCGAAGCCACGTAAGTTTGCGTTTTTGCTTTTTGGACTTCGACAGGTAGAACGGTAATTTTCTTCGTGCAAGCTTTGCGTTCTCATCATCAAACATCCCCTCGTAGCCGATCGCCTTCGACTCGATCGTTACAGACTCAAGCATAATTCCTTTCTCTGTCATGCGAATTATACTCGATTCATAATTCCACAACGGTTGCTCAATAGCCTGGTAGCCTACCAGTGAAAACACAAGTGTATCGCGTTCGGTCGCCGAAATGCTGAAATTACCCTGTACATCGGTAGAAGTGCCGCGCATGGAATTTTTTATACGCACCGTTACAAATGGCAACGGACTAAAGGTAGCCGAGTCTACAATAATACCGGTATATACCTGTTGCTTCTGTGCGTGAGCCGTTATACCCACACCTGCCAAAAACAGCGCAAAGAAAATGATTCGGTTCAGCACGTACTCTAATTCGTCAGTAGTTCTATGATGGAACCAGCGGCCGGAAAAGTTTTAAGTAAAGTATGCCGGTCGGCCAGTTCAAAATCTGCAAAATCAAATCCGGGAGCAACCGTGCATCCGGAAAGTGTATAACTATTTGCTGCTGCAACTTTGGCACCAAACCAGCAATTGGCCGGCACTACTACCTGCAGCGATTCACCGTTTTCTATATCAGGTCCCAGCGTGCGTGTAACAACACCCGAATCCGTAAGTATATAAATAGTAAGGCTGCTGCCGGCATGATAGTGCCAAAGCTCATCTGATTTTATCCGATGAAACAAAGACCTGTCGTGCGAGCGCAACAGAAAATATATAGCAGTGGAAAAATTTCGTGAAGCACCAAAGCGAGCGGGAAGTCCTGCGGCAGGAACAGATTCTGAAGCGCGATACGTCTCCTTGTAAAACCCGCCTTCCGGATGAGGAAGTAATTCAAGGTGCCGGATCCAATACTCGGGAGTTTTCATGCTTTGAGGAATTGCTATACAAAGTCCAATATAAAACGTTCTGCACAATCCACCACGCATAAAATCTGCGAACGTGCAGGCATGCATCGTTTAATAAAGAAAATAGATCAGGAGTTACAGGTTGAAAATCCTGTATTGCCGCGATACGTTGATCAGACTACATCAATCAAATTTTCTCCGGATGCCCCAGAGATCGCGGATCACCACATCGACCATAATCTTCTGTGAGTTTTGCAGGATAAGATTGTTGGATGTAGTACCGAGCCTGTCGTATGAATAGGTGAGATTAATCGAAGACTTGCCATCAAACACGGGCAATGATACTCCGGCCGATAGACCCCACGTTAGAAAACTTGTACCATCCAGTTTGATGGGATAGTTCTGGGTATAGAAACCGGCACGCAGTGAAGCGAGGCCAAGGTACGATTCTGCATTGGGATTACCCTTGTATAAATATCCTAAGGCGAATTTCCATGAGTCTTCAAAAGTAAGTTCCTGGTCAGAGAAACTGGCCGAGCTCCATTTTTCAAATTTCAGATCGGCGGCAATGATGGATCGTTTGGAATGCAGCGCGAGTCCTACACCGTATGAAGCAGGAAGTTTATACTTCAGTTTGTCACCGTTATCGCTGGTGAGTGTGTCGGCATTCTCATCGTATAGTGTGCTTTTTTGTGAGCCGTTAAACTTTATGCCGTTATCAGCTACAAGTCCCACTACCAACGCGCGATTCTTCAGGTTGATGCGATATTGAAGGCCGAAGTCAGCGTGCACCTTGCGTGCCACTACCTGGTTCTCGAAAGTAAGTACACTCGACTGACTCGGAATATCTATACTTTCATTTTTAGTAATGCTTCCGAATATATAGGAGAGGTTAACACCGAGTGACAGGTTTTTAACTACGTTGAATGAATTGCCAAGGTAAAGCTGATTCAGGTTTCCGCTGCCATCGTACGTGTAATTTACATTGGATGCCGCCCCGAGTTCGCGCTGCGTATTTATTTTATAGCCCACACTACTATAAGGAGCAAGTCCTGCGGAAGCAGACCACCACTTCGAAAACTTGAACCAGTAATTAATGTTGGTAATACCACCTGTAGATTTTGATTCTGCTTTTGATGTAGTGAGGTATCGGTTAGACTCTACATATAAACCAATCTCATATATATGCGTGATCGGTGACGAGATGGCTCCGTACGAAGCCGGATTAACCGGGTTAAGGTTGTAATCATCCTGCACGGCAATACCAACACCACCCATACTTCTGTTTAGCGAAGAAGTTCTGTTGTTGATCATGCCTACACCATATACAGAGTAAGGTGAGCTGAATATATTTTGAGCGTAAAGACTACCTTGTACCAGCAGAAGCGCTCCTGCTATCAGAACTTGTGTTAATCTCGGCATTTGCAGTTGTATTAGTCTTGCAACTTCGCCAGCGCATTCGGGCTCAACAAGAATTAGCGACCAATATGGCAAATGCCACTACAGCATTCTTTTTTGTGCCGATCTATTTACGAGTACATTTCATAAAAAGTATATAATCGCGTAAACCCTTGAAAAAAAGCGGTTTTGCATAAAATTTCATCACGTCACAAAACGGTAGACACTCTGTAGGTTGGCACTCCATTGTGTTTGGTAGCTGAATTAATTCGAGTTGTCTCATTCATTTCATGAAACAGCGCAAACACGGTTGTTTTGTTACGGAGATAAATTTCCATGAAGCAAATTCTTTTTGTCTTAGCGGTTTTAACGATGGCATCGTGTGGTGTAGACTCTTCCGAGATCGGTACAGACTTTTTCAACGAAGGCGCACTTGACTTTTCATACATCGATTCTTCATCGGTTAAGCTGTCTACTATACGTATAGAGAACCTGACTACGGCTGCGGGGGCACGCATCCTGCTCGGCTCGCATACAGATGAAAAGCTGGGTCGCATCACGGCATCGTCATACTTCCAGGTAGTGCCCACTTCGTCTAATATGGATCTTGATGACGAAGATGTATCGTATGAATATGTAGCACTTGTGTTGAAATACGATCACTATTCATACTATGATACAACGGCCAGCATGAAGTTGAATGTACATTATGTGAATGAAGAAATCGTTGAAGACGATGATGGTACATTATATAGCGACAAAACATTTTCCGTTGATGATACCCCGCTCGGTTCAATTACGTTTTCCCCGCGCCCGAATCGTACAGCAGACTCTGTTGAGATAAGACTTTCCGATGAACTTGGTAGAGATCTTTTTGCAAAAGCTGTTAGTGGCAGCGATGAGTTAAGTACGTCAGCAGAATTTTTGCGTCACTTCCGCGGGCTCGCTGTATTTCCGGATTCTACCAGCTCAACGTGTCTGCTTGGTTTTGCTGTAACTCCTGAGCTGCGCGTATACTATAAAGATAAGAGTACAGTTCCAATCACAACAGATAATTACTTGTCGTTTGCAGCATCTACTTCGAACCTTATTTATACCCACATTCATACAGACCTTACCGGTACCAAGATTGCATCGCTTACGGAAACGGATGTAAGACTGAGTGCTGATGAAACGGATGAGCAATCATACCTGCAGGCAGGTGCCGGTCTGCTGCTGCGTGTAGATATGCCGTACCTGCGCACACTCAAGCAGATCGACAATTTCTATCCTACACAAGCTACGCTGGATATATACCCGATCCGTAAATCGTATGATGATCAAATGCCATTGCCTTCATCGCTGGTCGTATATACAGCTGACAAGAAAAATAATTTCTACGCACAATACGGTATCAATGCTACACTATTGACGGATACAGATCTTGGCCGCTATACGCGCTATACCCTCGATGTAACATCGTTTGTGAAAGAACAGATGGAGTTGGAAGAGTTGAATGAGAATGGTTTGGTGTTCTCGCTCGCTCAAAATTTCCCGGTTTCGGTCGATCGCATTTATGCGGGAAGTAACGGAGTGGATTATGAGACACGCCTCAGAATATATTTTGTCACTGTAAATAATAAAAACTAAGAATGAAACAGATAAAAATAGCAACTGCGCTTATTGCGCTGGTCGGGTTTGTGATGTTTACCGCCTGCTCTTCATCAGACGATGATGAAACGAACCAGGGTAACTGGACGAAGGTTACTCCATTTAAAGGTGTTAAACGTTCTGGCGCATTTTCATTTACTATAGGTACCAAAGTGTTTGTGGGAACCGGGTATGATGGTGATGATTATTGGAACGATGTATATGGTTTTGATATCAATAACGGCTATTGGGAATCTATAGCCGAATTTCCGGGTACACCACGCGAGCGTGCTGTTGCATTTAGCGTAGGTGGTAAAGGATATGTAGGGCTTGGTTATAACCGCGATGCTGATAAAGAAGAGCTTCGTGATTTCTGGGTATATGACCCGACAACAAACACATGGGATTCATTAGGTCTCTTCGGAGGTTCTGCACGTTACAGTGCTGTTGCTTTTTCAATCGGAAACTACGGCTATGTAGGAACTGGTTACGATGGTGATAACACGAACAGTGATTTCTGGCAATATGATCCGTCCAGCAACACATGGAAGGAGATTGTAAGTTATCCGGGTGATAAACTTGAATCAGCACTTGCATTTGTAATTGATGGTAAAGCATATATAGGTGCCGGTTGGGACAATGGCTTGCACAATCTTGACTTCTGGGAATTTGTGCCCGGTACAGATGGTGGTAATCCAACCTGGACAAAACGTTCACCGGATGATGACGAATCGGATTACGATGAATTTAAACTCGCCATGTATCGTCACGATGCTGTAGCCGTAACAGTAGATACCAAAGCCTATATTATAGGTGGTGTATCTTCCACCGGAGCGACCGATAAAACAGTTTACGTATTTGATGCTACTACCTTCGATTGGGATGATCGTACATCTTTCGAAGGTTCTGCAAGAAGCCTCGCGGTAGGATATGTGTTGAACGACCGCATCTTTGTAGGCACCGGTCAAAACGGTACAAGCCGTTACGATGACATCTGGGAGTTCAAGCCGAACGAAGAATATGACGAAACATACTAGCCATTGATAGGAGCGTTCAGTCAGTCTAATGCGAGTAGCGGTATCGGTAGTAGGGACTGGCTGGCTGAACGACCTGTTAATGTATAGCAGGCAGATAATGTCTTATACTTTATAGTAATGCATTAACCCATTGGCAGGCACAACAGCTTTCTGTATTTTGCAGAAGGCTTGTATGGCCAGTGGAACGAAAGCGAAGAAATAAAAAATGGAGTGAGCCGGATTCAGGAAGGTAGGCTCAATATAACACGTGAAAAAAGGAGTTGTTAACAAAATACTGATCGTAGCACTACACGTGTTTGGCTGGGCATTGTTGTTTATGATGCCCTTTCGTTTTTTATCGCGCTCCGGATCTAAATTCATAAGACAACCCATGGGACCACCCCCGCCAGACGGTGGGCCTGCGAACCAGATGATCAACTCGGTTCCGTTTGACCCGATGTGGTTTCGCATCGAGACATTTGTTACCAATGGTTTGCTGGCTATATTCTTTTACCTCAACATGTTTGTGCTGGTGCCCCGTATCCTTTCTAAAAAAGGATGGTGGCCCTATATATTTATAGTATTACTTGCCTTTAGTATATATCTGTTGGGCGGGTACGCGATCCGCTCGGTCTTTATTCCACACGATGAGATGGGGCGTCCGTTTGGACCACCGCTCTTTATAGGTATACCTAATTTTCTGATGGTGTTCGGGCTGAGTCTGGCGCTGCGCATTATGCAGGACCGCTCATCGTTTGAAGCTGCCTTGAAAGAACAGGAGAATGAAAAACTGAAATCAGAACTTTCGTTTCTTCGTTCGCAGGTGAGTCCGCATTTCATGTTTAACGTTTTAAATAGCCTGGCTTCGCTGGCCAGAAAAAAATCGGATAAGCTGGAGTCTGCTATCATACAGCTTTCGCAGTTGATGCGATACTCGCTATACCATACCGAGAAAAAAGTTTCGCTAGAGCAGGAAGCTGATTACCTGAATAACTATATCGAATTGCAGAAACTGAGGTTTGGTTCTTCCATAAACATGCACTTTCATGTGGATATTGAACGCAAGGACCTGATGATAGAACCGATGTTGCTGGTGCCCTTTGTTGAAAATGCCTTCAAGCATGGAGTAGGATTGATTCATGAGCCCGTTATTATTATATTACTGGAGGCTACAGCGTATCGCATTAGCTTTACGGTGCGCAACCGCTTCAACCCCGCGGGTGATGAGATGAAGGATGAAAGCTCTGGCATCGGCCTGCAGAATGTGCGCAGAAGATTGGACTTGCTGTATAAAGATTTATATACACTGGATATATACCAGACAGACGATAATTGGTTTATCACCGAACTGAAAATTATTCCCGAATGATGACGTGTGTTGCTGTTGATGATGAGCCTCTGGCGCTCGACCTGCTGGAAGATAACATCAAGAAGATACCTTTCCTGAAGTTGGTAAAGAAATGCTCCAACGCACTTGAAGCAAACAGCTTCATGCAAACGCAGAGTGTTGATCTGATCTTCCTGGATATACAGATGCCCGGCATTACCGGTATACAATTTCTGCAGGGTATGTCTAAGAATCCGCCACTGGTTATTTTTATTACAGCGTATGAAAAGTATGCGCTGGAAGGTTATAATCTCGATGTGATCGACTACCTGTTGAAGCCTGTTTCATTTGAACGTTTTCTGAAAGCTGTTAACAAAGCGTACGATAAATTCAATGCACAGAAAGCTCCGGTGTTGCAGGCAAGCGCAACCTACCTGTTTGTAAACTCCGAGTATAACCTGGTGCGTATCGACTTCAGTGATATAGCCTATATAGAAGGATTGAAAGATTATGTGAAGATATTTTTGCTGTCGTCACAACGTCCCGTTATTACGCGTATGAGTATGAAATCCCTGGAAGAAAAATTGCCGGCCGATCAATTTGTGCGCGTACATAAATCATTCATTGTTTCGCTTAACAAGATCACATCCATTCGCAAAGGAAGAATCAGCTTGTTAAAAGCGCAGATACCCATCAGCGAACACTATAAAGACAACCTGAACCGGTTCATCGATCCAAAAAACATGCCCTGATCAAAAATGTTGTCGTGATTCCACATTGTGAATTTGTGAATTAAAATTGTGAATAAACCCCGGTTTCCAATTATCCCGTGAAAATCTTAAATTCATTGAGGATATAGTTTCTTTATAGCCATTTTTTGCATCGCCCGTTAACCCTCGCATTATTGTTTTCGTCCTTAGAGCAACAGGTTCTATAGCATGCGCACGTGTCGCCTATTCCACAACGGACAGGCTGTACGAAAAAAAAATTACGACACCGTATACTATTATTTAAGCAAACGAGTTAATTATTATAATATCGATAGAAACTCTCTGGTCACAGGTAGGTTAGGTAGAAAAAACCGGAGCACACGTTGCTTCGGTTTTTTTATTTTTATAGGAGGTTAGTTTAGGTAATGTTTTTTTTACGTCAGCAACCACCACCCACGGCCGTTAGTACTCCATATGGTGTCTCTAACAATTGTGTAAAGGGTGCATCGGGCAATCCGTCTGACCCCGTAAGCTGCTGATAATAGTATATATTCAGTGCATTGCGCCAGGGAGCAATAAGTATAGGTATACTTTTGGGGGTAATGCGAAATGTATACAGGTCGAAGAAAGGATAGGCATCAAGCCAGGTTGCTCCCAGATCTGACGATACATACGATTTGCCACCATACTGTGTAAAAACAACTTTGTCTCCATCTCCTGTGATAGACGATGCCGCACCGTGGTTCATCCCCGACACAGTCCAATGCACTCCGCCATCGCGCGATTGATATATACCTGCATTCGTGGCTGCGAACACAATACCCTGAAAGTACGTAAATGCATTAATTTGCAGCTTGTGAATAGTTGGTTGCCAGGATTGACCGTTATCGTATGAAAAATATACACCATCGTTAGTGCCCGCCAAGATAACTCTTTGGTCTGTGTAAAAACTGCGTACCGTCATGTCACCGAGTCCCTTGCTGGCGGGTTGCCAGGAATCTCCACCGTTATATGATATATATATGCCATGTTGATGTGTACCTGCCAACAGCAATTCATCTTTGGACAGCAACGCATCTACCTTTGCACCTTTGGGTAAGCCGATATTAATAGGTTCCCAGCTTTTAAGTTTATCCACGGAAGTATATACACCGTGCGATGCGATACTCACAATAACTTTGTGTTGATGCATCGTCCAGGCGTTTACATAGGTGCCCTTTGGCAATCCTGTTCCTGCAGGTTCCCAATGTTGTCCGCGATCGCGGGTTATGTAGATCGGATCGTTTTGTTCGTGCGCAATTGCCGGTATACCTATTGCAATCAGCATCAGGATATAATGGTATATTTTCATGGTATATTATTTTGTAGCCCGTACGTTAAGTTCTATTCCAATAGCGTCTGATATAGCACTATCGCCTACATCGCTGAAAAATTTTTCGGAACTATAGCGAACATTCCATTTGGTGCGGTCGAATTTGAATTTGGAATGTGCCGTGATCGTTGATCCGCTATGCTTCACCGTTGCCGGAATCTTTAATGTATTCTTTACGCCTTTTAGCGTGAGCGTTCCGGTTATATGTACATTGGGTTGGTCGCCAGTGGCATCTTTGATCGGTTCTGCTTTCATGATCTCGAAAAACGCTGCCGGAAATTTTTCAGTAGAAAAGAAGTCATCACTTTTCAAATGATTTACCAGGTCGTCACCGCCATTGTTGGCAGCCATGTCCAGATTTTTAATACTGTTCATGTCAATTTCAAAACTTCCGCCAGTTAGTTGATTGTCTGTTACGATGAGTTCGCCTTTCTTCAAATTGATCGTGCCGTTGTGTTCACCAAAGCTGAAGAGGTAATATCCTGCCCAACGCATGGAGCTTTGTCGCACATCTACCGGATAGGAAGTGCCGGGATCACGAAGGGTTAGCGCACTGAGTGTTACCAACACCACCAGCGCGAGTATGCTTGTTTTCATAGTGATTTATTGATTTTAGAAATGATGTGTCAAACGTACTGGCAATCATTTTTCTTTTTGTAAAGTGCTTGTAAAAAGATGTTAACGAAATGTAAATTTTACTCCTGCCATAAAATTAAAGAGTACATTTACTATGCAGATTGCATGCTATGAAAGGTAAAGTATACCGAATACTGATTGTTACAACACTCGCAGCACTGGCAGGCTTACTCGCCCTGCAGGTATATTGGTTTATACATGCGTATAGTATACAAGAGGAAGAATTTGACAAGCGTGTAAACCTCGCGCTGCGTAATGTTGCCGATCAGCTTTTATTATTGCAAAATGATTCAGTGGCACGCATCGAGCCTATACATCAAACGGCATCAAATGTATACTTCGTTGAACTGAACCGTACGCTTACCTATAGCGCACTCGATTCGTTGCTTCGCACAGAATTCAAAAAGCATGAAGTATATGCTTCATTTCAATTGGCGGTGTATGAACATCAGCTCGATACATTGCTGTTTGGTAATTTTTACAAGCAAGGTGCGCTCAGCGATGCAGACGCTACTTGTCTGGGACGTGAACCCGTAAAAGCACGCATGGATTTTTCGATAACATTTCCGGATAAACGTGCTGATATACTGGGTGCTATGAAATTCTGGATTGTCATGTCGGGTATATTTCTGTTCATTCTTGCTGTGTTTGGCTATATGGTGGTGGATTTGTCGCGGCAGAAAAAGCTTGCAGAGATAAAAGCCGATTTCATCAATAATATGACGCACGAACTTCAGACGCCTATTGCCAATATAGGTATGGCAAGTGAAGTGTTACGGGCTGTAACACCAACCGATCGGAAGAAAGCCATGCGCTATGCTGATATTATTCACGAAGAAAATCAGCGATTAAAATTTCATGTGGAACAAGTACTGCAAACTGCGCAGCTTGCCGAGGGTAAGGTAAACCTGGATAAGAAGGAAGTTAATCTTCACGAACTGATCAATACGGTGCTGGCCACATTCGAACTTCGGCTGCAAGCGCGGCAAGGTAAGATCGTAAAGCAACTCGAAGCATCTCCCGCCAGTGTAACAGGAGATCCGATTCATCTTTCCAATGTTCTTTATAATTTGTTGGACAATGCCGATAAGTATTCACCGGCCAATCCTCAAATAACAATTACTACGCAAAATCACGAACAAGGTATTGTTGTAAGCGTTAGCGATAAAGGCATGGGTATAAATCGTGATATTCAGAAGTATATATTTGATAGATTTTACCGTGCTCCGTCCGGTAATCGCCATGATATAAAAGGATTCGGTCTCGGCCTTACATACGTGCAGAGCATTATGCAGGCACACAACGGCAGGGTTACTGTAAGTAGCGAAGAGAACAAAGGAAGTCGATTCGATTTGCTGTTTCAAAATATATAAAGCGATGAAAGTTATAGAGCGTAAGATATTACTGGCAGAGGATGATCGTAACATGAGTTTCATGCTACAGGATAACCTGGAGATGGCCGGATATACAGTGGAGGTTTACAGCGATGGACAATCTGCATTAAGTGCGTTTGTAAAGAAGCAACACGACCTGTGTGTACTGGATGTTATGCTTCCGCAGAAAGACGGCTTTACCCTGGCACACGATATACGCAAGTTGAACCTGTCGGTGCCCATTATCTTTCTAACAGCACGGGCGATGAAAGAAGATCGCATACACGGTTTTAAACTTGGTGCAGACGACTATATTACGAAACCTTTTAGCGTGGAGGAATTTCTGCTGCGCATCGAAACCATTCTGAAGCGTGTGTATGCACAACCTACAAGAGCTGACGAACAATTTATATACCGGTTAGGAACCCTTGTATGCGATTTCTCCAACCAGCTGGTAACATCGCCAGCCCGTGTGCAAGAGCTTACGAATAAAGAAGCAAAGCTTTTAAGATTATTTTGCCTGAACCGGAGCAAAGTGATCGATCGGGATATAATTCAGAAAGCAATCTGGGAAGACGAAGGCTATTTTGTAGGGAGAAGTATGGATGTATTTATATCGCGCCTGCGAAAGCTGTTAAAGGACGATGCGAATGTTGCCATTCTGAACATTCACGGTGTTGGGTATAAACTGGAAGTGAGAGAATAATATCCGCATTCGCATATAGTTAGCCCACAGCAAAATGATAACCTATACCTTTAATAGTGATAATTTCAATGGAGGAATCTTCCTTCAGATAGTCTCGTAATTTTGTAATATATACATCGAGGTTTCGCGAATTAAAAAACGAATCGTCACCCCAGAGTTTCATCAGTATATCTTTTCGAAGGATGGTGGCGTTTTTATTCTCAACCAGCGTCTGTAATAATGTAGACTCGCGGTGTGACAGTTTTTTCACCACCTCCTTATAGCGCAACTCATAACGCAGGGGTACAAATTGATAGGAGCCAATGATAATAGAATCACTGCTGTTACCATTTTTCTGGTGTTGCGTGATCTGTAGTAAATTGTTGATCCGTACGATTAACTCTTCCATGCTGAAAGGCTTTCGTATATAGTCATTGCCACCAACCTCAAAACCTTTTAACAGATCTTCGGTTTGCGTTTTAGCCGTAACAAAAATAATCGGTATAGCAGGCGCAAGCTGTCTTATTTCCCTGGCAATCGTATAGCCATCTTTTGCTGGAAGCATGATGTCGAGTATGCAGATGTCTGGCCGTAGTTTTTTGAAAGCATCAACCGCCTCATCTCCATCGGTAATCATCGTTACTTCAAACTCGCGACTCTCCAGGCTCTCTTTAACAATTCGTCCGAGAAATGGCTCGTCTTCAATGTATAATATTTTTGTTTTGGTCATTGTTCTTTTTTTAGAGTCCGGAAGTCGGAAAGTCCGGAAGTATGAAAGTCTGAACGTTTTTGTGTTTTCTTTTTTAGTGGAGGACTATATATAGTGTCTTTTAGTTGTAGCTCGGTTCATTCTCTCAGTCTTCCCGACTTCCTGTCTTTCGGACTTCCGGACTTTCCGTCTTCTCATCTCCCCCACTCAATCCGAAACACACTCCCAACACCTGTTTCACTCTCTACTTCAATTTTTCCTCCATGACTTTTTACAACGCTGGCTACGTAGTTAAGTCCGAGGCCATGGCCTTTTGCATTGTGTACATCACCGGTAGGTACGCGAAAGAATTTTTCAAATATTTTTTTGTGATACTCCTTGGGTATACCGATGCCGCGGTCTTCCACGAGTAATGTTAGTTTGTCGGGTACACCTTTTAAGGTAACAAGTATAAACGGATTTTTAAGACTATATTTTAACGCATTGTCAAGCAGATTGTAAATTACATTGGTAATGTGCATCGAGCCTCCCTGCATTTCGAAGTTCGATCCTTCTTTTATATACTGAATACTCGCACCACGTTTTTCAAATACCAGCTTCATGGATGCTATTACCTGTTGTACGGTTTCATCCAGGTTTATGGGTTCGGGTTTAAATTCAACACCCCGGTTCTCGAAGATGGCGGTGCGTAGGATTTTATCCGTCATCAAGGTGAGCCGGTTTAATTCACCTTGCGCTATATCTAAATATTCAGCTGCCAGTTTGGGGTTGCTCTTTGCCTGAAAATTTTTGAGTGCTTCCAAGGCTACACTTACGGTTGCTACCGGGGTTTTCAATTCATGCGTAACGTTGCTGATAAAATCATTCTTCAGTTCCATCAATCGCTGTTGTGAGCGCATGTTCAGGTACATCGTAAGAAAAGCGATAAGTATCATAATCGTGAGGAACACCGAGAATAAAATCTGTGGAGTAATTTCAGTTAACAACGTGCCGCGTACATTGGTGAGTGACGTTGCATAATGATGCAGCGGATTGAGACGCACCGGTTCAACGTGGAGCGTATCGCTAAATATAGGGGCCGAATCGTGTGAAGGACTCTTGTTATCTTTACCTCTATGGAATTCCTGACGTGCGAAATCCGGAAAGAAGTCTGGCCGATCTGCCGGAGGTGTGCGAACGATATGGTATATTTCGAAAGGAAGATTGAACGAAGCATGGGCCAGAGCTTTGCCAAACTCATGTCTCAGACTATCGCGATCAAGGGTGTCGGCACCGAGCCGGACTACAAAACTTTTCGCACCCCGCTTACTGCGCAGCTGAAAATTCTGGATGCGCGATACCACAGGCTTCAGCATATCACGCGATAGCGAGTCTACATGATCCTGGGAAGTTATATAGATACGCACTTTTTCATCGCGCACCATAGAATCTTCAACAGCATCTTCCCACTTCGCGGAATCAACGTGTTTGGTAGTACCGTACGCAACGACAGACGCAGGCATGGCCGGAATTGCAACACGGACAGAGTCTGACGAAACCGCAAGTATATTTTTGGAAATAAGTGAGTCACGCATGGTATATACGGTGCTCCGGAATATATCATTTGCTTCGCGCCTTAAATCGTAGAATGCTTTTTCATACGAGTTTATCAACCATAACGCCTGCAAAGTGATCAACAGGATCATACTGCTGATCATCAGGAGGAGTATACCTATATGTTTACGTTTCTTCATCTGTAGTCCCTTCTATGCTTTACCGCTCTTAATCGCTACACAGCAAATGGGTAACCGGTATTTGCTTATGCTAAACAATGTTAAGCCTTTCACCTGATACAAAGGTAACGTTCCCGCTGCCAGTGCTAAACATCTTTAACGTTAATTAACATTCCTTTCAGAACTATTAACCGTTGGCCTTAATCTCTGCCTGTACATTTACTCCCGAAACTAATTCATGAAAATTTCTACAACAATGAAACGTATCCTGATATTTCTGGGCATCCTGGTG
This sequence comes from uncultured Chitinophaga sp., assembly GCA_902168205.1. Taxonomy (GTDB): domain Bacteria; phylum Bacteroidota; class Bacteroidia; order Cytophagales; family Cyclobacteriaceae; genus Ohtaekwangia; species Ohtaekwangia kribbensis. Next base: position 15,419 of record CABHOK010000013.1, on the reverse strand, counting down.
TCCCTTACAGCAGCACATTTTGTTTTTGCACAAACTTCCGAAGGCATTATTACTTATGAAGTGAAAGTAAATATGCACCGCAGACTTCCTCCCGAACGACAGGGCATGAAGGAGATGATGCCCGAGTTCGATGTTCATAAAGAGCAGCTCTCTTTTACAGCGACAGAATCACTTTACAAACCTATAATAGAAGAAGAGGAAGACGACTTTGCAGGCGAAGATGGTGGTGGCATGCGCATGCGTTTCAGAAGACCAAATGCCGAAGTTTACTTTAATTATGCTTCTTCTAAAAAAGTTACCCAGCAGGAATTCATGGGTAAGAAATACCTGATTGAAGATTCTGTGAAAATTACCCCGTGGAAATTCGGGACAGAAGTAAAAACAATTCTTGGATATGTCTGTCGCCAGGCAACATTCTATAATGAAGAGCGCAAGCAAACAATAGTGGCGTGGTATACTGACAAGCTTCGCCCTTTTTTAGGACCTGAGATATATACTACACTTCCGGGTGCTGTTGTGCAGGTTGATATTAATGAAGGTGAACGTGTTATCACAGCCATAAAAGTAGAGCCGCGTGCTTTGAAGAAAGGCGAACTTAAAATTCCATCGGGCGGTACAAAGATCACCGAAAAGGAATTTCGCAAAATGATGGATGAGCAGATGCAGCGAATGGGACGTGAAGGCGGTGTGATGATCAGGAACTAGGTGTGTTCATGTGTTGAGGTGTTGATGTATCTGTAATTATATACTATATCCTGATCTGTAGACTTATATATCTTATGAAAAGACTTTTAATATTTTTTGTTTTTATGTCGCAGGTGGCGCTGGCGCAGAAGATTACTGTGAGGGGACAGGTGGTGGACTCTGTGTGGCATGGCTTGCCGGGTGCTACGGTTATTGTGTTGAATCCGAAAGATTCATCGCTGGTAAATTTCGGCGCTACGGATGTTGCCGGTAAGTTTGAGATAGCCAATCTCGCGCGGGCCTCCTATATGTTAAAGGTGACGTATGTCGGGTATAAAACCTATTCAGCTTTCATTGCTCCTGCCGAGGGAGATATAGTAAATATGGGTGCTCTTAAGATGGTACCCGCACAAACAAAACTGGATGAAGTGGTGATCGAGTCTGAAAAGATTCCGGTTGTGATCAAGCGCGACACTATTGAGTATAATGCGCTTGCTTTTAAAACCAATCAGAATGCAACGGTGGAAGAGTTGCTGAAAAAGCTTCCGGGTGTTGAAGTGGACAACGATGGTACTATACGCTCGCAGGGCGAACAGGTAAAACGCGTAACGGTGGATGGTAAGACATTTTTTGGTACTGATCCTAAATTGGCCACGCGCAATCTTCCTGCTGATGCTATTGACAAGGTACAGGTGTTTGATAAGAAATCTGATCAGGCTGCTTTTTCAGGTATCGATGACGGCCAGCGCGAGAAGACTATCAATCTCGAACTAAAAGAGGAAAAACGTAATGGTGTATTTGGGAATCTGCAAGGTGGTGTTGGTACGGACGATCGCTATGCCGCAAAGCTCAATCTCAACCGCTTCAAAAAAGGTCAACAGCTTTCGGTACTGGGTATGGGGAATAATACCAATGAGCAGGGGTTCGCGATGGACGACTATATGAGCTTCACAGCGGGTACACAACAGCTTATGAGCGGACGTGGTGTTGTGCGCGTTGAACTTAACTCCAACAACTCAACCGGTGTACCGGTAAATATAGGTGGACGCAACAGTGGTATAATGACAAATTATGCCGGTGGTGTAAACTTCAATAATGAGTTTAATAAAAAGACCGAGCTCAACGCGAGTTATTTTTATAATCACCTCGATCATGATATTGACATGACGACCGAGCGAACCAACTACCTGACTTCGGGTAACCTGCAGTTCAATCAGCATAGCCGGCAGTTGAATACAAATTCCAATCATCGCGTTAATACAACATTGGAGCATAAATTGGACTCGATGAATTCGCTGAAGTTCACTACGAGCACTACCTATAACGAAACCGAATCGAATACAACCAGCGATAGTCAGAATTTTGATGCAGAGAATAATTTACTGAATGAGAGCACCGGTCGATCTTCGGCCAGTGGTACATCGGCAAGTCTCAATACAAACCTGCTGTGGCGCCATCGATTCTCTAAAAAAGGACGCACGTTATCCGTTAATGCACAACTAAGTGTAACCGACAGCGACCGCGATGGCGACCAGGATGCTACCAATATATACTATACGGGCGATCAGGAAACAACAACGGTTTTGCAAACCAATACACAGGAAACAAGTACTGTCAGTTACAGCGGAACACTCTCATATACCGAGCCGCTGGGAAACAGAAAATACCTGGAAGCAAACTATACATTCCGGCAGAACCTGAACGATGTTGATAAGAAGGTATATGATGTTCAAAATGAAAATTATGTTTTCAATTCTTCGCTGAGTAATCAGTATAAAAGCGATTATCAGTACCACCGTGCCGGACTGAACTTCAGAATGAATCGTGAGAATTACAATGTTACCGTAGGAAGCAGTCTGCAACAAACTTATTTAGATGGTGACTTAATTCTGCTGGATCAGAAGATCTCCAAATCATATCAGAATCTATTACCAGTAGCGCGCTTTAACTATGATTTCTCAACAACCAAACACTTGCGCTTTGATTATGAGACATCCGTGCAGGAGCCGAGCATTCAGCAGCTGCAACCTGTTGTAGATAACAGTGATCAACTTAACTGGTATGTTGGTAATCCTGATCTGCGGCCGGCCTATGCGCATAATGCGCGACTGAACTTCACCACGTTCGAGCCTGGTAAGTTTGTAAGTTTCTTTGCCTTCGTAGATGCTACCTATACGCGCAATGCTATCACTACGGCACAGAGTTATACCGAGCAGCAGGTGCGCGTATCGACACCGGTAAACGTATCAAGTACAACACGATTGAGTGGTGATGCCACATTCAGTTTCCCGATACAAAAGATTGGCAGTCGCTTCAGTATATCTGGAAATGTTTCAAAACAGAATGGCGTGAATGTAGTGGAAGGTGTTGAAAGCGGAGTGATTCAAAATACATACGGGGGAAGATTGCGCTACGATTATCGCTATAAAGAATTTTTTGATGCGAGCCTCGGGGCCAATATTAGCAGGCAGTCTGCCGAGTATGAAGTAAGCGAGCAGTCCAATCAGCTATACTTCAACAAAACCTTTACAGCAGAAGCCAATGTCTCCTTCCTGAAAAATTACCAGTTCACTTCATCGCTTGAATACCTGGTATATGAAAATAAAACCAACGACTATGAGCAATCTATTCCGCTGGTAAATCTTTCCATATCGCGTTTCTTCCTGAAAGCGAAGAGTGGTGAGCTGAGATTTTCAGTAAACAACCTGCTCGATAAAAATATAGGTGTAACACAAACCGCGGATGTAAACTACTTCCAGCTTCAGACATCCAACTCGCTGGGCCGTTATTTTATGGTGAGCTTTATTTATGCACTGAATAAACAGTTAAACCCGATGGGCATGCGTCCACCGAGAGGTATGATGCGCGTGATTCGTCCGTAAGATATATAGATAACGAAGTTCAAAATTTCATGGTCCACCTCTGATCCGGAATCAGGGGTGGCCATTTCTTTTTTGCCAGCCTTAAAAATTTAAGTCTGTTGTAGGCGTGACTAATGTTTTTTGCCTCCATCTAATACAACCGGAATGTCCATGCGGTCGTGCCGCGAGCGATAAGCTATTGAGAGGTTGGAAGATCAGCAACCGATTGAAATTGTTAAATACAAGCCTGAAAAAATAATTTTTAAACATTCGTTTAAAAATTAAACAACTGTTTAATTTTGCGCGTTATAAAGTCATGACAAGCGAAAAAATACTTTCTGCGGCGCGAGAGCTTTTTGAAGAAAAGGGATTTGATCTCACGAGCGTTCGCGAAATAGCAACGAAGGCTGATGTAAACGTTGCCTTGATTAATTACCATTTTGGCTCCAAGGATAACCTGTTGCTCGCGATCATGGAGCAATCCGTTGACACAACACGATTAAAACTTCACGATATAAATCAGTCATCGGCAGCACCGCTTGAAAAGTTTATGGCGGTGATTGATCTGTATGTTGATAAAATATTTTCCAATTGCAAGTATCATCAGTTTATACACCGTGAGCTCTCTACAACGGAGAGACCTGAGTTGACGGAGAATATCGTTAAGATACTCAATCGCAATAGTATGGAGCTGCGCAAGTTGCTGGAAGAAGGACAACGCAAAAAAGTTTTCAAAAAAGAAGTTGATATAGACCTGGCAATGGCGGCTCTGTTCGGAGTAATCTACCAGACAACACATTCTGTTTTCAAAAAGCGTTATACCCGATCTGGTGAAAACGAAGAAGTATATAAGGATCGCGTGAAGAAATTCCTGTTCGATCTGCTCGGGGGTTATTTGATTAAATAAGAACTATATATAAACATGTACAGGAAAATAAGTACTCTCATCGTGATAACAGGCGTACTGGCCGGTATACATCTGCAGGCACAATCTGTTAAAAGGCTTACGGTAAAAGAAGCCATCGACCTGGGAGTTGCCAACAGCAAGCAACTCATTGTGTCGAATGCAAAAGTTAAAGAAGCACAGGCTAAAGTTCAACAGGCACAGGATAAAGTTATACCTGAAGTGGGTGTAAGCGGAACGTATCTCCATCTCAATACACCAACGGTAAGCATGGCGAATGAAGCATCAGGGAATGGAGGCAGTTCAGATTCTCCGCTGGCAGCGTTGTCTAACATACACGATGTTGCCTTGTTGCAAGTGTCTGCTTCATGGCCGGTATTCAACGGCTTTAAAACCAAAAATACCAAAATCATGAACGAGTACCTGGAGCAGGCTGCCCAGTATGATGCACAGACTACACGCAGCAATGTAGCGCTTACCACAGCGAAGGCTATATATCAATATTATGAGTTGCTTGAAACGCGAAAGACAATTGAAGAAAATCTGAAGCAGGAACAGCAACGCGTTACGGAATTCAAGAACCAGGAGGAGCAAAATTTACTGGCACGTAACGATCGGCTAAAAGCAGAATTGCAGGCCAACAATGTGGAGCTTGCCCTTACCGATGTTAACAACAGCGTGAAACTTGCTGAGTATAATCTTACTATATTATTAGGACTGCCGGAAGAAACAACGCTTGAGTTGGACACAGTTGGCATGTTTGAACTTGCTGCACTTACCACCTGGGACCAATACCTTCAGACTGGTTTGGAAAATCGTACAGAATTGAAGTCGGCAGCCGTGCAGCTGAAAGCCGGTGAATCAGGATATAAAATCGCGAAAGCCAATCGACTTCCAACCGTAGCGTTAACAGCCGGATATGTAAACGCCTTTATACCCAACGTAGTAAATGTTACCAATGCTTTGAATGGCGGTGTGTCATTGAAGTATAGCATAACGGGAGCGCTACACGCATCGCACGGTATGCAGGAAGCCAGGTCGCGCGTTGAACAGGCCGAAGCTTCGCGACAGCTCGCTACTGACCAGGTAAAAGTAGATATACGCGGAAAATATTTGAACTGCCAGAAGTCTCTCGAAAAACTTGCTATCACGAAGAAAGCAATCGACCAGGCAGAAGAGAATTACCAGATCTCGCAAAACAAATACAAAAACGGTTTACTCATTTTGTCTGACTACCTGGAAGCAGATGTAGCGTTGCTGCAGGCACGCATTAACTATGCAACTGCGCGTGCCGAGAGCATGATTGCGTATTATGAACTTCAGAACTCAGTAGGAACTCTATAAAAGCATTGTAAAATATAGTATGGAAACTAAAACAAATAAAAATAAACGATTTGCCATTGTGTTGGGAGTCCTAGTAATAGCAGGTGCAACGTTTGGTATTACGAAGTATATACATGGCCAGCACCACGAAGAAACCGATGATGCGCAGGTGGAAGGCGATATCAGCCCGATCATTCCGAAAGTATCAGGTTATGTAGAGCGCCTGCTGGTAGATGACAACACCATTGTAAAAGCTGGTGATACATTGATTGTTCTGGATGATCGCGACCTCGCCGTAAAAGTATTGCAGGCTGAAGCTGCCCTTGAAAATGCAAAGGCAAACCTTGAATCTACGAAAGCCGGATATACTACATCACAGGAAACTGTGTTGAGTTCGAAATCATCATTGCAGGCTTCCGAAGGAAACGTTGAGATCGCACAAGTAAGAGCGCGCAGAGCAGAGCAGGACTTTAAGCGTTACGAAGAACTGATCAAAACAAAATCCATCACACAACAGCAATATGAGCAGGCTGAAGCAGACCGCGATGCTGCCCTGAAGCAACTGGAAGTAGCGAAACGTCAGCGTGAAGCGAGCTTCCGCGAATCAAGCGCACGTCAGGCACAGAGTACGGTGAGCAACCGAAATATAGCCTTGGCGGCAACCGTAGTGAAAGAACGCGAAGCTGACCTGGAGTATGCTAAACTTCAATTGTCGTATGCGTGCATTGTTGCTCCATCTTCAGGAGTTATATCACGCAAGAATGTGCAGATAGGACAATATGTGCAGGCTGGTCAATCACTCTTCGCGCTGGTAACCGAAAGACAGAAGTGGGTTGTTGCCAATTTCAAAGAGACACAACTTGAGAAAATGAAACCTGGTCAGGAAGTTGAGATCGAAGTAGATGCTTTCCCGCACGAGTCATTCAAAGGTAAAGTAGAATCTATATCGCCTGCTACCGGTGCCAAGTTTGCTTTGCTGCCGGCGGATAATGCGTCCGGTAACTTTGTAAAAGTAGTGCAGCGAGTGCCGGTAAAAATTATACTTACCGATGCTCCTGAAAAAGCAAGTCTGCTCCGTGCAGGTATGAACGTGATTGTTGACGTACATTTAGATTAAGAGTATATATACATGGTTCAGCAGGAATCATTGGTTGAATATGGTTTTAACAGGGTGATCATTACCATTACCGCGATAATGTGTGCCCTGCTTGAAATTATAGACACAACCATCGTAAACGTAGCCCTCAATGAAATGAAGGGAAACCTGGGCGCTACGTTGAATGACGTCAGTTGGGTAATTACAGCTTACGCTATAGCCAACGTTATTATAGTGCCGCTTACCAGCTGGCTATCGCAACAGTTTGGCAGAAGAAATTACTTTGCAGTATCCATCGTGATCTTTACTGTAGCTTCTTTTCTGTGCGGTAACGCTACGAATATATGGGAGCTCGTTTTCTTCCGGTTTATACAGGGGCTGGGTGGCGGTGCGCTGCTGGTAACGTCTCAAACCATTATCACCGAAGTATATCCTCCTGAAAAGAGAGGCATGGCGCAGGCACTATATGGTATGGGTGTAATTGTTGGTCCCACGCTGGGCCCTCCGTTGGGTGGATATATAGTGGATCATGTTTCGTGGCCCTATATATTTTACATTAACATTCCTATCGGGGTTGTTGCCACACTGCTTACTCTTTCATATGTAAAAAGCCCGAATTATGGAGGTAAAAAATCAATGGCAGAGGTTGACTGGTTCGGTATATTGTTCCTGATTATGGCAGTAGGTTCGCTTCAGTTTGTGTTGGAGAAAGGACAGGAACACGATTGGTTTGAAGATGTATGGATTATTCTTTTCTCGGTAGTAGCTGTGTTAGGAGTATATCTGTTTATCTGGAGAGAGCTGGTGGCGAAAGATCCGGCCGTGGAGCTAAGGGTATTGAAAGATAAAAATCTTGCTATCGGTACGGTGCTCTCGTTTATACTCGGCTTTGGTTTGTATGGGTCTACATTTGTTATTCCCTTGTTTACACAAAACTCATTGGGATGGACAGCCTTTCAATCCGGGTTAATGCTGGTGCCGAGTTCAATTGCCACGGGTTTGATGATGCCAATCGTAGGTCGCGCCATTCAAAAAGGAGTATCGCAGAAGTATCTCATTGCGATGGGTTTCTCGGCTTTCTTCGGTTTTAGTTTGTGGGCCTATACGGTTATCACACCTTTCACATCCGAAGGAGATTTCTTCTGGATGTTGATGTTACGCGGTGTTGGTCTCGGATTTTTATTCGTGCCAACAACAACACTTGCTTTATCGTCACTTAAAGGTAAGGAGATAGGGCAGGGTGCTGCCTTTACGGGTATGGTTCGTCAGTTAGGCGGATCGTTTGGAATTGCGTTGATCAGTACCTATATCAGTCGTAAAAGTGTACAGCACCGCAGCGATATTGCTAATCACGTGTCACCGTACGATCTCGATGTACAGCAACGTCTTGCCGGTATGAAAGCAAACTTTATCGCCAGCGGTTCAACCATCGATCAGGCTACAATGCAAGCGAACAAATTGATGGATCTGATGGTTACCAAACAGGCGATGTTGCTTACCTATATGGATGTCTTTCTGGGTATAGGTATATTCTTTTTGATTTGTGTGCCGTTCGTGTTGATACTGAAGCCCGTGAAGAGCAAAGTTGATATGAGTAATGTAGGACACTAGAAATATATAGCATCACGTGGAGTGATAAACATCCACATGCAGTGCGGAGTCAGGAATGGTTATAGATTGGGGTTAAGCCTGACTCTCGCGCTGTGTGTGGATGTTTCTTTTTTTATAGCAGCGTGCAACGCTCTCTTTATAATAACAGGCTAATCTGCAGTTCATGTACAGAGGCTTGTAGGTTGCAGGCTGTGGTTTTATCTTCGGGCATGGTTAAGTACATTGTATTGCTGTTTGCATCGGTATCGGTAACATGTTCCGCTCAAATCTATATGCCCAAGTTTGAAGTGCAGGGCCACCGCGGTGCCCGTGGTCTGAAGCCGGAAAATACAATTCCAGCTTTTATAACAGCACTTGACTCTGGCGTTATGACGCTGGAGATGGACGTTGTTATTACTAAAGACAAACAGGTAATTCTTTCGCATGAACCGTTTATGTCGTCAGCCATTTGTCTGGATACCACTGGCCGACCCATCACCGAGAAGGAAGAGAAGAAGTATAACATTTACGAAATGACCTATGCCGAAGTGGGCAAATATGATTGCGGTTCGCGCGGCAATGAAAAATTTCCGGAGCAACAAAAGATAGCGTTAAGCAAACCGCTGCTGCGTGAAGTTATTATAGCGGTGGAAGATCACATCAAGAGCGCTACACAATATGAAGTAGACTATAACATTGAGATTAAAAGCTCCCCGGATGGTGACAAGAAATTTCATCCGACTGTTGAAGAGTATTCTGATCTCGTTTACGGTGTTATTAATGAATACCTGCCGCTGGAACGCGTGGTAATTCAATCGTTCGATTTTCGGGTGTTAAAATACTGGCGGAAAAAATATCCGCACGTGCGGCTCGCAGCACTTGTTGAGAATATAAAATCCATCGAGGCAAATTTGAAAGATCTGGGATTCAATCCTTCTATATATAGTCCGTACTATAAGCTCCTGTCAAAAGACAAAGTGACGCTCCTTCATAAACGAAAGATCCGCGTTATCCCGTGGACGGTAAATGATGAAAAAGAGATGCTTGCACTAAAGGGTATGGGGGTAGATGGCTTTATTACCGATTATCCGGATCGTGCCCGTAGGTATAAAATGACGCTGAATATGAACGTTCAGAAAAAATAAGAGCGCCTCCATTCGCCATTTTCTGTATTCTTCTATTTTATTCTGTATCCTTGCGGAAAATCTTGAAAAGTAAATGAGTAAAAAGTATAACGTTTACGGCATTGGTAATGCTATTGTAGACATTGTAACCGAAGTTGAACACGATTTCTTTGAGAAGAACGGTATCGAGAAGGGCGTGATGACACTGGTGGATGAAAAACGCCAACTCGAGCTCATGAAGGTTATTGATATGCAAAAGAGTAAAATGTCGGGCGGTGGTTCTGCCGGTAATACCATCGTTGCAATCAATCAGTTCGGAGGGAAATCTTTTTACTCATGCCTGGTAGCACATGATGCGCTTGGTAAATTTTTCCTGGAAGATCTTCACCGAAATGGTGTTGATACTAATTTAACGTATGAGAACTGTCCGGAAGGACACTCGGGCCGATGCCTGGTCATGACATCACCGGATGCGCATCGTACCATGAATACATTTCTGGGCGTAAGTTCTTTCCTTTCGCCACAACACCTGGACGAAAGCGCTATCAAAGATTCTTCGTATGTATACCTCGAAGGTTATCTGGTGGCAAGTCCGAAAGGTCTTGAAGCTATAAAAGAAGCCAAGCGCATCGCAGAGAAAAATAAAGTAGAAGTTGCGCTTACGTTTTCAGACCCAAGCATGGTGAAATATTTTTCTGCACAGATGCAGGAGATTGTGGGCGCAAGTGTTGATCTTCTTTTTTGTAACGATGAAGAAGCGATGATCTTCACAGGAACCTCCAGTATTCTGGAAGCGCGCGAAAAACTGAAGCAGGTTGCCAAACGATTTGCCATAACGCTGGGAGCCAATGGTGCCTTGATCTTTGATGGCGATACATTTATACAGATTGAACCGTACAAAGTGCAGGCGATCGATACCAATGGAGCAGGCGACATGTTTGCTGGTGCCTTTCTGTATGCGATAACACATAATCATAGTTATGCTGAGGCTGGTAAATTAGCATCACTGGCGTCATCACGCGTGGTAACGCAGTGGGGGCCGCGACTCGATCCGGCTCAGGCTAAAAAGATTTTGGCTGACCTCGTAGCGTAAGGAGAAACTTGGCGGGAAGAATAAATGTGTTAAAATTGCTGCGTAATCATAGATTTTAACAGATTTATGATCAGCACTTAATAAATCCTGCGGAGATGGTTTGTAAATTCCGCAAATCCTGTCCATCTTTGCAGCCCTTAAAAAGTAAGGGATAAAAACGGATTACTATGAAACGTACATATCAACCTTCCCGCAGAAAGAGAAAGAACAAGCACGGTTTCCGTGAGAGAATGGCTTCTGCTAATGGACGCAGAGTATTAGCATCCCGCAGAAGAAAAGGACGCAAGAAACTTACTGTTTCTGACGAGAAGACCTTAAAGCATAAATAATCCCTTTCAGGTAGTTCAGCTTCCCTGAAAGAGATTGAATATTTTTGATCTCTATGGGGAAATTTACGTTCCGTAAGGAAGAACGACTCAGTAAGGAAAAACATATACAGGAACTCTTCGACAAGGGTTCCTCTTTTTATTTGTTCCCTTTCAAGGTGTTGTTTATGCCGAACCCCGATCCTGCGGTGTCTCATCACCAGGTTCTCATCTCGGTGTCCAAGAGAAATTTCAAACGTGCCGTTGATCGTAATCTTATAAAAAGAAGAATACGCGAAGCATATCGTTTACAAAAAGAATTCCTGCCGGCAGCCTCTCCGTTGCAGATCGGCTATATCTATACACATAAAGAGATCCTGCTTTTTGATGAAATGAAACGAAGAATGCTTATTTCGTTCAAAAAATTACCAAAATCATCAACGCAGGTTACCGATACGATTACCCCCTGATGCCGTAGCGATTGAAGTGAATAGTCGTTATATTTACTTAACACGCACGCGCCCCGGTCACATCACACCTGATGCCAGAACCCGAAAGCTATATTATGTGGAGAAGAACTAAATGGCCATTGATACTTGTACTCGGTGTAGTACTCGCGTTCGCTTTCCGAAAACCTGCAGAAAAATATTTCGACATCGCCAAGAGCCTTGACATATTCGCTACATTATTCAAGGAGATCAACGCTTACTATGTTGATGAAGTCGAACCCCAAAAACTTATACGCAAAGGAATTGATGGTATGCTCGAATCGCTCGATCCATACACTGATTATATTCCTGAAGATGAAATTGAATCGTTTCGCATTTCAACCACGGGACAATATGGTGGTATTGGTGCGCTGATCGGAATCATCAATAAAAAAACGGTCGTTACATTTCCTTACAAAGATTTTCCAGCCTATCGCTCCGGTATTAAAGTCGGTGATGAAATTGTCGCCATTGATGGTAAAAATGTTCAGGGTAAATCCACAACAGATGTAAGTGCTTTGCTAAAAGGACAGCCTAAAACAGATATCGAAGTAACGATAAGACGTTACGGACAGAAGGAAGATCTCGTATTGAAAATAAAACGCGAAAAAATCAGTATCGATAATCTTGCTTATTATGGTTTGGTAGAACCAACCATTGGCTATATACGCCTGGATGATTTTACACCCGGAGCCTCTAATGAAGTTTCGAGCGCTCTAATTGAACTGAAGCAACGCGGTGCACAAAAAATTATACTGGATTTAAGAGAGAACCCGGGAGGCCTGTTACACGAAGCAGTAAATGTTGTAAACCTGTTTATCCCTCGCGGTCAGGAAGTTGTCTCAACAAAAGGGAAAGTTGAAGAATGGAATAAAAGTTATACTACATTGAACAGTCCGGTAGATACAGAGATCCCGATGATTATTTTGGTTAGCGAAGGAAGTGCGTCCGCATCAGAGATTGTGGCCGGTTCTTTACAGGATTATGATCGGGCTGTGCTCATTGGAAAAAAAACTTTCGGAAAAGGTTTGGTGCAGACAACACGTCCGCTTGCCTATAATTCGCAATTGAAAGTAACGACTGCTAAATATTATATACCCAGTGGCCGTTGTATCCAGGCGCTTGATTACACGCATCGCAAAGACGATGGGACAGTAGAACGTATAGCAGATTCACTCAAATCGGAATTTAAGACAAAACGTGGTCGAAAAGTTTATGATGGTGGTGGATTGGATCCAGATATAGACGTTGAATATGAACCGGTTGGCACAATCACATCAGCTTTGATAAGCTCGGGACTGGTTTTTGAATTCGCGTCACGTTATTGCGCTGAAAATCCTGCAACACCAGATTTAAAATCTTTTCATATCACCGATAAAGACTATGAAAAATTTACGCATCTCATTAAAGAAAATAAGTTTACGTATTCAACTCCGCTGGAGCGAAACACGAAGCAGTTGATAGAGACCGCGAAAAAAGAAAAATATTATACCGAGATGGAGGCACAGTTGAACGCATTGAAAAATAAAATAGATGCGAGCAAATCAACCGATATGATCCGTTTTAGAACCGAAATTATACAAGTACTCGAAGAGCAGATTGCATTTCATTATACGCAGAACGAAGGTCAGGCGGAAGTTTCGCTGCCACGCGACAGGGCTGTGTTGGAAGCGCGAAAAATTCTGAACAACGATGCTGCATACAAGAAAATCCTTTTCCTCAATTAATGGCTCTTATTCTAAGTCTGGAAACATCCACTACAGTTTGTTCTGTAGCCCTGCACAATAATGGAAAGTTGGTAGCTTCTGCCGAGATGCATAAAGAGCAATCGCATGCATCGAAGCTCGCGGTGTTGATCGATCAGGTTGTGAAATTGGCAGATATACCTATGAGCGCTATACAGGCCATTGCCGTGTCAGAGGGTCCAGGGTCTTATACAGGTCTTCGCATCGGTGTATCTACCGCCAAAGGACTATGTTTTGCTCTAGGCATACCGTTGTTATCGGTAAGTACATTGTCTTTGCTGGCAAAGCAGATTCAACTGAAAGCTATCCTTGACAATGCTTGGCTTTGTCCGATGATCGATGCGCGCAGAATGGAAGTATACTGTCAGATTTTTGATAGTGAGATAAATGTCTTGCGACCCATAGAAGCAAAAGTTATAGACGAAGAAAGTTTCAGGGAATCATTGAGCGATCATAAAATAATTTTCTTTGGTGATGGTGCAGCAAAATGTAAATCGGTGATCACCCATTCAAATGCCTTTTTTATTTCGGATATAGTGCCGTCAGCAAAAGAGTTGGGATTTTTAGCAAGTGAAAAATTTTCGCGAAACGAATTTGAGAACCTCGTTACGTTCGAGCCATTCTATCTGAAAGAATTTTTAATTAAAAAACCTGCGGATAAAGATTCTGCAGTGGCGAACAAAATAAGTTAGTTCTCGTGTTTGAAGAATAATGGAAGCTCAGGATCAGATCGTTAATAAAGTAGCGAGCAGTTCGCTCATTACTTTTAACCTGGAGGAATATTACGTTCAGGGTGATAGAATTTTATTGGATATAAAAGATCAGTTATACCAGGGACTTATTCTGAAGGAAAAAGATTTTCGTGATTTTATTAAGACACATGACTGGAGTCAGTATCAAAATAAATTTATAGCGATCACGTGTTCTGCAGATGCGATCGTTCCAACCTGGGCCTATATGTTGTTAGCTATTGCGTTACAGCCCTTTGCAAAAAAGATTGTATTTGGATCTCTGCAAGAGTTAGAAACAATTCTTTACCACGAACAATTAGCAAAAATCGATTGGTCAAAATTTAATAATGCAAAAGTTGTTGTTAAAGGTTGTAGTAAAGTTGATGTACCTATAGCAGTATATGTAGAAGCAACCAATAGATTAAAACCACTTGCAGCAAGCTTGATGTTTGGTGAACCGTGCAGTACTGTTCCATTATTCAAAAAATCCAGAGCAGAATCATAAAAATATTTTTAGTCGTTAATGATTTGATCCTCAGTATTTATAGTGTTGCAACATGAGGGTCGGTGAAAAAATTATTCATGCACCTCTGTGATTTTAAAAATCTGTTTATACCTTTGAGACCCTTTTGCCAGTAGGGCATAGGAAAACTTGAAAAGCTGGAGGTATATATCTTTCTAAAAAGATCTTCATTTGCGAGAGTGGATGGAAAAAGAAAAAAATAATTTTTCAGAAAGATGTTGCAAAGAGGAAAAAAGCAATTACCTTTGCACTCCCAAAACGAAAGAGGGGGCTGAAAAACGGAAGGTTGATCAGGGGTTAGATGAGGAGACGAATCGAACCGAAAGATATTGAGAGGTAAACTAATAGTCGAAAGACATAGTCGACCACACTTAACAGAAGGTGACGTGAGTTACTGAAGTAGTTAAAAAGTTCTTTGAATGGATGATAATTGATAGCGGACCCGCGGATAAATTCGAAAGGATGAATCTGCGAAAAAGATAGATGCAAAATCTATCGGACAAAAAAAGAGAGTCCAGGTAATCAGACAAACAATTGGGGTTGTATTAAAAGGCCGGAAGGCGTAATAGAATCACAACCCGATAAAGTCAGACTCAGCAATGAGTTTGGGATTTATCGAAGAATTATTACAATGGAGAGTTTGATCCTGGCTCAGGATGAACGCTAGCGGCAGGCTTAATACATGCAAGTCGAACGGTAAGTGTTGTAGCAATACAATACGAGAGTGACGTACGGGTGCGTAACACGTATGCAACCTACCTTGTACAGGAGTATAGCTCGGGGAAACTCGAATTAACCCTCCATAAGATAGTAGTAAGGCATCTTACAGCTATTAAAACTCAGGTGGTACAAGATGGGCATGCGTCTGATTAGCTAGTTGGCGGTGTAACGGACCACCAAGGCGATGATCAGTAGGGGAACTGAGAGGTTGATCCCCCACACTGGCACTGAG
>CABHOK010000012.1 GCA_902168205.1 uncultured Chitinophaga sp. | reverse complement strand
CTCAAGGGGTATGGTAACAAGCTGCGCCCGGGACGATGTCCCTGCCAAAACAAAACAGAAAAAGAACAGGCGTGCGAGTACGCTGATTTTTTTAGAAGAAGAAGTCATTTCAATTAGTATACTTGGTAATTGGATAATTTTACGATTAGATATCCCAGGCGGTACAATACGCTATATATCATCATTAAGGAATATATATACTCCCAGGGTTCTATTACCGCCCCTTGCTTTTACTTGAGGCTTAACTTAATAATAGTATCTGCAACCGTTTTGGTTGCTGGTAGCTCGAATAATTCAATGCTGCTATTGTTTTGTTTAAATCTGATTTTTTCTTTGGTATTGAGGATGACAGCCGAAGCAATTTTCCTGTTGTTAGCCGGTATACTTATTTTTCCATCAACTGGGACTTTCAGTATATGTACGTAAATGGCTTTCTCCGTAAGGGTGGTTCCTCCCCATGTATCATCGTAACCACCACCGGTTGTACCATATATACTTTCACCATTCGTTTTCAAGAATGTTCCAATCTCTTCAAGTCTTTGCGCCTGTATTTCTTCGATTTCGCCATTAGCCATCGGGCCAACGTTAAGAAGAAGATTGCCGCCCATGCATACAACTTTTACAAGTAGTTGAGTTGCACTGTCGGCCGACAGTACCTGGTGCTTCGCCTGCGGTGTCCAGCCCCACGCACTTCCTCCAAGATTTGTACAGAACTCCCACGACCTGTTCGGCTTTTTGCCGAACGAGTTTTCTCTGGTTACGAAGTCACCCATCCATCCGCTACGTTCGCTGATAACAACCTGTGGTTGTAAGGCTCTTACCATCGTATTAAGCTTCACCGGCTCCCAACTAAAACTTCCGGTATAAGGTTTATCAGGTCGTCTTGATTTCCATTGCCCGCCTTCCCAAACAATTCCACCATGACCAAGCCAGAAATCTTCTCCGCCATCATACCACAGTATATCTACTTTGCCATAATTCGTGAGTAACTCTCTCACCTGTGTATAAGTCTGCTTTTTCATTTCCTCAGCACTGGTGCGATACATGTCGGGAAAGAAGAAACCGGGGTATCGCCAGTCTAACGGAGAGTAATAAAATCCCATTTTCATTCCTGCTCGATGCGCGGCATCTGCGTAGTCTTTTATAATGTCTCGTCCGGCTGCGCTGTTCACAGCATCGTAATCGCCAAACCGGGTGTCGAACAAACTGAACCCATCATGGTGACGCGTTGTAACAACCATATAGTTACATCCTGCTTTCTGCGCGATTTCCACCCAACGTTTTGGTGTATCCTGTTTATAGTTGAATTTATCTTTGAGATTTTCGTATTCACTGATATTCATATACTCGTTGAACATTGCCCATTCACCTCTGCCGTGTACAGCATATAGTCCATAGTGAATAAAGAGTCCGAACTTGGCATCTTTCCACCACTGCATGTCCTTGTCCGGCAACAATAAGGTTGAATCAATAACCTGACTGAAAATTTGTGTGTGCACGATCAACGTGAGTGAAATTGTGCAGCATATTTTTTTCAGTAGCCTGAGTGCTGAGCCGTTCATATAGTTTAGTTAATTGTACTGGGCCGCATTCTTAAATATAGAATCGCGCATCGCGAAAGGTAGCGTATTTCAGACGGGCGGTGGGGTACGCTAAAATCTCAAAAAAGGCATTAAAAGGTATCTGACTAACATGCTTTGCGCAACGGCCAAGCTTCTGCTCAGGAGTATAGTCGTATATATATCACCTAGACACTGCGGTGACGTACTCGTTTGTTATGGAGTACTGAATTACGATGCCAGGAAGATTCGTTGTGGAAGTCTTTTAAAGGATAGGTTCTTATACTTCCACCAGCGACTGATTTAGTTCTTTAAGCATTTTGAGTTCTGATTGCAGCGATTCGATTTGAGTCGTATATTGAGACATCATTATATTTGTTCTTTCAGTCATTTTTACGGCAAAAATACACGCTGCTATACTCTCACATGCTTTGTTGATAAAGTCGATTACATGTTCTTCAAACCTGCTGAAGGATGCCAGTTCCAGAACTCCATAAACAACGTTATTCATTTTTATAGGAGTAATATAGACGCTCCGGGGCGATGCATCACCCAGGCCTGACGAAATCTGGATGTAATCTTCCGGTACGTTTGTGAGTAGTATAGGTTCAGCCTCATGCCAGCATTGTCCGATAAGTCCTTCGCGCTTTTGCATCTTCATGTTTACATAACGTTTTCTATCCCAGGCATAGCACGCCACTAACTGCAGATACTCGTTATTGTGTTCTTGTTCCACCGGTACTACAAACATGCAGGCTTGATTCGATTTTGTATAGCGTACTATATATTTAACAACACTGTTACCAAGCTCTTTGATGTCGCGTTGATTTTGGATTAATGTTATCAGCTCTGCCAAACCCGATACACCCCATTCGCGCTTCTCATTGCTGAGCTTACTGTCATTTAAGTGATTTTTCATCCGGATGAGGTTCCCAGCCAGATTACTTTCATTCAACGAACGGTTCCCATCATGAAGCGTTTCCCACTCAACGCTATAGTTTCCGTTCGCTATATTGGTGATGAACGTATTGGCTTTCTTGAAATTCTGGATCGAATTCTCGATAACATGATCGATGTCATTTACATCCAGGGGTGAACCGTTATCAAATATATACTGGCGGTTCTGCTGATCGAGGTTAAGAAGCAATGCTGCAAGTTGTTTTTCGTCCCGTCCCAGACGTCTTATTATATAAATCATAGTAGGCACACCTATAAGTAATAATACAATAACAATGAGCCTGTTGTCACCGAGTGCAGCTACGTAACGGTTCTCGGCTTCTCTGTTAAGTGTATCTTCGTATGCAAACAAGGGGTCCCGGAAGGTCATATATTTTTTCCATAGATCAAATCCGCGATCTTCATTTAATATAGCGATAAATTTCTGCATGCTGTCCTGACTTGCCAGATCGATCATACCGTTCGAAAACATTATATAGTCGTCAACAGCTATCTTCATTTCATGCAAGCTTGAGGTATCGTAACGCTGACTATTCAGTTGATTCTTCAGTCCTATAAATACAGAGTCTTTATATACAGAGGCAATCCTGAGTGGTTCAGCTAGTTTTTCGCTTTTTGTCAGTGCATAACCGCGTACCGCCAGATCAGCACCGTGAACAATATCACCAATGATGCGTTCGGTATTGCGCTTTACATGTTCTGTGCGCTCTCTCAGTGCATTGTTCTCTACAATTGTATTACCATTGATAAATGTTAATACGCAATTGGCGATAAGCAATGCAGTCAATAAGATCAATAATATTTTGATCAGATTTTTCTTCAGATTGATTCGTTGCATCTTTTCAATGTTAGGATGGTGTATACTGCCTAAATCCGGTTTTGTTGTAGATTTATAGAATACACTGCAAACATCGAGACCCCCGAAGCCAATACAAAAAAATGCAGGGATACAAAAAAGTTGGCGAATACAGAACAATTTCTTCCGAGACTATTCATGCACCATCCTGAGATCATTGTTTCTGACAACTAAAACGTCCTAAATATTACTCCGCTCAATGAGTATGCCAGTGACGGATATTGACAAGATATCTTTCATATCCCACGGCATTCGCTTTATCACTATACATCGTTGCCGCGCATAGGGTATAAATCTTACAAGTGTTTTACCTGAAATGTGCCGTTTTACGCAACGGAGACTATTGGTGACCTAATCTGCGATCTTTGGAACCCGTCTGTAAGCCCCGGAACACTTTACTTTCCCCTCCAAAAACAACTGGGATTACCTAAAGCTTTACTGATTGACATGATCACTACTTTGTTAGACGCACACTTGACGCTTACGACATATTTCAGGAATTACGTATTTGGATTGCTTCTTTTGGTTTGCATGGCCAGCAGTTTGATAACCCGCGCGCAGCCTTACGCATTCGATGAGATATTGTTTGGCGTAGCTTACTACCATGAGTATATGCCGAGCGAGCGACTTGAAGAAGATGTTCGGTTAATGAAAGAAGCTGGCATTAACTATGTTCGGTTAGGGGAGTCTACCTGGCAGTTGTGGGAGCCGCGTGATGGTGAGTTTGAGTTTGCATGGATGGACAGAGTGGTAGATGCCATGCACAAAGCCGGTATTAAAGTAATAATGGGGACACCTACCTATTCCATTCCCGCATGGTTATATCTTAAGTATCCGGAGATAACGGCTATGCAGGAGAACGGGCAGCGACTTAAGTATGGAATCCGGCAAAATGTAGACCTCACCAATCCTATATACCTATATTATAGTCAACGGGTTATTAAAAGAATCGTAGAGCACTATAAAACGCATCCGGCGGTTATCGGTTACCAGATTGACAATGAGACACACTCCAAGTGGCCGGATGCCCGCGATAACCACCTAAAATATATAGAGTATCTAAAGAAGAAATTTAAGACCGTTGATAAGGTAAATAAAGTATGGGGACTCAACTATTGGGGACAGGCCATCAACAGTTGGGATGAATTACACCCGGCCAGTGGATTCAATCATCCGGGGTATAGATTAGAGTGGACACGCTATCAGCGTGTAACGGTAACGGACTTCCTTTCGTGGCAGGCGGCTATTGTGAGGAAGTATAAAGGATCTTCTCAATTTGTAATGCATGATTTTGCCGGGGCGCTTCGCAGCGACTTAGATCAGAAGGCTATCTCCGCTATACTTGATTATGCCGGTGTAAATATATACCACTACGATCAGGATAAATCGGATGGATTGCGCATTGCCATGCAAGGGGACTTTACGCGTTCCTTAAAAAGAAAAAATTACCTGGTGCCGGAAACAAACGCTGCTTCGATCGGCTGGAATTCAAAAGAACAGTTCCCTCCATACGATGGACAGCTGAGACTAAATTACTATGCCCATATAGGTTCGGGTGCCAACCTGGTTTCATATTGGCATTGGCACTCATTACACAATGGTATAGAACAATACTGGAGAGGTATTCTTCCTCATGATCTGAAGCCCGGAAGAATATATAGGGAGATAAGCAACATCGGTCGCGAGCGTGAAAAGCTTGGCAAGAAGCTGGTGAACATTAAGAAGAATAATAAAGTAGCGATTCTCTTTAGCGAAGATTCGGATGTTGCTCTTAATCTTCAACGCTTTGATAACAACTTGAAAGGTCCCGAAACCGGACCCTGGGATGCCGATGGCGCGTATCAAAAGATACTTGCCCGGTTTTATAAAGTGCTGTACGATCTCAATGTTGAAGCAGATTTTGTTTTTGATAACACGGAAGATCTGAGTCGCTACGAGGTGCTGATTGTGCCATCGCTATATATAGCCAGTGACTCCATGCTGAACAGGCTTCATGCGTACGTTAAAAATGGCGGACATCTTATCGCCACTGTAAAGAGTGGTTTTTGTGACGAATATTCAGCCGTGCGCCATCAGACAATGCCTGGCGGTCTTGCTGACGCTGCCGGATTCACGTACCAGGAGTTTTCAACGTTGCGTTCGCCTCTTCCATTAAAAGGTGATCCGTTCCAGGCGAAAGATCAGAACTATACTGAGCAGTGGGCTGAGTTTTTGCAAACGACCACGGCCAGACCGCTCGCATTTTATGATCATCCTTTTTTCGGAGTATATCCTGCTGTAGTAACGAATAACAGCGGCAAAGGCGCGATGACGTACTTTGGAACTGTACCTTCTGAAAGTATCATAAAAAATATACTGGCATCCGTGCTCGGTGAGCGTAGCCTTCTCGCTGATCAGGCGCTGCCGGATCGAATAAAGGTAAAGCACGGTGTAAGTAACGGCGGGAAGAATCTTCACTTCTACTATAATTTTTCAGCGGTTGAACAGTCGTTTTCTTACCAGTATACAGATGGTGTTAACCTGCTCACCAACCTCCCGATTCAGAAAGGCAAGCCGCTGACACTGAAGGCATGGGATGTGGCGGTTATAGAATCAAAATAGGAAGCCTGATTGCTCTGAAAGTATAAGTCATCTATATAAAATCACTGAATATATATGCGGATGTTCAATACATGCAATAATTATAGTTATGCCAGGGTATATACCCTAATGCTTTTCCTTATTGTGAGCGGCATTTCTGGGGTAGCGCAGGGGCAGGGTATATATGAACGAAAACAATTATTTGATAACGATTGGAAGTTCTTTCCCGGTGATACTGCAGCGGCCAGCATAGCAAACTATAACGATTCGACCTGGCGTAAACTTGATTTGCCACACGACTGGAGTATAGAAGGTGAAATTGCTCCCAAAAATCCAACAGCAGGTGGCGGTGGATACTTTTCCGCAGGCAAAGCGTGGTACCGGAAGTCTTTCAACGTTCCTGCGGAACGGAAAACTAAAAAAGTATCTATATACTTCGAAGGCGTTTACATGAATTCTGAAGTTTTTATCAATGGAAAATCATTGGGCATTTATCCCTATGGTTATTCATCATTCAGTTATGATCTTACGCCTTATATAGTATTTGGTAAGGAGAATGTAATTGCAGTGCGGGTTGATAATTCGCAACACCTGAACAGCCGCTGGTATAGCGGTTCCGGTATATATCGTCATGTTTGGATGATGGTTACAGACCCGGTGCATGTAGCGCAATGGGGTGTTTCCATTGCCACTCCCCAGGTCACTTCACAAAAAGCAACCGTGCAGATAAAGACACTGGTGAAAAACGAAACATCGTCTGCTCAACAAGTGGTTGTTAAAACTTCTCTTCTGAATAAAGATTCTAAAACTGCAGGCATTGGTCAGGTAAAATTAGAACTCCCGGCGAATAGCGAAAAGGAAGTTATACAGACACTGATCATTGCGAAGCCCATGTTGTGGTCTCCTGAAACTCCTGATTTATACCAGGCAAAGGTACAAGTGTTAAGGGGTACTACTATAGCAGACGAAACTAAAACCAGCTTCGGTATACGCTCTGTAAAATTTTCTACTCAAAACGGTTTTCAGCTTAATGGTAAAACGATAAAGTTAAACGGTGGCTGTGTGCATCATGATAATGGTTGCCTCGGGGCGGCTGCATTTGATCGTGCCGAAGAACGCAAAGTTGAATTACTGAAGATAGCAGGTTTCAATGCCGTACGAACATCTCATAACCCACCATCAGAAGCATTCCTGGATGCCTGTGACCGCTTAGGTTTATTGGTAATGGATGAGTCATTCGACTGCTGGAAGATCGGCAAGAATAAATTTGACTATGCCCGGTATTTTAAAGACTGGTGGAAACGCGATCTGGAAGCAATGGTTCTGCGCGATCGTAATCATCCTTCGATCGTGATGTGGAGCACCGGTAATGAGATACCCGAAAGAGGAACTCCCGATGCTACAAAAACTGCGAAGATGCTTGCGGACGAAGTGAAGAGAATGGATACCTCGCGACCTGTAACATCGGCTATAGTGGAAAGCGGTAAAACGTGGGAAGTGTTTGATTCGCTCATGGATGTGCATGATGTAGCAGGCTATAATTATCATTTGCAGAGTGCACCTGCCGACCATGTGCGAGACCCATCACGTATTATCGTTCAAACCGAGTCATACCCGCGTGATGCTTTTGCCAATTGGAACCTGGTACAAAATAACAGCTATATCATTGGTGATTTTGTGTGGACCGCCATGGATTATTTAGGAGAGTCTGGTATAGGCCGCTGGTATTATTCAGGTGAAGCTCCGGGGCAACACTGGGAGAATGAATTATTCCCGTGGCACGGGGCATACTGTGGCGATATAGATTTGATGGGCTGGCGAAAACCTATATCGCATTACAGAAGCATGCTATATAATGATACCGAGAAACTATATATGGCCGTTCGTGAACCCGAGCCGAAACCGCTTGAAATTAAAGATACATGGTGGTCGGTTTGGCCCACGTGGGAGAGCTGGAACTGGCCCGGATTTGAAGGCAAGACTGTACAGGTAGAAGTATATTCCAGGTATCCGAAGGTTAAACTTTACCTGAACAACACACTGATCGGTGAACGTTCAACAACATACGAACGAGAGTATAAAGCTACATTCGATGTACCTTATACAGCCGGTATATTAAAAGCTGTTGCTGTAGAGAATGGTAAGGAAGTTGAATCGACCACGTTGCAGACCGCAGGCGATGCTGCAACCATAAAGTTAACGGCCGATCGAAAAGAAATAACAGCGGATGGACAAGACTTGTCTTATGTTACAGTAGAGATCACAGACAAGAATGGTACGCTTCAACCCACAGCTGCCAATCGGCTGCATTTCCAAATTGAAGGGCCCGGTATCATTGCCGGAGTTGACAATGCCGATCTGAAAAACTACGAGCTATATATAGGCAACACACGCAAAGCGTGGCACGGACGCGCGTTGGTTGTTATTCGAAGTACACACGGTGCGGGCGATGTTAAACTCACCGTTACGTCACCCGGATTGTCTCAAGCTATTCTAACCATTAAAACTCATAAGCCCTAGGGAGCACTACGTATACCTCACTGTTTATCGATGGTCTGTCCTTAATATTTTTTTTACTGCTGGTTAATCTAAAACAAGAATGAATGTCAGAATATTTATACAAGTATATATGCGGGTAATTTTTACCGCCATCTTTAAGGTACTCTTTGCAACTTTCCTTTTCCTGATTCCTCTAATGGAGGGACGATCGCAAACAGAGACCTATGCCTGGAGTAACGTAGCGTTGGGAGGTGGTGGTTTTGTAACCGGTATCATCGGTCATAAAACATCGGGAGATGTATACTGCCGTACGGATGTTGGAGGAGCTTACCGATGGAATGCGGCAAATTCCAAGTGGATTCCGCTGCTCGACTGGTGTTCGGAAGACGAAGTTTCCTACCAGGGAGTTGAAGCGATTGCGTTGGATCCTCAAGATCCCAATAAGCTATATATGTTGGTGGGTACGAGTTATTTCAATGGAGGTAAAACAGCTATTTTAAGATCTTCTGACAAGGGAAATACCTTTACCATTACCGAGGTTACCGATAAATTTAAAGCACACGGCAATGGTATTGGAAGAGGGAATGGTGAACGACTTGCCGTGGATCCTAACAATAGCAACATATTGTATTGTGGAACCAGGAGAAACGGATTATGGAAAAGTACCAATGCAGGTGCAACGTGGACACTGGCATGGGATGGAGTAACGGCGACACCTAACGACAATGGAATTTGCTTTGTTATATTCGATCCGGGTAGTGTATCAGGAGGTATAACACAAACTATATATTTGGGAGTATCCCGTTTGGGAAGCACAAATATTTATAGAAGCACCGATGGTGGTAATACTTTTTCAGCGCTATCAGCTCAGCTACCAACAGCCTTTATGCCGAACAGGGCCGCTCTTTCCGGAAACACGCTATATATAGCGTATGCAGATGGATCGGGTCCACATGGACACTGGAGTGAGCCTGAACCTTCTACCAACGGACAAGTATGGAAGTTTAATACGAGTACATCGACCGCGACCGATATAACACCATCCACAGGAAAGGCATATAGCGGTGTAAGCGTAGATCCTGCAAACGCCAACAGGGTTATTGTTTCTACAACCAATTCGTACGGCAACAACCAATTCAATACCTCGTGGGGAGATTTTATTTACCTGTCAACCGATGGAGGAAATACATGGGCGTCAAAAATATCTAATACAAGTACATTTAACACCAATGGCGTTGGTTGGATGGCCGCCAATTCCGGTATACACTGGGACGTCTCCATTGAGTTTGATCCAATGAATGCCGCGAAAGTACGCGTTACATCGGGAAATGGTTTGTTTACTTGCGACAATATCAATGCAACTAACACTACCTGGAAAGTTGATGTGAAGGGCATGGAAGAGACCGTAGTACTGGATGCTATAAGTATACAGGGTGGCAAATTTATTTCAGCGGTAGGAGACCAATACGGAGCCGTCTATTCAGATGTTTATGCCTATCCGGACAAAAATATTAATCCTACCAAAGTTTCCAACAACGGTTTAGCGTATGCTGCAAACAATACGAATAGGGTGGTGAGAATTTCAGACAAAGTATATTACTCCACCGATCAGGGAGCAACCTGGACACAATTGACTTCTATTGATGGTTCGTATGGGAAAGCAGCTTTATCGGCAGACGGGAATACGATTCTTCTTTGCCCGGGAGGTGAAAGTACGACATACTACTCAACAGACAATGGGGGAACATGGACAAGTACGGGCGTAACGGATGCTAAAGATGCATTTCCTATAGCGGATTTCGTTAATACAAACAAATTCTATATATACAATCGCAGCACCGGGCAGCTATTGGTAAGTACAAACAAAGGTGTAAGTTTTTCAGCTTCAGCATCTAATCCAGGCCAATGGGGTTCAAGCAGGGCAAGGACTGTTCCCGGTAATGAAGGCCACGTGTGGGTAGCGCTAAACGGGAGTGGATTAAAATATACTACCAACAGTGGAACTTCATGGACAACCGTTGCTAATGTTACTGATTGTGCAGCCGTGGGGTTCGGGAAAGCTGCTCCCGGTGCAACTTATCCTGCTATATATATATGGGGTACAGTAGGAGGCGTGAAGGGTATATACCGTTCCATTGATCAGGGAGCTAAATGGATAAGAATAAATGACGATGCCCATGAATGGGGCGGACCTGGCAATGGAAATTTTGTAATGGGGGACATGAATGTATATGGCCGGGTATACATGAGCACCGTTGGAAGAGGTCTTATTGCCGGAGAGGCACCTAAATATAAGCTTACGGCAACTCAATCGCCCGCAGCCGGCGGTATGGTGAGTGGGGCCGGATCGTATACTTCCGGGAGCACCGTTACCGTTACCGTTACACCGGCAACCGGATATACCTTTACCGGGTGGACCGGTGATGCAACAGGAAGTTCATCTTCGGTTACCGTGTTGATGAACGGTGATAAAAACGTAACGGCGAACTTTCAGGCAATCAAATATACCCTTACTGCCACAGCGTCTCCCGCTGCGGCCGGTACTGTGAGTGGAGCCGGATCGTATAACTCGGGAAGCACAGCGACCCTTACCGCTACACCAGCAGCCGGATATACCTTCACCGGGTGGACGGGTGATGCAACGGGAAGCACGTCTTCCATCACGGTAACGATGAACAACAATAAAACGGTTACCGCGAACTTCGAACCTACCAAATATACGCTTACCGCCACGGCATCGCCATCCATAGGTGGAACAATTACCGGAGCGGGATCCTATACGATTGGAAGCACAGCTACACTAACAGCAGCACCCGCAGCCGGATATACCTTTGCAGGTTGGAGTGGTGATGCAACGGGAAGCGCGTCTTCTGTTACCGTGACTATGAACGGTAATAAAACGGTTACGGCAACCTTCCAGGAAATTAAATATACTCTTGCTACCACTGCGACCCCCGCAGCGGGTGGTACAGTAAGCGGAGCGGGAAGTTATACGTCAGGGGCTACAGCGACTCTTACTGCTACACCGGCAACCGGATATACCTTTACAGGCTGGAGTGGTGATGCAACCGGAACAGCTACTACCACCACGGTAACGATGAATAGCAATAAATCGGTAACGGCTATCTTTGAGGTGATACAGCCGGGTAAATATACCCTTGCTACTACCGTTTCACCTTCAGCAGGCGGTACAGTAAGCGGAGGCGGAAGCTATACATCCGGATCTACAGCAACTCTTACCGCTACGCCAGCAACCGGTTATACCTTTACAGGCTGGAGTGGCGATGTAACGGGAACTTCAACTTCTGTGACTATAACAATGGACGGTGATAAGAATGTTACAGCAAATTTCCAGTCGCAATCCGGCACCACGAAATATACCCTGGCTATAGCAACATCTCCATCGGATGGTGGTAATGTAAGTGGTGCGGGATCGTACGATGCGGGAAGCGTGGCAACCCTTACGGCTACACCGGCATCAGGCTATACCTTTACCGGATGGAGCGGTGATGTAACCGGGACGGATGCATCCACTACGGTAACGATGGATGGTGACAAGAGCGTAACAGCAAGCTTTAGCATTTCCAGTTTTACGCTTAGTGCTACCGTTGTGCCGTCAGCCGGTGGTTCGGTAACCGGCACGGGTACCTATACATCCGGAACGATAGTAACCATTGAAGCTGTTGCAGCATCCGGATATACTTTTACCGGGTGGACCGGTGATATTACCGGTGCCGCTGCATCACAATCTGTGACAGTGAACAGCGATATGGTTGTTGAGGCTAACTTCCAAAGGGAAGAGGATGCTTTGAAAATTCCCAAACTATTTTCACCGGATAATCGTGGCGATGTAAGCACCGAAGCGTGGAATATTGAGAACGCTTACCTGCTGGATGGTTGCGAAATTGTAATCTACAATCGTCAGGGGCAGAAAGTATATTCTTCTACCGGGTACACTACTCCGTGGGACGGAACTTCGAACGGCAAGCCGCTTCCCGATGGTGCTTACTTCTATGTGATCAGACGTGCGGATAATTCAAAACAAACTGGTAGTGTAACCATCGCCCGACTGAAATGAAATTACTTATTAGAATACTTTGTACTTCGTTATTCATGATAACGCAGTCACTATACGCACAGCAAAGCACGCTGTATAGTCATTATTTTCTTAACCCGTTTTTGTATAACCCGTCATTCGTGGCACCCAGTGGTTATACTGAAGTATATCTCAACTATAGAAGTCAGTGGGCAGGTGTTGAAGGCGCGCCCACTACCGGTACACTGAGCGTTCATGTACCGCTCAGCTATCGCACTGGTATAGCTTTTACAGGATACCAGGATAAAGCGGGCGTATTAAAAACAACCACAGGTCTGGCGACATTTGCGTACCAGGTATACCTGGGAAATAAAGTTAATGACAACCACAAGCTAGCTTTCGGATTGTCGGCCGGTGTAACCAGTGTCTCTGTCCAGAGCGGTGACGGTTATGCAAGTGATCCGGTCGTGGGCGCAACATCATCGTTCGAAGGACAATTTGGTATGCATTACCAACGCGGTAATTTGAAAGTTGCTTTTGCTATACCGCGTCTTTTTAATACGTACGTTGCATCTGAAAATAACTTTAATAAAATCGGTGTTAACCAGCTTCGCAATACGGTATCATCGGCCAGCTATAGTATATATTTCAGTCAGCGGGTTGTTTTTGAACCGATGGTTATATACCGTACGAATGATAACACGTCTGCCCAGTTTGAAGGTCTGGGGTCTGTGCGGATTAATAATATAGTCTGGTTGGGTGCATCGTACCGCCAGCACTATGGTGCAGCTGCTTTTGTTGGAACGAATATCAAAGACAAATTGAAAGTAGGATATGCCTACGAATTTGCAGCTGGCAGAAAAAGTTCATTGGGAAGCGGTACGCACGAGGTACAATTAATACTGCGACTCGGAAAAAAGAAAGATCCGCAGGTAAAAACAAAGCTTAAAACTATACATGCATCTTCGGAGCCGGTTGAATCTGATGTGTCGGATTCTGAGAAAGCGATAGCAAGGGATGAAGATATAGTGCAGCCGGAGAAAAAAGCTGAAGCAGCCAGGTCGACAGCTCCCGTTAGAACGGAGCAACGTGAACAAGAGGCTAAGAAGTCGGAGCCGGAACCGCGTATACCTGCGATTGTGAATGCACCAGCCGACACCGTGATTAAAAATAAACCGACTGTACGATCACTTTCCGGAGAAGGGTTGCGTCCCGGGCACTATGTAGTAGTGGGTGTGTTTCATATACCGGTATATGCAGAGAAATATGCGTTCAACCTGAGACGTGCCGGCTATCCGGCAGATGTGGCGTACCATCCGGAGAAGCGCTACTACATAGTTCACATGAACGATGCACCCCCAACGAAGGAAGAAGCGCAGAAACTTTGCAATAAATACAGACGGATGTCGCGCTATACTTTTCGCGACACCTGGATTATCAGCATCGAATAATAACAATTTGTATCTTTAGTAATGACACCGGATTTTAAGTGATTCCGGTGTCTTGCTGAATATAGCATGAATTGAATTTTAACTATCCAATGAAGTTTGTGAAAGGGAACAGTTTTTCCGGATCCGGTTGGTGCATCGTAGTGTTGCTGTCGGTTTTGCCGTTCGGTGGAACATTCGGGCAGGAGCGCTTTATGCACCTTGATAGCCGTCAGGGTTTGTCACATAACTACGTAAGAGCAGTTTGCAAAGACAAGACGGGTTTCGTATGGATTGGAACGGAGTCGGGTTTGAATCGCTTTGATGGTTATTCAATTAAAATATACCGTAACGATCCTGCTGATTCTTCTTCCCTGCCGAACGATTATATAAAGCGGCTGTTCGAGGCACCCGGTGGAGAGCTTGGTATTATAACCGGTAACGGAGTTTGCCTCTACAACTCGGCAACAGAAACGTTCTCATCCGAATTTCGATTCCTCGATAAAAATTTAGCGATCAATCCGGCAAGCGTGACGAATGTAGTCCATGATAATGCCGGTAATTATTGGCTGTTGCTGGAAAACAACGGACTGGTGTGTTATAATGAAGTAAAGAAAACAGCGTTTTCCATAAAGCATAGTGATAACGATAACGCGTCCATTGCTACGAATTACATTACATCGCTGGCACATCATCCCGATGGAACGTACTGGATTGCACATTCAAATGGTGTTCTGGAAAATGCCGTATTGAAAGAAGGAACATTCTCGGTAGTAAAGCGTATGTCTTTTTTGCAGACTCCTTTACAGGAAAATAAAACGTTGTTTGGTGAACTGATGATCGATAAGCAAGGAGACCTTTGGGGATTTATATCCAATGTTGATGAAGGTGTATTTTATCGCAAATCAGGCGAGAACAAAATATACCACCTCCGGAAAAATTCTATATCTGCGGGATTGAGCTCTGATTTCATCTCCGGACTTGTTCAGGATGATGAAGGCTATATATGGATTTCTTCCGGGGCAGGAATTAATATACTGGATAAAAAAGATCTTTCGGTACGGAACATTTCACGTGATGCAGATTTAGAAACAACGCTTAGTGCCAATTCCGCTACAACGCTGTATAAAGACCCTGACGGGATAATCTGGATCGGTACTTTCAAAAAAGGGTTAAATTTCTTTCATAAAAGTATGGAGCGGTTTCCGATCTATAACCGAAACTCCAAACCGTTTGGTTTACCTTTTGAAGATATAAATCATTTTGTAGAAGATAAGAAAGGAAATCTGTGGCTGGGAACAGACGGTGGTGGTTTAATATACTTTGACAGAAAGAGCGGCAGATTTACAACGTACAGACATAACCCGAAAGATCCGCATAGTCTGAGCAGTGATGTTATTGTGAGTTTGTTTTTGGATCATGAAGACAAGTTGTGGATCGGTACATTCTTTGGCGGGCTCAATTGTTTTGATGGCAGTAAATTTACCCGGTATCAGCACCGTGTTGATGATCCGGAGAGTT
This sequence comes from uncultured Chitinophaga sp., assembly GCA_902168205.1. Taxonomy (GTDB): domain Bacteria; phylum Bacteroidota; class Bacteroidia; order Cytophagales; family Cyclobacteriaceae; genus Ohtaekwangia; species Ohtaekwangia kribbensis. The sequence goes on along the minus strand of CABHOK010000012.1, from coordinate 167,115 downwards.
TTTCTGATCGGAGTGCATGGGAGATTTTTGAGGATTCAAAACATCAGCTTTGGATTGGTACGCTTGAAGGAGGTGTCAACCTCTTTAACAGAAAGACGAAAACATTTACACGCTATTCTCATCCCCAGCAAAAGGCTCTCATCTCACCCTATTCTTCAACGATCGTGGAGGATAGTCATGGTAATCTTTGGTTCGGTACATCGCTGGGTATTGACGTGCTCATGAAAGACTCCGGAACTATGATTCACTTCGAGTCGGATAAGAACAACCCGGCATCACTTCGGAGCAATGTTATACTCGGTATACTAGAAGATTCCAAAGGACGTATGTGGATAGGAACAACGGGGGGACTCAGTGTATGGCAAAGAGAAACAAACCGGTTAACAAATTTTACTGAAAAGGACGGACTACCTAATAATACAATCATGGCAATGGAAGAAGATTCCAAAGGCCGGCTCTGGCTTAGTACTTCCAATGGACTTGCGTGCGCCACTCCCATAACATCCGGCGATAGCATTCAGCTTCGTTTCACCAACTACTCCGAGGCTGATGGTTTACAAGGGCAACGTTTTGGTGAAGATGCTTCTATAAGAATGAAGAGTGGAGAGCTTGTGTTTGGTGGAGACAATGGATTTAATATTTTCAAACCCGATGATATAGGGCATAGTAAGACTATACCTCAGCTTGTATTTACAGATTTTCAAATTTTCAATCAAAGCGTCCTGCCGGGAAGTAAAGGTGATAATCATTTTTCGCTACCGTCCTCCATTACAACCAATCCTTCTATTATACTGGCAGCGAGTGATAATGTTTTTTCTATAGAGTTTGCCGCACTCAATTTTACGCAGCCGTCAAAAACGAAGTATAAATATAAACTTGAAGGATTTAATGAAGACTGGCTGCCAGCCGATGCCAACAACCGGAGAGTAACCTTCACAAATCTCAACGCTGGTAATTATACATTTCGTGTTATCGCTACCAACAATGACGGTGAATGGAGTGAAGAAGGTATTTCACTTCCTATCAAAGTACTGCCACCATTCTGGAAATCAGGCGGAGCGTATATGATCTATATGATCCTGCTGTTTGCAGCACTTTATATAACGCGTAGGCTTATACAGCAAGGCGAGCGCATGAAGTTTGCAATCAGGCAACAACAGGAAGAAGCGATGCGATCGCGCGAGCTGGATGTGATGAAGACGAAATTCTTTACCAATGTGAGTCATGAATTCAGAACTCCGCTTTCACTTATACTGTCTCCGCTGGAGAGTCTGAGTCAAAAAGTACAAGAACCTGAGCAACGGAAGAATATAGATCTCATTCAGCGAAACACAAAGCGGTTGTTAAATCTCGTGAACCAGCTTCTTGATTTCAGAAAAATGGAAGTTCAGGATATACGCTTCCATCCATCCGAAGGAGACATCATCCAGTTCGTTCGTGAAACGGTATATTCTTTTGCAGACCTGTCGGAGAAAAAAAACATCAAGCTTACCTTCGAATCAAATACATCTTCGCTGGAAGCTATATTTGATCATGACAAGGTTGAGAAGATATTGTTCAATCTTCTTTCCAATGCCTTCAAATTTACTATGGGAAATGGAGCGATCGCGGTAATGGTCGATGTTAAAGATTCGTCTGAAAAAAGTATACTGGAAATTATAGTCAAAGATTCGGGAATCGGAATATCACCGGAAAAACACGAACTGATCTTCGAACGTTTTTTTCAAAATGAATTGCCAAGCTCGATCGTAAACCAGGGCAGTGGTATAGGACTCGCTATAACAAAAGAGTTTGTACGAATACATGGCGGTACGATACGCGTGGAGAGTGAAGTAGGGAAGGGGAGTTCTTTTATAGTTGTGCTGCCGCTGAAAAAAATTATCAACGCTGTTCATGAGACCGTGAGCGAACCGATCGATGTTGTGGATGGTGAAAGTGAAGTTGATCCTAAATCAGGAAGTAAGCCATTGATATTACTGGTAGAGGATAACGAAGATTTTCGTTTCTATCTGAAAGATAACCTGACGATAGCATACGATGTTATAGAGGCTGAGACAGGAGAGGAAGGATGGAAGAAAGCCATTTCGCAATACCCGGATTTGATTGTTACTGATTTGATGATGCCCGACATGAATGGCACGGAGCTTTGCAAGAAAATTAAATCAGATCAACGTGTAAGCCATATACCGGTAATTTTGCTCACAGCCCGTTCTGGTGAAGAGCAACGGCTCGAAGGATTTGAAGTAGGCGCTGATGATTATATACCCAAGCCGTTCAGCTTCCCTATATTAGAGTCGAGAATACGAAACCTGATTTCATTACGTAAAGACCTGCATAAATTACTCGCAAAGAAAAATGGAATCAAAGCCAGCGAGATACAGATTACGTCATTGGATGAACAGTTTGTTGCCCGGGTGATCGAGGCAATCGAAAAGAATATAGCCAACAGCGATCTCACCGTGCTGGACTTGAGTCGCGAGCTTGGTGTAAGCCGTGCCCAGTTCTTCAGAAAGGTGCAGGAGCTTACCGGTAAAGCTCCGTTAGAACTCATTCGTTCCATTCGCTTGCAGCATGCAGCACAGCTTCTGGAGAAGAGTCAGCTTTCCGTATCGGAAGTTGCGTATCGTGTAGGCTTCAATAATCCCAAATACTTCGCACGCCATTTTAAAGAACAATATCATGTATTGCCATCCGCGTATGCCAGTGGTAAGCGGAGAGACTAGAAGCTATATACTTTTACATTAGCAAATTGTTAGCCCTCTTTGGGATTATTGGCTACGCTCTCCGGAAAACTACATGCCTATATTTGGCAGCTAACGCTACTACCCGTTGAAACGAAAATTAAGACTCCTGCTATTTCTTGAGCTGATCATGTATTTGGTCATTTTTTCGATCGTTACATGGCTGATTGCCCTGTTGCAAATGGATTTGTGAATGATTAAGTGCCATTGTGTTCCTGTACTGCACGCTGCATACAGTATACGACCTGTGTTTAAGAAAAAATCAAATACACACTTTCGAGACTTTCGGATACCGTGCGTAGACTCTGCATCCGCCTGAACAAGACGATTCAATACCATCCGTAAGCCCCCCACTGCCATAACTTTACTGCAAACGATTACAGTGTTGTTCACCCGGAATCGATCGCATTGAGACCATTTCACATTCCGAAGAAGTTGAACAGCCTGCAAAAGTGGAAACACCCTAACCAAACCAAATCTTTATGAAGAAAAAACTTTACAGACGTTTAGGCATCTCTGTACTAATTATGTTCATGTGCCTGAAGGTTCTGGCACAGCAAACAATAACTGGTATTGTGAGAGATGAATCCGGTTCTGCTATACCGGGTGCCAGTGTGATTATTAAAGGCACATCCATTGGAACGGTAACGGATGCCGATGGAGCATTCAAAATCTCCGGCAGACCCGATGACATGCTTGTTATCTCCTTTATAGGATATAAGCAGCAGGAGATTTTAGTAGGACAGCAAACAGCTGTAGATGTTAATTTGACTGAAGATGTACAAACACTTGAAGAGGTAGTAGTTTCCATCGGCTACGGTGAAGTGCAAAGAAAAGATATGACAGGCGCCATATCTTCCGTTAGAGGTGATGAGCTAAAAAGAACGAATGTCAGTACCATGGAGCAGGCGCTGCAAGGTAGAGTCCCGGGCATGGTAGTACAGCAGGTGTCCGGGCAACCGGGTGGTGGTGTCTCGGTGCAGATTCGCGGTATAACTTCGCTGGGAGGCAGCAATCCATTGTATGTAATCGATGGTGTAAGGATCGGTACTGCTGGTTCTAGTACGGGAGGTATGAGCCCATTAGCGAGTATCAATCCATCTGAAATTGAGTCTATCGAAGTATTAAAGGATGCTGCTGCTACAGCAATCTATGGTTCCCAGGCATCCGATGGTGTTATTTTAATCACTACCAAAAGAGGGAAGCCGGGAGCTCCAACCGTTTCATATCAGCATTATACCGGGTTTCAACGCTTGGTACAGAGACTTCCGGTTCTGGATTTGAGTGAACATGCAGCTTTCTTAAACGCAAGGGGAGCAGCATGGAATTTTGATACCAGACCTGAGTTTCAGAATCCTCAGTATCTAGGTAAGGGAACAGATTGGCAGAACGAGTTATTCAGAACTTCGCGTATTAGTGAGCATACAATCGCATTAAGTGGCGGAGATGAAAAGACGACCTACTATTTATCTGGAACATTCCATCAAAACGATGGTATTGCTTTCGGATCGAAGTTTAACAGAACGTCTGTCCGTTTAAATCTGGATAATAAAACAACCAAGTGGTTAAGAATAGGCACACGTATTCAGTTGGTAAATATTGACTATAAAATCAATGCTATAACTTCAGGAGTTATTGGTAGGGCTCTGAGCATGACCCCCGATGTTGCTGTGCAGAATTCCGATGGTTCATGGGGTGGCGTAGACAATACGAATCGTGGTTGGGTACCGCCAATAGCAAATCCTTTAGCCCTCGCAGCGATTAATAAAGATGAGTCCAACCGTAAGGAGGTACATCCGAACGCCTATGTTGAGATTGACGTTGCAAAGGGCTTGCTCTTGAAAAATGTTATCGGGGGAAGTTTTTCCATTCAAAACCGAGACGTCTTTAACCCGGACTATGTAATAGGTAGCCTTATTAAAGCAAGGAATGATGGTACTGCAGAGTACAATGATCAGAATCACTCAGAAATGAGTTCCTATCTCACCTATAATCATGCATTTGGCGATAAGTATAAAATGACTGCCATGGCGGGGCATGAGTGGCAATTAAACAACTCGAGACAGGTAAGTGCAACACGCCTGGATTTTCCTACCAACTCAGTTCAAACTGTTGGAGCAGGTGATCCGGCAACAGCAACCAACAGTGGCAGCAAGCAACATAACGCGATAGAGTCGTATTTCGGCCGTTTGGATCTTGGGATTAACGACCGCTATCTGATCACGGGTAATGCCCGTTATGATGGTAATTCAATGTACGCTAAACAAAATCGTTGGATACTGTCTTATTCAGGAGCAGTAGCATGGAAGATAAATAACGAGTCTTTTTTTGAAGGTGTAGGAAGCGTTGATGAATTGAAGCTGCGTATTAGCTCTGGTTTAACCAACCGGGCTGGCGGCAGAGATTATTCTTATGCGAGTACACTTAATACCGCATCAACAGGTCTTGGGGGTGTAGCGATGGTGAATGATGAGATTGGAAACCCTGATTTGAAATGGGAGCAGACTTTCTATAATAATATCGGTCTCGATGGAGCTTTTTTCAATTGGCGGATAAATTTCTCGGTTGATTTTTACCATCGCAAGACAAATGATCTTGCTATGCAAATCACATTACCACTCTATTCCGGAACGACTACCGCATCTTGGCCTCCGGGTGCATTAAAAGCTCCCTATGTAAATATAGGTTCTATGGAGAACAAGGGGTTCGATTTTAGAATAAGTTCTGATAACCTCCGTGGTAAAGACTTGACCTGGAGAACAGACCTTACTGTGTCGCACAACAAGAATGAAATAACCGCATTAAATGCTAAAGACGCTTCCATTAGCACAGCATATTCCAGAACAGTGCCGGGAAGATCGTTGGGAGAATTTTATGGATATATAGTTGAAGGTGTTTTTGCAACGCCAACAGATTTTCTAGGTGACGAAGCAAATGGAATTGCCCCTCATCCAAGACCGGTGAGAAATGGTGAGCCGCTTCCGTTTGCCAATGCATCTGGTAGTATCTGGTATGGTGATCTTAAATTCAAGGATCTGAATGGAGACGGAATTATTGATGAAAGCGATCAAACCTATCTGGGGTCTCCACTTCCGAAGGTGCAATTGGGGTTGAATAACACTTTTAAGTATAAAAATTTTGATTTAAATATATTTTTCACCTCCAACATTGGCAACAAAGTATATAATGTAACGCGCGAGTCACACGAAGACCCTCTATCAAGCACCGCTTATTTTTCAGGTATAAAAGATTATGCAAAGCTGGCGTTGGTGGATCCAAACGGATCGGCTTCTGATGTTAACAATGTATATGTATCCAATCCGGATACCAAGATTCCCGGACTGCGGAATGACAGAACAAATGGAAACCAAAGACTGTCGGATCGTTATGTTGAGGATGGTTCGTTTGTGAGGCTTAAAAACATTTCTTTAGGGTATGAGCTCCCGGGTAGTCTGACTCAAAAAATGCATCTGAAATCTTTAAGGGTGTATGCTAGTGCCACAAACCTGTTTATACTAAGCAAGTATTCCGGTATGGATCCTGAAATCGGGTCATGGAACCCGCTATATGCAGGTATTGATGATGGCTATTATCCACAGCCAAGAATAATCACATTTGGTTTAAACTTATCATTATAGAATCATGAAGACTAAATCTATAATAATCTATCTATCACTTGCTACGTCTGTTCTTTTAGCCTCGTGCGGCGATTCATTTTTAGATCGTCCGGCATTGTCAGCAGTAACGAGCGAAAACTTTTATAAAACTGCTGAGGATCTAGAGAAGGCAACGGCGTCATTATATAGCGGTAGCATATGGGGCGCCTGGACTTCTGAGTGCTACTTGCCATTGGGTGAAGTTCTGGGGGGCAACATGATACTTGGATACAACGGGCCTGCAGTGGAGTTAAATACATTTTCGCTGAATGGTTATAACTTTAATTTGATTACAGAATGGAGATCGATGTACAATTTGATTGCACATTCCAATACCACCATCCATGCTATAGAAGATTTAGCATCAGAGAACATCGCGGAAGCAGATAGAAATGCTGCATTGGGAGAGGCAAAGTTTATGCGTGCCTATGCTTATTTCACGTTGACAAGGCTATGGGGGGACGTTCCTATTATTAAAGACAGCAAAGATCTTTTTGACAATCCATTGGTATATAGAAATCATGCCAGTGATGTATATCAGTTTGTTGCTAATGATCTGACATTTGCCCGGAAAAATTTGCCGGCAACGTGGGATAAAGGCCGCGTTACTACATGGTCAGCCCAGGGATTGTTGTCTAAAGTATACCTGACATGGGCAGGTCTCAATCAGAGCGGCACGCGCAATCAGTCACTCCTTGACAGTGCCAAACTGTATGCAGGTAATGTTTGTGAGAATAGCGGTTTATCATTGATGGAAAACTATGCCGATGTTTTTAAATATCAATTCAATGATAATGCAGAGTCATTGTTTGCTCTTCAGTGGCCAACAAATGGTGGAGGTTGGTACCAGGGAAATATGCTCCAGCTTTACAGCAACGCGTTACAGATAAATGGCGGTGGTGGTTACTATGGGATTGAAGCCACATACGATATGTATCTTCAATACCTTGATATTGCCAATGACTCTATTGAAGTGGACTCGCTGAGGCGTAAGGCTACGTTCATGTACAGGAACGACACGTACCCGGAATTAAATACGAATATAAGTTACGTTGAAAACGGCGTTACAAAAACGGGTCTTAAATTCAATGGTAATAGTGGTTTAAAGAAGCATATTATAGGCAACGAGAAAGATCTTAATCTGCCTCTGATGAGTAATACTTCTTCTCCGGAGCATACTATATTATTAAGGCTTGCCGATATATACCTGGTTTATGTTGAAGCAGTTTTAGGTAATAATATGACAACCTCCGATGCGCAAGCATTAGGGTATTTTAATCAAATACGAAGAAGAGCAGGTCTTGCTGAGGTTAGCTCCATTAGTGAACCTACGCTATTTAAAGAAAGGAGGATAGAACTGGCTGGTGAAGGCGAATACTGGTTTGACATTGTTAGACTTTCATATTACAATCTGCCTAAAGCTTTAGAGCGCCTTAATGGTGAAGATAGCCGCGTTAACATCCAGGTTAACAGTACTACAGGTAAAGTAACTCCAGGAGATTCTTATGGAGTAATTACACCGGCAACTGTTAATTCATTTAAGTTGCCTTTACCCTCTGTAGAGGTAACTGCCAACCCTTTATTGCTGGAGCCTGCAGTGCCTTATTCATTTTAATTAACATGAAGCAATCATTTATGAAAAATATAGTATATATCCGCCTGTGTGTTTTGCAGCTTTTGTGCATGGCGGTGATTTTAACGTTCATCACAGGTTGCAAAGATGATGATGATATGCGCGTGCCCGTTATCAACGAAGTTCGCAATTATGCCCCCGCGCCAAATGATACTCTTATTACATCGTTAAATGACGGGCAGTGGGTAGTGTTGCATGGAAAAAATATGACTTCTGTATCACAAGTATACTTTGGAAGTATACCGGCCACTATCAATCTTGCTTTTGCAACCGATGAAACTCTGGTAGTGCAGGTGCCGACGATTCCGTTCCTGACGGTTCCCCGAGACAAGCTTAATGTAATTACGGTAGTTAGTAAAGGCGGAACAAGCACGTATGAAATTATTGTCACCGGCACCCCAATTATTGTTAACGTTCGAAATACAGATGGAGAAATTATTGACAGGGTTTTTCCTGAACAGCAAATCAACATCGTTGGGGTTAATCTTAGCAATGCCACGAACATAAGATTTCAGGGTATAGCAGCTGACCTGAGCACGGTGGTATATACCGATTCAAGTACCCTTGTACAAGTACCCGCTAATTTATCCGGCGGTGATGCTTCACTCGTCAACACGATCAGCTACACGACAGGAATCGGAACGGGTAATTTTTCGATACGGATCGTAGGCCCCCCTATAATAACCAACGTTTCGCATGAGATTCCCAAGGAAGGTGAAGAGGTCTATCTGTACGGATATAATTTTGTTAGTGTTGAAAGTATAACATTTGCCGGTGTAACAATTTCTTCCTTTGAAGAATCTGAAGATGGCAATTCAGTAAAGTTTGTATCACCGAAGCTAACGGAAAGCGGAACGGTAACTGTTGTTACTCCGGGTGGAACATTCACTACTGCATTCAAGGTAAATGATGTAGCATTCATAAATGCAGGTGGCCTTGGCATTTTGGGTAATCTGGAATGGAGTGATTACTTCGGTTGGCAATGGTGGGGAGGCTCTGTAGATCTTTGGAGCTCGGACCCGAACACAACAGGCTGGCCTCCTTATAATGCTGAGTATGGAATTGGAACCGGACAGTACATCACGTATAAAAGTGTTGCGCTAAAGGCTGGTGAGGGTAGCGATGGTAACGCCATTCGCCTGGGTGAATATGCATGGGTGCCATCCGACAATCTCAATGATTCAGGAGATAAATGGGCCTTCAAATTTGAAATCAATGTTACGAAACCTTGGAACGGAGGTACGCTTTGTATCAGGACTGATAAAGGTGATTATTTAGCGCTATACGAGCCTTGGAAAATATCGGCTAAAGAATCAGCCGCCTTTACTACACAAGGATGGCAGACGGTGACAATTCCGTTGTCGTCATTCCGTAAGAAGGATGCTACCCTTGGTGATGGTAAAGGTGATCCTATAGCAAAAGTTTCTGACCTACTCAACATTGCTACCGGAAAGACTTACTTGACTCTTTACCTGCATAACTATGGCACGAAAACAACTACAAGTATCGAGGCTGCTTTCGACAACTTCAGAGTGGTGAAAAGATAAAGCCAGTATTCCTATAGCAGTAAAGTAAAACCTGCGGAGCTTCCTGTTTACAGGATCCCGCGGGTGCTCTTTCTAAATTTATATTGAACGATATATATAGTCAAAAGAATTCTGAAATGGACAATGATATTTTTGGAAGCATGGCATCGCCAGTAAAACGATTACCCTATAGGAGAACAGGAGCCAGCATCAACCGGATGGAATGAATATAGTGAGTTAAAGTCCCTTTCAGAAAACAATTACATTCACAAATTAAACAATCAATGAAGATTACCAGCTTTTTAAATGTCTCAGTATTACTGATGACGATTATTTTTTTTGGTTCCTGTAAAAAGGATGACGTAACCCCTGAGCTAAAGGTAACACCGCTGGAGATTTCGCTCAACGCAGAGGGCGATACATCGGAGTTCTCGATCGTTACAAATGATAGCTGGACTATTCAAAATGCTGCCGAAGCATGGCTGCAGGTAAGCCAGGTGAACGGTAATAGTGGGAGCGCCAGCATTCAAATTATTGCTAGTAAAAATGCAACGGGTAATAAGCGTTCTACAATATTGGTAGTTGACTCCAACAACGGTCAGAGAAGACGCATTACTGTTTCGCAGAAGCCAACGATATATCCGTCTTACAACACCTCGCCCAAGGCACCTGATGCAACAGGCATGAGCAGCAACGCGGTTGAACTTGCAGCTAAAATGAAATTGGGTTGGAATATAGGGAATACCTTTGAAGCTCCTAACAATGAGCAGGGATGGGGTAGTCCTAAAATTACAGAAGACTATATAAAGTTTGTAAAACAAAGTGGCTTCAATGCCATTCGTATTCCGTGTCAATGGAATTGGCACCATGTGGATAATAAGGCGACTGCGCATATAGATCAGAATTGGATGAACCGCGTGAAAGAAGTGGTAGGCTATTGTGTAAACAACGATATATACGTGTTACTGAATATCCATTGGGATGGTGGTTGGTTAGAAAGGAATATAAAGGATATCACCCCGGTGAAGCAAGATTCGATCGATGCTAAACAAAGAGCATTTTGGGAGCAGATTGCTACTGCTATGCGTGATTTCGATGAGCATTTGATGTTTGCCAGCGCCAACGAACCGGATGCTGGAAATGCTGCGGAAACGAAAGTATTAGCACAATTTCACCAGACATTTATTGACGCTGTTCGATCTACCGGTGGAAGAAACAGTTACCGTGTACTTGTTGTTCAGGGACCCGGTACAAACATGGTATTGACCTCTGAATTGATGAGCACGCTTCCGAAAGACCCGACACCAAATCGCCTGATGGTTGAAGTACATAATTATTCACCAGCACAGTTTTGTTTCCTGAATGAAGATGTAGACTGGGGCAAAATGGCTTATTACTGGGGAAAAGATTATCAGTCGTCTATCGAACCAGACCGCAATTTTCTAGAAAGCTGGGAGTGGGGAAATGAAAGTGCACTAATTAACCAATTCAAAATGGTGAAGGAAACATTTGTGGATAAAGGTGTTCCTGTGCTAATAGGAGAGTATGGCGCGTACCGAAGGGATGGAAGTGAAAACGAACCAAAGGATCTGGTAACACATAATAATTCTGTGGATTACTGGATAACGCTTGCGACTAAGCAGGCAAGGCAAAGTGGTATAATTCCATTCTGGTGGGATACAGGCGGTGCGCTGGACAGAACAAATCTTACTGTAAAAGATCAGCGTACGATTGACGCTATCATCGCAGGAACAAAGTAACTTTTTAAACAAAGATCAGCTAGTGCCGGATGTATTGATTGAAGGCACGAACTAAAATTATCGCTATATCGGAAGGATACATTGATGTTAACGTCAATGTATCCTAAGGTATAGTAACTATTGTGCTCAAATCATTAAGTCACCGTAACAGTTTTTACGGAATGAGCATGATATAAATACACTATATATCACCTTCTTGTGATAGGTCAATCTTATTGTACTACTATATATCATCAATTGTAAATGAAAACTGTGACAATTGTAGTTTTTGCAGCCATAGTCTTGGGTTCTCTGCAGCGGTCCATGAGTCAACCCCATGAGTTGAAGACTGTGGGCAAATTTGAGCCAACGTGGCAATCTTTAAAAGAATACCAGACACCCGAGTGGTTTCGCAATGCGAAATTTGGAATATGGGCACACTGGGGCCCGCAGTGTCAGCCCGAACAAGGCGATTGGTATGCACGGTTTATGTACGATGAAGGTAGTGATCCCTATAAATGGCACGTTGCCCATTACGGACATCCATCCAAGGTTGGCTTCAAAGAAGTGATCAACGATTGGAAAGCACAAAACTGGGATCCTGAAAAACTGGTAGCGCTATATAAACGGGCAGGAGCTCAGTACTTTTTCGCGATGGCGAATCATCATGATAATCTGGATCTATGGAACAGCAAGTATCAATCCTGGAATACACTAAACGTTGGTCCGAAGAAAGATATCGTGGCAGGTTGGGCGCGTGCTGCTAAAAATAATAATCTTCCCTTCGGACTCAGTGTTCATGCGTCCCATACATGGACGTGGTTGGAAACAGCACAACGTGCTGATAAGAACGGTCCGCTTGCCGGAGTTCCCTATGATGGTAAAATTACCAAAGATGAAGGTAAAGGAACCTGGTGGGAAGGTCTCGATCCGCAGGAGCTCTACGCGCAAAACCATCCGTTGAGTAAAGGCAGTGAGAATATATATACTTTGTGGAACCAGTGGGGTTGGGATAATGGAGCGTCCATTCCTTCGGCTGAATACTGTGAAAAGTTTTACAACCGGACGATCGATCTGATTGATCAGTTTAATCCGGATCTTCTTTACTTCGATGACTCCGTTCTTCCGCTATATCCAGTAAGTGATGTAGGATTGAAAATTGCAGCGCATTACTATAATCATAACATGGCAACACACCAGGGTAAACTGGAAGGTGTACTGTTCGGAAAAGTATTGAGCGAAGATCAGAAGAAATGTATGGTGTGGGATGTAGAGCGTGGTGCTGCCGATAAAATTGAACAACTTCCGTGGCAGACATGTACCTGCATAGGAGACTGGCATTATAAAAGATCAATTTATGAAAACGGGCAGTATAAATCAGCCAGAGAGGTTGTTCACATGCTGGTGGATATCGTAAGCAAAAATGGGAACCTGTTGTTAAATATACCGGTTCGTGGCGATGGCACTATAGACGATAAAGAAGTAGCGATACTGGAAGGTATATCGGCATGGATGAAAGTAAACAGCGAAAGTATTTTTGATACCCGTCCATGGGAAATATATGGTGAAGGTCCGTCTACGGAAACATCTAACCCCGTTAATGCGCAGGGCTTTAATGAAGGAAAAGTAAAGCTGACTGCCAACGACATACGATTTAATAGAAAGGGAGATATACTGTATGTTACTACAATGGGTATCCCGGTTGATAAAATATCCATCCAGTCATTAGGCAAAAATAAAGTCAATATCAAGCGCATCGAAATGCTGGGAAGTAAAGCGAAGCTTTCATGGAAACAATATTCCGATAAACTGGTAATTGAAAAGCCAAAGTCTGTTTCAAATGATATCGCTGTTGTATTTAAAATACAAATGAGATAGATCGACAAGTGCAGAAGAGTGTGAATATCTGAAACAAAACAAAAAGTTAATAAATGAAGAATCATATTACCGAGAACGGATGTGTTATCTACGTTCCGGAACATGCCTGTATCGATTTGAAGTGTGATGGATTTTTTAGCTATGAAGAAGTGGTTGCCCTCACGGAATATGCCTGCGAAATGCTGCGATTTTACAATTTGAGCAAGTGCGCGATAAATCTCCAGCACATCAAGATTTACCCATCTGGAGCGGAAGAATACCTTCGGGATATCTGGTATAGAAGGCTCGTAGAGGCAGGTGTTAACAGAATAGCGTATGTGGTTCCTGAGGATATTTTCGGAAGGGCTTCCATGACTGTTGTTCACGCAGGAGAAGCCGCCAGTAAAATTCAGAGGAAGTATTTTGGTGATGAATCGAGTGCCAAAGAATGGTTGAATTCCGAACTATAGCGGGTATATATCAATACAATAGATGTCTTTTTAAAACTATGAATTTGCGACTTGTAATACTTTTAAGTTTTATATCATTCACCGTTTACTCTCAGACGAAGGCGGTGGTATCGCCCAATCAGAAAATAAAGATTGAATTAGTGGAGTCAAAAACTGATCAAACCAATTGGTACTTCAAAGTAAATTATCTGAATGATGGAAAAGCGTCAGGCGTGATCGAGCGTATAGACCTGGGGTTGTCGCGTAGTGACCAGGATTTCTCAAACAACCTGACGCTGCTTAAAACAAGCCAGCCTCAATTGGTGAAAGAGGAATATACAGCTATACATGGTAAACGTTCGAAGCGTAGCAATACAGCAACAGAAGTTGTTTTTTACTTTGAGACATCTGCTAAAGCAAAAATGAATATAGTGTTGCGTGCCTACAATGATGGTGTTGCCTTTCGCTATGAATTTCCGGAGGCAAAAGGATCATTTGTGATGAAGGACGAATTTACATCCTACTCCATTCCCAAAACGAGTGCATGCTGGATGGAGACGTGGAATACTGCCAACGAGAGAACGTATATTGAAATGAAAGGTGAACAGGTACAAAATCAGGAGTGGGGTTACCCTGCACTAGTTCACGTCAGCGATAGTTCGTGTTGGTTTCTGCTGCATGAAGCTGATGTGAATGGAAATTACTGTGGAACCAAATTAAGCAACGTTGTCGATGCAACGAAGTATAAACTTACGTTCCCGAACCCGGATGATGCGAGAGGAACAGGGAAGTCTGCTCCAAACATTACACTTCCCTGGAAGTCTCCGTGGCGAGTGATCATTATAGGCAGTCTGGCAGATATAGTGGAGTCAACACTGGTAGACGATGTATCAACGCCATCGAAGTTGCAGGACACAGACTGGATAAAACCCGGACTTGTTTCATGGAATTATTGGTCAAGTAATCACGGTACAAAAGATTATCAGATTGTGCGTGAGTTTGCTGACCTCGCTGCGAAGATGGGGTGGACCTATACGTTGCTTGACTGGGAATGGGACACGATGGGAAATGGTGGTGATCTCCACGATGCAGTCAGCTATATCCGGTCAAAAGGAGTGAAGCCGCTGCTCTGGTATAACTCCGGAGGAGATCATACGTGGGTTGGGGCAACTCCGAAGGATCGAATGCTAAACCATGCAAACAGGACAGAAGAATTTGCCAAGCTTCAGAAGATGGGAGTCGCTGGTGTTAAGGTTGACTTTTTTGAAAGCGAGAAACAGAATATGATTCAATACTACCTTGATATTTTAGAAGATGCAGCGAAGTTTAAGATCATGGTATATTTTCATGGTTGTATTGTGCCAAGAGGATGGGCACGTACTTATCCGCATCTCATGACCTATGAGGCAGTAAAGGGAGCGGAATGGTATAACAACATTCCGGAATTTACATTCGAAGCGCCTCAGCACAATTCGATATTACCATTTACGAGAAACGTAGTAGGCTCCATGGATTATACCCCGGTAACATTCACCAATTCTCAACACACGCACATTACCTCGTATGGACACGAGCTCGCGCTCAGCGTTTTGTTCGAGTCTGCACTGCAACACATGGCAGACAGACCAGACGGATATTACCAATTGCAGGAAGAAGCGAAATCTTTTCTCAAGGATATACCAAGCGCATGGGATGATATAAAACTTGTAAGTGGGTATCCCGGAAAAGAGGTCACGGTGGCCCGAAGAAGGGGCGCAGACTGGTATATAGCCGGTATAAATTCTGAGGATATGGAAAAGAAGCAAACAATTCTCTTCCCTTTCCTCACCGAAGGAAAGCAATATAAACTGACGCTGATTACAGACGGTAAACATGATAAAGATTTAGCATCACAATACCTAGTGGTTACCAGGAATAGTATAGTGAATGTCGCGCTCCTGAGACGCGGTGGTTTTGCCGGATCGTTAAAGCCAATCGAGTAAAAGGATGTTCAGGTTTCGGATTTGCCATGAGAAATTGTTGCGAACCCTTTTTTAATATAACCTCAGTATCCTGGATCAATATATATAGGAGTAAAATATATAGGCGATCCGATTTGAACTATACTCGCTATTCAGAAAAACTTGATTGGTAATATGGAAACTACTGCTTTCTTGGAATCAAAAGTTGAAGTGTTGGGGCGATTCATCGTTACCTTTATCAATGCTATACCGCTGGGAAAAGAATATTGTTTTCATATTCTAAGGAAATATGGTATTGAGAATATAGAGACTGGTAATTGGTATGGTCAACGACAGTGTCTGAAAGCTATAGAAGAAATCTGCAATGCCTTAGGACCTAATATGATTCTCTCCATTGGCAAAAGTATTTCAGGACAAGCTGTTTTTTCTCCACGCGTAGACTCCCTGGAAAAAGCGCTGCGGGCAATTGACGTGGTCTATGGCATGAACCACCGTGGCGATGGAATTGGGGGCTATGATTTAATTACGTTTGATCCCGAGGGACGTTTTGCTGAAATGGTTTGTTCCACGCCATATCCCAGTGACTTTGATCGTGGTATTATCCTGACAACGCTGAGTCGGTTTAAACCGAAAGACTCCTCTTGCAATAATGTTTGGCTAAACCTGAGCAAACCTACCAGGTTGCATGGAAGTAAAAGTTGTACATACTTGATAAAATGGTAGAGCTATAGCTCCGTTGTAATACATATCTAAATATATTTTTTGTGAATCATATTCGACCGAAGTTTCAATCGTTGTTTGTTCTGCTGAGTGAATGTATCACTGTACTGCAAGCCGATATGTTACGATTAAAATGTGCCCGCGACACAAAGTCAATCCGTAAATGGACTGCTGTGTTGAATTGCGCAGTAATGTGTAACAAGATTATTGAAAATATGGAGAACAACGAGTTCGATAAGATGGAAGTGAATATGCACAGATGTCGAATTGCGTGTAAAAAGTGTATTTCATCTTGCTATACAAGCGATTTATTTAGGAACTCATACAATGCAGCCAGTAAAATATTGCCACAATTATGGTTATACTCGAACAGGTCTGCGAGATGATTCTTAATTGTCGTATCTCATTCGGGATAACCTGGGTGTTCCGGAATATATACTCTGTCAGACTCAACTGGCGGTTCAATTGTCACAACAAGTATATGTAAGCATTTGTATAGTCTGTTGTAACTATATGGGAAATGTTAATGTGTCTTTTTCTTAAGCTCCTGAGTGGGCCGGATTTTAGCGGAAGGGCTTGTTGAGCTGATTGTATACAGCCTTGTCAATCGGTTTGAATAACAACTGTGAGAATATATACAGATCATTTCTCCATACATTGAATTCATGCGTACCCGGTTCTGTATAGTATATATGCGGGATGTTGTTGGTTGCCAGAAAATCATGTGTTCGTTTACTGACCCAAAGTAAGTAGTCGTCTACACCACAGGATATCCAAAGTAATTTTAGCTTCCTTGCTTTCCGAAGGTCCGACACTTCGGGCATTTTTGTATTGGGGGCAGGAGCGAAGCCGGCAACGTACGCGAACTTGTCCAGGTTACCCAGTCCAAAATTCAACGCCTGTCCGCCACCCATAGACAGCCCTGCTATAGCCCTGTAGCGGTGTTGCTTATATACCGGATAGCTGTGTTCAATAAATGGAATGAGATCATCCAGCAAGTCTCTTTCAAAAGTTGAAAACGATTTTACCTTAACACTGTCAAAGATATCGCCCGTTGATTGGTCGTTTTTCATGGCGCGGCCGTTTGGCATCACGACCACCATTGGCTCTGCTTTTTTTTCGGCATAGAGATTATCCAGAATAATTTGAGGCGGTGCATTGTACGCCCATTCTTTGTCGTTGCCACCGAGTCCATGCAAAAGATATAAGACAGGATATTTTTTTTTTCTTCGTAAATCCGGGAGGAGTATATACCAATGCTCTGCGCCTGGCGCCTACCGTTTTTGAATAGTAGTATATAGTGTCAATCTTTCCATGGGGTATGGCTAAACGAACGGAATCAAAACCTTTTGGTGCGTGATTGGGTATATTCTGCGCGCTTGCCTTTGTGGAGGCAAAACACATAAAAAATATTAGCATTGCATATTTTAATATAGCGCTTTTTTTATGTAAACCACTGCAGGTGGTTGACGCTATATTGAATAGGCTTTTGCAATTCTCAGTCTGAAGTTTAACCATGCACTCATACATTTTGCTTGTAAAGTACCAAATGGTAATGCAAGGCGTCTGTATAAAAAGTATTAGAAAAGGGTAGGAAAGGTCTATAAAATATTTTTACCCGCCTGTATGACAAAAAAAGATGAGCAGTTCTGGATCAAATCGGTTACTATACCCCTAAAAACCATTGGTGACCCTGGTTGCTCAAGGTGGTGTTTTATCTTGATTAGTAAAGTATAAGTCAACCGAAGTGGTAAATTCCGGTGACTTCGATATCGGTATTGGAAAAAGCTCAGATATAGCGGTGTCCACAATTACCTTCAGACTTCAGCCTTGCAATTTCCTCTTCCGCGGCTTGTAGTTCTTCTTCAGTAGCACGCATCTCTCGGTCTGTCGTTAGAGGTCAAGGGATCCGCTGATTATATGTATACATCATCGTACGAAACCGATGTTTTGCATGACTTAAAGCAGCTACAACACAAATGTAAAATCGGGAGATACAAAGGACTGTCCGGGGTTAAATACCTATTCAGGAGTTAATGTTTACTGATTTTTTTGTCGGTATAGGCACCGAAGCGTAGAGTCTATATATAGAGTATATATCGTATCAGATAGCCTAAATATTTTCGGAATGATTGATTTTAATAATGGTGGAATTCTTTTGTGGTGAGATCAGTGATGTCACTTTTTGAGTTTGTAAATGTGAGGTGCTAAAAAGCTTCAGGAGGCGTTCGGTAAAACCGATTTGCAGCTTGGACTTTTGTGCCGTGAAATTGGATTTATTCTACAGGTGTTTCCTCAATGGACGTGAATTTGTTTGAAGGCAAACACAAAAGAGTTAGATTGGAATTACTAACGTACTAATGCCTATGCCAATTTATATGGATCGCCACGACATCCCCGAAGAGGTTACAGCAGAACATGTAGCACAGATGCATCAGGAGGATCTTAAAGTCGAGCATCTGTATGGTTGCAAGGGGATGACGTACTGGTGTGACGAAAAAAGAAAAATTGCTTTCTGCCTGATTCAGGCTCCCAATAAAAAGGCAATCGAGGATATGCACGTCCATGCGCATGGCGATTTTCCGCATAAAATTATAGAAGTGGATACAACAATTGTTGAGTCCTTTCTGGGTAGAATTGAGGATCCGAAAAATTTAAGAAACACAACGCTCAACATTATTGACGATCCTGCTTTTCGGATTTTAATGACTGTTAAAATTGAAAGATCTCTTTTAAATAATATTGATAAGGGCGAGTTGACTGAAGCTGTTGCACAGGTAAATCAATCTCTTGAAACAGCAATTGCCAAGTATAAAGGACGACTGGTGAAGCACAAGGATGATTGCATGCTGGCGTCTTTTGATTCGGTTACAAATGCAGTATTGTGCACACTGGAAAATCAGTCATTGTTTAATAACACAACAAGTTCTTTCAACTTAAGAATCAAAACGGGTTTAAGTGCAGGAGTTCCGGTAAATGAAAAATCGAACATCTTCGAAGATACTATAAAGATGTCCAGATATCTGAGTGAGATAACGCACGGATGTATAACTGTAACGTCAGAGATTAAGGATCTTTTCGAAAGTGAAAATTTTAACCGCACAATTGATAAATCTATTGTTGTGCTTGATTTGAATACTGAAAAGTTTCTCAAGTCGTTGATGGAGTATTTCGAGAAAGAATGGAATAATCCAACGTTAAGTGTTGAAAAACTAAGTGTAGAGTTGGGGTTAAGTAAATCGCAGGCGAACCGAAAATTAAGATCTTTAACAGCGAAGTCACCGAATCAATTTATCCAGGAAATGCGACTGCAAAAGGCGCTTGCCTTTATCAAACTGAATAACAAAACCATTTCCGAAATTGCCTATGAGTCTGGATTTGCGAGTCCAACCTATTTTTCGCGAGCCTTTAAGAAACGTTTTGGAATATCACCTAGGGAATTTGCCATAGACTATATCTAGACACGAATCCATTAGCGCTCAAGGGTTGATGACTCATTAGTGCTATTTTTTGAATCAAAAGTGAATGACGGCTGGTTTTGTTTAGGGTAGGTTTGTGCCGGTGGAGTAATGAACCATTATATAAAAAAAATAACCCCTACCCAAATGAACTTAAAGAATGTCCTGACTGAATTAGGCCCTGAAATTGAAAAGCATGGTTTAGCCTACGATGCAGAAAATCAATTTGCCGAAAAGAACTTCAACCTCTTAAAACAGAAAGGCGTATACAAAGCCTTGATACCTGCTGACTTAGGAGGTGGTGGTGTAATGTATTCGGAGCTTTGTTATTTCTTAAAAGACTTAGCTCAATATTGTCCATCGACTTCCCTTACATTGTCAATGCACATGCACCTGGTAGCGGTCCTGGTTTTTAAACACATAAATGGAGATGCGGCAGCCACCAAAACATTAAAAGCAGTAGTAGAAAAAGATTTGATTCTTTTAAGTACAGGTGGTGGCGATTGGGTATCCTCAAATGGTACAGCAAAAAAAGTTGAAGGAGGTTATCGTATTAACTGCAAGAAATCTTTTTGCAGTGGATCGCCTATAGCAAATGTGGCTGTTATGAGTTGCGCTTATGACGATGGTAAGAGTGAACATGTTCTGCATTTTTCGGTTCCGCTAAACAGTGATGGTGTAGAGATTATTCATGATTGGAATGCGATGGGGATGAGAGCCACCGGATCCAATTCCATTAGTTTTAAAGATGTGTTTGTTCCGGAAGAAAAGATCACATTGATCAGGGAAAGAGGGAAGTGGCATCCTGTTTGGGATGTAGTCAGCACATTTGCTTTTCCGGTTTTTATTGCGCCTTATGCCGGTATTGTTGAAGCCATTACCAAAAAGACTATAGCATTATTCTCAAAGAAAGACAACCCTGAGTCTCATGCGCTTTCATGTCTTGGCGAAATGCATAACAACTACCAGATTACAAAAATGACGCTTCAAAAATTAATTGAGAATGCCAACAATTTAAACATAAAGCCAACGAGTGATACTGCTGCTATTGCGCTGCAGGCAAAGTCCATAATAACACAACATGGCAGAATGAGTGCTCAGGCAGCGATGGAATCATTAGGCGGCTATTCGTATTATTACAAAGCTGGTATAGAGCGTCTCTATCGGGATTTGTTTGCCGGTGAATTTCACCCGATGCATGCAAGCAAGCAAAAGGAAATGCTTGGTAATTTTCTGATTGGAAAAACTTTAGCAGGATAAGGAAGCCCTGTAGCTGGTCAGCATGAATGTAATTATCGGAAGCCTGATTTTTAAAAAGGCTCACTAGTCACTGAAACAAATTACCTTGCAGTGAACGCTGTGATCTCCCTTGGTGAGATTCTTACTTTGTGCCGACCTTTACTCTGCATGCGCCCGTTGAGACATCAAACGTATAGCTATGGTGGGCTGTGCATTTTTTCTGATCTTAATTTCATTTTCATATTCAGAACTTCATCGTCACACTTTGGTGCTTATCAAAAAACTGATATGTTTAACAAGTGTGTTGCTGGATTTCTTTACCCAACCATTCTCAAAACTTTCAACCGTTGAAATAATGACGAAGGGTAAACACTAGATTCTTGCAACTATATGGAATCAATTCTGAATGACAGTAGCAAGTAAACATCAGGCTGTTGTCATTCGATTTCTTAGAAGTCCGGTATATTTTCGCCTTCGGGTTAATATATATACTAATGATGCAGCGTTGACTATATCAATCAACTCTTTGATTGATGCGCGTCTATAAATTCCGATGGCGACATCTCGAACTGCTTTCTGAATTCTTTGCTGAAATATTTACGGTCATTAAATCCAACGGAAAACGCGACATCGGCTACGGACATGGACCGCTGCTTCAAAAGTTCGGCAGCCTTTTTCAATCGCATTTCTTTAATAAGATCTGCAACGGAATAGTTTGTCAGGGCTTGTACTTTTTTATACAGGACCGACCGGCTCATACCAATTTCAATGACTAACGCGTCAACGTCAAATTCCGGATCATCCATTTTTGATTCAATGATGGCCATCAGTTTACTGATAAATTTTTCCTCTGGTGAATTTGACGTTAACGAAATCCGGGATGGTTGAAGAATCAGTTGCTGTGAAAACTTCTCGCGCATAATCTCCTGCGCCATGAGGAGATTTTTTACAGTAAGTTCCAGTATTTTAGGATTGAATGGCTTCGAGATATAGGCATCAGCGCCCGTAGCCAGGCCTTGTACCTGATTCCCAATGGATGTACGAGCCGTTAGCAGGATAACGGGTATATGATTTGTATTCTCTGTGGACTTCACTAATGCGCATAGCGCCAGTCCATCAGCACCGGGCATCATGATGTCGCTGATGATGAGATCGGGTATGCTGCTCTCCATGGAACGGAGTGCATGCGATCCGTTGGCGAACTCGATGATGTCATAGTTTGGTCTTAGTGTATCGGCTATAAATGACCGAACTTCGTCATTGTCTTCTGCTATCAAAATGGTCGGTTTCACTTGTGCAGCATATATAGGTTGCAAAGTATCATTGGGCTCAGGGTCAAGAAACGATTCGCTTTCCTGGTAATCGTCTACACAAAATGATTCGGAGACAATCTGGGTATTATCAAAATGGGCTGAACCTTTTTTAAGTGACACGGTAAATATGGTGTTGCCGGCTTTTTCGCTGGTCCAGATGTTGCTCTTAAAGTGCAACGTACCCTTGTGGAGTTCCACTATAGTCTTTGAGAGCGCAAGCCCGACTCCGCTTCCCATGTTCTGGCGACCCGAGTCATCAACCTGGTAGAAATTTCTAAATAGTTGGTCCTGATGTGTTTCGGGAATTCCTTTACCGTTATCAGAAACATGAATATCGACCCAATCCTGTCGTGACTCTACACTAAAAACAATCTTACGATGATCGGGGGTGAATTTGAATGCATTGGAAAGAAGATTGAAAAGAACTTTCTCAAGGTGATTCGAATCGAAGTAAAGCGCTATCGATTCTTCATTGCTTGAAAATTCATACGTAATGCTTTTATCGTCTGCGAGTCCCTGGAAGTGTTCGAATATCTTTCTGCAAAAAGGGACGATGTCGTGTTGTGAAATATAGAGTGACATGTGGCCTTCTTCAGCTTTGCGAAAGTCCATGAGTTCGGTAACAAGTTTCAGGAGGCGTGAAGCGTTATTCCTGATCAGGAGAAGTTGCTTGCCCGCTAAACTTTCACCGGAAAAATTATCGATCAGTTTCTGAACCGGTCCAAGAATAAGTGTGAGCGGGGTTCTTATCTCATGCGAAACATTCGTAAAGAAATTCATTTTCATTTGATACAGCTCCTGTCTTCGCTCATTCAGATGATGTTCCATTTGCAAGTCAGCACGCATTCGCCTGCGATAATCCAAAAGGCCCAGCACAGCCATTACAAATCCTATCGCTAACAAAAAGTAAAGAGCATAAGCCCACCATGTTCTCCACCAGGGCGGTAACACGATTAATGCTATTTCTCTTATGTCGTTACTCCAGTACTTGCCATCATTCGATGCCTTGATCTGAAGTGTATAGCTTCCCGGCTGAAGGTTGGTAAAGTTGACGAGCCGTTGATTACCGAGCGGCTGCCACGCTTCTTCGCCCCGAAGCCCGACAAGCTTGATGGCATATTGGCTCTTTTCTGAATTGATGTAATTAAGCGCTGCAAATTTAAAACTGACAAGGCCCTGGTCGTAGTTCAGTGTTATTTTATCAACTCGTGTAGGTGACTTTGCTATTGGAGATTCGCCTCCGATGGGTATGTGTTTATTGTTGATCAATATTTCTGTCAACACAATTGTTGCCGGACTGGTGTCCGTCAGTAACCTGTCGGGGGAAAAAATAGACAGCCCGTTCGTTCCTCCAAACACCAGCTCATGTGTTTGAAGCGACAGACCGCACGTATTGGAAAATTGATTGCCCGATAATCCATCGGATGATTTGTATACAGTAATGTGGAAATCATCAGCATTGAAGGGCGTACTGAATTTCCGAAACGACAATTTTACTATGCCCATGTCTGTACTAAACCACAGGTTATGATCCTTATCTTCCGCGATGGCGTGAATGAAGTTATCGGGAAGGCCTAGCAGGTCTGTGATGGGATAGAACTCCTTTGATTTTAAGTCGAAGTAATTTAGCCCGCTTTCGGTGCCAATCCACATCCGGTGTTTCGAGTCAACAAAGAAGACCGTGATGTGATTATGACTTATACGGCTTTGAATGTCCCGGCTTCTTCGATAGAGTTGTGTGAATGCTTTCTTTTGGGTATCGTAGTACGACAAGCCATTCTGCGTTCCCACCCAGATATTTTCCGATGAATCTTTCAGCAGGGCAGTGATGAAATTGTCTGCGATTGATCCAGTGCTTCCATCATTTAGGTAGGAGAGAAGCGTTTCCCCGTGATGAAAGAATTTCAATCCGCCCCCGTTTGTTCCAATCCATGCGCCCCCGTCATCCGGTAATATGGTATTGATGATCTTCTCACCGAGTCGTCCCTGCCGGATCGGGATATCGAAATGTGTTACCTCCCCGGACGATTTTTGCAGGACACTTAATCCCTCCAGCGTACCGATCCATAGGTTCTCGCCATCGCTGGCCAGTGATTTAACACCATTGATGATTCTGCCGTTGCGTGGCGACTTGACTGAATAGTGTGTGAAGGAGTCTGATTTTCGATTGACATGTGTAATGCCCCCGCCATAGGTACCTACCCAAAGGGAACCATCCGCATCTTCTACCAGAGCATTAACCAGTGGATGTAACAGTCCCTTTGGACCGACCGCTTCACCGATGTTGCTGAAGTTTGAGTTTCCAGGATAAAAGAAATCAATGCTTCCCGAAAAGGTGCCTACCCATACACAAGATGCGCGATCCTTCATCAGGCATCGCACAGCATTATCGCTGATTGTATTGGCATTGGTTGGTTCGTGCAGGTAGTGCGTAAATGTATTGCTTATGGTGTTCAACTGGCTGATTCCACTCTGGGTGGCAAACCACAATGTGTTGTTATCATACACCATGATATCTTTGATCCAGTTGGACGACAGGCAATTGGCGCAATCCTCTTGGAAAGCGTAGGGCTGTATTTCATTTTTGGCAGCGCTGAACCGAAAGACACCAGAAGTCTCCGTACCAAACCACAGGTCGCCATCGGTTGTTTGTCGGATCACAACAACTTTTGTTGACTGGCGTAGTTTGCTCTCCTGAAGTGCATTTGGCATGGTGAGCATTTTTCTTGAAACGGGGTCAAACCTGTTCAGCCCGCTTTTCGATCCAACCCACAACTTTTCTTCGTTATCGATGTGCAAGGAATACACGGCCTCGTTAGCTATTGAAAGGCTTTCCATTATGGAGGCGTCTTCCAGTTTCCGGGTGGTTCTGTTCAATTTCTTGAGGCCTGCAAACGTCCCGATCCATAGATTTTTCCCACTATCTTCAATGATCGCAGAGATGTAGTTTCTTCCGCCTTTTGCCCGGATAATGTCAATGTGTTCAAATATTTCAAGATCGCGGTCGAAACGATTCAGCCCGTGCGCGGTGGCCACCCAGATGGTTTTTTCGCTGTCCATAAAGACCGCGTTAACGCGGTCGTTGCTGATGCTGGTGGTATCGGTAACGCTGTGTACAAATGTTTTAAACTCATAGCCATCATAACGTGTAAGGCCTTTCAGGTTACCGAACCAAATAAAGCCCTGATCATCCTGCAGGAATGTCGAAACCGGGCTCTGTACCAAGCCTTCGCGGTAAGAAAGGTGCTTAAAATTGACAAGGCCCGACTGTGCACACAGCAACCCAGACTGGAGCGCTGTGATCAATAATACAAGGGAGTATTTAAGCCTGATCATAACAGTAAAATTCATCGGCTGAGGATGCAACTCAAGTTAGGTAAATTAGAAACGAACCCCAATCGCGGCTATTAATCAGGACGTTTGTGCCCCGCTTTCCAGATGAATTTCACCCCCTTCCGGGCCGGCCGTTGGCAATCTTTGCAGAGGCAAAAGCAAATAATAGATCAACCCTAAAATCTAATCTTATGACACATCAATCTAATTGGCCTGCATCTACAAAAGAGAATCTGAAGAAGGGCTTCCGAATTCATCTTCTCGTTTTTCTGCTGGCGACACCAGCCCTGTGGCTTGTTTGGTATCTAACCGACAGAACGTACATGTGGCCGCTATGGTCAACGCCCGCATGGGGTATTGGCGTACTCTTTCACTACCTGGGAGCTTTCGTTTTCAGAAAACCGGTAAACAGTTAATAACCATCCTATGAATGCACAATCACAAGTATTCAGGCGCATCGTGACAGGCCATGATGCAGAGGGGAAAGCTGTCATTATTCCCGACCTGCCACCAATGACAACACAGCTTATAGGAGGCCCCGGTGGCCCTACTTTCTTCGAAGTATGGCACACAGCAGAAACACCAGCTTTGATCACGGCACAGCCGGGTGCTCCTAATGAAGAAAGCCTGGTGCTGCCACCTCCGGGAAACGGTACCCGAATACGGATCATCGAATTCCCTCCGGAAGGAGATGAGATACGAAAACTTACCGGGGCAGAGGCACAGGCCGAATTCAAATCCATGGGTAACGAAAGCGCCTCAACTTCAAAAGCTGGCTCCCCGCATCCATTGATGCACCGCACCCAAACCGTGGATTACGGCATTGTGCTGGAAGGCGAGATAACGATGGTTCTTGATCGTGGTGAGACCACCATCCAGGCCGGCGATGTTATCATTCAAAACGGTACAAACCATGCCTGGGCTAACCGGTCAGGTAAGATATGCCGTATGGCTTTTATCCTGATTGATGGCCGGTTCTCTCCGGAAATTGCCCAACCAAAAAAATAAACAGATGCGCATCAAACCATTGCCACCCGATACGTTGGGTGTCGAAGCCCGCTATGTGCATGACGAGATCGCTAACCTTATTGGCCGGAGTCAAAGCCAGGTAACGATGCTCGATGAGCACGGTGCATTGCTCGGACCATTTCCTCCCATGCTTCACTACCCGCAGTTCGGTGTGCCGGCTTTAAGCTTCATCCGTACGCTGGACACGCACGCTACACTTGAAAGACGGGTACGTGAAGTAGCCATTCTCACGATAGGGGCAGCGTTCGGTGCCCGCTTCGAGCTCTACGCACATGAGATTATGGCTATGACATTCGGGCTTCCTCTCGGTGCGATAGCAACACTCGCTTCAGGCGGACAGCCTCATGGATTGAACGAACAGGAAACCGTTGCTCACGATATCGCCAATGCCCTGGCAAAGGGGCACATCGTTCCGGAAGCAACCTATCAATGGGCAGTTCATCTCTTGGGCCGTGATGGTGTGGCAGAGCTTTTCTTCCTGATTGGTGGCTATACGCTTCTTGCTATGATCTTAAACGGATTCGATATGCCGGCACCTGACAATGTCCGATAGGCACCTTGTCTGATAAACATGGTTTTGCCAAAGCATTCATGAATAACCAAAAATTTAAAAAAATGGAAAAGACAATCTTAGCGCTGCTATCAGCAGCGTTTACATTATCAGCGTTTGCAACCTATACTGGCGATGAAGACGCTGTTGCTAAAAACACGTATGTGTTAGTCCACGGTGCGTGGCAGGCACCCTATGTCTGGGACGCTGTGCGCACCGACCTGGTTAATAAGGGTAACGAAGTGATCATCGTGCAATTGCCAGGTCACGGCAATGACAACACCCCACCGTTGAACCTGACCCTCGAGGTCTACAGCGAAAAGGTTATAGATGCTGTTTCGAAAGTAAAAGGCAAAGTGATATTGGTAGGACACAGCATGGGTGGAATGGTTGTGACCAATGTGGCGGAAAAGATTCCTGCAAGAATCAGTAAACTGGTTTACATCGGTGCGTTCCTTCCGGCTTCCGGCCAGGCACTTACTGACCTGGCGTATTCAGATCCTGATTCACAGCTGGGTCCTGCATTGGTTCCCTCGGCCGATAAGTTGACGCTTGATGTTTTGCACGAGAAGCTAACGGATCTGTTTGTAAGCGATGGTTCACCAGCCGATAAAAAACGGGTGCTTGAAAACTATCGTGCAGAACCAGCTATTCCGTTCTCCAATAAAGTCAGCCTTACCGAAGATCATTTCGGTTCCGTCAGTAAAGTTTATATCAAGACGCTTAATGATATCGTGATCTCACCGGGGCTTCAAGACCGGATGATTGCAGCAGCTGGTATCAAAACTGTTTATCAGCTTCCAACCAGTCATTCTCCGTTTCTGGCCAAACCACACGAAGTGTCGGATCTGTTGCTCAAGATCGGGCGATAAGGCCGCTGTTACAATTATCAACCTTCAATCAATATGGATAGGCTCATATCATTCTTAAGGAACCGTGTGGTGATCATTTTAACCATGCTAGTCCTACTATGTCACTTGAACGCCAAAGGGCAAGGTTCGTACGAAGCTGGTGGCGGAAAATCCATCCGCGATCAACCTGGCAACAACAACTTCGTGGCGAGGCTTACGCGGTATGATGTTAAACCGGATCATCAGACGGCATTCCGCAAGGCTGTAAGTGATTTTGTTCACCATTCACTAAACCAGCAAAGCAATGTTTTATCGGAAGCGTATTATGAGCAGGGAGATCACTCGATATTGTGGATCATCGAAAGATGGAACAGCAAGATTGAGCTGGAAAGAGCTCGTAAGAGCCCATTCTTCAAAGCCATTGAGTCGCTGGCAAAAAACGCATTGTCAAAACCCGCACAGAAGATCGATGTAAAAGATCTGGAACCGATTTCCAAGCAGCAATGGCGTAGTGTCGTCAGAAAAACAGATGACCCCATTACCATCATGTTGTTTGTGGATGCAAAAGGAGGGACTGAACACAATTTTAAGACGGTCTATCACACTGCCATGCCACAATTCCGCAGTGAGCCCGGGGTCATTACTTATCAGCTTTCACAGTTGGAAGCAGACAGTTCGCAGTTTGTTACCTATGAAAAATTCAGGAATGAAGATGCCTTTCAATACCACCTGAAATTTCCACCTATACAACCTGTGATTGACTATCTAAACACCAGTATAAAAAAGCAGCCCTTTCAGGACGGCCTGCACAAGCTAATCGAATTTGCACCCGTCATCCGGGAATAACATATGTCTCAACATCAGCTAAAAAAATCAAATACATGAAAACTATATATCACTTCATTATAACAGGTATCATCTTTATGCATGCCATCATAAACACAGAGGCCCAGGTTAAAGTAGCCGCAGGCCAGGTCAAATCACATGAACTGGAAGTGCTGAACCAGTTGACTTCTCCGTCCGCGGTGGTCAACATGCCTGTATCGCAGTTGCTTAATGCTCCCGGAAATGAGGCATTGAGAGCATTCTTTTTTACTCCGGTTGCGAATAAGACAGCATTAAAAGGCAAAAAAATAGCTGTACTTGCTGCCGATGGTTTCGAAGAGATCGAACTATCGGGTCCTGTTTGGTATTTCCGGGAATTGGGAGCCAACGTGGAGATCGTTGCGCCTAAATTCAATCCTGCTCCGGAGCGATACGGCCTTAGCATGCCTGAGATGGCAAAGACACACATTATGGCCATTCAGTATTTGCAACCTGTAGGTTGGATTAAGTTTGACCGCACTGCAGACCAGATCAGGGTTAGCGATTACGATGCAATTTTCATCCCCGGTGGCGCCTGGAACCCCGACAATTTACGATTCGACAAAGACGTAATCCGTTTCATTCAGGATTTTAACAAGTCGGGAAAGTTAATCGCTGCGATCTGTCACGCGCCTGTTGTACTGGCGTCTGCTGACATACTGAAAGGAAAGAAACTTACCGGCTATTGGAATATCCAGGTTGATCTGAGAAATGCAGGCGGCACTGTGCTGGAACAACCGGTAGTGGTGGATGGAAACCTCGTCACCAGCCGACACCCCATTGATGTTGCTGATTTTTCAAGGGCAGTGGAAAACTGGCTTATCAAGCACTGACTATAAACACAAACACTAGCATCGGTGACACCGAATAACAGATTGGTTTTAGAAAACATCAAAGCGTTAACCTCATACAAACATGAAAGCGTTAGTTATCGGTGCCACCGGTGCAACTGGAAAAGACCTGGTTGATATCTTACTACAGGATGCGGACTATACGTCCGTTGTGATATTTGTTCGTAGCGCCACACAACAAAGCCACCCCAAACTCACCGAGGTACTAACTGATTTCGACAACCTCGATGCAGTATGCCAATTCATTCACGGAGATGTTTGGTTTTCATGCCTGGGCACAACGCTGAAGACAGCCGGTTCCAAAGACAAACAGTGGCATATTGATTTTGAGATACCCTTGAAGTTTGCCGAGATCGCAAAACGAAACGGTGTCTTCCGTGTCGTGTTATTATCTGCCTATGGAGCGAAGGCTTCCAGTCCGCTGTTTTACTCTATGGTGAAAGGTAAATTGGAGGATCGTATCGAGGCCCTCGCATTTCATCAATACATTATATTCAAGCCAGCCATGCTATTGCGCAAGGATACCGACAGAACAGGCGAGCGGGTAAGCGCTCCGCTTCTGAACTTTCTGAACGGTCTGGGTTTATTCCGAAAGCTCAGACCTTTACCGACATCGTTGCTTGCTGAGAAAATGGCAAAAGCACCAAAAATTCTCTCCACAGGACTTCACATTATCATGCTCGATAAAATCCGTGACCTTTAGTTGGTGGCAATCCCCTTAATGACACGTGAATAAAAGAACATAGGTTGGGCTTAAACAACCATGGACAATCATTTCAGATATAGGTTAAAGAGGTGTTTCAACCTGTAACTGTGTGTGACTGCAAAAGTCTCGCGTGCTTTCATTGGAAATATTGGCTTTATATGATTTTTACTCTTATTGATGGTCAGCTGCTGAACTGGTTCTATTTCTATGCAAAAGAGAACAAGAGCTATCCTTTTTGGTCGGTTGTATTTTTGCATGCACTTTATAACTTGTACGGTATATTAATAGAGCCCTTTACCGATTAGGAGCTTCCGGTTAATGTATCTCCGCCTACATGTGAAGACATTCGAAAAAAATGTTCTCCCGCGACTTGCGCCCGGTGTTAGAGATACATTAGCGTTATGCAATCATCAGGTTAAAAATTACCGGTATATATAATCCGTAATATCGAAAGCGACAGGAGGTTATGTTGGTTAAGTTGTACCCCTATATAAGATCCGAGTCCACAAGGCGTTATAGACGTTGGCCGAATAGAGGGAGAAATGAAGAATATATAGTTAGTTGAATAGGATAGTATGCCTGATTAAAATCAGTCTTTTATTATTCACGAGTCGACCGAATTCAGAATTTATGCAGAATTCTTTTGTTGATTTGTGTATATCAACATGAGGAGGATAAACGCTATAGTTCTGTTGTTTCTTTACCTGTCGGTTAACATCGATCTGCAGGAATTGATGCGTGTACCTTTTTTATTCGGGCACTATGACGAACACAGGCAGCGAAACCCGGAAGTAGACTTTGTAACATTTATCGTATTACACTATTTTGATGATGATAGTAATGATGCCGATGCTGAGCGTCATCGTCAATTGCCATTTAAGGAAACGCATGATAGGGTGCCGTTATCAGTTGCTATACCTTCTGAAAGCATCAATACACTACCAGGTTTGTATCTATACGTTAGCGTAAAACATATACTATATAACTCTTCCTTGAATTGTATCTTCGCGCAATTCAATATCTGGCAACCGCCAAAAGCTTAATCATTTACTGAGTTCTGTTTGCATCTCTCCGGCATAATAATGTTCGGAAGAGAACTCCTTGTCATAAACTATTTAAATGATATGCTTCATGCTCAATTCTGTTATTCAATTTTCTATCCGACATAAGCTGATTATAGGCTTGTTTGTTGTAGCGCTCGTTGCCTGGGGAAGCTTTGAGGCAACACGGCTTCCTATTGATGCTGTGCCCGACATCACGAATAACCAGGTGCAGGTTTTAACGATTGCACCATCACAATCGGCATTGGACATTGAGCGACTGGTTACATTTCCGGTTGAACAGACAATGTCCACTATTCCCGGGATTGAAGAGATACGTTCGTTCTCACGTTTTGGATTGTCGGTGGTAACGATCGTTTTCTCAGATGCTACAGATATATACTGGGCACGTCAGCAAGTTAGCGAGCGTCTTACCGAAGCGGAAAAACAAATTCCTGCCGGCCTGGGTATACCCGAACTCGCACCGATGACTACAGGACTAGGCGAGATATACCAGTATATAGTGAAAGTAAAACCCGGTTATGAAAAGCGTTACCCGGTAATGGAGCTGCGAACTATTCAGGACTGGATCATTCGCAGACAACTGCTCGGAACCGATGGCGTTGCTGACGTGAGTAGTTTTGGTGGATATGTTAAGCAATACGAGATCGCGCTTTCGCCAGACAAACTGCAGAGTCTTGGCTTGTCTATAGAAGATGTATTCACAGCATTGGAGAATAACAATCAGAATACAGGTGGCGCCTATATTGAAAAGAATACAAATGCGTATTTTATTCGCAGTGAAGGGTTGATACAATCGCTTGAGGACCTCGGCAATATCGTAGTGCGAACTTCCGAATCGGGCATGCCGCTTCTGATGCGCGATGTAGCCGTGATAAAATTAGGAAATGCCATTCGCTTCGGAGCGATGACCGAGAATGGAAAAGAGGAAACTGTCGGAGCGGTGGTGATGATGCTGAAAGGCGCTAATTCTTCGCAGGTAATTGCCAATGTAAAAGAGCGCATTGCTTCTATTGAGAAGACGTTACCGGAAGGTGTTACCATCGAGCCTTTTCTCGATCGAACAAAACTCGTGAACAACGCCATTGACACCGTGACGCGCAACCTTGCCGAAGGTGCATTGATTGTCATTTTCGTATTGGTATTGTTGCTGGGAAATCTGAGGGCGGGGTTGGTGGTTGCCTCCGTAATTCCACTGGCTATGCTCTTTGCTATTATCCTGATGAATCTCTTTGGCGTATCCGGAAACCTGATGAGTCTGGGAGCAATTGATTTCGGATTGATCGTAGATGGTGCTGTCATCATTGTTGAAGCCACGCTCCACTATATCGCCGGTTCTGGTATAGTAATGCGACTCACGCAAGCTCAGATGGATGATCAGGTTGAAATGTCAGCAAAGAAAATGATGAACGCTGCAGCGTTCGGGCAGTTCATTATTCTGATCGTTTATCTTCCTATACTTTCCCTGGTAGGTATAGAAGGCAAGATGTTTAAGCCCATGGCGCAGACTGTAATCTTTGCTATAGTAGGGGCCTTCATTTTATCGCTTACGTATGTGCCGGTAATTTCTTCTTTGTTCTTAAGTAAATCTCCGGTTCACAAGAAGAATATCTCGGATAAGATCATCCTGAAAATTCAGAATGTTTATGAACCTGTACTGAAGTGGGCGTTGCATAAACGCATAGCTGTTTTGGTTACGGCTATAGCTTTATTGATCGGCAGTGTAATTATATTCTTTAGTCTCGGAGGAGAATTTTTGCCGGAGTTGGATGAAGGTGATTTTGCTGTTGACACGCGCATGCTTACCGGAACAAATCTGACGACCACCGTGCAGGCCACATTAAAAGGAGAAGAAGTTCTGCTCCGGAATTTTCCGGAGGTTGAAAAAGTGATTGCCAAAATAGGCTCAGCAGAAATACCAACCGACCCGATGCCGATAGAAGCAGCCGATATGATGGTGGTAATGAAAGATAAATCGGAATGGGTTAGTGCCGGGTCGAAGGACGAGATGATTCGCAAAATGCAATTGGCATTGAACGAAAATGTACCGGGTGTTTGGTTTGGTTTTCAGCATCCTATTCAAATGCGCTTCAACGAACTCATGACGGGTGCGCGCCAGGATGTAGTGGTAAAAGTATATGGTGAGGATCTGAATCAGTTAACAGCATATGCTGCGCACATTGGAAAGCTCGTCAGCACCGTAGATGGAACGGAGAGCCTTTTCATCGAGAATATTACCGGACTTCCGCAGATCGTTATCCGGATCAGACGCGATCAGCTTGCACGCTTTAACCTCAGTGTAAAGCAAGTGAATGATGTGATCAATACATCCATGGCCGGACGAAGCACCGGTCTGTTATTTGAAAATGAAAAACGATTTGATGTTGTGGTACGATTGGATGATGCTAACCGAAAGTCCATGGAAGATATCCGGAACCTGTATATAAGATCAGCAAATGGTATACATGTTCCGCTCTCGCAGGTTGCTGATGTTGTGCTGGAAGTCGGGCCGAATCAGATTCAGCGCGATGATGCGAAGCGAAGAATTGTAGTAGGGTTTAATACCCGCGGGCGCGATGTTCAGAGCATTGTGCAGGAATTGCAACAGAAGGTAAATCAAGATGTAAAACTTGCACCCGGATATTATGTTACCTATGGCGGTACATTTAAAAATCTTCAGGAAGCTAAGTCACGCCTGGCTATTGCTGTTCCCGTTTCACTCGCACTCATCTTTATACTCCTCTTCTTCGCATTTGGTTCAGTGAGGCAAGGGCTTCTCATCTATACCGCTATTCCATTCTCCGCTATAGGAGGCGTGTTTGCATTGTGGCTTCGCGGTATGCCCTTCAGTATATCGGCAGGTATAGGCTTCATTGCACTCTTCGGAGTGGCGGTACTTAACGGCATTGTTCTTATTGCCGAGTTCAATCAACTGAAACAAAATGGTATGAAAAATCTAACAGATATTATCTTGACGGGAACAGCTACACGTCTACGTCCCGTGATCATGACTGCCCTGGTTGCCTCTCTGGGCTTTCTGCCAATGGCATTATCGAAAGGAAGCGGTGCGGAGGTACAAAAGCCACTGGCCACCGTAGTGATAGGTGGCCTGGTGACAGCAACGTTGCTTACACTTATTGTGTTACCCGTGCTGTATACGGTTGCAGAGAATTTCTCTATCCGTAGAGTAAAGCCCGTTGTTATTGTGCTGCCTATACTATGTATACTTGCGCTGCACGAGCCGGTTTGTGCGCAGGCCGACAGCGTGCAGGTTTTTAGAAATAAAAATGAATTTCTTGGTGGCCGTAATGCAGCTATATACCAGGAAGTGAAATACGTGAGGCTGACTTCAAAAAGTAAACTTGTTATTGAATCGTCAACCGGCAAGCATGTATTTGAGTATGGTAAATTATACGGATACCGTTCAGGCATTTATTACTACCGCGCCTTTGGGAAAAAGGGAATCTTTCACAACTACGGATATTACAGGATTCTGGATACCGCAGGGCTAGTGTTATATTCCCGGAAGGTACATCATCGTAAAGGCGGACCATTCATTAATTACTTTTTCAGTACAAGTATTTCAAATCCTGTACGGATGCTCACATTGCATGAACTCAGGAAGGCATACCCGGGAGAATATACTTTCATCAAGCGCGCCAAACCATTCTTCCGCACCAACTTCCACTCACTGGCAGGCAAAGATTACTCGGGACGTGCCTTGCTCAATAAACTCTATCTGGAATCGAAAGGACGTAAGTTATGAAATATATACCTATAGTTTTTATTCTGGCAGGCGTCATGACAGCTCATGCACAGGATGCTGCGCTCACGCTGAACGATGCTATACAGCAGGCATTAGATAAACACCCTGCTGTGGAGGCCGCAAGGTTGGAGACATCACGTCTGACAATACTGGAGCGAACGGCCTTTGAATTGCCCAAGACCGATGTCTCACTTTTATATGGACAATACAATAGTATTCAACGCGGAGATAACAATTTGACTATATCTCAGAGCATTCCGTTTCCTGCAGTCTTTGTGGGACAGAAAACAGTGAATAAAGCCATGACCAAAGCTGCAATGCAGCAAGAGATTGTAAGTAAAAATGAGCTGGTGTTCCTGGTAAAACAAACTTTCAATCAGCTGTTACATTTGAAAGCGCTGCACGAATGCCGTGCAGAACAAGATAGTTTATTGACAGCGCTGTTACACGTTGCTGAGATCCAGTACAAAACTGGTGAAGCAACGTTGCTAACCGTAACGATGACGGAGACACAACTGATGGAAGTAAAGAATCTGCGCGCGCGCAGTGAAAGCGACAAACAAATTGCGCTCAATCATCTGCAGCGACTATGCCAATCGCCATCCATTACAGATATAGCCGGGAGCCTGGAGACGTTTACTTCACCCGGCTATATTGGCTCGTTGACTATTGATACCAATCCTTCCGTTGTTCTTTCCCAACAACAGATCGAGGTGGCTGACAGCTATAGAAGTGTTGAAGTATCGCGCATCATGCCCGACTTGCGGGTAGCTTACTTTAATCAGTCACTCATTGGTATGCAAAATGTAAATGGACAGGATCAATATTTCGATTCGCATAAACGCTTTCAGGGATTTGGTATAGGTTTATCTTTTCCGCTTTGGCTGGCGCCACACATTGCCCGCGTGAAAGCCGCTGTTCTATCTACCACGATAGCAAGGAAACAACGCGAGTCGCTGGTGTTAAGTATAAATCAACAATATGATGCAGCCTTGCAGGAGTTGAGCAAAAACAACACAAGCCTCACATACTACCGGGAGTACGCACTCAAGTCTGCCGCGTTGCTTGCTGCCCAGAGTCAGCAGGCATTTCGGAGTGGCGAGGTTGATCAGGCTACAGTACTGCTTAACGTTAAGCAGTCGCTGGCGATCCGCGAAGGATACCTGAATGCTTTGCAGCAATACAACCAGAGTGTGATCACTATTGATTATTTAACCGGCAACCTATAACATGAAAAATATAGTCTTATTCATATTTGCTGTTTCACTTCTGACTGCCTGCACAAGCAAGCCACCGTCAGAACAATATACTTCTGTAGATTCATTGCAAGGCAATGTTGTGAAACTTACTTCGGTCCAGTATAAAGCTTCCAACATTGTACTCGGCAAGATGGAGCGGAGACCTGTAGCCGGGAGTATCACGGTTAACGGGAAACTGGATGTGCCCCCTCAGAATGTAACGATAATCTCACCGCCATGGGGCGGCTTTGTTAATGCTATATATATACTTCCGGGTATGCCGGTAAAAAAGGGCGATGTATTGGCTGTTCTTCAAAATCAGGAATATATACAGCTGCAGCAGGATTATCTGGATAACGTTAGTAAACTTGAATTTCTCGAAAAGGAATATGAGCGCCAGGTTGAGTTGGCCCGGGAAAATGTGAACGCACAGAAGTCATTGCAGCAATCCAAGGCTCAATACGGAAGTATGAAGGCGATCGTGAATGGACTGGAAGCGAAGCTGGCGATGATTCATATTTCAACGGCATCGCTTCAGAATGGGAAAATCAGTTCTACAATTGCTTTGCGTTCACCTGTTAACGGTTTTGTTACAACGGTAAATGTCAGCACCGGCCAGTTTGTAACAGCTACCGATGTGCTGTTTAAAATAGTAAGCCTGCAACATATACATGTGGAGCTTCAGGTATATGAAAAAGACATTCACAAAATTTCGACCGGACAAAAAGTTACTTTCCACTTGGCCAATGACACGACTTGTTATGATGCATCGGTTTATCTGGTAGGGAAGGAGATTGGCGCAGACCGCACCGTGCAGGTACATTGTGATATGAACCGTGAACATCAATCATTGCTTCCGGGAATGTTTGTAACGGCCCGTATTGAAACAGCATCGGATACAGAGAATGTTGTACCGACGGAGGCTATTGCCAATTACGAAGGAAAGAATTACATCTTTGTTTCATCGGGAAGTAATGTGTTCCGGGCGGTACCCGTCAGAACAGGAAACAGTTCCGGCAGTCTCATACCTATATATCTATCAGAGCCTGAGGATGAAGACATCGTGATTGTAACGCGAGGTGCTTTTGAGTTGATGGGACTGTTAAAGAATAAACAGGAATAACATTACCATTGACAATTATATCATTTCGAATCAGAGAATGTCGTTGCGTTCATCGAGAATACAGATATACCCGACCAGGGACTGCTGAGTGTACCCTATCAGGGTGAAATGCGGCAGTTACCAGACTGTATAAAAAACGTTTCCGATATGCCGGTTATTACCATGGCAAACGCATGGACTAATCCGGGGATTACCTGGCAAGCAGAGCTTGTCCTTCAAAAATTATCCCCGGCCAGCCATGGATCATAAACTGCCTGATATTTTGGTGATCGGTTCCATCAGGGTTTTCTAATACCGATCTATAGTGCTCTGCAAATAAATTTAACGTATCCTCTTTGCTTAGCTTATTTAGCTGCGCGAAAGTAAAAACCTTTGCACTCCCTTGGTTTTGGGTTGCCTCATTGCGCAGGTCTCCATTTTTAAAGGCCGTTGGCTGATGTTGATAGTAAGTTTCTATAAACTCAATAACGTCTTTAAACGGGAGTGAATCTTCTTTTAACTTCTTTAATAAAGTTGTGAGTTGCTCTTTCATTCCGATTTTTTTTAGGCAAAAGTAAATTATAATACGTCAAAAACTTTTTGAAATATATAGCCTGAAGTCATTGCGACTTCAGGCTTTTCAATTATTGGGATTTATTTATAGTATATCAGAATTCAACATCGTCAGCGATATTGCCGCCTTGTTCAGATGCAAATTTTGCTGCATACTCAGCTTGTTTCTTTTGCTGGTAGTCAACGAAATGGTGAATGTTGTCAGTATTCGTATGTATTTCTGCAGCTTGTACTTCCGACCATTTCATAGCTATAGCCTGAAAATCACCTAGCGAAATTCCAAAGTTGTCCTGTATCCACTGCGCTCCATCATAGCCATACTCGTAAGCGGCTTGTCGGGCTCCGTTCAACTCTTCGTAGAAGTAACGATCGGTTTTAAGTTTTTCGAGATTGGCTTTTCCTTCTTCACTTACTTCAGCCTGAAGTCCGTTTAGCTTCGGATGTTTATCTGCTTCTGAAAAGTATTGCCCGAAGAGTATAGTTACCTCAAACGTACTGTCTTCCTGCATTCGGGTTACCCACAACGCAGAAGCCTCTTCAAATACAGCAGGTTCGATTCCCAATGCTTTGTAAATTTCTTTTGGATCTATACCCGAAGCCATTTTTGCAGATACTGCTGCGTAGTCGTACAACGATATTCCGTGAATAGGTTCTAATAGCGGATTGCTCATAATTTGAATTTGATTTATTTCTGATAGTCGTTTAGTAATCGGATGTAAAATTTTTCGTGCTCGTCAGCCAATGCCGGATTAATCTTGTTCCATTCATCAAACATGGCCCGCAGGTAATTTTGGTACAGAGCGGGGCGTATACTTTCAAGTTCCTGCTGCTGTTTTTCGATTGCCTGTATCTCGGCTTTTTTCTGTTCAATGATATTCTTGTCATTTTCATGGATGAGACTCAATTCGAGGTCATGTCGTTGCAAGTATAGCGCTTGAGTTTTTTTTGGAATCTCATCATGTTCTTTTAGTAAATGACTTGTTCTTTGTTCTGCTAAACTTCGTCCGATATGTTCCAGCATCTTCGCTTGTGTACTCGGTTCAAATGTGTTGCGAGTCTGGCAGGCCGGACAAGTAATATAGGTCGTTGTGAAATATAGTTTATCAATAGTTATAGGGCTTCCACATTGCTTGCACCGGAACTTGTC
This sequence comes from uncultured Chitinophaga sp., assembly GCA_902168205.1. Lineage (GTDB taxonomy): Bacteria > Bacteroidota > Bacteroidia > Cytophagales > Cyclobacteriaceae > Ohtaekwangia > Ohtaekwangia kribbensis. The sequence continues at coordinate 127,752 of CABHOK010000012.1, read as the reverse complement.
TTTGATCGCTTCATGTTCATCCAGAATTTTTTGATACTGCGCTTCAAAGTCTTCCGCGTAAGTATCTTCTACGTCCTGGCGGCATTGGGCATATAGCGCTTCGAATTGAAAAAAACGATCGTAACATTCGTTTCTGAATTCGTGGTATACTCTTGAAATTTCGTGATCGTTACTTGAGTAGGGGAAGCCGGCAATTTTTTCTTCCTTGACATCCAGTGCTTTTTTTTGAATGCTGTCCAATTGTCCAAGCACCGCAGACTTCATTCGGTGATAGCCCCTCTTGAATTGATCGGGGTCTGTATTATTTAGTTCCGACAATTCAGGTATAGATGCAGCGGTAAATTCTCTTAGTTTGTCTTCCAGTTTGCCAATGAATGAAAAGAAGCGTTCCTTGGTTTCATTCATTTCTTTTCTTACAACAATTATTCGACTGTCTTCAGATGCGTTCTTAAAAAGTCCTGACACGGTTTAAATATTTTGAGAGTTATCGTCTTTTTTGATGTTGATGCCATCGGTAAGTTTCACCGAAAGAAATTCAAAGCTGCAGTAAGCACAATGTGTTAATCCATCCTGTTCCGCTCTTCCGGCTCCGCAGTTAGGACAGGTTCTTGCATTAACTTTTGCAGGTTCTTCAATATATTCTCCTCCATACGATTTTTGCTCCACTGCCTTTTGTTTCATTCGTTCCAGCAGCGAAAGAGTTTTTTTATTTTCGCTCATTTCGATTTTATAGTTTATCGATCAGGTCTGCTTTTTTTGCTTTATACTCTACTTCGTCTATCAGGCCGGATTCAAAAAGTGTTTTCAGTTTTTGTAACTTCGAGGTTATGTCGTCCTGTGGTTGATTGACTTGCTTCACCTGGTTCACCATCATTCCCATAGCTATAGCATTCGTAGTAGCTTCATTTAAAGCGGTTCCTTTTTCACCGATGGCCTGCGCAGTATTGAACTTGGTAAACTTGTCCATGTCAGTTACCATGTTCATATTGGTTATCTTGTCATAGTGTGCAGAGACTTCATCCGGTAGTGTTACACTTGTAATGGTAAACGAAATCAGCTCGATTCCAAATTGCGAGAAATAGGGTTTCAGGAATGGTTCTATTTTCTTGCCGAGTTCAGTAACGTTACCTGCTATATCTTTTACCGATATATTTTGCTGTGCTAAGACTTCTCCGAATTTGGGTGCAATGAAATCCCGCAGTTCATGTTGTAATTCGAAAATAGTAAAGGTCTGGTACGATCCGGCATATTGACGAAAGAACACAGCAAGGTCTTTGATTTGAATATCGAACGTACCGAAGGCACGAACTCTCACCTGACCAAACTCCGGGTCTCTCATCATGATCGGTGCAGGTGTTCCCCATTTGTTATTTACAAACTGTCGGGTATTTACAAAATATACATCGGCTTTAAACGGACTATTGAATCCATACTTCCAACCTTTCAGGCGACTTATAACGGGAATGTTTTCAGTGCTTAGTGTATGAAGTCCCGGCTGAAAAATATCTGCAAGCTGACCTTCATTAAGAAAAACAGCTACCTGAGATTCTCGTACTGTGAGCTTTGCACCGTTTTTAATTTCTTTGTCTTCGTCAGTAAATTTCCACATTAAAAGATTCGGATCGGGAGTGGTGGCTTCTATGATTTCAATAAACGGTAAACTCATATGTGCATTTGGGTTGTTTAATGTATTGCTTACAACTTCAAATATAAGAACATCATTGTCTATATTTTCGGCAGCGGTTCCGGCAAATATAAATTCCGGAAATGATTTTTAATGCACCATCCGACAGCTTTCAATCTATATATATTGATGTTGCTCAGAAGTCTCAATCAAAAAGAATGCACTATAGGTCAACAGATTGGGGAGCCCAGACGCATGGTATAGTTTTAGGTGATTAATCTTCATACGGAATTCAACATAATTTAATATCAGCGTAAATGGTTTCACCTTATACGCAATTTGAAACATAAAGATTTTTCGATGCCAGAGACTAATAAAGAAATATTGACGAAGGCTAACGCAGTCATTACGGCAGGTGATTATGAAGGGTTTCTCTTGTTTTGCACGGACGATACGGTATGGACATTTGTAGGCGACAAGACCTTGCGCGGGAAAGAAGCCGTTCGTCAGTGGATAGCAGAGACCTATAAGGCACCGCCCAGGTTCAAGGTCACGAACTTAATCGCTGAGGATGATTTCGTTACAGCACTCGGCAGCATAACCATGAAGGACGAAGACGGGAGAGATGCTCATTACGCATACTGCGATGTATGGCGATTTCGCGAGGGTAAGATGGTGGAACTGACGGCATTTGTTATTAAATCCACGGTTCAGGAAGGTAACCGATAATACTATTGTGCGCCCCGGAAGGTTTGTTTTATAGGTATGAAGTTGTCGCGCGTATAGAGGTGGCGTTGTTTCCGTGCTATCCTTAGCCACAATCCAATTTAGCATATGCCGCTGTGTATCAACAAAAAAATAGACCTCTTTCGATGTAAAAAGGTCTGTCTGAAGTATACTGAGATACGATCTTCAACTATTTTGCTATTGCCTGGGGCGGTGCCGTGGTTTTTTGCGTGGCTTGCCGCTGATCATGAGAAAATGAAAGCAGAACGCAAAGCAATGATTGTCTCTGACTTAAAAATCACCTGCAGTGTAGGATCGAGTGTTTGCAGGTACGATATCCATATTGACTGTTCTCGATATTAGTATACATCCAATGTGTCAGTCGCTGATTATATAGGTTGGATAAGTCTCTCTCGTTGCTATACTGATTTCAGGTTGCTTGGATTATAGAAATTGTTGATGTAAGTCGTGGCTACATGATGCAAAGTCTGTTTGTGAAGAAAGCCCATATATAGTCTCCGCTTGTTGCAGGTGGTTGAGTGCCTCCGGGTAGAAGCCCCGGTGAAAAAAATACTTCGCCCGCGAGTGCACGAGTTAGTAAGAACAAACCTGCCAGAAAATGAAAAAAGAAGCTTCGACTGAATTTCACGACCACTGCATTTCAAAAGACCGGACAATGTTTACTGAATTCTATCGGAATGTTATGATGATGGGGTTGCGGGTGCGGATAAAAATCAGAGGCTGTCTCAATTTTTTGAGACAGCCTCTTTTATATAGTAATAACCGGAAACTCTTTTACAGTGTCAGATTTAAACGGGCAAAAAGAAAACGTCCGTTGTATCCGAATTGAGAAGCAGCATTTTGATAACGGAAGCGTCCGTCATCATAGCCACCGGGATATTTGTTCTTGTCTACCTTTGTTGGGTATATATCCAGCAAGTTGTTGGAGCCGACTGTTAACTGAATTGCTTTTGTAATGCTATAGCTTACCGAGAGGTCGGTAACAATTTTAGGATCAAACTTCATATAGTTACCATCATTATCGGCTATATTCGGATCTACTACACTTCCGAACCGTACATTGCGCAGGAAGAAATTCCAGTTGTTCAACGCATAGGTCAAAATCAGATTTTGCTTTTGCACGGGCGATATATTTTCCAATATAGTCTTGCTGCTCTTCGGGAAGAAGAAGCTTTCATTTCCTTCAAATGTGGACGGCACTTTTACATCTCCATCGAGTTTTGTTTTTGAAAATGTAGCCGCCAGATCAACTTTCAACGATCCGCTTCCCAGGCGGTCTGCATACGAAAGCACCGCATCCAATCCCTGTGTCTTGGTATCTATTGCATTTACGAAGAACTGTGCTACAGAAGCATTGGCCTGCAGCAGTAAATTATAGATCTGCTGCTGGCTCGGTGTTCCTGCAGGGTCTCCGGATATAGCATCCGTAAATACAACTCGGTCTTTTACCTTGATGTAGAAGTAGTCGATGCTCAGACTGAAATTATCGAGAAAGGTTCCTGTGATACCACCGGTAAAGCCTCTCGACTGCTCTGCTTTTAATTTAGGAAGACCTAATATCTGGGCCAGCTTGCTGGTGTTCGAAAATATACCCACTTCCGATAATGTACCGTTCACCAACTGCGTAGTGGTAGTCTGGAAATATACCTGGTGTAGCGAAGGTGCCCTGAAGCCCGTGTTAAAGGCAGCGCGTGCAGTCCAGTTGTTGTTCAGCTTATAACGGGATACCGCTTTAAAATTTGTAGTGCTGCCAAAGTCGCTATAGTTTTCGTAACGTATAGCACCGCCTACCAGGAATTTCGAAGTTACATCCAGCTCTATATCTCCGTAGAACGCATAGCTGTTTCGATACTGATTTACATTTGATTTAAAGCCGGGAAATACCTGTGAACCTCCGGGACGAATCTGTGTATCGACTGCTATATCTCCGTTAGCATCAAGGGTAGGAGTTCTGAGAAATACGGTCGGCTGATTGTTGGCATCCAATCCATAGTTTCGCCACGATGCTTCTTCACCTGCAATGATTTTAAAATTTTCATAGCGGTGCTCCGCTCCGAACGCGATGTTCAGTCCTTCCATCACATCGAATTTCCGGCTGAGGTCAAAGTTTGTTGTATTTTGGCTAAAGGCATGTCCACCGGCATCGAAGCTGGTTTGAGATGCGGTCAGTTGTGAAAAGTTAATGGACTGATCGATGAAGAACAGAAACTGATTCGATCCATATATATTGCTGAAATCTACTTTCCATGTACCTGCAGTACCGCGTATACCTACAGCAAAAGTCTTGTCAGCGATCTTCGAATTGATGTGTGGCAGGAAACCATCTTTATATACTTCCGGAAGGTATCGCGAAGGATTGGACGGAAGACGTGAATACCCGGAAGATCGACCCTGACGAAATCCTATACCTCCGAAAGAATAGAATTCAAAATTCTCGTTAATCGGAAGTACAGCATTGAAATAGCCTTTGGCATCTCTCAGCTGTGCCTGGCCTACATACATGGTATAATCTCTGCGCGTGGTTCCTCTTCTTGCCAATTCTGCATCGGTAATGTCGGCACCGGTTAAATTGTTCGCTTGAAAGTAGGCTAACGCATTATCATCCGTTGCGTCTGTGGAGAACTGTGTGATATCATAGAGAAGGTTTCCATTACCATCAGTCGCGTTGTAATCCCTAAATATAGTTCCTTCATAATCAGAAGCCCGGTTCGTTCTTTTCCGGTCTTCAATCGAACCACTGAAGTTGATAAAGCCACCGTTGGCATTTAGCGGAATCCCATAGTTGAATGTAGTGAGGAATTGCTGGCCATCGTAATTTTTATCCTGCTCTTTCAGACTTTTATCGCCTGTGAAGTAAGCCCCCGTTGTAGCAGAAACTTCAACCACACCCGTTGACTCTTTCAATATAATATTGATTACACCGGCAATGGCATCCGAGCCGTATTGAGCGGCAGCACCATCGCGTAAGATTTCAATTTTAGATATCGCTGAAACCGGAATCTGGTTCAAGTCTGTACCAACCTGGCCGCGACCCGGGCCAACCTGAAAATTTACCAGTGAAGTCTGGTGCAGGCGCTTACCGTTTATTAATACCAGCACCTGGTCCACGCCCATTCCGCGTAAGCTTGCCGGGTCAATGTGATCCGTACCATCCTGTATAGATTGAGCGTTTGATGAGAACGATGGTGCTACATAATTCAATATCTGGCTGATGGATATCTGGGGGGTGGTTTTATATATTTCCTTCAGATCAATGATATCGACAGGCACAGGCGTTTCCAATACGGTTCTTCCACTGGCATGTGACCCGATGATGACAATCTCCTCTAACTGACTGGATGATTCCTGAAGTTTTATCGCTATATCTCCGGATGCCGGTACCTCTACTTCCTGCGATGCATACCCGATAATGGAGAATACTAAATGCGTGACTGTTTCAGGAACCTGGAGCGTGAATTTACCCTGAGCATCTGTATTGACTCCTGCTCCGGACTTCTTTGCTGAAACCGTTACACCGGGGATCGGAACACCTTCATTGTCGGTTACAGTACCCGAAACTGTTTTAGTGTTTTGTGCGTTAACTGCACTACACGCAAAAAGCGCAATGAAAAAGAGCGAGGCTTTTGCCAGGTGAGTGAATGTACCGAGTGTTGATAGAATATTTAATTTGAGGACATAATAATACCGTTCTACGTTTGTAGCAGTTAAAATCATAAGTAAGAAAATGTTTTAAATGATTGTCTAATTATTTTAAAACAGCCTGCTGCCCGATGGCAGTCGGAGTGGCAGGCACCTTTTATCTTCGTATCACCTGGGACAGAAGTATACGCGCTCGGAACTCACGAGGAATTATTCATATAGGTTATTAAGTTTAGGTTGATATAGGGTTATTCATTTAAGTGCTCTGTTCTGTAGCGCATCCGTAAGCTATCATAAAAAAAGGCGTGAGTTTTACGTCACGCCCTTCCTGTTAAAAAATCTGCACAAGCTCTGCGAAAATTATATACTTATTACGGTCGTTGTTTTCTGTGTGTTTCAACATTTAATATACCTTTTGTTTCTACGTCTATGGCGCTCCGGCTGAAAATATGTTTTATAGAGGTGAATATAGGTATATTATATAGATATAGAATCGTATTTATGAAGATATATATTTATATCTATAGGTATGTGTGATGGAACATGTAATTAAAATTGGGGGATTGGGAAACGTACTTACAATGTATATAGTAAGGCTGGTAACGTTTGATGTATAGCAGGATAACTTTTGTCGAAATTTTTTGGGGGATATTTAGGTGTCATTTGACTTACATGCTGAGGGTATAAAATTTAATGTATGGTATTTTTACTGAGATGTTTAGTTTATAGCTATAATTTTATTATCTTGAAAGAATGGTTCTGCCTCCCATACGTACGATATAATAAGCAAAGAAGATCCTGGTGATATATAGCTATAATCCGCATCTTAACTGGAGATAACACCAACCCGACCTTCGGCCACGAATCCTCAACCCGGATTCCGGATTGTCAAGGTTGACCCATCAAAGACATCGCTTCAGACGTCTTTCAAGATCTTTTCAACTTGCCGTTGAATTCTTTAGTTTTGAGGTTGATAAAGAAAGTTTGTAATGCCCCTGTTGAGAACCTTGATCATTGAAGATGAGCCTGCGGTAAGAAAAGAATTGGAGTGGCTTGTTGTCCGGGAAAAAAGTCTGAAGCTTGAGGCAACAGCCGGTTCGGTGCAGAGCGCTCTGCAAATCATCCGTGATATAAACCCGGATTTGGTGCTGATGGATATTCAGTTGCCCGATGGTACGGGGTTCGATATTCTGAATGCACTGGAAGACCCAGCGTTTCATCTCATCTTTGTCACAGCGTTTGATCACTTTGCCATCAAGGCTATCAAGTTTGGTGCCCTGGATTATCTTCTTAAACCAATAGACCAGGAAGATTTTTCGGTGGCAATTCAACGATTGAACAAAACAAAAAAGTCAGATCATTCCAACCAGATCTCCATTGCAAAAAAGCAGAGCGATGCAAAAGCTATCAGCATGACTTCCAACTTGTGTGTCACTTCGGTGGATTGCCTGCAGATTGTCCGGTTGAACGAGATTGTGTACTTGTCGGGTGAAGGTTCTTATACCCAAATACATTTGGAGAATAACAGGATCGTAACGGCATCCAAACCGTTGAAATACTATGAAGAGCTTTTACCGGAGGAGTTCTTTATCCGCACGCATCAATCCTATATAGCGAACAAAAATTTTATCGATAAATACCTGAAGACAGGAGTAATGGTGATGAAAGACCTTTCTGAAATTCCGGTTGCTACCCGCAGAAAGGAATATGTTCTCGACCAGCTAAACCTGCTGAAATAATGAGCAGGATTTTTTTTGTTTCGCTTTTGTTTGTGTTGATCGCGTGCCGGCCAAAACAGGAAGTAGCCACAACTATTTCTTCTAAAGATCTTTTGGAGAACCTGAACAATCTTACGGATAGTTTAGACCAGCATGAGCAGGTTGATAAGCTTGAGTTTTGGAACACACAACTCCGGCAGAAAGACCTCTCACGCAGCAATGCGGCCCAGGCGTTTATACATTACCAGATTGCCAAGAACCTGGTACGTGAATCGATCGACAGTGCCCGGCATCACATCAATATAGCCGTTGATCTGTCAGGACGTGAACCTGAACTTAACGAGGTGAAATTTACAGTATATAACGGTGCAGGACTGATCGCAGAATCGGAAGGTAAATTTTATCAGGCTGTTTATTATTTCAATAAATCAGCAGCCATTATCATGAGCGATGATTCGCTGCGAAGTAAACCGCTCGCAAAAGTAATCTGTCTCCTCAACGCGGCCCAGGACAACAACAAAATCCACCAATACCAAAAAGCCATTCAACAGAACAAGCTGGCGCTTACATTCTTAGAGAGAATTCCAAACAACAACTATAAATATAGCTTCAGAGCCTATTCTCAACTTTTTACAGCGTATGTCGAAAGCGGGAGCTATAGTGTTGATTCACTCCATTCTTATTTGCAGCAGTTGCAGACTATATCCAGCAAAACGAATGACCCGTTGCAAGTGCGATTTACAAATGAACATACCGGGAACTATTATTCACTCACCACACAATATAGTACAGCGATACCTTACTATAAATTGGTAGAAGACTACGATAAAGAAAACCTGGTGGCCAATCCGCAAAAGATAAGTGCTGCGAAGAATGTTTACATCACCATGGCCAACCTCATTGACTTGTATGTTCAGACCAGGCAATATCCGGAAGCAGAAGTGTTAATTCAGGAAGCAGCGTTTATTGAAAGGGAATATTCTCAGGCATTGTCCTTTTACGAAAGGGCAATGAACAAGCAGGCTAAGACACACTACTATTTTGCTACTCACAATATAGCAAAGGCGCAAGACGAAACGCAGGGGCTTCTGGATTTACGAGATGCCATTCTGAAGAATGCCGGTATACAGGCCACGGAAGAGATGACTACGCTTTACCAGCTTCAGGTTAAAGATAAATCGATCACCAGCCTTAGTCAGACAGTCCATACCACTACGCAAAAGAACAAACTGCTGCTATATATTATCGGGTTGGTAGTGTTGCTGGCAGCTTCGTGGATCGTGTTGCTTTTCTTTATTCAACGCCAGCGAAAACAAAGACAGGAACAGGAAAGAACTTTACTGCAGCAGCAGCTATTAAGAACACAGATGGAACCTCACTTTATCTTCAACACACTATCCGCATTGCAAAGTTTTATCCGCTTTGATCAGAAGGAGAAATCGATAAAATACCTCAACCAGTTTAGCAGACTTCTCCGCAGCAGTCTTGAACTTAGCAGGCAGAACTATGTTCCGCTCAGTGAAGAACTGGAAGCACTTGAAAATTACCTGAGCTTGCAGCAGATGCGTTTTGAAGACAGCTTCTCGTATGAGATCGCTGTGCCGGATACGGACACGTCAACGATATTAATACCGCCCATGCTGATACAGCCGTTTGTCGAGAACGCCATCATTCATGGCTTTAGCAATCGTTCCGGCAATGGCAGAATTGTATTGGAGATCTTGCTCAAAGAAAAGCAGTTACAGGTGAAGGTGATGGACAACGGTAAAGGTATCGGTGCATCGAAAAGTGCTGCCAATCGTCAATCACTTTCAGGAACGATCGCCAGGGAAAGACTTGAAATTCTGGCAAGAGAAAACAAGACAAGCGCACACGTTGAAATCAATTCAACCAATAACGGAACCTCTGTACTGCTTACACTCCCGGTAAAAAGCGTTGGGTATGCCCGCGCAAATTTGAAATGACCGGCCGCAAATGTTTAACCAATCACTGCGGATTTATATCCATTTAAATTGAAATCATTTTCTTCCTGAGCTTTACATCTCAAAGCTGAATTCAGAGAAGATGATTAATAGAAAACTCGTTTGTTGCCTGCTCTTAGGGCTGCCGATATACCTGTGCGCGTGCTGGCAGGGTAAAGAGTCTGGCTCTGCAAAGAAAAAAGGTGAACCATCGGTATTGCCGGCCGTCAGCGATACCAGCACGTCTATTCATCATGGTGATGCCCTTATTCCTGATTTCAATCTGAACGAATTTTTGGAAGTATATAATTACCAGGTACAGTATATCGATTCCGGGTATATCAACCAAGATAATTTTAAAGACAAAGTATTGGTGTTGCAGGCAAACCGTGACGAAGGTAAATATCTTCCGCGTAGCGCAATTATACTCCTGGGAAAGAAAAACGGCTTCAGTATTTTCAGCGAAAGCAAAACCATTATGCCGGCAGAGTATAATGGTGATGGCTATAAACAATTTGATACCGAAACGGTAAAGATTGAAGAAGGTAAAGTCTCATTCGATTTATATGCGGTCGGCCCGAACGGGCATATATATTTCGACTACGCCTGGAAGGATGGCCGGATGACGTTGCATGAACTGACGGGTTACTTTATGGGCGCAGGTTCTCACAGTTCATTTACGTATCTGGCTACAACGGAGGGAAAAGGAACTGTAAAGGAAATTCTTATCCATACCATGGATGAAGACATGCCCTCCGAAAATGCCACCTGGCCTATACAGCTAAAATCAGCAACCAGTTTTGAGCACTTCGATTACAATGAGTGCCTGCAAGAGATTGTACAGCAATCTTCCCTGGAGGATTGAAGTGTGATCGTAAAGAAGTAATACTTAGTTGCTGCAATGATTCAATAAGACTTAGGCGATTTGAACTTGATTACTAGATATCATAATGAATAGAATCTGAAAATATGAGAAGGAGTATAGTACTATTTATCTTGTTGATGATGGCTTCGTGCCAGGAAAAATTGGATGGAAATGATTTTGATAGTTCGCGAAAAAAAGTTGAAGATGAATTGGATGAGAGAGAGCGGGTAAACCTGGAGAAAGCGTTACGTGTTGTCGCCCTGGAGGCTATGCGGCTTAAGTGGGATTCGAGAGAGGAATATAAAGGTAAATCGCTTGATGATATATCCCTGTCAATGGTAGATGGACAGACCTATACTTCTGTTGTCGATTTAGCAGAAGATATTTTAAAGGCGACTAACAAGAGAGAAATAGAAAAAGCAACGAGAGAGATAGCCCGGCTGGACAGTCTGAAGGGTAAGTCTGTAAACATTGAAAAGCGACTTGATCTGTTTAAAGTGAGCTCTGTCAAAATTAATCGCGTTGACTTTTTTGACCGGATGGTTCCGGAACTGGAAGTAGAGTATAAATATATAGGAGCATCGCCCTTGCAAGGACCGATGACGTTTCAGTTTGAACTTTTGCAACGCCTAACGGGAGAAGTAATCAAGTCCCAAATCATTACCATCGGAGATGAGACGAGTTTGATAGGCGCACAGGAGTCGTTTGATGAACATCTTATATTGAGTGAAACCCAGGAAACGAATCCGAGGTTGTGGAACGCTTCCAGATATCCTATGGAGAACCCCAACCTTTCTGATTTTAATCTGGAATTGAAAGTTACCGTTGTGAGCCTGGTTCTTAATGGATATAAAGTTGAGAGACCAAAACTGACGGCAGAAGAAATTGAGTCATTGATTGACGTGAAGGAAGAAAGAATAAAAGAATTGAAAACTGTAAGGGGAACCTTAGACGAATTGGAATTGACAACCGATTAATCTTTTAATGGTTTCATTGAGTGTAAGTAGGAAATTATAAGGAGTTAACGATGCCAGTATTTGCCGCACTTTTACTATTTCTGATTATAGATCCATGCAATTTTATATATCCTGAAACTGCTTTCCTGAATACACAGAATATAGGAATCAACACCATCGAAATCTCCGATGAAAATGTTGACGATACGAAGGTAGTTGAAATCGGTTACTATGAGATTTACGAGCGGTTGCCAAAATTCCGAATAGATTCTGTCAATGAACGTGATTTCCTGAAGATACCTTCACGCGATGCATTCTATAAAACGAATATTGAAAGGAGGGGAGGTAATCTCGTTATCCGAACGTCAAGGGAGAAACTTGAGTTTAAGGAGTATAAGAATTACGGAGGTGAAACGGGCTGGAGCGGGAGTGAGTATCTCGGGTATAATTCACGAATGAAAATATTCGCGATTCGAAATAATTCAACGGCAGAAGGCTTGGGTTTTGGCGAGATGATGTTGATTGATAGCGTCACGAATGATCAGTATAAATTGATATCCCTGGGTGACTACAGTGTTTCACTGCCGGAGCCTTCTGTGAATTACAAGTACATGGTGTATTATCAGAATCCGGAGTATGAATCGGGGACATTGAGCATTGCCGTTTTAAAAATAGGACAGAGACACTCGGGACATTTTTTGAAAGAGTATTCAAGTTGTTTTATAGAGGGCGAATTATCCATTGAAGAAATCAGGTGGAAGGATGATACGACATTCTATTTGAAAATGTATAAATCCGGTTGGAATGCCGATGGGAGTGAGCTTAGAATGTATACATACTTCGTTGCAGATTTGAAATGAAAGAAAGATCAAAGGAAATGTATTTTAATTGTAGTAACTCGTAAATAAATATTCAACAAGTACGCATTTGAGGAAAGTATTTATGTGCGGAATATTACATTTGTTTCAATTGGTTTTGCAAGTACCTATAATCGGTTCGCGCAATGAAAAGGGAATCCGGTGAAATTCCGGAGCAGTACCCGCTACTGAAAGTGTTATTGAAATTCGTTACCCCTTGAATCTTAGTCACTGTCGCCTTCGCGGCACGGGAAGACTGGTAACGAGACACGAAGCCAGGAGACCTGCCAAACAAAACAGGTATAACTTCTCTCGGGATAAGGGAAATATAGCCCTGTTGCATTCATCTATTTTTAGATTTAAAAACGACTGAAAGATTTCGGCTCGTGGTTCGTTGCTGCTTATCACTCTGACCTATAGAGAGCATGAACACGGACCAGTACAAAACTTTCAGCGGGGATCGTACTATTAGCTTACGCTTATATTATACAGTTACTAAACCCAAAAACAAAAGTTATGAAAACGCAAATGCCCGTTCTTTCTCTACGAAAATCCCTTATGTCTCTTTTGTTGATTTTAGCAATCGCTATCTCCTGTCAGGATGAAGATCAGGGAGTGAAAAATAATACGGATGCAAACGCTATTCCCGAAACAATTGAATTGGAAGATTACTATCTGGTGGAAGGTGATATCTTAATTCCGAAATCATTCGCAGGAGAAAATGGACGAACAGAACAAGCGAGCACGTACAATTTGGTTAGCTATAGTTCGCAGCCTACTATACGCGTTCATATTCTGAATACGAGTTCTAATTTTTTGCCGGCAGCCTGGTATACTGAGATTGTCAACGCAACCAATGATTGGACTAACATCACCAATTGTCGCATTAGTTTTTCGTATGTAACAAGTTCCAATAATGCTGATATCATCATTCAAAACGATGGTGGTATGTTGCCACCGAATGTAATTGCTGGTGCCACTCCGCCACAGGGCGGAAATGCCGGTGCTATAATTAATGTTAATCCGGATTTCAACAATGGTTCGATAAGCGCTGGCCAGATGCGATATAATTTAGTTCATGAACTTGGACATTGTATTGGTTTCAGACATACTAACTGGTCTCAAAGAGGTGAACAGGCCGACCCTGATGGCGCCAACACAGTGCCGGGAACTCCTACATCAGATCCTAATTCTGTCATGAACGGAGGCACCGCTAATTTCAGTTGGAATGGTTTTTCATCCAATGATATTTTAGCGGCTCAAACGCTTTATCCTCAGAATAACTTAATTTCAAATGGACTGATCAGCCCCAATGGAGGTGAAAGTTTTCATGGACGAACACAAGGTGGCGGCTCTGCTATATTTCAAATGCAGATAGTGCTTAATACAGCTGTATTTAATCCTACCCAGGTTGCTGTTGATTTATTTCAGAACGACAGGGCTTATTACTATGGGGTACATAACGTTGTTAACGGCACGGTGTCGTTTGTCTCTGCATTCCCGGGGGCAGGCCTTAATGTATATAAAATAAAAGTCACCGATGTTAATAATCCGAATAGCTATGATATAAGTGATAATAACTTCCAGATAACAGGGCATTAGTAGTCATCGGTCATTTTTCTCGGAAGATTAATCTCCTTTTAAGCCAGCGATATATCGCTGGTTTTTTTTTATAGGGGCATCCAGCATCGTAATAGAAATTGTTAGTTTTTTCATCAACATTACAATACACTCGAATGGCGTGGTATATACTATATCAAAATTGTGTAGTCGGTAATTATTCCCGTTTTGTTGGTTTTTATGCGACTGTAGGTCGGTAAAAATTTTCATGGTTCGCCCACAATTAAGGTATATATACCTATATCGGTTCTTTGACCTGGTGCGGTGGGGTATAGCTGCAGAAACACTGAATAAATTTTTTGCCTACGAAAGTACAGTTACTACAGACATAGTAGGAGGGACATTCGTTGATGGAAGAGCGATTACTTCCCGATTCCACAACGCCAGATTGACTTGAGTACTTCTGGTGGTGTCTCAGCATTGACACAGAACCCGGGATATTAACCGGTATATATAGTTTAACATAGTAAAGTGCAAAACCTCCTTCGTGTCTACGCGAAGGGAGGTCTTGCTTTTTTGTTTTTTTACAAAATTCTTTGAAGTCAAATTTGCCATGCTGATAGATACAATTGCAGCGTTGGTCTACTCCGATTCGTAACTCACGCGGTTCTACGGATATTAAATGCTGAAAGAATGAAGAGGGTAAACCGGAGTACGTGCATGAAATCAACAGTAGGACTATATCGTCATCTCTTTCATGCGCTGATCGTAGTCTTGTTTGTATTTCCGTGGCCACTGATCGGATCAGGCAATCCCGAATGGTCTGCCGAATTTGCATCAGTATACTGGGTGATGATGATGGCTACTACTATACCTTTTTACTTTATCAATTGTTATGGCCTGGTGCCACTATACCTCGCTGAGCGTAAATACAAACTATATATTCTGCTTATAGCAAGCTGTTTATTGGCTAACATCGTGCTCCGTACATGGGGGCATGCGATGGTTGTCGGGTTAGTCGGGGTGTTGCCTCCGTTCGATCTTAATCGTATTCCTATGAATATGTTTCCGATGCTGTTGCTCCTCGGGCTGGGCACAAGCTTTGAGCTGATCCTCCATGCCGAAAGACGAAGACAACGCGAAGAGCAACTGGAGCATGAAAAGATGTTTGCCGAATTATCATTCCTCAAAAATCAGATCAATCCACACTTCCTGTTCAATGCACTGAATAATATTTTTTCGCTGGCACAGAAAAAATCAGAAAAGACAGCCGAGTCCGTACTGCTCTTGTCGCATCTGATCCGCTATATATTGTATGAGACGGGCCATGGAAAAATATCATTGCTCAAAGAGATCCGTC
Organism: uncultured Chitinophaga sp.; assembly: GCA_902168205.1. GTDB lineage: Bacteria > Bacteroidota > Bacteroidia > Cytophagales > Cyclobacteriaceae > Ohtaekwangia > Ohtaekwangia kribbensis. The sequence goes on along the minus strand of CABHOK010000012.1, from coordinate 112,465 downwards.
ATGCCGAGAATTATATCGAGATGCAGAAACTGCGGATTTCAAATAGCCGGAATATATCGGTTTTCTTTACTTATGACGGTAACATCATGTTCGCTAAAATTGAACCGCTGCTTTTGATCCCCTTTATTGAAAATGCTTTTAAGCATGGACTTTCCTATAGCCAGCCTTGCAGCATCGTTATTGACCTGCATGTTAATGATGAACAATTACTCTTCAAAGCCGTCAATACAAAACGCATGACGAAGGAAAATATCAGCGCTGACTCGAACTGCTTTGGCATTGGTATCGCGAATACAAAAAGAAGATTTGAGTTGGCCTATAAGGGACGGTATACATTGGAAATCAATGATGCCCCTGACCTGTTTACTGTTCAGCTCAGTATTTACCTGCTTGAAGAAGATGATTGGGTAAGACCGGTGAAATATAGGGAGGCATCTGAGAAAATCGAGAATGAAAATAAATTGTATAGTAATAGATGATGAGCCGCTCGCACTGGAGCTGCTTGAATCGTACATTAAACGCATACCTTACCTGAGTCTTAAAGGACTATATCATGATCCGTGCAATGCGCTCGAGGTGATTCGTTCCGGGAAAGTGGACCTCGTGTTTATAGATATTCACATGCCGGATATATCGGGAATAGAATTTTTGAAGAGTCTTGAAGTATTGCCTCGCTTTGTTTTCGTTACTGCACACGACAAGTTTGCTATACTGGGTTTCGAAATGAACGCAATAGACTACCTGCTTAAACCGGTATCGTTCAGCAGGTTTTTAAAAGCATCCGATCGCGTACTGACTGCACTCCGGCAAAAGACAAGTTTTACCGAGAATTATATATTTGTTAAGACAGACCGAAGTTCCGTAAAAATTTCATTCGACTCCATTTATTTTATAGAAGGTTATAAGGATTATGTGAAAATCTATACCAACAACGGTAATCCTGTTCTGACGCAATCAACACTCAAAGCCATTGAAGAATTGTTGCCCGAAAGTTTTCTGCGTGTACACCGGTCCTATATAATATCGGTGGATAAAATTGTCTCTTTCCGAAATTCAAAAGTATACATCCGCGACCGTTATATACCGGTTGGTGAATCTTATAGCGAGCAATTCCAGCAATTGGTGATCGAAGGGAGATTATATTAGTTACCTGCATATCTTTCATCGGTTAATAAAGCCTGTGAGTCTGCCTGATTTCAGGATCGGTCTGTTTTTCAGAATTGCTTTTTTCTGATTCTGCAACTTAGCCCCGTAATCGTTTAACTATGCGGGGACGTGGGATTGTTTTCTTTTTTATAAGTATCATAACGTTTACAGCGAAGCCTTCCAATGGACAGCGTGTTTTTTTGACAGGCATCGGAGACAAGAACCGAATCTACCACTTGTCTCATGCCTATACCGATGCACAGGTTACCAATGCTCCCGTTATTCTTTGGCTTTACAGCGGTGTAAAAGATATACGCACAGTCGTTAATCATGACTCTGTCTGGAAAAAAGTAAATACACCGGCCGTTATGATTTTTCCGTTGCCCGCAAAAGATTCATGGAAATGTGATAGCGTATCACACAACGAAGACATCACATTCCTTCATACCATACTCCGGGAAGTGTATGATAATTTTCATATTGATCGCAACCGGGTATATATCGTTACCGATGCAGCCAGCCGATGTCTGGCAGAGAAATATACAGCAGCATTTTCCAAAGAGGCTATACTAAGCCGGCAGCAGGTACAATCGGGTATATCTGTGCAGCAGATGATTGACTTGGCTGGTACTGTACTTGAACAGAAGACCAACGTCACACCTGTTTACGCCATGTGGAAGAATCCACTATACAATGAAGAAGTACACAGGATTGAAATGGAAGATTCCATCAAACGCGTTCGTTGGGAAAGGCGTGTATCGGTAGAATTCCGCACCGGTGGCTTTTATTTGTTGCCAGGCGTACGCACCAAAAAAGACAAAACCTATATGGACATCAGTGATGCGCGTTCTGTGCTGGACTTACACATCACTTCCTGGATGAACGATTCGATGGCATGGTTCTTCGATATAGGATGGATCAAAGTCCCGCAAAAGCAGGAGATGGATGGCGTGCGCATTGAAGCAGGCGGTGGAATGATTTTACCCATAACCATTGGCTTCCGCTACGCCTTTTATCGCTATAAAACACGTCCCTATATTTTGCTGGGTACCGGACCCATGCCTGTAATTGTTTTCGGAGGACGCTTCGGTACCAACATAGATCCGGAGTATATCCGTACAAAAATCGAGGCTGAAGCACGAATGGCTTTTCAAACAACCATCGGCACAGGCTTCGACTACCGGTTGGGAAAACGTATACTCACTGGTGCCCATTTCCGCTATATACATTCGTCTGAATTTGAATCTGCAGGAGCCGTTAAAGCTATTCGCGGTTTTACCGGCAGTGCTTCCATCGGCTATATATTCGGAGCCAACCGCCTGAAGCAGAAACACAATCATTAAACAAAAATACATGAATAAATCTCATTGGAAATGGATAGTTCTTATCCTTTCAATATTGTTGCCACGATATGCCTATACGCAAAGTAAGTATACCATTGACGGAACGGTAAAAGACATCGCGAATGGCGAAACGCTGATTGGTGTTAATGTGTACGTTCCTGAAACCGGTCAGGGCACCGTTACCAATGCCTATGGATTTTATTCGATTACACTTCCGGAAGGTACCTATTCGCTGGAGTTCACCTTTATCGGTTATGATAAAGTTGTTCATCCTATAACCCTGATAAAAAATACCAAATTACCGGTAGACCTGCAGGAGCAATCATCGCAGTTGCAGGAGATCACCGTTGTTGGTGAGAATGAAGGACGGTCACTCAATATTAAAAGTGTTGAAATGAGTACCAACAAACTGGATATTAAGACCATTCAGAAACTACCTGCATTGCTGGGGGAAACAGATATCGTCAAGAGTCTTCAGTTTCTTCCCGGTGTAAGCCAGGTAGGTGAGGGGTCATCGGGTTTTAATGTGCGGGGTGGTAGCACCGGTCAAAACCTGGTGTTACTGGATGAAGCCCCGGTATATAATTCCTCACACATGCTTGGTTTCTTCTCGGTGTTCAATCCCGATGCTGTAAAAGATGTAAAGCTATATAAAGGTGCTATACCCGCTATGTATGGAGGTCGCACCAGCGGTGTACTGGACGTACGCATGAAGGATGGAAATAGCAAAGACGTAGAAGTAAACGGAGGCATCGGCCTCATTTTCTCAAGACTATCGGTTGAAGGACCGCTGATACCCGAGAAGAGTTCGTTCATAGTAGCCGCGCGAAGGTCCTATATCGATGTACTCGCCAGCCCTTTTCTGGATGGCGATTTCGGACTGAACTTTTACGATCTTACGGCCAAAGCAAACTATACTTTCAATCAGAAAAACAGGCTATATATTTCCGGATACCTCGGTCGTGATAATTTCAGCCTGTCAGATGATGCCGTATTCAACTGGGGAAATAAGACCGCTACCATTCGGTGGAATAGCATTATTGCCAGTAAACTCTTTGCTAATTTTTCAGGCATTTATAGTCAGTACGATTACAAGCTTGGCTTTGATGAAGACGAGAATAATTCATACGATTGGAACTCAGCTGTGACCAATTATGTCTTCAAACCTGATTTCAGTTATTATATAAGCGATAAATCTGAATTGAATTTTGGTGCCGAGCTTACCTACTACCGGTTTAATCCATCACGTACGAAAGGCGTTACCAATGGAGAAGCGGTTGACAACAGCCTTGAGTATAAATATGCCCTGGAGTCGTCTGCGTATGTAAGTCACAAGCTTACTTTATCATCGCGAGCGGAAGTGCAGTATGGTTTACGTGTATCAAACTTCCGCTACCTGGGAGCAGGCACAGCGTATACTTATAACGATACGATTCCGGGCAAAAGACGTTCCGTGCTAAGTGAAACTTATTATCGCAGCGGTGAGACAATCGCCTCCTATACCACGCCTGAGCCCCGCGCATCCTTCAAGTATGAACTCGATGCCAACAGCTCCGTAAAAGCAAGCTATACCCGAACATCACAATACGTACACTATATTTCCAATACAACGGCTTCCAATCCTTTGAACGTTTGGACCCCCAGTACCAACAACCTGAAGCCCACTGTTTCGAATCAATTTACAGCTGGTTACTTCCGCACGTTCGAAGGGAAAAGTCAATATGAAGCATCGGCAGAGGTATACTACCGCCAGTCGAACAACGAAGTAGACTATATTAACGGTGCTGACCTTCTCAGCAACCGTTACCTGGAAGGTGACTTGCTGAATGGTAAGGGACGTGCCTACGGGCTTGAACTCTATATACAAAAGAAAACCGGCAGACTTACTGGCTGGGTAAGCTATACCTTAAGTCGTTCGGAATTAAAAGTAACGGGCATTAACCGGGGGAAATGGTATCCTACGCGATATGATCAAACACATAATCTGAAAGTGATAGGAATGGTGGAGATCAACAAACGTTGGTCGGCTACAGCCGATTTTGTTTTCACTACCGGAACTCCCACTACATATCCCGACCAGCGATATACTTCGCAGGGACTTTTGATACCCTATAACTCCACAAGCTCACGCAACGACCAGCGCATTAGTAATTATCACCGATTAGATGTTTCTATTCGCATGGAAGGCCGAACACACAGGCGCAGCGGAAAGGAACGGAAGAACCATGATTACTGGGTGTTCTCGGTATATAATATATATGCCAGGAAAAATGCTTTTTCTACCTATTTCTCACAGTCCGATGATCGTGCCGTAGTCGGTCAGCCCATTCAGGCGGAAGCGCATAAAGTATCCATCATCGGCACTATGGTGCCCTCGGTATCCTACAACTTTAAATTCTGATTCAGCTATGCTTTTCATTCGAACCTATATATATACTTTTTGTTCCTTCATGATCGCTGCGGTGCTGTTAGTGGCATGCGATGATATAATAGAGGTTGATACCGGCACATCCGAACCTGTATTGAACATCGATGCGTGGGTTAACGATAAAGAAGAAACACAAGTTATTACGCTCACGTTTACGCAGGATTACTTTGATAACACATCACCCGTCCCGGGTGTACGTGGCGCGAGTGTTACGCTCACAGATGATCAGGGAGGAGTATATATATTTCAGGAAGATACTGCATCCGATGACGGATCGTACCGGTGGAGACCTGATCCCGGAATGTCTCTGGGTAGAACAGGAACCAGCTATACACTTACCGTTGAGTATAACGGAGAGACATTTGTGGCCTCTAGTAAAATGGGACGCGTGCCCGCTGTCGACAGCATTACGTTTTCGAAACAGGATGATATGGGACCACGAAGTAATGAAGATTTCTATCAGGCGGAATTCTGGGCAAAAGATATAGCCGGTACAGGTGATACATATTGGATCCGCACGTATAAAAATGGTTCTTTACTCAATAAGGCCAGTGAGATAAATATTGCCTATGACGCAGCTCAGTCCGCAGGCAGCGAATTTGACGGAGTTACTTTTATTACTCCGATTCGCAAGGGTATAAATGCCAACGATGAGGATGAGGAAGGGGAACCTGTCTCTTCGCTTGATCCCGGTGACTCGGTTTATGTGGAGATTCATTCCATAACGCTCGCGTCTTTTAACTACCTCAATGAGGTCATTGATCAAACGGATCGCAATGGCGGACTTTCAGAATTGTTTACATCAACACCGCTCACGAACGTATCAACCAATATGGTTAATCTAAATGCCAATGGCTCACCAGTGGTTGGTTTCTTTAATGTAGCTTCTGTATCCGGCCTGGGAAGAAAATTCAGATAGCGACTTCAGGCGGACCTGAGTCGCTAACTTGAGATGGGAGATTTCATTCAGTCGTTATCTGACTACTTCGCTGACCAGGATTATGGGAGTTGCATTGGTATAATTCGGGAAGTCAGCGCGTATAGCCTCCCGGTTGGGAGCAATTGCCGCCTGGTAGTCACTAAGGTTCTTTACATAGAAAGTTCCAATGGCCATATACGATAATGGCTGGTTAGGAATACCGCTGGCAATTCCTTTTTCAATGGTATATTTCACCAGGTTGGAACCTAAAAATGCTGCTACCATCGGCATGTGTTTGGTTTCATAATATTCCATGTTGAAGGTCTTGCCCTCTGCATACGGGTACATGACAGAAACTTTAACCAATCCCTTTTCTGCGATACCCGAATAGTGTTTTTTAGAATCTGCTTGTTTGTCCTGACCAAACGAAGCAAAACATGTAATCAGCAATAGCGTTGATACGATGAGCCTTAATTTCATGGGTTGTTTTTGTTAGTATGGGTTTACGGATTGTTGTTTAATAAAAGGTAACAAAAATGATATTCTTGCAACCTAATCGTTCTTAAATATACTTAACAAACTTTAATTTTAAGACACTACGTGTCCGTTTGAATCTTCCCGTCTTTCACAGCCAAAGTTTTTACTAATCGCTGTGGGTGTGTTGATGTCTGTAAAGTAAAACGGGCGACATCTTTGCCAAACGGAATGTTCCGTCCGTTTTCTTTACGGATATGGTTTTTGCAGAAGTAAAAGAAGCGAGACCGTTGATGACCTCGATCTTGTTCTTGTTCATCAGGTATTTTATACCGTTGACATTCTGCCTGACAACTTCGCTTTTTCGTTTGATGAGTTGCTGAAAGTCTAACGCAAGACCGTGGATACGAATGCCGTGTGTGCCGAATTTTTCGCTTGCAGTATGAAAATGCTCTGTACTGTCGAGAAGTGCTTTCGCGGGAATACAACCAACATTGGTGCAGGTTCCTCCCAGGCTGCTATATTTTTCGACTATAGCGGTTCGATATCCCAATTGCGCTGCACGTATAGCGGCTATATATCCACCGGGACCAGATCCAATCACAATCACATCAAATGTACTTTCCATTAGTTTTGCGTATATACATCAAAGATCGAATGGAGTTAGTGTAAACAATATGGATATCTGATCCGATAAAGTGTATAAGTTATCGATTATAAAATGCTGTAACTTGAGAGTTGTGATAATTTATGTTATAACACACCGGTGTCTTCTGATATATATAGTTGCGGATTGTATAACTCTGATAGGTTTGAAAGACGGATACTGGCCAGCCATTTATTGAGTGATGCATTTTTGCATATTTTGTGGCTTATACTAATACGACTTTGTTGAGTCATAGTTTACAACTTTATTCCAGATATCTTTCTCGAAGGCAAGTACCTGAACTGCATTTCCCTTCGCATCTTTCGTGAATTTCAAAGGAAAAGGAAACTGACGACTGAAAAATTCTGTATCGGATTCAGGATCGAAGGTTACTTCTCTGCCGTCCCAAAGCTGCTTCAAGATCAATTGATTGCCGGATACCCTGAAATTAAGATAAGCATCTTTTTTACCCGCCAATTGATAATATCCTTCCAATACTTGTAGTTGCTCTGGTTGCAGCGTGACAATTTTTTTAGGTTCAGGTTTTTGGAAACCATCCCATCCATAAACATTTGCAATGCTCGTTACGATTTCCTGCAGAATAGCATCATTGTCAGAATTTACCATGACCACCAAACCTTTCCCATTTTCTATACCACCCATATATATACTTCGGAAACCCGCGTTCGATCCGCCATGCTCAAAGTATTTATCATGGCCATGCGTTGGAAGAAAAACTCCCAGGCCGGCAATACCTTGTATCGCTGTGAGCCGTTTCTGGGTATATTCTTTGGAAAGTACCTTAGACGATTCTCCTGCCCAGGAAAGTTGTGTCTCAATTATATACTTTGCCAGGTCAGTGGGGTTTGTCCAAAGACCCGCAGCGGCTTGCTCAGGGTATATATGGTATTTTCCGTTTAATACGTTGCCGTTGTAATCATATCCCGTGGCGAGTAATGCTGCTCTCGATTCCGGGGGTGGCTGATTGTAAAAACTGCCTGACATTCCCATTGGCTCCAATACAGCTGTTCTCATGTACTCTTCATAGGGCAATTGAGTAACATCACGTACGATACATTGCGATATAGTAGTGCCACCACCGGAGTACTCAACGCGCAATCCCGGTTCTAATTTAGAGCGAACAGCAGGAGAGTTGGCTGGCATTGTACCATTGAGAATTTCAATGATTGCAGGCAACGAGTCGCCTTGTTGATACCCGGGGAAGCCATGGACAGTGAGACCGGCTGTGTGCGAGAGTATATTTGCCAAGGTAATTTTCTTCCCGTTTGAAACATCATCGTATGGAAATTTCCACGAACGCAGGTAGGTGTTGATGTCCGTGCCTAGTTCTACTTTACCTTCTTGTGCCAGTTTTAAAACGCCTACACCGTTCAGTGATTTACTGATTGATGCAGCTTGAAATAATGTTTCGGTAGTTACCCTTCGCTGCTCTTCAGCATCAGCAAATCCATAACCTTTAGCCCAATCAATTTTGAAGTTGTCGATTACGGCAATACTCAATCCTTTAACCTTATAAAAAGCCATGCGCTCTTCAATAGTCCATTTTCCTTCACCCTCTACAGGAACTACACCTTCAAGGCTTTGTTCCACTTGCCTCATGCGACTTTCTGCATTGGCTGATGTCTCTTTAACTTTTTTTCCACAGGCAACCGTTAAGGCGAGCGAACAACAAATAACCGGGATGCATATTTTTTTCATAGGAGAGGGGAAAGAATTTTTAACAGATCGACCAGTCAATATAGCTATAGCGAGTGATTTTTTTGCAAGATTTGATTGCTATATGTTGTCAGCTAATAAATATAAAAACGGCTTGTGGTTGGATTCGGATCTTGAATAGCAACCAACGATTAGCATTGTAGTATTACCAATTACCTGTTTTCATCTGGCAAACTATCAAATGCATTCCTTTTCTCATTCATCCAGGCATTCATTGCTTCCTGAGAGGTCATGCTGTTGCGCATCGCATTCATGGCTTCGATATGAGCCGGATCGCCTTGCTGAACTTGCTCACGTGCGTGCTTGCTTACCATCATCGCGATCTCATCAAACGTGTTGGCGCTAAACGTTTGGTCACAGGCTCCGCCTAATTGTTTACAAGTCATTGTCTTCATTTGCTTCGGGGTTATTATCAAAGATAGAAGAACCAATGTACTAAGGTGCAACTGACATGCAAAAGATTTTTGCTAACGCGAGAGGGGTAAATGTAGATCAGCGGTCGGTGGATCAGATCAATGGCGATTGATATACATTCGGGGTGAGAGGAACGAGCATGTATATATGCGACCCAAGCATTTGAATAGTTAATACAAAGACAACAATAGTGGAGAAATAAGTTATCAGCCTATGTCTTCATGTTCTATAGTAATTTGTCTGCCCAGCGCAACCTTGTCACAACGTATTGCGTACACGCACGAGTCAATCAACAATCTTTGCCCCCAATGTTAACCACCGTCATGGGTACACCGTTTCGTTCAAAGCAATTCTTTTTATACTATATTCTTTTAGGAGCAGTCCTATTTGCTGGCTGCTCGTCAGACGATACAGAAGAAAATATTGACAATGTTTTTTGGAGTGAAGCAAAGCTGAACGATTTTCCATTGTCTGAAGTAGCATACCTGGATATTGATATAGTTCATCCGGAAATCACAAACGGAGTAGAGACCAGGTTCGGGAAAATAGAAATAACGATTCCTCATTCACAAACAAGCCTGATGCTTAGTCTGAAGCAATTTAATCTGGACAATAATAAATATCAGATCTCACCTTTGCCTGGTGAGCCGCAGGATTTTTCCCTTGATCCGGTAACGTACACAATTTCATCCACTACTTCTCAGACAAAGGCCGTTCACTATGATGTAACCGTTGTATATGGAGGTGAACCCTTTTTCACGAATGCAAAAATTACCGGGTTTAAATTTGAGAAAAGTAAAAACCCGGCACTGGCTGCTACGATCGAAGCCGTTAAAATAGCTGAATACGAGAACTACACGGAAAATGCGATCTATGTTATTGTTCCGGAAGGAACCAATTTTAGTCAGCTTACGCCTACGATAACGTACGATGCTGCGCTCATCCGTTATACTATAGACAATGATTTTATTCTATATCCTGCGAACGGCTTAGCAGTAGACTTTACATATCCTAAACATTTTTACCTGCAGGCCGAGAACTCGCTGGGGTCGAAGTCAAGAGTATATAATGTTATTGTGGATGTAGCCAATCCGATTCGTTTTGATTCTCCGATAGTAACGGAAGAAGTAGCGACTGGTGATGGCGTTGCCATTGAAGATTTCTTCGCTATAGCAACGTGGACAAACCAGGGAAACCATCCGATTACTGGTATGGTGCCCGGAGAGTATAAAGACAAAACATATCCAATTCCCAACTATCCGGGGAATGCTAATGTGATCACGGCTTCACTAACAAATCCAACGGGAGGTACGATGGGTGTACTTCCGGGTGAAAAGGGAGAGATCAATGTGCGGGTAAAACGTTCCCAAATTGCAGGTGTATATACTACCACAGCGGTTTTTGCACCGACATTCAGCTTCGACACACGCAGGATTTCATACTGGCCGCCGGATGATCGAATTGAAGATGTCTTCGCGCTACAGCCCCTCACCATCCAGACTACTCTTGCCGATTAGGAAACAAGGAGTTGGTTCACGAAGTATCAGCAGTGTATTAATGCTGTTTTAAAGCCTCAACAGAAGCAATTCTGGTACCCGGCCTGTATTGCGCATAGGGATAGGGTTGTTTCGGTCACATAAAGAATCGCGCAGGGTGAAGATTCCCGCTCATTAATCGCGTACGGCAAGCATGGTGCTATTAAACTCTGTAACTTGTGTGCTCCATACAGCAACCCTAACAAGTGAATATAGGCGATTATCAAACGTGTTTCAGTTTAAGCTATGATCAATTTATAGCACAGCATAACATTCCCATTGACCGGATACATGAAAATGTTCGCTATGAAAAAGTAACAAACGCATGCCGGGTTGATATGCGCAACCGTCAGTTTTTCTTTTTTCAGAATGGTACGTTGAGGGTGATTTACATTTCCGATGACGTGTTGGCGAAGAAGCTATGGGATGAATTCAACAGCTCTGCCCGGCAGGTACCGGATGAGACCGTTCGATCGCGTGCCGGTAAAACTTCCAACCAGTTGATCTTTGCCGGTAAAGGTATTACCGCTTCCATAAACAAAGGTGTTGTGGACTTCATCGAAATATATCCTCCCTGCACGCTGCAGGATTACCTGGAGAATATCTATCACGAACCCCAGCGATTTATAAGATAAAGCCTCAGGCAAGCCCGGAAGACCGTTTTTCAAGATTTTCAATTTATTTTTTTAATTCCGGAACGATTATTCCGAATTGTTGTTTTTATTTTGGAATGAATATTCCAGAAACAACTTAATTAAACAAAAATGAAAAAGCTAACAAACAAAGTAGCAGTAGTTACCGGAGCTTCTAAAGGAATTGGCTCAGAGATCGCTAAAGGCCTGGCAGCAGAAGGTGCAGCCGTTGTTGTAAACTATGCTTCTGCAAAAGAAGGAGCAGAAAAAGTGGTTGACGAAATTGTGAAGAACGGAGGTAAGGCCATTGCTGTTAAAGGTAATGTTTCGCAACAAGCCGATGTTGACCAAATCTTTAATGAAGCCAGGAAAGCTTTTGGTGGTGTAGATATACTCGTGAACAATGCCGGTGTATATCAGTTTACTCCCATTGAAGACGTAACCGTAGAAGAGTTTAACAGACAGTTTAATACCAATGTGTTGGGCTTGCTACTGGTTACGCAAGGAGCGGTGAAACAATTTGGTGACAAAGGCGGAAGCATCATTAACATCAGTTCTACGGTAACACGTATTACACCTCCCGGCAGTTCTATTTATACCGCGACTAAAGGAGCGGTGGATTCAATCACGCAGGTTCTTTCAAAAGAATTGGGCGCGAGAAACATTCGCGTTAACGCCATTAACCCGGGCATTGTAGAAACAGAAGGCACACATTCTGCCGGCTTTATAGGAAGTGAATTCCATACCAATGCAGTAAAGTCCACACCACTTGGACGCACAGGACAGCCGAATGACATTGCACCCATCGCGGTCTTTCTAGCATCCGATGATTCACGCTGGTTAACAGGCGAAACAATTATTGCCAGCGGTGGCGTGCGATAATCTGCACACAGGAACAACAGCTCGTTAAAAGGCGGGTGCCTACCGTATATCAAAAAATGAATAGCTTTGCCTTTAAACAGGTAAAGCTTTTTCTGTTATGGCGCGAACAAAAGATTTTGATGAAAGCGAAGTATTGAATAAAGCTGTGTCTCTTTTCTGGCTGAAGGGATACAACGGTACGTCTATGCAGGATCTGGTGGACTCGCTGGGTATAAGCCGGTCAAGTCTATATGATACCTATGGCGACAAACATACGTTGTTTCTGAAGGCGTTGGAGTTTTATCAAAATACTTCCGGGAGTCAGATGTATAGTATAGTAGCTAACACAACGTCTGCCATAGACGCCATCAGACAACTTCTGGAAATGATTGCCAGTAACCTGCTTCGAGACAAACAGCATAAAGGTTGTTTTATGGTGAACGCAGAAGTGGAGCTAGCTCCGCACGATGTTGAAGTACGGAATATGGTGTGCAGAAATGAAAAGCAACTTGAAGAGGCTTTTCATCTGGCTATACAGAAAGGACAGGAGAGTGGTGAAGTAACCAACAAACAGGATGCTCGTGCGCTCACACGTTTTTTCCTGACTACTATAAAAGGTATACAGGTATCTGCGAAGTCAACGACTGACAAAGCCTTTTTTGATGACATCATTAAAACTGCCTTGTCGGTATTGAATTAGGTTTTTTGCTCCATTAGGGAGTGACAACTGAACATCAACGATCGTCATTCAATCTTTCTGAATGATAGTTACTGATACAAAATGTGCCCTTCTTTGATAGTCAGTACTTTGCGTACTGTGAGTAACAAAATGGGAACAAGAATTACATAAAATGTAATTGCCTCAATATCTCTAAACTGAACATCCCTAAAGAAATTTTGGCCGTTAGTACTCGGTGTCTTGGTTCTCTCTACCTATCGGCTACATTTTACAATCCCCAACAACATATCACACCAGATATAAAGTATACTCTATCTGTCCGGTTTAACTTTCTATGTGCGGATTGTCTGGATTGTATTTCTACCTTGTAGATTCATCCTCAAACTAAACTATTCAATGAAACAAAAGATTTGTGTACTCATCTTCGTTTTGTTCACCATCACTACAGCCTCGTCACAAGAAAAAGATACGGAGGCATTTAACAAGTTACGCGCTGACCTAGCACAAGCTTTTGTCGCGGGTGACGTTCAGATGATAACAGCTTATCATCATCCCAATGTTGTCAAGGCGCTTGCGTTTGATAGACTACTGATCGGTCGTGATGCCAATATCTCGGAGCTGAAAGGAACGCTCCAATCGTACAGTATGAAATTCAAGGAACATAAAATAGAGAGCTTCGAGATTCATGGCGAAACAGCAACCGAAATATCAACCTTTACTATTGAAGGAACACCCAAGGGTGATGGCAAGCCTTTTATTTTTAAGGGACGCTCTTTGGTCTTATATATAAGGTATAAGGAAAGCCCGTCTGGTTGGGCTTTGATTCGTGAGATGATACAGGCAGAATAAGTGGATCGAAGGAAATTTTAAATTTCAGTTCCTTCAATGACGAGGTACTAGTACCTTGTTTCTGGTTCTATATCACCTTAAAGACTATTCACTCTTCAACGTAGTGGCCGGGTTGATTCTTGCCATTGTCAGCGTGAGGTAGCCTAATGTAATCCACGATAGTAAAATCAAAAACATTCCCGCGCCAATGAAAATGAGTGGATTCAATGTAACGCGATAAGCGAAATTCTGAAGCCAGTTTTGCATGATCCAGATTACTACCGGTGTAGCGATGACTACGGCAACCAAAATCAGAATAGTAAAATCCTTAAGCAACAAAACCACAAGATTGCCGAACTCAGCACCGAGAACTTTTCTTACACTGATTTCTTTAGTCTTGTTGCGGAATGTGAGCGCTGCGATTCCCAGCAGTCCAAAGCAGGCAATCAAAATGGCTACTCCTGAGAATGCAATGATAACGCGATTGATATTTTGTTCATTGCGATATTGTTGGTTAAGATTATCAGTCAGAAAAAAGAACTCGAACGTAAACCTGTTGTCGAATTTTTTCCAGGTTCCCTCTATTTCCCTAATCGTTTTGTTGAAATCATTGGTGTTGAGTTTTAGAATGATGTAATTGAAACCATTATTTCCCAATTTGATCAGCAATGGTTTTACTGTGTGATGCAGGGATTGAAAATTAAAATCTTTCACAATACCGATCACAGTCGCATTCAGGGGATCGCCATCTCGAACCCAGGTAATTTGCTTCCCAACCGGATGGTCGAGCTGAAGATTGCGCGCAGTAGTTTCGTTAATCAGAAATGCATTGTCTGCATCCGCAGGATTCTCCCTTAGGAAATCACGTCCTTCTACCAGCGAAATGTTTAATACTTTAAGAAAATCGTGATCAACAACGAGTTCAGAAGCATCAATGTCATTTTCAGGATGAGTCGATTCAAAAATTTCATTTTGATTGAATGATCGACCCGGAATGTTGGAAGCTGCTGAAACTTCTTTCACGCCGGCAAGCTGCCTGAATGCTGTCTCCACGTCTGCGAAGCGATCTCTCAATGCATCCTGATTTTTTACAGGTATTACAATCACTTCTTCCTTGCTAAAACCAACAGATCTGTTTTGAACTGCCTGAAGCTGATTGAAGATTACCACTGCAGCACAAATCAGTACCATCGATGCACTGAACTGGAAAACAGTAAAGGCCTTGCGAATCGAAGTTCCCTTTGGACTTTGCAGAAATTTGCCTTTCAGCGCTGCGGTTGGTTTTACTGACGACAAGTAAAGTGACGGATAAATACCGGCAACAAGTCCAACCATTATTCCGATCGCTGTCAGAATCGCGATCAATAAGATCATCGAAAACTGAACTGTACTTTCCGTCATAAAGTTGAACATTGGAACCAGTATCTGAATCATAGCGAGCGACACGAGCATCGCTGCCAAAGCTACCAGTACAGATTCACCAGTGAACTGAATGATGAGTTGCCGTTTTAAAGCGCCAAGTGATTTGCGTATACCAATCTCCTTGGCACGCTCTGCTGATTGTGCGGTAGTAAGATTAATGAAGTTGATGCATGCGATGACAAGAATCAGAATTGCAGCAGCAATCATCATGTACACATAATCGATGTTGCCATTGCCCTCCAGTTCCCAGCGAACATTTGATTTGAGATGAATATCAGTAATAGGTTGAAGTTTCAGTCCATAATGATTGTCCTCAAAGTATTTGAAATCTTCAGCTGACCAATCCACATAATTTTTGAGCCAGGGCATTAACTGACTTTCAAGTTTTTTTGCATCTGCTCCAGGTTTCAGTCTTACATAATTATAGTGTCCGAAATCTGCCCAGGTGTAGTACCGACTTTGCGGATCTTCGTCTGCCTTTTCAAGAACATAGGAAACTAGAAAGTCGAAATGAAAATGCGAGAGGTCCGGAACATCTTTGAATACCGCTACTACTTCGGTAAGCGTTTTGTCGTCATTGACTGAGAGAAATTTCCCGATAGGGTCTTCATCACCGAAATATTTGTGTGCGGCTTTTTCTGAGATCAGCAAGCCACCCATTTTTTTCAACGCCTTGTCGGGATCACCTTTGACGATCGGAAATGAAAAAACTTTGAAGAATGTGGTGTCAACTGCCAGCACACCGGTTTCATCGTATTGAATATTTTTCTGAGGGTTGCGGATGGAGAACGTCTCGCGTGTAAGGCCGGGGCCCCAGAGGGGAGAAAGACTTACAGCATTCTCTACTTCAGGAAAGTCGTGCACCATCGCCTGTGCAAGCGGGTGAGGAGTTCGTGTTTGTGGATTATCGTTTTCCCAGATTACGCGATAGATATTTTCTGAACCTTCATGAAATTTATCGTATGCAAGCTCTCGGCTAAGATATTGATTGATTAGGAACACGCATGTGATACCCAAAGCAAGCCCCAGAATGTTAATGAGACTGTAATACTTGTTCTTGAGCAGATTGCGAAGCGAGATCTTTAAATAATTGATGATCATAAGTAAGGGTAAGGGTTCCGATGCCTTTGCCATTTTCGGGCCAGTGTGTAAAACTTGAAATTACTGGAGGTTTATTAAGGTATTTTGAAGATTTACCGTTCAGTTGTGAGGTTTGGTGATCGGTGGTGGACATGGTCTTTTGCTGGTTTCCTTACGTGTCTGTTTCTGCCTGGCTGCGTTTCGACTTCATCGGTATAGGTGGAAGAAACGTCATAAATAACATCTTCGTGATTCATTGTAAGTTGAATATTTGAAGCAGTCATACTTCTAATGTTCATAAATAACCATAGGAGATGCATACACTCCGTAACTCCTCGTTTTTCATATAGCGGTTTGAGTGAATACACTTTTCCTCCGTTAGTCAAATTAAAGGTCTTGCGATCAGGCGGGCACGCAGCGGAGAAGAATTAGAAATTGAATTTCCTAGAGCAGATTCTCTTTACGATTTAATCCCATCAGGTTCGCTTCCCGTATCATTTTCTCACGGTCAATAATGCGAATGACTTTATCATTTTTCTCAATGAGTCCCGCTTCTTTGAACGTCTGCAGGAGTCTGACTAAAGTCTCTTTCGCTGTACCTACCATGTTGGCGAGATCCGTCCGCGAGAGTTTTATTTCACCGGCTATATCCGGAGTATCACGAGATTTGAATTTTTCATCGAGCATCAACAAGTTGAAGGCAAGTCTTTCCCGCACAGACTTCGTTGCCAGGTTGGTGATCGAGTTAATGAACAAGCTGAATTCATGGCCCAGTGCTTTCAGAAGATTATAGGATAGCACCGTTGAGCTGTGAAGCACTTTCATGAAATCGTCTTTCGAGATAAAAGTAATTTCGGAATCTTCAATCGTGGCAGCAGAGTCCGGATAAAATTCACCACTGAGCAGCGCGTGATATCCAAGTAACTCGCCATCACTGCACAGGTAAAATATTTGTTCACCACCTTTTGCCGTAGGCTTGTACTTCTTGACTTTTCCTGATTGTATATAAAATATACCGGTGGGGATGCCGCCTTCCCGGAATATAATTTCTCCCTTCTTGTAGAGATGTGTAACCCCGGCTTTGGTCAGGAATTGCTGCTCTTCCCGTGTTAGCCCTTCAAAGAGCTGATCGGTCTTGAGACGAAAATTTTCAGATAGAAAGTTGCTAATCATAACTATCAGATCCATATAAAGGTGGCCAATTTACACATCCTGATCAGTATGAGTGTTGATTATAATCAATTCTCCAGATGATCATATTCAATTTTAATTACCGTGAGGTGCCATAACTTGCTTCCCATCACGAACGAAGTTCTATGAAGACTTTTTGTAACGAAGTTGTGGCAGACATCAAAGCTGCTAAAAATGAAGCTGAATTAATAAAGGTCATCAGCTATTCCATGTCGCGGATTCGTCACGACAAAAATACTGAACATGAATTCCGTTATATAAACGATATAATCGGTGCGCTCAGAAATATAGACCTGGCTGTGGCACCGGATACTCCTAACAACATCAAACTTGCCATTGCTATTTTGAGACAATTCCTGAAGGAGAACTCCGAGCGGATTTCCTAAAATCGTTTACCCCATTCATTGCTATACATCCGGGTAAATATACCTTGACGCTGGATGAATTGAAGAGCAACGTATGAAGGACAAAACGCCATCGGTATATTTTTGTATTTAACGCACTCGAAAACATCATGAGGCAACTTAAGATAACGAAGCAGATCACAAATCGTGAGACACAGTCATTGGACAAATACCTGCAGGAGATTGGAAGAGTAAACCTGATTACTGCCGAAGAGGAAGTTACATTAACCAAACGCATCAGGGAAGGTGATCAGCAGGCCCTTGAAAAAATGGTGAAAGCGAATTTGAGATTTGTTGTCTCAGTGGCCAAGCAATATCAGAATCTGGGCTTGTCGTTAGGCGACTTGATCAATGAAGGCAATATAGGATTGGTGAAAGCTGCTATGCGGTTTGATGAAACACGTGGATTCAAATTCATTTCTTATGCTGTGTGGTGGATACGACAAGCCATCATGCAGGCCGTAGCGGAGCAATCCAGGGTTGTTCGCATTCCCTTGAACCAGGTAGGCTCTTTGAATAAACTCAACAAGACGTTCTCCCTGCTGGAACAGAAATTTCAGCGAGATCCTTCGGATGAAGAAATAGCAGAGGTACTGGCGATCGCTCCGGAAGAAGTCAGGAATACAGCACAAATGGGAAGTCGCCAACTCTCTATCAACGCTCCCTTTGTGAATGGAGAAGAGAATGCTTTGCTGGATGTGTTGGAAGATGAATCTGAAGGAACACCGGATTCTTCACTCATCAGTAATTCATTGCGATATGATGTGCAGCGCTCACTCGCTACATTGACGCAGCGCGAATCCGATGTTATATCACTTTACTATGGACTTAATGACCGCACGGCCATGACATTAGAAGAGATAGGTGAGCGATTTAACCTGACACGAGAACGCGTGAGACAGATAAAAGAGAAAGGCATCCGAAGACTCCGGCAAACCTCAAAGAGCAAAGTACTGAAAGACTATCTCGGATAGTTTTTCTACTTCTCACTTCTTTACTCCTTACTTCGCAGCCCCATACTTGTGTTTAAAAAGTGTATTTCGTACATTTTTTATCTCAATCGTTTGCATTGATTGGGTTTTAATTCTAATTTTTCGATGCAAAACCCACTGACACGGTGTACACTAAACCTGAAAACCTTCCCGGCGATCCGCTATGGCACGCATTTAAGAATGGCGATAAGGCATCTTTTGCGCGTATCTATAAAGAGTATGCAAAGCTGTTGCTGAACTATGGTAACAAGGTAACGTCAGACAAAACGGTTATTGAAGATAGCATCCAGGATCTCTTTGTGGAGTTGTGGCAGAACAGGGCAACGATCAGTGAAACAACCTCAATCAAATTTTACCTGTTCCGGGCGCTGCGTTATAAGATCTGCAGGAACATCCATCAAAATGAGTTTCTGAATTTTGAAGACATCGATAACACGTCTGAACATTTTGATCACGCTGCTTCTATAGAGAATTTCTTCATAGGTCTTGAAGTACAGGCTTTACAGGCGAATCATTTAAAGAGCAGCATCAGCCAATTGCCCAAGCGCCAGCAGGAAGCTATCAACCTGCGGTACTATCATAACTTTTCAAACGAAGAGGTTGCGCACATCATGGGTGTAAATTATCAATCGGCCTGCAAGTTTATTTATACCGCGTTGCGCACGCTTAAAGTGACTCTCCGCGTTTCTTTCTCATCTTTTTTAATTTTTCTGAATTTTTTTTCAATCTATATGGATTAAAAACCAAGTCTTTGTGCATTAGTATATGATAGCGTTAGCAATCTTATACCATGGACTATACCAAATTTAGTGTTGAAGACTTTGCCGCCAATGAAAGCTTTATTGACTGGGTAAATCAATCCGACCCGGAAGCAGTAAAGTATTGGGAACTATATATTGCCGGGCACCCGGAGATTGCTCCGGTTGTAGAGAAAGCACGTACGCTGGTGATTAACCTGAAGCGCACGGAAGATATACCCGAAGATGACACACAGATCCAATCGATCTGGGCAAAGATTGAAGCACGTGTAGAGCATAAACAAACGCGAGTCTCATCGAATCGTACCCGCATAGCGATACTCGCCTCTGTAATTATAGTCGTTAGTGCTGGTATCTGGTGGCAGTTACAAACAGGTGATTCATCACCGGCTGCGGATCTATATACCTATCAGAATAAGAAAGACAATTATGCTGAGCAGATAAACGAAACAGGCAAGCCGCTGCGCCTTCAGCTTGCTGATGGCAGTATTGTGACGTTGCAGGATAAAAGCCGGTTGAAGTATAAATCAGACTATACCAACGTTACGGTCCGTGAAGTATACTTGCTGGGAGATGCATTCTTTGAAGTAACCAAAGATCCGTACAGACCATTCATTGTACATACCAACGAGGTACTCACCAAAGTATTGGGAACGAGCTTTCGCATACAGGCACCGGAAGGAGCGAGGAACATTATTGTATCTGTAAAAACCGGCAAGGTGTCGGTATATACTGCCAGCGAAGATGCAGAAGCTGATGATACAAAAGAAGGCGTGATTTTGCTGCCAAACCAGCGGGTGAAGTATGAACGCGCGGAGCAGCTGTTCGACAAGGAGCTTGTTGAAATACCTGAAGTAGTAAACCCTGCGGTAAAGTCAACCGACTTTAATTTCGATAACACCCCTATACGCACAGTCTTCAAAGTACTCGAAGATGCCTACGGTGTCGAGATCTTATACAACGAAGAACTGATGGAGAAATGTTTTATCACAGCGCCACTTGGATCTGAGCCTTTATTTGAAAAGCTCAAGATCATTTGCCAGACGATCGGAGCGAACTATGAAGTAATCGATACCCGGATTATCATCAACAGCTCGGGTTGCTAAAAATGTGATGGTATATATAGAGACATTAACACCAGCGCCTATGAAGTAAGAATACAAACAGCGTATAAAAAGCGATCGGTGATGTTGGGAGACCACCGATCTGATTTTGCAATCCCGACCTTGAGATGATTCGCACTCAGTAACAAGGTCCCGGATTTAGTCCACTATTACATGGAACCAAAACCTAACAAATTTATGAAAAAACGTCAGACGCTTTGCAGTTTGATTTTATCGATTATGAGATTTACCGGAATTCAGATCCTCCTGCTAACTGTTATCTCAGGTGCTGTTACAGCCACACCTTCTGACATCTTCGGACAAACGGTTCTGGATGAAGTCATTTCCATCAATGCAGAAGAGAAGAAGATAAAGCATGTTTTATCAGAGATCGAAAAATCAGTCCCTATAAAATTTACCTATAACCCACAAACGATAGCGATCGACCAACGCATTTCTATTGACTATCGTCATCAAAAATTATCCGATGTACTCGCAGGTATTTTTGGTCCGCTCAACATCCAGTATCAGCTTTCCGGTGAGTATATCATTTTGCGGAAGCGGATTGTACCGGACACAACACAAACTGCGGATAGCAATTTATCTTCGGTTGCTGTAGTTGTAACCGGCACTGTAACCGATGAAAGCGGTGCACCGCTTCCCGGTGTTAACGTGGTTGTGAAAGGTACCACACTCGGCACAACAACCAACGCAGAAGGTAAATATTCCATTTCGCTGGCAGAAGGTACCGAGACTTTGATCTTCAGCTTTATCGGATACAAAACCGTAGAGCTGTCGCCTGGTAACAATACGGTGTTCAATGTTACACTCGAATCTGATGTAACGTCATTGGGCGAAGTGGTTGTGATTGGTTATGGAACGCAGAATAAAGCCGAGATAACAAGTTCGGTAGCGTCCATTAAATCAGAAAACTTTAACAAAGGAAATGTAACCGATGCGGGGCAACTCATTCAGGGTAAAGTGGCGGGGCTTACCATCTCCGTACCCAGCGGTGATCCTACGAGCAGCTCGCAAATATTGCTGCGCGGTAATACAACACTACTGGGCGCCAACGTGAGTCCGCTTATCCTGGTGGATGGTGTGCCCGGTGATCTTCGTACGGTAGCTCCGGAAGACATTGAGTCTATCGATGTATTGAAAGACGGATCTGCCGCTGCTATATATGGAACGCGTGGTACCAACGGTGTTATACTCATCACCACCAAACGTGCCAACGGTGTAGATGTAGCACGCGTTGATTACTCTGCGAGCTTCAGTACACAAAGTATATATAGGAAGCTCGATATGCTTACGGCTGAAGACTATAGACGCCAGATAGCGGATGGAACGCGCACCGCTTCAGCCGACCTGGGTGCCACAACGGATTGGCTGGACGAAATCATGCAGAGACCTTTTAACCAGATACACAACCTTACGTTTCGGGGTGGCAACAGTAAAACAAATTACCTGGCATCCTTCAACTACAGAGGTCTCGAAGGTATATTTCTAAAGTCAGACAACAAGACTTTTACAGGTCGCCTCGATGTAAACCACAGCATGTTTGATGACAAAGTAAATTTCAATTTTGGTTTTCTGAGTCAGGACAATCGCTATAATACATCCGGTGATGGATCAAGTTTTAACGGGTATACGTATCGTCAGGCACTGATCCGTAACCCGACAGCACCTGTAAAAGATGCGGAAGGAAACTGGCAGGAATATCCCGGTGAATTCAACTATGATAACCCGCTGTCGCGCCTGCAGGAATCTGATGGCATGAACCGCTCGCAGAACACACGTATCAATACACGCATAAGCTATAAACCTTTTGAAGGACTTACGCTGGCATCGTTGTTCTCCATTAACCGCTTTAACCAGACACGAGGCTATGCGGAAACCAAGAAACATATATCAACCGTTCGTTCAGGACTCAACGGGTATGTGTCGAACGGAACGCGTGAGACAGAAGACAAGTTGATGGAACTCACAGCACAGTATAGCAAGACGATCGGATCACATACCTTCTCAGTACTGGGTGGATACGGTTACCAGGATAATTACTATCGTGATTACTATATGCAGAACTGGGATTTTCCTACCGATATATTCTCGTATCATAACATCGACCTCGGTAATGCACTGGCAGAAGGAGAAGCCGTTATGCAAGGTTTTACTTCGAAGACAAACCTTATCAGCTTCTTCGGTCGCTTAACGTATAACTTCCGGGACAAATATCTTTTGATGGCAAGCTTGCGTCACGAAGCGGCCAGCCAGCTATATAAAACAAAAGATCCGTGGGGTACATTTCCCGCAGTATCCATAGGATGGCGCATCACCAATGAATCGTTTATGGACAACGTAACCGTGATCAACGATCTGAAACTTCGTGCAGGTTACGGTGTTACCGGCACACCCAATAGCAACGGCTTTGGTTCGGTGGCGTTGATGGGCTATGCTGATCCATTCTACTATAATGAACAGTGGGTACGTACGCTTGTGCCTTCACAGAATGAAAACCCATACCTGAAGTGGGAAGAGAAACATGAGACAAACGTTGGGCTTGATTTCGGATTGTTCAACAGTCGTGTAAGCGGAAGTATAGATTACTATAAGCGTGAGATTCGCGATTTGCTTTACGACTTCGCAGTGCCTCAACCACCAAACCTCTACGGTACTACACGCGCGAATGTAGGCGTGATGGAGAACAAAGGACTCGAAGTATTGCTGAACATTACACCGGTGCAGAAAGGAGATTTCGAATGGAACACGAGCTTTAACTTCTCTACAAATTCCAACAAGCTCGTAAGACTGTCCAATGACTTGTATCAAACCACCAACGACTATTTCACAGCCGGTGGCACGGGTGAACCCATCCAGACACATACGCACCTGGTGAAAGTAGGGGAGAAGATCGGAAACTTCCATGGCTTTAAAGCGGTGGATATTGACGAGAGCGGCTTGTGGATTTACGAGAATGCCAATGGTGAACAGGAAACGTCAGCGACCTTTTCAAAGTCGTTCGAGAATAAAAAAGTATTGGGTAACGGACTTCCGAAATACTACGCGGGCTGGAACAACAATGTGCGCTATAAGAACTTCGACCTGAGCATTACCATGCGCGGAGCTTTTGATTACCAGATACTGAACTTTGAAAGAATGTACCTGGAGAATCCGACTATTACCAACTATAACCGTCTGAAGTCATCGGAGGAAAAAGTATTTGGTAAAACGAAACTCAATGCACCGCTGGAGTTTAACAGCTACTACATTGAAGATGGTGACTTCTGGAAAATCGATAACATAACGATTGGTTACAACGTACCGAACTTGTCGAACTCTAAGTATATACGCTCGGCACGCATCTATATCTCAACGCTGAACACAGCTATCCTGACGAGCTACAAAGGTATAGATCCGGAAGTGAACCGACTCGGCCTTGACCCCGGCAATGACGGGCGTGACAAGTATCCGACTGCACGAACCTATACCATTGGATTTAATGTGAGCTTCTGAGTTAAAAATGTATTGAACCATGAAAGAAATCTTTAAATATATACGCCTGGGCAAATGTGCGGCTTTAGCCTTTGTACTTTCACTGGCCGCCTGTACCGAACTTGAACATGAAAACTATAGCACCATCGTATCGTCCGAGTTTGATCCGACCGAATCAGATATAGCGGCTATCGTAAGTGCAGGATATGTAGCGTGGAGACAAACCATGCTGGAGTGGAACGGTGTATGGCGCACACAGGAAGTGAGTGGTGATGAGGTGGTAATTCCGGCACGCCCCAATGGGTGGGTGGATGGCGGTATATACCGCAGGATTCATGAACACAAGTGGACTGCCAACGATGATAACGTACTGCAGGGATGGTCGCGCACCTATGCCGGTATTACCGTTTGTAACAAGATCATATACCAGATCGAAACAAACTATATTCCGCTGACAGACGAGAAGAAGGCTGAGACGCTGGCCGAACTTCGCGCGCTTCGGGCTTCATACTATTACCTGTTGCTGGATATATATGGCAACGTTCCGATCGTTACCGACTTCGATGTCCCGGAAGGTTTTCTTCCCGAGCAAAGCTCACGGCAGGAGGTATATAACTTTGTGGTGACTGAGCTTACCGAAAGTATACCCGACCTCAGCACGGCTCACGACATGACGATGTATGGCCGTTTCAACCGGTGGGCTGCGTATACGCTGCTGGCAAAAGTATATTTGAACTCGGAGGTTTATACCGGAACACCGCAATGGGCCAAGTGTATAGAAGCATGTGATTCGGTAATAACGCGCCCGAAGAATAAATATATACTGGAAACAACCCAGAAGAATGTGTTTATCACCGAGAACCAGAATTCACCGGAGATCATTTTTGGTTTGGCGATTGATGATAATTATACCAAGAACTGGAACACGTTTGATATTCACATGCAAACGCTGCAGCCTTCCATGCAGGCTACCTATAATTTGCAACAGAGTCCGTGGGGCGGCATGTGTGCTATACCACAATTCATCGATACATTTGATCCCGAGGATTCACGCCTCACTGAGAACTATATCTACGGACAACAATACTCCGCAGCAGGCGAGGCGTTGGAATGCACTATGGGTGACCTGGCAGGTGAACCACTTGCATTCGTGAATGAATTACCCGGCGTTGATAAGTCGGAAGAAATACATGGCTATCGTTTTGGAAAGTTTGAGATTGCGAAAGGGTCAACCAATATTTTGAACAACGACTTTCCTGTATTTCGCTATGCTGATATATTGATGATGAAAGCGGAGGGTCTGTTGCGCACCGGTAAAGCAGACGAAGCGGCAGAATTGGTGACACAGGTAAGACAGCGCGCATTTAAGTCCAATCCTGATAAAGCTATAGTAACCGGCGCCCAGTTGCAGGAGGGAAGCGCATACGATTATGGTCTGCGAAATCACTTGCAATCAACTACCGAAGGTGGTGATGATATAGTATACGGACGTTTCCTCGATGAACTCGCGTGGGAATTTAACCAGGAGGGAAGAAGACGCCAGGATATGATTCGCTTCGGTGTATTCCATACCAAATCATGGTTGTCTCACAGCGTATCCAACATCAATATGGCACTATATCCTATACCGGAAACAGAACGCAACAAGAATCCCAAGCTCGAACAGAACCAGGGATATTGATCGATCCGGGTCGGAAATTTTTAATATGCTGTGCACAGTTGAAATGGCTGTGCACAGCATATTCTTTTATACGGGAAATGGTTAAGAGGCATTGACGCCCTGCGGCACATAGAGTTAAGTCATGGAAACGCTGATGTGGTATGAAATGAAGTTCTTGAATTCACTTATTTAATAGCGACTGCGTTGCTTAACTATGCTTAATGTCAACTATATAATTTGGGTCGAAGCATTTTTAGATGCAAGTGCTTGAGTCACTTGATGATAGTTGTTACGTAAAACATATTCTGTTTTTTGTGGATAACTAATTCAATTGATACTGAACACGTTCACCTTTTTGAAGAAAAGCAACTATTATCTGCAATGATTTTCTTCGATACTTGAGTGCCAGAAGAAAATACATCATGCAACAGATCGATTCGGGAAAAGATGTCGTGCCTTTGTCAGTGGATAGAGTGATTGACCTCATTCGAATCGTACGAAATGATCTTGTTAAAGACTTATTACAGGACGAATACCTGGCGGCTATATATGAAAATAAATATGGCAAGCCGCTGTCGAACATAAAACGTGAATTCATCAAGCGTGATCTAAAGGAGATGTTAATTTCTCCGGTAGATCTCGTTCACTACGCAGGTCTGATCACGCATGTACGGAATACCGGTACATTTTCATTGGTAGAAAAGAATTCCGATTTTTTCTACCGGGATGTTGATCGTGTCTTTGTAAAGTATTTGATATAGTCTGGTGCGAGGTAAAATTACTAATACGCGATTGGCGTATATGTACGTGTGTTAACATCACGTCAATCGCTATATATACCTTGTTATTGAACGTGTTTTCTTCGCTCGATTTCCAGTTCGGTGGGTTTTTCCAATGCAAATGAACCAAGTTCTATTTCACCTTTTGGAATATAGGTCGCCATGATCACTCCGGATTTTGAAACCTTATGATCAGTAAGTTGAAGACCTGATGCCATGCTTCCAGGCTCAAACAATCGCTTACCTTGTCCAAGTACAACCGGGAATATCCATACATGAAATTCATCCACCAGGTTGTGCCGCTGCAACGTCTGCAGCAAGTCGCTGCTACCATGCACTTGGATCTCGATGCCGTCCTGTTTTTTTAATTCACGAAGTTGCTGTACTATATCGTTGTTCAGGAACACCGTGTTTTGCCATAACGATGACGTGAGCGTATTGGTAGCTACATATTTCGTAGCTTTATTAAACTTGTCTGCTGTGGGATCATCTTTCACGAAAGGCCAATGCGCGGCAAAGATCTCATAAGTCTTTCGGCCCAGCAAAAGATCAAAAGAAGGTTTGGTGAATTCCCCCATTACCTGTTCCATGGCTTCGTCCCAATAGGACACTGACCATCCACCGTATTTAAAATTGTTAGCGCGGTCTTCTTCCGGGCCACCGGGTCCTTGCATAACTCCATCCAGTGTCGCAAACGTGTTGCATACGATTTTTCTCATAGTCGTTTTTTGTTTGTGTTAAGTATAAACTTCTATGCCAAACCTGGAATGCACAGCGATGTCGGAAAAGAACAAATCCGACACACTCAATTTTCCACATGAGCTTATCTCTCACTTGGGACAGTGACCTTAACCGTAGGATGATTCGTATTTCAGGTATATATCGTCTGCACAGTGTGAATGAACATGTATATATTACCCTGATTGATGAAACGTGTTTCTGTTTTGTTTATGGTTAGTAAGGCCTTCCAAACGGTCTTGTTCGTTTTTTGTTGATGTAATCTTTCTCAAAAAGCCATACGTTCATCATATTGTAAGATCCCTTCACCAGTATTTTGCAATAGTCGGTTTTGTCAGGTAACTGGAAGGTGAAGCGGCCATTTTTGGTTTGTGTTGTTCCTATCTGTAGATATTTGTCATTGCCGCCTGTCTCGAAATTATTGGTGGTCGTTATCCATACTTCCACCTTTCCATCGGCATCAACCGGTGTCCAGGTGAGTGTGGCATTTTTTCCGTTACGTGTAGCCGCCAGGTTGGCTATCGACAATTTACCAATGAATGGAGCACCATCCATTTCCTCCTGAACTGCAGATGGAACCACAACATTCATAAAGCGCAGAATGGACGGAGCTATATCGACCACGGCTGGTTGCGAAAAATGTTTATTGAGTGGCTTTATATTCGTAACGACCCATGCATTTCGCTCGCGCGCTGATTGCCCGCCATGATTCTTGCCGGTTTGGGCATCTCTTCCGTGGTCTGTTGTTATTACAATCATCCACTCTTCACCATAAGTCTTCATACGCTGCTGCAACGCATTCCATATTCGTCCTACCTGGACATCGGCTTTCCTGACGGCATCGGTAAACTCCGGACTGTCTCCATACATGTGTCCCATATCATCGGTAAACTCCAGGTATACCCACGACAGGTCCGGACCTTTATCCAATATATACCTGCCGGCTTCAGTGGAAATTTGCTCATCAATATCAAACATAAACTTCCGGTCCTTTGTATGCGGAAAGCGAACCGTGTCCAATTCAAGTCCATCGTAGGTATAGTCTATATCAATTCCTCCGGCCTCGGCCAGGTTTTCCCCGATAAGCTTGGTGCGGTTATCCGTCCAGGAAGAAAATATAGCGGTGGACAATGCAGGATTTGTTGTTTCGGCTATACGAAATATATTCCAATAGTGATAGTTGGGAGCCTTGATGTCATTGTCCCAAACGTTATGTTTATTAGACCATGTTCCGGTAAGTACATGATTATACCCGACAGCCGATATCGTTGGCGATTGATTGTAGCCATCCTTTGTTCCCCCCTGGTAAGCGTGTGTATAGCCGCCTTGCGCAGCAATCATATCCAGTACCGGAGTCTCTACTTTCTCAATTACATCCGCGGGGATTCCATCCAGAATAATAAATACAGCTTTCTTTTGTTGCGCAGACGCTGCAAACGTAAATATCAAACACCAGCAGAATGTTACTAAAAATTTTATCATAGAGGTTGTGTTGCCTTCGAAATATATATAATCTGATTTAAATCCCGTTGTGACGCATATTGATTTCGAAGATTCAGGATGGTGTATTTCATATACTGTTAATACAGAGTGCCAGGTTCATTTGTTAAATTTGGTAACGCACGAACACGGTGAGGAGAAATCAAACGGCAATACCTATGAGGATCGAAACCATACAGCAAATGATTGATGCCGCGGTAGACCACGAACAGCAAACCGATCACGTTGTAGCGCTTCTGATAAAAGTTACAGCGATGACGAAAAACCGGATCGATGTTGATGTAGCCCGCGTCTTGCGAGACTACTGTATAACGTATGTAAACCTGGTGCCCGGATTTTTTGAGACAGGACTGAAGCGCGCAAGCGAAATGGGCATTGAACGTGAAATGAATTTTATGTTAAATGAATTGGAGTCCTATTGGTTTTTGCAAAAAGATATGATTCCGGATAAATATGGCTTGGTTGGAATCATGGATGATGCCTATGCATCCAACTATTTTTTACAATCACTGTCTGACTTTTGCATGCGTCAAAACAATCGCCCCTTGATCGATCGTGACCTGGCGCTTGCCAACACGTTTGCCCGCAATATTATAGGAGAACGAATAGCCGAGCGATTGGAGAAACGCGTAGAGGCTTCGATCAGGTTTCATCTTACGGATACAAGCATCAGCCAGGTTCTAAAGACAATCTTCTCGAGTGCGTTTACGTTTGAAAATCCGCTGGCCCTGGCTTCGCTACAAAAAGCCATTCAATTTCAACATCAGTTACACCTCGGATCAGCCGGCATCATATAAGATTTGTACCGGGTGGATATATAGTTTGCTGAATATATAACATACAACCCGGTTGTTCAGTCGACCTTTCCCGGCAATCATCCGCCAGCATTTTGGTACGTTGGTATAGAGTAGGAGAGAGCCTTTCATAAACTATATAAGAAACAGGAGACGTTTTCAGAATTGATGTTAACCTCGCTGCCTGTCTGATAGATAATGTGTATTGTTATCAATATCAGATATATACATTTTCTTTAGCATTTGTTCTGATCGGATCGTCCCGATAATCTGTCTTAATTCATACTGTTTTTCGAGACAGCGATTAAAGTTGTTCAAACTTCTTCTTGCTACTTCTTGTTGCGGGTGTATATTTGTGTATAATTAGTCTAAATAAGAATAACTCTTTATCCAAGCATGAAATCTAGCTTTACTCTGCTCTTATTGTCGTTTTTTGCCCTTTTTACGCAGGCTCAAACTCCGAACGGTACCATACGCGGCACTATTTTGACTACCGATGAACAGCCCGCGACCGCTGTAAATGTCGTTGTTAAAGGCACAAACCTGGGGACCCGTGCGGACGAGTCGGGGCAATTCACTATTAAAAATGTACCTGTAGGAGCACAAGTATTAGTAGTTTCCATGATTGGTCATCAGCCCGAAGAGAAGACTATAGATGTACAGGCAGGTGATAACGTGATCGGAAATATAGTATTGGCAGAAACATCCGAGCAACTTCAGGAGGTTGTAGTCATAGGTGAAGCAGTGAACAAGTTTGCACAGAAAGAAACAGACTATGTATCCAGAATGCCATTGAAGAACCTGGAGAATCCCCAGGTATATACTGTTGTTGATAAAGACTTGATGAAGGAACAGATAGTACTTGAACGTACAGATATATACCTGAACGTGCCGGGAGCTGTACCTAATTTTCTTGCAGGGGGGTCGCAGGGAATGAGTCTGCGAGGTTTTGCTACTACAGTAGGAATGCGCAACGGTATGGTTACCAGCGCTATTGTACCGCTGAACCCGATTATACTCGAACGCCTCGAAGTTGTGAAAGGCCCGGCAGGAACTTTATTCGGCGGAAATCGCAGTGCAACCTTTGGCGGTATATATAACTATATAACAAAGAAACCGTACGACCACTTCGGTGGTGAAGTAAGCTATACCACGGGCAGCTTCGATTTATCGAGAATTACAGCTGATGTGAATACACCTTTGAATAAAGACAAGACAGCATTGCTTCGGTTAAATACAGGCTGGCAATCAGAAGGATCGTTCCAGGACCAGGGATATTCCAAGAATTATACTTTTGCTCCCAGTTTTTCATACCAGGTAAATCCACGACTTAAGTTTATTGTTGATGCAGACCTCACGCGCAGCACATTTACCATCAGCACATTTTCGATAGCGTCTATGCAGCGAGTATCTGCCCGCAGCTTTAAAGATCTGCCGCTGGATTATAAGCACTCCTATATTAACAACAGTCTTGACATAACCAACGGTATAAACAACGTTCAGGCACGCATCGAGTATAAAATATCAGATCAGTGGACCTCGCAGACAAACTATCTTTACTCAGAAGGATTTTATAAAAACTTCCTGTGGACAACGTTGAATATGTTAACCGATTCAACCATGTCGCGCACCGTCAGAAATCAGAAGCCGGAGACTTTTGGAAATATACAGTTCCAGCAAAATTTCATAGGTGATTTCTTCATTGGTTCGTTCCGTAACCGCATGCTTATCGGATTGGATTACAACAACAATTACAACAAGCTGAACCGTGTAACATTAACGTACGACACGGTAAATCTAAATCAGCCGGTAAAAGTGATGAGTGCAGATAAAATTGATGACCTGTCATATCAGAGAGGATTTACGGCAAGCACTACCAAAACCGAAAGCTATGGACTATATGCTTCGGATGTATTTAACGTCACGCGCAAACTGTTGGTGATGTTAAGTCTCCGCATGGATCGATTTACTACAGATGGTTCCTATACCGTAGCAACGGGTCTTTATACCGGTGGATATAGTCAAACTTCGTGGTCGCCTAAACTTGGTTTTGTATACCAGCCGGTCGAAGGTAAAGTAACCGTGTTTGGTAATTATACCAATGGCTTCATTAACCTCGCACCGGTGTTGCAACCCGACAATACTTTGCTCAAGCTCAAGCCGCAATATGGCAATCAGTGGGAGACCGGTGTTAAACTGGATATACTAAAGAACAGGTTGAATGCTACAGTTAGTTATTACGATATCACTGTAACAAACTCAACGCGTACCGAATTAGTGGAAGGTAAAACATTTATGTTCCAGGATGGCTCACAAAAAAGTAAAGGAGCAGAAGTAGAACTTATCGCGAGTCCTGTTACCGGATTGAACATTGTTGCCGGCTATGCCTATAATGAGAATGAATATTCAAAAGCATCTCCTGCACTCGAAGGTAAATCGCTTGCGGCCAGCCCGAAACAGGTTGCCAACATCTGGGCAAGTTACCGCATAACACAAGGACAAGTTAAAGGACTTGGATTTGGTGTTGGTGGAAATTATGTAAGCGACTCCTGGTTCGAGGCCACCAACACATTTGCTATACCATCCTATACATTGATAAACGCAACTATATTTTATAGCCAGCCACGCTATACCTTCGCACTAAAAGGCAACAACCTGCTCAACGAAAAATACTGGAACTCCAACGGAACACCCCAAAAACCAATCAACCTCATAGCAAACGTTACATTCAGATTTTAAAAAATGATAGTATATAAAGAAGGCCTCTTGAAAAACTCAAGAGGCCTTTTTATTTTCTGGAAGTATATATCCTTAAAATAGGGAATCAACAGTCCATTTGGTATTGATATTAAGCTTCCCCATGCCACCGGTGAAGTTCCCCCGGTGATGTATATCATACGCATTGTGCTGGAAATATTTACGTTGACGCTGGTGTTGTTTACGTTGTATAATACCAGTAAAGTATTTCGCTGGTTTTCGTTTGTATGGGCGAGTATACTGGGAGTATTGAACGCCTTTCATCTCGGTGAAACACTCATGGGCAATGCAGAAGACTTGTCTCAAGTTGTACTGCTTACATTTGTCTTAGCCACCAATGTGTTGCTTGTGATCGAAACCAGGAAACAAACCCGCTTAAATTCAACGGACAATGCTGTTTGAGTATTGAATGATATTGTTAACTTGAAGAAAACTCTCATCTGTACATCATGCTTATGAAAACATTATCGATACTGTGTACGCTGTTCATGCTCGCCATAGTTGTTGTAAAAGCACAGCCACCGAAAGGACCTGTCACGCCGGGAACAACGTTCGGAAGTTCAATCTCGGCAGACGGAGCGATGCCGGTAGCCGATCTCTCCAACGTATTGCAGGATGATCAGCCGCATACCGTAAAAGTAAAAGGCACGGTGACAGATGTGTGTCCCAAGAAAGGTTGCTGGATATCGCTGGAGATGCCCGGTAACAGCAAGGTTTTTGTTAAGATGAAAGACTATGGTTTTTTCGTTCCGGTTGAACTCATCGGTAAAACCGTGGTGATTGATGCTGAAGCAAAAGTTATCAAGACTTCGGTAGATGAATTAAAACACTATGCTGAAGACGCTAAGAAAAGCAAGGAAGAAATAGATGCCATAAAAGAATCGAAGGAAGAAATACGGTTAACAGCGAACGGCATTCTGGTTTTGAAATAATCAAGTATATATAGTTCAGTTTGCAGGGCTGGTTGGTGCGGGTGTAAGTACAACAAAGGGGATTCCTGTAATGCTTGATTTGCCGGTTAATATTATTTCATTATTTCTTAATGTGATCAGAAAATCTTCATTTAATATTTTAGGTTTCACGCGCAGGTAAAAGCTGTCTTCGTCTTTGTAGATGTGATACGTACCTGCGTATTCGGGTACAGAGGCAATTCTCAGGTTGGTTTCCAGAAAGATATACCGCACCGCATTGGGCCGGGCATCAAATTTCCTGTTTGTAAACAGCTCCCTGATTTTTTCGATCGTCATACGTAATTGTCGCTTTTGTTCCATTAGCCCCCGTCATTAACAGTTGCCAGGCGATAATGTTTATGGAATAATCAATATCTTTCGGGTTGTTTAGAGGCGCAGTGGTCGTTACAGCGCGTAACGACATGAATAAAAGTATATGTACACCCGGTTTTTATTACCCTTATATGATCAAGTATGTTGTAGCGAAGCCTTCTGAATTGTCTTCGTCTCAAATAGAAGTTATCATACGTCTCTGGCAAATTGAAGAATGGCAACTGTTGACGAAGAAAGAATTTGAAGAGCTATTTTATAACAACGAGTTTCATCTGTTGACAGATGACGATGGCAACATACTGTCGGTATCGCGCATCAATTACAATTTTCAGATCTCTGTGTCAGACTCTGTTCACACCATTGCAGAGTTGGTAGGATTTGTTTCTCAAAATCCACGTCAAGGTCATGGCTCACTTCTTTTTCGAAGCATTGTTAACAACTTAACCGAAAGAGGAATTGAAGCGATTGGTTTTTGTGAACCCGTGAGCAGAGTGTTCTATGAAAAATGTGGCGTGGAAATATTTTACGCACATTCCAGGTTTATCAAAGAAAAAATAAATGGCGAGTGGGTCAATAATTCAGACGAGGATATTCTTAATTTGAGTTTGTTAGAACGCACGCGCGCTATCATTACAGGCTTAACAGCATCTGCACCGGCTTACCTGATCTCGGGATAGAGATATATACCTTTTTCATACTTTTTTGCAGCAAACAATATACTGAAAGAACCTGTCGTTCTTGTTTGCAATCATTTGTATACTTGCACAAACGTGCGGCTGCAACGAGCCTGTTGATTTTTGTATTCCGTGTCGATGTTATTTCATGAAAGTATATATGAAGCAGAACTTTATTTTACTCCCGGTCAAGACTACACATGCGCTTAAATCGGAAGACAAATCATTGAATCCGGAGGTAAAGAATTTTTTCTACAAGCTTTCATCGCCGGCTAAAACAAAACGGCTGCATCTTCATGATGACGATAAACCGTTACCTATAAAAGTTCTCGACTCGGTAAGCGAAAGCGGAGCTAAACTTGTAGAACTTCCGCTCGACTCCCTGGCAAACTTTCAGTTTTCATTTCCCGGTATACGCCTGGTGCCCGAAGTGTTTTACAAAAAGGCGATCATGCCATCTCTTCCTTTAACACGTCTTTTCTCTGCAGCTGCATCCAAGCGGAAATCAACAACCGTAACCGTTACGAATGATCAGGGTGAACCCATCGCAGACGCAAGTATATATGCGTATGTGGATTATGAAAAAGAGACCGGTATAGATGGTAAGACAGATGAGAGAGGTAAACTCCAGATCAGACTCTCCAAGACAGTAAAGCGTTTGGAAGTTCTGCTGGTTTACCCACCACACTCGTACTGGCCGTTATGTTTGAAGAACGTATCGCTGGAGGATGCGATCACCATAAAGGTTCGTGCTATTGATGTAACGTACGAAGATGTACTCCGGCATTTTTATAAAACACCAACGCTACCTCACATTCGTAAAACGATTAAGATCGGTATAGTTGATACAGGAATAGGACCACACACATCACTCGATGTTGAAGGAGGCGCCTGCACAGTAGCAGGGGAGAGAAAAAATGATTACGCAGATTGTGATAATCATGGAACGCATGTGGCCGGTATCATTGGATCGAAGCAAGATCCGGTTGGTGTAGCTGCGGGCGTGCAGCTATATTCGTATCGTGTATTTCCGAAAGATGGTGGCGATGCATCGAGTTTCTCCATTATAAAAGCCATTAGTAAAGCTGTTGAAGATGGATGTCAGTTGATCAATTTGAGTATTGCACTCGATGAATCGGATGAAGCCACCAATGCACAGATTGCAGAAGCCTACTCGAAAGGTGTAATCTGTTTTGCAGCAGCAGGTAATGATGGTCGTCAGGCCGTATCATACCCGGCCGCATATAGTCTTGCTATAGCCGTAAGCGCGATGGGAAGGAGAGGTACGTTTCCGGCCGGCACCGAGCCGTTCATTGATGTGAAATCTCCCTATGGAAAAGATCCGAAGAATTTTATCGCAGGCTTTTCAAATATAGGTCACGAAATAAAGATCACGGCACCGGGTGTAGGCATCATGAGTTGTTATCCTGGCAATAAATTTCAAGTACTTAGCGGTACATCCATGGCGTGTCCTGCAGCTGTCGGTATAGCGGCCAGGTTACTTGCCGAAGAGGGAAGGATCATAAAGCGTACAGCCAGTGCACAACGTGCGGATGAGATGATCAGGTTTCTGCACAGTAAACTTCGACAGCTTGGGTTTGGTGCCCGTTATGAAGGACAGGGAATGTTTTTCGTTTAACATATTTTACATTATTCGTATCTTTACACCATGGCCAATCGCAGGTGGATATTGAAGTTTATAGGGAGTGCCACTTCCATTTCAAAAGCAAAAGTAAATGCACTGCTGAAAGGTAACTCTATTCATGTTATTGACATGAGCCTCTTTCCGAAGTTACTGCTCGTGGAAGGCTCGAAACAAAAGATGAATGCACTCACCAGCCACTCCGATGGGTGGACCTATTCTCCGGATAAATCCTATAAGGTCCCGGGCACGCGCAAGAAATTACAGCCGTGATAATCGTTCAGGGTGAGTATACATCTGCATACCCAACGAATCATTTTAATACAATTTTAATTCCGTCTTAAGGTCATTTAAATGTTATTGTAGTAGCCTTGTAACTCGGTTAGTT
Source organism: uncultured Chitinophaga sp. (assembly GCA_902168205.1). Classification (GTDB taxonomy): domain Bacteria; phylum Bacteroidota; class Bacteroidia; order Cytophagales; family Cyclobacteriaceae; genus Ohtaekwangia; species Ohtaekwangia kribbensis. Next base: position 76,166 of record CABHOK010000012.1, on the reverse strand, counting down.
AGTTTACAGGTAAAACAGAAAAGGCTCGCATTTCATACGGTGAGCCTTTTTCATTTTATAAAATAAGCTGTCGCTGTGCGGGTAGTCAATTTTCACGTAGCAAAGAAAATGTATGTTCATCCGAGCCTGCATTGGTTCCGGTGGTTGAAAGCCTGTAGACTAAGATTACCGTAAGACTTCTTTTTCTGCTGCCACGTGCTAACTTGCGTGTGTATCCGGTCAACGCAGGCCCGGCATTGTAGTTATACTATTATCGTATGAAAACCTTTCTTCTTTCGTGGGTTGTGATTGTTCTTACTTCTATAGGGCAACAGGATACTTTGAACGTCACTTCCATCAAGCGAACCTATGCCGGAAATGATGAATGGTCTATTTATACCAGTAAAGGAATGCTCACATTGAAACGTACATTTACGAATGGCAGCGAATGGAGTATTACAGGACTGGGAGCAACGCGCTATACCATCAAGCAGGTTTTTATGGATGATGCGAGTGCGTGGCGCATCAGCAACGGCAGAAGCGATATATCTTTTGAAGTGTCGTATCCGAAGAACTACAACGAGTGGCGTACCGGGGAAGATACGAAACTAATATATCTGAAAACTCTTTTTACAAACGACTTTTCAGAATGGCGGGCAGATGGTAATGAGGGTGAGATGATCATCAAGCGTATGTTCAACGATGGTTCCGAGTGGATTGTAAACGATCACCTGTCCAATGAATCCGATATAGCGAAACTTTCGGTGATCTTCATTCCGGTGATTGTCTCGTTGCAATAGTATACATGTGCTGAGTGTAGTATATATATAGCAACCTGGCAGTTGAAAGTATTTGGAATAAAAATTGGAATTCTCCTGGCAGTGTGTAACATGCCAATCAGATTTTCTTATTGCTCCAGAATTCGCACAACCTTTACGAAGCGTTTTTTATAGTGCTCGGTCAGTGTTGTTTCAGTTACGCTATAAGTTTTTCCGGAGCTGGCGTGAATAAACGTGATGTTGTCACCGCCTTGTGTAATGATACCAACGTGTCCCACTCTTCGAACTTTACTGTTGGCCCCGGTAAAAAGAATTACATCACCGGGCTGTGCTGAAGGTAATTCTATGGCGTTGCCCACCCTTGTGAAATCAATCGAACTGCGCGGTACGGATATTTGAAAATGTTTGAATACATACATCACAAAGCCGGAGCAGTCAAAGCCTTTTTTCGGATCGGCTGATGCATACTTATAACGGATTCCTTTCAGTGTTTTGGCAAAATCAATAAGCTCTGTGCGGATCATGCCGGGACTATTTTTAATACTGGCCGAGTCCACAGCCACTTTGCCGGTATCCAACAACGTGATTGTCACCGATGTAGCAGCATTAAAATTCATGCTGTTAGGCACCCCGTTGTGAGCAAGAAGGGCCGAAAAAAAGAAAAGCACACCATTGATCATCTGGCAATATAGCACGAATCGCAGCAATATCATCTGCAGATATAGATCAAATGCCGGCTGGTTCTATCAAATGTAGGTTTTGAGGTTGAATTCTGTAAGTAGCGCGTTCAGCTACATATATGAGAAATGAACTGCAATTCTCGCTGTGGAAAAACTGGTATTATTATTAGATCCCGAAATACCGTATGCTGAATGGGAATATAGATATTCATAAAGAAAGCCTCTTTCATCAAGAGGCTTTCTTAAACAAATATGTTAGGCAGAGTAAGTTTTGTTACTGATCAATAGCACAACGTATAGTGGGTATCAAGCTGGTATATCTATAGCGTTATAAGTAACCACCATTACTCGTATCGCAATGCTTTTACAGGATTTGCGCGTGCTGATCGAATGGTGTGATAGCTGATTGTACCCAATGCTATTATAAATGCAATGACACCACCACCTATAAATAATAACGGGTTGATCGGAACGCGATACGCAAAATTATTCAACCAGGAGTGAAGCAGGTAATACGTTACCGGACTCACCAGTATAAATGAAAGGATGAGAAGCATCGTAAAATTCCGCGAAAGCAAAACAAGAATTTGCATCTCCGATGCGCCTAGTGATTTACGTATACCGATTTCTTTTGTCTTTTTCTCTGTAGTGATAGCTGTCAGTCCAAAGAGTCCTACACAGGCAATGATAATTGCGAGCCCGGCCATAATAGATACTACCGTGGCCATCTGCTTGTCAGACCGGTATAGCACTTCAAAGTGTTCATCGAGAAACGAGTAATCAAACGGATAACCCGGCACATATTTCTCCCACAGTTGTTTTACCTGTGCTATACCTTCTTCCGTTCTTCCGGCTTCAATCTTTACTGTAAGCTCATCATAACCCCAGTCCGGGTGTACCACCATACTCAGTGTATTTACTTTATAGTGCAGTGAGTTGAAATTAAAATCTTTGACTACACCGATAATCGTACCCAGCGAATCTTTATCATACCAGCCATGGCCTGCCGGTGTACCAACCGTTTCTTTCAGAGCAAGTTCCTTCTCAAACGTTTCATTGATGATAAAAGCTTTGCCGTTATCCGTAGCAAAATCTTTTGAGAAACTTCTGCCGGCCTTCAGTTCAATATCATATACTTTCAGAAAATCGTAATCAACATTTATATTCGAAGGCGTGATCTCGCGTATAGCCGTATCAGCCTTCACTTTAAAACCCCATTGATGCAGGTTGTTACCAAGACGTTGTCCACTGGCCGTTACACCTTTGATAGCCGATTGCTGCAGTAATTCCTGCTTCATTGTTTCAAACTGCTTATTAGCTTCCTGGTTCATATCTACCAGTAGTATCTGATCTTTACTAAAACCTATATCAGCATTGGTCATGAACGAAAGTTGCTGCAATACAATGAGCGTACTTACAATCATAGCCAGTGCAAGACCAAACTGGATCACCACAAGACCGCTGCGGAATACAGATCGCCCCTCTGTCTTGCCTTTGCTCTTTATAGCTTTTGCTACATTAAAGGCTGTCATGTAGAAAGCAGGATATATACCGGTTAATATACCCAGTATAGTTGTGGCGATAATAACAGCCACCACGTGTTTGCCTTGCTGCAGAAAGGAAATAAAATCAAGTTGTCGCCCGATAACATCGTTGAGTAGCGGAATGCTGAGCAGTGCCAGGACACAAGACAACACCAGTGCCAGCATGGCCAGCATTATCGATTCAAAAATGAATTGTCCAAACAACTGGAGCTTGCGCGCACCTACGGATTGCCGCACACCAATTTCTTTCCACCGATGCGATGCACGGGCCGTGGTAAGATTCATAAAATTTACTCCGGCTATTAACAGGATGAATGCTCCGATGATATAGAACACATCCAGGTATTCGCCATTGAACTTGCGGTAATTATTATAGTCGTGCTCAATATCCGTGGAGCCTAAATGTATTTGTGCAAGCGGTTGAAGATATAGTTTATAGTATTCGTTGATCTTTGGATCGTCCATGTGGCGTGACATGAACGCAGGGAACTTCGCCTCCATAGCCGGTATATCTGTGCCTGGGTTTAATACTAAATAAGTGTTCAGTGAATTACCTCCCCAGCGATTATCATATTCTTTATCGGCACTGGTAATGGTTGTCATGGAAGTTAGCGCATCGAACTGCAGGTGCGAATTCTCGGGTATATTTTGAAGTATAGCGGTGATCGTATATTCCTGGTCGCGGTACGTAATAGTATTGTGAAGTGCTTCTTCTTTATTCTTGAAAAACTTCAGCGCCAGGTCTTCGGTAATCGCCATCGTATTGGGTGCATCGAGTGCGGTAGCACGATCGCCTGATACCAGTTGAAAATCAAAAATGTCGAAAAAAGTGCTGTCGGCTGTAGCTACATGCGATACGAGCATGCGTGTTTCACCCTTTACAAACAGCTGCTTACCGTTGATGAACAACCGGGTATACGTCTTTATCTCGGGAAACTCGCGACCTAGAGCGGGCGCCATGCCGGGCATGGACAACGCCACTTTCTGTTCATTGGTGCCCGGAAAGTTCTGGACTTCGTCAAGCCTGTAAATAGAAGAGCTCCTGGTATGAAACGCATCGAAGCTTTTTTCATCCTGCACAAAGAGATAGATAATAAGACATGCCGCGAGCCCGACTGACAAACTAAAGATGTTGATGAAGGCATACAGCGGTTGTTGGCGGATGGCGCGCAAAGCAATGGTGAAGTAATTCTTAAACATATACAGAAGGGTTTAGTGCTATACTTCGGTTGTTCCCAAAAGTTACAAGTTATTTCTAACAGCCGGGATATATGCAGGTAAACAGACAACGGGCGCAAGGAAGGTGCCAAAGTCAACCGGTTGATAGTTAACCTCCTTCGCAGGACACGGCCCGAACGTATGACCGATACCGAACAAATATGTTCTAACTCGATACGACTGTTTTTACTTGTCGATTCGTGCGCATTTGCCGACTTTACGAAAAAAAATACCTATGATCGATATAGTAATAGAGGCGCGGCAGGCGGCATTGGCTCCCGGTATGAATGTCCGGAGAATTCTTCCGTTTCGCTTGAGAAGAATGGTGGGGCCGTTCATCTTTATGGACCACGCAGGTCCGGTAAATATTCAACCCCAGACAGTTTCATCCATGGATGTATTGCCGCATCCGCATATAGGTTTATCTACGGTGAGTTACTTGTTCGGTGGTCTGGTTACGCACCGCGACAGCCTTGGTGTAGAGCAGGTAATTCGTCCGGGCGAAGTAAATTGGATGACGGCTGGTAAAGGTATAGCGCACTCAGAACGTTTTGAAGATCCGGCTGCATTGGCAGGAGGCTCCCTGGAAATGATACAAACCTGGGTGGCGCTTCCGGAGAAAGATGAGGAGTCTGATCCGATGTTTGAGAACTATAAAGAAAAGCAGTTGCCTGTTTTTACCGAGACCGGTATATGGATGCGACTGATTGCAGGAAACGCCTACGGTTTGGTGAATGGTGTAAAAACTCACTCACCTTTATTTTACCTGCATGTGATACTGGATAAGGACAAACGCTTCGGGTTGCCAAAAGAACATTCCGAGCGCGGTATATATATAGCGAAAGGAAGTATCGAAATCTCCGGCAAATACTATACGACCGGGCAGATGATTGTGTTTACCAAAGGTGTGGACCCGGTAATTATAGCGAAGGAACCCACAACACTTATGCTGCTGGGAGGCGAACCCCTGGGCGAACGATACATCTGGTGGAATTTTGTGTCATCGCGAAAAGAACGTATCGAGCAGGCTAAAGCCGACTGGAAGGAGGGAAGAATAATTTTGCCACCTAACGACAACACCGAATTTATACCGCTTCCGGAAGATAAGTCCAAACCATCGGGCGGCCCTGCTCCGCAGTTGCTGTCGTAATATATATCAGCGTTTACTTTCGATGAACGATAAGCCTGTTGCAAAGAGAATATTTTTAACGATGTTATTCACGTTGTGAAAGCTCCAGACGGCTATTATTTCTTCATCTTTTAAGTTCTCAAAAATGTAATTGCTGAAAGCAAAAAGAAACAGGTTGAGACCAAAATAATACATAACGGCACTGTTTATCCAGAAGAAAGGATAATGCATAATATAAAGTGCAGGCCTTTTGTTTAGTAAATGGTCGTAATAAATGATGGCGTACCCGATGGACAAAACAGCACAGAACGTTATCACATAACTCTGTACACCGGTGATGCTCTGTATACAAAAGGTGTCCCAGATAAATACACAACAGGCAACGCCCACAAATGAATATATAGCCTGCCTCACATCAGGTAGGAGGCGCGAATACAGCAAGCTTAATACGGTAAAGCTAACCAGGTAATAAATGTTGTTTACTGCGTGGTTGGATATACTATTCTTGATCAGAATGTATCCCACCATGTCAGCAATAGCGCTAGTCAAAAACAAAACACCGAGGAGTTGGTATTGTCGTAACTTCAAAACATGCCTCTTTTTTAAAAGGCAATAAATAGGCACAACTATAGAGAAGTAAGATATATATAGTAGTACCTTGAAAATAAGGAGTACCATGTCGTTCATTACTTCGGACAAGCCGGTGGACAGGCTGCTGATGCATCTTCATAATCTTTCTTGGCTGCTACCTTTCCATTTGCACCTGCAGCAGTCTTTGAACTCAGCAAAAGTTGCGCGTTGTTGTTGTCGTCTCTTGCAAAAGAAATGGAGATGTCAGTAACGCCATTTTCCCACAGGCGTGAAAATGTATTCAGTCCGAAAAAATGAGACCTGGTAGTGCCGGTATAATTTGAGATCCACTGTTGGGCCGTTTTCCAGGGTATATCTCCGCGCTGTGTACTTATATATTTGCTTTGTATCTGTTTCCCTTTTTCATCGATACCTATAGGGAGAATATGGATTTTTCTGTACGAATCAACGCCATAAAAGAGACTGATTCCAACGGACTTCTTATTTTGGATAATGGTTTTTATGGTGCCCGACTTGATCAGGTAATTCCGCTCGCATCCCGGGTTTGCTGTTTTATAATTGTCGATCCATTGCTGCGCCTTGTTCTCTTCAATAGGAGCACCTGTTGTCTTATTGAAAGGATTGTAGTCAGGCGTAGCGGTTCTGGCATTGGCAACGTCAGTGTTCACTTTGCTGGATTCATTCTCCTTGACATTCATTTCCTGGTCGGTGCAGGCTGCCATGGCGATTATTCCAATAGTAATCAGTCGGGTAAAGCGTGTAATCACAAGATGTTGGTTTAAAGTATAATATATATCTGTTGGGAGGCAATAACATACATTTTTTTAATATATACTATACTGTATAAATCGGGCTGACTGATCTTTGTTCGTGATCGATGATGGAGAACTGTATGTGGATTGCCGTGTAGCTTGGTATATAGTAATGCTGAGGTATACCTATACCTTTTTTAAGGTGAGTTAGCGTATTGCTGTTGTAAAACTTCAGATTTTATCTCAGTAATTTATATTAAGTCAAAATTATAAGAGTATATACCACTGCTGGGGGATAAAGTGGAAGCTAAAAGCAAAGTATTGGGGATGCGTTAGGTTCAGATTGTAATTAAACTGGACTGTGTGTTAGCTTTTTCCTGGCTAATCACTAAGTAAAGATTTTTATTTGAGTAAGAAACGATACATCTTCCGGCATGGGAAGCCAGAGTTCGTTTAAGATGTTGTCTTTTTTTTCACTTTTTCAAAGACGACATTCAATTGTATTGGTACGATAGTAGGGAACGTGTGCAAAGGTCTTTGACAACGTTCAACAGTTCGTTGGTTTCTTAAAGGCTAATCCGGAACTGGCGCAATGAGAAATAAGTACATAAAGCATCCTTCCTGATAAAAATCAGTAAGCCTCCTAATATTTATCAAAAATTTCAGTCAGCGTATGACATAGTTTCGCCAGCGAAGAGTGCCCTACAATATTTGTATACCTGATATTAAAATATGAGAAGCCTGTTACGACTGCCATTTCTATTTTTAGCCATGCTGAGTTTGTTGGTTGGCTTGTGGGCAGGACTGAACAGGATAGGGTGGACTATGTATGCACTACCATCGATCGTACATCATGGCGCTATCATGGCCGGTGGTTTTTTAGGAACCTTGATCTCATTAGAGAAAATCATTCCGCTAAAAAAGAAGATGTTGTATAGCATACCACTGTTGAGTGGTGTCAGTGTTGTGTTCTTTCTTTTACAAAAAGACGTTGTTGCTTACGCCATGCTCGTTACTGCCAGTGCAGCGCTTTGCCTGGTATTCGCGTATTACCTGGTGACGCAAAGAGATTTTATTTACCTGCTCATGTTCGCAGGGAGTATAGGTTGGCTGACAGGAAATATAGTATTGGCGTCTCAACGATTTTACCCGGCAGCATTTCCCTGGTGGGCCGCATTTGTTCTTTTTATAATCAGTGCCGAGCGACTTGAACTGATGAAGTTTCTCCCGGTAAATAAAAAACAGAAAATCATATTTTCGGTATGGCTGTTTTTATTTCCGCTTGGCATTATACTCTCATTCCATTCTTATGGAAATATACTGTGCGCTGTTGCGCTGATGGGTATAGCCGTTTGGCTCTTACGGTTCGATCTGATAGCGATTACCCTGAAGAAAGAGGGATTACCACAATACGTAGCGGTAGCGCTCACCGGTGGTTATGTAGCGTTGTTACTAAGCGGATTGTTCCTGATTACTTTTGTTTCGAAGACGATGGGATACGATGCTGTAGTGCATACTTTTTTTATCGGCTTTGTATTCTCGATGATCTTTGCGCATGGCCCTATCATTTTGCCAGGTGTGTTAGGGATTGTCGCCAAACCGTTTCACCGTATACTATACCTCTGGCTTTTTCTTCTGCACGCCTCCTGGTTGTTGCGTTGTATAGCTGACGCTTGTCTGTATTTTGAATGGCGCAGGGCAACCGGATGCGTTACGGCAGTTTCTATTGCTGGATATTTTATTTCAATGGCTATTTTAACGGCACGAAGTGACCAGCATGCTAAGACTGTTTAATATTCCATTGCTGTTTTTAGTCATCGCTTCCTGGCTAGGGGTGTTTTTGCGATGGTATATACTGTCACCGGTTCGAGGTGTTAACTATACCTATATTTTACATACGCACTCGCACGTTATGTTTCTGGGATGGGTTTGTAATGTTCTTTACCTGGCGTTTATATATAATCATATCGAGGCGAATCAACATCGGGTATTCATTAGGTTATTTACAGTGCTGCAGGTATTGATAGGAGGAATGCTCGTTGCCTTTCCATTGCAGGGTTATGGTTTGTACTCCATAATGTTTTCTTCCTTGCATACGGTGTGTATGATACTGTTCGCTATTTTGTTTTTTAGGAAATGCCAGGTGAAAAACACAGTATCCTATTGGTTCGCTCGTATTGCCCTGATCTTTTTCATGCTGTCAGCTGTCGGACCATTTTTGCTCGGGTATATTATGAGGTTAGGTCCGGCCTATCGTGACTGGTATTACTTCTCTATATATTATTATCTTCATTTTCAATACAACGGCTTCTTTACGTTTGGAATCTTTAGTCTCTTCTTTAAACTTTTAGAATCGCGCCAGGTAGCAATCAACAAAGCGGGCATTATAGGGGCAGGACGATTAATGGCTATTGCATGTGTACCGGCTTATTTCCTGAGCATCCTCTGGGTACAACTGGATATAGTATTTAATCTCATAGCAGGTGTAGCGGCCTGCATACAGGTATATGCGATTGTCTTGTTTTTTAAAGTACTTCGATCATCCTATAGCGTGTGGTATGCTTCGCTTGCACGTGCATCCCGGTTGGTGTTGGGAATTGTATTATTTTGCTTTGGTATAAAATTACTCTTGCAGTGCATTTCTGCTTTTCCGGAGATTGCTGCCATGGCGTATCAGCTGCGCCCTGTAGTCATTGCATATTTACATCTTATGTTGGTTGGAGTCATCACACTGTTTTTGTTCGTGTGGTATAGAGAGAATAACCGGCTAAACATAAAGTACGATATGTATGTGATGATCTATTGCGTGATCGCATTTGCGGGAATGGAAATCGTACTCATAGCAACGCCCTGGTGGACTGAGCTACAGACGTTACTCCTTTACCCTTCACGCTACTATATTTTTGTCTTCTCCACTCTGTTAGCCGTAGGTTTTACGATGCTATACTGGACGACTTTGAAAAGGTCCGTTTAAATCAATCGTAAGTTTTTTGAAATTTAAAAGTTTGCCAGACAAAACCGTTTCCGGCCATATATAGAGTCGCCAAGGCATATCACCTGTTACTCTATTTCATTCAATAGATTCTGTTGCAATTACGCTTACTGTCTTATCGCTTTCTCTACTATACTACTGAAAGTATAAAGTTATACAGATGATAAAAAATACTTGTCCCTTATGATTTCGATCATAAAGGACGAATACAAGTGTCATCTACATTAGCACCTGATACAGGACGACAAAACTCACTAAACAATCAAACTGTAACACTATGAAAAAGCTGTTTTTAATCATGCTTATAGGCGCCATATTCGTGGCCTGTGGGCCCGACAAACCCAGGACATCGGAGAATGAAGATTCGGATAGTTACGAGAACATTCACAGTAATGAAGGAGCTAATGCCGTTGCTGCAAATGTAAATGACGGTAAAGGTATTGGACAGGTAACGGAAGTTACACTCAACACACCGCTCGAGCAGGAGCGTATCGGCCGGGGTAAAGCAATCTATGAAATGAAATGTCAGGCATGTCATCGCATCGATGATCAGCGCGTGGTAGGTCCGGGATGGAAAGACGTAACCAAACGTAGAAAACCCGAATGGATCATGAACATGATTACCAATGTTGATGTGATGCTCGATAAGGATGCCGAAGCGCAAAAACTTCTTGAGCTCTGTCTTACTCGTATGCCGAACCAGAATGTAAGCGTTGGTGATGCACGCGATGTGCTCGAGTTCATGCGCCAGAATGATGGCCAGAAATAATATAGCGATACATCTAACTACTAATTTAAATATACATGAATACAATAACTAAACTGGCATATAGTGTGGCCGTTGTATGTGCTGCCTTTACGATCTATAGTTGCAAGCCTGCAGGCCCTGACAAAGTGTTAACTGGTGATGCCGCATCCAAAGCGTACGTTGCTCCGGGTAAATACGATGAGTTCTATAATATAGTATCCGGAGGTTTTAACGGACAAATCGGTATATATGGATTACCATCAGGGCGTCTCTTTAAAATTATTCCTGTGTTCTCTACCTTTCCCGAGAATGGCTATGGCTATAGCGAAGAAAGCAAGCCGATGCTGAACACGTCCAATGGGTTTGTTCCATGGGATGATCTTCACCATATATCGTTGTCCACAACGAATGGAGAACACGATGGGCGCTGGGCATTTGCCAATGGTAACAACACACCACGCGTTGCCCGTATTGATCTGAAAACTTTCAAGACTGTTGAGATCCTGGAATTACCGAACAGTGGTGGTAATCACTCATCTCCCTACATAACTGAGAATACAGAATATGTAGTGGCGAGCACACGCTTCAGTATTCCGATAGGCGACAATACCGATGTGCCGATCAGTTCTTACAAAGAGAATTTCAAAGGCACGGTAAGTTTCATAAAGGTTGATACATCCGGTCACATGAAGATTGCATTTCAACTTGTAACGCCCGGAGTAAACTTTGATCTGGCACGTGCCGGTAAAGGCCCATCGCACGGTTGGTTCTTCTTCTCGTGCTATAACACCGAGCAAGCCTATACATTACTCGAAGTAAATGCATCGCAGAAGGATAAAGATTTTATCATGGCTGTTAACTGGAAAAAAGCAGAGGAGTATATTCAGGCCGGCAAGGGTAAAACTACAAAAGCGCGCTATGCCCACAACGTACACAACGAAAGTACACACCAGGCAACGTCTACTATACTGGAAGAAGTATTGCAGCTTGATCCTGCCGAGCTGAAAGATATCATCTACTTCATCCCATGTCCTAAATCTCCACACGGTTGTGATGTTGACCCATCCGGTGAATTTATAGTGGGTAGTGGAAAACTGGCTGCTCTTATCCCGGTTTTCTCTTTTGATAAAATACAAAAGGCCATCGCTAACAAAGAATTTGAAGGCGACTTCGCAGGTCTTCCCGTTATCAAGTATGAATCAGCTCTCTACGGTGAAGTTACCAAACCGGGGCTGGGACCTTTGCATACAGAATTTGATGCAAATGGTAATGCGTATACGTCATTTTTTGTGTCTTCTGAAATTGTAAAATGGAATCTTAAAGATTTGAAAGTATTGGATCGCGTTCCTACATATTACTCGATTGGACACTTGTGTGTACCCGGTGGTCCTACGAAAAAACCTCATGGTAAATATGTAATTGCCTATAACAAAATTACCAAAGATCGTTACCTGCCAACAGGCCCTGAGCTTACTCAATCGGCCCAGTTATATGATATCAGCGGTGAGAAGATGAAGCTCATCCTGGATTTTCCGACCACCGGAGAGCCGCATTATGCAGAAGCTATACCGGCTGAGATGTTGATGCCGAAGTCAACCAAGATATATAGGCTGGAGGACAATCAGCACCCCTATGTAGCAAAAGGCGAAGGCCAGACAAAGGTAGAACGTAAAGGAAATGAAGTGCATGTATATATGACTGCCATACGTTCACACCTGACTCCGGATAATATAGAAGGAATCAAACAAGGTGATGATGTATACTTCCACGTAACCAACCTTGAGCAGGATTGGGACGTTCCACATGGCTTTGCTATCAAAGGTGCTAACAATGCCGAGATACTGATTATGCCTGGTGAGACACAAACACTGAAATGGAAAGCAGATCGTACGGGTGTGTTTCCATACTATTGCACAGACTTTTGTTCTGCGCTTCACCAGGAAATGCAGGGATATGCCCGCGTATCTGCGCCCGGTAGTAACGTTCCGTTAAAATACTCAACCGGCAAAACTGACGATCAAACAAGTGGTGCCGGTCAGTAGTAGTTCATAGTTACAGGTTGAAGGCCCTGTCTGTAATAGGACAGGGCCTGATTTAAACAAAAGGCTTATGAAAAAATTGAAACCCCTGTCGCGTATAGTCATTGCGTTGTCTGCGCTCATGATGATCACAGCATACTATGTTCCGCTGTGGCAGATTCTGATGTGGGCTCCGCAATATCCGGAGGGACTTGAAATGAAGATATGGGTGGATAACATTACGGGCGATGTAAAAATCATCAGCGCCCTTAACCACTATATCGGCATGAAGCATATTGAAGTAAGCATGTTTCCCGAGTTTGGCTATATGATATATATTATTGGTGCAGTGATCGCAGCCGGTTTACTGACTGCTGTTTTTAATCGAAAGGTTTTATTGCTGGTATATACATTTCTGATTGTGGCCTGCGGTGTGGCCGCGTTGATTGACTTTTATATATGGGGCTATAACTATGGACACAACCTGGATCCCACGGCACCTATCGTGGTGCCCGGTATGTCGTATCAGCCTCCGTTAATTGGAACTAAACAACTTTTGAATTTTACTGCGTATTCGGGACCGGATACCGGTGGCTGGGTTTTCCTGGTGATCGGTATCGTTGTGATCGGTGTTCTCGTTTACGAACTATATACATCGCGAGTGCCGGGCAAGGTACTGACACCATTGATCGCTGCGTTCGCTATGATAACATTGGCGTCTTGCTCAATAGAACCTCAACCACTTCAGTATGGTAAAGATGCTTGCCACGCTTGTAAAATGACTTTAATGGACAACAGGTTTGGTGCTGAGATCATTACCGACAAAGGCAAAGTATACAAGTTTGATGATGTGAATTGCATGCTTAATTTTTTACACAGTAAAGAATTGAAAGTGCCGGAGCAGGCTACAATTCTGGTGATCGACTTCTCAAAACCCGAAACACTGATCGATGCCAGGGTCGCACGATATGTGAAGTCGGAAGCAATTCGCAGTCCGATGGCCAGCAATATAGCAGCCTTTGAGACAGAGGTTTCGCTGCTAACCTTTAACGATGCATGGCATGGTAAAATACTGGATTGGAGTGAACTGCAACAAGAGTATAAATAACCTGCCGTGATGATGTTGATTCAACGATATAGCCTGATAAGTTTGGCATGGTGTTTCATTACACTAGGCAGCTATGGTCATACCATCGTAGTGGACCGTTCAGGCAAAAACAAAAGTATAAAGCGTGCCATAGCATCTGCACAGCCGGGCGATACCATTCGAATCAAGCCGGGCAACTATCGCGAGGGAAATATTGTACTGGAGAAATCATTGGTTATCCTGGGAGAGAATTACCCTGTGCTGGACGGTGATCATAAATTCGAGATACTCACCATTCATGCGCACCATGTAACAATACAGGGATTGGCCTTTATCAATACAGGAGTTGCGAGCATAAACGATCTGGCGGCCATCAAGGTCCTCGACTCTAAGCATTTATATATCCGTAACAATCGCCTGGAAAATACATTCTTTGGCATACATCTGTCAAACTCATCGCAGGTGTGGATCGAGAACAACGAGCTCCATTCTGATGTAAAAACCGAACACCAGATCGGTAATGGAATACACCTCTGGAAATGTAATCACATCACCATTAACAGTAACAAAGTCCGCGGCCACCGCGATGGTATATATTTTGAGTTTGTTACCAATACGCTGATTACCGGCAATCGAAGTGAAGGCAATATGCGCTATGGCCTGCATTTTATGTTTTCGCATAATAATGAATATCGTGATAATCATTTTGTTAACAACGGAGCCGGTGTTGCCGTGATGTATACAGCCGGTGTTAAGATGATCAATAATACCTTTGAACATAACTGGGGATCATCTTCCTATGGCATGTTGCTGAAAGATATACGCGACAGCTATGTAAAAGGAAATGTATTTATACAGAACTCGGTGGGTATATTTATGGAAGGCTCCAGCAGGATCGAGTTTACAGAAAATACATTTTCGAAAAACGGCTATGCTGTTAAACTTCAGGCAAGTTGTGATGGTAATAATTTTACACGGAATAATTTCTCAGCCAATACATTTGATATAGCTACCAACGGAAGCCTGGTACTCAATAAAGTTAACGGTAATTACTGGGACAAATACGAAGGTTACGATCTGAATAGAGATCACGTTGGAGATGTACCGTACCGGCCGGTAAGTATGTACGCTATGATTGTTGAGGAAACACCCACAGCCGTATTACTCTGGCGTAGCTTCCTGGTATTTCTGCTGGATCGTGCGGAGAAAGCTATACCCGCTATTACACCTGAAAATTTAAAGGATGATTCGCCATCCATGAAACCCTATGATTTCAATTAAACAGGTTCATAAGACCTTTGGGAAACTGCATGCCTTGAATGACGTGAGCCTGGAATTAGCTTCTGGTAAATCATACGCACTCATCGGTCCCAACGGTTCCGGAAAAACTACACTCATGAAGAGTATACTCGGGCTCGTAGTGCCTACCTCCGGACAGATATACTTTGATGGTAAATTGATTGCGCGCGACTGGCAGTATCGGGACAAGATTGGCTATATGCCACAGATAGGAAGATACCCCGAGAATATGACGATCGGTCAGTTGATCGATATGATTAAAAATATACGCCAGCAGGATACGCTCGATGAAGAACTCATCGATGCTTTCAAACTATATAAAATGTTTGGAAAGCGTATGCACGCATTATCGGGCGGTACACGTCAAAAAGTTAGCGCTGCCCTCGCGTTCCTGTTTGATACTCCCGTGCTGATACTGGATGAGCCTACAGCAGGTCTTGATCCTGTTTCAGTTGAATTTCTCAAGGAGAAGATACAACACGAAAAACGGAGAGGAAAATTGTTGATCATCACCTCGCATATTCTCAGCGACCTGGATGAACTGACTACGGATGTTGCCTATATATACGAAGGCAAACTTCATTACAGCAACTCAATTGAAGCGCTTAAAACGGAAACAGGAGAGAAGCGACTCGGCAAAGCCATTGCCACGATGATTACTCAGAAGCAACTTATAGACTCAATCAACGCCTGATATGGCCCGCATCGTAAAATATGTTTTTCTTGATATACTCAGAACGCGTTTCATTCTGTTGTATACTGCTTTTCTGTTGATAAGCACCATTGCCTTATTTCAACTAGACAGCGACTCTTCCAAAGTTGTGATGAGTTTGCTGAATATCGTACTAATGGTAGTGCCTCTCATCAGTATCGTGTTTGCCACTATTCACTTTTATAACTCATACGAATTTATAGAACTCATGCTGGCACAACCGGTAAAGAGGAACGTAATTTTTATTAGTGAGTATGCGGCTGTGGCTGTTTCGCTATGCGTGGCTTTTGTTGTTGGTGTTGGTATACCCATGCTGGTATATGGGGCCGGGGCCAGTGGTGTCACCCTGCTTTTCTGTGGTATAGTTCTGACGCTGGTATTTACTTCGCTGGCGTTTCTTGCTTCGGTGGTAACGCGCGATAAGGCGAAGGCTATTGGAATAGCATTGTTGTTTTGGTTTTATTTCTCGCTGATCTATGATGGACTGTTATTGTGGATCGTATATACCTTCAGCGATTATCCGCTTGAAAAAATTACGCTGTCGCTGGTTGCATTGAACCCGGTTGACCTCGCACGTATTATAATGCTGTTGCAATTGGACATCTCAGCGCTTATGGGATATACAGGGGCATTCTATAAAGACTTCCTGGGAAGCAATCTTGGTGCTATCGCTTCGGCCGGAATACTTCTGGTCTGGATTGCAGCTCCGCTTGCCTGGGCACAGCGTATATTCAGTAAAAAAGATTTGTAGTGTGACTTTAAATTTTAAAATAATGACTGAACTTCCTGATATTATAGATCGTAGTGATGTGATAAAATTTGTAGACAGATTTTATGATAAGGTAAAAGAGGATGCATTGCTCGGGCCTCAATTTGCGCATGTTAACTGGTCGAGTCATTTGCCAGTAATGTATAACTTTTGGTCGTCTATGCTTTTTGGGGAGCAGTCATACCAGGGAAATCCCTTGCAGCGACACATGGCATTGCCGATTGGTGTCGGGCATTTTAACAGATGGTTACAACTATTTCAGGAAACCATTGATGAAAACTTTTTCGGCTTTAATGCCGAGGAATTAAAAATGCGGGCACAGGCTATAGCACGCGTATTTCAAATTAAAATGGGACTGACGAACAGAGATATGTAAAGAGTATATCCCATTTTCAGATTATGATTTTTGTCATAGTGTTATACAGATGTATACCGGTTCTTTGTCAGCGTATACAAATTTAGTTTATGAACAACACGCCATTACATACGTTCCATATCCCGGTGCTGGGATTGGCCTACACCATTGACTCTCCGGTTAAAGTGGCTCGCTATGGTATAAATTCGGTAGTCTCTATTATTGAGGACAGGCTTATTGAGCTGATGCGCATGCATTATTATAAACAGATCAATAAGCCCTATATACCCATCACACCGAAGGATGATGATTTCCGTGCCCGCAGAATAACAGACTATTTAAATCTAATTAACGATATAGTAAAGGCGCAACTTGACAACCTGGCGACAGCCGCTTTTGAAGCAGGGTCGGAGATATGCAAGTACTTTGATATGCTGCCGGATGGACACAACCTGCGATCGCTCTATACGGAAATGATGTCCACCACGGATCGCTGCCGTAGGACATTGCTGGATGAAGTACTTCGAAAGCATATTCGGGCTGGACGCATCGATGTTAACATCATGACGAAAGTGGATAAGAATAACTACAATGCCCACGGAGATATACTGACGGATTCCTCTGACGCACTCGCGGCCCTTCGCGGATATGCGAATAGTGATCTTACCAACTCTGCTGTTATATTCTCAGCGGGCCTTAATCCCCGGTTGTTCAACTATCTGGAAACACTGCCTGCTTTTCATCCGAAGGGCTGGGGTATATTTGATAAGGCGGTGGTTGTGAAAGTAAGCGACTATCGTTCGGCCCTCATTCAGGGAAAGTATCTGGCCAAGAAAGGCATATGGGTAAGTGAATTCAGAGTTGAGTCCGGACTGAACTGCGGTGGACACGCCTTTGCTACGGATGGAAGTTTACTCGGACCTATATTGGAGGAATTCAGAACAAGACGTGATGAACTGAAAGACTCTCTGCATACACTATATAATCCTGTAATGCAGCAAAAAGGACTTCCGACATTTCCGGAACCACATCCACTGAAGATCACCGTACAGGGAGGTATAGGAACTGCAGATGAAGCAAAGCTGCTATTGTCCTATTACGATGTAGCGAGCACCGGGTGGGGAACTCCATTTTTACTTTGCCCCGAAGCAACAACGGTTGATGATGCTACAATACAAAAACTATGTGCCGCAGGCGAAGACGATATTGTGTTAAGCAAGAATTCACCGCTGGGTATACGCTTTAACTATTTGAAGGGAACAACCTCGGAGTATGAGAAACTATCGCGCGTGCGGGCGGGTAAGCCGGGGAGCCCCTGCACTGAAAAGCACCTGGTGTCCAATACAGAATTTACAGAGAAGCCGATCTGCACAGCATCCTATGCTTATCAGAAAAAAAAGATCGCGCAACTCAACATGCTGAATTTGTCACCGGACGAATACGAAAAACAATTTAAAGACGTAGTGTCCAAAGAATGTTTATGTGTAGGGTTGAGTAATGCAGCTGCTATGCAATATAAACTACCTCCCTTCAAACAGATGAGTGGTGTTACTATGTGTCCTGGTCCGAATGTGGCTTATTTTACTAAAGTCGTCTCATTGAAAGAAATGGTGGATTATATCTACGGACGTTGCAATATAGTGGAAGGTGAGCGGCCTCACATGTTCATTAAAGAGCTTTCGCTGAATATAGCATATCTGAAAGAGCAACTTCAGGAACTGACATCAGCCAATGAAAAAGCAATTCGCGAGCTGCGTACATTTGGCGATAATTTACTGGCTGGAATTGCATACTATAGAAAACGAACTTCAGAGTTTATAAAGCAACGGTCCGATATATTTACCGAGGCTCTAAATCACTACGAGGAAGAAGTTCAATCACTGCTGGCTTGCAAATTTGCGTGAGTAAAAAGATATACCGGTATAGTTTTATTCTATACCGGTATATGTGTGAATAGTTTTTAAAAACGGATCTTGTGTCCTTCGAGGATCAGTTTTTTATCCTTCTCCATTTTCTTTACGGTTCGTATAACGGTCTCAACCCGCAGGCCGCTCATATCAGCAAGCTGCTGCCGGGTATAGGGAATAGTTACTCGGCCAGGTGTTTCTTTCGAAGGATGATTTTTGGTCTTATAGTATTTCAGCAATGAAAGTATACGGTGTTCAGGTTCATGACTGGATATTTCGGAGAGCACCATGGATTTATATTTGAGACGCTGACATAGAACTTCATCCATCTTCATGTGCAGATCGAAATTTTCCTGTAACATCCGCAGGAAATAACCTCCCGGAAGTTTCCATACTTTTGCCGGTTCAATAGCCATAACACTTCCCGGATATGGAAACCTGGCTATAAGAGCCGGTTCACCAAAGCTCTCGCCCGCGTGAAATATACCTTGTATAAATTCCTGTCCATCGTCATTGACGATATACATTTTAACCACACCTGATTCTACCTGGAAGTAATCAGAGGCAGTATCACTTTCCTGAAACAGAATCTGATCCTTCTTCAGCGTAACTAACCGGGCGTGGTATTTTTCCAATACTTTAGATGGGAACACCTTTTTAGATTTTCGTTTCTGCAAATTGTATCCCATTTCATTTATATACTATGATTTTTATCAGGTTACATAAGGGTACATGCACCACCTGCACAGGCAGCTTCAGCCTGGAGGTCGGTCTCATCATCGGGTTCAAACACATTTGAAAGATCAAGTTCACGAAGCGATTTTTCCAGTCGCTCGAATTCATCTTTCGTAATGTCTTCGAAGGGCGCCTGTTTATAATTACCATTGTCGAATGGCAATACGCTAAGTCCGTTGTATGAAGCTTTATTCTCCCACATCCAGTCGCCAATGCTTGTCCAGTCGTGTTCTTTAATGCTTACCGTAGCCGATACGTTGTTCGCATTGCTTCCATTCCGATATCCGTTACGCACCCATTCCGTATTAAACTTTTTGATTCGTTGAAGCAGGTCCATCGCACGCTCCGTCCGCAGGATCGATCCTTCGGGAGCCATCTGCGGTATACAGATCACCCCCTGCCGGGAATTGAGAAAATCATCTTCCAGTAACTCCGGGTGTTTTTCTTTCAGGTATATATATAGAGCCTCATTTTTACCAATGCGTACCCTGCGCAGGTAATAATCGTTATGCCAGGCGTGAATGCCGGACGAAGTGCCCAGTACAATGGAAGATGTTCCCGAGGGTTTAATGGTGGTGCAGCGTGCGGCAAACTGTATATTTATTTTCGATGATGTATGCAGGTTTGTCTTCTTTACAACATCAGCTGCTTCCTTCAGATCAAATTGAAAGATCTTTCCACTGGCTATACCCGTCATGCCTACACCGATCAATGCTTCCTGTTCCGTAGTAGTTTTCCATATTTCGCGCAGGTAATGAAAATTTGTAAAACCCGCCTGAAGTGTTCCAAAGAAAGAAGCCGCGGCCGCCCGAGCGTTGAGATCTTCCTGACTTTCAATATCAGAAGCATTTACCTCACACAGGTTGCAGAACTGAAAAGGTCTTAACGCTATTTCACAACAAGGATTAGTGCCCCAGTCAGTATGGTTGGTGAAATAAAAACCTGGTTCACCGGAGCCGGACAATTCGATCTTTTTCCAGAGACTTAAAAAATCTTCTCGCGTAGTCGTGTCTCTCGGAAGCACAACCGAATTGTTGGCACGCCCCCGTTGTTCATTCAGTTCCCACCAGTTACCAAATTTACACGTTAGCATTTCTTCATCGTGATAGGAGAATAGCGATATCATGGCTGATCTTCGTATACCGCCTGCCAGCACGGCATTGGCGATATGACACATCATGTCATGACACTGCAGGGGTGAAAGTTTTTCACCATCAACTTTACGATCCAGTATCGCTGTTAAATGTGCAATACATAGTTTCAAAGGTTCTGGTCCCGGTGCCTTGCCACCCGCGGTTACCAGCCGTGCTCCCTTGGTGCGTATATCGGAGTAATCAAAATCCGGTATATAATTGCTGATACCGAAGTATCCTTTCATCAGTACTTTTACAGCATCGGCCCAACCTTCCAGGCTATCGCCAACCAGAAATCTCTTTCGCTTCACGGCCTTGCGTATAGGAGGGAGGTTGTCTATATGCTCCGTCTGAACCGAGAAGCCAACGCCTGTACCACCGAGTAAAAGAAACATAGCTTCCGAAAATGCACGTATATCATCCACAGGCATATAGGCACAGTTATATATCCGGCTGTTGTTTCGTTCTATAGCAGTGCCGGCAAATTGCATGGCACGCATGGAAGGCAGTACTTTCTTGTCGAGCACGAATCTCATCTGCGATCGTATTTCTTCTTCCATGGCCGGATACCGTTTGATCAGCATCGTTGCATAACGTTCACATATCTCCGGCCATAACTCCCTGCGTTGAAATTCATGTATATACCGGGCATACTTCATGTGAATGATCAGGTCACTCAGAATACGTTGGTTAAGCTGCATATACTTTCCAATATTAAAACGTGGTCAGGACTACAGTGCGGTTACGTGTTTATACCGTTCAAACAGAATGTTGTTTTCCAGGTGTATATGCTTGAAGAGGTCGTTGCTGAATTCCTGCAGCTTCTGATATGTAATACGAAATGTAGGACACGCATATTCCGGAGGTGTATAATTATTGGACAGCACGCGAATTTGCTTCACCAGATCACCGGCCGCGGTGTGTTCATGTTCCATAGCTGCAATAGGAGGCTGGATAGTTATAGCCAGCGGGTTGTCTTCCGCTTTGTTCGCTTCCAGTCTTTTGATGGCCGGGAAAAGAACGAGCTCTTCCTTCTCCATGTGACTGGTGAGGTCTTCAGCCAGATCGAGAAAGCGTTCACGGATATTCAGTAACTCTATACTTTCATCGCCATGCCGATGACATACTTTGTCCAGTAATGCTTCGAGTTCAGGTATGGCACGTTTCACATACGTATGGTGATTTTGAATAATAAAGTCTACCAGTAGTGAGGAACTCCAGCGTTCGGGTCTGAAAGACTGATCTGGTGAATCGGTTTGCTGACTATATATTTCTTCCCTGATCTTTTCCGGATCAAGTCCGATACGATGACATGCTTCTGTGAGCGTACGATGTCCGCCACAACAATAGTCAATGTTATAGCGTGTAAAGACAGACAGTGCTCCGGGGTGGGAAATGGCCAGCTGTGCTACGGTTAAAGTATCATCGCTGATAATATTGTTATCGGTTTTCATATATGTTTTTCTTCAAAAATAGAAAGCCGATTTTGCCAGTGGTATGATTAAAATCATAAGCAACGGTGAAATAGCGAAGGTATAAAAGAACAAGGCACATTGTGATGTGCCTTGTTCCTGGTATATATGCTTGATTCGGTTTCTTATTCTGACCGAATTACCTCGATGGGATTTCGGAGCGCTGCATATATAGTTTGTGAGCAGATTACTGCCAGGCCGATCAGCAACAGGATTACGACACCAATAGCGTGCAAGAGCAACCCCGGTTGTATTCGATAAGCATATTCCTGGAGAATGGATTCGCATGTGATATAGCAAACCGGTAATGCAAGACAACAGGCGAGTAAAAGAAGCAATATAAATTTTCGTGATATGAGAATGGTGATCTGGCGTGTATTCGCCCCCATAACTTTCCGGATCCCGATTTCACTGGCACGGGCCTTGGCATGGAACATAACAATACCGATAAGTCCAAGTGAAGAGATCAGAACGGTGATGCACGAAAGGAAACTGATCATTTTGAAATCATCCAGCTTGATAAAATTGTTGCTGTGGAAGTCGTTTTCAAATATACTATACTCCAGCGGGTAATCGCGTTTGGCTGCGCCCGATAGTTGTTGAATTTTTTGCAAGGTTCCATTCATCTCCCCGGATCTTGTTTTTAGCGTAAGTGTTGAGAATTTTTCGGGTATATATCGGAGCAGAAATGGTTTGATAGGCTGCTTGAGTCCCTGTACATGGAAGTTTTTGATGACACCGGTAATTTTTAAAGATAGCGAATCGATGGTAATGAATTGTCCGATAGCATCAAGGGGAGTTTTGTATTTGAGATGGGAGGCGGCTTCTTCATTGATTAAAACGGTTGTCTCATGGCGGCCTCGCATTCGGTCGGAGAAATTGGTGCCTGCCAGCAGGGTAAGTCCGTAAACCGGAATAAAATTTTCATCTGCAGCGAAATATATAGCATCGATGGAATCAGGATGGTTATAAACCCGGCAATACAGCGGTTGGGAAAACACAGGGCGACCGGATGATGCTGCAACCTGCTCCACTGTTGTTTCTTGCTCCAATGCGTTTTTGAAATACGCAATATCAACAGGAGGCATGGTAATATTTAATATGTTACTTCGGTTCACACCATAGTCTGCCCGCGAAATATAGCGCGTCTGTCCAATCATGACCAGGGATACGGTGATGAATAGTAGCGACACTGAAAACTGGATGGTTATTAGAGCTTTTTGCCATACCGGTGTGCGTACTTCTCCTTGTGTAATTTTATTCTTCAATGCCGTTGTCAATTTTACTTTGGATAACGCGATGGATGGAAAGATACCACAGACAAAGCCGGTGAGCAGAGCAAAAACAAAGAACACAGTAAAGAGTGTGAAGTCGGGAGTTTGATTTACCTCTCGTGCCAGATTGCTGGTAAGTGGTATAAGATCGGTGAGGAACAACGCGAGTCCGAAGGAAATCAGTGCAATCAACAGGGCTTCCGTAATAAACTGGTGAATGAGGTGAATTTTTGTTGCTCCGGATATTTTGCGAATACCGATCTCTTTAACGCGACTGAATATTTTTGCAATCGTAAGGTTCATGTAATTAAAAGCTGCGAGCAGCAGCATCAGCAGGGAAATGATCAGCGGTATATAGGGTATCGTGCGAGCATTGCGCGACTCGAAATACAGGGTAGGCGAGTAGACAAGGTCACGAAGAGATTGAGCTATAAAATTCCGGTGATCTACGGTTTCATGCAGTACAGCATGCTTCATGGTATAGCCATCAGCTTCCGTAAGTATACGGTCCAGTTCATCTGGCGTAGTGTCTTCATTGGTGACAACATAAGTTTGCGTGCTATAGATATCGCCCCAGCCTGTTGGAATATCTATACTGCCGGACTGCATAAGCGAAGGAAGCGTTGCCATAGATAAATATACATCATACTCCATCCGGGAAGAGAATTCCGGTTTTTGCATAACACCGGTTACCGTAAAATCACCGTATTTGCCGAATGACAACGGTTTGCCTACCGGGTTTGTACTGCCGAAGAGACGATGTGCTGCATCTTTACTCAGTATCGCAGTATACGGTTTACTCAATGCGTGAAGCGGATCACCTGTCTCAAGTTTGAAACCGAATACCTGGAAAAAATCAGGATCGGCAAAGACATTTTCCGTTTCAAATTCTTCATTGTTGACTTGTATCTTTACCGATTCATTTACATCGGTTACAACGCGTGTAACTCGCTCTATGGACGAGTAATGTTCTTTCAGATGATGGGCCAGCAGGTAAGGTGAAGTAGCAAAGTAGTCTGAGTCGCCTGACTTGATGAATTGCTTCGTGATAATTCGATACGTGCGATCGGGGTGCGGGTGAAAGCTGTCCACATCGAAAGCATTCTTGGCCATACTCAATACAAACAGCCCGACTGACATGCTGGTGGCAAGACCAATGATGTTGACTATAGAAATGAATTTATGTTTCAGCAGGTTTCGAATAGCAATGAATATATAGTTTTTTAGCATTTCCATAGGGAACAATCTGGTTATAGTTTTACTGCGGAGACTGAAAGATTCTGTTCCATCGGATTTCGTTCCGGTATATATCCTTGGAGAAATAGATGAGCACGACTTTCCCGATAATGTGATCCTCCGGTATAAATCCCCAATGACGCGAGTCCATCGATTTGTCGCGGTTGTCGCCCAGTGCGAAGTAGTAGTCTTTTTTGAACTGATACTCCTTTACAGGTTTATCATCGATGTATAGTATACCTTCACGGGCTTCAACGCGGTTGTTGCCTTCCAGGTCTTTAATGACCGGTAAATAAAGTGCGAGGTGATTTGCATCCATTTTCAGCGTCATCCCTTTCCTGGGAATCGTAATTTTTCCGAAATTGTCCTTGTTCCAATGTAGAGGCAGCCAATGCGGGTATGCGTTGAAATCCGAAAAGGTGTCCGATTCTCTTCTCGTCACCTTTAGAGCGTTCGCGTCTCTTTCGATAGTTTTGGCCCGGGTTGCAGTGGTATATATCTCGTACTGAAAGTAGTCTTTTATAAAGGGATTCTCCAATAGCCTAACCTGGTTTCTGAAATCATATATACCCCATTGCTTAGCCTCGGCTGCATCCAGCTTTTCACGTGTACGAAGATCGTGCCGAAAACTTACACGGTTGATTTCCTCGCGTTGATCGTTACAATAAAATATACCGTCCTTCAGGACAATCACGTCACCGGGTAGTGCAACAATGCGCTTGTTGATCACTTCATTTATTTCGTAAGCATCTCCCTGCATTGGAAGATTAAATACGGCTATATCACCACGCTTTAAGGACGACAGGCCTCCGGTTCGGACATACGGCAGTATAGGACTTGAGTATAATCGCAGATTAAGATACTCCAACAGTGGGCCGCTGTGATCAATCCAGGGAAGTTGCAATATCCTGGGTATGCGTGCACCGTAATGAAGCTTGGAGACCAGTACTCGATCGCCTTCCAGTAACGTTCCTTCCATTGAAGGACCGGTAACCTTGAAGTTCCCTATTATAAATATACTGAGTATATAGATGGCAAGCACAGTATAAAGAATCGTTCGTACGGATCGCCACAGCACTGTACGTAGAGTGTCCTTGGGCACTGCTATATCTTCAACTTTTTCCAGTAACATGATTTTTTTTCGTTAATGATCTTATTATATTCCGCAATGAGTAATGTCTCAAATTCGGTTACAGATTGTAAAAGGCCGCTCAGCGTATAGCCAGGCGTTGTGAGGTACGATAAAAGTGTGTGCGACAAGGCCGAGTATGCAGGGTAATATTTACAGAATGATTGTGTGCATACTGTTACATCCCTGGTGAAAATGCCTTCTTTCTCGCTCACCAGTTCAAAAGCTGCGCGTAGTAGCAGTCGGATTATATAGTGTATGTGTGCCTTCAGCGTTTCGGCTGCCGTTGTACGTGCCGCTTGCCGCAACGCCTCTGTACGTTGATGAACTTGTGGCAACAGGTGAATAGAATCCAGTCCAATGCTGAAGTTCCGAAAGGAAGATTCAACTGCTATACCGGCAACCCGAAAGTAAATGATCTTCACCAGGAATTGAAGATTTCTGCAGGCTTCCAATGCTGCACGTGTGATCACCTTTATCTGAATATATTCAATAAACATATACCTTCCATGCAACCACGCAGTGGCGTGTCGAGACAGGGAAGCGTGTGTCGTCTGCGTATCTTCGGATGCTGAATGAGACACCAATAGCACCGGAAATATATACTTTCCACTTTTCAGGAGCGTGGGGTGTTTAAAATATAAAGTCCATTCCGTGTGGTGCAGTACATCGGTAATCAGCCTGATAAGCCCCGTAATGATCTCCCATTCCAGTATAGACAACTGCGAAGGATCTTCAATCAATGGTCTTATTTGTCCGTCAGCATCCGTGTGCGAGATGATACGTTCTATACTCACATCACGATTGTGTTCATAGAAGTAGTTCATGTGCTTAATGTTCCATCTGCAACGAACCTTGCTTGACCATATCTTTCAGTTTGAATTTTATTTTGCCCATGGTGGCAGCTGTGGCATTAGACAGCTTGCCAGTTTCAATAGCCTCCATCAGATCCGTTACATGTTGTTGGTGTTGTGAGTCTTTTGAATGATGTTGCAGAAATGTATTGATGTCTTCAACTGTATTGACGCTATCGATTGTCAGGGTATTTTTAAATACACCGCTATACCGTTCCTGCTCCATGTTCAGGTTGCGCTCTGTATTGCAGGTGGTTACTATGTTTTCAATGAGTTTGGTGGATTCGCGTATCAGCTCGGTAAGTGATTCCCGGGAATCAAATTCATCCTGTATCGGAAAGAATGATTTTCGGAAGAATGGATGTTGCTCTGCCTCCTTCACGAATTTCTCCAGTATATCAATTTTTCGTAACGGGTGTAAACCCAGGGTAATATGTATAGAAGGAGAATCTGTAGTGTAGGCATCGTGTACCACTCCGCACGGCACATAGAGTATATCATTGGCCTGCAGGTTTATGGCGTGGGTCGGACCGGATTTATACCTTTCTTTATCGGCATTGGTAAGCATAATGCTTTTGGTAGGCGACTCGTAGGGGATATCATACAGGTTCCATACTTTGTTACCATATACCTGCAGCACGAAAACTTCATGTGGGTCTACGTGCGGATCAAAGCCTTTTGAGTTGGCAGGTGTGATGTATATATTGGTGTGAACTCGCATACCTAGTTCGCGGCTAATGTCTTCCAGAAATTTGTCAAGTTTTGGGAAGTATAGATTGGGAGATTGAAGAACAATAGTATTTCCTTTGTTGAAGAGATCCAGTATTTTTCCGCGATCGAGTGTTTGCATCACCGATATGGAACTGGCGGTATATAGATCGCGATTAAGTTCAGCGCCTCCGCCTACCATGCGCAAAAACGGGTAGATCAGAATTTCGGAATCGAGAAGGTCGCCTATATCTTCCATGGTGATCAGGTTATTTACAGTTGTATCATTTTTTGCCAGGAACAACGGAACCTTGCACCAGTTATTCGTGAGAAATTCGTTCACGGAAATCGGATTGAGAATGGACTCGAGTGTTTTCATAAGTTGGCTATTTTGTCTAAATCTTTATATATATCAGGTGTATCGGCACTGGCTTCCTTCTCGGAAATAACCTGGCCGTTTTGGAGCAGTAATAGTTTGGGGTATTGCTTCAGGTAATTCCAGTCAATTACCTTGTCGGTGTCTATATAGACATCGGGATTTGATGCTGCCTTTTCTCCAAGGCGTAGCTTCGCAGATTTCAGCGAATCGTGACCAGTGATAATGAAAAGTATATTTTTCTTGTTGCCTTCATCATAGTTTACGATCAGGTAATTCTCTGCCGTAGAAATACAACCCGTGCATCCATAGAAGGGAATTAAAAAAACGGCTTTGTATTTTTTCAGGTCTTTCTTTGAAATGCGCGATATCTCACTAGTGACTTGCTGGTACCCGGATCGCTCAGATCCCGATTGGCAACCGGTAATGCAAAGAAGTATACATACCAGGATTGCCTGTATGTAAATCAGTGAAGTTCGGAATGCTATATAGTTATTCATGGATGGTCTGCTGATTTAATGTGCTCAGGTTGAAAACAATCATACACCAGGGATTCATCTTTATGGACATCTTTTCGCTTTATAAAAAAACCGGTTTCTGAAACGAAATAGTTGTTGATGTTATACCGGTTCGCAGGCAGTACAATTTCTCCGACTCTTTCGAAACGATCCGTTAGCAGTATAATGGAATTTTGCTTTTGGCCGGAGTCACTGGGGAAGTCCGTAAACCGGTAGTACATCTTTCGATAAGGGTCGTATACTATATTGAGGTATGCGAAACTTTGTGCATAGCGTTGTTCTATTTCCGGTTTGTGAAAGTCAACCAGCATCGGGTGAAAATCGAATGATTTCAGTGGGGTGAAGAAAGTGCTGGGTGCAATTGCGTGATCGATACTTCCGTCTTTCGTATTGTAAATTGTAAGCGTGTGATCTGCCATGAAGCTGAATACCAGTAGCCCATCCGTTGGATTTAAACAATAGGATAATCTCTCGAATCCAGCCAGACCGCCCCAGTTGGCTTGCCAGTATGTTTCCGGGTAGTTTACATGGTTTGTGGCCTGTCCGGTTTGCAAGTTCAGGCTTATCAGTACATTTCGTTGCTTGTCACGGGTATAATCTCCGAATGCGGTAGATGGTCCTGTGAAATATACCTGCTTGTTCTCGCGGTCGTATTGCATAGGAGCGTACGTAGTCACAAAAGGGTAAACTGTAAGGAAGGAATGTTTGTCCATACCCATATCGCCTTGAGCGAGTTTCCCCTTTTGCTCATGTATCAGTGTCCAACGCGATTTTTTGTAACTATAGATCAGCAGCGAATCAGGCGCTATCATACAAAATCCCTGCACACCATCCTCTGCGGAAAATCCCAGTGAATCGAGATGAATGACGTTTATTATAGCGTTGTGGTGCAAATCGTATAGGTATATATTCCGCGATACGAAGTTCAGGAATGCCAGGTTCGATTTCCCCTCAAACGAGATATACTGTTCATTTACAGCCACTCCCGGGCTTGTCATACTATCCAGTGGAAGTACGAGAGAATCAGTAACAGCGAGAGCAAATGAATCAATTTTTTCAATTGGAACCTGCGCCATGCTGGTGGTTGAAAAATAATATAGCGTATGGTACGCACGGCCGATCAAGAGAACGAAAAATATAACTATAAGTATAGGGATCAGCTTCTTCATAATTTTTCTTTTTCGTTCTCTTTTCATCGGACCGTCAGAATGAATTAAACATGTTCAAATGATTCTTCACAATACAGGGATGTCAGATGCAATCATCCCAGAAATCGATCGCTACTACGCAATGAGCCTCGTCTGATCCGCTTATTCTGTCGCAGTCATTCTGATCTCCCTCCGGACAATGGCTGCTGGAGATTTGTGGGATTGCCATTGACAGCGATGCTACTGCTAGGCTTAATGCTACCTGCGCTTTGGGGTTGCGCACAACTTTCATCAATTTTTCCTTTTCCATAATTTTAGGGTTTTGGGTGAAAAATGTTACACAGAATTCTGTACTGGCAAATATTGATAGCCGTCCGCAGGAAGAGCTAGTAAAATATTACTAAAATGAAATTAATAGTGACGTAGTATATATATGTACTATCGGCTAACGAACTGCGAGTATTGTTTCAACGCATGGTAATTCTCAAAGGCAAATTGCTCGCAAAGGGTAAGGATTGTTTTGCTCGCCCTCGCGTGTTTGGACGCTATATCTTTTTGGAAAGGTGTTCCGTTTTTAGCATTATTCGTCATTCCGGCATATATAGCATCGCGTTTGGCTTCTGTAACTTCCAGCCCAAAAAAACGAAGTATGTTAGGCACAGTATCTGGGGAAATGCTCTCGTAATCAACGGCAAGAACTTTGGATCGATCTGCATTCTTTAAGTGTTCAAGTATAATTCTGAAGAACGCGCCAATCATTTTTACGCAGTAGGCTTCATCGGTCAGGTAATCTGGTAATTCCAGGTTGCATTGATGCAGTATATACTTCAGCAATGGGTTGTGCCGCTTTAGAAGAAACCCGCCCTGCTTCTCGAGGTTTGAGACAACCACTTCGATGGGATTTCGATATAAAAATACAATAGGCACATCCGGCCATAACTGTATAATTCTGTTCAACACCAGGAGATTGAAGCTTGAGAATTTGATGAAGATCTTTTTGCCAGAGTATAAATAAGTGCTTAGTAAATTTTGTAATAATTTGTTGCCACGTTGTTCCCACGCCCAATCAGTTTTGGTATAACCAGATTTAGTATAGTTTACCAGTAATGCGTTTACAGGTTGGGGTTCATTGAAGGCGAGTATATCTGCCGATCCGTGCAGCATCCGGGCAAGAAGGGTAGAGCCGCACCGGGAAGTATGGAATATAAATCCACATGGTCTTCCGGGAAGCGCATTCAAAGTAGCCAGCACATTCAGCGTTGTTTCCAGTGTAAATTCTTCCCGAACAGAGATCGCTGAAGAGTTCATCATAGGAAGATCCGGGAAACGGTCAACGTCCATCCACCGGATCTTCTCACCGGGAAGGTCGAGGTGCACAGGTATATAATGAGGTTTTGACATGTCCGGGAAGAATTTAGTATACCAATCAACTAACGGCAATACAGGTAGCAGCGTCTCGTAATTGACTTGCGAAGTAGGGAAGCTGACTGCATCCATCCAGGCCTGCCTTTCTTGCAATATTTACTTTGTGATTTTTAACGGTGTGGTAACTTCTGCAAAGTATACCGGATATTTTAGTGTTTGAATATCCAATGGATAGAAAAAAGAGTATTTCAATTTCAGCGATACTGAGTTCTTTCAGGCTATCGAGGATTTCAGGAAAGCGACTGTCTTTGTGTGCTATAAATGTATAATCATATATAGTAAAACTATTGGCAGCCGGTTGATAACATAACATTCCTGATAGTCCGATTCTTTTAAGGAAGGATGAAAAAGGTTTTAACCAGTGATCAGATGAAATCAAGACGCTTGTTCTCCTGGAAAGAAAAATAACAAAATACGCTAATTCAAGGAACGGTCTTGTATGGCAATTGAATGTTAGCAGCACGAAGTTATAATCTTCATACCGCAGGGCAGTACCCGATAACTGTTCAATGGAAGTGTTCGTTTGGATTTCAATGGAAAGGACTATGTATTGCCTGCCATCGATCATCATGTTTTGTACGGTGTAACGCATTGGTGGAGAACTTAAAGTTACATTTAACATTTTTTAATATACTATTGCTAACGGTAGGAAAGGAGGGATGTGAAGTGTGTGTTGTTTGCGGGTAGTGGTGCCGTGGGACAATGAAATTGTTCAGCTAAATTGCCCTGGTTATCGTGTCGGCATAGTTACTATTTTTTTTTGAAGCACCCGTTAAGATCGATCAGATGACTGATTGAATTTTCTTCAAGCTACAAAATCTGAACGATAAAAGGTTTAGAATTTACTTTCATGTGAAGAATGAAATAAGTGAAGGTTTAAACAAGTCATGTCAATATATACTGACTGTGCATCTCAGTCGGTATATATTTACCTCATAAATCAGGTGCTTTTACCTATGGTATACGTTGTAACGTGTGGAAGTTGCAAGATTGATACAATGTTACTACTTCAGCATCTGAAAGGTATACTTCGCGTTTTCCCAGAAGTTGTCTAGCGCGATGATGCGGGGTTTGAAGAAAGAGATCAGGTCGGGCCAATGATCTTTGTTGAATATAGAGACATCCGGCAACTCTGTATAGACCCGGCTGATCACTTTGTTGTTTACGGATACATCCTGTTGCCAAAGCCATTCTTCCTCCAGCGTTTCGTGCAGGATAAGCTTGAATGCTTCGAATTGTTCGAAATACAATGCGCGTATACCCGCATCGTTGTGTTCCAGTGATATGGAGATCATGGCAGACCCGGGGCCTGCATCCATCCGAAAATAAATATCCTTGATCGAAGTATGATAATTAACCCAATTGACTTTCAGTCCTTCGGCCGAGAGAATGGGACTCATGTACTTGCCGAAGACTGTCCAGAATTCCTGTCGTATACGTGACGACTGCTCGCGTGTAAACATGTGCTAAAGATAGATAACGAAAGTTATCCGGCACAATGCTACGACAGCGATCGCTCCAGTCCGAATGGATTTCGGTTCGGGTATAGATTGGATTGCTCTATATCAAGTCTGAAGATTATATCGCTGAGCCCCCGCAGCAAGTACGGCTTGCTCAGGTAATGCCGGATGCCTTTGGCGGATGCCTTCTGTTTGTCGCGCGGGTTGCTGGATGATGTAAAGATCACCAATTCAATATGCGCTTTACCGGGAATGTCCAGTCGTTGAAATTCATCCATGAATTCAAAGCCGTTCAGTACCGGCATCTCTATGTCAAAAATTATAATGTCCGGCAGAGGATATTCTTTTTGGGCACGCTCTATCAGATATTCCAGCGCATCCCGGCCGTTGCAAGTAATGTGTAACTCCTTTACCATACCAGACATGTGCAGGATCTTTTCGTTGATCTTGTTGAGCTGCTTGTCGTTGTCAATTATCAGTAATCTTCTTTTCATTTCAATTAAAAAATATAGGGTTTAACCAAATGCACGAAGTATAGCCGTGATCGCGAAGAGCGCGACAATAAAAATCAAGATGTAGTCAACATTTGTTCTCCCGTGCTCTTTCACTGGTATGTATAAATTGGTGGAACTCCTGGATTTGAACATTATTTATAAAAAACAGAAGCTTGGTATTGTTACCGGCTTCATCATATACCCGGAAGTAACCTTCTCTGCGTCCGTGGTGAAATTCTCCCTGACTGAAAACCTGTCCATTCGGGTGGTACGAAATAAACCGTCCATGTTGAATGCCATAGAGAAAATCTTCTTCGATCATAATGGTACCGGTGTGATCGTAATATTCTCTCCATGTACCATGCTTCTTGTTGTTAACATATACTCCCTCTGCTATGAGCACAGCGTGTTTGTTGAACTCTTTCCATTTACCGTTTTTGATTGAGTTGACTTTTGTACTTCGTACCATAAAAATGTTTTTAGTGTTAGCTGAAATCGTTACAACGCCATACGCCTTGTTTTCTTCCAGGTAGCGTGCAGTGTGGGGCAGAGTCGCATGTGGCACACAAGCCTTGTAGTGAGTCGTGCGTGGTATGCGTGCTCAGATCCAGTAGGTCGAGTTGAAAAAATTCACATTGTATAATAACTTTTGATGCGGCTTTGTGATAAGGACATGTTTGGGTATGTGCACACGAAATGCAAAGTCCCTTCAGCTCACGCGTTACTATATCTTCAATAGTCTCCTTTATTTGCATTTTGTTGTACCTTTTCTGAGAAGGCCAATTCCAAAATGCATACCATTTTATTTTCTGCTTTCAGCGTAAATTTCGAATGTTTCAGGAATGTAGTACGGGGAGAAAGTGTTCAGGTGGAGAATTTCTACCCGGTTAATTCTTGTGATGCTTTTTGATTTTCTCGCGAAGTGTCTTCCGGTCGATGCCGAGTATTTGGGCTGTTTGAGAAATATTGTTCTTGTTGGCGGATAACACATCGAGTATATATTCCCGTTCCACCTCTTCCAGTTTTCGATTGAGACTGCGCACACGCGTGGCCGAGAAGCGAAAGTTCTCCGGCAAGTCGGGTGTATCAATGGTGTTGTCGTCAGCCATGATTACGAGTCGGTGAATCAGGTTTTGCAGTTCGCGTACATTACCCGGCCATGCATATTCCTGGAGCGATCGTACAGCCTTTGGTGAAAATTGCATCGGAGACTTGCCCAGTTCACGAACATAGCGGGTCAGGAAGAAATCGAGCAGGAGGAGTATATCTTTGTTCCGCTCGCGCAATGGCGGAAGATCAATGGTAATGATGTTAAGTCTATAGTATAGATCTTCGCGAAACAAACCCTTCCTGACAAGTTGCATCAAGTCAACGTTGGTTGCTGCGACAACGCGTACGTTTACCTTATTGGCTTTCTTCGAGCCAACCATGTAGAACTCTTTCTCCTGCAATACGCGGAGTAACTTCGCTTGCATCGCTAAACTCGTATTACTGATCTCATCCAGAAATATAGTACCACCATCGGCCGTTTGAAAAAAACCGGCACGTGTCTCATTCGCTCCTGTGAAAGCTCCCTTTACATAACCGAACAGTTCACTCTCAAGCAGCGGATCAGGAATGCCGCCACAGTTAACGGGTACAAACGGTGCGGCTGATGCATTGCTTCCATAATGTAACGCACGCGCCACCAGCTCTTTTCCGGTGCCACTTTCTCCATTGATCAATACAGTTGCATTGGTGTTCTTAGCTTTATTGATTGTCTTGAAAACATGAAGCATGCCTTCGGATTCTCCGATGATACCAAAGTTGGCGGGTGTATTCCTGGGACCCTCTTTTTTATGCTTCAATGTTTTTGCCAGCACACGCTCCACGGACTTAAAAAGTTCTTCATCGGTAAAAGGCTTTACCAGATACTCTTCAGCGCCAATCTTGATAGACTCTACAGCTCCCTGAATAGAAGGGAATCCGGTAATAACAAGTGTTCCGATACCTTTACAATTCTCAGCTATGTGTCTCACCAGCTCCATACCGTTCTCGCCTGGCATTTTCAGATCAGTAATGACCATGTGTATATTCAGACCACTCAGTAATTTAACCGCAGATTGGACAGTGCCCGCACTATATATATGATACCCCGCTGATTCGAGATTTCGTTTAATCAGTTCAATGGTTTCAGGAGAATCATCAACCACCAGTATATTTATAGTATCGGTATATTTCGTTTTCATGACTTCTTCTTGTTTTGCCTCTGCGGCAACTGAATTTCAAACTTTGTTCCTTTGTTAACGGTGGAACTCACCAGTATCTTTCCTCCATGCGAATCAACAATGCCTTGTACAACGGAGAGTCCCAAGCCGGTGCCTTGTCCTACGGGTTTGGTGGTGAAGAAGGGCTCAAATATCTTGTTTCGTATATCCGGAGTCATACCAGTTCCGGTATCTTTCACGATCAGGCTTACCAGGTTTTCTTTCTTCCGGGTAATAACCGTTATCTCGCCCCCGCTGGGCATGGCGTATACGGAGTTGGTGATGAGATTTACCAGCACCTGGCTCATCTGTACTTCATCCGCGTATATAACCGGAAGCACCGGGTCTAATTGCTTGATGATGGTAATGCCGCGGCTTTGAAAGCGCACATCGATAAAATATAGTATATTATGTACGATGTCATTCAGATTTACCTTCGTGATCTGTTGTGGCATCTGTCGAGAGAAGATCATCAGCTTTTTAATGATCTCGCGCGAGTAGAGTGATGCCTTGATGATCCGCTCAATATCTTCGCTTTGCTGCTCATTGAGACTGCCGGCTTTTTTAATTAACTGGGCAAAGCCGAGTACACGTCCGAGTGGTTCATTAAGTTCGTGCGCTATACCAGCTGATAACTCACCTACAAAGGCGAGTCGCTCTACATGTTGCAGCTGTGTTTGCAGTTTCTGTTTTTCTTCTTCTATTGAAGCACGTTTGATCACCAGGGACAATTCGCGTGCAACGGTTTTTAAAAGTCTTTTTTCCTCCGGCAGAAAACTCACCTTGCCATCTTTGGCAGGAAGGCGATAGCCGATTCTTACTTTTCCATATTTCTTTTTATCCACCGACAGTTCGGACTCAATAATAAATTTACTGCTATCGAACTTCAGTGTTGAATAGTCCTGCGCATGCATGGTAATACTGGCTTCTGCCAGGTTGGGATGTTGCATGGCAGCGGGAAGTATATCGAGTGTCTTGGAGATGATCACATCAAAATCATTTTTAGCTTCCCACGCTACTTTGGAAAGTTTGTAAAGACAGTTGAGCTCTTTTACCCGTTCCTTTAATTTGAAATCACTCGAATTCATAATGCGTACAAAATTATAAATATCAGGAGTATACTTGGCACACCGTTCCATCTTTAATTTTGACCGATGGGAGATTTATACCCAGTGGGGAATTTCGATCCACGGGCTTTTATTCTTTTCTGTGAATAACGTGCTGTTTAGCATGTTTCAACATGGCACAGATGATGCATAGGGTATATACTAATACAGAAATATCAAAGGATAAAAAGCGATGCAAACCCGAATGATTATTACGGTAAATGATTATCAAAGGTTGATGGGATTAATTGAATTCGGCTCGGTAAAGGTAAAGGCACCGGAAGTTGTCGATAGTCTTTATAAACGATTACGCGAAGCTAAAATGCTGCCGCAGGAAGAGATCGATGAAAAGATAATAACCATGAATTCGCGCGTGATGCTACGGGCTATAACGGGTAAACGCGAAACAGAAATTACCATTACCTATCCGCAGGATGCAGAGCCTCGCGAAAGAAGGGTTTCTGTTTTCTCGGAGATCGGGCTGGCATTACTCGGACAAAAAGAACGGGATATAGTTTCATGGAAGATACCAAACGGTATAGGTTTATTTGAAATTACGAAAGTTACATATCAGCCGGAAGCTGCAGGACATTACTACTTATAATGGATACAACACGATTGTTATTACTATTCTCACTTATTCTATTCGGTGCCTATACGGAGCACGAGGGTGAGAAAACTATGAAGAGAATACACGCGAATGAGATAAAGAAAAAGCGATACAGAAAAGAGATGAAAGATACGGATGCAATTTTTATGGTACGAGCCCTGGAGCTTAGTCATGTGGCATTGGATGATGGACATGGACACCCCTTTGGAAGTGTGGTGGTAAGGGATGGTAAAATTATTGGTGAGGGTTGGAACAAAGCGAAGGTGCTCCATGATCCGTCTGCCCATGCAGAAGTTGAGGCTATACGCGATGCCTGTAAAAATATAGCATCAACCAGTTTAGCGGGTTCAGTTATATACGCCAGCGCGCAGCCGTGTCCGATGTGTTTGTCGCTGATTTACCTGACCGGTATTGAGAAAGTATACTATTGCATACCCGGTGATACCATTGAAGCGATGGATTCCCGTTTAGGGGTTGAACATATTTACCGGGAACTGGCCAAACCGCCATTGGACAGGACTATCCCGGAAATACCGATTCTCCCGGAAGAGGTAGATAAAAATGTCGGCCGGTATAAAGTCCATTATCCCTGAAACATGGCCGCTCATACGATATAGATTGGTTTTAGGAAAAACGCACATTAATTTCTAATCACTTTCAAATGACGAAGCAGGAACAATGTGCGATATTTAGCGTTATTCCTGAAACTATAATTCTATTGGTAGCCAATGAACGATTCAGCCTTGCTATGGGTGGCATTTAATGCGTTTATCCTTATCATGCTCGCACTTGATCTCGGAGTTTTCCATCGAAAAGCTCATGAAGTATCCATCAAAGAAGCATTAACCTGGACCGGTATATGGATTGCATTGGCCATGCTTTTCAATCTTTTCATTTACTATCATTTCGATAAGGAGAAGGCGATTGAATTCTTTACCGGGTATATCATTGAGAAGTCATTGAGTGTGGACAACATTTTCGTGATTATCATGATCTTTTCCTACTTCAATGTTCCGCGTATCTATCAGCATAAAGTATTGTTCTGGGGAGTATTGGGTGCTCTGGTAATGCGTGTCATCTTCATCTTTGCCGGTGTTGAATTGCTTCACCGTTTTCACTGGCTCATCTATATCTTCGGAGGGTTCCTGATAATTACAGCGATTCGAATGATTACTTCGAAGGATGATAAACTGGAACCCGAGAGAAATCCGCTGGTGAAACTTGTCAGAAAGAAATTCAGAGTAACACCTGCGTTTCATGGTGATAACTTCTTTGTTAAAATCCGTGGACAATTATCGGCAACGCCTTTGTTCCTGGTCGTGATCATGATCGAATTTACAGATCTTATTTTTGCTGTTGATTCGATTCCTGCTATCCTGGCTATATCGGAAGATCCATTCATTGTATATACATCCAACGTGTTTGCTATACTCGGCTTGCGTTCGTTATACTTTGCGCTGTCCGGTATCGAAAAATACTTCCAGTATCTGAAATACGGATTGGCGGTAATCCTGGTGTTTGTTGGCGCCAAGATGTGTCTCATGGATTTCATTAAGATACCGGTGGAAGTATCGCTTATCGTTATTGTCTTTGTACTTGGTATATCGATGCTCGCCTCTGCCGTAATGTCCAAACAGCAACACTCGGCCGCCAGGCGATAGGTATAGACGGGTGTTTACATTTCATCTGTAACTAAAGTATCATTCTCTTACAAGAAGGAAAACGTTACCCAGCAAAACGTCTAGTAGCTGGCATCTGGTAGCCAGCAGTTATCCTCGCGTGCGGACAAAACCGTGCGATGGCGGACAACGCCCTAAAGTGCAATCCCGAAATATACTTCATTCAAAGGCTTTTCAACTCTGGCATCATTATTAATACTGCATTTAGGAATTTATTATGTAGTATAGTTCATGAAGAAATATCAGCTTGGCGAGTTTGAAGAAGTTGTTATGCTTACCGTAGGCATTCTTTATAACGATGCTTACGGAGTATCGGTTAAGAAAGAGATCGAGCAACGACTCTCGCGTAAAGTAAGTGTAGGAGCACTGCAAAGTGCTTTAAAGCGACTCGAAGACAAAGGCTACCTCAAGTCGCACGAAGGTGAAGCAACACAGGAGCGGGCCGGAAGACCTAAGCGCTATTTTGTAATTACTGCGTTAGGTAAACGTGCACTGGAGTATACCAAGACCACGCGTGAAAATCTCTGGAAAGCAATTCCGGAGATTGCACTTAATCCCAGATTTACCGGTTAACGATCTGCGTCATGCGTAAACCTCCTGCTATATTCATGCGCTTCTTCCGTTGGTTCTGCCGGCCGGAGCTTAAGAACTATATCGAAGGTGACCTGGTGGAACTATACAACGAACGTCTCTTTGAAAAAGGGAAACGCAGCGCTGATGTTCGTTTTGCTTTTGATGTACTCCTTCTTTTCAGACCTTCTATTATCAAATCCTTTCGCGGAATACAACCTGTTAACAACCCTGCTATGATTAAAAGTTATTTTACTATTGGTTGGAGAAATCTTCTCCGGAACAAAGGATACTCCATCATCAATATTGGTGGACTTGCCATAGGCATGGCGATTGCTATTCTTATTGGACTATGGGTATATGATGAAGTCTCATACGATAAAAACTTCAAAAACTATACACGCATTGCGCAGGTATTTCAAAACCAGACGTTCGATGGGAAGATAGAGACGTGGGGAAGTCAGGCGATGCAGTTGGGAGCGGAGCTGCGCAGTAACTATAGCAACTACTTTGATCATGTAATAATCTCAACATTCCCAGGCAGTCATAAACTCACCTTTAATACGAAGACTATAAATATGACCGGAAGCTTCGCGGAGCCTGGCATTGCTGAGATGCTTACACTCAATATGGTGCAGGGTACGCGCACCGGTCTCAAAGATGTTAATGGTGCGATGCTCTCGCGTTCGGCTGCCCGTGCGCTTTTCGGTGACGAAGATGCTGTTAACAAGATCATTCGTGTTGATCATGAATTCGATGTAACCGTAACGGGTATATATGAAGACTTCCCCGAGAACTGCTCATTTGCAGCGTACGATGTATTGCTTTCCTGGCAGATTATTGGGCCGGCTATGGAACAACGAGTAGGCTGGGGCAACAGCTGGTTCCAATGCCTGGTGCAGATACGGGAAAATGTTAGCCTCTCCGTTGCGTCTCAGGGTATAAAAGATGCCAAGCTCAGGCGCGTTCTGCAGGTAGATGATGATGCACGGTTCAAACCGGAATTGTTCCTGCATCCGATGAGTCGCTGGCGTTTATACTCGGAGTTTGAGAATGGAGTATATTCCGGTGGTGGGCAGATACAATATGTACGCATGCTCTTCCTGATTGGGATCTTTGTATTGTTCCTCGCGTGTATAAACTTTATGAACCTGAGCACCGCGCGATCTGAGCAACGTGCTAAAGAAGTAGGTATACGTAAGTCAATCGGGTCGCTGCGTGTGCAGTTGATCAGTCAGTTCTTTTTCGAATCGTTGCTGGTGGCATTACTTGCATTTATATTTTCAGTGATAATTGTGCAGGGAGCGTTACCCTGGTTTAATGAGATTACCGGGAAAAATATAGCTATACTTTGGCATTCATCATGGTTCTGGCTGGGCTGTGTCGGATTCGCGATTGGTACCGGGCTTATATCCGGAACATATCCTGCATTATTTCTCTCGTCCTTTCAACCGGTAAAAGTTTTGAAGGGAACATTTAAAGTTGGGCGCAACGCTTCGTTACCGCGCAAGGTATTAGTGATTGTACAGTTTACAGTTTCTGTAACATTGATTGTGAGCACGGTTATTATACTTAAACAAATACAATTTGCACAGAGCCGCCCTATAGGATATAGTATAAGTGGAATAGTTGCCGTTCCTATACGCGATGCCGTGGTGATGAAACACTATGATGTGCTGCGCGATGAATTACTGAAGACTGGTGTGGTAGAGGAAGTGGCAGCATCTGAAAGTGCGATCACATCTACATTTACAACCAACAGCGGTTTTACCTGGTATGGTAAAGATCCGAACCGGACGGAAGAGTTTGTTACCACCGGGGTAACACATGAATTTGGTAAAACCATTGGCTGGAAGATAAAAGCAGGCAGAGATTTTTCGAGAGATATAGCAAGCGATTCATCCGGTTTTATTATCAACGAATCAGCCGCAAAATATCTGGGTATGAAAGAACCGCTGGGTGAGACAGTGAAGTGGGGTGATAATGGCGAGTGGAAGATTATTGGCATTGTAGAAGATATGGTAACGCAATCTCCTTATAACTCGGTTAAGCCGATGCTGTTCTTCCTTGAGTCCAATCGCATTGCGTGGGTACAATTCAACCAGGTAAATATGAAACTGCGTGCTGATGCTAATGCAGGAGAAGCGTTGAACAA
Organism: uncultured Chitinophaga sp.; assembly: GCA_902168205.1. Classification (GTDB taxonomy): domain Bacteria; phylum Bacteroidota; class Bacteroidia; order Cytophagales; family Cyclobacteriaceae; genus Ohtaekwangia; species Ohtaekwangia kribbensis. Next base: position 35,279 of record CABHOK010000012.1, on the reverse strand, counting down.
GATAACGCCTGTCTTTAAAAAATACGATGCAGAAAATGCAGTAGAGTATATGTTTGCCGACCAGGAGTTCGGGAAGAAGTTCGATGATGAAAAACGAATCGGCGACCTCGCCATGGTCTCAACCGTGCTCGCTATATTTATCAGTTGTCTCGGCTTGTTTGGTCTGGCGTCCTTTGTGGCATCGCAGCGTACCAAAGAGATTGGCATTCGGAAAATTCTGGGAGCGTCTGTGCCTCAGCTATGGAAGTTATTGTCCAAAGACTTTGTGATGCTTGTTGTTGTCTCGTGTATCGTATCCGTTCCGTTCTCGCTTTATTTCATGACGGACTGGCTTCTGCAATATGAATATCGGATTACTATATCATGGCAGATCTATGCTGTGGCATGGGTAGGGGCAATCGCAGTTACACTTCTTACGATAAGTTTTCAATCTTTAAAAACGGCATTTGGAAATCCGGTACGTGCATTGCGGTCCGAGTAGATCGTGATATGCCTGCCGACATTCCGTTTGTGCCGGAAACCGGGCAGCTATAACTTCGCGACAAATAATGCGGCTTGTTGCATTATTTTTAGTATCTTTTGTATACGATATGAACCGTGTCGAGAAGTAAAGATGCAAATCCCAGGTATACCAGCGAATGAGCAGGAGAGACTTCAGGCGTTACGGGAGTATGAACTGCTGGACAGCGAATCGGAAAAAGAATTTGATGAGATTGTCTCACTGGCATCATTCATTTGCCAGACACCTATTTCTACCATTACACTCATTGATGAACATCGCCAATGGTTTAAAGCGCAGGTAGGACTCGCCAATCGTGAGACTCCGCGTGATGTAGCATTCTGTGCGTTTGCTATACTTCAACCGGAGATCACGATCGTAAACGATGCTACGCTAGACAAGCGGTTCCGTGAAAACCCGTTGGTAACGGGAAGCCCTGATATACGATTCTATGCCGGCCTTCCCTTAACAACACCGGAAGGTTTTAACCTGGGAACCATTTGCGTAATTGATACACGTCCGCGTGACTTAACGGATGAGCAGAACCTGGCATTACGTGTATTGCGAAACCAGGTGCTGAAGTTATTTGAACTGAGACGCAAAAATATACTTCTGACGAGAATGCACGCCATGCAGCAGAAATTACTTAGCATCATTGGTCATGATCTTCGTGGTCCCATCAATTCACTCAACGGTCTTCTGCTGATGGTGGAGAAATATAAGCTTAGCACGGACGACTTGAATGAAATTCTTCCGCGCATGCGCATGATGGTGGACACGACTGATGATTTACTGAACAATCTGCTGCATTGGGCGAAGAATCACCTGGAAGGAAAAGTAGCAGAACACGAAGCGTTTAATCTTCATACACTTGTCGCAGATGTAACCCATGGTTTAAAAAGTGTTCTGGCCGAAAAGGACAACGAACTGAATATACATATAGACCCGGCTCATACCGTGGTGGTGAATCGGAATATATTTGAGTTCATTCTGCGAAACCTCATTGCAAATGCTAACAAGTTTACCAGTCAGGGACGAATACAGGTTTTCTCCGCGATGAACGGAGCCAAGGCGCTCATAACTGTTCGCGACAACGGTATAGGTATACGCCCGGAACGTATTTCGGCACTCTTTGAGTGGGGCAAAAGCAACAGTACCAAAGGCACTAAAGGCGAGACTGGCTCCGGACTGGGTTTACCCATGGTGCGCGAATTTGTAGAACAAATGGGAGGGAAGATCTGGGTTGAGTCTACACCGGGGAAGAGTACCGCATTTCATTTTACTGTCCCAATCAAACGGGACGAGGCATCAGACTCATAATATACTAGATATCCTATACCTATAACAAAGTAAAAGGCTTGCTCAGGAACGTGCGTGGGGTGCCCAGTACACCGGCATAGTAGCCAGCGTTTCCGGCAGCAGGCAGTTCAGAGGTAAAGAATACGTTACTCTCTTCGCTCACAATGGTGTTGTGTCCATTGTACATGACGCGAAGTTGCCTGCGATAAACTGAGCACCGGTAAGCCGGTAAGATCGCGGTCGTTCGAAGGCTATATATACAAACGACAGTTACAACGGTATGCCTATGGCATGGGAGTCTTTAAGATAGATTGGGCACTGGATGATGCCATTCCTTTTCTGAATCCATTATGCCGTGAGGCAGGCACGGTTCACATCGGGAATACATTGTCAGAGATAGCGGCATCGGAAAAGTTAACCTGGCAGGGTAAACATGTGGACAAGCCTTTTGTATTACTGGCGCAGCAAAGTGTTTTTGATTTATCGCGCGCTCCAGCCGGTAAGCATACTGCGTGGGGATATTGTCATGTGCCGCATAGCTCTACCGTTGACATGACTGAGACTATCGAGAAACAGATCGAACGTTTTGCTCCCGGCTTCCGCGATAGAATCCTGGCACGCAACACCATGAATACGGAACAACTACAATGGTACAACGCCAACTATATAGGTGGTGATATCAACGGAGGTGCCGCTACGATCGATCAGCTTTTTACACGACCTGTCTTGCGCAGTTCACCCTATCGCACATCCACAAAAGGACTCTATATATGTTCATCATCAACACCACCTGGAGGTGGTGTACATGGGATGAGCGGCTATCATGCAGCCCGCAGGGCATTGCGTGATTTTCAAGATAGACGCTGCGTTATAGTTTCAAGGATATTCGCTTGCTATATATGTCCAAATTTGCATTGGAAGGTCTGACGGAAGGGCTATACTACGAACTGAAGCCCTGAATATTTCGCTGCACCTGATCGAACCGGGATGAAGGAAAACCGCTTCAAGGAAAATATGGTCTGGAATACTTCCGAGCAGATTAAAGACTATACAACACTATCGGACAAAGTAAATCAATTGATGAAACTCCGGGAAGGCGCAGAACTAACCGAGCAGTCTGACATCGCCACCGGGGTCTATATACTTGCTAACGGTGAAAGCAACAAGTTCCGAACAATAATCGGCCAGACCGGAAAAGACCTGATGGCGCTTCGTAACTCTGTACCTATTGAGGAATATCTCTCTGGTTGGAATGCGATGGTATTTACTTTGATAAAGTGTCCAACTCGTTGTTGATCGCGAATTTCATGGAGAATAGTATGCCTCAATGCCGGTTAGCAGATAGTCAGGTAACTACTTTATGGAAGAATAATGATGCAGCTTTGGATTGTACCTGCGACCGGGCAATTATCAACAATCAACTGGTCGTGGTAAATTTCGATATCTATACTACCAAGGCCAACAAAACCATAGACAACAGCAATACAATATCGATTTTTGATATACAGCGGTGATGTCAAAAGAGGAATGAGTAATTCTCCTGTAATCTCTCAAGCAATGTTTCTGCTTGTTGTTTCTCTTTCAATAGTTTTTCAAATGGATCACCGTGTTGCTTTAGCCTTTTGAAAATTGTCTCGTGGTTGAGGTCTTCGCTGCGCAATCCGTGTTCTACCTCGCTCCAGGAAAGAGGAGTGGCGATGATAGGGTGTTCGCCAGCTGTCAGCGAATAAGGTACTATCACGTTTTCTCCTTGGTTGTTAAGTTGATAGTTCAGAATAACTTTGCCGTAGGTATAGTCATCCGTGCCTTGTAATGAGACAAGTTCAGGGCACTTGAGACGAACGAGTCTGCATATATACTCCGCTATGGTTTTGCTGGTTTCAAAGTTACCTTTTGAATCAAGAGGCAGGTATATATGCAGTCCGGATTCACCATTAGTCTTTATATACGACTGCAGTTTCAGTCCGTTCAAAATCTCACCAGCCACTTGCGCTGCACCGATGGCTTTGGTCAGTTCATGTTCGGGAGAATCAATAGTGATAATGGCGTAGTCAGGAGAGTCACTGGACTTGGCCCGGGCGTGACTGGCGTTAAATTGTATGCACCCCAACTCTATATTCAAGAGTAAATATTCGCGGTCATTGCAAAGTTGAATTTGCTTTCTGGATTTTGATTGCTTCCCCTTTGTCCAATCGGGCAAGTGTTCTGCCTTTTGCTCAAATAGTACATCTGCATTTACATTCTTTGCCGAAGCGCTGTCGGCATCAAGTCTCACCGAATAAGCCCTGTCTTTTAAATAGGGTAAAATATAGTCTGCTATTTTGTAGTAGTAGTTCAGGACATCTTCTTTGGTAAATTTGGATTGCCTGAAGATGACTTTGTCGAGATGAGTAAACTGTATTTTATGTTGAAGTTTGAAATCGGGTTGCCTGGGGCCCTTTTCGATTACTTTGGTAACTTTCGCAGGCTTTGGTTTCTCTTTTTTCGCAGGCGATTCAGTTCGCGGCTTTACTATCGGCAAAATAAATTTTTCGGTCTTTTCTTTTTTTCGGACAACGGGTAGTTCGGTGAGATCGCCAAATTCTTTTTTTATAGTTTCATCAAATTCGAATGGTGTTTCGTCCCATTCTTTATGAGATGTGCGATGAAAGAAATATATACCCGGAACATCATCACTAACCTGTAACTGGTGACCAGGCGAATTCAAATTCATCAAAATTGTTTCATAATTCATTTCGTATAAAAGCTCAGCTTCCCCCTGAATGCTTTCAATACTTATTCGATCGTGTATCGTGTGGCCGGCTTTGGTAATATATAGCCGAACAAGTCGTTCGCGATCTTTACGCTGTTGACAGGCAGTTATGATTTCCTGAATTGTCTTAAATGCTTTAGTATTCTTTCGGATCAGCATGAATAAGTGGACACCGTGCAAAAACGGATAGCTAAATCTAAAAGAAGCTTTTATAACATCATAGAAAATTTTTTGAGCTGCGAATTTATTGGTCGTCAGTTAGAGCCTGGTTATTGTTCTGCTGCGAGCAAAGCATCCACCTGTTTCTGATATTCATCAAAGCCCAGTTGGTTGAGCAAGGCAGCTGATCGGCGAAGCAGGTAAGCATCTGTCTCGTTGCTGTTTATGGTGGTGTGTTGTTGTGCATAGTTGTAGTAAAAATCGAATACGTGTCGTGACAGTTTAAAGGCGATGTCATTTTTGCCAAGCGTCATCAGCATGTGAGCAGCCTGCAGGCTGGTGATAGAGGGAGTGAGGTGATCATGGTATAGCTTGTCGACTGATGTTAACAGAACTTTCTCGGCCATGGCCTGGTTGCCTTCCTCATAAAATGCTTCTGCCAATGTGTTGAGTGTTTGTTGCAGCGGGATGATCATGCGGAGCTGATAGTCTTCGTAGTTAAAGTATACCGATGAATCCGCGAGATTGGAATAGTCGGCTTGCTCCAGGAGATTTTTGTACATGAGTGCTGTGTTGATCGCTGCACCTTCGCGTTGAGGTTGAATTGGCAGCAGGTGGTATAGTTGTCCTTCCTGCACCACATAAGGTTTTAGGTCGAGATCAAATGTATTCAGCGAGGTAAAGTTGAAATATATAGGTCTTTCCCATTGATTACTGACGAGCAGATCCAGAAACGCCAATGCATTTTTCGGGAGGTAATCCCCGGTTACCGTTAACGTCAGTTCGTTGGTAACAGCGTGCTGTGGGACAAAGTCTTTCTGATCACTCGCTATGAATTTTTGTTTATCCACCGGAACGCGTATTGTTCTGGAGGGAAGAATGGAGTATACATCGCCCGAAGCCGTAGGCAAGCGCAGGGCTGGATGCTCATCTCGTAATAAAGTAAGATACCGGGTTGCATCAATTCCTTCATGTATACTTTCCTGCAGGTATAGCACATCATTCGGTCCATATTGCCGATATGATTTTTCAGGCAACATGAGTCTGAACGGCTGTGACTGGTAGTACGTGTTTCGCAGCTGGCCTATATACCAGTCCGTATTGAAGTAGCTTAAAACGGCAATGCGCACATCGGTTCTGAATCCTTCTACTTCCTGCAGATACCATAGCGGAAATGTATCATTGTCTCCACCCGTAAACAGGATCGCATTGGGAGCGCAGCTTTGTAATACATTGCGGGCATGGTCGATTTGAAACGTTCTTCCGCTGCGATCATGATCATCGTGGTTCTGCAGGAACATCCACAACGGTACGGCTACGCTGATAAGTGAAACTCCAAGCCAGCCAGCCTTCCAACGGTTAACGAATGAAAATAGCGCCAGTATTCCCAGACCAATCCACCAAGAGAAAGCTATGTAGGATCCAACATAAATATAGTCGCGTTCGCGTGGTTCATTGGGAGGCGAGTTGAGATACAACACCAGCACTACTCCGGTGACCAGGAAGAAGATCAGTGTACTGATAGACGCATGGCGATTCTTCCGATGGTGATATATACTCCCGATTATACCGAGTATGAGCGGAATCATCCAGTATTGATTTCGTGCCCGCTGCGTGTTGTGCGCTGTGTTTTCAAGTGACGCCGGTTCCCAGGGTGCAAGCCAGTTGCTGTATTGAATATCTCCTTCGCGTCCGGCAAAATTCCAGAGGAAGTAGCGAAGATACATGTGTGTAAATTGGTACCGTAGCAAGTATGCTATATTATCAGTATAACCGGGTTTTTCTCCCGGCTTCAATCCTGTCCATTGGCGATAGGTCTCGATGTGGCTGGCATCGTTGCTATACATTCTTGGAAAGATTGTCTGGCGATGTGGCTCGTATTGATATTCGGACAATGTTCCGGTCGGTTCATATACCTGTTTACCTTTGTGGTATATCTGTTTGCCTGGAGTAACATTTTCAATTCGTGCATCGAAGTATTGACCGTATACGAGCGGTCTTGTTCCATACGATTCGCGGTTCATGTAAGCTTTAATCATCGACAGGTTCTGCGGACTTCCTTCATCGATCGGAGGGTTGTGTGCAGAGCGTATGAACAACATTCCATAAGGAAGAAAACCTGCCAGTAGAAATATAACGGCCCAGCTATATACTTTATAGGAAGGAAGCTTGCTCAATAACAGCCGGAATGCAAGCACAAGTAATATAAGCAATATAAACGCGCCTGTATAGAAGGGAGTGTTCAGTGAATTGACGAGAAAGAGATCGAGATAAAACGCTGCTTCAAATATACCCACAGAGACGAACCGGTTTATCGCCAGGATAAGAAGGCAGCCAATGGCCACTGTTACTACTATAGCGCGGAATGTTAATCGCTGTTCCTGCACATACCAGGTAAAGGGAAGCATCGGTAGCGCCAATACACACATCGGGTGTATACAGAAAGCAAGTCCTGCTATATAAAAGATTAATATCAGCCACCGGGAACGCATCGGCTCCGCAGCATTTTTGCCTTTCAGGATCATCCACACTAAAAGCATCATAAAGAAACATGCAGCACCGTATGTCTCAGCTTCAACAGCCGAAAACCAGAATGTATCACTGAACGCCAGGCAAAGACTGCCTCCTATAGCAGCAGCCATGACACCGCGTGATGTATACTTGATTGAGTGGTCTGCAATTGCATAGGACAGGTCATAGATAATATAGTATGCAATACCAATGGTAAGTGCAGAGAACAGAGCACTCATGGTATTTAACGCCCGGGCTACACGCGTTACATCGTCACCGGCAAGCATACTGAACATCCGCCCGATCAAAAGTGAAAGCGGTGTGCCGGGTGTATGCGGAACCTGTAATTTGTAAGAAGCTGCTATAAACTCGGAACAGTCCCAAAGACTTGCTGTTGGTTCCAGTGTGGTGAGATAGGTTACGCACGAGACTATAAAAACCAGAAACGCGCCCAGGTGTTTAAACGTATCAGTACAAAGAGCTCTATATAGTACTGCCGGGGTAAAGGATTGTAGCCCGATAATGCCGGCCACCAGAAGCAACAGTCCTGCAAGCAATACAGGTGGTGCAGCGGTGCGGGTCAGTATACCAAAGTCATTGGCTGACGAGTCAAACGCCATGCATAGAAATGCTGTGGTGATAAGTAGTAGTGCTATTGTAAAAAGCAGGTAATCCTTCCGGGAGAAAAGCATAGTTCTTTTTTTGCAATGCTACTGCCGCAGGTGGTTGTTCCGGGTTAACAACTGTAAAGAAGTGTTAATGCAGTGTTAAAAACCGGAAAGTTCCTATAGGTTCGCGCGTAAACTGTTATTTTTAATAAATGAAAAATAAACACCTTCGCAGGATTATTCTTTTGGGCACACTGGTGCTGGTATGTTTGCTGGTAGTGCAGATATACTGGTTCCGGAGAGCGTTTGATGTGGCTGAACGGCAATTCGATCATAGTGTCCAGATCGCACTTCGTAAGGTGGCCGACTCGGTGTCCAAAAATGCGGAAGTCAAAAAGATGTCTTCCAGTTTCTTCTTTGTTGCTACAAATGCTTCATTGAATGATGAAATGTTGGACGGTCTCATTCGCCAGGAATTTTCAAAGCGCAGCCTGATGATTGACTATGAACTTGGTGTTTACAACGCAGCGGATGACACGCTGGTATATGGCAACTATGTGGAAGCTACACGGCGACTTGCTGCCGAGGCCGCGGAGCACAGGCGCAGTGCTGTCGAGCGAAACTTTGCCGTTTACTTTCCCGGTAAACAAAGTTATGTAGCCGCCCAATTGGACATCTGGATTTTCTCAACGATCATATTGCTGCTTATGATAGGGTTCTTCGCCTACGCTATAGCATCACTGCTCCGCGAGCAGAAGTTTGCTGAACTGAAGAACGACTTTATCAACAACATGACGCATGAGTTTAAGACACCCGTGACTAACATTCGCATTGCCGGTGAGATTCTTCAAAACAAAATTCCGGATCCGGCATCGCAGGTATATATCAATATACTGTTGAAAGAAAATGAGCGACTGCGGCAAAAGATAGATCAGGTGCTCAGTGGTTCTTCTGCAGAATATTTGAAGAGTCCGGTGCAGGAACCTATGGACGTGCACCGGCTCATTGAAGATTGTGCTGAAGCATTTCAGTTAAAAGTGCAGCAACGTAATGGTACCCTGCAACTGGAATTCAACGCAACAAATGCATCGATACTGGGCGATAAAGATCTGTTGTTGCAGGCGATCACCAATGTGATTGATAATGCAGAAAAATACGCGCTGCAAAGCCCGCGTATTGTGATCCGTACGCGCGACTATGGTAACCAGCTTGAGATTGATGTGATCGACAATGGTATAGGCATCGCGCCACATCTGTGTCAGAAGGTGTTTGAGAAATTCTTCCGGGTAAGTTCAGGCAATGTACATACGGTAAAGGGGTTTGGTCTTGGGTTGAGTTTTGTGAAGCATGTTATCCAGGTACATCGCGGTGAAGTAAATTTATTCAGTGAGCTGAATAAAGGAACAGAAGTAAAAATTATACTGCCGAAAGCATGAGCGATCGTACACAAATCATGTTGGTGGAAGATGATGAGAGTCTCGGCTTTCTCATTAAGGATTCCTTGGATGCGCATGGCTGGAATGTACACTTATATACCAGTGGCGAAAAAGGACTTTCCGCATTTTATAGCCATCCGTTTGACTTGTGTATTTTTGATATCATGCTGCCGGAGAAGGATGGCTTTGATCTTGCCACTGAAGTGCGAAAGTATAATCAGCGTATTCCCATCGTGTTCCTCACCGCTAAAAATCAACTGGAAGATCGCATCCGCGGATTTGAGATTGGAGCTGACGATTATGTGTGCAAGCCGTTCAGCATCCAGGAATTCAAATATAGGTTGGAAGCTATTCTGAAGCGTGCCTCGGGAAGCGGAGTTTCGGCCGATCGGTCGCTGGTATTAAAAGCCGGCAACTCTACACTTGATGTACACAACCTGTTGCTGCACGCCAATGGTAGCACTACACGCTTAACCTATAAGGAATGTAAATTACTTTCACTTTTCTTCCGGCACACCGGTAAGCTTATTGAACGTGATGTTTTCCTGAAGACAATTTGGGAAGATGATGGTTTTTTTGTTGCGCGCAGCATGGATGTTTTTGTATCGCGATTACGCAAGTATTTGAAGAGCGATCAATCTTTAAGGATCGAGAACATTCGAAGCGTTGGCTATATTCTGAAGGATACGCAGGTATAAATCATGCGTTCGTCAAAGTGCGCGGGATTGTGTACCTTCGGCCTTAATTTCTAAAATCCATTGCCTTGAAAACGAATCGTCTTGGTTTACTTTCTGTTCTTGTGCTAATCGTGCAACTCACCGCGTGTAATTCTGATAAAAAGGAATCTACTGTGAAGACTACTGTTACTCCTCCAATACCCTCTATCAGTTTTGATGTTGTCGCTACGCATGTGCACGATACGGCCGCGTTTACGGAAGGCCTTCTCATGCACAACGGCAAGCTATATGAAAGTACAGGTTCACCGCTTGAGATGGAAAACACAAAGTCTGTTGTTGGGATCGTTGATCTGCAAACCGGTAAGATCGATGCTAAGGTTGAGATTAACCGCGCTATATTTGGAGAAGGTATTACTTTTCTCAATAACAAACTATATCAATTGACCTACGAGGCCAAGGTAGGGTATATCTATAACGCGAGAACTTTTAAGAAGACCGGTGAATTTCCGTTGCCTGGTAAAGAGGGGTGGGGACTTACTACGGATGGAACTCACCTCATCATGAGTGACGGGACTGATAAGATACTATATCTGGACTCTGTCTCATTGAAACCCGTCAAGACGTTGCTTGTGCAGGATACCAACGGTCCTGTCAGAAATGTAAACGAGCTGGAATATATTAGTGGCTATATTTATGCCAACGTATATACGACAAACTACATTATAAAGATAGACCCTGCAACCGGAAAGGTGCAGGGGCGTCTTGATCTTTCTGCGTTAACCCGCAGTGCCCGTTCACAGAATAAGAATGCACTTGAATTGAACGGCATCGCGTATGATTCAGCTTCCGGTAATGTCTATGTTACCGGCAAGTTCTGGCCGAATATATATGCTATCCGGTTCAGTTATTAATGCTGTTCGTAACTACGTTTTCTTTACCACTTTATATTTAGCTTTGCCTATCGAAAGAATATAGGTGCCTTGCGCTATATCGGTAAGATCGAACGTAACTTGTTGATCGGCTTCTGTCACAACTTTCTCCAGGATTACACGACCTACCATATTGGACAGCGATATTGTTCGGACTGCCGGTATTTGTACTGTAACCGTTAACTTATCTGTAAATGGATTAGGTGAAATGATTGCCAGCCTATCAATGGGTAACTCCCCAGACGATGTATATTGCAGTGTCTCGGACATCCGGAAACAACTTCCGTTGGTAACAGCTACGCTATAGTTTCCATCGGCTAGCGGTATAATTTCAGAAGCTGTCTCATTTGTCTGCAGCGCTCCGTCCAGGTACCACTGGTAGTAATATCCCGGGCGTTGTTCTGTAAATATTTTTCCGGATGCTACTGCGATGCGTGGTGTGGCGAGCGAGTCGATCGTAACCGAAATTGTATTGGACAGTGTCGTTACAGGACAGTCGTCACTACTTCCATATCCGGCTTTTACAGATACATTAAATATACCGCTATATAATTGGTTATAATCTGCCTCGAGTTGCAGCGATTCTCCTTCTGCAATTCTTCTTTCTGAAACTGCTTTCCCTTCAAGAAATGCCTGGTATCCAACGCCCGCCTGTGTGCCGTTCAGAGTAATGACAGCATTACTTTCACACACCGCTGATGATGTCATGGTGGCGGTTGGGTGTATTTCAGGTCTCGCGAGTATCAAGGTGAAACGTGTTCCTTTAGACTCAGCTGCATCCGTGATTGCAAAGCTATAGTCAGGATCTGCCGATACATCGATGTGTTTTTTCAGGAGCGCATCTTCCAGGTATACCTGGGTTGTTAGGTTGTCGGTTCCTTTAAAATGGAAGGTGTAATTTCCTTTCGCAGCATTGGAGATAACCAGCGGTATACGTTTCTGACAATAGTCTGCTGCTATGGCATTGATCGCCAGGGCAACACTGTCACTTGATCGCGATGCCAGGTTAAAGTATGTATTGTTTTGCTTGAGGGCATCTTCATACTTATTGTAACTGTTGGATGCCTGTGGTATAGTCTGTATATAGGTCTCATCGGTCCACGTTCCGTTACTCATGCTGATTTCAAGGGATTCTATACCATTACCTTCGCGGTAAAAAGTACCGTCTGTCGTATACTTTGCATTTTCGGTTATAGTAAGTGTCGGAGTTGCTGATGTGGTTTGTACCCAGAATGATTGCCCTGGGGCAATGATACCGTTGGCCAGATTGCCGGTTGATCCGTTCCATACACGCCATCTATATTCGGAGCCGAAGTTCTCGCGCACATATACTGTGCTGCTTACGTTTAGCAACGTGCTCCATTTGGTATCAGCAGTACCGGTCCATTGAATAGGAGCAGGGTATGGATTGCCGAGTAAATTCCAGCCATTGTCTTGTCCCAGTGTGCCACCGGTAAGGGTAAATATAAAGTTACCCTGATATGGGTTGCCGGTAACCTGCCAGGTTGTTGGGTCTGTTGCTTCGCGTACAAAGATTGAGTAACCTTTACCGATGCGGAGCGAGTCTTCGTTCGAGCCACCATTGGGAGGGAAGTTAAGCCAGCCACCTTCCGGTTCATTATAGCTGAACATCGAAGCTGCAGATGAATTTATACCTGACCCTGTGCTCTGTCCCTTAAAAGAGCCGGTAACCGGTATATATTCCTGGATGTCGGCAACGCTCATGGCTTTTACCGGTGATGCGATGTAGCGGTATATTCTTCCTTCGCCATCCATATAGCGTTGATAGGTTATCTGGCCGGTAATTCTTGCTCCGGAGAGAAGTGGACCGATGCGTGCACTTCCATTTTTATCGGATACCAGTGTGAGGTTTCCACTATAGCTGTTCAATTCGCCTTTTGTAAGGGCAACAAGGTTCTTCACTTTCACCGAACTCTGTAAGTTAAATTTACCGGTGCTGCTTGACGACAATGTGATGTTTGTTAAACTATCATACTGTTCACTGAAGGCTATATTGGATGAAAGCGCAGATGTTGTGTTGATCGTCAGGTTACTGTTGCGTGCTGCTATCACTCCGGTTTCGCCATTCGGGTTGATGGCAACTTTTCCAGAGAGGACAAGGTTATTTTTATCCAGGTGTAATTGTGCCCCGGTGTTGAGTGTCAGGCCGCCACCGCTGCTGTTGCCTAGCCGTACCGTTGCAGCGCTACCGGCACTGTTTTGAAGTGTAAGCGCATCACCGTAATCTAATACGAGCTGGTATAGACTCAGGTCAGTATCCCGGTTCAGTGTGAGTGTATGATCTTTACTGCCTTTAAATACTACGGAGTATAGCTGCCCGGCAGGTGTTGCAGTCTCGGCACCGAGAAACGTCATATCGCCTTCTACAGAAATGATTGACCGATTGGACTCGCTGCCTTGTACAACTACATTTTCATCTACGCGCAGATCTCCCTTTACGGAAATTGAACTAAGCGGTAATGTCTTTGTAGTGGAAGCCGTAGTGAGATTAAGATTTCCATATACACTGTTGGGCACCATACCATTGGCGTTGAAGTTTACGGTCGAGGTTGGCGACAATGTTCCGAAGGCAGGTATAGAATCATGGTTGATATTGATCACGGTATTATCATCTGCCTCGATGGTTCCGGTTACAGCTTCGTTGATATTTAGTGTTACTCCGGATTCTACAATGATCTTGGAACCCGCACCGGCAACACTCCAGGGGGATGCTATAGCTACATCGCCCGTGCGATTTCGGATATGGAAGTACTCATAAGCGTTGCTGAAGTTAACCGGGGCAGTACCCTCTCCGTTGGCTTCTGTTCCCCATGTTGAAAGCAGGTGAAGATCGCCTGTAGCTTTGCAATAGTAGGTAACCGGTGTTGCTGAAGTACGGAACAAAAGAGAGTCTGGTATTACCTGTTTACCAAGGCCTGTTCCTGTGCCCGGAGGATCGTATGTAACCGACAGTGTTTGCAACAAGCTATTTGCGTAGAAGTACTCGACACGTATTGGATATTTACCTGTTGTTGCAAAGTTTACCGTTTTATTTTTTTCGACAGGACCATCATGCAGGGCATCGTTATCGATTTGCAGAACGCCATCGATATATACTCTGCTGCCGTCATCGGATCTCGAATAAAATATATAGTTACCCGGCTGATTTATCTCGATATACCCTTCAAATGCAAATACAAATTTGATGTCGCGATTACGTACGGATATATCGAAATTGCTGACAACACCTTGCGTAGCGGGTGTTTGCGCGGTACTGAAAAATGTAGCCAGTGTGAAATCCGTAGGCACATTCAGCGGCTCATAGTAATAGTATGTTAAACCATTTTGCGGACTGAGCGTTGTTACCGGAATAGCTTCTCCCGGAAAATCTGAAAAGTTGCCGCGCGTATCAACGGCTCTCACGTTGATGAAGTATTTTGTATTCGGAGCAAGGCTACTGAATGTATAGGTTGTTGCGTTAACGGTGGTAACAAGGGTTGATCCTAAATATACTTCATAAGCCGATACCTGGTCATCGTCTGACGAAGCATCCCAGGTAATGGAGATTTGCGTGTCCTGTACATCGGTAACTACGAGGTTGGTGGGAGGCGCAGGCTTCGTGGTATCATTCGGCATCGTAATATATACTTCGGCTGTTGCAAATTTTCCGTCACCCGCACCGGCGGAGCGAACTCTGTAAAAGTATCTGGCAGAAGGTCGTAAGCCTGTATCGTGATAGGTGTTTGTATTGGCCGGAACAGTAGCGATGAGACGATACGGTTCGCTGCTATAGCCATTAACATTGGCACGGTTTCGCCAGATCTCGAAGTATTCTTCATTATCAGAATTATCTGTCCATTGAACGTTAACTTCGCTTTCCGATGCGGCTGTTACACCACCGGCCGCCAGTGTAGGTGCATTCGGTGCAACGTGTGGGCTGGTGTACGAAACGGTTATAGGATCAGAGAGCAGACTCTCACATCCCGAATTTTCTTTTACCCGTACAGCATACTCTCCAGCCTGTGATGTGGTACCAACGGTTCCGGAACCCTGCAGGAAGTACGCAACTTTGGTATTGGTGACTGTCGTATCAAATGCAACTCCGTTCTTATACCAGTGATATTCCGGAAAGCCTTCCGGAGCAATCAGTCGTAGCGTATCGTTCTTGGTGCCGTTAAAATCGATTGGTATAATCCGTGTACCGTTATTGGCAAGTTCCGGTTTATAGGTTGAAGCTTCCTTCGGTGTTATTTCGATTGGAAACGATTCATCCCATTCGGTTTCACTTCGTTTGAATTTAACGGTATAAGTCCCTGCCTGATTCAAGGTATAAAAGCGTGAAGTCGCACCGGATATATCGATACCATTGAATGTCCATTGATAGGCGATGAAGCCATCGGAGAACCCTAATTTTATAGAGCTGTTGGCACACAGTTCCGTTTGTCCGCCAAAGACATATATATTCTTTTTGTTTTGTGCGAGTATCCACGAGAAGAAATCCGTTTCCGCATACGCAGTGGTCCAGGTGTTGTGTCCTAACGTAGGATATAGTGTATAGATCGGGTTAGCTCCTTTGCTTTTCAGTACATCCACCAGATCTTCGGAGGCCTGCGGTTTCGGGTTGGTGTCAGTTCCTCCCTGGAACAACCAGATCGGCATCGTTACGAGTATATCGCTCATGGCTCCGTAGTTACTTCCTACACCAGACATCGGCAACATGGCTGCAAATAAATCAGGACGTTTCGCGGCTGCATCCCACACACCTTTGGCACCGTTGGACAGTCCATGTATAGCGATACGATCCCGGTCTACATGATAATTCGAAATAAAATACTCAATGATGCCGATGGTCATGCGTATGTTGTTGCCGATCGCGCCATCTTCCCAACCATTCTGCCACGCGCCACTATGACTTACCTGTGGTATAATTACGATTCCCGGAAAGGCACGATGATCGGATGGATTACGTAACACCGCTGCAACATGCGAGGGGCCTGGGTAGGCCGTGCTCGTACTGTTGTTATCAAACTGTGGATCTTCCGGACCATAGTTATAGTGTCCTTCCCAGCTGCGACCGGATTCACCAGCGCCATGCAGCATCACTATGAGTGGGTATTTTTTCGATGCGTCATTCTTGTTATAGCCGGTGGGGAAGACAACACGGAAGTTTAAAAATTCATCAACAGCAGCGCCTGTGCTTTTCCAATAAGTATATTCGCGGAACAATACTTCGTTGCTGAAGTTGGCCATCTTATAATAATGACCAAGCTGGTTATTGCGCAGGGTATACCCGCTATCGTAATGAATAACGGTCTGTGAGAGCGTGTTAAACGTAGCAGTAAATAGAAATAGTGCTGCCAGCGTGGACTTCAATACATTCTGTAATAACATACTCGATAGTAAATCTGTTTACATGAGAAAAATGAGTATCATACCCTGTATAAGGAGTAGTCTCTTATAAAAAGCATGACGATCTTATATAGCTAAAAACCAAATAGCGCCTGATGTAAACAGAGTTCAGTAGTAACGCTGAACGTCTTTCGTGTTAATACATAACGTTGGTATATATAGTCTGCGGTGAGAACTCCTCATCAGCTTCCTGTACGTGTACCATGTCTATTCTCTTCACCCAAGACCTTTCCTGTCTTATAAAAAACTGTACCCGCCAGGTTTATACCAGCTACAAGACGAGGATTTGTGTAGATAAGAGACAGGATTATTCCATGAGTTTTCGCGACTCACGCGAGATCTGTGGAGTTCGGCATGGCAGGGGGACACAGGACTTTTAAGTATGACCATGTTGTTACCCATACTTGTAACGCTATAAAGCAAAAAAGCCACCCGTGAACGGATGGCTTTCTGTGATGTGAATTGTATATATACCGGAATGCATTATCCAAAAAGGAACTCGATATCGTCACGTGACAGATTTTTAACAAAGCCTGCATCTTCGTGGATCAGTTCATCGGCAAGCATTTTCTTTTTCTCCTGCATCTGCAAGATCTTTTCCTCTACAGTATCTTTGCAGATCATCTTGTAGGCAAATACTTTACGCTTCTGTCCAATCCGATGGGCGCGGTCAATGGCCTGTTGTTCTGCTGCCGGGTTCCACCACGGGTCAACGAGGTATACATAGTCGGCAACCGTGAGGTTAAGTCCAACGCCACCGGCTTTCAGTGAAATCAGAAACGCTTTGATACTTTCGTCTTCGGTGAAGCGTGTTACTTCTTCCTTCCGTTTATTCAGGGACGTAGAACCATCGAGGTAACAATGGCTGATGCCTTCGGCTTCGAATTGTTCTTTGATGAGCTGAAGCATGCTTGTGAATTGTGAGAAGACCAGCAGCTTATGATTACCGGCATTCTCCTGTACTTCACGAATGAGCTCTTCAATTTTAACCGAACTTTTTACCGGCTCTTCTCCCGGTATATGATCCAGCATGGCCGGGTGATCGCATATCTGGCGAAGACGCAACAAACCTTCGAGTACATATATACCTGATTTCTCAAGACCTTCTTCATCAATTTTCTTGAGCAGAAGGTTTCGGTAGTTGTCCCGATACTGATTATATAGTCTGCGCTGATCAGCGTCCATCGTGCACCATAGCACCGTTACCGTTTTGTCAGGAAGATCTTTTGCCACCTGCTCCTTGGTTCTGCGCAGGGTAAACGGATGGATAAGTCGTTTCAGATATTTTGTTTTCTCCTTGTTGCCTTGCTTATCGATGGGCTGTGCAAATTCACGATTGAAGAATTCGCGCGTACCGAGTAAGCCCGGGTTCAGGAAGTTAAACTGTGCGAACAGATCGGATGTATTGTTTTGTACCGGTGTACCACTCAATATCAATCGGTTCACAGACCGGAGATGTTGCATGGCGCGGGTTACGCGTGCATCCGGATTTTTGATCGCCTGACTTTCATCGAGAATGATATACTGCCAGAGGAAGTTCGACAGGTTTTCAAGATCGTTTCGTACAACACCATAGGTGGTAAGTACAACATCATACTCTGAAAAATGTGTCTCCGTAAATTCGCGTTGCAGTCCGTAGTAGGTATAAAACTTTAGCGTAGGACAGAACTTTTGTATCTCGTTCTCCCAGTTAAAGATCAGCGATGTAGGACACACAACCAGTTGCGTACTGCCCGGATATTTTTCCTTCAGATATTGCAGGAAAGATATAGTCTGCAAGGTTTTACCGAGACCCATATCATCTGCAAGACAGCCACCCCATTGTAGTTCATCAAGCGCCTGCATCCAGTGAAAGCCGGATAACTGGTAGGGGCGAAGCGTTGCTTTGATGTCTGATGACAACGGTGTTTTTTGTATAGCATCGTAGTCGAGAAGTTTGCGTTTTCGGGCCTCTATATCTTGTTGAACCGTATTACTGTCGATCTTGTCGAGTATATCTTCCAGCAATGTATAGTGCAGCTTGCTTACGCGGAGTACACCGTTCTCTTCCGTACCGGTTCGGAGCAGCAGACTATATTGACTGATCCACTCTTCGGGTATATGTCCCAGCGTTCCATCTTCCAGCATGATGGTGTCCTGCTTGTTTAATATAGCCCTGCGAATCTCTTTCAATGAGACAACGAAATCGCCCCATTGAATGGTTACTTTTAGATCGAACCAATCTATACTGCTGGTTGCACTGATGATGAAGCGTGGTACATGCGTGGTATATCTGAACTTCTTGAGCTCGTGCAAACCATGTACGGCATAACCTTCCTGTGCTACGTTGCGCATCATGGTAATAAACCAGCCATGCTTCATCACGTCCGCGAAAGGAAGATAATAGTATAGATTGTTCCGCTGATTCGCGAATGACGGATGCAATGTGCGAAGGTATTCGTATAGCCGCTTCTCTTCGGTTTTGTTGCGCTGAATGATCTTTACCGTTTCACCGGCTTCGGCTACGTGGTTGCGTTCATCGCTGTAGTCAATCACCACATCGTCATAGGAGAATTGTGGTTTGATCATGAGATTACTCTCATTCAGTTCGCTCAGCATAACGCGCGGCTCCTGTTCCGGTGTAACCGTTTCGATGTTGAGTTTATCACTGACGATAACTTCGTATTTCTCCTGCCATACGGTTATATAGCGCTTCACAACATCTGCCTTTTCACTCAGCGGAAATGTGAGCGGACCATTGCGGAAGAGATCGATCAATGCGAGTGATGCAGCATCCGGAGGAAGATATAGTGTACCTTCATGTTCGAGTAAAAATCCTCCGAGCAAACGAAGGTTGGTCTTCTTTCCATCAAGCCAGAGTACAAGATTCAGTACAATACTGTCTCCGTTACGATCGGCTGTAAAGCTGAATCGTGCAGGCTCTTTACCGAGCTTCACCGTCAACTGACTATAATTCAGAAAGCGTCCGGCCTTGAGTATAAATATCTGTGGCCATGAGCTGAGCGTAGGCCATAGTTTATGAAGTAAATCTATATAGTGCTTGCGCAGATTGACGAGTTCTTTGGCCGATACGTGTGCCCATGAACCGGAGTGATTGCGTATATAGCGATTGCCTGTGCGCGTCATCCAATCAAGCAACTGATTGTCGGAGAACTCCATCAGATCTTTATATACTTCTTCTGAGAGTGGTTGCAAATAGGCGAGACCTCTTTCAGCCTGCAGCGAAATTCGTTTATACTCGGTTACATTGTTCTTCGAAAAAAT
Organism: uncultured Chitinophaga sp.; assembly: GCA_902168205.1. Taxonomy (GTDB): domain Bacteria; phylum Bacteroidota; class Bacteroidia; order Cytophagales; family Cyclobacteriaceae; genus Ohtaekwangia; species Ohtaekwangia kribbensis. The sequence goes on along the minus strand of CABHOK010000012.1, from coordinate 15,736 downwards.
AAGAACAGGTTCCAGGTCAAAACGGGTTGATTTTCCTGAAACAAAATTGAACAGGAATCCGATTTCATAATTTATTTCTGTGCCGGCTGGTAATTTAGGACGGACGGCATTCTTTTTCTCAATTTTCTCTTCGTCAAAAAGCATGGATGATTTTTTCGTAGCGCGTGTTGGCGGCAGGAGTTTTTTGATATAAAGCAGGAGCGGCATCAACGCTCGGGTGGCAAACACTTTTCGGCTTCATCTCCTTCATTCCGGGGCCAAATATAATAGAGTGATCGGTCTGGTTGAACAGCGTTTCAGGATATCTTCCATTTAACTGATTGCGTGATAGTTGTGAATGAAAAAGACGTCCATTTCTAGAGTGCAGGGACGGAAAAAACTTGTTGTTTTTTCCGTTCACATAATTACCGGTATACAGAAAACATTTCGATTGATTTATCGTCTGTAAAACTTGTCTTTTGCGTTCCATTTTAGCATAGTATGAAGTATTGGGTAATCCTGCTTGTCTTGTTGTCTCACGCGGCATTGGCCCAACAATTTTCTGTCACGGGTGTGGTAGCCGACAGCACGGATAATACCACGTTGATCGGAGTAACCGTACTGCTTCAGCAGGCCTCGGATTCAACATGGAAGCGCGGCACTGTAACCGATGTGGATGGAAAGTTTGTGTTTAACAATGTCCCATCCGGCAGGTATCGAATACATCTTTCCTATATAGGCTATACAACGCAGAGCCTACGCGTTCGCGTAAGCAATGAGCCGGTTGATTTAAGACAGCTTAAGTTACATCAGTCAGCAACAACCTTAAAAACAGTAGAGATAAAGGGTGCTTCCATACAAGTTGAGCAGAAAGGAGACACGCTTCAATACAATGCGAATGCATTTAAGACAACCGGCGATGCTACGGCCGAAGACCTCATCACCAAGATGCCGGGTATAACTTCTGATAACACCGGAGTGAAAGCACAGGGCGAAGCTGTACAACAGGTACTGGTAGATGGAAAACAATTTTTTGGTGATGATGCCACACTCGCACTGAAGAATCTTCCCGCAGAGGTGATCGACAAGATCGAAGTGTTTGATCGCCTGAGTGAGCAATCGCAGTTTACAGGTTTTGATGACGGACAAACACGCAAGACTATAAATATAGTTACGAAGAAAGGAAAGAACAACGGGCAGTTCGGAAGAGTATATGCCGGAGCAGGGGAGGATGGACTCTATACCGCGGGCGGCAATATAAATTCGTTCAAAGGCGATCGTAAATTATCGCTGGTCGGTTTGAGTAACAATATCAATCAACAGAATTTCAGCAATGAAGATTTACTCGGAGTAACATCTTCTTCTTCCGGAGGACAGGGTGGTGGTAATCGCGGTGGCGGTGGTGGCCGGGGACAACGTGGCGGTAGTAGTAATTTTAATGTTGGTCAGCAAAGTGGAATTTCCACTACGCATTCTGTTGGTGTGAACTATAGTGATGTGTGGGGTAAAAAGACAGAAATTACCGGGAGCTATTTCTTTAATCAATCAGACAATGATCGTATCACCAACCTGAACCGCGCGTATATTACGCAACAAGATAGCGGCCTGGTATATGGAGAACATAGCCGCGCTAACAACAGGAACTATAATCATCGGTTAAACTTCCGGCTGGAGTATACGATCGATACCGCTAATTCCATTGTTATTACGCCACGGCTCAGTTACCAGAAGAATGATTCCCAATCTACATTACAGGGAGATTATACTGCCGAAAGTAATTCACTTCAAAGCAACATCAACAACACCAATAATGCAGACAATGCCGGTTATGTTTTTTCAAACAGCGTTTTGTATCGTCATCGCTTTAAAAGGAGAGGACGATCACTATCGGTGAGCTTGAATACAGATGTTAATAATCGCGATGGTGATTCGTATCTATACTCGCTGAACGATTATGAGTCTTCATCCGAAACTACGGTTATCGATCAGCAATCCGATCAATATACCGACAGCTATACACTGTCTTCGAATATATCCTATACCGAGCCGATCGGTAAGCGCAGCCAGTTGCAATTCAATTTTACCCCTTCTATTACCAACAGCAAAACTGACAAGCGTACCTATAATTTGAGTGAAGATGGCTATACCGCTCTCGATACATTGCTTACTAATACCTTTAAGAATCGCTATATATCCAATCGCGGGGGCGTCAGCTACAGGTTCAACAACCGGAAACTGAATTTTAATACCAGTGTCAACTATCAACATGCAAAGCTTACGAGCGATCAGGATTTTCCTTATCCGTTTGCTGTAGACCGTTCATTTCAAAATATACTTCCGCAGGCAACGTTCAACTATCGATTTGAGCAGGGCAGAAATCTCCGCTTGATGTATCGTACTTCAACAGATGCTCCCTCGATATCTCAATTGCAGAATGTGATAGATAATCGTAATCCGTTATTTCTGAAGACCGGTAATCCTGAATTGTCTCAGGCGTATAGTCACAACGTTACTGTTCGTTATGGGCGAACGAATAACCAGGTATCTACCAGTTTGTTATTCCTGGTAAGCGGAAGTTTCACGAAAGACTATATTACAAATGCGTCTTACATTGCTGCACAGGATACGGTCTTGAATGGCATCACACTCAATCGCGGTGTCCAATTGTCCTACCCGGTCAACATACGCGGTTACGGCTCAGTCAGGACATTATTGACGTATGGCCTTCCCGTAGCGCTGCTGAAATCGAATATGAATATTAATACCGGATTTACGTATAATCGAACTCCGGCCATCATTAACGACAGCAAGAACCTGGCGAATAACTATGGCTTCAGCCAGGGCGTTGTATTGAGCAGTAACATCAGCGAGGATCTCGACTTTACACTTTCGTATACGGCTAACTATACCATTGTCAAGAATACATTGCAGAAGCAATCGGATAACAACTACTTTAATCAAACTGCATCGTTGCGACTCAATTGGATTTTCTGGAAGGGATTTGTTTTCTCCAGCAATCTGAATAACACCATGTACCGGGGATTGTCGGCTGCATACGATCAGAGTATATGGTTCTGGAATGCCGGGCTTGGCTATAAATTCCTGAAAGATCAGAAGCTTGAAGTCAAACTGAATGCATTTGATATTTTGAATCAGAACAACAGCATCAGTCGCGATGTAACCGAAACCTATATCGAAGACAGGTTGACAAATGTACTAACCCGCTACTTCATGCTGATCGTTACGTACAACATCCGTAACTTTAAGCAGTAATTTTTTCTGCAAAGAAATTAACCCTGCTGAAACATGAAGAACGAAATCTTGCCTGCAGTCTCCGCTGCTATTTTTGATGAGCGTGGTCGTGTGTTGTTACACAAACGAAGGGATGTTGATCAGTGGTGTATCATCTCAGGTCACGTGGAGTTTGGTGAATCCGTTGAGCAGGCTATACTTCGTGAGATTCGCGAAGAGGCCAATGCAGATGCGTCTATCATTAGACTAATCGGAGTGTATTCTTCTCCACCATCGCAGTTATATCAATACGAGAATAAGAATATACATTATGTTACAACGTACTTCGAGGTAAGTCTGCAAACGGGAATACCAGAGAACTTCAGCAGCGATGAGACGGCCGCGATTCGTTTCTTTAATATAGACGAGATACCGGAAAATTTTGCCAAGATAAATCCATACTGGCTTGAGGACGCGCTCAACAGGAGAGGTCCCGCAGTATTCAGATGAACATATAGGAGATGAGATTACACGAAGCACGGTGTTGGCTAAGTGTAATTGAATGTACTAACGCTTTTTGATCGTACTCTTTCCTTTGTTGCGTTCTTTTTTGCTGATGTTGTATTCAAACAAGTACATCATCGAAAAACGTACTCCGCGATTTCGGAAACGCAGTTCGTCATCATAATCGTGCGGAATGAGATAGTCGGCTTTTTGCTTTCCGAATAAAGTCTGATCAAATGTATAGCGAAGGTCAAGCATTACTTTATGTTTGGTGGCAGGTTCCAGTAGTAAGCCTGTACCGAGATTGATACCAAACTGAATTCTGTTGATATTAGTATAGTATACTTCGTCAGTATGTGCGTAGTCTTTTCGAGGTTCAAACTTTATTTTATAGGAGAGCTCGCTGATGTTATTCTCGAGTAGTTCACTGGAGATTACGGTGCCACGTCCGCCCAGCAGGTATGCTATATTTGGTCCGACACCGGCATACCATTTAAAATTTTTGTTCTTACCGAGCTGTCCTTTGAAGTGCATGGTGAACAAAATGGGTACTTCGAAGTAATGATATGTTACTTTGTCTTTCAGGTATGGATCGATCTTTCCTTTTACCGTTTTACTTTTTGTCGAATAGAGGTATTCTGTATGCAAAAAGTAACGATTTCTTACCTTGAAGGAGAGCACTAAACCTGCGTTGAAACCAATTCCAGGTGATAACTTCAATGTATCCGTAACGCTTTTGCGGTCCATTTTTATGAAGTCGTATTGTCCTCCGATTTTAGCTCCGAACCGGATAACTTGAGCTGTGGTATTTTCAATAGAAGCAATTGTTACCAGAAACAGTACAAAAAGGGTTATATTCTTCTTTGTGGTGTGATTTAAGCGTGAAATGGTAGTTCCGTTCGCCAACATGGTTTGTGTGTATGGTAATTTTCATTATAAATCTTGCCTATTTTTTTAGTAAAAAAGTGATAATTAGATACCAATTATTACGTGACTCTGAATGCAATCGATCTTGCAATTTTTTTGAATCCAAAAGAAAATACCTTTCTGGCAGTATTTATAACATGGGTAAAGTATTACCTCTCACTTTTTAACCTCAGGTTGTATCTACATCTATAGTTGAGCTTATGATCAGAAAACTACTGTTGGCAGCACTTTGCTTGGTGTTGTATACGTCAGCTCTTGCGCAGGAGTCTAGCTGCGGAGACGGCATCGATAACGATGGTGATGGATTTATCGATTGCTTCGATGGCGATTGTGCCAAGAACGCGATCTGTAAGGACTTCTATATTGGTCAGGATAAGGCCTGTCAGGTTCCCCCAACTGGTACGCTCAACTTTGGAATGAAGCTCGAGGCTTCATCGCCGAATCGCATTACGTATACTTCTGGAAGAATGGCGGTTGGTGATCTGGACAGTGACGGTATACCCGAGATGGTAACGCTTCACCAGGAAGACAAAAAGCTCTACATATTAAATGGTACAAACCTGAGCATCAAATATACCGGTACAATTACCGGAACAGCAGAATACTATGATCATACAATAGGCGATGTTAAAGGCGATGGTTGTGGCGACATATTTATAGCAGAAAAGATTGGCAGTGATTTCTATATAACTTCCTATGACTGTAAAGGATTAAAGCAATGGAGTACAAAAGCTTACGGACAGCCCATCACGATGGGACTTGCCGATTTCGGATCTGATGGAAAAGCAGAGATATACTATCGCAATGAGATTCTTGATGCTGAAACCGGTACCCGTTTACTAAAAGGAAGTGGCGATTGGACAACTATCGATGCAGGGCCCGTTGCCGTTGATATACTCAGTACAACAGACTGTGCTTCGTGTACGGGCTTGGAACTTGTATTGGGGGGTACTATATATTCCGTTAACCTTGGAGCTCGCACAACTGATGCTGGCTCTTTGACTTTGGTAAAGAGCATTCCCGGTGGCGCCAATTATTATCCCAAGAAATCAAGTTTCGGTTACATTACGAGTTTAACCAGTGTTGCTGACTATAACCAGGATGGTTCTCTGGATGTACTCACCAGTGGTTCAACCGGTTCAACGACCGGAACAACAAACGCTTTCTTCTGGGATGTAAAGAACAACACCTATAAGCGATATGCAACGTCAAACAACTGGCCTGAAGGAACGGGGCGTTTGAATATATCAGATATAGATGGCGATGGAAAACTGAACACCACGTTTGTTTCCGGAAGCAGATTATTTGCTTTGAAGGAAGACTTTACATTATTGTGGTCAATCGCTATATCAGAAGGTACTTCGGGATATACCGGTGCAACCGTGTTTGACTTTAACAATGATAAGTCGAACGAGATTGTATATCGCGATGAAGGCTATCTCTATATTATAAACGGAAAGACGGGAGCGATCTTTACACAGGCGATCTGTCGTTCGAGAACTGCGAATGATTACCCGATCGTTGTTGATGTTGATGGTGATGGTTCGACTGAGATCTGCGTAACGTGTGCTACCTCTAACACTGATAACATTAATGACTTTACCCGTGCACCGTTTGGCCAGATTCGTACGTACTCGTCAAGTCTCGAAGCGTGGGTGCCTTCGCGTAAAGTGTGGAACCAGCACGGTTACTTTAATGTAAACATCAATGATGACCTTACGATTCCACAGGTTCAGCAGAAACATCATCTGGTGTTCTCTACCGGGTCACCTTGTAATCCGGGCGACAACCGCCCGCTAAACTCATTCCTTAACCAATCGCCTTTCCTCGATTCAAAGGGATGTCCGACATACGCATCACCGGATTTAGTTTTTGATCCAAGCTCAACCATTACGATCAACAAACCCACCTGTCCTGACAAGGACTTTACCATTTCATTTAGTATTAAGAACTCGGGTAACCTGGGGCTTTCAGGTTCATTGCCGATTACATTTTATAGTGGAGACCCGCGTGTCGCCGGGGCTACCAAATTAAATACAGTATATGTTAACCTGAACAACCTGCTTATTGGTGACTCGTACGTAGCGAACAATTTAACCGTGCAGGGAACCGGGGCTAACTTTACACTATTCATTGCCTTGAATGACAATGGAAGTACAACACCACTCACATTCCCCAACACGAATTTCACGGAGTGTGACTATACGAACAACATTAAGTCAGCCACGGTAAGTCCTAATCCATTTACCATTGAGACTGCCCTGATCTCCAATAACATGAAATGTAGTGCTAATACCACCGCTCCCTCCGGAGCCGTTGAAGCCTACCGATTGGTGAGTGGAGTAAAGCAAACAGCTGACTATACATTTTACTGGTACAACGGTACCACTACGGGCGATATAGCTTCGGCTAATTATGTGGGTTCTACCTATTCCGGGTTGACTGAAGGAACCTATTCCGTTTATGCCATTCACAAAGGTTTACTGTGCGGGTCGTCTTCAAAGAGTATAAATGTTGGTGTCACTACAAAGACAATCAGTGTTGCGATTGTGGAAGACAGAGCTTATACAAACTGTAAAAACCCCAATGGTAAACTGCACGCTGTTGTTAACGGAGGCGAACCGGCTGGTAATTTTACCTATGCCTGGTATGCAGGTCCAAACGTATTAACAGGAACTGTATTATCTGTTAGTCATGAGTTATCGAACCTGGACGGGTTAACATACTCCGTATTGGTTACTGATAAAATTACCGGATGTCAATCGACACAAACCGGTCACGTAACAGATCAGACTGTGAAGCCGGCGGTTACCGTAACGACCACGGATGCGAATTGCGTTCCTGCAAATTCAGGAAGTGCATCAGCAAAAGTAGGAGGTGTTACTACCGGGTATGTTTTCAACTGGTATATAGGATCAAACGTGAAGCCATCGGCTGATTATACAGGCCCAACGTATAGTAGTCTTAATCCCGGAACATATTTAGTGACGGCAACTAATAGCACTACGGAATGTGTGTCGCCATCGGTTCTGGTAACAATCAATTCAAAATCAATACAGCCGGTAACAGCAACGGCTACTGCACAGCAAACTTCATGTTCATCAACAGCACCAAACGGTTCAGCATCGGCAAATATAGCGGGTGTTACAGCCGGGTATACCTGGAAGTGGTTCAAAGGAAACAACACGTTACCAGCGAACCAGATTGGTACAGCTGCAACGGTAACCGGACTCGCAGCGGGAGTATATACAGTGCAGGCTACGGATGCTGCAGGATGTAGTGATACGGAAACCGTTACGATCGTTGATAACATTACGAATCCGACTGTATCAACTGTCATCAATAGTCACCAGGTAAAATGTTCCCCTGCGGATGGATCGATCACGGCATCGGCCAATGGCTCAGCCGGACCATTCCGTTACTACTGGTTCAATGGAAATGTAGGCACCCCGGATACTACAGCCGCCAATTATAAAGGAGCAACCTATACCGGACTTACTGCCGGATATTATACCGTAGTGGCGGTTGACAGAACTACACGTTGTGCATCTGCCAAAGCCGTTGTGGAGATTCTTAATAATACCGTGTTACCTACGATCGCAACATCAACCGTTAACCAGACAAGCTGTGATATAAACACACCGAACGGACAAGCTTCTGCAACTATAGGAGGAGTAACTACGGGTTATACCTTTACCTGGTATATAGGCAGTGGCACGGGAGGAACTGTAAAAGGAAATACAGCCACGATTACAGGACTTGCTGCCGGCACCTATACTGTACGTGCCGTGAGCACCTCAACCGGATGTGCCAATACAGCACAGGTTTCAGTTGTCAATAGTCCCGTGAACCCTACGGTAACAGCCGTTGTGGATGCTCACCAGACAAATTGTAGCGCAGGAAACGGAACTGTTTCTGCCAATGTAGGGGGGACGACAACCGGATATACCTTCTACTGGTTCAATGGAAATATAGCATCACCAAATATAGCTGCTCCTGATTATACAGGCGCAGTATATAGCGGGAGAACAGCCGGTGCCTATACCGTTGTAGCAGTAAGCACAACAACGAAATGTCAATCACCAAAAGCGACCGTAACGGTTAACAATAATAGTGTAGCTCCTGTAATTACAACAGCAACGGTTAACCAAACGAGCTGTGATATAAATACTCCGAATGGACAAGCTTCTGCGAATGTAAGCGGAGTGACAACCGGCTATACCTTTACCTGGTATGCAGGTAGTGGTACCGGAGGAACAGTAAAGAGCAACAATGCCATCGCTTCGGACCTGGCAGCTGGTGTTTACACCGTTAAGGTGGATAACAATACAACCGGCTGTTCAAACACAGCGCAGGTTACTATTGTAGACAACCTCGTTACACCAACCGTAACAGCAGTGGTTGATGCACATCAAACCATTTGTAGTGCAGGTAATGGTCAGGTTTCCGCGAGTGTAGGAGGTAATACGACCAACTATACCTTCTACTGGTTCATAGGAAATATAGCGACACCCAATATAGCAGCTCCTGATTTTACAGGTGCTGTCTATAGTGGAAGAACGGCAGGTGCCTATACCGTTGTGGCAGTTAGCAACAGCACAAAATGTCCTTCAGCGAAAGCAACTGTAACAGTTAATAATAATACAGTAGCTCCGGTGATCACAACATCCACGGTTAATCAGACAAGTTGTGATGGTTTGGCTTCTAACGGACAAGCTTCTGCAAATGTAGGCGGTATAACGGCTGGCTATACCTTTACCTGGTATGTGGGCAGCGGTACAAGTGGAGCAGTAAAAGGAAACACAGCAACGGTAACAGGTCTTACTTCCGGAACTTACACCGTTAAAGTAGACAACAATACAACCGGCTGTTCGAATACAGCACAAGTAACGATTACCAATAGTCCTGTAAATCCAGTTGTGACAGCAGCGGTTGATGCACATCAAACGGTTTGTAACGCAGGCAACGGTCAGGTTTCAGCCGGCGTAGGAGGTAACACAACCGACTATACTTTCTACTGGTTCATTGGAAATATAGCGACACCGAATATAGCAGCTCCGGATTTTACAGGTGCAGTATATAGCGGAAGAACAGCGGGTGCTTACACCGTTGTAGCGGTAAATAACAACACGAAATGTCAGTCAGCAAAGGTTACTGTAACTGTAAACAACAACACCGTAGCACCGGTAATTACAACAGCAACGGTTAACCAGACAAGCTGCGATACAAACACACCGAATGGACAGGCATCAGCGAATGTAGGTGGTGTAACGGCTGGGTATACTTTCACCTGGTATGCAGGTGCCGGTACAAGCGGAACTATAAAAGGCAATGCGGCTTTGGCAACGGGTCTTGCGGCCGGTGTTTATACCGTTAAGGTGGATAACAATACAACAGGCTGTTCAGGCACTGCACAAGTTACGATTACAGACAACCTTGTAAATCCTGTTGTAACAGCAGCGGTTGATGCACATCAAACGGTTTGTAACGCAGGTAACGGTCAGGTTTCAGCCAGCGTAGGAGGTAACACAACCGACTATACCTTCTACTGGTTCAATGGAAATATAGCGACACCGAATATTGCAGCTCCTGATTTTACCGGTGCTGTCTATAGTGGAAGAACAGCAGGTGCTTATACTGTTGTGGCCGTTAGTAACAATTCAAAATGTCCTTCAGCAAAAGCAACTGTAACGGTTAATAATAATAGTGTAGCTCCTGTAATTACAACAGCCACCGTTAACCAGACAAGCTGTGATACAAACACACCCAATGGACAAGCCTCTGCCAATGTAGGCGGAACAACGACTGGTTATACGTTTACCTGGTATGTTGGCAGCGGTACAAGCGGAGCAGTCAAAGGAAATACAGCTCAGATATTAAATCTGGTTGCCGGCACGTATACAGTTAAAGTAGATAACAATACCACGGGCTGTTCAAGCACGGCACAGGTCACAATCATCAATAACCTGGTAAACCCAGTAGTGACAGCAGCGGTTGATGCACATCAAACGATCTGTAGTGCAGGTAACGGTCAGGTATCAGCTAATGTAGCGGGTAACGTAACCGACTATACCTTCTACTGGTTCAATGGAAATATAGCAACACCGAATATAGCAGCTCCTGATTTTACAGGTGCAGTATATAGCGGAAGAACAGCGGGTGCTTACACTGTTGTAGCGGTAAATAACAACACGAAATGTCAGTCAGCAAAGGTTACTGTGACTGTCAACAATAATACAGTAGCTCCTGTAATTGCAACAGCAACGGTTAACCAGACAAGCTGCGATACAAACACACCGAATGGACAGGCGTCAGCGAATGTAGGTGGTGTAACGGCTGGGTATACTTTCACCTGGTATGCAGGTGCCGGTACAAGCGGAACTATAAAAGGCAACGCGGCTTTGGCAACGGGCCTTGCAGCAGGTGTATATACGGTAAAAGTAGATAACAATGCCACGGGCTGTTCAAGCACTGCACAGGTAACTATTATTGACAACCTGGTGAACCCGGTAGTGACAGCAGTTGTCGATGCGCATCAGAATATCTGTAGTGCAGGTAACGGTCAGGTTTCAGCCAGCGTAGGAGGTAACACAACCGACTATACCTTCTACTGGTTCAATGGGAATATAGCGACACCAAACCTTGCGGCACCTGATCATACCGGTGCTGTATATGGCGCAAGAACTGCAGGTGCCTATACCGTTGTGGCCGTTAGCAACAATACGAAATGTCCTTCAGCAAGAGCTACTGTAACGGTTAATGATAATAGTGTAAATCCGGTTATCGCGACTGCTACGGTAAATCAGACAAGCTGCGATACCAACACACCGAATGGACAAGCGTCAGCAAATGTAGGGGGCGTAACGGCAGGCTATACCTTTGCGTGGTACGCTGGTAGCGGTACAAGTGGAACGGTAAAAGGCACTACGGCTGCGATAACAGATCTCCCAGCCGGTGTTTATACAGTAAAAGTAGTGAGCACTGCTACAGGCTGTTCAAGCACAGCACAAGTAACCATTATCAATAACCTGGTAAATCCTGTAGTAACAGCAGCAGTTGATGCACATCAGACAATCTGTAGCGCAGGTAACGGTCAGGTATCAGCGAACGTAGCGGGTAACACAACGGACTATACATTCTACTGGTTTAATGGAAATATAGCAACACCAAACATTGCAACGCCTGATCATACGGGGGCAGTCTACAATGGAAGAACAGCGGGTACCTATACCGTTGTAGCGGTGGATAACAATACAAAATGTCAGTCCGCGAAAGCTACGGTGACAGTTAATGATAACAGTGTGAATCCGGTTATCGCGACTGCTACGGTTAACCAGACAAGCTGCGACACGAACACACCAAATGGACAAGCGTCAGCAAATGTAGGTGGTGTAACGGCAGGGTATACCTTTACCTGGTACGTAGGTGCTGGTACAAGTGGAACTGTAAACGGTACGGGAGCAGCGATCAATCTTCTGGCTGCTGGTACATATACTGTTAAGGTTGTTAGTAATGCTACAGGCTGTTCAAGCACAGCACAAGTAACCATTATCAATAACCTTGTAAATCCTGTAGTAACAGCAGCAGTTGATGCACATCAGACAATCTGTAGCGCAGGTAACGGTCAGGTTTCAGCGAATGTAGCGGGTAACACGACCGACTATACATTCTACTGGTTCAATGGAAATATAGCAACACCAAACATTGCAACGCCTGATCATACAGGGGCAGTCTACAATGGAAGAACAGCGGGTACCTATACCGTTGTAGCGGTAGATAACAATACAAAATGTCAATCAGCAAAAGCTACGGTAACCGTTAATGATAACAGCGTGAATCCGGTTATTGCGACAGCTACGGTTAACCAGACAAGCTGTGATGCTGTAAATCCGAACGGAGAAGCATCAGCAAATGTGGGCGGTGTAACGGCAGGCTATACCTTTACCTGGTATGCAGGAAGCGGTACCAGCGGAGCGATAAAAGGTAATACCGCTACGATAATAGATCAACCTGCCGGCGTTTATACAGTTAAAGTAGTCAACAACGGTACAGGCTGTTCAAGCACAGCACAGGTAACGATTATCAATAATCTGGTGAACCCTGTGGTAACGGCAGTGGTTGATGCCCATCAAACCATCTGTAGCGCAGGTAACGGTCAGGTTTCAGCGAATGTAGCGGGTAACACAACAGACTATACCTTCTACTGGTTTAATGGAAATATAGCGACACCAAATATTGCAACACCTGATCATACGGGCGCAATCTACAATGGCAGAACAGCGGGTACCTATACCGTTGTGGCAGTGGACAATAATACAAAATGTCAATCAGCGAAAGCTACGGTAACGGTTAACGATAACAGCGTAGATCCTGTAATTGCAACAGCAACGGTTAACCAGACAAGTTGTGATCTTGCGAATCCGAATGGAGAAGCTTCTGCCAATGTTGGCGGTGTAACAGCGGGCTATACCTTTACGTGGTATGCTGGTGCCGGTACTAACGGATCTGTGAAAAGTAACACGGCAGTAGCAACAGACCTTGCCGCAGGAACCTATACAGTGAAAGCAGTAGACAACACAACGGGCTGCTCAAGCACTGCACAAGTGACGATTACCAATAACCAGGTAAATCCGGTTGTGACGGCAGCGGTTGATGCACATCAGACGATCTGTAGCACAGGTAACGGTCAGGTTTCCGCGAATGTAGCGGGTAACACAACCGACTATACATTCTACTGGTTCAATGGAAATGTAGCATCGCCAAACATCGCGGCTGCTAATTTTGTGGGTGTGACCTATGTCGGAAGACTCGCGGGTGACTACACCGTTGTTGCTGTAAGCAACGATACAAAATGTCAGTCGGCAAAAGCAACTGTTACTGTTCTCGACAATACCGTTGATCCGGTTGTAAGTGCAACACCTTCCAGCAACACGGCATGTGATGTTACGAAATCAAACGGCTCTATCTCTGCAAACGTAGGTGGTTTCACTACCAATCACGTGTTCCATATTTTCAAAGGACAAAATACATTAGCTATAAATGAAGTTGCAGGATCTCCTGCAGCTGTGGTAGCGGGGCTTGCATCCGGTATATATACTGTACAGGCCATTGATAACGTGACGGGTTGTGCCGGCACGGTAGAAGTAACCATCACCAACAACATTGTACTTCCGACTATAACAGCAACTTCAGCTGATGTTACCAATTGTGCTCCGGCTAACGGAAGTATCACGGCCAGTGTAAGTATAGGTGCTGTTGGTGACTATACATTCTCATGGTATAACGGAAATGCACAAAAAGCGACTCCGGATTATGCGACAACAACCAATGTTCTAAGCGGTGTCGGTGCAGGTATCTATACTGTATCAGCTGTGAATAATGTTTTGGGTTGTGATGTTCAGGCACCGTTTACGCTCAATGTAGACAATGCGCCTACAACAGCGATTACGATTACACAGCTTCTGGGCGAACGTATTATTCCGGCAATCTGTAATGCAGGAACAGGACAGTTAGGAGCATCGGCATCTTCTCCTGTGAACGTTGCTGGATTTGACTTCCTGTGGTACCTCGGTGACAAGAACGTTGGAATGACCTTCGAAGGAAATGGTTTTGATTTCCCGGTAAACTCAAACCGTATTTCAAATGCAGCATCGGGTGAACAGATCGTGAGTGGCCTGCATACTGTAATTGCTGTGGATTTGACTACCGGTTGCCGCGATTCACTCGTGATCAATCTTCCGTATAGTGATGAAGCAGCTCTGTTGAGCGTGTTAACTTTCCCGCAGACAAACTGTGCTGTGCCTGATGGTGCATTTGATGCTACCATTACTCCAAGCATTGGTACGAAGACAGCGAACCCTACGGTTGATCAGAGCTGGTATTCAATACGGGTATATCAGAAAGGTACACTGGTACTGACTGTTCCTGGTACAGAGCCTTCAACCGTGGTGAACGGTCTTGCCGCTGGAAACTATACTATCCTGGCTGTTGAGACCAACCTTGCCTTGCCGGGATGTACTTCTGCTCCAAATGATATCACGATTGTTGATAATACAGTAGAACCTGTTATTACTGCGAACGCATTAATCGATAACAAGAATTGTACAGGTGCTGCCGAAGGAACAGGTTCAATTGCGCTAACGGTAGATGGAACTGCAACACCGGCAGCAGGATATACCTATGCATGGCATGATGGTAAATTTATAACGGATCCTGCTTTACCGGTTGCCAATGTTCAAGCACCAGGGCACACAGCGATTGACATCTTCGGTGGATTCTATACTGTTCAGGTAACCAATACAACCAACAGTTGTAAAGCAACAGCAACCTTCGCGATTAACGATGATCCGTATGCTATATCTATTCCTACAGCAAATCTTGTTGTAACGGATCAGACAGATTGTAATCCTGTGAATGGTTCTGCGAATGTTACCGATGTACTCATCGATGGCGCTTCATCAGGTGGAACAACAGGCTATACATTTGAATGGTTTATGAACGATGGCGTAACTGCCATTCCTTCAGGCGGAACTACTGCGACAGTAGGAGCTTTGCTCGCGGCTGATAACTATTTTGTTAAGGCAACAAACACAACTTCAAATTGTGCTTCTCCGCTGGTTCAGTTTACGGTGGATGATAATTCAATTCCTCCGGCAATTTCTGAGACTATTACGAGCAACACCAACTGCGTTGGTGCTACACCGAACGGAACGATCACGGTTCAGATCAACGGAGGTGCTCCTGTAGCCGACTTCACGATCGAATGGTTCGAAGGCAATACAACAACGACAGCACTTGGCACAACGGTAGGTGTAGTGGGCGGAGCCAACGGAGAGACAGCTTCTCAGTTACCTGCCGGTACATATACTGTACGTGTAACGGATAATGTATCTCCGGGCAACAGCTGTTTATCAACTGCGACCTTCACCGTAACGGATGATCTTCCGGTAATCGCTATCGAGCAGGCGTCTATAACACTGACGCACCAGGCTGATTGTAATCCAGCGGATGGTTCAGCACAGGTAACAGACATTGAAGTTGATGGAGTATCGATAGGCAGTGTAGCAGGGTATACGTTCGAGTGGTTTGAAAGTGA
>CABHOK010000011.1 GCA_902168205.1 uncultured Chitinophaga sp. | reverse complement strand
TACATCGAAGTCTTCCCAATAAACAAACACCAAGAGAATTTGAAAATGAATTATTAAGTTTAAGCACTCAGAACAGACCTAAGGTAATTGTTTATGCCGAAGGTTTTTCTAAAATCAGTACGACATCAAGTCGTACTGATTTTACCCCGGAAACAGAACCCCAGGTTCATGTTTGTCCGATGGTTTGATTAGTAAAAAACGGTCAACCTTTTTTAGGGATCGACAAGCTAATTCTTGCAGCCAGCAGCTTGTAGCCTGCAGCCGCAAAAAGAGTATATTTGTACTATGTCCTTAAACGAACGCTTAGAAACTGCCTTTACTACATTTGATGCGTACAATGCGAATGATCCGCATACGGAAATTGTAGGTGGTGTATCTTATCCGAAAGAATTATTATACGGTCAGCGCATGACGGAGTGGTTGAATAAATTTGCTCCGGGTGCACCTGAATATTTACAGTTGGCGGCACGCTGTCAACATATAGGGCGTTGGGAGATTCCGCGCAGCTCGTACCCGATGGATAAAAAAGGTTATCTGCAATGGCGTAACGCTGAAAAATTTCATCATGCTAAAATTGCCGATCAGATTCTTTCAAGCTGCCGTTATGATTTAGAAACAATCGAGAAAGTAAAATTTCTGTTGCTGAAAAAAGAATTGCAGACTAATGCTGATACTCAATTATTGGAAGATGTAATCTGCCTGGTGTTTGTACAGTATTACCTCGAAGATTTTGCTGCACTGCATGATGATGCCAAAGTAATAGACATCCTGAAAAAGACATTGAAGAAAATGTCTGACCGAGCTATTGCAGAGGCAGTAAAAATTCCTGTCTCTGCAAAAGTCGGTGGGTTAATTGCCCAGACTGCGGGATGATCAATCGACATCCCGTGAAGTTTTCTCTTTTACAAGTTTCCCGTTTTTGTCGAAACGATATAGTCTGGTCTTGAGTGGATCCTGGAATTCGAGCATATAGCCGTTACCGGATTTATCTTTATACAGATTAGCCGTCTCCCATCCTTTATAAGTATCTTCTGATAATGTTTTGCGCAATGAAGCCGGTATATCTTTACTGTTTATGCGAACCATATCTTTGGTATAGGCTGCCTGTGTAGGAACATTGTCCGGGGCAGGATCGCCTTGTTTGATCGGATCTCTAACCGAATCTGCGCGTGGAGCCGGAGCCTGTGCATAAGCAGTTGCCACACTGAACATGGCAGCTGCGCCGAAAGCTAATATGATCTTTTTCATAATTGTTGCATTTATTCACCCTTATAGCTTCCTAAAACTATGCCGGCCAGCTCCGCGCTTTTCGCCTGGTTCTGATGTAGATTTTCATACTCAAGTGGCTCACGCACGACTACCAGCCATCGTTTGTATCGCCACAAAGGAACCGGCTGAGTTAATGCAATCGATTTTGAATCGTTCCAATCTGTCATTACTACTATCGGACAAACATTAGCAAGTTTTATGTATTCTGAGACACCGTATTTATTCCGCTGCTGTCTGAAAAAAGTATATATTATTCTGATTATTCAGGGTTCTCTATCATAAAAATATAGGTATATATAAACTCACTATATATTGATTCTATTGTTTATTAATAGTTACATCCTGTACGCTGACTTAACAAAAAAATAAAAACCAGAATAACGTAACATTCCTATAGCAATAGAAGTTTATTTATGCAGAACTCAGAAACGAAAATGTAGATCGAATTCCTTCCTCTTGAAAATGGCTTTAAGCCGGTGATTTACGAATTCATATAAGCCCGATATATTTAACTTCGCCCTTATAAGCCCTCCGCTCCCTCAGCCTCATCATGTATTCCAAAAAATCAAAGCTATACTGCACTGCAGCAGTTGACTATGTATATCTATATCCTTTAAAAAACTAACTAAACAAACTCTAACCAAAATCATTAAAATTCTAATTATGGAAAATCCTGTTTTAAGTTATGTATTGATTGGTCTATTAGTGGCCTGTATAATACTATATAAATTTGTATTGCGATTCTTGTTCGGTATGGTCATCGTGCCGGAAGACAGAATCGGACTTGTTACCAAAAAATTCGTATTGTTGGGTGAACACAGAGAATTACCAGGCGGGCGAATTATAGCTATACAAGGTGAAGCCGGCTTTCAGGCACAAACACTCGCTCCCGGTTTATACTTTGGAATGTGGGTATGGCAGTATGAAGTTACTATGGAACCTTTTACGGTTATACCTGAAGGAAAGATTGGTCTTGTATTGGCAAAAGACGGAGCTGAAATTCCTACCGGGAATATACTCGGCAAAAAGGTTGACTGCGATAACTTTCAGAATGCAGAACAGTTTCTGAACAATGGCGGGCAACGCGGTCGCCAGGCAGAGTATATCACGGCCGGCTCCTATCGTATCAATACATTACTGTTCCAGGTATCGATCACGGATATGATACGCATACAGGAGAGCAGAGTAGGAATCGTTACTGCGTTGGACGGTTTGCCAATTGAACCGGGACAGATAGCTGGTGTTGCTATTGATGGTCACAATAATTTTCAGGACTTCGATAAGTTTATCATGAACAGAGGTAATCGAGGACTGCAACCCCAGGTTATACTTGCCGGTTCTTATAACCTGAATCCGTGGGCTGTTCTGGTAGAAGAGATACCTATGACAGAGATTCCGATTGGATACGTAGGTGTGGTTATATCTTATATAGGTCAGGATGGACACGATCTTACCGGTGCTGAATTCAAACACGGTAACATTGTAGAGAAAGGTTACAAAGGTGTATGGCTTGAGCCACTGGGTCCCGGTAAATATCCGATCAACACATACACTATGAAAGTAGAACTTGTACCTACTACCAACCTGGTATTGAACTGGGCAAGCGCTCGAAGCGAAGCACACAACCTGGATAAAAATTTATCTACGATTACTGTTCGCTCTAAAGATGGTTTCCCATTCAACCTGGATGTAGCACAGATCATTCACGTACCCACTACGGAAGCACCCAAGGTAATTGCACGTTTCGGTAACATGATAAACCTGGTATCACAAGTGCTCGAACCTACAATTGGTAACTACTTCCGTAACTCTGCGCAGGACAGTGACGTGATCGCCTTCCTGAGTACACGCAAAGAGCGGCAGGAATCTGCGAAGTCTCATATTAAAAAAGTACTGGATGAATATAACGTGAACGCAGTCGATACACTGATCGGAGATATAGTTCCTCCGGAGTCGCTGATGAAAACCTTGACGGATCGTAAGATTGCTGAAGAGCAAAAGGTAACGTACGATACACAAAAGAAAGCGCAGGAGACACGACAAGGTATGGAGAAAGAAACTGCTATTGCCGATATGCAGAAAGATATAGTACGTGCCCAGCAAAGTGTTGAGATCGCTGAACGTACTGCAAGTGCCGCAGTTAAAAAATCAGAAGGTGATGCAGCCAGTGTAAAGCTCTCGGTAAGTGCCGAGGCTGAAGCTACAAAACTACGTGCACACGCTGAAGCAGAAGCTACCAAGGCACGCGCTCAGGCAGAATCAGAAGCTCTCAAATTGAAAGCCTCTGCACAAGCTGAACAGATCTCGGTAACGGGTAATGCGGAAGCGGAGAAAATACTTGCCATTGGTAAGTCCACCGCAGAAGCCTACGAGCTTGCCGTAAAAGCACTGGGTGGCGAAAACTTTACAAGGTATAAGATCACGGAAGAACTTTCCAAAGGTCATATCAAACTCATTCCGGATGTATTGATCGGTGGAGGGGCCAGCGGTAACTCGATGGACGGATTGCTTGGACTGAAACTAATGGAGATGATGGATCCAAAGAAGAAAGAAAATCCTGAAGTAAGAAGCCTCGAGTAAGAACGAAATGCTTCAAACAAAAAAGGCAGTGATAAAAAATCACTGCCTTTTATATTCTTACTTCTAAAAATCAAGCTACATCGCAGATCGTTACTCCTTGTTTCAGCGAGGCAATCTTGTCTTCGCGCTTCGGTATAAATTCCTGGGCTACGAAGCCTTTGAAACCTGTTTCAACAATGGCTTTCATAATGGCCGGGTAGTTGAGCTCTTGTGTCTCATCGATCTCGTTACGGCCCGGAACACCACCAGTATGATAGTGTGATATATACTTGTTGAATTTGCGGATGGTAGCGATTACGTCACCTTCCATGATCTGCATGTGGTATATATCGTAAAGTAACTTGAAATTTTCAGAGCCTACTTTTTCACAGAGTGCTGCACCCCATGCGGTATGATCGCACTGGTAGTCGTGGTGATCTACTTTGCTGTTGAGCAGTTCCATGGACATGGTGACTTTATACTTCTCGGCAATTGGCATCAGACGTTTCAATCCGATCGCGCAGTTTTCAATTCCTTTTTCATCATCAAGTCCGTTGCGATTACCGGAGAAACAGATGATCTGGTTCAAACCTGCTGCAGCTACTTTAGGTATAATGTCAGTATAGCTTTTTACAAGTTCATCGTGCAACGCTAGGTTGTTAAAACCTTCGGTAATTCCTTTGCCGGCACCCCACGGCATAGCGGATGTCAACCCATATTTTTTCAGCAGCGGCCATTCTTCCGGACCGGTCAATTCAATGGAAGCAAGTCCTATATTTTTAGCAGCCTTGCAAAGATCTTCCAGTGGTATACTGCTATAGCACCAGCGACATACGGAGTGATTTACTTTTCCTTTCAGATTTCCCTCCAGCACAGCTTCCGCTGCTTCGAGGCGATGGGTTAGCGACACTCCTGCGGCCGCTACCGCTGCTGATCCGGCTATTTTCATAATGGCGCTTCTGCGTGATGTTTTTTGACTCATATCTTTCTTCTGGTTAAAGTTCGGCAAAGTTTATCGTTTAAATTCTATCCAGTCCACAGAAAACATGTGGCGATTGGGCGCTTGATCTTTTTTGAATACAAAGTAAAGATCGTTCTTTCCTCCGGGATCTTGTATAGGCGTAGTGATTTCTTTATAGTTTTCCCAGTCTCCGGTAGATTCATAATTCAAGGTACTGATAATCGGTCCTCTTACGGAGTTAACATGCACTTCAATAGTCGCGCCAATTTCTTTAGACGAGTAGCGATAGGTTAACTGCTTCACGCCTTTCAGATCAATATTTTTAAAGACAAAGAATGATTTATGGTGAATGCTGCCAAGGTAATTATCATCACGGTTGATATTGCGAACTATATCTGCTTCTTCTGCCTGCACACGTGCTGGTCTTAATATAAGTGCATCGCTGCCGGAGAGTGGCACTGCGTTGCCGCCCTGATCGGTATATATTGCGCTGAGTGCATAACGACCGCGCGCATCTTTGTCTTTATGTTCTTTGAATGTTACCGTTCCGGAAGTCGGAAGAGTTGCGGCTTGTTGCTTGTCATTTAATGAAAGAACATAGCGAACAATTGCCGAAGCATCTTCACGCGAGAGCTGCGGGTGTGCATTCATGGCATGATCGCCCCATACGCCACCGCCACCGGTAATTACTTTATTGGCAAGTTTTATCACGGCCTTCTCTTTATCCGCCTGATACTTCTTCGCTACTTCCGTGAATGCTGGTCCTACCGATTTACCATTGATCTGGTGACACGCTTTGCAATCGCTGCCTTCCATCAACGATTTACCGAGATTGAAGGACGATATCTGCTGATGTCCGATCTGCTGTCCTACCCTGGGTATATATTTCAACGCGATAAATGTACCGGCCGGATCTATTGCTTTATCCTCATTGTCACGGATGGATACCTGGTATAGCAGCGGTTGATCGTCAAAAAAGAACGTGGTGTTGTCAGCAGTTGTAACCGCTACGGCTGGAGGCGTATTCCCTACCCGGATCTGCAGCGTATCGCTATCGCTTTCTCCGGAAGGATCGGTAACTTTCAATATTGCATTAAAGACTCCGTTCTTTTCAAAAGTATATTCTGCGTTGGTAGTTGTTACTTTCTTTCCATCGATCAGCCATTCGTAGGTAAGTTCATCGTCATCAAAATCAACGCTCGGCCTGCTGCTGAAATTTACTTTCAAAGGAGCCAGTCCAACGGTGTCTTTACTCGCTATACGTGCCTCAGGTTTACGATTGCCTCCGTTGTAATCGATACGAACCAAACGCGCATCCACATTATCGATACCATATACCGAACCATACTCCAGCAGGTAAAACGAACCCTCCGGTCCTACTTCCATATCGATCGGTCTTCTGAAATCTCCGGTTTTTGGCATGAACGATTCGAGGCGCTTAAAGTTATACTCCGCATCGAGGCGTACTATATATATCCAGTTGCGCATCCAGTCGAAGATGAACAAGCTCTTGTCAAAGTATTCTGGAAATTTAGTATTGGACTTGAGATCAGCATCATAGTGATATACCGGGCCGGCCATAGCACTGCGTCCTCCGGCACCTACATCCGGAAATTCATTCGAGCGATCGTATGGATACCAGATCATTGCCTTGCGTGCGGGTGGTAATTCTTTTGCACCAGTATTGTTGGGCGAAGTATTGACCGGTTTGTTTGGATCAAACAACGCACCTACCGACTTCGTTGCAAAATCAAATTCATGATACGCTTTGTTATCACCAACAAAGTACGGCCATCCATAATTGCCTGGAGTCTTTGCCTGGTTGATCTCATCGTAACCACGCGGACCTTGTGCACCATCATTACCCGAGTCCGGACCGATCTCGCCCCAATATACTATAGCTGTTGCGAGATCAACCGATATACGATAGGGATTGCGACACCCCATCGCATATATCTCCGGACGGGTTTGCGGAGTTCCTTTCGGGAATAAATTACCGGCTGGTATAGTATACGTTCCATCTTCCTCCGGATGTATCTTCAATATCTTTCCACGAAGATCGTTGGTGTTGGCAGCCGAACGTTGTGCATCATAGGTAATGCGACCTGGTATTTCATCGATCGGTGCAAAGCCATCCGAGGCAAACGGTACAGTATTATCACCGGTAGATATATATAGATTCTTGTCTTTATCCCAGGCGAGTGAGCCGCCTGTGTGGGCACTTACTTCAAGCTCCAGCGGTATCTGCAACAAGACTTTTTCAGATTTCAGATCCAGTACATTATCCTTTCCGATCTTGAACCGGGATACATTCTGATGCGCAGGTTTTGTATCCGGAGTATAAAAGAAATAGATATAGTTATTCTTCTCGTAATCGGGATCGAGGGTCACACCCAGCAAGCCGTTACCAAAGCCTTCTTTGTTGTCGGGCATTACTGTAAACTGGTGCACGAGCTTAGTCGTATTATCCGAAGGCTGGTATACATAGAATTTACCGGCACGTTCAGCAAAAAATACGCGTCCGTCAGGAGTAACAGCAAGTTCCATAGGCTCGTTAAGATCGTTGCTGAGGATTGTCTTGGTAAAGCGATTCTCTTCCGGAGATTTTACGGCATACGCTTTCGCATAATCCAATTTTACATTGGCACCCATTGCATATTGTATACCGCCCAGCAGATGCTTCAGAAACAACGGTTCGCTATATGTTTCTTTTGTATGGCCGCCACCGGTATAGAAGGCGCGACCACCATCGTAATCATGATACCAGGCGATCGGGTGATTGTCACCATTTTCTCCGCCATCATAGCTGTCTTCATCCAGCAGGATCAGCGTATTAATACCAGTATAAATACTTTTATAGTTATACCATTCGTCCGTACGCTCCCAGCGGGCGGGTAGACCCTTCGTTGCAAGGTGTGTGGTGTCCACCACGTTCATCGCAGCACTGCGAACGTTCGGGTTGTTCGGGTGGTTGAGAAAATACGCGCCCACCAGTTTGTTATACCACGGCCAATCGTATTCCGTATCAGCCGCTGCGTGAATGCCTACATAACCTCCACCGGCCTGTATATATCGCTCGAACGCCACTTGTTGATCAGCATTCAGAACATTACCGGTTGTACTGAGAAATATTACAGCCTTATAGCGCTTCAGTTCATCTTCTGTAAAGATGTGTGCATCTCGTGTTGTGTCTACTTCAAATCCATTTTCCTTCCCCAGCTTTTGAATGGCCGCTACACCGGTGGGAATCGATTCATGATAGAATCCTGCGGTTTTGGTAAATACAAGAATGCGTGGTGTAGATGAATCATCGCAGGCTGTGAAGCCCACTGCTATACACGCCAGCCATACCAGCGTGAAACTTTTCCGAATAAACGTGCTTATCATTTTTACGTCTGAACTATATATCTGAAACTATTGATGAGAATATACTTGTACGGGTTGTTCGTTGATGCCAAAGATTATCGCGTTACCCACGGTTACTGCACTGCGTACATCACCTGTAAGCCTGAAGCCCGAGCGTTGCTGTGAAATATAGTTAAAATTGCCCTGGCCGTCACCCTGTAGTAACATGCCGTAGTTAGCATCGTACTTTCCGAATTTCAATCGCGCGTGGTTAATGTTGCCTCCTAAAATTAAATCTTCCTTGCCATCAGCGTTGTAATCTAGTGGAATAATTACATAAACGGGTGACATCTGCGCCTGCACCGGCAACGTTTTTTCATGGAATTTTCCCTGTGCATCGCTCAGAAAGCATACCGTTTGCAAATAGTTGGCGGAAAGTTTTTTTACACCAGCGAGTTCTTCGGCTGTAAAAATATCCGTGAGGGTTGCATTGCCATAACTTTTATAGTCGGGGAAACGCTTTCGTTTCGAACCGATCTGCTCCAGCAGTTCATCGCGTGTTACATACGGGTAGCTCTTGCCTTGTATATAGGAGCACAGAATAGGATCGACAGAACCGTTGTTGTCAAAATCTTTGTAAAACATTTCGGCAGGCTCTGCATCACTGGCTTTGCATTGCGAATTGAGTCCGATGTTACCAATCACTAAATCAGTTTTACCATCGTGGTTAAAATCTCCGGTCACAATTTTGTTCCACCAACCACTATAGGATTTCGAAAAGTAATCGCGTGTCCGATCAGCAAGTTTACCATTTTCATTTATGAATACGGTTACCGGTATCCACTCGCCTACTACAACCAGGTCATTTTTCTTATCACCATTCAGATCGGTAAAGGCTGCATCGGTAACCATACCTATATTTTGCAGGCTTGGTGACCATGATGCGATGGCATTGGTAAATTTACCTTTGCCATCGTTGATCAGTAAATAACTCTCCGGTGTTTCAGGATAACGTCCGGGTATAACACGACCGCCCACAAAAAGATCAGGGGCACCATCACCATTGACATCGCTAACGCGCACGCAACTTTTACTGGTGTGCATGGTGGGTAAAGCATCTGCAGCCCTTGTAAAATTACCCTTGCCATCGTTCATGTATAAACGATCCTGCAACGCATCAGCATCCGGCTCAAAGTGATGATACCCTCCGCTGCATACGTACAAGTCTGCATGGCCATCGGCATTTACATCGGTAAATATCGCATCAGTATCATCATATACTTTGTCGGCAATAAATGCAGGTTGTGCTTTCCGGATAAACTTGCCGCCCTTCTGCTGAAGGAACAACTCACCGGCCTGCTCCACGCCTCCACCGGTATATATATCTTCAAGGCCATCGCTATTTACATCCGCCTTTGCCAACCCAGGGCCGTTAAACGACAGTGGATTTACCATCAACGGTTGCCGCTTAAAATCGTTGATATAGTCTTGCTGGTGCGTGAACGAAAGTCTTTGTATTTGCGTAAAGATTGGTCTTGGTGTGACTGCCGGTATATATTTACCGGCTGCATCCTTCTCTTTTACCACCAATACCTGATCCGCTTTCACCTGCTGCAAAAGTTGCTGCTTGCCCGAAAGCCAGATTACCTGCAACGAATCAATCATTGCCTCATCACCCAACCCTATGTGCAACACAGGCGATACCGAAGATTGATACCCGCGTGATGGCATTTGCTCAACCACCTGCGTTTTACCTTTAACCCGTGCAATTATTCTGGCGCCCAGCCCAACCGTATTTTTACCGGCACCCTGTAGTTTAATTTTCAGGTAGTGATGTTTTGTGCGTTGCACGGCATCATTTTGATAGATGAATGCCGGAGCGTTGATGTTATTGACGATAATATCCAGGTCGCCATCGTTGTCCAAATCCGAATACGCGGCACCATTGCTGTTGGATGTTTGCGTAAAGCCCCAGGCTGTATTATTCTTGTTAAAGGTGAGATCACCGTTATTGCGAAATATATAGTTGGTAACATTGGAAGCCGGAATCTGATGCACGAGCTGCAGCACATCTTCACGCATCAATCTTCCTTTCTGCTTTATATAGTTATCCATATACTTTACAAAGTCGAGGTTGGTAAAATCGCGCAGGTAGCCATTGGTTACATAGATGTCTTTCCATCCATCGTTGTCATAATCGGCCAGCAGCGTTGCCCAGCTCCAATCGGTATTGGACACTCCGGCAAGCTGACCAATTTCACTAAACGTTCCATTGCCGTTATTCAGCTGTAGCATGTTGCGCATATACTGGTAATGAAAACCAATGCGAACGTTCAGATCAAACTTTCCATAGTTATCGGGTGCCATCAAAAGCTTTTGCCTGCGATTGTCTTCCGGTAGCATATCCAGGGTATATATATCCGGCTGTGCATCGTTGTTGATATCGGCTATATCATTACCCATTGAAAAATTGGATGTGTGACCGACTACGGATTTCAGTTTATCGGTAAAGGTTCCATTTTTATTGTTGATGTACAGATAGTCGGGTACGTTGTAATCATGGCTGATATAGATATCGGTCCAGCCATCGTTGTTCAGATCAGCAAGTCCTGCGCCCAGTCCGTACGTGAGTGCAGTGGAACTGATCCCGGCTTTGGCCGTTACATCCTTAAAGTAATTATTGTCATTGCGATATAGTCGTACGCCACTTACCGGGTCTTCTTCATGTAACATCTTTGCTGTATTGGCTTCATTCAAAACGGGCAGCGCATTGATGTTGTGATTCAACAGGAACATATCGAGATCGCCATCACGATCGTAATCGAAAAAATATCCCTGCGTACTAGTGGCATCACAGTCCAATCCATATTTTTTTCCTTCCTCCTTAAACTGCGGAATGCCCTTCGCATCATTACCGGTATTGATATATAGCTGGTTCAATCGTCTTTCGGGGCGCAGGTTACCGGAGTAGCAAACATATATATCCAGCTTGCCATCACCATTTATATCGACCATGGTAACACCTGTTTTCCACGGACCATTACGTGTGGCAATGCCGGCGGCCTGTGTTATATCCGTAAACTGCATGTTGCCCTGGTTGAGATATAGCTTGTCTGCAACCATGTTTGCCGTAAAGTATAGATCGTCAAGACCGTCTCCGTTGAGATCGCCTGCAGCTACACCTCCTCCATTGTAAAAGTATTCGTAGATCAATACGTTCGTATTGAGTCCTTCGGTAAGTGTATTGCTGAAATTGATGTGCGTACTTTCCGGTGGCAATAACCTGAAGAGGGTTTCAGGTGCCGGCTTCGCAGGTACCTCCTGGTTTGGTTGCGTTGTATCACGACAGCCTGCTATACATATACATATTATGAATACCAGCAGGTATTGGAGGGATGGGCGTTTCAAAGTAGTCAGGATGTAGTTAAACATATAGAATCTATACCCACGCTGCACGCATGAGTATAGATTCTAAATATAGTCTACTTCAGACGAATTAGTATCCCGGATTCTGAACTAATTTATTGTTACGGTTTATCTCATCGCGGTGAATCGGCAGATAGTACATCTTATCAAGCCACGCACGGTTTTCAATACCCGGATCAATATTCAACGGTTCATATTTATAGTTATAGTTATCCGGATCGTATTTATAGATGCGTACATCTTTTCCAGCCTTCAACGTAGCCGTTATATTGATACGTCCTGCTTTTTGCCCGAGTGTTTCAGGTGCTATCATCCACCTGCGCGCATCGTGATACCGGTGTTCTTCATAGGCAAGTTCTACTCTTCGTTCATTGCGATAGCGGTCACGCAGCGCTGTACCGGTCTCCGCAACGGCAGGCATACCCGCCCGGAAGCGTATCTGGTTTAACCACAATATTGCTTCGGCTTCTTCACCTAATTCGATGCTGGCTTCTATATAATTCAGCACAGCTTCGGTATAGCGCAGGAATGGCCACGGCACTTGCTGGCGTGTATTCTGATCAACGATAGCCGGATTCGGATCAATGAATTTCTTCATATAGTACCCGGTACGTGTACCGTTCCAGTCTTCAATGGAACTCTGGCGGGTGTCCAATCCGAAATAAGACACCACACTGCCGGAGCTGTTTACGATCTGATACTGTCCGGTCTGTATCTGGTTGTATGGATCTTTACCGGCCGCATCAGCGGTGCGTGGTTTCCACGGAGCACCATCATATAGCACGGTTGCATAGAAGCGCGGATCGCGATCGGTATAGGGAGCTGCTGCATGATCCGCATTGTTCCAATCGAACTCGGTACCATCCATCATCTCATAATCATCTACCAGGTTTTGTATCGGTGTATTACCTGCCCAGTTGTGATAACCATTCGGGCCGTTGTTACGACCAACCCATGCACCACCTTCATCTTTTGCATTGATGAAATAGCGGGCAAAGATCAACTCTTTTTCACCACCGTTTCTGGCCATGGCTATATTTGAATAGTTGGATGTTCCCTCTGTAGCCGTAACAGGAGCTACCAATCCAAAACCAAAGGCATAGCTGTTCAGATCAACAACTTCTTTCGCTGCATCTCTGGCACGCTGCCAACGCTCTTCGCGTGTTCCGCTGGTATAGCCCAGTAATTCAGGGTTTGAAAAACCAGCTATATCAGATGAGTTAGCAGAAGCTGTAGGCATATCGTGCAGATCACTGGCTGCGTATAGTAACACACGTGCTTTCAGCGCGAGCGCTGCTGCGCGCGATGTTCTTCCGGCTGCCATGGTTTTTCCATCCAGCAATTGTGCAGCCTGATCGCAGTCGCTTACAATGAAATCAACACATTCTGCAAATGTATTCCGTTCAATTGTATAATCGGCTTCCCCCAATTTATAAGTTCTGTCTACAATCGGTATACCTCCGTAGTAACGCAGCAACTGGTGGTGGAAATAAGCGCGCATAAAATATGCTTCTCCTTTTAACACATTTGCTTCGATCGAACTTGTATTTTCAAATTGAGGTGTTGCTAAATTTTCAATGGCCAGGTTACACGCACGTATACGCTGATACATGTTAGTCCAGTTCAACGTATTGTTCACCCAACCTATATCGGCCGGGTTGGAACGTGCTTCCGTTATTGTGTTGATACCGCGACCGGGATGGGTAAATATAGCTTCATCCGTAAGGGATGCGAGCATCTGCTCATCAAATCCGCCATTACCCAGGCCGTTGTATATATCGGTAACAAAGGCTTGTGCAAGCCCCGGATCTTTCCACACATCTTCAGACGGTACTTCGTTCAGAGGTTTGGTGTTTACAAAGTCATCGCTACAACCTGCAATGGTAAACAAAGCGATGATCGTTCCAAACGCTATCGTGCTACGCTTTATCATATTCTTCATGGATAAGGTTGTTTAAAATGTTACCGTTAAACCTGTATTCAGAATTCTTGCCTGCGGATAATACTGGCCGGTACCACCGGTTGATTCCGGATCGAACACATTGAACTTATCGAACGTGAGCAGGTTCAGTGCATTGACATATACGCGCAGGCTTCCTATGCCTACACGGCTTGCCAATGTAGATGGAATGGTATAGCCCAGCTCGAGGTTTTTCAAACGGATATAGTCTGAACTTCTTAACCAATAGGTGTTATTGTTCGAGTAGTACTGATTGCTTCGGTCGGCAATGCGCGGATGTTCGCTGCTCGGGTTATCGATGGTCCAGCGGTTCTTGTATACATCCAGCAGGAAGTTACCAATACTTCCGGATTCACCGGTACTCACATATACCTGCGCACCGGCAGCGCCCTGGAATAATATAGAGAGATCGAAGTTCTTATAGCGCGCCCCTATATTTAAACCACCCTGGAAGAGCGGAATGTTGGTGCGGTCGTTACGAACGCGATCGTCTGGCGTAATCTTTCCGTCATTATTATAGTCTTTATACTTCATATCACCCGGACGAAGTGTATTGGTGATAGCCGAGTAATCCAATGTCTCAGCAGCAATGTCCTCCTCGGTTGCAAATACACCATCGTACTGATACGCGAGGTACGTATACATCGGGCGTCCGGTAGTGCGTTGCCATTCCGGTGCACCGGGTGCTTCATCCCAGTATATAACTTTGTTCTGGGCATAACCACCATTCACGCTGATGTTGTATGAAAGTTCACCAACCTGTCCGTTGTAACCAACCTGGAACTCCCAACCTTTGTTATTTACCTTGCCTATATTTTCAGCAGGCAATGTCATACCGGTTGTTTGTGGTACGGATGCGTTCTTGCGCCAGAGTATATTACTGCGCTTGTTCCAGAATACATCGAACGAGAAGTTGATCTTTCCTGCAAGTAATGCACCTTCCAGACCGAGGTTGAAGTTGTTGGCAACCTCCCACGTAACGGTCGGGTTCGGTACGCGTGTCTCATATATAGTTCCTACTTCCTGTCCACCGATGATATAGCTTCTGAAAGCATTGGTAGAAAGATATTGGTACTCCTGCAATTCATCACCGTCAATAACACCGTTACCATTTACATCATAGTATATCTGGTCGTTACCCAATTGTCCCCATGAACCACGAAGCTTCAGGTAGCTCACTACATTTACATTGTTCTTCCAGAAATCTTCTTCGGATATTTGCCATCCACCCATAATACCCGGGAAGAAACCATAGCGTGTGCTTTCCGGGAACATATAGGAGCCATCGTAGCGCCACAGGAATTCCAACAGGTATTTTTCCTTGTAGTTATAGGCAACGCGACCGAAGTAATTGATACGGGCCCTTTCCCATCCGCCACCATTTGCATTTCGCTCGGCATTACCACCGGCAATCAGCTGATCGACTGATGATGAAATAAAGAAGCGTCTGTATGCATTGAAGTAGTCGTTATCAATGGTCTCGCGGTTGGTACCGGCCAGAAAGGTAACAGCATGATCATTGAATGATTTTTCATAGGTAATGATACCGCCCAGCAATACGTTTAGCTGGTCTTCATCGCTTTGTGTAAGGCGTGGCTCAGAAGGACCGCGTTGTCCCTTGGATAATTTCGGTGTAACGCCATCCGCTTCGTACGATACTTTGTCCCATGTATATAAATACCAGGGTATCTCCCATTTCTTGGTACGCTTTACATATTTATCAACGGAAGCTGTTCCGGTAAATTTCAATCCTTTTACCCACGGTATCGTTACATCTACAGATCCATTGGTTTGTACATAGTAACGCGTATCGCGATCATAACCGGTTTGGTTCGTAGTAATTACAACCGGGTTTTCACCGTTCTCGATATCCGGTCCGGGTAAACCGTTTGGCCAGTAAGCCGGTTGCGTAGGTATACCGCGCATCTGCATTCTGAATATAGCACCTGCACTGCGTGTAGGGTAGAACCTGTTTTCCTGGCGACCTAATATACCGATGGTTGTTTTTATATACTTGTTTATGTTGGCATCGAGGTTAACGCGTATATCATACTGCTTGTAACCGGTTGCTGCATTCTTATAGTATGCATCCTGGTTCTGATAGCCGAGTGATGCGAGGTATTTGAAATTTTCTGTACCACCGGTGAGCTGTAAATTATGGCGCGACTGTGGCGACCATGTTTTCAATGTAGCACCATACCAATCGGTATTCGGGTGTCCCCAGGGATCAGAACCATCTCTGAATTTTTGAAAATCATCCGGAGTATAGGGAGCATCCACTACTGTCCCATTCGGACGGGTATAGCTACCGGTTTGTTTGAATGCTGTATTGGCTGTGGCCCATTCGTCTACCGGTAAATTGAATATCTCCAGTTCATTTCGCATTTCAGCAAACTGAGTCGCATCAGCAAGTTCGGGTACAACGGTTGGCTGTGCCCATCCCTGGTTAAAGGAATATAGTATCTCCGGTTTACCGGTTTTACCACGCTTGGTCGTGATGAGTATAACTCCATTGGCAGCACGCGATCCGTAGATAGCCGCAGATGCATCTTTCAATACCGATATACTTTCTATATCCGCAGGGTTAAGACGCTCTATACCACCCGCACGTGCCGGTATACCATCAATTACAATCAGCGCATCGTTACTTCCCAATGTATTTGATCCGCGTATGCGAATGCTGGAACCATCGTAACCTGGCTCACCGCTGCGGTTCACCGCAATAACACCGGGCATGCGGCCTGCTATGGAGTTTGTTAAATTTACTGCGGGTGATTTAACAAGGTCTGATCCTTTTACCGAGGCAACCGACCCGGTAACAGTCTCTTTCTTTTGTTCACCATATCCCACAACCACTACTTCTGATAGCTGCTGTACATCGGCTACGAGTGTAATATCAACCGTAGTACGGCTCGCTATATCTACTTCTTGTGTAATATAGCCTATAAAGCTAAATACAAGAGTAGTATTTCCATCGGGCACTTCGAGACTATATTTACCATCTGCATCGGTTGTGGTTCCTATCGTGGTGCCTTTCACCAATACGTTAACACCCGGCAGTGGCTGGTTTTCCGCATCGGCTACGCGGCCTGCTATAGCAACCGGTGCCAGTATAGCTGAAGTCTCTTCCGCAGTGGTTTCTTCTTCTTCTTCATCGGCTGTTCGTACCTTGTTCAGTACGATGCGATCTTTTATTACCTGGTACCGGATATTGAGCGGACCGAGCAGTCTGTTCAAAACCGATTCCAGTTTTTCTTTCTCGGCATGAAAGGAAACTTCTTCCTTTATGGAGATAAAGTTCTTGCTGTACACAAACCGAACAGAAGCACTTTTTTCTATTTTATCCAGTGCTTTGCTCAGACTCGTCCTTTCGACCGTAAGGGTAATGCTCCGATCTAAGAGGCTTTGTGCTTTGCCGACCTCCGCGCGGGAAATGCCCGTCAGGATCAACATAACGGCAATCTGGCTCAACGTAATTCGCATAATTTTGCTGAGGTTGATGTGCGTTTGTAAAATCTCTTGCATAATTTTGATTGTTTCGTTTTTACAAATGAGACAAGATGCCCCCATCCTGATTTCCACATCTGAAACAGGGGCACATTTAGTTTTTGATTAGGGGTGCCGCAATCACTCCTAATCTCTTTTTAGGGGGTATAGATTTACTCTTGCATACGTTAGGATTTGGTTAAGTGGTTGTATTCAATTAACACACCCCGCTCCATCGAGGTATATAATGTTATCGTTCAGTTCATACGTTGCTTCAATCGAACGGCTTAGCATCTCCAGTATATCTGCCAGGTTCTGATTGGTAAAGTCTGCACGTATTAAACAGTTATTCAGGTTTGTATTCCGCACCTGTATTGAGACATTGAATTTCTTTTCCAGCATGC
Organism: uncultured Chitinophaga sp.; assembly: GCA_902168205.1. GTDB lineage: Bacteria > Bacteroidota > Bacteroidia > Cytophagales > Cyclobacteriaceae > Ohtaekwangia > Ohtaekwangia kribbensis. The sequence continues at coordinate 510,521 of CABHOK010000011.1, read as the reverse complement.
GCAGTACACGCTCTACCGGTACGTTATCATATTCGATGGTTGTTAGCTGCCACATCGATAACTCCGGCAATTGAAGCGGTGCTTCCTTGAGCAAACGGTTTTCTGATTTTACATAGGTAACACGTTCGTTCGGTGTGAGGAATACTTCTTCGGGACTATCCGGTACAGCCGGTGCATCGGTGGGATTCATTTGGACAGCGACCTTCCCGCTCATGACGGATACTTCTATTGTAGAAGCATTGTTATAGGCTTTTATATTGAAGCTTGTGCCGAGTACTTTGGTAATTACGTTACCGGTAGTAACGATAAAGGGGCGCTGCTCATCGCGCGCCACATCAAAGAATGCTTCACCCTTTAACTGAATGGTACGCGATGCTTCGTTAAATATATCAGGATATTCTATACTGCTGTTGGGCTTGAGCCATACAATGGTACCGTCCGATAAATCCTGGCGAAGTATAGATTGTGTTGTATTGCTAAGCGCGGTAATACTGGTGCGCTTAGGCACTGGGGCCGTTGCCTGCAGGTTGTTCTTATTTTTATTATAGAGTATACCTACACCGGCTGCCACCAGCAACGTAACCGCGGCTGCCACTTTATAGAGTGTAGAAGCAACAGACCTATATTTACTCTGCTTTTTTCCGTTGGCGATGGATTGCCCGGCTGCAGCCAGGTTATCGCGAATCTGCAACAGCATCTTTTGCTTTAGCTGCTCGCGTTGCTCCAGATCCAGGAGCCTGCCATCATCATCTGCCGACTCATCAAAGGAAGTATACCAGTCGTTTACGAGCTCGTTCTCCTCAGGCGTGCATTTTCCCTGCAGGTATTTCTGCAAAAGTTCGGGCGTAATTCTTTTCATGGGTTCAGGGTGTTACCAAAACGATTTATAGTTTCAATCGTTTTAATCGGCCTCTTACTAGATAGTCAGGCAGACGGAAGCACTCCCCTATAGCACCTGAAAAAAAATTTTGAAAGTACGGTTGATGATCAGAATAACCCCATGGAAGAGAGCACGAGCACAACCAGTTGCTTGATATTCATTTTCAATACACGGAGTGCTTTCCCTAATTGATGTTCCACCGTCTTTTCGGATATACCCAATTGCGAAGCGATCTGCTTCATGGTAAGATTCTCCTGACGACTCAGTTTAAATACCTGCTGGCATTTGGGTGGAAGCTTGCTGATTTCTTTCTCTACCGAAACATGCAGGTCGTTTACAAGCACAAGTTCTTCGGTGGAGTTATCTATTTCAGATTGTGTTCTTAATTGCAGATCAACGTACTGCTTGCGTATACCTTCATGGTGCAGGTGGTTGATGACTTTATACTTAACAGCTGTGAAAAGATAGGCAGACAATGATTTAATATGCACCAGATCGCGGTTTATCCAGAGACTGGTAAATATATCCTGTACAAATTCTTCAGCTGCTTCGCGCGACTGAATACGCTTGTAAGCCGTAGCATATAATTTATACCAGTAGCGATTATAAATTTCTTCGAACGCAGCGATGTCCTGCTGCTTCAGTAAGTCGATAAGATCTTGGTCAGAATAATTTTTGAGTTTATTCATGAGGAATCTAGGTCTAGGGGTCCAGGACATCAAATCAACAATCGTGAAACAAATTACAACGCTTTAACGGTATCTTCTACACTTTTCGTCTAAAAATATGCATTGTAAACGGTTGAAATTCACGATTCCGTGCTCCGCACGGAAAAAAAGAAGCCGCTCCATTGCTGGAAGCGGCTTCACAACTAACCCAATTCACTTACCTATGCGAGAGAGCTCTATAAATTGTATACTATATATATATACCTAGTTTGCTCCGTTCGGCTTTAACAACGGGTTGGCATTTATAGCCTGGTTCGGTATCGGGAAGATCGATTTATCGGCACCATCGGCAGGCTTGTCCCACCACTCGGCACCGAAACGGTTCCAGCGGATGAGGTCGGTTCTGCGGTGACGCTCGCCTATAAATTCCCTTCCGAGCTCGTCTATAAATTCATCGTCGGTTAACCTGGCCAGATCAGCTTCGTAGCTTTGATCGTCCCAGTCGTCAGCATCGAAATTTCTTTCACGCACTGCATCCAGTAATATAGCAGCACCGGCTTTATCGCCTGCTCTATATTTACACTCGGCCAATGAATAGTATATTTCAGCAAGTCTGATCTCTGGCGCAGCATTGAACTGAAATAAGTTCTGCGACATGGGCAACCACGGAAATTTGAGCAGACGTACTCCGGAGTTTTCTTCACCCGTATTTACGTGTGAACCTTCCGCCCAGCGACCATTTGGTTTTTCGGAGAAACGACCAACCTGATCGACAAACTTCAACGGCTGACCATTCCACTCTTCTGTACCTTTTACAGTTTTCGTGCTGTCGTATCCATAGCCTTTTACTTTGTCGAATTCATACATCTGCCCAATCAGGAAGAAGCCTTCGTACTCACCACCGGTTGCTGTTGTATGGAACGGCTGCTTGCGTTTGTCGGTATCCGCAAATTTCTCGTACGGTTTACCCAATGCGTAAGGAAGCTCATCGCCTTCGAGATCAAGCGAAGGTGTTAAATGTATACCATTCCATCCACCCCAGTCATTGTCCAATGAATAGCGTGCCTGGTAGTGCATCATGGCGTTATACATCCAACCGAACTCATATATATTCTTCGCGTGCGGAAACTCGAATATATTCTCCGGAGATTTATATCCTTTCACACCCGAACGGAATGGGCCTTTGTAATCAGGATCGATGGAGTATGTACCATACTCTCCATCAATGATAGCCTGTGCATACTCAGCGCACTCGGTATATTTAGCAGTACCTACCCACTTCTCAGCATTGAGGTATAAACGCACGAGCAAAGAAGCTGCTCCGCCCTGGTCCCAACGACCTGAACGCGCATTCTTCGGAAGACCCGGTAAAGATTCCTTGATCTCTTTCTCGATGTAGGCAAATACTTCTTCCGGTGTTGATTGAGCTTTGATGGTCTCTACATCTTCAACGATCGGTACACTGCGGAAGAAATCGATCAGGAAAAAATAGAACCAAGCACGCAGTGTTCTGATCTCTGCGATATGCTGAGCTTTCTCGGTCTCGGTTAATCCCAGTGTAGGGTAATCGAGTTTTTGCAGATCGCGAAGCAATATGTTACACTGTCCTATACCTTGATATGGTCCTGTCCAGCTTCCGTAAATTTGCCCCTGATCCTGGTTCCATGCGTGGTTGTGCAGACGTATCCAATTACCATCATCATATCCGTGTTTTCCTTTTTGTGTCCATACGAACTGATCGGCTGTTAACTCCTGCAGCAACCAGCGGTCGCCATCCCATCCACACCAGTGTCCATGCTCGTATGGACGAACCAGGGCAGCGATAACCGAGTTCTTGTCCTGGTAGTATACATCTGCAGGCAATACATCAAATGCTTCTTCATCCAGGTTTGTACATGACGATGCTACTACTACTGTAATAAGCAACGTATAGCGCAATATATTTTTCATCATACTTTTCATAAATAGATTTATAGGATCGTACTTAGAAACCAACCTGCACACCCAGTGCGAAGTTGCGTACAACAGGGTATACGTTAAGACTGCCCATACCTGGCTCCAGACCGGTTACACCAATGGCGGCAGGATCAAGTCCTGTGAAACCAGATAATGTAAACACGTTGCGCACAGTACCGTATATACGGAGGCTGCTGATTTTACCCTGTCCTACACGAGGAGACCAACCAAGTGTAATGTTCTCCAGTCGGAAGTAATCGCCATCCTCGAGGAAGTAATCAGTAATTACTTTTCCGCTGGTGATGTGTCCGTTGCGACCATAAGCATCTTCCAGCAGGTTTACGTTTGGCTCAGCCTGCAAACCATAGTACATCTGGTATAGATTCATGATCTGGTAATCGAAACGGCCGCGGAAGAAGAGCGACAGATCAAATCGTTTATAGCTGAAGGTATTACCGAATGATAATTCATAGCGTGGCATACCATGACCGATATAGGTCTTATCGCGGTTTGCATCAGCTTGTGTAGAAGCTACAATCGCTTCACCACCAACTTCTGCATTTTTCCAGATGAGTATTTTTCCATCTTCATCCACACCGGCATATTTATACCCCCAGAAACTTCCAATCTCGGTTCCTTCTTCGAGACGGTATGCAGGACCAGGGTTACCCGGTGAAGGAAGATCGCCCATATAGCGGAAGTCTGCCTTGAACTTGTCATCTCCGAATTTATCCATACGCGACTTGGTATAGGATCCGGTAAGATTTATAGTATAACTGAAGTCATTTGACTTGATGGCATTCCATGCTAATGTCAATTCAACACCGCGCGCACTCTGCGTACCTACGTTTACAAACATACGGTCATGCAGGTATGGAGGTACAGGCACGAGGTAGTCGTTGATCAGATCACTTCCTTTACGAATGAAGCCATCGATGCTACCGCTTACGCGACTATCAAATAAGGCGAAGTCAAGACCTACGTTGTAAGAGATCTGTTTTTCCCAGCGAAGGTCAGGGTTGTAGTTGTTACCCGGACCATATACCTGTATCCACTGGCCCTCATCGTTTTGATAGCGACCATAGCCTTGATACTTAGCCATAGAAGTATAGCGATCGAAACCAGCACGACCGGTTACACCATACGACACGCGTAACTTCAGATCGTTGATGATGTCTACATCCTGTACAGCAGGCAATGAAGATATGCGCCATGCAGCTGATACAGCAGGGAACAATCCCCATTTATTATTCGGACCGAACTTGGTATTACCTTCGTAGCGGAACGATCCCATTAAATAGTAGCGATCATCGTAGCTATAGGTAAGACGTCCTAAAAAGGCAATTGTTTTTTCCTTGCTTCTCCAGGAGTCCATCACATCCGACATGTTGATGGCAAGTCCGTTACCATAGTTACCTGCGCTGATGTTGTTATAGCTATATGCATCCGAAGGGAAACGTCTGTTCTGTAACCAGTGTCCTTCGTTGTTGAATTCCTGGTAAGAATAACCTCCCAGTACTTTTATATCATGGCGATCGATGGTGGTGTTATAGTTACCGATCCACTCCAATGTATAGTCTGTCCAGCGTTCGTCTTGTAAACGTGCGCGACCAGTAAAGCCACCGTTGATTGACTCCGAAGATTTACCGCTATAGTATTCCTTCAGCAACATGTCTTGCGCCTGGCGAGCGAGTTTTACTTCGGTGCTCAGGTTCTTCAGTAAATTCAGCTTTACATTGAAGTCAAATATAGAGTAAACGCGTTCAGCTCTAATGTCTCTAGTCTTTAGTGCCTGTACCGGGTTATATGTATCATACCCTTGCAGGTTGTTATAGAAGCCCGGGTTGTTCGGATCCATTACCGGAATGGTAGGATTCAGTTTTACTGCCTGCTGGAACGCTCCGTAGTTGTTTACCGGATTTCCGAAATCTGTACCAAGCAAATCTTCATTAGCAACACGGTATGATATATTTCCACCGAGTTCCAGGAAACCATCGAGTGCGCGCTGTACAAAGTTTGTACGCAAGCCATACTCCTTTCTTCCGGAGGCTATATCTATACCATCTTTTGTACGATAGTTGGTAGAGATACGCAGCGTTGTATTTTCATTACCACCGGATACTGCGAGGAAGTGGTTCTGTCCGATGTTATTGTCGCGAATCAATTCATCATACCAGTCTGTGCGTGCACCGCGATCTGTATCACGGCCGCGTTCCAGGAACTCATCCGCTGAAAGTATATTGGGTCTTGCAGCAACAGCATCGTGTTCAATATAGCTGTCGTACGTAATGGATACTTTACCGGCTTTACCTTTTTTAGTTTGCACCAATATAACACCGTTGGCACCGCGTGATCCGTAGATCGCTGCAGCGGCTCCGTCTTTCAATACAGTAATTGATTCTATATCCTGCTGCGCTACATTTCGAAGATCGCCACCCGGCATACCATCGATAATGATCAGCGGAGCGTTACCGGCTTTGAATGACGATGCACCGCGGATCTGTACATCGGTACCACGGTTCGGATCTCCGGCTGCAGGGTTTGAGACCGTAAGACCTGCTACTTTACCATCGATCATCTGCAGCGGGCTGTTAAACGCACCTTGCAGCATTTCTTTATTTCCTACAGAAACAACAGCACTGGTAAGTTCCCGTTTCTCTTCCGTACCATAACCCACTACTACAATTTCATCGAGTGTCTGCGTGTCTGCGTTCAAGGTTATATCAACTGCAGTGCGACCGGCAACAGCAACTTCCTGTGTTGCATACCCGATAAATGAAAATACAACAGTAGGGTTATCGCTTATCAGATCGAGTGAATATTTACCATCAGCATCGGTAGTAGTTCCGTTGGATGTACCTTTTTCCAACACGTTTACTCCGGGCAATGGCTGTCCTGTTTCATCTTTTACAGTACCGGTTATCTGTATAGCGATGATGCTATAGTTTTTGGTTTCTGTACGCAACGGCTCTTCTTCGGGGGCAACTTCGGTCAATACAATTTGTTTACCGATCACTGCATACTCCACCGAGCGGTGAAATACTTTCGTTAATATTTCTTCCAAAGGTGTATCTGCAACGTTGAGCGTTACATTTTCAATACTCTTTAAAAGGCGTGGGCGATAGGTGAATTTTACACCGGCTTCGGATTCAATCGTTGCAAGAACTGATTTTACTTTTGCATTTTCTACCCGGATGGTCACCTTACGTTTTAAAACTTCCTGACCACTTGTATCGACCGCATAACCGAACATGATCGTTGCGCAACTGATCATCATATGGATTACGGTGATTTTCATAAAGAATAGGAATGCTTTTCTAAAAGGTTTAGGTTTATTATTCATACCTTAGAATGTTTTTGTTTGACAATAGGCAAAAACTAGATGGTGCGCAGGTTTGTCCTGCGCATGCGTGACGGGCTGATGATGGTACCAGCATCATTAGCCCATTTTTTTTTGTTAGTGGGGTTAGTTAGACTTCTATTGCATAGTAAGAGGGTTTAGTTTAACATCTTTTACAAGGCTTAATTTCATTGACATCCTTTACCGGTTATAGTAATGGTTGTATCCTGAATTTTATATTCAGCTCCGATAGCTTTGCAGATAATTTCAATTCGTTGATATAGTCCTTCGTCTGACATAGACGTAGTGAGAAAACACTCTGAAAGAATGTCTTCATCATAGATTATCTCTACACCATAGTTCTCTTCCAATACTTCAAAAATTTTGGACACGGGTGTAGCATCATACTTCATTTCAAAAAGTGTAGGCTTCTCCAGCACAATGCGTGGCACATCCACCAGTTTCTTTGTTACTCTATTGATGGCGCGATTATAGACGGCCTCCTGATTGGGCGTAAGTATAACTTCCTGCGTGGTATGTTTTTTCTGAATTACTTCAGGGTTGGTAGAAACAGAAACTTTACCGGTCATTACCGCTACGGTGGTTTGCTTGGCACCTTTGTATGCTTTTACTGTAAAACTTGTGCCCAGCACTTTGGTGATTACTTCATTGGCATATACCAGGAACGGTCGTAACGTATCGCGCTTTACATGAAAGAAGGCTTCACCGGTAAGGTATACTTCGCGTTTGTTATTGGTAAATTCAGAGGCTACGCGAAGCTCGCTGCCGGGCTCCAATGTTACTTCACTCCCATCGGTAAGTGTTACCCGGTGAGGTATATTTGTTTTGTTCTCGATGAGTTGTATACCGGTATATTTCTGACCGAAATTGTTAATGGCCACCGACTCTTCTGCCGGAGTAAATCCGTAGTTAGCTAAGTATAGCACGGCTCCCGTTGCCACCAACAGCAGTATAGCAGCTGCCACACGCCAGCTATAATAAAATGATGATTTTTTTGTACGTTTTAACTTCACCTGCAGGCTTGCCCACAATCGTGCCTCCGTGGCTTCGCTGCTTTCATCAGCCGCTTCGGGGTGCGATGCCTGGACAGTATCATACCACTTCAGTATAAATTCTTCTTCCTGCGGTGTACATTCACCGCGAGTATACCGCGCCAAAAGCTTGCTGAATTCTTCCTGTGTCATAAAATAATACTGTAAAGACACAGTTGTCCTCAATCATCCTAAATCGTTACCGAAGATTTTTTAAAATATTTTATGAAGCGTGCCTACATCCCTATAAACAGCGCCAGGCAGAGTATAAAATCCTTGAGCTGAATACGTAATTCTTTCAAAGATTTAGTGAGATGATATTGAATAGCTTTCTCGGATAACTTAAGCCGGTTGGCAATTTCGGAAGTAGAGCGACCTTCCATGCGACTAAGTCTGAACACTTGTTGTGATTTTTTAGGAAGCTTGCTTACTGCATTTTCCATCGCTTCCGACAGATCGGTATAGATCACCGTGTTCTCCGTGTCTTCTTTCTGCTGCGGTATAAAATTCTTATAGTAGTCCCAATATTTCCGCTGTGTTACCTTCTGACGAATATGATTGATGACGCGGTTGCGTACGGCTGTTTGCAAATAGAAAGAGAGATTGGTGATAAGAAATGAATCGCGCTTCTCCCACAGCGTTGAAAATATACTCTGCACAATCTCTTCTGCTTCTTCGCGCGATTGAATTTTAGCGAAGGCCTGATTATACAATGGACGCCAATGCTTCTTGAAGATTACTTCAAAAGCTTCTTCACTGCCGAGGCGTAAACCCTGCAGCATTTGCTCTTCGGTTGTATAGAGGTTTAGGTGCGACATTCCATCAACTCCATACAATTTTAAATAAATTTTGATACAATCGTTTTCGAGCACGGAAAATTTTTAGGAGAGATTGGTCCGCACAGCACACACGGTGCCTGAAAATCAGTCAACTAACAATCATCATACGTTACAACAATTATCTCAATTATATACGCTCATGTGTCCAATTCAAACAAGTGTCATTATGACCTTATTGAAATATACTATATATAAAAACCGTGTTGGTGGACTATATACTATAGTGTTATGCCATCACTCACTTCGCAACGAGTTCACGGGGTTAGCACGCGCGGCTTTCCATGTCTCGTAACCAACCGTTAGCAACGTGATGGCTAGCAGCCCAACAAGACTTAGTAAGAAAATCAGCGGACTGATCACCGAGCGATACGCAAAGTCATTCAACCAGCGATCTGCCAGGAAGTATGCTACAGGAATGGCAATGATCGCTGCTATGAGAAATATCTTCATGAAGATCCATACAAACATAACAACTACCTGTTGCACGGCTGCACCCAATACTTTTCGTATACCCACTTCTTTTGTTTTCTGCTCAGCGGTATAGGAAGCAAGTCCAAATACGCCCAGTGCTGTAATGATGATCGCCAGCACAGCAAAACTTTTCGCAAGCGATGATACTCTTCGCTCTGCCAGGTACATTCGGTTAAACTCATCGCTTAAAAACCAGTAGTCAAAACCTACACCGGGAAAAATCTCTTTCCATTTTTTTTCGATCGATCGGATTTTCTCCTGGAAATTTCCCGGAGGTAATTTTATATAGGCAATGCGATCAATAAAGTGTACATGCGGATTTAACACCAACGGTTCGATGGCCTGGTGCATGGAGCGGAATGGAAAATCTTTTACAACACCAATCACTTTGAAAGAACGGTTGCCCGCGTTATTGTTGTCGTTCACTTCAATTACGGAGGTGCCGAGTAATTTTTCGATGGGTTGCTTCAGTGCTTTTACAGCAGCTTCGTTCAGGATCAATGCATTCGAGTCTGCCAGATTACCTGTCTCAAAATCGCGACCCGCTATAAATTCAAGCTGGTATGTTTTGGCAAAATCAAACTCAACGTTAAGTTGATTCCACTGGAAATTTTTATCTTCTATCTCCGGGAACTTGAGTGTTGTTCCGATCCAGCCAAAGTAATTGAGTCGTGGTAAATGATTGGCCATCGTTACATGCTCTATATCTTTGTCCTGTAATACCAGTTGCTTGAACGCCTCAAACTTGTTCTGCGGTGCTGTGCCGCCATAGCGTATCGATAGTAACTGACTGCCCTGCTCATTGAGTTTGGTATGCTGCATGTGCTCCATCTGCCGGATAACCACAAAGGTTGAGATGATCAATACCAACGAGACAGTATACTGAATGGTAACAAGTCCTTTCCGGAATAACTCTGCTCCTATACCTTTCACTACTTTACCTTTCAATACCTCCACCGGCTTGAATGCGGATAAATACAGAGCCGGGTAACTTCCCGAGACAAACGCCATGAACAGCACAATGGCGACAACGATCAACAACATATAGGGATTGAGCAACGAAGCGATGGTAAATGATTTATGTGCGAGTTGATTGAAGGGTTGCAGAAATATAATCACCAAAAGCAGCGCGAGTATAAATGCACCGAACGTCATCAACACCGATTCACTGAAAAACTGCCACGCTATTTCCCTGCGCTTACTGCCCAACGATTTACGAAGCCCTACCTCTTTCGCCCTGCGTGTCGAACGGGCCGTTGCCAGGTTCATATAGTTTATACACGCAATGATGAGAATAAGTATAGCTACCGAACTGAAGATCGCCAGATATTTCTTATCACCCCGTATACCATTCTCCCATAAATTTTTCTGATCAAAATGCAGTGCCGACATTTTCGCCAGGAATGGTTTCAACTTCCAGCCACCGGCAACAAAACCGGAATCCGCCTGCGCCATCTGGTTCGCCCACTGCTGCAAATCTTTCTCCAGCGGTGCTATATCTGCGTTGTGTTTAAGAACAATATAGCTTTCAAAGAATTCGCTATCCCGAAATGTGGTTCCCTCCATATAGGCATCAAAATTCGGACGCACATTTCGCAGGGCATTCACGTTTAATATATAGTTCGGCTTAAAGTGTGAGTTGGAAGGAAAGTCTTTATATATACCTGTAACCACCACATCAATCGCTTTACCATCGGTAGCCCAGTTGTGTTTTACGGTTACAACCTCTCCGATCGGGTCTGCGGTATCAAATAATTTACGCGCACCCGTTTCGCTAATCACCAGCGTATTATAGTTCTCAAACATTTTCTCCCGGCTTCCCTGCAGCATTTCAAATGCCAGTACTTTATCAAAGCCGGGTTCTGCCCAACGCACTTCTTCCGTAAGTATAATTTTATCGTTTGCCTTGTGATGAAAGGAAGTCGGGTAACCTATATAATCGATGCGGACGCCCTGTATAACTTCGCTGCGTGTTTCCTTCAGTTGCTTTATCCAATAACCGGGTGCCACGGTATTATCAAACTCCTGTCCATCGGCATTGGTGAATGTACACCCGATACGATAGGTATCGGCAGCATACGGATGCATGGTGTCATACTGTAACTCGTCACTGATATATAGGAATATAAGAATGGCGCAGGCGAGACCAAGTGCAAGTCCAAACATGTTTAAGGCAGCAAAAAGCTTTTGTCGCTTAAAATTGCGGAGGGCGATGAGCAGATAATTCCGGATCATAGCGGTGGGGGTTGGTATATTAAAAGAACGATAACAACACCTGAAATTGTTATCACCCACCTGGAATGATTTTTCCCGAAGGAAAATAGTTCTACTTATGTCTGAAAATTAGCTTAATCCTTCGATTTTGATTTCAGGGATGTTATCTCTTTACTGAGTGCATCACGTTCTCCAAGTAATTTATCAATCAATTCTTTCAGACCGTGATTGCTATTGTAAATATGAATCGGACCACTGTGACTGTGTGTTCCTATATTATGATTGACGACTGAATAATCATCCGCCAAAAAGTATTCAGGATCGAGGTTATATAAATTACCCAGCAATTTCGCCTGATCAGAGGTAAGTTTCTTTTCACCGACCTCTAGCCGCTGGTATTCTTCTTTTGAAATACTCAGGTGTGCTGAAACATGTTCCTCGGCATATCCGTGGCTCAATCGTAATAAATACTGTTTGGTTTTCATCTTTTAACGGCTTCCAGAAACAAAAATACCTTTTTGCGCCATGATTTATACCTAATTCAGAAGCTATATACTCCTGATTATAACCATTCGCTTCGCGCAGAATCCGCATGATCTTGTTCTCATCCATAACTGTATCACTTCAAGTGATAATTATTCCTTACAGCAGTATATCAACATCTCTGTCTGACAGACCTTTTAAAGGTACTCAATTGCCAAAGTAATCGAAAGATGAATGAAGGTATACGTAATGAAATGAAAATATTACGAGGTCTACTTACGCTTGAATTTGTCAAGCCACCGATTGGCTTCTTTCTGTCGCTGGATTTTTCCATCGGCCAGATACTGGCTCAGTTTTTCGTTCATTGGTCCGCGCGAAGTAAGGTGGTAGTAGCCACAATCATCACACAAATAAACGGCTACCGGCCCGCTACCCGCAGCATAGTCGTATGTAGTCTGTGCTTCAATCAGCACATCCTCTGCAATCTCTTTGCTGAGATAACATTTTTTGTGTGTTACGCATGTAGCCATCGTTGTGCAAATAAAAAAGGAATTGATGCAAATTTCAATTCCTTCTTTATTTTAACAGCCGTTGCAGTGCTATGCTAAAATCGATCGATCCACGCGATGGCTTCCTCCTTGCTTGGAAAATAGGCAATGACGGCAACATTATCTTGCACCTGGTTCAGAATACCTTCTACTGACATCTCTGTAAAGATATCCGAAGGCACTATAATGGCATTGTGAGAAAAGCCAGCTTTTTCTGCACGATTATACCAATGTGAAGCTGCCCACGCCTGATCATCGGGATGAACAGCCCCCATATATATAGTGTCGGCTACTATCTTACCGGTTTTAAAATCAATCATACCCTGAAGCATATTATCCATTCCAACCCTGAATTCATCGGACGTAGGTGGAGTCTTCCAGGTTGCCACTACAGCGTGATTTACTTTACTATACCCGATAACAATAAATTCAGTTTCAAAATAGTTTTGCATGTTTCCCGTACTTCAGTTAATGATTAGTATATCACCTTTACATTAGATATATATTCCGATGGAAAGTCACAAAAAACTTTCGACCTTACTTTCCTTGTACTTTACAGCTCGGTCACCGAATATCTTAAGAGACCAGATCTTGGCTTTAGTCTCTAATTAAGATTACTTCAGTTCTACTAATTGATGCGCCTCTGTTATGCTATTTGTAAAGATGGTTTCCATGTCTCCATCCAGTTTGTTTTTATATCCTTTTGCGCTCACCGAAACAAAAATATCATTTGGTACTATAAATACCTGCCGGAATTTTTTATTACTATGTGCTACAGTGAATTCTTTCTTTACATAATTTGATACTGCGTCTGCCGCATATTTCTGTGAACCCGGGCTTATTCCTGCATGCGTGGTTAAGTCATATAAACAACATGCTGGTTTATGAGCAAACAAAAGCTCTTCAATTTTATCGATACCTTTTTTGAAAATTTCTTCCGGAGTCAGTCCTTCCCATTTCATCAACATTACGTTGCCCAGTGTGCTAATGGTTAAATAGCATTTTCCTTTCTCTGACAATTTTACAAGTTCTTTCATTTCCATTATTCAAAAATTAAATTGTATTGTTAAAATCGTTTTATCAATCCACGTTGCCAGCATGAGTAATTCTTATTCTATAGTTTACAGTGATACCGGTTCCAATGTATATATTACTATTTTTACTATATATAGCCAACTAGAATTTACCTGATATATAGCAGCACAAAAATCTACAATCAATACAAACAGAGATTATGTTAACGGTATGAACAGCATCGCTGTAAGATTTATATGGATTTATGAAAAAGTGTTGGCGTTTGTATGTCTTATCACAAAGATTCGTCTCCGTGAATTCACGTACTTGTTCATCAGTATATTGAAATCAACAAGCACTAAAAAAGTAGAAAAGATTTTTTTTTTGACGTTTGTTAATGATGCCGAACACGACACAAAAAAAGAGGATCACATTTTTCATGTATCCTGGAAAAAGAATCACCGTCTTCGCAGGAAATGGCTGAATAAACTATTTTATTATCTTGCGGCCAATTAACTAAATTTCAACTATGAAAATAGCAGAGATCCATACAAAAAAAGGCGTGATGAAGATCAAGTTCTTTGAGAAGGATGCCCCAAACACTGTTAAAAACTTTATTACACTATCAGAAAAAGGATTCTATGATGGACTCACGTTTCACCGTGTAATTCCGAATTTCGTTATTCAGGGTGGTTGTCCTAACGGCATTGGTAATGGTGGCCCGGGTTATAAAATTGACTGTGAACTGACAGGCGACAATCAATATCATGATCGCGGTGTTCTTTCCATGGCACATGCCGGAAGAAATACAGGAGGCTCACAATTTTTCATTTGCCACAGCCGCCAGAACACAGCGCATCTCGATCGTAACCATACTGTATTCGGAAAAGTATACGAAGGTCTTGATGTGATCGATCAGATCCGCCAGGGCGATGTAATGGAGAAAATTGTTATCAAAGAAGTAGAAGGGTAATATATACTCATCCAAAATAAAAAGAGGCTATCTCCATAGAGGTAGCCTCCTTTATTTATACGGCTGACAAGTATATATTTATTTCAACTTGTCAAACACGACCTTCGACACTTTGAAGACTGTTCCATGGCGCACGCCTTCCGGGAATTTTACTTTATCAGATATATCTGTCCAATTTACCAGGTCTGATGAAGCAACGGCACCCATCTGGTGATCGCGGTACTTATCAAAATATACGATCCATTGATCTTTGATCCTGATACTGGTAGGACCTTCCGCCCAATAGTTACCGGTAATCGGCTTGCCTGGTTTTGAATAATCCTTCATCAGATAGTTACTCGTTGCCACGCGAATGTTTTTCTGCGCAGGCTCCACTGTCTCATCTTTCAAAAACATCACATACTTCTTATCAATGAAGTGAATGGTTGCATCAATCACGTTAAAGTCCTTGTTATATAGCAACGCGGTCTTACTGAACGTTTTAAAATCTTTTGTAGTAACATAATACATGCGGTGATTATAGAAGTCCTCCTTTGCACTTTGTGTCTCCGGATAACGGCCGGTGATCGTGGTGGCCCAGTATATCATGAACTGCTTACTGGCTGCATCATAAAAAATCTCCGGTGCCCAGCAGTTGCGGGCATCCTGCTCATGTTCCATTACCGGTATATATTGCTGTTCTGACCAATGGATCAGATCTTTGGAATGCGCATAACCGATGCCCCTTTCATTCCAACTCACGGTCCACACCATGTGAAATGTACCATCCGGTGACTGGACAATGCACGGGTCGCGCATCAGTTTGTCTTTACCGGCAGTTGGTCTCAGGAAGGAACTGTCGTGGCGAAGCGACTGCCAGCGATAACCATCATCGCTATAGGCCAGGTGCAATCCGTCTTCACCATTTCCTTTGAAGTATGAGAAGAGGTATACTTCGGTATTGGTCTGCGCCTGTACTGCACAGCTGATGAGTAAGAATAGAATTATACTATATATTTTCATGCGGTTAATTTTCAATGTCCAAAATCAAACCAAAGCGTTCCGCTTATGGGCGTATAATTCAGCATAATGTTCTTCTGGCTCTGCGGTCCCATCAGTCTGGCATCCTGAAATTTAGTACCAATCGGTGCGATGGCTTGTAAAAAACTTATGTCTCCTTTGGGGAATGCAGGACTCGTGTAGTCGTTGTAGGCACCTTTCGGTGGAAGTGGCTTTAACATCTGCAAGTATATATTCTCATCTTCGGTATATATCGTAAAAGGAGCCTCTTTGGTTTGTACTTGTACCCAGTACAGATTCGCATGATATCCTTTGAACTCCGGATACTCCCAGCTTTCACCGGTAATGGTATTGTTATACTTTTTCTCCCACACACCAAAGGGCGTTCCTTTCTGTCGGTTCTTCCACACACGATACGGACCACGGCCCAGCCACTTCATACCGGTAACATTAGCTTCCGGGTAACGGAATGATATACCCATAAAATCTGCTTCGCCTTTTACCGAATACATATACTCTAACTTGACAGGCTTGCCGGAAGTAAAAATCCATTTTACCCAAAAGAACGATTCACCTTCGTACACCGGCTCTACTATATACCGATCATCTTCCTTCCGGTGCGTGAATTTTTTTAAGGTATGATTGACTCCAGCCTGTACGGGACCATCTGAAAGTGACACCGTGGAGACCGGTGTAATTACTTTCGTGAGATAACCGGTTGTTTTATCAAATATATACTGGATACCATCTAGCGATACTGTCAACGTTGATGCCGCTTCCTGTACCTGCGGTGAAGCCGTTGCAGGCGGAGCCGGTAATGTTGAATAAACTTCTGCCGGAGATTTTACCGGCCAGGACCAGGTATATATTTCACGCTGATGCGGATCGATAGCCGTAAGGTATAATGCATCACTGTTCTTCCAGTCTTGCGGCAACGTCAGGTTTAAAAATCCACTGGCACCCGGAGCAAGTGCAGGTAAGGTTGCTTTACCGGACGCATCAGTATGCGCTGATATACTCGCATCAAACGCCGAAGGGAACGATACTAAACGCCATTGAAATGTGCATTGGCCAAGATCAGTATAGATATAGCGATTGGTAACCGGGATTGTGCCATCGAAAGCAACAGGCAACGACTTCATCCCTATATATACAGGTGACCAGATTTCCTTTATTGTAAAAAAACTTCCCTCCTTTTCACGATGCGGACCTACGATACCATCGGGAGCATTGTTCTTATAGGTATCAATACTATCGCTTCGGTCGTGACGTACGATGCCTTCGTCATGAAACGCCCAGAGAAATCCTCCGGCTCCATACGGGTGCGAAAGCATGGCATCCCAGAAATCATCCAGTCCGGCTGCGTGGCCGCCATCGTATAAGCCGTGCATGAATTCCGTAGGAAAGTATATCTCGTTTCCATATAAAACCGAGTTGGTTACATAATTATAGTCTGGGTAATGTTTTGTATCGGTGCCTCTGAATTTTTCCCATGGATGGTATACAAAACGCTGCTGTATATCATACTTCGGAAAATCATCATCAAGTTCCGTGTTCCACCCGCCTTCATTACCATTTGCCCATAACACAATACTGGGGTGATTAACATCGCGTACGACCAATTCCTTCACCAGCTTTCTCCCTGCTTCAGTATCATACTTCGCTTGCCAGCCGGTAAGTTCATCGAGCACAAATAAACCAAGTGAATCACAGGCATCGAGAAAGTGCTGATCGGGCGGGTAATGCGACATGCGCACAGCATTCATGTTCATGTCTTTGATCAGGTTAATGTCCAGCAGACTGATGGCTTTACTCAGCGTACGTCCGCTCTCCGGCCAGAAACTATGACGGTTTACGCCTTTGAAAATAACACGCTTGCCATTTACATATATACCATCATGCTTTCGGACCTCCACCGTTCGAAAACCGAAACGCTGGCGCACCGTATGCACCTCTCCTTTCTTATCACGCAAGGAGACAATGGCTTCGTACAAATTCGGTGACTCCGGGTTCCATGCTTTTATATTCTGAAATGATCGGGATACTGCAAACTTACCATGTTCCTTCAGAAATTTTCCGGAAGATATAGTTCCTATCTCGGCACCTTGTAAATCCTTTATTTGCACATGAGCGGTATGGCCTGCTGAAATATTACCCGCTATAATATCCATGGTAAATTTCCCATCCGCCTTCGCATCGATCGCGACACGCTCTATGTAGGCGGTTGGTTTTATTTCCAGGTATACCGGCCTATATATACCACCCAACGCCCAGAAGTCGCCTTCAGATTCTGCCTTTCGTACCGACTCATTGGCCGATAGTTTGCTCACCTTCACTTCCAGTAAATTATCAGTGCCGGGTTTTACCAATGCAGAAACATCGTATCGGAATTGATAAAACCCTCCCTGGTGTATCGGGCCTGCAGCCTTACCGTTGATCTTTACTTCGGTGTCAGTCATCGAACCTTCAAACACGAGGAATATCTTTTTACCTTTCCACTCTTTCGCTGCAGGAAAGGTATATTTATAGAGTCCTTGCTCACCGATCTTCTTTTGGCCACGTCCGTAGGTATATTCTCCGAAACCCTGTAGTTCCCAGTTAGATGGCACCGGAATGGTTGTCCACCTACCTGAATTGTTACCGGCAGTACAGAAAAAATCCCAGCGTGCGGTGTGATCTTTGTCTATACCCGAGAGATAATGACGTTGCGTTTCTGTTGTTTTTACCTGCGCCCATAAATGTGTACTGCATACTATAGCCAGTACAGTAAAGGTAAATCGTACCATCGTGTATATAGATTATTTCTTTTTGAGAAAGGTTACTACCTGGTCGGAGAACGGTTGTGAACGAGCTGTGTTGTTATGATCGCCCGGTACACGTTTATACAGTGCCTGCGGTATCAGGGATGCAAGTTTCTCCGATGAGCCATTGTCTTCATCGCGATCACCACAAAGTACAAGCACCGGTTTATTAATTCGCGACAACTCTTCAACACTGGTAGAAGGCTGCGCCTTTTGAAGATAGGCTAATGCAAGCTGATCAAGCTTTTGTTGTTTTACATACTGCACTGCATTGGCAAGTTCAGGAATATTTTCTCCCATCAGGGCCTTGTAAAACATTTCTCTGCGAGGCCACGCAGGATTTGTAAAGTCTGCTCCCATACCACCCAACACCGTACGCTCTATACGCGGATCAAAAACAAGAAGTCGCGATGCTATAATAGATCCACGCGAATACCCGACAACGCTATATTTCTTGAAGCCAAGCTTATCAGCAAGTTCCATAATATCGCGGGCCTCGGCATCTTTCTCATACGCTTCAGGTTTGTGAGGCTTATCAGACAAACCATTGCCACGCTGGTCGAGTGTAATTACTTTGAACCCCGCTACTAGCAAATCGTTGTATAGTGCCGTGCGCTTCCACGATTCACCATCTACTATAAATCCATGTATGAGTATAACGGGGTCACCAAAGCCTTTTACTTCGTAGTGTATCTTAACACCGTCAAACGAAGTGAAAAATGTAACAGAGTCAGGTTTACTTTGGGCCTGTACAACTACTGACAACCAGCAGAGTTGTGCTATAACGAATAGGTGTCTCTTCATACTTGTTCTTAATTGGATGTAGCAACCCGGGGTTGCAGTGCCTCTTGCGCGCATACAAGATACACGAAAGGAGCATTCCAATTAATAGCAATTTCATTAGAGGCGTAAGAACAGTCATTATCGGTATAGGCTTCATCGGCTACCGAAGAAGGATACCGGCATTTATCCTGCATGCCCGGGTTCGGTCCGCCTGCCAGTAAACCCGGAACCGGCTCTGCAATACCATCGGCAATGGAAGGACGATGGTGCGGATGCATTGGTGTCTTTTTACCATAGCCGGTGAGGAAAGAATAACCTGTACCATTTTTTCCCAATAGAAAATCCAGATTGGACAACGCATAGTTCAGGTACTTCTTGTCACCGGTAACTTTATAAGCCTGTATCAATTCTATACCCTGGTTGGCCGCCACCGCGCTGCTCCCCCAGATATAGTCTTTGGCAGAACCGCCCATTACGGTATTGAATGCGCGTGTATCCACACCGTTAATCAGGACATCGGCAAAGCGCACAACACCCTGCTTCATCAACGTTACCTTTGCCTGAGCAGCTTCCGGCAGCGATGTCTCAAAACGAATCATGGTATAGTATCCCAGCAAATGCACTCCGCCCCATGATGGCAGCGGAAGATTATGATCTGCCAGCACTTCAACTTTGTCGAGATATTGTCCATCCTGTGTGGAAGCATATAATTCAGCCGCAGCCCATGTAAACTCATCAGCAAAGTTACCATCACCGTAACCGCCCGTAGTTACATCCGGATCAAAGGTTTTGTTCATAGCGTCCTGATCGTATACTATAGTTGAATTTTTAACAGCCCACTGCCATGCCCGTGTAGCAGCCGTGAGACAAGAATCAGAAAGTCCCGGAAGCTGATGTTCAAATTTCTTAAACACGCGCGCTGCCTGCGCTGTTACCGCTGCAAAGTCTAATGTTGCAGCGGTACCTTTTTGTACTACATATCGCGGACGTGTTGCCAGGTGCGGCATAATCATACCATCAAATTTCTCATTGGTGAGTTTATGATAGACACCACCATCAGCAGGATCTTGCATCGTTAACATCCAGCGGAGATTCCACAGTGCTTCATCCAGCAAGTCGGGTATAGCATTTGCGCTTTCGGGTATATTTAAATTCAGCGAATCAAAATATACCGGAAAATCCTCATAAGCGGAGAGCAGCGTACCCATTGTAATGCCACTGTTCACTATATATTTGTTATAATCCCCTGCATCCAGCCATCCCTTCGAAGAAGATATAGTTGCTCCGGCAGGACGCCCCGCAGATGCCGCGGATGGGTGAATCTGTACTTTATTATCCGGGTGCGAAAGCGGTCTATGCCATTTGCCTGCATACGGTTCCGGTAATGCTGTTGATAACCGCTGATAGTAAAATCCCTTTATCGAAGCACGTGCAGCCGCATCGTGTACATTTTGTTTAATCTCAAAGGTATACGACTCCCCCACCGAAGGCACCACAACGGTATAGGTACCCGCTGTTTTCAATGCAGAGAAATCTGCAATTCTTGTTTTCTTATCCGAGAAAATCGATTTTCGCACTTCGCTCAACTTCCCCCGGTATACTTCTTTACCAGTGCCCTTTGCCACGATATAAAACTCTGTAGCCTTATCGCCAATTACTACCGCAGATTTAGGAGCCTCCGGGTAATAGCCTATTTGGTTGAGGCGGATGAGGTCTGCCGGGAATTTATCTTTTTGCTGGCATTGTACCTGTAAAACAGATAGCGTTGCGAACGTGAAAAGTCCAATTAGCTTGCACATATACCATCGATTAAATTTAGTTAAGGCACTCTACATCTATTGAATGTAGTTATTTATTGACGCACCCATAGTTTAAATTAAACACTTCAACTCTATTATTCCGAAATACTTTCAATACCAGACTTTGCGGTTCTTTGGTTATGGAATCACCAGGTTCCAAATACTCGAAGCATCCACTTTTTTCAAAAAGAAATATATAGGATCGCTTTTCTTCACCATCCATGACAAAATCAAGTGTTTCATAACTATGGTGAGTAGAATCTAAAAATGCCCGAATTACTTTACCCTTTATAATCATCTTTGTCGCTTCCTCTTCCTTAGAGCATTGTACATTTCGAGAAGTATTAATTAGGACTATGACAATAAAAAGCAAAATCAGAAAAGACTTTATTATTGACAAGATCAATTTGTTATCCATAAATTAATTTCAGCGCATCAAATTGAGGTTACCAAGGCAACAGTTCAACTTTTTTCTCGTAATTGTTTTTAGTTAACACAATTTCCTATATTATCGGAACATAATTGACAATTTTAGACCACAATCCATTAGTATCTGTACATCAAAACTTTCCAGTTGGTATAAGTGATCTCATTTAATCACAATTCTCGTATTCAAAGTATCCTTTCCTGTTAGCCGAATGAGATATACACCTGGAACAAATATACCATTGATCCTGCAAGAAGTTTGTAACCCCTCTACAGTCTCTGTTCTTATATTTCTTCCTGTAA
Source organism: uncultured Chitinophaga sp. (assembly GCA_902168205.1). Taxonomy (GTDB): domain Bacteria; phylum Bacteroidota; class Bacteroidia; order Cytophagales; family Cyclobacteriaceae; genus Ohtaekwangia; species Ohtaekwangia kribbensis. Next base: position 488,972 of record CABHOK010000011.1, on the reverse strand, counting down.
CATCGCTTATTTCAATTTGAGTGAACCCCGTAGACGGAAACTCTATTGTAAACGAATCGCTTGCCGGAACGGGATATACTTTCAGTTGCTTAACGGTACTTGTCTCGTTTCCTGTAATCACGTTCGTTCCATTTTCAACCAGCACATAGTTCACAGACCGTGGCGGTGCAGTTACTTTTATGCCGGAACCGATGTTTATTCCCCAGGCTTGTATCAACTCTACATTTTCTGGTCCTCCGGAAGCCAGCGAAGTACCCATGCCGTTGACAAACACCTTGCGTGAGAACTCTCCATTGTCGGTTCCACCGGTCAAGGTATATACATAGTACCTATCACCATAACCAAAATTATTCAAGTCTATATTTACAATCTGTTCGGTGGTGCCCTTGTTAACAACTACAATTCCCGACTGTCCGGATGCAAACCTCGAGGCATAGGCAACTACATCATTACTTCCTGACACCGTTGCCTGTACCATATGACTGCCAAAATACTTCTGAAAGTAATACATATAGTAAAACACCGGGCGTGGCGTCCACTTCGTTTTATTGTCCGGTTCATCGCCCTGATTGAATACACCATGATCATTGCCATTATTCCATCCATTAGCGAGATCCCAGCGACTTGCCTCACCATATTTATTCTTGATCAACTCTCCCAGCGTAAGTGCAGCATGCATGCCATTAATATAGGACACTTGTTGCTTTGATCCCTCCGCAAATATATTCCATTCCGTAAGTGCCACGGGCTTTTGAGTAACACCTGCGGCCGTCATTGCATTGGTAACGTACTGCATCATATTTTTTGTTACGGATGCTGCTGTACCTAGTATTTCTGCTGCTGTGGAATTTGTAGCAAAAGGCGTATAGTAACTATGAATGATATAAAAATCAGGTGTGTTACCCGATTCTTTGAAGACGCCATCATTCCACGATTTATCCGTTTCAGTAGCCCAGCTTGCTGGCTCTTCCTGAAGTAACTGCGCACCTATATATATAGTTGCACCGATCTTGGCAGCAGCAGTCCGCATGGAGTCTGCAAATACTTTCAGATGTTTTCCATATAGGGCACCCGTTATGATCTCCGGCTGACCATCCTTGTTATCGCTGGTTACGATGCGATACCCGGCTTGCCACGTTCCATTACTTTCATTACCGATCTCCCAGAATTTAGTTCTTCCATTATCGTACCGTACCCATTCGGCGGCCAGATGTGCTGCGGCTGCCACGGGATTATCCGCTTTGCTATACCTCGCATAGGAATAGTTTACCGTGATCATACCGGTACTTTGGGTCATGCCCAACATCTTGTAGTAATTATCCAACGATAGCGTCCAGCCACTTGTGTTACCGCCAAACCAATACGGATATGAAGCACTACTTACGCCTTTGTCGTCAATGATATATTCCGGAACATCAGCTGCGAGATCGTTTTTATCTTTTGCATTCCAGAAATATACACTACTGATATTTCCCCCGGGGAAACGAAGCAGGTTAGGCGATAGTGTTTTTATATTATTGATCAGTACAGGTTGATCTACCATCTGTGTCATGTATGGATTGGTATTGTTACCATAGATATACTTAGACACAGTGGCTACTTCATTGGCATAGTCGATCACAACGGTAGCCGTACTGCTTTTAGAAGGCTTCTCCTGGCTTTTAAATGGAGGACTTGTAATTGATTTTTCTTCGGAATCATTTAGAAAAAATCCCTGCGAATCTTGCGCATACGACATGATACTCATCACTAACAGTATCATGATCAGAAGTAATATCTTTTCCTTAGAGCACATAAAGTATTTTATTAAAGGGCTGTAATAAGAAGAGGCCGTCCTTCCAAAGAAAGACAAGCCTCTTCAAGTGCTAAACCAATTAACACTTCATCATTTATCTACGATTCTGAAGTTATCAGCAGCAGTATAGAAATTATCAATAGCAGCATCTGGTGTTTTGAAGATAAACTGGAAGTCGTTGATCTTCGATATATCTGCAATCTGACCACCCGCTGCAGATTTGAACTCAGACAATGGTATATAGGCTGTTCTCCAACCTGAAGTGGCATAACCGGAAGCTCTGTATGCTTCCGAATCCCACGGCTTAAACAGGTATCTATACTCTACACCATCGGACTTAATCATGATCTCATAGTATCCGGCTTTCCAGGTTTCCACTACATAGTGCTCAAACTTGAACATTTTTGTTGCATGGCTGGCGGCCGGTAATCCGAAATCAAAACCGCATGTTGAGATTACCCAGTTATCCTGCCAGCCTGATTTTGGTAAATTACTCTGACGAATCATGGTATAGCGACCGCTCAAAACTTCAAGATCTGAATTAGCTGGATCAACCCGTTCGGCACTTCCCCAACATACATCGGATCCCCAACCTGTGGCCGGTATATCAAAGTTAACCATATTACCGATGGAGGCAGAGTTCAGAATGAAAGTTGATGTTGCAGTCCCGCCAGCAGATATTACTGTTACTGTTTTGCCAGTAGGATCACCACTCGGCATCGTAAAGGTAATTTCGGTTGCATTTACTTTCGTGATCTGAGCTTCCTGGTCTCCTACCAATACTTTAGACACAAAATAGAAGTAGTTACCCAGAACGCGGTTCTCAGCACCCGGTGCCGCGAGTTCATTATATACTCCACTTACCACGGGCTCTGGCAGGATCACTGTAAAATCATACGATGCAGATTTACCGGATGATGTTACTACGGTAATCTTATTGAGAAGTTCACCAGGAGGCGAGTCTGGTATAGGACAAATAATATTGGTAGACGTAACGTATACCGGCTTCAGATTGGCTTCAACATCATTGAACAATACTTTCTGTACACCTTCAAGCCCACTACCTTGTATAGCAACTACGAGGTTGAACTCCCCTGCAGTAATCGTGCTGTCTTTTACAGTAACCCGCACGTTGGTAATTATAGGTTGACTATCCTCGTCTTCACTACACGATATGATGAAGGCAGAGCACAAGATCAACCCTATACATATATTTATTATTATACTTTTTACTTTCATACATTCAAGATTTATGAATTAGAAATCCAGCTTACTGAAGTCATACGCTACCGGATCAGCAGTCAGGTTTGGATTTTTAAGAATGTCTACTTCCGGAATCGGCAATTCAAAATCACCGGCTGATGGTGTATAACTTTTGGAAGTAAGAGTAATACCTCCAGCTGCAGCATTGCCGCCATACCATCCTCTCTCCTGACTCGATAATTTTTGAACGGCCTTTACTTCATCGTAGTAGTATAACCGAACAAAATCAAACCAGTTGTCACCTTCATAGGCCAGCTCGCGTCTGCGTTCATCAAAAATTTCATCGAATGAAATCTCGGTAACATCCGTGTGCGAAGGTATAGCACGTCTGCGCACTGCGTTGTAAGCTTTCAATGCTTCCCCATCACCCGTTGTGCTTGCATTTCCAAGAATGGCTTCAGCGTATACCAGGTATATATCTGCCAGGCGAAGTATATGTGTAGAGAGTGAGGTTTTCATGAAGTCAATCGGACCACCACCTTCTGCATCATTATCTCCTTTGTTCCCAACAATATGTTTTCTAGCCCATGCACCGGTGGGTGATGCAAATACTCCTTTAGCATCCCAGTATACCCGTAAACCTTTTCCATCAACTTCATAAGGAGAAGGAGCTACTCCGGGGCCATCCACAAGCATTTTACCATCGCGGTTCAGATCAGCATAATAATCGTTGTTCATCATCATGGTAGCTTTTCTTCTCTTGTCTATGTTGACGCGATCTGACGCATCAATCTCCGTTGCATCTTCACCAAACAATTGTTGCAAATCTACCGAAGGACCAGACCACGTTCCCCAGCCATCACCAAAACCCGTTAAGGTTTGTACAGCAAGGTCAGCCTGTATAGCATTCTGAGTTCCCCAGTTAGCAGTCGAGATCCAGTGCCATGAAATCAGGTTTTCAGGATTGCGATTTCCTTTTGTCTCATTGATATTGAAAAGGTTTGAATACTCCGGTTCCAGCACGAGGCCGCTTCCGTTCACAACTTTTCCAGCATACTCTTTTGCTTTATCAAGATCAGCCTGGTTTCGCGTTCCGCTGTTTCCTGCTGACGTGTAGCCCGACCGTGTTAAATATACTTTGGCGAGCAGACCATACGCTGCATACTTATTGATACGTCCTGCCGTGTTTGTTGTCGGAAGCAGATCAGCTGCATAGGTTAACATCCTTACGATGTACTCATATACATCTTCGGTACGATTGCGATATACTGTATTGGCTTCGCCTGACGTGATGAGCGCTGAATTGCTCTCGATGATCGGAACTGCGCCCCAGCCTCTTACCAGGTAAAAGTACGCCATAGACTTCCATACCAATGCTTCACCTAACGCTTTGTTCTTGGCAGCTTCGGTTACTTTACCTCCGGCACGTTCTTTCACGTTATCGATAACACTGTTGGAATATGCCACAGCCATCCACAATGAATTATAGGCATCAGAAATTCCGGATGTAGCCTGGTTCACGCTAAAGGTATAGAAGGCATCTTCATCACCTTTGTGAAAATTACCGGCCATAACATCGCCTATATTCAGCCATGAACGTTGGTAGTCAAACCAAACACCTCCATAGAGGGGGTTAACAGCAAGCTCAAGCTGTTCATCGGTTTGATACCATTCATCTACTACGTAACTATCCTGTGGCGGACGATTCAAGAAGTCATCACCACATCCAAATGTCCCGATGCTGAGCAACGCAACCAGACTTAAGGTTTTATAATATCGTTTCATATTAAATTCTTTTCAGGTCTTTAGAAATTTGCAATAACTCCAAGTGAATACGTTCTCGGTGAAGGATAGCGACCGTTATCCAAACCATAGATCAGTGGATCCCAGGTATCCTGACCAACTTCCGGATCGTAGCCTGAGTAGTTTGTAATGGTGAATGCATTCTGCACGCGTGCATATACTTTCAACTGGCTGAATTTAATCCGGCGGGTAACCACATCTGGTATAGTATATGACAGTGTGATGTTACGTGCACGGATATAGGATCCATCCTCTATGTAGCGATCGGATACACGTGAATTCTGGTTCGGATCCTGATTAGTGGCACGTGGTATATCTGTACCTACGTTACTAACCTGCACATTATCTATATTATTCCACCAGCCATCAACGGCTTCTGTTACCGGCTGAAGTTTAGCACGACCTGTTACTTCGGTAAGCTGGTTGTTCCAAGCGCTGCGCATATCTGCTATACCGCTTCCATCACCTTGTTTGTTGAAGTTATAGATTTTGTTACCGTAGCTTCCTACCAGGAATATCTCAAGTTCAAAACCTTTATAGCGGAATGTGTTGTTGAAACCAAATGTAAATTTAGGCTGAGGTGACCCAAGGTACGTTCTGTCGCGAACATCGATGGTATCGTTACCATCTATATCAGCAAATTTCAAATCACCAGGCCATACGGTTCCGTTGCGTTCAAATACAGGGTTGCCGTTTGAGTCTACTTCGGTAGGATCCCACTGTACAGGACTGTTGAGTATATCTGCTTTATCTTTAAATATACCTACAACTTTATAGCCATAGAACTCGCCTAATGGCATTCCGTTCATGGTACGCGATATAAGTATATTTCCTGCACCACCGGTAAATCCATCCAGTGCAGCATCTTTGATACCAAGGTCAACCAGTTTGTTTCTGTTGAAGGTTATGTTGAAGTCGGTTTCCCATTGCAATACACCTCTTGTGTTAATTGTTTTTACAGCTATCTCCAAACCTTTATTTTCTATTTCACCAGCGTTTGTCCATGGAGCTTTCAGCGATATAGCCGGGTTTCCTAAACTTCCCATATAGCCTGGCAGCGGATATGGGTTCAACAGATCTTTAACACGCTTTCTATATAAATCAACATTCAACTGAATGCGACCGGAGAGAAATCCGGCATCTATACCAAGATCGATTTGTTCTGCAGTTTCCCAGGTGAGATCAGGATTCGGGTGGTTCTTCACACGGAAACCTAAACCAAGATTAGTAGGCATCAAGTCAAACGCAGCACCATATAAATATCCACTAACATTTGAGTTACCGGTTTGACCCCAACCTGCACGAATATTCAGATCGTTCAGAACATTTTCAACACCACTCATGAATGACTCACCTGAAATTTTCCATTTCAACGCTGCTGATGGGAAGTACCCCCAGCGATTACCTTCTGCAAAATTAGATGAACCGTCTGCCCGGTATGTAAATGTCAAATAGTACTTCTCGCGGAAATTATAGTTCAAGCGACCGAAGTATGAACTCAGCGCTCCGCTTCCATACGCATCACCCGCACGTTGGTTAAGGGTTGTTCCTAAATTAATAGACTGTACATCGTTCGTAGGTAAACCTGCAGAGTAGCTCCACACATTATCATAACCCCACTCGGAAGCTTCCTGTCCTAACATGAACGTTGTGTTGTGATCGTTCATGAATGTTTTGTTATAGGTTACGTAGTTCTTGAATTGCCAGAAATAATTTATGTTACGCTGCTTGCGGAGACTGTTCTGTGTATTTACAGCGCCACCACCGTAATCGTACATAGGGTTCCATGAAGATGAATTACTGAAGTCAACGTTACCACCGAACTCTGTACGGAACGAAAGTGTAGGAAGTAATTTTACTTCAGCATATAGGTTGCCGAGTATCTGTGCGCGCTTCAAAGTATTTTTCTTATCCAACGCCTGGGCTAGTGGACTAACAAAAGAACCTTCACCTTCGCCACCTGAAAATGTTCCGTCAAAATTACGAGCCGGTACATCCGGACGTGCTTTCAATGCGGTGTTAATGATACCACCACGATCGAATTGTCCTAAGCGTTCATCGGTGCGGCTTATCGATAAGCTGTTACCCACTTTTAACCATTTTGCTATATCTGCATCCAGGTTTATGCGCATTTGATAGCGTTCGAAATTTGAACCTATCGCAACACCATCCTGATTAAAGTAGTTACCGCCCATTGAATAGCGTACTTTATCAGAACCTCCCGATAACGTAAGTTGATGATTTTGCATGGCAGCTGTGCGGAATATTTCTTCCTGCCAATCGGTACCTGCTCCTAATAAGGAAGGATCAGCAAACTCGGGTGTAGGAGTTTCTCCTGCCGTTTCTGCAGCAAAATCATTTCTGAATTCTGCATACTCGCGCAGGTTCATCATGTCAAGTCTTCTCGACACTTGCTGCAAACCATAATATCCTTCATAGCTTACTTTTGTCTGACCAGATTTACCACGCTTTGTTGTAATGATTACAACACCATTCGATCCACGGTTTCCATATATAGCAGTCGCTGATGCATCTTTTAATACTTCAATAGACTCTATATCATTCGGGTTTAAGGTTGAGAGCGGGCTATAGGTTGTTTTACCACCGCCACCTACTGCACCAAGGCCTATATCATATACCGTTCCGTTGTTACCGGAAAGCGGAACACCGTCTACTACATACAGAGGTTCAACACCACTATATATAGAGGATGTACCTCGTATACGAATGGAAACACTCGCACCGGGCTGTCCAGACATTTGTACTGCTGAAACACCCGCAACTCTACCGATCAACGCCTGATCTATACCAGAGGTTAGTGTCTTTGTTAATGTTTCTCCTTTTACAGAAGCAACGGCACCGGTGAGATCACTCTTCTTTACTTCACCATAACCAATCACAACGATCTCTGAAAGAGTTTCTACATCTTCTTCCAATGCTACATTGACATTGGTTTGATTGCCCACCGGAAGTTCCTGCGATTTATACCCAATGAAAGACAGCACCAGTATATCTGTAGGAGCAGCCTCGATCGAGAAGTTTCCTTCTTTATCAGAGGTAGTTCCCACAGTACTGCCTTTCAGCAGAACGTTAACTCCCGGCATTCCCTGGCCGGTTGCATCCGTAACCTTTCCCGTTACGACCTGTTTCTGCGCATACACGCTGGTAACAGTTCCTAACAGAAACAGCATCACGAAGACTCGTAATTGTTTCCCGTAAATTTTTGTCATAGGTGTTAATTTGGTTTAGTAATTGTGTTTTATTTCAAGTGTCTGATAGGTTAAAAAGATCGCGTACGCAGTCGAATCGGGCTTAGCATACTGTATGATGGTTGATTAGATTCTACCGAAAAAACGCTAATGGCTATACCTCTTTCGTACGATGGATTGCAGCAGGTGCGGTTGGGATGCCCCGACTTCAGAACCGGGTATCTCAGCCATAAAAAGGCATCTGACATGCCCCTTTTTAGCAGGATAAAGTTTCGAGTATGCATCTATTCAATAGGTTAGATTTCAGATTTCAATCGAATTACAAGACATTATTCCTGCAAACGATTGTTGTAAATGTAGGCCCGGAAAGGGCTTTTGAAGGGTATGTTTTTGTTAGGGAGTTTGGGTGCAAACGTTAACAGGAGGTCTAAAATGTTTCCAAACCATACCTATTTTGTTAATAACACGCCAAAACCGGGTAACTCAAACTGGTTAGATACAACCATTCGGGGAAAATGAAAGGGCACCAAACGAGCAAGACAGATTTCAAAATGGAAGAAACAAAAAACGATCTAACCTTCCCTTCAATGGATGAAAAGGAAGCTTAGACCGTACAGGAAGATTAGAGGAAAGAAGCTAAATCAAGCTGAATTATAGCGTAATGGCCAGTGAAATGGAAATCGCTACTGCGAGATAAATAAGAACTTCCAGCACAAACATCCACTTAGTTTTTCTACGGAGGTCGTTCATGGGTAAAACGAATTTTATTTTTGGGTTCTATCAAATGTACATTCAACTCGTTCTGTACAACACCATGAAATCGTTATGTTTCCGGTAGCATTTGTTACCTGCTTATTCGAAATTGCTGTTTTACTCTATATTTTCTTCATAACGCTTTCGTGGAAATATGCTGATAGGTTTAGAGAGAAAAGTAAATTCATGCAATTATCATCCATCATAAAATATATGGGAGTTCAAAATATATATTATATGCAAAGGCAATTAATAACGTGATAATACCTCTCCTCCTCTATATATAATTGTCCAAATAAGAAGAAGTTGCTGTGAATGAGACAATCTTTATCTTGAAACATAAACACGATCTTATATTGGCTTCTAACACAACAACACTTCTGCAGACCGAAAATCTCATCATTCGAAAATTATGTGCTGATGATGCGCCTTTCATTTTTGAATTGGTAAATATGCCTTCCTGGCTTCAGTACATTGGAGATCGCGGAGTAAGAACGCTACGCGATGCCGAGCAATATATTATTAACGGGCCCATGACGAGCTATGAAAAATTTGGATTCGGCTTATACCTCGTTGCGTTGAAAGATACACTGGAGCCGGTTGGTATGTGTGGATTACTGAAACGCGACACACTTGACGATCCTGATATAGGCTTTGCCTTCCTTCAAAAATTTACCGGTCGCGGCTATGCCTTTGAATCTGCTGCTGAGGTATTGACTTATGGTAAAAATGTTTTAGGACTTCCCCGAATCCTGGCAATCACTACAAAGGACAACACCAGTTCTATCAAGCTTCTCGGACGCCTAGAATTTCAATTTGAGAAGCACATCACGATCAACACCGAAGAACTGAACCTGTTTGGCAGGAATATGCAGTGATGGTCTCTATTATATATAATCTCCTTCAATATTTGTTAAAGCACAAATACATCTGATTGAAGGTGTGTCTGTTGTTGCGTACACACATGGCATTTATAGCCCGGTATCTTTACTTCATGAAAGTAACCGGTCATGGAGGAGCTTTCGACTTGTCCAAAAGTATTCTCAATACTCACTTGCGCAAGAGGCACCTGTAAGCCATACCCATACGCTTTCAGAATACTCTCCTTCTTTGTCCACAAATCAAAAAATATTTCCTCTGGAGATACTGCAGTATAAATAGTTGTCCACTCGGCAAGCGAAAAACTTTCTTTATACTCTTGCCATGCAAAGTCTCGTACTTTCTCGATATCAACACCGACAACACCTTCATCTGAAAATACAGCGACAATCTTATCATCTGCATGAGACACATTGAAATCTACCGGAGCAGACAGCTGCCATTTACCATAGGGACCGCGATGTAAAGTTTGTAACACGGCTGCATCTATATTTGCTTCTACAAATAAGCGTTGCAACATTAAACGTCCTATAGTGCTGATAAACATTTTGTCAGGAAAGAGGTAGTCATCATCATTCAAAAAATGTATATTTAATTTATTACTCACAGATTGTAAATCTGTTGTCTTTGCGATCTCCGATGCTGTCGAAATCAGAACCTTAACCATACTACATGGGGGCTGTATGTAATAAATATACTTGATCTCTTTAAAAAACCGTAATAGCGGTAAGCCGGCAATACGGAAATTGTCTTCAATCTAGTATAGCCTTACCGTTGTATTTTCAGATTGAAGTTGAATTACATAAAAACGCGAACCAACAATCATAACATTATTATTTTGTGAGTGTAACATTTTCAATATTTAAACCAGGTATATATTCCCACAATACCCCAACTTGTAAATACATTCAACACTATTAAAAGTTTTAAAAATTATGAAAAGAGAATTTAAGCGGCCTAACGGTAAAGAGATCTACGTTACCATTACCCACGAAAGGGACACCGACATTATCTATGTTGATTGGAACGGCTTCCTTACGGTAGATCAAGTAAAGGCAGGCTCAGAAGAATTACTTAAAATTATCAAAGAAGTGAAATGCAGTAGAGTATTGGTTGATAACCGTAAAGTATCAGGTCCATGGCAAGCTGCCAACGAGTGGTATCAGACAGACTGGAACCCACGCGCAGCAAAAGAAGGACTCACGGATATGGCAGTGATCATGTCTGACAATATATTTACCCAGCTTTCACTGCAAGGTTTCACAAAAGCTACAAAAGGTGTTTATACCGTAGCTATTTTCAATTCGGAGCCTGATGCACGCAAGTGGTTAAAAGAACAGGCAACTGTAGCAAAATAACTTTAAGCTTAAAAAAATATATCTCTGAAAATCCTGTGTTGGAGCAGAAGATTTTCGGAGATTTTTTTTTTATGCGCGTTTCCACGTAACCCGAAATGGAGGTATACTTAACACGAGCGTATCTCCATCAATCTGTGCATATCGAATTTCATCGTGACCAACCCAATTCGGAAAAAGACTTCCTTCTACTTCATGCACCAGTTCACCTGGCGTTCGCTCATAGTACTTTCCCCAGTAAGCTGCATAGCTCAGGTACGCATTTTTTATTTCTTCGGTCGTGCCACCTGTCATTGATTCAGCATTGAAATTACTCCGACCGCTTTTCATCAACTGTGCATTCATATAGCCGCTCGTATCATATGTAAGTATACCTTTTGGATTTTCACCAAAGAAATCCGCAGGCTCCTTATCACCATCCATATATTTCCACGAAACAAGCTTCCACGTTCCTATAATTTTATCCTTAACTGATTCTTTCATGATGTATACGTTTTATGAGTTCAGAAAATAACAATACCAATATACGTGCAGGCTATATATGCTGCACGTATACTGGTATAAAAAACTATTGATTGCTGATTACAAAAGAGTCTTGGCCGGCTGGTGCGTTACCATTCTGTTATAGATATTGTCTTGCACAAGCTGGGCAACAAATGCACCGTCATGCTCGATATAGCGGTGTCCACCGGTGCGTGAGATCAAATTGAAAGATACTGCTGTCTCTTTTTCCCACTGCTCGATCTGGTTACGTTTTACACGTTCATCCTCTGATCCGTGGATGGCAATGATTGGTATGTTCAACGGCTCTTCCGTGATGAACTCGTAGTGATACAGGAACTGAAGATCGGCCCGCAGAATGTTGATCATGAGACTCTGGATCTCCACATCACCAACATTGCTCAATGCCAGGTGCGGATACATCTGTACAAGTTCATCATCAGACAATGTGTAGTCCACCTGTTTTTTCTCGTACGCGCCTAACCCAGACGTTGAAGAGATGTATAGCGTTTCCGGCAAAGCCAGTTTTCTTCTGCGCAGCTCGCGTACAATTTCGTAAGCAACCATACCACCCATGCTGTGTCCCAGAAATATATAGGGTTTATTCAGCATCGGAATGATAGACGGCATAATGTCACGCATGAATGTTTGGAAATCCACGTATGGCGTTTCCTCCATTCTTCTTCCTCTTCCCGGCATTTCAACCAGTACCAGTTCAGTGGTGGCATTGTCCAAAAGGTTTTCCCAACCGTTGAAGAGTGAAGCGCTTCCGCCTGCATCATGGAAACAGAATACGCGGAATGAAGCATTCGGGTTTGCCTTCGGAATCGTGAACCAGTTAACAACTTTATCAACCGCGGGCTGCACGGCTACGGTAGTGCCGTGATTCTGTGCCGTAAGTATATCTTTCAGGTATGCGGCATACTCCTGTATACTTGGGTGCGACCAGAACAAACCAACGGTTAATTTGATAGCCAGTTCTTTTTCAAGAAGATTTCTTAATTGCACAGCCATCAGTGAATCGAGTCCCATTCCTTTAAAGGTCATGGTATGCTTGATGCGATTGGCGGATATCTTGATGATCTTCGACACGTGGTGTGTGATCATCTGTTCCAGCGCAAGTTGTTTCTCGCTTTCAGTTTTGATCGTTGCATAGTGTTCAAGAAATACAAAGCCTCCTGCTTTCTGACCACTGCTGTTTGCTTTAGGCGTTTTGCGCTCTGCTATACCTTGCAAACCGGTTATTGTCATTACCGGAGTGTTATCAAAATTAGCGATGGTAATATCGGCTGTGAAGCGCCATGCATTTGAATTGCTTTCGTGTTTTACCAACGGGTGGAAAACCAGGAAACCGCGTAACTCACGACTATAATTAACAGCTGCATGCATCGCTACCTGGTCAATATTGCTGAAACGAACATCCAGTAAATTTCCTTCTTCCAGTATGGATACGAGTTGTCCGTATATAGGCTGGAAGAAACTGCTCATCAATGCCGGATGTATTTTATACTTGGATGATGTCAGGTGTACGTTCGGATCAGCCTTGATGGAGAACAATACATTCGGGAACGGCTTGTTACCAACTTTATCAAGTCCGGTGAGTTGTTGAAAATGCTTGCCAAAATTAAATCCAATGGAGCGGAGTAAATTATAATAACTTACACCTTCGGTATAATCCGGTGCATGGTATTCAATCTGCTCAAATATTTCCGGAACATATTTACTTTCTTCCGTGATCTCAATTCCTCCCTGCGCCAATTGTATCCATCCTGACTCCTGATCTTCTTTTTTGAAGATATATACCTGTCCAAGTTTATTCTCGCGGATCACAAGTTTAACCTGTACATCTACGCGGGAGTTGTCTGACAAATTGAGACTGCGGGTAAACTTGAGGTCTTCCACGCGTACCGGAACATCGTTGTATACTTCGGCAACAGCTTCCAATACCATTTCAATATAGCATGACACCGGCAATTCCACGCGATCCTGTACGAGCCGTTCGCGCAGGTATGGAAACTTGTTCAAGCTTATGGATGATTCCCAGAAGTATATATCTTCTATGTTCGCGAGGTTGATCTTGCTTCCCAGCAGCGGGTACTTTGCAACAACATCTTTAGCATTATCAAGTTCCTTGGAAAGATCTTCTATTTCGTAGCGCTCGCGCTGGAACGGATATGCAGGAAGTTGTGCTTGCGGAGCAGTAGCCGTACCATAGTATGTCTTCCAGTTTACAGAGTAACCTTTGCTATATAAGTCGCCCAGGTTTTTGAACATCACATCAAGCTCCGGGTTATCTCGCTGTGTAGATGCAATGGTGATTACTTTTTTACGAACGTGCTCTGCACATTCGGTAACAGCATTTACCAATACCGGGTGCGGGTTTGCTTCAATGAAAACAATGTGTTCATCCTTCAGCAGATTTTCAACTACGGATGCAAACTGTACAGTGCCACGCAGGTTATCAACCCAGTAGTCAGCGCCCATGTCGGTGCCCTGCATTACTTTATTATGTACGGTTGATACAAAAGGTATCACAGTCGGCTGCGGTACTACGCCTTGCAGTTCTTTACGCAGCGGTTCTTTCAACGGATCCATCTGCGGGCTATGCGATGCTACATCTACTTTCACCAGGCGGCAGAATAATTCTTTTGCCTCCAGTTGCGCCAGCACTTCATCAATAGAAGCTTTATCGCCAGCAAGTACTGTAGATTTATAGCTGTTGTTAACGGCTACAGAAAGTTTACCGCCATAGTTAGCAGCAACTTTCTCTGCTTCTTCACGGCTTAGTTCTGTTACGGCCATCGCACCACCTTTACCGCTTACGGTTTTCATCAGGCGGCTGCGTTCGCAGATGATGCGTGCTGCATCTTCCATTTTTATAGCGCCTGAAATATAGGCAGCTGCAACTTCGCCCATGCTGTGTCCTACTACAGCTTGTGGTTGTATACCCCACGACATCCAAAGTTTGGCAAGAGCTATCTGCATAGCACATATAGCGGGCTGAATCACGTTGATCTCTTTCAAACGATCAGTCTCCGGTGTAGCGTTGATCTGATCTACCAGCGACCAATCGGTATAGGTACGATACGCTGCATCCAGCGCCAATATAGTATCTCTGAATACTTTCTCTTTTACCAGCAACTCACGGCCCATGCCCAGCCATTGCGCACCCTGACCCGGGAATACAAAAACAACTTTTGCTTTTTCAGTCAGTGGCATGCAGGGTGTTGCCTCTGCTTCGTCTTCAAAAAAGTTTTTGAGACTTGCCAGCATCTGCTCGCGCGTGCTTGCTGTAAAGAGTATACGATGATCGAATTCCGGCTTACGAATCGATGCGGCTACACATATAGCCTTGAAATTATCTTCGTCACCAAGTTCAATTGATTTTGCATAGGCACGTGCATAATCTTTCAATGCCTGCGATGATTTGGCCGATAGCGGCAATGCATATACTTCTGAACTATTGGCTGGTATAACTGACTCTGTACGGGGAGCGCGATATTCTTCAAGCGCCACGTGAGCGTTTGTACCACCCCAGCCAAACGAGTTAACACCGGCTTTAAATGTTTCGCCATTGTTAACAGGCCATGATGATAAATCTTTTTGTACTTCCAGGTGAAGTTCTTCGAAAGGTATATTTGGATTGGGATTGTTAAAGTTCAGGTTTGGAGGAAGCACTTTATGCTGCATAGCCAACACCACTTTAATAAGACCAGCTATACCGGCCGTAGCTTCGGTATGCCCTATATTTGTTTTTACAGAACCGATACGCAGGCTTTTGCCTGTTCTGCCTTTGCCAAAAAATTCACCAATGGCTATTGCTTCGTTCGGGTCACCAAGTTTAGTACCGGTACCGTGTGCTTCCAGGTAATGAACATCGTGCGGATCGATACCTGCACTGGTATATACTTTTTCGAAAAGTGATATCTGTCCTTCGGTGCTGGTGGCCGGCAACGTATCGTTAAAGCCGTTGTTGTTTACAGCCGATCCACGAATCACTGCATATATTTTATTACCGTCACGTTCGGCTTCCGATAGTTTCTTCAACAGCAATACCCCCCCGCCTTCACCGCGTACGAAACCATCTGCATCCACATCAAACGTGCTGCACTTTCCTTTTACAGAAAGTCCACCGAACTGTGTAAGCTCTATATATTTATCCGGATCCAGTATATGATTGATACCCCCCACAATGCTCATCGTTGATTCGTCATGGAGCAAGCTTTGACACGCCATATGCAACGCTACAAGTGATGCAGAACACCCGGTGTCGATAACAAGACTCGGACCGGTAAAACCCATGGCAAACGACACGCGGTTAGCCACTACGTTAGATGACATCCCCACAGCCGAGTGCAACGTTGCTTTTGCATTCTTGGCTTTACGGTAATGTTCAAAGTCTGTCCATATATTGCCCACAAACACACCTACATTTTTACCCTTCACATCGTTATAGGGTAATGAAGAGTTTTCAATCGCTTCCCACGCCAGCTCCATCATCAGTTTTTGAGACGGGCTCATCTCGCTTGCTTCCGCCGGAGATATATTAAAGAACAGTGGATCAAAATCGTGGATATTGCTCAACAGTGATGCGTGACGCTGATGCGTTTTGCGCGTAGCCTGTGGATCCGGATCGTAATATCGGTCTGCATCCCAGCGCTCTTTGGGAATTTCGGCAATAGTATCTTTTCCATTTTTTAGTAACTCCCAAAATTCATCGAGTGAGTTTGAATTCGGGAAACGGCATGACATTCCAATGATAGCGATCGAATCCTCGCTGTGTGGGGTGCTTGAAGATTTCATAAAACTGTTATTTGGGTGTTTGAACAAAGCTACCCAACCCATTTATTATAGACCGTTCAATAAATGGCAAAAGCTTACCTTAAAAATGTTTTAAATGAAATCGTTTTCTAAAAAAGCATTATAGAAAAGTTACACTGTCTCAACCGCGTACGTAGGCACATAGTATGATTTCATCGTTATAAGGTATAGAATGAGAATGGTATAGATATACCACTAAAATCTGTTTTCCTGTATAATCTTACATTCGCGTTTTTCGTACGCGAGGTTACTTGGCGTTCAGTCATACCCTACCCGACAGACTTCTTCTTCCTAGTAAATTTACTGAAGAGCAAAAGTATATCAGTATATCTACTCCTTCGATCGCTTGGAGACAGCGTAGGCAGATGGCAGCATTTTATACTCTTCCTTAAAGTACTTGGTAAAGTATTTCGGATTGTTGAAGCCAACTTTATAGGCTACTTCCGATACGGTGAGTTGACTTTTCTCCAGTAACTGTGCGGCTTGCTGCAGGCGAATGACGCGGATAAATTCGATCGGACTCTTGCCCGTTAGCGCCAACAGTTTCTTGTAGAGGTGTACCCGACTCATGCCGAGCTCGTGACTTAGTGTCTCAACAGAAAAGGCGGTGTCGGAAATATTGTCTTCTACGCATTTGATGGCGCGCTGAATAAGTTTTTCATCCAGAGACGTAATGTTTACATCGCTGGCCTTTACTTCGATCTGCCTGCGGAAGTCTTTCTGGAATGCTTCGCGCTGATGAATGAGGTTACGAACCCGCGATTGCAATATCTCAAAGTTGAAAGGCTTGGTGATGTAATCATCTGCTCCGGATTCAAAACCTTCCATCTTCTGTTCTTCTGCGGTGCGCGCGGTAAGCAGAATTACCGGTATATGCGACACCCGCGGATCGTTTTTAATCTTTTTACAAAGTTCAATTCCGTTCATCTCCGGCATCATCACATCACTTACAATCAGGTCGGGCAATGTGGACAAAGCCTGGTTCCAACCTTCTTTACCATTACGCGCCTCTATAATTTTATAGTGCAGTCGTAAATTATCCTTCAGGTAGAAACGGAAATCTTCGTTGTCTTCAATCAGCAAAATGCTAGGTTTATCCGATTGAAGTTCCGCCTCCCATTCGGGTATCTCAGCTTCTTCCAGTGCTGCAGGAACTTCATGTGCAGTAACATCCTTTACCGGTATAGTTACAGTAAAACAACTTCCTTTTCCGGGTTCGCTGGTTACAGTAATGTTACCGCCATGTATACGTATAAACTCTTTTGTAATAGACAGTCCTATACCGCTGCCCTGGTTTACCATGCTTCCGGGGAGATCGTGCTGAAAGAACCGTTCGAATATCTTTTCCTGCTGATCCAGCGGTATACCTATACCGGTATCCGTTACGCGTATCTCCAGCCACTTGCCTTCTTCACCATGCACCTCGTTTATAGTTACCGTTATATTTCCATTACCGGGAGTAAATTTGAATGCATTGGACAGGAGGTTGAACAAGATCTTTTCGAGCTTATCCCGATCAAAAATAGTTTCGAGGGAATCTACCGAAGTTTTGAAATCCAGTGAGACATCTTTCTTCTCCGACATATCCGAGAACGAAAATGTAGTCTCGCGGATAAACCGTACGATGTCGCCTTCCGATGGATTGAATTTTATTTCCTGCACTTCGAGCTTCCGGAAATCGAGCAGTTGATTGACCAGGTTAAGCAGTCGTCTTGCATTGCGGTGGATCAGTTGAAATTGTGTTCGCTGCTCTTCGTTGGCAGCTTTCATCAGTTTTTCTACGGGGGCAAGTATTAAGGTAAGCGGTGTGCGAAACTCATGACTAACGTTGGTAAAAAACCGAAGCTTCATCATATCAAGCTCGTGCATGCGTTGTGCCTCTTGTCGTTCCTGCTCAATAATGAATTTGAGACGCTCGCGTTGCTGAATCAGTTTACGCGTTACCAGCAGTGCCGCCATCACCAGGAATATATAAAGTACAAAAGCTGTCTTCGTTTTCCAGAACGGGGGCAGTATAACAATTTTCATCGAAGTGCCTTCGTCATTCCATATACCATCGTTATTGGAAGCTTTTACGCGAAGGGTATATTCACCCGGATCGAGGTTGGTAAAGGTTACGCGCCTGGAGTTACCATCGGTGGCAAGCCACTCTTTATTAAAGCCTTCAAGTTTATATTTATACCGGCTCTTCTCCGGAAGAAAATAATTAAGCGAAGTGAACTCGATCGAGAAAACATTATCGCTGTGTGCAAGCCTGATCCCGGGCGTGAGCGTTATCGACTTATCCAGTATAACACTGCCCTTTACCTTCTCGCCTATCTTTACTTCTTTATTGAAAATCTGTAAACCGGTAAAACGTACTACCGGCTTCTTGTCATTGAGTACTATATCTTCCGGTTTGAAAAGATTAAAACCATTGGCACCACCGAAGATCAATTCTCCTTTACGTGTTTTATAGGCGGCACCTTCGTTGAAAGATTTGCCTTGCAGACCATCCGACTCATCGTAATTCTTAAAGCGGAAAGATGCAATCGTGCCATCAGGCTTTCGCCTCAATATGAGATTGGACAATCCCTGCGGTGTACTCATCCACAAATTACCGCCACTGTCTTGCAGCAGCGTCAACACTGTGTTATGCGGCAAACCGTCTTCTTGTCGCAGTGCGCGAAATGTTTTTGTTTTCTTGTCGAATAAATTCAATCCTTCTTTGGTACCGATCCATATCGTTCCCTTCCCGTCATCGAGAATAGAAAATACATTGTTATGCCCGAGGCTCTTCGGATTATTTACATCATTCAGATAGTGTGTAAACTTTCCGGTTTTACGATCGTAAAAATCAATTCCATAACCCGTGCCTATCCAGATGTTTTTCTCTGCATCTTCAACAATAGCGGGTATATAGGTTGAGTGTACTGAGCTGTCGAGGTGAAATTGTATGGAGGGATAATGTCTGAATGTTTTTGAATCCCGGTCGAATACATCTATACCTGATTTCAGTGTACCAATCCAGAGTTCTCGCTGCGAGTCTTCAAAGATCTCCCAGATATTATCATCACTTATACTCTTCGGATCTGCCGAATGCCTGTAGCGGGTAAAGTTGCGACCATCAAAACTGTTCAAGCCGCCATAGTATGTACCGATCCACAACTTTTTATAGCTGTCAAAGAACATACTTACAATTACATTGCTGCCAATGGTGTTTGGATTACCCGGCTCATGCGTATACTGGGTAAAGTGTTCTGTCTTCCGATCGTACTTGATAAGACCTCCACCATTTGTACCGATCCAAATGTTACCATCATCATCTTCGGCAAAGCAATTAATATCATTGAAAGGCAAACTATTTTTATTGGATGTTGAATGGCGAAAGAGCCGGAAACGAATCACATTTTCATGATAGTAATTAACACCGCGCTTATACGTACCAATCCAGATAAAACCATCGTAATCTTTATACATCGTCTGTATACTGTTCTGGCTCAGACTTCTCTCGTCTTCGGTATTGTGTAAAATATAGTGAACCGAAAAATCTTTCTTGTTGATGACGTTAACACCGCCATGATCGGTCGCGATCCAGATGAGACCTTTGTTATCCTGTACAACTCCGCGTATAATATCGGTGTTCAGATGAACGGGCGATGACGTTTTATTAAAATGATAAATCTTCTTCTCGGAAGTTCTGAAATGATATACGCCATTGTTTGTGTTCACAAAGTATATCCATAAATCACCATCATTGTCGGCTGTCAGACTATACTCTGGTGTCTCATTTTTATTCTGCTGATGGAAGGTCAGATTGCGGTATAGTATATGCAGCGATTGGACATCGAGTTTTTCAAGCATACCGTTGCGATGCAGCAGCCACAGGCAGTTGGCTCCTTTCGCGATGGAAAATATCGGATTACTATGGGCAAGCGTTGTGTCCGTATCATGCTGAAGAACGGAAATCGTTTTTTTCTGAGCAGGTATATATTTATAGAGTCTGCCCGTGTTGTGGAGAAACCAGAAATTACCTTCACGGTCTTTTAGTATCTCTGTCAAAAAGCCTTCCGGCATGTTATACTCCCGCAGTACGCGATATACGTTGCGGGTAAATTTTTCGGTGGCGGGATCATATATACACATGCCGGCATACGTATAAACCCATATTCTTCCGGAAGGATCTTCAAATATCCTATAGATATCATTATCGAGAAGCGTTGTTGTATCGCGCGGGTCGTTGCGGAATATTTTTAATGTGCTGCCATCAAATCGATTCAGCCCGGAGATGGTACCGATCCAGAGAAACCCCCTGCTATCTTTCAGAAATGTCTTTACCTGGCTGTTGGACAAGCCCTGGTTGACATCAAGGTGTGAGAACCGGTATTG
Organism: uncultured Chitinophaga sp.; assembly: GCA_902168205.1. GTDB lineage: Bacteria > Bacteroidota > Bacteroidia > Cytophagales > Cyclobacteriaceae > Ohtaekwangia > Ohtaekwangia kribbensis. The sequence goes on along the minus strand of CABHOK010000011.1, from coordinate 468,285 downwards.
TCCGTTTTGTGCACGCACACAATGATGAGACAACACCAGTATAAACAAACAAAATACAAGTACTCTCGCTGGCATGGGGCTCTACCTCTGGTTGAGGAAGTGAAATATAAAAAATAAATTTTTATACCCTATACAGGTCAGCGAGAGTTTGAGTATATATTTCAGGAATTACGATGAAGCAAATTTTCCCTAGAGGTCTGTGATCGGTTTATACTTCGGCACCAGTGCTTTCATAACAGACCACGCCACCAGGTAGGCAACCGAACAAATGGTGAACATGATGGTATACCCCGTCTCGATGTGTCCTAATGCCTTGTAATGATCGAAGAGTGCTCCTCCTAATTTAGTGAGAATAACACCACCAATACCACCGGCCATACCACCAATGCCTACCACTGATGCCACTGCTTTTTTCGGAAACATATCAGACACAGTCGTAAATATATTTGCGCTCCATGCCTGGTGTGCCGATGCTCCTATACCAATGAATAACACCGGGAGCCAGAAACTGATATCACCCAAAGGTTGTGCTGCCAGTACCAATAACGGGAACAACGCAATTACCAGCATCGCGCGCATGCGACCATCGTATACCGCATAGCCTTTGCGAATAAAATACATCGGGAACCATCCGCCCATTATACTCCCCACCATGGCCAATGTATACAATACCGTTAACGGTAATGTTACAGCCTTATCAATAATGCCATATTGTGCTTTGAGGTATGCCGGCAACCAGAAGAGGAAGAACCACCACACACCGTCCGTCATAAATTTACCAAAAGCAAAGGCCCAGGTTTGTTTATAGCCAAGCAGTTGAAACCATGAAACCTTTTCATCGGGTGTAACAGTTTGCGTTGGTGTACTTTTATCTTCATCACTGTTGATATAGTTCAACTCGGCAGCAGAAAGACGTTTTTGTTTTTCCGGTTTCTCATAGAGCGTCAGCCAGAACAACAGCCACAGAAAGCCAATCGCACCGATAATGATGAAGGCTGCCTCCCATCCCCAATTGCTATAGATCCACGGTACCGTTATCGGAGCGAGTATAGCCCCAATATTTGCGCCCGAGTTAAATATACCGGTAGCAAAAGAACGTTCGCGTTTCGGAAAATACTCAGCTGTAGCTTTGATCGCAGCGGGAAAGTTACCGGCTTCACCCAACGCCAGAAATGCGCGCGAGAACATAAACCCGGCAACCGAAATGGATACAGCACCCACACCGAACCAACCGAGTATCGATGCTATATTTTCGCCAATGGGTAATGCCAACGCATGAACAACCGCAGCCGCAGACCAGATAATAATAGCCCAACCATAGCCCCACTTCGTGTCGAGCTTATCAACCAGGCGTCCGGCAAACAACATGGATATAGCATACGTAAACTGAAAAACGGCAGCAATGCTGGCGTAGTCACTATTGGTCCATCCGAAAAGTTCCTCAAGTCTTGGCTGCAACAAACTCAATACCTGCCGATCGAGATAGTTAATGGTGGTGGCAAAAAATACCAGGGCACAGATCGTCCATCGGTATTTACCAATGGCCTGGTTTGCATTATGAAGTTTTTCCACGGTTTATGGGTTTGGTTGTAAAATCTCTTTATAGGTTTATATATACTGTCTCAACAACTGCAGCTACTTTCAGCTACGCAGTTTCTTCACAATATCCAACGCCTCCGTTACATTCTTCTCCAACAGTGTCCAATTTTTCTCCGCTATAATTTCTTTTGTAAATAACTGCGATCCCATCCCTACACACATAGCCCCTGCCTTGAACCACGCAGACAGATTTTTCTCATTGGGCTCTACACCTCCGGTAATCATCAATTGCAGATCCGGCACAACGGGCATGATAGACGAAACAAAGCCCGGCCCGAGTACAGAACCCGGAAATACTTTTATTACTTCAGCTCCGTTTTCTTTTGCAGTTACAATTTCCGTAAGCGTAGCGCAGCCTGGCATCCACAGTTTATTGTGCGCGCGACATACTTCAGCCATTTCCAGTTTCAGAATCGGAGATATAATAAAGTCTGCTCCTGCGTCAATAAATTTCTTAGTAGTCGCACCATCCATAATAGTACCGATACCAATCATCAGATCCGGGTAGTTACTCCGTTGTTTCAGAATGTGTACAAATACATCGTACGAGTTTTTCTTCCGGTTGGTAAATTCAAACACACGAACGCCTCCGCGATACGCTGCCTCTATAACCTGCTGCGCTTCTTCGGCATTGTCGTGTGTGAATAATGGCACCACACCAGTGCGCTTCATGGTATCTACTATTTGCTGATTGGTGAATTTCATTCTTTAGCCGTTAATTGTTAATCGTTATCAGTTAATAGTTATTCGTATATATTCCGGATAACTTGTGTCCTATTGCTATCGTAGTAGTTTGCCTACATTTTCGCCTTTTACCAGTTGCTCTACTTCATCGGCCGTTACTAAGTTAACATCACCTTCGATGGAGTGTTTGAGCACACTGGCTGCCGTTGCAAACTCAACCGTGGCTGCATCGGTCTTGGAGGTAAGTATACCATAGATCAAGCCCGCCATATAGGCATCGCCTCCGCCTACACGATCTACAATGTTCGGCATATCATACTCCTGTGATTGCAGTAGCTCTTTGCCGTTCCATAGCAAACCGGTAAGTCGGTTATGCGATGAACTTATAGAATCGCGCAGTGTAGTAGATATTTTAGTAGTTGATGGATAAGCCTGTTTGAATGCCTTGCATGCCTCTTCAAACGTGGCACCTGATATACCTACACAATTTTCCATATCGGTAATGCCGGCTATAATCACATTCGTGGATTCAATGAGTGCAGGCATAATATCACGAGCCGTTTTTCCATACTGCCAGAGATTTCTCCGGTAGTTTATATCGCCCGAGATGGTGATGTTCATTTTGCGTGCTGCGGCTATAGCTTCTTTACAAACATCGGCAGCACCTTGCGATATAGCCGGAGTTATACCCGTCCAGTGAAACCAAGCGGCATCTTTCAGCACCTCTGTCCAATCGATCATGCCCGGCTTTATATGTGCGAAGGCAGAATTGAAACGATCGTATACAATGCGTGAAGCTCGTTGCATGGAACCGTTCTCCAGGAAATATAGTCCCATGCGTTCATCACCATATACAATATAGCGTGTATCCACACCGTAGCGCTTCAGTGTTTGCGTTGCGGCTTTGCCCAGATCATTCTCCGGAAAGCGCGTAACATGAGCCGTTGGAATACCAAAGTGACTGAGTGATGCTGCTACATTTGCTTCCGATCCTGCATACAGTGCTTTAAAACTTTCAGCCTGCGTAAACCGTGCAAACCCCGGAGTAGAGAGCCGTAACATGATTTCTCCGAAGGTGATTACTTTTTTGTTCATTCCTTATTTCTTTTTAAGTCCGGAGGCGGAGACCGAGAGTCGGAGAAGAGTCCGAAAGTCGGGAATTCCGAAAGACCGGAAGTTTTTTTGCCATGCTTTACTTCTGAAGCTGTACTCGTTTTTGAAGTATATATCTACAACGACAGATACTAACCCAGCACACTAACTACATATCAAACTATATCCTTACTAATTCTTACCTATCAATTCTTACTTCTCTTCCGTCCACCGCACATCTCCCCCAACTCCACTCTACTTCCGGGCTTCCCATCTTCCCGACTTTGGGACCTCCCCACTTCTACACCCCTGTAAATGCACTAAACCCGCCATCCACCGGCACTACAATTCCCGATACAAATTTCGAAGCATCGGAGCATAACCATATCAATGTACCGTTCAATTCATCGGCCTGTCCGAAGCGACCGAACGGTGTGCTGCGAATAATTGACTCTCCGCGAGGTGTAAGACTTCCATCGGTATTTGTAAGCAATGTTCGGTTTTGTTCGGTTAAAAAGAATCCGGGGGCTATAGCATTCACGCGTATACCTTCACCAAACTTTTTAGCCATCTCCACCGCCAGCCACTGCGTTAAATTGCTGATGGCTGCTTTGGCTGCCGAGTATCCCACCACGCGTGTCAGTGGACGAAACGATGTCATGGAAGATATATTGATGATGTTACCCTGGCGTTTCGTCACCATAACTTCACCAAATACTTGTGATGGTAAAACCGTGCCGGTAAGATTAAGGTCGACTACCTTTTGAAAGTCATCGATCTTGAGATCCAGAAAACTTTTATCGGGAAGTATAGTGGCGCCCGGCATGTTTCCACCTGCACCGTTTACCAGTATATCAATTGTTCCGTATTGGTCGGTAATAATTTTTCTGGCGTCCTTTAGTTGTTGTTCATTCAGTACATCGGCAGAAACACCTGTTGCTGTACCGCCTGCTTTTTTTATTTCGTCTGCCAATGCATCGGCAGCTTCTTTTCTTCTTCCGAGTATAACTACGCTTGCTCCTGCTTTGGCGAGTGCTTTACTCATGGCACTTCCCAATACACCGGTTCCCCCGGTTACAACGGCTACTTTACCTTGAAGATTGAATATATCTTGAATATACATGGGATTCGATTTAGAGTTTAACAGTTTGACGTGTGCGATTACTTTCATAACATAGTTCGATCAACCGGATCACTTCGCGCGATTCTTCCGGTTTAACCGCCAGTGGTTTATTCTGCCGGATCACCTCGTATATGTTTTGATAAAAAGCCAGGTAATCGCCCGGCAGTGTTTCGATCACGCCCTCTACATGTATACCTTGTATTGATGTATTGAGCTTGCCCCAGTATTGTTTATCTTCGGTGCCCCAGCCACTCGTGCCAGGTGTCTTTCCTTCTTTCAATGCCTGCTCCTGCGGATCTATACCATACTTCACAAACGAACCTTCTGTGCCATGCAGTATATATTGCGGGCCTTGTTCGCGCACGAGGTAACTTGACTTGACTATAATATGAAAGCCGTTGTACTGTAAACGTATATCATAGTAATCATCCACTTTTCCTCCGGGGCGTTGTATACCGATGCGTGCATCTATTTCGCGTGGAAATCCAAACAGCAAAATGATCTGATCGAGCATGTGCGACCCGAGGTTATATAGTATACCGGTACCTCTGCCGGTTTCTTCTTTCCAGGTAGCAGGTTGTATATAGTTTCGGAAGCGATCGTAGTGTACTTCCAGCTCTACCATCTTACCTATTAAATTATTATCGAGTATTTTTTTTACCGTGAGAAAGCCGCCATCCCACCGTCTGTTCTGAAATACCGTGAGTATTTTATTTTTCTTTTTAGCGAGTGCGATAAGTTGATCGGCTTCTGCGGCCGTAACGGTAAACGGTTTCTCAACAATAACATGTTTACCGGCTTCGAGTGCCCGCGTTACAAAATCGGTATGCGTGTCGTTGGGCGTGTTTACTACAATGAGTTCTATCGCATCATCCAGAAATACTTTTTCAACACGATCAACCACACGCACTTGCGGATACCGTTGGGTGGCATGTGTACTGCTGCGTTGTACGATTGTATGGAGTTGAAACTGTGGATGTGCGGCAATGAGTGGGGCGTGAAATACTTCGCCCGACATTCCATAAGAGAGTAATGCTGTAACAATAGGAACTGTAGCCATGCTAGATGCTGATCGATTTGGTTCTTAGGATAGACGATTTTAATTGCTTGACTCCCTGAAACGCATGGAAAACATTGCTCTCTATTTTTCCCCAATCTTTCACCGCCACATCTTCGCGTGTAAACAATGCGTCACCCAACCTAACACATAAAGCACCTGCATCAAACCAGCTCCCGATATTATTTTTCGCCACGGTAACACCACCGGAAGGTATACACATGAGTTCCGGATGAATGGTAACAACTTGTTTTACAAAGTCCGGTCCGAGAATATTACCGGGTATAATCATTACCGCAGTCGCACCCCATGCCGTTGCCTGTTGTACATCGGCTAAGGTTGTGCATCCGGGTATCCACAAGACATCGTTATCATGACAGGCCTGCGCCACATCTTCGTGCAGAAACGGAGATGCTATAAATTGAGCACCGACCCGTATATAGCGGTTTGCCTGCGATGCATCGAGTATCGTACCGGCTCCCATGGTAATACCAAGTTCTTTAGCACGATCGGCCAGCCAGGCAAACATGCGTATACCGCGCGCATCGCGCTGGTGTGTGAATTCAAACACATCGCACTCGCAACGTTTTAAAATCTTCATAACCTCCAGCACACAGTCTATATTCTGATGATTAAAAAAAGGAAGCATGCCGTTTCTGCTGATAGTAGATTTTAGTTTCTGAAGCGTTATTGTTTCGCTGCGGTGCATGATTAATTATATTAATTTCGTCCCTTGCTTTAATATTAAAACTGTGTAAATTGCGCAATCGATTGCGCAAGATACGCGATTTATCAATATGTCAAACAGATTTCTAAAAATTCATCCGTCTGATAATGTTTATGTAGCATTAACAGACCTCAAAGCCGGAGAAAAGCTAACGCTCAATGGTGGATCACTCACCCTGGTAGACGATGTACCGGCCAAACACAAATTCCTGGAGAAACCGCTTCAGCCCGAAGAAGAAGTAATTATGTACGGAACCGTGGTGGGCAAGGCACTCTCTCCTATTAAGGAAGGTGGTGTTATTGGTACGCACAACATCAAGCACAAAGCTGCTCCATACTCTGGCAGAACAAAAACCTATCAATGGACTCCGCCGGATGTTTCGAAGTTCAAGAACAAAACATTCATGGGCTATCACCGTGCCGATGGACAGGTAGGTACAGCAAACTACTGGCTGGTTATACCGCTGGTGTTCTGTGAAAACAGAAACGTTGAAGTAATCAGCAAAGCCTTTATCGAAGAACTCGGCTTCAGCAAACCGGATGCTTACAAGAACTACGTTCACGAACTGGTAAGTCTGTATAAAGAAGGAAAGACGGATAAAATCTCTTCTATATCTTTTCAACCTGCTGCTGAAAACGGTCACTCACGCATCTTCAAAAATATAGATGGTATAAAATTCCTGACGCACCAGGGAGGTTGTGGTGGTACACGCCAGGATTCACAAACACTGTGTGCGTTGCTTGCAGGGTATATTCACAACCCGAACGTAGCGGGTGCTACTATATTAAGTCTTGGATGCCAGAATGCAGAGATCAAAACACTGCGTGAGAAACTTCAGACACTTGATCCGAAAGGCACCAAGCCGGTGATCATTCTTGATCAGCAACAATCCGGTACAGAGCAAGAGTTGCTCACACAAGCTATACAGAAAACTTTCTTCGAGCTTATTGAAGCAAACAAGATCGAGCGTAAACCCGCGCCACTCAGTAAACTTGTAGTAGGTTTGAAGTGTGGTGGCTCGGATGGTTTCTCCGGTATATCTGCAAACCCTGCTATAGGACATACATCAGATGTACTCGTTACCCTGGGAGGTAGCACTATACTTTCAGAGTTTCCTGAATTGTGTGGTGTTGAACAGGAACTGATCAACCGTTGTGAAGAAGACAGCGCTGCAGAACTCTTTATCAAATTAATGCGCACCTATTCAAATGCTGCCGAGGCAGTAGGTTCAGGTTTTGATATGAACCCATCACCCGGTAACATTAAAGATGGCCTGATCACGGATGCTATCAAATCAGCAGGTGCAGCTAAAAAAGGAGGAAACGCCCCGGTAGCCGATGTGTTGCAATATGCAGAGTATATCAAAAAGCCAGGACTAAATTTACTTTGCACTCCTGGTAACGATGTTGAAAGTACTACAGGTACTACAGGCTCCGGTGCACAGATCATTCTCTTTACAACAGGCCTTGGTACACCTACGGGCAACCCGGTATCACAGGTAATCAAGATTGCAACCAACACCAAGCTTGCCCAGCGCATGCCGGACATCATCGACTATAACACCGGCGGTATCATATCCGGTGAAAAAACCATTGAGCAGGAAGGTGAAGATATTCTTGATTTTATCATCGAAGTGGCCAGCGGACGCGTAACCGCAAAAGCTGTCGAGCTGAACCAGGACGACTTCATACCATGGAAGAGGGGAGTATCTTTGTAGTCAAAACACACCAAAAGTGCTATAGAAAGGGGATTATAAATTAATCCCCTTGCTTATTTGTACTTATTCTAAACAGAGATATACATTTGCACTGTTTAAAATAAGTCTAAATAAATTATGATTGCTACCTCTACCGGCAAGGTCTTTATTGTATTGATTTTCAGTATCGTTAGCATTGCTGCCCTGGCCCAGCAAGGTACTGTAAAAGGTTTTGTTAAAACGAGCGATGGGCAACCCGCTGCCTTTGTTAATGTGGCCTTGAAAGAGAATAACAAGGGAACCATCACTGCAGAAGATGGCTCTTTTACGCTCAAAAATGTGAAGGCAGGAAGCTACACCCTCATCACCTCTTTTGTAGGATTTCAACCGCAGGAAAAACAAGTCGAAGTTACGGCCAACGAAACCACGGTAGTTGATTTCTCCTTATCCGAAAGCTCTGAACAACTCGCAGAGATTGTGGTAAGCGATACGCGAAGCCTGAATGAAAAAACGGTGGAGATCGGCAAGGCCGGTATCAAACCAATGGATCTTCCGCAAAGTATAATTGTGATTGATAAAACCGTTTTGGAAAACCAGCAGGTAGGTCGCCTCAGCGATGTACTGGCTAACACCAGCGGTATATACCTGATGGGAACCACCGGGGGTGTACAGGAAGAAATAGCAGGACGTGGCTTTAGCTACGGAAGCAGCAATACATTTAAAAACGGTGTTCGCTATAACAACGGTGTGATGCCGGAGATAAGCGGACTGGAACGCGTAGAAGTACTAAAAGGAAGTGCCGCGATTCTGTTTGGAAACGTAACAGCTGGTGGTGTGCTGAACCTTGTTACCAAGAAACCTAAATTCCAAGACGGTGGCGAGATATCATTCCGTACAGGCAGCTATGATTACTATAAACCTTCACTGGATATATATGGATCTGTAAACAACAGCAGCAAAGTTGCCTATCGCATCAACACCAGTTATGAAAATGCAAGAAGCTTCCGCGATGAAGTAAAATCCGACCGTATATATTTCAATCCTTCGTTCCTGGTAAAAGCTGGTAAAAATACAGAGATCGTTATTGAAGGAGATTACCTGAAAGACAACCGCACACTCGATTATGGTACAGGAGCGATCAACTACGAAATTGCAAATATACCACGCAGCCGTTTTCTCGGAGCCAGCTGGTCGTACTATGAAGCTGAACAGAAAAGTGCTACGGTAACCATTAACCATGCACTGAACAGCAACTGGTCTATCAACGTATTGGGATCTTACCAGGGATATTACAACGATCAGTATGGAACAACTCGTCCGAATGCATCAGGACAATTTGTAGCTACTGACGGACGCTGGGTAAGAGGTTTGCAACGTTCGGGTACTGATCAGGACTACTATATAGCACAGGTAAATCTTACGGGTAAATTTTCAACCGGTTCCATCAAACACCAGGTATTGGTAGGTGCTGATAACGATAAGTATACAAACAAAGCACTTGCCTATGTTTACGAGAATGCAGCATTGGGGAACAAGAACGTATATGATACCATCAATATATATGATCTGTCGCGCTATCAGCAACGCACCGATATACCGGCTATACGCCTGAATACGATTACCGAAAACCCGCTTACCCGTGTAGGTGTATATGTACAGGATCTTATCACGGTTGTTGAAAAAGTAAAATTGCTCGCAGGACTCCGCTATAGCTATATGGAATCAGGCACGGGCAATAATGAAACGTATGACGATGCCTTTAGTCCACGAGTAGGACTGGTATATCAGCCGTTGAAAGAGATGTCTGTATTTGCCAGCTATGCAAACTCCTTTACGCTTAACACCGGTCTTGATGTGAACAATCAACGCCTCGCTCCTTCTGTTATTGATCAATACGAAGTTGGTATCAAGAACGAATTCCTGAAAGGACTTCTTTCTGCTAACATAACAGCTTACCGCATTGTGAACAGCAATCTGGCGCAATCTGTACTGCCTATACCTGCAGATGCGGTTAATCAGTCTAACCCGCAGGAGCTTGCCGGTGAAGTTACCAGCAAAGGTCTTGAGTTAGATATTATGAGCAAACCGATCAATGGTATATCGGTAATCGCTGGTTACAGTTACAACGACACACGCTATACAGAAAGCTCACAGTATATTAATAACAGCCGTCTGCGTTACAACCCGCAACACACCGCTAACGCCAGCGTATACTATACTTTCGCAGACAATGTTCTGAAAAACTTCAATCTCGGCTTCACTACATTTTATGTTGGTGATCGCGTAGCCGGAAGATCAACACGTACAACCGTAGCAAACGATACGTATAAACTGATGGAGATACCGAATTACTTCCTGTTCGATCTTTCAGCAGGTTATACCTTGCAACAGGTTTCACTTCGCGTAAAAGTATCAAACCTGTTGAACGAACTCAGCTATAACGTACACGATGACAACAGCGTGAACCCGATCGCACCACGCATGTTCTCCGCAACGGTAAGTTATAAATGGTAATTACAATCACGATAGTATAAATTCACAAGCCACCTGACACCAGGTGGTTCTGTGTTTTTAATATGATCGAACCTTGAAGGAATACCTCACTCCCGCACACACTAAAAATTTTAACACACAGCTCGTAACTTAAAAAATTGCTGATGAAAAATTTCTGGAGAAACATTCACCTGTACCTGAGTCTGGCGGCCGGCATTGTGATTATGATTGTGTGCTTTACAGGCGCCACGCTTGTGTTTGAAAAAGAGTTGCAGATGTATATATACCCGGAGCGATATACAGTAGCACCCGGTGAGAAACGTGTATCGATTGATGACGCAGCTACTGCGCTCCAAAAGAATGTAAAAGGTATATCGGTTACCAGTGCCAAAGTATATAGCGACCCCACCCGGTCTCTGGAGCTATCGTACAGTGAAGAGAAAAAAGAAAAAGGTAATCGTGACGGACAGAAGAAACGCGAAGACAAAAAATCCTCTGAAAAAGAGGGTGGCAAAAAAGGCGAAGGCAAAAAACCGGAAGCTGGTAAAGGCGGAGGAGGCGGAAGCCAGGCGTTCGTAAATCCATATACCAGTGAAGTCATCAGTTTATATACCCATCGAAACTCATTCTTCTTTACCATGTTCTCACTGCATCGCTGGTTATTGGCGGGTGACGTTGGTAAACTCATTGTAGGCATCAGTACATCTATATTCCTCTTCATCCTGATTACCGGCATCATTCTCTGGTGGCCGAAGACGAAGGCAAAACTGAAACAGCATCTTACCTTAAAATGGGCGGGATGGAAACGCATCAACCACGACCTGCACGTAGTGATTGGTTTCTATACCGCTATATTTCTGTTTGCCTTTGCATTTACCGGCCTTGCCTGGTCGTTCGAGTGGTTCAACAATGGTATATATTGGATAACCGGAACGGAGAACAAACGCCCCGAGCCTCCTATATCAGTTGCTGCCAGCACAGCTCCTATGGGTATAGATCAGATACTGGAGATTGCACAGCACCAGGTTCCGAATGCTGTTTTTTATACCGTTAATAAACCTAAAGATTCAACGGCTGCGTATGCCGTTACGGTGATGCCGATCGATCCGGTTCATGAGAAAGCATCGGATCAATATTTCTTCGATCAATATACCGGCAAACTGCTGGGAACTGCCCTCTATAAAGATCGAAATCTCGGGCAACGTGTACGCGGTATATTTTACCCGATACACGTAGGTTCCATCGGTGGCACGGCAGGAAGAATTATAGCATTTCTCGCCTGTGTAGCTGGTGTAACATTCCCAATTACAGGAACTATACTCTGGATAAACCGCCTGAGCAAAGAAAAGAAAAAGAAGAATAAAAAAGCTGCAAAGAAGCAATCCTCGATTGATGTACCCCTGATCGGCAAAAAAGAAATTACTGTTAGCTAAAATCGAGACTATAATTTAAAGCATGAAAAGCTCTGCTTATCCGGCAGGGCTTTTTCATTTTAGGGATTAGCCATTGCACCGCGATCTTTTAAATAGGCAACAAGATCGGGGATATCATAATAAGCAAGCACATTTGGAACAACCGATGAATACCAATTCAACCGTGTAGGATCGGTATAGATAGCTGTGAACGATGGCAACAACTGCGATATCGTAAGCTTCTTCAACCGGCTGTCGAGAACGGCAGCATGCAAAACCGACAATGCAGCAATACCGTTCGCCATAATATGTATATTACTTTTAGACAATCGTTCCTGTTGATAGATATAGTCTGCCAGGGTAATAACATCTATCGTTCGCTGACTCACTAATGGCTTTCCAACATGCAGGGCAATCATAGCATTGCGATACTCCTGGTTATAGTATTTGGCGTCATTGAATGAAGCGAGGTCTTTCATCTCTCCCAGCCCGCGCAGGTCGGCCATTACAACGGCATAGCTACGCGCCAGGTACTCTTTTATCAGTACAGTACTATCGGCTATCTTTTGCTTGCCCTGTTCGTGTAGCCACAGAATCGTTTCGCGAACTTCCCCTTCAGGGTAAACCGTTAATACGGGAAGCGGAACCTCACCCTCCTTCCTAACAATGGATTTATGAACCGTATAGCCCTCCCGTTGAACGATGCTCTTGTCCTCTACAACAACAGCACTTTCAAGTGGTGCAATCCGCAAAGCTGTTCTTACTTTTTCAGCAAGCGACAGAGACAAGCGCTTTTGCTGCAACATCCGCGCGACTGCGGATGCACGGGCGATATCATTTACTTCATTTTTAAAATCACCGTTTACCTGTGCGCTCACGGTGCAGTTCAATTCCTTTTGTGAAAGCGTGATTAACGATCCTTCTGTTACAGGTTCATCTTTTGCATATAGCCACTTGCAAAACCATTGTACAGCAGCTTCACGTTTTGGCCTGGATATTCCATGACCATCTTCGACTGTAAAAAGACTTACCTGGTCCGGCTTGTTCAAAACAGAATATACTTGCTTCAACTCGTTATATACTTCTTCTGCACCGGTATAGTCAACAAAGTCATAACGTCCTGCGAGTATTAACAGAGGCTTGGGCGCAAAGGCAATGAGGAAGTCGCTGATCTCCAGTTGTTCGCTGCCTTCATACGGTATATGCTGACAACCATCGCTTGCGCCCATCAACTCCAGGTTTCGTTCTCTACGCGCGATGAAGCTGCACGGAGCTGCCACCTTTATACGTTCGTCAAATGCGATATAGTATGTGGTTTGTGTACCGCCTCCGGAATTACCAAGACAACCAATTCGTTCTTTATCCACTTCGGGTCGCGTAACGAGATAGTCCAATCCACGAACATTGTCCCACAACTCATAGGCTACTGCTCCACTGCCGACAAGATTGGCAGCTGCGTTCACCAGTGTGTGCTCGGTGGTACCTCCGCGTGTAACAGGTTTTGCATCTTTATCTGTAAGCTGATGACGTTCGCCCTGTGATATCGGGTCAATGACAAATACAACAAAGCCATGCTGTGCAAACAGGATTGCCGTTTTCTGGTACGACTCGGTTGCTTTTGATTCCTGTTCGTGCCCGCAAAACAACAGCACTGCAGGAAAGGGGCCTTTACCTTCTGGTATATATAGATTGGACGTAACATGATGTCCCGGTATACTTTCGTAGACAATCTTCTCAATACGATACCTGTTCTGTTTTATGACACCAACTACTTTTGTATTGAGACTTGTCTTCGCTGGTAATTCGCCCAGTATTTTTTTATACCGAGCCTTGCATTCTTCACGATAGGCCAGCATGGCTTCGCGTGATTGAAGCGCCTGCTGCAAAGTTTTCCTTCTGGCATCATACTGCCCGTGTACCTGCTGAAGCAGGTATGTGTTTAGTGTATATTCGGCTTTCCAGTCAAAAACACTATATAGCTTCTGACCTTTTGCTGTAAGGCAACTTATACCCAGAAGAAAAATGACAACCGCGGCACGCATATCAAGAAATGAATTCCTGTCGTATCGGATTAAAACTGTCGATAAGGCGAACGTGTTTGGTAAGCAACTGGATGGTATGTTTTTTATTCGATGGGACGCTGAACATATCACCGGCACGTAAACGTTGATCGGGTTCACCTTCACAAAAGAAGATAATCTCCCCTTCTGCTACATAAGTAGTTTGTTCATGCACATGATAATGCGGAGGCTCCGGCTCGCTCCAGGGGCCATTGCTAAAATCAATAACTGCTGTCATCAGGTCGTTGGTGTAAATCAGTCTTCTTTCGACACCATCCTTAACTTTTGTAATCACTGCATCCTTCGCTCGTAAAACCGGCATGTGTATATATTTATAGTTACTATTTCAAAATCCAATTGCACAGAACACGAAGGAGACACAACGTTAAAAGTGCATGCACGGATAACGATTAACGGACAACGACTCCCCAATCTCCAAAAATCTTCTCGACCGTAAATGCCTTCACCTCTTCATCCGTTAACTGGTGCGACCAGCTTACGCGCGCTTTATCATCGGCACCTGGTCCTTTCGATTTATACTCGGCATAGTAAGCTGTCTTCTCTGCATCTTTCTTGTCCCAATTATGCCAGCCTTCCGGTTTGATCTGTTTATCGAGGTAGCAATTTACAAAAACTGTCTTAGCAAAAGGTCTCCATGGTCGTCCCAAATAAAATGAACCTTCCGCAGCACTCCCGGTAATTTTACTGTTGATGAATACAAATCCATAGGGAGTCTCCTGCAATGTAGAGGCCGCCGTTACATAACCATTCGACTTGCAGAAAATTGTGCAACCATCAAACACGGCAGTAGACCAACCAAATATAAAATCTACGGTTCCTTCGATATAACAATCTTTATAGTATTGCCTGCTTTTTTCTCCGTGCGGATATAATGTATCCTGATTCCCGAGGAACCTGCAGTTCCGAAATGTTACGCGATCGCCATCAATGCGTACAGCAACGGCTTGTCCGACAGCACCAGCGGAATTCTCGAACGTGATATTCTCCGCAGTGAAATCATCTCCGAAAACAAAAAAACTCGATGAACCCGTTGTACCCATCTCCTCGCCAAAGCGATTTTTCTTCTGTGCAAAATCATCGAATGTCAATATTGTCTTCATCACGTCTTCACCGACAAACTTCACATTCGTCTTGCACGTGGGCAACACCAGCTTCTCTTTATATATACCATTCCGGATATAAATGGTCGTTTGATTCTTCCTGAAATCAGGAACGGCATTAATCGCCTCCTGTACCGTGCGAAATGTACCGGTGCCATCGGCAGCCACTGTAAAATCATATTTTACCTGCGCCTGTAAAAACATCGGGAATACCAGTATCAATATAAATATACATCTACGCATGATTATCTTGATTTTATCGCCCCGTTCCATCCGTCCGTACCTGCCAATATTTTATTAACTGTATAGAGCTGTGCTTCTTTTTTATTGAGCTGGTGCGACCACGGCACGCGTGCTGCTGCGTTGGCACCTTTACCTGAAGAATTATACTCAGCATAGAATGTCGTCTTCTCTGCATCCGGTTTGCTCCAGTTGTGCCAGCCTTCCGGCAGTATATGTTCGCCCAGTTCGCAGTTCACAAAAACTGTCTTGGCATAGTTCCGCCACGGACGCCCTAAATATACTTTGGTTACTTCTGGTGCTGCTGTGAGTTTACAGTTGAGGAATACATATCCGTATAGCTTACCTTCTGGCGTAGACGCTGCTGTTACGTATGAGTTTTTCTTGCTGTGTATCGTGCAATCTTCAAATACAGCTGTTGCTGCTCCGAAGATAAAATCGGTTGTTCCTTCTATATAGCAATGACTGAAGTACTGACGACTGCTATCACCTCCGGTATAGATCGTATCCTGGTTACCCAGAAACCTGCAATTTTTAAAGACACAACGGTCGCCTTCTACATGCAGCGCTACAGCTTGTCCTACAGGACCGGCAGCATTCTCAAACGTTATATTCTCGGCATAAAAATCATCGCCTATAACTTTTACAGTATAAGAAGTAAATGTATTGTGCGATCCCTTGCCTGAATAATCATCGAATGAGATAATGGTAGTAGCAGCATCTTCTCCTAACAATGAAATTTTATTAGTCCAGGAGTATACTTCTACCTTTTCTCGATATATACCGGGTTTGAGGTAAATTGTGATCCTGCCATCCGGAAATACCTTGCAGGCATTGATTGCCTCCTGCAGTGTTTTATAATCTCCGCTTCCATCTTGCGCTACGGTATATTTGTCTTTGTAAACCGTCTGTCCCGAGGCTATACGGGTATTCGCCAACAGCAGCGTTACAACAACACTAAACGCTATAAGATACTTCATCTGCTGCATACATTTTAATTTATTGTACAGGCTCGAAACGGAACCAATCAAAATCTGCAAACCCCGAATCGTTGATCTGCGAGGTACGCGTACAGAAAAGTCCAACCTTTGCCCCGATCCACCGACCGGCTTCAGCCTGAAAATCTTCGTTCACTGTCTCAAACTGTTTACCATCGGTGCTATAGCTGAATTTACATACAGCACCCTTACGAACCGTAACGCGGGCATAAATGGTTGCATCGCTCACCTTCGTCAATATCTTTTCCGTTTCGGCACTTCCCTTCGCTGCATCTTTACACGTTGTATATACCAGGTATATACCTTCCTTTGAATGCTTCAAAGCAAGCGATGCATAGCTTTGTCCCATCACAATCAGCCCCGTCTTTTCACTTTGCAGTTTTTCATTTGGTGCGAAGGTAAATTTCGTTGTCACTATAAATTCATCAGCCGGAAATTTCTGAAGAAGTATGTTCGGAACATCCCAGTTATTCTTTGCTTCTCCGGGAATCTTGTCCGAGTATAAACGCAACGCTCCCTGGGTTACATTCATGAACGACCATGTTGCTTTAGGATTAGCCTGCCACTGCCATTGACGTCCCAGTACAACATCGTTAAATTCATCGCTGTCCGCAGGTGTTGCTACCGGGTATACCTTTCCGACATTGGGTTTCTTATAGGTAAGCACGGGTTCACCGTTACCATTGCCATCTTTATCGATACCAATCACAGGCCAATCGCTTACCCACTTCATTGGTTGCAGATGTACTACGCGACCGTACGCACCTTTGTCCTGAAAATGTAAAAACCAATGTTCGCCATTCGGTGTATCAACCCATGCGCCCTGATGCGGACCGTTTATCGAAGTGGTTCCCTGATCCATCACAACCTTGCGTTCATACGGTCCATATATACTCTTCGATCGCAGCACAAGCTGCCACCCGGTAGAAACGCCACCGGCCGGAGCAAATATATAGTAGTATCCGTTTCGCTTATAGAGTTTCGGTCCTTCAATGGTTGGATCCGTTGTATGCCCATCGTATACCAGTTTACCTTCATCGAGGGTTGCAGATCCTTCTGCGTTCAATTGCTTTATCGCGATAATACTTTTTATACCGGCACGGCTCCCCGCGTAGGCATACGCCAGGTATACCTTTCCATCTTCATCCCACAGCGGACATGGATCGATCAGACCTTTACCGGCTTCCACCAGTATTGGCTCACTCCACGGACCAGCCGCCTGTTTAGCTTTGGTCATATATATACCGAAGTCCGGATCGGGATAGTATATATAAAATTCATGGTTATGATAACGAATGGCTGGTGCCCATACACCATTACCGTGTTGTGTCTTTTCAAAATGTTCAAAAGGAGGCTGGCGCTTCAGTGCATGACCGGTGATGGCCCAGTTAACCAGGTCTTTTGAATGCAGGATCGGCAATCCCGGTATAGCATCGAAGCTTGAGGCCACCAGGTAAAAATCATCTCCTACGCGGCATGCATCCGGATCAGAGTAATCTGCATTTAGCACGGGGTTCTTGTATGATCCATTCCCCAGATCAGACACCCACACTTTGGATATATAGTTCTTTGCTTCGGTCTGCTGTGCCTGTGCGTTGTTAAAAAATAAAATACAAGCTCCTAAAAAAGATACCTGAAAAACCTGCCTCATTTCCATTTACTGTTTCTGTTTCAAAGAAAAATGAAGGTATAGGATTCTACCCACTCTTGCATCCTGTACCTTCATTTTTTACTTTCAATTTATACTATTCTACTACAATCCGCTTCCGGGTTGTCTGGTGTCCACGCTTTAATGCCATAATATAGGTTCCCTTTCCGGTGCCTACCGATACATTCATCTCGTGCGTTCCTGCTTCATATACTTTTGCGGGCGATGTAACCTCTGCCTGTCCGAGTGTATTATACACTACTACGCTGACAGGAGCCGGCCGTTCAAGTTCAAAACGTACAGTAACCCTACCGTTGGATGGATTAGGATACGCTTTGAAATCAGCGCCATTAAATACCTCATTATCTTCAACAGCCAGTCTCGCGCTTCCGCTACACGCTGCTGCTGCCGGACTGTTTCCGGTTACTTCCATCCAATCTATATTCGCGAATTCTGCCGCTACACTTGTCTCCAAACGAATCGTACTGGTTCCTGTCGGTAGACTTACCGTTGCTGTAGTGGTTGTCCACGTTGTCCAGGCATTGGTTTTCGGGAACGGCACACTAGACGATACAACCGAACCATTTACCAGTAGCCGTGCCGTTGTGGCACTGCTTGACCCGGCATTGGCATAACGCCACGTAAGTGTGTACGATCCCGATGATGGCGCACTAACGTTCCAGTTTATACCCTTTGCCGAAGAGTTTGAAAGGTTAATATAGTATCCATTACTGGCACCACTATAACTGCTTTGGCGAGATCCGTCTGCGCTGCAATAACCGGATGTCGGTGTCTCCGCTTCTTCCAGACGAATGGTTGCTGTACCGCTGCTGCCTTGTGGCGTTGCCTGCGCTGCATTTGAATTATAGGATGTCGTGCTGGTGATACCTTTGATCCAATAATAATACGTTGTTCCATTGACGGGTGTAGTATCGGTATAGCTTCTTGTGCTGGCAGATACTGTCGCGATGCGTGTACGACCTGCCGGATCAGAATCTGTATCGCGGTATACTTCCTGTCCGGTCAATGTAATATTACTTACTGTCCAATTCAAAGCTACCTGTGCGTTACCGGCTGTTGAACTTAACACGATCTCCGGTGTACCGGTAGATGCTGTGAAAGTTGCTGTTACAGTCTGGTTTGCATTCATAGTAACGGTAGTAGATGCAGATGTACCACTTGCAGCACCGCTCCAGCCGCTAAAGGTATAGCCGCTCGCAGGTGTAGCCGTGAGCGTTACTACGGTACCTGCCGTATAGGTTGTATTGTTCGGACTGCGTGAGACACTTCCTCCTGCTGACGGACTGATGTTAACGGTAAGGCTATACGATGTTGGTGTAGTGGTGCTACCTGATTCGATCGCGCCTATATCCGGAGCGGAACCATTGTACGTTATACCGGTAGATGTAGCACCTGCGTTGATCAGGTCGCTGCCCGAGGCAAGGTTCAGAAAACCATTTGCCGTAGGACTTGCGTTGGCTCCCGGTGTGAGGCTTACAAAGTCTGCACTGTTTACCGAGAAGTTTGCAGACGCATTGTTTGTCCAGAAGGCATTGGTTGTACCGGATTGTGTACCAACAATACGATCATTGGTATGTGAACTTGAGAAATACGAGAGGTTGTTTTTAAAAGTAGAAGTACCGCCATCAAAATTAAAATTACGTTCTGTGTTATTATACGCAGTGTTGTTGGTCATTTCAATTGTGCCCAGGTTACGATTATAGGTAAATCCGTGCTGACCGTTGTTAAACGCTATGCATCTGCGCACCATGTGGTTGACAGATATATCTTCACCGCCCAGTTTGAACCCGTTCTTATCGCCATTGCCCGATGTACCACCGGTGGTAAGTGTACCGTTGCTGTGCGCTATACAATTCTCAAGCAGTATAGCACCAATGGGACCTGTATCGGTTTTGGTATATAAATCCCAGCCGTCATCAATGTTGTGGTGTGACACACAGTTTCTGAAAACATTGCCTGTACCACTCGTAAGCTTGGCAGCAAAGCCATCGGCATCTTCGTTGTCAGGGTCTTTGTTATCATACGCTTCACAATTCAGAATTAAATTGTTTGCAGGCCACTGACTGATGCTGGTATAGGAAGTATTATAGCGACTGAGTTGTAATCCGCTGTCGCTGTTGCCACGAAAGATGCAGCTCTCAATGGTGTTGTTATTACCCGACAGCAGCATGCCGTTATCACCAGCCTTCTCAATGATGAGACCCTTTATATGCCAGTATAGCGCATCGAGTACAATACCTCGGTTGGAAGTGCCTACGCTTTGTCCGGAGAAATTCAACACCGGCACTTCGCTGTTATAGGCAAATATCTTTTTGGTTGAACCGGAGCTGCCATCGTTACCGCGTTGTATAACAATGGAAGCCGAGTAATTATAGGTGCCACCGCGCATATAGATCGTTCCACCTGCGGCTATGGTGGTGATCGCTTTCTCCAGGGTTGTAGGAGAACTTATCGTACCGGCATTACTGGCAGAACCACCAGGTGCTACATATAGCGTTGACTGTGCAAATCCTTGAATTGCCATCAACATCAGGATGAGGATAACTAGTTTGTTTTTCATAACGATTATTTTTATGTGGGTTCTCATGCGTCTTCAGTACATGGATGTTCACACGTTCCCTTCCCTCATATCTTCATCGTCTCATTCGTTTTTCACTGCTTTCATTTTTCCATGTGTTAGTCTTTAAGGGTATATATAGCTTTAGGTTTCATTTCCTTTTATTAAGCAATCGATTGCACAGACCGTCTTTAAAAAAAGCAGTTCTCACTGCTTTACCAGTTCATTTAAATATACTTCGAGATTGGTATAGGACTTCGACAATGTATAGCTTGCTCCATCCGCTTCGTTGGCAGGATCAAGTTTATGTTTTGCCTCCCAATCGTCCGGTATACCATCGGTATCTTTATCTGCTGGTGCAGGTTCTGATTTTAATACCGGCCATCCACCTACATCTTTGGGTGAATCGATAATTCCATTTTGTTCTTTTCCGCTGACGGATTTACCGGTCTTTACTTCCTCCACAATCCGTTTGTCTACTATATCTCTGCGATAACTCGCCCCGGCATTTTTCAATACCTGTATAAATGCGTCTTCGGCGGATTGTACTTCGATTGTCTCAATAGCAAAAGGCTGCTGCATGCGCGCAGAGTCTGCCTGTTTATATCGCATGCCGCCATTCCAGTTATCTTTTGAGACTTGTGTATTTCCTTCGAGACAATTTCCCTGTATATAGAACTTTCCGTATGGTGGCGTGGGATCCACCATCCATATCTTTTTGGGCGAAGTAGCGGGACCAGGTTTATAATAATTATTCACTACGTTATAGCGTCCCTTTTCACCGCCATACGTGTTGTTTGTTCTCCAGTTATAAATCACGTTGTTCCGAAAGTCAACAAGTTCGTCTGCAGCGTTTGGTGTAGTTGATGAGCCGCTAAAGCGAGGCATGCGACTGGTGTGATTGGCAATGAGGTTGTGATGAAACGTTGCCTTCTCTCCTCCCCATATACCACCGTATCCATGATCACCTTTCTGATGTATAGAATGATTGAGACTCTCTGATATGATGCACCATTGCAGCGTAAAATTCCTGTTGCGATAAAATGATGCGCACTCATCGGTAGCCCAACTCATCGAGCAATGATCGATGATGATATTACTTTTTCCTTTGGTACCTCCAAAGGCATCGGCCTCTTGTCCTTTTTCATCACCCAGTCTGAAACGCAGGTATCGCACAATAACATTATCGGCCTGAATGGTTACAGGATAATTTTTCAGACATATACCTTCGCCCGGGGCAGATTGGCCAGCAATGGTAACATCGCCATTATTAATAAACAGTGGTGACTCCAGTGCAATCGTGCCAGATATAGCAAATACTATTGTACGCGCTTCTTTGCCACTGATGGCTTCACGTAAACTTCCCGGACCACTATCGTTGAGGTTGGTAACAATATATACTTTTCCTCCGCGGCCGCCTGTAGTATATTTACCAAATCCTTCGGCACCGGGAAATGCCAGTGGCTTATGCTCTTGTCCAAATCCCGTCAGGGTGATTCCCAATAAAACTATACTTGTCCAATACTTTATCATTCCCACGTTGTCTATTTGTTCTGCGATTCGGTGATCGTCCGAACGAGATCATTTATATATACTTCTATATTATCATAAGCCGTGCTCAGATCGCGGCCGTTTGCCTGTGCCCTGGCGGGATCGAGTTTGTGCCCAATTTTCCATTCATCCGGTATACCATCACCGGATGTATTTACCGGAGCCGTTGATGAATTTAACAGCGGCCATCCGCCTACATCGCTTTGTGTATCGATGATACCATTCGTACTTCCATTCGAACCGGGAAATGAAAATTCACGCTTGCGTACGTTGTCGATTACGCGCAAATCGATAGCATCACGTTTTAAGGATGCTCCGCTATAATCAAGCACGCGATCGTACGCTACGGTAGCGGTATGCGTAGTTACATTGTTACCGATGGGATGCGGCTCGCTCTTTTTCATAGCTCCCTTATCAGTATCCGATACTGTGCCATAACTGTTGTGAAACTGGTTATATACTCCGTATGTCCAATTATCGGCAGTGGCGCGGGTGCTTCCTTCTATGTAGTTTCCGTCAATGTAAAACTTGCCCCAGATATTATATACTTCAGTGCCTTCATTTTTATTCTTATCAATGGAGATAATGCGTTCCTTTTTTACTGTAGCAGGACCAGGTTTATAGTAGCAGTTCACAATGTTCACGTTCATCGCTTCACCACCATAGCAACTGTTATTGCCCCAGTTGTAAATGACGTTGTTACGAAGATCAACCAGATCGGTAAGTGCAAATGCTTTACCGGCTTCTTCACCGAGTCGCGGATTGCGACTATCATGATGCGCTACCAGGTTGTGATGGAACGATGCATATTTACCACCCCATATACCTCCATAGCCATGAGCTCCTTTGTCATGCACCGAGTTACGAAGACTCTCTGAAATGATACACCATTGCACCGTTGTATTTTCATTGGCGTAAAGCGAAACACATTCATCCGTTGACCAGCTCATGGAACAATGATCAATGATTATGTTCTTACGAAAGCGACTGCCAATTGCATCGGCTTCCTGTTTGGCTTCATCGCCCATGCGAAAACGCATATAGCGGATAATAACATTATCGGCACTGATGTTTACCGGGTAATTTTTTAAACATATACCATCGCCCGGAGCGGTTTGCCCGGCAATGGTAACATCTCCATTGGAAATGTTGATGCTGGATTTCAACGCGATTGTTCCCGATACTTTAAATAAAATATAGCGCGCACCACTGGCTTGTACAGCAGCACGCAAACTTCCTTCACCGGCATCGTTCAGGTTGGTAACAAACAGAACTTTGCCTCCGCGCCCACCCGTAGCGTTGCGCCCGAAGCCTTCCGCTCCGGGAAAAGCGTAAGCATCTTCTACAACTTGTATTGGCTTTTCAGGTTCGGTATCCGTGTTGCCGTTGGGGTCTGCATCCGCTCCTGAACAACACATGCCTATAGCACACGCGGCCACCAGTATACCCGAGCGAACCGTACGAAAAAAAGTATATATATACATCTGCTGTTTTTTAAAAGTGGTGTGACCTTCCGGCCACACCGGGTACATGTTTATTGCACGTTAGCGCAGGGCTTGCTATAGTTTCACTCTCCAGCGTGGATCACCGGTATCGAATCGTCCGGCAAAACCACCATCCTTGAAGTTAAAATTGTTATTCGCCACATTTGTCCACAGTGCATCCTGTCCATTTGCATAATTACCTACCGGGAATCCTGCGATCTCATACGTAGCGATGAATGAGAAATCCGATGTACTATAGTTGTTTACGAGTTCAACCGATGTGTTCGGCAATCCTTCTTTTCCACGAATGGAATATACTTTGGTACCAGCCTCATCCCATCCATGTCCAAAGATTGAATTGCGAATCGATATACCATTGGCAACATCATTGTTGCCGCTTCCTCCGCGGTACCGGAATATATAGTTACTGCTTCCGGCTTGCACCAGGTTTGCAAAGGTACATCCCTCGATGAGGATAGATTGCGAGTTGTTCCGTGAAGTAATACCAGCCTGCAGTTTATTGAAGGTACTGTTTTGCAACACGATATTGTTAACACGCGCTGTCGGGTTGGAAGCATTCGGATCAGTATCGGTAGTAAATATACCGTAGCTGCCCAGACTGTCAACAACAGAATTTGTGATCACGAAATTGTTTACCACTACATTGGTACCTCTAATACGCATGATGCCACGCAGCGTACCGATCTCGCAATCGTTAAAGACAACTTCATTGACAGATATATCATTAGATGAAGGATTGAAAATATAGTCACCGCCATAATCGTCTCCCCGCAATTCGAGACCGATGAAATGAATGTGATCAATCGTTGATCCGCCTGCTATATTCCAGTTGGTAGTAGTATACAGGCGAGCCTTCTGCGCACCAAAGCCATAGGCTGCACGAATGGTAATGGATTTGTTCAGCGCTGTTGTGGGGAGATCAAATGAGACACCGCGTTTCACCAGTATAATGGCGCCATCAGCTGCACCCGCAACTGCAGTTGCTACGGCCTGTGGATCGGTGGCATCACGAAGATCAATTACACCAGCCGATGCAGGATCTATATCCTGTACCAGTGTTTTATAGTCGGCCCAGCCGCGAAGTGTCTCATCACTATAGATGGCAATCTGGTATCCGGTTGACGGTGTGAGACTAGTAACAATGGCTTCACCGTCATTCTGATCTTCTTCGGATACTGATATCTCTCCCAGCGGTGTTGTGAGCTTCAGGTCGGTAGCAGCAAAGAGTTTGATGGCTGTTACTTTAGCACCGGCCACAGTCCACGTAACGCGTGCTGCCACATCGGTAACATCATAACTCTCCGGTAAATTCAAAATAGTAGGGAAGCGATCGGTACGTACACTGCCGAGATCGGACAGCTTGCTGTCATACTCAGCTTTCTCGGCATGCGCAGTAGCACGTATCTGGTACAGTGTATTCCAGAACAACGGATCACCCTTCAACGATTCATCATTGAGCACTATATAGCTTGTATCGGATTGAATGGTATAGTCGATTGTTTTGAACGTATCGCGGCTCACTTCCAACGTATAGGACACCGCACGTTTCATGCTGCCCATGTTCACGATGATGGAGTTACCTTCAGCGCGCAGATCTTCGGTAAGCACCGGACGGAATAGTCGTGTTTCCGGGTAGACGTCTTCATCATCGCATGCCCAGAAAAATCCTGCACAGGCTGCTACCGAAAAGAATATCGAGAGTATATTAAGTTTCTTGGTTGTCATATCTAAAACTTTTTGAGACTGAAATATTTAGGATGGTATCACGAACGATCAGCCACCTCCAAAACCATAACCGTCATTTTTCAGAACACCTTTACTGTTGTCGATACCCACGGTAGGAATCGGGAATATATAGCGCACCGTACCATTGGTATAATTAGCCCAGTCGCGTGAGATCCACTCATCATACGTAAGTGTATTGTCGTGCAGGTCTAACAGGAATGCGCTGCGTGTCCACGTTTCATCCGGAGCAGCAATCAGCTTACGGTTCGGATTCAGCACTGTAAATTTACCGTTGTTGTCGCGCTTCCAGTATAAATAGTCTGGTAGTGTACCCGTACCGTTGTATGCATCATCGGCAAGCTTCTTCAATCCTTCCACCGTCTCAGTCATCTTCTGCGAATAATTACCCCAGCGGATAAGTTCGTATTTACGGATCATCTCCCCACCAAATTCCCACGCACGTTCATTGACAATGGCATTGAAGAATGACTCTTTACCGGCCGATACCGTGTTGATATACTCCTCTACTTTCGTTGACCAGTACACTTCGGGGAACGCACGTTGACGTACTCTGCGAAGTGCTCCCTGTGCTTCACTTGTCGGGCCGTTCAGTTCGTTCTCGGACTCTGCATACATGAGCAATACATCGGCATAGCGAAGCATCGGCCAGTTTATACCTGTACCTTTTGCTGTTGACTTACCGGGAGGTGATGGCAGGAAGTGACGGCTCCATTTTCCTTGTGCTATATTCGTGGCATTGGCTGATGTACCTACACCGATAAATTCTTCCTCGAAGCTCGTGTTTACTTTATACAATGCACAGGTTACATCCCTGCGAACGTCCGTTGTATCAAAAGAGAAATAATACGTTGGCGGTATAGCCATGTAGTTGTTACCGGACCCATAATCGTGCTGCGCAGTTGTTCCACCCTGTACGGTTATCCCGATATTCCAACCTACATCACCGTTTCCAATAGCAAAGGGGACTTCAAAGAGTATATCGCTGTTCACGGGAGATATAAACTTGCATTCGTTCATAAATACCTGGCGATAGTCTGTTGGCAACGGACGATCTTTCAAATCGATCAGCTTCTTGCTATAGTCTTTCGCAATCTGGTAGTACTGGAGATAATCACTTTCGCGTGCCATGGTCAAGTCCGGCTTCAGATACCAGCCACCACGTTGCAACGCCAGGCGTGCAATCATGCCGAGCGTATATTCACGATTAACCTGTTCTATACCATACGGTGTCTGATCAGCCCAAAGCATCCCGTCTTCAGCATCGATCATGTCTTGTATTACCTGCGCGAGAATTACATTGCGGTCTTCCTTTGGAAGGTAAAAATCATTTCCTGCCTTCGGAGCTTCGGTTATAAAGGGAACATCGCCAAAGTAAAAGATCAGCATGCTATACCAGTACGCACGCAGCGTATAGGCTTCCCCCAACAGATGGTGCATACTTTTGGACGTAGCCGGATCAGCAGAATTGAGTGCGCTGCTTTTTAGAATACCTTCTATGGAAATATTAGCATCGCGTATAGCACGGTAAGCATACGTCCATACAATATCGAGGTCTTTGTTGCTCGCGAGTGCATTAAGGTCCCATATCTGGTATCGATCACCACCGTTGCTCCAACCGCTTTGATGTTCTATATCGGTATTGCCGGCCATATTGTTAGATAAGCGCGAACGGAATGCATCCTGTCCAAAATATGAATATATAGCGTTCACGCCTTTGCGGGCGTCATCCACATTCGAGTATACATACTCGGTATCGAAAGTAGACAGTGAATCCGGTTCCAGAAAATCGCTACAAGCGGACAATATCAGTACCGTTGTAGCCATTAAAATATTTTTGATTTTCATATTCCTGTGATAATGATCAAATACTTAGAAAGTAATATCAACACCTATAGTATAAGAGCGGCTTCTCGGGAAAGACGAGTAGTCTACGCCCGGTGTAAGAGCTGCATATTCCGAACTCCGCGAAGTACTTACTTCCGGATCGTAACCCGAATATTTGGTCCAGATGTGCAGGTTGTTACCGGTGAAATATACCCGGAAGCGGGACATACCAGCTTTGGATATGAGTGAACGTGGCAATGAATATCCAATAGACAAATTGTTAAGCCGTATGAACGAACCATCTTCTACCGCCCACGAGTGAATTACAGCGCCAGCTATACCGAAGCTGTTGTGCGACCACATGGTTTTGCCGGCATTCATTTCCGAGAGTTGTCCTAAATCCGTTACCACTTCGCCAGGTGTACCGGTATAGGTTCCATCCACATCGATATAAGTAAAGCGATTATCAGAGTTCATGGTATTCAGCATATTACCATAGGTAACACGTCTGTACTGGTTATACTGGATCTTACCGGTATTATATACATCGTTACCATACTGGAAGTTGAAGAATGCAGAGAGATCGAATCCTTTATAGGTTGCGTTGAGACCAAAACCACCTTGAAATTTAGGAAGCGTGTTACCGATTATTTTACGATCGTCAGCGTTGATGATGCCGTCTGTTGCATCTGCTACACCATCACCGTTTGTATCTACTGTTACCTTGTCGACAAGCTTGAGATAGCCCGGGCGTATGTTGGAAAATCCGACAACAGAACCGGAGTTAGGAACATCGCCTTTCAATATATACTTGCCAGTGGCAGCATCGTAGCTCTCAAAGTCATCGGTAGTATACATACCGGCCGTTTCATAACCGAATATATCGCCTACACGTCCGCCCACACGGAAGTAGAAGTCATTGATGTTGTTCAGATCAGTGCTGGCCCAGTTAGACTGGAAGAAGCGTTCATTTGTACCATCCAGTTCTTCAATGCGCGCGCGGTTTACACCGATGTTAAAGTTTGCAGACAATGTGAAATTATTTCCTTCAATGATATAGGTATTCAATCCCAGTTCAACACCACGGTTCGATGTGCTTCCTATATTGTTCCATTGCGTGGCAAAGCCGGTGTTGGGTGGTATAGCCGATGGCAATAGCAGATCTTTGGTTGTGTTATAGTATACATCAAGACTACCTTCTATGCGTGAGTTGAACAATGCGAAATCAAGACCTGCGTTCCGGTTGATTGTTGTCTCCCACTTGATATTCGGATTATAGAGCACTGTGCTGCTGGGTGTATAGTATACATTGTCGACATTGCCCCAGCCCGGTCCGCGTGTAGTCGTTCCTGAAAAGAGGAACTGTGTTGCTCCCGCATCGATGCGATCATTACCGGTTTTACCGTAGCTTACGCGGAGTTTCAATTCGTTTACGAAATTGAGACTGGACATGAAACTCTCCTGCGACAATTTCCAACCCAACGCTACAGCCGGGAAATATCCCACACGATTACCTTTTGCAAATCGGCTTGAAGCATCGGAGCGAAATGTTACTGTAGCGAGGTATTTATTTTTCCATTGATAGTTGAGTCTGCCCAACAGCGAAAAGCGATTGCTGCTGATTTTCTCTGCTGTCTCATGACGATCGGTTCTTCCAAAAGCCATGTTGGCAAAAAGTTCTTCCGGTGTAATGGAGGCTCTGAAGTCTTCTGAACGAACGAAGTTTCGTTTACCTCCATCGGAAGAAACCTCCTGTCCTACGAGTACATCAAGATTATGCTCGCCCAAATTTTTAAAACGATAGGCGATTGTATTAAACCAACGGTATGAGAAATCATTATTCTCTGTTTTTTCTCCGAGTGGTAAACTGCTGCCGTTGTTGAAAGATTCGCTTGTGAGTGGTCCGTAAAAGCGCAGGTTCTCATCGAACGTACGCGATGTTGTAAATGTACTCTTCACATCTATGTTATCGCGGGCAGCCCAGTTAATGGCTGCGTTAAGCACGTATGCGTTGGTAGTGCGTTGGCGCCAGTCTTGTTTGGCAAGTTCCCTTGGACTTACCAGACTTAACAGGAACGACTGAAAGTCATCATCTGAATTTACTTCGCCCAAATCAATATCAAGTTCATCTGCTATACCATTTACAGGTCGTGTTTGCACAGCATCTTTTATATTGATCTGCGCATTGCCGGAGGTACCAACACCATCAACTTCCGTAGTTGTAATACGCGCTGATGTTTCGAATCGCAAGCGTTTCGATAAAGCATGATCTACTTTGAAATTTACAACGGTACGGTTATACGCGGAGTTAAGCAGCAACCCTTCATCGTTGTTGTTGGTAACGCTTAATCCCAACTTTGTTTTCTCCGTACCACCGCTAATGCTGATGTTATGGTATTGCGATAGTTTAGGATCACCGAATAATTCTTCCTGCCAGTCTGTTGGCTTTTTATCTTTATAGAGTTCAAGGTCGTCATACTTGCCAAAGTACTTTTCGAAACCGCGCACGTCAGCATCCGAACGAAGCTTGGCATATTCGTAGTTTGCCATCACATACTCGTATGGTGACAGCACTTGATACTTGCGGTCTTTTGGAAGTTGTTTGAATTGGAAAAAGCCGCTATAGGATATAGAAGTCTTTCCAGCTACAGGTCGTTTTGTGGTGATTACTACAACACCGTTCGCACCGCGTGCACCATATATAGCAGTGGCGGCAGCATCTTTCAATACATTTATACTTTCAATATCGGTTGGCGGTATATCGCGTATACTGGATACTATAAAACCATCTACAACATAAAGCGGTGAATTATCCTGTGTAATCGATCCTCCTCCGCGAACGCGTATCACAACTTCTGCATCGGGCGAACCATCTGTAGTCAATACGTTTACGCCCGGTAGCCGTCCCGTTAGCGCCTGTGCCGCACTGGACACCGGTATCTTGGACAGTTCTTTACCGGAGAGTGTCGCTACCGATCCGGTAAGGTCAGACTTCTTTACCGTACCATAACCGAAGTCAACAACAACAACTTCATCAAGCGTTGTCAGGTCGGGCTGAAGAGAGATGTCGAGCGAGGTTTGATTTCCTACAGGTATCTCTTGTGGTTTCATCCCAATGAACGAGACAATAATGACAGCTTCATTGGAGACAGCGAGTGAGAATCTTCCTTCGGCATCTGTTACGGATCCGTTAGTTGTTCCTTTTTCCACGATTGATACTCCGGGAAGCGCAGCGCCATCATCGGATTTTACAACGCCCGTAACTGTTCTGGTTTGAGCGTACAGCGGGACGGTGCCAGCCATCAGGGCTACAATAGCCAACAGCAGCATGATCGTCCATTTTTTTGATTGTATAGGTTTACTCATAGGCGGTTAAAGTGATTGAGTCTCTTTATGTTAACCGATTGCGCGCGCATGCTATTTCAGAAACCATCGGGGAGAAACGGGAAAACACTACGATGAGCAATCGATTGCACTTATTAAGTAAAAATAGCAACTATTTCGAAATCACGAAATCGATTTCATTGTTTTTTATAACGTTTTACTGAATGCACAATCGAATGCACAGAAATACCTTATTTATAAGGTTCCGGCCAAAAAAAAAGCTGCCCGATTTCTCAGACAGCCTTCACTTTTAAACAATTTACAGGTTGCTATTTCTTCATTATTTCAATTTTTACCGGGTTGGCTAATTCAACGGCAACTTTATTTATATACTCCAGAAATTGCTTCTCATCTTTTATACCACCCGGCTCACCAGACCAGGTGGCCAGAAAATAGTATATAACTTTGCCTTGCTCGGGTTTCAGTTTCACAATGTTACTGAACTCATCCTGTGTAAACTCTATTACGGCAGAAGGTTTGAATAACACTGCCAGCCCAAGATCATCGCTGTTGAGACTTTGCTTGCCATAGGTGGCCAGGTAAGCCCACTGCTTTGCATCACCTTTACTGGTATATAGTTTCGCGGCGTTGTCTTTTACAATGCCGGTCGCGATGTTATCAGGATTGTTAGTTACATCAAGGATGGTTTCCGTAAGACGTGTGCCTGCATGAATAGACAACCGTGAATGCAGGTCGTGCTTCTTATCACCAATCTGCCAGCCCATATAATTGGTCAGGATCGATGAGTATACATTTCCGTTTTCTGTAATGCGACAGTTCACAGCATCAGTCTTCTCTACGCGTATAGCCGCACCGTTAACTACAGAGCCGATCGAACCTACACCCAATGATTTACCGACCTTCATTACATCCATACCCCACGGCTGCATGTTATGATAGGAATCGAATCCATCCTGGCCAGCCAGTTGTAACGACATGTCTGGAGTTGTTTTTCCAAAGACATCCGTAGCGTTACGCTGATCAAGATAAAAGCGATAGCCCACTTTATCTGATTCCCATCCCGGCCCTTCGTAACGAATAAACCAGGAGTGGTCTTTATGCTCCGGTGGCACCTGCAGAAAATCCACATTCTTGAAATTGCCACCTATATATTCACGGTTCTTCCACTCCCCTCCTATCTTGTGCGATAGCTCTGCCTGTGTCTTCTTGGTATAGCTTCTTGGTATAGTGGCTGTAGGATGAAACCGCACCGTTACTTCACTTGATGCGGAAGCATTGAGTCTGTCCAATACAAATACAACACCGGCATTATCCTGGTCGTGCTCGTTATACTGGCTCGGAATTTCCTTGCCACCACTTACAACCACAAACGCTTTGCTGTTGAACTTCTTCGTTTGTTCACCAATGGCATCCGGAGATAACACAACCAACACATTCTCGCGTGGAGCTTTGATTGTATTTGTGATCATTACTTTGAATGATTCGGGAAAATCTTTTTCAAGCGTCTGTGCATACAAACTGCCTGTTAAAAGTATACTGAGTAAAATGATGCTATATTTCATCTTGTATTATTTTTTAGCCAGCAATTCCATTTCAATACTTGCCTGTATAAAAGGGCCAACACCTTTTAAGTCATCGGTGCGGAGCGGTTCACTGATATAGTATTCAAAACTTCCATCACGATACGGTGTACCACCCAGGCCGCCAACGCTTACCGTTTTGGTGAGGTGTATCGTTCCATCCGCATCGGTCTCAATAAAATTCTTCAGTATACCATCATACCCTTTGCGGGCCAATGCACTGAAACTTTTATCAATATACCCCAGTCTTGATCCTTTTGCCAATGCATAAACAAACATACACGAAGCGGATGCTTCCAGATAATTACCTTGTTTGGTAGCCTTATCCACTACCTGCCACCATGCACCGGATGCAGGGTCCTGGTAATTTTTAAGTGCTGCAGCCAGACGTTGTAATATAGCGATCATCTCCTTTCTACGTGGATGATCTTTCGGTATATAATCGAGTACATCTACCAATGCTATAGCATACCAGCCCATGCCGCGCCCCCAGAAACCTGGCGCACGACCGGTTTCCGGATCTGCCCAGCGTTGCTTCCTGCTTTCATCCCACGCATGGTATAACAAGCCGGTGTTGCTGTCGCGGGAATGTTTTTCCATCCACACAAACTGGTTGATCACATCATCAAACTCTTTCGGATGATTGAATACCTGTGCATACTCTGCCGAGAAGGGTTCGCCCATGTATAGTCCATCGAGCCACATCTGGTATGGATAGCGATGCTTGTGCCAATAGCCACCTTCTTTGGTACGCGGTTGCCAGTTGAGTTGCTCGCGCAGCAAGTCGGCAGCTTTTTTATATTTTTCCTCTTTGGTTTCACGATACAACGCCATCACTACACGTCCGGGTGTAATGTGATCGATGTTATACTCCAGGAGATCGTACGTTCGAATAGAACCATCCGGTTGTACAAAATGATCGATGATCTTTTTGGAATAATTGAAATAGGTTTTATCGCCTGTATGCTGAAACAATGCATCAAAGCTTTTCAACAATACGCCTTGTTCGTAATCCCAACGCGTAGGACGTTTGGGAACCGTTTCTCCAGCGCGTTTCACAACTATCGAATCAGGATATGTCTTCATCATGGTTTCTGCCATGCGAACACTCCACGGCTTCTGCTGCGCCACGCACGAGAACATAAAACCACAAAGCACCCCGACAAACAAAATTTTTACTTTCCTCATGTATAATAATATTTGGAGTATCTACTTCTTACTTCTTCTTAACCACCTTCTCCGAAACGCCTGCACCGAAAGCAACTTCTTTCTTCGCATGCGAAGGATCGGTATTCAACAATCGGATGTCTTTCGAGCGACTTCCGCTTACACTTAACAACACATCGTTTGGTTTATACTGTATATTTTCGAGTAGCAGGTTTTTACTGTCGTGTATCTCCACTACGTTTTTATCATCACAGTAGAGCGTTGCGTTTTTAAGTGTGATGTTATCGCCCTCTGTACATTCGAAACCTTTTTTACTTTGAATGGATATATTCTCCATGGATATATTCCGGATATTCATTTCCGGAAGACCACGAACGAATATGCCGGTTTCAGCACCTTTACAAACTATATCTTTAATGTAGAAATCACGGAACTGCGGTGTTGCTTCTGTTACCGGCTGAAACTCAATAGACGGTTTCTCTTCACCGGCAAACATTGCCAGCGGATCTTTCGCCATATAGTACATATCGAATAATATAGCAGCTCCGCCAATATTACCCATGCTGATGTTGTTGGCATAGATCTTTTCTACAACACCACCGCGACCTCGTGTTGTTTTAAAACGAAGACCAACATCCGTTCCTAAAAAGTTACAATCGTATACATATATATTGCGGGCACCTCCACTCATTTCACTGCCAATAACAAAACCTCCATGGCCATGAAGTACTGTGCTGTTGCGAACGATCACATCTTCGGTTGCAACGCCACGCTTTCTCCCTTCTTCATCACGACCTGACTTGATGCATATACCATCATCGCCAACGTCAAATGTACTGTTCTCGATAAGGACATAGCGACAAGATTCTACATCTACACCATCGCCATTCTGTGCATTCCAGGGATTACGCACGGTAAGATCGCGTAACACCAGATGTTGCGTCAACAACGGATGAAGACACCATGCCGGTGAATTCTGGAACGTTACACCTTGCAACAATACGCGCTTGCAGCGTACTATATTCAGCATGTTCGGACGCAGAAACTCTTTTATACCTTCAGCTTTCTGCAAGTCCCAACCTTCGGCCACTACACCGGGACGTTTTTCTTTTGATCCGGCCAGTGCCCTTTCCGTTGGATACCAGGTGTCTTTCTTTTCATTCAGAAATCCGCCTGACTTTGTAAGATATTCCCACTCAGGGGGTGTCAGTTTACTTTTCTTTACCGGGCGCCATGCTTCGCCTGCACCGTCCAATATACCTTCACCAGTTATCGCTATATTTTCTGCATCTGCCGCGTAGATCGGTGAGTGTGCGCGAATGGCGTCAAGCCCTTCCCAGTTTGTTTTTACCAATGGGTAATCATTCGTGTTGTTGCTGAACTGCACAACAGCAGCTTTCGTTATGTGCAGGTTTACATTGCTTTTGAGATCGAGTGGTCCGGTAAGCCAGAATCCATTTGGTATCAACACCGTTCCTCCACCGGACTGACTACACGCATCAATGGCTTGCTGGATAGCTTTTGAGTTCAGCGTAATACCATCTGCTTTTGCACCATACTTACGAATGTCGAATGTATCTTTCTTAAAAGACACTTCCATAACCTTGGGCAATTCATATACATATTTACCTCCTACAGGCCATGCTTTCAATTCCTTCGCTATATCCAGATTCAAGGTCTTAATTTCTTCGGCTACAAGCGATGCCATGATTGAAGCACCATATACAGTAAAGTGTGTATTGTCTTCCTTGCCATCCTGGTAATGTTTCCATACACCTTTGTCAACGTTCAGGAAAAGTTTCTTCGACTCTTCTACACCATGTTGAATAATCGCATCTTTACTGCGTGCATGCAGGTCGAGTACAGGTACTTTTAATTCTTTACCAACTTCTTTTACTACACCGGGGTAATCACCGTGCTGATCAATAAAATTACCTTTATCATCAAATTTTCTACGCATCACCGGTGTGATCAACAGAGGCTTTGCTCCCTTTGATTTGATCTCGTTGATATAGCGGACGAGATTTTTACGATAATCAGTCTTCGCGGGAGCATAGCGTGTTGTATCGGATTCTTTGGAGTCGTTGTGGCCGAACTGGATAAATACCCAATCGCCTGGTTGCAGTTGCTCGTATACCTTATTCCAATGGCCCAGCGTGCGAAAGCTTTTTGTACTTCTTCCATTCACTGCATGGTTTTGCACTTCGAGGTTTATATACTGCGGAAAAATCATTCCCCATCCCGTTTCCGGAGCTACTTCAGCAGGCTTGTTTGCCATCGTGGAATCTCCGATCAGAAATATCCGAGGCTTTTTCTCGATCAGTACAAACGAGAAAAGTATACATGCTGAAAGTGCTAAAGAAAATTTCAAAAATATCCTGTTCATGATTCTGTTGTCTATGGCTTTCGTGTGCATCAAGTATATCTATCGCTATATTTCGTTGTGTTGGCGAAGAATAAGAAAATCCCGCAGAGTCAGCGACTACTCTTGCGGGAATTCTATTTTAACCCAAATACAAATGCAATTCTAATTTAACATCAATAACCAGGATTTTGCGTGAAATCGTCATTCTGGTTCAAATCGATAGCCGACTGTGGTATAGGACGCAAAATTTTATCAGCACCACCTGCACCTTTAAACGGATCGATTCCTTTTCTGAAATATTGATCGCGGATCTCTTTGTTATATAGTTCGGTACGCTCTTTCAACTTACCGGTGCGTTTCAGATCGAACCAGCGCTCATACTCTCCGAACAATTCGCGTGCGCGTTCGTCCAGTATATAGTCAATGGTAACCTGGCTGGCATCGGTCAGCACAAGACTGCCTGGAGTTCGTTCAGCACGTTTTCTCACTTCGTTCACACGCTCCATCGCAGAAGCTGTGTTACCAAGCTTTACATACGCTTCTGCTGCTATCAAATAAGTCTCAGCCAGGCGTGCCAGGTATATATCACGTGTACTGCTGCCGTTGCCGGAGAACACAGATGTAGGATCATCGAACTTGCGTAGTGCTGGCGTGTTGTTGTCCACGTTCACGTTACGTTCCCATGTCAGAATCTCTGATGTAGCTTCCTGGTAAGGTATAATTTTAGTCTTACCACGATGTGTAACATCAGCAGCGCGCCATGCAGCGGTGTCTCCTACTTCCCAAGCCTGAGGAAAATAAAAACGAATATTCATATTGGCACGCTCTGACTTTGCCTTGTCATAGAAATCATAGTAACGCTCATAGAATACGTTCATGAAAGAACCTTCCCAACGTGTATCATTGGCATTGAATAACCTGTATACATAAGTCGTTGCCAGCAATGTATAGGAGCGATAGGGATATCCGAATTTGGCACCCTCACCACCGAGGTATGGACCAAAATACAGGCTCTGTAAACTACCTCCGTTACTTGCATCAGATAAAGATGTCTTATCATACTGAACTGACCACAGCACTTCGGTATTGTTTTCTTTTCCGGGCCAGAAGAGATTCTCATACGATATGGACGACAAATTATAACCGCTGATTGCGTCATCTGCATACTCTGCTGCCTTTGTAAAATCATCCGCTGCGGCAAAGGTTTCATAGCCTCTGGTTAAATGTACTTTGGCGAGATAATGTTTTACCGTTCTGGCAGTAACACGACCAAACTCTTGACCTGAAGCAGCTGACAACAGGTTTAAGGATTCTTCCATTTCGGAAATGATGAATGCATATACTTCTTCTGCCGAGTTTCTTCCGAAAGATGTCGTTGGTGTTGTTAACATTTCCGTCACAAGACTCACACCACCAAAAGACTGCGCCAACAGGAAGTAATAGTAGGCACGTATAAATTTAACCTCTGCCATACGCGTAGAGGTCTTTGCCGTTTGCTCGGTAAGACTGTTATAGTGTACTGCTACATTGCATCGCTGAATTGCTTTATAGGCAGCCGTATAAAAGTTAAGCACTGAAGGTTCTGTCGGTGCGAGTGTATTATACTCACTTATACCTTCCGGTTGTGCGTTACGGCCTTCTACATACATATCCGTACCGGCCATAAAAAGCCAGGGTTCACGATACATATCACGGAGTGTTGCGTACACACTCTTTACTAGATTTTCGTAACCATCGGCTGTTCTATATACTTCATCCGATAGTGCATCGGTCTTGTTATCTTCTTCAAGATAGTCGTTACAATTGGACAGCGTAAACAAAACCAACGCTGCCAGGAGTATATTTCTGATTTTCATAAGTGATCTGATTTTTGGGTCTTAAAATTTCAGGTTAACACCTAACTGATAGGTAACTGAACTGATACCTCCGTTCGCGTACGATGCATCAG
Organism: uncultured Chitinophaga sp.; assembly: GCA_902168205.1. GTDB lineage: Bacteria > Bacteroidota > Bacteroidia > Cytophagales > Cyclobacteriaceae > Ohtaekwangia > Ohtaekwangia kribbensis. Next base: position 430,726 of record CABHOK010000011.1, on the reverse strand, counting down.
CCCACTCCGGGTCGAAGCCATCGTAATCGGTAAATACAAACGGGTTCAGCACGTTCGCATATATTCTCAGGCTACTGATTTTTGCGCGGCTCAAAATATCGGCTGGCAGGTTATAGCCCAGCGTGATGTTCTTTACCTTCACAAAGCTTGCATCTTTATAGAAGCCCACGTTTTCTGTATTCCAGAAACGACCGCCATTCTTAGGTTGAGGATACTCGTTTGAAACGCGTGTCCCGGTGATCGCATTTTCCTGCATATACCAATCTACATTCAGCTTCGCTCTTCCGCGATCTTCAAAGTTCAGGAACTCCTGGTGGAACGGACTCAACACCTGTACCCCCTGACGCGTATATAGTGAAGCTGTGAGATCGAAATTTTTATAGGTAACAGTAGTTGTAAAACCACCTGTCCAATCCGGCATTGGCGAACCTATAATTCTTCTGTCGTTCGGAGTTATCGAGCCGCTGTCGTCAAAATCTACTACGCGAGCTTGTCCTGGCAACTGTCCGTAAGACACTGCAAGTTCTCTTTCACTTTCTTGCCATATACCATCAAATACATAGTTATAGTTAACGTTGATCGGTTCGCCATAAAACCATTTTGGAGGAAGATCTTTACCATCAATCAGGTCAACGATCTCATTATTGTTCTTCGCAAAGTTGAAAGTAGTTGTCCAGCTCAGGTTATCGGTACTAACGTTCACAGTCGTTAAACCAATTTCGATACCGCGGTTACGCACGCTTCCTATATTTTGAACAATGGACGCATAGCCTGCTTCGAGTGGCAATGGTCTCTCGATGATCAAGCCATCGGATAGTTTATTATAGAAATCAAATGAACCGGCAATTCTCCCCTGCAGGAATGAAAAGTCTAAACCAAGATCAAGCTCTTTTGTTTTTTCCCATGTGAGGTTTCGGTTGGCTATACCATCGGGCGCTACACCCATCGCGGATACACTTCCAAAATCATAGTAGGTTGAAGTACTCGCTGTAGGTTGTGTATCATACGGACCAACGTTCTTGTTGTTACCGGTCATACCGTAGCTGGCTCTCACTTTCAAGATGTCAAGCATGCTGACATCGGTAAGAAAACTCTCTTCGGAAATTTTCCACGCTACAGCGGCTGATGGAAATGACGCCCACTTATTTCCTTTTGAAAGAACAGAAGCACCATCCCAGCGATTGGACACAGTTAACAGGTATTTATCTTTAAACGAGTAGTTCAAACGTAATGCATACGATAATATAGTTGACTTGCTATAGGCAGCTTCGGTTGTACGATTGGCAGCAGGAGCAAGACCTGCGTTATAGTAACTCTTCGCATTGGAAGGTAGTTGATCACCGATCAGTTTACTGCTTTCATCTTCAAACAAGTTCAGGGAATATAGTCCCATAAAATTGAAGCTATGATCGTTGAACGTTTTATTCACAGACAACTGGTTGTCCCATACGTAGGAGAATGATTCTGTGTTGGATATAGTCGCTTTTGCTTTACCACCTACACGTCCCTCCGAATCAACTCCGAGGAACTCGCCATACTTTTCATATTTATAGCGCGGCGCAAAAGTTGTCTTTACACTGATCCAGCTTACCGGAGAATATTGCAGGTATACATTACCAATAGCATAGAAACTCTTTGTCTCGCGTGAAGCACGTTCCATGTCCAGCAACGGGTTTGCTGAACTTGTAAAGTCTATATGCGTGATCTGATCAGGTTTACCAACATTTACTATATCTTTTCCGGGTTGCACAAGTAATGCACCGCCATCCGTAGCATACGGTTTAACCAGTGGCGACATTCTGAACGCATTGATCATAGCATTCGGACTACCTTGTTCATTGTTCACTACGGCAAAGTTCATATTGGCACCTGCACTCCAGCGTTCGTTGAGTGTATGATTTATATTGGCCTTGAAATTATAGCGCTTGTAATTTTCATGTACAATGTTACCGGATTCCTGCTGGTACCCTACTCCGAAATTATAGCCGAGTTTATTGTCACCCATACCTGCGATAGACACCCAGTGGTTCTGTTGTATACCATCCTGAATGAGCAGATCAGGCCAGTTGGTAAAATCTTTTTCAGCAATTCTTCTGGCAAGCTCTGTACTGTTCTTCGAGTTATCGCCCGGGTTTGTTGGTATAGGTGTACCTTTTACGATCGCATCCGTGATGAAAGAGTCTTGTCTGAAATTCCACCATTTATCACCGGGCATAAAGTCAGGCATGCGTACTGATTTACGAACGCCATAGTATCCATCATAGGATATTACTGCTTTTTGTCTTACCGAAGCACCTTGCTTGGTTGTTACCAGCACAACACCATACGCACCGCGTGAACCATATATAGCGGTTGACGAAGCATCCTTCAATATATCGATACGCTCTATATCCTGCGGGTTAAGGAAATCTATACCTCCGGTAATAACACCATCCACTACATAGAGCGGTTCACCACCTGCTAATGATTGCTGACCACGTATCTGAATTTTAAATCCTGAACCTGCACGACCTGTACTATTAGATATATCTACACCGGCTACTTGTCCTTGTACAGCCTCCATCGGGTTAAGTGCACCACGCTTGGTGATCTGCTCAGGATCAATAACACCAACTGAACCTGTCAAGTCATTTTTCTTAACAGTTCCATAGCCAACTACAACAACTTCTGAAAGTTCCGTAAGATCAGCGTGAAGACCTACATCTATAGTAGAGCGCGAGCCTACAACTTGTTCCTGCGGTGCGTATCCTATAAATGAAAACACCAGCGTAGCATTCTGGTCGGGCACCGTTAATTTATAGCCACCGTCCGTGTCGGTAGTGGTACCGGTAGTAGTTCCTTTTACCAGAACAGATACTCCGGGTAATGAAGCACCGTCATCTGTAGATGTAACTTTTCCGGTTACAGTAATTTGAGCTGAGGCCTGGAAAGATATAATCATTCCCAGTAACAGGTAGCAAACACACCAGCATGTATATCGCTTCGCGCGAAGTGCTGGCGGCAGTTTGGTTTGTAAAAAACGAATCATATTGGGTTTGTTGAAATGGGTTTTATATAGTCTATAGAGAATGCAAAACGGTAATTTTCAGGCGACTGCAATCGACTCCGATGCGCAATCGATTGCATTTTAGGAAGGAAAATTTAACCTACCAAATGATATTTCAAATATTTTTAAAAAGCCGATTTTTGATTGAATTAATGAATAGGTAGCATTATAAAAGATGGCTAGACATCGATTCCTGCTAAATTCCTGAAAAATACTTCACTACCGGAAATAGCACATTAAATTAATTTTCTTTTATATTGCGCAACCGATTACACATTATGTTGCACACTTCCCGATACGCTATTCACCCTTCGCAGTACAGGACTTTTACAACGAGTCAGCTGCGCGAGAACTTCCTGATAGAAACTATATTTGTCAAGGATGAGATCTCTTTGGTATATACACACTATGATCGTTTGATTGTAGGCGGTGCCAACCCGGTTTCAAAACCCGTAACGCTTGAGACAATTGATTCCCTCAAAGCTGAATTCTTTTTACAGCGCAGAGAGATCGGTATCATCAACGTGGGTGGTAAAGGAACCATTACAGTAGATGGCACCAGCTATACACTGGAGAACAAGGAAGCCCTATATATAGGGCGTGGCGCCAAAAATGTAGTCTTCAATCCCGATCAGGCTACCAGGCCGCTATACTATTTCAACTCTGCTCCTGCGCATACAACGTACCCTACACGCAAAGTAGCGTTGGATCAGGCGGAGACTGTTGAGATTGGATCTCTGGAAACATCCAACCAGCGGACCATACGCAAACTGCTTGTGAATAGTGTACTGGAGACATGCCAGGTACAGATGGGACTTACCGAACTGAAAACCGGCAGCGTATGGAATACCATGCCTCCGCATACACATGACAGAAGAATGGAAGCTTATTTCTATTTTAACATTCCTGAAAATCAAACGGTCTGTCACTTCATGGGTGAACCACAGGAAACCCGTCACATCTGGATGCAAAATCACCAGGCAGTTATATCACCTCCCTGGTCTATACACAGTGGTGCCGGCACAAGCAACTACGCTTTCATCTGGGGAATGGCCGGTGAAAATCTGGACTACAGTGATATGGACGGAGTAAAGCCAACGGAATTACGATGATTAAACTTTTTGATTTATCTGGTAAACGTGCCCTTATAACAGGCGGCACACATGGCCTTGGTATGGCCATGGCAAAAGGTATTGGACTTGCCGGTGCTAAACTTATCATCAACGGGCACTCGCCCGACAAGATGAAAGATGCGTTGGATGCCTATAGGAAAGACGGTATAGATGCCACCGGTTATCTCTTCGATGTTACCAATGATCAATCGGTACGAGAAGCGATTGACAAGATTGAAAAGGAAGCAGGACCGATTGATATACTGGTGAACAATGCCGGTATCATTAAGCGGATACCAATTCTTGAAATGGATGTAGCCGACTTCCGACAGGTAATTGATGTAGACCTGGTAGGGCCTTTTATCGTATCTAAGCATGTAGGCAAGTATATGGTGCAGCGCAAGGCCGGCAAGATCATCAACATCTGTTCGATGATGAGCGAACTCGGTCGCAATACCGTTACGGCTTACGCTGCTGCGAAAGGTGGCCTGAAGATGTTAACCAAGAACATGGCTACCGAATGGGCCAAGTATAATATCCAGGTAAACGGAATTGGACCGGGATATTTTGCTACGGAGCAGACTGCTCCTATACGGGTAAACGGACATCCCTTTAATGATTTCATTATAAACCGGACACCGGCTGCACGCTGGGGTGATCCGGAGGATTTAACGGGCACGGCTATATTTCTCTCCTCTGCTGCAAGTGATTTTGTCAATGGACAAATTATTTATGTAGATGGCGGTATATTAGCCACGATTGGAAAGCCGGCCAATGAAGTATAGTATGTGAGGCAGCACGTAAACACGGAGCCGACATGAAGAAAGAAAAAGCTACCATACATGATATAGCACGTAAGCTGAACATTACAGCATCAACGGTTTCGCGCGCGTTGAAAGATCATCCGCGCATCAGTGCTGAAACCAAAAAGGCTGTACAGAAAGCGGCTCAGAAATTAAACTATCAACCCAATAACATTGCTGCTGCGCTGCGGAATGGCAAGAGCAATATCATTGGTATAATTGTACCGACTGCAGACCGTACTTTTTTCTCTTCGGTTGTGCGTGGCATTGAAGAGATCGCCAACACTCACAAGTATAATGTGATGATCTGCCAGACGTACGACAACTATGAGAAAGAAGTATCAACTGTTGAAGCATTGCTGAATGCACGTGTAGATGGTATCATCGTTTCACACGGTAAAGAGACGCAGAACTTTGATCACTTTCTAAAGGTAAAAGAGCGTGGTATCCCCATTATACTCTTCGACCGTTCGAATGATGAGCTCGAAGTAAGTAATGTAGTGATCGATGATTTTCTGGGAGCCTATAAAGCCACGGAACATCTGGTTCAGCAGGGATGCAAACGAATCGCTCATTTTACCAATGCCCGCAAGATCAGCATCTTTAAGGAACGTCTGCGCGGATATCGTGAAGCGTTACTCGACAACGGGTTGAAGTTCGATGAATCGCTTGTTGTGGACAGCAACCTGCAACTCGAAGATGGTCGTAACAGCATGGAGCAATTACTAAAGAGAAAAGATATACCCGATGGTGTATTTTCTTCCAGTGCGTACGGTGTGCTGGGTGCCATGCAGGTGCTGAAGGAAAAAGGATTTAAAGTGCCGGAAGATGTAGCCCTGGTGGGATTCAGTAACGAACCTTTCACATCCTTTACCGAGCCGCCTTTATCCACCATCGACCAGCATCCGATGCGCATGGGCAATGCTGCTGCCGAGATTTTTTTGGAAGAGATCGCTGTTAAGGACAAGAAATTTATACCTCAAAAGATAGTTTTAAAACCGGAGTTGATCATCCGCCAGTCGTCCCTTCGAAAAAAGCCGAATTAATCGCTGTCTGAATACCGTGCCTTTTCAGGGGAAAGGTGTGTGAAAAACGTCTTGCCTATAAAGTATATACACATCGTATGAAACATTTTGTCACTGAAGACTTCCTGCTCACCAATGATTTTGCGCAGAAGTTGTATCATGAGTATGCGAAAGATCTTCCCATCATTGACTATCACTGTCACCTCTCACCGCAAGATATAGCCAACAACCGCCAGTTCGAAACCATTACCAAAGTATGGCTGGAGGGCGATCACTATAAATGGCGGGCGATGCGTACGCTGGGTATCAACGAGAAATATATTACCGGCAATGCCTCTGATGAAGACAAGTTCAAACAATGGGCATACGCTGTACCCTATACGTTGCGTAACCCGCTGTATCACTGGACACACCTGGAACTGAAACGATACTTCAACGTAGACGATCTGTTGACCGAAAACACGGCAGACAAAGTATATAAAAACAGCAACGAACAACTGAAGTCTTCTTCCCATAACACCCGCAGTCTGCTTACCGGTATGAAGGTAGAAGTGATCTGTACAACAGATGATCCTGCTGATTCACTCGAACATCATCAGAAAATTAAAAAGGATAATTTCAGCATTACGATACTTCCTACATTCCGTCCGGATAAAGCGTTTGCTGTAGAGAATCCGGAAACATATATAGCCTATCTTGAAAAGCTATCATCGGCTTCGGGTATGGCTATCAACAGCTTTGATAAGCTTATTGCAGCACTTGAAAATCGTATTGAGTTTTTCCATTCACTCGGATGTAAATTATCAGACCACGGACTTGAGCAGCTTTATTATCCTGATAACAAGCAAGCCTATAACATCAACACACTTTTCAGTAAACTACAGAAGAAAGAAACTCTGGAGCGAGGTGAAATACACTTCTTTAAGTATGCTGTGTTGATTGAACTAGGTCGTCTTTATCATAAGAAAGGCTGGACACAACAATATCACCTTGGGGCACTGCGCAATACCAATGAACGTATGCTGCGGGTACTCGGACCAGATACCGGTTTTGATTCGATTGGAGACTTCACACAAAGTGTAGAACTCTCGAAATTCCTGAATGAACTTGATAGTACAGATCAACTCGCAAAAACGATACTATATAATCTCAACCCTGCTGACAATGAAGTGATGGGTACCATGATCGGTAACTTTAACGATGGCTCTACCAAAGGGAAAATACAATTTGGTTCAGCATGGTGGTTCCTCGATCAGAAAGATGGCATGGAGAAACAGATCAATGCATTGTCCAATTTAGGATTACTGAGTTGCTTCATTGGTATGCTTACCGATTCACGAAGCTTCCTTTCTTACCCGCGCCACGAATACTTCCGCAGAATACTTTGTAACCTGATTGGTAAAGATGTTGCCAACGGAGAATTACCTGCTGATGAGAAGTGGCTCGGCAAGATTGTATCGGATATATGTTATCACAATGCCAAGGCTTATTTCAAATTCTGATTGAACTATAGTTTATCAGCAGTAAGTATATATACTCCCAGCTGATAAAATGAAACGACTAAAATATTACGCTTATGCTACAGAAATTAAATCGCCAGACAGCCCATACGCCACAAACAAGACCCGTTAAAGTATTACAATTCGGAGAAGGTAATTTTCTTCGCGCGTTTGTGGACTGGATCATTGATATTCTCAATGAGAAGGCTGACTTCAATGGTGCTGTTGAAATCGTGCAGCCCATCAGCAAAGGCATGGCGAAGATGGTGAACGATCAGGATGGCCTGTACCATGTGGTGCTAAACGGACTGCAGCAAGGCAAAACTATATCAGAAACACGTTTGATCACGAGTGTAGCCGGTGCTTTTAATCCGTATGAAGATTTTAGTCGTTTCTTAAAAACAGCCGAAAACCCGGAACTGAAATTTATCATCTCCAATACGACTGAGGCTGGTATAGCATTCAATCCGAACGACACCAACATAACAATACTTGCAGAAACCTTTCCTGCTAAAGTTACACAGTTACTATACCATCGCTTTCAACATTACAAAGGCGCGGCAGACAAGAGCTTGATTCTTATACCCTGCGAACTCATCGAGAAGAATGGTGATACGCTGAAGCAAACTATACTACAGTATATTTCACTCTGGAATTTACCAGACGATTTCAAGAATTGGGTAAACACTGCGAACACATTTTGTAATACCCTGGTAGATCGTATCGTTCCCGGATTCCCTAAAGATACTATACAAGAGATCCAACAGTCCGTTGGTTATGAAGATAACCTTGTAGTAACGGCAGAACCTTTTCATCTATGGGTTATTGAAGCAACGGATGCAGTACGCGCTGCGTTCCCTGCTGAGAAAACAAGCCTGCAGGTAAAGTTTGTGAAAGACCTGACACCGTATCGTACACGCAAAGTAAGAATCCTCAACGGTGCCCATACTGCTCTCGTACCGGTTGCATACTTGCGTGGATTAAAAACGGTTCGTGAATCCGTAGAAGATCAATATGCCGGTGACTTTATCCGCAAAGCTATATTTGACGAGATCATCCCGACACTTGATTTGTCTAAAGAAGAGTTACAGCAATTTGCCAACGATGTGATCGAGCGTTTTCAGAATCCGTTTATTCGTCACGAACTCATTAGTATTGCACTCAACTCGGTATCCAAGTATAAAGTACGTGTACTTCCTTCTGTATTGGAGTATCATAAACGCACCGGTAAACTTCCTGAGCGATTATTGCATTCTTTAGCAGCATTGATCCGCTTCTACAAAGGCGATGCACGCGGAGAAAATATACCACTGAACGATACACCCGAAATTCTCGACTTCTTCAAGAAGGTCTGGGCCACTAACAATCCTGTACAGGTTGTGAAGGCAACACTATCGAACAAAGCATTCTGGGATCAAGACCTTACACTCGTAGAAGGACTGGAGAATAAAGTACTTCACTTTGTGTTGAAGTATGAGGAGCAGCTGTCGCTGGCTTAAAACGTTAAGCAAACTAAAATATTAGTCTGCAGCATATACTAATCATTGATCCATTTTGCATGTGATTAATATCGCTGTAAAATGGATTTTCTTGTTTTTATGTATATTGGTCATAAATATGACTATGCCATCCGTTTTTATATCTTTCAATCCAAACTCTGATATAGAGCAAACGTTAGCCATCAGACTTAATACAATTGGCGCTGTTCATGGCTTTAATATGCTATTACCCGATAGGTCTCCCCTTCAAAAAGGTATATCAATCGAAACAAAGAGCCGTATATTGCTTGCAGATTATTTTATCCTGTTTTCAACCTCAGCTTTAAGTAAAGAAGTACTAAGTGAAATAGAGGTTGCATACTCAAAACTTCAAGACAAAACCAAAATACTTGTCGTTTACGACAAACGCATAGGCAAGAATGTAAGCGGACTGGAAAACTGCACCGAAGTATATATAGATCTGAATGCTGACGTGCCTAAAATTCTTTCTGAGATATTGAACCAAGTAAAGTTCACCCAAAACGGAAAGCATGATTCACCTGATTGGAGTTGGATCATTCTAACCGGCTTAGGTCTTTTCGCGCTTGCCAGCATTATTGAACCTGGAAGAAAAAGGAAAAAAAATATCCCCCCAAAGAAAACGTTAGCTAAAAAGAAGGCCGTAAGGTCTGTGAGAAAAGTTAAGAAGTAAATGTTAAGAAGAACAGCCGTTGTAGATAATGATGCTCTAATCAATTTTACACATCTTAAAAAATTCAACATCTTCAACTCCTTGAGACTATTGTTTTCTCAAATTCATATTCCTATGGAGGTATTGAAAGAGTATGAGGTTATGAAATTAAAAGAGCCTGACAGAATCTGGTTTCTGGAAAAACTCAGACCCGATCAAGGCTTCTATTCATTGTGTACTAAATATGACTCTATAAGTCTGGTCATATTAAAAACAATAAAAGATATAGATGCTGGAGAGGCAGAAGCCGTGGCACAACATCAAAAGCTTGGAGCACACTATATCATCTCTGATGATAGACTGTTTAAAATTGCATTGAGCAGAAAATTTCCTCGCATAAAAGTTTTTTCCTCACTTCACATCATAGCAATGCTAGACCTGAACACGTTTATAAATAATCGTTACGAACTCCTGCAAAAACTTCATTCAGTGAGTCCAATTAACAGCGAAATTTTAATAAACGCATATCAAGAATCTGCAACCGAACTCGGCATTACAATTACCAAAAGAGAAATATATAGTAAGATAAAAAGATCGAATCAATAAACATAACTGCCACTCCTCTGTCATCTTTCAATAACAGAGGTTATAGCAGTGTTAAGGTTAAGAGAACTACGATCTATTGTAATACGAAACCCGCAGTCTTCACATCGCGCGAGTTACAGCCTACATATACTTCAAATTTACCGGGCTCTACGCCAAACGACATATCTTTTCGGAAGAATGACAAATCGTGTTGTGTGAGCGTGAATGATATATCTTTTGATTCGCCCGGCTGTAGCAAAATCTTCTGGAAATTCTTCAGTTCTTTCACAGGTCTCGTTACGCTTCCTACCATATCCCGGATATAGAGTTGCACTACCTCCTCACCTGCCAGTTTACCAGTATTGGTCACTTTGCAGGTAACGGTTAATTCGTCTTGTTGAGAAATTTGTTTGTTGCTCAAGATAACATCGCCATAGGAAAATGTAGTATAGCTAAGTCCGTAACCAAATGGATACAGGGCTTCGTTCGATTCGTCCAGATACTTGGATGTATACTTATTATTTGCATCCATCGGACGACCGGTATTCTTCATACTATAGTATATTGGCACTTGTCCAATGGCACGCGGGAATGTTACCGTAAGTTTGGCGGAAGGATTATAGTCACCAAACAATACATCGGCCATGGCATAACCCGCTTGTGTACCCAGGAACCAAGTCTCTACGATAGCGGGTATATTTTTATCGATCCAATTAATTGTCAACGGTCTTCCGTTGGACAATACCACTACTACAGGTTTACCTGTTTTCTGTATAGCCTCCACCAGTTGTTGCTGCACACCCGGTAAATTCAGAGATGTACGGCTCGCAGCCTCGCCAGTCATCAACGCAGCTTCCCCAATAGAGAGCACCACTACATCAGCTTGTTTGGCAACCTGCACGGCCTGTGCTATATATTGCGTGGTGTCATCATTGATGTTGCAGCCCTTGGCATATAGTACCTGCGTTGCAGGGCTAACAGCCGCCTTGATACCTTCCAGTAGCGTTACTGCCTTTGTCCAATCACCGGCAGCAGACCATGATCCGATCATCTCTTTGCGGGCATTCGCCAGCGGCCCTATCACAGCAATCCGCTTCGTATTTTTGGATAGCGGCAATACATTCTGCTCGTTCTTCAACAACACAATTGACTTACGTGCTCCATCGCGTGCTGCATCCAGAAATTCTTTCTTCATCACCGTAGCCTTCTCACGCTCTGCGTTGCTATAGCGGTATGGATCTTCGAACAATCCCAACTCAAATTTCTTTTTCAGAATTCTTCTCACGGCATCATCAATGAGGCTCTCTTTCAACTTGCCATCCTTCACAAGTTTTTCGAGTGCATCGTTGTAAAAACCAGCCTGCATATCCATATCAACACCTGCTTCCAATGCAAGCGCAGCTGCTGACGCAGTGTCTTCTGCTATACCATGTGGTATCAATTCCATAATGGAAGTATAGTCTGTAACTACAAAACCTGCGAAGTTCCATTCTTTTCGAAGAATGTCTGTCATCAGGTATTTGTTACCGGTTGCCGGTATACCATCCAGTTCGTTGAATGAAGTCATTACCGTAGCAGCACCTGCGTCAACGGCAGCTTTATACGGAGGAAGATATACTTCGCGCAACACACGATCAGACATATCGGTCGTGTGATAATCTCTTCCTGCTTGTGCAGCGCCATAAGCAGCAAAGTGTTTTACGCAGGCTAGTACAGAGTTCAACTCGCCTATACCTTTTCCCTGAAAACCTTTCACACGCGCTTCTGCTATACGTGAGCCGAGGTATGTATCTTCACCGGCACCTTCAGCCATGCGTCCCCAGCGAGGATCACGGGCTATATCACACATCGGGGCAAAAGTCCAATGCAATCCTTCAGCTGATGCTTCTTCCGCAGCAATGCGCGCAGACTGCTCCATAATACCCAGATCCCAACTCGAAGATTCCCCTAATGGTATCGGAAATATTGTACGATGTCCATGCACTACATCATACCCGAAAAGCAACGGTATATGTAACCTGGTTTCTTTCACAGCGATCTCCTGCAGCTTGCGTGTATAGTCTGCACCGAAAGCATTAAAAATTGCTCCTACTTTTCCGGCCTTGATATCGTCTTTGTACCCCTCGCGTATCGTAGGGCCTGTTACATCATAGTCACTGGTAAACAAGGTAAGCTGTCCTATTTTTTCTTCCAGCGTCATGATGCTTAAAAGAGAATCAACACGGGCATCATATCGGTCAGAGCCGGATGACGATGTATTACCTCCCTTCTTGCAGCCGGTAAAAATCAGTGTAGCAGCCAGAATCAGTATATATATTCGTTTCATAACATTATAATATTCCTTCATTTCAAAATTCATTCGTAACACCTCAGCAAGTCTCTCAAGGAGAGACTATGCTAAAGGTGGGGCTCCTCCTCAGGAGTATATTGTTACCGCATGATGTTCCATTTCCACACATCATGTCAACTATATTTCAATTATTTGTAAATCCAAGCTTTGTACGTGCAGCCTGTACTTCGGGAGCTGACTCAAACAAATCCCACAGCAATCCGCTTCTGTAATTTTCAATCATAATGATGATCGGTCCCTGATCAATCGCCAGGTATGAATCTGCCGTCCAGCCCTCGGTAAGATTAAACGCATCGTAAAATCCATAGTCCCCCCACAGCCTGTCACCAACCGTATAGTAAAAGAATTTCAACGCCTTCATCGATTCTTCCGGTGTATAAGGAAAAGAAGAAAGAGCTGCGGTGGGTGTAATTACGCCTTTATCATTAGCAGGCGAATGGGCATCGTACCCGGTTGAATTATCGCTCGATGTCAATCCCCAGCAAGCATCGCTATAGCCTATATATTTTTTAGGATTCGATACACAGTAAGCATGATTGATCAACGTAGCATTAACATTCTGTTGCCAGTAGTTTGCAAACTCGTCCGAGAAATTCGGATTCATGCCGACATATGAATAATGTACCCAGAATAGCGGACTTGGCGTTCCCAATGGCAATGTATATCCATAATGTGTTCCACCTGTCTTTATTGCACCATTGCGACCGTAACCGTTGGTATATACACTCTTCGGTATACTATGCGTTGGAGATGCAGCCGCGAGAAAATATGTAATCTGTTCTTCAAAGTAACCATACATCGGGAAATTCATGTCCCAATTATAATTGGACGACCAGTGCCAGTATAAAACTTCTTCGTTGTTCTTCCGATACCAATCCCACTCTACATCTTTCCATAATGTGTTGATACGATTGATCAGGTTGTTCCCCGATGTATCGGATGCCTGCAAATATTGACGGAACGTAAGCAATCCCTGTACGAGGAATGATGTTTCAACCAGATCGCCACCATCATCTTTCGTACTGAAAGGTATAGCCGTACCGTTGCTTCCATTAATCCAGTGTGACCATGCACCATGAAAACGATCTGCATTTTCCAGGAAGGTTACAATCTTGTTCATGCGTTGTATACCTTCGCTACGTGTGATAAAGCCGCGTTCAACTCCTACAATGATGGCCATGATGCCGAAGCCCGAGCCTCCACTGGTAACAACATTACCGGAAGTACTACGCTCACGTGCCATGCCGCTGGAAGGCTCCGCTAAATCCCAGAAGTAACGAAACGTTTGTTTCTGCACGAGGGTAAGAAGCTCATCATCGGAGAGTACAGGAAAATCAGGGCTCTCATCGATAGCGGTATAAAATGTAAGGCTTCGCTCACTCAGTGTACTCCCATTTACTCCGGCAATACCTGTAGAAACCGTAAGCATATATTTGGAAAGATCGCTGAGTTTACTACTCGCTGTGATGAGAACCTTTCTATTTTCCTGCAACGTAATTGTGGCAGGTATGGCATTTCCCGCTGCATCGGTAATCTTAAAGTTCTGTGTATTTACCGTGGATGGATTCAGTGCTTCTGAGAAAGTGATTTCGGTTACAACATCATCGCAGGGTATATCTGCAATTGTACTGGCAAGTGTAACGTCCTTCGTTGCAATTGTCCACGACTCGATGGTAAGCGGATCCGGAAAATCTATATCCTTGTCATCACTACCGCTACATGCTATTACGAGCAGACCTACTAACAACAGACCAATTGCATTTTTTATCATTTTCAATTCACGATAACCAAAGAGGCTTCCGGACAAGCCGGAAACCTCTAACCAAACTAACCTCTAAACCTAAGTATTATTAATATCCGTTATTCTGTTGGATGGCTCCGTTCGTAACGTCAATCATTACTTGCGGAACCGGGAACACTTCATTCTTGCCTGTTACAAATCCCTGCGGCCCCAGCACAGTTGCTGCCTGACCGGTACGCACCAGATCATAAAAGCGGTCGCCTTCCATAGCAAGTTCAAGTCTGCGTTCGTTCCATATATCCTGTACCGTAGGCGCATCAATAGGATCAAGCTCTACGCGTTCTCTCACCAGGTTTAAGGATGTAGCAGCACCTGATACATCTCCCTTTTGTGCTTTCGCTTCCGCATCGATCAACAATATTTCAGCATAACGCAACACGCGGATGTTTTGCTCGGAACCTTCGTTCACACCATTTATTTGTCTGTTACGAGGTACATAAGACTTACCATTGTAGCGAGGTATATTTACTCCTTCGAGTTCACCTGCATTAACGCCTTCAATCAGGTCACCGTCTTGTGTAACATCGCCTTTAAACAGGATGGTAACTTTTTTACGCACATCATCTCCGGCTGCATCAAATGCTGCTGCCAGATCATCCGAAGGTATATTGAAACCCCAGCCAAATCCGTTAGTACCGCGTACACCTTGTACTTGTGAGTGCTGGCTGTTGCTGATATCAGCATTACCAGCTATCGCTGAAGCCTGAATTTCGAACAATGATTCTTTACCATTTTCATACGGTATACGGAATACATTATAGAAGTTGTCTTCCAATCCATAACGATTCGAGCTGATGATCGCTGATGTTTGTTCAAGTACTTTGTCCCATTCGCCTCTGTACAGATATACTTTTGCCAGTATACCGCGAGCAGCACCTTTTGTTGCACGGCCCAGATTGGCAGCGTCATAACTCTCTGGCAGTACATCAATAGCTTCTGTCAGATCCTGAATGATCTGTGCGTATACTTCATCCTTCGGAGTGCGTACGGTAGAGGCTTCGAGTACGTTATCAACTGACGTTGGCATCGGTACATCTCCAAACGCACGTACCAAGTCGAAGTAAAACAAAGCGCGGGTAAATTTAGCCTCAGCCAACAGGCGTGCTTTGAGTGTCTCATTCATTTCGATGTCCGGAACGTTACTCAACACCTGGTTGCTCAGATTTATACCTTCATAACGACCGTTCCAATAATCCGTAATCGTACCTTGTGTCGATGTGAAAGTAAACTTATCAAAGTCGTTGATGAAGGATGCATCACCTTGTGCACTTCCCTTGATTGAATTATCAGAAGTGATCTCCTGCATAATTACATACGCAAATGCCACCATAGGCCATGTGCGCATACGTGCGTAGATCGCGTTCACGGCAGACACTGCATCTTCTTCCGTCTGGAAAAATTCATCGCTTGGCTTCACAGCTTCTGCATCTACATCCAGATAATCACTGCAGCCAAATGGCGTCAGCAGTATTAGTATTACTACTAAAAAAATTATATGCTTTTTCATCTTTATACTCTTTACTATAAACTGATATTAACACCAAAGTTGTACGTAGCAGCCATCGGATATACATTGTTATCTATACCCTGACTGGTGATGTTTGTAGTATTCTGTTGATTTACACCAGGAACTGCGGTTGGTATCTCAGGAGAGAAACCATTGTATTTGAATGATACCAATGGGTTCGCTGCGTTCGCATATATTCTAATCTTGGATATACCGATGCGCGAAGTTGTTTCTGCCGGTATTGTATAGCCGATTTGAATGTTGCGGACTTTGAAGAAGTTACCAGATTCCAGGTACCATGAGTTAGCTTGCTTGTTAGCATCTGCAGAAAGATCTGCTGACGGATAGCTGTTGGAAGTACCTTCTCCATGCCAACGATTCTCATAGAAATCGAGGTCATAGTTTTCGTTACCAATCTGGCGATAGCGTTTCGCGTTGTAAATTTTATTTCCGCCTTGTGCGTACAGGTCTATCGTGATGTCGAAGCCTTTATAGGCACCATACAGATTTATACCAAAGTTATACTTTGGAATAGCTGATCCCAGGAAAACACGATCTTTATCGCTGATCTGTCCATCATCATTACTATCCTGGTATTTAAAATCACCAGGTTTTGCATTGGGCTGAATTACAGTTCCGTTAGAAGAAGTATAGCTTTCAATTTCAGATGTATTCTGGAAAATGCCAATCACTTTGCGTCCATAGAATTCACCTACGCTGTGTCCTACAACAGTATAGGTTGTTGGTGTTACGTTTACATAACCGCCATATATACCTACAGTTCCGGGCTTCAGTGCGTCAACCTTGTTTTGGTTGTAAGCAAAAACGCCACCGATACCATATTTGAAATCACCCACTTCATCTTTCCAGTTCAGGGCAACTTCTACACCGCGGTTAACAACATCTGCATTATTATCGAGGTAATCTCTGTTCGATGTTCCGAACACACCGTTAACCGTAACCGGGAAAATAGCATTGGATGTTTTACGATTGTAGTAGTCGATCTCAAAGTTGAGGCGGTTCTTTAACACGTAACCTTCAACAGCCAAATCAACTTCTTTGGTATACTCCCAAAGTAAATTATCAGGTGCTATGATAGTAATACTTTCACCTGGTTGAATTGTTCCACCGAATACAGGACTATACGCTCCACCCGTTGAAGTATAATTTACAACTGTAGATGCAGGTATACGGTTGTTACCCATCTTACCCCAGCTTGCACGTACTTTTAGGAACTGGAATATTTCCTGGTTGTCCATGAATGATTCGTTGGAAATTACCCAACCCAAACCTACTGACGGAAAGTAATCGTAACGGTTTCCTTCTTCAAATACAGAAGTACCATCTCTGCGCAAGGTTGCCGTTAAGAGATACTTCTCTCTGAAAGCATAGCTTAATCTACCAAAGTATGAGAAAGCTCTGATTCTATAGCCATCATCGGTTATAGATCCATCGTTACCGCTCTCACTTAATTTGAAGTACCATGTATTCTCTCCAAAGTTATCAACACCCTGGCGTTTACCTTCCATATAGTAGTACTGTTGCTGCTGTGCGTTCATACCTGCGAGCAATGTAAAGTGGTGATCTGAATTCACCGTGAAATCGTAGGTAAGTGTATTGTCCCAATAGTAACTGAAGTAGTTATCTATTTTGCGTGTCAACGTTTTGGTTGTATCACGTTGTGTTGAAGAGACAAAGTACGGAGGAACGTATTTTGTATTCTGACTATAGCTTCCATCAACGCCATAAGCCGTTTTGAAAGTCAGGCCTTTCATCAGGGTAACGTCTGCAAACACAGCGCCTACTAAACGTATACCTTTCGTTTTATCATTGTTATAGTATTGTGACGCAGCAGGGTTTGCAAAATCACCAAACGCCTGTGGACTGGCGAATGTATTTTCATCTATACGAACGGGTATGGCCGGAGGTGCTATATAAGCTCCGGTAAACAAAGATGCGGGAGCATTATTCGATTTGAAATTTGAAAGGTTTGCGTTTACACCAATTTTCAAAAATTTAGTAACGTTCGATTCTACATTTGTCCTGAGGTTAAGACGTCTGTAATCTGTACCGCCCGCTAAACCTTCTTGTTTAAAGAAGCTACCACCCATGGCATATACGCTCTTCTCAGTTCCACCAGTTACGCTCAGGTCGTGGCTTTGAATCGAAGCACCGCTTCTTAAAATTTCGTCATACCAATCTGTTGAGTAAGGATATGCGGAAGCATCACGTGGTGTGAACGTTGTTCCGTTGCGGCTTGCTGCTATAGCATCCTTCTCATTCAACAATTCTATATACTGTGAACCGTTGGCCATATCAACCATGTTGATTGGCGTTTGTACACCTCCATAGCCGGAATATGCTATGCGCGGTTGCTCGTTCTTGCCGCGCTTGGTCTGAATAATTACTACACCGTTGGATGCACGTATACCATATATAGCGGATGCCGATGCATCTTTAAGAATGTTCATGGACTCGATGTCGTTGCTTCCCAGGAAGCTGATGTCATCTACCAATACTCCGTCCACTACATAGAGCGGTTCAACGCGGGAGCTTACCGAACCCAATCCGCGTACGCGTATAGTCGGTGCGCTTCCAGGGGTACCGTTGGTCGTTACCTGTACACCGGCAACTTTACCTTGCAATGCTTCTGCCGCTGTTGACGAAGGGATCTTGTTGAGATCTTCCGCCTTTACTGTAGCCACAGCACCGGTAACATCCGATTTCTTCGCAACACCATAACCAATCACAACGACCTCACCAAGTGAAGTTATATCAGAGCCCATCACTACATCGATCACCGTTCTGTCGCCAACCGTTTCCGTGATGGTTGTAAAACCTACAAACGTAAAAACCAATGTATTCTCTGAGGGACCAAGCTGAATGGTGTAATTACCTTCAGCATCTGTAGTCGTACCCTTTGTTGTTCCCTGAACAACAATATTTACTCCCGGTAACGATGTGCCATCTTCAGCGGCTGTCACCTTTCCGCTTACTTGTCTGTCTTGGGCCCAGACTGTTGTTAGCAACAAACTGTGCAACAGCACCGTAAATAGTAATTTTCTGATCATAGACTTGCGTTTTAGTTGGTTTCGCAGAGCCGAATTTTATACATGTCAAGCTCTTGCCAGAAGATTTTCTAAAAAATGAGACCAATTGCAATCGTTACAGGAATGTTTTCGCGTGTTGTTTTTTCCAGATAAAAAACATTGATTTCAAACGATTCCATGCATTATTTGTAGAATAATGAATCGTCTTTTCCAGAATAAAAACAACGGAATGGATACTCCCATTTTATGGGTGAGAAGTTGACTACCGAATTCATAAAAAAGTGAACCCGAAGGTTCGCCTCGTCTCTACCCAGAATTTGAGATGGGAGTTATACAATAAAGAGAGCAGATCCTTGGTGGACGGTGAAAAAGTCGGGAAGCTGAGAAGTCCGGGAGCTGTTTTGCGTTAGTATAGCGATTACCAATAAACTTTTGTCACTGTCAGGCCACCGGCTTTGCCACTTTGCCGGAACTAGATTTGCCGGATGCCTTGCCGTTGGACTCCGGCAACAGAATTACCTCCTCCCATCGTGAAGCGTTTGGCTTGTGACCTTTCTTTTCGAGTTCGCTGATGCGATCGGCAACTTTGTGCCGGAAACCCCAGAGCGTATTTACCCGCAGGTCGAGTTGCTCGGCCAGGTTCTCCAGCGTGTAATCTTTATGACCGACAACGGTAAGGTAGGCGATGTAAAAAGCCTTTTCGATCGGAAACTTGAGACTGTGAAATATAGTATAGGCAGTGATAGACTCATTGTACCCACAACGGGTGCATCGCCTGGAAAACTTCTGGGCCCCATCAAAATACTTTTCGTTATCGCACTTACGGCAATGGAAGCCTTTGGTCCATTTCAGATTTTCCAGGAAGCGGTAACAGGCCAGGGTATCCGGATATAGTGTCTTAAACTGGCTATAGTCCATCGTCTTTTCCATGAGACGTTCGTTCAATACTTCCTTGATACTGTTCTTCAGCTTCCAGTTATCAAGATCGAGCATGGAGTTAATCTGATTGATCTCGAAAGACTGCCGCTCGAGCTTGGCGTTCGTCTCTTCCAACTCCTGATTCTTTTCATTCAACTCCAGCGTACGCTCGTGTACTTTTTGTTCGAGCTCGCGGTTTACCTTGTCTTTCAACTGCATGTTTACTTCATGCTGGTGAATGATTCTCTTCAAGGCACGATCGCGCATGTCTTTCAGAATCCTGATCCTGTCGCCCAATGCAAACGTCAGGAACAACATCTCCAATACAAAGCTGAAGTGCAGACTATAATGCAAAGGCGTTGTGAACGGCAGCACATTGAAATATACCAGGGTACGGATAAAGAATCCGGTAAACAATATACCATAGGCAATTACAAAGAATCGCGCAGGTCTGTAACCCCGCTTCCATACTTTTATACCGGTATAAAAAATCAGCGAAAGCGGAATGATCTCAATGTTGCGATAGGTTAGTAACTGCGGCAGGAAAAACAACTCCACCAGGAACCACACAGAACGAATCACGATCATCCACTTCAACGCTATATCCAGTCGTGGTGCATTGGCATGGGTGCGCAGGAAACGTCTGGTAAAGATCAATCCCCACACGATAACTGAAAACAACGTTACACCAACGGCATAATTATTCCACTCGGGATGCCGGGGCCAGAGATATTGAAACCCGATGCCATCATAGCTCATCGCATACGCAGCTACACTTAGAATATAAATAATATAGTATATATTCTTGATCTCACGGATCGCGAGGAATACCAGTAGATTATACAGACTAATGATGAGGATCATTCCGTAGAATGTACCGAAGAGAAAATACTCGTTGAGCGCATAGTATATAAACCGGTCTACCGAGCGGAAGGCAATACGTATATCAGCAAACTCATGCGAGCGAACATTAAAGTAATAGTACATGACCGTATCAGACTTTATATCCAATACAATCTCAAAATTCTTATGTCGTATGTTACGCTGTGTAAAGGGCTGATTATCGCCCATGAGTACATTTCGGTACGAACCATTCTCCTGCGGCACATACGCTTCGATGTAATCTATAGTCTGATCGTAAAATTCAAGCAACCAAACCTTACTACTTTTTTTATGGTGAATGGGTAAGCGTATCCAATACGAAGCGTTCGGTTTAAAGTCCTGATTATGATAATCCGGATGCTGTTGAAACCGGTTCGAAAAATTGTTCGAAGAAATCTGAAAAAATGAAAGCGTATTGGTTGTATCCAGGTAGTACTCCAACTCATACGGCATGAAGTTGCGTTCGATATAACTATCGTCCACCTCGAAAATTTCCTGCGCACGAACACTGCCGCCATACAGTAGCAACAACCACGCGAGGAGAAGAAACGTGTTTAGGTGTTTACGTGTGCACGTGTTTACGTTCATAAAGATTGAAAAGAGCTGCTGGCTTCCAGCTACTAGCTGCTAGAAAAAGGCAGGCTCGTGCAAATGTAATAATAGCTACCGGCTTCAGGCTACCCGTCTCTGGAAAAAGGCAAATCTTCGACAAAACGCAGCCACCAGCAGAAATCATATCATTAAAAAGAAATCGTCTGGCAGCTAGAAGCTCGTAGCTTTTTATTCTATCGAGTTGCCATATCCAACGATCATAACAGAAAGAATGATCACAAAAATTCCCAGCAGTATGGTTGAAAAAGTTTTTTTGCTAACACCTCGCCATTCTTTTAACACGAGGCCCCACATGCTGGAGATAAGAATAATAAAGGCCATGTGCAATATCCACGAGCTGGCACCGTTCCCTAATTTACTTTCGCCCATGCCATAGAAAAAGAATTGCAGGAACCAGGTGGTGCCTGCAAGTGCAGCAAATATATAGTTGTTGAGTAGTGGCGTTGATGGATTGGTATAGTCACCAAATGTTTTGTTGCGCATATTCAGCAACATGCACCATACGAAATTGGTTGTTAGTCCGCCCCAGAGTAACACAACAAAGATTACATTATTTTGAAACAGCGGATTACTGCCTTCCGCTACAGCCGCTTCTGCCATAGGTTTACCGGCTTCTATACCAAAATTAAAACAGGCACTAAGTATACCGGAGATAATTGCGACAACTAATCCTTTTGAAAGATTAAATTCCTGTATACTGTTTTTCTTTTGTTCATCGGTTAGTTCTCTTTCCTTTAGTATACCGGCACGACCACAGATGAAAATTCCCGTGAGACAAACTACGACACCGGCCAGCACCACTTGTCCACCAGTACTATTGAGCATCGCACTGAATGTATGTTCGGTACTATTGGTAAACAGATCGCGATAGATCGGAGGCACGAGTGAACCGAACGCAGAAGTCAATCCAAGTATAACGGACATCCCCAATGAAAGTCCCAGGTAGCGCATGCCTAAACCAAACGTTAAGCCACCTATGCCCCACAACAATCCCATGAAGAACGTCCAGAATATAATGGAGCCATCGGTGTTGCTGATGATCTGTGTGAAGTTCGGCACGGTAAGATATGCAGCCAGTGTAGGAATGAATAACCATGAGAACAAGCCACCTACAATCCAGTAACTTTCCCACGACCAACCCTTTACTTTCTTATAGGGGATATAGAAACTTCCCGAAGCGAATCCACCAATGAAGTGATAAATAATACCTGCGATAACCTGCATACTTACTATTTTATTTTACCGAAAGATTCATTTCTATTGTGGGAAACTGTCCTGAACTATCCTGCCGGCATAGCATTCGGCCACAAGCATCAGGCTTTATACCACCTGCATGAAAGCATTAGGTATTGGGTGCATGAAAAAGTATTTTGCTTTACAACTTACAACCGACTTTCGGATGACACACCGAGTGAATATACGAAATAGCAGCGCTTACACAGCAACGCTGATCATTCTTCTGGGTAGTATACTTCTTGGTATCAGCGGATGCGAAGAAAAAAAATATGCAACACCGCCGGCGGAAGAGATTGCTGTTAAAAAGGTAAATGGCGTAAAACCAAGAAATGTAATTTTCATTTTGTCAGACGATCACCGGCATGATTTCATGGGCTTCACCGGTAAAGTGCCGGGCCTTCAAACTCCGAATCTCGACAGACTTGCACATGAGGGAGCACACTGTGTGAATGCGTTTGTAAGTACTGCACTGTGCTCACCAAGTCGTGCTTCTATTCTTACCGGGCAATATGCACACACGCATACCATTGTCGATAACCAGGCTCCCATGCCGGAAGGACTCAAGATGTTCCCTCAGTATTTACAACTGGCGGGCTACCAGACGAGCTTCTTCGGCAAATGGCACATGGGTGATCAGGATGACAAACCTCAAAAAGGATTTGATCACTGGGTAAGTTTCAAAGGACAAGGTGTATATTATAATCCCGTATTGAATGTAAATGGAAAGCAGGTAACCTATAGTGACAGCAGCTATATAACGGATGTTCTCACAGATCATGCGCTGGAGTGGTTGAAGAATCGCGAACAGCAGAAACCGTTCTTCCTATACCTGTCCAACAAAGCCGTTCATGCTGAGTTCATGCCGGCCAAACGCCATCAGGGTAAATATAAAGATCAGAAGATCGACTATCCTCCGTCTATGTTTCTTACGGCAACCGACACAAGCAAAACATACGCTTTAGGAAAGAAACAATTACCGACAGAAAAACCACTCCAGGTAAATCTGCGCGATATACCCGAGTGGGTACGCAGGCAGCGGTATAGCTGGCACGGTGTCGACCACATGTATAACGGCCAAATTGAGTTCGATGATTTTTACAGACAGTACCTCGAAGTGCTGCTCGGCATCGATGAAAATATAGGGCGCATGCTTGCCTATCTGAAAGAAACAGGACTGGATAAATCTACGATGGTGATCTATATGGGCGACAATGGTTTTTCATTTGGTGAACATGGCTTGATCGACAAACGCCACATGTATGAAGAATCCATGCGCGTGCCACTGCTCGTGTGGTGCCCGGAGATGATTGAGCCGGAAACAAAAATTACCCAGCTCGTTCAGAACATTGATATAGCGCCTACCATTCTGGAACTGGCCGGTGTTGAAAAGCCGGAACAGATGCAGGGCATGTCGTTCACAAACTTGTTGCAACAAAAACAGGTTGCGTGGCGCGACAAAGTCTTTTACGAATATTACTGGGAAGATGCCTTTCCGCAGACGCCCACTATATTTGGCGTTCGCACCGACCGCTATAAATACATTTTCAATCACGGTGTATGGGGCATCAATGAACTGTACGATCTTCAAAACGATCCGCTTGAAGTAAACAATCTCATTCGCAATCACGATTATGATTCCATTGCCTCCGGACTGCGTAACGATATGTGGACGTGGCTGGAGGAAACGAACGGGGAGCAAATTCCACTGAAGCGAATCAAAGGCCGCAAGAACGACCATCTATACCACGGTACCTATTAAGAGTAAAATGGTACGCGGAACGATTAATTTCGACAAGAAGTTATATCTTTCGAATCACTTGAACCGCACCTAACCGCATTCAAAAACATGAACAGACGTCTGGTTTTAAAACAACTTGCCATGGCCACTGCGGGCGCCATACTTTTACCCGCGTGTGGTGTGGATCCAAAAAAAGTATCCATCGCACTAGGTCATCTTGATGTAAATGGAGATGATGAAGAACTGCTCGCAGAAATTGCTGAAACGATCATCCCTGCAACGGATACACCGGGCGCCAAAGCTGTCGGTGCTCATCTGTTTACATTTGTAATGGTCGATGACTGCCTCGATAAAGCCGAGCAGGATAAATACATGAAGGGTCTGCGCTCCTTCAACGACACAGCAAAAAAAATAGGAGGTAAATCTTTCCTCAAAGCTTCTCCGGAAGAACGCCTGCAGATTCTTACTGCAATCGAAAAAGATAAAGACAATCTTCCTGAAGAGGTCAAAACATTCTACTCCCGTACGCGGCAATATACCGTGCAGGGCTATACAGCCTCACAACATTTCTTAACCGACATAAAACCTTATCAGTTAATTCCGGGTCCCAACTTTAAAGGATGTATACCGGTAGCTGAAACAAAACCTGCATAACACTCATGGCGAATCTGAATATTGACAGCAAGAAAGAACGCAGTTACGATGCGATCGTGATCGGCTCTGGTATAAGTGGTGGCTGGTCTGCAAAAGAACTTACCGAACGTGGATTGAAGACACTCGTGCTGGAACGCGGCCGTGATGTAAAACATAACGTTGACTACCCGACCACCAACATGATGCCGTGGGAGTTTAAACACCGCGGACAAATTCCGTTTGAGATACAACAAGAGAACCCGGTGGTAAGTAAATGCTATGCGTTCCGTGAAGATGCCATGCATTTCTTTGTGAAGGATAAAGAGCATCCGTATGTACAGGATAAACCGTTCGACTGGATCCGCGGATACCAGGTGGGTGGTAAATCTTTACTCTGGGCAAGACAAACACAACGCTGGAGCGAATTTGATTTTGAAGGACCGAAGCGCGATGGCTTTGCTGTTGACTGGCCGATACGCTATAAAGATCTGGCATCCTGGTATAGCCACGTAGAGAAGTTCGCGGGTATATCTGGTAACAGAGATGGCCTGGCAGAATTACCGGATGGAGAATTCCTTCCTCCTATAGAACTTACCTGTGTTGAAAAACATTTCAAGGAACAGTTAGCAAAACACTATGGCAATCGCCACGTGATCATTGCGCGTTGTGCGCACATTACTGATCCGCAACCAATACATCTTGAGCAGGGTCGTACGCAATGTCAGCATCGTGTACTTTGTCAGCGAGGTTGTCCTTTTGGCGGATACTTCAGCAGCAATGCTTCTACATTACCATGGGCAGCACGTACCGGTAAACTTACGCTGCGTCCTAACTCCATCGTACATTCGATCATTTACGATGAAGCAAAAGGTAAAGCTATAGGTGTACAGGTTATTGATACCCTGACGAAAGACTCGGTTGAATACTATGCACCAATCATCTTTGTAAATGCTGCTGCACTCAATACCAATCTTATACTTTTAAATTCCAAGTCAAACCGTTTCCAGAATGGTTTAGGTAACGATAACGGCTTGCTGGGTAAATATGTAGCGTTCCATAATTATCGTGCACGAATCTCTGCTGAGTATGATGGAGAATTCATGGATTCGACTACGAAGGGCCGTAGACCAACCAGCGGATATATACCTCGCTTCCGGAATGTATTCAAACAGGAAACTGATTTTCTTCGTGGATATGCTGCCGGCTTCGATTCAAGTCGTTATAACGAAATGGACAATGACGGCCTGGGCGTTTCACTGAAAGAGAAACTGGCGCAGACTAAATTAGGTCCGTGGCGTGTAGGCTCGCACATGATGGGCGAAACCATTCCGAAAGAAACCAACTACGTTGCACTCGATCCGACTGCGAAAGATGAATGGGGAATGCCTCAACTGAAAATTTCCATCGCGTATGATGACAACGATGAGAAAATGATCAAAGACTTCCATGAGCAGCTTACGGAGATGTATACCAAAGCGGGTTTCAAGAATATACAGACATTCGATTCGAAGCAGGCTCCGGGGCTTGATATTCACGAGATGGGTGGTGTACGCATGGGACGCGATCCGAAGACATCCTTGTTAAATGAATGGAATCAGCTTCACGCCTGCAAAAATGTTTTTGTAACGGATGGCGCCTGCATGACTTCGACATCAACACAAAATCCGTCACTCACCTATATGGCGTTGTCAGCACGTGCGGTTGACTATGCTGTGAAGAATGTGAAGGCATAACTGATATATACTTTAAAAGTAAAAATCCCCTGTGAGAACCGCAGGGGATTTTTTATTTCAATTCGATACAGTGAAGCTATGACAAATGCAGTTTAAGAAAACAAGGACCGGGACCCTAACGAATTAACCTTTTCTCTAAACTGCTACATGAAGTATGAAGTATACTCAACGTATTATGGGCCCCGGCCTTGCTTTTTATAGGAGCCTCCCTATAGATGTAAAGAAAGCCGGGCGAATCCCTAAATCAATCTGCAATTAATTACTTCTTCGGCTTTGCACTCATATAGAATGTAAGCTTGCCGCCTTTCACGATGTCATCGTGCGTCAGGTAAAGCCGCGTAAGGGGTTTATCGTTCAGCAGCACCTTCTGTACATATACATTCTTGTCGCTTTGATTAACCGCTTCAATCTCGAATGTCTTTCCATTCTCCAAGGCAATGGTAGCTGATTGTACTGCAGGACTTCCCAGTGCGTATTGATCAGAGCCGGGCGCTACCGGGTAAAAGCCCAGTGAAGTAAATATATACCAGGCACTCATCTGGCCGCAGTCATCATTACCACCCAAACCATCGGGTGTTGGTTGATATTGTTTCTTGAGAATCATACGCACACGCTCTTGCGTTTTCCATGGCTGATCGGTCCAATTATAGAGATACGCCGCATGATGTGCAGGTTCATTGCCATGTACATAATTACCAATGATGCCCTCACGTGTTATGTCTTCCGTGTGCGCGAAGAATTCATCCGGCAGATTCATGGTAAAGAGAGAATCGAGATGTTGTACAAAACGTTTCTTCCCCCCCATCGCAGCAATCATCTGCTCCGGATCATGTGGCACATACAAGCTATAATTCCACGCGTTGCCTTCAATGAATCCCTGTCCATGTGTGCTCAATACATCAAACTCCTTCCTGAATTTACCATCGCTCAACTTCGGACGCATGTAGCCTGTTGATACATCGTATACATTTTTCCAGTTCTGTGAGCGCTTCATAAACTCTTCATATATAGCAGGACGATCGAGCTTCTTCGCCATTTGTGCAATACACCAGTCGTCATAAGCATACTCCAATGTTTTTGAAACTGACGAACTGTTTTTGTCTTCCGGAACATAGCCAAGCTGCATATAGTATTCTATACCATCGTATGATTTGTGGCGGGCCGTAGCAACACATGCTTCCAACGCCTGGTGAGCATCGCCCTGGTAATTTCCTTTGATCACGGCATCGGCAATTACAGAAACACTGTGGTAGCCGATCATACACCAGTTCTCGTTGGCATGATGCGACCACACCGGCAACATTTTATGAACGCTCTGATCATAATGCACCATCATGGAACTTACCATATCGCTGTTACGCTTTGGCTGTATAACATTGAACAGCGGATGCAGCGCGCGATACGTATCCCACAATGAAAATGTAGTATAGTTTATAAATCCTTTCGCTTCGTGATTGCTCTGATCGAGTCCGCGATACAAGCCGTCAATATCCATATAGGTTGTCGGGCCAAGAAACGTGTGGTACATCGCGGTGTAAAAATTCACCAAGTCATTTCGGTTCAGTGCTTTTACTTTTACACGTTGCAGTTCACGTTCCCATTGTTGTTGTCCTTCGCGTTTTGCTCTTTCAAAATCCCAATGCGGGAGTTCAGATTGCAGATTCGCCAACGCGCCTTTCATATTCACTGGTGACAATGCAAATTTGATTTTGATCTTCTCTCCTTCTTTGGTTTGAAAATCGAAGTACATCCTGATCTGCTCGCCTGCTATATCTGGAAAATTTTTTGTCTGATCGAATTTCCGCCAGAAACCTTTATATACATCCGGCTTCGAAAAATCTTTCATACCGTATTGCTTTATCGGTTTCGAAAACGTCATGGCAAAATATACCGTGCGTGTACGAGCCCAGCCATTGGTCTGGCGATAGCCCGTTATCAGCGTATCATTTTCAACTCGAACAAACGTCCATACATTTTTATCAGCATGGTTGTAGATGCCATACATCAGGTCGAGTATAATATGAGCTTCATCACTCTGCGGAAAAGTATATTGATGAAAGCCTACACGATTAGTGGTGGTGAGCTCCGCTACAATGTTATCATCATCCAGTTTTACTTTATAGTAATTTGGAGCAGCCTGCTCGTTGCTATGTGAGAAAGCAGAACGAAAACCACTTTTCGGATTTTGTTCGGTGCCTGGATTCAACTGAAGTTTACCCGCAGCAGGCATGATCAGAAAATCGCCCAGATCAGAATGCCCGGTACCGCTAAAGTGCGTGTGACTAAAACCGACAATGGTAGGATCATCATACTGATACCCCGCGCAATATTTATATACCAGCGGGTTGTAATGATCGTCCACTTCATACGGTATCGTATCCGTCTCCGGACTCAATTGCACCATTCCAAACGGAACAGTAGCTCCGGGATAGGTGTGCCCCATCTTATGCGTACCGATTAACGGATTCACATGCTGGATCAGGTTGTCCTGTGCAACGGTACGGCTGCACGCCACAAACACAAAGAACACAAAAACCAATTTTCGAATCATCATCACAAAACTAACTTGAGGCATTTAAATAGACTTACTTCTTACTTTTCTTTCCACCTTTCACTTCCTCCGCCTTCTTCTCAAGCGAGAACGAATACGGAACATCTTCTGCTGCTATACCGCGCTGTTTGTTCGGCTGTGCCGCCATCGTGAAGTCAAGGGTAGCACCATTGGTTAATTCCTGGTGGGTTATCCAGCTTCGTGTAAAGGTCTGTCCGTTGATTGATGACGAAGCTATATAGTAATTCTCTTTACTGTTGGCCGGTGCATTGATTACCACCTGCTTGCCGTTCTCTAAATGTAATGTAGCTTTCTTGAAGAATGGTGTCCCCAGTATATATTGATCCGTGGCAGGACACACCGGGTAAAATCCCAGCGCTGAGAAAACATACCAGGCAGAAGTTTGTCCGTTATCCTCATCGCCACAATAACCATCCGGTGTCGGTAAATATAGTTTGTTCATGGTTTCGCGTACCCACTGTTGCGCTTTCCACGGCTGACCTGCATAATTATACAGGTATATCATGTGTTGTATCGGTTGATTGCCATGTGCGTACTGCCCCATATCTGCAATCTGCATCTCACGTATCTCATGGATTACGGCTCCATAGTAGCTGTCATCAAATACAGGAGCCAGCGTGAATACGGAATCAAGTTTCATAGCAAACTTTTCTTTGCCTCCCATCAGGTCAATCAATCCCTGTACATCATGAAACACTGACCAGGTATAATGCCAGCTGTTACCCTCTGTAAACGCATCGCCCCATTTGAACGGATTGAATGGCGATTGAAATGTACCATTCTTATTCTTGCCACGCATCAAGCCGGTTTGCTTATCAAAGAGATTACGGTAATTCTGGCAACGCTTGGCAAACAAGTCAATTTCTTTTTTAGGCTTGTTCAATGCTTTTGCTAATTGATAGATTGCGAAGTCATCATACGCATACTCAAGCGTACGCGCTGCATTTTCATTCACACCACCATCATACGGAACATAGCCTAGCGTATTATAGTCTTTTACACCTGCGCGACCTACAGCAGTAAGCGGTCCTTCGTTGTTTGCATTCTTCAATGCAGCTTCATAGAGTGCATTGATATCATAACCACGCATTCCTTTTATATAGGCATCCGATACGATCGATGCAGAGTTCGATCCGATCATAACATTGCGATAGCCCGGGCTTGCCCACTCCGGCAACCATCCTCCTTCTTTATAGGCGTTTACCAATCCTTCCTGCATGTGTGCACTCAGCTCCGGGTACATCAGGTTGAGGAACGGGAACAATGAACGGAATGTATCCCAGAAACCAGTATCGGTAAACATATAGCCTGGCAATACTTGCCCGTTATACGGACTATAGTGTACTACTTTACCGGAAGCATCAAGCTCATAAAACTTGCGCGGGAAAAGTAATGAACGATACAGGCACGAATAGAATGTACGCAACTGATCTTCTGTGCCGCCTTCTACAACGATACGGCTAAGCTCTTTATTCCAGGCAGCTTGTCCTTTTTGTTTTACGGTCTCAAAGTTGTCGTTGCCGATCTCTTTCAGGTTAAGCTCGGCCTGTTCGAAGCTGATAAACGATGAGGCTACACGCACATGCACCTGTTCACCAACCGAAGTCTTGAAACCAATAACAGCACCGGCATGATCACCGGTAAATTCCACACCTTGCTGAAGCTGATATTTATTCCAGGTCTTCGCGGATGCAAAGGGTTTGTCGAAGTATATAACAAAGTAATTTTTGAAATTCTGCGGCACACCCCCACTGTTGCGTGTAGTATAACCAATGATCTTCTTTTGATCCGGTATAATTTTGATATAGGAGCCCTTGTCAAACGCATCCACCACGATATAGGACGAATCTGATTTCGGAAATGTAAACCGGAAAAATGCAGCACGCTCGGTGGGTGTTAATTCAGTCGTAACATTATGATCTGCGAGGTATACACTATAATAATAGGGTTTGGCAACTTCAGCTTTATGCGAGAACCAGCTGGCGCGTTCTTCTTCCTTAAGTCTCAATTTACCGGTTACTGGCATAATGGAAAACTGACCATAGTCATTCATCCACGGTGAAGGCTGATGCGTTTGCTTGAAGCCCTTTATCTTGTTGGCCGTATAGGTATACGCCCAGCCATCGCCCATCGGTCCGGTTTGTGGCATCCAGAAGTTCATAGCCCATGGCAATGCTATAGCAGGATATGTGTTACCATTGGACATTGCATGTGTAGAAGCAGTGCCGATCAACGGGTTTACATACTCGGAAAGATCAGCATAAGGTTTGGCAATTTCCTGTGCACGCACAGAAATTGAAATGCACGTGATGATCGTGCAGCATAGGATAGTTCTGAGAATCATGCACGAAAATATCAAACCCTAAATTAATTCCTAGCAACTATCGGATTCTCCGTATAAGAAGTCCACAGCTGGTCAATATTTTTACCAGTCTCTTGTTGCCAGATCGCATCGGTATACGTTGCCGTGCGCATCGCACGGTCGAGTGTCTTCACTATACCCGGCTTTACCTGCTTCTCCATCCACACCAGGAAGCGTGCCGTTACACGATACCCGTTGCTATAGTGTTGTCCATTTATATAAGGTGGCAATGCCCAGCCACCACCGGCATTGTCAACACCGTACACATAGCGCACATAGTCAGCAACGCCTTCGGTAATCCACCACGGTCCGGCATCTCCAGGATAATTCTGTACAATGTGCATGATCTCATGTGTCACGACATCTATATCTCCGGGATTGGTATGAAACCATTTCGGATTATAGCGCACATGTGTACCGGATGCTTCTGCTACACCGTTATAAGCTGTATCGATCTCGAACGTTATCTCTTTCGCAGCCTTCGCATTATAGGCTTTCATCAGTACCGGATATACATCAAAAAAAGTTTTGATCATACGCTCGCGCACTTTCGGGTCAAACGTTTTGTCGTGGTTGATAACGGTTAATATATACCCGCGCTTCCGGATCGTTTCGGTATGTTGTGAAAACAGGTATGAAGTCGCACTGCTCATGATCAGCAGGAAGCACAAAATAATTTTACGTTTCATGTAGTATCGGTTAAAATTTATAAAAAAGTATCTCCTGCGGGCTCCTTTTACAAAGAGCCTGCTATATATATTCTGATAAAAAACGGGAACGAATTACATCATCGCCTTTCGTTATACACACCTATTTCAGCAATGGAAGGTGTATCGCTGAACTCGTCAATTACTATTTTAATCTTACCGCCCCACAGGCGATCGAACCGATGAATTTTTATTTTACCGGTCTGGCTTCCGGATAGAAGTGTCTTCCATACACCGTTCTCATAATACTCGATATGATATTTACGAATGCGGCTGTCGTGCTCATATATAGTAATAGCATTGAACGGTTTCTCGCGACCAAAATCAATTTCATGCCACGGGCGCTTAACGGTAGGGTTAGACGCCCACGAAGTAGTAAAGTCATCATCGTTGGCAAAGTCCATAATCCACATATCATCACTCCAACTGCTATTGGCAGGCTGACGCTTTGCTATATTTGATGATATGATCGGAGCATCGGCTACCGGCAGTTTGGCTACCGGCCCCTGGTGTTTCCATTGTTTACCGATCTCTTTCAATGCAGCAATTGCATTATCATCCAATAGTCCATCGCGATTGGGCGCCACGTTCAGAATGAAATTACAATATGCATTGTTGAAGGGTATAATATTTTCGTTAACCATCTTAGCAGGATCTTTCACCGGCTCGCGCGGAAACCACGTTTTCCAGAACCAGTTGGCGTTGATCGGTAAACACGATAATGCCGGTAAACGGTTTGTCTCTTTGGATATATGCTGACCGGCTCCCTGCTCGTATGATTTGATATCGGTATAGTATAAAGCTTCTGCCGGATACTTGGCTGCATTAAGATCCATCACAAGACAGTTCGGCTGAATGGACTTTATCAAAGAGTATATTTCCTCAAAGGGCACATCATCGTACGATATGCGCGACCACGGAGCATCCCATCCGTCAATGATCAGCGCGGTAACTTCACCGTAGTTCGTAAGTAACTCGGTAAGCTGCGCCTTGATCATATCAATATGCTGTTTGCTGATATGGCCCGGACGAAGTTTATGATGCGTGTCCAGTATAGAATAGTAGAGCATTACCTTTAATCCGTTCGCTCGAAACGCATCGGTATATTCTTTTACCACATCGCGCTTCAACGGACTGTTCATCACATTATAGTCTGTTGTTTTTGTATTCCATATAGCAAATCCGCTGTGATGCTTGGTGGTAAGACAACCGTACGACATGCTGGCTGTCTTCGCAGCTTTAGCCCATTGGTCACAGTTTAATTTGGTCGGGTTGAAAATAACTGGTGATGCATCGGGGTCCGCCCAATCATGATCCATATAGGTTGGTATGTTGAAATGAATGAACATACCAAACCGCAGGTCTACAAATTCCTGCTGGAGTTGTGCGAGAGACTTTGCAGTATTTTGACCGGAAGTCTTCTGCGCCATTGCTACCGGATACGAAAGTATACTCAGCGTTGCTATATATACCAGCAGCGATACTCTAATGCGTATGTTATTCATGGTGGATTAAAAGTTTAAAGCTTAGCCGTTCAAATTAAGAATAGCGTTCTTAACCTGAAAGTAAATTTTTTCCGTGTGCCGTGCTGGTTAAGGAAATATCTCGGAAAGCTTGGCGTTAAGTGCTTCGCCACGTAGATCGCGTGCTATAATTTTACCTTCCGGGCTGATCAGAAAATTAGCCGGTATTGCACGCACGCCATATTGTATAGCGGCTGCATTGTGCCAGCCCTTCAGATCAGAAACTTGTGTCCAGGGAAGGTTGTCCTTTTCAAGTGCCTTCTTCCAGCGATCTTCTTTATCATCGAGTGATACACCCAGTATATTGAAACCCTTGTCCTTGAACTTCGCATACTGCTCGCGCAGGTTTGGGTTCTCGGCACGACACGGACCGCACCAGCTTGCCCAGAATTCGAGCAATACATATTTACCCTTGTATGACGAAAGTTGTACAGTTTTACCCTGAGCATCGTTCATGGTAAAATCTACAAACGGTTTCCCCACCTGGGTAACATCCAGGTTTTTGATATGCGCTTCTATTTCTTTGGCTTTATCGGTTGTTTTCAGTTCGGTGGCTATAGCAGCATATAGCTCCGCAGCTTCTTTATAGTTTGATTCGGTAGTCCAGTATAGCAACTCTCCCAGCGCTGCATAGCTCTTGGGGAAATCGATAATAAACTGCTTGCGTATAGCACCCTCGCCCCGGTATAGTTTATCAAACTCTGCCATTAATTGGTTCGCCTCTTCTGTCTTACCGTCCTTGCGCACAGCTTCTGCCCTTTCGTAAATAGCCATGGCCTTGCTGCGATGCTCGGCTATACGTTTCTCTAATACACTATACTCATCTTGTACAGGCGACCCGGTGATAACAATTTTATCCGGAGCCTCAACACTTCCGGTAAATTTCATATCGGCATTCTGAACATAGAATACCTTTTGAAAACGAATTTCCTTGGAAAAGATGATGCACATGGACGGCTCGTGTACTTTACCTTTAAATGAAAAAGTACCATCCTTCACCATCAGCGAGTCACGATGTTCCACTCCTTTATAGGAATGATACATAAACAAATAGGAAGGCTTGAGTCCTTCAAGTTTACCGGTAACCACAAAGCCCCGCTCTTGCGCGCTTGCTAAATTTAAACACAGAAAAAAAGCGACCAGCGTCAGAATTATTGATTTCATTTTTTATGAATTACATGAATGAATAAAAACTACTTTTTAAGAAGTGTATAGATGGCACTTACGGGAATGGCCTCACGCGAAACCATTTGCAGGTGCTGCGCAGTGTTATAGAGCGATCGCGTGGCAGATACTATACCAATAACATTACCCTTGTCATCCAACACGGGACCACCGCTGGAGCCTTGTGAGAAATCAGCCGTGACCGACATTTTATCTCCGCCCTCACGCTTATATAGTCTGGAGACCGTTCCGGTTGTAAAGGAATAATACATATTGTGCGGATGGCCGATCACGTTGGCATCATCGCCTGCACGCGCTGCTGTTGCCAACGGTAGTGCATACATTTTTTTCCGGTTTGTATTGATGCGGAAAATGGCAACATCATCTTTTAAACTTGCTGCCAGTACTTCGGTGATGGGGTATACATTTCCGGCTATATCCATCACGACTACCGTGATGTCAGTGGCTTCGTCTGTTGCCTGTCCGCGAAATATATGATAGCTCGTTATGGCTATGCCGCTTTCATCTATTACAAAACCCGTAGCGGCACGCAGGTGATCGTTTGGACAATGCGAACATTTATACAACGTACCCACTACCAGCACACCGCTTTTGCATCGGGCATAGAGATCTGCATCGGTTATACTTTTACCGGATGGTTTTACCAGTGCTGCCTGGCATTGTGTATTGGTAAGTTGTAATGCCAGTTTGGACATCGGTACGATCTGCTGATTATCGATGAGTTTGCGTCCTTCGGTTTCCAGCCGGGTATAGATCGCTTCATCTTCGATAACGCCTTCGGTAAAGGTATACGAACTCTGAGCCCGTACCGCAGTGCTGCACATGGCTATTGCAGCAACAGCGATGTATACTATTTTCCTGATTTGCTTTATCACGTTTTGTTAAATTTCGGTCAACGATTAGATGTAGCACAACAACGATGTATCCCTAAGGAGTATATACATTATTTTTTTATGCGGCTGTATATCAAACTGTCCCGGGCTTACGATCGTCATAAACCCGGGAACAGTTTGCCCTAAACTTAACGTCTGATCACCACATCGACCGGTTTGCCCGGTATACCTTCATAGCGGGTAATGACGTTTCCGTTTTTACCCGTACTTACATCCAGATAATATAGATTTCCCTCGGTGCCAGTCACTAATGTATCGCCCGAAGTTGTGAGTTTTACCAGCGAAACATCACGACCTTCGAAGTCAGCTTCGAGTGGCAACAGTTCTTCGTTCACCGGGTTATACTTATATATTTTATCACCAGACGAGAAGTAAATAACCTGGAGGAGAGAGCCTGCCCATTTGGTATTGGCCGTTACGAGGTCGCTTCCTTTAAATGCACGCCTGTAGTTGGGGAAGAATGTATCCGGAGAATTAAAGAAATTATACTCGTATACTTTGCCGGTATTGTCTTTCAGGTAAGCCATACTTGAAGCGCTGTTCAGATATTGCATGTGTACCAGGTCGAGTCCTACGTTGGTAGGATCGAAACCCGTACCGATCGGTATAACAGTATAGTCTGTTCCAAAGTAAACACCATCGTTGGTAAAGCGTACAAATCTTTTCTTACTTGTATCGTACCCGATATAGTACTGAAACTCTACGAAGATAAAGCTGGGTGACAATGTATAGTCACCGGCCGATGCATTTCCATATTTACCATAGGCGCTTCCGGATGGGTCACTGTTGGTGGAACCACGGTAAAATTTACCATTGATCACACCGGATGTAACTCCGGATATACCGGTACGAAGCGCTCCAATCGAAATCGAGGTTGGCCTGTCGTAAAAGTTTTCGCTGATATAGGATGAACGGATAAACGTGTTAACATCTACGATTATACCCGGGTCCTCTCCTTCACCAAACAACAACCAGAAGTTTTTCAGGTTGGCATTACCTGGTTGCCAACCGCGGTTTACGGGTAATATCTGCAACGGTTTACCCGGAAGTTTTTCATTATTGATTGTCTCATACAAACGAGTCAGCAATGTATTGTCCGGTTTGATGAATGAAATTTCCGAACCACCGGCTTCCTCGCTGAGTATAACAGTACCTTTTGTAAATTCCGTTTTACCTTCTACCTGAAACGGGTAATAGTATTTCATGCCGTTTGTCTTATCGAAAATGGTAAACAAACCATTATATATACCGGGGTTGAGGGCAAACACTTCTTCAAGTTCAGGGCCTTCGTATATAATTTCAAAAGGCGGATATGGAAATCCAATCTTCCACTGATAGGTAAGCTCCTCCGTTCCCGTCAGGCTGTGTTTCACTTCGGGTTTGATGCGGAGTGTATCACCGATAAACGCTGTATAGATCGTATCTTCCAACCCGGTAACAACAGGTTCTTCCGGTGCCGTATAGTCATAGTTACCCAGATCTTTATAGCAGGCCGTTGCCAGCAACAGACACGCCAGCACACTGCACAGTATTGATATCTTTATTTTCATAGCTTCCAGGAGAGGTTAGTTTATAATGACGCGCTCGTCAAACTCGTCAATGAAATAATATTTACCATCGGCTGCATACTTCGACAGTGTATAGCGTATATCCGGCAAATCATTCCGGTAAAATTCATATATACCTGTGTTTTTCTCTTCGAGTATATAATCCGGGTTTTGCTCTACCCATGTAAAAGGCTCGCGCAGAAAACGTCTCAGTTTGTCGATGAGGAACAGGTTATACGGTATCAAATGATTATTACCTTCATACGAAGAGATCAAGTCGATATTTCCGACTGCGATGAGATACAACGCATGCTTGGTGCGCGTATAGTCACGCAGTTCGCTGGTCCACATCGGCCACCACACCGGCATCTCCAGCCGGTTTGAGAACACAACCTTAGCTGTGATGAGATCAGGCAGATCAACACCTAAATCTTCAGTAGGAGTAAGCACCATGGTAATGCCGACACTGCGATTCTCCAGTTCAGGATCTTCGTTATAGATAATGAACGAAACCTGTGCTGTACCGGAATCAGCCGGTATGGTATAGAACGGTTCCAACGGTTCATAATGTAAACCCGCTTGTGCTGTGGTGCGTTTGGCATCTTCCACAACCGAGATTGTAAATTGTCGTGACACGGGAATTCGCCTTCCCGAAATACGCACCGGCAGATATACCGTGTCCACTTTCACACCGGGTGTAAAAGCAAACGTATAAATGATGCTGTCCCGTTCTTTTGTCTCCGGATCAAAGTCAAAGTAAATATTGTCGCTGCCGGTATATACATTGGCATGATCTTCTGCGCAGCCTGCACAAACTGCGGCTGCTATCCATGCTAAGAGTATTGTTCGTTTCATGATTGTAAGCATTTACAGTTTGTATTATTCACGCTGGCCAAAAGCAATCTCATCGTTTGGCATCGGTACTACAAAAATCTGGTTACTGGCGGGTATGGATATACCGCCCATGCCAATGAGATTCCGGTTGAGGCGTTTATACATATAGAAGATCTGTCCTTCAGCAAAAAATTCTTTACGTGCTTCCTTGAGCAATTCGGTAATGAAAACATCGCGCGATGCCTCACCGTGTATCTCCTGCCCTATGCCGCGGTTATAGCGGACTTTGTTAAAATAATTCCAGGCAGCGTCCGGATCAGTATCAAACGTTGCTTCGGCAGCGATATAGTATATTTCGCTGAGACGCAACGCAGGGGCTACCAGCGGGTGGCGATTGTTCAACTCACGCTTGTACTTTCGTACATAGAGTGCAGATGATCCTCCGGAAGAAGTTTCGCGCAGCCATTGCTTGAAGCGATAGTCATTCCCTCCCACACTGCCGGTTTCAAAGATGGCGCCACCTTCGGGCACGGTGCAATGCAAGCGTGTTCTATCTTCGCGAAAACGATCGCCCAGGTCATCGCTGCGTTTCGCTATATCCCACGCAAACAACAACTCTTTATACATCACGCGGTCTTTCTCCTCTTCCTTATCCGCATTAAAATCTTCCTTCTTTGTCCAGGGAAACTTGTTGGAATTGATTACTTCCAATGCCTGCTCCAGCGCTTTCGGCTTGTCATTCTTCGCGAGGTATATACGCGCAAGTTCACCACACACCGCATAGTAATTCAGGCGATGCCTGCGGTTGTGCAGAAAGATGCGGCCTTCTTCTTCCGTCTCGGTTACATCTCCGGGATAGCCGATGCTATAGCCTTCGGTACGTATAGGATCGGTATCGCGCAGCAGTTCTTTTGCAGCCAGTAAATCAGCTATAGCTTTGTCCAATATTTCCGTACCAGTAGCCTGTGCTGTTACTTCCTTGCCATACGTTGTTACATACGGAATTACTTTCGCTTCCGGGTCAACACTATAGGCTGGTGCAAACATGCGGTATATATCAAAATGCAAGTATGCCCGTAATGCTATCGCCTCACCTTTTATCAACAGGTAATCGCTCTCGTAGTTAAACAGGTTTTTCTTTTCATCGATGTTCTCCAACAGTAAATTACAATTGGCGATAGCATTATAGAGCGCCAGCCACATCGCATCTTTACGGTTGATGAAGTATTGATCACCATAATTGAATTTCAGCGTTTGCTGGTATTGATATTTGGCAGCATCATACGTATCACTGTAATCCACGGCATCGTAGTTCTGTGCGAGTACATCCGGGAAACCGAACGTAACTTCATTGCCATAACTGTCGGTTTGCGTACAGCGCACATATATACCGATGAGCGCTTCCATGAAGCCTTCCTGTGTACTAAAGAGTACATCGCGGTCAACCTGCGATTTCGGTTGTACTTCCAGGTAATCGGAGCAGGATGTTACCAATGCAACGATCGCTGTCCAGAGTATAATTTTCTTTATCATGGCAAAATCAGAATCGGGATTGAATGGTAAAGGTCACCGTGCGTGCAAATGGATAATCGATACCACGTTCCATTTTAATGCTGGACTTGCGCCAC
Organism: uncultured Chitinophaga sp.; assembly: GCA_902168205.1. Classification (GTDB taxonomy): domain Bacteria; phylum Bacteroidota; class Bacteroidia; order Cytophagales; family Cyclobacteriaceae; genus Ohtaekwangia; species Ohtaekwangia kribbensis. The sequence continues at coordinate 390,776 of CABHOK010000011.1, read as the reverse complement.
AGATCGTTTGCTGTAACCGAGAAGCGAAGCGTACGCATGCGCCACTTGTTTGCAATAGCACCGGGCACTTCATACGACAGGTTTACCGTGCGCAGTTCTACGGTATTTTCCTGCTGTACAAATCGTGATGAAGCACGCGTCTGCTCCCAGTCGGTGATATCCTTATACATAGCATGATCTCCCGGTTGTTTCCAGCGGTCGTTCAAGACACGTACATCAACGTTGTAGTGCGGGTCTGCATTCTCTACACGATCAATGAGTGTCTGGTTAAACATGTCGCCACCAAACTTGGTAAAGAAGTAAAAGCTTACTATAAAATTACCGTAGCCTATATCTGTCCCGAAGTTTCCTTCAAGGTCCGGTGCAGCGTTTCCTACCGGCACAATGTCGCGCACGCTGTAGTTATAGGTTAGTGATCCGTCCTTGCGTATAAAGATTTCTTTACCGTTCTCCGGATCTATACCTCTTGACGGAACAGCATATATAGTGGTAAGCGATTCGCCTTCACGGTAACGAAGCAGCGGCACAGACTTGTTATCTTTATCGTCCTGCTGTTTATCAATCTCATCGTTATACTTCTTCAGCGATTCCGATATCTTTTTAATGGTGTTGATATTGCGTGAGCCATTTGCGAATATATCGACAAACCATTTGTTGCCGCGGAGTACATTCGCACGCATGTTGAATTCAAAACCACGGTTCTCCATCTGTCCTAAGTTTGATTTATAGGACACAAAGCCAAGTGATGGAGGAACAATAATATCCGCCACAAGATCGTCTGTTAGCCGGTAGTAGTACCGTGGTGAAAAGTATATACGGTTCTGAAACAGGTTTGCTTCAATACCTATATCATAGTTCTGTGTACGCTGCCAGCGCAGATCTTCATTACCGTACGCTTTTACAACAGCCCCTACTCCACTGGAGTACCAGTCCTGATAATACTCGTACGTGGTGCTCGCGAGATAAGAATCAAACGATACCTCTCCAGTTAGTCCGGTGCTGGCACGCACTTTCAACTGGTTGATAACTTTTGATCCGGCCAGAAATTTCTCCTTGTGCAGGTTCCATCCTATACCTACTGACCAGAACGGTGCATATTTATTATCAGCACCAAATTTTGAAGAGCCATCTACACGCACCGATATATCCGCCAGGTATTTATCCGACCACGAGTAATTACCACTCAGGAAGTAGCCGAGTAATTTTTCCTGTGAATACCAACCCACCGGGTGATCTTCATCTTTATAAGCATTGGCAAAGCCTACATTATCGAAACGGTCGTTGGCAAAACCAATGGCACGAAAGCCACTGAAGTCAGAGCTATAGTCGCGGATGTTTGTTCCGAGTGTAGCATTTATAAAATGTTTACTAATCGCTTTGTGAAACGACAGCATCATGTTACCATCGTATGTCATTTCATCGTTGGTCTTGTACTGGTATTCGCCACGCTTCTTCAGATCATCACCACTCGTCCAGGTGAAATACTGATTGCTGAACGGTGACACAAACAGGTCTTCGCTGTTTAATGTTTTGTTGATACTCAGTTGTCCGCGAAGATCAAGTGCATTTGTAATGTTCCAGGACACAGAAAATGAATTGATGATCTGCGTATAGTCATTCTTATTGAAGCCGTGAAGCGTAGCATTGTACGCTGGGTTTAATACAATCTCCGGAACGATCTTGCTGTTTCCTTCTTTACCAGGTTCGGTCTCGCGCCTGTTCCAGGAATCGATCTCCTGAATGATGTTACCATTCGCATCGTGTTTGGGATAGTATGGATTCATGCGCACGTAATCCGAGAAGCTTCCATACTTAGACTCCTGCGCATTTACCTGTGCTACAGAAAGTGTATTGTTGAAATGAAATCTATTCAGGTTATATCCAAGCATAACGTCAAGGCCTACACGATTCCGTTCGGAGCCTTTCATTACACCCTTCATGGTTTGATAACGTGCCGTAACATTGTATAGCAGCACATCCGAGCCCCCCTCCACACCGAGCGAAGCCTGGTGCCCGATGGAAGTCTCAACGGGTTCAGACAACCAGTAGGAGTTAACACCGCTCACTACATTTTTCTTGCGCAGGTAATAGCGTTGATCATGCTGATCTTGTGTATAAGTGTTGTTATAGTCGCGTGTAGCATCGTATACACCGGCCAGCAATTCATAGTCAAGTTTTTGCTCTGCGTTCAGTACATCGTATACATTTAGGTCAGGGTTGTTTGTTGTCAGCTCGTAGTTGAACGAGAACTGCAATTTACCTTCTTCCGGTTTTTTGAGTGTAATGATCACGACTCCGTTTGCAGCACGCGATCCATATATAGCGGTAGCCGCAGCATCTTTCAGAATGGTGATGGAAGCAACGCGGTTGATATCGAGGTCATATATACTTTGAATGCCGACTTCAAATCCATTGAGTATAAAGGTAGGATTGTTCGGGTTGTTCAGATTTCTTCTGCTTACCAGATTGTCATTACCCGCGGTTGTATTGGTGGATGGCAAGCCGGTTTCACCGCGCACGGTAATATCCGGAAGTTTATTCGGGTCGGAGCCAAACTGGTTGTCTACTTCCACACGAAAGGAAGGATCGAAGGCTTGTATACTTTTAAAAAGATTGATCGGGTTTACTTTTTTCAGATCTTCTCCACTCACAGTAATGGCAGTACCTGTAAAACTTTCTTTCCGTATTTCGGTATACCCGTTGATAACAACTTCATTCAGAGCCTTCAGGTCTTCGGCAAGTTTTACTACTATATCGGTCTGACTGCCTATAGCAACTTCCTGCGGCTGATATCCTACAAATGAAAAAATGAGACTTCCTTCTTTATGTTCATCGGGAAGTGAAAGGGCGAACGAGCCATCACGATCCGTAGTTGTACCGATGGTAGTACCTTTGAGGATAACATTTACCCCTGGCATACCTTCACCGCGCTGGTCGGTAACTTTACCTTTTACGGTGAAGGACACCCATCGCTCAGCGTTACCGCCTACAGGATTCGGTTTATCTTTAGGACTCGCATCTTTATCAGCAGCATATAGCAACACCTGCCCGTTGATAACTTTGAAATGAATTTCCAACGCATGCAGTAAATCGGCCAGTATCTTTTGAACTGTCTCGTTGTTTACATCAACAGATGCTTTCTGATTGACCGGTACAGCAGTGGAACTGTATACGAACTTCACACCGGTCTTTTCGTGAATGATGTTGAGAATTTCGCGGACTTCGGTTTCATTCGCTGAAACTGAAATTCTCTGATCAAGTACTTGAGCAGCCAACGGGTTTACGATGGTAACACCCAGTATAAATGTTGTTACCAATGGCACAATAACGGTCCGCATTGTTGCTTTCAACGAAGCAACAAGTCGCTGTTTTTTCATACCTTTAAAAGTTTTGTATTGAGAATTCGAACAAAACAACTACCCGCGGGTAGCCGAAGCTGGCAATGCTCCTACATTGTCAGCTTTCACTTTTAAATCAGGTATCCTGGTAAAAATTCTTCTGCATAGTACATGGGGTTTAGGTTCAAGTATTAGGTGGTATCAGGGTATACAATCTCCGCCAGAGATAAGTATAGTTGTATCTTTTATAGTATAGGTTGCACCGACTGAACGGCACACCAGTTCAAGCATGGCGTACAGATCCTGCCCGCGCAGGTCTCCGGTAAATTTGCATGCTGCCGGTGTTGTTGTATTTCCGGTTTGGATCGAAATGCCATAGGTATTTTCCAGTGCTTTCAATACATCTGCCATGGGCGCTTCATTGAAGTCGAGTATATAGCGTGTGGCCGGCACTACTTCTTCCGGTTTTACTTCAATTGGCTTCTCTACCAGCGTAACCATTAGCCTCCCTGTGGTTGATTGATATATAGCGCGGTGATTGGGAGTAAGCGTTACGGATTGTGATTTGCTGAATATAGCCGGGAGCAATCGCTTACGATCTTCGTTCTGTGTTACAATTACTTTACCGGTAAGCACCGACACTTCACTTTCTGTTCCGTTGCCTGTTTTTACTACGAAGCTCGTACCCACCACGCGTGTTACCAGGTTGTTACTGAACACAAAGAAGGGTCTTGTCTTATCTTTTGTTACTTCGAAAAAGGCTTCACCGGTAAGCACCACTTCGCGTGATACCGGTGTAAACTCGGACGGATAAGACAGCGTTGCTCCGGGTTGCAGCACCACACTGCTACTATCCGGCAACAACAACGTGACTGCCTCTTTACCGGGATTTTCTTTCCGGATAATGGATATTTTATTTTCAGATATAAATGCCGGCTCCTCGGAAGGAAGCGTGATGAGATAGCCAGCTATAGCCAATATACCGATAAGCGATGCGGCCCATGCCAGCGTTGTCCAAACCTTACGGACTTTCTTTTGAGACTTGCGTTCGCGAATTTTTTCTTCAATAACATCCCACTGCCGCTTATCAATAGCGGATAGTTCGGTTTCACTGATGGCGGGCAATTCATGATCGTCCAGGATGCCATACCATTGTTCAACGATGCGCTTTTCCTCTTCAGTACAAGTACCTTGCTGGTAGCGCTCCAGCAAACTATAAAAAGCATCTTTGCTCATGCAACGGTTTAAGTTGGTGTACTCTATATGTAAAGAAGCTCACGATGATCCCTAAACGATCACCGGAAATTTTTTAACATTTTTTTAACAGTTGTGATGTATGGCGAACGGACGTTCTGTTTGTATTACAGATCAAGCCACGATGAGGCCAGTAGAAGTGTGATGAGATAGTCTTTCAGATATACTTTCATCCACTTGAGCGATTGTGTTATGTGATACTCAACAGCTTTCTCGGATATATTCAGATCGCGCGATATTTCTTTTACCGAACGATTTTCGAAACGGCTGAGCTTGAATACCTGTTGTGTTTTTTGAGGAAGTAGCGATACGCCTTTTTCAATGGCATCAGTTAGATCGGCCTGCAGCGTCATCTGCTCGGTAGTGGAAACAGATCCCTGCGCTGTGCTATGTATATGTCGGACATACTTTTCGTGTACGATCTGCGACTTATAGTAATTGATAACGCTATATTTAACAGCGCCCAGCAACCACGGGTGCAGATTCAGGATTACAACGTCCTTGCGCTTTTCCCAAATGCTCAGGAACAAGTTCTGCGTAAGCTCTTCCGCAATCTCTTTATTCTTTACTTTGCGATACGCCACCATGAAAACTTCACGCCAGTAGCGGTTATATACTTCGCGAAAAGCAGATTCGTCCTCGTGTTGCTTCACAAGGTTCAGGAGCTCTTCATCCGGTAATAACGTGTAGTTCATCTGCGTAACACTGCCTTTAAAGTTATAGAAAAAAGATCCAGATGAAAAAAATATTTTTTTGAGACAGTGTTTTTTTGTATTGCCCTGTAAACGTTTTCAGGCCGCTATACATCGACATGGAGATGCTATAACGTTTACGAGACAAAAAAATAAAGTAAGGAAATCAGCCGTGGATAACAGCTTCCAGCGAATGAGACAATAGGTCTCGGACTTCTTCTTCTTTAACGGATGGTAGCGCGCTATATATATTTCGCACGGAATCAAACCCGGAGGCCATTCGCGAAAATACAACGTCATCCGCTTCTTCATGTATTGTACGCAGTGCTGAGAATGCAATAACCGGCACAGCCACAATCAGGCTTGTGGGCTTTTGTTTGCGCACACTGCGCAGACACGCAAGCACGGCATCGTTCTCCTGCAGCATGTCATCCACAATAATGATTGTTCTGTCTGAAAATACCGGGCGTGGCTTGTTGGCGTAATAATAATTATACTCACGTTCGATGCCGATGCGCGCCATCAGTATCTGGTGGTATATATAGTCCTGCGGTATATCATGTATATCCTCGTGGATCAATACATCATCTATACTCACCGACCCGATTGTTTGCATATCATTTGCCGGATGTTTGATCTTACGGCAGGGAACCACGGCAAAAGAAAGATGAAGTGCACGCGCCAGGTGATAGGCTACAACGGCCCCGCCATGCGCAATACCCACTACCAGTGCATCTGTATTTTTATGTACCGTCAGTTTTTTACTGAGCAGGTACCCCGCTTGCTCGCGGTCCTGTATAGTAGTTACTTCCTCCCGTACCATCCGTCTGCGTTGTTGTTAGTCTGACGAAGTTACAGCTTTACACCGCGCTATATATCACGATGTGAGCATTTATTTGTTTGCTTAAACATGCATGTTATCGCTGCTCCGGAAACTGTAAAATGTAGTATGGATAGCATGGTGATTTAATCAAATTCTAATACTATCAGAGGTGTGGAATAATTTTTACTATACCAGTAATTTCTCGAGATAATCTCCCAGAAAGTATGCGGCCATGGCTGCTGCTGCACCCAGCAATAATGTTTCAAGTATACTTCGCAACAAGCCTATTTGTGTTACATAGGTTTTGATATAGCCTATGAGTATGAACGCAAACACCGTTACGAGTGAAGAGAGTATAAACGGGTCTATCTGGTACTTGCCGGCATACGCCAGTATATACGCTGCCAATGGTATAGCACCGGCAGTAATAAACGCCACCAGTGTAGATAGCCCGGCTTTAAGCGGTGACTTCTTTTGCTCCGACAGTCCGAGCTCATCTTTCATCATGGTGTCGAGCCATACTTTTTTGTTGGATGTTATGCGGTTCACCACCATCTCCAGCTCTTTTCCTTCAAAGCCTTTTTGCCTGTAGATCATTTCGATCTCCTTACGTTCGTCATCCGGCATGTTTTCAATCTCCCATTCTTCAATGCGCAAATGTTTTTGATAGTTGTCTCTTTCGGATTTATTGGACAGGTAACTTCCGATCGACATGGAGAGTCCATCGGCAAAAAGATTCGCCATACCAAGAATGAGTATAATATTGATCTGCAGTTCTGCACCGGCAGCGCCTGCTACCACCGCAAAGGTTGTGACAATACCATCGATCGATCCGTATACAACTTCCGGCAGATATTTTTCAAAACGTTCCATCCAGCTATTGCGGGTGTGCTTTGAATCATTGAGTTCAATTTCCATAGTTGGTATATTCGTTTAACCAAATATAGAAATGATCAGGCAGGACGACACTGTCAAAAATTAGTATCGTTCATAAAACCTATAGATGCACCATCACTCTACCATCAATCGCCCGCTGGCCACTGCTTGCCCGTTGCGGAAGATGCGATAGATGTAGAAGCCGCGATTGACATCGGTCATTGAGAATCGAAAGAGTGAATTGTACAGGCCTTGTGTTTTTACAATTTTGCCGGTGGCATCGTAAAACACCATCGTGAGATTGTCTCCATCCGTCAGCACCTCCAGGGACTGTAGCGATGCATGGATAGGATTCGGATAAACAATATAGGTGCGATCATCTCCATAGTACAACGCAGCCGTATCGGAGTAAACTATGTTTCCGTTCTGCAAAGTAATCGCGGCCCTGTATCGTGTTACACCGCCCTGCAGGGTTTCATCGGTATACGCATATAAAAAATTGTCATCGGCTCCCGTTGTATGCAGTGGAGCAAATATCCCGCTCTCCTCCTTTTCAAAAGTTACAGTCTCAACGGTATACAGGGTGCTCAGCGTCAGCGCGAGCTGTGCTGCATTATCTGAAGTAAGCGTGGCTATAAAATTACGATAATAGCAATGCACCCCCTGATCACCATAATGGTAAGACTCGCTTCGCAACGCTGATTTACCATCAACCACCGGCTGAACTGCAAAATAGGAAGATGTATACTGATCTTTCCGGAAGATAAACGCTGTATCGGCAGCATCCATAACGGGAGTCATATAATTGCCTTGCATGGTGAACAGACGATAGCGCTGTGCGCCTGGTACTTTATTCCATTGCAACATCACCTCGTCTGTACAATTATACCCAACCTGCACCTGCATCGCGGGGGCGATAGTAAAAGTATCAGACACTATATATATACCATTAACCTGCATGCGTGCTACAGCCGTATGCACTCCGGCAGGTGTTGTCCAGGCATAAAAGCCATTGGTCAGAGTAACATCTTCGGCTACGGATTGATACGCACCGCCATCGAGACTTATCTCCAGCATGCCGGTATGATTGAAGGTGTTGTTCCAACGCAAGTACACCGGTTGTGCCGCCTCCAACGGATCGGACTTCGTTGGATAGGTCCACTGAAATATATCGGCTGAGTCCAACCAATAGGCTACGTTAAAATTCTGCAAGTCGGTGGCGAGCGATCCAGCCGTTACCGTAAGCTGGTACGAGCCTGCCGCGGGATTGTCAACCGTGATATACTCTACAGTATTCAGATGATCCTCCCTTCGTACGGCCGGCAACGCTAGCGAATCAAGGTGAGGATAGTGGTTCAACACCCAGGGTCTCCACTGGTTACTCTTATATATAAGTGTGCTGTTCAAATCATTTACGAGGGCGATAGCATCTCCGGCAGCCGCAGCGGGGTCATTCCATGTCAATGCTACTTTCAATGTTTTTATACCAACAGGTACATCGATCGTGATTTGCTTCTCTTCATCACTGCTTATCGATCCATTCATAAACCACGATGCCTTTACCAGTTGCAAAGCCTTATACGCATCAACCGCTCCATACCCGGAAATGAAATCGATGCCTGCTTTACCTATATCCTGCGATGATGCAATGAGTATAGCTTTGACGAGTGCTGCATCCGGCAACTGTTGATAGTGTTCCTTATATACTTGTTGTACCAACAACGAAATTCCCGATACCATCGCGGCTGCATCGGAGGTACCTTCTGATCCAAATGCTGTGAGCTCCGGCTTTACGCGACCATCGTATGCCGGGCCGCTGGAGTTCAGTGTGTTAATAACTCCTTCTTTATCGACAGCCGTTACGGTAAGTATATTCTTGGCCATTTTCATATTGCCGCTCAGGTTGGCATAGCCTGCTATACCGGCATAGGTGCCGGATGTACTTACGGTGGTGCCTGAGTTGCCGGCTGAAAATATATATAGCATGCTGGGATCTGTGTTTGCGTTAACATCATACGCACGGGCTTCTGCACCGTATACATTATTGACGCTCACTCCGTATGAATGATTTTGTAGCCAGACGTTTCTCGATGTCAACATGGCAAGATCATCCGGAAATAAATTATTATAGCTGGATGACATCACCTTACTTTTCCAGGCCGCTCCTTTTGATTTTGGTGTCGTGTTACCGCCACCGGCTATAATGGTTGCCATTTGACCTGCGTGAAGGGATTGCTCGGCATCCGCCAGCGGTGAATAAATATACCGGCCTGCGAGGTCTATATCGGTAGTATCAAATGATCGCTCCTTTACACAAACACTCATTCCTTCACCACTCAATTCAGGGTATACATCATGAACTATATTTACCTTACTCACGCTCAAATCCTGAAAACTGTTTGATGTCTCATCCGCAATCACGTGAGTATATTTATCCACAAATGTTACAGATTTGCAATTAATCAATGTATCCAGCGCATGTATATCTTTTAAAACATTGACAACAAATGTTTGCGATGATGCATGTTCAAATGGTACCCCAAATGATTCACGATGTTTACTCAACCACTGTTTAAACGCATATATATCTGTAACCTGCACAGTATATATAGAGTTATTGAATCTGCTCTGCAGCAATGCTGGCGCTATTTTCCAGCGATTGTCCAATGAATCTGAAGGCTGCAATCGTTTTTGTACTTTCTGATCCGCCTGAACTATACACAGGTAATTACCTGAGGATAACGCCTTTGCATACTGAATAACATGGTTGCGCAACAACTCGTTAACTTCCTGGCGCGATGAGACAATTATATACTTCGGAGCCTGACTATATATATTGAGTGAAATTAAAAGAAAGAGTATACCAAGGTAAATTCGCATAATTATATACTATATATATACCGGATTAATCCGGTATTAGGCTATAAATCCATTTAAAAACTTGTGAAGTTAATTCTAAATAACTTACTTGTTCACATAAAATTAACCATTACCTAAATTTAAAAACTTATGAAAAAGATGTACGCATCATGCTGCGTGGCAATGCTCTTTGCCGCATTTTCCTGTAATGAACAGGAAGCAGCGAAATCAAACGAAGTCTCATCTGATGTTGTAGCGAAGTTAACCGCTGCAGGTTTCGACACCAGCGAAGGACTGTCGCGCTACAAAAACGGTTACATGGTAGAGTACGATGTATTCCTCACGGATCACGACATTGAAGAACTCTCTTCACCTGTAAGTGTATCAGCAGTAGCTGAAGACGAACACTATCGCACCACGAACATTGTTACCAGCACACCACGCACTATATATGTATATATGGATCCGGGTTTTGGTTCCTATATGCAGAGTGCGTTCAACACAGCGTTGAGCCGCTATAACGCGTTGGGACTTACACTAACGTTCCAAGCAACAACAAATGCTTCTGCTGCCGACATTCAGATTCTGTCTTTCTACGAAGCAAGCAACACGCTTGGTTTCAGTGCAGGGTTCCCTTCCAGCAGCGGTGATCCGGCAAGTCCTATCCAATTGAATACCTATTACTATAACAACTCCTCACAACGTGCAGATGCTGCTACGGTAATAGCACACGAGATTGGTCACGCGATCGGTTTCCGTCACACTGACTATATGAGACGCAGATATAGCTGCGGAACTGGCGGCACCGAAGGCTCTGCTGGCGTTGGCGCTATCTACATCAGCGGAACTCCTACTGGTCCGTCTGCAAACTCCTGGATGCTGGCGTGCTCAAACGGAACGGATCGTCCGTTTACGTCTGCTGACCAGACAGCTTTAACGACTTTATACTAGGTTAATAATGTTTAGATGGTCACGGTCTCATCACGAGATCGTGGCTTTCTATTTATATAGACTTCACATCTTGTTCTGTTCTTACAATGATTTCTCACAACGACTGTCGTATGCGCAGGTAACGTGTCGTTGGGTACTATAGCATCACGCTGGCATTCTTTTTATTCGTTCAATGTGTTAGAAATACATTAAAACATCAGTTTTTTGAACAGATTCTACGAAAGAATTGGGTTCTGGTAGTTGATTTTAAAATATTTGATGTATTTTTGGACTTGAAAACGGATAGAGTCTAAAATTTCAATGAGTCAGACCCTCCATATGACAAAGGACGAGGCCATTCGTACGGAAGTATTGAAGGCTGCCCGTGCGCTCTTTCAACGTTTTGGCTTGTTCAAAACCACGATGGAAGACATAGCCAAAGCTGCGGGTAAGGGTAAGAGCACACTCTACTATTACTATGCCAGCAAAGACGAGATCTTTGACGCCGTAATAAGCGAAGATATGGAAGAAGTTATGACTGTGGTAAATCTTGCGGTGGAAAAGGCAAATTCAGCGGAGGAAAAACTGAAAGCATTTACTTCTCATCGAATTAAGTTACTCACGCAGAAAGCAGCACTCTATAGTATTGTGTTCGGTGAGATCTCCGAGAATCCAAACTTGATAAAGAAATTAAAAAAGTCGTACGAAGCCCGCGAGCTCGAAGGATTGAAAGCTATACTTTCGTATGGCATTGAAACAAAAGAGTTCAAGAAAATTGAAGATGGTGACCTGGACGATCTCGCATACGTAATGCTCTGTGCTTTCAGAGGAATTGAAATGGGATTGTTTGAGGATAACCGCATTAAGAAGATAGGCGACCGCCTGGAAATTATACTTGATCTTTTAGCGAACGGATTTAAAAACTAATATTTTTTTTATCCGTATTTAGACTATAAAACGATTTTAGTCGAATATTGCGTTAGCGAAAGATCACTGACCAAAAAGCCGCACGTGTTTATCGCAGAAGCGATGAAGTATATATACTTAAAAAATGTGCGCGGTCAATCAGTGTTGCTCTCTGTAAAATGTTTACAGCTGACCCTGTTTTTAAAAATATATACTTAATAGAAGTTATAGTATAACGCTATTAAGTGCTGAATGCAAACACCCCAATAGTCACTCAGCAAAGCCTGAGCAAAAGTAAGCTATACACAGCTTTACTGATACGCTCATGCATTTATAAAATAAGTATCGATCGCTCGAGCATCCGGAGCCCGTACCTTGGACAGAAGTCTGTATTGGCTATGGCGCATGCATGCGCTATAATTAAAGCAGGACTGCCTGCGAAAAGCGATAGGACAATTGAATAAAAAAATATTTGCTATACATGACACTTTTTTTTCAAGACTGGGGTTAGGATACGACACCGAGGCAGAAGGCGTCTTAATCGGTTGCCGTTTCTTCAACGCTGCTATACTCTTGTATAGTACGTTACGAAAAGGTAAGTGCCTGTAAACAATAAATTAAACTATATATCTGAAAATGGTTCGTGAAGTTGATTAGCGGTATACCGGTTGCAGCTGATGTGGGGTATGTCACTGCAGCCGGTGATACTTGAATCGAAACAAGAGAAATCCCTAAAATAAACAATGCTATATATACGTCTAAGCATGATAAAACTCTATGAGAAATTTGTACTACTATCAAAATCTGCACAGGATCAAAAGTATCCTATACCAATACGGCATTCCCGCTACGCGCGTTAAGCCGCAAGCTGACCTTGCACACGATTTAGGACTGCGTAATCCTGAGAAACTATCGCTTATCCTTGACATTGAAGATGCCCTGCATTCTGATATTCTATTCGATGATCCGGATGGCTTGAAAACCATTCACGATATACTATACAATCTTGAACTTAAACAGACTGTATGGGCTGAGTCGTAACTGCCATGCGTATACTTTTACTTATGCTCATGGCGCTCTCGATGAACGCTCTGGCACAGACGCAGCCTGTGCACATGCTCAGGCTATATGAGGATAACGATCTGTTTACACTTCGCGGCTCCGACCGGGGCTATACAAACGGAACCCGCATCGATGTTTTTTACCGAAGACAAAAACCGGTTAAATCCATTTTTAATAACTTATTGCCAAAGGCTGGCGACAGCAGTATTAACACCTATAGCTGGGGTGCCATGCACATGATGTATACTCCTGCAAATATAGAGGCTACACGACCTGATCCTTTCGATTACCCATACTCAGGATCGCTGTTTGTCTCACATGCCATACATTCATCCAATCCAAAACGCAAGTATCTTATCCAGACCGAATGGATCATCGGGGTAATGGGTAAATATGCGTATGGCGAACAATTGCAGACCTACGTCCATAAGATTACGAAAAGTCCTGAACCAATGGGATGGGATCATCAACTGTCTCCTGCCCTGTTGGTAAATCTGAATGTTAGTTTTGAGAAGTCACTGCTCCAGCGAAAACACATGGAAGCCGTGTATGGAACCAGTGTGGCGTTGGGCACGATGCGGGATGGCATTAAATTTTACACAACGTTACGGCTAGGCAAAATGGCTCCTTACTTTTCAGGATTCATAGAACAACACGCTGCCTATAACAATACACCGCGGCTGAAATCGTATCTGATAATACGTCCTGCTTTTGACATTGTGTTACACAATACATTGATCGAAGGAAATGTTTTTAAGCGTGGTATATTTACCAGTGACAGTAATGAGCAACATTCACCTGCTCCTGCCCCGGTAGTAAACCGCTTTCTTACTTCTGCGGATATCGGGTGGGTTGTATCCTTTGAAGTCGTAAGTGCCTCGTTTACCTACAAGCTTTCATCGCCTGATATCAAAGGAGAATCTCCTCATGCTATTGGTAATATATCTTTAACCTTAATATTGTAAACCTAATAGGCAGAATTTCGTAGACGGATACTATCACCCAAATTACATTATGTGGCGGAGATTTGTGAGAAGAAAAAGTATTCATACTATCATCATTTTTATACTCAGTGGTTGCTCCTTATTCGAATATCATCCTTACGAAGTGATTGTACCGGATGATGAACAAAATCTGAATGCAACCTCCATCCAGACTATACAAGCGCGTGTCGCAGGTAAAGATACCATGACACTTATACTCATGGGCGACACGCAACGCTTCTATGACGATGTTGAAGCTTTTGTCTCAAGCGCCAATCAGCACACTGCTGACTTTGTTATACTGAATGGCGATATTACGGACTTCGGTATAAATGATGAGTTTCATTGGATACACAGCATCATGAAAAAACTGAACAAGCCTTACCTCGCGGTAATCGGCAATCATGATCTGTCTGGTAACGGAGAACTGGTGTTTGAAAAAATGTACGGACCACTGAACTACTCGTTCATTACCAATGATTTCAAATTCATTTTCCTCAATACGAATTCGCGTGAGTATAATTTTAATGGTCACGTGCCGGATACAACCTGGCTTAAGAATGAACTGGCAGGAGATAGCTTTAAACATGCCGTTGTCTCATCGCATGTACCTCCATTCGATAATGACTTTGATCCGGCCATGGAACTCGCCTATGCGCGGATCCTGAAAAAGTCAACCAAGGTAGCCGTATCGTTGCATGGCCATACACACAAGTATTCAAACACGCAGCCTTACGAAGATGGTATACAGTACATTGTATCTACCAGCATGAACGAGCGCATGTACCTGATTCTGAAACTGTGGGGAGATAAGTACAATGTGGAAGAGATATACTACTGACATGATTCGTTTTACTTTTGCACTCCTGGTAATACTCTATACGCTCCCTGCCACACTTACCGCTCAAGACAGTGTCTCATTTAAGCGCCACTACAAGTGGTATATACCAGACTCCTTTGTTTTGCAATATGCAGGGAGTATAGGCTTTCTGTCGGCAGGTGGTGGCTATGATATCTTTCATAAGAAAGCCAGTGTAGATATACTATTTGGCTATTTACCCGGCACCATCGGTGGTCATGATCTCCAGACGTTAACGCTCAAGTTTACCGCATCGCCCTGGAAAATCCGGGCCGGCAAAGCCACTACGATTTATCCTTTTTCAACGGGGACATATTTTACCTATACGATGGGTGGAAGGTATAGTTCTGATCTACCCTCCTGGTATCCGGATGGATATTACTGGTGGAGTGAAGCTGTACGCGCCAATATCTTTATAGGAGGCAAAGTACGACACAAGGTTCGCGATTCCGTTTGGGAAGGATATTATGAAATTGGAACGAACGAATTAAAACTGGTGAGCTATGCGCAGAATACCGGGTATCTTACCGTTTGGGATATACTTCATGCCGGTGTTGGTGTGCGGTTCTACCTCAACCCGTAATGTACTCCCCGATATAAATCAGGATATCGTTTTCTTATAGCGATCAATCAATGCTATATACCGTTTGTTCTTCATCAACAAATGATAACCGCCTATGCCTACAGCTGCTGTAAATATGCCGGCCAGTACATCCAGCACGTAATGGTGACTGGTGTATACGGCTGCAAACCAGATTCCGATCGTAATGGTAACGAAGATGATATTTACCCAACCTAACCGGCTCTTGAATCCGATGTACGTTACAATAAGCGGATAGGCGGAATGCAGTGAAGGCATCGCAGCAAATACATTGGAGCCTTTTGCATAAAGCGATGTAAACAGATTTATACCGAAGAACTGATCAAAGCGAACAAGGCCCGCGGTATTGCCCGGTGTTGAGGCTATAAAATCGAAACCAAATTTCTGTACATACCAGGGTGGTGCTGCCGGGTAAAGATAGTATACCACGAAGCCCAACAGGTTAACAAACAAAAACGTGAGCGAAAACTCCAGGAACCTGCCTTTGTCTTTAAAGAACAAATACCCGGCAAAGGCCAGTGGCACGGGAATCCAGCACAAATAAAATATACCGGTCATTACATCAATAAAAGTATAGCTGTGTTGCAGCCAGAATTCATTGGGTGTAAGTATAGAGGCTCCCTGCGCAATACCAAATATACTTTTCTCCAGGTCGTATAAGCTCTTGATGTGTACCGGGTTGAAAGCATAGTTCGGAAATGCTTTCATGTAATCGTAAATGATCCAATAAACTATAAAGATCGAGAAGCCAAGAATGAATTTGCGTGTGAAGGACGATGCCAGGTAACACGCACTGAATATAACTGCCAGCACGAGTTGATCTGTTTTAAAACCGATCAGCAGCCATGATAACAAGATATATATAGCAGACACCACGCTGGCTACAAGCACGTGCCTTAACGTAAAATTAAACACAGGCAGGTCGAGGTATTTGGTGTTATTTCTCAAAGTCAGATCTGAATATTTTGTCCCATAGTGCTGAGCTTACACCATAGCCACGATCCGGATCCGAATAGTGATGCTGCATGTGGTGCTGCTTTATTTTCTTCATGATGGGGTTCTTGAAATTCAGGTGATGCATGGCATAATGCGATATATCATATACCAGATATCCGAGTATAAAGGCTGCGAAAAATCCGTTCAGGTATTCAAACGGCAAAAGCCATTGAAAGAGAAAATAGAAACCGGTAGCCAAGGGTATACTTACTGAAGGAGGCATTACCAGGCGCAACCGGTCGTTGGGATAATCGTGATGTACTCCGTGAAATATAAAATGCAGGCGCAGTCCCCACGGAGACTTGGGCACGAAGTGAAATATAAAGCGATGCAATACGTATTCAGTCAGTGTCCAGATGAACAGACCACCTGCAAAGCTCGCGATAAAGGTTAATATGTTGTTATGCGCTACTGTAAACGCGCGCCATGAGAAATAGAGAACGACCGGAGTAAATATGAAGATGGGCACAGAGAAATGTACTTTGGACAAAGCCTCCATCCAATCTTTTTTAAACATGCGTGTTGACTCCTGCGAGTTGGAAACAAAATTCTTTTTCATAGCACTCATGGTTTAAACCGTTCAACAATTTCAACACCTGTATCAGGATCTACACCTTTTACTTCTGCACAAACTACATTGGGCAACCAGAAAGATCCGCCTTCTATCTGTAAAAAAACGCGCGACACTTCGATTTTCTTTTTGTTGATCACGGCATGAATGTGATACTGGTTATCGCGAGAAGACTTGGTGAGGTAAAACGGAAGTTTCTTATAGGATACAAAGCGCAATTCATATTTACCGTTTCCAAGATCTTCGGTTTTTAATCCGTACGCGTAATTGCGTTGTATGAATGACAACTCTTCTTTTTGTCCTTCTTCCTGGTAGCGTATCCAGTATGGATGTACCGGGTTGTCGGCATCAAGCTGATCCTTCTTTTCGAAGTTAAGCGCGTAAATGATTGTATTGGTATTGGGCGTGCGCTGTATATAGAAGAGAGTATTCTGATCGGCTGGAGGAGTCGGAAATTTTTCCTGTCCCTTGCAGATGCATGCTTCTTCCGGTGCTGCCGGTGTGAACGACATGGCACCGACAAAAAACAGACTGATCAAAAAATTCATCGTGTCTTATTTATTTTCTTTCAATTCGAGTGAGCGCTTCGCATCACGCAACCTGTTGATCGCAGTAATGTTTGTCAGAATCGCCATCACCGTTAGCGGTATTGTAAAAATTGATATCGTTTCGAATACCTGGAACGGAATACCCGGTATATATAGTTTGTAGTTTCCTCCCAGTATACTCGCAGTTATACCGCATGCAATGGCAGTTACACCTACCGTTACAACGCGTTCCGGACGCTGCATCAATCCTCCCTTACATTCAATGCCCAAACCTTCCGCACGGGCGCGCACATAACTTACCATCATGGACCCGATCAGTGCTATAAAGGCAAACAATGAACTCAGAAAGTAGTGGTGGCCGATCAGGTAGTAGCAAATACCCAGGAACATGATAAGCTCGCTGTAACGATCGAGCACCGAGTCGTACAACGCTCCGAATGTAGAGCTCATATTCCCCAGGCGTGCTACCTGTCCATCCAGCATATCAAACAATCCTGCAAACAAGATCAGTCCCCCTGCCCAGCCAACATACGATAAGTCTCCGCGGTTCCCTTCTTCCGCGCCTATTATGAAAATAACTGCAACACCTATATTCAGGATAAGCCCTGTAGTAGTTACTGCATTTGGTGTAAAACCTATCTTGATCAGAAACTTTACAAACGGATTGATGACCTTGTAAATGAGTTGTTGTAAAACAATCCGGATCGGTTTTGATTCCATACCTGTATTCTTGATAGACTTCTGTGCTATATCCTCCATAAACTAAAAATCAAATTTAAATCTTCCGCGTATTCCCCACTTAGCCACTTCAGGATGATCGTAATATGATAATCGTTTCACCAGGTCGAAGCGCAGCAGTTTGAAAATGTTTGCTATACCCACACTCGCTTCCATATAGGGCTCTCTGCGCAGGGAGTATGTTGTTGCCACCCCCTCATCATTAACAGGAAACAGGAATTGCGATGTATTGTATTGCGGGTTATTTTCATTGCGTATACTTCCGTACAATACTTTAAAGGTTGCCACCTCGCGCCATTTCAGCTTTTTCAGCAACGGTATCTTGTTAAAAATAAAACCGTTGAAATAGTGATCGAAATTAACACTTACATACTTATCGCTCACAAACTCGAGGAAGTTCATGAGGTTATACGATTGTAACTGGTATGAATACGTTTGGTTGGCACGGTGTATACCGAGCAGCGGGAATGGTACCTTCCCAAATATATACCCGCCTTCTGCTACGATGTCGGTATAGCCGAACTGAGACAGGTATACACGTTTGTATATATTCAACGCTACGTTCTGATAATTATACTGGCTGTTGAATAAACCTTTAACACCCCCGATACCACGCAAAGTAAAAATAGGATAGCGATTCGGGATTGGTATGCGATACGATTTACCCTGGTAGAATTGCTCACCCGGTGCCCAGCGCAATTCCAGTGATACTTCGGTTGTTGTCAGTTGCTGTATATCGCGTGTTGTTTCGCCATCACGCACCTGGTAGTACAAACCACCGGCAGGTGTTTGTTTCCAGTTCTTGAAGCCAAGTCTGTACGAGAAGTGATTATCGAATTCATTCAGGTAATCAATTGTCCAGATGTCGTTGTATAACCATTTATCGTTTACACCGCGCTTGAACGAAAGCAGGAAGTTATCCTCCTGCACGAACTGGAGTTCCTGTCCCGGAATTTTTGTATCACGCTGAAAGCTTACACGCAATGACTTCACCGGAAACTGCCAGATCGATTTACCCGTGAATGAGTATGTAGCACCTAAATAATATTTCCACTTCTCATCTTTAAAACCATAGGCGCCATACGTTTCCAGGTATAGTCTTTCACTGAAGCGGGTTGTTGTTCTTCCCCCAACGCGAAGTCTGAAACCTTCTACCGGGTTAAAGCTGTAAAATGTATTTACCGGCCCTAACTCCCACCATCCAAAACTTTTATACCCGGCCAGCAACAGCGTAGCGATGTCCATGGTACGTCTGAACGATGGCATCTTCTGCAGGCTATCTATATTCTGGTATACTTTAGATTCAGCATGAGAAAGTGAGTCGTGACGATGTGCCAACCAATACTCTTCGCTGTTCTGCGGATCAAGTATAGAGGTCGCAGCACCTTCTTCAGCTTCGTAGAAACTATCCTGACGTTCGTGGTTTGTTGTAAAGTTTTTATAAGACACGAGGCGTTCACCATATATACCTCCTCTGTCTTTGGACAAGCCGAAGTCTGCACGCATTTTACTGCGCGATACATGGTAACGGTTATCTTCACCTTTTTCGAAGTCTTGTTGTATATAGAGTTCGCGAACCCAGTTCAGGTTAATGTTCTTGTTCACCGTCATGTCCACTTTCTGCACAGCGTAATTACTGTCGAGTGTAACGTATAATTTTCCCTGGAACAGGAAATCGCCTGCGTTGCGCGGTACAAAAACGAGTTCAGCCAGTTTAGGCGTTACGTCTTTTAGCGTATCGGTAATATAAAATTTATAGAACGTAGGAGCCGCATCCGCAATTGGACTCAAAAACTGGTTGGTAAGTATTGTAATGTTGTTATCATATATATCGATATCATTGTACAGGTAGTTGAGGTATGTGCTCAATCCCTGGTTATCAACATAATCATCAAAGCTTACTTTCTGATGTGCTTTCTTGATAGTCTTCTTCTTCTCCGGAGATTTGCGATAGTATTGATCGTTGATCGTCTCCTGCAGATATATAGGCAGCAATGCTTTGCCTTCAATGGAAGTGGTGTCTACGTTATCGAACAACCATTTATACTTCCGGAATAATTTTCGTTCTTTAAACTTGTCAGAAACATTACTCAGCGACATTTGTAGTTTCTCGTATTCTTCATACTCTACAAACTGGTAGTTTTCCATGCGGTTTTGTTTCTTGCGGTCAATCATTTCGCGCACCAGGTCTACCGCCGGGTTATTCTTGTTTCTATACTTTTCTTTTCTGTTGTCAACGGTAACCTCTACTTCGTTCAGTACCGTTGCTTCCGGTTCGAGTCGTATGTTGATCTCGTTTGTTTCACCGGGCTTGATATTTCGGGTAATGGTTTTATATCCTATAAAGGAGAACTGTACCTGTGTGTAAGCTTCAGTTGAATGAATTCTATACTTTCCCTCGGTATCGGAAACAGAGCCTGTTGCTGTTCCTGCGAAGATCACGTTTACAAATGGTAAAGGATCTTTCGTTTCTTTATCAATGATTGTTCCGGTAACAACTGTTTGCGCGTGAAGCACCGTTGCGGCCAGCACAAAAAGTATACTGAGGATCAACCGCTCCCTCCGCGCTATCGCTACCATCATTATCGTGTGTTGAACCAGGTTCATTTAAATACAAAATATTTTTGCAAGGGATACGTATAAACTATACTTGCCAGTACAGAAGAAGTTACCTTCGATACCAGGTAGTTGATTTTTAGGTAGTCGGCAAAGAGATATACCAGGAAGGTTGTCAGAAATACATATCCACACCATACCAGTGCATATCGAAACATCTGGTGGCTGATGTTTTTTTGTGAATTAAATACCCACCCTCTTCCAACTGTAAAATGTGTTATAGCACCAGCAGCATTGCCGGTTACACTGGCAACCGTATAGCGCAGCGAAAGGACTTCGACACAAAAGACCATCGCCAGTGTGTCTACCACCCAGGCCAAGAATGATGCGCCCTGCGCTTTTATGAACGTTTGCATAAGCTTATAGCTACAGCGTAAATCTTATCAGCACTTGCATAACGATGTTCGTATATATACCGGCCGCTACATCGTCCAGCATCACGCCCCATCCTCCGGAAACAGCTTCGAGTTTCCGTATATATAGCGGTTTCAGTATATCAAAGGCACGAAAGAGTATAAAACCCGTTATGATCGTGCTCCAGGTTAATGGCAGGAACAAAACGCTTACGCACATTCCTGCAATTTCATCTATAACTACACGGCTACTGTCTTTTCCCCATTCGGGTTCCACACCGTCAGCCGACCAGACACCGATGTCTATGACGATCAGTGTTATTAAAAGCATTAGTATCGGATCAAGCTTCCCATCGCGAACCAGAAGTAAGGCACCGCAGCACACTGCTGCCGCTACGGTGCCTCCACCTTTCAGGTGACCGATTCCAAAACAGGAAGCGATGATTTTATGTGCTCTACTCACTACAGAGCCTCTACGAGATCCTGATAATAGTCGAGTCCTAAGTGCGTGATCAAATCCTCGCCCATCATGTGGCGCAGTGTATTCTGCAGTTTGATAAGCTGCTTGAATATATCGTGCTCCGGACGAAGTTCTGGTGCTGTTTGTGGCGACTTGAAGTAGAATGACAACCACTCCTGTATACCACTCATCTCAGCACGTTTCGCAAGGTCCATGAACAATGCCAGGTCAAGCACGATCGGAGCTGCGAGGATTGAATCGCGGCACAGGAAGTTGATCTTGATCTGCATCGGGTATCCTAACCAGCCGAAGATGTCGATGTTATCCCAGCTCTCTTTGTTATCACCGTGCGGAGGATAATAGTTGATACGGATCTTGTGGTATATATCTCCGTATAGTTCCGGGCTCTGCTCAGGTCTGAGTATATCTTCGAGTACACCAAGTTTAGATACTTCTTTTGTTTTGAAGTTATCCGGATCATCGAGTACAAGACCATCGCGGTTTCCTAAGATGTTTGTTGAGAACCATCCGCGTATACCGAGTGAACGTGCATGTAAACCCGGGGCCAGTATAGTCTTCATCAGGGTCTGACCTGTTTTGAAATCTTTACCTCCTACCGGTACGTTGTTCTCTCTTGCCAGTTCAACCAATGCAGGTATATCGCAGGTAAGGTTCGGAGCACCGTTTGCATACGGTACACCCATTTTGATGGCAGCGTATGCGTAGATCATACTTGGCGAAATCATCGGGTCGTTATTACGCAGACCGTCTTCGAAAGCATATATACTTTGATGTACGTCTGTCTCCTCGATATATTTCTCCGTTGATCCGCACCACACCATTACCAGGCGGCTGCAGTTATTTTTCTTTTTGAAGTCTTCGATGTCCTTCATTACGGCAAGCGCAAGATCATACTTGGTTGCAGCTTCCTTGATGTTGGTACCATCGAGGTTCCTGATATAGGATTTATCGAATACGGCTTTCATTGGTTTTACGCGCTCAAGCTCAGGCTTGATAGCTTGCAGTAAACCGAGTTCCAGTACACGTGCATTTACAGCAGCTTCGTATACGTTATCTTCATATACATCCCAACCACCAAAAACGATATCATTCAAATCTGCCAGCGGCACGAAGTCTTTTATCTTCGGGTAGCGGTTCTCAGTTCTTTTACCCAAACGGATATTGCCGGTTTGTGTTAATGATCCTACCGGTTGAGCAAGACCTTTCTTTACTGCCTCCACACCTGCAATCATTGTAGTGGCCACGGCCCCAAGTCCGGGAATGAGTACACCTAACTTACCGTTAGCATCTTCAATTTGTTTTTTCATAATCGTTCACTATAAATTTTAAATACCACCTGTATATATAAAGGCTTTTTTACAGCCATTTATTTTCTTTATACCATTGCAAAGTTTCTGCCATGCCGGTTTCCAACGTATACTTTGGCTCAAAGCCTAAGTCGTTTCGAAGCGGCTCAATATTGCATGACCAGTCAAGCGCAATTAACTCGGCCAGCTTTTCGCGACTCAGTATAGGCGATTTGCCACTGATGGAGCCGGCACCTTCCTGCAATACAGCTATAGCTTTTGCTACCACTAGTGGCAAGTGTAGTTTGATCGTATTCTTTTTCAGAATCGTTTTCACGATCTCACCAAGCTGGTAACGGTCGTAGCTCAAACCATCGGCCACGATATAGCTTTTGTTATTGACAGCACTATTCAAAGCCTGTATCGATACCGATGCAAGATCTTTCACGTAGATGAAGCTCAACTTCTGGGGTATACGTCCTATATAAGGTTCAAACCCTTTGTTAATGACGTTGATCATAATAAATATATCACGTTCGCGTGGCCCATATACTGCCGTTGGACGCAATGATATTAATGGCAGATCTTTCAGTTCAGACAGGTATGTTTCGGCTACCAGCTTACTCTTGCCATAACTTGTAAGCGGGTTTGCCTGATCTTGCTCTGTTATAGGTTTACCCGTTCCGGACGGCCCCATGGACGCCAGACTGCTGATGAAGACAAATTTCTTCAGTCTTATAGCAGACTCCTGTGCTGCATGTGCCAGGTTACGGGTATACTCTGCATTTACTTTTACATACTCCGCATAGTCTGCTGCTTTTATAGCACCTGCTGCGTGAATAATATAGCTGTATTTATTTTCGTGCAGGTTTGCTTCGAGTGCATTCCTGTTTGAAAAATCAAGCGTGGTATAGTGTATCGGCAAATGCTTCAGGTGTTCCACCTGGCTCGATGGACGCACCGCTGCATATACCTCAAGACCTTTTTGAAGAGCCGCTTCGATGAGGTGAAACCCTACAAATCCGCTGGCCCCGGTTATCAATACACGCTCTTTCATATAGCCTTTTCAAAAATCCTGTATCGCTTGTGCGGTATACCGTTAATTTGCTGAATGGCTTTATTCATCAGTTCGTTATGCTCCAGTACCCACGATGCTTCCGCATGCTCGTACTTTTTCTTCCGGTATGCATTGATGATAGAAGCATAAAAACACGCTTCTATACCTGCCTTTCTATACTCTTCTACTACACCGAGTGTAATAATGCGAATGCCGTTTACCTTCTTCAAGCCGAAGAGCAGTTTGAATAAACCGAATGGCAACAGTCTTCCGCGCTTTACTTTAATTAATGCCTGGTTTATATCCGGTAAAGCCAAAGCAAAACCTATATGTTTACCATCTTTCTCGGCTACGAGGCAAAAGTCTGTATCGAGAACGAGGTTCAGATCTTTGGCCATATAGTTGAATTCCTTCTCCGTCATCGGAACAAAACCGAGGTTCTTGTCCCACGCAGAATTATATACCTCTCTGATCTTATCAACTTCCTCCTGGAACTTCTTCTTGTTTACCGGACGAATGGTGATGCCCCTGTTCTTCAAGCGCTCCGTGAGTACATCCTGAAGTTTAACAGCTTTGTCATTGTAGCCATCTTTACCGAAGTAGTATGCGAGCAGGTCTACACGCTTCCTGAAGTCAAGCTGTTCAAGTAACGCGTTATAGTATTCTTTGTTATGCGGCATCATAACAAAGGGCGGTGTATCAAAACCTGAAACGAGCATTCCACAGGTTTCATTGGTTGAAAAGTTTACCGGACCAATGAGACTGGTAGCACCTTTGGCGCGTAGCCATTCCGTTGCTTTATCCAGTAACATCGAAGCAATCTCGCCATCGTTGATGCAATCAAAGAATCCGAAAAAGCCGTCTGTAACCTGGTTGAATTTGTTATGATTATTGTTGAGGATAGCAGCGATCCTTCCTACAATCTTATCATTGTTATAGGCGAGGAAAAGCTGTATTTCAGAATGTTCGTGAAAGGGATGCTTGCCCGGTGTAAGCAGGTCGCGCTGTGCGATGAATAATTCCGGAACGTAGCAGGGATCATCAGCATAAAGGTCATGCTGAAAATCGATAAAAGCCTTTATGTCTTTTTTGCTGCTGGCAGGGAGAACACGTTTCATTTAATGGGCTCTTTTATATTGGCGATACCCACACGCTTGAAGACTTTCGAGATTTTTTCGATTGCCTCTTCAATCTGGCCGAAGGTGTGCGTTGCCATGAGCGAAAAGCGAAGTAGTGATGAATCCGGTGGTACAGCAGGAGATACGACAGGATTTACAAATACGCCTTCTTGCTGAAGCATGCTTGTAACCATGAACGTTTTATTGTTATCCCGTACGTATATCGGAATGATTGGACTCTCGGTAGCACCTATATCCAGGCCTTCTTCACGAAGCAGGTGCATGGCATAATGTGTATTCTTCCACAGGTTATCCATGTGCTCCGGCTCGGTTTCAATCAGATCCAAAGCAGCAAGCACACTCGCAGCAGATGACGGAGTCATGCTGGCACTGAATATCAGGGAACGTGCATGGTGTTTCAGGAATTCAATTGTGTCGGCATCAGCTGCTACGAAACCACCCAGGGATGCCAGTGATTTACTGAAGGTACCGGTGATAATATCTACTTTTTCAGTCAGGTCGAAATGAGAAGCTGTACCCGCTCCTTTCTGTCCGATAACCCCCAGGCTATGCGCATCATCAACAACGATGGTTGCACCAAACTGGTCAGCTATGGTAATCAATTCAGGCAGCTTGGCTATATCACCTTCCATACTGAATATACCATCCACCACTATAAGTTTGATCGATTCTTCCGGCAGTACACTCAACTTCTTTTGCAGATCCTGCATATCGTTGTGAGCATATTTGATAACACGCGAGAAAGAAAGGCGTGTACCATCGTAGATGGAAGCATGATCGTATTCGTCTAATATCAAATAATCATTACGGCCGGTGAGTGATGCCATTACACCCAGGTTAACCTGGAAGCCTGTGCTGAAGATCAGGGCATCTTCTTTACCGGTAAAGGCAGCAATTCTTTTTTCAAGCTCAATGTGTATATCAAGCGTACCGTTCAAAAATCTGGAGCCTGCACAACCTGTTCCATATTTGCTGATTGCTTTTTGAGCAGCTTCTTTAATAACCGGATGGTTCGTAAGCCCTAAATATGAGTTTGAGCCAAACATCAATACCCGCTTCCCTTCGATGATAACTTCCGTACTTTGGGCTGATTCAATCGGTCTGAAATAGGGGTATATGCCTTTTAACCGTGCCTCTTTTGCAATGGTATAGTTGGCTACTTTTTTTTGTAATGGTTTACTCATGAGCTTGACGAAAGTTATACGAACCTGTTACGACCGATTTTTCCGTTTGTTGATAGTCGTATGCAGCTATTTTTTATTGTATAATATTTTTCGAACGATTTCGTTTTGGGGTCTAAAATTACTAGAAGTTCCTTTATGTTGTTTTAATGCAAGGATAAAAATTTTTTAACATATTTTTTAATGTCTATGCAAACGTCTTACAAGCTCTATAAGTTCCAATTCATTCGATAAAAAGGCTCAAATAAACCTTCTGTCGTTGTTTTTTGATTTCTTTTATCGACCTGCACACTTCGTTTCAGAGTATTAATCATCTCTTTTACTCTATTTCCAACGTGTGCAGATACTCATTTAGCCTTAAGACAATTCAACTCTGTTTTTCCCCTATGTCTGAAAATTATGAAGGCAAAAGTTTTGCAGCACTCTATATATGCGTGGTAACACTCTCTTTACTTTTCCAGGATAGCCGTGACACCTTGACCACCAGCAGCACAAACTGAAATAAACCCGCGACCACTCCCCTTCTCATGCAGTAACTTGGCCATGGTTGCCAGCACCCGTCCTCCTGTTGCTGCGAAGGGATGACCTGCCGCCAGGCTGCTTCCTTTCACATTAAGCTTGCTCCGGTCTATGCTGCCGAGCGGTGCATCCAAACCAAACTGCGCAGTAAGCTCTTTACTCTCCCAAATTTTTAAAGTCGCCAATACCTGGGCGGCAAAGGCTTCGTGTATTTCGTAGTAATCAAAGTCTTGCAAGGTGAGTCCGGCTTTCTTCAGCATACGGGTAGATGCATATACCGGAGACATCAACAAGTTATGCCTGTGATCAATATACTCGATGGCGGCAAGCTCTGCAAAAGTTATATAGGCTAGCACCGGCAGCCCTTGCTGGCGAGCCCAGTCTTCACTCGCCAATAGTATACACGATGCCCCATCGGTAAGCGGTGAAGAATTACCAGCTGTAAGTGTACCCTTCTCTTTATCAAAGGCAGGTTTCAGCTTGGCCAGCTTTTCCATGCTGGTATCTGTTCTTAAATTATTATCGCGCGATAAACCGGCATACGGTGTTATCATGTCCTGAAAAAATCCTTCGTCATACGCCTTCGCCATTTTCTGATGACTGGCCAGTGCAAAAGCATCCTGCTCCTCACGAGCTATACCATAGTAACGTGCCGTAATTTCCGTATGTCCGCCCATGGATAAACCCGTACGAGGTTCAATGTTCATGGGAGCAACCGGGTATAAATCTTTCAACCGTATCTTCAGAAACTCGCTAAGCCTTGCTCCTATAGTTTTCGCCCTGCGTGCCGTGAGTAATATATTTCGGAGTCGTTCGTTCAGCACCAGCGGTACATTACTGGTTGAATCCACACCCCCCGCTATACCAACATCAATTTGACCGAGGGCAATTTTATTGGCGATATATACTGCGGTTTCTATACCCGTATCACAAGCCTGTTGTATATCACACGCTGGCGTTGCCGGGTTGAGTGATGTTGCCATAACACATTCGCGCATCAGGTTAATCTCCCAGCTGTGTTTGATCACAGCCCCACCTGCAACTTCTCCTAACAACATGCCTTGCAATTTATACCGATCTATCAGTCCCTGCAGGGCGGCTACCATCATATCCTTATTACCAGCTTCGGCATAAAATGTATTTTGCCTTGCAAAAGGAATGCGGTTATACCCTACTATCGCGACCCTTCGTACTAGTTTTGCTGCCAGCATGTTTGCTCAAAAAATTAAAATCCGGTTCAAGATTACTCAAAAGTTTCTGATGCATCTATAGTCATTCAAAAAACTTAACACTCCAGACTATATATGCTATAGTTCTATCGATCGCTATAGCAATCTTATAGTTTTATTTAATATGGATGGTTAACGGGGAAGCTATTTGCTTCGAGAAGTTTGTCAGGTATTGATCCCAGTCAGCGACAGAAGTATACTGTCCACTCTTCTTCCAGCCAAAGCCGGCATAGTATACCACTACATCTTCAGGCTTTGCTACTATCAGTACATGACTTTGATCTTTGGTCTTGGTGCGATATTCTTTCAGCGCTATAACTTGCTGTGGTGCTACTACGATACCAGTACCCAGTTCAGAATCATCTATAGGTTCCCAATAGCGAATCCAGCCCGTTACTGAATCGAGCTTTGCTTCTCCTTTCTGATCGTGCAGCGTAATGCCTGTGGTAATATTCGGCAGCGGTTTATTGCTTTGTATATGTACTTCATGCCTGCTCAGGTTACTGCCCAGATCAAGGCTGATAATTTTCTTCTCATTCACTATAGCACCATTCGCACTCCACGGTGCATACGTTAATTCAAAGATGGTTCGTATGGGACCTGAGGCTATAGTCTTGTACGATATAAAATTCTTTGACACATAGAGTGAGTCGCTTTCCCATATACCTATACCACCGCATCCGCGGCTGTTGCCCACGTGATAGGGATCATATCCTTCGCCATGATCAATGTGATAGTATCCGGCTGTATCCAGGTTCTTTTTATACCATTTGTCAATTACCGGATAGGCTACACGCTTGAACCAGCAATCCATACCACTGGTAAGTGTTCCACCAGGTTTACCCGATTCGGTGATTTGCTGTGCTTTCGGACCGTATGTACGAAAGGCTACACGATCATTCTCCCACGCATAGTCATCAATACGCTCCGGCACAAAGCGCGAGTAGGTTGTATGCTCCGGTGCAGAAGCAGCAACTTCTTTAACTGCTTCTATGGTAAAGTCTTTTTCTTCACCGGCTTTTATGTCTGTTTGAAAAAGTAACTCATTGGGTATACCATCGCCTTCCGTATCAACAAGCTGCGTTACCAGGAGTTTATCCTGATCTTTTATTACCAGGTGATCAGCACCGTATTTTGTTACCAGTTCTTGCAATGTATCCAACGGTATGGATACTGTCGAAGCAGGACGATCTATATCCAGGCTATTTTTTACTGTAAGTGTACGCACTACGTTTTTCTTCTGACAGGCGGTGACTATAATCATCATCACCAGGGCACAGGTTGTTATTCGTTTCAGCATGTTTGGTTTTATCGATGAAAAAATAAACTATTGAATCTAGCAAAGAACTATACAAAAATATAGCACCTGCATTTAAAACGACTATAAAATTTATGATTTATACCAACTTACACATGATTTATACAAACCGTCCCTCCACAGCCTGTTCTTCATCCAGCTCTTTCGGCAGAATGATATAGAATGAAGAACCTTCACCGGGTTTTGATCGTGCGTAAATTTCTCCTTTATGATTGAGCACAATACGCTTACACAACGCCAGGCCTATGCCTGTTCCTGTATATGACTGACGATCGTTGAGCCGCTGAAAAATTACAAAGACCTGCTCGGCGTACTCCTGCGAGAAACCTATACCATTATCTTTAAACTCCAGGCAAATATAGGGTCGTCTCGGATTGAGCGCAGGATAGTCGCTAACCTCGCGCAATGCCAGGTCGCATACCTTTATAAAGATCTCCGGATATTTTCCCGGCTTCGAAAATTTTAATGCATTGCTTAACAGGTTTGAGAACAACTGTACTAACTGCAACCGGATGCCGGGTATAAACGGTAACCGCTCAGCATGAACGCGGGCTCCCTTCTCAACAATAGTCAACTCGAAATCGCTTTTTACTTCTGCTATAACTTCATTCAGGTCAACCATATCAAAGAACTCTTCACCCCGCGATAATTGCGAAAAGTTCAATACACCCTGTATAAGCGCCAGCATTCGCCTGGCAGAAGCGGTGATCTTGCCGAGATAAGATTTTGATTTCTCATCGATATCGTTGCCCAGATTGTTGCTCAGCAATTCCGTGAAGGTTGCTATTTTACGAAGAGGTTCCTGCAGATCGTGTGAAGCTATATAGGCAAATTGCTGCAGTTCAACATTCGACCGTTGCAGGTCGCGTGTACGTTCGCTGACTTTGATCTCAAGTCCTTCCAATGAAAGTTTCTGATCATGAATATCAGTGCAGGTGCCTACCCACTTGGCTATCTGGTTGCCGGCATTAACAATGGGTACGGCCCGTATAAAATGCCATCGAAACTCACCGGAGTGTTTTTTATACCGGGCTTCCCGCTCGAACGTTATACCACTGGTAACAGCTGCGTTCCACTGTGCTATAAACGCTTCCGCATCATTCGGATACAACAACGTCATCCATAAATGATCCAATTCATTCTTCAATCCGGTATAATCCTTCCATTGTTTGTTTACATACGTAACTTCACCTGTTGCACTCGCAGCAAATGCCATCTGTGGCAATGATTCCATAATGGAGCTCAGGTAATCGCGCGATTCTTCAATCTTCTTTCTGGCAATTACTTTATCCGTTACATCAATGGCAAGGATAATTACTTTCTTTACTGCGTTACCAACCTCGCGGAAAGGCTCGCATACAAAATCAATAAACAGTTTTTGTTCCCGGCCATTGCGAGTAAGCGTCACAGCATGTTCTCTTCCAACAAAGGGCACTCCGGTATTAAACACATAAGTAACAATAGGTTCGTATACATCCCGTATTCCATCCAATGCGTCCCAATACGACTTGCTGTTAAACTCTGCCCGTGTTTTACCGATGAGCTGAAGAAAAGCATCGTTCACAACTTCTGCCTCAACAGGATTATTCCGTACAATACAAATGCCAACAGGCGCCTGCATAATAAGCATACGAAAACTCATCTCGCGTTCCGTTAACTCCGTCTTGGCCAATACCGCCTCCGTTACGTCAATAGCGATATGATGTATACCGTAGATTCTTCCCTCCGAATCACGCAATGCCTTATATATATAATTGAAATAGAAATCCTGCGGTTGACCGTTTACAACCAACCGTGCTATATCTTCTTTTCCTTCATAGGTTTCACCGGTAGTATATACATGGTGAAGCCTTTCCAGAAAGGGTTGTTCTTTTAATTCCGGTATAGCTTCTTCGAAGGTTTTACCAATAACAGACGCATCCTTCCCCCAGAATTGCATCATTACATCATTCACATATTGAATCCGGAGCTCAGGGCCTATATATAGCCCCATGGCTACCATAGACGTTTCTGTGATCAACGTCCGAAACCGCTGTTCACTTTCGATGAGCATTCTTTGCGATTGCTTCTGCTCCGTTATATCCAACGCAGTGCCTATAAGCCGGGACGGTTTCTTGTCATCGTTGTAAAACACTTTCCCGTTCAAACGTATCCAATGTATACTTCCATCCGGATGAATGATGCGCAACTCATACATCAGCACTCCGGTTCGTTCGGCTGTTCTATGGGCCGCCAGGTATATAGGATGATCGTCCGGGTGAACGAAAGCTATATATTCATCGCGCGTACGCGGTCCTGAAATTCCAAAGATCTCGCTGAACCGTGCTGACGTAATCAACACTCCTGTCTCATACGTCAGGTCGAAAGTGCCCATGCCGGCCGACTCTATCGCCAACCGTGCACGCTCCTCTGCATCCTGTATCCGTTCGCGCGCTATTACCTGTTCTGTTACATCATAACCAACGGCAAATACACCGGTAACTTTTCCATGCGAATCAAAAATGGCTTTATAGGTAAAATTTACATATACCTTTTCCAGCACATCATGCTTCTTCAGATAGGCTACAACTTCTTTGCCTACATACGTAACTCCCGTAGAATAAACTTTCAGTAATTCTTTATAGGCAGGCTGCCACTCCATCTCCGGCATAGCCTCCAGTAACTTTTTTCCAATGATAGAAGCATCACGCCGCCAGAGATCAAGCGATATATCGTTGGCTATTTCAATAATGAGATCAGGCCCCGTTAGCAACGCGGTAGAGACAGGAGCTTCCTTCAGAAGATCTCTGAATCGCTGTTCCCTTTCCTCTATTTTACGAAGAGCATTTTCCATCGCATGTAGTTCGTCACGTAAGGCCAGGATATCCCGGCTTATAAAAAAATTATACCTGTACCTACCTGATAAACTCAAGCCGTGGAATTAATAATTGCTTCAGTTTAAGAAAGCTCGCTGGCTTTGTAAAGAAATCAATAGCACCCAGCTTTTTAGTCTGCTGCACATCGGAAGAGTTCGAAGAAGTGGAAAAGACAACAACCGGAATTTTGCTGAGTTCATCGTTACCTCTTACATGCTCCAGGAATTGAAAACCATTCATAGCGGGCATGTTCAGATCAAGAAAGATCAACTTCGGTACTACTTCTTTTGCCTTCAACTTATCCAGCCCCTCTATACCGTTCAAAGCTGTGACGCATGTGATCGTCTCATCCAACTCCTGAATAGCGGTTATTAGTATCTCCTGATCATCTACATCATCATCGATTATCAAAATAGTTTTAAGAGCAGGCATAGTGTGAAGTTAATATCTGCCCCTGTTGAAAACAAGACGAATATGGACGCAAAACGAGACATTGGTCACGTCATACAACCTTTCATGGAGCGGATTGGCTCATGTTCCCAAATCTCCATCACCAAGTATAAATCCTGTCGTATCCTTACGAAATACTTTTACCTGATCTGCATGTTTAACGTTGTAATAAGGAATTGCGTCAGGGTGAATCACTGAAAAGTACGTCATTCAACAATGCCTGCCTGCGATCGTTGCAATACTAGTCTTGACTGTTGGTTTCTAACTTTTGACAAATGAAAAGATATCTCGCACTTCTGTTCTATTTAATTATTACGATACCTGTACTGGCTCAGTCTTCAGCGGCTCCTCACCTTATAAAAAAAGAAGCGACCACACAACTTATCGTGAAGGGTAAACCTTTTCTGATACTGGGTGGAGAGTTACATAACTCCAGTACATCGGGAGCTGCCTATATGCGCCCGATCTGGAAAAACATGAAAGCAAAAAATCTCAACACCGTTATTGCTGCTGCTTATTGGGAACTGGTTGAACCGATGGAAGGTAAATTTGATTTCACGTTACTCGACAGCATGATTACCGGTGCGCGTAAAGAAGACTTGCACCTGGTTATACTTTGGTTTGCTTCATGGAAGAACGGCTATTCCATGTATGCTCCGGCCTGGGTGAAGAACAACACACAAAAATATCCGCGGGCCAAAGACGCGAAGGGCAATACGTTACAACATCTTTCTGCTTTCGGTGACGCAACAGCCACGGCAGACGCACGCGCCTTTCGTGCCATGATGCAACATATACGAAACATCGATGAAAAAGAGCAGACGGTTATTATGGTACAGGTACAAAATGAAGTGGGATTATTCAATACACCGCGCGACTATAGTGACGCTGCAAACAAGGCTTATCAATCGCCTATACCCAAAGATCTTGCCGACTATATCTCGGCAAACAAAGGAAAGCTGCAGCCTGAATTGGACAGTGTCTTAAAAATACGCGGGTATAAATTGAAAGGTACCTGGGAAGAAGTTTTCGGAAAAAGTATATTCGATGACAAGAACTGGAAAACACTTTCGCACCTGACGGAAGAATTATTCACCGTATACCATTACGCTAAATATATAGGTAAAATAGCTGCTGCCGGAAAAGAAGCATACCCGCTACCGATGTATGTAAACGCGTGGATAAAGCAACCGGGTGTGGGCGGTGCATGGCCGGGTAAATATCCCAGTGGCGGACCTACACCACACACACTGGATATATGGCGCGCTGCAGCACCGGCTATCGATCTTATTGTGCCGGATATATATGTACCCGATATACGCTATACCGTGCAGCAATACCACCGGCCCGGCAATGCATTTTTTATACCGGAGGTTCGCCCGGGAGAGCGCTCGGCACACGAAGCCTTCTGGGCCTTTGGACAGTATGATATATTTGGTTATGCACCCTTTGGTATTGATGATTATCCTGCAGCGTACGATCCTATAACACCAACCTACGCAACGCTGCAACAGGTAAAGGAGCTGATCCTTCAGCACCAGGGTAAAGGTACCATGGCCGGTATACTGGTGGACACGGTGCAGCGCATACAACACCTCAAGCTGGGAGGCTATACGATAAAAGCGGAGCTCGGCAGACAATCTAATTTTACCAATATACCCGGACTTCCACCACCGCCTCCTCCCTCTGTGGCCGGAGGAATTATTATACATACCGGTAAAGATGAATTTATGGTGATCGGCAAAGATTACTTGCTCACATTTACACCCGAGCGCATAACAGACAAATCCTTGCGGCTGGATGTTGAGTCGATTGAGGAGGGACAATTTGTGAATGGAAAATGGCAAGTGATCAGAAGGCTGAATGGCGATGAAGGCACCGGTGGTGGTGACTATGGTTTTGGCTATGCACCTCCGCAGCCAGCGGCTACCTTGCGTTTTCAAAAGCAACCTGATGGTGGATATAGTATATTGAAATACAAAATATACAGCTATAAATAGCAGCTTGGCAGGTATGATAATTTACGGTAGCTATTCACTGAGAAACGCTATTGTTCATGAAGACTTATAGAAAGAAAAATTTTCCGGTGGAGATGATTCGCAGGTATTTGGAGCCCGGTCCGATTGTACTGGTAAGCTCGCGTTGGAAAAATGAGAACAACATCATGACCATGGGATGGCACACGGTAATGGAATTTTCTCCTTCGCGTATAGGATGTTTCATCACCAGCGCTAATTATAGTTTCGAGCTGATTCGTAAAAGCAGGGAATGCGTTATCAACATTCCTACAGCTGATCTTGTAAACGAAGTGGTGGGTATCGGCAATTGCTCCGGCAGCGAAGTAGATAAATTTCAAAAGTTCAAGCTTACCGCTGAACCTGCTGATAAAGTAAAGGCCCCGCTCATTAAAGAATGTTACGCAAACTTTGAATGCAAAGTAACTGACACCAGCCTGCTTCGGAAATATAGTTTCTTCATTCTGGAAGTCGTAAAAGCGCATGTGCCGGGTTCTCCCAAATATCCCACAACACTTCACTACCGGGGCGATGGTGTTTTTATGATCTCGGGAAATCAGTTAGTTACCGAAGGAAGTTCAAGCCTGAAAATTTATGATGGAGCATACATTCTCTCCACCTAAAAAATATACTATATCTGCGAATCAATTTTCTCTTTTAACTCCTGCAATACCGGAACCTGGTGTTTATTGATCTTGACAACAGCTTCCTCAAATGAAAACCACTTGCCCCGATCCACTTCCGGGAACTCCCGAAATTTACCGGACTTTGCAGGCCATTCCATCGAAAATAGATTAGACTTTACAAGCGAAGGATCAACGTCATGCTGCAATGCGAAGATGCGGATAGTCTTACCGTTGCTCCCCTTCGCAGCTTTCAGTGCTATAAATTCGCCATCCACTTTTATACTGGTCTCCTCTTCAAATTCACGTTTGGCTGCCAGAAGAACATCTTCATTCTCATTCAACTCCCCTTTCGGTACAGACCAGGCACCTATATCTTTTTTGCTCCAGAACGGTCCACCCGGATGCACCAGGAAAAATTCCGGCATTCCATTCGAATAACGGTAAAGCAATATACCAGCGGTTGTCTTAGCCATAACACGACATACGTTTCTATCCTGACAAAAATAATCCTGCCAACAGGAATCAGGATATCTTTAGAATTTATTTTACAGATCAGCTCTATCCAAATTCTGCGTTATCCGGCCAAAACAGTAATTTCTGTAAAAAAATTTCCAGTGCCGTTAAACCTTTGATGTCGGCCGGTATCCAAGTGCCATAAAAATTTTTAACCCTATACGGTCATACTATCTTAATTACACCATTATGAAAACAACAAAATTATTCCTGGCAGCTTGTCTTTTGTCTATAGCAGTAGCCTGTAACGATGATGATGATAGTTCATCAGCCATGACATCGGAAGAAGCAGCGGATGTGATTGGCTCTTCGCTGGCGGTAAATTCATCAGGTCTCACCACGGTGGTAAATGCCTCTGTAGATGGAACTGACGCAGCGCTGGAATCAAGTGATGGCGGTCGCACGGCAGCATGTGGCTATACCAATCAACTTACGTTCGCTGCCACCAGTTTACCCGGTGCACTCATTACGTATGCATACGACTATAATTATAGCTATATATTAACGTGTGGAAATGATGTGCCGCAAAGTTTCGCAGCAACCGTTGCCTATAGCGGACAATTCGATGCACCACGCCTCGCATCTCAACACTCCGGCACCAGCGAGCTAACGGTTACGGCCCTGGATGACGAAGCAACCAGCTATATCATTAACGGTGGCTATAATCGTTCGGGATCATTCCAATCCAAGATCAGAAACAAAAACTCCAGTACCAGCACGGTTGATTTTTCAGTCAACGATCTTACGGTAGACAAAACCAGTCAAAAGATATTGAGCGGAAGTGCCTCAGTAACCATTACAGGTTCAGTAACAGGTAAAGGTTCATTTACCTATACAGCTACCATTGTATTTGAAGGAGACGGAACGGCTAAGGTTACGATCAACGGAACGGTATATATAGTGGACCTGACAACCGGTACGGCAGAAGCGGCATAGGTATATTTCAAATCAATTTATAGTATTAACAACGAAACGTATGTCATTAAGAAACATAACCCGATCCATTGCTTTGCTGGTATGCATGTCGTTTATCACAATAGGTGCATGGGCACAGGAAGAAGAGCGCACGCCTTTGACACCGGAAGAACGTGCCACCAAATGGACACAATGGATGAAGACTGAATTAAGTATCTCAGCCGAACAGGAGCCGAAGGTTCACGAGATCAACCTGAAGTATGCGCAACAAACCGAATCGGTTCGCGCACAAGGAGGAAGCCGGAGATCAAAATTCAAAGATGTCAAGTCGATTGACGATGCGAAGGACAAAGAACTGAAAGCTATATTAAGCCCGGAACAATTTGAGCAATACCAGGCAAAGAAACAGGATATGCGGAAGAAAGTTGTTAAAGCAGCGCGCGACCGGAAAGGGTAACACTTTTATTAACTAATATATAGCAGACTGAAGAATATATACTATACTTCGGTCTGCCTCGTTTTACTTATTCTGTTAATGAATAATCAGTTTCTGAGTTTCCTTGAAACCTCCGGAAGTTATACTCACAAAGTAAACGCCACGTTCCAGCGCGTAACCTGAATCCAGGTTATACAGGTCTATTTCGAGATCTTCGTTGAGTGTTACATAATCACTAAAGATAGTTCTGCCGGATACGTGAGTAATCACCATATATATACCGGTTACCTGGTCGGCATTTACCCGCACCATCAGTTTGCCTGATAACTGCGATGGATTCGGATATACTACCATGGATGAGCCTTTACTGTTTGTATTCTCAATTCGCACAACGTTCGAATGGCTATATCTTCCATCGAAGTCAGTTTGCTTCAGACGGTAATAGGATACACCGTATAACGGACGATAATCGGTTTGCTGATACGAAAGCACTACCGCGCTATAGCCGGCCCCTTCCTCAAAACCGATCGAATCATAGTGAATACCATCTGCACTTCGCTCGATGGTAAAGTATGCATTATTGATCTCGGTATAGGTAACCCAGTTAAGCAATACAACATCGCCTTTCAATTTTGCATCAAAAGATTTCAGTGCTATCGGCAATACCTGGTTCTTGAAACCCAGTGCAAAATAAGTCGGACTTGCAAATGATGTAACTCCGGATGTAGCATACCCGGAAGGCGATGCAGGCGAATATACTCCTGCGCCACCTTCATCGGTCCACGGGCCGGAAGAAGCGGTAGCCCGCACAACGCGTGCATTACCGGGTACGGCAATCGGTTCGTCTGTTGGTGAATTTGTATTGAAGCTCAACTCCACCGTAGGCGAATTCATAGTACCCGACACCTGTGTGATCGCATAGTATCGTGCTGGCGAAAGTCCTTCAATGGAAGAAGGATAACTTCCCGAAGGTGGAGAGTTAACCATTTCCACGCTTACAACGGGTGCGGTGGACGCTGCGGTTTGCTGAATCGTTACAGGACGATATATACTTCCCTTTCCGATCGGGAATATACGGCTTGCTCCGGCAGTGTTCGGATAACTGATCGCCAGTATACCATCAATGAATGAAGACGCGCTGCCGGATACTGATTGTGTGGCCGTGTTCGTAACGCGCACCATGTTACTGCCTGTAGCTACATTTCCGCTGGTAAGCGTAAGACTTCCCGCTACTACGATATCATTGTTTACCGTAAGCGATCCGCCATTCGAGCGGGTCAGGTTATTAAAGGTTGTGTTACCCGTTAATGTCTGCGAAGACGCGCCTGTAAAAGTTACCGAGCTTGTAGCCGGAGAAAATGTTCCGGAGTTATTCCAGTTCCCGGCTACTGCAACGGACCCGCTACCCGCATTGAAGATCGCGCTCAGTGTATTGGTAAAACTTCCGTTAATTGTTAATGCATTGGCATTCGCCTGATGCACGGCACCTATACCGCTGTTGGTATACGATCCACGCACCGTTGTAGCACCTGAACCTGCAGCATACACGGCATTATTTATGAGTGATCCTGATATAGTCACTGTACCAGAACCCGCAGTAAATGTACCTCCAGTATTATTCAGATTTCCGGTTACACGAATTGCACCGGAACTCGCGGTAAACGTAGCGCTGTTTGTGAGGCTGCCCCGCACTCCTATACTATCTGTGCTTGCCGTGAATGTTGCATTGGTGCTGTTTGTAAAATTTCCGGCAATGCGCAATCCACCGGTACCACTACCTGCAGTAAACGATGCGCTCGCTCCGGTGTTGGTAAAGTTTCTTCCTATTATTATAGTACCCGCACCGGTTACGAATGTGCCGCGGTTTGTAAAATCTCCGGTAGTACTTGCCAGTGTTATATCGCGGTTGCTCACGGCATTGGTAACGGTGCCTGCATCAACTGTTAAATTACCATTGATGGTAAGATCAACATTGGACAGTGTCTTTGTACCCGCACTGGTAAACGCTATATTGTTATAGGTTGATTGTGTCGGCAAAGTAACAGCACCATCGTATTCAACGGTACCGCCATTGGCTGCCGTGAAGCTTGTAAAATTACCAGTCGGGAAAGTCGAAGACTGTATTTGGATCGTACGCGCTCCGGCACCACTCGTTGTTACTGTCCCATAGTCGTGACCGGTAGTGGTTCCCAGATGAAGTCTGCCACGCACTTCCAAGGTTGCCATACGTTTTGCGTTGGATGTAACCGTTACCGTATGTCCTTCGCTGATAATTACAAACGAACCTGCTGGTGGCCCTATATTTGTTCCGGGCGGATCTATATCCCAAACCGCTGCGTCCGATTCCCAGTTACCCGAAGCAATGCTTGTATAGGTTGTCGGGTTTACAAAAGCAGTAGCCTGCCCTGCAGTATAGTCACCGGTAAGATCCGTTATATTGGTAAAGGTAATAACGCGCGTTGTTGTATTCGGATTGCCTGCGGTAACACCAATGGTCCATGCACCTCCGCTGAAGCGCGCATCACGGTAGTTACCCGGAGCCCCGGACTGATCCGCTGCCACGTAGGTATATTTATGCGTAAGCGCTGTTAGGTTGGCAATGGTATGGCTTACACTCCAGTAATAATTAATATAGGATGTACCGGAACCCGTAGCACCGGGATGCTTGCTGTTAACCGGCTTGATGGTGATAGTACCACCCGCTGTACCCGTAGATATAGTATAATCGGCCTGGGTATATTTACCACTTACGCCAATCGGGAATATAAAACCGGCACTGGCCAGTGAACCTGAAAATGCTTTGGTAATACCGCCATCCGAAAGCCGACCGGAAGTAATGATATACTTTGTAGTCGTTGCGTTGACAATCGATGTAAGACTGGTGTTGGACAGCACAAGCCCATATGTACCAATGGTAAGCGCACCATTGGTGAACGTTAGCGTTCCGGTAATTTCCTGGTTCGCACCGAACGCAGCACCCGCTGTATTATTCAGAATTACATCGCCAAATTTACCGGAGCCATTACCGGTAATAGTCTGCGCGGAAGTTCCCGCCAAAGTTATACTTCCGCCCGATGTACTGGTATGCGTTGAGGAGT
Source organism: uncultured Chitinophaga sp. (assembly GCA_902168205.1). Lineage (GTDB taxonomy): Bacteria > Bacteroidota > Bacteroidia > Cytophagales > Cyclobacteriaceae > Ohtaekwangia > Ohtaekwangia kribbensis. The sequence goes on along the minus strand of CABHOK010000011.1, from coordinate 350,653 downwards.
TTGATACTGTACTTATAGCGGTAATGGTATTGGCACCACCGGCAAGTATACCACTCGATAACATGAGTATACCGTTTACCTGGAGATTCGTATTCGCCTGCAACGCAACTGATCCTCCTGGAAATGTATTGTTGATCACCAGGTTTCCGAAGTTGGTCAGGTTTCCGCTTGTACCGGTAATGGTTTGATTCGATGATGAACCATTCAGCGTGGTGGTCTGCGAAACAGATCCGGCCTGATACCCTCCCACCGTAGTGCCGGTAGTACTGGTTGCATTCGCATTGACAAAGTTACCGGCTATAGATACATTGAGTGTATTGGCGTTAAATATATTTCCGCTGTTGATGGTAAGTGAACCGTAGAGTGTAAGCGGGTTATACTCCAGGCGCGCAGCGTTGGTTGTGCCGGTAACCGTTACGTTGTAAACCGGAATGATCGAGTTAATGTCCACCGTTTGTGACGTTGCACCAGTACCGATCTCGACCGTTCCACCGGTAACGGAATACGATGCAGGCTGCAGGTATAGATCTGCTATCGATGTACTGCCGGAGGTACGCACAATCTGCAACGTGCCACCTGACATGGTGAACGAACTTCCGGTATTGAGGATCTCGAATACACCGCGTGTTGTTACCGTTGCGTTGTCCCGTCCAACGGATACGATACTGGCCCCGGACTGATTATAGATCAATGCACCTTGCGAACTGGCAAATGATCTTCTGATCTGTGCCTTCACATTCAGTGTACCACCTGAAGCAGCAATAGTCGGTTGTCCTGTTGCTGCATATTCAATAGCATTGTCGTTGGCTGTCGTTCCTATATTAACCGTACCACTCAGTATCTCCAGTGTTCCTGCCAGCAGCAAATCATGACCATCACCTCCCGTTGTTTGCAGCGTGCCCCCATTGGCGGATAGCCTGGCCGTTGACGGAATAGAAAAATCTGCACTCGCAGCAATGGTAACCGTCTGTGCGCTGGACAACCGGAATGTACCGTAGTTCACTACCAATGGCAACGTTGCTCCGGATAGTGTGAAGGCTGAAGCATTTACATCGAGCACCGGTGTTTGTGATGTACCTTTGGACACCGTGAGTATATTAAAATCCGTTACCGATCCTGTTCCGGTAATCGAGGTATTGGCTGTACCGGTAAATATAGCATTGCACACATACGAAGCTGTGTTCGACAGATCAAGTGTACCGTTGTTTACAAGATTACCTTCAATAGTAAGTATATTGACTGCAGCCGATCCGTTGCTGGCAAGGTTAACAATAGCGCCTGCACTAATGGTTACGTTACCATCAACTTCAAGTGTCTGGGCGGTGCCGTTCATGAACTGAAGATTACCACTGGTTACAACAACATTACCGTTAACTGTAAGCGTGCGTGATGCTGCCGCATTGAGACGTGCTACACCGGTAGAGGATGCACCTTGCACCGTTATGTTTCCATAGATACGTTCGTCTTGGTTGGGCATTGCTATATATTGACCACTTGCCGGTTTAAGCACCAGGTTTTTATAGGAGATGAGTGGCAAACTCGTGGGTACACTGGAACCGGTCGGAATGGTAAAGTCTTGTGTACCGGTGGTATAGTATTCAACCGTTCCACCATTCGCACGTATAAAATTACCAAAGTCACCGGCAGGAAATTCCGCTGTGGCTGTTGCTGATGATATTCGTAACAAGCCACTGCCGGAGATCGGTACATTTTCCAAACGACCGAAATTGTGGCCGGTATATATACCTACATCCAGCGTGCTTCCGGAGTTGATCTCAAGTCCACCCGAAGAGCGATTGTTGGAGGTAATCGTGATGGTATGATTGTACGTTACTCCGTCACCAATAAATACCTGGTCACCGTCACCGGGTATCGTAGTTGCATCCGGACCCGTGTGACTTACGTTTGACCACGGTGTTGTTCCTGCCCCGGCATCATCCCAGTTACCGCTTCGCTTGCTATAGAATATTTTTACCGTACCGAACGATGCCGGTATACCTGCCGTAAAATCACCATCGATATAGCTTACGTTGGAGAATGAGATGATATTGGTTCCTTCATTTACAAAAGAAGTATTGTTAAGCACTGTCCAATTCGTAGGATTGTAACGTGCCGGCACATAATTCGCGTCATCGTTGGCCGGAGATACACTCGACTCCACGTATTGATAGTTATGTGACACACCGGTGGCACCTATACCGGTAAATCCTGAACTTACTACTTTCCAATACCACGTGAGGTTATTGGTATTTGCCGCGACTATAAACTGATGCCTGGAGTTAACCGGACGTGCCGTGATCGTTCCATATACACTGGGCGCAGTGGTAAGCTGTATAGTAGCCGGAGTATAATTACTGCCGACACCAAACGCAAACGTAAAGGCCGACAAGTTACCATACGTTTTCTGCACACCACGATCGGACTGATAGCCGGAAGTACGAATCATTTTTGTATTGCTGAATCCATTCCCGGTTGTGGTCAGCGCAGTTGCCGAGGTAGAAGTTAATGACAACCGATAGTGTGCTATATCAAATAAGCTATTGGTGGTTCCGGCCAGTGTCAGTATACCACTCACGGCAAGATCAGATGTAGCGGTTACTCCCGGTACACTTGCATTGTTCAGAATAAGATTACCAAATATACCCGTGCCATCGCCTGATACAGTTTGTGTGGTGCTTCCGGCAAGTGTAATGTTGCCGGTACCTGTGTGACTCGCTTCGTTATAGATGTTGCCGGTAACCTGTAAAGTCTTTCCGCCATCATTAAGGATACCCCCCAGCAACGTAAGCATTTGTGTAACCGTATAGGTTGTGACAGAACCACTCAATGTTAATGTACCGGCCGCTTTATCTACGGTGAGATTATATAGTCCGGATGTGATGGTACCGTCATTCGAAAAAATCTGGTCGGCACTACCATTAAAGGTAGTCGTGTTCGCATTGGGTGTATATGTTCCTCCACTGTTGATTGCGAAGTCACCACCTATTGTAACATTCAATCCATTTGCATTGAACACTGGAGTGTTTGTACCGTTGATGGTAAAATCATTCAGCACAACCAGAGGCTGTGCTGTTGTAACCGTTCCGCCAACGCTACCGATACCGGCCAGTCGTACGGTGGTCGGTGTACCGCCCGTTCGCGTAATGTTGAAGTCCCAGAAGGGAGCGACAGTCGCTATATTAAAAAACGAAGCGGAACCGGAAAGTATAGCATTCACGGTTCCGCCAGTAACATTGTAGTTGGAGGTGTTACACCCGATGTGAATCCCTCCGTATACCGCATCTCCGGATGACGTTGACGCTTCCGGGTTGCTGACATTGATTGTCCCCCCCGACATAATAAATACCTGCTCCGGAAACGGTAATGAAAATCGTGCATATCGCGAATCGGAAGCCGTTGTACCACTTGCATTAAATATACCGCCCGTCATGGTGAATGAACCGCGATGTGTTGTAGCCGTTGTGGAAGGTCTGAATTTCTCGGTGGTAAATGTACCGCCCTCAATTATATACTGTCCTTCTTCGCGAATTACTGTTCCTTGTCCACCCACGCTGGTAAAGCTACCGGCACTGATGCGTATCTTTCCATATACCACCAGCGCGGCACCGTTGGTATTCACCGTAGCACCATCAATCCACAACATGGGACTTTGTGTTGATGAGCCTATATCATAGTTGGAGGTTCCCGATCCGTATACGCGCGGTATGTTGATGTTACTCCCCAGCTTCAGCGTTCCGTTGGATATCATGATCAATTGACCACTGGAGTATAAATTCAGGTTCGCTGTATTGGTGGAAGTAACCGAAAGTATATTGGTAGAGCTTAATCCTTTGTTAACCGTAAGGGTATAAAAATCGGTAACGCCATTACAGGCCAGTATATTATCCGTTGCACCGGTAAAGGTAATGGTGGCCGCTCCGTTTGTAGAGGCGGTATATTGTGCCGAGTTACTGAAATCTACCGTTCCATTGTTCGTCATGTTACTGTTCAGGGTAACCGTATGAATGGCATTAAATGCGCCTACCCCCAGCGTTGTGTTGGCACCAATCGTAACATTACCATTCACCGTAAGGTTAATAATGTTGGTGATTTGTGTACCCAGCAATACGGATAAATTACCGGTGCCCGTTGTGCGCGTAACGAGGCTGCCGTATATAGTAAAGCTGTAAGCGGATGCATTCGAAAATGCGATAGTATAATTACTCGCGGTCGAGTTGGTAAAAGTTAGGTTCGGATAATTGACAGAAACCGGTAATGTACCACTGAAGTCATAAAACTCTACCGTTGCCCCCGATGCGTAGTTGGACAGAAAGCTATTGGTCGTGATGGTTGGAAAATAACCTGCTTTAATACGAAGTGTCCCCGAGCCCGTAAGGGTGCTGATGGTACTCATCGTAAACGTAGACAGATTCAAAGTGCCTCCGTTGTGAATATTGATGGTGAGACCGGTAGTGGTTACGTTGGCCGCGAGTGTTACCGTAAATCCATTCAAAATGTGCACCACATCATTATTACCCGGTACAGCACTTCCTGTGAGAGTTACTCCGGACGGATCGGTTGTCCAGGTGGCCGCAACATTCCATTGGCCAGTACTGCCCCCGTTGGTATAGGTGTATAATGTTACTGCTTCTGCGCTTAGCGCAACCGTTGTAAAAAAGAACAGGACAAGAAAACGAATCGTAAAAGTCTTACGCATAGTAATTCAAGTATGATTTGGGTTGAAATCCATACTGGAACTCCTCTTGAAATCTGAAGGGGGGGTAGATTTTAATAAGAGATTCAAGCTGAGCCGCTTTATCCAATAACTATTCCACAGTAATTGCGCACAGACAAGCTTTTCCCGGCATTGTCTGAAAACAAATACGACAATTGCTTTTAATCTGTGACTGTCAAATCGTTAAACGGATCGAGATGGGCTCTCGGAATGATCAAATCTAATGCTTTAACCCCGATTATCATAGGTTTCAACGCATTATAATACCTTTTATAGTGGTATAATTCCAATTAAGAGAACTCTCGATGCCTTTTTGGGATCAAACCTGCAGACACAACAAATGAAAAGGCCAGGTGTAGAAACCCGGCCTTTGTATGTCTCGTTTCTGAATATATATAGTTAATCAAGCGATGTCCAGACAACACGGGTGTTGATCTCGTTTCCGTTCCGATCGAAATAGAAATTCCTGGTACTGTTGCCAGAAGCGAGGTTCAATATATACCCGCGGTTATAAATACTTTTGTAAAACCGGCCTCCCTCCTTCCATCCTTTATAACGATAGCCTTGCAGTGTACTTCGCAGTGCAGCCGGTATATCCCACGATTCAACCGCCTGATAATCTTTGGGTGCATAGTGTGATCGCGACTCTTCATTCGGTTGATCTTCCCGCAGGGAAGCACTGATGCGTGTCGAATCTGAAGTACGTTGCGCGTAGACCGTTGCCATGCTTACCACCAGCATGGCCAGGAGGAGTCCAATGAGTTTTTTCATAAAGAGAGGGGCTTTATGAAAATTATAATAAAACTATGCCCTGCACAAAAGGCATATAGAGCCCCTGGGATGAGGAGCTATGTGGACAGTATAGAATATCAACAACTCAATTCAGCAGGCATGGGTAATTTATAGCGGTATGCCTGGCCGGTAAATATATTTCAGTCACACGCACGCTATAGTCTCAGGTCTTCAACAAGCCGCGCTATAAAAATCCCCATCACATCACGTACAGGCTCACGCAATGCATATACAAAATACCCGCGGAGTCCTATACCATCGTGGTCAAATCTATAGATCTCATCAACCCAGAAATCCCGTGGGGCATATTGTTCCTGGCTTTGCAAACATACCAGTGTGTTGCCTACCAGCTCAAAGTTGTTATCATACCCACGGTCGTGCAAGTCATCCACAATAGCAGCAGCATAGGCCATGTCATCTACAATCGTATCGAGCAATCGGTCTGTACTTGAAGTATCCATACGCTTATATTTTACAACCTGAATAACATTACGAACTCACACTGAACCCGCAAAAAATCGTTCCCTGCAGCAACGGCAACTTCTGGCAATGAACATGACTACATCTGTCTCAAACCAGCACATCATGTAAAGGGTATATTTTATATAGACATTGGATGGCATAAATTTTACCCACTCCAGGAAATGAGCCTATAAAAGAAGCGTTGATTCACGCAGACACCTGAACCGGTGGAATGAAAAAGGTTTAAAGAAACACCCATTACTATCTTCAACGCAATGCATCAAGAAGTGGGGCAATCTCTTTAAACCTATAAATCGGCAAAAGCCAATTGATTTAAAAAACCATGGACAAGCGTTCCTGGCTATATCATTTTAATCAGTGTGCATGTCCACCTTCTTCCTCGCTATTTTTGATCTTCGACAGAATGGAATACGCACCTTTAACCACCACCTCTATATTAAGATCCAGGGTATCCGGCAATGTAACTTCCGTAAAACCTAACTCGCTGTTACCGATCTGAACTTCAACCATCTTATAGTGAGTTCCCTCTTCGTGTTCATGCGTATTTTCTGCAGGCTTTTCTCCGGTTTGCTTTTCTTCGTGGTGTTCGTGTTCCTCGCCTTCTACCGGTATAAATATATACTTCCTGCCCTGGTAATCAATAACGGCTTCGTTCGGCAATGCAGGAACTCTCGCGCCACCTGTCTCAACATTTGCTTTCAGGTACATACCCGGCAGCAATTCCTTGTCTTCTTTATCAATGTGACAATGAATACGAACGCTGCGATCGGCACCTATCTCACGACCAATCAAATATACTGTAGCCATGCGCTCTTCCGATTCATTGGCCAGGGTGAACCTAACCTTCTGTCCTATTCGTAATTTCAGAACGTCCTTTTCAAATACCGTTAACTCTGCATGCAGATGTTCTGTATCCACAATTTCAAAAAGCACATCCGATGGCGCTACAAACTTCCCGATGTTCACATTTACTTCGGTAACATAACCGCTGATCGGTGAGTATACATTTCCGGTGCTGGTAATATTTCCTTTTTCAACTTCACTCAGGTCTACATGAATCAGTTTCAGCTTTGCCATTAACCCGTTGCGTTTTGCAAGCCAGCTTTGATAGGTTGATTTAGCCTGCTGCAAAGTTTTCTGGGCATTCACATTTTCCTTTGCCAGTTCCTGTTGCCGTTCATAATCGGCCTTTGCAAATTCAAACTGGTTCATCGCTTCGAGGTAATCCTGTTGCAGCTGTATATATTCAGGATTTTCAATTACGGCTATCAACTGTCCTTTCTGTACGCGTGATCCCTGCAGCAGTGTAGTGCTTTTCAAAAAGCCACCCAGCGGCACCGATATACTCACGAGTTGCTGGGGCGGAACATCAAGGACACCGTTTACTTTAATGGTGCCGCTGATTTGCCGCGGTTCAATTTTACCAAGTGAAATACCAGCGGTTTTGATTTGTCCTTCCGTCAATTCAACCAAATTGGTTTCTTCCTCGTGAGGATGCTCCTCTTCTGCCGCAGTTTCTTCCTTGCTGTTACAAGCGAAAAGGATTGACACCATTACCATCGGTATCCCTATATATTTAATAAAATTCATATTTCGTTTTAAAATAAAGTGATTCATATAGTACATCGCTATAGCGCCCCTTACCTGGTACCCGCCAGAAATTCAAGCGTTACAACGGATTGATTAAGCGCGTTAATAGCCCGCAGATAATTTTCCTGTAGCTGCATGGCATTGCGAACGGCCAGCCAGTATTCCGTATACCCGATCTCACCGTTCCGAAAAGCTATCGTTGCCTGCTTCAGGATCAGCTCAGCATTAACCACAGCGGATGTCTTATAGTAATTTACGGTGTTCCGGTTCTTTGTATACTGCTGCACAGCCTGCTGCCATTGTGCCTGGGTGCGTGTTTGCAAGTGTTCATATTCTGCCTGCACTTTCTTCTGCTGCATGGAAGCGGCTTTAACTTTGGCTGCCTGTGGACCAAACCACAACGGTATGGCCAGACCGACTTCAAAGCCCTGAAAGCGATCGCTCTTCGTAGCAAGCTCGCCACTCGCGTTTACCGGCGTACCAATAAGCGTTTGATTGAAGTAACCTACCGTGATATCCGGAAGAAAGCGGGCGCTGGCAACTTTACGCTCGCGCGTTGTTACTTCGGTCTGTTGCTTAAAGTATACCAGCTCAGGGTTTGACTGAACTGATGCACTGTCCATTGGTGATTCCCATGTACGCTCCGTCAGACTACGCTGTCCTATTTGTACCGGCTGTTCGCTGTTGATAAGTACCTGCAATTGTTCCTGGTATATCAGGATATCTGCCTGTACCTGTGCCTGCAGATTCAGTATCTCACGGTGTTGTGTCTCGGCTGTCGTTTTCTCCAGCAGACGTGCTTCACCGGTGCGATAACGTAGGTCTGCGGCTTTTACGAATGCAGTATATATACTGTCCTGTCGTTTCAAAAGCGCTTCGCATGCTGCTAAATACTGGAGTTCGTGATACACCTGCTTTACCTGGTATACCAAATCGTTTTCGGTTACAGCCTTACGCAGTTCACTTCCTTTTACCAGGGAGCGGTGTAGTGCCTGTTGCGTTGTAAAAACAGTCGGGAAGGGTATACTTTGCGAAACGGTTATATTGTTATCGTCTTTGGTGTAGCTGTTATATTGGCCACGCATGTAAACCACACTGGTTTTGCCGACATCCAGGGCTGTACGCTTTAACTGCTGTTGGTATTCAACATCCCACGTGGCGGCTTCGATACTTTTATTCTTCTGTAGCGCTTGCTGAATAGCTTCATCCAGTGTAACCGTTACACTTTGTGCCTGCATAGTATACCACGAACACAGCAATATCAATAGAACTTTCGATTTCATCTGATATATAGTTGATTTCGGCTGATAGTCTTTTTTCATAATGGCGGAGGGATATACCTTATATTGTCTCATTTTCGTTCGGTTTGCGCCAGTGCATATTTTCAAAGTATATATACAGGCATGGCAACACGATCAGCGTAAGCAAGGTAGAGGTAATTAGTCCACCGATCACTACCGTAGCCAGCGGCTTTTGTACTTCCGCTCCGGCACTGGTTGTTAACGCCATGGGTAAAAAACCGAGCGAAGCCACAGCAGCTGTCATCAGTACCGGTCGCAAACGCACGGCTGTTCCTTTCATTACTATTTCATGGAGATCGGTATAGCCTTCCTTTTTCAACCGGTTAAACTCGGCCAGCAATACTATACCGTTGAGCACCGCTACACCGAACAACGCAATGAAACCGACTCCGGCAGATATACTAAATGGCATCGAGCGCAACAGCAACGCGAATACGCCACCAATAGCCGCCATAGGTATAGCCGTAAAGATAAGCAGGGATTGCTTAACAGAATTGAACGTAAGAAACAACAAGATAAAGATCAGCATCAATGCCGCTGGTACAGCAACTGACAACCTAGCCTGTGCCTGCTGTAAATTTTCAAACTGACCACCATACGTTGTGTAGTAGCCCGGCGGTAAATCTACCTGCTGCCCTATCTTCTGCTGAATCTCCTTTACCACCCCGGCTACATCACGGCCGCGTACATTGAAGCCTACTATAATTCTGCGCTTGGCATCTTCGCGTTGGATCTGGTTCGGACCAATCTTGAATTCAACCTCTGCCAGTTGACTGAGTTGTAGTTGATTTCCTGTAGGTGTTGTAATAAACAGGTTTCGTACATCTTCTATTTGCTGACGATGTTCGGTATTCAATCGTACCACAAGATCAAAACGCTTTTCGCCTTCGTATACCAGTCCTGCAGATTGTCCTGCAAAGGCAGTATTGATCGCCTGGTTAACCGTAGCTACAGATATACCATACTTGGCAATTTCATCGCGGTTAATTTTAACAACGATCTGCGGGAGTCCTGTTACTTCCTCTACATATAGGTCGCGCGCACCTTCTACCGCGCGAACAACTTTGGCAACCTGCTGCGACAAATCCGTAAGTGTCTCAAGATCTTCACCGAAAATCTTTACGGCTACATCCTGTCGCACACCCGTCATCAGTTCGTTGAAACGCATTTGTATAGGTTGCTGAAATCCGAATGTAACACCGGGTACAACTTCCAATGCTTCGCCCATTTTTTCTGCGAGGTCTTCACGGTTGTGTGCTTTCTTCCACTCGCTTTTTGGTTTCAGAATAACCATCAGGTCGCACGCTTCAATCGGCATCGGATCGGTTGGTATCTCAGACGAACCTATTTTGGCTACAACCTCTTCTACTTCATCCGGGAAGCCACGCAGTATAACTTCAGATGCTTTCTGTGCGGCATCTACGGTATAGGACAGACTGCTGCCGGTGAGTACACGCGTCTCCACAGCAAAATCTCCTTCTTCCAGGGTCGGTAAAAACTCTCCGCCCATGTTTAAAAACAATACCAGACTTGCTATAAAAATTACTACAGACGTTATCACAACCCAGGCCCTATAGCGTAATGACTGACGAAGCGCGGGAGTATAGATCCTGTGAAAGAAGTCCATCATACGATCGGACAAATTCCGTTCGTGCCGCGGACGTTTGCTCAGAAAGAGTGCAGACATCATCGGTATATAGGTTACCGAAAGTATAAATGCTCCGAGTATAGCAAATGCCACCGTCTGTGCCATCGGTTTAAACATTTTACCTTCTACACCCACCAGTGCAAGAATAGGCAGGTATACTATAAGAATGATAATCTCTCCAAACGCAGCCGAAGTTCTGATCTTCGTAGCAGAAGTATATACTTCGTCATCCATTTCAGACTGTGTCAGTATCCGGGTAATAGAGCGCAGGCCAAGGTGGTGCATGGTTGCCTCTACGATAATTACGGCACCGTCTACAATCAGGCCGAAATCAATGGCACCGAGGCTCATTAAATTTCCGGATACACCAAAGGTATACATGAGTCCCACAGCAAAGAGCATCGCCAGTGGAATAACTGAAGCCACAATAAGCCCGGCACGCAGATTACCCAGGAAAAGAACAAGTACTACAATAACGATCAGTGCACCTTCAATCAGGTTCTTCTCTACTGTTCCAATTGTTCTGCCTACCAGTTCGCTGCGATCGAGAAATGCATCGATCTCAAGTCCTTCGGGTAATGTCTTTTCAATTTGTTGTATCCGCGTCTTTACGCGATTTACCACGGCATTGGAATTTTCGCCTTTCAGCATCAACACAATGGCGCCCACTACTTCGCCTTCGTGATTATAGGTCATGGCACCAAAGCGATTGGCGTGTCCAAAACGAACCACGGCTACATCGCGAATGAGCACGGGCATACCGCTGCTAGTATTTTTTATAACAATCTTCCCTATATCTTCTTCCGAGCTGATGAGGCCTTCGCTGCGAATAAAATACGCATTGGGTTTCTTGTCGATATAGGCCCCACCGGTGTTGGCGTTGTTTTGTTCAAGCGCGGTAAATATCTCCTGTATACTCAGGTTGTAACTGCGAAGTTTATCCGGATCGATGGCGATCTCGTATTGTTTCAGATACCCGCCAAAGCTTGCAACGTCAGCAACGCCTGCCGTGCCCAGCAGTTGTCTTCGCACAATCCAGTCCTGCACACTGCGCAGTTCCATCGGGGTATATTTCGATTCATATCCTTCCTTCGGCCGAACTATATACTGGTATATTTCGCCCAGCCCCGTGGTTACCGGGGCCAGCTCGGGTTGTCCTATACCTGCCGGTATCTGGCTTGTAGCAGACACCATGCGTTCATTTACCTGTTGTCGCGCCCAGTATATATCTACATTGTCCTGAAACACAATGGTAACAACCGAAAGACCGAAGCGTGAAAAGCTTCGAATCTCGTGTATACCCGGTATAGTTGCCATGGTCTGTTCTACCGGGAATGTAACAAGCCGCTCGATGTCAAGTGCCGACTGCGATGGAGCTGTTGTTATGATCTGCACCTGATTATTGGTAATATCTGGTACGGCATCGATCGGCAATTTCATCAGTGAATATCCACCCCACACAATCAACCCGAAAACAAACAAACCAACTACGAGCTTATTGTGGATGGAATAATGAATGATCCTGTCTAACATAAACTAAAATATGATAGGTATTGGACAGACGCATCACACGGCAGGTATAGCTATAAACACTATACATCTGCGCATCGTCCTGCGCTGCCAGAATTAATAATAGAAATAAAGTTGAAATGAGTGACGAAACGCCACGTAATAGGAATCAGGCTAACCTGGGTGGCTGCCAGATAGCATGTGTACCGGTAAGCAATGCTCTTTGCTGATACGGAACCAGCAACCCGGTATAGTGCGATACATGCACAGGTATAATAATCGTGGAAGTAGTGAGTTGAACAAAGGCAGCACAGCAGGAACAAATGCAAAGCGGAGAACAATGATCCTGGTCATCGCTGTCTTGAGTATGCTGATCGGCCAGGGAAGTCTGCGTAGCAACGGAAACCGGTTCATCAACACAAGCGTTTCGGTCCATGCAGGGATAGCATGCCAGCACCAGCGTATATATAGCCAATATGATTGCAGTAAACCTCACGCCTCAAAGATAACGTATGAACACGTGCAATAGGATTGCAACTGGCGAAAAAAATGTAATAACTCCCGGCTCAAAGTCGATTCTTGTCCGCACAATGCGTAGCCGCCTTTTCAAGCACCTTCAGTATATCTTCCAATCGCATCGGTTTGCTCACGTAATCGTCCATACCGATATCGATGCATTGCTCTTTATCGCCTTGCATGGTATTAGCAGTCATGGCAATGATAAACGAATCGCATTGACGCTCCTGTCGGAGAATCCGTGTTGCTTCAAGACCATCCATCTCCGGCATCTGCACGTCCATCAGGATCACATCATAGCCTGTAGCGCGCATCGCATCCAACACTTCTACTCCATTGCTTACAACTTTCGGAGTATAACCAAGTTTATTCAATATGCGCACCGCTAACTTTTGATTTACCATGTTATCATCTGCAACCAGAATCGTGAGCGGATTTGTTTTCGCAAAATCTTCCGAGAGTTGCTGTGTAGCTTGTACAACGCGTGCCTGTATTTTACGCTCGTGCCGCAGTGCCTGAAATACTACTTCATGCAATTGCTTCTGATGCACCGGCTTGGTAAGTATATAAAAGAATAACTCCGACAGCTCATCTGTCTTATCAGTACCCAACGAGGAAAGTAACAATACCGGCAGTTCAGGATATTGCTTCTTTACAATCTTTGTAAATGCAACGCCATCCATCACAGGCATGTGATAATCTGTAATCACCAGATCGATACGGGTATGCATCTGTATAGCCTCCAACGCTTTTGAAGCAGAAGCAGCTACGATCGGCACAAGCTTCCATTGTTCAAGCTGCGCCTTCAGAATCATGCGGTTCGTTTCGTTGTCGTCTACAACCAGTACTTGCTTGCCGATGCAATCATTGGGATTCAGGTATACATATTTCTGGAAGGCTTCATCAGCCGAGGTTGTCATAATCGAGAACGTGAACACAGAACCAACGGAGGGTCTACTGGAAAGTGAAATATTGCCACCCATCAGTTGTACCAGCTTTTCGCAGATCGCCAGACCGAGACCGGTGCCTCCATATTTGCGCGTAGTAGACGAATCTACCTGTGCAAACGACTTGAAAAGAAGATGCTGTTTATCTTCCGGTATACCAATGCCTGTATCACGAACCGAGAATCGCAGGCAAAGCGCATCGCCTTGCGCCGGTATATCTTTCGCTATACCTATATTCACAAAAATCTCTCCTTCCGTAGTGAATTTTATAGCGTTTGATACAAGGTTCATCAACACCTGTCTCAACCGTACGCTGTCGCCTATAATTTTATTCGGCACGTTGGGTTCTATCTGGTATATCAGGTCCAGGCCGATCTTGGCTGCCTTTCCGGCAAATACATCGAGTACGCTTTCCACGCACGAGCGCAGGTCAAATGATATATGCTCAAGTTCCATTTTACCGGACTCGATCTTGGAGAAGTCAAGTATATCATTGATCACCGTGAGCAAATTATCACCACAGCTTCGAATGGTTTCAGTATATTCAAACTGTTCAGCCGTAAGCGATGTCTCCGCGAGTAATGAAGCCATACCGATAACACCATTCATCGGTGTCCGGATCTCATGACTCATCGTTGCCAGAAATATACTCTTCGCTTTATTCGCCCGCTCTGCTTCCTTGCGCGCTTCTTCGGCCTCTGCCGTTTGCCGCGTAAGCTCTGCGTTTATCTCCTGGAGAAACTGGGCCTGTGCCTCAAGCTGATCCTTTTGTCCTACTACTTCAGCTGTCCGCTCGGCCACAATGTTCTCGAGTATATTTCGCTGCCGCTTTACGCGATTGATACGAACACGATAAAAGGTAAATGCACTGCCCACAACCAGCAGCCCTACCGTTGCGCGAAACCACCACGTTAACCAGAATGGCGGTGTAATAACAATATGAATGGCTGTACCTTCTTCATTCCAAACACCATCGTTGTTTGACGCTTTTACTTCGAAGGTATATTCACCCGGATCAAGATTGGTATAGGTTGCAAAATGTTTGTTGCCAACATAGTTCCAGTCTTTATCAAAACCCACCAGGCGATATGCGTATTGATTGTTATCCGGAGCCGTAAAATTCAACGCGGCAAATTCGAATGAAAAAACAGATTGATCGTATGACAGCACGATGTTTTGCGTTTCACCAATATGAGCCGTTAATATAGGATTGTCGCGATGCGAAACCGATTTGTTAAAAAGCTGAAAGTCTGTAATGGCTACCGGTGGTATAATGGGGTTGTCCATAATACTGTCGGGATGAAACACATTAAATCCATTGTTACCTCCGAAATACAAGAGACCGTCTCTTGTTTTCATGGAACTGTTAAACCCGAATGAATTTCCCTGCAATCCATCGGTTACAGTATAATTTCTGAATGTGTTGCTAACCGGATCAAACCTGCTCAGTCCTTTGTTAGAGGCTATCCATAGATTACCACGGTCATCTTCTTCTATACTCATGGTGGCGTTGCTGGGCAACCCATCTTTCAACTGGTATACCTGGAAACGTTTTGTATTTCGGTCGAAGCGATTTAAGCCGCTTGTGGTACATATCCAGATGTTGCCTTTACTATCTTCAAATATATCCTGTATAGTGTTGTTGCTGATGCTCTGCGGATCGTGTGCATCGTGCGAGTAATGTGTAAAGCTGTTTGTGGCCGGATCATAGCAATCAATGCCGCTCAGCTCGGTGCCAATCCATACTATATTTCTACTGTCCTGGAACGTGAGAAACACACGGTTGCTGCTGAGTCCGTTGGACACACCTTCGCGATGAAAGTAACGAGTTACTTTAGGGGTATTGCGATCGATTTTGTTGACCCCCCCCGCAAATAACGAAACCCATATATTATTCTCGTGATCGCTGATAACACCGAAGACTTCGTTTACCAACAGACTCGAGGAATCGCCTGGTATATTTTTGTAGTGCGTAAATTGTTGTTTGGTCCTGTCGAAGAAATTAAGACCATCCGCCCACGTACCAGCCCATATATTCTCGTCTTTATCCTGCGCGATACAAGTAGCGTAATTACCACTGATACTATTCTTGCCTTCCTCTTTCATATAGTGCAGGAATGTTCGCTTTACCGGATCAAGAACATTTATACCGGCACCATCCGTAGCAATCCATATATATCCGTCTCTATCTTCCACAAAGCCGCGCACGTCATTGTCACCCAGACTTTGCGGGTCACTCGCATCGTGCGCGTAGTGTATAAATTTCTTTTGGTTCCAGTCCAGAAAACTTAAACCCGCGCTGGCGGTACCAACCCACATGTTCTTCGAACGATCGCGGTATAGTACGTGAATGGAATTCTGAATCAAACCGCTTGCATCATTGCTGTTGCTGCCATAAGTATTGATCCGGCCGGATTGCTTATCCAAGATACACAGACCACCATTCTCGGTTCCGATCCAGATACGCCCTTCGGCATCCTGGCTTATAACCATCGCCTCATTATTACTCAGACTATATTTGTTACCGGGTTCATGCCGGTAATGCGTGAAGGTACCCGTCTTGCGATCGAATAAATTTACACCACCGCCTTTTGTCGCGATCCAGAGATCACCTTCACGATCCAGGAACAAATCGCGAACGAATTCACCACTCAGCGATTCATTTACAGAAGAATTCAGCTGATAGTGTGTAAATATACCCTTTGAGACATCCAGTTTCTCGAGTCCTTTCGCGGTGCCGATCCACATATAGCCTTCGTTGTCTTCCTGCATTGTAAGGATCTCGTTGGACACAAGACTTGCAGGGTTATTTCTATCGTGTATATACCGGATTGTGCCCGTTCGTTTCTTATCGATCCTGCATATACCCAGGTTCGTACCAATCCACAGGTTTCCGGCACGATCTTCATATATATCTTCTACATTGTTACCGGGAATATTATAAGGAGATCGTCCTGCCTTGAATTGCTGAAATGAATCTGTTACCCGATCGTACCGGCTGAGGCCATCGTATGTAGCGATCCAGATATAGCCTTCATGGTCTTCGAGTATATCGGTTATCCAGTTACCGTTGATGCTGGTAGAATCGCCCACCGTATTTTTATAGATAACAAGTTTGTTACCATCGTATTTAACGAGCCCGTCAAACGTACCAAACCACATAAAGCCACGCTTGTCCTGTAGGATGCAACGTATGTGGTTATCTTCGAGCTTGATGGTTTTGAATTTGAAGGCACGTTGTGCTTGTACGTTGCAGAACAGAAATAAAATCAGGATTGTGATTACACAAGATATACTGCGAAGCGCCATACGTTTATTTAAATGATCTGCTACGTTGCCGGAAATGAGTAGCCTGTCTTGATCGGAAATGCGTATGCTTTGAAAATGCAAGAGCAGGCATACATCAGTTCCCATGCTAATTTTTAACAAGATCGGCAATCGTTGAAAGCCGCACATCAGGAAAAGACTGAATTACGCCTCAGGTATATCCTATAAACTGATTGGGTTGCCTGAATCTTTGTTACAACAGGAGTCTATTTCTTTTTTATTTATTCGTTTAAACCTTTGGATAAAAGTATTGTCCAACGGACCTGAAATGAATCTTTCATGATATGTATTCGAAAAATCAAGCTCTGTTTATATTGGTGTTGATCGTTGTATTGCTCAATGCGATTGTGTTATCCGCTTCGGTTGTACAATTGCCTGGCGCTCCGGTGTTCTATCGGTTTCCATACGCGAAGGTTGGTCTCACGGAAGAACAGGCAGCTGCGCACCTCGTCAGCAGGTTTACCTATGGAGCAACACCCGGAATGATTGACAACGTGATGGCTACCGGCCTGGAGAACTGGTTCGAAAAGCAATTAGCTGCAAATACAACAGACGCACCTCTCGATGAACGTCTGCGCGACTATGATGCGCTAACCCTGAGCAACGCTGAAGTTGTAAATACATATTACAAGAATGCACAAATATTGCGCATGGCTGTTGCCGATGGTGTGATTGATCGTGATTCTGCAAAAGTAAATATAGCAGGCTACCGTGAACAGCTACAGCAATATGCCCGGGATAAAAACATCAGGTCTGAACGCGAACTCACGCGGCAATTCATCAATCAAAAAATACTTCGCGCTGTCTATAGTGAAAATCAGTTACAGGAAGTACTCACGGAATTCTGGTTCAATCATTTTAATGTATCCTTCACAAAACGAATATGCAGCCAGTTTATTCCGGCTTACGAGCGGGATGTGATCCGGCCTCGGGCATTGGGTAAATTCCAAGACCTGCTGATTGCCACTGCCAAATCTCCGGCTATGTTATTATACCTCGATAACTTCAGCAGCGTAGGTGCTATGGATAGTACAAATAAGAAACGTGTCTCATCCAAAAAACGCATGCGTGGACTCAATGAAAATTATGCACGCGAAGTCATGGAGCTACATACCCTGGGTGTTGACGGAGGTTATACACAGAACGATGTTACCGAAGCTGCACGTATTCTTACCGGTTGGACTATATATCCTATGGGGAAAGAGAATTTTGGAAACGGCTACAGAAAGTTATTGGACAATGCCGGTGAAGAAAAACTGACAGCCCGTGGTTATATACACGATGGTGATTTCTTGTTCACCCCCAATCGCCATGATACCGGTGAGAAAAAAGTATTAGGCATAGCTTTTAAAGCAGGAGGTGGCTATGATGAAGGTATACAACTGCTGCAAATGCTCGCGGCACATCCCTCTACGGCAAAATTCATTGCTGCAAAAATTGCCACACGTTTTGTAAGCGACAATCCCCCGGCAAGTCTCATCGATGCTATGGCGAAAACTTTCCGGGATACAGATGGAGATATAAAAAAGGTATTGATCACCATGACTACTTCCGTTGAGTTCTGGGATGTATCTGCTATACGCACCAAAACCAAATCACCCTTTGAACTGGCCATAAGCAGTATACGTGCGCTACAGGCAGATATACGAAATCCTTATCCGGTATATACCTGGTTAACACGCATGGGACAACCGGTATATTTCTACCAGGCGCCTACGGGTTTCCCGGATAAAGGTCAACACTGGATCAACACAGGTTCATTGCTGAACCGCATGAACTTTGGACTTGCCCTGGCAGATAAACGTATACCGGGTATAAAATTTAATCTCCTCGGCCTGAACAACAATCACGAACCGGAGAGTGCCGAAGATGCATTGGCAACCTATAGCAAATTGTTGATGCCCGGCCGCAATCTGGATAAAACCATTCAGCAACTTACACCGCTTCTGAATGCACCGGACCTTCAACAGAAAGTAGATGAAGCCGCTGGTAAAGCTGCACAATCAACTGCTGCAACGGACTCCCTGCACGAAGAAATCACGTCTGACCAACCGTTGGCCAAGTCTGACCAAACCGATGTATACAGGCTTTCACAAATAGTTGGCATTTTGCTGGGCTCCCCTGAATTTCAAAGAAGATAATATGCTATAACTATAGAGATGATGATAACACGAAGAGGATTTATAAAAGCAGGCGGACTTACTTTACTGGGTGCAGGACTTGGCGGTGTGCCAACCTTTATAGCAAGGGCTGCCGGAAGCGATAAAATAATAGCCCCCTATAAACGGAACAAAATACTGGTATGCATTTTTCAGCGTGGCGCCATGGATGGGCTAATGGCCGTAACGCCTTTTACAGATATATACCTAAAGGCAGCGCGGCCAACATTATCTATGTCAGCAGTAAAAAATAACGGTATCGAACCGTTAATCGATCTCGATGGACGTTTTGGACTACATCCTTCCCTGCGCGCGTTCGAGTCGCTATATCGCGACAATCGCATGGCTATTGTTCACGGTATGGGATCGCCCAATACAACACGTTCACACTTCGATGCGCAAGACTATATGGAGTCGGGCACACCGTTTAATAAAAATACATCGAGTGGCTGGCTTAACCGCGCTATAGGACTCACAGGACATGACGCTTCGCCCTTCCAGGCTGTAAGTATAACTTCATCGATGCCGCGTGTGCTATACGGTGAGCACGGTGCGCTGGCCATAAAAGATCTGAAAGATTTTACAGTACAATTGAAAGGTAACCCGGCAGCTGCAACTACCGCAGCCCGCAGTTTTGAAGAGCTGTATGATCAGACATCGTCAGCATTGCTGAAAGAGACCAGTAAAGAAAGCTTCGATGCTGTTAAAATATTGCAGAAGGCCGATGTGCAGAAATATACTCCTGCCAACAACGTGCAGTATCCTGCCAGTGAACTTGGAAATGCACTGAAGCAAATCGCACAGCTTATCAAAATGGATGTAGGACTGGAAGTAGCATTCGCTGAGTCAGGCGGATGGGACACACACTTCGCGCAAGGTACGCACAACGGTACGTTTGCACGCCAGGCAAGAGATCTGAGCAATAGCATCGCTGCCTTCTGGAATGACGTGGAAGTATATCATGATGATGTAACGGTGATGACCATGACGGAATTCGGAAGAACTGTAAAACAAAATGGGACCGGTGGCACCGATCACGGTCGCGCTTCGTGTTCATTTATTATCGGCAATAATGTACAAGGGGGAAAAGTATATGGCACCGTAAATCCACTTGCCACGGAGAACCTGGAAGACGGTCGCGATCTTGCTGTTACTACCGATTTCCGAAGTGTGTTCAGCGAAGTAGCCGCCACGCACCTGCGAATTACAAACAAGCGCGAATTGTTTCCCGAATGGAATGGTCCAATCACCGGAATCATGCGTCCATAAGGCGGATTTCGCTTATTTTACTATGATACTCCCCATTTTAGCCTGCAAAAAACAAACACCATCCTCACATCCCCAATTGTTTGAATTTTGCAAGTTTTCGTTTGAAGGTTATAAGTTTCGTGGTTAGCAACGTTGCTACCTTTGACTGACAGAAAATCTGTTTTCTTAATTGGAAAATTGGAAGATTAGAAGATTGAAAAATCAGGACTCCTAACTTCAACAATCACGGTGCTAACAGGAACACCCGATCTTTCGATATTCCAATCTTGCAATTTTTCAATTTTTAAATTCAGCATCATGCCAAAGATTGAGACACTTGAAGACTTTTATAAACAAAAATTCAACTGGCTTCCGGAGAATCTTAAAAAAGATATAGGGCATTTTAATGTGTTCCGATTGGAAGATTGTATGGGGCCTGGTAAACAGCCTGCTCCGTATAGCCGGAGAGAATTTTACAAGATCACGTTGATGCGCGGTAATCATCTATACCACTATGCTGATAAAAGTGTTGAAGTGTCGGGGACTACATTGATGTTTTTTAGCAGTAATGTTCCCTATACTTTTGAACAACGGTCGGATGATTCAACGGGATACTTTTGCATTTTCAAGGAATCGTTCTTTACGGAGCGACTGCGCGGAAGTATACGTGATCTGCCGATGTTTGTGCCCGGTAACAAACCCAGTTACTCGCTGAACAAATCGCAGGACAAGTATATCAGCAGTGTCTTCGATAAAATGCTGAATGAGATTGGATCAGACTATATCTATAAATATGATCTCATCACAAACTATATTATGGAGATGATCCATTATGCATTGAAAGTGCAGCCTACGGAGACACTCTATCAGCATACCGATGCAAACGCGCGTATCACGGCTGTGTTCACAGAATTGCTGGAACGCCAGTTTCCGATTGATTCACCTTCGCAGCGATTCACTTTGCGATCAGCAAGTGACTTTGCAGAGAAGTTATCGGTACACGTTAATCATTTGAACCGCGCTATACGCCTCACAACCGGCAAGACTACTACCGATCATATAGCTGAACGTTTAACGAGTGAAGCTAAAGCGCTTTTAAAGCATACTGACTGGAATATATCCGAGATCAGTTATTGTCTCGGGTTTGAAGAGCCGGCTCACTTCAATCACTTCTTCAAAAAGCAGACCACCGTTACACCTTCCGCTTTCAGGAACTAATTTCTAACCATGAAGCCATGGAACAGGTGATGCACAATGAAGGGCAGGCGCGATGATTATTCTGAGCACGATAAGTAATCTGTATTGTATAGTACATATATCCAGGCAGGTGTCGGGTAGATCGGTTTATATGTTCGACAAACATTTACTTCCTGAGAATACGTTACGACACATCCGGTACAACCGCCTGTTCAACACCATGAGTAATACACTCTACGCGCTGAATGACGTACAGGATAAAGAAATAGCAAGTATCCTTCAAAAACTGCATGGCGAAAAAAATTCGGGGTACCGTTTTTCAAACGATCTGCAGAAAACATACCTGCTGGAGCTTATTCATTTCATTACAAAAATTCATCTGAAGATCTTTCCAGGTGTTCACACTTCATTGAACTGACACTTTTAAAGTTGCTGGCATTGTTTTTTTGCATTTGATCTTCTTCAATTCCAATAAATAATTACTCATGCCAGCAACAGATACTTCATTCACCGGTAATCCGATCATCCGGCATACGTTCACGGCAGATCCAACTGTACTCGTGCATAACGAGACTGTATATTTATATACGGGTCATGATGAAGCGCCTCCGGGCACACATCAATATATAATGAACAAGTGGTTGTGTTTCTCCTCGCAGAACCTGCGAGACTGGAGTGAACACCCGGTAAATCTGAAAGCCACTGACTTCAAGTGGGCCAAAGGTGATGCGTATGCCTCGAAGGTAATTCAGCGTGGTAATAAGTTCTATTGGTATGTAGCCGTAACGCATGCAACCATCGAAGGCAAAGCCATTGGTGTAGCAGTTTCCGATGCACCGACCGGACCGTTTCGTGATGCCATTGGTGCCGCACTTATCACCACCAAAACAGGTATACTTCCTGGCACCGATAACTTCGATCCAACAGTACTCCTAGACGACAACGGGCAAGCCTATATATTCTGGGGAAAGAATAAATGTTATTATGCAAAGCTCCGCGATACTATGATCGAGCTGGACGGAGCCATTAAAACCGTCAAGTTGCCTGACTTTATGGAAGGAGCCCATATACATAAAAAGAATGACTGGTATTATTTATCGTATGGCTATCAATCTCCGGAGAAAGTAGCGTACGCGATGAGCCGCTCGATCGATGGTCCGTGGCAGTTTAAAGGTATACTCAATGAACTTGCTGGCAACTGTGAAACAAATCGTCCCGCCATTATCGATTTCAAAGGCAGGTCCTATTTCTTCTATCACAACGGAGGCTTAAAAGATGGCAGCAGCCAAAGACGATCTGTATGCCTCGATTATCTATACTATAATAAAGACGGAAGTATGAGGCGTGTGGTCATGACTTCGGAAGGAGTCGGAGCATTGGAAAATTAGAAGATTGGAAGATTAAAAGATTGCAAGATTAGAAGATTACAAAATTAAGATGAACGGAAAACCAAAGAATTAAAAATAGATTGTCGATAAAAAGAACGGGTACACCGACAAGGTATACCCGTTTCATTTGCAAAGTATATATTTTAAAATTCCTGAATCTTAAAATTTTTCAAGTCTTAGAATCCTTCAATTTAAAAATCTTCTAATCATCCAATTTTTAAATCCTGCATCATATATGCGGAGTTGTACGATCGGCTTCGCGGAGTTCGGTTAGTTTCTTCTTACCGTAAGAGACCTTCGTTATAATTACGTATAGCACGGGGACGATAAAGATTGCAAGGAATGTTGCTGCGAGCATACCTCCGATTACTGTCCAGCCGATGGTTTGACGTGCTACGGCCCCTGCACCGGATGCCAATGCCAACGGCAATACACCGAGTATAAATGCGAGCGATGTCATGATGATCGGGCGTAAACGAAGCTTCACAGCATCGAGTGTTGCTTCAATGAGTTCAACTCCTTTGTCCACACGCTCTTTTGCAAACTCAACAATCAGGATTGCGTTCTTCGCTGCAAGACCAATGAGTGTTATCAAACCGATCTGCGCATATATATTGTTGTTGAGCTTCGGCAGGAATGTCAATGCCAGGATCGCACCGAAAGCACCCAACGGTACGGCTAACATGATCGAGAATGGAACTGACCAGCTTTCGTACAAGGCAGCAAGCAGTAACAATACTACTAAGATAGAAAGTGCAAAGATGGTGATCGTGCTGCTACCCGCAGCAAGTTCTTCGCGGCTGAGGCCGGAGAAGTCATAGCCATAACCAGCCGGTAAAACTTCGGCAGCAACTTCGCGCAATGCAGCCAGTGCCTGCCCACTGCTATAGCCGGCTGCAGCGTTACCGTTGATCTCAGCTGAGCGGAACAAGTTATAGTGCGATATAACGGGCGCGCTTTCCACAACGCGATACGACACCAGTGCGCTGAGTGGAACGGAAGTTCCTTCTCTGTTCAACACGTAAAATTGTTTCAGGTCTTCTATATCATCACGATATACAGTATCAGCCTGTGCTACTACGCGGAAGTTTCTTCCGTATCGTGTAAAGTCGTTAACGTACTGGCTACCCATATACGATGACATTGTTGAGAACACATCAGACATTGCTACTCCGAGTTTCTTTACCTTCTCACGATCTACTTCAACATAGTAACCGGGAGTTTTGGCGGTGAAGAAGCTATAGGCCATCTGTATCTCCGGGCGTTGATTCGCTTTCATCAGGAACTGTCCTAATACGCGCTCAAATTCTTTTATATCTGTCCCTGATTTTTGTTCGAGCATGAAACTGAAACCTCCCGTTTGTCCGAGACCCGGTATAGCAGGCGGTGGTACAATTACAATGTTGGCTTCCTTGATTGCGGCAAACTTTTGCTGCAATTGAGCTATAACACCAAACAACTGCTGCGAAGGATCTTTACGTTCGCTCCACGGACGCAGCTGAATAAAGTATGTACCACTGTTCGGTTTGAATGCAAAGTTAATCACGTTCAATCCACCTATACCGGTATAATTTTTAATAGCCGGTACTTCACGAATCATATCCGAAAGTTTAGCCATCAGCTCACGTGTGCGCGATGATGATGAACCTTCCGGCAACTCGAATGAAATGAAAAGACGTCCTTCATCTTCGGTCGGTATAAAGCCGGTAGGTTTGCTTTGGAAGAGTGCAAATGTACCTACATATATACAGGCCAACAGGATAAGCACAAGCGGTGTATAGCGAATGCTGTGTTTCACACCGTGCGAATAGTTATCCGTTGTTCTTCCGAACCAGCCGTTAAACTTGAAGAAGAATTTATTCAGTCCGCGGGAATCTTTGTTTACATTCATCGGCTTCAGCATCAGCGAGCACAATGCCGGTGTAAGAGTAAGTGCCACAAATGCCGAGATCAATACCGATATAGCGATGGTGATGGCGAACTGTTGATACAAGCGGCCTACAATACCTGGTATAAATCCTACCGGTATAAATACAGCGGCCAATATCAACGCGATGGCAATAACCGGAGCGGTTATATCTTTCATCGCCTTGCGCGTTGCATCTTTAGCCGAAAGTTTTTCATGATCTATATAGTGCTGCACGGCTTCCACCACCACAATCGCATCATCCACCACAATACCAATCGCAAGCACAAATCCGAACAACGTAAGGGTGTTGATCGTAAAGCCGAGTGGTATAAAGAAAATGAATGTACCGATAATTGATACCGGTATCGCCAGTACCGGCACAAGTGTAGCACGCCAGCTCTGTAAGAAAAGGAATACCACGATGGTTACCAGGATCAATGCTTCCACCAATGTGTGTACCACTTCTTCAATGGAAACTTCCACTACTGATACAGATTCGAATGAAACTACATAGTCTACATCGGAAGGGAATGCAGCCTTCAGTTCCTCCAACGCTGCGTATACACCTTCGGCAGTAGCCAGTGCGTTGCTACCGGGTGCCTGGTATATGAGCAACATGGCAGCGGGTTTACCGTTGATGGCCGAGAATCTTCCGTAGTCAAAACGGCCGAAGTCAATGCGGGCAACATCTTTCAGGTATACCAGCGATCCGTCTTTCGGATTCGTGCGTACCACTATATTTTCAAATTCTTCCTTCGTTGATAATCGTCCGTTTACCGTGATCGGGTACTCGAACGTCTGTGAATTGAATTGCGGCATTGCTCCTACCGTACCGGCAGCAACCTGCAGGTTTTGTTCCTGTATAGCAGCCGATATTTCTTTTGCACCAATGCTATATTGCGCGAGCTTATCCGGCTTGAGCCAGATACGCATACTGAAGTCCTGTCCTAAAGCATTGATATCACCAACACCGGGTACACGCAACAAGGCATCGCGCACAAATATGTTGGTATAGTTATCGAGGTATTCAACACCGTGCGATCCTTTGGGTGAATATATACCTACCACCATCATGATGCTCGGGTTTCGTTTACGCACCACCATACCGAGTCTTCGCACTTCTTCCGGCAAACGTGGTTCAGCGATGCTCACACGGTTCTGCACATCAAGTGTCGCTATATTTACATCAGTACCTACTTCGAACGTAACGTTCATCTGCATCTGGCCGGTACTGGTACTATTCGAGCTCATATACATCATGCCCGGTGTACCGTTTACCTGTGTCTCTACCGGAGTAGCTACGGTTTGTTCCACCGTAAGAGCATCCGCACCGGTATAGTTACCAGATACAGAGACTACGGGTGGCGTAATATCCGGATATTGTGTAACCGGCAGGTTCATCATCGCCAATACACCTACGAGTAAAATCAGCAGGGATATAACGATAGACGTGACCGGTCGTCTTATAAAAACATCTGAGATCATGCGCTTCTAAAATTTAGGTAATTATTTTCCTGCACTTTTCTGCGGTGCACCTGCAGGAGGACCGACTTGTACTTTTGCTCCCTGACGCAAGCGTTGTATACCTTCCACAACAATCGTCTCGCCACTCTTCAAACCATCGCGTACAACAACAGATTCCTGAAAACGTGTACCGAGTTGAAGTCTGCGCTGCTGTACCGAATCACCTTGCACGACAAATACAAAGTACTCTCCCATTTGTTCGGTAACTGATTTATAGGGGATCACGACACGATCACCTATATCCTGGTTCAGTACATTTACATTCAGCGTCATGCCCGGATATAGTTCACGCTTCGGGTTCGGGAATGAAAGCCTTACGATTATCGTTCCGCTCTGGCGACCAATAGCACGATCGATAGCCATCAATTTACCCGGCAACTCATAGCGTGAGCCATCGGAATAACGTAGGGTAAACAATGAATCAATGTTACTGGTACGAAGTCTGTTGAAACGATTGAGCTCGCCTTCGTTGATAACAAAATCAACAGCCATCGGATCTTCCGAAGATATAGTATTGAGCAACGGCTGCCCCGGTGAAACCTGTGTACCAATTCTCACCTGTGATATACCGATCGCACCATCGAACGGAGCCGTTATGACAGAGTAATTATAGTCGGTGGATGCACTGGCGAGTTGTGCTTCGGCTGCTGCCACCTGCGACTGTGCAGTTTGATAGTCAGCACGCGCATACTCTACCTGCTGACGCGCTATAGCATCTTTCTCCAACAGGCGCTCATAGCGATCTACATCCTGTTTTACACGATGCAAATTTGCTTTCGCACTTTGCACATTAGCCTGTGCCTGGCGAATGGCAGCCTGGTATTTACTGCGGTCGATTTCGTAGAGCTTTTGTCCCTTCGAAACTTTCTGACCGTCTTTGATATATATATTCGTAATATAGCCTGATACCTGCGGGCGAAGTTCCACTTCATTAACAGGCACTACCGTTGCCGGATATACATCCGTACCGGTTACACTGCTGGATGTTACTTGCTGAACATTAACCGGTACAGCCGGTGGCGGCCCTTGCTGTTTCTTCTGCGAATTTCCGCAGCCATACAAGATGGTGAGCGTTACAAGTGCCGCAAAAAGCCGGAGTAAATGATGTTTCATCATATAGGTATATTTCAAGATCAGTTCACGTTAATAATTCCTAAAGCTTTTTCATAATCGAGCTTGCTCGAGAGTACCTGAAAAAGCGCGTTGTAATAGTTGAGTTGTGCTGTTTGCAGATCGGTCTCTGCTACAATCAGATCTACATACGCTTTAATACCTTCATCGTATTGAAGCTTGATGGTGTTGTATACCTCTTTCGCTATTTCAGCATTCTGTCTCAATACCTGCCATTCGTTATAGTCGCTTTTATAATTCGCCAGCGCGGTCTGGTATTCGGTATAGATGGCACGTTGTGTATTATCCAATTGTACCTGCAGACGGTCTTCCTGCAAGCGGGCACGTTTTACGTTCTGCAGTCGCTTGGTACCGGTAAAGATGGGTATCGAAGCCTGTATGCCCAGGGCCGATGTAGGATACGCTTTGTTGTACAGATCCGGTAACGAGTTGTTAAAGAACAGCGGGTTATAGTTGATATAGGCCGAGAGTGTTGGCAGGAACCCGAGTTTATAATAATTGGTATTCAGTTGCAGCAGCCGCATCTGCGTTTGAAGTTGTTGATATTCAATACGCGATACATACGAAGGTGTTTGTGTTGTATCGATCAGTATACCTTCGCTCATCAGCGTAGCACTGTCGTATTGTAACGTCAATTCCTTTTTCGGATCTATACCCATCAATTGTTTCAGGTACGCAAATTTAGCATGCGTAGATTCGTATGTACGCTTGCGACTGCTGCGTGTATTGGCTAATGATATACTCGCACGCTGATAATCAGTTTTATCGGCAAGTCCGGATTCATAGCGGCTATGTGCGTCTCTGTATTGCTTCTCCTGACGAAGAATGTTTTCGTTCAGAATGCGCAGTTGCTCACGTGTAAACAGTATATCATAAAATGCCTTGCTTACTTCTACTACTGCATCGATTTTGTTGCTCTGTATATTCTCAGCCGCTTGCATGCGGGTATATTTAGCAGCGCGCGATGCCAGGAATACATCGTTGCTATAGAGCGTTTGTGTTGCCTGAAACAAAATATTGGAATTGTATTTGGTACCAATAGTAATAACCTGGTCGCCAAACACCGAAGTCTGCCTGCGAATGTTATGCACGGCAGCATATTGTGCGGAGATCTGCGGCAGCCATGACGAGAGACCGATGCGAACATCACGTTCGGCTATCGATGCATCAATTTGAGCCTGATGTACGGCTGCACCATTCTTCAGCGTATAGGAGATACATTGTTCAAGGGTAAACGTACCCGGGATGGTATCGGAAGCCTGCTGACTATATACCTGCCAGGAAATCAGCAACCCGACAAGCATCAACAGCACTTTATACTTTGCCATTTTCATTTTCCATTTTTATTTAACTTGAAATCGATAGTACGTTTATCAGGATAACCGGTACCGGGCCTGGTAACACTTCGCCAGCAGGCGTCAATCACTTCACTGACCTCTTCTTTTTTCAATACAACCTTTCGCAGCTTGTGCATCTTGGCCATTGTAAGAACATTACCGTGGAAGAGAGCACTTAAAATTTCAGGCCGCAGGGGCATCAGCACATTTTGCTTCACTCCTTTACTGACAAAATCGAGAAGTGTTTTACGGAGAGCACAGGTATTATCAGCGAGTTCGTCTGTATAATAAGGTGAATTTACGAACTGCTCGAAGAAACCCAGCACATTAGGGTTATTAATATAGAATTGATAAAGCGCCATCCACAACTGGTAGAATTGCTCCGGATATGTTTGGGAGGATTGCTCCGTTTTTACAACGATAGCCTGTACCTGTTCCTTAATATACTTATAGAGTTCGAGGAGCATTACCTCTTTGCTATCGAAGTAATGATAGATGGTACCGGCCGCAACATTGGCCCGCTCGGCAATCATGCTCACGGGTGTGCCATGAAAACCCTTTTCGCGGATCAGCTCCAATACGGTCTGAAAGATGACGTGTTTTTTATCTGGTTGTTCCATACCGATTGAATGTTCATTCGGTTTTTCAGCAATTCTACGACCTTCGCGCCTGGACAGTCTGCATTCCGATTCAGGAAACGATTGTTGAAGTGACAGTCGGTAAATAATGTATACTAAAGAAAAAGTATAGATGTAGCTATAGGTTGTACCGCTTTACAACTTGCTGAAGCTTTCTACGGCAGATAGGTTCGTAAAAAATCATTCCGAAATTTACCGTCCGGATCATGTTTTTTAAACAATTGTTTAAAATCAGCCATGCGTTCAAATCGCAAAGCAATTTTCTCCGGTGAAAGCGTAAATAATTTACCCCAGTGCGGTGCAGGGTTAAACGGAGCAAGCTTCGCTTCAATGAGGGGTAACAAGTTCATGACGGCATCAACCTCCTGGTGCCACGTAAAGTGAATGGCCAGACAATCGCGTTTATAGCAGGGGCTCATCCACAAATCATCCGCTTTAATGGTTCTTACCTCGGAAACAAAAAGATAGGGAGTTATCTGTTCGTGAAGACTTTCAACTGCCATGAATGCTTCGTATGCATGCTCGACCGGTATAAAATATTCCGACTGCAATTCTTTACCCGAGCTTGGCTTGAAGCCCATTTTAAAATGTGGAAGGCGATCGTACCACGGTCCAAGTACACCCAACTGATCTGTACAATTCTCTGCTGACTCTTCTTCTATAGGATGGACATTCCGGGTTGCAAGTTTTGCTCTGTAAAATTCTGACGGCATGGTATGCGCGGGTATATCCGACTGCTTCTTTATCCACACCTCATTTATAGTCTTGTTTTGAAATTTGGTAAAGAGACTAACGCTATAGCCGGCCGACATAATCGTTATAAAATTTTCCTCCAGCTGCTGCATTGGCAGGTTGAGGTATACATACTGCTGTACATCAAAGGCAGGCACCAGGTCGAGCGTGATGCGCGTAACGATACCCAGTGCCCCGAGGTTTACCACGGCACCGTGAAATATATCGCCATCGGCCCGCGATAATTTTACTACTTCACCAGCAGCATTTACAAATTCTAATGCAGCCACGCTCGTAGCAAGGTTTCCGTTATGTAAACCCGATCCATGTGTAGCTGTTGCAACTGCTCCTACTATAGATATATGCGGAAGCGAAGCGAGGTTATGCAGTGCATAGCCGTGATGGTGCAGATGCTCGCATACTTCACCATATTTAATTCCGGCTTCAACAGTAATCGTATGCTGTAACCAATCGAGTTCGGCAATGGCATTCATGAACTCCAGTGACACCAGGTCTTCACTGCTATCAGCAATTGTATTAAAGGAATGTCGAGAGCCAAGCGCCCGAACCTGTTTACATTGCTTCACGATCTGGCATACCTCATCTATAGTTCTTGGATAATGTATACGTGCAGTATTATATGTAAAATTACCGGCCCAGTTCGTGATGCGTTGTGACATGCTGTTTACTCAATCTGTGAGAGGTACGAAGTAAAGAAAAGTTTTGGAAAAACTTGCAGAGGCTACAGGTTTCCGACAACAAGCGCCTAATTTATTTTACTTCACTACTGAAGCGCATCTATTTTCTTTTGAATGGTTTGCTTGTCCGATGATGTTCTGGCAAGTACTATAGCTTTCTCTAAATTTGTTTTTGCCTTTTTGTTGTCAATGCCGGTATAGAGTTCGCCCAGCAGCGTAAAGTAAAAATGGTTGGTGACCAGTTTCAGCTTCTCGGCTTCCAGGATCGCTTCGTGTTTACCTTTTACCTTGGAAAGTGCATACGTTCGGTTTAGCGCGGCAATGGGAGAATATTCGAATTGCAGTAAATGATTATGGAGCTGAAGTATATTTTCCCATTTCTCGCGGGTGTCTTCCTTCTTTGTATTCCAGAACGCAATGCTGGCTTCGAGGTGATACCGGGATACTATATTTCCAGTGGTTGCCTTATGCAAGAGCTGTCCGCCTTTGCTGATGAGTTCCCGGTTCCACAGACTGGTGTCTTGCTCATTGTATAGTATAAATTCTCCGTTGTCACCTACGCGGGCTTCAAACCGGGAGGCGTGAAAACACATCAACGCCAGTAAAGCATTTACCGGTGGCTTGTCGGTATACGAATTATCCACGAGCATATAGCAGAGTCGCATAGCTTCCAGACAAAGTTCTTTCCGAAGGGTTTGCTGCTGACTGGTCGAGTAATATCCTTCGCTGAATAACAGGTATAGTGTTGTCAGTACAGTATTGAGTCGTGCATCGATCTCACTTTGCGCAGGCAGCCCGATTGTAATTTTTTCTTCGCGGAGCTTTTCGCGTGCGCGGAACAGCCGCTTGTTAATCGTCTCCTTGCTGGTAAGAAAGGCATCGGCAATTTCATCAATACCAAATCCGCAAAGTATACGCAGCGATAAACCAATCTGCGCTTCGGGCGGAATAGCAGGATGACAAATAGCAAACATCATCTGCAACTGGCTGTCCGATATATTCTGTGGCGACAGGTCTATATCCTCTATCGCTGATGCATCGCTCTTTATTGCCGGAGTAATTTTGCTTTCGAAAACACGATCGCGCTGCAAGTGGTTTTTCGCCTTGTTGCGTGCCACACTATAGAGCCACGCTACCGGTTCTTCCGGTATACCTTTTAGCGGCCACGTCTGTGCGGCTGTCAGAAATGTATCGCTCGCTATATCTTCAGCTGTCTCAACCTGGTCGAAGCCAAAGTGCTTGCAGAGAACCGAAACGATCTTGCGGTACTCGATTCTGAATAAATGCGGAATCAGTTCGTGATGTTCCATCGCTAAAAAAATCAGGCTTCTGCTCTATATATAGTATACAGCGCAGAAGCCGAAAATGAATTAATGAACACCATCGCCACGAGCGATCTTTCTTACTTCTACACTGTTACCCTCACCTTGCAGCACCGGGCACCCTTTGGCAAATTCAACCGCTTCGTCCACTGACTGAGCTTTGACTATAATATAGCCGCCAATCGTTTCCTTGATTTCCCCGAATGGCCCGTTGGTAACAACATTATTATGCCACACAACTTTACTGCCTTCGAAGGGCAAACCGTTGCCACCTCCAAATTTATTTTGTGCGGCAATACTGCCAACCCAGTCCATGGTCTGTTTCATCCAGTGCTCGATCTGCTCCGGAGATGCTACTTTTTTACCATCCTCGTGTCTGAAAATTAACATGAATTCGTCCATTGTCGTTTTGTTTTAGATGTTTAATACATTCAATACATCCCTATGACAAATGAGCTTTCAGGAATTGGACACAAGTAAAGAAGAAATTTTTAAAGTCAAAGAGACGGGAAAGTCGGGAAGTTTAAAAGTCCGGGAGTCAGGAAGCCCAAAAGTTATAAGTATGGAAGTTTGAAAGGGTTTAAGACATCTGTGAATACATATATATCAAATATTGTAGGTTAGGGTGGTGTAGTAGAAGCCTCCGATGGAGGGACCGCCCAGGAATGAATGATAGTAGTGATTGAAGATGTTGCTACTGCCGATCTTTACTGAGAATTTACGCCAGCGTGATGATACTTGTGCATCTACGGTTTGATAGGCTGGTACATTTCCGTTTACCAGGAATGATTGCCAATAGTAATCGCTCTGCCAGCGCCAGGTAATGTTGAATCCTATATTCTTATATACATGATCGTTTGCGAGTGAGACATTAACGATCCATCGCGGTGTATTGAAACCATCTTCAAGTCCATCGTTGTTGGACTTTCGCTGGAGTCGCGCGTAGGAAACATTGCCGGAGACATTGAAATTACGAAGCAATGTATAACGAATGCCTATACCGGCACCATAGTTATACGCTGTAGTATGCGAATTGGTCCACATGCGATAGCGGTCCTGCTTGCGTCTGTCGTTGAGATAAAACGGAATTGAATCGGCAATGGTGGTACGAGGGATGTTCATCTCTACCTGTGCTATAAAA
Organism: uncultured Chitinophaga sp.; assembly: GCA_902168205.1. Lineage (GTDB taxonomy): Bacteria > Bacteroidota > Bacteroidia > Cytophagales > Cyclobacteriaceae > Ohtaekwangia > Ohtaekwangia kribbensis. Next base: position 317,402 of record CABHOK010000011.1, on the reverse strand, counting down.
TCATTATAGCGGTTGTAGTAAAAATCAAGATCGAACTGCAAGTTGCCTTCCAAAAATGTTCCTCTATACCCGGCTTCCAGCGAACGTATCTCTTCGGCTTTTACATAGGTATAATCGTTCTTTACCAGCAGGTCTTTATTCCTGATAATGGCATCATTCTGCGACAGCCCGGTTTGGTTTACATCGCGGATCACGGCTGCCTGAAATGCATCAATCGAAGCACGTTTATACCCACGCTCAAATATACCAGACGACATCACCGGTAAACCTCCTACCCGCTTTACTCCACCGCTATTAACATTCGAGAATGCTTCGAACACGCTCGGAAAACGGAAACCATTCTGAAAAGAGAACCGAATGTGATGAAAGTTATTCACCGAATATACTGCAGTAAAGCGTGGGTTCCATTTCAGCTTGTAAAACTCGTTCTTGTCGGCACGGATGGTGGCTCCCAATTTTAGTTTCTCACGAAAGGTTTTGGATGCCTGCAAAAATCCACCGGTTTTACTATAGAGTATATTTTCGCCTTCGTTCTCCGGATTAATAAAGTAATTGCCATCCGGAATAATAATATAGGTTCGGTAATCGAAACCAGCGAGCAGCTCTATACCGGTTGTCTCCTGGAAACGATGCAACAGTTCTTTGGTAAGATTCAATTGTCCCTCAGTATGTAGCAGGCGCGACTTTACCCGGAGCGCTGCCCCTATATCCCAGTTGTTGATACTACCCAGTTTTTTGATAAGATCATTAAACTTGGCAGAGCCCGGCTGCGGTCTTCCCGCATCACTGAAACTGCGTGCTATATGATGCGCGCTGGCAACGGACTCTCCTTCTTGTATAGCGGAGCGAAAGCTGTTGCTATAGTCAGAAAACCATTGGTCATCGCTCTTGAAGCTTCGGTCAATATTCTCGGCCATGGAGCGCGCGTTGTAGGACTTGCCTGTATTTTCAAAAGTAAGATACGCCAGTACCTGCAGCGATTTTGATTTATAGGCCAAACCGTGCTGCTGCAACTGGTAATCTTCCAGCCGGAAGCGATTGGAGCGCTGGTATATATTATCAAGGTTGGCAAAGCGATAGGTATAGATCAGTTTTTTATCGGGAGCAAATGCGTAATGTATAGCTGCATCGCCTTTGGAATTCCGAATGCTATAGTCGACAACTTCTTTCTCAAAATACCCGGTGCGCGCCACTACATAATTTTTGCCATCCAGGTTCAATGTTCCCCGATTGGAAGATTCATTGCCATACGAGTTCACGGCATCAAAAGCCGGGTTGTCGTTGCCGGTGAGCCCCGTGCTTGTATTGGCTTTGGGGTTGAGATCCTGCCGGTCATCCGCAATCCAGTCGGTGCCGCGTATATAGGTTGCATTCAACTTAAATGCGAGCTTGCCGGACACAACATGCGCCCAACGTATACTGGTCTCTGAAAATGGCTTGGCACCGGTTCCGATTCTGCTAACACCAACTTTCTGCTGAACACTTATTTCAGCTGTTGTAAACGGATCTTTCGTAATAAAATTAGCAAGACCGTTGATCGCATTCATGCCGTACAGAGCCGATGCTGTACCGGGAATAACCTCTACAGTATATATATCGAGGTCGTTGGGTCCTAACATGTTGGCGATGGGCGTACCCAGGTGCGGTGCCTGGTTATCCATACCATCTACCATCTGCACAAAACGTACGTTGGTTGTATTACCGAACCCGCGTGTGTTAATTACTTTGAAGCCTACGCTGGGCACAAGCATCTGTATACCTTTTACATTTTCAAGTGCATCAAAAAAAGAAGGAGCTGCTACCTGGTATAGAGAATGTGTATCAATCTTTTCAATACTTACCGGGGACTTACCCATACCTTCTTCCAAACGTGAAGCCGTTACAACAACATCGTTTAGCTCAACCGTTTTTATACTATCGCGTTGAGCCTGGGCAAAGGCGGCTTGTAAAATAAAAATGAATGATAACAGGGTAAAAATTCTCTTCATAGCAATCGATATGTACAGATGAACATATCGCTAAATATAAAAAAATGGAAGTACTATTTCTTCCATCCCGGATAAATCCGTGTAAAATAAAGACTATACCAGACGATCAGCTACTTCTGACCGTCAAATGTAGTCGAGGAGTGATTTGTCCTTTTCAACGATAGCCTGGATGCGGCCCATCATTCTCGTATAGGCATCAACCATTTTTTTACCGGCTTCCGTTACTTCTGTTCCACCACCTTTTTGTCCGCCTTTCTGTGCAATCACATAGGGCTTTTTCGCTTTCTCGTTCATTTCGTCCACCATCGCCCACGCTTTTTTATACGACATACCCATTGACTTGGCAGCTTTGGAAATAGAGCCGGTGTCTTGTATCAACTGTAATAATTCAGCCCGGCCAGGGCCAAAGAATCGCTCACCATCCAGATCAACCCAAACCCTCACCCGTATTTCTTTTTTAGCTTTTGTCATATATTCTGATTACTGATTGTCTTAATCTATATACCAAAAATAAAGCATTGCATAAAACTTATGCAATGCTTCGAACCTGTAACCTATAAAAAATTACTTTCGCTTATAGAAATAGAGATAAGACTTCTCTTTCTTCTTTACTTCACTGATGGTATAAAAACCGGAACCATCCGTTGCCCAGGCTATGGATTCACCTTGCGGCTCAGATTCGTATGCAACTTCAACCGGTTTCCTCTTCAACAGTGTACTCACGTCTTCGCCCCGGCTGTTTTCCCAATAGTAAATGTGATCGTAGTTTTTCATGACCACATCTCCGCTTCCGGATTGATAATCCGCTGATACAATACTCGCGAATGGAAGTGATACAGTTTCCGTTGCTGTAAGTGTATCGGTTGTGCTGTAAGGATACTTTAATTTATATACATATACCGGATCTTCACGTTTGGACACTACATACAGATCTTTTGTTTTGTGGTCGATCATCAGCGACTCGGTATCTTTTATAGCATTCGGAAGTTTGAATACAATTTTATCAACCGCGGCAACGGTAGTATCGCTCCTGCCCTGCCGGACACGAGGCTCCCGCAAGCGGTAGATATATTTATAGGGATATACGGCTTCGTTGTCTCCAATATCACCAACATAAATATAGCTTTGATTGGAATCTGGTCCGGGGCCAACGGATATATCTTCCCAATCACGGTTCTCAAGTCCGGCCAGGCTGCAGGTATATACAATGTTCAGATTCTTGTCGATCAGGTATAGTTCTGCCTTATTTCCGCTGTCATTCAATGCCCACAGCATACCCGGGTTGGTAACACTGGCTGCTATACCGGATACTTCTTTCAACTTCTTTGTTTTAAGTTCCGCCAACCGTTGTCCTTTTTCAAATTTATCGGTGAACGTGTCTTTTCTCGTTTGCATACAGGAGGCGAAGGCCAGCACACAAACTATTGCTATTTTAAATTTCATATAAAAACATCTTAATTACAGCACAAAAATAAAAGCGAAATCCGGAAACAATTAGGAACGAAAGCTATGGTTTATTTTTTATTGTTTTCATGAAATAAAATCATTCCCATTTCTTTCCGGTTTTCATCCTTACTTTTGACTGATAATTGTCCTGAACGAGATACGCCACAAACCATGAAAGTACTGGTAATTGAGGATGAAGACGAACTGCGCAACGTCATTGTAAGTTCCCTGGAAAAAGAAAATTTCCTGGTAGAATCGGCTGCTGATTATACGGCCGCGCTTGATAAAGTTACCGGTTATCAATACGATTGCATTCTGCTGGATATTATGTTGCCGGGTGGCAATGGTCTTTCAGTGCTTAACGCGCTGAAAAAAATGAAGAAGCAGGAGAACGTCATTATCATTTCGGCCAAGAATTCAGTTGATGATAAAGTTAACGGTCTCAATCTCGGTGCTGATGATTACCTCGCTAAACCATTTCATTTATCAGAGCTTACGGCCCGTGTTAAATCGGTCATCCGCAGAAAAAGCATGAACGGCCAGAATGTTATTGAACTGAACAATGTAAAGATACATGTAGATGACCGGCTTCTCTACGTAAACAGCGAGCCCGTATCATTACATCGCAAAGAGTTTGATATACTCGCCTATTTTATAGCGAACAAGAACCGTCTTATCAACAAAGCTGCATTGGCAGAACATATATGGGGCGATCATATCGATCAGGCTGACGACTTTGAATTTATATACTCACAGATCAAAAACCTGCGCAAAAAATTAAAGGACACTGGTGCACAACTTGAGATACAGGCTGTTTACGGTGTAGGCTATAAACTGATCGTTCCTTGAAGCTGTTAAACTATACACTCTCCTATCTTTCTATAGCACTGCTGGTGGTGGTGGGCGTATGGGCCGTTATCTTTTATGTAAATATGCTCGATGAAATTTACGACAGCATTGATGATGGTCTTGAGAATTCAAAGATTCTCATCATTCGCAAAGTAGAGAGCGATACCACGCTGATCCATAAAACAGAATTTATGGAGAGTAACTACGCCATTCACGAGATCACCGACAACCATGCACTACACGTTCGCGACATCTATATGGACTCCACGCTATATATGCAGAACGAAAAAGACTTTGAACCCGTGCGCATGTTAAAAACGGTGTTTCGCGCTTCCAACGGAAAATACTATGAACTTCAGATCGTATCATCGATGGTGGAAGAGGACGACCTTATCGAGGATCTCTTTTATGCCATTGTGTGGCTATACATTGTGTTGCTGGCGAGTGCACTCATTATTAACAATGTGCTATTGCGAAGAGTATGGAAACCTTTCTATACCATTCTCGACAAACTAAAGAACTTCCGATTGGGAAGCAACGAGAATTTCGCTGCGGAGAAAACCAACGTAAGTGAATTCAATATTCTGAATGAGACTGTATCGTCATTGCTGCAACGTAACATCGCTATATTTAACAGTCAGAAACAATTTATTGAAAATGCATCACACGAGTTACAAACACCACTCGCCATCAGCATCAACAAACTGGAACTGCTCACGGAAAAGAATTCACTTTCCGGTGACCAACTGAAAGAGATCAGCACCGTTATTGAATCGCTCGAACGCCTCACGCGTTTAAATAAAACACTGCTGCTTCTGTCGCGCATTGAGAACCGGCAGTTTCCACAGGAGACATCAGTTAATTTTAATGATCTTGTACTTCGGCTTGTATCAGCCTTTGGCGATTTGTCTGAATTCAAATCCATAACCATACAAGTTGAACAACCCGGTACATGTATCTATACACTAAATGCAGAGCTCGCCGAGATCATGTTGTCTAACCTCATCAAGAATGCCATTCTTCATAATTACCCGGAAGGTTCCGTAACCATCACCATACACGCTTCCGGCATATCAGTAACCAACACCAGCCATACAGGTGCTCTTGACGAGACACATATCTTTGACCGGTTCTATAAAAATTCGTCTGCTAAAAACTCTACCGGTCTTGGGTTATCCATTGTCAAATCTATTGTGGATTACTACGGGTATACCATTCGCTATACCTATACCAATCAACACCACACGTTCGCTATATCGTTTTAGCGAAACGTAGTTTTTTATTATACGATAGCATTCTTCCTGATTGTTTCCTGATTCAGGTGCTTCCTTCGCCCTTGTAAACAATCATGCTTATGGTATATCACAGACTATTCCTTTTGGTATTATTCATCGTTGCAAGCGGCATTGTGTTTTCACAAACCGGCACATCAACATTACCGGTAAAAGTATCACATGCAGAACCGGTGTTCTTTGATTTGATCCGCGACCTGGGCGCACGCAAAGGTGAGCGTGAACTAAATATAGGGATGGGCATGATCAGTACCGATGCCTATACCATTCAATCGTACCTGATTGAATACGAATTTGCTCCTGTAAACAGACTGGGAGTAGAAATTGAACTACCGTTCTCCTTTTATAAACTTCCGGAGAACGAAGATCCGGCCCAGGCTAAAACAGAAACCGGACTCGAAGGGATCAAAGCAGCCTTTCAATATTCGTTCTTCATTTCAGAAAAATACCAGACCACATTTGCAGTCGGGTATATATATGAAATGCATGGAAAAAGTTTCAATATGCTTCAGTATTCCGGCAGTACACACAATCCCTTTCTTATCATAGCCAAACGTTGGGGAAGACTACACACACTGCTATATACCGGACCATCCTTTGAATCCCAGTCGAAACATCACTTTCGATCAATTCTCATCAATACCAATATTGACTATGTATTTCCGGGTACAAAAAATTTCATCGGGGTTGAATTGAACAAGGAAATTACAAAAGAACATCTGGCGATGATGGTTCGTCCACAGGTAAAGATGGCGTTGTCCAACCAAATCGCCTTAGGACTCGCGATAGGTATACCTGCCGGCAACACCGAAGAGAACCTTGATTTTCTTTTACGCTGGATATACGAGCCCCGAAAAAAAATATCGCGCTAACCTGTTTTTCCTAATTGTTTCCTGATTTGGATTTGATCTTTACACTGTATTTAAACTATAAAACAATTCAACTATGAAAAAGCTCATCATTCTTTTATTAGCGGTGTGGATATTGAACGTACACGCAAATGCCCAGGATATACCACAGAGCCAGGTTCCTTCGGTGATACTGAACGCTTTCCAGGTAAAGTTTCCAAATGCGACAGACGTTGACTGGGAATTAAAAGGCGACCAGTATAAAGTTGATTTTGAAATCGGAACACGCGACCATGATGTATGGATCGACAAAAGCGGAAATATTAAAAAGCATAAAGAAGATATATCGAAAAAAGATCTGCCGCACGGAATCGTAAACAAGATCGCCAAAGATTTCAGCAGCTATAAAATAGATGGCACGGATAAGATCGAGGCCGATGGCAAGGTGGTGTATCTCGTTGAACTGGATGGTACTGCTGATGATCGTAAGGTGACGTTTACTTCTACCGGTGACGTGCAGGAGAATATAGTGGACTGACTTTGTTGTGGATGTTAATCGTTAAAAAAATGTAGCTCGAATAAAAGAGGACGGTTCATCAACCGTCCTCTGCTTTTTATTGATCCAATGGAATAAACTAGTCAATCGGTCAATACAATTTTACCGGAGATTATCCGTTTTAGTCCGATTGCTTTCAGTATATATACCGATCCCTTCGTGTTTAACGCAGCTTTGTTATAGTTCGCTGTTCTTGAAGAGCCTATTTGTTTTGAATCAATTACCCGGCCCTGCAGATCGAGTATCTGAAGTTCAACATTTTCATTTTCTTCAAATCCGTTCAATTGAACTGTAAAATCAGATGATGCCGGATTGGGATACGTAACGATGCTTTCTGATCTTTCGTCTTCTGCTACCAGCGTAGCAGCCTCTCGCGCAGTAGCAGAACTATAGCCCATTACACGCCATTCCAATATACCGGTAGACTGTGTTGGATTCAGCATCGATACACGCAGACGATTTAGACTCACTGAATTAATATTGACTACGTTAAAGGCATTGGTCTGCAAGGGTACATCTGCAAGTTTAATCCACGAAGAACCATTCCAGTATTCGAGCGATGCAGTTGTCGGGGTTAACACTCCGCCTCCATCATTGAACCAATATACCTCTGTCGCGGTAACGGTATAATTCTGTGTCCAATCATACTGTACCCATTGTGTTGAATTCGGATTGTTCCAGTTACCATAGGCACCATGCGATTTATCGTTCGAATTTGCCGGTACAAAACCATCGTTCACAGCGGCCAGTGTTTCCCACGGAGAAACGTACGATGTTGAGCTAGTTGCCAGCGGTGCTATATTCGTTGATGTAGTATTGCTAAGCGCGATGGTAAAATTCTGTGTCGTCTGCGCCCCGCATGCGTTGGTATGGCGTGCTATATAGGTTCCAGTAAGATTGGATTGTACATTGCTGATCGTTATCTCGCGTGTGGATGCTGTATAACCGTTGGGTCCTGTCCAACTCCATGAGCCCCCGGTATTGGGTGCAGGTCCGAGTTTTACAGTTGTTCCTGCGCTAACAGTTGCCGAAGCTGTTTGTACCCATGCGCCACTTCCGGTTTGTGTATACGGGGTAATGGTTGTCGGAGTACAACTGCTACAGCCGATGGCTGTCCAACTCATGTCTGCATCTGTAAAATTAGTATAGCTTGCATTGATGTCTATGTTGGATGAATGCGATGCGCCTTGTCCATCACAAGCGGTGCGACCATTGTTACCGTGTGGCGTTTGTAAATATACTCCGGCTGTTGAGCAACTTCCGATCTCGGCATCGCCTCCTACTACAACACCATTACCATACGTTGATCCCCAGGCCCACGCAACATCCTTAAAGGTTGCGTTGCCGGAAAGATTACTGTTGAATAATATGGCACCATCCAGTACCTGTGCCGTGTTGGTATAGCTGCCTCCATTCACATTGCAGTTACCGGCAAATTTTGCGCTGCCGCTGGCAGTAACATTCTGAAGTCGCGCAGTACCCTCTACCCGAACACTACCGGAAAGATTGGAATTGCCCAATACAACCGCCTTCGGGCCTACATATACCGATGACGCAACGGTAGCGGTACTGGCCACCCAGCCACCGCCATTCGCATGTGCACTTCCCGGGAACAATGATTTCAGATCAGCCCGGAAGTTAGTCTGGTATCCTTCGGGTACAGCGTTCTCAATGCGTACTTCATACGGATAGCGATGTATCTTCGGGAAGCCCGGCTCCCATACATAATCATGCTTGGTGGTTGGTGCGCCCATTACAACCAGGTATAATTTTGATGTGCCTGCCGTAAGTGTATAGGTAGCTTCACCGGTAGTAGCACTTTGCATGGGGCTATATATAGATGTACCAGCCGATGTAACTTCCACAAAACCCCAGCGCCAGCCGGCTTGCGCATTTACTTCCGTGTGCCCTTTGAACTTGATATGTACAGCATTGGATGCACAGTTTGGATAGAGTGGGATAATATTCATACCATAATCCTGCGGTGCCATATAGCGCGGCACGATATAGCGGCCGTTGCTTGCATTGACCTGATCGAGAATGGTATACTCTCGCCACAGCCACCAGTTTTCAGAAGCCTGAGTCTTGTATATATTTACCTGCGCGCGAATGTCAGCTCCAAATCCCTGTGCAGGATAATCGTAGTTCGCTTCACGCTTTGCATAATCATACATATTGTCGCAAAGTTGTGCCTGAGTCCAACCGCTGAGCCGCCTCCATGCTTCCGTTGCCGTTTCGTTGGCAATGGATTCGCGCCACAAGCGATTTACCGTATTATAGCCGCCATAGTTTTGCTGAATGTTCATCAACCATTTAAAGGTGCTGTAGTGGTGGCGTGTAGACGCTACGTGGAAATGTCGTGTCATCAACCAACGTGGTAAATCTTCGCTCGCAAATGTAGGAAACTCAACACAGCGCATATAGTTGGCGTGGCATTCCCAGAACCAGCCACCCGGTTCGTAGTTTACAAATCCTCCGTTGGGATTCTGCTGTATATTATTTTGTCCTTGCAGGGCGTGAGCAAACTCGTGACTCAGCACATACGGATCGCGCGTTGCACCGGGATGTACCCACATCGCACCAATGTTGTTATCATACGAACCACCGAATGCCCAGCCGGTTGGTCCACCGGTGCCGGTATAGGTATCGTTCATAACCACTATAATTTTATAGGTTCCTAATTTACCGGTGTTGGGTACAAAACCGATTTCGGTAACAAACTTGGTAAAGCTTGCTTCGAGGTAGCCTGCGAGTTGTGCAGGATCAAACCGAAGATCAGGATTGGAATACGTGGCAGGACTGGTACCCACTACATTTCCCCAGAAAATAACAAAGTTCGTTGACTGATATGTTTTATCCCATGACCACTGGTTCCAGGGTGCGGAACTGAATTGGTTTGGTATATATACTGTTTTCTGCGCATATAAACCGAGGGATAGCAAACATAGTGTGATTGTTAGTAAAACAATTCGTTTCATAGTTTGAAGTTTGGAATCGATAGACTGCTGATTATAGCCGATTACCAGCCAGTTATACAGACATGTTGTTTATTTCGCTATTCAGCAATACTCCTTATTATATATAGAGGAATATATACCTTTTATTCATAGGCATATTATATAGTATAATGCTATACACTTAGTAATAAAGGTTAGAACATATATCCGGGTTAACCATCAACAAAACGTATAATTAAAGCTAAGATGGTTCGTGAGTCTACATTTCACATATATACTCCGGTAGTTGTATTATATTACCAGATATATTAATGACACAACAGTTAATATATATAGCATTGACACAACAGGTTACAACATATACTATATATCAGATTTGAACGATACGTTTATTAGCCGCGTTTTATTGCCCAAAGATCGCTATAAAAACCCCAAGAGGCGTTTTGTCATGACATCGTTCTCGGCAATGGAAATTGGTTTTACGAGATAATCAACAGTACCATAATTCATACACTCTATTCGTGTTCATTAAAAATCAGGTTAAGGATACAGATTATATTCCAAAGCGATTATAATCTTTTACTAGTGGCGTAGCAGAATATACACTAAAAATCGCGCCATGGATATATAGCAATGAATTAGACAATCGGGACCGAAAATTCTGTCCTCGCTCATCATTCATACCATTTCAGTATATATTAACAGACGGTCTTTTCACATTGGCGAATGTTAAATCAAGCAGCAAGCTCCAATTGCTAACGCCTGCATACCGATAAATAAAAAAGACCGAAGACTAATCTCCGGTCCTTTATTTTTTGAGACAGGTACATTTACCTGCATCTGTGTTGCTGAATCACTTAATACTATAAAAGAAATTCTTAAGCTCGTCAGCAAATGTATTCGGAACCTCGAGAGCTGCGAAATGTCCACCTTCATTCAATTTCCGGAAGCTTGTTACATTCACAAAACGGTCTGCCCACTCTTTTGGAAACTGCGCTTCTCTCGGATACACCGATATACCGGCCGGTACATTACTTTTTTGTAGGGGCTGTGAACCTCCCCATTGCGCAATAGCATCTGCTTTATACATTCTGACAGAAGTTGCAACAGTTTCAGTTACCCAATAGATCATGATGTTCGTTAGCAATTCGTCCTTGCCACCAAATGCTTTTTCGATTAGTTCGGGTGTAGCACCGGCATTGACAAAGCTTAGAATCCATCCTGCAAGTGCAGTGGGTGAATCATTCAAACCATAGGCTATGGATTGAGGTTTGGTGGCATGTACCATGGCATACGCACCTTCGGCATACCACCACTGTTGTACAAACTGGGCAAACTGTTTTTCTGCTTCGGTCATAGTCGATGGATCTTCCTGTCCCATCGGGTAACCGATATCTGTAAAATGTACACCGGCTACTATAGCAGGATATTTAGATGCCAATGCTTTGGTAACTCCCATACCTATATCGCCACCGGCAGCATAGAATTTTTCATAGCCCAGATTTTCAGTCATCAATACTTTCCATAAGTCGGCAACAGCTTCACTGCTCATGGCAACTTTGTCTGAAAAGCCGAAACCCGGTATGGAAGGAATTATCAGATCAAAGCTTTGATCGCCTTCCGTTAACAGCGGAATAATTTTGTGAAAGCGATAGTAACTATCAGGCCAGCCATGTGTCAATATAAGAGGCTTCGCATTTTTACCTTTTCCTTTTATATACTGAAAGTGAATCTTTACTCCGTTCACGTTGGCTATATATTGTGGATATTTATTCAATGATACCTCCTGCTTGCGCCAATCATATTCGGTAAGCCAGTAACGAACCAGGCCGCGCAGGTAGGTTTCGCTTGTACCAAAATTCCAGCCGGAGCCTTCTGCTTCACCGGGCCAACGGGTGTTTTGCAAACGGCTCTTCAAATCATTCAATACTTGTTGGGAGACTTGTACTTTGAATTCTGTTACGTTTTTCATTTGTGGTGTTTTTTTTGTTTGAGAATAGACACTCGTGATGTTCAACACGAGCAGTGTAAAGATGAGGGCATGTAGTTTGATCATAGTGGGATCGTTTTGTTTTGGGTAAACAAAGCTATTCTTTCGGATAGGCACTCCGTTAGACGACATGTCGGAAGAAATGGTATAAATTTCGGTTTTTACTCCGTCACTGTTTTACTCGGACAAGGTTGTATGCTCTACCCTTTGCGGTATTCGGAGGGAGTATATTTTGTGAGCTTTTTAAATGACTTGGCAAAATGAGAAGCATCTTCATAGCCAATCCAGTAACATATTTCCTGTACTGACATGGTGGTTTGCTTCAGCAGACTTTTGGCTTCCATCATTACAAATTCATCGATGAAATTCTTCGCAGATTTACCCAACTCTACCTGAAGCACTTCGCTTAAATACTTAGGTGTAATGTTCAAATGGTCGGCATAGTAAGCGACTTCCTTGTTCTTGGAAAAATGTTGCGCCACCAATCTTCTAAACTCATGGGTAATCTTTTCTCTCCTGGAAACATTGGCGTTCTTAGGTGTGTCGTTTTGAATGGAGTGGAAAGAGTTTGCTAACATCAGGAGCGCATGAACGATTCCGGGTACTGTCTCTTTATTATCTTTTAATACCTTCAGCAGCCCGAACACTGATTTCATTTTTTTCGTCTGTTCGTCTGTCAGGCAAATTACATGATCTCCACCGTGAAAGAAGAACGGGAGCGAATGTAAAAACGAATTTGCCTGTATACCTTCCAGTAATTCTTCTGTAAAATAAATGGTATCATGCTCTGCGGTATAATTACCAGCCCACTGACAAACCATACCCGGACCGACTGTAGTCAGGCATCGCGCTTTCAATGTATAATCTGTGCTGCCAATTTTAAAAGTATCGCCTTTGCCTGTATAGGTAACACCAAGTCCGTAGGCAAATGTTCTGAACGGAAAATTGACGTGTGCATTTTTATAGGTATGCCGGTCTGCCAGGAAAAATGGGATGTTAAAGCTATCGGCATTCTGGTGTTTCAGATACTCGTATAAGTTGAAAGACTTCAGGTTGAATTTTCGTTGCATGTCGAATATTTAATGTTTGACACACTGTTACTCTTTTCGGTTCGAATGGTTTGTTAAAATTACTATGCCAATGATTTGTACGTTGCCGGAAACACTTTATGCGACCTATGTTTTTGTCAGACCTCCCAAAACCTTCAATAATACCTTGGTCCATCTCGTTAACCGGATTGTCCAGTTCAAATTGTATCTTGAAGAAAATACGTTTCTTACTATAGCTTTGTGTTTATTTTACCATGAGAAAGTACAATATTAAGGTAGGGCTCGCTCTTTCTCTTTTTATAGCTATCCTTGCTTCCATTCCCAGGCTTATCCGTTTTGAAGTAATAAACTACGAAAACATTGCCGGGAACATTGCATATACATTTAGCTACTCGTTTATATGCTGGTGCTGCCATCACTATTTTATTCAAACCCGGTTCCTTGTTCGCCCGCTAAGCATACACTGGATTAAAAACGCATTCAGTATCCTGATCTGCATCACCATTTCCATTTTATACAATAAATATATTGCTGCATACCTTCATATACCGGTTATACCCGATCCCTTAGAGACTGATCCTAAATTAAGCATGTTACTCTTTCGTGGCACATTGGTGAGCGGGTTTCTGTTCTTTGTAGCCTATTACCTTTACGTACTTACAGCAACTCAGCAATCGGTTATTGAAAATGAAAAATTAAAAAAAGAAAATCTCCAGGCGCGGCTTGATTCACTCAAGCAGCAGATCAGCCCGCACTTCCTGTTCAATTCGCTTAGTACGTTGAGCAGCATTGCGCATGAAACCAAAGTAAAGGAGTATATAGCAGAACTATCAAATGTATACCGTTACCTGCTCCAGGTGCGGCAAAGTAATTTTGTTACTGTTGCGGAAGAACTGGCCTTTGTTGAGTCATACCTATATATCTTAAGCGAACGTTTTGAAGATGCTCTGAAAATAAGAATTGAGGTTGACCAAAATGCCAGGCAATCCAAACTTCCTCCGCTGGCGGTGCAGATGCTGGTTGAGAATGCAGTAAAACATAACGTAGCCTCATCGATCAAGCCTCTTTTTATCGAGATACTGAGTATAAATAAATTCCTGGTTGTTCGTAATAATTATCAACCCAGGCAGTCTCACGGATCAGCATCCGGCCACGGTTTGCCTAATATACGCGATCGCTACCTCCTGCTCGCCAATACATCCATTGAAATTGAACAAGGAGAGAATTACTTTAGCGTTAAACTCCCAATCCTGACATGATGCGGGCACTGATTATTGAAGACGAACCGAAAGTATCCAAGGAACTTCGGAATATGATACAGACTCTTCGGTCTGATATTTCCATACTCGGTACATTGGAATCCATCGAAGACTCGGTGGCGTGGTTACAACATCATGAGGCGCCTGATGTTATATTTTCTGACATTCAACTCTCAGACGGACTCAGTTTCGACATTTTTAAAAAAGTAACGGTTCATACTCCTGTTATTTTCTGCACGGCATTCGATGAGTATATGCTGAGTGCTTTCGAAACGAATGGTATATATTACCTGCTGAAACCTGTCACTCCCGACAAGCTTGACGAAGCCCTGAAAAAATATGATGAGCTAAGACAGTCTTTTGATCGTACCAAAGACGAATATACCAAACGCATTGAGCAATTATTGGGCAATATGCCTAGCGCGTACCGCAACACTTTACTGGTAAATTTCAGAGATAAAATTACCCCCGTAAAAACAGACGATATAGCTTTTCTTTATTATAACAACGGCGTAGTAACGGTTTCGCTTTTTAATGATCAGCAATACTTTATCCAGGAAACGCTGGATGATCTTGAAGCCAAACTTAATCCGCAGATTTTCTTTCGGGCCAATCGCCAGTTTATAGTTCATCGCGATAGTATAAAAGACATTGAACGATATTTTTCTCGCAAACTGATTATCCGGCTATCTATAAAAACACCTGAAAATATCCTGGTTAGTAAAATAAAATCCACTGCCCTTCTAAACTGGCTGGAGAATAGTTGATCAATCCGGTAAAAGAAAAAACACCTGGAGACGATCACAACGATCGCAAACCGATAGCGTATAGTATATACGTTTTTATTTAAATGCCCAACAAGGATTCAGGGCGATTCACTCGGCAATTTGTCTCTTTCACCATTTTTTCACTGCCGTCACTTCTCACCAATCGCTAACTCATGCCCCAATCAGACCGATAGTCTGTATATCGTCAACATACATACGCAAGTGCTATACATGTAGACGGGTTACTTTCAAACCAATCATCATGAAATCTGATCATTCAAATGGCAGCAATTGTTTCGGGCTTATTACTGCTATCACGTTTGTTATAATAGTGATTGTTCTTAACCTGTCATACCTATATTGGTGTAGTTGATATTACGCAATTGTAATATCTGTTTATCGGTTACAGGCATGGGATAAATAACATCATACATCTGCCGTACATAATCCAGACTATAAACGCAACTGCCCTTATTGCCATTCGCATTCTCGTTGTTTAAAGACTGCACTCCGGCCGAAACACTCGTTTCCACACGTGTCCATTTCAACGGGCAATTTGTCCCTTCAATATTTATTTCAAAGTCTCATAGTACGGAACCGCCGTACACTTGCATAAAAATAAATAATAATGAAAATAAAATCAGAAAGTACAGTCGCTGCTATACTTCTAGTGTGCATGTTGTTAGCATGTTCGGCAATCGTGGGGTTAGCACAAACACCGGAAAGAATCGAAGGTATATGGACTAACACACAGGGTACACGGCAGGCCAAATTTTACAAAGAAGGTAATCTGTATATGGCAAAATTAACAGAAACTGCCGCAGACGACAGCAAAGTAAAAACGGGCGACCTTATCTTCAAAAATCTGAAGTGGGACGGAAAAAAATTCAACGGATTGGCAAGTACTCCCAAAGGAGAAATGCCTTGCACTATATACTTTGAAAACGAGCAAAAAATAAAAATCACCGCATCGAAAGGTTTTATGTCCCGCTCGGTATACTGGTCACGTATCCAATAAAGCCATGCGTATTTTGTTTTTAACGATAGCCGTGTTCATCATGCAGCAGGTTCAGGCACAGTATACATTTCATTCGCTGGAAGAAATCTGGAACTACGCTGAATCTCATTCTGCACAAATGTATACTGCCTATAGTAATCAGGCTATAGCCGGCAAGGGTATTGATCAGGCTTATGGAGCATTGCTTCCCTCGCTTGGCATAAACGGATCATTCACGGATAACATCCAGCTACAGCCGACCCTGGTTCCGGCAGAATTGTTCGGGGGCGAACCCGGTACATATCGGGAAGAAGAGTTTGGGAAGCGTTATATATATAATGCAGGTATTACAGCCCAGATTGACCTGATCAATACCCAGAGCTGGTTTTCCATCAAAGCTGCCAGGCAATATTATGAGACCGCCACGCTGAACGTAATAAAAACCAGGCATGAACTATATAACCAGTTGGCCAATGCCTATTACAATTATTTATTAATGAACGAAGCATCTGTTTTGGCAAAAGAGAGTCTCAGCATTGCGATAGGAACATACGAGACTATATCTGGAAAATATACCGAAGGGCTGGTAAACGAAGTAAGTCTAAATACGGCACGGATCAATCTTGGCAAAACGGAAATGAATCTTCATGATGCGATTCAAAACAAGCATCTAGCACTTAACAACTTAAAAATTCTCCTGAATTTGTCTGTGAAGGATTCTGTGACGCTTGAAGTTGACACGCTGGTATCAGCACCGGCATTGGGTCAGCTGTCTCAAGACTTCCCCACAGATACTGAAGTAAGGCTGGCATATTCAAACATGCTTGTCGCAAAAATAAACTGGCAGTCTGCGAAAGCTTCCTATATACCAACTTTATCGGCAGTATATTCAGCAGGCAAACAACTTGCAGGCGACAACTTCTTCAATTTTGAAAACACCAGTAATCTTCCGCAACAATACTGGGGTCTCCGGCTAACGATACCTATACTTTCAGGAGGTACACGTGCCTATCAAACTGCGCGAACAAGAATTGAACTTGATACTCAGCAAAAGGTATACGAGAGCAGTTTGCGTAGCGCTCAAATTAATGATGACAATCTTATCCTCGCATACGAGCGTACCTATAGCGCGTACCGGGAAGCTCGTAAAATACTCGATCTGTATCGTCAAAATGATTCGCACGCGGACCGGAAGCTTCATGAAGGGCTCATCTCGGTTGATGAACGACTGCGCGTATACCAGGATTTTATAACCTATCAGCATGAATACCTGCAGGCGGTATCCCGGTATTTCATTCAGTACTATACTATACAAGTTCGCCAAAAGACTTTCTGATTCTATGAAACAAACAGCACTATATATATCACTATTATCAATTATCATAACCGGGTGCAGAAACAAAACAGAGACAACTTCACCGGTCATTGCCCCTATCACGGATGCTGTTTTTGCATCAGGTCATGTTGAAGCCGCTGACCAATTTACGCTGACAGCTTTCAGTGATGGATTTCTGCAGGATACCTGGATCAAGGAAAATGATAATGTGCAGGCAGGCCAAATTTTATTTACCCTAGACAATACAACAAGTTCCATCGAGCAGGCCGCGGCCGCTGAAAATTTACGATTGGCTTCACAAAACGCGTCAGACAACTCGCCAACGCTCATGAGTCTGCGGGCCGAATTGGCAAATGCCCAACAGAAACTACAAAATGACTCGGTGCAGTATTGGCGTATGAAGCGCTTGTATGAAACGAATATCGTTTCCGCAGTAGAGTTTGAAGGCGCGCTACTTGCCTATGAAAATGATAAAAATACCGTACAATCCATTACAGAAAATATAGCCTCTGCAAAGCTTACCCTGCAACAGGATCTGATCCATAGCCAAAGCCAATATAAAACTTCAGTTGCCGGAAATAACTATTTCATATTAAAATCTCCTGGAAACTATAAGATATACCGCATTGAAAAAAATGACGGAGAACTCATTCGCAAGGGCGAGGCAATTGCACTCCTCGGCCACCCCGATTCCCTAGGAATTGTACTGATGGTAGACGAAACCGGTATCACCAAAGTTCGCACCGGCCATAAGGTGCTGATTGAGCTCAATACGCATCCGGAGCAGATATATACCGGTATTATTACTACTATATATCCCTATTTTAATGAAGAGAAACAGTCCTATAAAGTTGAAGCTTCTTTCGAAAAACGACCTTCAAACATTATCGCAGGCACATTGCTTCAGGCAAACATTATTGTTGCACAGGATGACCAAGCCATGTTAATCCCGCGGGCATACCTTACTGCCGATAAAAAAGTAATTATCAGGAGAAACCGGAATGCAGATACTATCGCTATTAAAACAGGGATCATCTCAACGGACTGGGTTGAAGTGAAAGAAGGATTGACTCTGCAGGACGAACTTATCAAAGCGAACTGATATGCGTACCGGTATTAATACAGAAATAGCATTAACCTATTTACTGTCGCGCAAGAAGCAGACGGGCGTTGCGGCATTGGGTGTGACGTTTGGTATATCCATGTATATCTTCATGAATTCGCTGATCGCCGGCACCAATGATTACTTCGAAAAAGTAACGCTGAGCACTACACCTCATGTGCGTTTATACAGCGACAATAAAATGAGCAATGCCAGTCTGTTACAGACATACTTGCAAGACGGTACGATAAAGATCATTTCAAATCCCAAACTGACTGCATCGGATAACCGGATAAAAGATCCATTCAAACTTATTCATTCCCTGAAAACAGACAGGGAAGTAATGGCGCTATCGGCACAAGTGAGCAGTAATGTTATATATACCTATAGTGGCGTAGATCGAAACGGAACCGTGTATGGCGTAAACATTCTGGAACAAGACAAAATGTTCGACATTACCTCTACGCTGCTGACCGGAAAAACAGAAGATCTGCAAAACACACCGGACGGTATCATTATTGGTGCAGGACTGGCCTCCGATCTCAACGTAAAAAAAGGAAACTACATTACGCTGACAGCTTCCAACGGTATGGCTAAACGCCTCCGCGTTGTTGGAATTTTTAAAACCACCATCAAGGCCATTGATAATACAAAAACCTATGTAAATGTACCCGTTGCAGAACAACTGCTCAAGAAAGACCGCAGTTACATTACCGAAATATATATCAACATAAAAGACTATACGCAGGCACCGCAGTTTGCACGTAAAGCCGAGCAACTTACCGGCTACCAGGCAGAAGACTGGCAGGGTG
This sequence comes from uncultured Chitinophaga sp., assembly GCA_902168205.1. Lineage (GTDB taxonomy): Bacteria > Bacteroidota > Bacteroidia > Cytophagales > Cyclobacteriaceae > Ohtaekwangia > Ohtaekwangia kribbensis. The sequence goes on along the minus strand of CABHOK010000011.1, from coordinate 298,154 downwards.
CCAACGAGCAATCTGTTGCTGCCCGCAAAATCCGCGATGTTATTGCGAACTCGGTTGTTGTTACGATTCTTATCGTTGCAGGCTTTGGTATATATAATATTCTAAACATGACGATCTATGAAAAGATAAAAGAAATTGCCATTCTAAAGGCCACGGGATTTGCAGGCACACATGTCATTTCGATTTTTATAAGACAGGCCATGTTCATTGGTTTAATAGGAAGTTTTATGGGACTTGCCCTTGGATGGGCGCTGGCGCTACTTGTATCCAAACTATATATCGGCATGGGCAATGTTAGCTACTTACCCATGGCGTTCAAAATCCCACATTATATACAAGGCTTCGTGTTTGGTGTTATCACCACTTTTTTTGCCGGCTATATACCTGCCGTTAAAGCATCCAAGGTAGACCCTGTACAAATCATTCGAGGATAATGGAAAAACAAATTGCATTACGAGCCGACCACATTAATAAATTCTTCCTGGAGCCTGAAAAATTTCAGGCATTGAAAGGCGTGAGCTTCGAAGTATTCAAAGGTGAATTTGTATCCATCATCGGAAAGTCGGGTTGTGGAAAATCTACATTACTATATATACTATCAACGATGGACACCGACTACGAGGGCAAACTGATTTTAAACAATACACCTGTAACCGGTCGTACCCAAAATGAGCTTGCGCTCTTTCGGAACGAACACCTCGGGTTTGTATTTCAATTTCATTACCTGTTACCCGATTTCTCCTGTCTTAGGAATGTTATGATACCTGCTCTTCGCCTGGGCAAATATTCATTCGAAGAAATTGAGCATAAGGCCTACGAAAAACTCAGGATGCTGAATGTAGGTGAGCAAGCGTTAAAAGCTGCATCACGCATTTCCGGCGGACAACAGCAGCGTGTAGCCATAGCGCGTGCACTCATCAACGAACCGGCTATTCTTATGGGAGATGAACCGACCGGCAACCTTGATTCCAAAAATGCGGCTAATGTATTTGACATGTTTATGCAGTTAAGTCGTGAATTCGGGAAAACTATAATTACTGTAACGCATGACAATGACTTCGCTGCCAAGAGCGATCGGATTATCGAAATGATGGATGGTAAAATTATTAACCAACATAATACGTGAAGAAGATAATTGTTCTCATCGCTATATTCTATGCAGTAAACAACAGTTATATAGCGGCACAGCGCATTTTCACACTTCAATCAGATAGTATAAGGCGATCGTACCTGGTAAATGTTCCAAAAGATAAAACCGATCATTTACCACTTATAATTATTCTACACGATAACTATATACGTCCGCTCGCACTTGATAATTTACCCTGGCATCGTCTGCGGCAGCCAGCCGTTATACTTTTACCCATAGGCTTGTTGCATCGATGGTACTGTTCCCCTTCCGGAGATTCGGTAAAGGCAGATCAGGATCAGAAATTTTTATGGCAAGCTATTTTACAAACACAGCATGCTTTCAACACAGATCCTTCCAGCGTATTTATCATTGGCATGGGCGAAGCACATTGTGTTGCTGAAGGGTTTGTAAAGAGATACCCAGGCATTGTGCGCGCTGTTACTCGATGGAACTACGGGAAGGAACAAATGAGAAGCCAGTATATTACGTCCGGGTCGGTACATACACTGGATTCAATCATACAGTACAATCCACCTCAGGCAGCGAGCACTATACCGGTAAGCACAGCACCGCCTGCTAACAAACAACCCAAGTTATACAAGCAACACGTGAGCCTGGGCATTACACTTGGGCGGTGGCAACAAGCGGAGAGGAGCAGAACCGAATTTGATGACGAAACATTTATTGACATAGCGAAACACCATTTCATATTTGGTTTTACAATCGACTATAATTTCACCGAAAAAATATCCACATATGCTGATGTGCATTGTATTCTTATTCCAAAGGAAAAAACTATTCATAGTATAACAATCGGGCCCGGCGGAGTACAAGCAAGTGGAAGTGGCCACGGGGGTATCGTTATTCCTTACGCAGCCGGTATACGATATGCATTTCTCTTCGGAAGCCTGCGTCCATTCATTACTGCAGCAGCCGGGTATACCTATATTCATGTTGAAGGAGGCACCGGGTCAGGAAGTTCGCAGGGTGGCATAAAAAAGGATATAGTCCGAAAAATTGAAAATATATTCACGTATCACATTGGTACCGGTGTTGACTATCGTTTTTCACCCGGTACATCGCTGCGCTTTTCTGCATCATATACCTTAAGCAACAAAATAGATCCACCGGCAGGCTCAATCAATTATTACCAGGGAGCATCGATACTGGCCGGCCTTGCTTTTATTCTCGCAAAATGAAGAACATATTTATAGTATACTTTTTTACATCGGTTTTATGTAAGTCGGTACTGGCGCAACAGGATGGTGATCTGTTTCATCTTAAATATAGTATCACACCGATGAAGCATACGTCAGGCAATGACGTACTGCATGAATTTGAAGCTAATATCAAAGTCCCCACTATACTCCGCAAGAACTCCACCGTGGTAACCGGCATCAAGTATGAAAGTCTTCTTACTGATGGACAATCGTTACCTATGGTGCAAGCATTGCACGGTACATCCACGCAATTATTTTTTGGCAGGAAGTTAAAAACAAACGATGTCCTGATGGCCGTTCTCTCCGTGGGTATATATTCCGATTTCAAAGACATTACAAGCGATGACTTCCGGTTTGCTGCGGGCATACGGTATAAAAATCAAATCAGCGAAAAACTGTCATTCTCTTATGGACTACTTTACAGCAAACAATTCTTTGGAAACCTCATTGCTCCTTTTATAGACTTCAATTGGAAAATCTCCCGACAGCTAAGTCTCCACGGTCCGTTTCCGCTAAACCCGCGCCTTTACTATACCATTCACCCGAAAGCCTCACTATCACTCTTTCTTAAACCCGACAATTCAACTTTCAGATTGTCAGCCCGGGAAAACAACGCGCAATACTTGCAGCGTAAACAATGGAACGCAGGTATCGGATTCGACTACAAGGTGAAACAACACTGGACGATCTCCATCAGAACAGGCGCCTCGCTGAGACAAAGGTTCGAGTTATATGATGCATCCGAAACAGGAGTCTTCAGCATTCTGACGATTGATGTAAATGGCAGGAAACGAACTCCCTCCTATTCGTATGAAGCCAATTCCTTTTTTGCTGAAATAGTGTTGGCCTGGTCACTTCATCAAAACGAGTAACATAAAATATACTATTATGTCAAAACCATATATACTATTAAAAGTTATTGTTCTGTCTGCCGGGCTTTTGCTTGCCTCTGTACTCACGTGTTTAGGTCAGCAACCTTCCATTGGCCAATATCCACCCTTCACCAAATGGTATCAGAATCCGCTGGGCATCAGTCCGGTCAGCCTTCATACCGGCAATGGTCTATATATACCCGCTTTAGCAGCAACGGCAATCCTCATTTTTACCCGAAAGGATTCCACCATCCGCAATCGGATTTCATTTTATAACGACCTTGGAATTTCGTACGGATATTATGCCAGTAAAACTACCGTATACCAGAATAATATAGGTATACTATATAAAGTACGAAAATATATGTCGATCGGAGCAGAAATCTCTGCAGTGCACGTAAAAGATGAAATCAACAATACGTGGGGATCTGGTATAAGACCGTTCGTCCGCTTCTATCCTATACATAACGAAAGCTTCAAGTTATTTTTTCAAAGCGGAGCAGGACTGCTTGTGTTTGCAGAAAACTTTCCGAAGCCCTCGGGATTCTTTGGCGACTACCGCGAGGGCACACGATTGAATGGAAGTCCAAAATATGGTATAGGAGCGGATATTAAAATCAACAAACGCCTTGCCGCTCAATTATCCATCTGGCATATTCACTTTTCAAACGGAGATCATCCCAGTGATGATAGAAATCCTGGTCATGACAGTAATGGTTTTTCGGTTGCGTTGTTGTATCAAAAGCCTTAAGCGTTAACCCTGTTGTAGTTTCCGACGAAAATTCGCCTTATCAGAATCACCCTTGAACTGCCTAGCAACGGGCAAACTACACGCAGATTACATTTTGCAAAGGCTTTCCAAAAAAAGAAGGTCGCTGCAATGCAATGCATAAAAGTGCCACATACACTGGTAAAATCCGTATGAGAGCTTCTTCTCTTCCTTCGTGTTTAAGAAAGAAGTCATAGATCACCGGTATAGAGCTCTCAAGATTAAATACAGAACAATACAACTTTATGAAGCGTGAGAGCATCGTTAGAGGTGACTGACAATATATAGTTCTCTAAGATTGGTGGAGCGTTAATCTATTGCGGCATTTAAACAAGTTTATGCAGCGGCACGCGTTGTAGTAGGCAAAACTGTTGAGTTTGACTTTCAGGAAAGACTTATTTTAAATAATGAAGTTCAATCTCCGCAGAGGAAATGGTATACAGTATCACTCATGATATTGAAAACCAATGAATTGTAGGGATAAAAAATGAACAGAATGAAAGTTTTCCATTCTGCCGCAGATGCACACACGCAAGGATTCAACACCGAACTACCCTGTCAGAAATCGGGATGCTCCATATAAATAGTTGAGCTGATTGGGTTTGAAACTTTGTAAAACAAAAAAGACCGAAGATATTAATCTCCGGTCTTTACCAAGTGCACTCGCAGGGATTCAAACCCCGAACCTTCTGATCCGTAGTCAGATGCTCTATTCAATTGAGCTACGAGTGCGGGTGTGAATTTGGGACTGCAAATGTAAAGAATAAATTCACTTGACCAAATAAACTCGTTTGGCTCTGCCAACAAAAAAGTTATTTTTGAACCTTTATTTTACTGATAGACAGGCAAACAATGAGAAAATTCGCGGCTTATTTAATTTTTACAGTTTTTTTTATCCCGGCCTTCGGTCAGGATACTACACCAGCACAGAGCACAGGTTCTTTGAAAAGATCTGGTCGTCCTGATATTCCAGGTACATTTACGCTTGAGCTTGGTGTAAACAATGCATCCAGTAAGCCCAGCGAGTTCAGTCTCGGATTCTGGGGATCGCGTACACTGAATGTGTACTATCAATATGAAATGCGCATACTGAAATCAAACTTCAGTTTTGTACCGGGTATTGGTTTCAGCATGGAGCGCTTCAAGTTTAAGAACGAATATACCCTCGACTATAACGGAAGTTCTATCGTGATGATCTCCCCGACTGAAGCGGGTCGTTCAGATACACGTAAGTCGCAGCTGATCACGAACTATATTGAAGTTCCTGTGGAAATTACCTTCCGTACGAATCCGGAAGATCCTGCCCGCAGCTTCAAGGCATCTATCGGTGGCCGTGTAGGCTATATGTTCGATTCTTTCACCAAGATCAAATACAAAGAGAACGGTGAAATGAAAAAACTGAAAGACAAGCAGGACTATAACCTTAACAAGTTCCGTTACGGTGTATCGGCTAAAATCGGTGTCGGAAACTTCAGCCTCTTCGGATACTATAACCTCAGCGACCTGTTCGAGAAAGACAAAGGTATCCTCGAAGACAGCCAACTTAAGAATTTCAACACCTTTACCGTTGGTATATCTTTATCGAGCTTCTAAGAAGATCGTATCGTAAAGTATATTTTGAAGTAGCCCGTCTCGTTTACTATCGGGGCGGGCTATTTTATTTCCCCTTGAAATCAGGCTTTCGTTTTTCCAGAAAGGCAGTAACGCCTTCTTTATAGTCTTGTGTATTACCAGCTATCTCCTGGCAATAGGCTTCGTATTCCAGCGCTTCATCTAATGTTGAAGTCGAGGCTTTATCGAGCATCTTTTTGATCAAACCAACGGAACGGGTAGGCGCAGCGGCAAAGTAATCGGTATACTCTTTTACTGCCGTGTCGAGCTGATCGGCCGGTACAACCTTGTTCACCAATCCCAGGGCAAGCGCTTCATTTGCTTTCACGCGAGAGCCCATGCTGCACAATTCAAACGCCTTAGCCATGCCTACCAGTCTTGGTAAAAAGTATGATGAGCCTGAATCCGGCACCAATCCTATATTTATAAAAACCTCGATGAGCGTAGCCTCCTCGGAAGCTACAATAATATCGCACGCCAGGGCGAGCGAGCAACCAGCACCAGCTGCCACACCGTTTAACCTGCCTATAATTGGCTTGGGTAGATTACGCATGGCACGGATTATCGGATTATAACGCTTGTGCAGCGAGTCTATAAAAGAACGCTTCTCAGTTCCGGCAGCAGCCTTCAGGTCTTGTCCGGAGCAAAATGCTTTTCCTTCACCTGTGAGCACCACTACGCGAGCTGTATCATCTTTAGCAACGGCTTTGAGTGCGTCCTGAAGTTCGTAGGTGATATCGTCATTCAGGGCATTGTATACTTCCGGGCGATTCAGTGAAATGGTAACAACTCCACCCTGCAGTGAATATTTCAAAAACTTGTAATCCATAGAATTATAGCATCAGATGTTTGAATCCGAAGCTACCGTTCTTTCGCAAGAGATGAAAGTTATTCTTAGAACAAAACTGACATTCCGATGAGACTCGTCACCAACCCGAGCACAGAGCCTACCATTACTTCGCGGGTGGTATGTACATGCAACAACAGTCGTGACGACATGATGAACCCCGTGATAACAATAGCCACCAACGATGGATAGAACAGTGAACCGTCTTCCGATAATGTATTCAACGGCACAATGATGCCTAAAAATCCCCAGGCAGCCAGGCTGTGGATGCTTACTTTATAGAACAATGTAACAACGGCTGCCATCACCACTAGCGCATCGCCCAGCAATAAAAACTTGAAGAGATTATCGTTAACGCTCACGCCTGTTCTCGAGTAGAACAGGTATGTAATGAGTACATAGAGTATCGCTATGAATGTAAACGGCAGTACACGCTCTCTGCGGTCCTGCATGGTTATACTTCGTATTGTACCGAGTAATTTCAACAGGCCTATATTCAGTGCCGGCAGCAAAAACGTAAAGGCAAAAATGATCAGCACAAAACTCCATTGTGTTTCTATCTTCAGCGGATCAAGCCCAATCGGAAAGTACAGGGCAAACAATGCAAACAGATACGTTACCATCAGCAACGGATGGAATACAAAGGAGATGACTTTTGCTATAAAATTCACGCTACTCAAAAAGTGTTATGGATGATTAAAAAATGCACAGCCATATTATAGTTCTTTACGAAGCCGTGCCACAGGTATATTCAGTTGTTCACGATATTTGGCAACTGTTCTTCTGGCAATATTATACCCTTTGTCATTCAGGATCTTCTCCAGCTTATCATCCGAGTAAGGCTTGTTCTTATCTTCACTATCAATAATATCTTTAATGATCTGCTTTACCTCGCGGCTACTTACCTCCTCGCCCGAATCGGTAGATATACCTTCGGAGAAGAAATATTTGAGCGGGTAAATTCCGAAATCTGTTTGTACGGCTTTACTGCTGGCCACACGCGACACGGTAGATATATCCATGCTGATCATGCTGGCTATATCTTTCAGAATCATCGGCTTCAGTTTTGTCTCATCACCTTCCAGAAAGAAATCATACTGAAAATCAACTATAGCGCGCATGGTTCTGAGCAAAGTCTGCTGGCGCTGTTTAATGGCATCGATAAACCACTTGGCTGCATCCAGCTTTTGTTTTACGAAGGATACCGCCTCTTTCAGTTTCTTGTCTTTCTTATCACTCTTATCGTATGCCTTGAACATTTCGGTATACGAGCGACTGATGCGCAGCTCGGGTGCGTTGCGCGAGTTTAGCGCCAGTTCGAGCTTACCATTATTGTTGGTGAGTATAAAATCCGGAATGATATACTGGTTCTTTACCATGGAAGGAGCGCTGCTTCCTCCGGGTTTCGGATTAAGCTTCACGATCAGGTCAACAGCATCGCGGATAAACTCTTCGTCTTCCGTTTCCAGCTTCTTTTGTATTTTCTGATAGTGCTTCTTGGTGAACTCATCGTAGCACTCGGTGATGATCTTCTTGGCAACGGCTACATCTATATCATGGCCGTTGTCCATACGGTCTAACTGCAGTAGTAAACATTCCTGCAAATTGCGCGCAGCAATACCGGGGGGGTCGAACGTCTGAATTCTTTTCAGCACCGTCTCTACTTCTTCCACGGTTGCTTCAATACCCTGCGAAAAGGCGAGGTCGTTTACGATGGCATCAAGGTCTCTGCGTATATAGCCATCGCCTTCTATACTGCCCACCAGTTGTTTGCCAATGGTATATTGTTTTTCATCAAGCCCGAGGAAATCGAGCTGATCCATGAGTTGCTCGTGCAACGAAGTAGACATCGGCAGCGGCATGTCGCGTTCATCTTCATCATCGCCATCGCCCTGCATTTTATAGCCGCTGTAATCATCATCGCGGAGGTAATCTTTTATATCGACCTCCTCTTCGCTTCCCGATGACTCCTGGTATTCTTCTTCCTGTTCGTAGGTATCTTCTTCCGTCTTCTCCTGATCTTCTCCCTCTCCTTCCTCCAGCGCAGGATTTATCTCAAGCTCTTCCTCAATCCTGGTTTCAAGCTCGGCTGTAGGCACCTGCAACAGCTTGATGAATTGTATCTGCTGAGGCGATAGCTTTTGTTGTAACGATTGACTTAATCCGAGTTTCTGCATTAAAAATCCATGTTTAGATCACTTGATCAAAGACTATGCAAATTTAGAAAAATAGTCCAGTCTATAGTTAAAAGAGCACGGTCCAGCAGTCAATTGTATGGTCTTCCGAAAGTAAAATCGACATTTTCCGCCTGACTATAGATGATCGACTCCTTTCAAAACTCGCAAGTTTTTTCGTTTTTTGCGTCCCCTGTTGTTGGGCGCGGGTCGTTATCAGTTAATCGTTAACCGTTAGCTGATGCTCTTAAAGTTAGATACGATAGGCAGACAACAACGATAATATTATACATCATGAAACGCATCAAGATCAAAGAACTCCTCCTCACAAAACCTGAAGGTCAAACAGTTACAGCAAAAGGTTGGGTAAGAACCTTTCGTAACAACCAGTTCATTTCACTGAATGATGGCTCGACTATCAATAACCTGCAGGCTGTGGTGGAGTTGAATTCGGTCGCTGATGAAACGTTGAAGCGTATTACTACGGGAGCATGTTTATCGGTTACAGGCGAGCTGATTCCATCTCCGGCAAAAGGTCAGGCTGTAGAATTAAAGGTAAAGGAACTCGAAATTCTTGGAGACAGCGATGCTGAAAAATTTCCGCTTCAACCAAAAAAACATTCACTCGAATTTCTACGCGAGATCGCTCACCTGCGCTCACGCACCAATACATTCAGTGCTGTGATGCGCGTGCGTCACGCGATGGCGTTTGCCGTACATAAATTTTTCAACGACCGCGGATTCTTCTATATCCATACACCGATCATTACCGGCTCGGATGCCGAAGGCGCCGGTGCTATGTTCCGTGTTACTACACTGGACCCTAACAACCCGCCTCGTGACGAACAGGGTAAAGTAAATTTCAAGGAAGATTTCTTTGGTCGTGAAACGAACCTAACGGTATCCGGACAGCTTGAAGGTGAAACCTACGCGCTTGCATTAGGCGATATATATACTTTCGGTCCGACCTTCCGTGCCGAGAACTCTAACACCACGCGACACCTCGCGGAATTCTGGATGATTGAACCGGAGATGGCGTTCTATGATATTGGCGATAACATGCAGCTTGCACAGGAGTTTCTGCAATACCTGGTGCGTTATGCATTGGAGAATTGTGCAGAAGATCTTGAGTTCCTGAACAAGCGTGCACAGGAAGAAGAGCAAAGCAAGCCGCAGGATCAACGCAGTGAACTCAGCCTCATCGATCGTTTAAAGTTTGTTGCCGATAACGACTTCCAACGGTTATCTTATACAGAGGCTATTGATATACTGAAGAACTCCAACCCGAACAAGAAGAAGAAGTTTCAATACCTGGTTGAAGAATGGGGTGTTGACCTGCAGTCGGAGCACGAGCGCTACCTGGTTGAGAAGCACTTCAAGAAGCCGGTGATACTATATAACTATCCGAAAGACATCAAGGCATTCTACATGCGCCAGAACGATGACGATAAAACGGTTGCCGCGATGGATGTACTCTTCCCGGGTATAGGCGAGATCATTGGCGGTTCGCAGCGTGAAGAACGTTATGAACGTTTGGTAAAGCGTGTGAACGAACTCAGCCTGCCTGAAAAAGAATTGTGGTGGTACCTCGACCTGCGCAAGTTTGGTTCAGCTCCTCACAGTGGCTTCGGTCTGGGCTTTGAGCGCTTGATACTCTTCGTAACGGGCATGACAAACATACGCGATGTGATTGCGTATCCGCGCTTCCCCGGAAATGCAGAGTTCTGATAGAGAAAGATTCAAAATTCCATTGACGGTATTTCCTTTACCTATAGCTTGGCGGACATTCGTATTTAACATGATATATCCATGCGCAAGGTAAAGTGTCATATTACTAACCGGGAGTTACCGGCTGCAGATGCTGTGGCCGGTCATCAGCTTCGGCCTGCTATGCTCAAGATGATCCAGTCTGAGCATCACAACTTTAATGGTGACTCCTATATATCGCTTGATGAGCTCATGAAGTATCGCAAGAAATTCATGGAGCACATGCTGCGGGCAGAGGGTAAAGAACTATCGAAACTGGAACGTGATGTTCTGAAGAGTGTAAATGAAAATGAATTGCTCGTACAGAACATCGAGCCCGCGCTGGACAAAGAGCTCTCCCTTGGTGATCGTCTTGCAGACCGCATTGCTGAATTCGGAGGAAGCTGGACGTTCATCATCACCTTCTTCTCCTTTATTGTGGTATGGATAGGTATCAATATATTTATCCTGGCATCCCGATCTTTCGATCCCTATCCCTTCATTCTACTAAATCTTATACTCTCGTGTCTGGCAGCTATTCAGGCTCCTATCATTATGATGAGTCAGAACCGGCAGGAAGCGAAAGACCGTATCCGCTCTGAGCACGACTACAAAATAAACCTGAAAGCAGAACTTGAGATCAGGTTGCTGCATGAAAAGATCGATCACTTATTACTCCAGCAAAATCAACGGCTGATGGAAATCCAGCAGTTGCAGGTAGACCTGATGGATGATATACTGGAGAAGCTCAATCATAAAACGAAAGACAAGAACGCATGAAGAAGACTTTTGCAAGCGATAATTACTCCGGTGTACACCCTGAAGTAATGGAAGCATTACTCCGCGCCAACACAGCACATGCAGGCTCTTATGGTGCCGATGAGTATACCGACCGCGCGATCGCGAAATTCAAGGAATACCTGGGTAACGACATTGAAGTTTTCTTTGCATACAACGGCACAGGTGCCAATGTTTTAGGACTTAGTGCACTGACGCGTTCATTCAACTCGATTATCTGTTCAGACCTCGCGCACATCAACGTTGATGAATCTACTGCACCTGAAAAATTTCTGGGCAGTAAGTTAATTACCATCCCTACCAAAGACGGCAAGATATACCCGCACGAAATTCAGAATAAAATACAACGGGTAGATGATCAGCATCACCCGCAGGCAAAGGTTATCTCGATATCGCAGTCTACTGAGTACGGAACTGTATATACTATAGATGAAGTGAAAGCTATATCCGAAGTAGCAAAAAAGAATAATCTCTTTTTACACATGGATGGCTCGCGCATCGCCAACGCTGCTGCGAGTTTAAGTAAAGACTTTGCTTCGTTTACCCGCGATGCCGGTGTAGATGTACTTTCATTTGGAGGAACCAAGAACGGTATGATGTTCGGAGAGGCGATTGTATTCTTTAATCCGGAGCCTGCCCAATATTTCAAGTATATCCGCAAGCAAGGCATGCAACTTCATTCAAAAATGCGTTTTATCAGCGCACAATTCGAAGCGCTGTTAAGTAACGATCTGTGGAAAAGAAATGCGAGCCATTCAAACCGAATGGCCAAATTACTGGAAGCTGAATTGAAAAGTGCCAGCGTGCAGATAACGCGACCGGTAGACGCCAATGGAATTTTTGCCATGCTGCCTCCGGAGGTTATTCCGGCATTGCAACAAGAACATTATTTCTATGTGTGGGATGAAAAGACTTCTGAAGTCAGGCTGATGTGTTCGTTCGACACCACCGAAGACGAAGTGAAAAGCTTCGGTAATGCGTTACGAAGACTGCTGAAGTAATTATGCCCGTAAATGAAAAGGATAGTAAGGATCTCTCGATAGACTTTCTATTTCTTAACGAACTTGAACGTACTGGTAAATTTGGAATCTTTGTCCTTCATAGCTAACAGGTAATAACCGGAAGCCAGATCTTTTACGCGAACGCGAATCTCGTGTTCATCAACGATCTCGGTTTCAGTGCTTACTTCGTTACCAATAATATTGTGGAGCGATAATTTGATATCTTCTGCTTTGAACTGATCAATGCGTACGTGAACAAATTCTACTGCCGGGTTCGGAAATATTCGTACTGACTTTGCAATATCAATATGTTCAGATTGTACCGGCGGATTGTTTTGTTCGCGCTCCTGCGCGATCACCTCCAGAGCGGCTGCCCCGGCCATGATCATCACCATAAGTATTCTTCCCAAGCGCATGTTTTTGTAATTCTATTTTCGATATGTACGACAAATATTAAACCAAAGTTCGGGCTTAAGCCGCTTTCTTTACTATTAGATGCGACAAACCCGAAAAAGTTTAAGACAAACGCCAAAATATTTTTCATCACCCCTAAGAAGCTCGTATGCTGGTTATCGAAAAATTCTCAAAAAGTTATGGCGATCAGCTGATTCTGGAATTTTCTGAGGTCAGTTTTACCCAGGGAGTCTACTGGATCAAGGGCAAGAATGGCTCGGGCAAAACTACATTTTTCAAGGCATTGGCAGGTTTGCACCCGTGCCGTGGCTCCGTTCGTTTCGAGGGAGGACCATCGTTACACCAGCAGCCCGTGGCCTATCGTAAAAAGGTAAACTATAGCGAAGCCGAACCACAGTACCCGGGTTTTCTTACACCTAAAGATCTGTTCAACTTTATTGGCAAGGCTAAAGGAGCTTCGGCAGCGCAGCAGCAGTTTTTGGTTGATTCATTTGGTATCGCGGCTTATTATGAGAAACCCTGCGAGACACATTCCAGTGGTATGCTGAAGAAAGTATCGCTGGCACTTGCATTTCTGGGAGCTCCGGAATTGATTATACTGGATGAACCGTTAATCACGCTGGACGAGGCTGCCAGAAATATACTGTTACACCTCATAGAAGATCGCATTACCCGCGAGGGCGTAACATTCCTGCTGTCGTCTCACCAGGTGCTGGAAAGTGAACAGCTTCCCGTAAAGGGTACATATACGGTTGCTAACCAAACGCTGGTGCCGGATGAAGCCTGAAAATATTATCACGCAGCGCGTATTTGTTCGCAAGTATTACCGGCAAAATGCAAGCTTCTTTCTGCTGATAATAGGACTTGCCGGTGGTTTTATGCGCAGCCACGATCATATAGCACTGGCCGAATTCTTTGTAGGCAGTCCGCTGCTGTTATTAATACCTTTCACCCTCTGGACGCTATATATACTCAAGGTGATAACCTTCAACACCGAGACACTACGCAGAAGCGAAAACGAATTTCTATTCGCCTTCGCACTGCTAAAGCGCAGTGACCAATGGACGGCAGCATTCCTTACCATCTTTATCCAGGCAGCTCCGGCTTCACTCTATGGTATATTTCTGATTGCCATTGCGGCAAAGCATCAAATTATACTATCGATTGGGCTCGTTGTGCTCATGCTCCTGGTATTGATGATACTGGCCACTGCGAAATTATACTATATATTGAATCATCCTGACCAGGAACGTAAGGTCAATCGCATCAAGCGCTTTTTCGACCGGACCTTTAGTAAACCGTACCCGGCTTTTTTTGTTGAGTGGATACTAAGACGACAACCCTTGATGCTGATCGGTTGCAAAGCATTTAGCGGTGCATTGTTATTGGCCGTTATATACCTCTATAGCACCGATGTATATGATCACCGGTTGTTGGCGATGGGCATTGTGATTGCGGCTTCTGCGCAGGTTCCGCTGTTACTTGAGTTACACCAGTTTGAGAATTTTCATTTTGGTTTTGTAAGACAATTGCCTCTGCCCTTCTATAAAAGATTGTTATATACCTTAACAACTATACTGTTACTGACACTGGTTGAGATCGGGTTGCTGATAACTCACTTCTCTGTTTCTCTTCCGGTAACGACATTACTGCAGTGCATTTTGTTTTTCATATCCATGCTTGTCTTTCAGCAAGGATTACTGTATGCAAAAGATCATACACAGGAACAACTGATGTCGCGCGTATTTATACTGACCATGGTGTTGATCGTGTTGGTGTTATTCAAAATTCCGTTATGGTTATTCATTGCTATCCACTTGTTCGCTGGCATATTTATCTGGCAACGGAATTACTACCAGTTTGAGCATATCACCTCCACAGAATAATCAGCACTGATGTTGAATATAACAGGCTATATTCAGGATTGGTATAGCTTTCCGTTCAGGATTACCGTATCAACAAGGTTACTACCGAAAGCGTATGGTAAAAAGGCAAGCGAAGGTATAGGCTTTGTGATGAATACATTGGCCACTTTACCTTTTGTTATACTTCCATGAGTATGCTCCACACCCAGCGCGGCTGCTGTGTTGATGGTGGCAGCGTTGATCGCTTCCTCCGGAGTCATTTTCATTTTTATACAGGCAAAAGCCATCATCAACGGCATATTGCCACTGGGTGCTGAACCGGGATTATAATCTGATGCAATGGCGAGCGGGAGTCCTGCATCGATCAATTGTCGCGCAGGCGGAAAGGGCAATCCTAGAAAGAATGCTGCCCCCGGCAAAGCAGTAGGCATCACATTGCTATTCTTCAACGCTTCAATTTCTTGATCTCCTATATTTTCAAGATGGTCTACACTCAGTGCATGGGTTTTAACACCTACCTGCACACCGCCCGAGCGATGAAGCTGGTTAGCATGTATACGCGGTCGCATTCCGTAACGCTTTCCTTCTTCCACAATGCGCTCGGTGTCCTCCACGGAAAAAAATCCCTGTTCGCAGAACACGTCAATAAAGTCAGCAAGCTTTTCTTCCGCTACTGCGGGAATCATCTCCTGGATGATCTGCTGTATATATACTTCTTTCGATTTATCAGCCGGAACAGCGTGTGCTCCCAGAAACGTTGTCTTAACGGTTAACGGAGTTTCTTTACCAATGCGTTTTGCTACGCGCAACATTTTCAGTTCATCGCGTGTAGTAAGGCCGTAGCCACTCTTTATTTCAACGGTACCGGTACCCGTCCGGATAATTTCATGTGCCCGTGCTACACTGCGCTCAAACAATTCATCTTCAGAAGTCTGCTGAAGTTTACGCGCCGAGTTCAGTATACCTCCTCCCTTCGCGGCAATCTCGGCATAGGTAGCACCTTTGATCTTCATCACAAACTCTTCTTCGCGACTGGCAGCAAAAACAAGGTGCGTATGCGAATCAACAAAGGAAGGGAACACCATTCGGCCGGTAGCATCGATCACTTGCTCCGCCTGCAGCGATGGAAGTTCATCCATCTTTCCAAAGACTTCAATGACACCATCATTCAGGTATAGAAATGCATTTTCAACTACCGGCAACGCAGCCATGGCACTGCCTGCTACACGTGCTATAGTTTGCTCGCGCACCTGCACCAATGCTTTTATATTCCGGATCAATACATTACCCATGAAGCGAAGTAAAGCAACTGTTCGACCGAATCAAAAGAAAAAGGGATAACAGATTTGCTATCCCTTTCCATATATCCATTAACAAATATACTTACTTACCGAACGACTCGACTTTATAGTCGAGGTTGGTGCCGAATACCGGGAAGCTGATCTTCAGCAAAGCATAAAAACCTCGCTTCTCAACCGAAGGACGGTAACCTACCTCCGCTCCATACGACCAACCAAACTGTCGGTTAAAGCGGCCATCCACTCCCAAACGGAAACCTATCTTTTTAGTCTTCACAGCATCTACCGCGTAGGTTGCTGTTGAACCTGCTATCGCTGCACCGAACTCATCTTTTTCAGTATACATAACATCATCCAGTGTGATAGATGGTGCGAAGAGTATATCTGCGTATGCGGTAAACATCAGGTCATCCACACCTTCTTCAAACTTGTCGAAGTTTACTGCTACGTTCTTGATCCAGGTCATTGAACCTCCGAGGTATAAACCTTTGGATGCTATGTTGGTGAAGGCGTGTACTTTCTGAAGTTTACCGTTGGTATTGTATTCTTCCAGCGGTAGCGGTTTACCTTCTGCCGTTACCAGCGCGTTGTTGTTGAGGCCTTGTGCATCGAGCGCGCGTGCCAGGTCTGTAGAACTATCCCATATTATACCACCGAGGCGTACACCGTATATCTTTCTTACTTTACAAGGAACATCAGCACTCAGCGGAACGCGGGCCGCCCACTTATCACCGCGGTAACTTTTCTTGTAGAGGAACATTTTGGTTTTGGAGCTCTCTTCGAAATCCTTTACGTGATACGTAGCACCAAATTCGTAGTAGTTATATACCTCCGCGCGGTTATCAACACTGCTTTGCTTTACCGACAGGTCGCGGGCAAAATCAAAGAACTGCTGACTATAGGTTTTACGGAAGTGAACTTTAAAATCGAGCTTGTCTTTGTAGTAGTAAGCAGCCTCTGCACCAAAGCCAGCGTTTACGTTGGTAGCAAACAACTCACCATACAACGGCATAATCCCAACAAATAATTTGTTGATGGAATACGGCTCGTCATATATCTCTTCGTACGTAACGGCCGTTTTATCTTTACGTTCGCCCTGCGCAAAAAGGGAGACGCTAAGCGTCATGCACGCAGCCATAGAAATGAAAAAGCGATAATTCATATTACGGGTAGTTGAGTAATAATCAGTAAAAATAGTAAAAGTCAGGCTAAAAATTGTTTTACCTGAATACTCCCCGCACGACAGATGTAATACTTTCTCTAAAAAAAGATCAATTTGTCCTGCTTTCGAGCATCTTTTTGAGCTGTTCGAGCTCCTTCAGCTTGCCCTGGATATCTTCTTCCCTGCGTTTACGCTCCGTAATATCTTCAAACATACCCAGCACAGCCGTTACTTCGCCGTGCTGATTCATGATCGGCACCTTGCTGGTAAGCACCCACGATACCTCTCCGTTGCTGTTTGTGTTCTTCTCTTCCATATCGATGCGCGCCTTGCGGCTGTTCATCACCGACAGGTCATCGGCACGGTATGCTTCAGCATGGTCTTTCCATGGCATATCGAAGTCTGTGAAACCGAGAAGTTCTTTGTGCGATTTCTTACCGGCCACCTGTGCAAAGATACGGTTACATCCCTGGAAGCGGAGTTCTTTATCTTTCCAGAATACAGCGCGCGGTATATTATCGATAATGGTTTGAAGGGTTTCCTGCGCCCCGTTGAGACTTTCAATCATGCTATTGATCTTCATGGTATTGAAAGCTACGGTTACAAGGTCAGCACATGATTTCAGAAACTCTATATCTTCTTCCGTCCATTGCTTCTGTTCGTATTGATGCTCGCAGCAGATCACCCCGGCAATGCGGCCCTCATTAAAGAAAGGCACATCGAGTAATGATTGTATATCCAGGGTGTTGAAATACGTTGCTGCGAATTCGCGTGTTGCTGCATTGGTCAATGCATCGTTCGCTACAATTACATCTTCGCGGGTAAGGGCTTCAAAATATCCCGGGTAATCTTTCGCCAGCAATTCATTTCCGGATGTAAAGGAACGATCGCGTTGTGAGTATAATTTTTCGTTCTTCAGTCTGTTACGCAGATCGTTGATCGACCACACACTACAACGTGATACGTGTAGTTGATTACAGATGGCAGACGTTATCTTTTCAAGTGCTGCATTCCAGTTACCGGATTGTACATCGCGGTTCTTGGTAAGCTCCATTAATACTTTACGATTGCGCTGGCTGATCTCGTTACGTTGTTTCTCACCATCGAGCATAGCCTGGATGTGTTTCTCTTTTCTGCGCATTTCTTCCTGCGTAGCTTCGAGCTCTTCCATGTTCTGGCGCATCTCTTCTTCCTGCGCGCGCATTTCTTCAGCCTGTTGTTGTGTACGCTCCAGGAGCACGCGTGTACTCTCGTTGGCACGCACTGTAGATATAGTGGAGGCTATACTTTCGGCAAGTTTCTCTACCAGTTCAATTTCGTAATCCTGGTATTTACCAAATGTAGCCAACTCGATTACACCATATATTTGCTCGTTAACTTTCAACGGCACCATCAGTAACGCGTTGGGGTTAGAACCTCCCAGGCCGGATGTAATGGATATATATTCTTGTGGCACTTCGAGCAGGTAAATACGTTCACCTTCCATATAGCACTGGCCTACCAGTCCTTCACCGGCCGTAACCTTCTTCTTCAGAAACTTCTTGCGTTCGAAGGCATAGCAGGCAACAAGGTCAAGCGACTTATCATTCTCATCTTCATTCAGAATGAACAAACCGCCCTGGTTACTCTTGGTATATTTTACTACAAAGCGTATAATGTTATCGAATAATTCTTCAGTGCTGCTGGTAGAAGTTCTCAATATCTCACCAACCTGTGCCAAGCCGGTAGTAGACCAGTTACGCTTACGATCATCTTCGGCATTGTTGCGCAGTTTGTTACGCATGGTCAACAACGTATTGCCCAGATCTTCATCGGCAAGTGCATCAAGTTCTACATTATAATTACCTGCCGAGATTGATTCCACAAAACCGGTAAGTGCGCCTACGTCTTTACTTTGTGAATCCAGACGTTGTTTGTTTTCCTGCACCAGTTTATCACTGCTGGCCTGCAGGCGGTATAGCATTACGCAGAGAAATGCAAAAGCTATAAGAAGGGATATGATAGAGATCCATGAAAGTGTATCAATGAAAGAAGCGTCTGACTTCACGTTCACGTTGATGTGATCGATAAGCCGGTCCATCTTGCTTTGGAAGTTAGCGTAGTTGGTATCAAACTCCTGGTCCAATACACCACCGGCTTCCTCACCGGTGCTCGTGGTTATTGCAGGTTGAATCACCGCCCCTGTACTATCCAGCACTGCGGGTGTCGATACCGTTGTTTTAGCCTGCTGCTTAAACTTCCAGCGCTCTTTGGCTGTACTCAAAAGTTTATCGAGACTTACGAGCGACTCTTTTATTATCACTTGTGTTTCTTCGTCATCGCTCTTGGCAAATTTACCAAGCTCGTTTTCCTTGCCATCATACGCAGATTGCAGAATGTCTTTGGATGAGTTGAAGACCGTGAGTACATCGCGTTCAAAATTAAGCGAAGCATCACCGGCCATGAGTTCCTCAAACCACAAATGACCCTGAGTCACCCGGTTTTTAACGTTGTCGCCTAAAGAAATATACGGCAGGTTTCGCTGATAGGTTGAAACGGTTCTTCGTTCCACATACGCAATAAGAACAGCAATGAGCAGTCCTATGGCACCAAAAGCAATCGTGTATTTAAGAGCACGGTTTTTCATGTAAACTTATGTTGAAGCGTAGCTTGGGGTGGAAAAGTTAGCAATATGACCGACAAAAAGAAAAGATGGTGTATGGTTTCAATCGAATTAGCAACTTTTACCAAAGTTTAAATTACCGGCCCATGCCGCATTGCTATTTAGAACCATGAAATATTTTTTTTAGATTAGTCTAAATATAATATGTTTGTGATATCAACAACCCCTTAAGTACCATGCGCTCATGTATACTTTTTATAGTGCTCTTCGGAACCATGCAGTCGGTTCGCGCCCAGGAATCGAAACGCTATTCACTCTTTAATCCGACTCCGCGCAGCGAAATGCGCGAGTTCAGTATTGACCGTCCGGATGTAACGGAATCTCCCATCACCGTAGACCCGGGCCATTTTCAATTTGAAGGTGATATTGTGAAGTGGAGCAAAGACACGCAGGGAGAAAGTGAGCGCACGATTAATGTTGTAAATGCTTTGTATAAAGTAGGACTCACTCCTTCGTGGGATATTCACTTTGGTATTGAGGCTTACAACATTTACCAGGATATACATGCGGATACATATGACAAAGGTTTTGGCGCAACGACCATTCGCCTGAAGCATAACTTCTGGGGCAACGATGGGGATACACGCACAGCATTGGGTGTTATACCATACGTTACTTTTCTCTCGGGCAACCCGTTCGACTCTGATGTTATCTATGGTGTCGGGTTTCCTTTCTCGTACGATCTCTCTGAAAAACTGGGACTCGGTGCACAAGCGCAGTTTGATTTTGTACCCGATGATGAAGGCAGCCGCGAACTCAGTTACTTCCAGACAGTTGTGCTGGGCGGACCACTGGCAGGCAATCTTGATTTTTATGTAGAAGGTATGGGTACATTCTATTCCGGTGGCAATTGGTTTACGGCCAATGGAGGGTTGATCTATAACGTATCCCCTAATGTAAAAGTAGATATAGCTACCAACGTGGCGTTAACGGATGAAGCACCTACTAAAGTATATCTCGGACTTTCGTTTCGCATCTAAACAAAAAAAGGGTAGCGCGATCGCTACCCTTTTACATAGTACAAGTATATATATTCTGATTATTCGCTACGCAGGGAATTTACCGGGTTGCCTAACGCAGCCTTGATGGTTTGAAAGCTCATGGTTAAAAATGCGAGCGTCAGTACAATGCTGCCGGTGACCGCAAATATCGACCACGCCATGGGAGCACGATAAGCAAAGTCTGCCAGCCATTGCTCCATGATATACCATGAAACCGGTGCTGCTATAACAAACGCAATCATCACCAGCCATAAAAAGTCTTTAGACAACAGTATAATAATCTGGTTAATGGATGCACCCATAACCTTGCGTATACCAATCTCCTTTACGCGTTGCGCGGCTGTAAATGTTGCAAGACCAAACAGCCCGAGGCATGAGATGCAGATCGCTATAGCAGAGAAGCCGGTAAATAATTTACTCAGACGTTGCTCGTTGTTATACATCTTATCATAGGCATCATCCATGAATTTGTACTCGAACGGATATGCCGGGTTATACTGCTTCCACACATCCTGGGCAGCGGCAACAGCCTCCTGATTTTGCGCTCCGTTGGTTTTAACATATACCAGCCAGAACCAGTTGGGCCTGTATAGAAATACAGTAGGCTCTATTTTTCTATGAATAGACCGGTGATGAAAATCTTTTACAACGCCTTTAATAATCCCTTTGGTTTGCCAGAGTGTAAATGATTTACCAATCGGATCTTCAATGCCTGCTTCCTGCACGGCTGTCTCATTCAATATATAGGTGGCGGTGTCGCTTACAGCATCACGAAAACCTTCACCGGTGGTAATCTCCATACCCATGGTCTTCATAAAGTTTTCATCAATAGCCATACCGTGCACCATAAACTCGGTGCCTTCCACTTTTCCATCCCAATCGGTATCGCTCGTTGTATTCTCAATGTTCAGTACGTTCTGGTTAGAGAATGTTACTTCTTCAATAGCAGGATTTCGAAGCAGTTCATTACGAATAGTATTCTTGTTATCGTACATTTTGCCGCGCATGCCAAACGTAAATATATTCTCTTTGTTGAAGCCTAACTTCCGATCGCGGATAAAGGCGAGCTGCTCGCCTACTACCAACGTACCGATGATGATCATGATCGACAACGAGAACTGTGTAACCACCAGTATTTTCCGGAATGTAGAGTTGCCACCGCTAATGGTAAGTTTACCGCGAATCACTTCCATGGGCTTGAATGCCGAAAGTACTAATGCCGGATATATACCCGACACCAGCCATGTAACCAACAACGAACCCGACACTAAATATAGCACAGTAGCATCGGTCAGATCGAACGAAAGTGTTTTACCTGCCAGTATGTTGTAAAAAGGTATAGCAAGCTGAATAAACACCATGGCCAGCAACAACGACAGTATCGAGATGATTGCAGACTCGCTGAGAAACTGCACAATAAGTTTGGTCCGGTCGGCACCAACCGTTTTACGCACGCCTACTTCTTTGGCACGCTTGGTAGCGCGGGCCGTAGCCAGGTTTATATAGTTGATACACGCAATCAATAGTATAGCCAGGGCGATAATAAAAAATATACGAACCGTCTGTATACCTTCTTCACTCAGATCGGCCCCATATAAATGAAGCTTCGACAGCGGTTGTGCTATATAGGAAAGCGACTCGGCTTCCTTTTGATTAGCGTGATGAATTGCGGTTAGCTGACTGGCTACAGAATCTGCTGAAGCACCTTCGTTCAACCATAAAAATGTATGATAGTCATAGTTACCCCAGTCAGACTCGAGACTTTTCCAGTAAACATTGGCGCTATAGTTCTTGATTAATATTTCAAACGGAAAGAATGCAACGTACTGCAAGGTTGAGTTCTGCGGAAAATCTTCGAACACACCGGCTACCGTATAGTCCTTCTCTTCATTGAGCTTGAAAACTTTGCCTACCGCATCTGTTGTGTTGAATATTTTCTTGGCAACAGACGCTGAGATAACAACGGAGTTTATATCCGTGAAAGGCTTGTCAGGATTTCCATTTATAAAATGAACATCAAACACTTTAAAGAAACTGTTATCAATATAGGCCTTCAAACGGTCTTCCGTTATTTTCTTGTCACCATAAGTAAACAGTGCTGTGCTATGATAGTCGGAGATGCGCACTGCCTCCTTGATGGCAGGTATACTTTGCTTACCAAAGGTTGCAATAGGTCCGGGAGTTATGCTCCAAACGGTCTCTGTTCCGTTGTTATTAAACTTTGCATTTATCTTATAGATGTGATCAGCCTTGCTGTGAAAAGTATCGTAACTCAGCTCTTCCTGTACCCACAGCATCAGCATAATACTGGCAGCAATACCCAGCGCCAGTCCGCCTATATTAATTCCAGCATAGACACTGTCGCGCAGTAAATTCCGGAGTGAAAGTTTAATGTAATTGAGGATCATAGGTATATAAAACAAATGCTATATATTATTCACTTCGCAGCGAGTCGACCGGGTTGGTCGATGCCGCCTTCACGGTCTGGAAGCTTATAGTAACCAACGTAATCAACAATAAAACAATAAAGGCAATTATAAACACCAGCGGATTTACACTGATGCGGGTGGCGTAATTTTCAAGCCAGCGTGCCGCGGTAAGCCACGCGAGTGGTATAGCAATTACATTCGCGACAACTACCAACACTATAAATTCCTTCGAGAGCAACGTGGTGATCTGGAGTATATCTGCACCCAATACTTTGCGGACACCAATCTCTTTGGTTTTAGACAGTACCATGAAGGAAACGAGTCCAAGGAGGCCGATCATAGCAATGACAATGGTTACGACCGAGAACAATCCAAAGACATTGACGAGCTTCTGTTCTGTTTGATATTGTCTTTCAAAATCCTGGTCGAGGAAGAAGTAATTAAAATCATAGCCAGGAAAGTGCTTCTTCCAAAGTGTGCCCAGCGTTTCGATCAATTGTTGTGTATCAGCAGCTTTGTATCGGATAGCATACATATAACTCGCGTTCGGATTGAAGTCCATTACCATAGGCCCTATATTTTGCTGCAATCCGAACTGGTGGTAATCTTTTACAACACCAATTACTTCACCTTCCGGATAACCTGATGGTGATGTGATCTTCTTACCGATCGCTTCCTCAGGCGATGCCCAGCCGAAATCCGAGACTGCTGTCTCATTCAATACTAAACCATCTTTTAACAATGCAGCATGATCTTTACTGAAACGTTCGCCCGCGATCAGTTCAAGACCGAGTGTTTGCATATAATGATCATCCACGGCCATATACTCAACACTGATCGCATCATCACCGGATTTACCTTCCGGGAAAGATACTTGTCCTAACCAACCCGGATTACCCGGCAATGAATTGGTAAACGTTACATCGTCTACAAAGGCGAGCGATCGTACTTCATTCCGGAACGTCTCATATGCTTCTGCGTTTACCGACCGGGCACGTGCTGCATTCACCACGAAGATCTCATCTTTGGCAAAGCCCAGCTCCTGCTGCTGCATAAAGCGAAGCTGGTTGATAACAATGAGTGTACCCAATACAAGACTCAGTGAAATAACAAACTGAAACACTACGAGTGTTCTTCGAAGCTGCACACCGCGCGCGCTCGACTGCATTTTTCCTTTGAGCACTTCTACCGGACGCAAGCCTGACATAACCCAGGCAGGATAATAACCGGAAAGAAACGTTACAACAATTACGAGGCATGCTATACCCGCCAGTATAGCCGGACTCACCAATGTATTCAGGGTATAATATTTATCCAGCAGTTGATTGAAGATCGGCAGCAATACACCCGCCAGTGTTACAGCAAACAACAGTGCTATACAAGTAAGTACAAACGACTCGCTGAGAAACTGGCGAATAAGTATACTGCGGGTTGAGCCCACCACTTTACGGAGTCCAACTTCCTTAGCCCGGTATACTGAGCGTGCTGTAGTAAGGTTCACAAAATTTATACAGGCCAGCAGAATCACAAACGCTGCTATAGCCGATACCAGGTAAACGCGGTCAATGCTTCCGGTGGAGCCCATCCGGTTTTCATTTGTTGCGCGAAGGTATATATCCGACAGCGGTGTAAATACAACTTTGCTTTCGGTTCCCCATTGCTTCAGCATGTCGCTGGCGTGCTCTGTATAAACATTTTCTGCTTTGGCACGGAATGTCTCAATGTCTGTACCTTCTTTCAGAAGAATATAGTTTGATACGTTGATGTTTCCCCAGCCTTCATCGTACGTAAAATATTTATCCAGCAGCGGATACGATGAGAAAGACAAAGCAATGTCCAATTGAATATGCGAGTTGGAAGGTATATCTTTTAATATACCCGTTACCATAAACTGCAGTGTATCTGCCAGTGTTATATTTTTGTTCAGGGCATCACCACCCGGAAAAAGTTTTTCAGCCATCGACTCCGTCAGCACTGCGGTGTTGGGTTCCGTTAATGCTTTATCCGGATTTCCTTTTACCAGCGGAAAAGAGAACATGGAGAGAAACTCCGGTGATACAAAGTGTATGCGTTGCTTGAGCCGTTTATCATTATGATTCAACAAGAGCATCGAGCCGCTCTTCGCATATAGCACCGATTCTACTTCCGGGAAATCCTTTTTCAACGTTACTCCTACCGGCCAGGCATTGGTTGCTATCGCGTCCTTCTCACCGGAAGCATTTTTATAAAACAGACTTTCTACCCGGTAAATACGATCCTTGTTCGCATGAAACTTGTCGTACGACAACTCATCGAACACATATAGCATGATAAGTATACCAACGGCAAGACCGAGTGCAAGTCCCAGCAGGTTTATAGTTGCATAACCTTTAAATTTCAGTATGGAACGGAAAGCAATTTTGATGTAGTTGAATAGCATATAACCGGGTTTAATTCAAATATAGTGTCCACGGGTTCCCGGTAAGTTCAAGATCGATGCCATGGAAAAAATCCCTGATTCTGCGGGATTTAAAGCATTATCTGAGAATAAGTCCGGTCAAATGTGAACGTACCTGTCCGCAGGCGGGCATATTTCAGGGTAGTAATGAAACTCTAAATCGTGACTCTTTTTATTACAATAACAACAACGAGTGCAGCGGGTCAGCTTCGAAACTTGCGCATATAGTCCTGGATATATACATCGATACTCTTGCGTTTATACTGCATGATGAAGCGTGGATGTGCCAACGGTATAACGGTCTCAAAAAAGTTATGCTTCTTGTTGATCGAGGAAAGGTATTTGAAGTTCTCGCCTTCACCCAGGCAATAGCATCGCTGGCGGTTAACCCCGAAGTCAAGTTGCTGTCGAATACATTTCAGCATAAAAGGCTCTACCGTTTGTTGCAAAATTTTTATATCGTAGTAATTGAGGTTCTTGTCGTCTTTCACAAACCCTAACGGGCTGAGTGCTGTGATGTAAAAATCATGATAGAATTTTTCAGCGCCACCATAGGCGTCAATCATAGCGTATATAAAATCTGCGGAGAGTTCTACTTTCTTTTTCAGGTTGTTGACTATACCGAGCTTTTCCAATTTCACCGGGTCAGTAAAAGGAACACCCGTTATACCTCCACCAAACCTGCCGGGATTAATACCGAAGATGAGCGTTCGCGGATTGCTATCGTTGTAAAACTTCTCGTAGAACTGTCGGCTTAAGTCGAAAGCAACGGTATCCTGGTAAGGATTCATCACCTCTACCCCTTCGGGCAACTCTACATCAATCGACAACGACTTGTAAAACTTTAATATATACTCTGCATAAACCATAACTAATACCTTTTGCCCGCAGAAGGCACAGATTAACCCAGATATTATATTTAAAAAACTTCTGCGAACATCTGCATCCTCTGCAGGCTTAAAAATTATTCAATCTCAAAAACGCTTTTGTAAAATTCCTTTTGCTGAACGTACTCGATCAACTCAAGATAAAAAGGATGTGAGCCCAGCGTTGCGCTGTCGCCAATCATAATGAGTTTTTTGCGTGCGCGTGTCATGGCTACGTTGGTTCTTCGTATATCACTGAGGAAACCGACTTCACCTTTGTCGTTGCTGCGTACAAAGCTTATGGCGATCACATCGCGCTCCTGTCCCTGAAAAGCATCTACGGTGTTAATAGATATGAGACCATGTAACGGTTCTAGTATAGAAGATGCTTCTGTGAGTTTCAATATATAGTCTACCTGCGCGCGATACGGTGTTATTATACCGAGCGTAATTTTTTGTTCAGCCCATTCTTCTATACCAACTTCTTCCACGAGCTTCTCGACCCTGCGGATCAATACCTGTGCTTCTTCATGATTAAAACGGCTAAGTGTTTCCTTGTCCTGTTCCTCGGCATGACCTGCGCCCGCGGTATCGATAAACTCTACCGGTGCCTGGTTGGGGCGAAGTAATTCATGCTTCACAGAAGCATCAGCAATAAGCTCGTCCTTATAAAAATATTGCGAAGAGAATTTCATAATGTCTTCGTGCATGCGATATTGAACCTGTAGCATGGACGATTGACCGGGATGTTTCTCGATTCCTTTTTCAAAAAGCGTTTGAGACAAACCTGCTCTTGCCGCTTCATTTGATTTTATAGTAGGCGGTAATTGTAAATGATCGCCTGCAAAAATTATTCGCTCCGATCGAAGTATCGGTATCCAGCAGGCAGGCTCCAGTGCCTGGCCCGCCTCATCTATAAATGCTGTCCTGAATTTTTTACCGCGCAGTGTCGGATGCGATGACCCTACCAGCGTAGCGCAGATCACATCACTGTTTTGCAACAGGTCGTTGATGATATAGAACTCCAGCATGTCGGCATCAGACTTCAACAGTTTTACTTCCTGCTTCAGCAGTTTGCGTTGCTCGCGTTCGTGAAAACCAAAGTTACGTTTATACTTGGAAGCCATGCTGCGCACTTGTTCCATGCGCTTGCGTATCTCGCGAAGTTCACCATAATTACTGTGAGCCGCTATACGTGCATCCAGCGTTTTACTCAGCGATTGTTCCGTTACGCGGGCGGGATGCCCTATACGCAAAACGTTCATGCCCTGCTCCGATAATTTATCAGCGAGTAAATCAACGGCAGCGTTACTGGGCGCACAAACCAATACCTGTTTCTCCAGCCGTACCGTTGCAATGATAGCCTGCACCAACGTTGTAGTTTTGCCTGTTCCCGGAGGACCATGAACAAACGCTATATCTGCAGTCTCCATTACCTTGGTGAGTGCTTCATGCTGACTGCTATTTAATAGCGAAGTTGTTGGTATAGCTTGTATACTGCCATCTGCTGTCCTGACACTTTCCACTTTCAACCGTAAACTCTTCTCTCCTCCCAACAAAATCTCGCGCAACATCGCTACGCGATTGTCCTCGGCCTTCATCACTTCTTTCAGTGCGAATTCCATTTCGCGATAGCTCATCTCATCAAACATCACATCTACACCTACCAAACCATCTTCGATCCAATCGGGAACATCATCGCTGTTCAATGTAATGGACATCACATTATCACGAACATAATTTACCACTCCGTTCACATGCTCCTTCTCCGGTTTACCCGATGCATTGGAAAATACACTCACGGATTTACCACTCTGAAAAGCATGCGGCTGATCAAGGTGATTGGTTCGCTCTACTTCAATAATAAGACGCTCGCCTGTACCGATATAGTCGCGGTTGAAACGAAGTGGATACCACGTTGTACCTTCTTTGGTACGTTCGTGAATAGAACGCAACAAAACTTTCTGACGATAATACTCCAGATCAGCTTGCCGCTCGAGTTTAATTAGCTCGAATGTTTTTTGCAGTTGTTCGTGTGATGTCATTCGGCATGCAATATAGTTTAAAAGTTACTGGCTGCGAGCTTCTGGTTGCTAGGGGGAGTTTAAGAGAGTATACTTTATCGCTACATTATTAAGTGTAGAACAATATACACTCCCTTCATGCAATCACTTCAGAAGTATATTACAGTTTGCCAGTAAACCATTAACGATTCAAGGATAACGACTAACGACTAACCAGCAACGAATCTCCCAGCAGCGCGGCTAGTCGCATGAGTTGTGCCTGGTTCTCGGTGGAGTTGATCGTGTATTCGATGCTATATTTCTCGCGGGTGGTGAGGCGCCAGCTTAAGGATGCGCGTGAATTGTGTTGACGGATGCTATCCATATTCTGCAGAATCGGCACGTAGTTTTCCGTTTCGTATTGAAGATCGATACGATCGATGGAACCTTTGAACCATGACTTGGCGTGTCCTATCAGCATATCGCTGTTTATATCCTGAAAATTTTCAAAGTTATTATAGACACTGCTGATCGGCTGCGTGAAATCATCGACAATGGTTTGTCCTGTTCTTTGTTTTACGTTATCGAGTTTAGGAGAGTCGCGAATGGAAACGAAAATTACTCCGGAAGTATTCTCGGCAATCCAGTCTTTAAAGGCAAACAAAAACCGCACAGCATCCGATACGCCAAAGTTATCGGATATACCGGCATCCATAATTTTTATAGCGGGCTCGGTAGGCAATGTTGTGTTAGGCGTAATATAGGGGAACGTAGCACTCATGCGCAATGCCGACAGGAAACGAAGGTTGGCACCGTTGTGATCTTCAAACAAGGTCTGAAAATCAACGCCACTTATTTTCGGAAAAGCATGCTGCGGGAAATTGAGAATATCATAATTCATGAACGAGACGGGGCGCGATGCTATATATAGCTTGCGGCCATCGTTTACAATGGTTGGTGTCAGAATCATCATTGGGATCACAGCATTACGCTCGGCACTGTCGTATGCTGCAATGGGTTTATTCAGATACTCTTCGGTAATCTGGTTAAGCTGTTCTTCAAAGGTATAGCCGCGATCGCGGTAATAGAAGTTGCCGCCGTATTCAAATTTAGTGAAGCCCACAAAGAGATCGTTGGCCATGAGACTAAATATGAGCGGGTTCAGGTTATCGGTAGCAATCTTGCGCCTGTGCATCATCGCATTGGGACGAACATTATTTCCCAGCTTTTGCTGCAGCTTCAACTCACGATAATAGCTTGCGCCAATTAATCCACCGGAAGCTCCTGTAATCAGAATGGTGTTCTCCAGTAATTTACCATTCGTTAAACTGTCAGACGCCTGCATCGCAGTGAGTGTCCACAACGCGGCACGTTTACCGCCACCACTCGCGCAGACAAAAACCATTTTAGGTTTACGCTCTGCCGGAAATTTTTTACGCCAGTTCTCCAGCATAACAAATGTAGCCTGGCGATCGCGCTGAATATGTGTACTGTCATTCAGTTGTTGCAACGACCGGATCGAATACTCGGCAGTATGTCGCTGATAGTCCAATCCAAATGCTTCGTATTTTTTGGTAAAGAATTCTTCGCCTACCAGGTAATTAAAGATGAGGAAAAGCAGTATGGCTACCGTTGCAGACCAGTTTCCGAACCAGTATGAAAATGCACCGGCCATCATCACAAAAACCGTAAGGAATATAATAAAGCTGGACGCTGCCGGAAGCTGAAACATCGGGTAATCTTTAAAGATACCGAGTACAGTAATAATGATGAAGATCATCAACTCAATCACCACCAGGTTAAAATGATTCTGATCGAACACTTGCAGAATGGTAGCCTTGTCGTAGAACGTATGCTCCTCCACTTCCTTTACCTTCAGATCGTAGTCCAGGTAATTATCAACACGCACCTGTTTCTTGCGCGCTATATCCAGTTTCTTCATAACACTGGCGCGCGTTACCTGTACGTTCTGCTTGATCTTCTCATCAATGCGGCACACTACATACTTGAAGATATCTTTGTTGGTAAACCAGAAGTATATAAAGAAGATCAGCGTCATTACCACGTAGCCGGTTAACAGGCCGGTAAGATTCCATGCAAGAATGCCGGGCGAACTATATTCGTTGTGGATTTGAAACTCTACAATCTCGTAGATATAGGTGATCATGAATACCACCGGTATAATACTATTGTTCAGCGCAAATCGTGAGAAGGGACGCGACAAGGTTCCTACAAAAGAAAAACGATGTCCATCGGTTATATAGCAGGTAATGTGAAAAGCCGTAATGAAACCTGCCGTTACAAGTCCCATGATAAAAAAGCTTCTGAAATTTACCGCATTGAGATACTCGGGATCCAGAAAGAGATACGGTATACCGAGATATTTACCAAAGCTGCCGGTAACCATGGCAAAAAGCACCACCCAGCATAGCATTAACACATGGTTACGCTTGATGTTGTTAAACAATAACTGAACCGGGAAGGAATAAGCGATCTTCGGGCCCAGTAAATAAAGCTTGCGCAGCATAGGCAGATTTAATTCAAGATACTGTTTTTTGTTCAGTCTTTTAATGAAAACACGGCTGTAAATTAAAAGTTAAGTTTCAATTTCGGTGGTTACTTTTTTAATAATGATGCGCGAAAATTCCGCACGCGGTAATTCCGCCATACGGCTCGTTTGAAAAGTGATACACAGGTGTGATGAACTGCCTGTGCACGAGTCACTTTGAGACCGATTGCTTTTCAACGTAGTATTCTGCATCCTGTACATTGCGTAAGTGCTGCGATTAGATTTACTTCGGCCTCGTGACCGAAAAGACCTTCCATATTTATCGATCCTCTGCCGGCTCGGGTAAAACGCGTACGCTGGCAAAGGAATACCTCAAGCTTGCGCTGCGTTACCCGGAGTACTACCGGTATATCCTGGCCATGACCTTTACCAACAAGAGTACGCAGGAGATGAAAGACCGCATCATCCGGTACCTGGATGATTTTGTTCACGGTAAGAGTGAAGATCTGGCAACAGAGATACAGGGTGACTTTCAAAAGGAAGGAAAACTTTTTACACCTGCACAGTTTAGAGATCGCAGTCGCGAAGTGCTCTCGCTTATTCTGCATAATTACTCGCAGTTTTCAATCAGCACCATCGATGCTTTCTTTCAGCGGGTGATCCGTTCCTTTACGCGTGAGACAAACCTGCTCGGTAATTTTCGCCTGGAAGTTGATAATGACTTAGTACTGGAAGAGGT
Source organism: uncultured Chitinophaga sp. (assembly GCA_902168205.1). Lineage (GTDB taxonomy): Bacteria > Bacteroidota > Bacteroidia > Cytophagales > Cyclobacteriaceae > Ohtaekwangia > Ohtaekwangia kribbensis. Next base: position 266,599 of record CABHOK010000011.1, on the reverse strand, counting down.
GATCGACCAGGTAATGGATAATCTTTCGGATGATGATGAACTGCGCGGCTGGGTGCTGGAATTTTCACTCGAGCGACTGGTGGAAGGTAAAGATTGGGACATACGTTCTGCGCTGCTCGACTTCTCCAAAGAGATTTTCAAAGAAGAATTCAAAGTAATTGAAGAGCAGGTGCTGCGTGCTACCGAGAACAAAGAGTTCTTTAAAAGCACGCGCGAAAAATTACAACGTGTCGTAAAACAATTTGAGAATAGGGTACGCTCGGATGCCCGCAACCTGCTGAAAGATTTTCACGACCACGGACTTGCCATCACCGATTTCAAGTATGGTAAATCCGGGAGTATATATTCGTATATAGCAGGCCTCGAAGAAGAAATCAAACTTCCGGGTACGCGTGTGATGGGAATGATGGTTGACGCAGCCGAGTGGCCATCCAAAGGTCCTAATGCATCGGTTATTGTCTCCAAAGGTAATCAGGCGTGGTTGTCTCAACTGGCTTCGCTGATCGGGTACATTGAAAAAGAAAGTATATCTTATTTTTCCGCCGAACAGGCGCTGCGTAATCTATATGTATTCGGACTGCTTTCGGATATTTCAAAGACACTACGAGAGTATCTTCGTGAGAACAACCTGATGCTGCTCTCCGATGCTCCGCAGTTTTTGCAAGGCGTTATGCAAGGTCAGGACACTTCGTTTATATACGAGAAGGTTGGTTCATTCTATCGCCACTTTCTGATTGATGAGTTCCAGGATACATCGGGCTTTCAATGGCTGAATATACTGCCACTCATCAAGAACGGTATAGCGCAAAATTACAGAAGTCTCATTGTAGGCGACATTAAACAATCTATATATCGCTGGCGAGGTGGTGACCTGAATATATTACAGGAAAAAGTAAAGCAGGACGTAGGCGAACTGATGATCGATACATTTCCGCTGGATACCAATTACCGCAGTGCGGGAAACGTAGTGACATTCAACAACGCTTTGTTTGCAGCAGCTTCCAACATCATCAGTAAAGAGACCAATACTATATTTCCGCAACAGTCGTATAGCGATGCATCGCAAAAAGTATTCCGTCATCCCGGCAAGGGCTATATATCCATTCAGTTTTTAGATACAGTCGAAGCTGCACAAAAAAATGGAGATGAAGAGAATGAGAAAGGTAAAGTAAAATTTGAAGATGTTTCGCTGGAGCAGCTTCCCGGTATATTGGAAAACCTGCAGCAAAAAGGTATAGCGTTGCGCGATATAGCGTTCCTGGTTCGCGATAACAGCGAAGGCCAGATGATCGCGCAGTATTTCATGCAGTACCGGTCGTCAGCTGAGGCTAAGCCGGAGTATAAATACGATGTGGTGTCCAACGAATCGCTTCGTCTCGATCAGGCAGCGTCCGTAGTGGTGCTCATCAATGCCATGCGCCTGCTGGAAGACGGCAAGAATTTAATTGCCCGCGCACAGCTCGCATACGAGTATCAGAAACTTTGGCCACAACAGGCATTTCCGAATCAGCATAAATTATTTTCCAACAGTAAAACAAAAGAGTTTGCCAAACTGGTGCCTCCACCGTTCACCGACCAGGAGGATGTACTGGCTGCGTTGCCGTTAGTAGAGTTGGTTGAAAATCTCATTCACATGTTTAACCTCGGCAAGCTCTCTACCGAGATTGCATACCTGCAGGCATTTCAGGATGTAGTGCTGGAATTCAGCATGCGCGAGAAAAGTGATCTGGCTTCTTTCTTACAATGGTGGGACGATAACAAACATAAAAAGTCTATACAGGTTGCCGGTGGTGTGGATGCCGCGCAGATCATTACGATACATAAATCCAAAGGACTTCAGTTCCGCTATGTTATTATACCATTTCTTAATTGGGAACTGAACCATCCGCCTATGAAATCGCCTATACTCTGGTGTCGTTCGGATGAGCCGTTGTTTAAAGATATCGGTTACCTGCCGCTGAAGTATAGCAGCAAGCTGGAGAACACGTGCTTTCATGAATATTATACCGAAGAGCGAAAACGTATATACCTTGACAACCTCAATTTACTGTATGTTGCCTTTACGCGTGCGGAGCAGGGTTTGATTGCGCTGGCGCCCTATAGCAAATCGGGCAGCATCAATCATATCGGTAAATTGACCGAGCGTGCCGTTGAGACAAGCGATGCGTTTCAGCAATACTGGTCTTCAGGCAACAGGACACTTACCATCGGCACGATTGAAGATGAACGCAATGAGGCGCCTGTTAACAATTCGCTCATTCTGAAACACTATTATATTACTCCGTGGCGGGAGCGCCTGCAGATACGAACGCGTGGTAAAGAATTTTTCCAGCAGACCGAGCAGCGCAAGAAAATCAACTATGGTATATTTCTGCATACGCTGATGGCGCGCATCAAAACGGAAGCAGATATAGCAGTAACCCTGGAGCAGGCCATGAAGGAAGGACTCATCCACAAAGATGAACATGCCGTTATAGAAGACGCTGTCAAGTGGATTGTAACACATCCTCCACTGCGACCGGCATTTGCCGAAGATGTGGTATTAAAGCGCGAAGCATCGCTGATCATGCCGGATGGAAGTGAACGCAGAATTGATCGCATTGCTATACAAGAAAAACGGGCCATCCTCATTGACTATAAAACGGGTGCATCGAAAAAAGAAGACGAACATCAGGTAAACGAGTATATATCCATTCTGAAAACCATGGGCCTGGAAGAAATAAAAGGTTATCTGGTATATGTAAATGAGCGGGTGTGCAAAACAGTATGAGAACATTTATCCAGGAAATAGCCGATACCATCAGAAAGGAATATACCGATTGGGACAACCTCACGGTGATCTTTCCCAACAAGCGTGCTTCGCTATATTTTAGAAAAGCGCTTGCCGAACAATTGGACACCCCGCGGTGGGCACCCAATATTGTAAGCATTGAAGAATTTATAGGTACATTTTCTGATCTGCAGGAAGCTGATAAACTTTCGCTTATTGTCAGTTTATACCGCGTATTTAAACGCATTACAAACTCGGATGAAAACCTCGATCGTTTTTACTTCTGGGGAGAAATGCTATTGCGTGATTTTGATGAACTCGATAAATACCTGGTACATGCTGCGGGCCTGTTTAAAGATCTGAGTAATCAAAAAGAACTCGATCAGTATTTCGATTACCTCACCGAAGAACAGAAACAGTTCCTTATCGAGTTCTGGCAAACCATCGACTTTGGTTCTTCGGCCAGTAAACGAAAGTTCCTCGAGCTGTGGCAGAGTTTATATCCGGTATATACAGCGTTTCGCCAGCAACTGATGGAGGAGAAGATCGGTTACTCCGGCATGATCCATCGCCATGTAGCCGAGAACATTGACAAATTCGTACCAGCCGCTAAGAAGAAAGAAGTCAATACTAAATATGTGTTTGCCGGTTTCAATGCGCTCACATCAGCCGAAGAGAAAATCCTGACGTGGTTTACAGAACATCGTGACACACGTATATATTGGGATGAAGATGCATTCTATGTAAATGAACCGCACCGTGAAGCCGGTACATTTTTCAGACAGTATCGAAAACATACGGTGCTCGGACAAACTTTTCCGCCTGAACCGAAAACGTATTTAGGACAAGCCAAGAAAATTACGGTATTGGGTGTACCGCAAAAAGCCGGTCAACCTAAATTACTCGCACAACAACTTGATACAACGCTACGCCTACTGGCCGAACAGAATATAGCGGAGCGCACCGTGATCGTGCTTCCCGATGAAAATATGCTCATGTCGGTGCTTTATGCTTTGCCGCCTTCGCTACAGTCTATCAATGTCACCATGGGTTTTCCGTTGGTGAGTACACCTTACTATTCGCTCATTGATTTCCTGTTTGAGCTGCACCTGCATAAACGTAAAGATGAATTTTACTACCGCTATGTACTGGCCCTTCTCAACCACCCCTACCTGAAGGCACGTGTGGGCGAAGAAGCAGCGCAGTGGCGGGAGTTTATACACAAGAACAACCAGGTACATATAGCACCATCATTCTTCGAGAAGAAACATGAACTGCTCGAAGAGGTTTTCCGCATTGTACCGACTGAAGAATTTCTCGCGTATCTTATTCGCGTAGTGGAAGCACTTGCTACATCACCGGATGCCGGTGGGTTGATGGAGAAAGAATTTGCTTTTCACTTTCATCGTATACTGTCGCGGGTGCAGGAACTTACCCTCAGCGAGCCGATGGAACTCCGCATGCAGCAGCGTATGTTCCGCCAGATCGTGCGCACTGAAAAAGTACCGTTTACCGGTGAGCCGCTGAAGGGTTTGCAAATTATGGGGGTGCTTGAAACGCGTAACCTGGACTTCGATCACGTTATTATACTTTCGCTGAACGAAGGTTTGTGGCCTTCTGCGCCTCGACAAGGTTCTTATATACCGCATAACATCCGCAGAGCCTATAGCTTGCCTACATCCGAACACCAGGATGCTATGTATGCCTATCTTTTCTATCGGCTGTTACAACGTGCTGAAACCATCGATCTATACTATAATACCGAGCCCGATGTACTGGGTACAGGTGAGATGAGTCGCTATCTATACCAGCTCATTTATGAAACTGACTGGGCGCACGAACGGAAGATACTCTATAACCCGGTGCAGGTACATGAAGCCAAACCTATAGCAATAGACAAGAAAGCTGACGTACTGGAAAAGCTTGAACGTTACTTTGGAAAAGCCCTAACGCCTTCTACACTGAATACATACCTGGAGTGTCGATTGAAATTTTACTTCAAGCACCTGCTCGAAATACGCGAGCCGGATGAAGTAGAAGAAGAAGCCGATGCACGCATCTTTGGAAATATATTTCACAAGGTGATGGAGTTGTTCTACCAGGACCTTCGTCCACCGGCAGGACAGTGGGCTGTAAAGGAAGAACACTTTATAAATGTAAATGCAAAGCTGGAGCGATTCATTGAACTCGCATTCCGCCAACACTTTCATTTACCCGACACCAAAGTATTTGAATACGATGGTCGTCAACTGGTAGTAAAGGAAATGGTAAAGAAGTTTGCATTAAAAGTACTTTCGTACGACAAGGTATATACTCCTTTCACAATCGGGTTTCTCGAAGCCAAAAATTTCACCACACCAGTTAACATCACGCAACGTGACAAAACACTTTCCATTGTACTGGGAGGTCTTATCGACCGCGTGGATGAGAAAGCAAACACCGTTCGCATCCTGGACTATAAAACCGGGAAGGACGAGAATAAATTTGAGAGTATAGAATCGCTTTTCAGGCGCGATCCCAAACGGAACAAGGCAGCCTTTCAGGCAATGCTCTATGCATGGGTATATGCGCAGCGAAATGCAACACGATCGCCCGAAGTAAAAATCCAGCCAGGACTTATCAATCGAAAAGAAATCTTCAAAGATGATTTTGAATATGGCCTATACCTCGGCAAACATCGTATTGATGATGCAACCCCATACCTTCCGGAATTCGAAAAGCATCTACTCACACTCCTCCACGAACTCTTCAACCCCACCGTGCCCTTCGATCAAACCGATGACCTGAAGGTTTGCGGTTTTTGTGATTATCGGGAAATCTGTTCGCGCTAGCGTGAACGTGTTTAGGTGTGTAGGTGTGTATGTGTTTGAGTAGATGTGGATATGTCTACATTTTATCTCATTAAGACACTCGCACACGTATCATCATAAACACATATCACTTAAACACGTGCCAACGTACTCACGTAAACACATCCCTACTTCTTCGGATACCACTTCTTTTTCTTCTTCGCAGGGGTCTGTGGGTTGTGGTTGCCGTTCGGGCGGGAGTTCTGCGTATGGCCGTTGCGTTGTGTGGCGGTGCGGGGTTGTGAAATGGGTTTCGGCATGCCGGCACGGATCATCGGGTATGGATGATCGTCTACCACAGGAATTTTCTTGCCGATTATTTTCTGGATGTCATCCAGGAATTCCTTTTCCTCTTCGTCACAGAAAGATATCGATATACCGCTGGCTCCGGCACGACCGGTACGACCAATGCGGTGTACATACGTTTCGGGTACATTGGGGAGCTCGAAGTTGATCACGTGTGTGAGTTCTTCCACATCAATACCGCGTGCCGCGATATCGGTCGCTACCAACACGCGAGTCTTGCGCGATTTGAAATTGCTGAGTGCACGTTGTCTGGCCCCTTGTGATTTATTGCCATGTATAGCTTCCGCGCGTATACCGGCTTCATTCAACTGCTTGGCTACACGGTCGGCACCATGTTTAGTGCGGGTAAACACAAGCGCTGTTGCAATGGAACGGTCTTGTAAAATATGGTGCAGCAGCTTGCGCTTGTTGCCCTTTTCTACAAAATATACAGACTGGTTAATAGTATTGGCAGTAGACGAAACCGGAGTTACTTCTACTTTTACCGGGTTGCTCAGAATGGTGTTAGCCAGTGAAGCTATTTCCGGAGGCATAGTAGCCGAAAAGAAAATAGTTTGTCGTTTGGCTGGAACACGCGCTATAACTTTTTTAACATCGTGAATAAAACCCATGTCGAGCATGCGGTCGGCTTCATCGAGTACCAGCATTTTAAGGTGCTGCAGTTTTACATAGCGCTGGTCCATCAGGTCGAGTAGTCGGCCCGGAGTAGCAATGAGTATATCAACACCATCACGTAGCGCCTTTACCTGTGTATGTTGTGATACGCCACCAAAGATAACGGTATGCGACAGACGGAGATGTTTTCCATAGGCTGTAAAGCTGTCACCAATTTGTATGGCAAGTTCGCGGGTTGGCGTGAGTATCAGGGCCTTTATACCTACAGGTCCTTTCACAAACAGTTCGTCCTGATGAAGAAGGTGAAGGATTGGCAGCGCAAACGCAGCCGTTTTACCGGTTCCGGTTTGGGCGCAGCCGAGCAAATCTTTTCGTTCCAGTAAAACGGGTATGGCCTGTGCCTGAATGGGTGTGGGCTTGGAATATCCTTCTGTTTTTAGAGCACGCAAAAGAGGCTCTATTAAATTCAAATTTTCAAATGTCATGTTAAAATGTTGTGTAAAGAGAGGCTGTCAATTGGATTAGCTAAAAAAAATTTCTGACGCCTAAAGTTCTTTTTTCGGGGAATTAGCGGAATCGAAACACAAAAGTAAGCAATTTATGTGATACTTTAACGTTAATTTCCGGATAAGCCAAGAAAAGGTGTACTGCCTTAAGGTTTATCTCTTACCTTTGTATCGATTTTTATTTAATTCAATGAAAGAAGGAACAGTAAAATTTTTTAATGAAGCCAAAGGATTTGGTTTTATCAAAGAAACAGCAACAGGACAAGATTACTTTGTACACATTTCCGGATTGCTTGTTGATTCAATCCGTCAAAACGATGTAGTGACTTTTGAACTCCAACAGGGAAAAAAAGGCGTAAATGCAGTAAATGTTCGGTTAGCAAACTAAGCAAACGCTCAGCTATAGAAAAAAACCAGGCTTGCTCCTGGTTTTTTTTGTTTATGCACCTACCCCGAAAAAACAACGCAGAGGATACCCGGTCCGAGCCTCAACTGGCATTATATTTTATGGTTCGTCACGGATGGACCAACTGATCATTCCTCTAAATTCACCGATTCTAATTGTTGAAGATGACCCTGACGATCAGGATATTCTGAAATCCGTCTGCTCCGAAATCGGCATTGAAGATCACCTCCTCTTCTTCAATAATGGTAACAAGGTTTTTGAGTACCTGAAGCGGACAACGCAAAAGCCTCTGCTCATTATCTGCGACATAAATATGCCGTTGATGGATGGACTTGAGTTACTGGAGCACATCAATAACGATCACTTTCTGAAACGAAAAAGTATACCCTTCATATTCTTCTCCACGGCAGCAAGCCCGGCTCAGGTACGCCGAGCCTACGAGCTTACGGTTCAGGGATTTTTTCTGAAAGAGAACAGCTTCGAAGAATTAAAGAAAACCATGCACCTCATTCTGCGCTACTGGCTCAAGTGTCGGCATCCGAATGCTGTCAGCAGCATTATATACTGAAGGTGTAAGCATCGGATATCGTATTCACACCAGAATTACTATATTTCGTAGAACAGGTTTCTTATCAGAATACAAATATTATGAGCTCGATGTCTCAAAAAAAACTAGCACTTGGCAACCGAAGCCAACTGACCAGTTTATATTGGGAGAAGATGATTTCGGAAGTGCAGGATTATTCCTTTATACTGCTCGACAACGATGGCTATATTATTGACTGGAACAAGGGAGCCGAAACACTGAAAGGCTATACGGCCGAAGAAGCGATCGGACGACACTTCCGTATATTTTATACACAACAAGACCAGGAGCTACACCTCGCTGAAAAATTTATAGAACAGGCGCGCAAACAGGGAAAAGCAGAGTATGAAGGGTGGCGCGTACGTAAAGATGGAACATTGTTCTGGAGCAGCGTGATCATCACAGCACTTCACAATGATGCACACGATGTGATCGGCTTCGCGAAAGTAACACGTGATCTTACCGAGCGTAAATCTGCTGAAGACAGAATGAAAAAGAAGAATGCTGAGCTTGAGCAGATGAACCAGGAACTTACTTCTTTCGCGTATGTATCCAGTCACGATCTGCAGGCTCCTCTTCGGAAAATACAATCGTTCATTCACCGGATCAAGGAGGTGGATGGAGAAACTCTCTCCGACAAAGGCAAAGAGTATATGCAGCGTATTGTGAACACAACATCACACATGCAGGCGCTCATTGAAGATCTTCTCGCCTATTCGAGAACGTCAACACAGGAACGTAACTTTGAACGTGTCGATCTGAACGAGATCATTGAAATTGTTAAGCGCGATCTCGATGAAACGATTCGCGACAAGCATGCTGTGGTTGAAGCTTTACCGCTGCCTGTACTTGATTTGATACGCTTTCAGTTCCAGCAGTTGTTTGTAAATCTGTTGAGCAATGCGCTCAAGTTTTCACGAAAAGATATACGACCGCACATACTTATCCGGGCTGATGAAGTAACGGCCGACCAGATTAAAGGTTATACCGGAGATATGACGAAGCGGTTTCATCATATTGTAATAGCAGATAATGGTATCGGGTTTGATGAAGCCTATAGCAACCGGATCTTCGAAGTATTTCAACGCCTGCACGGGCAAAGTGAATATAGCGGCACTGGTATAGGTCTTTCCATCTGCAAAAGAATTCTGGATAACCACAATGGGTTTATACAGGCCGAGGGAAAGCTGAATGAGGGCGCAACGTTTCACATCTATATTCCAGTGGAGCGTTGATAATCGTTATCCGTGAATCGTTAATCGTCTTTACGAATAACGATTCACAGATAACAAGTCAACGACTAAATGTCTCCGCGTGAAGCGGTATAAAGTTCGTACCAATCCTGGTGATCGAGCTGAATGTTGAAGGCATTGGCGATGTTACGGATGCGTTGCTCTTCGCGAGTACCAATCAGCGGAAGTGCTCCTAGCTTAATGAGCCATGCAACCGCTACCGATTCTATATCTACTGTATACTTCGCAGCCATCTCCTGTAATTTCTTGCGTACACGTACAGCCTGTTCATCGGTACCGGTAGCTATTCTGCCACTGGCCACCGGTGCGGAAACCAGCGGACGCATATAGCGTTGCTTGATATAGTCTATCTGGCCGTTGTCGAGTGCAGACGTATTGAGTAGGTTCAATTCCAGGTGATGCGTTACTATAGGAGTATGCAGGTACGATGCCAGCAACTGGTGCTGGAACACCGAAAAGTTTGCAACACCAATATTCCTGATTTTTCCTGACTTCATCAGTTTCTCAAGTGCTATAGCTGTCTCCTCCAGGTTTGAAACATGGTCGAGGTGATCGAGTAGAAATATATCGATATAGTCGGTCTTGAGTTTACGCAGCGAGTTTTCTACACTTTGGTTGATATGCGCAGCCGAAGTATCGTAATGCTTTACGCGTATGGATGAGTCGCCAGCCTGCGGAACCTTTAACCCGCATTTGGTAAACAGTACTATATCTTCTCTTTTAAACGACTTCTTGCTGAGGAGTGCGCCAAACAATTCTTCGCATTGTGAAGAACCATATATATCAGCATGATCGAAAGTATTAATGCCGAGTTCAAGGCAAAGGGCAACGATACGTTCCATCGATGCCGGGGCATTTTCCAGTTCGGTATCCCAGCGGTAAAAACCATATACAGCGGGAGAAACCTTCGGACCAGCATCACTTAAATAAATCTTTTGCATACGAGCATTATTCGGTTATACTACAAGTATCGCATTAAATATGTAAACAAAAAAACAGGCGGTGCTATAGTTTTTACCTGCGGAGAATGCTGCATCTGCGATATAGCTTTTTACATGCTGCCTTTTTTGCCCGCAGAGGACACAGATAGACGCAGATTTTTGTTTGTATAGTTACGGTGTAGCATTCCTTGCTGCGTTCCTGTCGGGTATAGTATGAGTGTCTGTACTTTTTTATCTGCGTTAATCTGCTCCTTCTGCGGCAAAGCATTCACTATGTCAGCTGCTTCAGCTCTACCTTTCTCCCATCAGGATCTTCAACTATACCTATATATCCCCATTCGGTTTGTTTCGGTTCACGCGCAATTTTTACACCGGCATTCCTTAACTGGTTAATGGCAGTATCTAAATTCGCGATCGAGAAACCAAGTCGGATTGACGTATTTACTGATTCATTTTCAGGCAACGGGTATATTTCAAAAACCATATCACCAACCTCTGCTGCATAATGAAAAGGACCGCGTTGATGTTGGTGATGTTCAAAACGTATTCCCAGCGTCTTGTAGAATGAGACAAGCCTTTCCATACGGGCACTTTTAAGAACAAGAAGATTCAGATGCATAGTAAGTCTCTATCGATTGTCATTGACCTGTGTCCTTATTCCTGATAAAATCCCGCGCTTCCATCAAAGCGAAGCCGAGTAAATTTGTGCCCCTCCAGGTGTGAGGGTTTTCTATTTGCCTTTCATCCTGGTGTAGTCCGATTCCCCAGATAGCATCGGAAGGACTCGCTTCAACCAATACCTTGTCGCCTGTGTTAAGCAGGTAATCTTTCAGGATTTTATTCTGCTGAAATTTATGAATGGATCCGTTCGTAACGATCTCATATTTGCGTGCATTCCATTTTTCTTCATCAAAGTTTCTGATCTGCCGGCCGAACGTTTTTACTTCTCCAGGCTTCGCACTTGAAATGATCTTCTGAAATATATCATCATCGTTGAACAGCTTTGCCTTCTGCGCCATCATCCAATGCTCAGCGGTGGCATACGTAACGCCATCCACAATAAATGATGAGGGATACCATTGACTGAATATGAATTTACCCACCGAGTCACCTCGATTATTGGTGTGGCCCCAGAAGAATATAAATTCCAGTTTCTCTTCACGATCAAATTTATCAGCAAGCCACTGAACGTTGTACTTCATAAGTATACAGAATCAATTTTCAAATTAACGGAACAGCCATATTTCATTCAATGGCCATCGCGAATTAAATGCCCGCCCACGGACAAATCCGTACATAAACGTCCATCCCCCAGCTTGGGAAATCGCGTCTGCCGTTATCAATTTCTGCGCTTTTTTTCATGGCATCACAATTGACTTTACGGGTAACAAATCTCATAACCTATGTTCAAGAGCTACTTCATTACGGGCCTACGCAACCTGCTGAAGCAAAAAGGATACTCATTTATCAAGATCACCGGTCTGGCATTCGGACTTACTGCCAGTATGATTATTTACCTGTACGTTGCCGAAGATCTTTCATACGATACATTTCATACCAACTACTCACGCATTGTTCGCCTTCTTACCATTGATAGTGCTGAAGGTGTGAGCAGTAAACTGGTTGGTGTTACGCAGCCTCGCCTCGCGCCTGCTGCCGAAGAAGAATTACCGGAAGTAGTAAAAAGTGCGCGCCTCACGGGCGGTGGCCGCTATGATTTAAGCTACCAGGATAAACCGTTGAAATGTGAAGCTGCATTCCGAGCTGACCCGGCTATATTTGAAGTATTCGATTTCAGGATCATTGATGGCGCCACAACGGGTGCACTGGATAAACCCGGCTCTATTGTAATTACCGAGACACTGGCGAAGAAGATTTTTGGCAGTGAAAATCCGATTGGTAAAACCGTTAAGCTCAACCAGACCACTGACCTGAATGTAACAGCGGTACTTGCTGACCTTCCAAAAAATTCACACCTGCAATTTGATCTGTTGCACTCACTTGTACCCGGACAAAATGAAGATGGCTTACGACAGGCACTCGATACATGGCAAGGTATATTTTGCTTTTCCTATTTGTTACTCGATAAACCCGTTGATCCTGCCGACCTGAACACAAAGCTGAAAGCCATCAGCACCAAGAACAACGCGTATGAATTCTTCACGCCTGTTGTGCAGCCGTTGCAGGATGTACATTTGAAATCGAAAGAGATACTCTTCGAGACAAACGCGAATAAATCGGATGTACTGAATGTATATGTACTTTCTACCATTGCTATACTGATCCTGATTTTGGCGGCTGTAAATTTCATGAACCTGGTTACAGCCAAATCAACCGGGCGCGCGAAGGAAGTAGGGATGCGCAAGGTAATTGGTGCCGTGCGCCAGCAGCTCATTGCACAGCATCTTATTGAATCGATACTGGTAACCTGTATAGCAGCGTTGCTGGCGGTTGCTGCCGTGCTGGTAGCCGTACCGTTGCTCAACAACACGTACCATCGATTTGCTGATGTAACGGTGCTCATGCAGCCGCAGAGTATAGCTATACTTTCTGCACTGGTGTTGATGGTTGGTACGCTGGCCGGACTATATCCTGCGTTTGTGCTCTCATCCTTCAAGCCTATACTGGTACTGAAAGGCTCCTTTAAAAATTCTGCCGGAGGTATACGGCTGCGTAAAGCATTGGTAGTGTTGCAGTTCACAATTTCCATTGCCCTTATGGTAGGCACCGGTATAGTATATCAGCAAATGCGTTTTATTTATACTACCGATCTGGGCTATAGCCGTGAGCAGGTAATTACTTTGCAGCAGAACGGGCAGATCGTTGCTAACGCCACCACCTTGAGAAATGAATTACTGCATAACCCGAATATAGTAGCGGCCGGTACATCGTCTTCGCGTATGGGACAACAACTGGGACGTACCAATATTTTCCCGGAGGGCGCAGTGAGTGCCGAGACAAATATCATTACCAGCATTATGGTAGCGGACGAAAGTTTTATTCCTACGATGGGTATAAAAGTTATGGACGGACGGAACTTCTCGCTTGACTACGATGATTCGCTTTCGATGATCATTAACGAAGAGATGGCACGCTTCCTCAAATGGAAAGACCCTGTAGGTAAAAAGATAAGTTTACAATCGGGGGCTACCATCAATGATCTCACCACCTATACCGTGGTGGGTGTTGTAAAAGATTTTCATTTCGCCACTATACGGCACAAACTCGAACCACTGTTCATGCTCTATAACAAGGACAATGGATCGATGGCAGTGAAAGTAAAATCAGCGAACATGAAAGAGACCATCGCGTTTATAGAAGACACGTGGAAGAAAATAAATCCGGGTACTACATTCGAATACGCTTTCCTGGACGAACAGTTCGCAAACCTGTATCGTAATGAACAGGCCTTCGCGAGTATGTTCACACACTTTACAACGCTGGCCATGATCATTGCCGGCCTGGGCCTCTTTGCACTCTCTGCGTTTACAGCCGAGCAACGTAGAAAAGAAATCGGTATACGCAAAGTATTGGGAGCCAGCAACGGCAACATCCTGTATAAATTATCGGCTGAGTTTGTTCAGCTTATCTTCGTATCGTTTATCGTAGCAAGCGTGATTGCATACTTTGTTATGAATCAATGGCTGGCCGACTTTCAATATAGCATCACGATCGGAGCGGGTATTTTTGTTATAGCAGGTATAGCGTCCATCACTATCGCCTTGCTTACCATCAGCTTTCAGGCCTTGAAGGCTGCCCTCAGCAATCCGGTTGATGCCCTTCGCAGTGAATAGTTTTTAGTTTACATAGTGAATTCCATAGCCGTGGTCTGGTACGTCAGCGAGCATCCATTCTGATTGTACCACGACCGCTGGCTGCGGACCATGATGCACTATCCACTCCGGAGCCGTATATTCACACCGTAAATCGGTATGATAAAAAGCTACTTATCCATAGCGTTACGGTATATGCTTCGGCACAAGGGCTTCTCGTTCATAAACATTGCCGGACTTACCATTGGCATAGCATGTAGCCTTCTCATTGTGCTATACCTGCATGACGAACTGCGCTACGACACATTTCATCCCGATGCCAACCGTATATACCGTGTCGCGTTTCGTGGCATGCTGCAAGGCAAAAAAGTATTATCGGTATATACGGCTGCTCCCCTGGCGGAGACTCTTCAACGTAAAAGCAATGCGATTGAATCTACTACACGACTGGCAAGCTGGGCTACATTTCCGATGCGCTATGAAGACCGGTCGTTTACCGAACCCAATCTTTTACTGGCCGACTCCAACTTCTTTCACTTCTTTAATTTTCAATTGATAGAAGGCAATCGCAATGAAGTATTGCATGGGCAACGTAAGCTCGTCATCACCGAATCTGCGGCCAAACGTTACTTCGACTATAAAGGTGCAGGCGATAAAACACCGATTGGAAAAACCATGGTGCTCGCACAAGGATATACCGTCCAGGTAAGCGGTATTGCTGTTGATCCGCCTGCCAACAGTCACTTTCATTTTACCGGTATACTTTCACTTACTTCCTGGGATGATGTGCACACTTCAAGTTGGGTAACAGGCCGCACGATCACTTATTTCAAACTTAAGCCCGATGCCTCCATCGAACCGGTTGACGAAATGCTGCACGCCTTTGTCAGGCAACACGTTGATCCGGAACTGGAAGAATTGAGAAGAGTAAACATCGATCAATCAAAAATACAGGGCAACGAGATTGCATATTTCACACAGCGTCTCGCCGATATACATCTTTACTCCCGATTTACAGATGAGATCGAGACCAACGGCAACATTCAGTATATATACTTGTTCAGTGCTATAGCAGCCTTCATCACGTTACTGGCCTGTATCAACTTCATGAATCTGTCTACAGCACGCTCGGCCAGTCGGGCGAAAGAAGTTGGCGTGCGTAAAACCGTAGGCGCACCGGTGTCGCGTCTCATCGGTCAGTTTATGCTCGAATCCTTCTTCTATATAGTGGTTGCTGTACTGCTCGCGTTGTTCATTGTAAGTATACTGTTATTGCCTTTTAATATACTTGCCGAGAAGCAACTGAGCATGCGCGTGTTTCTGTCACCGCTATTCCTACTGGGGCTACCTGTCTTCGCGATCATCGTAGGTTTACTGGCGGGAAGTTACCCGGCATTCTATCTCACAACGTTCTCTCCCATCGAAGTAATGAAAGGACGCATCCGTTCGCGCAGGCGCACGTATGGTATCCGCAATGCACTGGTTGTATTTCAGTTCTTCATTTCTGCAGGGTTGATCATTGCTACCCTCGTAGTATACCAGCAACTTCAATATATACAGCAGGCGAGTCTCGGGTTCGACAAGAGCAACCTGGTAAACCTGTTGCATACGCGCAACCTTGGTGAAAACGGTGCTGCTTTTAAAAAAGAATTACTGCAGCATAAATCTATAGTAGCCGCAAGCTATTGCAATCGCCTCCCTCCTAACATCGACTGGCAATTTGTATTTAGCACTACCGACCCGGCACGCGACTATATGCTGAATGTTTATGAGATGGATTACGATCACATGCGGACGATGAAGTATAAAATGATCACCGGGCGATTCTTCTCCCCCGAGTTCCCTTCGGATTCAACCGCGATGATCCTCAACGAGACAGCTGCACAAAAGATGGGTATAAAAACGCTGGCCGGTAAAACCTTGTGGAGTATATATGGCGGACATAAAAAAGCAATTGAGCATGAGGTGATCGGCATCATGCAGGATTTTAATTTTCAATCGTTGAAAGACCCGATCCAGCCGATGGCTATTGTACTGGGCAAGCAGCCCAACTGGGAGATGGCGATCCGCATTCAGGGGAACCATATTGAACAAACACTGGACACCATTTGCAGTCTCTGGAAAAAACATTCGCCCGAAGCCGCCTTCGAGTATACTTTCCTCGACCGGAATTTTGAACGCAAGCATCAAACCGAAAAACGTATCGGACAACTCTTTCTCATCTTTACTGTGCTCGCCATCTTTATAGCATGCCTGGGACTTGTCGGTCTTGCCAATTTCATGGCGGAACAACGAACAAAAGAAATTGGAATTCGTAAAGTGATGGGTGCAACAGAAAGCAGCATCATTCGTTTACTCAATAGAGATTTCCTGAAGCTGGTATTGATCGCTAACCTCCTCGCCTGGCCCATCAGCGGATGGCTTATGCATCGCTGGCTCAAGCAATTTGCCTATCATATAGAACCGGCCTGGTGGATATTTATAGTAGCCGGCCTCGCTACATTTACCATTGCCTTCTTCTCGGTCAGCTACCGCGCCTGGAAAGCCTCGCAGGGCAATCCGGTTAATTCCCTTCGGGATGAGTAGCGTTATTCGTGAATCGTTATTAGCAAATACGGATAACGGATAACTTTTCATCACCACGTAGGGGTAAACACCAAGTCGGCTGTCTGAAATGAAACACTATTAAAGGATTTATGAAAATGATTAAAATTACCCTCGCCTCGCTTCTGTTCGCTATCGCCACCCTCACCTACGGACAGGAAGAAATTACGAAAGACCTCCGTTCCTTTAACCGGGTTATTGCTTCTCCCAGGATCAATGTTATTCTCGAAGAAGGTGATCACGAAAGTATCCGCCTGGTATATTCCAATGTATCAGCCGATAAGATCAATATCGAAGTAAAAGGAAAAACACTCCGCCTCTACCTGGATGATGCCAGGGTAACAGACAAACTAGAGCGTGAGAACTGGGGAAAGAATAGCGTTTATAGAAATGCTACCATAACAGCGTACGTTACCTATCGTCAGTTGAAACACCTCGAGATTCGCGGAGCACAGGAGCTAACCTGCAAGAGCGAACTGAAGGCTAAGAAGTTTAAATTGAAAGCGTATGGTGAAAATGAAATAACATTGGCTTCTATCAATACCGAGTACCTCAAGACAAGCTTCTACGGTGAGAACGAATTAAAAATAAAAGGCGGCACAGCCGAATATCAGAAATACAGACTCTTCGGTGAAAACAAGATCGATACACAAGCGTTGAAGAGTTTCTCTACCATCACGAATATATATGGTGAGAGTAAAATCAAACTCACCACACAAGACGAACTCCGCGTAAATTCCTTCGGTGAGTCACGCGTATCCTACAACGGAGACGCCCAGGTAAGCAAAGGCCTGATTTTTGGAAGAGCGCACATTGACAAGATCTACTAGCAGTGTTGGTGCTGGCAGCTCGTGGCTCGCTGCTATCTTTAAAGCTTCGAGCTACTGGCTGCTGGTAGAGTTTCTGAATTTAACGATTACGTTAAAGGGGCTTCAGGTTGGTGTATCATAATGTACCATATCCTAGTTTTAGCAACGCACTTAGTACAATACAAAAAATTACTCACAGCCCAAAGCTCGCAATTCGCAGCTGCTCTATACTTATCATTTTTCTAAAAGTATACCGTTGAAGCAGTAACTGTCAGCTTGTAGCCTGCAGCCAGCAACTTCTTACTTCTGGCTCTATTCTCACAGCTCGCAGCTATTTCAATTCCAGTTTCTCCACAGCAAACTTCTCCATCGCTTTATATACTTCTTCATAGTGTGGATTGGTGAGCGATGATCCGATTACGTGTCTGCCTGCATCGGGGAAGGCTACGGTTTGTTTTAATGCTTCCGGTGTGCCTAGCTTCGCGTTCATGTCCAGCATG
Organism: uncultured Chitinophaga sp.; assembly: GCA_902168205.1. GTDB lineage: Bacteria > Bacteroidota > Bacteroidia > Cytophagales > Cyclobacteriaceae > Ohtaekwangia > Ohtaekwangia kribbensis. Next base: position 248,681 of record CABHOK010000011.1, on the reverse strand, counting down.
GCGCTTACTTTTACCTGGGGATCCTGCTCTTCTTCGTTTTTGTAATAGTATAGCGTAAGCGATGGCTGTTTGACACGTTTAAAGGTTTCTTCCGTCATCGTTGATTCTACCAGTTCTTCCAGTTGTGTAGTAGCCTCCAGTCGGTATTGGGTATACCAGTATTTAGCCTGTTCCTCGGTGTCGTCTTCGGATATACTATATTTACCACCTTTCACCGCGCGTACAATATATAGTCCCCATGGATCATTTAACAAAAACGCAGCACCATTGTTGATCGCAATGTTGGGTGAAAGATTGATGAGTGCATGTACATCATCCGGATATTCGGCAGCGAGTTTCAGTGCCAGTGTTCCGCCGGTAGATGTACTTACCAGGATAACTTTATCGCCCAGCTTCTTGCCAATAGCCAGGGCCTGCTTGGCACTTTCCCATAATCTGTCAGGAGTAAAATTCACCAGGGCATCCGTTGTATCGATGCCGTGATCGGCCAGTCGCGAAAGGTATAAATTGCAATCAAATTTCTTAGCAAACTGCTCATGTATAGGAGATCCCTCCATCTGACTCGCGGTAAACCCGTGCAGGTATACCACAGCATACGGAGTCTTCTTGTGCGTGCTGTCATTCCAAACAATGCGCGCTTCGTTATTCGGTTTTAGTTTATGCTTTGCCTCATTGGCAGCTACATATTGTTCCAGTGCCTGAGCACTATCAGGTACCTGAGGCAACGTAAGATTGAACACAGGAGTAGCGGGCTCAGGACCAAGGAAATAAATTCCAACCAACAACAAGATAGGGAAGGTAATTTTAATAATGCGCTTCGAAGTCATACGGGTAGATTTTGCTAAAGATAGTCAAAATTAGCTGCGAGCCGTGAGCTTTGAGCTGTGAGAATAGAAGTAAGAAGCCAGAAGTAAGAAGTTGCTGGCTGCAGGCTACCGGCTGCTGGAAAATTCTCGTTGGGGCTTGGGATACTTTATGGCTGCGAGCTTTGAGTTGTGAGCTGCGAATTAGAAGTAAGACCCAGAAGTAAGAAATAAGACGTAAGAAGGACGGCTTCTGGTTGTGGACGGGAGACGCAAGAAGTTAATATCGATATCCTTGTGTCGTCCGTGAGATGGCAGGGGAGTATATATTTACTTTAGATTTTAATATATGACGAAAGTCACCCCAATAGTCACATTAAAATTATATAGTTCTTACTCATTTACCGAATAGCAAAAACTTCAACCTATAGCAATCTACTAGCAGCTAGCGGCTTCCAACAACATTGTCCCAACGCCTCCCCAAAACACAACGGTATATCTACACGAAATGCTCTTCCTTTCACACACACGTTTTCGCTTGTCGGGTGTAATAAAATGTAAAAAGTTTTGTTGCTCGCAGTAAACCTTCGGTGTTTTCTTTGCGTATGGTTAAGTGTAGGGATTTTTTAACCGATGTTACGAACATATAAATATATACCTGCACAAAAGGTTGTATCGAAGTTATACATAGCACCCATACAATCTTTTAAACTTAAACGCTGTGTACAACTTTATTACTAAGAACAATGAACTGGACAACATTATATATCTCCGGAAGATCGGACTTCAGAAATGAAGTTCTGCGAAAGCTGGAACATTCCCGTATCAGCTTTATGCCAGGTTATACAGGGGGAGGTTCTGACACGCGCGATATGCATGACATGTACTGGATCGATGACAAAACCGACCTTCGCGAATTGAAGGAAGCAATCGGTAGCAAATTGATCTGGAAGTACAGACTGCGGTTTTATATCACGCTGGAAGACTTTATCGAGTCAAGAACGGCAAAAGACAAGGATAAATTTACTCCGGAAGAAATTGAACTCATCAACTACATGCACGAGCACGAAGTGTAAGGTCGACTTTAAAAAGTGACTTTGCACTTCTTTTCTCTATCTCATCAAATTCCCAAAAAACATCTGTTGTAACATATCTTCCCTCCTTCTGCAACAGGAACTCTCACACCAGAACGCTTTCTTCCCGAAGATCCAACAGGCGGGTGGCCAATAGCCGGTTGCAAAGTTTGCCATCGCGTATGCCGGCATAATCTGCAAAAGAACTGAACGGCCAGTCTTCCAGCTTTTCCACCAAACGCGTACGCACCGGACTTTGATGTATATACCGGAATGCGATGGCGGCATGCTCACGGTCATCCGATACGCAAACTGCTTTTGTACGTTGCAGAAAAAGTCCTACGGCTCTTCCCTCCTGCTCACTAACCGTGTGCGTATACGAACTCAATAATTGACGCATCGCCTGCGAAAATTGCTGGCGTCTAAAACCAGTTTCTTCCGTTACCTGCACGGAGGTTTCATTGGCATGAACAAGAAAATGAAAATGCGTTGGCATTAAACACCACGCCAGTATATCTGCCTGTGGTTTGAGGTAAAGACGCGCATTTTTCAGAAAGAGTCGGTAATCTTCTGAAGAGAAGAAAATACGTTCACGACTGTTTCCGCGATTATATACATGGTAAATGCTTCCTGCTGTTAGCTGCATGTAACGGTGATTTATAAAGCAAACGGTTCAAATATAGTAAATGCCTGATAGCATACTATACCGGATTTTTCCCGTCTATACTTCAGAAGCCGAGTTTGAGACCTTGCTTCATGGCGCGTTCGTATTTCTTTTTATCGAACCGATACAGAAAGGGAGCTTTGTGTGCGCCCCCGGTCTTGCGTTCCTTGAGTCGTTCGAGGATACCGAGACTCAACATTTTTTTTTGAAAATTTCTGCGATCGAGTCGTTTGTCAAGAATGGTTTCGTAGAGTCGCTGCAGTTCGGGCATGGTAAATTTCTCCTGCAGTAAATTATACCCTACCGGGTGATCGTTGAGACTCAGGCGCAATTTCTCAAGCGCTTTCTCTACCATTTCATTATGATCGTAGATCAGGGCCGGCACTTTATGCAGATCCCACCAGTGGCAGGCATCGCTCAGCCAGTCGGGGATCGGGTTTACTTTCGAGAACTCCACCAGTGCATAATAACCGATAGAAACAAAACGGTCGTGCATCCAGCTCTTCTTGCTATCAGGTATACCTTTCAGTTTTTTACCACGTTCGCGATCCGGTGCACCAAAGGTATGGAACTGTTGCAGGTATATATTATTCAGGGCAGTACGCTCCTGTAAAGTTCGCACGGCAGAGTCATCCACCGACTCATCCCATTTTACAAATCCACCCGGTAAACACCAGCGTCCATCCTTCCAGCGCAACAGCAACACCTTTAGCTGGTCTTCATGAAATCCAAAGATTACGCAATCCACTGACACCCGGGGCATATAGGTTTTATCACCTTTCAGCAAAAAATCCCGCAACTGTTTTTCCCTATCCATATCGTTCAAATATCGCGATTGGACGCGGATTTTTACAGGATACTATAAAAATGTTTCTACACCTATCATTGCGTATTGATAACACAATGAATATTACTTATCATTGTGTATACACAACACAATAACCAGACTCTATGATCAAACCAGTTAAATTACTATACGGCTCGGTGATCGCCCTGGCCGCATTATCGTCCTGCTCGGATAATACTCCCTATCGTGATCTCAATAAAAATGGCAAACGCGATGTATATGAGGATTCACGCGAGCCCATCGACAAACGCATCGATGACTTGTTGAAACAAATGACGCTTGAAGAAAAAGCAGGTATGCTCTTTATCAACGGAACGCGCATCAACAGCGATGGCTCTATTGATGATAAACCCGGTGAAGGTATGTTCGCCTTCGCGCCTGTAGCGAGCAAGCTGATGACGGAGAAGTACATGACGCACTTTAATGTGTGGGCTGTACCACCTAAAAAAGTTCTGGCAACATGGTATAACAACCTGCAGAAATTTGCAGAAGAGAAAACAAGACTTGGTATACCCCTGACGATAGCGTCTGATCCGCGCAATGCCTTTAGCAATAATATATTTTCCATGACGGCCAATGATTTTTCGCAGTGGCCAGAGCCTTTAGGCTTTGCTGCTATAGGTGATGAAAAATTAATGGAGCAGCATGCCGATGTAGCACGCCAGGAATATATAGCGGCAGGTATACGCGAAGCTTTACATCCCATGGCTGACCTTGCTACAGAACCGCGTTGGCCTCGCATCAGCGGTACATTTGGTGAAGATGCCAGGCTGTCGGCTAAATTAGTGAAGGCCTATATCAAAGGCTTTCAGGGTGACAAGCTTGATTCGAACAGTGTGGCGTGTATGACCAAACACTTTTCAGGAGGCGGCCCGCAGAAGGAAGGACTCGATCCACATTTCGAGTTTCAAAAAGGACAGGTATATCCCGGCAAGAATTTTAGCTATCACCTGATTCCGTTCGAGGCTGCATTCGAAGCACACACCGCTGCGATCATGCCTTACTATGGTATACCGACTGATCAGACCAGCGAGAACGTTGCATTCTCTTTCAATAAAGATATAATTACCGGACTGCTTCGTGATAAGTATAAATATGATGGTGTGGTATGTACCGACTGGGGTTTAATTACGGATGCCAAGATGGGCGATGTAGTATGGCCTGCACGTGCATGGGGCGTTGAGAATCTCTCGGAAGAAGATCGCGTACTCAAAGTATTGAATGCCGGTGTTGACCAGTTTGGTGGAGAAGATTGTGCTCATCACGTTGTGAAACTGGTAAAGGATGGGAAACTTACCGAAGAACGTATCGATCAATCCGTACGAAGATTACTTCGTCAGAAGTTTGAGCTTGGCTTATTCGAGAACCCTTATGTAAATGTAGACGAAGCTGTAGCTACCATTGGTAAAGATGAATTTATGAAAGCCGGTGAAGCAGCACAACGCAGAGCGATCACACTATTAAAGAATGATAAGGTAAAAGATAAAACTGTATTGCCGCTGGAGTCTGGTAAGCTCAAACTATATATCAAAAATATAAATGCTACGGTAGCAGCACAGTATGGCGAAGTGGTTGCCAAACCGGAGCAGGCAGATATAGCGATTGTTCGTCTGAATACTCCCTGGTACCCGGTTGAGACCAAGAACTTTTTTGCAAGAGGTTTTCACCATGGTGATCTTGATTTTAAAGGAACACAAAAGGATAGCATTCTCATGTTGTTAAAGACAATACCAACTATTGTTGATATCTATATAGACAGACCCGCAGTAATTCCGGAGATCAATGAAAACGCAAAAGGCCTACTGGCTGACTTCGGTGCGAGTGACGCTGCGGTGCTGGATGTTATTTTCGGTAAAGCGAAACCGGAAGGCAAACTGCCTATAGAACTCCCATCATCGATGGAAGCCGTTCGCAACCAGCAGGAAGATGTTCCGTACGATTCGAAAGATCCGCTATATAAGTTCGGCCACGGACTTTCATATTGATTGAGACTTTTTTCATCTTACAGGTTATCAGGGCCCGGGTGATTCCGGGCCTTGCTTTTGGTATGCATCTTTCTAATAAAAAATCATTTGATAGTGGTGCTATAAATGTGTTACATTGAAATTACAATCAACTCCCATAAATCAATTGACCGAATGAAAACCATACGCTTAATTTTACTGCTCGTGCTGGCAACAGCAATGACAGCAACCGCACAAAAACTGAAAAGTGGTCCGCAGGTAGTAACATTCTTCTCGGATGTTGACGACACCGAGCAACCTTACGGACTATATCTCCCGAAGAACTACGATGAGAAGAAAAAATATCCACTGGTGATCATGCTGCATGGTGCCGGCTCGAATCACCGCCTCTCTTTACGCAGGGTGTTTGGAAAGAGTAATGCCAATGGTGAAACTGACGTAGAAGCTACACGCATTTTTCCGGAGTGGAAAGATGTTGAGTATATCGTTGCTTCTCCGTATGCACGCGGCACCATGGGCTACCAGGGTGTGGCCGAGAAAGATGTAATGGATGTACTGGCAGATGTAAAGAGCCGCTTCTCGATCGATGAAGATCGTATATACCTCACCGGACTTTCCATGGGTGGTGGCGGAACGTTGTGGATCGGATTAACGCGTCCGGATATATGGGCTGCGCTATTCCCGGTATGCCCGGCTCCTCCTAAAGGAACCGATGATCTTATTCCCAACGCACTGAATTTACCGATGTTCTTCCATCATGGTGATCAGGATCAGGCGGTGCCTGTTTCTGTTTCACGCGATTGGACAAAGCGTTTGAAAGATGTTGGTGTTAATGTGTCCTATACCGAGTATCCTGGTGTGAACCATAACAGCTGGGAGAATGCCTATAAAGATGAAGCTGCTTTTGAATGGTTCAGTAAATTCAAGCGTAACAAATTTCCGGATCGCGTTCTTTTCAATTCCAGGAACTATAAATATAGCAGTGCCTACTGGGTTCGTTTCGATCAGTTAACGCCCGGCACACTGGCTACGATCGATGCTAAATTTACAGCGCCGAATCAACTGGATATTACTGCGAGCAACCTCGGTGCATTTACCCTGCAACTGAAAGGTCATCCGAAATTCGATGCTTCAAAACCACTGCAGGTTACCGTCAACGGCAAGAAAGTAAAGACCGCTACCGCTGAGTCGATTTCATTTGCAGAAGCACAAGGCAAGTGGGCTACGGGTAAATATGAACCTGCTGCTACAGCGAAACGTACCGGTGCTGAAGGACCAATCGGTGCCGCCTTCTCACAACGGCACGTCTATGTGTACGGCACCGGAGGAAATCCTTCTGAAGCCGAATTGAAAGCGCGCGCAGAAGTAGCTACACAGGCTGCGAACTGGTCGTTCTATCGCAATGCATTCCTCGGCAGAATTATGGTATTCCCAAGAGTATTGTCAGATAAAGAAGTAAGACCGAGCGATCTTGAAAGCTCCAACCTGATTTTGTTCGGAACAAAAGAAACCAATTCGCTGGTTGCTAAATATAGTGACAAGCTACCGATACAACTGAACAACGCTTCTGCAAATGAATATGGCCTGCTCTACGTACTTCCGGTTGATGGACACTATATCATTGTAAGTTCAGGTTTACCCTGGTGGACTGGCGCACAACCGGGAGCATTACCATTCCTGCCTCCCGCGCTGCTGGCACTAAACCAGTTTAAAGACTATATATTATTCAAAGGCACCACAGCATCGGTAATATCCGAAGGCTATTTTGATCAGAACTGGAAACTATCGCCCGAAGCGAACAAAGCGATGACGGCTACGGGAGCAGTTGTTTTTACTAAATAAAATCATGTTAGGCGAAGCCTCGAGCTACTAGTTGCTAGTTTGAGTCGACTTAAGTAAACGAGCGCGTTGCCTGAGTTAGAATACAGAAGTAAGAAGATTTATAGTTTGCCTGGAGCAAACTGAGAGGAGTATAAACGCAAGTATACCTTTATCTCCACCTGCAGCTAGCGGCCAGTAGCCAGCAACTCTTCTTACTTCTGGCTTCTTACTTCTATTTTCTCGCTGCGCAAAGCTCAACTGCTATTTCACCAAGACTGCTTCGCTCACCGAAGACACTCCATTTTCATTAAACACTTCGATCGCAAAGTAATAGCTTACGCCTTTCGTCAGCGCTCTCACTTCGAGGGATTCGGGTTGATCAGCGAAGACCTGGTAGGTTTGATATAGTTTATCTTTGGCTATTCCCCAGAGTATATTGTAGCCTGTTGCTCCCGGCACTTTCTGCCATTTTACAAAGGCATTGCGCGGATCGGTGTCGCGGACTGCACTGAATTTAGCAGGTGTCTTCGGGGCTTTACCATTGCCTTTTCCGAATACGCGTATATCGCTGATCGCGAGGTTGGGCGCGGCCACATAGATATGTTCGTATTTGATATAGCGTGCTTTTACGGGTTGAGACAACTCGAGGTATGCATTGGGACGGTCACGTTTTTCATTGCTCAGGTCAAATTCTTTTTTCCATTGTTTGCCGTCTGTTGAAGTATATATTCTGAACTGGGTATATATCTTCGGATCAAAACCATCGTAGATGTTTGATTTATAGTCGGTGAAATTTACTTGTACCGCATGTATAGTTTGTACGTGCTGTAAATCGATCGTAACGCTTTCTCCTTCTTTATTTTGTTTCGCTACCCAGAATGTGCGCGGGTTCTCATCGGTAATGTTCGCTACTTTAAAAGTGTCCAATACCGATGATGCCGTGGCAGGCTTTTTATAGGACAGCAACATCCAGCCGGTGAAGAGTTCATCTTTGCTCTGCCATTTTTTAGTAGGTAAATAATGGGGCAGATCACCAAAACGCGTGTTGGCAAACATCTGTCCGTCTTTGTCGAAGCCGGTCGGGAACATCGCGATGCGTCTTTCAAAATTCCAGTTCACAGCAATCCATGGTGTGCCGGTATTCCAAAAGTTGCCATAGTTGTCCTGAAACGTGTTACCGTGTCCGGCACCCGTAACAAAGCCACCGGGTTTATATGATATAGGGTTGTAGGGTGCATAGGTAAAAGGCCCCAGCGGATTGTCAGCTATATATGTGCCGTTGGCATATACATTATACTCAGTGCCGGGGGCTCCATATTGGAGATAGTATTTACCGCTGTGCTTCGTCATCCAGGCACCTTCGGTAAACGGAGTTATAGTTGAGCGGTGATCGCGACCGAAGCGCTCCCATCCATGTTCTTCCGGATGCAGGTATATCAGTTCTTTATAGTCGCCTTTATATTTGAGACGAAGGTTTTTATCGAGTTCACTTCCGTAGATCGGATTTACATTGGAAGATCCCCAGTACATATACCACTTGTCCAATTCCTCATCGTAGAAAAGCGCAGGGTCCCACGGACCTACATCTTTCGGTAAACGCGGCAGCCAGCGGTTGTAGAAATATAGTTTGCCGTTTTCCGGTGTAGTGGTGAATAATATAGGGCGCTGCTCAAATGTTGACTGGAACAAATAAAGTGTGTCACGAACGGAGATGGCAGCCGGGGCACACATATCTTCCATCGGCCACTTGTCCGGAACGATATAATTCCAGTTCACTAAATCTTTGGAATGCCAGTAACCTCCGGAAATTGTTACGAACAAATAATACTCGCCTTTATGATTCACAATAACGGGGTCAGCCCCGGAGCGATACGATATACTATCGTTGAGTTGCTCGTAGTTGTACCGATAGTTTATATCCATCGGGTTGCAGTACGTCTTTTGTGTTGCGGGCTGTGCTTTTATCCCATACGCACAGGCAACCATTACGAGCATGAAACTATATTTCATCATCATTCAATCGGGTTAAAAACGGATGCAGAGTTGAGCGAAAAAATCCGAACGGAAAATCTAAATTACTAAAAAAGCTGTTGAACCGTTTTACCGGTTATTACTTGTGATCAGAGCAATAGATTTTCTCGTAATCATCCTGCTCATAAATTTCCTTGCGCAAAAATTTACCCTCGTGATTATAATAGATCACAACAAAAACAGAAGCTTCCTCCACATGCTTCTCGGTAAAATACATTGGCTTTTCGGGAGAGCCTACATTAACAATGTCGCTGAAGTTTAACGGGATGATCATTCCTTTTGTATTGTGTATCACACCGTAAGCATTGTCTTGCTGCACAATGGCAAGCCGTTCATTTGCCTTGTCCAATATCAGTTTCATATTCCTGATCCTGTCGAGCTGTGTCTTTTTTGTTTTCAGATTGTACAGCATCCACATGAAATTTTTCTTTACCCAGGCGAGCGTATCATTCCAGGGCTGTACTTCAGCAAATTCAAAATTACTCAGCGGCTTGTTGTCCCATCCTATAAAACCATAAGAGCCATTCTTCAGCGCAACGAGTATGCGTTCATTATATAGCGACAAATTTTTACCATACTCGGGCTTGATCAGTTTTTTTCGTTGAACATCGTATAGTCCAAACTTTTTTGTTTTCAGCAACGATACCGTTCCATGACTCTCCATACCAATGGCATCATACTCTACGAGTAGCAGTAATTTTCCATCAGCAGCAACCAGGCCTTTCTTATCGCGCTTGATAACTACAAATATATTTTTACCGGCATGGTGGATGCGATCATATACTACTGCGAAAAGTTTTTGTCCTGCGTGATTGTATAAAATCCTTTTGTCAGCGTGATCGAGTATAAAAAACGCAGACGAATCCTGTGCCGGAACAAATTCTATTCTCGCGAGTCCTTTTACTTTCAGCAGCGTTTTTCCCTCGGTGCTCTGGATAAATGTGCTGTCGTTTCGTATACCAACGGCAAATGTACCGGCAAAGAAAACAGAGTCGTACGTGGCGCGAGCTGCAAGGTGTTGCAACGGTATGAGTAGACGCCATTTGTTCTGCGTGCGTGCCGCTGCCCATGGTTTGCTTACAAGCACTGTATCATACGGCTCAGTATATTCACCCTGCGCATTATAGATCATCCATTGATTTTCTACACGAGCCTGCGCACCAAAGAATGCAGGCAGCAGCCGCTGTTCCCGGAAGGGTATATATACATTGAGTTGCTGATCGAACACGCCTTCAAATTTTCCGGCTCGTGCCCAGATGCGTCCGTTGGGCCAGGGCTTCACCTCCTCAAAGGCATCTTTTAATCGCGGTGACTCCTGGTTGGCAATGGCAGATATAGTCTCCGTTGTAGCCAGCCAGAATTGTTTGTTACGCTGAAAGATCAGTACATCACCGGTATAGGCTATGTTGTCCCATTCGAATGGAATGAGTTGCAAACCGGTTAGTGTACGAACCGACCACTTCCCATCTTTCTTTAGCGCAAGCAGCTTTCCATTCAGCACTTTTGCATCCTCTACACACGGATCGCCCGGGTTGAAGCCGGTCTTATGCATGACCTTTACGCAGTGCTGATTTTCAATGAGTAGAAAACCGGAGCCAAGATCATCAACGGAAGTAACTTCTCCTTTATATACCAGGGTGCCGTTGCGACTTACTACCCTGCCCGGCAACACCACTACATCTTCATCAATATTACCACAACGGTATTCATCGTTCAGTTCATCAACTTCCGGTGCAATGACATCGAAGCCGTTCTCGTCCATAAAACCATAGCCGTTCTTTTGCAGAAAGGGCACGAGATAATGGCGTGGCAATGAAGTATAAACACGGCTCGAATCGGCTCCGTTGCCTTGCAACGGTTGGGCTGGTGGTTCTTCAACCTGCAGATAATACAAAATTTGTTCGGCACGCTCACGAAACATGCTCTGGGGGTACCGTTGTAAAAAATTACGGAAACTTTCAATCGTTCCCGAAGCTGTGGCTATCTCGAAAATATGTTGCTCGGCTTCCTTCCGGTGTGTAGTCTGCGGATGTACCCGCAAAAATATGTCATAACTCTCCAGTCGTTTGTCGCGGGTCTTTTCTTCGAAGAGTAATTTCTCATAGAGTGACCTCGCTTCTGCCACCTGGCTACCCTCCGGATACTTATATATATAGGCGGAGAATGCCTGATGCGTATGGATACTTTGCGCCTCCGCGAAGGCTGCTTTTTCACGAAGTTTCAATGCCTCAGAATGCTCGCGGGCCGAGGGAAATACATCTATAAAATACGCATAAGCAGCCTCAGTATTAAGTTGTTGCGCACGATGAAAAGCAGCACTGTCCACTTGCTCAAGAAGACGTATGATTATTATACTGTCTAGCGGAAAACGCTTCATTTTTTCACGCTGTTTGGACGTAAGCCTGCTGTAATCATGAAGCGAAGCGGTGGCATGCAGGTGTGCCGAGTCGATATGAAACTGCGGATTGGCCGGGGCAAAAAAGTAGCGGGCCATAACATAGTGCGCAGCTGCATTAGCACTGTCCTTCTCAAGAATTTTTTTTAATTGTTCATGTGCACGCACCCATTTTTGTTTCGACAGACTGCTCCATGCACTTCGCTCGGAAGAGAGCTGTGCTTTGAGGTATCCCGACAACAGCATGACAACGCATAGTATGGTAAATTTCCTGATCAAAGTCTTTCGGTGCTTCGTGTCGGGGTAAAACTACAAACTTCACGGTAAGATTTATTCTTGACAAAGCTTGTCAATATTGGAACATGTAATAAATTTTGTAAATTTTCAGGATGTTAACTGTCCGACATGGCGAAACTCAAGAACATTATTAAGCAATTATCCGAGAAAGACTTCAAGGCGATTCATGACTCTCTGATTGAGAGCAACGCTGAGAAATCAGCATACCTGCTGAAGTCACTCCGTGAACGACAACTTTCCGATAACAAAATTATGTCTGAGCTGGAAGTAAACGCGAACGCGTATTATACTTTACGCTCACGACTTAATCTTAAGATTGAAGAATACCTGATGGGACAATTGGAAAGTCCGCGTACAGATGTTCTCCGTAAAGTTGCCAACATTACCGAAGTACTCTTCACCAAAAAGAAAGCAATCTCTGTTGCCACTCTTAAAAAACTGGAGAAAGAACTTCTGGATTACGATCTCGCGAACGAGCTGACTATCATTTACAAGTCGCTCAAGAAACTCAACATCAACTCGCCCGATTACTTTCAGTACTCGCAATTGTATAACCGCCACGTGGCGTATATGCTGGCCGTTGATAAAGCCGAAGACCTGCTTGCCGATTACTTTAAAAAGTATGGCGACTATATGCTGAACGGAGGTGAAGTAGAGAAGCTGGGCCTAGGGTTGCTGATGAAAGAAATGCAGAATGTTGCCAAGCTATACGAATCGCACCGGTTGTATGTATACCAGAGCTGTATGTATATCTTCCACCGCCTGTTTGTAGAAGTGGATGACAACATGAACCAGGAAGGCGAATCGATCGAAGATATCTTTGATAAAGTACAGAAGATCTTCGAAAGCTATCACCTCGATTCGATTTACTACCACATCAACCTGGTGTTCGAATTCCTGAAACTCGAATACTACAATCACTATAAAGTATACCGCCAGGCTGAGAAGTATTACGAAGAAGTAAACGATGCCTGCGCCAACCTGATGGTGAATTATTCAACCTATACGTTTCCGGCTCAGTTCCTGTTGTCCAAATTGGACAGACACCTGCGCACCAATACCGAGGCTGAATTATACGCAGAGAACGAGAGTATATTTATAGACTACGAGATCGATACACTGGATGTACCCAAGCACATAGTATATACCGTGTACCGCGCGCTGTCATCATACTACGTAGGTAAATTTGATGAAGCGGCCCGCCTCATCAATGGCTTGCTTAACGATGTAAGTCTCAAGAAATATCCGTACGCACAGCTTGAGATCAAATCGTTGCTGGCACTTCAGTATACGCTGATGCGCGATGTTGAACTTTTCAACCAGCTCTCCAACAGTATCCAGCGCCAGATCCGTTTGTTCGGAAAAGACAGCTGCGAAAACATTCAGCTCTTCCTGAAGATCCTGAAGATATCTACCAGTGAAGCGAAGAAAGAGAAGGCCAAGAAGATCAACGCTGTGATTCCACGTCTTAACTCGTTGAATGTATCGTACTTTGCTCCTACCAAACTGGTGAAGCTTGACGATCGTTTTGTAAACCTGCTTACAGAAATATAGTAAGTAAAACACCCCATATAATGACAAAGCCCGCCATGTGCGGGCTTTTGTTTTTTTGGTGGAATTTATGAAGTCAGTTATACTAATACTATACTTCGAGCTTCACAATGCTCTCGTGCGAAAGCGGCTTATTGAGGTATAGCTTTACGTTGTCGTATTTTTTAGAACGGTTAAAGTCCTGTGGATTGATAGAAGATGTAAGCATTACGATCTTGCATTTCTTCTTCGCTGTATTCGAAAGTTTTTCGAATTCATCGAGGAACTGGAACCCGTCCATCAGCGGCATGTCAATGTCGAGGAAAATCACATCCGGTAAAACCTGGTCCGCTACATCGAGCTTCTCCATGTTTTTCAAGAATTCAATAGCACTCTTAGCACCAGTATGCGTATAAATGTTCTCAGTCACAGAAGCCGCTTCAATCATCTTCTGATTAATGAGGTTGTCTATCTCATTATCATCAATGAGCATGACGGTACGATATTTTTTTCCTGCCATAGTTAGTTAATGCTTTATAAAAATACAGTATTGATACTTATTTGCAAAAGGCTCTAAATATCAAATTTGATTCCCTGAGCCAAAGGAAGGCTGTTTCCGAAATTTATGGTATTGGTTTGCCTGCGCATATACACTTTCCAGGCATCGGAACCTGATTCGCGACCACCACCGGTCTCTTTTTCACCACCAAACGCTCCACCAATCTCTGCTCCGGATGTGCCGATGTTTACATTGGCAATACCACAATCGGAGCCTTCGTGCGAAAGGAAGCGTTCCATATCATACATGTTCGAGGTGATAATGGATGATGACAAACCTTGCTTCACTCCATTTTGTAATTCGATCGCTTCTTCAAGAGTTTTATACTTAATGAGATAAAGGATCGGTGCAAAAGTTTCCTGCTGCACAATGCTCAGGTCGTTTGTTACTTCAGCAACCGCTGGCTTTACATAGCATCCTGATTCGTATCCTTTTCCATCCAGCACACCACCGGCAATCACAAATGTACCTCCTTCTTTTTTGATCTTCTTCAGTGCATCTTCGTACGACTTCACTGCCTGCTTATCAATAAGAGGCCCAACATGATTTTGTGTATCGAGGGGGTTGCCTATATTTAATTGTGCGTACGCTTTTGAAAGACGATTCTTCACTTCATCGTATACACTTTCCTGTACAATAAGTCTTCGTGTAGTTGTGCAGCGCTGGCCGGCAGTACCTACAGCTCCGAACAATGCACCGCGCACGGCTATATCCAGGTTGGCGTGTTCTGTTACAATGATAGCGTTATTGCCTCCGAGTTCAAGCAATGCCCTGCCTAAACGCTCGCTTACTGTACTGGCTACAGCTTTACCCATACGGGTTGAGCCGGTCGCTGAAACCAGGGGTATATTTTCGTCTTGCGCAAGCCATTGTCCTACGGTATAATCACCGTTAATCAGCGATGATACACCTTCAGGCACTTCATTTTTTTCAAACACTTGCTGTACAATGGTCTGACATGCTATACTACATAGCGGAGTTTTTTCAGATGGTTTCCAGATGCATACATCACCGCATACCCAGGCTAGCATCGAGTTCCATGACCATACCGCTACAGGAAAATTAAACGCGGATATAATGCCTACTATACCAATGGGGTGCCACTGCTCATACATCCGGTGATTGGGACGCTCAGAGTGCATGGTGAGTCCGTGTAACTGACGTGAAAGTCCTACAGCAAAATCACAGATGTCGATCATCTCCTGTACTTCACCCAGTCCTTCCTGGTATGACTTACCCATTTCGTACGACACCAGTTTACCCAGTGGTTCTTTATACTCACGCAGCGCTTCTCCGATCTGCCGCACTACTTCACCGCGTTTTGGTGCGGGCCACTTGCGCCATTCTTTAAATGCTGCCTTGGATTGTTCTACTACTGCATGAAATGATTTTTCATCTGTAGCATATACTGCTCCAATGAGTTTGCCATCAGCAGGTGAGTATGACTCAATAGCCTGTCCTGATGTTTTATACCATTTCTTTCCGGTGGATGTACCGAGGTTGTTCTTCTTCAATCCCAATGCATCCAATGCTTCTTTTATACCAAAGTTCTTCATTCGTAATTGTTATCGTGATGACCGGGGGAACACCTGGTCACATTCATGCAAGTATTTGCTGTAAACAAAACGTGCGTTGCTCATTCATCTTATGTGTCCACAAGATGAAGGCACAAAGCTAAAAAAGTAAATTGAAAATGACCTACACCGTTTTAATTACCACTCCATGCCATAGACGCCTTTCTCACCTCCGGGATAAAATCCTTCAATGAGGATGCCGCCTTTTTTAAAATCGAGAATCCGATTCAGATCTTCCACATTATCAACGGGCACTTTATCGATATAGGCAATGATAAAATTATTTTTGAGGCCGGCTTCTTTCCATTTACCTGCCGTTACATTTTTCGCGCGCACGCCACCTTCCAGTTGCAGTTCGTTCAGCTCTTTATAGGGAACATCTTCTACCGTAAGACCGGTGAGTTCATAACGAATTTCTTTTGTCTCAACCTCCACACTTCCGTTGTTGTTCTTGAGTTTCGCTTTTACTTCGTTGCGCTCACCTCCGCGCAGGTATGTGACTTTTATTTCTTTACCAGGCCGGTTGCGTGCTACCCACTCCTGCAATTCCGAAACTGAATTTACGGCGTGGCCATCTATACCTATAATAACATCGCCTATCAGTATACCGCTTTGCTCGGCCGCGCTCCCTTCATTTACACGATTTACCAATACGCCTTGGTTCACTTTCAGATTAAAGTCTTCCGCTACATTCGCGTTTACATCGGTAATTACAATTCCGAGCAAGCCGCGTTGTACTTGCCCGAACTCCAGCAGATCGTCCATTACTTTCTTTACCAAACTTACCGGTATAGCAAATGAATATCCCTGATAACTTCCGGAGGATGTAGCAATGGCTGTGTTCACGCCAATGAGTTCGCCATGCAGATTTACCAAGGCACCGCCACTGTTACCAGGGTTTACCGCAGCATCAGTCTGTATAAATGACTCTACCTGCAGATTGCTGCGATCGCGAAGTATACCAATGTTGCGCGCCTTGGCACTGACTATACCGGCTGTTACAGTAGAGTTAAGATCGAATGGATTACCCACGGCAAGCACCCACTCGCCCGGAGTAATTTTATCGGAATCGCCATAGCGAATAAAAGGGAGTGCGCGTCCGCGGATTTTGAGAAGAGCCAGATCGGTAGTAGGGTCTGCACCGACAAGCTTCGCATAGAAGCGTTGATTATTATTCATCACGATTTCGATACTGTTTGCATCTTCGATCACGTGATTGTTCGTAACGATATAGCCATCATCTGAAATAATAACACCGGAACCTGATGAGCGCACCGGTGCATCGAAGCGCTGTTGAAGCGGGTTGAGACTGAAGTCGCCCGGACCATACGATGTTTGAATATGTACTACGGCTGATGTTACCTGCTTTGCCGTAGCGAGAAAATCAAGTTCTTCCGGAACGCTATACGAAGTATCAGAAGAGTAATTGGTGAGTACGAGTTTCTGCCTGTCTTCGATCGACTGATACGAAGCATTTGAGACATCCAGAAAGCGAATGGTAAAAATAGAACCCACCACACCACCGGCACAGGCAGCAAACAATACGATAAGAACCAGAATTGATCTCTTCATAACCCCTCAGTTTTTAGTTCAACAGATATACACTCCGGAAAGTTGACGGCTTAAAGAAAGTTAACGTTTTCTTTTCGGGTATCACACAGATTGACAATGAAAGATATCGGATTTTCTATCGATACAAGTTTTGATACGACAAACTGTGCTATACCCTTTGCTACACCTGCTAAAAATTCAGACCTGCTGTCGCAACGGCTATAAAAAACAAAAGGCTCCCGGAAAAATCCGGAAGCCTGACCACCTAAACCTATACCCTATTCCCTATATCTTAGTTAACCTTGATGGTTGTTTTCAGCGTCTTCTTCTCATCCTTCGGTACGGTGATCTCCAGGATACCGTTTACATATTTTGCCGAGATGTTGTTGACATCTACATTTTCGGGCAGTGTAAACGAACGGCTGAAGTTACCGTACTGTGTTTCGATAGAATGGAAACTGTTGTCTTTTTTCTCTTTGGTAAACTTGCGCTCACCGCTGATCGTCAATAAGCTGTCGTTCAGGTCAAGTTTGAAATCATCCTTGTTCATACCGGGAACCGCTACATGGATCTCGAAAGCTTTTTCTGCTTCCACTATATCTACGCGGGGAACGAAACTGTAGACAGAACCTCCTGAGCGACTAACTGATTCATTAAAGAATCGGTCGATCAGGTTACTGAAAGATGTCGGTACAAATTCATTCAGTGCGGAGTTATAACGTACGATGCTCATAGTATTTTGATTTTTAAGTTGTTTTAAATTCTTACGATGAGCCTATCTGTAAAAAATGTACCGATCTTTTTTTAGCAAAAAAATAAGCCACAATGGCTTATTTTTCTCATTTTAACCGCAAAAAAAAGACATTATGTCTTAATCAGAATGAAAAATTGACTTGAAGTACTACTCCGCTTCGATCTTCTTCCAGTTTACATCGGCCTTTTTAATGAGATTGGCGCGATCGGCCGACCAGGTTTTCTGAACATCGAGGTTGTAGTTCAGGTATAGTTTGCCATCTACTGTGCTCCAGGCCTCGGGTTGTGTAGGAGCTTTATAGCCGCGCGAAGTTCCGTAAGCACAGTAGCCACCATACTGCGGTGCGTATTGCTCCGGACTACTTTTAAAAAGATTGAGATTCTTCTCCGATGAAAAATACCAGGTAGCATCTTTCCACTTCGTGCTATATTTCGAATCCCCCTTTACCGGCTTTGCTTCTGTGAAATAGGCTACAGCATCGTAGCCGCTAATAGCACCATCTTTCGTTGTGTATACCTGTTGCGCAGATGCTATATATCCGGCAAGAAGGAGAAGAGAAAATAATGTGACTTTCATGATGTGATTTTTTTCCGGTGAAGATCGCATCAGAATGTATCACGAAATGTCAGCTAACCGCCATACACACAACTTTCAAAAGGTATATTTCATGCAGGCCGGTATGTTGTTGAAACATACACACGGCCCGCATAAGCTATAGTTGTTATTGAATAACCTTGATCGCTTTCCACATCTCTTCGGCTACAAACTGGTTGCCGCGGTCGTTGAGGTGTACACGGTCTGAGGTGAGCACACCAGACTCTTTATTCTCTTTGTTGTAAGCCTTGTTATAGTCCAGGAAAGCCGTGCGCAAATCAACCAGGGCAAGGTTATTCTTTTTGGCGATGTTGCGAATCATGTTGCTATATAAATTCAGATCGCCATCAAGCTCGTTGCTGAAGTCGGTGCGTTCGCCAATCACAGCAGGAGTAGCCAGAATCACCCTGGCACCCTGTGCCTGTATCTTTTTGATCAGTGCATTATAGAAACCTTCAAACTTGTTGGCATCGGTGCCCGTGCCGTAAGAGCGCTTGTGCCATACATCGTTCACGCCTATATATATAATTACCACATCCGGTTTCTTGCTTAACACATCATCCTCTAGGCGCAGATATAGGTCGTATACTTTGTTACCGCCAATACCGGCACCCACAAATTCGTAGTTGCCAGCCACGCCATCTTTAGCAGCCAGCTCGCCAACGCGCGTTATATAGCCGGTGGGTTTAACACCTGCTTCGGTAATGGAGTCACCAAAAAATATAATCTTCTTCTTCTTTTGCACCGGCATAAACGAGCTGAGCGTAAAGAATGCCATAACGATAATGAAGGTTGTAGTATGTCTCATGGTATTAATGTTATCGGGTCCTAAATATAAACATCCATACCATTACCAAAAGTACCGTTCCTATAAACGCAAAAAACACCGGGACGTACACGTATATACTCCCGGTGTCTCTTGTAGCAGATGCAGAAAATATTATCCCTCTACCAGCTTAATGGAAGCGGAGTTTATGCAAAACCGTAAACCGGTTGGCGGTGGACCATCCGGAAACACATGGCCCAGGTGTCCATCGCATACATTGCACATCACTTCTATACGATGCATACCATGACTGCGATCACTTTCATACTTGATCACATTATCTTTTACCGATTCCGTAAAACTCGGCCACCCTGTACCGGATTCAAACTTCTGACGCGAGTCAAACAGCGGAGTGCCACAACAACGGCAGGCATATAGCCCGGGGTCATGAGCTTCGCAGTACTCACCGGAAAATGCAAACTCCGTTCCCTTCTGTCGGGTAATGCGAAACTGCTCCGGTGTTAATTCCTTTTTCCATTCTTCATTGGTTTTCTCAACCCGTCTGTCGGGAGTGAGGTTGCCTTTGGTGGCATAGTTGAGTACGTCAGACCAGTTCATAATGCGTGTATTTAAAGCTGCAAGCTACCAGCTGCTGAAAAAATGCAGTAAACGATAAATAGATATACTGCGATTTACAGGATATATTGTATATGTAAACACATTTTTGAGGAATTAGTTTGGTTGAGACAGGATTTGCCGGGATCGTACAACAAACAAAAAGGCCCGGCAGAATTTTCGTCCACCGAGCCAGCCTTTACCAAAACCAAATAAATCCTAACGTTTCAATTTACAGTAACAGAAGTCCGCCGGGTAAGCGGATATTCCTTTTGCGAGGTAACAATCATATCGAAGGTTATAACGGTACCCTTAGGCGCAGTTACTACATAGGGTACTTCGTGTACAATTTCTTTACCGGCAGCAGCACTACCTTCGTCAAAGGTTTGTACCGGTGTATAATCGGCTGTTCCTGCTTTCGCTTTCAGCAATACCGATTTTACTTTGTCCTCCGGGAGGTTAACAAATTTCAGTGTAACGGTAATCGTTTCAGACGCTGCCGGTTTTGCATTGGAGGATGCTATACTGGCTATGGTCACGGTAACTTCACCTTGTTTAGTGTTATCAGGCACTACTTCGTTCTCTTCGCAGGAAACCATAACGGCCACCACCAACATCAGGCAGACGATATTTATATAGCTATATATTTTCATGGTATAATTCAGTTTAGTTGGCTACATCCCACCAGATTCTGTCAAGCTGTGTAACAGACGGAACGTTGGCTACATTTCGTCCGGTTTCTGAGTCCGGGTACATCAGGCGTCTGGCATAATTACCATTGAGATCAGGATTCAGATTCGCCGGGATTGTCATGTCCTTATACTGAAAATTATAGCGTCTGGCGTCTGCCCATGTTTCGGGGTGGAGGAACATCGCTATATATTTCTCTTTCATGATCAACTCTATCGTAAGATCATCACTGCCCACACTGATAGAGGCATCATTGATATAATCATCGCGATCGCCTGCGTCCACACCTACCATGTCCATGTGTGCACGTATACCATCGAGGTACGCGGTATAGGCACGTGGTTTATCGTCTGCATCAAACGCAGCTTCGGCTTCTATAAATTTTTGTTCGGCATACGTAATGATCAGCATCGGAGATGTATCGCTTGCATAATAGGTACCGCGCTCCAGCACGGAACGATCTCCGCTAACATCCGCTCCGCCTCGGCCGGCACCATTGGGTACACCTATAAAGCTTCCATCTTCTGTATCGCCAAACATAAAGCCCATGCGAGGATCTGCTACACCGTAACTGGTTCCATCCATCGTCTGCACCAGTTGCTCAGATATCCAACCATCGAGAATCAGTGATTCCTGGTTGCGCGCTACCGAAGCCCAGGGATTAAACTCCGTGTCGAAGTATGTTATATCAGCATTATCAGCGTTGCTATCAAAAGCATTGTCCAATGCAGTCAGCACATCCTGCGGATCGTAGCCCGATGTTTTACTGGTATGCAAAAGAGTCCGTGCTTTCAGCGCATATCCCATTTTTATCCAGGCTTCCACTTGCGCATCACCGCTGCGGTCGCCATAGATAAAGTCTTGTGCACCCAGGGCATACGTTGTTTCTTCTTTTTCCAGTTCTGCTATACCATTGTCGATCAGCGTCAGTATAATGGAATATAGATCCTGGTCTTCGTCATAAGCAGGCGTTACTGTTTCAGCAAAGAGTGCTTCAGTATAGGGTACATCTCCCCACGCATCAACGATGAGCAACAGGTGTATAGCTTTTAACAATTTAGCAGCACCATCATAATGTGTAGCGCCTGTTTCTATGGCCTGCTTTTCCATGTCTGCTATATCTCCCAAGGTGTGATGTAGTCTGAACCATGCGTCATCGTATGCTACAGGTTCCTGTGTATCGGTAGATCCCGAAGGATTGGGTGATGCCAGGTATTGTACGTAGTATGACGTTATGCCACCAATCGCCTGTATATTTTCTCCGGTAGTAAATGACGTTGTCGCCATCAGCGAGCTTAGGGGTACTGTTGTAGGTTCATTCGGATTATCGTTTACATCGAGGTAATCAGAACATCCTGCAACGCTTAGTATCGAAAATATGCTTAGTATATATTTCAAGAACTTTTTCATACGATCGATTTTATAGTGTGAGATTCAGTGTGAAGGTTGTCGTGGCCACGCCCGGGTAATCCAATCCGGAGAAACCCGTAACATTCGTTCCGGCACCACCGCTGAAAGACTCGGGGTCGTATCCGCTCCACGGTGTCCAGAGTATAATATTATTTACACTCGCGGAAAGCGTAACCGCCTGGAATGGAGACTTCGCCAAAATGCTGTTCGGTAAACTATAGGATAAACTTGCACTGCGCAGTTTTACAAAGGAAGCATCCTGTACAAACGGCTCCGACAATCTGCGCAATGTATTGCGATAGAAACCATCGCCATAGCTTACACCATCCGGACCTATACCTTGTCCTAACCACACGGCTTTTGTATTCTGTGTGCCATCAGACAAGTATCCGTCAAACACGACTATATCATTTCGATTCGCGGTGTACGCTTCTTTACCAAAAGCTGCGAGGAAGTTACCATACTGATTATACTGATCCATGTCCCAGCGCACATCGAGTACTACTGCGAGGTTGAATCCTTTATACCTGAAATTATTTCGCAAGCCTGCCATCCACTTCGGCTGTACATTGCCTACTACGAGCTGCGATGTATTGCGCACCGGAAATCCATCGGCACCAATCAGCAATGGTTTATCACGATCTAAATATTCCAATCCTTCCGGAGCCCCCTCAGCACCATAGTAACGTTGAAAACTTGTTCCATATAAATTACCATAAGGAGCACCTTCTGTCAACGCCATAGTCACTGTACTTCCGGAGTAACCAAACTGCGAACCAATGGTAAATCCTCCTTCAAAACCTTCGGCAAGATCAACTACAGTATTTCGGTTTCGCGTGAAGTTCAGTGTAACATCCCAGGTGAAATCACCTGATCGCACGGGAGTTCCCGTCAACGTAAGTTCTATACCTTTGTTCTCGATCTCCCCTGCATTGGCAACGAAGCGTGTATAGCCCGTTGTATTGGACACCGGTACACTAAAGATCTGATCGCGACTGTTTGCTTTATACCAGGTAAATTCAAAACCCAAACGTCTCTCGAAGAATCGCATTTCGGCACCTAACTCTACGTTGGTAGTTCGCTCGGGCTTCAGGTCTTCACTTCCTTTTACCTGGTTGCGTGTAAAACCAACTTGTCCGTTGAGTGGAAATCCTTCGGTGCGCGCATACGTGGTTGAGGTCTGATATGGATCGGTATCTTTTCCTACCTGACCATACGAACCTCTTACTTTACCATACGATATCACGGCCGGTAACTGCACGACATCACTGAATATAAAGCTCATATTTACCGAAGGGTAGAAGAATGAATTATTGCCTTTGGGTAAAGTGGATGTCCAGTCGTTACGGCCGGTAACATTCAGGTACAGGTAATCTTTATAGTTTACCATCAGGTCACCGAATACACCGATCAATCGTCTCTGGCGTTTCTCCTGTTCGGTCAATACCTCCGTAACATTGTTGAACTGATAGTAGCCCGGTATAACAAAGTTGTTACCAGTGTTGATCAGTTTGTTCCGGTCTTCCTGGAACAACTCCTGCCCCACGCGCAAGGTAGTCTTCAGGTTGTTGGTAATTTCTTTGTTCATCTCAACCGATACGTTCGAGTTGATAATCCGATTGGTAATGCGTGTATGCTCAATATAGCCTGTGGTACTCAGCGGTGTTTCTCCTTCCAGGCCCTTCGGACCGGGCAATATCTCTTCTCTGAAATCAGAGTAAAAATCAGAACCCACACGATAGTTGAGACTGATCCACGAAGCGGGTTTATAGGAGAAGTAAAGATTACCGAGTGTACGATCTACATCATCCTCATACGTCCAGAACTTGGCCGCGTAGATCGGGTTATCGGAGAGGCCTATATATTTCTGTGTTCCGTTTTCATTGATATAGTCTGTAGCATCGCTGGACGTTGGATAGTACATCAGCGTTTCACCAAAGCGATCGCCTGGTACCCTGTCTCCACCAGAATTGGAATACGTGAATGATCCTGTAACGGTAAATTTATTCTTGAA
Organism: uncultured Chitinophaga sp.; assembly: GCA_902168205.1. GTDB lineage: Bacteria > Bacteroidota > Bacteroidia > Cytophagales > Cyclobacteriaceae > Ohtaekwangia > Ohtaekwangia kribbensis. The sequence continues at coordinate 224,729 of CABHOK010000011.1, read as the reverse complement.
ATTTAATGTACCCGAAAGTTTTGCAGATGTTCTGTCCCACGAGCTGGAAGGAATAACACCGGTCTGTTTTGTATTGGACACCGAGGTATAGAAGGTAGCAAATTCATTTCCACCGGATACACTCAGGTAATTATCAAACGATTTACCGGTCTCCATTACGTTGCGGTAATTATCATAGTATTTATAGGTAGGATCTTGCAAAGAAGCAGCACTGAACGGTGCACCCCATGCCGGGTATACACTCGTGCGATCAGCCGCGCCATACCAGCCTTGTCCATATTCCGTTTGAAAATCAGGATAGCGATTTACTTTTTGAAAACCGATCGAACTGTTAACATCGATCTTTACCGCACCGGCTTTACCGCGTTTGGTTGTGATCACAATAGCACCGGCTGCTGCACGCACACCATACAACGCAGTGGCTGCTGCTCCCTTGAGTATATTTACCGATTCAATATCATTCGGATTAATATCAACCGCACGATTACTTAAACCACGCGATGTATTTGGTGATTCATCAGTACTGTTATCCATCGGTATACCATCGATCACAAACAACGGTTGATTGTTACCGGATGTATTCAACGAAGTTAATCCACGAATCACAATACGGGAACTTGTTCCCGGTGCGCCACCGGCATTCGTAATCTGCACACCAGACACTTGTCCCTGCAAAGCGCTCACCACATTGGGTTGACGCGTTACGGTAAGGTTACTGCCATCTATATTCTGTGCCGAAAAACCGAGCGAACGTTTCTCCTGTGCTATACCAAACGAAGTTACCACTACTTCGGTAAGTTGTGTTACATCAGTCTCCAATGCTATATCTACTGTACTTCTTCCACCTACAGCAACCTCTGTGGTTTTATAGCCTATAAATGAAAAGATCAGCGTAGCATCGGTTGTATTTGCTTCAAGTGTATAATTACCCTGAGCGTCAGTAACCGTTCCGCTCTGTGTACCTTTCAGCATGACACTTACACCTGGCAGCGGAGCGTTGTCGCCTGCTGCTGTTACCTTACCGGTAATAGTCTGTTGTGTGATATCCGCTGCTTCACGAACAGGCTCACGGACTGTTTCTGTTTCTTCTTTACGCTCGATCAAAATGTTATTGTTGATCTGCCGGAAGGTTAGCGACTGGTTTGCCAGCAATAACTGCAGCGTTTCAGATACAGTGCGTGTACCTTGTGGTAGCGTTATATGATCGGCTGCTTTTATTTCGCGATTACGATATACAAAGCGAAACGGAGTCTTGTCCTCAATCTTTTTGAGAGCAGCCTCCAGAGATTCATCGTTCAATTCAAGTGTAACTGTGGTTGTTTCCGCCCCTTGTCCTCTGCCCGGTGTGGCGAGCAACATGGTAAGACACGTAAGCGAAAAAACCATCAGAAGTAAACTTATACGCATAAGCTGACGAATAAATGGTTGGTGGATCAGCCATGCAAGGTTTGCCGGATGGATAAAAGGCGGCTTCCCTTCTGCATGAGACACAGAAAAATTCATATTTTTGATATGTTTTAAGTGATTGAGGAATTATTTAAAACACACCTGCTGTCGCGATGCCAGTCGTGCAGCAGGAGCTTTCTGAAGCGCTCCCTGCCCTGGGCAGGGAGTCTTCGGGATGCTTCAGATCTCAGCGTATAGTCTTTTCATGCAGCTTTGGGTTTAGGTTAATTGTTTAGGTTAATAGTATATCTTCAGCACCCGGCTCCTCCACTGATGTGAATCATGCCCGTTGCATCACGATTGAAATGTGAACCATTGAATTCACAAATCACCGTTAATATCTGGTTAAGATCTTCGCCACTCACAAACGTTGCTGTAAAGCGACAATCTTTTATAGTATCATTGTCCAAAACGATGGCAACCTTGAAACGCTGTTCGAGTTGCTTCGCTACATCCGCCAGTGTTGCATCGTCAAAGAATATATCGCGGTCCGACCAGGACACTACTTCTTTACTGTCCACACGCTGTTGTTGTGATGCCTCCTGATACTTGTTGAATTTTATCTGCTGATCAGGCGTAATAATACCGATCACTTTTTGATCGTCACTTACCTTTACTTTCCCGCGTGTTACCGTTACCGTAATATCATTATCGTTGGGATATGCCTTGATGTTAAAAGCCGTTCCCAACACCGTAGTACGCAGTTTACCGGTATATACTATAAAAGGAGCAGAAGCATCATGCTTTATATCAAAGTACCCCTCACCTCGCAGTGTAACTTCGCGATTCTTTTTTCCTTTAAAGGTCTCCGGAAATTCGAGCGAGCTTCCTGCATTCAACACCACAACACTTCCATCAGGTAACTTTACTATCTGGTGCGTCTCTACCTTCTGAGGCAGCTCTGCTATAGATTCGCTTCTGGTTTGTGGTGATACTATATAATATCCTACACCCGCTATACCAACCAGTATACATGAAGCCAACGCAACTGCTTTACCCCAGCGTGAAAATGCAGATGAATGTTTAACCATCTCTTTTTCTTCATCACCGAGTATATCTGCTAAAATTCGTTCCGTTCGCGCAAACGACATTCGCTCGGTCCCATCAGCCTTACTCCACAACCCCTTCATCAGATCTTTCACCTGCACTTCGTAATCAGGCTCATTGACCATCTCCAAAAATTCAATACGCTCCGCCTCCGTACAGGTTCGATTTATATACCTATGAAAAAGATAAGTCAAGCGGGCACTGTCCATAGCTTGCGTTTTATAGGAAGACAATCCGTGGAGAGGAAAGGAGTAGTCGAGAGGAAAAAAATTTTATAAGGTTGCTGGCCACTGGCTGCCGGAAGAGCCTCGTGGGGGCTAAGATATATTTACTCAGCTGCGAGCTTTGAGCTGCGAGACGTTGATGCTAAAATTTTTCTCTGCCAGGAAGAGATATACTTTCATTTACCGAAATTCACCTGCAGCTGGCAGCCAGAGAACAGAAACTCCTTCAACGCGCATCACGTCACTAACCGAAAATCTACCAGCAGCTGGCAGCCAGAAGCTAGCAACTCCTTAAACGCTTTCGTTTAATTCAGCAGCCACGCTAAAACTGCCCCCAAACTCAAAAAGTGTGACTTGATCGTTCTCAACGCTTGTTGCATGTGTGTCTTTACCGTGAGGCGTGAGATGTTGAGGCGTTGGGCTACCTCTTCGTATTTTAATCCTTCGTTGTGGCAGAGGCTATAGACGAGTTTTTGTTGAGGTGGCAGGTTGCTGATCACTTCGTTAAGGATGCGTTGTGATTCACGGTAAAGTATAGTCTCCTCGGTATCGCGATGTGCTTCTGATAATTCTTTGCTCAGGTTGTTCTTGGCAGTCGCTTCAATAGCAACCTTCTTCAGCATATTAAAAGTATGATTTCGCGTAATGGTAAAGAGATAGGCAGAGAATTGTTCGATGGTACTAACCGACTCGCGGTTTATCCAAAGTTTCATAAATATATCCTGAACAATTTCTTCGGCTGTTATAGCGTTGCGTGTAAGCCTGAGTGCAAAACCATATACACGATTGGAGTACGCGCGGAAGAGTATACGAAAAGCAAGTTGATCGCTTTGCGAGATGCGGAGTAAAAGGTTTCTGATATCAGCGTGTTCCTGCATTTTCATCAGTTTAGGTGGGGATAACCTTTTGTTAATCTAAACTTAATGAAAAGAGTGAAATGAAAAAAATACTTTCGGTAAGCTTTATATAGTTTCTTCCACTAAATCATTCCCAAAAGGATCCTCAATCCATTGCAGAATAGGTTTGCATATATTCCATCAACAAATTATTCTCAGTAATATTATGCACATTTAATACCGAGGAAGGAATGGAGCCGAGCGACATGACGAACAGACCTAATGATGAAACTACGTTCTACAAAAAAGGCGATCCGCAATCCTATATCAATGAAAATATAGGTTGGCAAAAAAGCATTTTCAGGTTTTTCAGACGTCTGTCATTTTTGTTTCTCGCAATTGCAACACTCCTTGTAATTGATTTCTATCTGCCTTCAATAATCATCAAAGAAACAGCCATTGAAGGATGGCAACAGCGAGAAGGAGCAACCAGAAGCTTAAAAAATTATGATCCGGGCAAACTGGTGAGTTACATGCGAACGAAGGATTTTACCATTGCTGTGCCTCATCCGGTACATCTCAACTACGACTATTATTCCGATGAAAAACCAATAGTCATCTTCGAATTTACACCTATACTAAAAACTGCAAAAGCAATTGGACTTTCCAATTATGAAATGTATCCCGCACCCAAAACAATCTATTCTTTTGGAATTCCACTACACTACTTATTACTTGTAAGCTCGCTGTTTACGGTGCTACGAAAAAATTATTCAAGACTCAATTATTTACTCTGTTTTTTACCCGCTCTTTTGTTTAGTGCTCTTATCCTGGTTGCCATTTAAATACATTCGTTGTTACTAGTCGCGCAATCAGAACTTTCACGATTTTCCGCTTCAAACATCTTCTGATTTGAAGTATTTACCTCGAAGCGCTTCGATCTGCGCCCGAAATCTCTGCATAACTCTTCGGCATCACAACCGATAAAAAACGCAGCACTGGCAGCTTTGATATAGCCGAGTACAACAAAGACAAATAAATCAAAATATACTATATACTCCCCTGCTTCAGTAAACTTGCAACCGGTTTGAAAAGAGGTTGAGGAAGGTCATGCGGATCGGCCCAGCGCCATTCCAGGCATTTGTCCTTCTCAAGAATCCCGGGAGTTCCGGTTACCCAATCACCTTTGTAGAACAGCGTAATATAGCTGGTGTTGTTCTCTTCAAAGTGATCGAAGGTAAATCCTGCGGGAGCAAGTATATTTACTTTCAGTCCGGTTTCCTCCAGGAGCTCTCTTCGGGCAGTCGCTTCGGGCTCCTCGCCCTCTTCTAAATGTCCTCCGGGAAACGACCATGTGTTGGCACCGTGACTGCCGATGCGTTGTCCGATGAGTACTTTACCCGATTTATATATAATTATACCGATACCGATTTTAATCTTCATTTTCAGGTTTCCTTTCTTTTCACCGGGCAACAACACACCGATCCTGCTGAATTTGATTGTCCGGTCTAAAGCTGTATTCCACAACTGAAAGTCGTGAACTCCTAAATGCGGAGTAATTACCTTCAGTATCTCTATTCGACTGTATGCCTGTGAATTCGTTCGCTCGAATACAAAATTTATAGTATCACCGGTGAGAAATTCATTCATAATCCGGATAACGAAGTCAACCTTTATCTCATTACCTGTTCCAAAATGAATCCAATCATTATTCCAGGTAACAACAGAGTTTAAGTGCGATGCTGCAATATATAGCTGACGTGAATCCAACGCCATATTTCAATTTAGTCGTTTCACCAAAGGCTGCTTCTTCCAATACGTGAGGCTTCTCCACAGCCACTCTGCAGGTCCGTACAAAAAGTAACGCATCCAGATGTTGCAGAATATAATCTGGAATACCCAGATGATGAGCACCACATTATATACTTCATAGCGTTCAAGTTTCCCGTACAAACCAAAAGCAAAGCCGCTGAACAGCAAGCCACAGATAAGCGATTGTGATAGGTAGTTTGTCAAGGCCATTTGTCCTACCGGCTGCAACATTCGGAAGAACCAATTGAACAAGCCAGATTTATAAAGTAACATAATGACACCCAGCAGTCCCAACGACCGGGCTACACGGTCAAGCTGGTAAAACTGCAACGGTACATTCTTGACATACTCATAGCCGTTAAAATTATAGTTTATCTGTGCCTGCACCCTCAAATATGCCAGTGGTATTCCGATCGCGAGGCCGAGAATGGCCATCCATGCATATATACTTACGGAAGCTTTTCCGGTAAGAACTCCGTTCTTGTAAAATGCCATTCCCAGAAAAAAGAAGACAAGTATATCCCAGGCATACAAAAATATAAAGCGACCGAGGTTATCGAGATAATCGTTGGTACGATATTCATACACCCTTGCGTAGTTGCCGAGCACTTCGCGCTTCGCTTCGTCAACACGTTTTTGTTTACCCTCTGGTGTTGTTCTTTTTTTGAAGGCTGTCATTTTTTCCAGCGCTGCCTTTTGATCTTCTGTTAATTTGGTTTTGGTTGTATCAATGGCGGCAACGGCTTCTCCTTTGGCAATTATACTTTTACGTTGATAGAAATCGCGGTTCTCACGAACCAGCATTAATGCCAGACACACGGCTGCCGCGATAATAAGCGTCCGTGGCTGCAGCTTTCTAAAGGTGAAGAGTATCATGCCGAAGCAGGCATAGTCCAGGAGTATATCTCCGTTCCAGAGTAAGATAAAAACATCGAAGATTGAAAATGCAATCAGCCACAGCTGTCTTCTGAAGAAATAGTCGGCAGGTTGAAGGCCTTCGCTCCTGTTCTCCTGTCGGCCTATGAAGAGAATAATGCCGGCACCGAACAACATCGAGAACAGCGCTCGTTGGGTGCCGTCAAAAAATACAGATGTGATATACCACCAGTAATAGTTCAGTCCGGATTCTTTCATCACCGAAGGGTCATGTCCAATAGGATTGGGTAATGCAAAGAGACCAATATTCATTAGCAGGATACCAAGTATAGCGATACCGCGAACACTATCCAGCACGACAATGCGCTCGGATTGACTTACGGGGGCTCCTGTGCGGGGTGAGGTAGATATAGTCATGGGAATGCAGCGTTATCCGTTAATCGTTAATAGAAACTTTGTGAAGCTTCGTGTCTTCTCTGTGTTCTTCGTGCAATGGATTTATCGTTCTGTAGCAAATAGAAAAATCCAATTACACAGAGGGCACGAAGGAGGCACAAAGGTGCACGGAGAAATATGTTAAACTCTTCGCATTGTATAACGAGTACTTTTTTTGAGCTAATGATGTATAATTACTCCATCTGAAATCTACTTTTCGAAACTTCTATACATTCCTTTAGAACTTTATCATCAGCTTTTACTACAGCGACTAGCCTGCCGATTTTGTTCAGAGTTTCCATGTCGCTGCACCAGATGACCAGCCCCTCACCCTCCTCGTCAAACCTGATCTTTGCCAAAATACCAGGATCAGACATTTGTAGCGCACCGTATATTATGCCTTTCCAGGTTGGCCCGCCACCCTGATACCCCCACGCTGTTAACTTTTTAAAGTGACTATCTTTTTCATGAATATCATAATAATCGTAACGAAAATCATAATTGGGCACTTTTACGATAGCACCCCGTATTACGATTGTCTTGTCGGTCAAAGCGCTTACTAATATCGGACTTGTCTTCTCCTGAGCACTACTAACAGAGGTTGCGAGTAAAATGAGAAATAGAATTTTCATAAATAAATGTAAAATTATAACTGCACAAAAACATGTTTTTTCAGATTCTAAATTCAGATCCAATACTTTCTGTTGTTCCTTTTTAAATACTCCGAATAAGGAGTAACAATTATTTAAGCTATATAAGAACTTTGGGATCTAGAAACTACTAAATGAATTTTCTCGGCCTAAGCAACATGAATATCAGCTCTACATCAAAGAAAAATAAAAATTCAGTGAGAAAGCCTGGATCCTCTCAAGCTTTGCAGAAAGCATTTTCAGACTTTATAGAAAACCATCCCGCCAAACGCTTCCGCAAAAATCTAAACCGGATGATATCGCACATGATTTACGAAAGCCACAGCTCATCGCCCTATATGGCGGAAACATTGTTAGACCTTGAAGGACTGTTTGTACTGCTCGATGCAATTGAAGAAGAGACAGACATCCTAAAAAGCATACAATAAAAAAAGCAGGGCTTCTGATGAAAACTCTGCTTTGCTATAGTTGATATATACCTTATTCCAGCATTCTCGCTATACCCAACTCCAATCCACGGAGTTCGGCTAAACCGCGCAAGCGACCTATGGCAGAATAACCGGGATAGGTTTTCTTGTTGAGGTCGTCAAGCATCTGGTGGCCGTGGTCGGGGCGCATCGGTATAGCTATACCTCTGCGTTTCATCAGTTGTACAACTTCTTTTACTACACTAAACATATCAGCATCGCCTTCCAGGTGGTTGGCTTCGTAGAAGTCTCCTTTATAGTCGCGCTTGGTGCTGCGCAGGTGCAGGAAGTTGATGTGATCGCCGAGTCGCTTTACCATGCCCGGCAAATCGTTGTCAGCACGCGCTCCATACGAGCCGGTGCAGAAGCAAAGTCCGTTGGCAGGAGAAGGAACATTCTTTACCAGATCAGTAGCATCTTTCTCGGTGCTCATAATGCGTGGCAAGCCTAATATAGAATACGGAGGATCATCCGGGTGTATCGCCATTTTCACACCAGCTTCTTCTGCCGCCGGAGTAACCTGCTTCAGGAAGTAATATAGATTCTCTCTTAGTTTGTCAGCGTTAATGCCCTCGTACTTTTTCAGTGCCGCCAGAATTTCCGGAGCGGTAAAGGGTTCATCACTGCCCGGTAGCCCAAGCGTTGCGTTGTGAAAAAGTTTCTCACGTTCGGCTTCGGTCATGCCATCAAAACGTTTCTCAGCCAGCGCTATTTCGTCAGTAGTGTAGTCTTTGGCAGCATTCGGGCGCTTCAGCAGAAAAAGATCGAACGCTATAAATGCAGCCTTCTCGAAATATAGCGCCTTGCTCCCATCGGGCATGTTGTAGGATATATCCGTGCGCATCCAGTCGAGGATCGGCATAAAGTTATAGGTAACAACTTTCAGCCCACACTTGCCTACGTTCTTCAGACTCTGTTTATAGTTTTCAATATACTGCAGGTAGTTACCACCCTGCCGTTTTATATCTTCATGTACCGGTAAACTTTCAATTACAGTCCAGGTCATGCCGGCTTTCTCGATCATAGCCTTTCGCTTTTCAATCTCTTCAATTGTCCAGACATCACCAACTGGTATATGATGCAGGGCCGTTACCACACCAGTACACCCCGACTGCAGTATATCTGTCAGGCTCACCGCATCGTGCGGTCCGTACCAGCGCATTGTTTGTTCCATCATAGAAGTTATTCTTAGTTTTTACGTTTCTCTTCTTTTGTGACGCTTCGTGTTGAAATTAGCTGCGAGCTACCAGGCACTAGCTGCTAGCTTGAGAGTGCTAATTTAATCGCTTTCGTGTCGTAGTGATGAAGTTGAAATTGGAAGATTGGAAAATTAAAAAATTGGAAGATTAAATGCACTCAATCTTTCAATCTTATAATCTTACAATTTTCCCATCTATCCATTCTACTACAACAAATCATTTACGTTACCGACCTCGGGCTAGCAGCTAGTAGCTTGCAGCTCGAAGCTTTCTACTTAAATCGAGTCACTGCGAAATACGCATGCTTCGGCTTCAAATCTACACCAAACAGCAGCGGATAGTTTTTGCGGCCTGGTACGGGATAATTGTCGAGCCAGGTGTGTTTGTCGGATATGTTCCAGAAGGTTACTCCGGTGATGACGTTTTTATACTCGCGGAAGACTTTGAAAACCATTTTGTACTGTTCGAGTTGCTTGCTCTCTAGCTCTGACGTAAAAACGTCTGACTCACCCTGTCTCCGTTCGCGCTGAAATTTTTCCCACTTGTATATCGATATATCCAGCTCGGTGATCTGTACTTTCAATTTGAGGGACGAAAACTTATCGAGGGCGGTGCGCAGTTCTGCCTCTGTGGGTTCGAAGATCGACCAATGTCCTTGAAGGCCAACGCCATGGATCGGAACTCCGGCATCTACGAGCTTCTTTAATAAAGTATATACGCGATCGCGTTTCTCAGGACGCTCGGTGTTATAGTCGTTGTAGAAAAGTTGTGCAGATGGGTCGGCAGCGTGTGCGTACTCAAAGGCTTTAACGATAAAATCTTCTCCGCATATACGATACCACGGGGAGTTACGCAGCAGTTGTTTCGGATCATCGGCTACGGCTTCGTTCACAACATCCCACGCATATATCTTTCCACGATAGCGACTTACTACGGTGGTGATGTGATCTTTCAAGCGCTGCAGGAGTATAGCTTTACTAACGGTATCGCCTTTCACATCGGTAAATATCCACTGTGGTGCTTGCTCGTGCCAGCAGAGTGCGTGTCCACGGACCTTGAGATTATGTTTCTGGGCAAAGTCTATAATCTTGTCGGCATCGTCCCAATAGTACCGATTCTCTTCCGGGTGAATCGGTCCCATCTTCATGGCATTTTCAGGAGTCATGCTGCTGAATTGCTTCAGTATCAATTCTCCCTCTGCACCCTGTAATGCCCGCGGAGACACAGCTACACCTACGGGGAAGTAATCCTTATAGTGATCTTTTAAACCTTTGTCATCGCTAGCTTGCGCGATGGATTCTGCCGTCAGCATCATCAGTATAGATGTTACGGCTGTACATGCTTTTCTGTAAATTGTCATTGGTTTGGTGTTGGGATATATATTTAGTGCGGATTGGTTCTACCGGTAGAATAACTCTCCGGTGGTGCCAGGTAACTCGGTTTAATTTCTTTCGTCTCGACAACCAGCTTTTGCAATACTACACCTGCATCAATGCGCCAGAACTTGAGTGTATGGTAGCCACCCCGTTGCAGCACATGGTTTGATGTTTTTACAATCACATTGTCACTCACCCATTGCTCCCATACTTTGAGCGATGAGTCATCATGCAGGTTGATGACCTGCGGAGCTTCGTTATCAAATGAAACGGCAAAGCGAAGTCCTGTTGTATTGTGAATGTTCAGCGTTGGAGAAAGGTATAGTTTAACCTTTACCGATCCACTATCCTGTAAATATACTCCGTATTCCAGGTGTGGGCTTGTTGAACTTAATGTTTCGCTTTTGGCCGTAACCGGAAACGTTGTGACTGATGACAACGTTCTGCCCAGCCCGGGTATAACATCCCAACGGACAGTGGATGAGTTAACGGCCTTTGCATAATGTTCAGCCTCGATGGATATATAGCCATTACCCGCTATAAATGTTTTGGGTTGTGAGATCGTTGGTTTCACATTATTCACGATGGCGTTGACTACAACATTCTCGTTCACCCCCTTTACGGTTATTGGTATAGTATATTTGCCGGATGGAACGTTCGGCCAATCGATCCTGATCCAGATACGCTGTTCCCTGTCGATGCTTCCGGTCGGTTCACTTATTTTAATATAGGGAGCGTTGGCGGTTACCGTATATTCAAACGGTGTTTGTCCATGATTGAAGATCTCGATATAGTATACCTGTTGATTGAACGCATCGAACTCAGGCAACACTGCCGGTTGTTGCGCCACGGGCCATACATCATCCGATCCCTCAATCGCTACACCCATAGCTGCAGCTTCCGGCACACGAATGATCTTAACCTCCGGCATTACATCGTTAGTCGGCTGTTGCCAGTAGGTATAGCCGATGTGTGTCTGGTCCATCATGTGGTTCCACTTTCCGTTCGCTATACCTTTGTTGTATTGACGAGACAAAGCAGCATCTTCATCAAACAACTTTCGTACACGCTCTGCCATTACGTTCGTAGCGGCACGACCTTGCGCAGCGTACAAGTGATTACGCGCAGCGGTCACATACATTTCATTTAAATTAGCCGAAGCCTTTACAGGATGTAATACGAGTTGAAAGAATGAATCCCTATATTCAGTTGGCAATGCAGCGTTTATCTTTTCAGCCTGCTGTACTAAAGCGTGAAATTCGCTTAGCAGTGTCTCTGCTTCGCGATAGTTTGTTATACTATAGGTATCGGGTGAAAGCAGCTCCGGTTTTCTGCGTGCATTATATTTTGTGTAGCCGCTCAGTATAGCAGCAATTTCCTTCGCGTATATACTTCCGAATTGTTCTCTTGCCCACTGTTCGGTATAGTCTTTCAGGTTGGATTGATTCCAGCGCTTGGGATTCCACGCGTAATCCAGGAAAAACGAAGTCGGGAATTCCATCGGTTTTATGTCGCCTACATTGACAATCCAGATCTGGTTGGCTCCATACTCATTCGCAAGGTGCATTTGCTCCCATGTACGTTCGATCTGGTTGGTGTTGATCCATTTATAGTTCCGCGGACCACCTACATAATCAAAATGGTAATATATACCATAGCCGCCTTTGCGCGGTTTATCTTCCAGCTTCGGCAGCTTTCGAATGTTTCCCCAGTTGTCATCGCAGAGCAGAAGTGTAACATCTTCTGGTACACGCATGCCTTTGTCGTAGTAATCCTGCACCTCTTTGTACAGCGCCCATAGCTGAGGCGTTGCAGAAGGTTCTTTGCCCGTTACCTGCTGTATGATATCACGCTGGTCTTTTACGATGCGTTCAAGCAAAGCAATGTTTGTGTCTTCGCTCATGGCCATGTCTCCATCACCCCGCATCCCAACGGACACTATGCTTTCATAATTTTCCATGCGCTGTATACCTTCTGTCCAGAATTTACGAAGTATACTTTCGTTCTTCTCATAATTCCAGGGACCTTGTCCGGTCTTTCGCCATTCGGCATGGGCCCGCATCATGGGCTCGTGGTGCGTTGTTCCCATCACGATACCAAACTCGTCTGCCAGCTTGGGGTTCAGTGTATCATCGCTATTGAAGCTTGCCCACCACATGGCAGGCCAGAGATAATTCCCTTTGAGACGAAGGATGAGCTCAAAAACTTTCTCGTAGAATTTATGATTGAATCCACCATAGTTTTCAACAGCCCATCGCCCCAACGCAGGCTCTTCATCGTTGATAAAGATGCCTCTGTACTTTACGGGTGGTTCACCTTGCACGTAACGTCCCGGCACAACGTACAGACTACTGCTTTTCTGAGGTGGCACATCGGCCCACCAATGCCACGGTGATACACCAATCTGCCGCGAGACGTCATATATACCGAAGATCGTTCCGCGTTTATCACTACCAGCAATTACCAGTGCACGCGGTATACCTACCATGGGATTGTCGATTACCTGTATCACGAAGGTTTCCCATTTACCGGCAATGTCTTTTACTTTCAGTTTTTTTGCGGCAACAAGCTGATCAATCAGTTTACTTTTACCAAGGGTGCCGATGATAACGGCATCGCCCCCTGAAAAATTATTTACAATCAATTGAGGCGTTACATCCGAGACGCGTGCTATATCCTGCTGAAGATCTTTTGTCGCACGCATTACTCCGGCATAATCTGTATCATCAACATAGAACGATACAGCCTTACCAGCCGATACCAGCGAAAACGATTTTCCCTTTTTCTCCCTGGTAATATACGACACCTGTGCGTATACCTGGTTTACCTGCAGGCTAACCAATAGCCAGACAACAACTATATATTTATAGCAACGCATGAGGCAATGGGTTATTTATAGGGATATAGTTTTAAAGACTGGATGCCGCATTCCCCTACGGAAAAACGTAGGTGTCTACCCTGATGGCTTTGATCGCCATTCATTCTTCTTCCGGCTACCCATTGCCCATTTTTATATTCGCCTTCGTCAATGCGGGCTATACCGGCCAGCGGTGCATCCGGAAGGTTAGATGTAAATGTTACTACGATGCCATCGCCAGCGATAATAAACTCATCGGGTGCAGTCTGAATGATGAGACCACCCATGATCGGCCACTGCTCCTCTTTTGCCTGTGGTGACCAGCCCAAGGTATAGTCATGCTTAAAGGTAAAGGTATAATTCCCCAATTTAACGATCTGCTCTGAATTCGTTTTGTCAACCAATACACCTTCCATGGTATTTTTACCCTGATGTACACTGATTACCGGAGACAATTGAGACAGTACTTCATAGCTTTTTGCCAATGCACTCTTCACAGGATCTTCCGCAGATTCAATTGAGAATGGCGAGAAGCCCATCGCATGGTAATGTCCTATAGCATAAAAAACCTTCGAGGCATCTGAAAGCTCCAGGCGTATCTCAGGAATGAACAACGGATTGTCTGCACGGGTATATAGATCGTTCCAGTATTTAAAATCAGGATTGTAAAAATCGGGCGAAAGAAAATCAACAGCAGGTGCACCGGCTTTCCATATATCAATGATGTGGGGCAGTGGTCCACCACTTGGGTAATCACCGGGTTTGACATTCGGTCTGTTCAATGCTGCATTGATGAACATCGGCAACGGGTACATATCTTTACCGGCTTCTGTTACTACCTGGGTATATTTAGCGAAGTACCACGCTATAAAAGCTTCATCTGTTGCCAGACTTTTCCCGAAGAGCTCTTCCCACGTGCCATTCATCTTGGCACCGTTCTTCTTCCACGCTTCGCGCAGTGCCGGAGCAAGCGTTTCTTTATTGCTATTGAGATAACGCGTCAACTCCTGTGGTACAGATTTATTGAATGCAGCCGTTGCAGCCGGATGATAGTCGCGTGCTTCGGGAAGCATACCAATCTCATTCTCTACCTGGATCATGATAACGGTTTGCTGTTGCTCATCGATCTGGCGAATGTGTTTCATCAAGGCTGCAAATACTTTCTTATCCGCTTCGAGGTTTGCTTCGCTAAACGGACTAAGAATCTCTGCACTGCGTCCCTGCTTATCTTGTGTACGCGGAAAACGTTTCTGATTTAGCTTTACCCATTCAGGTGCATAACACGACATACTGTTCTTCCAGCTGCCGAACCAGAGCAATATCAATTTCAGATTATGCTTCCGCGATTCTTCGATAAGATCGTCTACAGATTTAAAATCAAATCTACCTTCAGTGGGCTCGATCAGTTCCCAGTATACCGGAGCCAGAATGGTATTGAGATGCATATCGGCAAACTTCTTCCAATACGGTTCCATATATTTTATATCGGATGCGCTGGAATTACCAAGCTCGCCACCGAGTATAATAAACGGTTTATTCTGAACAACGAGTTGTGATGTTTTGCCTTGCTTGACAAGGTGCGGAATATCATTTTGCTTCTGTGCGAAAGCCGCTATACCCGAAGCGACCAGAAAAGAAAGTATATATAGTTTTGCCAGGTGCATAGTGTAGTAAAATTTCTATGATGCGTTACGATTAAAAAATGGCAAGATCATTTTTCAGATCTTGCCATTTACCAGTATAGCTTACAGGCTGTTCGGTAATACTATAAATATATAAATATTACTGTGCTTTAAGTGCCTGCAACACTCCGGAATATGCCGGTTTCTTATTATAGTTTGTATCGAACAGCAACGGAGCTTCGATTTTATTCTGCACCGTTACATACCAGCTGTCTTTATCCGAAACGCCCCAGATCGTTATACCATGGCGTTGCGCTGCCGGTACATGTTTGAGGTATGATTCCACCACATACTGGTACATCACGGCCTGATACGAAAGTGCATACGGATTGAGACTGGTATCAAAATTAGCTTTGTCCAATGGATTAGCGCGTACATCAAGTTCTGATACACGCACAAGTAATCCGGTAGCAGCCAGTTTCTGGAAAGCCTGATCTATACCAGCGTACGAAGTGTTGATGTTGATGTGCATCTGCGTTCCTATACCATCGATCTTCGCACCTTTCGCACGAAGCTCTTCTACATAGGCGATCAGTGAATCAACCTTCACGCTGTTTGCCTCGAGGTTGTAATCATTTATAAAAAGTAACGCATCCGGATCGGCAGCTTCTGCATATTGAAATGCTTTCAAGGCCCAGTCTCTGCCAAGATAATCCGACCAGAAGAATATATCCGTTGCATCAGCATCTACAGTCGTGTTGGCACTGGTGCGCAATCCGCTGTTGCCATCGGCCATCGCTTCGTTCACAACATCCCACGCTTTTACTTCACCTTTATAGTGTGTTACGGTTTCGGTAATAAAGTTCTCCATGGCATTGCTTACAGCTTCTACCAACGCATCCCCTACAGGCGCTTCGCCTGCAGCAGCATCGATCACCGTAACATCATCGATATAGTATGTGTTGGCTGTACTACCCACATCGAACAAGATGCGTGTTTGCGCATCCTTGGCAGGTATAGTCCAGCTGATTTTCGACCATTCTGTTGAAATGTTATAGTTAGCAGAATACTGTGCCGTTGTTCCGGTTGAGACACGCATTACACCGCCTGCGTTCGCTGACTTGATCCAGAAAGAAATTTTGTACTGCGTGTCAACAGTCGTATTAAAAAGATCGCTCGCCATCTGTACATTCCACGGATTTCCGTTCGCGGCTACTATAACTTTTAGTGAACGCGCACCTCCGTGTACTTCACTTGTACCGGTGCCTTGTACCAGCGAAGCAGCACCATTCCATTTTCCCCAGTTGGTAAAGTTATCGCCGCTGCCAGCTTCGAAGTCTCCGTTCAGCAGGAGATTTACCGGGTCAGAACCTGCACCACCACCGACAACAGTTTTCAGGTAGGTTGCATTTTGATTCTGGTGCCATCCCAATGTATGTCCGAACACTTCAACACCTGCAGCTTTCGCAGCATCGTATAATGCATCGGCTCTTGTAAAATCAATAGCCCCCTCGTTGTCTACCAGTGCACCGTGTTTCATTTCGTAACCAAATGTAGTGCTGTTAGCTTCCGTTGCTACTACATTTTTATAGGCAGCATCAGTCATGAAGGGTGTATAGTCTATCGCTATACCGATCGGGAAATCGGCAGCACTTTTCAGTGGTCCTTCCGTATCGGTAAAATTACCTTGCGCCTGTATATTGATCGGGTCTGGCTCGCAGGAGTACATTCCGGCAGCGCACGCGAGCAGCACCATGGGTATAAATCTGAAATTCTTCATAGTATATATCGTTTCTGTAAAGCCGGTATAGGACCCGGCAAATAGGTATATAGGTATAGCATCATGTTAATATCCGGAGTTCTGATATTTGGCTTTATCAGGATCGGATATAGCATCCAGCTGACTCTGCGGAATCGGCCGCAGGGTATGGAATGCTTTGATGTTTACCGATTGTGGATTATGTGCTGATGCACGCTCAATAAGTTTACCGCGCACCGCCAGGTCTATCCATCTCAGACCTTCTCCACAAAGTTCGCGGCTGCGTTCATCGAGTATAAAATCAAGATTGATTGCAGATGCGTCTACTTTTATTTTATCATAGCGTGATGTAATCTCTTCAGCCGAGAGTCCCGGGCGATAAGCAGCGCGTAACTTCAACACGTTGATAAGTGTTGCTGCAGCATCAGTCTGTCCTATTTGCATAGCGGCTTCTGCAGCCAGCAGGTATGTCTCCGAAAGTTTACTTACGGCAAACGGGCGACCGGATGCATCATTGAAGTTAGCGCGTTGTATAGCGTCAAACTTTTTAATGCTCGGGTATACCTGGAAGGTAGCGTTACTTGCCGTGTAAAAATCTTTAGGACCTACAATGAGATAATGTTTTTTCTTATCGCCCGTAAGCGCCTTCAAGGACTCTGCTATAGCATCGGTCTTCGTCAGATATATAGCGGTATCACCAAGTTCGAGTCCCATGCCTGCCAGGTGATTCACATAGGTGTCATACGCAGCAGTACCTTCTTCTTCCCAGGTATCGGCCAGCCACACCATGCGGAATGAATTATCAAAACGACTATCATTCAGTTTATCCGAAAACGCTGTATTGAACAACCACTTTGTAGGCGCAAAACGTCTTAGCGGACGACCATACTGCAACACGCGTGAGGTAAATAATGATTTACCGCGAAGGTCTGCGTTATAATAAGTGGCAGGCACGGCCTGTTGATAGTTACAGTTATACATGTTGTTAGCCTGGTTCGCTTTGTTGGCAAAGTCTGTTCCGGGACTACCGATTTCGTTCGCGGCATTGTTCAGTGGCAAACGCTCTACCGAATACAGGATCTCTTTGTTATAGTCGTTGCCTTCTTTGTTCACGTCACCATAGTCTGCCAACAAACCAACGCCATAGGTTGCCTGGTTATCGATAAGCTTTCGGGCGGTGGTATATGCGTTCTGAAAATCGTTGCCATCTGCTGCTGCAGAATATCCGCGATGCAGATATACTTTGGCAAGCAAGTGTAGTGCAGCTGATTTCGAAAGTCTGAAGGCTGCCACCGGACGTTGATCGGGAAGATTCTCGCTCGCGAAGGTGAGATCATCAATCATCGCCTGGTAATTCTTTACCAACAACTCTTCTACCGGCAGACGATAAAATTCTGTAGTAGGTTCTGTATTGAATTTCAGTTCACCTGAACCTAAATCCAAGGGCACTGCTCCGAATTGAGACACTAACAGGAAGTAATAGTTTGCACGCAGGTACCGCGCTTCGGCTACCAGTGTATTTTTTTCACCTTCCGCCATCTCTACACCCGGTGCTATATCTACCACAGCGTTACACAGGTTGATGTGCCAGTAGTTACGGTTCCATGGTGTAAGTATAGAGCCATCGGTAGTCGTTACATTGTATACATTCAAGTCCTGGTTCAGGGCCTGATCTCCGTTAGACCATTCGTCTGTCCCGAAAGCTGTAATGTCCAATGCACCTACCGGACCATAATTATAGCGCATGCCGGCATACGCGGCTACTACGGCACTATTCAATCCTTCTTCCGATTCAAAGTACTGCGTAGTAAAGGCAGTATACGGATGCTCGTCCAGTACCTCGTTACATCCGGGCACGAGCAGTGCCGTAATGCATATCAAAAATATTTTACTGATTGATTTCATGTGAAGATGTTTTTTGATTATCAAAAGCGATGAACCCTTTTTTACACTATATTTCTATAGCAGGTTTCATACAAGCCATGGTATATATCAGAAGGTTAAATTTATACCGAGTATATAGGACCGTGTAGGCGTAGTGCTGGTAGCTACTGTAAGCGCACGAGGCGGAATGTTACCACCATTCTGAACAAAGCCTGCTGTTCCCGTTCCGGTTGCTTCCGGATCTACTCCGCCTGCTTTCATGTATGGCGAGAAGAGTACAAATGGATTCTGTACCGTTGTATATATCCGTACGGAATGCGCTCCGATCTTGCTCAATACACTGCTTGGTAATGTATAGCCCAGGTTTATACTTCTGATCTTTACAAATGTAGCATCGTAGTAACCGAGCGTTGTCCACGCGTTGCCGGCATTCGGAGGTGTGATTCTCGTAGATGGCATCGGGAAATCGTTGGTAGGGTTGGTCGGTGTCCAATAATCTACTTTCAAACCGCTGCGTTTACCATCAAGGTTGGTAAGATATGCAGCGGTTGGCTGATGTATACCGCTGATAATGGTTCCGCCAATGCGCGCATAGGTAACAAACGAGAAATCAAAACCTTTATACTTGAAACGGTTGGTTATACCGCCCTGCCATTTAGCCTGGCCACTTCCTATAACTTTACGATCGTTATCCGGATCGATGTTTCCATCCGGTACACCTTCTGGTCCGCTAATGTCACGGATCTTCAACTGGCCCGGCACTTGTCCATATACGGCTGCTTCATCCGCCTCATCGAGTTGCCATATACCGAGTTTTTCGTAGTCATATATAGCACTCAACGGATGGCCTATATGCAGACCGCTGGCGATGTTGCGCTGGAAACCATCCTGCAGGTATAACAATTTGTTCCGGTTCCAGAATACATTTATATCCGAGCTCCAGCTAAATCCACTCGGTGTTTCTACGTTCACAGACGTAAGCGAGATCTCCACACCTTTATTCTCCATGCGCCCGATGTTGGTAGCATATGTACCGGATACACCCGATGTTGGCGGCAATTGTAAATTATAAATGATGTTATGCGTTTGTGCATTATACCAGTCTATAGTACCTGTGATGCGATCATTCAGGAAACCGAAGTCAAGACCTATATTGGTTGTGCGGGTAAATTCCCAAACCAGTTTTTTACTTGGTATCGTACTTACATAATATCCTCCTTCAACATTCTCTCCGAAGTTATAAAGTATAGGAAGGTTCCGGTTCGTATTCCAGTCGGAGTTATAGATTAGGTTCGTTACACCTCCCAATGTAGCATACGGAGCCACGGCCTGGTTTGAAGTTTCACCCCAGCCTGCACGCACCTTCAGGTTTGAGACAACGTTGCTTATGTTTTCCATAAATGATTCCCTGATAACATTCCACCCCACTGATATAGCTGGGTATTGATGCCATCGGTCTGTAAGGCGAGAAGAACCATCGATACGACCGGTAAGTGTTAACAGGTATTTATCATCGTATGCATAGTTCACACGAAGCATATAGGACACCAGTCCCCAGGAAGTTTCGCTTCCACTGAGTGTAGCAAGGTTTGTTGTAGACTGATTGGACTGACCAAGGTTATAGAATTGAACGAAGTCCTGATCGATTGAATCTTTCGCTACATAGGTATTGTGCGTCTGATCTTTCTGTACACTGAAGAGTCCGGTTACACCTACTCTGTGTTTGTCCGCTATAGTCTTATCAAACATGAGCAAGTTCTCGAGGGTATATCCATAACCAACAGTATTATTTACACTCGCTGTATTTCCCTGCAGCGGACGGAAATAACTATCGCTTCCTCTGAACTGTGCGTTCTCTTCCTGGCGATAGTCAAGTCCTACATTGATCCTATACTTTAACGGATCGATGATCTTTACTTCAGCATATAAACTATTGAATGAACGAAGTCTGCGGATGCGATCTACCCAGTCATTGTCATTGCTCTTCAATAACAGCGGACTATAGGTGTTGGCCTGATCATCGAGGTTACCGGCTGGTGTTTTAATGATTTCACCCGCTGCATTATAGGCAGGCATCAACGGACTCAATGAAATTATATTGAACATCGGGTTGATGGATGAGCCATTGCGTGTGCTATAGGTATTCATACTGTTGAATCCTATTTTGATGCGTTCACCAATTTGCAGATCGTTGGTAAGACGAAGCGTAAGTCGACTGAAATCCTGGCCCGGTAAAACTGTTGTTTCTTTGAAATAACCACCGCCTACTGAATATTGACTCTTCTCTGTTCCTCCGGAAACGGTGAGGTTATGATCGGTGATATAGCCATTCTTATACATCAGGTCTTGCCAATCCGTAGAGCGACCCGTGTTGATCGATTCGATCTCTTCCGGCATATAGCCTCCGTTCCACGGAGATGTATCGCGCATCGCTCTATACTCAGCGGCATTATATACCGGGTATTCGCGCGCTACTGAACTGATACCATAATACGAGTTGAGTGAAATACGATTCTCCCCGGGTGTTCCTCTTTTTGTTGTGATGAGGATAATACCATTGGCACCACGCGAACCATATATAGCCGTGGCCGATGCATCTTTCAATACTTCTACTGACTTAATCTCATCGGGGTTAATATCATTCAGGTTACCACCTTCGAAAGGTATACCATCCAATATAATAAGGGGATCGTTTGCTTCAGCGCTGCTCACCGAACGTTCACCACGAATACGGATTCTGGCTCCTGATCCGGGCGTACTGCCCACCCGTTGTATCTCAAGACCAGCCGCTCTTCCCTGTAATGCTAATTGCAGGTTTGCCACCGGTACTTCACTTAACATTTGCGAGTTGACAGAAACAACAGAACCGGTAACATCGGTCTTCTTCATTGTTCCGTAACCTACTACTACAATTTCACCGAGTGTCTCAATGTTGGGCAGCAGGTTTACGTTGATTACGGTTCTGCCACCGATCGCTTCTTCTTCGGTGAGGTAGCCGATGAATGAATATACCAGTACCTGCGGATCGTTTGATGCCGGTATATTTAAGGAGTAATTACCTTCCGCATCGGTCGTAGTTCCGGTGGTTGTATTCTTCAGAAGTATACTTACACCGGGCATGCCATTGTTACTTTCATCAGTTACTTTACCGGTAACAACGTTTTGTGCATGGGCCATTGAACTAAGAAAGACGCACAGCAGCAAGAGCCTTATCCGGACAGGACAGACAGACTTTCGCAGCGCTACATAATAGATTAGTAGAGCTTTTTGTTTCATAGAGTTATAGTTTAGTTGAGTATCGAAAACGTTTGCAGAAAAAGACAAAAGAATCCCCTCTACCATCTGAAACCACCTCTTCAAGCTGTCTTCATCCGGAAATAATCATTGTTAAGACTAAGGTGAAATAATGATTTAAAAAATGCAACCGATTGCAAATATTTATTTAAACATCAAGCATTTTTCCGCAATTATGCTGATAATTGTAATGCAACCGATTTAATAAAATAATAACGATTGGTTGCGGTCTGTGTTGAATTAAGACCGGAGACAAATTGTATTTTGCATCGCTAAACTTTGCCCTCTACCAAATTCATGAACACGCAGAAAGAAATTACTATATATGACATAGCCGAAGCGCTCGATCTCTCGCCTGCTACGGTCAGTCGCGGTCTGAAAGATCACCCGGCTATTAAGAAGGACACTCGTAAAAAAATTCTTGATAAAGCTAAAGAGCTCGGATACCAGCAAAATCTTTTTGCCAGTAACCTGAGGCGAAGCCGAAGCAACACGATTGGTGTTATTGTACCGCGACTCAATAGTTACTTCATGTCGGCTGTGATTTCCGGTATGGAGAAGGTTGCTAATGCTGCCGGGTATAATCTCATCATCAGTCAATCGACAGAATCAAAAGAGAAAGAACTTGCCAACATCAAGACACTCTATAATAGCAGAGTGGATGGCTTGCTCGTTTCGTTGGCGTATGATTCGGAGGACATCAATCACTTTGACCTGTTCCTGAATAAAGGTATACCGCTTATATTCTTTGATCGTGTATTTGAACATCCGCGCTGTACCAGTATTGTTATTGACAACTATAAAGCCGGGTACGAAATTACGAGTCACCTGATCAGCCAGGGATGTAAACGCATTGCACATATTACGGGCAGTGTAATACGAAATGTATATGCCGATCGTCTGAAAGGATATCGCCATGCGTTAGTTGACAATTCTATACCGTATGATGAAAGTCTTGTGTTTCCTTGTAACCTGAGTGAACAAGCTGGTGCTGATGTAACACAACGGCTACTGGAAATGCCGGAATTACCCGATGGTGTGTTTGCTGCCAACGATACAACAGCAGTAAGCTGCATTCGTACACTCAAGCAAGCCGGTATAAAAATTCCCGAGCAGATTGCCGTAGCCGGATTCAACAACGACCCGCTTTCGAAAGTGATTGAGCCGAATCTCACTACGATGAATTATCCCGGACAAGAAATGGGTGAACTGGCAGCAGCTACACTCATTCGCAAACTGGATAATAAAGAAGGCACAAGTCTCAACACAATTGTATTACATCATAATATGATTGTACGCGAGTCTTCCCTGCGAAAAAAAATAAACCTATAGATCCACCTAAAGCCTGTATGCAATGATTCTATACCGATCGATGTTCCGTGTATTTCTTGCTATAGCGCTTTGCGTTAGC
Source organism: uncultured Chitinophaga sp. (assembly GCA_902168205.1). Lineage (GTDB taxonomy): Bacteria > Bacteroidota > Bacteroidia > Cytophagales > Cyclobacteriaceae > Ohtaekwangia > Ohtaekwangia kribbensis. The sequence goes on along the minus strand of CABHOK010000011.1, from coordinate 201,534 downwards.
ACAACCACCGTATATAGCGAAGATGGTTACCAGTTATGGCTCCGGTACAACAAGCTTACGGATGCCGCCACTATAAATCAGTATAAAGCATATACACAGGGGATTGTGCTGGAGAAAGAATCCCCTGCATTACTTCTTGCGCGACAGGAGCTGCAATTGGCTTTGCAAGGTCTACTGCAGACTAAAGTTACATTCAGCAATACATTGCAGGGCAGTGGTGTTATTATCGGTACACCTTCGTCATCTGGAATTATAGCCTCGCTCGCACTGTCGGATAAACTCAAAGCTGCCGGTGATGAAGGTTTCGTAATCGTGCAAACACGCGTTAAAAACAAACCCTGCATAGTCATTTCTGCCAATAAAGACATAGGTGTACTCTACGGCACATTTCATTTTATACGATTGCTGCAAACACAGCAGCGTATCGAAAATATAGCAATCACCAGTGCACCGGCTATCAAACATCGTATACTCAACCATTGGGACAATCTGGACCGGACAGTGGAACGTGGCTATGCCGGTTTCTCGCTATGGGACTGGCACAGGCTTCCCGGCTATATTGATCAGCGGTATATTGACTATGCACGTGCCAATGCTTCTATTGGTATAAATGGCGCAGTACTCACTAACGTGAATGCGAATGCACAGATACTTACCGAACCCTATTTGAAAAAAATAGCAGCACTTGCCAACGTATTTCGTCCTTACGGGATAAAGGTATATTTAACGGCCCGCTTCAGTGCACCGGTAGAGATTGGTGGGCTTTCTACGGCTGATCCGCTGGATGCCAACGTAAAAGCCTGGTGGAAGAAGAAGATAGATGAAATATATACCCATATCCCTGACTTTGGTGGCTTCACGGTAAAAGCCAATTCAGAAGGACAACCTGGCCCGCAAAATTACAATCGCAATCATGCCGATGGCGCTAATATGCTGGCAGAAGCCTTGGCTCCGCACAACGGTATTGTTATGTGGCGTGCGTTTGTGTATAGCAATGAAGTACCGGAAGATCGCGCGAAGCAGGCCTATAACGAATTTAAACCGCTGGACGGATCGTTTGCTAAAAATGTACTCGTACAGGTAAAGAATGGCCCTATAGATTTTCAACCGCGCGAACCGTTTCATCCGCTCTTCGGTGCTATGCCCAAGACTCCGCTGATGATGGAGTTTCAATTAACACAGGAGTATCTTGGCTTTGCCACACACTTGGTATACCTCGCTCCGTTATTTAAAGAATGTCTTGATGCCGATACCTATGCAAAAGGTAAAGGTTCTACTGTAGCACATGTTGTGGATGGATCACTTGAGAATCATTCACTCACCGGTATAGCAGGTGTCGCCAACATTGGTAACGATCGTAACTGGACCGGCCATCCTTTCGCGCAGGCGAACTGGTATGCATTGGGAAGACTCGCCTGGAATCCTTCCCTGTCATCTGAAACCATTGCTGAAGAATGGATACGTGCTACGTTTACCAACAACGAAAAATCTGTGCGTACATTGAAAGATATGATGCTCGCTTCACGTGAGGTAACCGTGCAGTATATGACTCCGCTCGGGTTGCATCACATTATGGGATGGAATCATCATTATGGTCCGGGGCCGTGGATCAAAGATAAACCGCGCGCGGATTGGACATCGGTATATTATCACCAGGCGGATGAAAATGGTATTGGATTCAACCGTACGGCCACCGGCAGCAAAGCACTTTTACAGTACACTCCGGAAGTGCAGAAGATATATAGTTCACTCGAGAACTGCCCGGAAGAATATTTACTCTGGTATCATCACGTTCCCTGGAATTACAAAATGAAATCGGGACGAACGCTTTGGGATGAATTGTGCCATCGTTATTACCAGGGTGCCGATTCGGTTCGCAGAATGCAGCAGCAGTGGAGCACATTGAAAGGTATAGTAGATGAAGAACGCTTTCAGCAAGTAAGCAGTCTGATCAGTATACAACATCAGGAAGCCATCTGGTGGAGAAATGCATGTGTATTATACTTTCAGACATTCTCCAAGAAAGATATACCTTCCGGACTGGAAAAACCGGATCAGTCACTATCCTATTATCAAAGCCTTGAGTTTCCGTTCGCGCCAGGTATAAAGCCGAAGTGGTAAACGTAAACGCTTACATCTCTTTAACGTATTCATGAAAAAAACAACAACCAACAAAATTGCTATTGTAACGGGAGGCGGCTCAGGACTCGGGTTAGCCATTGCACATAAATTTGTTCAGCAGAACATCCGTACCATCATTACCGGACGCAACGAAGAAAAGCTAAACGAAGCTGCAAAAGAACTGGGGCCATTATGTATACCGCTCGCTTTTGATATCACCAACCTCTCCATCATTCCACAAAAAGTAAAATATATAGCAGATACCTATGGAACGATTGATATACTCGTGAACAATGCCGGTATCAATATGAAGAAAGACCTGGTGGATGTAACGGACGAAGAATTTCAAACGATACTGCAGACCAACGTGCTCGGTGTATTTGTAATCACGCGTGAAGCAGCAAAAGTTATGCTGGCCCAGAAGAGCGGATCAATCATCAACATCAGCTCGATGGCATCACAATATGGTATACCGAAAGTGATTGCCTATACCGCTTCCAAAAGTGCCATCGAAGGAATGACGCGTGCTATGGCCGTTGAACTCTCACCATCCAACATCCGGATAAATTGTATAGCGCCCGGCTTCATTGAGACACAAATGTCAGCGAAGGCACTCAACAGCGATCCCGAACGAAAAGACAAAGTCTTAAAACGCACGCCCATGGCGAAACTCGGTATACCCCGCGATGTAGCCAACGCAGCCTACTTCTTCGCCTCCGAAGAATCATCGTTCGTAACCGGAACCATACTGCCAGTGGATGGGGGGAACTCGATTGGGTTTTGAGAGGCTGCTGGCTGCCAGTGGCTGGCTGCTGGAAAGAGACAACTGAGTTGAACTGTGAGCTTTTGGCTGCGAGCTGCGAGTAGGGTTTCGTTTTGTGAAACGTTTTGATTTGGTGGCCTATATATAGCTGCTGGTTACTGGTTGCAGGGGAAACTGCAACCAGTGACTTGCAATAAAACAGCTAACAACCACAAGCCTGTAACGAAAAATCGTATCCAGTGATTATACCTGAATATACCTATATCAATATCGTTGCTATTAAACGAAACGTAAATTCAGCAAATCTCAACTAGCAGCTCGCAGCCAGAACCAGCAGCTGACTACAGAAAATCTATTTTTAACCAACTTACGTAGCGTGTACAACCACCTATTGGTAAACACGCACATAGTCTACTTCCATGCGCTGCGGCCAGATGTTCTCATCTACGCCTTGCTTTCCGCCCCAGTTGCCGCCTACGGCTATGTTCATGATGAGGTAGAAAGGTTCATCGAAGGGCCAGCCTTTGAAGTCGTCTTTGGGATCGCGGGTTACGGTGTGGTATACTTTATCGTCTACTCCGAATGCAATTTTATCGGTGGTCCAATCTATAGTATAAATGTGGAATGTATCCTGTGCATCGGCAATGGTGATCATGCCTTCTTTCTGAGTTTGCTTGATGTGGTTGTAGGCTTCGGTATGAATCGTGCCGTGTACAACACCGGGATCGTAGCCTACATGCTCCATGATATCAATCTCTCCGCTTGCCGGCCACGGACCGTATTTCCATTCAGTCGGTAACATCCATATAGCAGGCCACGTGCCTTTGCCGCGCGGTAACTTTGCACGCACTTCGATGCGGGCATGTTTCCAGTCGCCTTTCTTTTTTGAGACAATGCGCGAGGAAGTATAGGGCTTGCCTTCCAAAGAATCTTTATGGGCTTCAACAATCAGGTTGCCGTTCTCTACGCGAACGTTCTTTTCATGATTGGTGTAGTATTGCTGTTCGTTATTTCCCCAGCCGTTGTTGTCGCCCAGATCGTAATTCCATTTGGACGTATCGGGGGTTCCGGTATACTCGAACTCATCGCTCCAGACAAGTTGAGGGCTTTTTTTACACGCGGATACCAGGAGCATCAGGCATGCTGATGATATAAATAGCAATCGCATAATTTCTGTTTTAATAATAAGCTCCATCTATACCCGTGTCGAGTACGGGTATAGTATAGAGTATAATGATTTAAATCTCCGAACAAACTATTATTGGAATACCCGGATATAGTCTACGACCATGTGCTGCGGAAAAGATGTTGTTGCATCCGGACTGCCGGGCCACTTACCTCCTACCGCTACGTTGAATATGAAAAAGAACTTTGCGCGAAATTCACTGAGACCTTCCGGAGTTGTATCGATCGCGTTGAACTCAACATCGTCTACATACCAGGTAATTCTGGAAGCTGTCCACACGATCGAGAACACATGGAATTTATCATTGAAGATTCCACTGCTTAAGGTATATGAATCGGTGTGGCTTGCATACGCTCCGGCATTGTCCCAATGTACAGTGCCGTGTACAGTATTATCTTTACCGGTGCCGCCAACCAATTCCATAATGTCAGTCTCTCCACATTTCGGCCAACCTACGGTACTGAAGTTGTCACCCAGCATCCAGAGTGCAGGCCATATACCTTGTCCTTTTGGCAAAGCTGCCCGTATATCTATACGACCATACTGAAAAGACTTTTTGTCTTTTGTAATGAGGCGCGATGATGTATAGCTGCTGCCCATATAGTTCTCTTTCTTGGCAGTGATTACAAGATAACCATCTTTCACGCTTGTATTCTCCTTACGGTAATATTGCAATTCTTTGTTACCCCAGCCATCGGTTCCTGTGCCAGTCTCGTAACTCCAGTAGGCATCATTCAAGGTTGCTCCTTCAAACTCATCGTTCCATACCATTGTCATGCCGCTATAGCTTGTCGGTGTGGTATAGCCTGTCGCTGGTATAACTACTTCACCGTTGTTTGCAGAGCCTACGGTAACAGTTATCTGTTTTGTATCCAAGATAAAATCAGAAGACGTTACGTGTGCCTGCACCTTCACGATATAGTTACCAGACGTTGTGTAGGTGTGAGTTGCTTTGCCATCGTTTACTTTTACCGGTGTCTCCGATGAGCTTTCGCCAAAGTATATCGTATAAAAATTTGTATTCGTTGCTGATGCCGTAACCGAAACCAGGCCCGTGCCGTTGTCACTCACCGTTACACTTACCTGCAGGTTTGAGGGCAACGTTAATGTCTGCTCTTCATCATCTCCTCCGCATCCTGTCATTACCATCATACCGAAAAGTATATAGGCGAATGCTGCTTTCAGTCTGTTTATCATGTCGGGTTTACCTTTATCCAAGTTTCAGAAAATTGTCCCGGGAACCAAACGTTCACCGGGACAATTCCTTCTATAAATTTATTTCATCATTCCTCCAGCAGTTCGAAATCGTCCAGGAAGAATATACCTCCTGTAAAGATCGCTTCACCACCAATTTGCACTACCACTTTATCAAAGTCTTCGCGAGTAGCATAGGCACTGAAATCGAACGTAAGTTCAAGCCACTTGTCAGTTTGCAGATTTTTCTGAATCACTTCGGCTTGTGTAGTATAAGCATTGCCACCCAACTCAGAGTTCTGCAATTTAACAGACACCTGCTTTTGCAGTGTATTGTACGATTGCCATGACTCACCACCGGTAGTAGTATAATCGTTATAGCTTGGTATAAATACTTTCAGTTTGAAAACATTGCGGGCACGAATATCCATTTTGTAATCGAGCTGCACCTGAACGTTTGCGTATTCACCCGCCTGTCCATTAGCCTTGGTATATTTACCTACTTTCGCAGATTGGTTGATCGGTACAGGAGCCGGGTTATCGTATGATACAATTGTACCCTGACCATCGTTCACGAATGTGAAGTTACCCTGTCCATCGAAGTTCTGGTATATATCTTCGATTTTATACTCGGGCGGATCAACCGGCTCCGTATATCCTTCCGGTATCAACCGAAGATACCATGCAAAGGCTGAGTTGGCAGCATCGGTAAAGCGCAACCAAAGCAGGTTCTCTTCCAGTGTCAGAATTTCATACGTGTTCACACCGGTATAATACCCAATGAAGCCACCCGTTGAAATATTCAGATACTGCTTACCATCTGTTTCCGACACAGACCATGTAAGACCGGCAGGTGCTGTAAACGGTGCTGTAAAGTCGCCCTTGTTCGAATATGATCCTGGGAAATTACTGGCTTGTTGTGTGTTGATGAACACATCGCCATTGGTAGTTTGCGTATAGGAGAAAGCTGCAAGCTTGAAGGTATATATATCATCGTACAAACCAGCTCCGTCTTTCTCGTTAGCACCGGCTTTATACCAGTCTGGAGTGCTTGTCGCAACAGGACCTAAGCCCAGGTGACCTGCCGTAACTTTATCAACCACCCAGCTTTTTCCTTCCGGCTTGCTGTTACCACCGGTCAGCATATTATATACCGGTATATCCAGCAATGTAGGATCTGTTTCCGCTATATCAACGGTCTGGGTATGCGATATGCTTCCGCCAGCGGTATATACGGTAAGTGTTACGTTGTACGTTCCTTTCACCGGGAATGTACCTTTTACATTATCGCCTTGTCCGGTAGTACCGTTTCCAAAGTCCCATTTTTTCAGGAATGCGGACGAAGACGCTGTGAAGTTGATGATGTTATCATTCTCATTCGTAGGTGTAAATGTAAACGCGGCATCTGCTTCTGTCGGCACGGAAGCGAGTTCAGCTTCATCTTCCTTACAGGCCAGCAATAGCACCTGTATACTCAGTATCCAGAGGATGTTATAAATTAATTTCTTCATAAACTATATTTTCAAGTTTGTTAGTAACCATTGTTTTGACTCCATCCTGCACCGGAAAGATCAATCTCATCCTGCGGAATCGGGAACAACTCATTTTTGTTCGCCTGGAATCCTTGTATCTCCGTAGCAGCTCTGCCGGTACGCACCAGGTCGAAGAAGTGAAGTCCTTCACCGGAAAGCTCTACTCTGCGCTCGTGATATATAGCTTGCGTCAATGCTGCACCGGATACATTTACCGGGTCCATATCAACACGTGCCCGTACTTCATTGAGATACTGACGTGCCAGCGCATCGTTTGGTGAACCCTTGCGATTGTGCGCTTCAGCGGCCATCAACAATACATCAGCATAGCGAATTACCTTGTGGTTTACCGGACTGGTAAGGTCATCATCACCGGCACCAAGTTCATCGGCACGCTTCAGGTATTTATTGTTATAGTAGCCGGTGTGTCCACCACCACCAATTACATACTTGACTTCCGATGGGTCTTCCTGCGCAGCCTTGAATGCTTCTATGTCGAGTATAGATGCTTCGAGGCGCGGGTCACCGTCTTCAAATTCATCTACCAGGTCTTGTGTCGGCAAGTTATAGCTGTTACCATCGCGATATATAGGGCCTTCGTAACCGCGTATACCGTGGAAGCCTACCGCTGCAAAACCTTCGAGACAAACAAAGCATCCGTAACCACCGCCTTCTATACCTACATACTCGATATCAAAAACTGTTTCCGGATTACCAATTTCGTTTTTTACGCGAAAGAGCGTGCTGAAATCTTCAAACAGATCATACGGTCCTTCGTTAATGACACGGTCCAGTACTTGTGCAGACTCTGTGAATTTATCCTGGTATAAATAAGCTTTACCCAGTAACGCAAGGGCTGCACCTTTGGTAATTCTTCCTTTTACGGTCGTTGTCCAATCGAGCGTTTCGCTTGCATAGATCAGATCCTTTTCGATCTGTGCATATACCTCGGCAGCCGGTGTGCGTTGCTGCGATGCAATCTCGCTTGATGAAAGACGCTTGTCTACGATCAATGGTACATCACCAAAGAACTTGACAAGCTCGAAGTAATAGTAGGCACGCAGAAAAGCAGCTTCCGCCAATATTCTGTCTTTACCATCAAACTCCAGTTTATCTTTATTTTCATAGATATAGTTTACGCGGGTGATACCGGTATACATCCAGCGGAATATACTGCGCAGTTCGTTGTTAACACCACCGTGTGTCATGGCATCAATCTGGTGCAAGCCTTCTGTATCGGTAACACTTTCACCACCGGCAATCGAGTTATCGGATGCAATCTCGCCAATCCAAACATCGAGGTATGATGTCTGCATCAGGTCGTATGCGCCCGTTAAAGCACGTTCGTAATCAGTCGGACTCTTAAAGAAATTATCAGCATCAATGGAATACTCCGGATCGATGTCTACATAATTATCGCAGCTCAGTGACATGAATGTTGTGGCTGCAACGAATATTGATGTTTTAAAGAAATTCTTCATCGGTTTAGAAATTTAGATTTAAACCAGCCATAAACGTTTTAGCCTGTGGATAGTAACCATAGTCTATACCTGACACCACCGGGTTGAACGTTGAGAAGTCTGGATCGTATCCTTTGTATTTAGTAAAGGTGGCGAGGTTGTTCGCGGCTACATATATTCTCAGCTTGCGTGCACCAATCTTTTCCGTAAGTGTGGTTGGCAATGTATAGCCTAACTGTATATTCTTGATACGCATGAACGAACCATCTTCAACAAAGTAATCGGATATCACTGCGTTGTTGTTTGCAGCGGTTGTAAGACGAGGATGTTCGTTTGTTGACCCGGGACCAGTCCAGCGTTCTAATTTATAGTTGAGCAGGTTTGCCAAAGGTTGCTGACGCTCGTAGTTACGCAGGATCTCGTTGCCGAGTGATGCATATAGTGTTGCCGAGAAATCAATGCCTTTGAAATTTACACCGAGGTTCAACCCCATAATTACATCCGGTATAGGTGAGCCGATCATCATCTTGTCACTATCATTACCAAAGTTGATGGCAGTACTTCCGTCTTTATCAACATAGCGAAGGTCGCCAGGCTGTGCGCCCGGTTGCGTTACACCACGCTCGGCAATCTCTTGTGCAGTCTGGTATACACCGTCTGTTTTATACCCGAAGAAATATCCCATCGGCTTGCCTACTTCCATACGTGTAGCAGTTCCGCCACCCACACCGAATGCACCGAACTCGTAGAAGTCAACACCTGCCGGTAATGCCGTTACTTCATTGCGTATTGTGGTCAGGTTGTAACCGATGTTGAAGCGGATGTCATCGCTTACTGTTGTGCTATAGTTGATCAACAATTCAAAACCACTGTTCTTCACATCACCACCGTTTACCCAGGGAGGACTGCTACCCGCACCGTAAGCTCCGGATATAGCAGAGATGTCGGGCTGGAACAGCAAGTCTTTTGTTTTCTTGATATAGTAGTCGGCAGTAATTTCGATCTGGCCGTTGAATAAATTCAGATCAACACCGATGTTCGTCTGGCGAGTGGTTTCCCATTTAAGATCCTGGTTACCGAGTGTACCAATAGCCACTCCGTTAACAAGCTGATCGTTGAACGGATATACACCTTCACCCCCCAGCAAAGCGCGGTAGCGGAAGAGACCAATCTTGTCGTTACCCGATACACCGTAGCTGGCACGCACTTTCATGAACTCGATCAGGTCTGTATTGAAGAATGATTCTTCTGATACAACCCACGCTGCTGATACTGCCGGGAAATAACCGAAGCGATTGTTCGCACCGAAGTTTGAAGAACCGTCTCTGCGAATGAGTGCGGAGAGTAAATATTTACTTCCATAACCATACTCTGCACGCAGGAAGTATGACTGAAGTCTCGTTTCATTCTGCCACGATGATGTGCTGTTAAGCAAGTTAGTACCATCGGTTGCCGATATATCAGCAAAGTCGTTTGAGTTATAGGGTACATTATAGCCTGTACCGGTGAGACTCTTATTTACGTCCGCAAAGAGTGAAGTACCTAATGTAGCTTTTACTTTATGCAAATCCTGGAATGTACGGTCGTAGTTCAGGAAGGCTTCGAGGTTATAGTTGAAATACGAAGTGCGTGTTTCTACTACGTTGTTATAGATCGGTACTTCTACACCCGAAGCGATCTCGGTTGTGCGCGGATCTAGGTTTGCGTTAAGCGCGGTGTTTTGTGCTTTACCTGATCCGTAGTATACCAATGGATTGAAAGTCTTGTCGTCAACAATAGCATAATTATACCCGGCACGACCCGATAGTTGAAAGTGATTGTTGATCTTATAGGTAAGTTCTTCTTTCCCTACAATCTTGTTCACGCGCGACTCATTGAATGTATTTGAAATCTGAGCAAGCGGGTTGATTACTTCAGCAACGTCTTCGAGGAATGCAAAATCACCTGTGCTGGTATACGGTGTTGCTACCGGTGATGCGTTGATCGTGTTGAAGAGTACAGACGATATACCATTCTCAGCGAGTGTCTTTCTTCTTTCATGTGTATAGAGCAACACATTTTGCAGCGTTAATTTCGGAGTGATGTCAGTCGTGAAATTCAAACGTGCATTGTAACGTCTGTAAGAAGCTTTATCACCTCCTACTATACCTTCCTGATCGAGGTACGAACCACCGATGGAATATGTACTCTTGTCAGAACCACCGTTTAGGTTCAAATTATAGTTTTGAATAGGGGCATCCTGAAATACTTCGTCCTGCCAGTCAGTTCCATTACCAAGATTTACATTGGCGAATGGAGGAGCCTGACCACCGGCTGCAAACGCTTCGTTCTTTAATACCGCGAACTCACGTGCCGACAACAGATCAAGTTTCTTGGTTGTTTGCTGAACACCGTAGTAGCCGCTGAACTCGAGGCTTGGCTTTGCATTCTTGCGTCCTTGTTTGGTAGTAACGATGATCACACCGTTCGCAGCACGCACACCATATATAGCAGCCGATGCGTCTTTCAACACGTTGATCGACTCTACATCGGATGGGTTCAGCGCATTAAGACCATCTGAAGAATACGGCACACCGTCAACCAATATCAACGGGTTGTTATCACCGTTAGTAGAAAGACCGCGGATGCGAATGTTCAGGCCACCACCCGGAGAACCGGATGCAGAAGAGATCTGCACACCCGAAGCCTGACCTTGCAACGCCTGGTCTATGCGCACCGGGTTCAGTGAAGTGAGCTTTTCTCCATTCACAACGGAAACCGATCCGGTCAACTCTTTCTGTGTCGTGGTTCCGTAACCAATTACCACAACTTCTTCCAGTGTTCTGGAGTCTGGAATAAGTTTCACATCAATACTTGTTCTTCCGCCTACAGGAATTTCCTGCGGTGTGTAACCGATAAAACTGAGTATCACAACGGCATCAGACGATACACTATTTAAGGAGTACTCGCCATTTGCATCAGTCACTGTTCCCTGCGATGTTCCTTTAATAAGGACATTCACTCCGGGCAGTGGCTGGTCGTTTTCATCTGTCACCCGCCCTTTCAACAGGCTTTGGCCGTACCCGACCAGTGACAGCGTCATTAAGAGCGCCAGTAGTTTAGTTTTCATGCGTTAATTAGATTTGGTTAAAGTGCTCATGCATCTGTTTGCGGTATCTCAAAGTCCGAAAACGTTTGAATGCGCCAACAAACTTTGCAAGGATGGCGGCAGAATTCAATAATCCGACCCCAACAATACTACATCAACCTCGCCTACAAGGCTACATCAAAACTACATCACCCCGCCAGAAACTTTAATTTCAGTGGATTTCAAACGTTTTGAAAGTTAGATTTGACACTACATCAATCGCTTCGAACCTCATCATGAAAAGGATTTCACCTTTCCTGACGTACACATTAACCCTGGGTTTTGTCGCCACGATTCTCCTTTTCCCGTGCTTCCGTGGGATGGCGCAGTCGGCACTTTCGGGGATTCCGTTTACCCGGAACTTCCTGCCGGTGGAGTATCATGCCGGGATTCAGAACTGGTTTATCACACAAAACCGGCAAGGGCTGGTGTACATCGCCAACAATTTCGGGCTGTTGGAATTTGACGGAGATCACTGGCAGGTATATGGCGTGAAGAACGGAACGAAGGTGCGCAGCGTGGCCATCGACAGTCGCGGACGGATCTATGTGGGTGGTCAGGGTGACTTCGGTTATTTCTTTCCGAACGAACGCGGCCAGCTCTCGTACGTATCCCTGGCCGATAGCCTCGACAGGAAATTCAGGAATTTTGATGAAGCCTGGAGCGTGTACCTCGACAACGACCTGGTATACTTCTGTACGTTCTCTAATATATATGTGTACAATCAGCGCACCTTTACGATTGTCCAATCCGCGCACGGCATTGACCACTCGTTCCTGGTAAACCGGCAGTTATATGTGAACCAGCCGTCAAGCGGACTGGGTACGCTGGAAGGATCAGTGATACGACTGATCAAGGGCGGAGATTTTTACAAAGGGAAGAGCATTGCCGGTATACTTCCGTTGCACGACAATCATTTGCTGGTAGCCACATTTTACGAAGGTATATACCGCTATAGCGAAGGTATATCGCAACCCTGGCGGGAGGACCTGCAGGCATTCCTTAAAGGATCGATCGTAAACTGCATCACGCGACTGCGCAACGGTAATTTTGCCATCGGCACACAAAACAATGGCCTGCTGGTACTCGATGCCGAAGGAAACCTGTTGATGCAATTGGGCAGCGGGCGTGGTATTGAAAGTCCTACGGTGCTCAGTATATATGAAGATGATCTCAACAACTTGTGGGTTGGCCAAAACAATGGTCTTGCGTATGTAGAGCTCGGCTCTCCGTTTACATTCATCAATAAACAAACCGGATTGCCCGGCTCCGGCTATTCTGCTTACCTGCATAAAACCAAATTATACCTCGGCACCAACACCGGTGTATATGTGCGCAATAAAAATGACAAAGCCGATTTTAAACTGATCGATAACACGCGCGGGCAGGTATATCATATCGGTGAATATGGTAACAACATTATGATCGGCCATCACAACGGTGCCACTAGTGTACAAGGTGCCTCTGCTGCACGTCTTTCATACGAGCCGGGCTCGTGGGTATTTCAGTCATTGAAAGATCATCCGGCTCAACTGATCGAAGGTGTATATGCCGGCTTACAGGTATATGATTTCGTTAATGGCCAATGGAAGTTTCGCAAGAAGCTGAAGGGATTTGGAGAATCATCGCGGGTAATGGCGCAGGATCCTTCCGGTGATCTGTGGGTAACGCATGGCTATAAAGGCGCCTATAAAATTAAATTCAGCCCATCGCTCGATAGTATACAGCAGGTAAAATTCTACGGTGCTGATAAAGGCTTTCCCTCCAATCTGCTCATCAACGTTTTTAAAGTACGCAACGAGCTGCTCTTTACCAGCACCACCGGTGTTTACAAGTATGATGCAAAAACAGATCGTTTCATACCAGACGATTTCTTCACGCCCCGTCTCGGCAAGAACGACCAGGTTTGGTTTATACGAGAAGATGCTATGGGCAATATATACTTTATCAGTCGCGATCATATTGGTGTATTCCGAAAGAATGCTTTGGGAGAATATATACTGGAAGAGAATGTATTCAATAAAATACGCAAGTACCTGAATGACGACCTGATCAGCATCGCTATACTTCAAAACAACGAAGTATTGTTTGGTGCCAAAGATGGCTTTATTCACTACGACCCGGCCATGAAGGTAAACCGTACACCTATATTTCAAACCTTGATCCGTACGGTAGGCACATCCAACAACGGAGACTCTACGCTGTTTTTCGGAAATCATAGTGTGCACGATTCCATTACCGATAAGCAGCAACCGGATTTCAAACCCGAACTTCCTTACGCGAGCAATTCCATCGACTTTACCTTTGCAGCTACTTCGTACGAAGGCAATGCCGATCTCACCTATCAATACTACCTTGAAAACTATGAAAAGGGCTGGTCGGAATGGAGCAGCAAAACGCTGAAAGAGTATACCAACCTCAAGGAGGGTAACTATATATTTCATGTACACGCACGCAACGTAAATGGAGAAGTGAGTCGTGAGGCGACCTATGCTTTTACCATTCTCCCACCGTGGTATCGTTCGGTGTGGGCGTATTCTATCTATGGTATATCGGTAATTGCGTTGCTGTTTACGGGTTTCAATCTGCTGGATCGAAAATATCAACGTGAGCAAAAACTACTGGAACAGAAGCAGCAGGAAGAGTTAAGTCAGAAAGATACCGAGCTCGAAATGCTCTCACAGCAATCGCAGGAAGAAATTACGCGACTTCAAAATGAAAAGCTGGAATCGGAACTGCAGCACATGAATAACGAACTCGCTACTTCTACGATGCACTTGTTAAACAAGAATGAATTTATAACGGGTGTTAAAAACCAACTCGCGCATATACTCAAGAAAAATAATCACGAAGAAATCAAAAAGGAACTCACGCAGATTACACGCAACATCGAACAAAATATATCAGCCGATGCTGACTGGGAACATTTCCAATTTCACTTCGATCGCGTGCATGGCGATTTTACGAATCGATTCAAAGCCTCCTTTCCTACGTTGAGTCCGCAAGAAATAAAATTGAGCGCGTACCTGCGCATGAACTTATCGTCTAAGGAAATAGCGCAGCTTTTAAATATATCGGTGCGGGGTGTTGAGATTAGCCGGTATCGTCTAAGGAAGAAGATACAGCTCGATCGAAATAAGAATCTTCAGGATTTTATTCTGAATTTCTAAATACAAAAGCATAAAACAGCAGCAGCGCCTTGAAAGGCGCTGCTATGGATGTAAAGAGATATACCGATTTTATTCTATTACGATCTTTTTTGATACTTCACGCCTGGTGTTTTTCATTCGTATGATATATATACCGGCGGGTAATTTACCTACGGGCAATACATCTTTTACTTCGGACTTCTGAATTACTTTGCCAGTTGTTGTAATGATGCTTACTGTAGATGGCTTTGATACTTTTACGGTAAATGTACCGGGTGATGGGTTCGGATATACATCGAGTCCGTCTTCTTCCAATCTATTCTCGACAATCTCTTCCTGGGGTGCGGCTGTTCGCGCGACTGCCCCGGTGCCATAGGTAAAGGCTTCCCAACCGGAGATGGAGGTGCGGTTACAGGTCATGGCAGTGGTTCCATTTTCTGAAGATATATACCGGCCGTTGTTGCCGCGGAACGAAACTTTGCCATCGGCATTTACCACCCAGTCAAACTTTTCCCAATCGCCTATTGTCGCGCGACTGCAGGTAATCGCGGCTGCGCCATTTTCAGACGACACATATTTATTCATGCTGCGCAACGCTATCTTTCCTCCACCTGCATCTACTACGGTGAATTGTTCCCACGTGCCGGGCGATGGACGATTGCAATTCATAGCGGTTGTTCCATTCTCACCACTCACATATTGATTGTTGATACCGCGCAGCCAAATTACTTGTCCTATAGGAACTGTGCTGGTATTGCCCACCACTCTGAACCAGTTGAGGTTGAAACCACCGGCTGTTATGGCTATACCGATCTCTTGTGAACCGGCTGGTAGCGTAACGGTATGCGATATAGTCTGCCAGGTTTGCCAGCCACCGGTAGCCGGTACGTTGACTGTTCCATAAACCGAACCTCCACCGAATGATTCCAGGCGTATACCTCCTCCGGCACTTTCACTTGCCACACGATACTCAACGGTATAGGTACCCGCGGATGGTACGTTGATACGATAGCCCAGCCAGTCACCCGTATCGGTATAGCCTATATTTTGTCCGCCACCGGTATCCGTTGTGTTCTCGGTTTGTATACCACTCATCGAACAAAATGCTTCAGCCTGAATGGTTCCTGGTACAGATGTATAATTACCGGAGCAGGTTGTAGAACTGCCGCGTCTCGGATCAACAGCTGCCAGCGGGCCGCTGTTCACCACCGTATTAGCAAACTTTATATTGTTCAATACACCGGTCATGGCTGATACACCATCGGTGAGGTAAGGGGGTCCTATAATTCTGCGCAACGCTGCGTTGGGTGAAGAGCTCGTGCGTTTATACGTCCAGTGCGCCCAGCCTATACCATTGGCGTTGAGCTTATCTACATTTTGACGCAGCCATTCGTCCGAGTTCTCGCCTGTCTCACCTACCCACACCGGTACGTTGTGTCGTGTTCTGAATTCAGTAAGATTGATAAGCCGGTTGATCTGGTTGGGATTGCCATCGCGTATATAGTCATCGCCTTCGGGAATCCAGTAGCGGTGCGCATTATATACCAGGTTGGAGCGGTTTGTAAAAGTAAATGGTTCGAGATAATCGTAGTTATTTCCCCAGCCGTTTCCTTCCACCATGATCAGGTGTGTATCACCGAGTGCGCGTATAGCATTGATCAACCGATTGGTGAGCGCATGTATACTTTGATTCTGCGGTACATTGTTCGGTTCGTTAATCAGGTCCCAGAAAGCAACGGTGTTGTTGTTGATATAGCGCGCTACGATTTTCTCCCAGAGGCGCACCGTCATGTCCTGAAATATAGTGCGGTTCCAGAGATCGTTGCCTACCAGTGCATCGGATATATTTGAATCAGTACCCTGTGCACCGGGTGCAGCGTGCAAATCTACAATAACATATAGTCCGCGGGCAGCACACCAGTTCAAACAGTTTTCCAGCGTACGAAATCCTTCCAGGTTCGGATCGACAAAGAGTTGATTGTTATTATACCACGTAGTTAATGAATTGATATACGTGGTATAGTTTGCCGAATTGCGAATAACGTTGTTCCGTACAGTGCGTTGTGCGGGTGTTAAGAACAAATCATAGTGCATGGGTATACGCACGCAGTTGAAGCCCTGATCTGCAATCCAGTTGATATCAGCCTGTGTGATGAAATTGTCTCGCCAGCTCTGATAGAAAGCTTCGACTTGTGCTTCGGTCTGCCCCTGATCATAGAGGCGTTTTTTAAATGATCCTTGCGTCCCTCCTCCACTGGGGTTCAGCATATAGCCTTCCTGCAAAAGCCAGCCTCCCAATCCAACACCCTTCAAAATAACTTCCTGGTTCGATGCGTTTACAATACGTGTTCCATCGGCACGCAGGCGACTCTGCGCATAAGCGTGTGTAAAGCCCAGCAACAGGAGCAGAAACAATGTTCTCTTCAGTAAAACTTGTGGCGTCATGGTTTATAGGGTTTAGTTATAAATGTGTACAACCATTGTTTTTCACAACAATCGTTTCCATAAATATATAGTCGCCCTATACGAAGTTTACCAAAAAGCCTACACTTCAACCTCTACAACACAGCCCATTGTATACGCCTGCACTACGTCAGTATACTTCGTGTTGCTGACAATCAATACTTTGATACGAATGGATATATAGTATATGATGCAACATTTAATTTACCTTTAAATGAAGAAGCCGCTCTTGCGAAGCGGCCTCAACTGTTTAACCTTTTCCTTCTGACTACTTTATTTACAAGTTCGATGCTTTATCATCGAATGTCTTGCCTTCACTCAGGGTAAATTTAGCTTTCAATGTACCAACGCTAACTTCATAGTCGCCTTTCTCAACCGTCCAGCGGAGATCTTTCGCTACAAAGGCTATATCGCGTGGTGCAATGGTAAAGGTTACTTTCTGCGATTCACCCGCCTTCAGGTTTATCTTTTCAAAACCGCGGAGACGTTTCATATCCGGAGTTATGGAAGCATACTGATCGGCTATAAATAACTGCACTACTTCTTTTCCATCGCGCGTGCCGGTATTCTTTACCGTTACCGATACTGTGATCTTTTCGTTGGCAGCAATAGCAGATTTGCTCACTTGCAGATCGCTGTATTGGAACGATGTATAGCTCAAACCGAATCCGAATGGATATTGCACTGCGAAATCAGATTCATAGTCGTATACACCTTGCATTTTACTTTGTTCCTCCGATGGTTTGTGATCGTACGTTACCAGTGTGTTGGCATACATCGGGTATGTGTAAGGGAGTTTACCACTTGGGTTTACCGTGCCGTATAGTATATCTGCAATGGCATCGCCACCAAAGTTACCCGGCAAATAAGATTGCAGTACACCCTGTACATCTCTCTCAAAAGAACTGATCAGGCGCGGGCGACCTTCGTTCAATACGAGTATAACAGGCTTGCTGGTTTTCACCAATGCTTTTGCCAGTGCAATCTGGTTAGCCGACAAAGTTAAATCGTGCAAGTCGCCAGGCTTCTCGGTATAGGAGTTTTCACCAGCACACAGAATAATATAGTCTACTTTGGCAGCAGCTTTTACAGCAGCATCAATATCTACATCTTTCTCCTCCCAGTATTTACCATCGTCTTTATAGGCAACACCTTGTACAAAAGTTATATTGTCTTTACCGCCTTTTTGCTGAAGGGCTTCGAGTATGGTGTTATACTTCTCACCAAACTCGCTTACCTTTTCACCCTGCCATGAATATGACCAGCCGCCATTCAGTGAACGCATCGAGTTAGCGTTCGGACCCGTTACCAGTAACTTCGCACCTTTCTTCAGGGGCAATACACCATTACTGTTCTTTAACAGCGTGATTGATTCCGATGCAGCCACGTATGCAGATTCTTCAAATGCCTTGCTGCCGAACTGCGGATAATCTTTATAGTTTGTTACCGGTGTCTCAAATAAACCTAACTCAAACTTGAGCGTGAGTATTCTTCTTACGGCATCATCAATGCGACTCATCGGTACTTCACCTTCTTTTACCAGAGCGATCAGGTAATCGCAGAACTTGAAGTTATAGGGAATCATCGACATATCAATACCGGCATTGATCGCCAGCTTCACAGCTTCTTTCGGTGTGGCTGCTACTTTATCTCGCTCATACAGGTTGTCTATATCTTTCCAGTCGGTTACGGCTACACCTTTAAAGCCGAGTTCTTCTTTTAACAGTTTGGTAAGTATAGTATAGTCTGCGTGAACAGGTGTTCCGTTGATGAGACCCGAGTTAATCATTACCGTGTGCGCACCCGCATCGATGGCAGCCTTGAATGCCGGTAAATGTCTTTCGCGTAATTCAAGCTCGGGTATAAATGCCGGGGTTCTGTCTTTACCGGAATTAGGAACCTGGTAACCCAGGAAGTGTTTAAGACAGGAAGCTACGCGGTAAGGGTTTTTTATATCGTTGCTCTCACCTTCATATCCATCGATCATTTGTTTGCCGAGTTCAGCGGTAAGGTATACATCTTCACCAAACGTTTCCCACAAGCGCGGGAAGCGTGCATCACGACCCAGGTCTAACACGGGAGAAAAATTCCAGGGTATAGATGATGCTCTTGTCTCATACGCGCATATCTCTGCACCTTTCTTTACAATAGCGCGATTCCAGGTTGCAGCCTGTCCTATTTGCTGCGGAAAAAATGTGGCGCCTGCCGTATACGTTGTGCCGTGTATAGCATCAACACCATATATAACGGGTATCTTTAAACGTGTTTCTTTTGTTGCTACATCCTGCAACTGGCTGATGATCTCATGCCATTTCTCCGGAGTACGCGCGCGGTTATTCGCGGTGTTGAGTACTGATCCTAATTTATACTCAATAAGTGCCTTACGAACCAACGCCATATCGAGTTGAAGAGGCTCATCGCTTACGTATTCATTTTTACCTTTGGTAATTACATCGAGTGTAACCTGTGCCATCTGCCCTACTTTTTCTTCGAGCGTCATCTTGGCTAACAACGCTTCTACTTTCTCTTGTGTAGTAACAGGTTGAATGGGAGTTTGTGCCTGAAATAAAAATATCAGCACGATGGAAAGGCAACAAGTGCCTATAATTTTTTTCATACTTATGAAATGTTAGAGTTAATTACTGCCTCACAGTTATTAGGATTGGTTTGCCTATAATTGAAACAAGCTGCCAATGATACACTGGCAGCTTGTGATTGCAAAAGAGAAATTGTTTTATTTTGTTCCCCTGAATTCTACGTTATCAATTGCTATACCGGTAGTACCTAAATTTGATCCACCGGTGCGGACGAAGAGATAAACTGTACCGCTCTGTTCGAACGTAACTACACCACCACCGGTGCCAGAGCAAGACAATGCAGAAAGTTTTCCATTGAATGCTGTTTTACCACAGCCGGCCCATGTGTTTAATCCTAAACGTGTGCCGCCATCTTTATAGTCCTGGCCATCTACCGGTGCAGCCGTGCCTACATATACTTCAAACCAGGTGTCGGTAGCTCCGCTTCCGGTAACAGTCATATCCACTTTATACTTCTTGCCACCTTCAACCTGTATAGTCTGGTATACACCTACGTGGCCACCGCTACCACCGCTTGCTATAAGCTTACCATCAATCATGGTAAATGTAGCGTTGGCATTATAGGTTACAAAGTTCCAGCTTGTCTCATCACCAGGATTCATCTTACCGCCTATTACCAGGTTACCGGCAGCAGGGTCAGATGTCTCAACCGTAAGAGTTTGTGCCGCTGTAGCTGAAACACCGCCTCGTCCAAATGCTTTTAATACAATATTATAAGTACCAGCATCCGGGTAAAATACGGTGTCAACAGCTTTACCTAACTTCTTCGGAAAACCAACGCCATCATCTTTGTCCCATAGTACACCAATGAGATCGGTTTGATTGGCGGCCAATACGTATGTATTATTTTTTCCTGCTACCGGTGTAATTGTAAATGAAGCAGAAACACCCGGATCGCTCAGTCCATTGCCATTACCATCTTCAAACTCATCGGGCTGGCATGCTGTTAATACTCCGGCTGTTACAATGCCTAACCACGCGAAGTATTTGCTGAATGTATATATACTTTTTTTCATAGGTATCTTTACTGATTATCGTGTACCACCGTACTCTTTGCTTTGTTCCAGTTTTGTATTGTTCAACTCGTTGAGCGGTATAGGCAGTATTTCATGTTTGCCGGAAACAAATCCGCGATCGGCAAGTGCTGTTGCAGCATCGCCCCAACGCACCAGGTCAAACCAGCGGTGTCCTTCACCGGCAAGTTCAAGTCTTCTTTCACGCTTGATATTATCCATTGTTGCTGCTACAGCACCCAGTCCTACACGGGCGCGCACCGCATTCAAAAGATCAGCAGCTCTTGTTAAATCGTTACCTGCCATTACCAGTGCTTCTGCTTCCATCAGGTATGTATCAGCCAAACGGATCTCGTACATATTCTGCGGATAGTTAAGCTCAGGCGCTCCGGCTTGTCCTACCGGTGTATTTGACTTTCTTCCGGCAAATTTCTCCAGGAAGTACCCGGTGTTCTGCGCTCCCGGAGTATAATCTGCTATACCATATTGTTTCAGGCTGTCGAGGTTGGCAACCGTATATTTATAGCGCGGATCGTAGTGAATAGCATCAAACAAACTTTGTGTTACCGGGAAGTAACTCCAGCCGGATATATAGTCAGGTGCATTGGCAGTCTTCGTAGTATAGCCGCGGGGACCAGTCATGATGTTGAGTATATTTCCTTCCGTACATGCTATACAGCCCCAGCCACCGGCCGATGTACTGGTATAGCCTACTTCGAAGATAGACTCGCTGTTAAACTTCACATCGGCTGTTGACTTCCACAGGTCTCCAAAGTTATCGATAAGTTTATAGCCATATTTAGCATTCAGTGCACCCGGTGTAGCTCCGTTCACTTCGCGGAACTCGGCTGCAGCTTCAGCCCACTTCTGCTGGTACAGATATACTTTACCCAGCAACGCATGCGCTATACCTTGTGTAACACGACCACCTTCTGATGCAGCCGGAACTGTATTCGGAAGATTTGATTCTGCTATAGCGGCCTTCAGGTCTGCCTCAATCTGTGCATATACTTCCTGCGGAGTAGCCTGCACTACATTGTACATTTCGTCTGGTGTAACCGTTTCGTTCAGCAGTGGTATATTTTTAAACAGGCGAACCAGGTCGAAGTTGAAATGTGCGCGCAATACCAGTGTCTCCGCGATGTAACGTTTCTTCACATTCTCATCCATCGGTACACCTGGTAATTTCTGCAGCATGGTATTCGCTCTGAAGATTCCGGAGAAACCTTTCTTCCAGAGATCTTCCTGCGGACCTGTTGCCGGTGTAAGGGTATAGTCTGCCCACGTAGTGAATGTTTTGTCACCGGTACCTTCACCTCCACCGAGGTGATCGTCAGATGCCGAAAGTGTTGCGCCTACTTTCGTAGTCAGGTTACCACCCTGCCATCCTACCACATCGTATACAGAAACCAGACCGTTGAATGCTTCCTGCTGGTTCTTGTAGTAGTTTGCTTCGAGGTCAAGACCTTTCGGTTTTACTTCGAGAAAATCGTTACACGCGCTGAGGGGCAGTAACGTTACCGCCGTAACAGCTATATACTTTATATATCGTTTCATACTGTGCATTGTCAATTAAAATCCTACCGTTAAACCAACCATATAGGAACGTGCCTGCGGATATATACCGCGGTCGATACTCATCGTACCGCCACCGATCTCCGGATCGTAGCCGTTGTAATTCGTAAAGGTTGCCAGGTTCTCGCTCATCACATAAATGCGAGTGCGCTCTACACCAAGCTTAGATACAACCGAGGTTGGCAACGTATAGCCTATCTGCAAAGTCTTGACGCGGAAGTAGTCGCCATCTTTCAGGTAAAAGTCAGATGGATTGTTCAGGTTGTTGTTCGGATCGTTTGTGATCAGGCGCGGATAGGTATTGGATGTACCAGGACCTGTCCAACGGCCCAACGCTTCTGTCTGCCAGTTCGAGCTGGCTATACCGAAACGTCTCAGACCATTAAAGATCTGGTTGCCCGCTACACCTTGCGAAAACACTACGATATCAAATCCTTTATAGCCTGCGCTCAGGGTAAATCCATAGGTATAGTTTGGCATCGGGTTACCGAGGAACTTACGGTCGTTCTCGTTAATAACACCATCACCATTTATATCTTCCCATTTGAAATCACCCGGTCTTGCGTTCGGCTGTATCTTTCCTTTCGGACCAACGTATGCTTCGATCTCTTCCTGTGTCTGGAATATACCCATCGTCTGGAATCCGTAGAATGAGTTATAGGTATGTCCTACTTCCGTACGTGTTATACTATACGCACTTCCCTGGAAGCCCGCGTTACCATCGGTCAGGAATTTTATACCATTACCCAGATTTGTTACTTTGTTCTTCAGGTACGAGAAGTTACCATTGAAACCAAGTGTGAAATCACCTACCTGCTTGCGCCATCCTAATTCAAGTTCTATACCGCTGTTCTCCATGTCAGCAACGTTGGCTGCCGGGTTCGATATAGCACCTACGTAGAAAGGTATACGCGGATTCTGGAGGATGTCT
Source organism: uncultured Chitinophaga sp. (assembly GCA_902168205.1). Classification (GTDB taxonomy): domain Bacteria; phylum Bacteroidota; class Bacteroidia; order Cytophagales; family Cyclobacteriaceae; genus Ohtaekwangia; species Ohtaekwangia kribbensis. Next base: position 178,423 of record CABHOK010000011.1, on the reverse strand, counting down.
TTCGTAGCTTTTTTATACCAGTCGAATGTCAGTGTGAAATCATTCAGGATGGTAGCTTCAAAACCGATATTGGTAGAAGTAGTTTCTTCCCAGCGCAGGTTCGGGTTGGCCGGTGCGTTCGGGCTGAATCCGTTCAGGTAACTTCCGGTAGTACCAAAGGTATAGTTACGACCGCTACCAATGGTAGAAAGGAATGAGAAGTTACCGATGTTATCGTTACCTACTACACCATAGCTACCGCGAATCTTCAGGAAGTTCACGATATCATTCGCAGGCCAGAAGTTTTCATTGGAAGGAACCCACCCCAAAGAGAATGATGGAAATATACCATGACGGTTATTCTGACCGAAGCGCGAAGAACCATCTCTGCGAATCAGGGCACTAACAAGGTATTTCTCTTTATAGTCGTAGTTGATACGGGCAAACAAAGAGCTTACAGTATGATCCTGTCCTTCGGATGCATCAGACGTACGTTGTGTTGCCGGTACTTTATAGTTGAAAGAAGCATCATCAAAATTATCAGCCGGTATACCGTTGAATGTAACGCGCGTCATGCGAGTGTTATCATCCAGGTATGCCCCTTGTCCTACCAATACTGTCACATTGTGATCTGTAAGGAATGTACGGGTATAGGATATCGTGTTCTCAACGTTCCAGTCAAGACGCACGTTGTTCTCGCGACTGAATGAATTTTGCGAGATGATGTTAGACGAGTTGAGGAAATATACCGGTGTAAAAGCTTCGTTACCCCAGAAGGCAAGCTTCGCTCCAATTGTAGAACGTACCTTCAAACCTTTGAGTGGTTCTGCTTCTACAAAGAAGTTACCGATAATGTTGTGGCCCCAATCGTAGTTGCCCATCTGTTTTGAAATATAGGCCAGCGGATTTGTCATCTCCTGTCCTACATACGGAGATATACCATACGGATTTCCGTTCTCATCTCTGCGAACCGGGTTGTTGGTATATATAGGTTGATTTGCTTCTACCGGGTCTGTAACAACGGCAGGAGTAATCGGATCCAGGTTGATCGCGGAACTTAACGGACCACCAAATTCGCTGTTGGTGTTACCGAGTCCGATGGATTTATTATAGGCATAGCCGAGGTTTTGGCCTACCGTCAGCCACTTCTTTACTTTGTGTGTAGAGTTCAGGCGGATGTTGAAGCGTTTATATTTTGATATATCCGTTGCCACAATACCTTCCTGGCTCAGATAACCGAATGAAGTATAGAATGTAGATTTATCATTACCACCGCTGATGCTGAATTCGTGGTTCTGACGTTTTGCACTGTTGTTGAAGATGAGTGACTGCCAGTCCGTACCTTGTCCGTATGATTCCGGATTGGCAAACGGCAGCGGATCGCCATTGGCTGCTGCAGCTTCGTTACGAAGTGTAGCATACTGCGTAGCGTTCAGCAGGTCAAGCTTGCGAGCAGGTTCTGATACACCATAGTATCCGTTGTAGTTCATTTTAAGACTTCCGGCTTTACCTTTCTTGGTTGTTACCAGGATTACACCGGCCGCAGCACGCGCACCATATATAGCTTGTGATGCTGCATCTTTCAATACTTCAATGGATTCTATATCCGATTGATTGAGATACCCTATACCTCCGTTATCGATGATGACACCATCTACCACCCACAGTGGCTGGTTGTTGTTACCACCATCGCGGTTGAAAGATGTGATACCGCGTAGGCGTACCGTTGCACCGCCACCCGGCTGACCGGAGTTGGCAGCAATGGTAAGACCAGACGTTCTTCCCTGCAATGCCTGTTCGATGCGGTTGATCGGCATCGCTTCGAGGTCGGAAGCCTTCACGCTGGAGATCGATCCGGACACAACACTTTTCTTTTGTGTACCATAGCCCACAACCACCACTTCATCGAGGGTTGATATATCGGACATCAATGACACATCAATTGAATTTCTTTCGCCTACGGGTACTTCCTGTTTGGCATACCCGACAAACGAAAAGATCAAAACAGCATCCTGCGAAGGTACTTCAAGTGAGTATCTTCCTTCAGCGTCTGAAATGGTTCCGTTACTCGTACCCTTCAGCACTACGTTTACACCCGGCAACTGTTCGCCTGTGTTTTCATCCTTTACTGTTCCGCTCACAACGTGCTGGGCATGCGCATACCCGCAGGTTAAAGCGAAGCACAGCATGAGGAAGTATCTGGCTTGTCGCTTCCCCGTCTGTAGAAATTCTCTCATAGGTTTTTGATAATGGTTAAGATTTAGAAGTGTCGCGAAAACGTTTACTAGAAATCGTTTCCGCTGAAATCAAAAGTATAGGAGAGAGACATGAGCAAAGAAAAAAACGACTACAGTTCCATTACTGCACACGAAACCGGAAGCTCGTCAGCACTACGTCAAACACAAAAAGTAAATTGATTGTCAGATCATTAAGTGTTTATGAAAGAATACACTGAAAACCCGTGAAGCAATGAAAAACAACGGGAAGGCCACACGCTTTTCGCGATTCGAAAAAGAAAAGTGCAATCGCAACTCAAAAAGAATTTCTGGAGAGGTTGTATTTGTTTACCGTATTTTGTTCAAAAGGTCGGATGAATCATCAGGAACGTCCGGAGACTTTTCGTTTGAGTCATAAAGTTTCTCCAAGAAAGCCGACATGTCCTGTTCGTGACTCATGCCTAACCGCTTGCGAAGACGGTATCGCGCAGTCTCCACTCCGCGCACCGAAATGTTCAGGATCGAAGCTATCTCCTTGTTCGTAAGATTCATCCGCACAAACGCGCAGAGCTGTAGTTCTTTTTGTGTGAGATCGGAGAAAGTTGATTTCAGCTGCGCGAAAAACTCGTGGTGTACGCGTTCAAAGTTTGCTTCAAACACCTGGATATGTTCTTCGTTCTGCAGGTTTGCATTGATCTTGCGAATCAAATCACGAACGATCTGTTTCGAAGCATCACTGCGCACCGTGTCTTTCAACGTCTTCAACTCATCGTGCATATCCGAAAGCAGTTCGCGTTTCTTTACCAGCAACATGGTATAGTTTGCAAGCTCCTTGCTTTTATGAATCACATCTTCCTCGAGCAGTGCCTTGTCTTTTATCATCTGCTCTTTTTCCTGCTTTAGTTTTATCTGCTGGATCTCGAGCTCCAATACTTTGCGTTTCTTCTCTTCTTCATCGCGGGTCTTCTGTTTTTCCAGGTTGATCTTCCGCTTTACCATGCTGGCTACCGTTACCACTATAAATGTGGCGAGCAAACTATATACTATATAGGCCCACACAGTTTGATACCATGCCGGTAAGATCTCGAAATAATATACCGCCTCGCGCGAACTCTCGCCCAGCAGGCTTCGCGCTTTGACATGAAACGCATAACGGCCCGAACGCAGGTAACTGAATTCTTTATAAGGAGTTTCCTGCCACTCCGACCAACCCAAATCTACTGCTTCCAATCTATAGCTATATTGTATATTCATCTGATCCTGAAAATCAGGTGCAGCAAAATCAAAACGTATGCTGCTGGTCTGGTTGGAAAGCTGTAGCCGTGGCGTTGCGCTGCTTAGCTCACCCAACACTTCTTCCTGGCTTTCAAGCGCACTCACTTTCGTGATCAGCATGTTGGCCGATGCCTTCTCCGTTGAATTATAGGAAAGATCGAAGGCATATAAACCGGTGATCGTACCCATTAACACATTTTTATTGCTAAGCGGCACAATGCATTCCATACTTTGATTGAATGTACCTTTCAGATTCAGGAAGAGTCCTTTTTCAAGAACCGGTTCTGCATCGTTGGTTAAAAAATATCCGGCTTCATCATCGTGTACAAACCAGGTCTTGTCGCCATGCTGCAGCAGCTTGCGCACGTTATGCTCCGTGCCAAACAGCGTTGTCAATAATTCGTGCGGCTCAAAGCGATTCGCATTCGCGTTAAAAGTAAATATACCCTTGTTGGTGGTGAACACTGTTTCGCCTTTCCAGCGGAATACATTGATATTAAACGGTGATGGCAGCCCGTTCTGATCTTTGAAGTGTTCGAGACTTACAGTACGTGTCAGGCTTTCATCTACCTTGATGCGGAATACACCTTTATACCCGTGACACACCCAGAATATACCGGGCTCGTTACTTTGTAATATATCACGGCTCGATTCGCGGAAACCTTCTATGCGATGCTGCAACACAAAGCCGTTTGATTTATCGTAATGCAACAGGTATATACCTTCGTAAGTACATACCAGAAAGTCATCGGGTCGGCCATTTACTTCAATGATCTTCCAGATACCGGTAATGCCGGGAATTTTCTGAATGCCTTTGCCCGTAAGTATAAATATACCTCGATCGTGACTGCATATTACTGTTCCCTTGAAATACTGCAGTGACCACGCTTGTCCTTCCAGCCCTTCTATCTTTTTAAAACTGGTGCGCGAGTAATTATCACCGTTCGCGTTGTTGGAAACAAATACACCCTGGTTCGTTGCCAGGTACAACGTTTTGCCTACGGGCAGAACATCGAAGATGGCAGCATTGTCGAATACCATGCTAACGGGCGAGGATACATCGATGCAATCAAGACCATTGTTGAGCAGTGCCCATATATTTCCTTCGCGACTCTCAAAGAGATTCAGCACTGTATTATCCTGCAAATTCTGAAAGGCTTCACTGGTGGTAACATGTTCGCCCGATTCATTCAGCAACATAATTTTTGTACTCAACGTGCCGAGGTAATACGTACCTTGTTTCGATTTGATCGCGCAGATAATAAGGTTGCTCGAATTTTCGGGTATAAGTCGTTTCCTGAATGTTGCTGTTCTCTTTTCAGGGTCAATGGCATATGCACTTCCTTTCTTGGTGATTAATAACAATCCTTCCTTTTTCAATCCCGGTAATAAACCCACTATCTCTTCCGAGTTTATTTCGCGTTGATGGATGAGATCGGTAAACTCGAGCGATTGTAAATCAACCTGTTTGATCCATTCTTTGTCCAATACATATAGTTGATCGTTGATCACATTGCAATAGCGGAATGACTCGGATGAAGGCAACGTAATCGCTTTGTTGTTGGCGATCGCGATGAGCATGCGCGTGCTGCGAAAGACTATATATCCCTGCACTTCATAGATCTGCCAGATGTTCTCCAGGTTTCTGTCCTCCGGTCTCAACAGTTCCAGCAGCGATTCATAATAATATTTACCATAGCTATCACGCTTGATCGTGCCGAGCTCGTTAAATCCCCCGGCATATATTTCTCCTTTTTTACTGGTACGAAGACTGCGCACCGATGAGTTGTTGGGCAATGTAACTTTTTGCCAGCGCTCACCATCATAGATTAATACACCATCGTTGTTGCCGAAGTATAAAACGCCCTGCGCATCCTGACACATAGCCCAGAACTGTGGATCGGAGTTAAATTCTTTTTTCGTGTAGTGGATAATGCGGGGCATGCCGTGCACTTCGGCTAGCCCGGCCGTTGTGTTTTGCTGCGCGTTGCTTTTTAAGGATGCGCCCACCACCGCCATGACAGCAAGCACGAAAAATTTGATGACTGAATTTGATGAAGCCAGGGAGTTGGATGCAGCCATGAGGTATGTACAAGATCTGCCGATAAGACTAAAAACAAAAGCAACACCCTGTGCCCCGTGCCGGTTTGTTTCACAGAAAGCAAAACGCTGATTATCAACCATTCTGCTATTTATGAAGTATTGAAGACGTAGGCTAAAAATTGCCCTGATGTATTTTAGATGTATGCGCATTGAAAATTTAAGCCATCATAACCAATATACTTGAATTCCGAAAACGATTGTACATAAACTACAAAACAACGCTCCGATATGATTGGATTTTTACACGGAAAACTCTGGCAAGCAGCTTTTATTTTTGCAGCGGCGATCTTCGCTACGGGCATGGCTCATGCGCAATACCTGCACACGCAAGGCAAACAAATTGTTGACAAGAATGGCCAGGAGGTGATCTTGCGCGGCATGGGACTTGGCGGCTGGATGTTGCAGGAAGGTTACATGCTTGAAACAAACAGCTTCGCGAATCCGCAGCACCAGATACGTGCAAAAATTCAAGACCTTATCGGTGAAGCCAACACTAACCAGTTTTACGAAGCATGGCTCGCTAATCATTGCACCGAACGGGATATAGATTCACTTGCTTCGTGGGGATTCAACTCGGTGCGTTTACCCATGCACTACAATCTCTTTACTCTGCCGATTGAAAAAGAACCGGTTGCCGGACAAAACACCTGGCTCGACAAAGGATTTACCATGGTGGACAATCTGCTGCAGTGGTGTGCTAAAAATAAAATATACCTGATACTCGATCTGCACGCTGCACCGGGCGGACAAGGACATGATGCTGCTATATCTGACTATGATACTACGAAACCTTCCCTGTGGGAAAGTGAAGCCAACAAGCAAAAGACCATTGCCCTGTGGCGCAAACTTGCTGAACGCTATGCAAACGAACCGTGGATTGGTGGTTATGACCTGATCAATGAACCTAACTGGAATTTTACTCCGGGTGCCAACCAGAACGGTTGTGGTGAAAGTAACAATACTCCACTGCGCCAGCTATATATGGCGATTACTACGGCTATACGCGAAGTGGACAAGAACCACATCATTTTCATTGAAGGTAACTGCTGGGGTAATAATTATACTGCTATATTTCCAAAGTGGGATAACAACATGGCTGCGAGTTTCCACAAGTACTGGAATAACAACGACCAGAGCGCGGTTCAATTTATAGTTGACATTCGCGAGCAGCAAACTTTACCGGTATGGCTCGGTGAATCGGGCGAGAACTCGAACACGTGGTTTACCAATGCAATCAGTCTGGTTGAGACCAATAAGATCGGCTGGGCCTGGTGGCCAATGAAGAAAGTAAATTCGATTGTGAATCCACTCACGGTTGTCAAAAACAACGACTATAACACGTTACTGAATTACTGGAAGAGTGGTGGCGCTAAGCCTACCGTTGACTTTGCCAAAAATGCTTTAATGCAGCTTACCGAAAATTTGAAGATCGGTAACAATATATATCGCAAAGATGTGATCGATGCGATGTTCCGCCAGGTAAAAAGTAAAACAGCTATACCGTTTGCCACCAACAAGGTACCCGGTATAATTCATGCTACCGATTTTGATCTCGGCAGAAACGGTGTGGCATACTCGGATGTTGATACCGCAAATTACCAGGTAACCACCGGAAGCTATAAAGCGTGGAACAGTGGTTTCAGCTATCGCAACGATGGTGTAGATATACAACCTTCTTCCGATACGGATGCATCCGCCAACGGCTATAATATAGGCTGGACACAGGATGGTGAATGGATGCAGTATACGATCAAAGTTGATTCAAGTGCTGCCTATAACATTACGCTTCGCTATGCTAACCTGGATAACACCGGTAAAATAAAATTCAAACTGGATGGCGCTGCGATTACCGAAACGATAACCCTTGCATCAACCGGAGGTTATCAAACGTGGGGTAATCAAACCATCAGCAATGTTGTACTCTACAAGGGTACACATACCTTCCGCTTTTACTTTGAAAAAGGCGGAGCCAACATCGGCTATATGAAATTCGCAATGAGTAAAAAAATCAGTGAAGTGTCATTTCAGGCAACGGCTGCTGAAACCGCTGGCAATGGCAAAGTGCTCTATATAACTGCAAACAAAAAAACTGATGCAACGACTGTAACAAGTATAACAGGCTTTAGTGTGAAAGTAGATGGTGTGGATTCTCCTGTCACGAGTGTACAACCGGATGCTTCAAATGCCAATCGCATCATCGTTACGCTGAACCAGGATATATTTGATAACAATGTTATTACCATCAGCTATAACGCTGATGTAGTAAAGGCTACAGACGGTACGTTGCTCCAGGATTTTTCAAACCTTGCTGTCAAGAATAATCTTCCCTTTCATTTTGTTATACCAGCTAAAATAGAAGCCGAAGCATTTGTTACGAACCAGGGACTTGCCGTAGAAAACACATCGGATACGGATGGCGGACAAAATGTAGGACACACGCATGTTGGCGATTATCTGGAGTATCGTATTCGTGTACCGGTAGATGGAACGTATCCGTTCGAAGCGCGTATAGCGTGTAACAGTCAGGCAGGCAGACTCGAGTTTCAGCAACTCTCTGCAACGGGAAGCTTACTGAACAGTGTAGTGATTGATATACCGGTAACTAACGGATGGCAAAACTGGAAAACAGTGACTGGAAAATTGAAACTGAATCAAGGATTAGGAAAGCTGCGCGTACGCGTTGTACAACCTGAGTTTAACATGAACTGGTTTCGCTTTTTGAGCGCAGATATTATCAGTGGTACGGAGAAAAAAAGACAAGGCTCACTAAAAGTATATCCGAATCCAGCCGAGAAAAATCTGCATGTAGAATTACCAGACCTGGCGTATAGTCCTGATAATACTTTGTCTGTACGTACCCTGCAGGGTATACTGGTAAAAAATTCGAAACCGCTTACACATGATAAAGTTCAGCATGTTTCGGTAGATGATTTGCCGGCAGGCCTGTATATCATTGAACTGGCGCTGAAAGATGAACTTTACAGCAACAAGTTTATTGTAAAGTAATATATACCGAAAAGTAAAAGCGATCATGCTGCCAGGCATGATCGCTTTTTTTATTTCTCTCCGCTCTCCTCGAGTTCATATTCAATCATATTGATCTCCAGGCCACATTCATCTCTGAAATCTTCACCTTCCATCAATATCTCGTCATCATCCGGATTAGGATAGTACCAGTTAACCGTTACCTCGGTACCGCTGTGATGCAGATCGCGCAATACGCGCAACATCTCCAGCAAAGCACGCGAAGAACTGGTGTTAAAATAATTGAATTTCAGATCGAGCACTATATTCTTCCCGCCCGCCTTCACATATTCCCAAAACCACACCGAAATTTTCTTATAGAACTCGTATGGTTCTTCCAGGTATGACTCGCCTGAAATGCTGCATTTGCCCGTAGCTGCATTTAGATTAACAGAGGGAGAGAAATATATATCCCTTGACCCTGCTATTATAAAATCTTCCATAGTATTCATCTGTTTGCTCAGCGTAAAATCCCTCATTTTAAAACATGTATTGCAAGCTGTCTTAACCCTCCTTGAAGATGCTTACAGAAATAGTAAAGAAAGAACGTTCATCGTCTATCTGCCTGGCATCAATATCGAGTGGTGCATCAGACTTTAATGCCACTTGTATCAACCCTATATTTCCGCCTTTATGATCAGGATCCAGTTCGGCACTGCGATACCTGCGTTTCATCTCGCGTAGACTCTCACGGTCCAGCGTGTTGATCTCATCACATTTTTTCCGGATCTGTTCCAGCACATCGTTCTTTACCATGTTGCCGGAAGTAAGTACATACGCTGTAGGCGTTTCATATACCACCAGTGTACCTACGCCCCACTTCCCTACACTTTCAAGGCGATTCTTTTCATACGAGTAGAGTGATATATTCTGTGCGAGTTCCATAAAAACTGCGAACAGCCGCTTGCCGGCCTTCGGAGAATCGAATGCCTTCATGCGGATCTTGTTCCCGATCTCGGCAAGGATCACATCATCGAATGGCCCTTTGTAGTAAACAATTATATCCTGATCGTTCATGGTACTATACAGATCTATTAAACCTTTATTCTTCCTCTCTTCCATGCGCTATAATTACCTGCTTGATTCAACTGTTTTTATTAAAGTTTTACTCCTATTACTGTTATGTCGTCACGTTGCTCGGCACCTTGCTGGTGGCTTGCCAATGTATTTTCAAAATTGCTGCGCTGTACCTCAATGGGTTGCTGATATATTTCTTCGATCAGACTCTTCAAACGTTTCTTATTGAAGCGTACGCGGTCAGGACTATTCTGATCGATAAACCCGTCTGTAGTAAAATATAGTATATCTCCTTTTTCCAGTACCAGTTCTTTTGTGGAGAAGTCGCGTACGTCACCGGCATTAGCTCCGCCGATCGATTTACGGTCGCCATCCAGTTCAAGCAGCTCGCCCTTGCGCATAACAAACAGTGTTTGCTTGGCAGCTGCGAACATCAACCGGAATGAACCATCTTCGTGTTGATCAAGTGAACATATACCGATGTCCATACCATCGTGATTCTGACTTTCTACCTGGCTGAGCTTATGCCGTATACCTTCATGCAGTTGATTGAGTATTTGTGCCGGCTCGGTAACATGCTTTTCATTAACAAGCTCATTCAGTGTATTACTACCCACGATCGACATGAACGCCCCCGGAACACCGTGCCCGGTACAATCCACTATGGCCAGTATTCTTCGCTTATCTTTCTGCGCTGCCCAGTAAAAATCTCCGGAGACTATATCTTTCGGCAGATACAGAATGAAGTGTTCGGGAAACAGTTTGTTCATCATGCTGTCAGCCGGAAGCACGGAGCGTTGAATGCGCTCGGCATAGCGAATGCTGTGCGTGATTTTCTGGTGCTGTATTTCGAGCTGATCGTTCTGTTCACTAAGTATATCCTGTGCCGCACGAAGCTCTTCCATATTCTGAAGCAAAGCTTCGTTCTTTTCTTTTATCTCGGTTTGCTGTTGTTGCAACAGGCGGTTTGCCTTTCGTTTTTGAATAAGACTAACTGCAATAATGCCGATCACCAATACAAAGAGTCCGGATATCCAGTAACTGTTTTTAAGCTGCTCGTCTTTTAATTTTTTATCTGACTCAAGAAGCTGGATCGTTTTCTTCTGCTTTTCCTCCTCGAGCATTTTCTGTTTCAGCTTCTGTTCCTGCAGCTCCTTTGCTTTTGCAAGCATGTCGAGCTCGCGATTACGTTTCTCTGCTTCGAGTTGTTGTTGCGCCAGTGTCAATGCTTGTTCCGTACGCTCTTTTTCGAGTTGCTGATTTTTATATTCAATTGCCTTTAGCTCCTGATCGCGTTTGAGAATGGCGAGCTCTTTGGCTTTCAGTTTGATCTCGTTGTCCTGTAACTTCAGTTGGTTTTCCTTGCGCTCCGATTCCAGTGCTTCACGTTCCTGGTCGGCCAGCAGTGTGCGGATCTCTTCTTCGTTCTTCTCAATGAGCAACTGGCGTTGCAGCATCTTCTCCTTGCGTTCTTTCGCTTCTTTGGAAAGTTTATCCTTCAGTGCTTTATGCTTTTCAAGATATACCTGAGCCTTGGCCGGGTTGTTGTCTTTATCGTGTATAAGACTTAGAATTTTATAGCTTGTAACCAGCACTTCTTCTGCATGGTTTGCTTCACCGAGTTTTATAGCTTCATTCACAGCCTTGAGCGCGCGCGATGTATTGCCACTTACATAGTAATTAGACGCAATGTAATTGTCGACATTGGCAATTTCAGTCTCATTCTTTTGGTGTTCGCGTATTTTCAGCGCGATGGTATAACTCTCTTTAGCCCGGGTATACTGCTTCAAGTTCGTGTATGCTACACCAACGTTGGTATAGAGTATAGCTTTGTCGCTCTCACTTAAATTTTTAGGTTGCTCGTTTACCAGCTCAACTACTTTTGTAAAATACTCTGATGAAGTTTTAAGATCATCGTTTCGTTTACTGATAAAACCAAGGTTGTTATGGGCTGATGAAAGTCCACCGAGGTCATTTCTCTTTCCGTAAATCGATGCAAGCTCCGTGTTGTATCGCTGTGCCAGACGGTATTGGCGGGTCACCTCACAAAGTGACGAGAGTTCTTTGTAGGTCTCTATCACCTTGTCGGTATTCTTCTGTTCGAGGTATATATTGAGTAATCTGGTTTTATACTGTATGGCCTGCTGATAGTTTTCAAGCTGAATATAGGAATGCGCTATATCTTCCAGCAGCAACTCATTCATTTTCGAATTACGGTCATCAGACTTCTTCAGTGCCTGTTCAAAGTATTTTATAGCTTGTGTATAGGCTTGCTGCTGCTGGTATAGTATACCAATGGCGGTATACGTGTTAATCATTCGATTATCCTGCTTCAGTAACTCAAAGGCCTTCAGTGCCGACAGGTATGCTTTCAGTGACTCGCTATAGTCTTTCTTTTTTGCATACGCTTCCCCCAGTAATTGATTACTGCGCGCCTCCCCCGCCAGGTAGAAATTCTTTTTTGATACGGTTAATCCTTCGCGGGCAGACTGTATGGATTTGTCTGTTTCGTTAGACTTTAATAACGTTGCCGCCCGTGCTATAAATTCATTGGCTTTAATGGTATCAACCGGCTGATGCTCCTGTGCATAGCCGTTGGCAACAACGCTCAGCACAAGACAAACTAAAATGAATCGTTTAACTTTACTCATCTGCCGTTAAAAATTAAGATTAACACCTACCAGGTATAGCGCCTGTACATTATCTGCGAAAATGTATTCCTTATCACTACTGTTCAGAAAATTGCGGGCATTGACGAAGACCAAATTCTCCTGCCAGAATTTATAAGACACTTTTACATTGGGAATAACACGTGCCGGTAACGACTCTCCTCCTCGTGTAGAGGTATACATATCGTGGTTTCCATACGCGTACACACTCGCTGAAACAGTAAGCTTTTCAACCAGGGTTCTGAACGTACCGGTAGCGCCTAGTATGTATCGTGGTGTATATAATTTGTAACTGCCGGCAGTATCGTATGCATTGCTGGTATGCTGAAGCGTACCGAAGGCACGTAGTTTAAGCTTCCCGGAAAGACTCGCGGCGACTGACGCTGTAATACCCTGTCGCTTCAAAGGAGTTGTGGTATTAACACGTTTCAGTATCATGGCACCATCCGCATCCATTGACGACTCCTGGCGCACTATATTTTTATCGGTGATTCTGAAATAATCTGCGCTTACCAGAATTTTGTCCGTAGCCTGTATGCGGGTACCCGCCTCTATATTTTGAGCTGTTGTTATGTTGAGTGATGGGTTCGCTGCGTTGCGTACGGTTAACCCCGTCTGCGTGATATAGGTACTTTCATCAAACACATCACGTACCGGGTTGCTCACATATCCCTGCGAAAAAGCAGCCCGCAACAGTACGCGATCAAGGGGTGTATAGGCAACCGCAGCCTGGTAACTCATGATCGACTGATCATTGACGTTGAAAAAATCTTTGCGGATACCTCCGTCCAATGTCAACTTCTCTTCCAACAGGTTTGCTCCGCCTTTCAGGAAGAAACCATAGTTAGCAATATTCCGGTTGCCATTGATAATAGCCGGATACTGGCTATCGGTAGATTTATAGGCACCATCATCAAACGCGCCTTGCTGGTAGCTTGCCCCCGGCATAATGTGAACGCCTTTCAGATGGAAGGTATAGTATATACGTGCGTTTACTCTGGTGACATCAAATTTATAACCAGGATAACCTACAGCCATATTCTGATCGCCCAAAACATACGATGCTTGTACATTCAGATTATATACGCGTGCATTCAGATTGGCAAAGTTTAGTGTCGATGCCCTACGCGTTAGTGCCAGTTCTTCAAAGCCACCATATATAGTTTGTGCCTCCGAGTTTTGATGCGAGAGTGAAAGGTTTACTTCTGCATGTTCATTGGGTACATAGCGCATGGATGCGTTCATCCCGTAGTCTTGTCGTGCAAGGCTTCCGTACAGGTTGGTTTGTGCAGCTGATGACTGATAGAACAAAAGTGAATCGCCTGGAATATAGCGTCCTTGACTGAACACATAATACGGATCTTCAAAACGTCTGGTGTTATTATAGTTCCCGGATATTCTTACCAAAAGTTTATCACGTACACCAAAACCTATTGATGCCTGGCTGATGGCTGCCTTCGCGCCTGGGGCAAAGCTATATTGTGATGTACCTTGTACACTGATCTTATTTCCTTCCTGCGCTTTGGTTATTATATTGATAACACCGGCAGCAGCATCGCGGCCAAAAAGTATATTGGAAGGACTGCGCACAATTTCAATACGCTCTACATCACCGAGGTTTACCGGCAATGTTTCCCATAATATACCGCCATCAAAGTAATTATTCATCGGCATGTTGTCGATCATAACCAATACCATTTTGCTGCGGACATCGTTCAGATTACTTCCTTGCGGGTCGGCTTCGGTACCGTACATATATACTTCGTACAGCCCGTTAACGCTTTGCTGTACAAACAACCCCGGGGCCAGGCGCAACGCTTCCGGAATGGTTAATGCTCCGGCATTTTCAATTTCTTCACGCGTTAATACAGTAGCTGAATAAGGTGTTTTATTGACATCCTCTTCTTTACCCGAAGCGCCCTGTATCTTTACGGTGGCATCGCCTTCGTATTTCAGGTTGAGTATATCCTGATCAACCGAGAATTTATAGAGCGAACCGGAAGCATCCTTATCATCCGCAGTCTGAGCAGACGCTACACTGGAAATGAACAGAAAGCCAATTAGTAAATAGGTATTATGCATATATACTTTCTGTTTAGAAATCACATCCTGTAAATTCGTAAGTAACTTTATAGTAGCCTTTCCGTGCCACAGCTACATCGCAACTGTTTCGTTCGTATACAAAAACTTCTTCTTCTTCATATTCGCCGGTGAAATTTCCATGCGCGTAAATTGCGTTGTTAATTCTGTTGTAGGGTCTCAGATCAAAACCGGAAAAGGCATCCGCGATAAAAGGGCGTAAGGTTTCGGCAATTAACATTTTGGGGTTAAATGTATATTCGTACCGGAACTCACCGGTTTGATCGCCATTCTCATTGGTAACTGTTAGCACATTACCATATTGATCGATCGTGTAGTCCTGATGCAACATCAGGCTGGTACGCTCAAGGTCACGATGAACTCTTAAACCGATCAGCTGCCCCAAATCATTATAGAGATAGTCTCTCACCCATGCCAGTTCATCAGAGCCGTCATATGTGTACAACGATGTCCACTGCCCCGTTGAATTGTATTCATATACATTTTTCTGATATACAGCGCCATCGTACCATGCATTTACCGAATCAACTTTACCATCAGCGCGGTATGCGACCTTCCATGTAGTTTCATCGCCATAATAGTTGGTTTTGATAGTAGTCAGCGTGTTGCCATCGTATTCAAATTCATCCCAGAAGTCGCTGGAGAAAATAAGTTTTGAAACCTTACACGATGGCGTAATGCATGGCTTCACTTCGATTACATTGGAATAACCGGAAGTTTTCTCCAGGCGTTTTGCCTTCACGCGGTAGTAATGTGTATCGCGATAGTCAAGACCTTCCACATCAAGAGAAGTGCCTACTACTTCTACACTGTTGTAGTCCGGAAGTATAGTATTGAACTCAGGATCAGCTGCTACTTCGAGGAGATAACTTGCAGCATCTTCAACAGCTGCCCAGTTTGCCGTGAATTGAAATACCTTGACACCTGTAGCGGGCAACGCAACTGGTGATGTTAATGCTGCGGTTGTTACCTGTATAGTATTGGAGTTATCGGAAAAGGTATTGTCTCGTTTCGCACGAACCCGGTAGTAGTAGGTTACTTCTGCTACAAGGCCTGTTACCTGCAACGTAACACCTGTTGTTTCATGCGATTGATAGTTGGGTACAATACTGGAAAACTGCGGGTCGGTGGCAACGTCTACGACATAGACCGAACTGCCGAGTACAGGTTTCCAGGTTGCGCTAAAACTTGTAGACTGTACGTCCATTGCTTCGAGTGCTATGGGGACCGGCTTGATAAAATTTGTTTCCTGTAATTCGCAGCCTGCAACCAAAACATACACCAGCGGCATGATGATATAGCGGCAATATCTGAAAACAGATGCGTTTTTGTTCATGGGGTAATTCACTCTCCTGCTTATCGTTGATCTTATACCTTTGTAATAAAGAAGTTCTATACAATCGCTGACTCTGCTAACGAACAAAACGAAGGGTTACTAAGTATACATTTAGCAGCGCCACATAGCAAGTCGTTTCCGGTTTCAAAATTACAATCCTTTAAGAATGAAGCCTCTAAAAAGATTACACATGGCAGCCTCCGTAAGATTACAGAGGTATACTTCCGTAATGGTTGTTCCCTGATAAGATTGTTACTAACATTACAGATATGAAGCGAGTGAAATACCCCTATCTGAACAAAGAACTCAAGAGTATAAAAGGTGAACGATGGCGCGATATACCCGGATTTGAAGGTCTTTATAAAGCTTCGAACATGGGACGGGTTAAATCGCTTGATAGAACTATACCCCATCCACGATTAAAAGAACAATTTGTTGCCGGCAGAATTCTGAGTCAGTCTGTAGCGCAGAACCGAAATATAAAAACAGGCGAACCAATGATTGATCTTCGCGTATCATTATCCCGCGAAGGGCACCAATATTATTTTAACACACGCAGAGTTATCTATAGCGCGTTTATTGAAGATATAGATTACGAAAAGGATGGCCTGTATGTGATCAACAAAGATGGCGATGGCTATAACAACTCTGTAAAGAATCTGAAGCTGGTAACAAAAAGTGAAAAGAGTCTGAGGGTATTCAAGCGCGATCGTGTTGACTCGTATTTAAAAATTGCTGATCGCTCGAAGTGGACAAATTACGGAGGCCATAGCAGGCGCAAGCCTGTAAAACAATATACCCGAAAAGGCAAACTGCTGGCGCGTTACGAAAGCATCAGTGAAGCCTCGCGAAAAACCGGTTGTGGTGAGAAAGAAATTATACTGGTGGCGCGCGGCATTCACCATCACACCAAAGGATTCAAATGGAAATATGCGTGAATGTTTTAGATAGAGTTTGCGCGAATCACGGTGTCGCGAATAACATCATCCAGCTTCAGTGCGGTGTCTTCCAACATGGCTACGATCTTCCGGTTATCGTCTGAGAGTGATGACTTTTCCAGGATATTGAGGAGTCCTAATATAGTAGCAACAGGTTGGCGGGTCTGGTGCGATTGCATCCACGAAATCTGCTGCAATATTTCTGTCTGCATTTCAATTTGTATTTCGTGGCGCTTGCGTTCGGTTATATCGACAATACGAAGCGCTACACCTATCAATACACCGTTGTCATATACGGGGGTATATTCAGATCGTATCCACGATGACATCATGCTGGGGTAGTATATCTCGCGCTCGCTAACAACGGTCTGCTTCGTACCAACAGCTTTGTTATAGTTTTCATGAAAGGTAAGCAAGGCCATTTCATCGTTGCCCGATTCTGTATAGGCTAATATACTATCACCAAGTTTCAGTTCACGTCCGTGCATACTCTGGCTTCCCTCCTGCGCTTTCTTGTTAAAGAAGATAATTCTGAACTGCGGATCTACGAGAAAGATATAGGATTGTGTACTGTCAAATATAGCCTGCAGTACCTGGCGCGATTGTTCGAGTTGCACATGCATGGATTTAATTTCTCCTATATACTCCGTTACCTCCTGCTCCAGTTCCCTGCGCTTGGTACGCACAAATTCAAGAAGATCGTTCCTGAACACAAGCCCTTCGAACTGCTCGCCCTGGTATACTGATAATACTTCTTCCTGTTCTGCCTGCATGATCTGCAACGCTTCGTCTACACTACAAGGCATGGTTATGGATGGCTTCTCGGCAAGACAGTCTATTACAAGATTACGCGGACGCTGCAAAACATCGAGTGGTGTAAGTATGCCGAGGTAATGATGCTCATCGTCTTGCACCACCAATGCAGTATGCTCTATGAGGTGATCTTTTATTGCTATGACGTGCTCATAGGCTCCGATCGTTTGAAAGTCTCGTCTGACAAAGAAGGAAATGTTCATCCGAGTTTCTGTTCAATGGTGCTATAGTAGGTAATGCTGATATTTACTTTGATAAGTTCACGATCGGACACATCGGACAATGTATTGTCATGGCAATGGTCTTTTGTTTTATAACACGCAGTAGTAAGCTGTGCAACAGACCAGAGTATATCTGTTGTTCCGGAGATCTGAATGTCCCGGGAAAGAAGCAACTTAATTTTTTCGAATGAACGATTGACAGAGTATTGAAGCTCTTTGCCTTTACTCATCATGCTTAAAGCGTATAGACCAGGCTGCAAATATACACCTATAAAAAGTAATCTAATAACCTGTTGGTGGGTAGGTGACTCCGTTGCGACCTGCTGAGAACGTTTACATGACGGCTGCTATATAGCCATTGCAGGTATAGCATGTGAAGACCGTGGACCGTGTAGTTTTTACGGCTATACGCAACCTGCTGCATGTCAGTACAGTTCATGATATACTACAAATGCACTAGATTTTTAACAACGTAATTCAACTTCAAATGCGTTGCTACATATATCAACGAGATAAAAGATGCATTTTTTTTCAAATGACTTTAAAAAATAAGCATTGATTTTCTTCGCGATCGTTTTCGAAATATACTCTTCGGCCGTGCTTCCGATTGCTTCTAACAGATGCTGACAACGCGAAGCTTTATCGCGGAGTTAGTTGGGATGTTGTAATCAGGATACCAGTTGCTTGCGGGCAGCAAACTTCTTACGCGACTTGGTGATGGTATCGTAGTTCTTGACAGCCCACTGTGCCAGGCCATTGATGTACGGTAAAAGACTTTTGCCAAGATCGGTAAGTTCGTACTCCACGCGTGGCGGAATTTCAGGATAGTGCTTTCGTACTACCATTCCATCGGCTTCGAGTGTGCGAAGCGTAACCGTCAGCATCTTCTGCGATATATCGCCTATCGTTTGTGCTACTTCATTGAAACGCATGGCCGTTTTATGTTCACCAAGCAACAGGATTACCAGAATAGACCATTTGTCGCCAAAGCGATCCAGTACGTTCCGAATCGGGCAACTGGCGTGCAGATCATAATCTTCCAACTTTTTTTTCATGTCTAACACATTGATTTTCAACTATAGTTTCCTTTTAGTAAGTAAGTGACTGCGAGGTACGTTCTTGCACGGCAATTCAGTATACATTTACCTTTGAGTATCCAAAAGTAACTAAATACCTTATGGATTGCAACTCCCCCAAATAGGGACAGCATGGAACCAAAACAACAGTTAGATGATTTATAGTATCGGCAAAGAATTTGCATGTCACGCACACTATGAAGTGATGATGAACCGTTGCAACGACTAAACCTCGGTAAAAGTCAACACCTTTGAAAGAATATTAGAAGACTGTATATTCCAATTAACTTGCACACTTATTAACAATACAAACAAAAAACACAATTTCACTAAAAATTAAATTATCAAAATGAAAAAGCTTACATTATCCTTCATCGCTTTTGCTTTTGCAGTATCAGCATTTGCGCAGTCATGGTCATTAGACAAAGCACATTCTAAACTTGGTTTCGGTGTAACGCACTTGATGATCTCTACTGTAGAAGGTTCTTTCAAATCATTCGATGCAAAGATCACTTCTTCAAAAGAAGATTTCTCTGATGCCGTTATCGAACTGACTGCTGAAGTAAACAGTATCAACACTGACAACGAACAACGTGACGGTCACCTGAAAGGTGCTGACTTCTTCGATGCTGAAAAATTCCCTACCATTACTTTCAAGAGCACATCGTTCAAGAAAAAAGGTAAGAACACCTATACACTTGTTGGTAACCTGACATTGCACGGTGTAACGAAGCCTGTAACACTGGAAGCTACTTTCACCGGTACAGCTGTACACCCTTACACGAAGAAAACGATCGGTGCTTTCAAAGTTACCGGTACTATCAAGCGTTCTGACTTTGGTGTAGGTGCTGGTACTCCTTCTGCAGTAGTAAGCGATGAAGTTACGATCACTGCAAACACTGAATTTGCTAAAGACTAATTACGGATAACGTATTAAGTTCTATGATGAATAGCGCTGCTGAATCTAAGATTTAGCAGCGCTATTCTGTTTTAGGTCAGATGCCATACCGATGTGTTTCATGGTTCGCTATTTCTGTACAGATATATTCCCTTTCTGTTTGTCAAACCAATAGCATGCGATCGAAACGCATGCGAGTGCTACAATAATCCAGGCGTTATAGGTTGCCATTTGTTCAATGGTCTGCGTAAGTAAATTGCTTTGCTGCAGGAAACGTTCTGTCATCCAACCCAGTGCGGCTATGGCTGCCAGTACTGCTCCCGCCATGCGTATACCTTTGTAAAATATAGTTTTGCTTAACAGGATCAGCCACGGTATAGTAACAGCTATTACAAACAGTTGCATGAATTCTATACCCATGTTAAAGCCCAGTATACTTAACATCATGGGCGTTGTGGTTAACTCCAGATTTTCAAGTGTGCCGGCAAAGGCAAGGCCATGAATCAAGCCGAAGCCTGCTGCTATATAGGCCTCACGTCCGGGGAAGATAGGTCGCCACGCGTGAATCGCTGACACTAAAATTGAAAACGCGATCAATATCTCCACAGGTTGGGAAGGTAAACGCAGCCATCCCAACGCACCGGCCAGTAGTGTAACCGAGTGGCCTATGGTAAATGCAGTAACAACATGAAACAATCGCATCAATGTATATCGCGTACCACCCAATGCATTCCATTTACCACGCTGTGCCAGCAACGGAGCGGATAACAAAAGTACCAATACAAAAAGTAAATGATCAGTGCCTTCTGCTATATGATGTATACCCAGCTTTACCATACTGGTGAATCCGGTCCAGTAACTGCCATGGGTCTGAGCGATCTTTAATGGCGGAATAGTATTGCTGCGAACATCTAGTCGTATAACACCCGCTTCTACCGGAAGTTGTTCGGTAAATATACCTCCCTCCCAATCCTGCCGGATGGATACTAAGGCTATATGTGTTACCAACTGATGAATGATAACATCATAGTTTAACGTAAAGACTCTGCTGCTCACACCTGCCGGGGGCTGAAGCCACAGGTTTACCGAAAGTTCCTGGTACGGGCCACTCGCACTCTCTTCTACCGGAGTAACTTTCATACCGCGTATGGTAACAGACCATGCGCGATTGTCGTCACTCACTGCTCGCACGTGTGCCAGAATATAGGTGCTGAGTTCTGTACCTAGTCGCTCCACCAGGGTTGAGGCATCGTGATTAACATCTTTTCCGAAGGCAAGCTGAAGCTCACTGAGCGGTAACTGTAGTTCGGCCGCCACACCATCGGGTTGCAGGTTGAGCAGCACCATCGAGTTGGGCATCGGATGAGCAAATGCCTGGCCGGATACAATGACCAGGACAAGCATCAGCAGGTAGCCAAACCGTTGCGTGACCATGTTCACGCAACGGAAGGATATAAAGCATTTCATGATCAGAACGTGAAACTGTTTCCGTAGTCACGGGTATGATCGCGGTATATAGCGTGATAATGTATCTCGGTATATACTACACCATTCTGGCATACAAATTCAATCCATACACTCGGTCCGTCAATACGCACGTAGTCAGCATGGTTTGCCAATGTAGCGTTACCGGAGTAGGCTATATAGGTCTGGTCGAGCTCACTTTCGTAAGTAGCCAGCAAAGATGTACCGGTGGCATCGTCTACATCTTGCAACCACGGTTTCATAGCAGCCAGGACCAGTGCTTTCTGATCTGTAGTTAATGTACTTACGGCAAGACCAACTTTGGTTGACGGGAATTTTCCATCGGAGCCAGGACCTAATACTACATCGCTAAATGTAGATGATAATTTAGCACTTGATAATTGTGTTGTTGTCAATCCGGCCAGCATCGCTGCCATAGCCGCCTGTTCCGATTTCAGCGGAGCGTATGTCGTGCTGTTCGATGTCCACGACTTCGGTTCTATACCTTGATGTGAAGGTGAAGCACCAATTACCTGGCCCCCGCTATAGGTAATATTCTGTGCATAGTGATGTCCGCCAAACTGCAACATCCATGTACCGGTTGTGCTGGGGGCTCCGAGAAATGCAATGATATAGTTTCCGGATGAATAGCTGTTGGAGTTACCACTCTTGGTACCCAGTACATCATCGGCCGCATTGATCTGCGAGAACTCGCTATAGCCTTCATCTGTCGTAGTTCCGGCTGCAGCCGCGATCACGGCTTTAGCAGCTGCTAATTGTGTTGCTGTAAGCGTGCTGAATGCTAAACCATTTCTGCAACTTACACCACACGGTAAATTAGACCAGCGTATAGCGTACTCTTTTGTAAAGCTGATCTGTAACGTAGCGATCTGCGAAGAAGTAAGTGTTGCCTTGAAAGCTTCTGCCAGGCACACAATCTTTTCAATTTGTGTTGTAGCAGAACTGCAATCGGCAGTGGTTGCAGTTGTTACTGTAAAATCATCGGTTGATGTTGCTGTTGTACTGCTCGTATTTACCGACACTGTAATTTTACCGGTAGTAGCTCCGGTAGGTACAGTTACCGTAAGTTGTGTTGCCGTTGCAGCGGTTACTGTAGCAGCTGTACCATTAAAGGCAACTGTGTTATTGGCTAATGTAGTACTGAAATTTGTACCGGTAATGGTTACGGTAGTACTCTCCGTTCCGCTGGTTGGTGTAAAGCTTGCAATAGTCGGTGCGCTGGTAGATGCTGTTGTAACCGTAAAGTCGCTGGCAGATGTAGCGCTCACACTATTTACTGTTACTACAATTTTACCGGTAGTGGCACCGGTGGGTACAGTAACGGTAAGCTGCGTAGCTGTTGCTGCTGTAACCGTTGCTGCTATACCGTTAAACGTAACGGTGTTGGCAGAAGCCGTTGTGCTAAAATTTGTTCCGGTAATAATTACCGTTGTACCCACTACTCCACTGGTTGGTGTAAAGCTCGTAATGGCAGGCGATACTGTGCCCGCACTATCGTCATCATCATCGTTGCAGGCTGATACTATGCACAGGCACATCAGTACAGCTGCGACACTCATCAGGACTGCGATTCGCGTTCGCATCGTTTTTTCAATCAATCTCATGTCGTTAACATTTATAAGGTTATGGTTTTAGTGGATCGTTAAACACGATCTGGCTGTTATACCTCCTTAACGACACGGGTAATCGGAATCTTGAAGGCGAGGGCGAGCTTAGCGATAAACACTCGGATTCACGCGAAGAATCTCCCGCATGCAACAGCTTCGCAAAGTTGTCATCAACTTTTGCGCAACGCGTCACAGAGATATACTATAGCGAATAAATCTTCAATATATACTCCTACCCAAAGCGGTATGCATATCTTTAAGCCGATGCACTACCGAGACAAAGCACTATATTTCTGTTACAACCGACTGCATAAAAAAAGCCATTCAGCATAGCAGCTGAATGGCTTTTTTTAAAGGAAAAATCTTCTTTACTTGATCAGTTCCATGTCTTTAATGGCTTCGAAGGTTGGTTCGATCACCCACTTGCCTTCGGTGTTGATCATACCCCATTTATCATTTTTCTTCGCTGCCGCATAGCCGTTTTTAAAATCGCGCGATCCTTCAAACTGTGGTTCGATTGCCCACTCACCTTTGCTGTTGAAGAAACCGATCTTGGCGTTCTTGCGTCCTTGTGCAAGACCGTTGGAGAAATCACCATAGAGATCAGTATCTTTTACATACAGTACACTGCCAGTCTTTGAAACATACCCCCACTGATCGCCCTGCTTGATGCGAGCCAAACCGCTCTTGGCATCAAACTCTTTTGCTACATCAAATTGTGGTTTGATAACCCACTCACCTGCCGGGTTGATATAGCCTACTTTTTTATCCAGCGTCTTTGCCCAGGCAAGTCCATTCTTGAAATAACCTACACTTTCAAACTGTGCCGGTATTGCTACCTTTCCGTTTGTACCTATAAATCCAAACTTCTTGTCGGCTGCGCGGAAGGGTGCAAGGTTTTCTGAAAACGCCTTGATATCAACCACATCACCGGCCACCGGAGTTTCTTCTCCTTTTGTATTCAGCACAACATAGGTTGAACCTTTTTTTACAGAAGCGTGACCACTGCTGAATGCCGTGGGCTCATCATATATAGCGAGTATAGCAAGCTTGCCACTCGTGTTCATATAGCCCCATTTCTCGCCAACCTTCACCGGTACAAGTCCATCCTCAAATCCTTTCAGATCAATTCCGAAACCATCGATCAGTTTAAAACCGCTAACTTCTGTTTGCAGCTTCTCTCCTTTCGGATTGATAAAATAATATTGTCTGTTTTTGGTATCGTATATGGGAGCGTAACCATCGGCAGAAAATTCATAGCACTTTTCAAATTGAGGCTGGATGATTACCTCACCTTTCGAGTTAACGTAGCCCCACTTTTTGTTGCTCGACTTAACCTGCGTTACATACTGTTGCGCCATTGCACTCGATCCGATCAGAAGGATCGCCAAGACAAAACCAAATACCTTTTTCCTGTTCATGATTATTAGGGTTATAGAGTTACTTTTTTTTAATCGTTCTCCTCACAAAACAAGAGAACGACCGATTACGGATTGAATATACGGATGATCGCGTAATAAGTTTACAAAGATCACTCCGTTTTGGATTACCACATCTCATTGCGAATTTCCAGAAACATGGAATGTCTTTAAACGACCTATGCCATAGGCAACGCCACCGCCCGCAAGCAACACAATGCCCGGCTGCATGGGAATGTAAAAGCGATTGTCCCAATCCACTGTGGAAATTCCGATGAGACAGCAATTCAGAATTACAACAGCCATTGTAAAAAAGCGAACAGAACTCTTTGGCGTGTTGCGCCACCCGATGTAGTACAAGGTATACATAAGCGCCAGCCAGATCAGTATGTAAACATTGTGAAGTGTTGAATAATACGGACGTATACCCGTCATTAAATAATATACTTTGAGACAAGCAGCTTTTACAAAGTGTGCTGGATTGTTGATGACAAATGCTACAATCTTCCATACCGATGGTTCCTGCCCGGTGAGAATTATACCGGCTGTATCGAGTCGCATTTCACTGCGATATAGTGTGCCACCTTCAATCACATCCATATAGGTAACGATGTTGCCTCTGCGATATTGGTCTGTAAAATCCCATCGCGTAAACATCTGGTCGGCCGACCAGTATGCGAGTATCAGCAGACATGGTATACCGATCATCATCACTCTATAGTTTCTGCGTATATCATGCCGGTAGTAGTGCAACAAAAACGCGAGTGTGCCGACAATGATCACGATACCCGTAGGCCGTGTAAAAAAATTGATGATGAGTAACGTGATGATCCACGCATAATCTTTCGCAGAACCACGGAAGCATGTTAACCTATAAAGTATAAAACAAATAACACTGCACGCGAGCGACTCCGTCATGGTGGTTGTGTTCCACTGTATCGTATCCCAACCTGACAAAAAGATTACTCCGGTGGCCAGTCCCGCCAATGTGTTGTTAAATAGTTTCGAACCTGCCCGGTATAGAGCTATCGCAGCAAGTACTGAAACTATACTTTGGAAAAAAAGAAAGGGAACCAGTTGCCCGGGAAAGAGCCATCGAAAAAGTGCAATGAGACCAACCGGCACTGCGTAAAAAATATCCTGTGAATCCTCCATACTTCCATGAATCAGCAGGTAATCCGCACGCCTTACATAGCTGGCGGCATCATGCAGATTACGCAAACCATATTGATGAACGAGCAGTATATGAATGCCAAGCCAGAGCAATACCAATATTGCCAGGTGATATACCGGGATGCTATATTTTCGCTGATCGTGCACGCAGTAATAATCAAGGAACTAAAATTCCTGACTGACAAATAACAGAAAGGCGTTCACTTTACCAAACAAAGAATAATTACAACAAGAACAGAATATATAGTTACAGAATTACAGTGTATCAATCCTTCGCATCGTTGATCTCGATCCAGTAACCATCCGGATCCTGCAACCAGAGTTGCTTTACACCATCAACGCGCGTGGTAATGGCAAGCTTGGCACCATCGCGATCTTCCCAGGGAATATTATTTTTCTTTAACATCGCAGCAAAGGCATCCACCGATGCTACACTAAAACAAGTATGCTGATTCTTGTAGTACTCCTTTTTCTCGGCAGCACCTTGTATAATATGCATCGCTACTCCGGGAGCAATTCTGAACCACGCATGCTTGCCATCGTGAAACGGCTCCGGAATTGTATCAAGACCAACAATGTTGTGATAGAATGATGCGCTTGTCTTTACATCCTTTACATAGATTGCAGTGTGATTGAGCACGGCTTTCGCCTTGGTTGGTTTTGATTGAGCCATACCATTACTCATACTAAAAAACATGGCCAGCACGAGTATCCCTGGCAAAACACTTTGCTTCATAAGATTTTTTTTGAAAGGATATAATACACAAGATGAATCAACATTCTGTATAATCAAATTTTTCCGTTTATAAAGGGATTGAAAAACAGTACAGAAGGGAAATAGAACCTTCGAAAGGAACTGTGCACACCGGGCATAGCATGAAAGCATATATAGCTTCAAGGCTGGCCAATGATGGTTCATTTAGAATTGACAATCTGCGTAAGGCAGCAGGACGTTAACGGCACACTGAACGAAAACCTGCTCCCTGCTCCGGGTATACTTTCAATCATGAACGTGCCCTTGTTCTTCTCGATAAACTCACGGCAAAGCATCAGCCCGAGTCCTGATCCTTTCTCTCCGGCTGTTCCGTAGCGGGTAAAATAATCTTTACGCAATATCATATCGATCTCTTCAGACGAGAGTCCTATACCCGTGTCATGAACCGAAACGATGGCATATTGATGATCGGCCTGAACCGACACCTCAATGCTTCCCTGCGAAGGTGTAAACTTTACGGCATTGCTCATCAGGTTACGCAACACCAGGCGTATCATATCCTTGTCGGCAAATACCTCGCACTCCGGGGCAGTTGTGTTTACCAGGTTTACATTTTTCTTGCCGGCTTGCGCAGCGAACAGGTTCATATTTTCCTGTACAACATCGCTGAGGTTAAACGCTGCGGACTTCACTTGTATACCTTCCATCTGATCTTTAGCCCAATGCAGCAGGTTATCGGTAAGGGCAGCAACGTACCCTACGCGTTCGCGCAGGTCGGGCATCAGCACTTTTAAAAATTCTTCTCCGGATATATGGCCGGCATCCATCAAACTAAATATCTCGCGAAGCTGGTGGACAGGGCCGCGAAGATCGTGCGATACGATCGAGAAAAGTTTGTCCTTCGTTGTGTTCGATTCTTTTAGTATCTGCGTCTGATTTTCGATTTCAAGATTCTTTTTATTAACCTCTTCGTTAATCATGGAGATCTCTTCATTCTGCGCCATGATCTCTTCATTCATCGCCAGCAGTTCTTTTGTTTTTTCGTTTACTT
This sequence comes from uncultured Chitinophaga sp., assembly GCA_902168205.1. Classification (GTDB taxonomy): domain Bacteria; phylum Bacteroidota; class Bacteroidia; order Cytophagales; family Cyclobacteriaceae; genus Ohtaekwangia; species Ohtaekwangia kribbensis. The sequence goes on along the minus strand of CABHOK010000011.1, from coordinate 151,309 downwards.
CCTTCTCCAGCATTTCGTTCTGCCACTTCACGCGCTTGGTATTTATTATAGCAACTACATATAGCAGCAAAGCAAAAACGCCTATATATAGCAAGTACGCCCAAACGGTACGGTAAAAGGGAGGATCGATGTGAAATGAAAAACTTGCAAGCCGGCTTTCATTCTCGTAGATGTTCCGGGTTTGAAGCAGAAACGTATAGTCGCCTTCGGGCAAGTTGGTAAAGCTCGCTTCATGCTGGGTTGTCCAGCGCGACCACTCCCTGTCAAATCCCTGCAATTTATACTGAAACTCCAGGCGCTCTACGTTTTCATAGTAGGGCACATTAAACTGAAAATGCACACTATTCATTTCGTAAGGCAACGTTATATCCCTGGCTTTTTGTCCTGCGGCATAGATCAATGAATCTTGCGCAGTTACTTTTCGAATATACGGCCACAACGGATCGTGATAGTACGTTCTGCGATGCGGATTAAATACGATCACTCTGTTATGATTAGCAATCCAGGCACCATCATCAGTAGCATATATACTGGGCTCTGTATCGGTCCAGATTATTTTATGGAACGGTGCTGTCAACATAGTGTACTCCGTACTACTCTTCCTTTTTAATACACCGGCCACTTCATTCTTCTTATGCTTTATATTTTTTCCACGAAAGTAAATATCGCCATTGGGTGTCTCCATCAGCGAGTAAATCGTGGCTCCGGTTAAATGTTGCGAAAATCGTTTATCAGGTTCGAATGTATTTCGCAAAGCATTGTACGCATATATACCATTCGCGGTAGCAAACACAATACTCTTATCACTATTCAACTTATAAACCCGGTTATCCACACCAGAAGGAAGCCCGCGTGACGTGTTATAATACTCCTTCTGGATAATGGAATCCATAGCGTCATTCAGCTTTAGCTTCCAAAGACCTTTACTGTAATGTCCAATCCATATACTGCCCGTTGTGTCTATCTGCATATAGCGAACCTCATCGTCAAACCCGTTGATTCTTCTTTTCTGCCAGCCGTTTCCTGTCTTTTTCACGAGCCATATACCCGAAGTATACGTACCCATCAGAAAACGGTCGGTGCGGTTTCCGATCCAGCACAAAGTTTCAACGTGTCGCTCCGTAAGAATCCGTTTCGAAACACCGTTTTTCATTTCCAGTATACCAGTCTCATGTGCAATGTATAGTATATCTCCCTGGCTATAAAAATTCCAGACCGTGCCGGATGTTCCGGGCATATAGGTAAATTTTTCCTTTTCCATTCTGCGGTAAACACCACGATCGGTACCAACATAGTGATGACCGTCATGAAACGTCTGCGAAAATATAATTCCCTGAATACCGTTATACTTGCTGAAATATGCCAGCGGAGAGCTGGTGGCAATCATTCCGATCGATTCGTCTGTAGAGAACCACAAGTTGTGTTGTTTATCTTCATAGAGTACCTGCAACCAGAGATTACCCTTCAACATATCGTTGGTTACTGTAAAAAACAATTGACCATTACGACCAAGAATAAGAATCCGTGTATCGGTAAGAAGCGCAACTCTGCCTTCTGACAGAAGTGTAAATTTGTTGATATCTTCTCCCTGCAAATGCTTGTCAAGTTCTCTGGAAAACGGTTGCCGGACCCCGGTCGCTGCATCCACTATCCATATCCTGTCGGCCTTATCTACTATAATATATTTACCAGGTGAATAATCATTCAGATGCTGCATGTCTGCCGCCGGAAAAACAAATGGCACTTGCGTAAACACTCCGTCACGATACAAGTGCATATTCCCCTCGTGAACAATGTAAGCCCGACCTCCCAAAACAACCACGCCATTGTTGGCTCCATTCCAGACACGTATGGCTCCGTCTTCATATATATAGACATGTTCCAGATCACTGAAGTATACCGCGTTGCCAACAGATTTGATATCATTTATTTCCCCCATGTTCTGCTGATCCTTTGCAGGAATCAGTGAAAGCAGTGAGCGATACTGGTATTCACCCGCATTATCCTTTTCCAGGTACCCGAAATCCGAGATTGATCCTATATATACATGTCCGGCATCATCAGCCGTTATTGTTAAGGGATACGCACCGGCCGGCATTTCAACTCGCCTCCATTCCAGTCCGTCATAAACCAGCACACCATCCGTATTACCAACATATACTATACCTTGCGTATCTTGTGTAATATCCCAATTCTGGGATGAGCCTTTATACAGCTCGACCGGATACTCCTGGATAAAGAGCTGCTGTGCCGTTAGCGGCAGATATGCTGCGAACAGATAAAAAACAATCCATAGTTGAACACGTATGTTCATATATACTGTTACAATCGATTAGAAAATTCCCTTTACGATGGCGTAAAAGCAAACACCCCGCACTTAACATATAGCTGGTAACATCATGCACAGAAATTCCCTGACCTTTGCCGACCTGTTTTATCTCGGATGACCTTCGTAACGGCTACTTTCAAGAGGTTTACTTCACATCTGATTTATATTCAGCGGAGAATGCCTTTTTCAGAAGGCATACGGTTGCTCGTTGACGAAGTGAATAAATTCAAAAAGACTGTAGAGATTTCTGCATATAGTCCATTTAGTGTTTCCCGCTGTTAGGATTTATCCAGTATAGCACGTTTGCCGACAATTACTACTGAAGTTTTTACCGTGTCGTGTTTACCGAAAAATCAAATTTAACACAAATACACCGCGTATTAACGAACTCCTGCTTATAAAATTAACACAACTCTATAAGTGGTATACTATCACAAATAGTGTAATATTACTAATGGTATAGAACCGCAAAGCAAGCAACAAAATGCCCGTGCTATACTTCTTTACCATTATTTAAAGACAACCGATCGCATGAAAATCTGTGTGGCTCAAACCAGGCCGGTAACCGGTGATATCCAACAAAACATCGTTCGCCATAAAGAATTTATAAACCGGGCTACATCGTTTGGCGCGAATATGATCATCTTTCCGGAGTTATCGCTAACCGGTTATGAGCCACCCCAGGCAAAAGCACTCGCAGTTGATCTGCACGACAACAGGCTTGATGATTTTCAAACGATCAGTAACGCTCAGAAAGTTACCATTGGTGCTGGCATACCGATCAGAACCGAAAAGGGTATCACCATCAGCATGATTCTTTTCCAACCACACCGCGAGCGATTGGCCTACGCAAAGAAATATATACATCCGGATGAAGAAGAGTTTTTTATTCCCGGCCAGAACTTCCCGACCATTGCGATAGCAGGCAACACCGTAGCCTTCGCCATTTGCTTCGAGTTGTCTGTACAAGCACACGCTGATGAAGCATTTAAAAACGGAGCTGCCGTTTATATAGCCAGCGTGGCCAAATTTACGAACGGTGTTGATAAAGCAACGCAACGGCTATCCGAAATTGCCGGCACCAGGAATGTTCCGGTGCTGATGTCCAATGCCATTGGTGCTGCTGACGGAGGTATGTGTGCCGGCAACACCGCAGCCTGGAACTCAAAAGGTATACTGCTCGCTCACCTGGACGAATCGCATGAAGGAATACTGATACTGGACACAAAAACTGAAAGCTGTACGGTACAGATGCTATAGCTATAGTATATACATGTCGCCTCAGGATTTCACCAACTCGCGCATGTCAACAGGCAGATTACGCAGTCGTTTTCCGGTAGCGGCATATAGCGCATTGGCAAGTGCAGGTGCAATAGGAGGCACCCCCGGTTCGCCCGCTCCCCCCATTCGTTCATTAGCGGGAACAATATATACTTCGATCGCGGGTGCCTCGGGTAGCCGCAGCATGCGATAATCGTGAAAGTTACTTTGCTTTACTGCACCATTCTCGAGTGTAATTTCACCGTAGAGTGCTGCGGTAAGTCCATATACAATTCCACTTTCCATTTGGGCACGTACACCATCCGGGTTAACCGCCAGGCCGCAATCTATGGCACACACAACTTTATGTATATATAGTTTTTGATTCCCGATTGATATCTCCACCGCCTGCGCCACATAACTTCCCATCGCAGCATGCACCGCTATACCTCGATATCGGCCGGCCGGCAATGGTTTATGCCATTGCGCTTTTTCAGCTGCTAGATTGAGTGCCGCCAAATGGCGGGGGTGATCCTTCAAGAGTATACGCCTGTAAGCAACCGGATCTTTACCGGCTTTCACCGCAAGCTCATCAATCAACGTTTCCATCACAAAACAAGTATGAGTATTACCCACCGAGCGCCACGCTAAAACTGTAACATCGCTGGTGGTTGTATGCAGCTCGATCGTATGATCATTGATCTTGCTGAAGTAAGGCGATCCGTTTACACCATCTACCGAGCTATAGTCTATACCATTGGCAACAATATCTTTTTCAAGTACCGTATTAGTAAACAGTGATTGCCCTACAATGCGATGAAGCCACGCTGAAGGTAAACCATCCTGCCCTATACCAACCTGTACACGATGTAAATATACCGGCCGATAGCCACCACCTTTTATATCGTCCTCGCGTGTCCAGACCAATTTAACAGAGCGACCACTCGCTTTGGCAATGTGTACGGCCTCCAATACCCAGTCTTCTCCGAATGAGCCACGCCTTCCAAAACTTCCACCGATATAGGGTGTATTAAAAATTACCTGGTCTGTGGACAAACCTAAAAATGCCGCTACCTCCTGTTGATGCAGTAAAGGTGTTTGTGTACCGGTCCATATCTCACAGCGGTTGGCATCGATCTTTACCGTGCAGTTCAAAGGCTCCATCGGTGCATGCGCGAGGTATGGAAAAGTATATTCTGCTTCAAGTATAATGTTGGTTGCTTTTAATGCATCCGCTGCAGAACCTTTACGCAGCACAACTGTTCCGGCTGTTTGAGACAGCGACCGGTATGCATCCCGTTGCGTGCTGCTGGTTACGTGCTGGCCTTTGCTGAAGTCCCATTCGATTTTCAAGGCATCTCGTCCTTGTTTGGCAGTCCAGAAGTTAGTGGCGACAACAGCAATACCCTGCGGAATCTGTACAACATCATATACACCTTTTATAGCTTTGGCTTCGCGCGCATCAAATGATTCTACAACGGCACCGAATGCCGGTGCATGAGCAACCACAGCGGTTAACAGGTCCGGGAATTGTATATCTATACCGTAGCGTGCCTGGCCATTTACCTTTTCAGGATTATCCAGGCGTTTTTGCGGTTTACCTATATATTTCCATTTTGAAGCATCGCGCAACACGACTGTCGGCACGGGCAGCGTAGCTGCTGCTGTTGCAACTTCGCCATAGCGCATGCGTCTCTCGCCTGTTATAACGAAACCATTTTCGGTACGACACGATAATGGCTGCACTTGCATTTTCCGCGCAGCGGCTTCGATCAGCATTTCACGCGCAGTAGCTCCTGCCAGACGGTAACGATCAAATTCAGACCGCGTGGAGTCCGACCCGCCGGTGGATTGAACAAATATAGATTCACGGAAATCATCTCCCCTTCCGGAAGGACGATGCATTACCTTTATTTTCTTCCAGTCGCAATCCAGTTCTTCAGCAATCAGCATGGGCAGGGTTGTCCATATACCTTGTCCCATCTCTACCTTGGAGAGAATGATATATATACTATCATCCTCGCCAATTTTCAGATGAGCATTCAACGAAGCTGTTGTTATCGTATTTATCAAAGATTTAACAGCAGCCGTTCCTACCGAAAAAGAGAGCAGCAGTCCCCCTGCCGCCAGGCTGCCCGATTTCAGAAAATCTCTGCGCGATATTACCGAAGGTTTTTTCATCTAGCATGGGTTTGGGAAGTACGCTTAACAAATCAACTGTTTTTACCCGACATCATTCGTTAAAAATTAGTTAAATCATAACACAAGAGAATACACATTCTCATTACCCAGCTCTATGTACGGTTGTGAACTATTTTCGTGCAGTAACACCAACCGGATGTAGCACCACCGCTCCAAAATTCTTTATACCAGCCTTCGCATTCGTACACAAGAAACCTATATATTTAAACGATAATCCTGGCCCGTATCGAATAATGAAATATCGACTTACGCTCATATCAATCTTCTCGCTTCTTATCCTGTTTTACTGCAAGCCTAAAACCGATAACGAAGATCAAACTACAGCTATACCACCGGATAGCGTAGTAACCGAAGTCGTGGAAGCACAACTATCTGCCGTGAAAGTAAAGATCGCGTACGAAGGGGTTGCCAATGACAGCATTCGCCTGGCGATGGAAACATTTTCGCCCTTGCATGACATCTATACTTTATCCCGGCAGGCCATCTATACCCGCGACAGTATCGAGAGAATTCGCGGAACACTGGAGCTTTCTGATCTGCAGGACAGCCTGGTCTTTGCACCGTTTGAGACCAAGGCATACGAAGCGATGCTAGCCTATAAAAAATCCATGCAGGCCGGAACAGTACCGCGTGAAGCATGTCCTGAACTTATACAGCTTAACCGGGTAACGGGTACAGAAGACTCATCCACCTATGCGCTTCCACCGGCAGGTGCATCACAACTCCTCACAGATGGTAACTTTTTCTTCCTGGGCGGAAGACCTTTCATTTACAAATTAAGCCCGGAAGATAATGCAGTATATACTTCCCCGGATGGAAAACCGGAAACACGTTTCGAGTGCTCGGTTACTGAGAACACCAACTATTTGTTGAAGTCAATCTATCACGCGCGGCATCCCAAAACTACCATAGCATTCGGTCCACCGCTTCGTTCGTACGACAGCGGACCGCAGGAGGTTAATGGTATCGGAACAATCATCCATGAATTCACCAGTCGTATACCGCTATATTTTCTCACAACCAGGGGTGCTGTACCGGCACATCTTATTTCGATCACCGTGAAGATCGTTCCGGAAAGTCTGGGTTGTGTTTCGGATCAGCCGCGCATTGAATTTGCCTGCGCAACGAGCCTGGAATCCGAAGATATACTGGCGGTATATATACCCTACCAGGGTGATTCAAAAGTTTCGTTCACGGTTAACAATCCGAATAGCACTGTATGGACAGCCGATCTGAACGGAGACGGCATTGCGGATATAGCCTGTGTATCGGCTACCTTTGAAGGCATTAGCAGCGACACACTGGCGGAAGTCCTGTGGTTTGTCAATATACAAGGCACGTGGCAAATCATTGATTGGGGACAAGACCTGGATTGCACATGAAAGCGTATACGCAGTCCGTTGTATTGCTTGTTGGTTTATTTACACTCTTCTTTGTTATTGCCTTTGCATGGCACCCGCACAACCCGGTTCTTATACTGGCGGGCGAGTCTTCACCGGGCACCTGGTTATCAGGAGTATTGTTGACTATGGCAGCCGCTATAGCACTGATCACCGGCATGCGCAGAGGTTGGTTTCCATGGTATATAGCTTCTGTATTCTTTTTTATACTCGCTGCGGATGAACGCTTCATGTTTCATGAACGAATAAAAGAGAAGATTATCTTCAGTTCTCCCCATGAAACATCGCGGTGGCTATATGAGTTACCGGTTATACTGGGCGCATGTGCAGGCATAGCCGTTACGGCATTACTATGGCTGCACCTTCAGCAAACAAGTCGAATACTTTTATTGCTTGCCTCTATAGCAGGTGGTATATCCGTTGGCTTTGATATTACCGGAGCAGGCGTTCTGTGGGAAGAATGCTTAAAATTACTGGCCGAGCTTTTATTGGTTTGCTCTTTGTTGAAGGAAGTTATCGCTAATCATAAATAAAAAGTTATAGGACTCCATCGATAATGAGACATGAACACTATATCGATCGATACGCGTGAAGTATTGAAGTCATTTTTTACGTAACCGCTTTCCTTTTTTTTCAAAAATGTATCGCGGATCTATCGGGCATGATTTTTTACACCCATATTGTTTAATTTTTATTGTCTGAAAATTAAAAATGACGTTCATTTCTTAAACAAAAATATGTTGGTGCTTTTATATTTAAGCCCAATGTACTGACGCATGAAGAATCTACCTGAAAAGAATTTCCAATCTGCTGTCAATAACGCGAGCCATGTTTTTAAACTGAGTGAAGACCGCTTTGAAAGACTTATTGCAGAAGTAGAAGATTACGCTATCATTCTGCTGGATATACAAGGAACTATATCTTCCTGGAACAAAGGTGCCGAACGAATTAAAGGATATAGCGCAGAGGAGATCATCGGAAAAAGTTTCAAAGTTTTCTATACGCGGGAGGATAAGGAAGATGGATTACCGGATAGACTTTTAGCAACAGCCATACAGGAAGGCCGCGCGAATCACGAAGGTTGGCGGCTGCGCAAAGATGGTATACGTTTTTGGGGAAGCATTACGCTTACAGCGTTGCATAATGACCACGGCGCTGTTACGGGTATACTGAAAGTTACACGCGATCTCACCGAGCGTAAAAAAGCAGAAGATCGGTTAAGCAACTACGCTGAGTTACTCAGACTCAAGAATGAAGATCTGAAACAAAGCGAAGAACGATATCATAAAATGGTGTCGGAAGTAAACGACTATGCCATTATTCTTTTGGACAAAGAGGGAAAAATTCTCGACTGGAACAAAGGTGCTGAAACGGTGAAAGGCTATAAAGCGGAAGAAATTATAGGCAAGAGTTTCAGACTTTTTTATACTGCAGAAGATAAAGCCGCGAATGTGCCCGAGCGGATATTAAAAGTTGCGCATGATAACGGTTGGATTACGCACGAAGGATGGCGAATACGAAAAGACGGAACGCGCTTCTGGGCAGGCATCACCATGACGGCATTGCGCAATAATGATCACCAGATCATCGGCTACTCGAAAGTTACCAAAGACCTTACAGAACGAAAGATTGCTGAAGATAAACTCAGCATGTATACCGAAGAGCTCAAGCAACGAAACGAAGCGCTGCGACAAAGTGAAGAGCGGTATCATAAGATGATTGAAGAGGTACAGGACTATGCTATACTCCTGCTGAATAAGGAAGGCATTGTCCAAAACTGGAATGCTGGAGCAGCGCTCCTGAAAGGCTACACCGCTTCTGAAATTATCGGCAGAAGCTTTAAAACATTTTATACTCCGGAAGACATTACATATGGACTTCCGGAGAAACTTCTTCATGAAGCTGAAGTTAATGGAAAGGCTAACAGCGAAGGATGGCGCGTGCGGAAAGATGGCGCCAGGTTCTGGGGCAGTGTTGTCATTACAGCTTTGCACAACAACAATGGTGAAGTGATCGGCTTCTCGAAAGTTACACGCGATCTCACCGAACGCAAACATGCAGACGATGAGATGAAGGCTGCCGCTGTAGTATTAAAGGATCAAAATAAAGTACTGGAAAATCTGAACAGCGAACTCTCTGCTTTTGCTTATATCGTAAGTCATGATTTAAAAGAACCGATACGCAAGATCCGGATCTTCTCGACCCGGCAACGCGAAGAAGACCGATCAATGGCGCAGATACTGGAGTACTCGCACAAGATTGAAGACAGCGCTGCCAAGATGCAGAAGATGATGGAAGATGTACTCGCCTACTCGGAACTCTCCTCACGCATTACATTCGAACCGGTCAATCTCAACGATGTTATCAGTGCAGTTAAGAACGATATTGAATTGCTGATCGAAGAAAAGGGAGCCGATATATACTCGGATACGTTACCGGTAATTCACGGTATACAACATCAGCTCTACCAATTATTTCTGAACCTGTTCACCAACGCTATAAAATTCTCCAAACCGTCAGAAAAGCTGACGATAAAAATCACGCTGAGGCAAGTACGGAATAAAGAAATAGCTATAGAGGCAGACACACCGCATCAACACTTTTACGAAATATCCTTTGCTGATAATGGCATAGGGTTCTCTCAGGAATATTCTAAAAAGATATTTGAGGTGTTTCACAAATTACACGCGAAACATGAATCTGCCGGAAGTGGTATAGGGCTGGCGATTGTGAAGAAAGTAATGGTCAACCATTCCGGCTGGATCATTGCCGAAAGTGAACCCAACAAAGGATCGACCTTTAAACTATACTTTCCAATTCCTGAATTATAATATATACCAGGCCGTGAAACTATTACCCAGGCATCCAGAATCCCAAAATGTGAAAGCAACCTGTGTCTGCCTGGTTTGAAAATCTTAAGAATCAGTTTGTTTTTTATTAACCGTAAGTGACGCTGCTGCGCTAATTTTGATTATCCACTGCTTATAAATGGATAAATCTCAAAATACATATTGTTATCGTGTAGAAGCAATGTGTTAATACCAGCACGATGAAATATACTTTCAACATCTTCATCTGTATACTTCCGCTCCTGATCGCGGGCAACACCATACCGGTATATAAAAATTTTCAAGACAGTAACATTAGCTCAAACAACCCTCGTATGCCTGGCACCATCAATATTAAAACCGGAGACAAAATTTTTACAGCAACTCTTCTGGACAATGCTACGGCTATGGCATTTAAAGCCATGTTGCCTCTTACCATAAACATGACTGAGTTGAACGGCAATGAGAAGTACTTTCGTCTGCCTGCTGATTTACAGGCAAATGCATCCAACCCTGGCACCATAAAAACAGGGGACCTGATGCTGTGGGGTGCCAATACCATCGTGCTGTTTTACAAAAGCTTTTCCACATCCTATACCTATACGAAAGTCGGGAAGATTGATGATCCAACAGGGCTGGCGGCTGCATTGGGATCAGATGATGTGAAGGTGACGTTTGAGCTTCGCCAGGAGCGCTAGAAACTATATATATAAATTATTAAGGAGATAAACAGGTAAATATGAATCGGGACAATACTACGCTTTTTGAAAGAATGCTTGCCGGAGGTATAATTCAAAATGATGAGATGGCTGATGCGTGGAAAGTAGTTTTTCGAACGATGCAATTGTCGGCAGCGCTTAACAGTGCTACCGATGTCGATCAGATTCGGGAACGCCTGAGTGAAATTATCGGAAGTCAGGTTGATACCAGCACCACTATATTTATACCCTTCCATACAAACTTCGGTCATCATATACGCATCGGTAAGAATGTATTTATCAACCACGCCTGCAGCTTCCTTGACATGGGCGGAATAACCATTGAAGACGATGTATTGATCGGGCCGAGGGTAAACCTGATCACCGAAAACCATCCTGTTGATCCGGCAAGAAGAAAACAACTTGATCTGAAATCCATACTCATAAAACGAAATGCATGGATCGGTGCGGGAGCCACTATATTACCGGGTGTAACGGTAGGCGAAAATGCAATTGTGGCGGCAGGTGCAGTGGTAAACAAAGATGTTCCTGCCAATACAATTGCCGGCGGAGTGCCGGCAAAATTTATCAGGACAATTAATACCGTGGCTGTTTAACTATATTATGTACAAAGTGGACTGAATTGCGTAACTTGATCAGGGTGGACGCGCGGGCTCTCACTATTGTTTGATTTTAATACAGGCGCAACAAATGCTATCACCTAACTTGCTCTGCATCAAACTATACCTGTTGACGGCTAATTAAATCGTACGAAGTCAGTATTTATAATATCGTAATCGTACCACCAAATGGGTATTGTTTTCCTGGGGAAAATTAGAATAAATTTACAATCCATATATAGCTCTAATAAAAACTATGAAGGTTTGTCTCCTCACACTTCTCACATTATTGAGTTTATTCGCCAATGCTCAGTCACAGGTCAACACAAAAGAAAAAAAGAACGATGGTTATGTAAACCCGATCTTCAGAGGTGATTATCCTGATCCAAGTATATTACGCGATGGAAGCGACTATTATATAGTTCATTCATCGTTTGAATATTACCCGGGACTCATGATCTGGCATTCAAAAGATCTCATCCATTGGACACCCGTTACCAATGCATTGCATAAGTATGTAGGCTCCGTTTGGGCGCCCGATCTCGTTAAGTACAAGAACAAATACTATATATACTTTCCGGCCAACAATACCAACTACGTTATTACGGCCAATTCCATTCACGGTCCGTGGAGTGACCCTGTTGATTTGAAAATCGGCAACATTGATCCGGGACATATTGCTGATACCAAAGGCAAACGATATTTATACTTCAGCAACGGTGGCTACGTGCCGCTGTCGGATGATGGTCTTTCGGTTGCAGGAGAATTCAGGCATACCTATAACGGCTGGCCTATACCACGCGACTGGAGCATTGAATGCTTCTGCATGGAAGGTCCTAAACTCATGAAACATGGTGAGTACTATTACCTCACTTCAGCCGAAGGAGGAACAGCAGGACCGGCAACCAGTCACATGGTAATTTCTGCACGCTCTAAATCGCCATTAGGCCCCTGGGAAAATTCACCCTACAACCCGATCATCAGAACCAATAGCAGTGCTGAAAAGTGGTGGTCGCAAGGACATGGTACACTCGTGGATGATGTAGCCGGAAACTGGTGGATGGTATACCATGCGTATGAAAATGGTTTCTATAATATGGGACGACAAACTTTACTCAAACCAGTAGAGTGGACAAAGGACGGATGGTTCAAGGTGAAGGACAATACCAGTGAAACAATAACGAAACCTGCAGGAACAGCACTGCCTGGTATATTCTCATTGTCCGATAATTTTGACGGAAAGAAATTAAAAACACAATGGAAGTTTTTTCAAAACTATGATACAACACGCTTCCACCTCGCCAATAAAAGTTTAGTCATTAAAGCTAAAGGAAATGGTGTACCCGATAGTTCTCCATTACTTTGCGTGCCATCAGATCACTCCTATACCGTTCAGGTTGAACTGTCCATGGAGGGTGATGCCGTGGGTGGACTTGTACTCTTCTATAACAACGTTGCATATTCCGGTATACTGGCAGATAAAGAAAATATACTCACCAATTTTAAAGGCTGGCAGTTTCCTGCAGAAAAAAAAGTAATTCAACGCCACGTTATACTACGCCTCCGGAATATCAACAACACCGTGGATATGTACTATAGCACGGACGGAGAGAAATGGAACAAGACAGAGAATTCATTTGAAGTTTCCTCCTATAATCACAATGCGCTCGGAGGTTTTATCGGGCTACGGATCGGACTCTGTTCTATAGGCACGGGAGAGGTAACCTTCAGAAATTTTACATACCAGCAGCTTGATTAAAACAATGATCTGCTGATCATCCTATACAAGTTTATACCCGGAGCGTTCAGGCACATTTAACTACGTGTACCTGGACGCTCTTCTATTTTACAAATGTTCGCTATTTCACGCTTTGTTTGAAAAGCTTAAATTCCTGTTTGAATATCTTATATAGCGGGCCACTACCTGAACTATTTTTGGCATTTCGCTTTTTTACTGTTGGAAGTAACGCTGCCTCGAAACACGCTGGCAGCCAAAGGCGCGGATAGACCTTACCATGTTGAACATGAATACGCGAACTATTCTCAATGTTTTGGACATCAACGAAGACCTGAAGCAACATGAATTCAGTGTTTTTGAAGTCGATACGAAGAGCTGCGTTTTGAGATCGTACGATCGGAAGAGCTTCTATAAAATATGTATGATTACCGGGGAAAAGGTAATACAATATGCAGACAGAGGCTATAAAGTTAGCGGAACAACATTGTTCTTTGGCAACCCGCTCATTCCGTATTCATGGGAAAATACCACCGAGCAGACGGGATATACCTGTCTCTTCTCGGAAGATTTTTTCAAAGCAAAAGATCGCTCAGAGAGTCTTCAGGAATCGCCACTTTTTAAACTGGGAGGCACGCCTATATTTTCACTCGATCAGCAACAACGTGATTTTATTTCGTCTTTATTTCAACGCATGATCGTTGAACAGCAAACTGCTTATGCTTTCAGAAATGACCTGATACGAAACTATATCAATCTCATCATTCACGAAGCGCTCAAGATGCAACCGTCTGAAAAGTTTGCAAAGCACCAGGATGCATCTTCCAGAATTGCCATTCAGTTTATTGAACTGTTGGAAAAACAATTTCCGATCGAACAGATCGATCGTCCGCTTCAGTTGAAAACAGCACAAGGCTATGCTGATAAATTAGCAGTACATGTGAATCATTTAAATCGTGCTGTGAAACATGTAACCGGTAAATCTACTACACGGCATATATCCGAGCGGGTAGCCGTTGAAGCGAAAGCGCTTTTACAACATACAAACTGGAGTGTAGGTGAAATTGCCTTTGCGCTCGGCTTTGACTACCCAACATACTTTAATAATTTCTTCAAGCGTATGACCGGCAGTGCACCTAAATCATTTCGCATCTAATCCGTGTATACTATAACATTATTTGAATAGATTAACTTCTTGTTTGATTCCCATATTTTTTACCAATAAATACGTGATAGTTTTGTTTTACATCAGTTGAATATATAATTGCATGGGTTCAGTTATTAAAAAACGGTTGATGGAATACAAATGAAGCATCACTCCGCTCGCTTTCCAAACACTCGTGACGACCTTGAGCTCAATGGATTCAAGGTATATAAAGTGAAATCGCACGAAAATATACTGCAGACATATCGCGGGAAGGACGTTTATAAAATATCACTGCTATTCGGCAAGGGAGTGATCCATTATTCCAACAAAAAAGTGGTGATCGATGGGTCCGTTTTAGTGGTTGCTAAACCTGGTGTAACCATATCGTGGAATATCAATCCGGCTAAAATTACCACAGGGTATATTTGTGTTTTCACCGAAAAATTTCTTCATGGCGAATGTTTCCATTGGCTCGAGCAATCTCGCTTGCTGAATACATTTGAGGCTTCCGTACTTGAGTTTAGTTCAAAGGAAAGTAACTTCTTCGCTTCCTTCTTTCAAAGAATGATCCAGGATCAAAGTATACTCTACGCTTTTAAAAGTGAATTGATACGAAATCAAATCAGTGTATTCATGCATGAAGCACAGCGAAGACCTTCTTTAATAAACCCTGATCATTATACCCGGTCTAAAACAAGTATTGCCACTTTATACATAGACCTTTTCGAGATGCAATTCCCGCTGGAAGGACAGGTTATTTTTAAAAATTAGGCGATGGCCAATTTAGTGAACTTGTTCAATGCTATGCCGTGTCTTCTGGAATAGCTTTGCCCGCTATTTTGCATAGCAATTCCATAAATAAGAGAATGAGACAACGATGCAACCTTCTTCGGTGTATTGAATTGAACGGTAAGACACAGCAGAAAATATAATATCTAACTATGAACGAACAATCAACAGTTATCAGATTACAAACATGGGAATATGGAACACTTGACTACGATCCGTCTGTTCCCTGTATAATTGCCACACACATTGGTTACGCTACTGATGATGAATTTAAAGAAATACTCAACCTTGGATTGGCGTATGCAATTGTGAAAAGAAAAACTCATGGTAAAATCGCCTGGCTCGCAGACACCTTACTGATGGACGGCAATACCATGGCAGATTGGTCGGCCAATGATTGGGCTCCACGAGTTCAGGCAGGCGGTATATATCATATTGCTTTTGTTTCGCCGAAAGATATTTTCGCTGATCTGCAGATTCAGGACTTTGTGAAGTTAGGCACCCAGAAAATAAAAACAGCATCGTTCGAAAATATTAAGTCTGCTAAAGAGTGGCTTCAACATGCTATGGCGATCTGAACCTTAATTCGTGAATATACCCGGGAAAGGAGCATTATTTGTTGAACTAGTTCAATGTCTTTAAGCGATCACTGCCGCATGTTTGCAGTATAACCCTTAACGAATATGATGACCAAAAAATTGCGCTTAATGTAGTGGTAAGTGCTGTTGTTCTTATAGCAGGTTGCTCGAAAGATGATGATTCAAATACATCCTCAACCGGAAACCTGAAACAAGAGGAGAGCAATAAGCAGTTGGTGATAACGTTCCGCCAGACATTGTTTGGTGACAAAGATATATCTGCTATCGATGAATATATTGTTACAGATTATATGCAGCACAACCTGCAGGTAGCAGATGGCAGAGAGGCTCTGAAAGCAATGACAAAGCAATGGATTGCAGGCGGTCCGCAAACAACGGTAGATATAAATACCTGGCGATTGCCGAAATGTTCAAAGTAGAAGACAATATGATCGTAGAACATTGGAACGTTATACAAGTGGCTCCTGAGACTTCCTCAAATCCACATCCGATGTTTTAATGAAGTAATCTGCCAGCGTATAGTTTACCTATATATACAACAAAATTATAGAGATGGACCGGAAGAAATTTTTAACGAATGGATTTTTGCGACTAGGCGCCATGGCAGCTTTACCGGCCGCATTGACCGCTTGCTCTGATGACGATAACGCAGCTGCTTCTCCTCCTGTGAACGGTGGTAACAATGGCTCGGATAACTGTGTAGTGTCGCCTGTGGAGACTATAGGCCCCTTCCCTATCCGCACACCGGCTCAATATGTGCGGGCGAATATCATTGGCGACAGAGCAGGTATTCCGCTTTTAATAACACTAACGATACAAGACAAGAGCAATGGCTGCACACCGCTGGAGGGTGTACTGGTAGACATTTGGCAATGCGACAAGGATGGTAACTATTCTCAGTACGGAGGCAATCAGTTACAGGCTACCAATTATAGCAATCAGAATTTCTTGCGTGGCCGCCAAACCACAGATGCTAACGGACAGGCGTCCTATCTCAGTATTTTTCCGGGATGGTATCCAGGCCGGGCGCCTCACATCCATGTTCAAATTCTCACAGCAGACGGTACTTCGCTTTTGGTAACACAAATTGCATTCCCTGTTCCGGTATATTCTGAAGTTTACGCAAGCGATGGCTATAATGGTGCTCCGGACCGATCAAACACACAAGACTCCATTTTTTCAAACAGCTTAAATCAAAACATGGCCGATAGTATTACCGGAAATATTGCGGACGGCTATACTCTTATGAAAACAATTACGGTAGGATAATACTGCTATATATTGATATACAGTTTTTGCAGGCCAACCATCGTTATCTATAGCAATGACAGTTGGCCTGATTTATTTGTTCACAAAGAATTCCTGGCAATGAAATTCTAAAAGTCGATTGGACATTTTATACTATCAAATCTTCTACGGCATCGCAGTAATCCTGGAATGATACTTCCCATATATAACCTTCGCTATATCAATTGAATTTCCCTGCGCGGTTGGTGAATATTTTTCTTTGGTAGAATTTACCCATTGCCATTCCCAATCTTTCAGTTTTGTTTCGAACGTAGCCAGGTCAGGAGTTTTCCGTTGCACCATGCTTTGTTCGATATAGGTAAAGAATTGTTGCCAGCGAGGTTTGTAAAAATCTTTCAGTAACCCGGCCCATTGGCGATTGGAGTATTCGTGCAGTTCGCTATTCTTATCACCCCAAAGTGTTACCAGGTCACGGGCGTTAAACTCATACAGGTTTTTCTCCTCAGGGGTAACACCCCAACTGCGCGCATCGTCAATCCATTTGCCCAAAAGAAAATCCGGATGTGTACTCAATAACGTATCCATATCATCAATCAACTGAATGAACTCAGTACTATATTTCTTAAATGATGCAATATCTTTCTTGCTGTAAGCGGTTGCTATAGACTGTTGCAAGGGCGAAGCATAATTCGCCAATACCTGCCGTGTAATATCCACCAGGTCGTATCGATACCCGGTGTTATCTTTAAATGCATCTGCGTTGTCAACAAATATCTTCCATGCTTTAGCAAGTTCTACCGGATCATAATCGAGTTTGGTCAGCACACGATGTCCTTGTATCGAGAATGTAGGACGTGCCACGATAATCGATTCAGAGCCACCCTCACCAAGGCCACCGCTATATACTGTATTCTTCAATATAGTCCACGCTTCATTGATCGAAGCATTTTCAGAACCGTATCGCGCTGTCGCATAATCTTTCAGCCAGTTGTCCAGATTGATCGCTTCACTCTGCCACACATTCTCCAGCATGAGTTCAAAGAGCGCAGGGTTCTGTTCAATACCTTCGGGTGTAAGACCAATGCCTGTTAACTTTCCTGATTTTGCATCGTGCAACGCTGCAGACGGATCGGCCGCTACGTTACGCATTCTTCCAAACATCGCTACGTTGCCTCCAAAGTTCTGCAGCATATTCCATATCCACGGAGTCTTGCCATAGTAGGCATCCGTCTGTTGCCATACCGGGTGGCTCTCGCTATATAAATCCAGTACAATCATACGATCTTCCGGTACACCCGAAAGAATTGCTTTTATCTGTGCAGGTTTCCAGTATTCATCGTTGTAATGAAACATCCATCCCTGCATAAGCCACACCGCCTGCGGATCAGTATTGGCCATCGATTTATATACCTTGTTACTGATCTGTTTCAGAAATGTAGTATCATTTGTAGGCGGAACATTTTCATTAAACGTATCGGCCGAGTAAAAATGATCGGTACCATATTCACGTGTTTGTGCTTCCAGAAATAGCGCACCTACTTTTTCAAACAACGAGTCTTCGGCATCGAGTATATATACATCATTAAAGCCTGCCTCCCAGTTTGTCTTCTTCAACTTGGCATTTGGAAATTTATCTTTGAATGCCGGTGGCACGTGACCGGTAAAGGCAGGTAATACAGGAGTCATGCCCAACGCTCTCTCCTGTGCCAGTATTTTTTTCTGAAGATCTTTGTGCGTGTCCATCCAGTTTTGTGGCAGAGGTCCGCCCCATGCATCGATGTTTCCCATCCAGAACCATGAGAAGTAAGAAGGCCCTGTAAAAAATGTCTCAAGCTCTTTGTCGGTAAAACCCATCGTATGGTATACATCGTTCCATATAGCTTCTTCACCCGTAAGCGCCAGCGGCATGTTAATACCATGCAGCGCCATCCAGTCTATTTCACGTTGCCACCGTTCCCAGTCCCACCAGGCCATGGTATAATTGAATGTACAGTAATTGAGATAGTAGCGATATTTATAGGGAGACACACGTCTAACTTTCGCAGAGACCACCGGCAATACATCGGGCAACGTAACGTCCAGTTTATCCCAGGCGTAATGTTGATGACAAAAATGTTTCAGGTAATGGTTGAGAGCAGAGGCCACCGCTACAGCATTATTTCCACGCAACACAATCTTATCACCGTTACTCTCCAGCTCGTATACATCTTTACCGTTGTCTTGTGGAATGTATTCGATCAGAAACGAACCTGCTTTATCTTTCACAATGCGTTTCAGAAGCGCTGTGGCTGCATCGTCTTGCTTCTTGTCATCTATGGTGGCAGACTGGCTGCATCCCATCAGCACAGCGATGCAGACAAACACTATTAAACCTGATACAAATCTATTCATACAGTCGGTGTTTTTTACTTTCGGAACATTACAGTTTATTAATACAACTATACATACATTTCGCCCTGACAACAAATGAAAAAATATTTTTATTGCGATATACCTGTGTACCATTGGATTGCTCGCTAACTTAGGACACCATGAAGCCTGCAAAAGCGACCTATAGCACCATCTTTAGAAGCACACGCACATCCACAGATCGCAAACTCAAAACGCTCCATAAAGGAAGTATATTTCATGCTGTCATACTGGTATGTTTTTTTGCTTCGTGTACCACACCAGAAAAGAAAACTTACCTGATGGAATTACTTCCGGCCGTTGAAACCGGAATTGACTTTGCCAATAATCTGAAAGAAGACGAAGACCTAAACATCATCACGTTCGAGTACTTTTATAACGGTGCCGGTGTTGGCGCAGGTGACATTAACAACGATGGACTGCAGGATATATTTTTCGCAGCCAACATGTCGGCCAGCAAGCTTTATCTGAATCGTGGTCATTTTAAATTTGAAGACATTACCAAGCAAGCAGGCATACCTTCCTCCGGTAAATGGGCGACTGGCGTTTCGATGATTGACATCAACCAGGATCACTGGCTGGATATATATGTATGCTATGCAGGTCCTTCAACTGATTCAACCAAACGTGCTAACGAACTCTATATCAACAACGGCAACAATACATTTACCGAGAAAGCAAAAGAATATGGACTTGCCGATACCGGTCATTCGGTACAAGCAGCATTTTTTGACTATGATAAAGATGGCGACCTGGATGTATATATCCTTACCAACACAACCGATCGGACCGGTCCGAACGTGATCCGAACGAAACGGGTAAAGGGAGAAATGATCAACACCGACCGCCTCTATCGGAACAATGGCAACAACACGTTTACCAATGTCTCAACGGAAGCAGGCATCACAATAGAAGGCTATGGATTAGGAATATCAATATGCGACATCAACAATGACGGTTGGTCTGATATCTATGTCTCGAATGACTATCTGTCCAACGACTTGCTCTATATCAATAATCGCAACGGTACATTTACCGATCGTCTGTCGCAGTACTTCAAACACACAAGTTACTCCGCCATGGGCAACGATGTTTCTGATTTCAACAATGATGGATTGCCGGATGTTGTAGCGGTTGATATGTTGCCACCAGATAACAAGCGACAGAAAATGATGTTTGGCTCCACGAATTATGATCGCTACCGTTCAGAAATTGCCTATGGATATACACCGCAGTTCATGCGCAATACATTGCAGCTAAACGTTGGAGAATCTCTGGCAGGGCAACCGCTCTTTAGTGAAATAGGACAACTCGCGGGCATCGAAGCTACAGACTGGAGCTGGAGCCCGCTGTTCGCAGATATCGATAATGACGGCTGGAAAGACTTGCTGATTACGAACGGTTATGCCCGCGACATAACCAATCGCGATTTTGCCAGTTACAAGATGCACGAGTTTATGAACCATGGCTACAATGAATCGGTAAAGAAAAAACTGCTCAACGCCATTCAAAGTATAGAAGGTGCACATATACCCATCTTTGCTTTCAAAAATAAAGGCGATCTTACCTTCAGCAATCAGTCTGCCGCGTGGGGCTTTACCTTACCCTCCTATTCCACCGGAGCAGCCTATGCCGACCTTGATAACGATGGTGATCTTGATTATATAACCAACAATATAGACGGGCCTGCATTTATATTTCAAAATCATTCCGATAAGCTGACACAAAATCATTTTCTAAAATTAAAGTTTGAAGGTGCTTCCGGAAATATACAGGGTTATGGTGCGAAGGTCTGGCTATATACCGATTCCACATTTCAATTCCAGGAAAACTATCCCTACAGAGGCTATCAGTCCTCAGTAGAGCAAGGACTTCATTTCGGATTAGCACAACTTAAAACGATAGACTCCGTACGCATTCAATGGCCAGACGGGAAGCAACAATTACTTAAACAGTTGTCCGCTGATCAGACCCTTACCATCAAATATAGCGATGCAAAAACAATCGATGTATCAACTAAACAGGATCAATCGCAGCCACTGTTCAAGCAAGTCGACCGAAACATTACCTATATACACCATGAAACCGAATACGCAGATTTTAAAATTCAGCCGCTAATCCCACATAAGTTTTCGGAAGACGGTCCGGGTATAGCTATCGGAGATATCAATGGTGACGGTCTCGATGATTTCTTCATTGGGGGAGCCTATAATCAATCTGGGCAGTTTTTCGTTCAACAGAAGAATGGAACCTTTAGCAGTAAAGTGCTGACGCACGAAAAGAAGTTTGAAGAAGATATAGGCGTATTATTGTTCGATGCCGATGGCGACCACGATAACGATCTATATATAGTAAGTGGCGGAAACGAATTTGCTGCGGGTTCACCGTACTATCGCGATCGTCTCTATAGCAACGATGGTCACGGCAATTTCAGTTATAGCCAAGATGCTCTTCCTGTTTCAGCAGCAAGCGGCTCATGTGTAACAGCTGCCGATTATGATGCCGATGGTGATCTCGATCTTTTTATAGGAGGACGGTTGACACCACAACATTACCCGCAAGCTGGCGAAAGCTATATCTATCAAAATAATAACGGCCGCTTTACAGATGTTACGGACCTCGTGGCAGCAGGCTTGAAAAATATAGGCATGGTGTCTGCGGCAACCTGGAGTGATGTTGATAACGACAATCAAACAGACCTGGTTGTTGTTGGCGAATGGATGCCAATCACCATTTTCAAAAACAAGCAGGGTAAATTTGTACAGGCAAAAGATAAAGCGACTGTCGCGAACTCTACCGGTTGGTGGAACAGTATACAAGGCGGTGACTTTGATGAAGATGGCGATATAGATTTCATTGTAGGAAACCTCGGTCTGAACACGCGCTATAAAATATACCCTGATCAACCGGTGAGTATATGCACCGGAGATTTTAACCAGGATGGCACACAAGATGCTATACTGGCACACTATATCCAGGGTGTAAACCGTCCCGCACATCCGCGTGATGATCTTTTTCTACAGCTTGTGCAGTTCAAGAAAAAATATCCAAGCTATAAAGTATATTCCGATGCAACAATGGAAAGCATGTTTGCCGGGGCAACCACAGCACCGACTATTCTTCGAAGCGATATACTTCAATCATGCTACCTCGAAAACAACGGAGCAGCAGGTTGGAAACTGGTACCCTTACCGTTACAGACACAGGTTGCCCCGGTATATGGCATATCGGTAGATGACTACAACAGCGATGGTCATATCGATATAGCTCTGAGTGGAAACTCATACGCACCCGATGTACTCACCGGCCGATACGATGCATTTAAAGGAATGATACTACACGGCAATGGCAACGGAACGTTTCTACCGCTATCGATCAAACAAAGCGGCTTACTGATCGATGGAAATGCCAAAGCACTGAGTGAGCTGGTGGATGGAAAAGGAAGACTTCTTTTGCTGGCAACACAGAATAACGATACGCTAAAGGTATTTGAGAATACCGTCACACCCGGTAAGTATATTGCTATCCAGGCAAATGATGCCTATGCGATTATGACACATGCTAACGGTAAAAAATCAAAACATGAATTTTACTATAGCAGTGGCTATCTATCACAATCATCCCGCAGACTTGCCGTAACTCCGGATGTAAAGCAAGCGGTTATATATAGTTATACCGGAACATCGAGAACTGTAACATTTCCCTGACAACAAATTCAGGATTGTTATTTTACTTTCGAAAAGTAACGCACTTCGTATCGCTCCTGTTGCGGCCCTTTAAAGACAGGATTCAATGACTTCTTTAAAGCAAGTACATCATTG
Organism: uncultured Chitinophaga sp.; assembly: GCA_902168205.1. Lineage (GTDB taxonomy): Bacteria > Bacteroidota > Bacteroidia > Cytophagales > Cyclobacteriaceae > Ohtaekwangia > Ohtaekwangia kribbensis. The sequence continues at coordinate 128,224 of CABHOK010000011.1, read as the reverse complement.
TCCAATGCAATGATTGCGAATTTATCGATAACCGATTTATCAGGTGCCAGGTGTACAAGACTATCACGTACAGGCATAGAAAAATAAAACGTACGCGATTCTTCGTTGAGCGTCATAACCAAACTGCCATCGGGTTCATAGCGTTGTAGCGGTTCGTCCAAAATATCTTTGCGGGTAAAGGCAAATCCGTTGTAGTACGAGTATACCGAATCCATCCGCCACGTTCCTTCCAGTGATTGCATACTGTTGCGACCAGAACATTGATATAATGTCACAGATACCGCCGTGACGATAGCCATAAATCCTGCACGAATATTTATATGCATCTATACCAGGTTTTTGCTTATTGATTATATAAAAAACTCCCTTTGTTTTCACAAAAGGAGCTCACTCATCCCAAACCCGGGAAAAGCCACTATAGCAGTGTCTTATCCGAAGTATCTATACTATCTATAGTTTTCATTCTGTATCAGCACGCCATTACTCAGGTCGATCTCACGCTGCGGTATCGGAAAGTAATAATGCTTGGGTCTTTGAAATGTTCTGCCCGGCTTTAACGAACCGCGATTGATAGCATAGAACGCAACGATGTCAATGATGCCGGCCTTGTCCCAACGCAGCAGATCCTGGTGGCGTTCATTCTCACCGGCAAGTTCTACCCTGCGTTCGTGAATGATATCTTCCATAGTAGCATTCGTGATGGGGTCGAGACCATTTCTCTCTCGCACTGCATTCAGCTCCGCATCACCATTCTGTCCGGCTCGTATCCTGGCTTCTGCCACCAACAGGTATACATCTGCCGAGCGAAGTATGGGAGCATTCTGATCGGAATTCAAGCCACCGTTCACCCATGAAGCAAACTTTTTAAAATGATACCCGGAAGTAGAAAGATCAGTGGTATACTCCTGCACACCGGCATCACCACCAAGGTCAACCATCTCACCAACCTGGAATACAGTATACCCAAGTCTCGGATCGTCAGGTTCAAATTCATCTACAAGATCTTGTACAGGTTCACGGAAATCCCATCCCCCCCATGGACGAGGCGTAGTATATATCTGTGGTGTATTATCCGTTGTCCAGTTGGCTTTGTATTGCATGGAGAACAGAATTTCCGGATTGTTCTCGGTAGCAATTGTAAAATTATCTTCAAAGTTATCAGCCAATGCATACTGTGCATTCTCAGTTACGTGTATACCCGCATCGATCGCTTTCTGAAACTGTTCCGTATATAAATAGAACTTGGCAAGAAAGCCATACGCAGTACCGCGTGATACACGCCCGAGATTTTCCGTCTCTGCCTGATAAGACTCTGGCAACAACTCAGCTGCCTTTAAAAAGTCTGATTCGATCTGAGCCTGCACTTCCGCCAGTGTAGCCTTGGGTTTATTGATGATGCCCGAAGTAACATCAGCTTCCAGAAACAGCGGAACTTCACCGTGCACCAGGTAGTGTCTCCAGTAACTGAAGCCGCGAAGGAAATAAGCTTCACCCAGACTTCTGTTTTTTATAGCCTGGTCCATCTCTACATCCGGTGCGTTGATGAGCACTGCGTTGGCGCGTGATATCATTTCATAGCGCCACTTCCAGGTATCAATCAGTTTCGGATTACTCGCATCATAGGTAAAGTATTCGATCGATTGATCTTCGGCATGGTCACCTGCCCGCCACATATCATCCGACTGTATATCCCACGTGCGCTCGAAATGACCGAAGTAATTTTCCTGCAACAGCGGTTCATATATAGCATTGACTGCCGATACAACATCATCACCATTACGCCAGAATTGCTGACTGGTAGCCTGACCGTAGGCGGTAGATTCCAACAAGTCATCTTTACACTGCGTGAAGGTTACCATGACAACCAGAAGCAACGCTGAAATTTTTAGTATAGGTTTCATAATTCTGATCGCTTATAGTTTAGAATGATAATTGAGCACCTACTGTCCATGTGCGCGCCTGCGGGTATTGCGCATAGTCCACATTCATCTGGAAATTTCCCTGCACAATACCGAGTTCAGGATCCATACCTTTATAGTTGGTAATTATAAATATATTCTGTCCCGTTACGTAAAAGCGTGCCTTGCTGATGCGAACAACATTGGTGATACTCTGCGGCAAAGTATAGCCAACCGTTACATTCTTCAACCGGAAGAATGCGCCTGACTCTACAAACATATCAGACGTTCTGTGGTTGAGGTTGTCCCGTGCAGTGGTCATCCGGGGAATAGAGTTACTTGTACCTTCACCATGCCAGCGATTTATCGTTTCAGCGTACATATTGAACGGATACGTAGGATCTATACCCTGCATGCGATCGGCATTGTATATATCTACTTTAGCAGAACCGAGGAAGAAAAGCGTTACATCGAATCCTTTATACTCTATACCTGCATTTATACCGTACGTAATTTTAGGAGTAGGATTACCGATTATTGTTCTGTCTTCATCATCGATCACATGGTCACCATTCAGATCGAGGAAACGAACATCACCCGGTTGTATCTGACCGTTAGACCTTCGCGGGTCTTCGGTTATATTCGGATCGCTGTCGATCTCTGACTGGTTCTGATATAAACCATTTGTTTTCCAACCGTAGAATGTAGCGATAGGATGACCTTCATACGTGCGCGAAATCTCTGAACTGCTTCGTCCATATAATTGAGACGACAGGAAATTAGAGTTAAAGAGTTTTGTAACCTTGTTGGTGATATAGCTGAAATTACCCGCTATAGTATAGGTGATCGGTCCATCACTTTTGCGATAACTCAACTCCAGTTCCACACCTTTATTTTCAAGCTGTCCAACGTTTTGAAAGGGAATGGTAGCTGTTCCGATCGATCCAAGCGATGGAGGTGCAAGCAACATATCTTTGGTCTGCTTGTTAAAATAACCGAGCGTTGCTACGACTTTATTTTGAAACAATCCTGCTTCCAATCCAAACGAAGTCATAGTAGCACGCTCCCACCCTATATTTAAATTACCAATAAGACTTTGTGCCGAGCCAAGCGTCTGTTCATTGCCAAACGAATACCGGTAGCCACCGCTAATCAGCGAAAGATATTGTAGGGCTGGAATATTGGAATTGCCCAACTCGCCATAGCCTCCGGTAATTTTGAGGTTCGATACAACATTCGTCATGTTTGTAAAGAATGGTTCTTCCGAAATTCTCCATCCCAATGAAAACGCAGGAAAGTATCCCCAGCGCTTATCAGGTGCAAATCGCGATGATGCATCGGCACGAAATGTTACCGTTGCCAGATATTTATTCTTCAAGCTATAGTTTGCTCGTCCGAACGCAGATTGAAGTGCATTGTACGACCGACCTTCCGTTGCACTTGTAAGTGTACCGCCTGAATTAAGATAGCGCTGACTCGGATCTTCGCTTGGTAAATCTTTCTTCTGCGCAGACATATCTGAATAATCGAATGTTTGCTGTGAGTATCCCGCTACAATCGTTACATCATGCACACCAAATTGTTTGTTATAGTTCAGAAAATATTCCTGAAGTAATGAATAGCTCTTGTACGAACTTACTGTTCTGGAATTGTTGGTGGTGGTACGTGTCTGGTTGAGTACGCGGATATTGAATTCACGATAGTCGCCGAAGCTCGCGTCAAGTGCTACGTTCGCTTTGGCATGAAGACCTTTGAATATTTCGAAATCTCCATTTACACTTCCCAGCAGTCGCGAACGTGTTGAACGTCTGTCTTGTGTATCGATGGTAAATATAGGGTTGTTGATATCGCCGAACTGCGAACTCACCTGTGATGTACTATAGCTGCCATCGGCCAGTTTTACCGGTAATCCCGGATGAAAACGTATGGCACTCCACACCAATCCATCCTGTGCCGATAATGTATTTGGTGCTGTACCGGCCTGAGTGGTGATCTGTAAATTCTGTCCGAGTTTAAATTTACTGCTGATCTTGTGATCAGAGTTTATACGAAAGCTATAACGCTTGAAGTATGAATTCCGGATCATACCCTGTTCGTTGTATACACCACCGGATAATGCGAACGCAGATTTTTCTCCACCGGAACTTACGGATACATCGAGGTTGTTTATCGTACCTTTTCCAAGTACCTCATCCTGCCAGTCGGTTAATTGTGTCTGGTATTGTGGATCTTCCCATATAGGATCTATAGCAAGACCATCGTTGGTATAGCGTTCGCGTTTCAGCATGGCCAGTGTTGGAGCATCGAGTACATCAATGGACTTTATACGGTTTGAGACACCGCTATATCCGTTCACGCTCATGCGCAGTGATTGTCCAAACTTGCCGCGCTTGGTTGTGACTATCACCACTCCGTTGGCAGCCCGTGTTCCATAGATAGCAGAGGCAGATGCATCTTTCAATACTTCTACCGATTCGATATCGTTGGGGTTAACATCCACAAGTGGTCCATCGGAAGGTACGCCATCAATAATGATCAACGGGTTGGCATCATTCACGGTACCAACACCGCGGATGCGTATGGCACCTGTATTGCCCGGCTCGCCACCGCTGCGCACTATATTTACCCCGGCCGTACGACCTTGCAGTGCCTGTTGTGTAGAAGATACCGGCAGGTTGGCAAAGTCTGATCCTTTTACAGAAGAGATTGAACCCGTTACATCACTTTTCTCTTGTGTACCATAGCCGACAACCACTACTTCGTTCAGGGTATTTATATCAGAAGCCATCTGAACGTTGAGCACGGTTTGACTGCCTACTGTTATTTCCTGCGTTATATACCCGATAAAGCTGAAGACAAGTACGGAAGTTTCAGATGAAACGTTGAGCGCAAATTTACCTTCAGCATCCGTAGCAACGCCATTGGAAGTTCCCTTCTCCAATACATTTACTCCGGGAAGCGGAGCACCATCCGGACTGTCGGTAACCTGACCGGATATAGCAATGAGTTTTTTATTTACCAGTCCCGGCAAGGGTATATAATTAACATTGCTGGACGTTAGAGCCGAGCCACCACCTGACTGATAATGAAGAATAGAGGAAGGCGTTTGTGTAACGGCTACAAGTGTAATCTGCTTTTTCCGTATAGTATAGGTAACGTTGGTTCCTTCGAGTATTTTATCGAGCACCGGTTCGATTCGCTCTTCCCGAATGGATACGGTAATCGAACGGTTCAGTGATGCTAACCGACTGTGATTTACAACAAAGGTATATTCCGTTTGTCGCTCCAATTCCGTAAGTACATCCTTTAGCGGAAGGTTCGATACGGACAATTCAATCACCGTCCGCTTGCTCTTCTTTTGTGCTGCCTGACCGGCACCGGGTAAAGCCACTAGGCATAGCAGCAGAAACGCCATGCTATATACGGCACATCGTGGGTATGCAGCTATAGCCTGTTTGTTTAAAAACTGATAGAAATATTTCATAGGCTTTGATGTTTAGGGGTTGTACCGTTACTTATACATTACAACTTCACTATCATTTATACTATATTTCAGAGATGTTGCTATACCGATCAATTCCATCGCTTCTTCCAGGGTTTCTTCATGAAGCGTCATGGATAATTTATCGTGCATGACACTGGAGGCATGTATTTTAATCGTTACGCGGTAACGTGTTTGGATTTTCTTCAGAATATCTTCGAGTGTAGCGTTTTGAAATCGGAGCGGGTCTTCTTTCCAGAGTGAGTAACTCGATGGACGCACAACTCTCCTGCTCACGGCATTCGACTGATGTTCGAATGTTACCTGGTCGCCTGGCTTCATATCAAAGGCTTCATTTTTTCCCTTCACCTGCAACACTACACGGCCTTCTTCCAGTGTAGCACATTCACTTGCATCGTTGTTGAAAGCCGTGACATTAAACTTTGTTCCCTTAACCCGTATGTTCAAGTTGTTGGTTTGAACGATGAAATCTATACCGGTTTTGGTTACATCAAAGAACGCTTCACCTTTTAGTAAAACCGTTCGGGTATCTTTTCCGAAGTGCTCATCATATTGAATCGAACTGTTTGCATTCAGCCACACTTTCGTACCATCTATAAGCGTTACCAGTTTCTTTTGATCAGCAGCCTGCTCCACTATAATAGTCTGCGACTTCACAAGATCAGGTTGTATATACCTCCATAGCGAAAAACCGGCAACGAGTACTATACTGATGGATGCTGCTATTGTATACCAGGAGAACCGGGTATATTCAGGAACGATAACGCGTGTCTTACTTTCATCGGCTGTCTCAATCTTCTCCGACAGCGACATCCATATATCCTCTATATGTTTATAGTCGCGATCGTTTTCAGAATGCGCCTGAAATTCAGCATTGATCTCATGAAACAATTTTCGGTGAGACGGGTCTTCAGCCAGCCATTGCTCCAGGGTTTGAATTTCCGCGGCAGAAGTTTCGTGACGGAGAAACCGGATAACAAGATTATATGTATCGTGCGGCAGTCGCTTGTGAGTATTCATTCGGGCTGATAGTCGGATATAACAAATACAACTCAGCCTGATTTTACCCTGACAAAAAGTTTACAGCTTTCTGGAAAATATAATGGCCAGCCACAACAGTGTATGCGGTGTAGTGCTATGCTTCTTGAGCTGGAACCTGATCTTAACCAGCGCCCGCGACATTTGAGTCTCCACAGTTTTAATAGATATATTCAGCCTGGATGCTATTTCGTGATACTTCAATCCTTCAAAGCGGCTCAGCTCAAATATTTTGCGACATTGGGTTGGAAGTTCGTCCAGTGCTATCGACAGATCGCTTTCAATATCATTGACAACCAGCGATTCGTGAGGAGAAAGTTCGTCTGATGAAGACTCATATACAACGGCCATTACCCGTGCATAATCGCTTCGCACTTTGGTGTGCTTGAGCCAATTCAGGCAACTGTGCTTCGTGCATACATATAAATAAGTCTTTATACTCTTGTTTTCATCGAGATCGCCCCGACTGTTCCAGAGCTTTAAAAAGACTTCCTGAACTATATCTTCCGCGTCTTCTTTGCTATTGATAATGACGTTGGCGTAATTACGCAGCGGGGTATATAAAAGCCTGAACAGAGCTTCCAGGCTCTTCTTGTCATTCTGCCGAATGTTCTTTACCAGCGAAAAATAGTCAGGCTCGGTCAAGATGGGTTTTGGGCTTAGTATGAGGCTATATATAGCGTATAGGCTTAGCCTTTGTACTAACTTCAGAAATAATATTGATTGAACCGAACTTTACTTCATGTTTTATTTACGAAACCGGTTTCGCTCCGAGTTTATACCTATATACATATTAAGTAAATGTGAATTATACACGATGCATTTTACTACACTATAGTTTGCATGCATACCATTTCATCATTCATGGTGGATTTTTAAACACAGTGATTTCAGTAACCTCAAAACATTATTAATGGCTGCACTATAAAATTTTGCCGCGTGTCCGTAGTTATACGGATATTCCAGCAAGTATTCATGCTCATTCATAATTTTCTATGGCGGATATCTTTGTAACAGATTAAAGTCAAGCCGTTATACTTATGACCGATGCGAATTCAATACAGAGCGATTACGTGCTGATTATATTCATCACTCTAGGCTGTATCATGCTGATATACAAATTGGTGCTGAATATTATGAGGAAGCGGAAGCGGAGAACCCGGGAACGCATTTACTTTATTCTGCTAACCAGAAGCCTGAATGAAATTGCCTTCTTTTTTAAAATCGATCAGCACGAAAATAAATTACCAACTTACCGGCTGCTGTTAAAAACACACGCCATTATCCGAAAGTATATCCGGGATATGGCTGCCGAGTTTGGTGATGAGACCGGGCTTGTCAAAGACTTGGCAGATTTGTACGAAGAAATAGAGCGGCATCTCTTCGATCCCGACATCGCGCACATGCTGTATGACACGGAAGAGTCAAAAATGGGTGAAACTGGCAAGAGCAAGATCTCTACTATACAGGCCACCTTCCATAAGTGCCTCTCCAAGTATGACAAGATATTCACTGCCGAAGGGTAGCTGGTTACAAACCCTGCAGGATATAGCTAAAGCATTTATGCCGGAACAAAAAATGCGGAGCTGACAGGCACTCCGCATTCATAAAATAAGTACACCATCCCGCTATATTTTATGCAGCACCATATATAGCGGCAAATACTTTTGCGAAATCATTAAGCTTTACTTTTCCAAGTTTCCCGGTACGGTTCTTCCAATAGTCTTCTGCCATTTTACCGGAGTGTAACGCAACCCCCATCTCAACATAATTCTCCGCTACTTCCTTTGATAGTCCGGCTTGCAACATGCCTTGTAATGCCTGGTCATCCGGGAATTTTACCCACGCCAGGTCTGGTTTACCAATGGCACTGCCAATCGCTTTGGCAATTGCATCGGTAGAGACTTCATCACTCACCACATATCGTACGCTGTGCCCGGTAAATTTCAACGATGTGAGTTCTTCAAACGCAGCAGCACTGATATCCTGCGGGTCTACAATCGGAAACTTGTTATTATCGATCGCAAAATTACCCCCCATAATTCCGGCTTGCTTGACCAGACCAACATTAGACAACAGGTTATGATAAAAGTACGATGGACGCAGGTGAAGTATATTTACGCCTTCGAGTTTGTTCAACGCATTCTCTGCTAAATATAGTCCGCTAACCGGCCCTACGCCATCCGGTAAATGTGCCCCGATGCTGCTCAGGTTAACCACATATTTCACACTTGACCCTTTTATAGCAGTCGCAAAGTTTTCACCAATCTTTCCGATATGCTTTTTCCATTGAGGTGCGTCCCATTTGGGAGGTATCATAGTATATACCGCATCGGCATCTTTAAATGTCCTGGTAAGAAAATCTACATCTTCTACCGAACCAATCGCTGCCGTTGCACCTGCCTGCGTCAGTTCTTTGAGGTTGTCTGCATTTCTTCCTACTACAGTAACACGTTTACCGGCCGCCAGTAGATTTTTAACCAAGGGTGCCGAGATATTACCCGCCCCTCCTGTAATTACATAATTCATACTATTTATAGGTTATGTTTGTATATACAAATATCATTGCAAAAAAAATCAACCCTTCAGTTTATCAGCAACATTTACCATTTGAAGAGCGAGTCGTGTGCTTTCGTTCTCGCCCAGGATCTTCACATAGTTGGCGAAAAATTCCTGCTGGCAGGCATGCAGCTTCGGCAGCAGGTTGCTTCCTTTCGTTGTCGGGTAAACGTTAGTCATCTTACCTTCCATGGTGCGATGCACAAGCTTTTTGCTTTCAAGTTTCAAGATGAGTCGCGTTACCGTGCTGGGTGTTAAGTGTAGATAAGTCGCGATCTGCGTGGGCTGTATACCCGGCTGATCAATTACCAGCATCAGTAAATAGGCATGACTGGGTGTAAGATCAACCTTACTCCAGCTCTCCTGGGCCAGCTTCTCCGTTTTCCGCGCCAGAGCATTGGCCGAAAAATAAAGACACTTACGATACTCGTTCTCCAACTTTTTCAAATCGATACAAAGGTAATAAACTTTATATTTGTACATACAAGTATGATCATAAAAAGATTCTGGTACATCTATACCAAAGCCTTCTCTGCCAACTTCCGATGTTTGTTGCCCCAGTCACTCAATTGTTTAAAGATAGGGGCTAACTCGAGCGCCATCGCTGTAAGTTCATACTCCACCCGCGGTGGCACTTCAGCGAACACCGTTCGCTTCACCAGCCCATCCTGTTCCAGTGCCCGCAACTGTAGCGTTAGCATGCGCTCAGTAATTAGCGAAAACTCTTTCTTCAACTCACTGAACCTGAACTTTCGTTCTTCCAATTTACTTAGCAATTGCAATTTCCACCGACCTTCAATTTTTTGAATAACATAGGTGAGATCACATTCAACAATACATTTCTCGTTTCGGGTGTAGGTGGAGTCTTGTTTGCGGGTTGCCATTACTTACATGTTTTATAGTACCATACAATTAATTCTACAACGTATAAAATCAAAAGTGGTGCGTTACTCTTGCATAGAAATTTTAAAGCAAGCAAAAAATTATGGATCTGTATTTAAAAGGAAAAACTGCTATTGTAAGCGGTGCAAGCCAGGGATTCGGCCGGGCGATTGCTAAAGAATTGGCGATAGAGGGTGTAAAAGTTTTTGCCACCGCGAGAAACGAAGATCTGCTGGACAGTCTCAAAGATGAAATTATAGCGGCCGGTGGTGTTGAGCCCGTTACTTTCGTCCAAAATTTTGTCGCACCTGACGGACCTCAAAAGATTGCCACAGCAGCGCTCGCAGCACTGGGTACTATAGATATACTCATTAACAACGCGGGCCGCAGCCGACCCCTGGACGTTATTGGAGCTGAAGATGAATGGGATGCCGCGATGACGCTCGACTTCGGTAGGCATCGACAACTAACACAACAACTTTTGCCACAATTCATAGAACGTAAGCAGGGTTCAATTTTAAATATCACTAGTACATACGAATTGCGTTCGATCAATGCTTCGGCCGTTGCCAAAGCAAGTATAGCGGCATGGTCCAAGCAACTTGCTTCACAACTTGGTCAATATGGTATTCGTGTTAATTGTCTGCAGCCCGGACTTATCGATACTGCGAACATTCGTCCGTTCTTTCCCGGGGATGAGCGCAGGAAGTTTGCCGAGCGTGAAATTCCATTAGGTGACTTCGGTGAACCGCAGGACATAGCTAACATGGCAATGTTCCTGGTATCGCCACGTGCCCGGTATATTACGGGTAGTGTAGCCGTTGTGGATGGAGGCATGCGTCATTATGCGTTTTAATTACAGTATGGCATGAAAACCATGGTGAGTCCACACGATGGTTGCCTGACCGGCCATTCAATTTGTCCACTTCGCCTATAATTCACTGAGATTACTGCGCGAGTACTTGCAGTTTTGAGCATCATTAAACTCAAAACAACAAATCATGAACCTGAAAACAACAAAAGTAATTTACTGGACAGGCGCTATATTAACTTCATTATGGTTTGGAGCCAGTGGTTTCTTTGAACTTACTACAAATCCTATTGTATGGGGCATCACACAACAGTTAGGATACCCGTCACATTTCATCTATATACTTGGTGTCGCTAAAGTGTCAGGCGTAGTTGTCTTATTGACTCCCAATAAACTTCTGCGTTTAAAAGAATGGGTATTTGCCGGTATATTCTTCGATATCATTTTTGCCTTCGCCTCCAAACTCGCGGTACTTGGTATAGGTGCAACAACGGATGCTATTGTTGCTTCTGCAATGGTAGCCGTGACCTACGCTATGTTTAGACGATTATACCCTGCTTACTATTCCGAAGTTATGGCAGGATAACTAGAATATATAGGCTCCTGTGCAAGCATGAAAAAGGCGATCTGTAGAGTCGCTTTTTTCATAAACACATATTTACAAATAATCTTGTCGAATTGGTGTAAATACATCTACCACCTGACCTGCCTCAATAATTTCGATTGAATGTTCAATGTCAGCCGGAATAGAATAGGTATCACCTTCCGATAATAAAAATTCTTCCCCGTTAAATTTCAATTTGTATTTACCTGAAATAACATAGCCACTCTGCTCATTCGGGTGCTTATGGAAAGGAACAAAATCGGTTGTCTTATATAGCATCTTTGTAACCATTGAATCCTTACCTATAGAGAGGACCACAAAATCAACCCCTAAAAATTGTCTGGCAACAGCATTTTCCTTCTTGACTACGTTTTTCATAATCCCATAATTTGTTAAGTATTTAATTACGTAACTAGTTACACAAATATACAGAGTTGCTTACAAAAACCCCCAGCTGACATAAACATTTTGTTGGCGGTAGTTGCATTGGTACAAAGTCTGGGTATGGTGAACCTAACAGGATTGCATGAACATTTTTTTGAACGGCTTTTAGCCCAGCAACAGCAAATATATCCTCTGATTCAATAATAGCCACACGCGAAACGAGACGGTTCAGTTCATTGATATTCGTGACTATTTGATTTTGTGTTTCTCTCGATAAAACCTTTAGGTCCTTCTGATTGATCAAAATCAACTTTGAATTTAGTTCTTTAACAGCACCCATAACAACAGACATGACTTTATTGATTTGCTCTGGTTTAATGAAGCCCTTTAACGTTATCGAGAGTATTCGATCTTCACGAATCAGAATGGATGCATAGGGTTCTGCAAGTAATGATTGCCTGTTAAGAGTTGCCATAATATTCAGTTATCTAATGACAAAGATTTGCAACGGCTATTAGAGAAATGTATCTAAATCTGAGATTGTTGTAGCCAAATTATAGTGCAACACTTTTGCTCCGGCCTTTTCGAGCTTCTGGCTACCGCTACATTCACGAATGCAACAAACTGCTTCCTCCCCGGATATGTATCGTAATGTCTGCCTTGATATTATATACTAAAGTTCTTTCTGAATTCTGTTGTATTGATACTCACTCATATATATACTCCTCCTTTTTTACAGTTCATCAACAATCTATGCATATCAAAGTGGTTCGCAAGGCTCAATTTTCGATTTTGACTACAAGATGATTTATGGTCAGCAAACATATGATTTCGATGAAGGTGTAATGTTTTTTATTGCTCCAAATCAGCTTTTGAGAATTGAAAAACAAGAAGATGCAGACTCCGGCCCTGCCGGATGGATATTATTTATTCATCCGGATTTTTTCTGGAACACACCGTTGGCTAAAAATATAAAGCAATATGAATACTTCAGCTACGCAGCTAATGAAGCGCTGTTTTTGTCGGAGAAAGAAGAAAACATTATAAATAATATCATTCAAAACATTCAGCAAGAATATCATTCGAACATTGACAAGTTTAGTCAGAGTATTATCATTTCTCAAATAGAAGCGCTGCTCAACTATGCAGATCGTTTCTATCAGCGCCAGTTTATAACCCGGAAGAAAAACAATCATCAAATACTTGGCCGTTTAGAAAAATACCTCGATGAATATTTCAATGGTGATAATATTATAGCGAAAGGACTACCAACTGTTCAACACCTTGCTGAAGTGCTAAATGTTTCCCCAAGTTACTTAAGTGGACTTCTAAAAGTTTTAACAGGTCAAAATACACAACAACATATACACAACAAACTCATAGAAAAAGCTAAAGAGAAACTTTCTACTACAGACCTTTCTGTAGGCGAAATTGCTTTTGAATTGGGCTTTGAGCATTCACAATCATTCAGTAAACTATTCAAAACAAAAACCAAGCTTTCGCCCTTGAAGTTTAGGCAGTCGTTTAGGAGATTACATTAACTAACGCGTTGCTGCTATATAGCCAGGCTAGTTACTGGTATATATACCTTCCTAATAATTATTGCTTCGTATTTAAGTTATATTCATACAAGGTTCGAACATTCTCGATTAGTCAAATTAAGGAGACCTTGAAATTGTAAGCATTTCGAAGATACAGTGAACTGAACAGGATCACTTCGAACCAAAAAAAGCCTGAAATCTTACAATCTCAGGCTTTTTTAGTTGAATGTAGACTGGAGGGTCGGTATGGTCGGTATTTCGAACCTTTTCCTTCAGGATTTAATCAAAATCAAGTTTTTTAGGACTAAAGCAAAAAGATCTAAACTAACTACGTGAAGTTATTGAATCGCAATTTTACGGATGCGCCGGTTGATTTCATCTACTACGTAAATATTCCCAGATGCATCAATGACCACACCTGCAGGACCATTAAATTTAGCATCTGTAGCTGCGCCGTCTGCAAAGCCGGCCACACTTCCTGCCAACGTAGTCACTACACCATCCGCTATCTTGCTAATACGATTGCTTGAATTATCGCTTATATACACGTTTCCTTCAGCATCTACCGCTACGCTCATAAGACCGCTAAACGTAGCACCATTACCCAGCGTACTCACCACACCTTCTGAAGTAATTTTGCGAACGCGATGGTTGAAACGGTCTGCGACATATATATTACCTGTACCATCTACAGCTACATCCGTAGGCCCATAAAATTGAGCGGCTGTGCCGGTGCCATCGACAAAGCCGAGTGTACCGCTTCCCGCAAGTGTAGTTACCTCACCACCTGCTGTAATCTTACGGATGCAATGGTTACGATGATCCGCCACATATACATTACCAGAGGCATCCACGACTACGCCTTCCGGACCACTAAACTTAGCAGCTGTTCCTGTGCCATTAACAAACCCCGCTGTACTCCCTGCCAATGTACTCACCACACCACTGGTTGTTATTTTACGGATGCGATTATTCCCATAGTCCGCTACATATACATTGCCCGAAGCATCTACAGCTACATCAAATGGCGTACTGAACTCGGCGTTGGTACCGGTGCCATCAGCAGAGCCGGCAGTGCCGCTTCCTGCCAACGTACTAACTTCACCACTGAACGTAATCTTGCGAATGCGATTATTTTTTGTATCAGCCACATATAAATTGCCTGCAGCATCGACTGCTATACCTATAGGATCATTAAACTGAGCGGCTGTGCCAACACCATCAACAAAACCGGCTGAGCCGCTTCCCGCTAATGTGCTTACCATCATCTGTGGTACATATACGAAATCATCTGATGAGGTAGCGATCTTAATGTCTACCTGAACAGTTATTTTGCCAGTTGTTGCTTCTACAGGTACTGCTACCATCAGCGTTGTGGTGGTGGCTGCCGTTACGTTTGCCGCCTTGCCATTAAACTTGACAATGTTTTCAACTATAACAGTACTGAAGTTTGTACCGGTAATTGTTATGATTGTTCCGGAAGTTCCTTTAGTAGGTGAAAAACCGGATATGGTTGGTATCGTCAGTGCAGTGAAATCATTAACCGAAGTGGCCGTATGTGTGCCAACTTCTACCGTTATTTTGCCAGTAGTTGCACCTGCAGGTGCAGTTACTGTAAGTGTTGTAGTAGTGGCGGCCGTGACGTTAGCTCTGGTACCATTGAACTTGACAATATTTTCACTTGTGACGATGCTGAAATTCGCCCCGCTGATCGTTACGGTTGTTCCTGCAATTCCTTCCGTTGGCGAAAAGTCGGTTATGGATGGAGATGCTGTTGTTGAGTCATCATCGTTGCATGAATTAAATACGAGTGAAATCGCTATCAGCAACACAGCCGTAGCAGGTATAAAAATTCTCATTAAGGTTTTGATTAAGGTATCGAAAGAAGAAGTAAACGGATTTATTGAATCGTAATCTTGCGGATGCGATGGCCAAGTCTATCTGACACATATAAATTGCCAGAGACATCTATACCTACACCGAAGGGACCTTCAAACTGGGCAGTAATGCCTGTTCCATCGACAAAGCCTTGCGTACCACTTCCTGCCAGTGTGCTAACCTCACCACTTGGCGTAATCTTTCGGATGCGTTGGTTATTATAATCTGCTACATACAAGTTGCCTTCGGTATCCCGTGCTATGCCAAGGGGATAGTCAAATTTGGCAGCTATACCGATGCCATCGGCAAAACCTTTTGAGCTTCCTGCCAGCGTAGTCACTACACCGCCAGAAGTAACCTTGCGGATTCGATGGTTGCCATAGTCGACCACATATAAATTGCCTGCGGGGTCTACAGTTATACCTTGAGGCTGAGTAAATCGAGCGGCCGTTCCTACACCATCAACATAGCCGAAGGTTCCTGCCGCTCCATCTCCTGCCAGCGTACTCACTACACCATCGGGTGTAATCTTGCGAATACAATTATTCTCTCTATCACACACATAAACATTGCCTGCAGCGTCCACTGTCAGCCCACTAGGGCTAGAAAATTTCGTGGCTGTGCCCTTGCCATCGGCTAACCCCGACGTACCATCACCCGCAAGCGTACTAACCACGCCATTGGGAGTAATCTTGCGAATGCGATTATTCGTAACATCCCCTACGTATACATTACCGGACGCATCTACAGCAATACCAGTCGGGTTACGAAATTGTGCCGTAGCACCTATACCATCAGCAAAGCCTGCGGTACCGCTTCCTGCCAGCGTACTAACCGCTCCACCCGTTGTAATTTTGCGAATACGTTGGTTTACCCCATCTGCCACATACACATTACCATTGGCATCCAACGCCACCCCATAAGGACGATCAAATTGAGCGGCCGTACCAGTACCATCGGCAAAACCCGCTATACCGCTTCCGGCCAGCGTGCTTACCGTTACCAGCGGTTTGTATACAAAATCATCCAGTGAGGTGGTTTTCTGTGTGCCTACTTGCACCGTAATCTTTCCTGTAGTTCCTGAAGGTGCAGTTACCGTAAGTGTTGTAGCGGTAGCTCCAGTAACGCTTGCTGCCTCGCCATTGAACATGACTATATTTTCACTGATAACAGTGCTGAAGTTTGTGCCAGTAATCGTTACGGTTGTCCCTTCACTTCCCTCCATAGGAGTAAAACCAGTTATAGCTGGCACCGCGAGTACTTTAAAATCGCCAGACGAAGTGGTCGTTTGTAAGTTAACTTCGACAGTTATTTTGCCTGTGGTCGCCCCGGCAGGGACCGTTACAGTAAGCGTTGTAGTCGAGGCTGCCGTCACGTTTGCAGTCGTGCCATTAAACTTGACAATGTTTTCACTTGCGATTGTGCTAAAGTTTGTGCCGTTGATCGTCACAGTTGTTCCTTCGATTCCTTCCGTTGGAGAAAAGTCAGTTATGGATGGTGAAGCTGTTCCGGAATCATCATCGTTACATGAATTAAATACGAGTAAAACTGCCATCAGCAATACGGCCTTGGCATACACAACAATTTTCATTAAGATATTGATTTAAGGGTTCAAGGGTGAGGATTCAGATTTTGACCCCTTAAAATTACAGCAAAAATTAACCTACATATATATAACTCTAATGAATTTATATATTTACCTATATAAATGGCATTAAAAACAACATAGTATACCACATATTGATGTATCAAAAATTTATTACCATATTAAAAAACATCCCTTCACTTTATTCATGAGACTTGACACTTTAATCGGCACAAACAATTTTAAACAACTGCCCTCAAGTTATATATACACCTTACAGACTAACCATATTCAATTAAGATATATACTTAATGCTATTAAAATGAAAATAATACTGATAGCGATTGAGACATCGAGATTTTACAAGAGGCGGAAATTATTTCGTTGCCCCTAACATAATCCGATACTACGTATACCGCAAGTCAATTTAAGCTATGTCAATCGGGAGGTTCGAACACGCCGTGATTAGTTAGAATAAGAAACATTGAAAGCTCGAAGCAGAGGTTCGATCGTCCCGTTGGGTCCAACAAAAAAGCCAAGTCCGGTTGAAATGTTAAACATTCAATTGTGAGATGCATGAAATTTCAAGGATATTGGTTGAGGTACAATCAATTTGGCAACGAACCCCTAGAAACGTGTAGTGATAAAAGGAATATATACGGCATACGTATAAATCCCAAATATATGCGTATCGTTGTTTAGCCAATTGTTAGTAGCCATAGTCAAATGGACAAGTTGAACAGAATTACGCCCGACTATCTTTCAATGACGACTGTCCAAATCGCAATTGGATTTTTGGAGACGGGCAAAATTTTCTCAACAGCGACAGGATTTATTTATCAGTTGAGAGACGATAACTACCTGATAACAAACTGGCATAACGTAACAGGACGAAATCCCGAGGACAATCAACCTTTGTCAGACCATGCAGGCATTCCAAATGTGTTTTGCTTCTATTTGCGGACAAAAAATGGAAAAGGAGCCAGCAAGCTTTTTAAGATTGGCCTGTACGAAGATGATGAGATGACGATTCCCAAGTGGTTGGTTCATCCTACACATGATAAGAAGGTTGACGTTGTGGCGCTAAAACTTGAGGCTTATAACGAAGTAGAATACTATCCAATCAATAAACCTGATTTTGACGAGGATATTATGCCGGAGGTTGCGGATGAGGCCTTCGTTATCGGTTATCCATTCGAAGATTTCAGATACTTAGGCCTTCCCATTTGGAAGAAGGCGAGTATCGCGACAGAGCCAACAGTCAACGAGGATCAAGTTCCTAAGATGTTAATTGACACTGCAACAAGATCTGGATTATCTGGATCGCCAGTTATATTCCAAAGGACAGGCATCCATAGGTTCGTGAATGGAAAGCCTCAACCAAATTCTGTCATTGGACGAATTAGAAATTTCCTTGGAGTTTACTCTGGTAGAATCGGAAAGGGAGAGTTCATGGCTCAACTAGGGATCGTTTGGAAGAAAGAAGTAATTGATGAGATTATTGTCGGACAAAAGAAGAGTGGAATTGAGTTTCAACAAATGTGACTACGGCTGCTAACACAGGCTATAAATCATTGCCGGGGTTTTGAGTTATTCTAATTTTTGTTTTCAAATAACGTTCGGACGCTTTATAGCCGAACGTTATGCGCAATGGTTCCTAGACAAAGAAGTGACTTATTATCGCGATGGAGGATCACAAAGAATATTACAGGAAGAGATTTGAAGCAGAGCGACAAGAGGAGCTTGCTAAGAATTCAATTCTTATTGACGACTTCGCTAAGTTCGGACTATCAAAGGGCATAAAACTGACTGTTGACAATTTTGACTACTCACCGACAATTGGAATTATAGCAAAGTTTCCCAACATCGTGGGACTACTGAACCATAATATTCAATGGGACAAAGAAAACTTAGTTTCCGTTTCAAAACTTGAGAATGAATTGACCAAACAACCATACATGTCCGGGTATTACTACGCGGACAAATATATGGTGATGGCTCATCCTTATTTCAGACGCAGTTACTATGAGAATAATAACTTTGCACCAAGTTTCATTGACATCTTCTGGAGATTTCAAAGACCAGGTCAAGAGAAATTTATTTCCATTGACAAGGACAGAGTTAGGATTAATGTGGACAATAGAATGTACATGGAGCAAGACACTTGGTTTGGTGCCAAGTTTCAAAGTTCAATTTCAGACATCGAGGACGGTATTGTAAAGCTTCGGCCTCCGCTTGCGCTTGATTCATTTGAAATAGAATTTTTCTTTGGTAATACATATTCTTTGGACATAAAATGGTCATCGAAGGACGGAATAAAAAGTTTTCAAGCTGAGGAATTTAAAGCTGAGACAACAAAAATTATAAAACAAGGAAAGGAATACCATCCGGTAAAATATTTGCACGCAGAGTTTGACACAGCCGCTGAATCATTTAGGCATTTTGACGGAGCGATACACTTTTATACAGACGAAGAGTATTATCAAAGGAGAGACAATGATTTTAACTATAACAATAAGAGTGACCGAAAGTTAAAAACACTGTCTCAGAAGCTCTTTAAAATAAATGGGCAATTGGAGACAAAGGACTGGATAGAGCTGTCGAGCCATTTTCTGACTGGTGACCCGTTAGTCTTTGAATACTTTGAGGGTAAGTTGCCAGACAGAATTACGGAAATTGTAAACAAGATAATGGCGAGCAGAGAAGGGAACCACAGCGCATAACAATGTGTATTTGCCATTTTACTAAACACTCTTGAGAATGACATTTAAAGAAATCGCGAGTAAAATAACAGGGTTCAGCTTTCCGATTTTTGGACTTTCATGGAATCCATCAAAGTCTGAGATTGAAGTTGCAAGGAAAGTAATGACGTTTCTTGAAGACCGAAGAGTATTGTACGTAGTTTATGAACTTGAATTACCCAAGCATTGCGCTGAGTCCGTAATTAAAATTAGAGAATTTTTAACAGAGCAATTGTTTGACCTAGACGAAAAATCAGAATTGGGGACAACGTTGAGAGCAATGAGAAGCGCTTGCAGAAAATTTCTTAACACAATCCAAAGCCAGTACTACTTTGACAACGATAGTCGACTAAGTGGAATGGGTGAACAGATTCACTTTTATAATGCAATGGGCGAATTGAGAGCAACAATGGGCGTCCTGATCGCAAAGATTTGGTGATGCACGGAATAAGCTTCGAAGGACAACTTCTGGAGATAATTCCTTTCGAACAAGCGGACTGAAATTAAAAGTGGACAAGTAAAACGGCACACAACAATGTGCATAAGTCATGGCGGGGGTTCAGTGTAAATTTGTAGTTCAGTTTTCAAAATACGTTTCGCCTCGGTGGACGGTGACGACCAAGTCAGCCTTAACATTCTGCTTCGCATTTTTAAGGCTTCCTATTCTCGCCACGCCTCATGCACGAACGTTGTGGGCAACCTTTCTATGAAACTTACAGACAAACATATTGACTTCGGAGATACGTGTCGACAAATGTTCATTGGACAAGTCATACGCAAAGTTATATATGGAGAGGTAAAATACTTTTCTGACGAAGAAGGAAAAAAGATCAACCCTGAACCATATTACAAAACAAAATATTCGGACATTGACACACTTGACCATTCAGTATACTTCAAGACTGACAGTCAAACTATTTATGTTCACTGGGACAATACTTTTGCCTCTTACGGACTTTCCTCTAGACAGATAGAGTTGACAGAAAGCACCAATGACTATGAACAAAAGTGGGACGTTTCAAACGAAACGAAATGGACGCAGATTTTAGGACATAGAATTACCGACTTTAAGATAAATTGGAAGGAGATTTGGACTTCGAATCTGGACGGAAGCAATAAAGTAGCATCTACGTATCCGCAAGCTTTTCTATTTACGCTTGACAATGAGAAGAAAGTCGTAATAAGCGCTGCGGAGTTCAAGCGCGACAATGAAGACGAAATTTACGAATTAATGGACAACTTACTCGTAACGACAAACATGGAGTTAGCGAGACAGCTGAAATTAATTTCGTGAAAGAAAGGCAGCCCACAACAAAATGTATAATCCATTGCGGAGCTTGATTTATGGTATAAGTTTATCAGATTAAAATGTTTTTAACATGGGACAATATAGTAATCTTAAACCCGAAAACGTATCATGAAAACGATCAGTATCATATTCTTATTAGTTTTATCCGAAGTAGTACCTGCACAAAACATTTTCTATCCAACTCTGAATAAAACATATAAAACTATAGATGAATGTATCCCGCAAGGTTGGTCTCTTTTTGATTCGTTAAGTGGGGATTTTAATGGTGATCAGATCAAAGATTTGGTCGGCATCATTGAATATAAAGATACTATTTCAGAGGCAAGACCAAACGGCTCATCGATTGTAACCAGTCCAAGAATTTTATTAATATTTTTCAAAAATAGAAATGGAAGCCTTGATCTAAAATTACAGCATAATACATTCTTGCTGAGAAATGGAGAAGATATGCGATATGAGGTATTTCCTCAATTGATAATAAAAAAAGGAGTATTAAGTATCCACTACGATTTATTTCATGACTATCTTACCTATAAAATTCGTTTTCAGAATAGCTACTTCTATTTAATAGGCGCAACAGTGCGAGGAATTCACGGTGGTCAGTGTTCAAAGGAAGATATAAATTTCAATACCAAGAAGTTTTATAAGACTTCATACTTCATTGGCGAAGAGAAAAATAAAGAGATTAAACATCTCTATTTAAAGGAATTGAAACCAATAAGAATGGAGGACTTTAAAATGCCCTTAACGTATAAGCTTCCAGGAGACTATACACTTTAATTGTAACCGCTAACAAGGTGATTAAAGACAAGTAAAACTACCATCAGCAATACAGCCTTAGCGGCTACAGCAATCTTCATAAAGTTTTATTGGTCTAGCGGTACTCTTTCGTATGGATTCGATTATACCCTTAGTATCGTGTGCTCTGAGATCGCAAATCGGTCAATTAGACTTATAGCCACCTCTACTTGAAGAAGAGTTCGATCATCCCGTTAGGTCCAACAAAAAAGCCTTCAAATTTCAAGTGATTTAAAGGCTTTTTAACATGTAGTCCCGACAGGAATCGAACCTGCATCAAAAGTTTAGGAAACTCCTATTCTATCCATTGAACTACGGGACCAGTTATGTTGAAGTTCAAATAAAAACGGGGCGCAAATATAAAAAATAGTAGCTCTGTTTTAAGTTGTTTCGGTTGGCCAGGGAGAGAATTCGTAGCCATCCTTCATAAAGTTGGGATAGATCTGCAGATGTCTTTCTTTAACCTTCTCAAAAATAAGTTGCTTCAGCGCGTTAATATTCTCGTTAGCCAGTGCCGATACAAATATCACTTCAGCAAAACCATGCTGACGGTAATAGCCCCGTGTTTCTTCAAGATTTACATCCGGGTGCTTCTCGCGAAACAAATCTATTTTATTCAATACCAGTACCGTAGGTATATTTGCAGCTCCAATTTCCTCCAGCGTTTTCATCACCACTTCAATCTGGTTATCGTGAAAGGGATGTGCAAGATCTACAACATGCAACAGTAAATCTGCTTCGCGCACTTCATCGAGTGTTGATTTAAAAGATTCGATCAAGTGATGTGGAAGCTTCCGTATAAATCCAACCGTATCGGAGAGCAGGAAAGGTATATTTCCAAAAACTACTTTTCGCACAGTAGAATCTACGGTAGCAAAAAGTTTATTCTCCGCCAGCACGCCTGAACCTGAAAGTAAATTCATCAGGGTTGATTTACCTACGTTGGTATATCCAACCAATGCAATACGAACTACGCTGCTGCGGGCCTTGCGCTGTGTAGCTCGCTGTTTCTCGATTTTCTCAAGCTTCTCCTTCAGTGTTGTAATCTGAAAGCGGATATTTCTGCGGTCGGTTTCTATTTCTTTTTCACCGGCACCACCACGCGTCCCTGTCCCGCCACGCTGGCGTTCCAGGTGAGTCCACATGCGGGTTAGTCGGGGCAACAGATATTGATTGCGCGCCAGCTCAACTTGTGTGCGAGCCTGTGCAGTTTGTGCGCGCCATAAAAAGATGTCAAGGATCAGCAAGCTTCGATCGTAAATCCGGGTCTTGAAATCTTCCTGTTCTTTTGGATTCAGCTCTCTTTCCAGATTTCGTAGCTGCGAAGGAGTTAAATCGTCATCAAATATTACATTACCGATCTTATTGGAATGAACGTACGCTTTTAGCTCCCCAATTTTTCCTTTTCCCAGAAATGTGCGGGGGTCCGGATGCGGAAGATTCTGAACAAAACGCTCTTCTGTCTTAATACCAATAGTTTCCGCCAGGAAGGCCAATTCATCGAGGTGTTCATCGGTTTCTTCCTGTGTGCGTGTGCTACTCAATGCCACTAATACTGCTGTGTTCAAACTCTCTTTCATAGGTCGTTAACGGGGAATTAACAGGAGGCGAACATACGTGATAAAAACTTATGCACCCTACCGCCCGTGGTTACTTTTTTCTATATTTGGTGAATCTAAACCAGAGTTTTTACAAAGCCGTCTAGAAATTCGACCATTTGTCGGAGCGTAGGAATGTGAAAGTTCTCATAACCAGAGCCAGACCATGAGAATTGCTATCGTCCTTAACACGTCCTGGAATATCTACAATTTCAGGATGAACTTCGTTCACGCCCTGCTTGAGCAAGGTTACGAAGTACACACGATTGCACCCGTAGATGAATATACCCACCTGCTTGAAGAAGCTGGATGTATCCATCATAAAGTAAAGATGGACAGTCGGGGAGCCAATCCTATTAAGGATTCTGCCTTGGTTGTTGAACTCTACTCCATCTACAAAAAGGTAAATCCTGATATCATTCTTCATTATACTATTAAGCCAAATGTATACGGCACACTTGCTGCATCATTATTGGGTATACCGGTAGTGAACAATGTTTGTGGATTGGGGACTGTCTTCCTCAAAAAAAATCTTGTCTCCGCGATCGCCATTTTTTTATACAAGATCAGCTTCCGCTTCGCTAAAAAAGTTTACTTCCAGAATCCGGATGATCTCACGTTGTTCGTGAATCGTAAACTTGTTCGCGCCAATGCTGTAGACTTGTTACCAGGGTCCGGTATAGATCTTAAAAAGTTTCAGCCTGCGAATTTCCAGCGCAACGAAAAATTTACATTCCTCCTCATATCGCGCCTCATTACCGATAAAGGAGTGATGGAATATATAGAGGCCGTACGTAAATTAAGATCATCAGGTGTTAATGCACACTTCCAGGTGTTGGGTGCTATGGATCCTGAACATAAGCGCGGAATCAAAACAGAAGTGATTCAGGACTGGATTGACAGCAAGACTATAGAATACTTAGGCACTACCGATAACGTTCAAAAATATATTCATCAAGCGGATTGTATTGTATTACCTTCCTACCGCGAGGGTACACCCCGTACCTTGCTGGAAGCTGCCAGTTCATCCAAGCCTATCATTGCTACCGATGTGCCCGGCTGTAATCATGTTGTGAAAGACAATTTTAATGGACTTCTTTGCAGATTGAAAGACGCTGATGATCTGGCGGAGAAGATGAAGATGATGGCCGGTTTCGAAAACGACACATTAAAACTCTTCGGAGAAAATGGCAGAGCGAAAATGGAAGCCGAGTATAGTGAGTCCATTGTTATCGACAAGTACCTTCAGACCATCTGCGAGTTAAGAAAGGTTTCTTAAACTTACAGACAATATTTTCATGGAAGTAAAGCAAACCGGCATTGAAGGGCTGGTAGAGATTATTCCTTCGGTTTATCACGACAACCGGGGCTGGTTTTATGAGTTCTACAAGGAAGACACCTTCAGCAAGGCAGGTATACATTATAAATTCCTGCAGGAGAATCGTTCGTTTTCTAAAAAGGGTGTAGTCAGAGGACTGCACATGCAACTCCCCCCCTATGCACAGGCCAAGCTTGTAACAGCATTATCGGGCAAAGTACTTGATGTCGTGGTTGATCTGCGCAAGGGCTCCAAGACTTTTGCACAGGTTTATTACTGCCTGCTGGAAGCTGAAAAGTGCAATATGCTGATGGTGCCGGAAGGATTTGCCCACGGATTTGCTGCGTTGGAAGACTCGGTGTTCTTCTACAAATGCTCGAATGTATATAACAAAGAATCCGAAAATGGTATACGCTGGAACGATCCTCAGCTCAATATTAACTGGCAGGTTGAGAACCCGAATATATCTGACAAAGATCAAGTTCTGCCAACACTCGAAGAGTTATTAAGAAATTCAGTAATTTCACGGTGATCACTTGAAATAACTTTTTTTGAAGTTGAGACTTTTACGACTTTCCTATTCCATACTGACTCTTTTTTCTGCGAGCCTCCTGATCTTATCCTGCGCTTCGTATCGGCAGAACATTATGTTCCGTGCTACGAATATGGAAGCTGTACAGACCCAGGTTCGGGCAACAGAAAAAAATTATGTTATTCAAAAAAACGACAGGCTGGAACTGGAGGTATATACCAGTAAAGGTGAGCGGCTGATAGATCCGGATCGTTATCTTTCAACCGGTAATAACGTGCAGGCGGCTACAACCCAGAAAGAAGTAAACTCTTACCTGGTTGGACAGGACGGTCTCGTAAAATTACCGATGGTAGGTTCGATCAACCTGGTAGGACTAACCATCACGCAGGCCGAAGAACTTCTGCAGAAAGAATTTACAAAGTTCTATAAAGATTCTTTTGTTATACTGAAATATACCAACAAGCGTGTAGTAGTGTTGGGGGCTCCGGGTGGTCAGGTTATTCCGTTGATAAATGAGAACATGCGACTCACAGAAGTATTAGCGCTCGCCAAAGGTATTAACAACGATGCACGCGCCTCTAATATACGCGTAATGAGAGGTGACACTTTATTTATAGCCGACCTCACTACATTTGAAGGATATAAAAAGAACGATATACTGATAGAGCCTGGAGATATAGTATATGTAGAGCCGATTCGCAGACCACTGCTTGAAAGTTTACGCGACTATGGTCCTCTCTTGAGTATTATCACCAGTCTTACAACGCTCATCGTTATTATTACCCGATAATATAAATTGATTTAGTGGAGTCAGTAAAAAACAATATCAATCCGCAAATACCTGCCGAAGGAATAGACTTTAACAAGCTGTTGGTTATTATGCGCAATAACCTGGTGTGGATTGCATTGATTTTTATTACTATCAATCTCACGGCTTACCTCATCATTCGCTATACGCAAGACCGGTACGAATCATCATCTGAGATCAAGCTTGATGTAAAAGATGAGGCTTCCGAGTTGGGAATCAACATGGTGACCGGACAAGCTCCGCAGAATACGGATATTATTTCAGGTGAAATTGAAATGATCCGCTCCAAACTTTTTCTCAACCAGGTACTGGATTCTTTAAACCTGGAAGTAAGCTATTTCAGCAAGGGTGAAGTACTAAACCACGAACTCTTCTACAACTCTCCTATTCAAGTTGATTTTAAAATAACGGACGGTTCATTCTTCAACAAGCCCATATTCTTTGAACGCGAATCGCCTGAAACATTTTCACTGATCTGGAATGAAGGCAACAACCGCATCAGCGGACGCTATGGTATGCCTGTGCGCATGCCTGGAGTTGAATTAACCATAAACAAAAATGAGAACTTTGTCTCGGAAGATGAGATCGACCTTTTCTTCATCATCAACAGCGAAGATGTATTACTAAGCTACATCATCTCAAACCTTTCGGTTGAACCTCTTAACTACTCTGCTAAAACCATACGCATTGCCTTCCAGGATAATAATCCATACAAGGCTCAGGCTATTGTACACGCCATCAACAAAACATATCTCAACTATAGCTACGAACAAAAGAAACTTGCCAACAAGCAGAAGATTGACTGGCTGAATAATGAGCTGCAGTTAATCGAGCTAAAGATGGAGGGCTTCGAAGATTACTTTGAACGTTTTACACTGAAGAATAAATCAAGCGACCTTCAGGAAGATCTCCGTAAAACGATCGACAACATCAATAAGATCGATTCACAGCGATACGTTATGTCACGCAGGCTTGAAGAGATAAACAAACTGATGGATGGTTTACAGGGGCGGAATTTTGCCATAACGCCTTCCGTGCGCCAGTCGATACCCGAGTATTTATACCGGAATATAGATGAAGTACAAAACCTGCTGCTGGAACAACAGAAGTTAACATTATCGTATAACGAAAACACATTCGCTTACCGCGAGAAACAACAGGAAATTGATATTCGCACAGACAAAACAACCGAGCAGCTGGCCGAACTCAAGAAAGACTGGATGCGCAAGTTGCAGGAAATGAATCAGCAGAAAGCACATCTCGAAGCTGCATTTGTAAACATGCCTGATCAAAATACACAGTACTCCAAGAATCAACGGTTCTATAAACTATATGAAGAGTTCTATTTATCGTTGATGCAGACAAAATCAGGTTTTGAAATTGCACAGGCTGGTACTACACCTGATTTTCAAATACTCTCTCCTGCTACATTGCCCTTTCAACCTATATCCCCTAACCGGATGATTGTGTTGGGGATTGGTTTTGTAGGCAGTATGGTGGCTATATTTTTCTTTATTGGTCTGCTATACCTGCTTCACAACAGAATTACCAATATACACGAGCTCGAAAAACTTTCGGGTGTTCCGGTGCTGGGTGTTGTGCCATCATCACGTTACTCTGCGCAGGAAGGACTTCATGTGATCAGTCACCCGAAGTCCATGGTAAGTGAAGCGATACGCACTATTCGCACCAACCTGGATTTTTTCCGCACCGAAAAACAACAACGGGTTATTGCTATTTCGTCTACTATCTCGGGGGAGGGTAAATCTTTTCTGGCGCTGAACCTCGGTGGAGCTATGGCGCTGTCGCGGAAAAAAGTATTACTCATCGACCTGGATCTGCGCAAGGCAAAGTCATATCTACCGGTACATGTTCAGGATCCTTCCAAGGGAATGAGTACCGTGTTGATCCGTAAAGATCGCTGGCAGGATTGCGTACACGCTACGAACCTCGATTTCCTGGATTATATACCTTCCGGTCCGATACCTCCAAACCCTTCTGAGTTACTGCTCAACGGTGAATTCACCAACTTGCTGGAAGAGCTAAAGAACCATTACGACATTATTATTCTGGATACACCACCGGTTGGTTTGGTTACCGATGGTATTCAGGCCATGATGCGCGCGGATATATCCATCTATATTTTCAGAGCAAACTATTCGAAGCGCGAATTTCTGTTTAATCTTCAGCGCATCGTTTCGATAAATAAGATCGTAAATGTTACTACCTTGCTCAACGCTTTGCCATCATCGAAAAAATCAAGTGCTTACGGGTACGGATATTATGAAGATGAAGGCAAAAGCAATGTCGACAGAATCAAATCTCTGTTTAAGGTAAAAGCGTGATCAGTTGGTTTAGAAAAAAAACTCCATCAGTTGTCAGTAATCCCATCACAACTGATATACATTCCCATCTTCTGCCCGCACTGGACGATGGTGTTGAGACATTCGAACAAGCCGAAGCTATACTTCTTCAATTCATCAAGCTGGGTTATCAGAAAGTAATTACATCGCCTCATGTGATGAGCGATACGTATCGGAATACTCCGGAAGGTATACGTGCTAAACTCGAAGCGTTGAGACTTTATCTAAAAGAGAAAAATATACCAATCGAAATTGAAGCGGCCGCGGAGTATTACCTGGATGAACACACCTTTGGTTTGGTTACCCGGAAAGAACCGATGCTCACATTCGGCAAAAACTACCTGCTGTTTGAAACAAATTTTCTGACCGAACCTTTCAACCTTAAAGATTTTATTTTTAAGGCTACCACAAACGGATATAAACCGGTACTGGCACACCCGGAGCGGTATATTTACTTGCAAAATGATTTAGTAAAGCTGGAAGATTTACTACAACGTGGTGTACTGTTCCAGGTAAACATCAGTTCCATTACCGGCTACTACTCCAAACAAGCACAAGCAACGGCCAACAAGCTGATCGACAAAGGCTGGGTACATTTTCTGGGGAGTGACTGCCACTCCATTCAGCACGTTAATTTGATTAACAGTGCGCGACAGATGAAGTACTTTCAAAAAGCTCTATCTTTACCGCTGCTCAACAACAGTTTATAGCCGTGGCGCTATATATCCCGGGCAGGCACACCATATTGTTATCCAAAACATTACGGAATAGTCTTAAATATTCCCGCTATATTTCTGGTATAACAACAAGCGGTGCTATATACTTAACCTTTCTAACACGGAGTTAACATGATTGCTGTAACCGGTGCTAACGGACTTCTTGGAAGTTTTATTATTCGTAAGCTGATTGAAAACAAGGAATCGTTCGTTGCTATAAAAAGAACCAACAGCGATACTTCCTTGCTGCAAGATGTAGCACAATATATCACATGGCGCGATGCTGACGTAGCGGATGAAGTTGCATTAGCAGATGCCCTGGAAGATGTTACCCATGTTATACATGCTGCTGCCATTGTCTCATTCAATCCGCGCAAAGCAGATCAACTGATGGATATCAATGTAATGGGTACACGCAATGTTGTCAATGCATGTTTAGTGAAGAATGTAAAGCGACTGGTACACATCAGTTCTGTTGCTGCACTGGGGCGCCAGAAAGAACAGCGTGTTATCGACGAGAAGAATAAATGGGTGGATAGCTCCATCAACAGTACCTATGCTGAATCAAAATACTTTGCAGAGCTAGAAGTGTTTCGCGGGCAGGAAGAAGGACTGAGTACGGTAATCATCAATCCGTCTGTTATACTCGCGCCTGCCAATTGGGACAATAGCAGTGCAAAACTCTTCAAGTATGTATGGAACGAAAAGCCGTTTTATGTAGACGGTTTTCTGAACTATGTAGACGTACGCGATGTTGCTGCTATAGCGTATCGCATGCTTCATGAAAAAGTAGAAGGTGAACGCTTCATTGCCAATGCCGGAAATATAGCATTCAAGAATTTCTTTTCGAGGTTGGCAACATCTTTTCATAAAAAAGCACCTCACATTAAATTGAATTCTACCACGCTAAAGATTATTGCTCGACTGGAAAATTTTCGTTCGTGGTTTACAAGTTCGGAACCGCTTATTACGAAGGAAACTGCCAGAATTGCAGGAACAGAATTTATCTACGATAACAAGAAAATACGGCAATTATTTTCTTTTGAATTTCAACCGATTGATGCCAGCATCGAGTGGTGTTGCCAATATTACAGCGAAAAAATGGCCGGGAAAAAATAGAATGATCGTGGTAGCTTTACGTTAAATTTTACCTTATTTTAGGAAAACCTTTTAATACATGGCGAGAGAATACCGCAAACGAGAAGAAGAAGGAAACGAGCTGATTAGAAGATTTGAAGACCATCTCCGAAAAAAGAAAGCCGAGTTTTTTGATTTAGATGCCTACGAACAGATCATTGATTTTTATATGTTCCGTGGCAAGTATAATAAAGCATTGCAGGCTGTTAACCAGGCCATCAGTCAATATCCTTTTTCAACTGAACTGATCACCGTTAAGGCACAGATACTTTCTAATTTAGAAGAGTATACCGAAGCACTTGACTTACTTGATCAGGCTCATGCTCTTCAACCTAACGATCCGGAAATATTTTTAACAAAAGGATCTATCCTTTCATTAAAAGGAAATCATAAAGAAGCAATCGAAAACTTTGAGCAGGCTCTCAACTTTGCAGACGACAAAGATGAGGTATACTATAACATCGGTTTGGCCTATCAAAGTATGGAACACTATACGCAAGCCATCGATGCTTATAAAAAAGCGATCGAGATCAACATCAATCACGATGGTGCGCTATATGAACTTGCGTTCTGCCTCGATGTAACCGGACAACTTGAAAGCAGCATAGAATACTATCAGAAATTTATAGACGAAGATCCGTACTCGGCTGCGGCCTGGTATAATTTGGGTATCGTATATAATAAACTGGAGAAGTACGAAGAAGCACTTCATGCGTACGACTATGCTATAACTATTGATGAATCATTTGCCTCTGCACACTTCAACACGGGTAACACCTATATGAACATGGGTGAGTATACCAAGGCATTGGATGCGTTCAGAAAAACAATTGATCTGGAAGGTCCGAGTCCCGAAGTATACTGTTGCCTCGGTGCAGCATACGAAAGTCTGGAGCAGTACGAATTAGGATTAAAATATTTCCAAAAAGCATCCAAGCTTGACACCTTATATGATGAAGCATGGTTTGGTGCCGGTGCCTGTCTTGAAAAACAGGAGAAGTGGTATCAGGCTCTTCATTTTTATAACAAAGCTTTAAAGATTCATCCTGAAAATTCAGAATACTGGAAAGCTGTAGCTCACGCTGAGTTTAAGGTTGGTAATACTGTATCGAGTATAGATGCGTATGAAGAAGCGAGCAAGCTTGATCCGAACGACAAAGAAATATGGCTCAACTGGTCGTTTATTTATTATGAACAAGGCGATCACGAAAAGGCGATAGACACGTTATTAACTGGTTTTGAAGAAATTCCAGACGATGCGGAGCTTTTCTACCGCATGACGGTATACCTCATAGAATCAGGTCGTTTTAAAGAGGCCTTTAATTATTTGGAAAATGCCTTAATTTTGGACTTCGATGGTCACACAGCCTTATTTGACTTCTTTCCAAAAATGGAAACACAAAAGGCTCTGTATAAGATCATTGAGCAGTTTAGAAAAGACAATAATTAATGAATTACGACCTTAACAATTTGCCTGAGCGTACCAAAAAGCCCAGGCAATTCGGTTTTACCATGGCCATGGATAAAGGCCTGAGTATCCGCCAAGCTGAAGATTTTGTGAGTACCTGTGCGGATCATGTCGATATCGTAAAACTGGGATGGGCTACATCATTTGTCACTCCAAAGCTCAAAGAAAAACTTCAGGTCTTTAAAGAGGCAGGCTTACCGGTTTATTTCGGAGGTACACTCTTCGAAGCATTTGTAATCCGGAATCAGTTTGATGATTACCGGAGACTGCTCGATAAATTCGATATGTCGTTCGCAGAAGTATCAGATGGTTCAATGGATATTGACCATGACAAGAAATGCGACTACATTACAAAACTTTCAGAACAGGTAACCGTACTTTCAGAAGTAGGGTCTAAAGATGCAGACAAGATCATTCCACCTTATCAATGGATTGAACTCATGCAAAAAGAACTTGATGCCGGTGCCTGGAAAGTTATTGGTGAAGCACGCGAAGGTGGTAATGTTGGTTTATTCCGCTCATCAGGTGAAGTTCGTTCCGGACTGGTGCAGGAGATATTAACGAAGATTCCGTTCGAAAAAATAATCTGGGAAGCTCCTCAGAAGGCACAGCAGGTGTGGTTTATAAAATTGTTGGGTGCCAATGTAAACTTAGGAAACATTGCTCCGGAAGAAGTTATTCCGCTCGAAACCATCCGTCTTGGATTACGCGGTGATACCTTTTTACATTTTCTCGGTATAGAAAAGAAGAACACAAACACTGCACCGCCTTTTGAAATCGACTAAGCAAACAGCGTATTGAAGAAACCACTGGATTATATTCTCCTCTATGTAAAAGGACTAAGCATGGGAGCAGTGGATGTCATCCCAGGAATCTCCGGAGGCTCCGTAGCGTTTATTACGGGTATATATCAGGACCTTCTGCGTTCAATTCGTGCTATTGACCGCGAAGCTTTTCAGCTTCTGCTGAAATTCCGCCTTGCCGATTTCTGGAAGAAGATTCATGGTAATTTCCTGACCACGGTATTTGCAGGGATTTTTACCAGTATATTTCTGCTAGCCCCCACCATGGCCTACCTGCTGCGTCACTATCACATACAGCTCTGGTCATTTTTCTTTGGTGTAATTCTGATGGCTGCTCCCCTCGCCCTGCGCAAAATTACCAAGTGGAGTATGGGCACAGTGTTCAGTTTTTTACTGGGCATTGTAATCATGTACGCATTAACACGACTTAATTCATTACAACTGCCGGCTGCCCTCTGGATGATTTTTGTAGCCGGTATATTATGTAGTGGAGGCATGTTGATACCCGGTGTATCAGGAGCATTTTTACTGGTGCTCATCAATCGCTACCAGGCGGTTATCAATGCGGTATCAAAATTTAATGGTATAGTATTGATCACCTTCTTACTGGGTGGAGCTATAGGTTTAATGGGCTTCTCCCGGATTTTAACCTGGGTGATGAATAGATATTATAATACGGCCGTAGCTTTGATGACCGGGTTCATGTTGGGCTCTCTAAACAAAGTATGGCCGTGGAGGCAGGTTTTGAGGTACGTTACCAACGGCTCGGGCGAACAAGTGCCGGTAGCAGAAAAGAGTGTTTTACCTTGGGATTATGTTACCATAACCGGAAAAGACCCGCTGGTTCTTCAGGCTATACTCATGGTAGCACTCGGTGTATTTATAGTGGTTTTAGTAGAAAGAATAACAGCAAGATTTAAAACAAACATCTAACATGGAAAAAGTATTCGGACTAATCGGAGGAACGGTTAGTCATTCGTTCTCAAAGTCATATTTTGATGAGAAATTTTTTCGCGAAGGTCTGCGTGACTATCGTTACGAATTATTTCCGTTAGGCAACATCACAGAGATAGAAACTCTTTTGAAAGAAACCAAAGGTCTCACTGGTCTCAATGTCACCATCCCGTACAAAGAGCAAGTCTTGAAATACCTCGATGAAGTAGACGGTTTTGCCAAGAAGATCGGTGCCGTAAATGTTATCAAGATCAAAGACGGTAAACTGAAAGGCTTCAACACAGACTCCGATGCATTTCATGAGACATTAGAGAAGTGGCTTCCTAAAGACAAAACGTTCAACGCGCTGATACTCGGTACTGGTGGATCATCAAAAGCCGTACAGGAGGCGTTGAAGAAATTGAAAATCGACTATAAACTTGTATCACGCGAAGCCAGGAAAGGCGTTTTTACTTACGAAGATCTGGAGAAAGATCCTACCATCACCACCAGCTCCAAACTCATCATCAACACCACTCCGCTGGGTATGAGTCCAAAGACAGAAGCAATGCCTCCGATCAACTACGAACACATCGGCAGCGAGCATTATGTATACGACCTGATCTATAACCCGGCTCGTACATTGTTCTTACAAAAGTCTGAAATGCGAGGAGCAACAATCAAGAACGGTTTGGAAATGCTGCATGTGCAAGCAGAGAAGTCGTGGACAATATGGAATAACTAACGTTAATCGTTTAACAATCTTTAGAGACGGATAACCATTAACGAATAACCGGATAACAAAAAAAGAAGAGTCGCCCGAAAGGCGACTCTTCTTTTTTTCCCGATAAGGAAACAACGGTACGGCTATGTTCGTTTAACTCTATTTCGCCTTTGCTCATTAAAAAATACGGATGAACTATTTCAAAGCACTGGCGATTAACTATTAACAGATAACGGTTAATTTCCCCTATGGATTTCAAACTCAGCAGTGAATACGTACCTACCGGTGATCAGCCTCAGGCTATAAAAAAACTAGTACAAGGTCTTAACGATGGTGAAGCACACCAGACATTACTCGGTGTAACGGGTTCGGGTAAGACATTTACTGTGGCCAACGTTATTGCACAGTGTAACAGGCCTACGTTGGTATTGAGCCACAATAAAACACTTGCCGCACAGCTTTATGGTGAATTCAAACAATTCTTTCCGGAGAACGCTGTCGAGTATTTTATATCGTACTACGATTATTATCAGCCTGAAGCATTTATACCTTCCTCCAACCTATATATTGAGAAAGATCTTTCAATTAATGAAGAGATCGAGAAACTGCGATTGAGTGCTACCTCCTCGCTCCTCACCGGTCGCAGAGATGTTATAGTCGTGGCATCCGTATCGTGTATCTATGGTATTGGAAACCCCGAGGAATTTGGAAAGAATGTTATCAAACTAAAAGCAGGTGAAGTTATCCCTCGGAATAAATTACTATTCGCATTGGTAGATATACTCTATCACCGCACCGAACTTGAATTCAAACGCGGTACATTCCGTGTAAAGGGCGATACGGTAGATGTGTTTCTCGCGTACGCGGATTACGCCATCCGTATATATTTCTGGGGCGATGAAATTGAATCGATACAACGCATCGATCCGTATAGCGGCAAAAAAATATCCGATGAGAAAGTGGTGACTATATTTCCGGCCAACCTCTTTGTTACCGGTAAATCTCTTCTGAATCAGGCCATCCACGAGATACAGGACGACATGGTGGCACAGGTAAAAATGTTTGAGACTGAGCTACGTCACCTGGAAGCCAAGCGACTGAAGGAACGCACCGAGTTTGATCTTGAGATGATGCGCGAGTTAGGATACTGCTCCGGTATAGAAAATTACTCTCGCTACTTCGACAGACGCTTGCCAGGCGCACGCCCCTTCTGTCTCATTGATTATTTTCCGGATGATTTTCTACTCGTGATTGATGAAAGCCACGTTACCATTCCGCAGGTCAGGGCCATGTGGGGAGGCGATCGCTCGCGCAAAGTAAATCTTGTAGACTATGGTTTTCGTCTACCCTCTGCGTTGGATAACCGGCCGCTTACCTTCAATGAATTTGAAGCGTTGATTAATCAATCCGTTTATGTAAGTGCTACTCCTGCGGAATATGAACTGCGTAAATCGGAAGGTGTTGTAGTTGAACAATTGATTCGTCCTACAGGACTTCTTGACCCAGAGATTGATGTACGTCCGAGCAAAAACCAGATTGATGATTTACTCGAAGAGATCGATGAGCGTGTCAAGAAAAATGAACGCGTACTGGTAACAACGCTTACCAAACGCATGGCCGAAGAACTTACTAAATATATGGATCGTGTCGGCATCAAATGCCGGTATATACATTCGGAAGTACATACGCTGGAACGTGTCGAGCTGTTGCGTGAACTGCGTTTGGGAGTATATGATGTATTGGTAGGAGTCAACCTGCTGCGTGAAGGTCTTGATCTTCCAGAAGTATCGCTTGTCGCTATATTGGATGCTGACAAAGAAGGTTTCCTTCGTAACCAGCGTTCACTGGTGCAGACCATTGGTCGCGCTGCACGAAACGCAAACGGAAGGGTAATTATGTATGCCGATAACATTACGGAGTCCATGCAGGTTGCCATTGAAGAGACGAACCGAAGAAGAAAGATCCAGATAGACTATAACAAAGCGAACGGTATTACACCGAAGACTGTACTGAAATCCAAAGAAGCTATTCTGGGGCAAACCAAAGTGGCGGATTCGAAAAAGTCTACTCGTAATTACTACGTAGAGAATGAAGAAGCAACATTAGCGGCTGATCCGGTAGTAGCCTACCTGAGCAAAGATGAACTTAACAAAATGGCTGAACGCACACGTAAAGCCATGGAGAAAGCTGCCAAAGAGCTTGAGTTCATGGAAGCCGCTAAGCTTCGCGATGAATACCTCGCGATTCAGAAAATGATAGAAGAGAAAAAATAGAATTAGTGCGCGTGCTTGCTGCGTGTAAGGTCTACGTTGTAGAAACCTCCGCGATTTTCCTTTCGCTCCAGCGACTGCTTGGTAATCACATACGCAATGGTGATGAGGTTTCTCAACTCACAAAGCTGCGGTGAGAGCACAGCTTCATCATACAGCTTTTCGGTTTCATGGTATAGCACGTCAATTCTTTTTAGTGCGCGTTGCAGGCGCTCATTCGAGCGAACTATAGCAACATAATCGCTCATCAGGTCGCGCAGCTCTTTCCGGTTGTGCGTAATGAGTATCTGCTCGCGCGGAACCGTTGTACCTTCTGCATTCCACTCCGGTATACTCTGCGATACTGATATCGCGTGAAGCTTCTTCTCAACATCAACAAAACAACGGTGAGCAAACACAATAGCTTCCAATAAAGAATTAGAGGCGAGTCGGTTGGCACCATGCAACCCCGTACGTGAGCATTCGCCACAAGCATACAGGTTTGTAATCGATGTTCTTCCGAACGTATCCACATCTATACCTCCACACTGGTAATGCGCGGCAGGTACCACCGGAATCATTTCACGGGTTATATCGATACCTTTACTCAAACACTTCTCATATATATTCGGGAAGTGCGATATAAAATCTTCTTTCGGTAAATGTGTACAATCAAGGTATACACATTCATCTCCTCGTGTAATCAGTTCATTATCGATTGCCTGTGCCACGATGTCGCGTGATGCCAGCTCGCCACGTTCATCATACTTGAACATGAAGCGCTCGCCATCTTTCGCACGCAGGTATGCACCATGCCCGCGTATAGCTTCGGTGATAAGGAACGATGGATTATCATCTTTCGAATAAAATGCGGTCGGATGGAATTGTACAAACTCCATATCGCGAACACGTGCCATGGCACGATAGGCCATCGCCACACCATCGCCTGTTGCAATCAATGGATTAGTCGTGGTGCGGTATACTTGTCCGGAACCACCTGTGGCCAGCAACGTTACCTTCGATGTATATTTTTCAATCTTGCAGGTATACTGATCCATAACGTAAGCACCATAGCACGTAATGCCCGGCTGTGGTTGTGATATTCTGCTTTTGAAATGGTGTTCTGTAATAAGATCAATCGAGAAGTGATGAGACAGTACAGTAATGTTTGTTAATGTACTCACCTCTCTCAACAGCGCCTGCTCAATTTGCCAGCCTGTTATATCTTTATAGTGAATGATGCGTTTGGCGGTGTGGCCACCTTCTTTCGCGAGTGCGAGGTTGCCTGATTCATCCTGGTCAAACTCAACACCCCATTGTATAATTTCGAGTAAACGATCGGGTCCTTCCTTTACTACCAGCTCTACCACCTCGCGGTCGCACAAGCCATCGCCTGCACGTAACGTATCCTCTATATGTTTATCGAATGAGTCTGTGATTTCATCCAGCACCACAGCTATACCGCCTTGTGCATATTTTGTATTGGACTCGCTGTCGTCTGCTTTGGTAATAACCGTTATGGATTGCTCCGGAAAACGTCTCGCGGTTTTAATGGCAAACGAAAGCCCGGCTATACCCGAGCCTATAATAAGAACGTCAGTCTGCGGCATGTTTAGCTTTTAGAGATTTCCAGCATACGCTGAATTGGTATCAATGCTTTTTTGCGTATGTCTTCCGGCACTATAATTTCCGGCAGTTCATACTTTAAACAAAGATATAGTTTCTCCATAGTATTCATACGCATAAAGGCACACTCGCTGCAGGCGCAGGTGTTGTCTTCGTGGCTGGGAGCCGGTATAAGACTTTTATGCGGAACTTCTTTCGACATCTGGTGAAGTATACCCGCCTCGGTGGCAATGATATATTCGGAGGCAGAATCGTTCTTCACATAGTTGATCATGCCCGTTGTAGATCCTATATAGTTCGCTACTTTCAGAATATGAGTTTCTGATTCAGGGTGCGCTACAATCCTGGCATTCGGATGCTGCTTGTGAAGTT
This sequence comes from uncultured Chitinophaga sp., assembly GCA_902168205.1. Classification (GTDB taxonomy): domain Bacteria; phylum Bacteroidota; class Bacteroidia; order Cytophagales; family Cyclobacteriaceae; genus Ohtaekwangia; species Ohtaekwangia kribbensis. Next base: position 90,047 of record CABHOK010000011.1, on the reverse strand, counting down.
CAAGTAACTTATCAATAGCAAAGGCCTCGTGTACAATGCAGGCGCCATCCCACAACAACATATCTCTTCCGGTCTTGTTGATGAGATAGCGACCTAAATTTTTATCAGGCGCAAATATGATCGGCTGATCTTTCGGTACCGAGTTAACAATCTTTTCTGCATTAGCGGATGTACAGATGATATCACTCATCGCCTTGATCTCGGCTGTACAGTTAATATAGGTGATCACGATATGATCGGGATGTTGCTCTTTGAATTTTCTGAATTGATCTGGCGGTGCGGATTCGGCCAGTGAGCATCCGGCTTTCAGATCCGGTAACAAAACTTTTTTATGCGGATTGAGAATCTTCGCAGTCTCACCCATAAAGTGAACACCTGCAAAAACAATCATGTCGGCAGTAGTAGCTGCAGCCTGTTGAGACAATCCAAGACTATCACCAACATAATCCGCTATATCCTGTATATCCGGTGTTTGATAATAGTGCGCCAGAATCACAGCATTCTTTTCCTTGCGCAGGCGGTTGATCTCCGCGACCACGTCAACATCCTTTTCAACCGGAATATTGAGGAAACCTTTCTGATGAAGCCGCTCGGTGGCTTTTACTATAATTTCGTCTGTTACCATTTTCAATGTTTGCACTTCGGTGTGCGAAAATAATGCTAAATGTTCAGAGTTCCCGGATTTGCCAGTTCAGCGGCAAAACCACCGTGTAAACTCACTTTAACAACCCCAACTTGTGCTGAAAAATTCCGGCAATGCTCAGCGCCCGCTGCCTGGCCTCGGTTGCTTTTTCTCCGGCAAAATGTTCATCCAGCGTGCTCATGAAAAGTGACAACCATTGATCAAAATGTGTAGCATTAATCGGCAGGTTGATATGCTTTTCAAAGGGATTGCTTTTGTAACTCTGATCGCCCAGTAAAACCGATGACCAGAAATTATACAACACCGGAAGATGATGCGGCAAATCTATATGTTGAAATACAGGAGCCAGCAAATCATCTCTCATCACCTTCGCATAAAATTCATTCACCAGCAATTCAATGTCAGCACGTGTTGCTATATCTCTCATGTCTGTTACGATCCTAAACGTTGCGTCACTTCGTGTGTATGTTCACCCAGGTGTGGAGGACTTGTTAATGTTGACTGCGTCTTCAGGTTTTCACCCTGGGCAACAAAACTTCTCACACCGGCTATACCACGTTGTACCAACAACAATGCTTTTGCTTCAGGCGTTTCAAAAACCTGCTGCATATTTTGTATAAAGCCTGCCGGGATCTTTGATTCATGTATCGATGTCATCAATACATCAGCGTGCTTCAAGATCATCTGCGATTGTAAAATAGAATTCAATTCCACACGATGAACGACACGTGCAGCATTGGTTTTAAAGCGATCGTCATCAGCAATCGTTTCAATATCCAGTAACGTACACAAATCACGAAACTGCCGGTCGCTGCCTACGGCCAGGAGTATATCTTTACCATCTGCAGTTCTGAATACATCACCATAAGGCGCTATATTCGGGTGCGATGAGCCTTGTTTCTGCGGCAGCACTCCGGCCACCAGCCAGTTCGTTGCCTGGTTCACCAGCGATGCAACAGCAGCCTGTATTAACGATACGGCTATACGGTCGCCCTTGCCTGTTCGTTCACGATTCAACAACGCCAGCAATATACCTTCTTTCAAATGATGCGCAGCCAGTACATCGACAAGTGCTACCGGCATTTTTAATGACGCACCACCCGGCTCGCCATTCATATACATATACCCTGTCTCCGCCTGTATAATGGCATCGTAGCCAACGCGTGCGTTATCCTGGCCGTAGCCCGTTATTAAACCATAAACGATGCGAGGGTTCATAGACGACAATGACTCATAATCAACACCCAGTTTTTCTGCGTCACCGGGCTTATAGCTGGCGATGACTATATCCGATTGCTTTACCAGTTTATATACTACTTCACGATCGCGCGAATTGCCCAGGTTTAATGCTACAGACTTCTTTCCCCAGTTAACGGAACAGAAATAAGCAGAGCGATCGTCTGTCTGCTCGCCTGCCAGCTTCCAGCTACGGGTAACATCGCCACCGGTAGCAGGATTTTCAACCTTAATTACCTCGGCACCCAGTTCGGCAAAGAACTGCCCTACACTCGGCCCGGCCAGCACCGAAGCCAGTTCAAGTACTTTGAGATCAGAAAACATACGATTGAACGATCAATAAGAACCAAAAATCATACTTCTCATCCAATTGTTAATCATTTATAGCATTTTTGTGATCTTATAAAATTCTAAAAATCCATGAGGAGATATCTCGTTGTTATCACCACCCTTGCACTGGCGGCCTGCGGTAAAAAAACTGAAGCACCCGACACTTTGAAAACCGGCATGTGGCGGGCCACCATCGAAATACAAGGCCAGCAATTGCCTTTCAATTTTGAACTTACTAAAGATGATGATGGCGGATATGATATTTACCTGCGCAATGCCGATGAGCGTTTATTACTGGATGAAGTAAATGTTGCCGGCGATTCGGTAAATATAGGCCTTCACATTTTCGATGCTAACATTAAGGCTGCTATAAAAGGCGATACGCTGCAGGGCGAATTCATCAAGAACTACGAAAAGGATTTCAACATTGCGTTTACAGCGGTGTATGGACAAACGTTCCGGTTCGAAAAAGTTAAAGATCAAAAAGATGTTCCTGACTTCACCGGCAAATATGCTGTAACCTTTACACATGAATTCGATACTACGAAAGCTGTAGGTATATTTAAACAACAAGGTGATAGTGTAACCGGCACATTTCTGACACCTACCGGTGACTATCGTTATTTACAAGGCAACGTTGTTAACGGACTGATGCAGCTCAGTACCTTCGATGGCAATCATGCCTATATATTCCGTGCAACGAAAAAAGAAGATGGTTCCCTGACAGGAGAGTTTATCTCCGGAAAAAATCACATGGAGTTTTGGGAAGGTATAAAAGATGAAAATGCTTCGTTGCCTGATCCGGAATCACTCACCTATCTGAAGCCCGGTTACGAGCGCATTGAATTCAAGTTCCCGGATGTTAACGGTAATCCGGTAACGCTCAATGACGAGAAGTATAAAAACAAAGTAGTTATACTACAGATGTTCGGAACCTGGTGCCCGAATTGTATGGATGAGACAATGTTCCTCTCACCCTGGTATAATGAAAATAAAAAACGCGGGGTGGAGATCATCGGTCTTGCGTACGAACGCAAACCCGACTTCGATTATGCGAGTGGTCGCGTAAAGAAGATGATCGATAAACTGAAAGTTAGTTACGATTTTGTCATTGCCGGCACAAACGACAAAGCACAAGCTGCTGAAACTTTACCCATGCTGAACAAAGTTGTGGCATTCCCTACCACCATCTTTATTGGTAAAGATGGTAAAGTAAAAAAGATACATACTGGTTTCTCAGGACCCGGTACCGGTTTCTATTATGAGCAGGGAATTCAAAAGTTTAATGAGACTGTAAATGAACTTTTGAGCGAAAATCTCACTTCTAAGAAATAATGAACGCAACAGCCAACCATACGACAGCCCAAACAAACACGAATACAAATGTCTCTGCCACCAAGCAAGGACTCGGTAAACGCGTTGTGGTTGGTCTATCGGGTGGTGTGGACTCCAGCGTAGCAGCATACTTGCTGAAAGAGCAGGGTTATGAAGTGATCGGCATGTTTATGAAGAACTGGCACGATGACTCTGTTACCATCAGCAATGAATGCCCGTGGCTGGATGATAGTAATGATGCCATGATCGTGGCACAGCACCTGGGTATACCTTTCCAGGCGATCGATCTAAGTGCGGAGTATAAAGCGCGTATAGTGGACTATATGTTTGCCGAGTATCAACGCGGCCGCACTCCCAACCCGGATGTACTCTGTAACCGTGAAATAAAGTTTGATGTTTTTCTGAATGCTGCCTTGAAGCTTGGTGCTGACTATGTAGCCACCGGACATTATTGCCGTAGAGGAGAAGTTGAAAAAGACGGTAAGACTGTATATCAATTGCTGGCGGGTAAAGATCCGAATAAAGATCAGAGTTATTTCCTTTGCCAGTTAACGCAAGAGCAGCTGTCGCGATCACTGTTTCCTATAGGGGAATTACTGAAACCGGAAGTGCGCGCTATAGCGAAAGAGATAGGTTTGGTAACAGCTGATAAAAAAGATTCGCAAGGGTTGTGTTTTGTTGGTAAAGTACATTTACCGGATTTTCTGCAACAACGCCTGCAGCCCCGCAAAGGACGTGTGGTAAATATACCGGCCGATGCTGTTGCGTTTAAAAATGGTTTTGAGAAAGACGATCTTCAACAAATAACAGCACCCTATCATTTTGAGCCCGCACTGGGTAATATAGTAGGCGAGCACAACGGTGCACATTACTATACTATCGGACAGCGCAGAGGTTTAAACCTGGGGGGCTTTGCTGAACCGTTGTTTGTGATTGGTACAGATACAAACGAAAATGTTATCTATACCGGCATGGGTGAAGAACATCCAGGCCTATACCGTAAAGGATTATTTATTCCGAATGAGGATGAACATTGGGTGCGAGCTGATCTGAAATTAAACATTGGCGAGTCCGCACGGTACACAGCGCGTATTCGTTATCGCCAAACCCTGGCACCGTGTACCCTTCATAAAAAAGAAGAAGGACTTTATATCATCTTCGATACTCCAATGAAAAGTATAACCCCCGGCCAGTTTGCAGCCTGGTATGAGGGTGAAGACCTGGTAGGTTCCGGAGTGATAAATTAAGCAGTTAAAACATTTTGGTCTGAAACTTGTCCTATAGTTTAACCGTAGTAACGGACTAAACTTGGGTATGTCGATTTTTTTCAGGTTTAATTTACACGTGTATACATTCCTGTTTAAATTTCAGGCATTAAAAGTCTTTGCTTAATTTTATCACAAATAAAAACTCTATGAAAAAAGACATGCGTTTTCTGGCAGTAGTTATGCTTCTGCTAATCTCTTTCTCAAGCTACAACGCTTCCGCACAACAAGTTCAAAAAGGGCAATTCTTACTAAGCCCATTCCTGGGTCTTGGTTATTACTACGCTGGTAGTGGCTTAGCTGCAACCATTGGTGTTAACGGGGAGTATGCGTTTACAGATGAGATCAGCGGTGGTGGTTATTTAGCCTATACCCGTTGGACTCACGACTACGGCTACTTGGGAAATGACTACGATTACACTTATAACTTCATTGATTTCGGTGCACGTGCTTCTTATCACTTTGCAAAACTCCTGAGAGTTAGCAACAAAAAGTTTGATCCATACGCAGGTGCATTCCTGGGTTATGTTGCATCAAGCTATAATTATGATGGTCCCGCAAACTCAGCTTACGATGATGACTATGATGGTGCTGTTCGTAGCGGTATATATGCTGGTGCACGCTATTTCTTCCAGCCAAACATTGGTGTATTTGGTGAAGTAAGCATTGGTCTTACTCCTATATCTGGCGGTGTAACTTTCAGATTCTAAAAACTACTGGTTTTCCAGTACTATATTTCTAATGGGTATCCGGTATATATAGCGGATACCCATTTTTATTTTAGTAGTTTTCTTTAAATCCACTCACACCACCGGACACTATATATTTCATCGCTGTTGGTCCCGGTATATTTAGCGGTGTGATGCGGCTCTTCGGTACAATATAGTGCCAGCCGGAAACTGCATACGAATGAGGCAGGTAAACCGACACCATATCATCTAGGCCAAGTTCAGAAAGGTCAGCCTGCGTTATAAAGCCGATCTGGTATAGTTTGTTCTCTTCATTCATCAACACCAGCACAGGCTTGTTAAATTTTTTCTTGTCGCCCACGAAGGCATTGAGCAGGTCTTTTAACGATGAGTAAATAAGTTTCACCAGCGGAATGCGATTCATAAGATGATCGAACCACGTAGTGAAAGTCTTAAATGCAAAGTTGGTGGTAAGGTATCCGAAGATCGTAATAGCGCACAGGATGATAATAAAGCCCAGCCCCGGGTACGGCAGCTTAAGCAGACTATCAAGCCAACTGAATGCAACAAAAATAAAGTAGGCTGTAGCGACTAATGGAACAATGAACAGTGTGCCACTAAAAAAATAGCGGACGATTCGTCTGAGCGTGCTTTCCATGATGCGGGGGTAGAATAACCGGGATAAAGAATACGTTATTCTCCTTTAGCAAAATTACGGAAGGCAACATGTATTTCCGTAAAACTCGAATACTTTAATTAGCCGGTATAACAATTTTGGAAAGCGCGAGTCGAACCACTTCATCCACCTGCTCGTCAAATGAAACATAAGTGGTATCTACTTCGATAGCATCCTCAGCTTTTCGTAACGGGCTCTCGGCACGCGTGGTATCGATTTCATCGCGTTGACGAATGTTTTCAATAACATCATCTAGGTCTACCAGTTGGCCGCGTTCCAGTAATTCCTGTTGCCTGCGAAAGGCTCTTACATTCATTTCGGCCTGCATAAAGAGTTTAAGTTCTGCCGTAGGAAATACAACCGTACCGATGTCGCGTCCATCCATAATGATACCGCGCTCTCTACCCATCCTGCGTTGCTGATCAACCATCGCGGTGCGCACATCTTTAATTGTACTCACCTGGCTTACCATTTCAGACACACGCATCTTGCGTATCTCTTTCTCAACACTCAAACCATTCAGAAAAGTGTCGGTACCGTTTTTCTGATTTACCTTGAATGAAATATGGATCTGCTCCAGCGCCTTGGTTATCTCCTTCGGGTTGGTGAGCGATATATGGTGCTCCTGAAAATAATACGTTACTGCACGGTACATAGCGCCCGAGTCAATGTAACGATATCCGAGAATGGCGGCTACTTCCTTGGCAGTGGAACTCTTACCACAGGCAGAGTATCCGTCTATAGCGATTACGATTTTGCGTAGATTCATCAGCAGTCTTTTTGCGGACAGGGAATTGGTCTTCCGGGCTTCAGTTTTTTATGATGTTTGGATGAGCCGCAGGCTGATACTGTTAAACTAAAAACTATAAAAAAGATAAGTAATCTTAACATGCAGTAAGATTTAAGATTTTTTTTTCACGTTGTTCTCGTAATGCTTCTATCATCGAATGAAAATCAGTCATGCTGAATTTTCTTTTTAAATGAAGAGGAGTATTACGGACAATTTCAAAATAGTCTTTCTTCACATCAGGAGAATCCGCACCAGTTTTGTTTGATATCTTTTTCATAGGGCAAATCAACTTGAAGGATTTCTATTTCAAAATTAGCATTTTTAGAAACGCGATAGGCCATCGGAATGAATTTTCTTCTGATGCTAAAGCCCAGCACGTTAATAAAATCCTCATTTTGCTCAAAATAGGAGCTCCGGTTGTTCAAAATACTTACAATCTCCTCGCGCGTAATATCACGTTTCCGCATTTCGATGAAGTCGATCATCGAAAAATCAATATTAAAATCCATTATGGCTAACCTAAATCTGCGTAAATATAGTTATCAACGATAAAACGCGTCAAAGCACTTACTGAATCTAACCAACATTTTAAAATACTTACTATTATCTTTGGTATGTTGTATAAAACATTAACCCTATGGAACCCAAAGAAGAAGGAAGAGCTGAAAAATCATTTAAAAATTTCGGCAAACGTGTAGATGATTTCCTGGTAGAATTCAACGAAGCCAGCGAAAGACTGCGACAGGAATTTGAAGTGAAGCTGGAAGAGCTCAAAGTATCAGCAGAAAAACTCAAGCAGGAAGCTGAGAATAACGACCGCTGGAAAGAAGTAGAACAAAACCTGAAGAAAGCAGGCGATGAACTGGGCAATGCTTTTAAAGCCGCCTTTAAAAAGAGAAATCCTTAAACGAAGATATAGTATAAAAAACGAGTCTTGTTGATTAACAAGACTCGTTACATTTACATCTACACTATATCTTAACAGCCTTCCATTTTCCCTGACGGAAAATAAGAATACCAACAATAGCCATCAGCGATTCTGCAACCGCTATCGCAGTATATACCCCTACTGGCCCAACGCCCATCCATGAAGCGAGGAAATAAGCAAAAGGTATCTGAAAAATCCAGAACCCAAAGAAGCTGATGATGGTAGGTGTACGCGTATCACCGGCTCCGTTAAACGACTGGTTGATCACCATACCGTACGCATAAAATATATACCCCAGCGATACCACCTGCAGACATTGTATACCATTGGCCAGCACCTTCTCATCGGTAGTAAAGAAATGAAGTATAGGATTGGCCAGACTGAAAAACAATACCGTTACCATTCCTAAAAACAACATGTTGAAAAATGCAGCTCGCCACACAGACTTCTCTGCGCGATCAGGATGGCCTGCGCCCAGGTTCTGACCTACCAGTGTTGCCGATGCATTCGCCATGCCCCATGCAGGCAGTATAGCAAATACAATGATGCGGATAGCAATAGTATAGCCGGCCAATGCGGCACTGCCGAAATCAGATACGATGCGCACCAGGAAGATCCAGCTTGCTGAACTGATCAGAAACTGTCCGGTGCCACCGGCTGATACTTTCAGCAACTTCCCGATAATGTCCCATTTGATTCGCAGATTCTCGCTATGCAACCTGAGAATACCTTTACCTTTCAGTAAATGATATACCTGATACAGCACACCTGTACCACGACCAATGGTTGTAGCGATAGCGGCACCTTCTACACCAAGCTTGGGCAACGGACCTACACCAAATATAAAGAGCGGACCGAGTATCATGTTCAGAATGTTGGCTACCCATAGTGAACGCATGGCGATAGTGGCATCACCGGCACCTCTGAAAACCGCGTTGATCAGGAACAACATCATGATCGTAATGTTTCCGCCGAGCATCCAGCGTGTATATCCTACGTTGTTTGTTATGAGGCGCTCGTTCGCCCCCATCAATCGCAGTATATCGTCTGCAAAGAAAACTCCTGACACACTGATCAGTGCTGACAACCCGATGCCTATATATATAGCCTGTGCTGCGGCAACCTCCGCAGAAGGAATGTCCTTCTCACCTACCCTGCGTGCCACCATGGCGGTAGCCCCCATACTCAACCCGATTGCAATGGAGTATATCAGGGTTAATACAGACTCGGTTAAGCCAATGGTTGCTACGGCATCATTATCACGCAGACGACTTACAAAGTATACATCGACTACAGCAAACAATGATTCCATCAGCATCTCGAGGATCATTGGGATGGAAAGCAGAAATATAGCACGATCTATACTGCCCGAAGTATACTCCTGCTCCTCACCTTTAATGGCTTTCTTAAATAATTTTATAAATGAATTGACTTTCGTACTAAATGACATGGGGATAAGTTTAGTCGTAAGAAAAAAATAATAACATGACAGCTCCCGGAGCGGAAGCTCACAAAACGCAAGTGCTTGGACGTACCAAACTTAAAATACGAGGAACATAGGCGTTACGAATTTGGAATCAGATAATGGCTCCAGAAATTTATTCTCACGTAAATTATTAAAAATGGTTGTATGAATGACCTGAAAGTTTCAAATCTTTTTTCATACTGCTCTATCATCTCCCTGAAAACGAAAAAAGGGGCGAACCCCTTTTTTCAAAATGCTATATATAATTTACGATCAGTCCTTTTGAACCGTACTTCCTCCGGATACATTGGATGACACAGAAGGATTACCACGGTATATCACGGAGCTCCCTCCGCTGGCAACAACTTCGAGCTGATCAGACACCGTTACTTTTACATTGCTGGCACCAGATGCGTCCAGCGTTGCTTCGCGCACGGGGTAGTCAAATGCAGAGAGAGTAGAGGCCCCTGATACTTTCCCCTCAATCGAATCACCTAATCCATAGAGACGTAAACGCGATGCACCCGATATATCTACATTCAGTTCGCGATAGCCTGCATCAATCTGGCAATCGGAAGCACCCGATAAAATGAAATCAAGATCATGGTCGCTTTCAAATCCTTTTATAGTAGATACACTCGCGCCTGAGAAATTTACACCGTTCAGCTCCGGCATCTTGATCGTTATATACGTGTTGTGCTTACGGTTTGCGTTGTCTTCATACTTGATCACGAGCGTGCTGCCCTCTTTATATACTTCGAGATCATCAAGGTTTCTGCGATCACCCTCCACATGAATACTATAGATATTAGATTGCTCTACGCTAATGTGAAAGTCACTGCCCATTTCCAGGCGATCGAAATCGATCAGCGAATAATCTTTTTCCTTATCCTGCAGTGGTCCCGGATCTTCTTCATCGCATGAAGTAAGTATACAGGCACCAGCCAAAAACATTGCAGATAGTAGGGTTTTAAAATGTTTAGTCATTGTCTTAAGGGTTGTTTCGTCCTCAAGACAACTCACATCACCCATACCCCTATGCCTTCACTTTTATCTGCAAAAAATTATTGCGTTCGAAAAAAGAATTAAAAACTACGCGATGGAGATTGTTTTTATGTTCACGAATTCATGGATGCCTTCTTCGGATAGTTCGCGACCGTAACCGGATTTCTTGATTCCTCCAAACGGCAGTCGTGCGTCTGATTTCATCAATGCATTGATAAATACGGAGCCGGCTTCAATCTCCCGCGCTACGCGTTCGCCACGCTCGCGATCTTTTGTCCATACCGATGCTCCTAGACCATAACGACTCGCGTTGGCAAAAGCTATAGCTTCCTGGTCGCTGGCTGCTGTTGTTACCGCTGCGAGTGGTCCGAATGTCTCTTCATCAAATGCAGGTATACCGGGCTTCACATTGTTGAGCAACGACGGCCTGAAATTACTGCCATCGCGTTCGCCACCCGTTACCAATTGTGCTCCCTGGAGAACAGATTGCTTCAGTTGTTTTTCCAGTTCTTCTGCCAGATCAACGCGCGCCAACGGACCAGTTGTTATTTTTTCATCAAAAGGATTTCCCTGTTGCAATGCATCTATACTCTGACGGAAGCGATCAACAAATTCGTCTTTTATTTTTTGATGTACTATAAATCGTTTCGCAGCGATACAGGATTGTCCTGCGTTTTGCATGCGCGATTGTGTAGCAATCTTTACTGTAAGATCGAGATCTGCATCTTCCAATACTATAAATGGATCGCTGCCTCCGAGTTCAAGCACCGACTTCTTTATATTCTTTCCTGCGAGTGCGCCAACTTTCGAACCGGCTGCTTCACTACCTGTTAATGCAACACCCTGCACGATCTTCGCTTCAAGTATACTTTCAACCGCAGAGTTATCGATGAGGAGTGATTGAAATACACCATCCGGAATACCGGCTTCATGAAAAATCTTTTCGATCGTCATGGAGCATCGTGTAACATTCGAAGCGTGTTTGAGTAAACCTACATTACCTGCCATTAACGCAGGCGCTGCATAACGGAACACCTGCCAAAACGGAAAGTTCCACGGCATAATAGCAAGTACCGCTCCTATAGGCTGATGCGCTACCAGGCTTTTATATGCTTCTGTCTTAATGATCTTATCAGCCAGAAACGTTTCCGCATGGCGCGCGAAGTATTCACATCCCACGGCACACTTCTCAACTTCTGCACGCGACTCTGAAATTACTTTACCCATCTCCCAAGTAATAATGCGCGCATAGTCTTCCTTATTTTTACGAAGAATAGCCGCGGCCTTAAGCAACACATCGCTGCGCTGCGCAAATGTAGTCTTCTTCCAATGACTGAAGGCGAGTGTGGCTTTATCAAGCTTCGCCTGTATATCATGCACTGTAAGCACAGGAAATTCGTCTATAACAGACTGATCAAATGGGTGGATGGATTTCAGCATACCGGATTATCTTTCGTAAAAAACAATTGCGTGCGCAACTATAGTTCGGATATAAACTAAAAAATTGATGCCAATGTGGCGAACCACAATGGCATGCTATATCTTACAAGAATATTTCAGTGTAGAAAATTATACTAGATCCACTCGAGGTTCTGAACCGTTTGTTCAACAACTATATCTCCCGTGTGTTTCAGACTTTTGGGTTCGATCAGCATAATACGCACCTCCTCATCGTTTGTCCATGGGCGATGCTCCACGCCTTTGGGTACAATCAGAATTTCTCCGGGCTTTGTCGCTATGGTTGGTTTATCGCGGAAGTCCATCATTAATGTACCCTGCAATACCACAAACAATTCATCTTCACCATCATGTTTATGCCAAATCAGTTCTCCCTTTACCTTGGCGATCTTTACATAATTATCATTCAGCTCTCCTACGATATAGGGATGCCAATATTCGGAGAACCGGGTAAATTTCTGTTTAAGGTCTACATGCATAAATCATAAAGGTTAGTACATATTAACCTACGCAGGGAGTGCTATAATTGTTACCCTTGCGGGGAAATCATTCGAGTACTTCTTCTGCCGGATTGCCGGTGCAACCACTCGGGTACTTGATGCTCAGCAATGCAGAGATAGTAGGTGCTATATCCGTAACAGGATGATAGCGTACCGATGTACCATGCTTGATACCTTTACCGTAGAACAGCATCGGTATGTTTGTATCATACGTATATGGGGAACCATGCGTTGTACCTTGTATTGATCCGGACTCAAACCAACCGGGCTCCAGCACTACAACGATGTCGCCTGAGCGCTTCGGATGATATCCGCGGATCACATGTCCTTTAACACCCTGATCGCTATAGTTACCCTGACGAAGCACACCTTCGGTATAGTAGTTGGCAACACCATCCATCGTCATCAGGAATTTACCGATCAACTCTGCTACAATAAACATATCTATACCCGATGCCTTCGGGCTTCCCTGAAAAGCTTCGTGGTTTAAAAAGATCTGTCCGTTACTTACATTACTTATCAGTTTCTTTCCCGGGAAATATGTATTCAGGTATTCGTTGAGTTTTGCACTCGCATAGTTTTCGTTGAAATATCCTGCAGGCATTTTATTATCCTTCAGATACTGCGGTACATCTGCTACTGCATGATCGGCCGTGAGGAACAAGGTATAATTACCAGACCCTACTTCTTTATCGAGCGTCTTTAACAGGTCGGCAATGTTACGATCCAGGCGCAGGTATGTATCTTCTACTTCTATAGCATTCGGTCCTACGGCATGACCTATAGCATCGGTAGTAGAGTATGATATACACAAGAAGTCAGTAACATCATCTTTGCCCATCTTCTCGTTTACAAATGCAGTTTTTGCAAATTCGGTAAGAAAATCATTTGCGAACGGAGTCATATATAGCAGTTCATAATTTCCATTCTGTTTGCGCATCTGCGGCAGGTTGTATGGAAATACAGGTTTTGTTTTACCGCTATATTTCTTTTCGTATGGAGAATCATCTGGTCCGCTCTCGGTATATTGCTCAATCGGCAACAGCGTGTTCCACTCCTGCGATAAATATTTTTCCGGAAGATTCAGTCCATTGAATTTCTCTGCCCACTCCGGGAGTTTGCTCATATAGTACGTGCTTGAAATAAATCTTCCGCTGCCGCTATCAAACCAGTAGGCAGCATCTGCCATGTGGCCGGCCGGCAATACAGCACCACGATCTTTAAACGATAAGCCAATTACCTTGGCACGTTTTTGTGTAAACAGTTTTAACTCATCGGTTACGGTAGAAGACTGCATGCGCCACGGAGACACATCACCATTACCGGATGGAGCACCAACAATTTTTTGCAGGGAGTCCTCCACACAGTTCACCATCTTGCCTGACTTCTTATTATAAAAATCATTTCCGATGATACCATGCACGGCAGGTGTTGTGCCGGTATAAACCGAAGCATGACCGGGACCTGTATAGGTTGGTGCATAGTTGTAATGCGCGTTCTTCATCATGAAGCCACTTCCCATCAATCGCTTGAAGCCGTCATTACCAAATTTGTTATAGTATCGATATAGGTACTCTTGTCTCATCTGGTCTACTACTATACCGACTACCAGTTTTGGACGATCACTTACTCCGACCGGGGATGTCTGCGCAGATGCCGCGCCCGAAATCAACAAGGCCAGCGCAAAAATGTATACTCTCATAGTTTGCAATAAAGTCAGCAAGATAATTAATCAACAAGTGCGTGAAATTAATCTTTTATGAATGGTTTGTTACCGGGCATTTAAACTTTCTGGTCATTTCCGTACAACATCGCTGATCACAATTGAACATTGTGTTTTGGCGAAATGCGTTTTTTAATGCCTGGTGCATCCTTCCGTAAAATGCATGGTCTTTGTGTAACCAATCGACAACGATAAAGTTTACCCTTGCACCTATGATCCGAAATTATTTTAAAGTAGCGCTGCGCTCTATCTTCCGCAACAAGCTTACCGCTTTCATCAATATAGCCGGCCTTGCGTTAGCGATTGCCTGTGCTATACTTATATTCCTGTTTGTAACAGACGAGATTCGTTACGATGCGTATCATGCCAAGGCCGACCGGACTTACCGCGTAACACGAAGTTTCCATTCACAGGAAGGTGAAGTAAATCTGCACCTGGCCAATGTTGCCCCTCCTATCGGACCGTTACTAAAAAATGATTTCGGAGAGATTGAAGTGATGGCACGGACGATAAACTTTGGTATCGTAATCGGACTGGAAGAAAATGGTGAGGTAAAGATTTCCAATACGGAAGACAACGTGTTTGTAGCAGAGCCTGCTATATTTCAGATCTTTGATATTGATGTCCGATCCGGTGATCCTGCCAAAGCACTCGAACGTCCTTTTACCGTGATGCTTTCGGAGAAGGCTGCCGAGAAATATTTTAAAAGCAGGAACATCGTAGGTAAACGACTGCGTGCCAACAATCAATTTGACCTGGAAGTAACGGGCGTGTTTAAAGATTTTCCGAAGCAATCGCATTGGCATCCGGAGTTCCTGGTATCATTCAGCACATTAGAGAACGACAATGTATATGGTCGTAAGGGTCTTGAAACAAACTGGGGCAACAACGCTTTCGGCACATACCTGTTATTGGAAAAAGGTGCTGATGCGAAAAAACTGGAGGCATCACTGCCTGCCTTTCTCGATAAACATTTTGGAAACTTTGCACGTGCCAATTGGGGTGCATCGGCAGATTGGGTTGCTTCCAAATCAACTACGTTGTTCGTGCAAAATCTTACCGATATACATTTGGATTCGCACCTGGATGATGAACTGGAGGTTAACGGTAACATCAACAATGTATATATGATGAGTGTAATCGGTGTGTTCATTATACTCATTGCATGCTTCAACTTTGTTAACCTTTCTACGGCACGCGCTACCAAACGCGCAAAAGAAGTAGGCATGCGCAAAGTTGTGGGCGCACTGAAAGCACAACTCATCGGTCAGTATCTGAGCGAGTCGGTAATCATCACCTTTTTTTCGCTGGTGCTTGCCCTGATCTTATCGGTGCGTGGTGTGGTGTGGCTGAATACATTTACCGGCAAAGAACTTTCTGCGAATATATTTACAAATATACCGCTCATGGCGGGGCTCGTTGTATTTGCAATCATTATCGGTATAGCAGCAGGTATATATCCGGCTTTTGTTATTTCTTCGTTCAATCCTGCCGCTACGTTAAAAGGACAGCAGGGCTCGGCCACAGGTAAATCAGGTATTCGTAAAACATTGGTGGTGGTACAATTCTCCATTTCCATTGTGCTGATTATTGCTACGCTGATCACGTTTCAACAACTCGCATTTCTGAATGATCGTGAGTTGGGTTATAAGAAAGACCAGGTTGTTACACTTTCATACTACAATGACCTTGACAATACTTATGAGGGATTTCACAATACCCTGACGCAATCATCGCTGATACAAAATGCCGGACGCTCTTCGCGTATACCTACGGGACGACTACTGGATTCATACGGAGACGCCAGTATTATGAAAGGCGATAGCCTGGTAAGTACTTCGGTAAATCTCAAATCAATCTCCGCTGACGAAGATTTCTTTGACACCTATGGTATAACACTGGTGGCCGGAAGAAATTTCTCGAAGGCTATACCTACAGATGATTCGCTCGCCTTTATCGTAAATGAAGCTGCTGCCAAAGCATTCGGCTGGACCGATCTTGAGTCGAACATCGACAAAGATTTTCGGCATGCCGATGTGCGCGGTAAACTGATTGGTATCGTTAAGGATTTTCACTTTGAATCGCTGCATCAGCAAATAGTACCGATGGTATTTTTGATGCGCAGAAATAATTATAACCGGTTGTCGGTAACTATATCCGGCAACTCCATGCAGCAAGGTTTAGCACACCTGGAGAAAACCTGGAAGTCATTTTTACCAGGCCGCCCGTTTGAGTATGAATTTGTAAGCGAGCGGTATCGCAAGCTATACCAGGCCGAACAGAAACAAAGTCAGTTGTTCACCACCTTTGCAGCACTGGCTATATTTATTGCCAGTCTGGGTTTATTCGGGCTTGCCACCTTCAGTACGCTGCAGCGTATGAAAGAGATCGGTATACGCAAAGTGCTGGGTGCTTCCGTGGGAAGCATACTTCAGCTTTTGTCGAAAGAAATTCTGATATTGATTGGTATTGCTAACCTGATAGCCTGGCCGGTAGCCTGGTATCTGATGGACCGTTGGCTCAGCAGCTTCGCGTACCGGGTTGATATGAACCTCGGCATATATATAGCGGGAGCTATCTGCGCCATTGCCATTGCGTTGATAACGGTAAGCACACAAACCTTACGGGCTGCATTGGGTAATCCTGCAAAGACCCTGCGGTATGAGTGAGTTGGTAGTACAATTAGGAAGATCACTCCTTTTAGCTACGGAGTGAGCGCTAAACAATACGGGGATTAAAAAATAATGATTGCCAAAAGCGTCATCGAAACGATTGAACTGGCAAACATAATCGCTAAGCCCAGGAAATGATATATATTAATCTGCTTCATAAAAAATAAAATAGGTTTAAAAGCTAGATTAAGGGGCCGACTTTAGACATGGTTTCGTTGCAGTCTCTTTTTTCATTCATTGTGGCAGCTATCCTTTGTTAACCAACTGTAATTAAAGCCTTGTAAGAAGGTTATCGGATTTAATCTGCTAACGTTTGAGTACTGTCCTGCAAACCATTGCAATTTCTAAAAAATTTTTATTTTTCAAAGCTTCACCAAATAATTTTTTGTTAAAAATTGTGTTGACCGGTAAAAAATCGGTAATCAAAAAACGTGTATAAACAGCCTTTATGGCTTCTTTTCAGAGTACGATCGCCCTCGCCAGCTTACCGACTTCGGTCAATTTGGCTCGCAGCCACTATAGATATAGGTCATTTTAGCCCATTCCCGAACGTGGATAGTTTTTTGACAGCGCTAAATCTTTCCAAGGAGGATATATGGATGCATTTTCAACAATGATCATTGATGCCGTAGAGAAAACTAAAAATGCGGTTGTCAGAATAGATGTCTTCAAGCGAGACAAGAACAATGTACTTCGTCAGGCCGGCTCCGGTTCGGGATTTATTTTTTCATCAGACGGATTAGTCTTTACCAACAGTCATGTAGTAGACGGTGCCGAAAAAATTATGGTAAGCCTGCTGAATGAAAATGAGATTGAAGGATTTCTGGTAGGTAAAGATCCGGATACAGATTTAGCTATACTCAAGATATATAGCGAAGGTTACTCCGTTGCAAAATTAGGCGATGCACAGCAACTGCAGATCGGACAGTTTGTAATTGCTATAGGCAATCCCTACGGCTATCAACATACCGTTACAACGGGGGTGGTAAGCGCATTGGGACGAACCTTGCAAACACAATCGGGCAGATTGGTGGACAACGTCATACAATCCGATGCTGCATTGAATCCTGGGAACTCCGGTGGCCCGATGATTACCATGGAAGGAGAAGTAATTGGTGTGAACACGGCCATTATACAAGGTGCTCAAGGCTTGAGTTTCTCAGTTGATATCAACACGGCCAAAGAAATAGCACAGCAGCTGTTGAAAGACGGAAAAGTATTCAAGGCATATTTAGGATTGATGCTGCAGGAAGTAGCGATAAACCCGAAAGTAAAGCAGCACCATAACCTGCGCAATAAAAAGGGTTTATTCATCACGAAGATCGAAGCCAATTCACCCGCTTCGCGTTCTCAATTGCAGGACGGCGATATCGTTATCTCGTTCAACGATAAGATCATCAACAGTACACATGAACTCTTTAAGGAATTGAGCAGGCGCGATATCATCAATGCTATTGATATATCGGTGATACGCCACACCGAGTTACTCAACTTCACAGTCTTCCCCACTGACAAACGCGGATAAAAAACAAAAGGCTTTATGAGAATTATACTCATAAAGCCTTTCCGTTTTATTGCAGACTATACATAGTGGCTATATATCGCTTATCTCCATTTGTTGTTACGCTTTTGATCAGATGAGCGTGATCTGCCACCACCACCGGAACCTCTTCCGGAAGAGCGTCCGCGACCACCCGAAGAGCGACCTCCTCTTGAACCTGACTCTTTCTGCTCTGTTACTTCAACACGAACCTGGCGACCTTTAAACTCTATACCGTTCATGTTCTTCAGAATCAGATCTGCTTTTTCTGATTCTACTTCAAAGAATGAATAAGCACCTTTCAGATCTATCTTACCGATGTCGTTCTTTCCTAAACCGGCATAGTCATCAATCAACTCGATCATCTTTGATACATCGAGACCATCCATTTTACCGAGGTTGATAAAGAAGCGCGCGCCACCTGATGAGTAACGTTCTTCACCGCCTTCGCTTCCTCCGCGTTTTCCTTCAACGTTCAGATCAGGAGCATTGCGATAGTAATCGAAGAAGCGGTTAAACTCCAGCGAAGCAAAACGCTTGATCAGTTCCTGCTTTGTTAAATTCTTCAGCTCAGCTTCGATAGCAGGCAAAAATTCTGCGATCTGATCTTCATTTACCTTTACTTCATTTACCTTGTGCATAAATGCCAGCAACTGCTTCTGACAAACTTCTGCACCGGTAGGTATCATAGCACGCTTGAAGGGAGACTTCAGCGTTTTCTCAATCTGCTTCACTTTGCCAAGCTCGCGCTTTGAAATCATCGCGATCGAAACACCTTTCTTTCCGGCACGTGCTGTTCTTCCGCTACGGTGAGTATAGAACTCCATCTCATCGGGTATATTCAGGTGAATAACGTGTGTGATATCTTCCACATCTATACCGCGCGCTGCTACATCGGTAGCAACCAGTATCTGCAAAGACCGTTGTCTGAAATTCAACATCACGCGATCGCGTTGCTGTTGTGTAAGATCACCATGTAGTGCATCTGCGCTATAGCCATCCTTCATCAACATCTCGGCAGTCTTCTGTGTATCGATACGCGTGCGACAGAAGATCAATCCGAAAATTTCCGGATTGTTATCGAGTATACGTTTCAGTGCCAGGTAGCGATCTCTCTCCTGTACAATTACGTACTGGTGTTCGATGTTTACGTTACCTGTGTTCTGCTCTCCTACCGTTAACTCGAACGGATCGCTCATATAGTTCTTCATGATGGCGCGTACTTCACGCGGCATCGTAGCAGAGAACAGCCATGTAGCTTTATCATCCGGAGTAAACGATAAAATTTTATCAAGATCATCTTTAAAGCCCATGTTCAACATTTCATCGGCTTCATCGAGTACTATATATTTTATAGTCTTGAGGTTAATAGCTTTACGATCAATCAGGTCGATCAGACGTCCGGGTGTTGCCACGATGATCTGAGCACCTTTCTTTACTTTACGGATCTGCTCACTAATGCTGGAGCCACCGTATACGGCCACAATGTTGAATGACTTAAATTTCTCAGAGAAGTTTTCAAGGTCATTGGCTATCTGCAGGCCAAGTTCACGTGTAGGCGCAAGCACAAGCGCTTGTGTGTCTCGACTCTTGTCATCAACAAGTTCGAGCAAGGGCAATCCAAAGGCAGCAGTTTTACCAGTACCGGTTTGCGCGAGTCCTACGAAATCGCGGTTACCGTTCAGTAAAACAGGGATTGCTTTTTCCTGTATGGGAGTAGGTGTTTCAAAGCCGATTAGCTGAACCGACTCCACCAAGCCCCTGGACAGGCCCAGGGTTTCAAAAGATTTCATTCTATATTATTGTATAAGATTGCAAAGGTACGCCTATTAATCGAGATTACTGAGAAGGCGCTCAATAACGATACGTTTCTATACTTTACCCGCAACAAGCAGAACTTATTTATGGTTAAAACTCCTTTCACCTCCGGAAACGAAAGTTATTGTACAGGGCGATGTCGTTGATTTTTACCGGAACTCATTTATATTTGCGCCCATTCGGGGGATTAGCTCAGCTGGCTAGAGCGCTTCCATGGCATGGAAGAGGTCATCGGTTCGACTCCGATATTCTCCACTTTCGATCATCCTTCAAAGATTTAAGTCCCAGCAATGGGACTTTTTTATTGCCTGCAGAGGACGCTGATTTACACCGATAAAATACCTAAAAAATATACCCTGGCTGGAGCGTCCCGATAGCTATCGGGAAGGTCATCGGTTCGACTCCGATATTCTCCACTTTCGATCATCCTTTCAAAGATTTAAGTCCCAGCAATGGGACTTTTTTATTGCCTGCAGAGGACGCTGATTTACACCGATAAAATACCTATAAAATATACCCTGGCTGGAGCGTCCCGATAGCTTTCGGGAAGGTCATCGGTTCGACTCCGATATTCTCCACTTTCGATCATCCTTTCAAAGATTTAAGTCCCAGCAATGGGACTTTTTTTATTGCTCGTTATAGGGATTTTTTATTTTGCCACGTGTTTTATGGCCCGTAGAGGACGCAGATTAACCGCAGATAAATACATAAAAATATACCTACCCATTGCGTCTCGATAGCTATCGGGACAACTCAGATGATATCCTTATATAACAAGTTCTATTATTCTTCTGTAAATCTGCGGGCAAGTAAGTTCAATATGTAGTCTGGCTTACGTTTTCCTGCGCTTCTTCTTTGCGTTGACGAAGCTCGGCTTTGCGCTCTTCTTTAACACGTTTACCCATGGTGCCGCGGAATCTTTGCCAGAATCCTTCACGGTCAAGTATCGAAACAAATCCTTCGGCATGACATGCTGTGGTATCGATCACCGGTAACTTCTTACTCCCTATATCCAGCATACCAAATACGATGGGTATAGCTTTTACTCCTGGACAATACTTTCTTGTAAAGCTGCGTAGCAAACCGGATTGATAGGGATCGGTAGCCAACGCTATTTTCTTAAAACCCAATTCCTGCGCGAGCTTCCATGAGTAGTAAATATTCTCGGTGCTATGTTCGGCTTTTGTTTCTGCAAAGAGATGTTCGCGCGGTATACCTAATGAGTCAGCAATAGTCTTCATCGCGAGTCCTTCTACAAACGGACTATATACTGCAGCGCCTGAAAAAATTATATTCTTGGTATAGCCACTATCGTAGAGATGCTTCGCCCAGTACATACGCATTGTCATTACCATGGTAGTGTTCTCTTTTTCGTAAGGCACTCCGGGTACTATAATTACATCGTATGGTTTATCTTTCTTGGCGCGTGCATAAGATTTTTCAGCATAACGCTTGAATGTACAGTGTGTGAGCAACAAGGCTGCTGCCAGAAACACATGTACATAAATAAAAATCCGGACGAACTTCTTTAATCCCTTTCGCATAGTAGTATAAACATACAATCAGTTTTTTTGTTCAGAAAGCTGCAATCGCCAACTGTCATCATATTGCAGCAATCCTTCATCTACCAGTTCACGCACTATATCGGCAAACAGTTCGTGATCAGTGGGTTCTATATGCTCTTCCAGTTGCTCAATCGTCATGGAAGTACTTTTAATAATATTAACGATTTCCGCGCGCAACTGATCATAAGCCGAGCGATTATCTGTTTTACGCTGCTCGATGCAAACATCGCACAGGCCGCATACAGCAAACGTGTCTTCTCCAAAATACTCTTGAACAATCTGCATCCGGCACCGATGCGTGGAGGTAGCAAAGGCTACCATAGCGTTCATTTTATCAACGATAAGTTTTTTACGTGCCTCCAGCCGGGCTATATTCAACGGAAGTCTATCAGCATCCTGTCGCGGCAGTACAAAAGTTACCTGTGGTTTATTCTTTAAGGGTTGATAGATCACAATCTTCAGTTCATTCAAATGCTTCAGGGTAGCGATCATTTCCTTTTCGGTGATCTTCAATCCTTTCGCCAGGTATGCTTCCGATATTTTTACAAACTCTGAAAATAATTCTCCGCCATATAGGCGCAACAACATTTTTATAACCGGATCGAACCGCGCATTCGCGATCTGAAACTCATATAGTTTCGTTTTATCAACCGGGAAGAACAAATGCGAAGGATTATAAAAACTTTCGTTGAATTGAATCAATCCTTCTTCCTCCAGTTTCTTCAGCGCTATATATACTTCTGCCTGATGATATTTAAATCGTTCGGCAAAATCGAGTAAGTCGAAATCAAAACTTTCGCCTCCACTGCTTCCTATCGCCAATTGATAATAGTTAGCCAGTGCCTGATATATTTTTTTAAGTGCTTCCGGTGAAGGATGCGCCTGCTCCGTTTTAAACTGCAGGTTTATTACATCAGCTTCCTGATATAGTATAGCTGCAAATGAACGTATACCATCACGACCGGCACGTCCGGCTTCCTGGTAATATGATTCCAGGTTCTCCGGTATATCCAAATGAACGACCAGCCGTACATCCGGTTTATCTATACCCATACCAAATGCATTAGTAGCGACCATAACGCGACTCTTGTTATGAATCCATTCTTCCTGACGTTTCGATCGCTCTTCAAAATCAAGACCTGCATGGTAATACGATGCACTTATACCACGCTTCGAGAGCCACTCGGCAATTTGCTGTGTAGCCTTGCGCGAACGAACATATATAATGGCGCTGCCCTTTACCTTCTGTAAAATTTCCAGCAGCTTACGTTCCTTGTTCTCGGTTTTACGAACAACAAATGAAAGATTATCGCGTGCGAAAGAACGTTGAAAAACTCCTGTCGGCTCCCGGAACGCCAGCTTGTTCATGATATCTTCTTTCACCACCAGCGTAGCTGTTGCCGTGAGTGCTATTACCGGTGTAGCAGGTTTGAGTTCACGCAATGTTGTGATCTGCAGATACGGTGGCCTGAAGTCATAACCCCACTGCGATATACAGTGTGCTTCATCCACTGCGATAAGTCCGACTTTCATTTGCTTTACACGCTCAATGAAAAGTTCGGTCTGCAAACGCTCGGGAGAAACGTATAGAAATTTTATCGAACCGTAAATGCAGTTGTCCAGCAGTATATCGATCTCTGAACGGTTCATACCGGAGTGAATGGCAACGGCCAGAATGCCGCGTCTCTTCAATTGCTCTACCTGGTCTTTCATAAGCGCGATCAGCGGTGTTATAACAATGCATACACCTTCCAGCAATAGCGCGGGCACCTGGAAACAAACAGACTTGCCGCCACCTGTAGGGAGCAACGCCAAGGTATCATGACCTTGCAATACAGAATTGACTATATCCTCCTGCAAAGGTCTGAACTGACTATGCTGCCAGTACTTTTTTAATATCGAAACGGGTGTCTCCAATGGAGACGAATATACTCGTTATCGGTTAATTGTAAATCGTTATCGATTAATCGTTACCCGTTATCTGTGGTTTAGTTGAGAAAGAATTGGGTGAAAGTCCAGAAAAAAGGTCACCGAAGATATACTCCGATGACCTTATTTTACGATTAACGATTAACGACTCCTTTACTTCGAAGATTGCATGAGCTTCATACCAGCCTCACCCATGTGCTTTACAAGAATGGATTTATACCGTGCAGAAGCAGTATACCCTCCGTTGTTTTTCAGGAATTCATCGAGTACGGGAGCCCAATCTGTGCCTAGCGGCATGATGAATCCGAATTGTTCGGCAGCCTTGTCAGCAATCGGATGGCGTTTGATGTTTTTCTTTTTCTGAACAGCCTCCAGGTAAAAAGCGAGGTCGAGATAGGCAAAACCTTTTGGATCGATGAACAACTTCTCCAGTGTCTCCTGACTGGTAGTAGTATACGCTACTTTCATATTCGGAAAGTAATTTGACTTTAACTCCATCATACGCTTCTCGTTCAGCGTACCCTTTGCCGTATAGGCTGTGAGATCGGCAAATGTCTTTGGCAAATCCTCGAACTTCGTAAGTGTTGGAATCTTATCCTGGGTGATGAGTATTGCAAAGTTGGTGATGAACGGTTGACTGAATTTTACTTCTTTCTTTCGCTCTTCTGTTATGGTAATGTTACCAAGGCCGAACACTCCGCCTTTGGATATCTTTACCTTGTCGTACATGCCGCGGAAACTTGTTCCGTTGCCTACAAAATTAGGCTTGACGTCTACTTTTTTTACATCTTTTAACCATGCGACAAAGTCGTTCATAATGTCGACACATATACCGGTAAGTTTTCCGGATTCATCAACATAAACAAAACTTGGTGTTTCTACATAGGCAAACGAGACAGATCCGGTCCCTTTCTTACTCGCGTCCTTCCAGGTGTCTCCTGCATACGGCTGTGCAAAAAGCGGTATAGCTACCGCACTCAATACGATACACATTAAAATTTTCATGGATGTTTGGGTTCAGTGAAATTCTCCATGAGTATATAATTTTCACACGAGAATTCAATCCATGCTGTAATATTTATGTGCTGTATATAGCTATATTAAATTTTTACCAGCTGATTTTCTCTTTATTCAAAAACGCCTGTATACCCTTAACACAATCTTCACTGGCACGTGCTTTTGCATTCATCGTGGACGCAAACGTTAGCGCATCGTCCAGGGAAAGCGACTGCATCGATGCAATCATTTGCTTGGTATACTCCATGGATGTTGCCGAGTTGGTGGTAATGAGCCGTTGAGCAAAAGTATATACTTCATGCGCAAGCGTTTCTTTGGATGTAACAGTATTCACAAGTCCTATAGCGCGCGCTTCTTCTGCTGTAACAAGATCTCCGCTTAACAGTAAGTGTCGCGCTTTGGCTTCACCAATCTTACGCAACAGAAATATCATGACAATGGCCGGTATAAAACCGATCTTCACTTCGGTATAACCAAACTTGGCTTCAGGCACTGCAAATGAAAAATCGCATACGGTAGCCAATCCACAACCACCCGCCAGCGCATGGCCCTGTACCTGCGCTATCACTACCTTCTTAAGCATATATATCTTCTGAAATAACTCCTTCAGGTGATTGGAGTCTGCCAGATTTTCTTCGTATGAAAATTTCTGAAGTTGCTGAAGATAGCCCAGGTCGGCACCGGCACAAAACGCTTCACCGCTTGCCCGCAATACAATAACTTTTACAGTGCTGTCTTTTTCAGCCACATCGAACGCATCTTTCAACGCAGCCACTAATTCAAAGCTCAGGGCATTTCGCTTTTCCGGACGATTAAGAGTTATATACCCAATGCGATCCTGTACAATATATTCTACCTGGTTCATGCTATATATTTTGAAATGTAGAAAATCAGATATCTCGTATAAACGCACCCTCGTGCAGCACGGAGTAAATACGAATACCGGCTGCCAAAGCCTGTGTGCGTAATCTTTCAGCAAAATAGTAAGAGTTACTGCTATCTAAAATTATTTCGGACGCATTGATTTGAGACAATACAGACAAATTCTTCACAGCATTGTTGGAGATGATGACATAGTCCGCTTTCATCGCGCTCAACGGTATAGCGTTCGGGTCGCGTATTATCAGGATGGATCGGCCATGCCATGTCCAGTTTCCATACACTCCTGATAACGATTTGGTCACAGCCTCTACCCGATCAACACCATTGTTCAATCTGTTGGGTTGTATATGAAACCGAACTGCGGAAGTTTTTTGCAGCAGCGAAGAATCTGCGATGAAATAAGCACTTCCTTCATCGATCAGGTCGAGCGCGGTGTGGTGCGGCACTTTATACACCGCAAGCTTTGCATGACTTGTAACATCACGGTAATGAGACCACTGCATTGAAACAAACAGAATCATGATTACACAAGCTGCCGGCAAATAATAAAATTTTCGAAATTGAAAGAGCAACACGCAGCAGGTGATGGCTAGCATGAGCAACCAGCTCTGAAATGTATTGATGTATATATGATCGATAAGACTATACGGAAAAGATTCCACCGTAAACACAACTGCGTTAAGCGCTTTGATCGTCCACAGCAATAACCACCCACACAACGAAGCCAGCGAACCGATAAAACTTGCGGCCAGCACCACGAGCCCCAGTATAAGTACGGCAAAAGATATAGGTATAACGAGCAGGTTAGAGATTAGAAAATAATTCGGGAACTGGTGAAAATATAGCAGTCCCAGCGAGAACGTAGCAAGTTGAGCGGCAACGGATACACAGGTAATTTTCCATACTTCGTCCCAGAAGCGTGAAGCGGGCTCCCACAAATTATATATACCGGGTTGCAGGTATACAATGCCCAGCACCGCTAGGTACGACAACTGAAACGCTACCGACATGATGAGGTATGGTTCATAGATCAGGAGACAAAATGCAGATGCAGCCAGCGTATTGTATATATTGGTTTGGCGGTTCCATGCTTTGCCTATCGCCATGAACGTAAACATGGTTACAGCACGCAATACCGAAGGAGAAAGTCCGGTAACAAACGCATATCCCCAGAGAATGATAAGACTCAAAGCTGCGAGCCACCATCGCCCGGCCGGAGTATTGTTAAGCGGCCGCAGCAACCCGACTATGAGCATATAAATTATACTGATGTGCAAGCCTGACACGGCCAGCACATGCATAGCACCTGTTGCAGCATACGCGTTCAGCAATTCGTTATCCAGTCCGTCCGTTACGCCCAGTACCAGTGCAGAAGCTATAGCTTGTTCACGCGCTCCGGCTACAAATCGCGCCAGCGTTGTATCAGCCCATGTGCGTGTACGGATGGCATGATATACTATAGACGAAGACGGATTGCTTCCGGTGTATTTCACATCCTGCTGCCGCACAAACTGCTGGTGGTATATCTTCCGGTATGCCAGGAATTCCCTGTAGTCAAACTCCCCGGGGTTTCCGGGAGGAGGCACAGGCTGCGGCATTCCCTTCACTAAGAGTATATCTCCATATTGAAACGGCTTATGAAAGTCACTCTTGGGGAAATACAGAATTAAATTTCCGGTACACGCTTTCCACCCGGTAGAGGTCTGCGCGGTGGTTATATATCCTTCTGTTTTCCATGAATTCTCTTTACTCCGCGCCTGGCTGGTTATCGTTACCTGGTAGTATAGAACAGGTTCGCGCTGATGAATTAAATTCTCCGGTTGACGTTCATCCGTACAATCCAGAACTCGCAGATAACCTGAAAGAAATATAACCATCAATCCCAAAAGGCCGGGATTAAAGAAGTTCTTGTAGAGTCGCTGCAGTATAAAACAAGCTACATAGCTCAGAATGGCTCCTGCAAAAATGATATGAAGATATAGCTGGGGAATAAAATCCGGCTGATATATACCGAATACTATACCAGCAATAAAGAATACGACAATGCGCACAACGGCATACGGAATCCAACGAAGCATACAACGAGTAATAAAAAAAGGAAAGTCAGGAATTGTAATGATTATTCCTAACCTTCCTCTATATTTTGCAAGCTATACCTATCGGATGTCGTTGGCTTCGCGATGGTATGCTTCAATGATATCGCGCACTAATCTATGGCGAACTACATCTTTCTCATTGAGTTCCACCATACCTATACCGCGTACATCGCGCAGTATACGGATCGCTTCCTTCAGTCCGGAGCTTTGCCTGGACGGTAAGTCGATCTGCGAAGCATCACCAGTTACGATCATCTTCGAGTCTGGCCCCATCCGGGTGAGGAACATTTTCATTTGCATCGGTGTCGTGTTCTGCGCTTCATCCAATAGAATGAAAGCGTTGTTCAACGTGCGTCCGCGCATATAGGCCAGCGGTGCAATCTCGATGATCTCACGTTCCATATAATAACGCAGCTTCTCGAATGGTATCATATCGTTAAGCCCATCATAAATAGGACGCAGGTATGGATCAATCTTTTCTTTCAAATCACCCGGCAGAAAACCAAGGTTCTCTCCGGCTTCCACAGCAGGTCTGGTGATGATAATTTTCTTTACACTCTTGTTCTTCAGCGCCCGCACTGCGAGTGCTACGGAAATATAGGTCTTACCCGTTCCGGCAGGGCCGAGTGCAAATACCAGGTCGTTCTCCTTTACAGCATCTACCAGTTTTTGCTGATTAACGGTTTTAGGTTTTATAGGATTGCCCTTCGTTCCGTATAGAATAATATCATCAGCAGGCTGCTGGTTTTCGGGCAGCATCATTTCCTGCTCGTGCGAGATATAATTTTGAACGTTCTCTTCCGTCACCTTCCCATATTTATGGTAATGCTCAATAAGCGAAGCCAGGATATCATCGATCTGTACAATTTCAGAAGTAGATCCTTTGATATGTATCTGGTTTCCGCGTGATATGATACGACTCTTCGGGAATGCTGCCGCCAGCGTATCGATGGTTTTATTCGCTACTCCCAGGAAATCGATCAGGGAAATATTTTCAAGTGTTACTGTTTTTTCGATCAACTATCTTTTTGATTAAATGTTAAACAATGTTCGTGTTATTCACGAGTACGGGTGTGGGTTGAGTTCGGCTACAGACTATGGCATAAATTTTAACCGCATCAGAGTTCACAAAGTTCAATACACTATATGGACTAAAAATGTTTACTTTGCCATATCAAAATTAATGAATATCTGCCGCAGCATCAACCATGGCCATTGTTACCCTTCTTACTGACTCCGGTGAAAGTGACCATTATGTGGCAGCCATCAAGGCCCGCATCATCAGTATCAATCCGGGTATACGGGTGGAAGACATCAGCCACAAGATAAAACCTTCGGATATAGGGCACGCTGCTTTCGTATTGCGAGCTGTGTTCCGCGATTTTCCAAAAGGTACAGTACACCTCGTTGGTGTTGACTCGATCGGTAATCGTGGTGACGCGTTCATCGCGCTGCAACTCGAAGATCATTTCTTTGTAGGATGCGACAACGGTTTATTCGGATTAATCAGCGACAAACCGCATCAGCAACTGGTTGAACTGAATGCTATCAACAGCATCAGCACTACATTTCCGGAGCGCGATGTTTTTGCACCGGCTGCCGTTAAACTTGCCAGTGGTGTTTCGATCACCAACCTCGGCAAACCGATGCCATCGTTCAAGAAGATGATAGACCGCCAGGTAAAGGCTACCAAAAAACAAATTACCGGAACCGTGATCCGTGTCGATGGTATGGGAAATCTCATCACCAATATACCGAAGGAGGCATTTGATATTCTGAGCCAGGGTAAATTATATACCGTTCAGTTTGGCGGAGAAAAATTCAGACGCATCCATACCCAATATCACCAGGCAGAGCAAGGCGAATGTTTTATGGTATTTAACAGTCTGGGGCTGCTCGAAGTGGGCATTTACAAAGGCAATGCTTCCGAGTTACTAGGACTCGACTACGATAGCACCGTAAGCATTTTGTTTGAAGAATAGCAGTTAACGTCATACCTGAACAACGCAGAGGCTACCAGTCTGGCAGAGTACCGATTGCTGTAAATTTTAAAAATATGATCATAAGAATCGTGCGAATGCATTTTACGGATGCAGGTGTTGAAGAGTTTCTGACAATTTTCAATCTCTACAAAAAGGATATCCGGAATTCAGAAGGCTGCACGCACCTGGAATTACTCAAAGATGCGGACGAACCGAACACATACACGACCTTGAGTTACTGGAATGGTGCCGCAGATCTGGAGCGTTACCGGAAGTCTGAATTGTTCGGAACGGTATGGGGCCAGGTGAAAACACTTTTCCGGGAACGCACGCAGGCATTCACTCTTGAGAAATTTATAGAGGTATGATTGTGAGAGTTGCAAAACTTTGAACATATTTGCAGCCCATTTCTACGAAACATGCCTGAGTGGCGGAACTGGTAGACGCGCACGACTCAAAATCGTGTGCCGAGAGGCGTGCCGGTTCGATTCCGGCCTCAGGTACGAACCCGACTAGACAGTCGGGTTTCTTTTTTTATTCGATTGCCTCCAGTAATTATACCTCACTTTCTTTTATCATTCCCTACGGCCACGAAGTCTCCTTCATCGGAATTACCATGAGCTCGGGTATAAAGCTTTCGCTGGGTTGCATAGTACATAGCGAATGGACTCGGCTACATTCTCAGGATTCTGTAACAGGTTTGTATCTATATCCGGAAAACGATCTAACAGATACGGGTGTTTGCGGAGGCATTGGGCCGGCCCGCTTGCAGGCTGATGTTGATGATGTGACCGCTGCCTTGCTTCTTCATATAGGGATACACGGCCTTTGTTACGATAAATGGCCCCGTGAGATTTACTTCGATTACGTTACGTCACTCCTCGTGGCTTAACTCTTCGGTTGATTTAGTATAATCTATACCTGTAGTTCTGCACGATTATCAGATCATTACGGCTTATCACCGGAACTTGATATATAAAAAAATCAGCAAGGAGTATATCTCTTAGTATATGTCTCCCTGCATGATCTTTCCTCAACAGTTAACAATACTAATCGTTTCGCAATGATTCTACCGGGTTGGTTCGTGCAGCACGTATCGTCTGCGATCCTATTGTTAACAAACCGAGCATCAGCAAAATTACTGTCCCGATAAAAACCGTTCCGAACCCAAATTCAACACGGTTTGGAAATTTCTGTAGCCACAGATTGTTCACCATATAACTAAGCGGAGCACCAATTACGATAGCGATGGCCAGCACTTTCAAAAATTCACGTGAGAGCAAGTAGGCAATTCTGAAATTCTCTGCGCCTAATACTTTGCGTATACCAACCTCTTTCTTTTTACGCTCTGCTGTATAGGTCGCCATACCCAACATACCCAAACAGGCTATAATTACGGAGAGAAAAGCGATGAATCCCAATATTGCTACAATATCAAATATACCCTGGTGTGTTGTGGCGAGTTGATCGTCAAAGAACTCATAGCTCATGGGATGGGTTGGATCAAGCTGTTCCCACCGTGATTCCATTTTGGCAATGGTGCCCATCAGATCAGCCGATACAATTTTTACATTCGCATATTTATAGTCTTGCTGGTTTCGCATCACCAATGGTCCTATATCATGCGCGTTAATAAGAAGCTTATACCGGAAGTCTTCTACAACACCCACCACGGTCATCGCCTCGTCTCGCCATTTATTTTCAAGTACCTGTCCGATAATTTCTGCCGGATGTTTGTAGCCTAAAGCATGGATCATTTGTTCATTCACAACGATATATCTACCGGACGAATCTGTTGGCTCAGGAAGTCCTTTACCCGCTATAACTTTCAATCCAAGATTGTCTGTGAAATTTTCGTCCGTATGCAAGATGCCAGCCTCGAGGTAATCGCCCTGGTCACCGGAACGTCTTATCTGTATATTATCATTCTGACCGGTAGCCGGTACTATATTCGTTGCCGATATTGTACCTACACCGGGTATACTGCTCCATTCGTTTGCTAATTTACGATAGTCGTTACCTTGCAAATCAATATTGACAATGTTTGCCGATGTAAAGCCGTAGTCAAACTCCAGGAAATACTTGAATTGATTGAAGATCAGAATAGACGTAGTAATGAAGAATAACGAGATCACAAATTGAGACACGCTCAACACCTTTCGCAGGCCTAACTTTCCTATACCGATGCTTCCGATGTTCTTCAACACGCGAACGGGCTCATACCGAGACAAATGAAAAGCCGGATATATACCTGCCAGCAACCCGGTAAGCAATGCAAATACTATAAAACCAATATATACTTCTACACTGTCGGGCAGATCAAACTTCAGGTGTTTGTTAATCCACAATCCTTTAAAGGCACGTTTCACGAAGAGTAACAATACCAGCGCCATGGCGAGAGCGAGTAAAGAAGTAATAACCGATTCACTCAGAAATTGTACAACCAGTGATTTTTTATTCGCACCGGTAACTTTGCGTACACCGATTTCCTTCGCGCGCGTCAATGCCCGGGCTATCGATAAATTTGTATAATTGAGACAAGCCGAAATCATAATGACCAGCGCCAGTATACCAAGAAAATAATAACCTTGTACCGGCATCCGGTTGTTGGTGTCGTTGTTTCTCAGTCCTAACTGTATATCAGCCAGCTTTTGAGGTTGCAGTTTAAAACCTTTGGTGTGCTCCGCTTTTATGTTGGCATACTTGCGTGCAACCAGATCATTCAAGGCTAATGTCAAATCATCTTCAGTCTTATCAGAAGCCAGCAAGGCATAGGTATAGGTCCTGAAATACCACTCCCAGTTGTTTGAAAAGTCTTCGACTCTCTTGTCGGTATATAGTTGTGTTTGCGTGGATGCCGACATCAGTATATCAAACTTCAAATGTGATCTATATTTATCAATATCGATTACACCGGTTACCGTAAAGCTTCCCCAGGAAACAGCCGCTTCTCCGCCACCGATATGTTCAACCGGGAAAGGTAATTTTCGATCAGCAAATTCGACAATCTTACCGATCGGATTTGCATCACGAAATAACTGATGAGCCAGTGCTTTGCTGATCACAACCGAGTTGGGCGCTTCAAGTGCTGTATACTTGTTTCCCTCCTCCAGCTCGAAACTGAATACACGAAAGAAGCCGGGGTCTGCAAAGTATCCTGCCGCCTGTGTCAATTGCTGGTCATAGGTTATATCGCCTCCTACACCGGGTGTAAGATTAGTTGTCTCTTCTGCGATCGTGTATTCAGATTTTAGTGCAGTAGCTAGTGGAAACGGACTTGTTGCATAGGGCTGCCGCGAATTTTCATAATCGGAAAGTATACGATATATATGTTCTTTCTTTTCGTGAAACTGATCGTAACTTCTCTGGTCGGCTAACATGAGCATCACGAGCATGCACACAGACATAGCAACCGAGAGACCGAATATATTGATGAATGAAAATGTTTTATACTTCCGGATATTCCGGATACTGACCTTACAGTAATTTTTTAGCATACCATAATGATTTATAGTGTGATGAGGTTGTGATGGTTTGATGATACCGGGCCTGCAGAGCAATACGACATCAACGATAAAATTCAAGTCAGCCTTTCTTTTGCCCGAGGCGTTGCATCGCTCATAATAGAATTCCATCAGGTCACCTTCAATAGAATCCTTTAAGGCCGGATGACAAAACCATCGGAAGAAGCGCAGAAAAAAACGTGGTGGCGAGGGTCGGTTGTTTTGAATCATTCGTATAGCGCGTTCGGCAAATCGGTATTCGGAATAATTATTTCCTATTTGTAGTAATAACATCCGTGCCAAAGCTGAAATTGCTGAAAGAAACAGTGTATACGCAAAATATACCCGGATGAAATGTTCGAATCCGTACAACGCATTGAACCAAGACCGGTCAGTTTACCCGAACGATATTAATCAACTATGAGAGGCTATATGGAACACGATCCTTAATTCAACCGACTATATTTACTCCTGTACTGCACAGGAGAAAGACCGGTAATCTTTTTAAAAGTTACGCGGAAAGCCTTGCTATCGGTATAGCCTACCTTATACATTACTTCATTTATATTCTCACGCGATGATTCAAGACTCATCTTGGCCGCTTCAATCTTTACGCGCTGTATATATTCTACTGTCGTGTTAGAGGTAGCGCGCTTAAACCTGCGTTCCAGGTTCCTTCGACTCAAAGCTAACATAGAAGCAAGCTGATCAACGGTTATCTTCTGTTGAAAATTCTGTTCGATGAATTCCTGTGCTTTTCGTACAGGTAGGTCTTCATGATCTTTCTGTCCGCTGAAGATCGTAAATGGCGATTGACTTTTCCGGTCCACTTCAATTTCAAATACTTTGGCACACAGCACAGCCATTTCACGACCCACATATTTTTCAACGAGGTATAGTATAAGATTCAGAAACGAGTACGCTCCTCCACTGGTATAAATGCCATGCTCATCGGTGATGACTTTTTCGGCCACCAGGTTTATTTCCGGAAACATTCTTCTGAAATCATTGGCCATTAGCCAGTGCGTTGCGCAGCGCTTTCCTTCCAATAATCCTGTGGAAGCCAGTATAAATGCACCAACACATAAACTTGCCACCTCTGCTCCGCGTTTGTAGTGACCGGTGATCCACTGGATCATGTCCTGATTGTCGCGTATCACCTTTCGCTGATCGCCATGCACGGCAGGTATAATAATCAGGTCTGTCTTAAACGAATCGCGAAGGGTGCGATGTGTATTCAATTTATAAATACCATTATCCAGAAGTGTCTCACGCTCCTGTCCCACCAGTTCTATTTTAAAACCCGGTTGTTTGCCATCGCGCTGCAGAAACTCGTTTACATGCGTGAATAATTTGTAGGGGCCTTCAATGCTTCCTACCACAACATCGCCTTTCGGTACCAATACAGATATATGTTTCATATGCATTTCAGTTGTTGAACATCAGCCCTTACACGTGGCATGATATTTCAAAGTTCAGGCAAATAAATGTCGCGATCAACCCCAGAGATTGCCGTAATTACACCCGCTCGGTTTACATAAAGCGCTATACATTTCATATCCAATACAACATTTCTATTACATGGTATCACAAGCATTCACCGGGTTTCCTTTGATTGTCCTATTCACAGCACTTCTATCAGCATGCACGACTACAACGACCGTAACGGGTATCGACAACACCCCTGAGAATGATCTTTCATTAGGTTCGTTGAAGCTTGCCGGGTTTGATTCGATTCAGATCAGCAGGATGACACAAGCTATAGCACAACAGGAGTATCCGAATATTCACAGCGTATTGATTGTTAAAAACAAAAAACTGGTGTACGAAAGATATTTTCCGGGGAACGATGAAATATGGGGAAACTCTATTGGCATGATCAATCATACAAAAGATAGCCTGCATGACGTGCGGAGCATTTCGAAGAGTGTAGTATCCGCATGCATCGGTATAGCTATAGCGCAAGGAAAAATTAAAAGTGAAGATCAAAAAGTGTGGGACTTTTTTCCGGAATACGCTGATCTTAATACTGGAGAAAAATCGAATCTCACGATACGCCACTTATTAACCATGAGCAGCGGACTGGAGTGGAACGAAAATATACCCTATAGCGATCCTGCCAACAGCGAAATACAAATGGACAATAGTGCAGACCCGATTCACTATGTACTCAGCCGGCCGTTGGTAGCCACCCCTGGCACTACCTGGAATTACAACGGAGGTTGCACACAGGTACTCGCTGCTATACTTTTTAAAGTAAGCGGAATGGAAGCCGATACGTTTGCCAATCAATACCTTTTTAAACCATTGGGTATATCTACTTTTTTCTGGACACAGCTGACTACCAAGCCGGGAAGAAAATCTGTACCGGCTGCTGCATCAGGACTGAGGCTGCGTTCGCGTGATATGGCGAAGATCGGTATACTTTATATGCAGGGCGGCCAATGGAAAGGGAGACAGATTATAACGGAACAGTGGGCGAAGAACTCGCATACACCCCAGGTACAGCGTGCTGATGGCGATGGCTACGGTTATCAGTTCTGGACATGGACAATGTCTGTTGACAATGCAGCTATACCGATGGCGGTTGCTGTTGGCAATGGAGACCAGCGGATATACTTTGATCATGAACACGACCTGATGATTGTAATCACCGCGGGTAATTATAACCTTTGGACACTCAAGAAAAATGCTGATGCGTTAGTGAAAGAATATATATACCCTTCGCTTACGTTATAAAGACAGATATACCCGAAAGATATATCTGTCCCATTAAACCATTTTATTTTTCTACCGACACCTGCTCTACATGATTTTTGAGCAGGGAGCTGATAAGTTCTGTCCAGCCTATTTCGAAGTTTTTCTTCGCAAAACTTGGATTGTCCTGCGGGAAAGTTTCCAGCCCTTCGTGTGTTAACTTCAGTCTTGTTTTACCAGCTTCCGGAAATAATTCAAAAGTAACAAACGAGTTTCCGGCAAAGCCATCGTAACGCCAGCTATAGGTTAACTTCCTGTTAGCGATTACTTCGGTTATTTTACAGAGGTGTAAAAATGTTTTACTGCCATCGTTACCTTCAAACTGAAATTCAAAACCGACTTCAGGTTTAAATGCTGCTATATCAAAGTACCATTGCTTCATTTCATTTTTATCCGTAATGGCTTTCCATACACGCTCTACCGGAGCATTGTACATACGTTCGATTACAAAAGGTTCACGTTTCATTTTCGTTTCGTTTTTTTGGTTGACTTTGTTTTACCGGATGCCGCAGCGTCCCTGTTCAAAAAGCTTTCGAGCGCATCGAGTTTGCTCGTCCAGAAAGCACGATACTGTTCGATCCAGTCTGAAACCTCTCCGAGCGATTTCAGGTTGGCTTCACAATACCGCTCTCGTCCCTGTTGGTTAATAACAACAAGTCCGCACTCCGTAAGAATTTTAATGTGCTTGGAAATAGCCGGCCGGCTCACATCAAAACTCTCCGCAATAGCATTCAGGTTCAACGACTGATGAGCTATCAAATTAATGATCTCCCTGCGCGTAGGATCAGCAATGGCCTGAAAAACATCTCTTCTCATAGATACAATAATTACGTAACCGATCAGTTACAAATGTATGCGATACCGATCGGTTACACAATTCTTAAACGGGATTTTTTTGGGGATCTGAAACGCCAGGATACTGGGAATAAATAACTATACCTCTTGAACTATGCACGAATACTGTATTTTTGCCATCCCAATCCCGCAACTATCATGGCTATATTTCCAACCCAGTATTCAACCCTGTCATCTGTTGCCCTTAAAGACGCTATAGAAAAAAATTACGGACTACAAGGTTTGTCCTGCCGCTATTTACTGCGTGGTGTTAGCGATACCTATATGCTGGAGAATATACACACCAAATATATTCTGAAAATATACCGCAGCTCACATCGCTCGCTCGAAGAGATACAGGGAGAAATTGAACTGCTCGCCTTATTGAAGAACGGAGGTGGCAAAGTAGCCCATGCGCTAAACGATATGCAGGGCAATGCTTACCAGACATTTAACGCAGCGGAAGGTACGCGGCACGGTGTCCTATTCCACTATGCGCCCGGTAAGGTTATTATGGACTTAACCGACAAGCACATGGAAATTATAGGGCAGGAAATGGCGTTTAATCACAACATCACTTCTTCCATAAAACTGTCGCATGCACGGAAGCCCTATACCATCGATACAACACTGACTCAGCCTATAGCTGTGTTGGAGCCAGCCTTTAAAGATTATCCGGAAGGTTATGTGTATTTAAAGGAAACCGCTGTGCAGGTAGCCAAAACGTTGCAAGCTATGGACACCAACAGTTTTAACTACGGCTATTGCCATTACGACTACCTGCCCAAGAATTTTCATTTCGATGAGCATGATACACTTACGCTGTTTGATTTTGATTTTGCAGGACCGGGCTGGCTGGCGAACGATCTTGCTTCCTTCACGGTATATTTATACTTCTATATAGCGATGAAGAAAAAACCTATTGAAGAAGCTAAAAGAGATTTTAAAATACTGGTAGAAGCCTACCGGAAAGTGCGCCCGATTACAAATGAGGAGATCAACGCTATACCGTTGATGGGTTTTATGTTCTGGACTTTCTATCTGCGTTTTCAGTACGAAAACTTTGACGACTGGTCCAATACATTTTTTGGTACCCGGTTTTTAAGAGAGCGTATTGCCACGGTACAGCACTATGCCGAAATTATACCTCAGCTCATTTAATGCAGGCAGGATAAAGTGGAAGTGGAAAACCTTCTGCAACACCATATCGCGCAATACGTCTCAGATTCTTATATATATCTATATATTATTCGAGCTCAAGTTTCTTACCCATTCCGGATACAGCCGATACGTTGAAGAAACCTACAGCCTTTGTTCCGTTGGGATCGAGGTTTGTAATGTTGGTTGATACGTTGGCCAGCGGTGTTGAGAACAATTCTGCAAAACCTCCGGGCCTGTCAGTTTGAATGATCACCTGGTTTAAAAAGTTATAGGCTTCCAGGGTGATCGAATGTATCTCTACATATACTGAATCGCCCGGTTCATACGGAGATAACGGCTCATCGTTTTCATCTTCTTCATCCGGGTTTACACTGCGCAACGGAGGCAAAAATGTAACGCCATCAAAATTACCACCTGCTGTAAAGCCGGCATCGTAGGCTACGTTGATCTCACTCGGCTTGAGCAATGCTACTCCGTTTTTATAGGAGCGTATCCAATAGGTATCACCTTTACCAACCGGATCGGTTGCCCAGAATTCTGCGGTGTAGGAGTTATCAGGATACTGTGGATCGCTTTCTTCAAATTCAAATGTTATACTATCAATGGCAACGGTTCGGTTGATGCGCGATGTTGCTTCGAACGTCTCTGCGCCTACCTGTACCGTTAGTTTATAGTTACGACCAATGGTGCCGAATACATCTGCACTGGTAACATCGGTTGGTGTCCAGCGATAGGTGCCGGCTGCATTTGCATCCTCTGTAAAAATAACTTCACCTCCATCGTAGGTAACTACTACCGTAGCACCTGATACTCCGGTAGGCAATGTATTTTCAAGATACGGTTGTGTCCAGGAGAGTTTCACCACCTGGTCTTCTACTTTGTTATTAAGCCACGCATCTACCACCAGTTTAGGGTCAGCATCTTCGAGATCGGGGTTAATAGTTTCCTCACATGAGTAAAAGAGTGATGCCGTAACGAACAGAACAATAAGTTGTTTATGAAAAGATTTTATGAACATGCTTCCTAGAATTTAAAGTTGTAAGATATAGCGGGTACCATGCTTCCGATGATAGACAGTTGTGTTGCTTCTGACTGAAGCGGTTGTCCTGCTGCTACCCGCTCATTCGACTGTGAGAAGT
This sequence comes from uncultured Chitinophaga sp., assembly GCA_902168205.1. Taxonomy (GTDB): domain Bacteria; phylum Bacteroidota; class Bacteroidia; order Cytophagales; family Cyclobacteriaceae; genus Ohtaekwangia; species Ohtaekwangia kribbensis. The sequence continues at coordinate 51,109 of CABHOK010000011.1, read as the reverse complement.
ATGTAGAGAAGGCATTCTTACGAGCATAAACATTGTATACCGAGAATACCCAATAGTCGCGGTTCTTACGCTCTTTACCTTTGCGGCTATATTCTCTTCCTTCGAGGCGGAATGATAAATCAAGACGATGATAGTTCGGCAAGCGTACATTGTTACGTGAACCACTCGCGTTATCCGGAATTAATATACCCTGCATGACATAACGTGATGTCGGGAACGTAGTCGGTGTACCGGTAACAAAAACAAAGTCTGCAGATACTGACCAGCGCTTGCTGATGTCGTAGAAAGCAGCAACCTTAACGTTGTGTGTCTGGTCATAACGGGCAGCATACCATTTATTATTATTTATGCCATCCACTTTCAATTCAGTTCTTCCCAACGTATAGCTTATCCATCCGTTGAGACGTCCTTTCTTTTTCTGCACATAAAATTCAAGACCATACGCGCGACCTTTACCGCTCAGTAAATCACCTTCGAGGTATTCGTTTATTAAAAGGTCAGCACCATCTATATAGTCAATCTGGTTTTGTGTCTCACGATAGTATCCTTCTACAGAAGCTTCCCACTGCTTGGAAGCACCGATCGAGCGGAAGTATCCCAAGGTATACTGATCAGCAATTTCCGGTTTGATGTTGTTCGAGGACGGTGTCCAAACATCCAGCGGGTTTGATGCTGTTGTGTTGGAGATCAGGTGAAGGTATTGCACCATGCGGTTATAGCTTGCCTTTACCGAACTTGATTCCGAGAGGCTTGCCTTTACCGACAATCTAGGTTCAAAATTTCCATAGTCAACTATAGATTTACCGCGCTTGTATTTTGTTTCGGTAGCTACGGTTTTGCGCTTGCCGGGTATCGTATCGTTATAGGTATAGATTGTACCCGGACCAAAGTACTGGAAGTTGGAGTAACGAATGCCATACTCAACAGCCCAGGTATCATTTATAGTAAGGTTGTTGTTGATATATATAGCAGTCTCCAGGTTATACCGCTTGTCAAGACTTATATCAGTTGGCTGTCCGTTGGAGATACCTTTTGCATTGGCCGGCTCGAAGAAGTAGTAGATAGCCTCTGCTCCAAAGTTTATCTCGTTGTTGCTGTTAACAAAGTAGCTGAACTCCGGCTTGAATATAAAGTTAGAGATAGACGAGTTCCAGTTGAAACGGTTACGGGCATCGTCACCAAACTGAAGCTCGTATTTATAGCTGCTGTATACTCCGGTTATGTTGGAGAAGAGCTTTTCATTGAAGAGGTGATTCCAACGTACAGTAGCCGTAGCGTTGCCCCAGTTAAAACCCTGGTTATCGTCAAAGTAAAAATTATCGCGACCGAAATATCCGGAAAGGTATACACGGTTCTTATCGTTCAGCGAGTAGTTTGCTTTGGCGGTGAGGTCATAGAAATTAAGCGCACCACCGTCTTTGAGTATATCTACAAAAGGCCGTGCGAGTATATCAATATAAGATCTTCGTCCGGAGACAATGAATGAACCTTTATCTTTTACAATAGGTCCTTCAAAGGAAAGTCTGCTGAAGATGGTACCAATCCCCCCGGTGGTTTCATAGTCTTTGCTGTTACCATCTTTCATACGTATATCCAGTATCGATGAAAGTCTTCCACCGTATCGTGAAGGCACAGCGCCTTTATATAGCTTGGTATCTTTTACAGCATCAGGATTAAAGGCTGAGAAAAAACCGAGCATGTGCGATGAGTTATATACCGGGGCTTCATCCTGCAACACCAGGTTCTGCCCTACACTTCCGCCACGCACGTTAAAACCTGATGCACCTTCGCCCACCGTACTCACCCCCGGCAGAAGCTGCAGACTTTTTATAACATCAACTTCTCCTAAAAAGGCAGGTATCTTTTGAATGGTTTTAATGTCGAGCTTGGCTGTGCTCATCTCGACTGTTTGTACTTTGGAGGTTTGCTCATCTTCAGCAATTACCACTACCTCCTGCAGCTGCTCGCTATCGGAAGGTAACTCTATATTTTCGCGTACATCTTTGTCCAGCGTGATCTGTTTCTCGATCTTCTGATAGCCTACAAAAGTGTACTCAACGGTATAGCTGGCGGCCGGCACGGTAATGGAATAGAATCCGTAAACATTGCTGGTAGCACCCTTACCAATCTCTTTAATATAGACCGTTGCACCCACCAATACTTCCCCGTTGGATGCATCCTTAATATAGCCGCTAAGGGTGTATCGCGACTGGCTCCAGGCTTGCTGCGACAGGAGCATCCCTAAAACAATAATAAACGTTGGTAATCGTAAGATCATTCGTTGCAGATGGTTTGATTTAGTTTGTTGTTCATCAATGACAGTTAATACCCTATAAACCCCCAGTCGGCCGTGAGGTTTATTTTATTTTAAATTTTATCTTCTTTCCCTTTAATATGCATACGTTTGAGGAAGACAGAAGCATGGTCTGTAGGAATAAGTATAGCCTTCTTTCGTTCCATTACATAACCCGGCAAATATTCAATCTTCTTTACCAGCATAATACATACTCACTATTTACTTTTGCCTGATGATGAATGTGTTCGCTCTGCCTGACGACTTACTGAATGACAAGGCCGCGGTTCGCCCGGATATTATCATTTATAATTACCATACTACCGACAAGAGTTCAATAAAAGCCAAAGTCGCGGCCAACCGCCATGTGTTCAGTTTCCTGCAAGAGGGCGAGAAGGAAGTGCATTTCTTTGATCGTTCTGTAAAGTTTACACCGGCACAGGCGCTGCTTATACCGGCCAGCAATTGTTTAATGAGCGAGCGGCCATCACATGCCAAACAGTACCGCGCTTTCCTGTTTCTTTTCTCCGACACCAACCTTGCTGCGTTCCGAAGTAAATATCCGTTCCTGTTTACCACAGACTATAAAATTCCGCGCGATCAATTATCCTTTTTTTTGTTTAGCCAGGATGAATTTGTGAAAGGCTTCATCCAATCACTGCAGCTTCTTCCGAATAATGTTTCTCCTTCTACATTGTCGGAACATTTACTTCAAATTAAGTTTGAAGAGATCATGCTATACTTATGCGATCGGTATCCACAGGAGTTCTTACCATTGCTTGCTTCATTAACGGCAACATCTTTTGATCTCCCGCTGCGCAAGGTGGTAGAGAGTAATGTTTATACAAATCTCTCGATGGAAGAGCTCGCGTTTCTTTGCAACATGAGTCTCTCCACGTTTAAACGAAAGTTTGAAGAAGTATACGGTACACCACCGGCCCGCTGGTTTCATTTGAAAAAGATGCAGCAGGCAGCTTTTCTGTTAAAGCACAGAAATGTGAAAGCGAGTGAGATACACCATAAGCTTGGCTATGAAAACCTGTCGAGCTTTGTACAGGCCTTTAAGAAAGAGTTTGGAAAAACACCGAAGGTCTATCAACAAAGTGTTTGAACTGTTTAAAACAGTTTTTGGTCTTTCTGCTATAGTTGTTGTTTCGCGGGCGCGTGTAATTTTGTTGTCAATAACAAACCAAACAATACGCGTTATGAAAAGAATATGTATTTCCATGATAGCTATGTGCTGCATCACATTTGCCTATGCCCAGACATTTACTTTAAAGAGCAAAGACATTGGCGGACAAGCTACGAACAAAGAATTCTTTAATGGATTCGGATGCACAGGAGAAAATGTTTCCCCACAACTGTCATGGGAAAATGTACCCGCGGGTACACAAAGTTTTGCTGTAACGATTTACGATAAAGATGCCCCTACCGGAAGCGGCTTCTGGCACTGGTTAATCTTTAATATACCGGCGAATGTTACGGAGCTCAAAACCAACGCTGGTGATGTTACGAAAAGTATAGCACCTGCCGGAGTAGTTCAAAGCATTACCGACTTCGGTAAATTTGGTTATGGTGGTCCATGTCCTCCTCCCGGCCCTATACATGAATACCTGATCACGGTATATGCGCTGAAATCAAAACTGGAGCTTGATAAAAATACAACACCTGCTATAGTAGGGTTTAACCTGAACCAATTGGTTCTTGGTAAAGCTTCTATTGTTATGTATGGAAAGCGATAGAATATATATATATAATAGTATATACTGATAACTATATATCCCTTAATAAAATAGAATCCCTGTGATTGATTCCTCAATCACAGGGATTTCTATTTTTATTACACATATTTTAACCAGCAACCTCAACAAAAGCAGATTTCAAAAGACAGAAACCTGCGAATACGGCTTAAAATCGGGCTTGGAATAAATTTTTAAATTTTCGCTTTGCAGATTACAACCTTTGTAGTTTACTTTGCGTTAACAAAATTGTTAAACATTTTCGAAAATGGCAGAAAAAACCCAGCAAACGGAAGATCTGATCAAAGAAACGGCTATGCGCCTTTTCTTTCAGAAGGGTCATATTCACGCCACTACGCAGGAAATTGCCGATGAAGCCGGGGTCAACAGGGCTCTGATTCACTACTATTTCAGAAGTCGCGACCTTCTTTTTGAAAAAGTGCTTCATGAGACGCTTGGCGCGATGCGTCAAAAAATCGATGATATTTTCTCATCTAACGAGACTCTATTTAATAAGATCAGCCGCTTCATTGACATTTTCATTGATCAGAATATAGACTATCCGTACCTGGAAACTTTCCTGGTGACGGAGATGGCAAAAAACTCAGAGACTATAAAACAGATGCGTCCGAGTGATGAAAGAAGGGATGACCTGAAAAAGAAAGTTGAACAACAACTGCGGGACGAAATCGCTGCCGGGACAATAGAGCCAATCGCTATTGAGCATTTCATGATCAACCTGATGTCGCTATGCAACTATCCATTGATTGCCAAACCGATGGTTCAGGATTTTTTCCATTTCGATGAAGCTGCTTATAAGAAATTTCTGCTTGAGCGCAGAAACGTGGTGCTCCAGACTTTATTCAAGCAAAAAAATTTAACACCAGATCTAAAATAAAAATTTTTTTGCCCCGTCCTTAACTAAAATGTTAAACAAATTAATTAAACTATAATGATAAACCGAATTTCTCTATTCCTTGCACCTATCCTGCTGGCCGTCAGCACGCTAGGCTTCGGTCAACAGCTCTCCCTGGAGGAGTGTATCAGAATCTCGTTGGAAAATAACCTCATGGTAAAAAACAGTAAGCTCGAAATCGAGATGACTGAGCATAAAGTGAGCGAAGCGAAGAGTGGGCTGTTGCCAACTGTTGATTTGAACGGACAGTACCAGTATTACCTCGAAGTGCCCGCACAGCTTATACCAGCTTCAACATTTGGCGGAGCTGCCGGTGAATATACCACAGCAAAATTAGGCGTGCCGCAGAATACTTCAGCCAACGTGCAGGTAAGTCAAACGCTCTTCAATCAAAAAGTAATGATCGGATTGAAAGCAGCAAAAGCCGGACGCAGCTACTCAAACGTACAGCTTACGCTTACCAAAGAAGATATAGTATATAACGTAACGTCTACATACTATAACATACAGGTGCTATCAGACAACCTGAGTCTTTTAGAGAGCAACATTACTAACATGGAAAAGACTGTAAAGACAAATGAGACACTGCGCAAAAATGAAATTGTGTCTAACAGTACCTATAAACGTTTGCTCATTAATCTCGAAAACCTGCACAATGAATATGAGAATCAGAAGATCAGTCAAACCAAATACTATAACTTATTAAAGTATCTGATGAATGTACCGCTGAGTGATTCAGTCGAAGTAATGCCTTTTGATTTCAATACAGCATTCGAAGAAGTTCAGGTCGGAGACATCAATCAACGCCCCGATATACGCCTGCAACAGGAACAGATAAAGCTATATGAGCTCGACAGAAAGAGTACAATCTCCGGATACTACCCTACACTTTCTGCCAACTTCTTTTCCGGATATACCGGCTACAACAGCAAGTTTGCACCTTTTGAGACAATCAACAACCAATGGTTTAACAACACCTACTTTACACTGTCGCTTAAAATACCGGTGTTCGATGGCTTCACAAAAAAATACCAAGTAAAACAAAAATCGGTAACGCTGCAGAAGAGCATCAACTCATTGACGGATTTGAAACTGAAAGCCGAGCGCGATGCACTCGATGCGGTGAACAACTATACCAGCAATAAAAATCTGGTCGCCAACAGTAAACGAAGTCTCGAACTGGCAGAACAACTTTTCAAAGATGCCAGCATCGAATATAATAACGGGTTGATCAACATCACGGACCTTCTCGATGTACAAGATGATTTGTCGGACGCAAGAAATAATTATAGCACTGCGCTCGTCAACCTGAAAATCGCTGAGCTCGATGTTAAAAAAGCTAACGGTCAGCTTGTACAACCATAAACAAACCACTAACCATACTCGCATTTTAGTTATAGTATATATGAAAAAGAGAATCATCATTATCGTTCTTGCTTTACTGGCTGTTGTATTCACAGGTGTAAAGCTGTTCAGCAATCAGAAAACTGTGCAGGAGAAAGTATATCGTCCTGATCCCGACAAAAAAGCATTGGTGAAAGCTCAAACTGTTGAACCGAAAGATCTCGACAAGACTTTTACCTATACCGGTACATTTAAACCTTTCCGTGAAATCATGCTCATTCCACAGTCAGAAGGTGAAGTAACCGGAGTATATTTTGAAGAAGGCGCTGTAGTGCCGCAAGGCAAACTGCTGTTGCAGATCGATGACGAAATGTTGCGTGCTAAATATATAGCAGCACAGGCTACGTACGAAACTGCCAAGAAAAACTTCGAGCGTTACGAAAAAGCATCTGAAAGCGAAGGCGTAAGCAAGATGCAATACGACAGCTACTGGCAACAGTATAAAGATGCTGAATCGCAATTAAAACAGCTGGATAAAAATATACGCCTCAGCAAACTTACCGCACCATTCAACGGAACCATAACCCTGAAAGATGTAGAGATCGGTACCGTGGTAGACAAGAAGAGCAACATCGGAAGACTTACAGACCTGTCGCAAATGAAACTCGAGATCGCAGTTCCTGAAAATGAAATAACACTATTCAGTGAAGGCGATCTGATCACGATCCAAACGGATATATACCCTACCCATCCTTTAACGGGCAAGATCGATTATGTAGCAGACCGTGCCGATGATTCACACAACTATACGGTGAAAGTGTTGCTGAAGAATAACAAAAACACCGAACTCAAAGCCGGCATGTACGGAAGAGCTATTGTAAGTAAAGATCTTCATTCCGCTACACTGGTTATACCACGCAGTGCCTTACTGGGCTCTGCTAAAAATCCACAGGTATATGTAATTGAAAATGGTATCGCCAAGCTGCGCGACATCCACACCGGCGGAAGCAACGGAATGGAAGTAGAAGTTATCGATGGATTGAAGCAGGGAGAACAGGTTGTTACCAGCGGCCAGATCAATCTCTCCAACGGTTCCAAAGTAGAAATCGCTAAATAATAACCACCGCATTTATGTCACTAACAGAAATTGCCGTTAAACGCCCCTCGCTCATCATCGTTATATTCTCGGTGCTGATGCTTGGTGGATTGTTTACCTATACCAAGCTCAACTATGAGCTCATGCCCGACTTTGATATACCTACGCTGGTTGTAACAACGTCATATCCCGGTGCTTCTCCCACAGATGTAGAACAATCGGTTACCAAGAAAATCGAAGATGTAGTTGCCGGAATCGACCGTGTAAAAAGTACACTGTCTCAATCATACGAAGGTGTATCGGTAATATCGGTAGAGTTTACCGTAGGTACCGACATCGATGATAAGCAACAGGAAGTTCAGCGCAAGCTTAACAATATACTTTCCGATCTTCCGGATGATGCTGAATCTCCTTCTATATCCAAAGTATCGCCAAGCGATCGTCCCATTATGCAGCTCACGGCTATATCCAAAATGGGGACACAGGAATTTTATGACCTTGTAGATGATGAAGTATTGCCTTTATTCCAGCAGATACAAGGTATCGGTGAAACCCGGTTACTCGGTGGACAGGAACGCGAGATAAAAGTAAATGTTGATAAAGATAAACTGGTATACTATGGTATATCCCTGTCGCAGGTTACACAAGCTATAAATAATGCCAACCTCGATTTTCCTACCGGAAAGGTAAAGAACACAAATGAACAGATGACTGTGCGCCTCGCGGGTAAATTTACCAGCCTCGAACAAATTCGTTTATTAGGTATAACGACAGCTGCCAACGGAAGCACCGTACGTGTACAGGATGTAGCGGATGTAGAAGATGGTGTAAAAGAACAAACGGTATTAAACCGCTATAACGGACAGGATGGTATCGGTATAACGATTAAAAAACAAAGTGATGCCAATGCCGTGGAGATTAGTAAACAAGTGCGTGATCAAATTGTACAGCTGGAGAAAAAGCATGCTGGCCAGGGATTGAAAATTATTGTAGCAGACGATACATCTGAATTTACACTTGAATCTGCTGACGCTGTAACGCACGATCTTATTATAGCCGTTATACTGGTTGCTGCCGTAATGTTATTGTTCCTGCACAGCTTACGCGACTCGCTCATTGTATTAGTTGCTATACCAGCCTCGCTACTCTCCACATTTATAGCCATGTATCTCTTCGGCTATTCGTTGAATTTGATGACGTTGCTCGCGATGTCGCTGGTGATCGGTATCCTGGTTGATGACTCCATCGTGGTACTTGAAAATATACACCGCCACTTGCACATGGGTAAAAACAAAATACAGGCTACACTGGAAGGCCGCGCGGAAATTGGGTTCTCTGCAATTGCCATTACCATGGTGGACGTTGTGGTGTTCGCTCCTATAGCCATGATCAATACAACCATTGGCGACCTGCTCCGTCAGTATTCCGTTACCATCGTGGTATCTACGTTAATGAGTTTGTTTGTTTGCTTTACACTTACACCGTGGCTGGCATCACGCTTCGGCCGAGTAACACACCTCAATGCTTCCAACTGGCTTCACAAACCTCTCATCTGGTTTGAATCGTTTATCACATCGCTTACCAATGCGTATGCACGTCAGCTTCAGTGGACACTGCGTCATAAAGTAATCACAAGCCTTGCAGTTATCGCAGCGTTCGTAGCAACTGGCTATGTTATGTCGCTGGGTATACTTGGACAGGAAATGGTGGCTGCCGGTGACCGTGGTAAATTTACCGTGAAGCTTGAGTACGACAAGAGTACACCAATCGCAGAGAACAACCTGAAGACTCGCGAAATTGAAAATTACCTTTTATCACAACCGGAAGTACTGAGTGTATTTTCCAATATAGGCGGTGCAAGCTCAGCAGGTTTTGCATCTGTAGCTAACGTGGGCAGTGAAAATAAAACCGAGCTCACGGTAGGACTGGTGGGTAAGGAAGAACGTGATCTTACTACCGAGAAATATATGTTGAAAGTTCGTAGTGTGATCGAAGCTAAATATCCGGGTATAGAAGTAAATACGGCTGTGGTAGGTATCACCAGCTCCGATGAACCGATACAAATCGTACTAAACAGCGAAGACCGCACAGCATTGATGGAGGCTGCGCACAAAATGGAGAAGATGATCAGGCAGATGGCCGGTGCCAATGATGTAAGCGTAAGTGTGGAAGACGGTAACCCTGAGTTGAATGTGAACATCGACCGTGAAAAGATGGCACAACTCGGACTGAATATATTTACAGTAGGCAGTACGTTGCAAAATGCCTATACGGGTAACACCGATGCCACGTATCGCGTGGGTACACAGGAGTACGACATCAACGTTCGCCTGGATGAGTTTGATCGCAACAACCCGGCCGATGTTGAAGACATCACCTTTGTAAACAACAATCAGGAAGTTATACCACTCACACAATTTGCCGACATACGGCAAAGCAGTGGTCCTTCTATGTTGGAGCGCAAGAACCGCAGAACATCGGTTACGATAAAGAGCAACGTACTGGGTATAACTTCCGGAGTTATGGCAACCAACATCAACGCGGCATTGGCTAAAGATCCGCTTCCGTCTTCTGTTGAAATGAAATGGACCGGAGATATAGAACGTCAGGCTGATTCATTCTCGGCATTGGGTATGGCATTGGGTGCCGCTATTTTACTGGTATATCTGATCATGGTGGCGCTATACGACAGCTTTATATATCCGTTTGTTGTGTTGTTCTCTATTCCGGTTGCGTTGATCGGAGCGTTCCTGGCACTGAACCTTGCCATGAGCTCAATGAGCATCTTTACCATGCTGGGTATAATTATGTTGCTGGGGCTCGTCTTGAAGAACGGGATTCTGCTGGTAGACTTTACCAATCAGAAAAAAGAAGAAGGCTATACAACGTATAATGCACTAATCGCTTCGGGTAAAGCACGTCTTCGTCCTATACTCATGACGACCATCGCGATGGTGATTGGTATGTTGCCGATTGCGTTGGCAAAAGGTGCCGGTGCCGAATGGAAGAACGGCCTTGCCATTGTAATGATCGGGGGTCTGCTTTCATCGCTCATACTTACCATCTTCGTAGTGCCCATGGTATATTATACGGTAGACCGTATAAAAGACAAATGGAATGCACGTCCGAAAAAAGGAAGGGCAAACCATGCGCACGAGGAGACTGTGCTTGAAAGAGAAATGATTGAGCCTGCCAGCCTGAATTAATAATAACTATATATTCCTCATCATCACATTCTATGACATTCAAAACTATATTTCAGGAAGAGCATTGCGAGATCACACAAGTTGGTCCGCATGCTCTCAAGCTAAAGTTCTCGGGTTTTCTTAAAGTCACAAACCTTGCTGCGGTAACTGCTTTTATGGATACATACTCGAAGAATAATCTATGCGATATGCTGCTGATTGATCATTCTGAATTGAAGGTACTTTCCAGGGAAGTACAGGAATACCTGGCGAAAGTTGTATTCGTAATCGAGAGCAAGGGTGTAAAGCGCATCGCTGTGATCGAGGCCGAAGACGTTTTTGCCAAAGCAGGCTTCGAAAAACTTCAAAAGGGAATACACGTTGATCGTGTAACACGCGTGGTCTTTCATTCTGAAAAAGCTGCACTGGAGTGGTTGCTGTCACCGACAGTAACTCCGGTACTATAAATATTAAAAGATTTAGAGTAATGTCCGGAGTTACCCGGGTTCTTGCTTTGGGGTAGTAATTATTAGGGTTCCCGGCATTATTCTTTTTCTGTTTCATCACACAAAAAACATAAGTATAGATATAAAGTAATGTTCGGGTTGCCGCAGGTTTAGGTATGTGGTATATTGATTTCAGGCACCCGACATTATTTTTTCTCTGTAAATAAACAGAAAACTGCTACACATGTAGTGATCTGTGTCAAAATATAGGAGTAATGTTCGGCTTGCACTCGTTTTTATTGCTTTGGGGTAGTAATTAATTCAGAGCGAACCGGCATTACTCTTTCTATTATAAATGCATTATTAATCTCATCTTTGTAGTAAATCTTTACCATTCAGTTTCGCTATGTATAGCCGCTTATGAAAAAGAAATCCGGCAAAATAACAGAAGTCATTGCACTGATGGCAGTATATATAGGAGGGTTAATACTTTTCAGAATACTGAATGAACTCGGCAGTGATACATCCATGATGGAAAATCTGCCTGAAGGCATGGTTAACCTGACTATTGCACTCGCAGGTATAGTTACCGGTGCCGGCATGGCATTTATAGAATTCAACGTGTTGCCCCGCATAGCACACTTACCCGGTCGCCACTATACAGTATTGCGCTTTCTTATCACAACAACTACTGTTATCTGTGGTATTGCATTCGTACAAACGCTGTTCGCCAAAGTATATTTTGGAAAATCCTGGGCGGATACACTTATCGATACAGGCAGATTTCTTCAAACCGGTATATTCTGGTCGAGCTTTATATACCTCATGTTGTTCAGTATCATCCTGAGTCTGTTCAAAGTAGTTCATTACCATATCGGGCCGGGTACAATGCTTAACTTCATATCGGGTAAGTATCGTATTCCGCAAGAGGAAGATCGCATCTTTTTGTTCATCGACCTCAAATCATCCACTACTATAGCCGAACAACTCGGCCACGCACGCTACAGTCGTTTCCTCAATACATGTTTTAATGATCTGGCAGAAGTGATCAAGCTTCACCAGGCAGAGATATACCAGTTTGTGGGCGATGAAGCTGTGCTCACCTGGCGCACCGACACTGACAATAAAAACGCGAAGTGCATAAAACTTTTTTACGATTTCAAAAAGCGGCTTGCCCAAAACCGCGAGCTATACCTTGAAAAATTCGGCATCTTCCCTGAGTTTAAAGCTGCCGCACATACCGGTATGGTGTCAGCATCGGAAGCACAGGGAGGCAAACGTGAATTGCTATACCATGGCGATGTGCTCAATACCTGTGCACGCATACTGGAGTTATGCAGCCGCTATAAAAAAGAACTGCTACTATCCGAAAGTGTTGCCGACTGGATACGCCAATCGCCCAACTATACCATTCAACACGTAGAAGAGTGCATACTGCGCGGCAAAGAAGAATATACTTCCGTTTTCGAAGTGTTTGAAGCACGAACAACAGCCGTAGACGTGCCATTCGGTATCTAGCATATTATTTCCCAACCACAATTCCGTTTTTCGACACAAAAGCGTTCTACACCGCAATTGTTGGAAATTATTCCATCGTCATGCTAAGTTTGAGAAGGATTGGCATTTATAAACCATTCCTTTTTATGATTTTTATATACCGGGGCATCCGTTCACGTCACACACCATGTTCATGAGCGCACGCAAGTATCTTTGGTGGCATATCATCGGCTGTATCATCTTCCTGATACTCCCTATATTTCTTTTCCCGCATCCCCCGGAAGAGAAGGATTTTATTTTCTCGCGCCCTACGCAGCGCGACTTCATCGGAAATACCATCATGTTGCTTTTCTTCTACCTCAACTTCTTTGTACTCATCCCTCAGTTTTATTTCCAGAAGAAATATATCCTCTACGCTATTTTTATTGTCGCGGGTTTTCTCGTAATCACCTTGCTCCCTTCTTTCGTAACGGGTCACAACCCGTTTGATAAACACGTTGCGTTGGCGCTTCCACCTGTTAACGGACCAGCCGATCCGTTACCCAAACCACAAGGGTTTACATTTATAGAAGAAATCAGACACCATATATTTCTCTATGTAGCCGTTATACTCTTTTCAGTTTTGTTACGTGTACGAAGCAGGTTGTTCAATACGGAAATAGCCCGCAACCATGCGGAGTTACTTTCACTCAAGGCGCAGATCAATCCGCATTTCCTGTTCAACACGATGAACAATATATATGCGATGGCCGTACGCGAAAAATCAGCTGCTACCGCCAGCAGCATTCTGAAGCTTTCCGGCATGATGCGTTATATTGTAACCGAAACAAGCAACGGTCGCGTATCACTCGAAAAAGAAATCAGCTACATTAACGACTACATTGATCTGCAAAAGATGCGATTGGACAAGCGTGTGCAACTGTCCTGTAAAGTAACCGGTACATTAACCAATCAAACCATCGCTCCACTCCTGCTCATCCCGTTCATTGAAAATGCATTTAAACACGGAGTTAATCCTGACGAAGAATCATCCATCAACATTCAGATCGAAATAGAAGAGCAAAGCCTGAAACTTACTGTAGAGAACAACAAAGTAAAAGTAGCGCTCGATCCGCACATGAAGAGCGGCCACGGCATTGAGAATACAAAATCAAGGCTGCAGCTATTGTATCCTTCGCAGCACTTCCTAATTTTAAATGATGATGAAAAATACTTTCGCGTACAACTAACGATTCACCTGTGATAAAGGCCATTGCTATCGATGATGAACCGCTTCCGCTGGAAATACTGGAAGCCTATTGCAGCAACGTAAGTTTTTTGAAACTGGAAAAGACTTTCACGCAAACCGGTGAAGGAAAAAAGTATTTACAAAAACATCCCATCGATCTCATCTTCCTCGATATACACATGCCTGCGATATCGGGTATTGATTTCTATAAAGATATAGAGCAGGATATGATGGTGATCTTTACCACGGCACACAGCGAGTATGCCATTGAAGGCTTTAACCTGAGCGCAGTCGATTACCTGTTGAAACCCTATTCGCAGGAACGCTTTGAAGTTGCCGTAAACAAAGCGAACGAGTACTATAATTTTCTGAACCAGAAAGAAAGTCGCGAACAGAAACACATCTTTATCCGCGCAGAATATAGCCTCGTAAAAATTGCAACCGCAGATATATTCTTCATTGAAGGGCTGGCCGATTACCTGAAGATCCATTTACAGAACGGCAAAACCATACTAACACGCATGACGATGAAAACCATGCTGTCTAAGCTTTCTCCGAAAGAATTTATACGCGTGCATCGTTCCTATATCATTCCTTTCAAATTAATAACGGGTGTACGAAATAAAATTATAACATTGGGAAGCAACCAGGAGATACCCATCGGAGCAAGCTTTGAAGAGGGATTCTTCGAAGCATTTAAGCGGGAGTAGAAAATCTATATGCGTACGTTGGTCTGAAAAGTATATACCTGACTCTTTTTGAGATTCGAAATAGTTCACGGATATTTAACCAATGATCGAATCGCTGAAGGAAAATATAGCCAAACACATTTCGATTTCCAATAAAGAACTTGACGATTTCTGCCGGCTGTTCAAAATAAGGTCGGTTAAGAAGAAAGATCATCTTCTGAGAGAGGGAGAAGTATGCAATTTCGAAGGGTTTGTCTCGAACGGACTTTTCCGTATTTATCATGTAGACTATAATGGTTTTGAGCAGATACTATATTTCGCTACCACTGACTGGTGGATTACAGATATCGACAGCTTTACTAATGAGAAGCCATCCATGCTATCGATAGAAGCGTTGGAGGACAGTGAAGTTTGTCTCATCAGTAAATCAGACAAGGATTTTGCCTACGAACATTATCCTAAAATTGAAAGGCTTTTCCGGATCATGACGCAAAAGACACACGTTTCGCTCCAGAGACGGATGATCGATAATTTAAGTAAGACCGCTGATGAACGTTACCTGGATTTCATCGATAAATACCCGCATCACAAACGGCTGTCCAACCGACTCATTGCCGGTTACCTGGGCATCAGCCATGAGTTTGTAAGTAAAATCAGAAAGAAACTGTCTCAAGGGAAGTAGCCTTGTTGAATTTTGTTGAACTTGTTCAATGCTTTGTGGGTGTTGATGGAAATAGCTTTGCCTATTGTTTAATCACAGCGCGATGAATGGACTAGTAGCAAGCTTATTTCTAACAATCTCAATTTTATTTAGTATGGAAGGACAGGCACAAAGCTTCAGAAAAATTGAAGCAGGAAAATTAACCCTCGATGTATTCAATGCATCCGAAAACAGTTTTGGAGTGGCTTCCGTAGTTGTCTCCGGAAAATCCAACGCAGTATTGATCGATGCACAATTTACGTTAGCCGATGCTGAAACTGTAGCGCAGCACATCAGGCAGTCTGGCAGGAAATTAACGACTATCTATGTTAGTCATGGCGATCCGGATTTTTACTTCGGTCTTGAAGTTTTCAAGAGACACTTTCCTGACGTAACAGTATATGCTACGCCTGCAACGATCGATCACATCAAAGCAACCGCGCAGAAAAAGCTGGACGTATGGGGAGGTAAACTTGGTAAAGCCATTACATCAAATATAGTTTTACCACAGGTACTTCAGGGTAATACCCTTGATATAGAAGGTGAAAAACTGGAAGTTATCGGACTGGACCAGTTCCCTTCCAGAACTTTTGTGTGGATACCATCTGCCAAAGCTGTTGTGGGTGGTATAAATGTATTCGGAAATACATTTAACCTGTGGATGGCTGACGCTCAAACCACAGAAGCCCGTAACAATTGGATAACTGTTCTGGACAAGATCGCTTCACTGAATCCTGAAATTGTAATGCCGGCACACGCTAAAGCAGATGCAGCGTTTACGATCGCTTCAGTAAAACACACCAAAGAATACATTCAATACTATGAAGAAGCGTTGAAGACCAATAAAACTTCAGAAGCATTGATCAAGGCAATTAAAGCGCACTATCCTTCACTAACGTTCGAAATTGCCTTACAGATCGGAGCAAAAGTAAATACAGGTGAAATGAAATGGTAGTATGCACCATGAGGTATATATTCATCATCTGCCTGGGAGCACTAACCCTGTTGCCAGGTTGCAAATCAAACAACCATCGTATGAATAACCTGGAGATTGTAAAAAGTACCTACGAAGGCAAGACATCTGAAGAAAACGGTAAGAACCTGGAACGGTACCTGGCAGCAGATGCTACGTGGACAGAAGCAAAAGGCTTTCCGTATAGCGGTACATATACCGGCTTTGAGGAAATCAGCAAAAATGTATTTCATCGCCTGGCCACCGAATGGATCGGGTACAAATTTACTCCCGAAGGCTATATAGCAGATGGAGACCAGGTTGCTGCCTATGGAACCTATACTGGTATTAACAAGAATACGAATAAATCGTTCGAGGCACGTGTAGTACATCTCTGGAAATTAACTGCTGGAAAGATTGTATCATTTGAGCAATTCGTAGACAGTCAGCCGGTAAATGATGCTATGAAATAAATACCTGCTGCAATATGCTCTATACCTGTCAAAAAAATTTAAACAAGTATCATAGACAAAAAGCCGGCACTATAAATATAGTTGCCGGCTTTTTCAATCCAGGTATACCTAGTTAGCAGTATATATAATTCCGAGTTTATCAACTTCATCACCGGAGTTTCCAAAGAAGCCGGTAACGCGCCAGCCTGTCGCAGCGGTATAGGTTACTGAGGAACTGGTCTGCGAACCCGTAGCTATACTTCTTCCCTGGTTGGTACGCAACTCAATATAAAATATACGCGTACGACCATCTTTTTGACCGGAGCATAATTTTACGGATTGAACATACTCGCCAGCATTCAGTGTAAGCGTTTTTTCGGTGCCGCCGGTACCACCGTGTTGCAGTAGTGTACCAGTTGTTAATTGAACACCCACCTGGTCTACACGCGAACCACCGCGTATAATAAATTTACTCGCCACCGAAGTGGTTGCAAGTTGTGCGAGATCATTGAACGGTGTGCCATGCGGACCACCAAACAAATCGCTCAACAAAAAGCCACTCTTGAGTGACCACGAAAAATTGGTAAGCAACGGATAATGATCAGAAAGCGGTTGGTTATCGTCCGTTACAAAATCCGGATCATCCAGTTGATAATACGTGGGTGTGAAGTCTATAAATTTACTATCGCGATAAAAGATCTTGTCCACTACTTCACAAGGGTTGGTCATGTTCGGAAATTCACATACCAGTGCCGGACTTCCCATAGCAGGTATATTTCCATTGCGCACCAGTTGTATCCAGGTATCAGTAAGACCGTTGTTTGTTATCAGTTCACGAACGTTATCTTCCGCACGTGTATATCGGCAGTTGAGATCGCCCATTACGATAACAGCATTGCCAGTCGAGTTCTGTGTTATAAATTGTGAGAGTTGAGTAATGTTCGCACGTCTTGCGGCAAGGTCGGCTGTAGCTGTACCGGCATTCGGATGCGCGTTGTAGAAATCTACATATATACCTTCATCAATCCGTATACGGCTGAATGTAAAACCTTTGGGTGTGAGACAGTCGGTACCGTTGCAGTTATTCCATTTAACCCGCTGAAAATCGGTATAGGGAAACTTGGACAACGTGTTGAGCCCGTCACCAAAAGGTACACCGCCACTGGTGGGTGTGCGGTAGGCATGGTTGTCGTTGGCATACAAGGCAGCGTGGTAATTAAAGTCTTCCTGTACATGTACTATATCATAGTCGCGAATGCGTAGTCCCATCTCTGGCGTATTCGCTTCAGGATTCGAGCTTGACAATCCTTCGGGTAATCCGGCAACGTTGTACGTCAGTACGGAGAAAGAACCCGATGATGCCGCTCTCGCTGATGCAGCTATACCGGTTGTCTCATCGCTTACCGGTTCGTCCGTTACCTGCGGTTTAATAACTTCATGATCGCAACCAGCCAATGCTACCAGCGCGGCCAGCAAAAACGTTTTTTTGATTTTCATTTTTAAATATGGTTAGTGGAAATGGTGTAGTCACTATCGCTTTATCTCGGTGCTATAGAGCACGGCACCAGTATATTCAATTACCTGCACCACCATCTTATCGCGCGTAACACTAAACACCATGAAACCATACTGCGATGCGGCAAATTTACTTTCGGGCAACTTTCCAACCTGGGTAGCTTCTGACGCAGCTCCCGATACAAAATGATGCGTAACTCCCGCTGGAACGATATGTTGTAAACTGTGGTCGTGTCCGGCTATATAAGCATGTACTTTATACTTCTCCAGTATACTTTTCAGAGAACCACGTGTAGCACGGGTATCGTAACTGTTTCTGCGCTTGTCGCTGCCGGTATACATCGGGTGATGCCCTACAACAATCTTCCATTTGATATTGGGCGATGGATTGGACAATACTTGATCGAGCCATTTCTTCTGCGCAGTAGTATCCTGTGAACGTACATTCGGTCCATACTCTGCATTGCTATAAAATTCGCGGATCAGCGGGTTGGTATCAATAAAGGCAATGAGTACCTGGTTCGTTGTATCACCATTGATGGCGAATCGCTTCTCGTAATAACGCGCGGGCATCTTCCACCGGCGGCTTATCTTCGTATAGGCTACCTGCGCATCCGGATTGGATTTATAGTCGTGGTTGCCCAGCACCGGGTACCAATCCCACTGCAACGAGAACGCAGTATATATATCTTCGAACGAATATTTCCATAAGGGATCGAACTCGCTGATCACACCGCTCGGGTAAAAATTATCACCCGTTGAAATTATAAAGTCAGCACCCAGGGTTGCAGCAGATTTACCCATTTGTTCAGCCACAGGCTTCTGGTGATCTTCGCCATTTCTGCCCCAGTCGCCCATCACCAGGAAGTTCAGCGCATCATGATCTACTTTCAGTTTAGGCTGCGCAACAGCAATCTTCAAACCAGCAAAAGCCATCATAAGCATTATGGCAAGCACGCGGTAATTTTTCTGCATAGATATATAGTAAGGTTGGTTCAAAAGTAGATATACATTGAATCGCGAAAAACATGTTACGAAGTATATTACAAAGACTTCATAACAAGATAACTTGCCAGCGTGGCTAAAATTATTAAGGAACTTAACCTATATATCCCTAAAATAAAAAAAGGAAATGCAAAAAATGCATTTCCTTTTTTAGTATGGTCTTAATCTTTCTTAAACGCCAGCCTGTGCTGCAGCCACGAGGTTCAAATCAAGTTCAAACTCATTTGATATAGCCTTGTTACCCAGGTTATCGAAGAAGCTTGATGAACCATAGCGGATATCATATTTAGTACGATCTACTACGATCTTTGCAGTAGCCGTAAGTTTCTTGCCGTCATTCTTGATAGTGGCAGGGAACTCGATATCATTGGTTATACCTTTAATAGTAAGTTTACCTTTTACCAGGTACTCGTCACCTGCTTTTGGAGTAATCGATGAGATCTCGAAAGTTGCTTTTGGATATTTAGCAACGTTGAAGAAATCTTCATTCTTCAGGTGACCAACCAGTTTAGCATTGGAGCCTTCATCTTTCAGATCGGTTACTGTAAGCGATGACAGGTCGATTTCAAATGTACCTTGTTTGATCTGCTTGCCTTCAACAGTAAGTTCTCCGGCAGTAAGCGGAACATTACCTGTATGTTGTCCGGTAACTTTCTTACCAGTCCAGACCAGTGTGCTGGCTTTTGTGTCTACTTTAAACTTTACGGGTGCGGGCTTTGTAAATGCCAACAACGCGAATACGGCAAAAACCGCTACCGATGCTCTGAGCAATGAATTGTTTTTCATGATACTTAAGAATTTAACTTTATGATTAAAATAATGGGTTCTACGTTATTTTATAATTCTTCTCCGACAAGCCTTCCTGTTGAAAGTATAAATGGTTGCCATAGGAGACTAAATAAACCGGTGTAATATTGATTGATTTCGCTGGCAATCCGATTCACCCTGCAGATCATTAACAAATAATTAACAACCTATACATCCACAGGCCTCCGTTGTTTGCGCATACATTCATAGTCCGGTATATGGCCCTTTCTGCCAATAATTGTACCAAAACACAACCGCATCACCCGGTAGTTCCTGTGGACTCGTTTTTCTTTTTCAGCGGTCAAATTAAAAATGATTTACCAAAACTCTATAGAATTAATATACTTTTATTATTTTTGAGGCATTCCACCGAAATAATTTCCTGAGGTTATCCGGCAATGGCAACGCATTGCTATAGATTATTATTTATCCCATCAGGATATAGAACAACCTTGATTGTATATTTCTATGGATACACAACTCAACCTGGCAGCGTTTATCATTCCTGCTTTTTTCATCTTCTTAGCACTTGAATATCTGCTCGCAGTTAAAAAAGGCAAAGACCAAATCTTCACGTACGAAGACACGGTCTCCAACATTACCATTGGTATAGCAGAAAGACTGTTGAACTTATTCATCACCGGAAGTTTCTACGGATTATATTACTATATATATGAGCATTACGCGCTGCTCAAAATACCGTACGGATGGCCCGTGTGGGTAGCCTTGCTGCTGGCCACCGACCTGATCTGGTACTGGTATCACCGCCTCGGCCACGAAATCAATATTATGTGGGGTGCTCACATTGTGCATCACCACAGTGAGACTTTTAACTATACCGTATCGGCACGCATCACTACATTACAGGCCATTGTCCGGAATGTATTCTGGTGTATACTTCCGTTCATCGGTTTTCACCCAGCCATGGTCATCGCTATACTGGTTATCCATGGCACGTATTCATTCTTTACGCACACACAACTGATCGGGAAATTAGGATGGCTGGAAAATATACTCATAACTCCCTCCCATCACCGTGTACACCATGCATCCAATGAAAAATACCTGAACAAGAATTATGGAGACATCTTTGTGTTTTGGGACAAGCTCTTCGGCACATTTCAGCAGGAGGAAGAAGAGCCGGTATACGGACTCACCCATCCCTTAAAACGCCACAGCTTTCTGTGGCAACATTTTCATTATTATGCCGAACTGGCTGAGGCCTGTCGCAGAAGCGGAAATATATATCAGACCATGCGTATATTGCTGGGGAAACCGGAAGACCTGGATCAGGATATCCGAAAAGACCTGGAGGACACCTGGCTGCCGGAAAGGAAAAGCTTCCGGTCTACACTGCGTTTTAAACTATATCTTAACCTGCAACTGGTCGCAACGGCAATCGCTTTATTTCTGTTTACATTATTATTCAACGAGCTCAGTGGTGTGGAAGCTACGTTCATTTCCATCCTCATCCTGATCACGCTTATTAACTGTGGTGCCTTGCTGGAACAACAGCAATGGATATACTACCTTGAAATTGTAAGGTTGCTCGTTACCTGCGGCTATATCAGCTACCTGGGCGAGAGCTTTGGTTTCTTCTGCATCAGCATGATAACGGTGCTCATCATTACTACGATGAACGGATCGGAACGCATGTACTTACGCTTCGTCTATAGCTCCGATGCTGACTTTGAAGAGCAGTAATTACGCTATAGTTTCCACCAGTTCAATGCGCGAGTTGCCGGCAATAGAGTAACTCTGCAACCGGGGGTTGCCGCTATATTTCAAAATAGCTTTGTCCTGCAGGTTGGCACGACTTATCACTTTGGTGGGGCCTACAATCGTCTGGGAGTTGTCGCGTAATGAAACGCAGCACACCTCCTTGCTGGTAAGTTTGCTGAAGTCAAGCGTGCAATCGCCTTTAACAAGGTGTATAATAATTTTCCTGCACACGCCGTGAAAGCGGATCGAGCCCGTGCCGATAATGGTAAACTCTACATTCTTCTTTGAGTAGATCATCCCGGAAAGATCAAAAACACCTTTGGCTGTAAATTCAACATCGCCAAAGTTTCCGATCAGCAACGAATCATTCTTATGCTCGCCATCAAACTCTATCTTGCGCGCCTTTACAATAGTTTTCACGGCCGTAGTGGTGTTGTGCATCATATTCCGTTCCATATATACTTCTTGTTTATTTTACTTCTGCAAAACGAATGGCTGTTCCCCCGCCTTTGGCCAGTGTCAGCTTCAGCACCGTGCCAGCGTCTACCGGCTGCGTTGTAATATCAATCGGCAACGGGTTGGTGGTTACATCGGCATCTCTGCCATCCTGGTATATTTCGGCTTTGTATTTTTTGCCTTTCGGCAGAAAGTCAAGTTTAATGCTAAGTGTGCGGGCTTCTTCATTGGTAATACTGCCCAGGTACCAATCGTTACTGTTCCGGTCTTTGCGTACAGTGGTTACATACTCACCGATCTTTGCATCGGGTATTAAAGTATATTCCCAATCGGTGGGTACATCTTCAATAAATTTGAAGGCAGGATTACCTTCGTAGTTCTGTGGCAGATCGGCCGCCATATGCATCGGACTATAGATCACGACATATAGCGCGAGTTGCTTCGCCAGCGTAGTGTGTACCCGAAATGCACCTTCGGTTTTAAACTGGATGTCAAATATACCCGGTGTATAATCGAGTGGCCCGCCGAGGCAGCGTGTAAAGGGTAGTATCGTTGTATGCGCAGGTGGGTTGCCCGTACTCCATGCTTCGTACTCCGTACCTCTTGCGCCTTCACGCGTCATCATGTTCGGGTACGTTCTGCGAAGGCCGGTATCTTTTACAGGTTCGTGTACATCGAGCATTACTTTATAGCGTGCGGCTGTTTCCATTACCTTGTGATAGTGTCGCACCATAAACTGTCCCTGGTGATGTTCTCCCGCGGGGCGTCTGTTTACATAGCCTGTCTTCAGACGGTGTATATCATACTTCGCACAAAACTTGAAAGCATCTTCCAGTTGTCGTTCGTAGTTTGCTACGTTTCCACCGGTCTCATGATGTGAGATCAATCCTATATTTCGTTCACGCGCATAGTTACTGATCGCTTCTATATCATAATCCGGGTAAGGCTTGGTAAAGTTGAAATTACCATCGGCAGTCCAATCACCTTCCCAGCCTTCGTTCCATCCTTCTGCTAGCACTGCGGAGAGTTTATGCTTGCTTGCGAAGTCAATCATGGTCTTCATATTTTCAGTCGTGGCACCGTGATGCGGGCCGCCTTCCCACGTATGTGTTTTAATGTGCATGCCCCACCATATACCATTATACTTACCGGGCTTTATCCACGATACATCGCTCAGTATATTCGGTTCGTTGAGATTCAGAATCAGGTGTGATGTTACCAGGTCACCGGGTTTACTGCCAATCTGCAACGTACGCCACGGTGTTTTCATCGGAGCTGTGGCTACTACTTTATCACCATTCGCCCACGGCACAAGGTCACACTTCAGCGTTTGACTGTTTGTGTTCACCAGTGTCATCGCGGCATAATCAACCAGTGCAGCTTCGTGAATGCTCAGGTATATATTGCTCCCCTCGAACGTTATAGGCGTATGAACTTTATCTTTCAGTTCGCTTACTTTATTTTTTCGGAAGAGACATTCTGAATCCATGTCTTCGCTATAGGCGGGGATCCACCATGCGTCCAGGTTGTGCGCGAAAGTAAATTCCGTGAGCTCGTCTATGATCACGAAATCTTTCAGGTTGGGTTGCTGCGGTATCTCGTAGCGAAAACCCACCCCATCATTATATACCCGGAACGCCAGCACGAGCTTGCGTTTCAGTGCGGTTTGCTCCTCCAGGGTTACTACCAGACTATTATACTGGTTGCGAATGGACTTCACTTCTCCCCAGGGCTGTGTCCAGGTTTCGTCAAACGATGTGCGTTTTGCGTCTGCTACGTTAAAATCTTTGGTAAGCGCTGGTTGATCTTTTAGTATAAAACCCAGCTTGGAATCCGCGATCAGCGTCTGGCCATTCCGTTGTATCGTGTAGACCGGAGCACCGTTGTCTTTCAGGGTAAGTCGTACGGTAATCGATTTATCAGGAGAGCTTACCTCCAGCGGCTTTTCCTTTCCGCACACAGCAACGGGAATGGTAACAAGAATGGTAAACAGAACAGCGAGTGCCTTCATCAGGATAGGGTTTAAGAGCGTTTGCTATTGCATACTATCGATGGCTATATTTTCTGCTATCGATTGTGTAACAAAGCAAGCATGTTACCCCCTGAAGGAGAATTTATCCACTAAAAATATAAATGTTTTTAAGGGTTATATACCATCAACTTTCTAACATTCAAGAAGTTGTATTTTGCATGATATCCGGAAAATATAAATGGATTGTAAACCGAAGCGGGTTATTAAAGTGCTTTTATCTCCATGATTTTCTGTTCAAAGTCTTCATTGGCCACACTGGATTTACTCTTGATGCGCGCCTTGTAATTGTAAATGGTGTTGATGGAGTAATCGAGTATCTTCGCAATCTTTTCCGTGTCATGAATGCCCATGCGGATAAGTGCGAAGATACGAAGCTCGGTATTCAGCAACTGTCCTTCTTTTAAAACGATGCGATCTTCTTCTTTAAAGAACGAGTTGAAGGTTGTAACAAAGTCCGGGAACAATTTCAAAAAGACTTTATCGAAACTGAGGTATAATTCTTCGCGCTCCTTTTTCAGGTTTATGTTGTTCACCACGTAACGAATGTCATCATACTTCTTCGTCATCAGCTTGGTATCGATCGCCTGTTTGAAGGCCTGTATCTTTACCAGGTATTCTGAATTTATATTGAAGTAATAACCGATATACTCTTCCTTGATTTTGTTGGCTTCCATAAGGCGATTGTTCACTTCTTTCAGCAACGCATTGGCCTCCTGTAAATTTGCATTCGCATTGGTAATGTGCTCTTCTGCCTGCTTCAATTTGCGGAACTGCTTATAGATAATAACAGCAGACGTTATCGTGATAAGTGAAAGGATGGTGATAACAACAGCATACGTGATGAGCAGTTTACGTTGATGCTCTACCGTGTTAAGCTTATGCCCTTCGATGATGGGGAAGATCGCAGCGACCTGAATCTTACGATGGCGTGCACCGTAAAAGTTGGCATCGTCCATCGCTACTTTCACATATTCGTACGCGCGCAGTACATCACCTTTCTTATAGAGCAGCTCGGCAAGATTGAGAATAGCCAGTGTTTCTTTTGTAGACGAACGAACATCTGCAGCAGACGCTGTAATCAGCATCAGGATTGCATCGTCAGTTTTACCAGTCTGCAGGTAAATATAGCCTTGTGTACTGGCCGCGATGGCAAGTTCGGCATCGGTGAGTCCGGGGCGGTTGAGAACTTTTTCAAGGTCAGTGGTTGCTTCGGTGTATGCTTGTTTCCGCAGGTGCTTTTGCGCCTGCAACGAGTAAAACGCACCTGAATTCTCTTTACAAAATTGCAATGCAGAATCTATATAGTGATTGCCCAGCCTGGTATACAATTCCGTAAAATACCGGTCACGGTTAAAATCCACCAGGTCATAATACGTGCGCGCCATGAGTGCGTAAAATTCAACGCGCTGGCTATCCGCCAGAACAAAACGATTAACGGTGTGGAGCGAATCCAACGCTTCGTTAAACATACCGGAAGAAACGAGGATGAATCCCAGCTTTACTTTGGCGAACGCAATTTTGGAAGCATCGTGCGAGCGATATGCTTCGTCCTGTAACTTGCGCGCATAGGTAAAAGCAGAATCGTAAATAAAGGTTTTATACTCTTCGTATAATTTGAAATATATAGTATACCGGTTTGCCGGCACTGCATCTTTCAATTCGCTCTTGAGAAGGGCAATGCGTTCATTCTTTTTATTTACATATTCCTGACGATTCGCCACCACGCCATCCAGCGTACGCAACGGCTTTTCGATTTCGGTATCTGCAAAAACAAACGAAACGGCGAACAAAAATACCAGTATACAAACCAAACGCATAAGTTGAACACTCCGGGTAAAGCGCATTAAAATACAAATTTTATGCTGCTATTCTTGGTTATCAATACAATGCCGGCAGCAAGTGTTGTTCTCCGGGCAGGATTTTGTTAAAAAAGATATCAGGTACTCACATCGTTATCGATTATGGAAGCCATTGCAACACGCTCCAAAAAGGGTGTAAAGAAACGGAGTTCAACGCCACGTTTGAAGACGCAGAAAAAAGAAGTTGAAAAAGACCTGGCCGAAAATTACAACCAGTTCAAGGAATTTGAAGGCCACCAATATACTGGCATGAAAGTCGGGCGAAGCCATAAGTGGTATTATGATAAAGGCGAATGGAGAGAAAGCAAAATAACCTGTGGGAGATCTCGTATGCAATGCTAAAATTACATCTGTTGAGTATCACTATCCGATGAGATAATTTCACTTGAATCATCGCTTGTGCCTGATCGCTCCACAAAAGTTTCGCGTACGCGTGTAGAAGTATTGAAGTACGGTATCCATATAGCAGCGGCAATGAGATTGCGGAACACTGTTTTAAACATCTCGTTACGCTGTGTTATATCAGAAAAATATTTCCATCCTATCAAGGTATCTATAACCGAAATAGCCACGTTCAGCCAGAAGTATATAATAATAAGTTTAGGCAGAGACGATCGTCTTTCAAAAAACAATACAATCAGCAGTACTGCAAAAACAACAATTGTTATATTATAAACCAACTCAAAAATGGTAAGGCCCACCAATGTATAGTTTTCCTGGCGCCAGCCAGAAACCCATGTTATCTCATCATAGAATGAAGTAGCGAAGAAAAGCTCATATATAATTCTGAAGGGAGTTATAATTAAACCAATTGCAATTAACACCAGCCATCCTCCTATAGGCTGTCCGTTTATTCGTGTGAGTTCCGGCTCCGGATCGTAGTAATTATACAAGCGCAACGCAAACCATGCTGCTATCACGAATGCTACCAATGAAACAACCACAGCAAACCAGCTGATACCGGAGGCGTTGGCGAGACTTTTATCATAAGAAAGATTATAGGAAAGGTTCTTCATCATTACACCATGATCTTCAACGAAACTTGTCATGGCAGATGCCGGTATATGATCGCTCTTGGTGTTATAGAGTGTCTGCAGAATTAGAGTATGATCATTTTCATTGTACGAAATATAGTAATCATACTTATAGTAGGGTGATTCGATATTCTTGTTATCAGGAGTTATAGTCCAGGCTTCAGGTAAATTTACCCGTATAGTATGCTCATATGACAACGGAAATGCAAGTCTATAGGGCACCTTACGCGTCTGTAATTTGGGTACATTGAAATAGTTTTCCAACGTAAGCGGATAAAACTCAGCATACAATTTGTCTTCATCACCATCGCGTGTTGTCCAAATACCCGGTACTTTATACTTCTCATGAATTGTAACCGTGTTTGTTTCGCGGTTGTCTTCCATACGAACGGTGTCAATAACAGCTATGTTCGGATACAGGTTCGTATAAAAAGTTATATAGTCTTTTTGAATCTGATCAACACTGCGGCTGGCAAAATCACTTCGCTGAATATCGGCTTCAACGCCCTTATATATTGTTTGCACAGTAAGTGTAGCTTCGCCATCAATCTCAGCCACGTCTATGGTATGCTCTTCATTAATAGAAGATTTAACGGGCTCTGGCAGCGTACGTAAATCCGTAGATTTCGCACTTACCACAAGACCTTGTCCATAGGTAGGGAAATAATAATTATCCAGTGATCCTCCCTGATTGTTAATGGTAGGATCGATAAATATAGATTTGCCATCATAAACAATCTGGGCAACACAATGATTGAAGATAGTATGCGAAGGCAAACGCTCGGAAGTATGATCGCGCAACGTTGTGCTTACCAGCATCGGGTACGCCTCAACGCCATATATATTCAATATAGTAGTTAACAGAAGTGATTTGTCCTTACAGTCACCAAAGCGCTGTTCGAAAACATTCAGCGGTGCGTGTGGTTTGTGTGAGTTGAGTCCTGATTCAAATCCGAGATAACGAACTTCATCCTGTACGAACCGTATAGCTTTTAATATCAACGCAGGTTTATCAAGACCTTTGAACAATTCGTCTGTTTTACTTTGCAGTTGCTTTTGCTCACGTTCTGTTACTTCAAATTGTTTTGTTGCCCAAGCCGCTACTTCAGTCCAATCTTTAAAATCTGTCACCTGCGCAAAACGATATCCTTCATACCAGCTAGGTTCATTACTTTCGGAAACCGCTGCGTTGACACGATGAAGTGACCACTGATACTCCGTTGATGTTCCCACCGTACGCACTTCCGGTTTTACTTCATCATTAAAGTATTTGACATATATCTTTTTTCCGGCCGGGAAAATAATACGTTCTTTAAACTGCTCGTAAGGCACTGTAAAATCAAAATATACTATATTAGTATAGTGTCCTTCGTAAACAGGATTATAGCCTTCAATCGAGTACGCGTATTCAATAATGTCTCCGGCCCGAACATCCTGCAGATTAATAACGGCAGAAAGCGAACCATCATACAAGTAACGATCCATGCTTTCTTCACGCTGTATTGTACGAATGTTACCTGCGCTGAGCTTACCAATAGTTTTACCATCGCGGTGGATGATACATTGATGGAAGGTTAACTTTTGAAAGGAAGGATCGAACGCAACCGAGATATCAGACATCTCCTGTACACCTTCGCTCGTTATTAGTTTATAGGCATAGTGAAAAAAATCTGTTTGCTTCTCAACATGACTCTGTTTATCGATTAACAGGTAGTACGAGCCGGCAGCATCTTTCGCATTCGGCTTCGCGCCAACGTCAGGTCTATGGGGCGTTACCCACGCAGGGGCTGATCTAATCGAAACATGTTGAGCAAAAATAGAAACTGGAATAAACGCGAACAGAATAAACACAACGGTCTTCCAACAGGCACAGGCAGGCAGTCTCATCAGGTTAGTGTTAAGTCGGCAGAAAGATAGCAGTTTAACACCAATTTAAAATCAGCATTATTCCGTTTTTCTTTTACGTGTAGGGTGTCTCACGTTTCGCTTCTTTCCTATTTTCTCCATAATCCACATCTTCAGTTTCGAAGGTTTATTGGCATCGGGATCGCCTATGATATAGCCAAAAGGTTTCAACGGTTCTACATGATCAAATATAATCTTGAGTATACCCAGCATCGGGATGAAGAGTATCATACCGGCAACTCCCCATATCAAGCCTCCCACTATAATTGTTAGAATAGAAGCCTGCGCACTCAATGCCACTTCACCGCCAACAACGTTTGGCTCAATGAAGTAATTGTCCATAGCCTGTATAAAAATAATAACACCGGCAACACCCAGTGCGGGCTGAAACGAATCTTCAGTTACCAGTGCCATCATAAATGGAAATGCTCCACCCAAGGTTGAGCCTATATAGGGTACAATGGTAAGCAACGCGGCGATACCTGCCAGCAGCACAGCATTCTTTACACCAACAATCAATAATCCTACAGCGTATAATCCAAAAAGAATTAATATAGAAGTAGCCCTTCCGGTAAGATATTTTTGAGCTACGGTAGAAATCTCCGTTACAATTTTCTTTATCTCTGCGGTCTCTTCCTCTTTATATAGCTTCAGTATAAATATTTCGTAACGCTCCTTATTAAACAGGAATAAAAAGGTTAATACGAGCGTGATCAGTAATCCGGCAATTGTACTGGTGAGCCCAGCTACCAATTTACCGGCAAACATACCAGCAGATTTACCAAATTCTTTTACCTGTTCCTTTACAATCGCAAGCTGTCGCTCCGGCTCTACACCGAAGTTTGCTTCTACAAATTTTTGTATCTGCGATAACAGTCCGTTAGCCTTCTTTTCGATGGACGGAAACTCGTCAGCAAAGGAGTATATTTCTGCTATAACCACAACCATTACACCCGACAATACAACAAGTAAAATAAAAATACAGATGAACGATGACAGCCCTCTGTGCAGTCCCCATCCATCCAGCCGCCTGCATACCGGAGCCATCAGCATGGCGAGCATAGCAGCAAATACCAACGGGATCAAAATTACTTTGCCATAATACAGCACAATAAAGAGCAGGATCGCTAACCAGAGATACTGGTTAACACGGTTGGCAATTTCTTTCATATAATTTTATAAGAGTATTAAAGCCACGTCAACTTCGGTATACTTACCTCGGCTCCCCTCATACTGCTTCCTGATTACAAAAATCAATCCCACAGTTTGGTGATTTTGTGGAAATACTTCACAGGTAGTTGACCTTTCTATTAATAAAAAATGAGGAAAGTTATCCTCAATACATAAATCTCAAATGGCATAATTTTATTAATTAGCAGAGAGAACGCTGTGAAATGAAATTGCTTTGGAAGCCGAAAAGAATTCTGGTTAAAACGATAAAAGTATTAGGGTGGTTTGTTCTCTCTATAATACTGCTGCTCGTTGCTCTTTCCGTTGCCATTCAGATCCCCGCTGTTCAAAATGCCATCGTTCAAAAGGCTGTTACATTCCTGCACGATAAGATCGGTACCGAAGTCAGGCTTGCCCACGTAAGCCTCTCGTTTCCCAAGAAGGTTGTACTGGACGGTTTATATCTCGAAGACCAGCGACACGACACGCTGCTATATATAGGTGAACTAGCCGTGGATACTGACCTGTGGGGATTAACCCGTAACACGATAGAACTGAACGATGTCGAAATCGATACGCTGCGCGGCTACATCAGTCGCTCGGCACGCGACAGCGCTTTCAACTTCGACTATATAATCAAGGCCTTTGCTAGTGCCGATACTACCACTGTAAAAGATACCACGGCAACGCCCTGGAAATTTTCTATTGAAGATATAGCATTGCATAACACTCGGTTTGCATTCCGCGATTCACTGGAGAGAAATGATATTCAGCTCCGGAGCGAAGAGCTGTCAATCAGCATGGATGAGTTTGATCTCACGAAATCCATCATCAAGGCAGATGAAATCGCACTGGAAAATGTTTCTGCTATTGTTACACAGCGGCCAGCAGCAGCACCCCGACCCGACAGCACAACGGCAGCGCTACCGGACACAGCTTCGCTTCCTTTTGATCTGGGTGTAAATACTGTACGGCTTAAATCGGTAAAAGCATTCTATACCAACCATACCACAGCACAACGGATCGAACTGGACCTGGGCAATGCCGAGCTTGATGCAGAAGCAATCGATTTGCAAAAACAGACCCTACAGCTCCATTCGTTTACGCTTGAGAAAACATTTATAGCGTATCACCAGATGGCCAACGTTACACCTGGCGCGCAGCCCAAAGAAACGGCGGGTAAAAAGACTCCGGAAAGCAAAAAAGTGCAGGACACCCGTATAGCATCTACGCCATGGACGATATCGCTGGATGAACTGAACCTGAGTGACAACAGTATTCAATATTACGATTTCAATCAGCCAGCAGTAAAAGATGCCATCGACTTCAATCACTTGTGGATTACGAACTTCTCTATGCAGGCAGAAGATCTGAAAATGAAAGGTATAGATATAGCGGGCAAACTGGAAGATCTGACATTGCAAGATAAGAGCGGCTTTACCATCTCTTCTTTCAAGACCGACTTCGCGTTAACGGATAAAGCTCTCCGCGTACAGGATTTTCATTTCAATACTCCCAACACTACCCTTAACCTGGAAGCTGAAGCTACATTTCCATCTTTCACGAAACTGGCAGAACAATATGGCGATGCTGCTGTAACCATGAATGTTACCCGCTCTTCGTTGTCTGCACGGGATATACTATATCTGGCACCGACTCTACTCGACAGTATTCCGCTTACACTCACGAAAGATACACGTGTTGACCTCGAGGTAATTGCCAATGGCAAGCTTAAAGACTTCACACTCGAACGCCTATATTTACGTACACTCTCGCAAACTTCACTGGAAGCTTCCGGCACGATTAAAGGGTTACCCGATACCAAGCGAGCTTCATTGAATATAGCATTGAAGAAATTCTATACCACGGCAGCCGATGTGAAGTATATTCTTCCGGATACCATGTTGCCTTCTGCAATCGCCTTGCCACGCTGGATAAATCTGGCCGGCACTATAAAAGGTACGCCACAGGCACCGGATGCAAAAGCTATACTCACCAGTGACTTCGGGGCGATTAACCTGCGCGCTGACATGGACTTTGACAGCACCGCTTCTGAAAATTACGATGCACAAGTATCTATGAAGAAATTCAATCTGGGCAAATTACTGAGGCAGGAACAAACCATGGGACCTATATCGCTGCAGGCATCTGTAAAAGGTGCAGGCTTTACGATGAAAAACATTAACGCAGCGCTAAAATTAACGATACAGGAGTTTCTCTATAACAACTATAGCTATAAGAATTTTATAATAGACGGCTCGCTCAAAAAATATTTCTTCTCTGGTATCGCGAAGCTGGATGACAAAAATCTAAACTTCAAGCTCGAAGGTGATCTTGATTACCATGAAGATATACCGCGCTATGATTTCAAGTTCGACCTTGCCAATGCTGATTTTCGCGCCCTGAATTTATCGGAGCGTCCGTTACGGGCCCGCGGTACAATTGATGTAAATCTGGCTACAGCCGATTTCAAAGTAATCAATGGCGACCTGAACATTCGTAAAGTGGCCATCTTTAACGGCACCAAACTATATGCAGTTGATTCGTTGTTATTCGCCTCCATCGATCAGCAGGGTCAAAGCGAGATCACAGTAAATTCAGATATACTCTCTGGTGAGTTCAAAGGTAACATCAACATCTTCAGTTTGCCTGAAACACTCAAGCGACATATACATCGCTATTTCTCGCTGCACGATTCTGTTTTCAACAAGCCTGCCGATCCACAGAATTTCGATTTCAACCTGGTTATTAAAAATACTGACCTGCTTACCGAGATCATCTTCCCCGATCTCGATCCGTTTGTACCCGGAGAAATTGCCGGTGCCTTTAACAGTGCTGAACACAAACTATGGATGTCGGTAAAGCTGGCCGAGATAAATTACGCGGGGCTCGCAATGGACTCGATCGGATTAAAAGTTATATCCAATGAGCAATCACTTGACTATACTTTTCTGGTTCAGAAAGTTCGTTATGATACACTACGCATGGAAGCATTGAAGTTATCGGGGAATGTTATGAACGATTCCATCTATAGTCGTTTTATTATATACGATTCGCTGCAACACGAGAAGTATATGCTAGGCGGTGTGTTTAACAGTTTTGAAGATGCATTTCAATTCCGCTTCTTGCGAGACCAGGTAATACTAAACTATGAATCGTGGAATATACCGCTCTATAACACATTGCGTTTTACGGGCGGGGGCATGACTCCTAACAATTTCTATATTTCAAAAGGTAACGAGCGGATTCTTCTGTTAAAACGCGAAGATCGCGACACAACGATGACCGTAGTATTTAATGAAGTAGATCTTAAAAATATAACCAGCGTTGTAGAAGGTACTACACCTGTAAGCGGCATCATTGATGGCGATCTCAATATAGGCGTGGCACGTCAAGGATCCTTTAATTCAACGCTCTATATTCGTAAACTTGCTATACTTGATCAATCGTGGGGCGACCTGGCACTGGCACTTGGAAAAACCGCGACTGGTCCTTTTAATATAGACTTGCGCGTAGAGGGCACCGATATGGACTTGCAGGCAGCCGGCTATATAACGTCTAACGAAGAAAAACCACAAGTACATTTTACCACCACACTCAATCGCTTCAATATAGCAGCTGTCGAACCGCTCACGATGAAGCAGGTAAAGAACATGAAAGGACAGCTTGTGGGTGAAGTGCGTATTGAAGGGTATACCGACAACCCGGATATTGAAGGTATACTTACTTTTAAAAATGCCGAATTAACGCCAACGATCATCGGCAGTAAATTTATACTGGAGGATGAAAGTATTCGTCTGAATCGTTCCGGCATTGCATTGAATAAGTTCAGGATCAAAGATGACAAAGGAAATACAGCACTTATTGAAGGTACGGTGCGCCCGAATACATTTAACTCATACGATCTCGGTCTTACGTTGAACGCAGAGAACTTCCAGGTGATCAACACGACTGAAGACGACAACGATCTCTTCTATGGAAATGTACGCATCAACGCGAAAGCAAGAGTTAGCGGTACATCTGATTTTCCGAAAGTACAACTCGATGCCAGTCTGAGTAAAGGAAGTGAATTTACCTATGTCGTTCCGGAAACGGAGAAGACAATTCTCGAGCAGGAAGGTATCGTTCGGTTTGTAGATCGTGATGCCGTGAAAGATCCGTTCCTGGCTTCCATCGAACCGGAAGATACCGTGACTTCCAAATTTACCGGTATAGAACTGGCGGCCAATATAGAGCTTAACGATGATGAGATACTGAACATCATCATCGACCCCGTAACCGGTGATAAACTTTCCGTACAGGGTAACTCAACCCTTACCTTTAGTATAGATGAAACAGGCGATATGCAGTTGTCCGGACGTTACGAGATCACGCAAGGTTCCTATAACCTTTCGTTCTATAAACTTGTAAAGCGGCAGTTCTCCATTGAGAAAGGAAGTACGATTACATGGACCGGAAATATACTGCAACCCGAGATGAACATTCGTGCATTGTTCCGGGTGGATACATCACCCATTGACCTGGTGGCAAACCAGGATCCGTCTGCTACACAGGATGCATCCTATAAACAACGATTACCCTTCCTGGTATACCTCATCATTGAAGGAAATTTACTCTCGCCGGCTATAAGTTTCCAGCTTGATATGCCGCAGGACAAGCAAAATGCATTTGCGGGAAGTATATATGCGAAGATCAAAGACATCAATACACGCGAGTCTGATCTGAACAAACAAGTCTTTGCATTGTTGATACTGAAACGTTTTATTTCCGACAACCCGTTTGAGAGCGAAGGTGGCGGCTCGGGTGTAGCGTCTACAGCACGCAACAGTGTAAGCAAAATACTAACCGATCAATTAAACCGGCTTTCTGAAAACATCAAGGGTGTGCAACTCTCATTCGATGTGAAATCATACGAAGACTATTCGAGTGGTCGTGCCGAAGGACAGACTGAATTACAATTGGGCGTTTCCAAAACGTTACTCAACGACAGGCTTGTGGTAAAAGTAGCCGGTAACCTGGATGTGGAAGGTAGTACCTCCAATCAGAATGGTTTCGCAGACTATATAGGCGACCTTGCGCTGGAGTATAAACTTACGGAAGACGGGCGGCTGCGCATTACCGGTTTCCGCAACAGTAATTATGATATGATCGATGGTGAATTGATCGAGACCGGTGCCGGATTCATTTATATAAAAGATTACGATGCGTTCCGCGAATTATTCAAAGCCAATGCCAAGGAAAACTGATACCATGCGCATACATCGTATACCTTTCATGATCGGCATCCTGACGTTCACGGCAATGCTGCTGGCTTCATGTACCGGTACAAAATATCTGAAGGAAGGTGAAGCATTTTACAACGGAGCTGTTATAAAATTTGAGACACCGCAAGGGCGTGTAGGCAGAAAGAGAATACTGGAGAGTGAACTGCAGACCTTTATAAACCCGAAACCCAACGCAAAGCTTCTCGGGTCACGCCCCGGCGTATGGCTATATTATATAGCGGGTACACCAAAAAAGAAAAAGGGTGGCTTTCGTAATTTCCTAAAGTATAAATTAGGTGATACACCGGTGTTAATGAGTGAGACAACTCCCGATCGCACGGCCAAGACATTACAAGGACAATTGCAGAATGAAGGATACTTTCGCTCTACGGTTAAAAGTAAAGTTGTTACCAAAGGCAAGAATAGCAAGGTAATTTACGATGTAATACTATACCGGCCGTATCGTCTTCGCAGTATTGAATATCCCAAGGTAAAGGATAGTGTTTATGCCGCGATCATTGAATCACTCAAAAATGAATCGCTGCTGGATACCGGAAGACGTTATGACCTCGGGCGCATGCAGGCTGAACAGGTGCGCATCGAGGAAGAAGTAGAGAACTATGGTTTCTATTACTTTGACGACAAGTACCTGGTGTTTGAAGCCGATAGCACTGTAGGGAAACGCAAGGTAGACCTGACGCTAAAACTGGAGGATAATATACCGGATCGGGCGAAGCGAATTTACCGGCTGAACAAAATCAATGTATACCCTGACTATATTTTGTCTATGGACAGTACGGTACAGGCCCCAGCCGATACAACCCTTGTCAATAATTATTACTATATCGACAAAAAACATTTTTTTCGTCCGGAGATCATTACCGATGTTATCAATTTAAAGAAGGGTAAGATCTATAGCCGCGAAGCACATGATTTCACCTTGATTCACCTGATGGGGCTGGGTGCGTTCAAGTTTGTAAACATCAAGTTTCTCGAGTCGGCCCGAACGGATTCGGCTATGCTGGATGCCGATATATACCTTACACCGTTGAAGAAAAAATCGCTGCGCGCTGAAGTACAGGCAGTGTCCAAATCCAATAACTTTGTCGGACCGGGTGTAGCCTTTACACTTACCAACCGGAATTTTCTGCGCGGTTCCGAGTTGTTTCAATTGAAACTGAACACTTCCTATGAAGTACAGATAAACCGGCAGACATCAGGCGCGCTCAATTCGTTTGAAATGGGAATTGAATCAAGTCTTACTGTGCCACGGTTTATATCACCCATCCACATCGACTATAATTCAAGACGTTATTTACCAAAGACACAATTCAAGCTGGGCTATAATTTCCAAAACCGTGTAGGCTATTTCAGGATCAACTCTTTTAATGCAGGGTATGGCTATAACTGGAGAGAGAGTATATCGAAATCGCACGAGCTGTTTCCCATTGATATAACGTTTTTGAAAACGGATAAACGTTCCCAGATCTTCGAGGATCTGCTGAAAGAAAATCCGGTGCTGGAAAGCTCGTTTGACGATCAGTTCATCATTGGTACGCGTTACTCCTATACTATCAATACGCAGTTATCCGAAAACATAACGCAGCGTTACGAAGAACGCAAATACCGCAAACACAATTTTTACTTCAACGGAAATATAGATGTAGCCGGCAATCTGCTGCACACGATTCAGCACGCTATTGAGAAAAATGAAAGAGAAGACAATTATGAAATCTTTCATCTCCCCTACTCACAATATGTACGCGGCGATGTAGACGTGCGTTACTATTGGGCTATGGACGAACACAACAAACTGGCTACACGCCTTATTGTGGGCACGGGCTATGCCTTTGGCAATTCGAATACCATGCCCTATATTAAACAGTTTGCTATTGGTGGTTCCAACAGTATACGGGCGTTCCCGGCACGATCGATTGGCCCGGGTGCGTATGATGTACTCGCAAATCCCAGTGATACGTTGCGTTTCATCGATCAGCGCGGAGATATGAAGCTCGAAGGGAATGTTGAATATCGGTTCGATATCATCAAGTCACTGAAAGGTGCCATGTTCGTTGACGCCGGTAACATCTGGCTGCTTCGCGATGACGATAATCAGCGTCCCGAAGGCGTATTCGACAAGGATACATTTCTGAAACAACTCGCAGTAGGTACTGGTGCTGGACTTCGCTTCGACTTCAGCTTTTTTGTGTTACGTTTTGATGTAGCCTTCCCACTGCGAAGACCTGCCGAAGGCTGGGTAACAAAAGATATAGACTTCGGCAGTTCTTCGTGGCGTGGTGACAATATTGTGTTCAACATTGCTATCGGCTATCCATTCTGATTTACTTTACTACAGGAAATGCAACGATTCGCACCTTGGTACATCCATACGGTATCAGCGATATTGTCTCAACTTCTTTTCCGGTTTCTCCCTGGTATACATTGGTACGATTGGTTATCGGCTGATGGGCAACACCGTTCACCACTTTCCAATCGGGTATCTTCCGGGCCGGTGCTGTTATGGTTATGGGTGCATGCTGCTGGTTCCAGATAAACGGAGTAGCCACCGGCTGCACGGTTACCTGCAGTTTTGCTTTCGGATTATTGATAGCCTCCTGTAACAAACCATAGTTCCACGCCTCGGTCGGGTATACACTATAGTAATCTCCTTCGGCAGGTTCATTACTTTTCTCCCAGCGTTCACCCAGCTTCAATGCATATACCAGCGGTCCCCGCTCAACGGCTCTTGAATTTTTTGCCCAGTTTGAAGTAGTTACTTCCATCGGCAATTGCAGTGTGAGTATATCTTTATTCTTCCAGGTTTGCTCAATCGTAATAATCTGTCCTCCGTTGGCTGTGCGCAGTTGTTTACCGTTAAGCGTAACAATCGCTTCCTTGCACCAGGCTGGTATGCGCAGTTGCAACGGCATGGTTACCGGTTTCTTCATGGCAAACTTAAAGTTGATCACATCCTCAAACGGATAATTTGTTTCTTCTGAGATAGTAATGCGCTCGCTTTTTATAGTGGTCGTGATTTCGTTGGGACTATATTCCAACGCTGCAAGTCCTCCCTGCGGAGTGGCATACCACAGGTGCGTGGTAAATTTAGTCCAGCCCTGGTGCATGTTCGAGGTGCAGCAGGTATAGCCACTGCGCAAACCGAATACGTTGTTCATGCCACGATCGAACGGTAACGAAAAATCAAACACACCGCGCGATACCTCCACCTGGTTTGCTATCTGGAAATACTGTTTGTTATTATAGTCGTCTGATGTTTGTGTGGGTAGTGCATTGAACGTCATGCGTTCGAGCGCATCCATATAGTGTATATCTCCGGTAATGGAAATGATCTTCTCCAGCGAGTACATCGATTCTACAATAGCACACAATTCGACACCTTGTGTAGGATCATTGCCGTGCAGGTCTTCATCTCCTGAAAATATACCCATGGGTAAACCATGCAATAACATCAGGTCGTTCCAGCCGGTCTTCAATTGTTTCAGGTATAGCGAATCACCAGCGCGCTGATAATTTATAGCGGGCGACTTAAGTGCCATCCCTATATTTACCGCATGGCGACTCATCCAGTGTTCATCAGTTTGATTCGCAGCAGCGTGCATTACCCAATCGCGATTGCCGAACCACGTGCTCCATGTAAAGCTTTGCGCTTCTATTTGGGCAGCAAGGTCCAGCAGCGCTTTATCTTTCGTGATCATATATAGCCATTGGATGATCATCTCATTATCCGTACCACGTGAAGTTGCCCACTCGGTCCATTTACCAATAGGACAAGTCTTCAGCGATTTCATCTGGTATTGGAAATAGCGTGTCATGAAAGTTATTACACGTTGGTCATTGGTTGCTTCGTAATATTGCTGCATTACTTTCAGCATTACCATCTTCGGCCACCAGTCCTCACCAGCTTCGCAGTTATCGGCAGTGATCTGTATATTTTGTTCGCGCTCCGGTTTCGTGATTGGACCAAAGTATCCGGAAGGACGTTGTGATTTCAATGTCCACTCGATATACTTCAACACTTTTGTTTTCAATGCTGCATCGTCCAGTAAATAGGCAAGTGGTACAGCACCGTCTAACCAATACGGAGTTTCTTCCCAGCCATCACCTTTACCACCGAGCCAGCCGTTGTCGTTGGCAATCTTGGCGTGTACTTCATCAAGGTGTCCGGTTGAACCCTTGCTCATAATCTGCAATTGTTGCAACAGCCAGCCTTTTGGTTTTATACTGCCGAGCGGCAGTTCCTGGTATACCGGCTGCACAAAAGTATTGGCGGGTTTATCTTTTACTGGCAATGGTGTAAACGCCATCAACACGATAGCCGAGGCGGAAAGTATATATTTCAACATAGGTCTGGGGTTAATCTGATTGTTTGATAAAGCCGCCACTTACTATACTTTGCAGCTGAAAGCTTGTGTGTTTGTCAGCGGTAATTTGATACCGGTTGTCAGGCAATGCGTGTAATTCGTAAAAGAGCGCAACACACCCGGCAGGATGTATATACTCTTTTTACAGATGAACTCACACAGCGATCGGGGTAAAGATGTTTGCACCAGAAACATTCTTATAGGGGGTTAATCGTACTGTAAATTGATCCAAAGAAATATACCGAATGATCTGAAGCCTGGTACTCTATAAAATCTGGTGATTTTACGATGTTCTGCTTCCAACAGAACGCATTTCCCGCATTCAATTATATAGTTGTCGGGTAGACGGAGTCAGGATAAACGGTAAGCGTTCGGCATGTACCGGGGTGGAAAATAGAAGCGAATTCCGAAAATCAGAAACCATTCGTAAATAAATTGTTAAAAATTACCGTTGAAGTAACTTTTGCTCTTCGTGTCGCGTTCTAAAAAGAAGTTTACAGGTAATATTATAATATTTGTGTTAGTGCCTCCGGCCATCGGAGGCACTTTTGCGTATATCACCATTGTTAAATTAAAACCAAACAAAAACCATGAAAAGAATAGCATTCTTAACGCTCGCATTCGCAACCATGATCACTGCTGTGTTTGCGCAAGACAAACCTGCGAGTCCTAAAGCAGAAGCTTCCGGAAAGATCGGGGCTGCCAATGTAAAAGTTGTTTATTGCCAGCCTTCTGCACGCGGTCGTAAAATTATGGGCGGCCTGGTTCCTTTCGGTGAAGTATGGAGAACCGGAGCAAACGAAGCTACCACCATTGAATTCGACAAGCCTGTTAAAATAGAAGGAAAAGAACTGGCTGCCGGTAAATATGCTTTGTTCACTATACCAGGCGAAAGTGAGTGGACTGTTATCTTCAACAGCGACACCAAGCAGTGGGGTGCCTATAATTATAAAGACAAAGACGATGTACTGCGTGTAAAAGTTAAACCTTCGAAAGCACCGGCTTTTGTAGAAACATTTAACATCAGCGTAGTGAAAGATGAAATTGTAATGAAGTGGGAGAATACAGCCGTTGCGGTTAAAGCCAAGGGCTAGGAATTACCTATATTTTTTCGCTGCCTTGTATATATAAGGACAGTATACAAACAAACGGTTATGCCACTGCAATATTGCGGTGGCATAACTTTTTTAAACTGATGTCGGCTATTTATATTTCGCCCAGCAATTATCCGTCAATGCAAAAGATTCTTGGACGCTACGACCGCGTTGATCTGCCCGAGTTCGGCTTGATTAATATCCATGCTAAAATTGATACTGGTGCCTATACCAGTAGCCTGCATTGCCATAAGGCAGAAGTTGTTGGTGGGAAACTTGAATTTATTCTGCTGGACGAAGAACATCCGGAATTTACAGGCATGAAATTTACTACCTCCGATTACCAGATACGAAATATTAAAAATTCTTTTGGTGAGGTGGAACGAAGATTTGTGATTGTTACAACGTTAAAAATTTTTAACGAAGAAATAACTACAGAATTCTCGCTCAGTAACCGGGGTTCACTTAAATTTCCGATCTTAATAGGACGAAAGATCTTGCGCAACCGCTTTATCATTGACGTAAAAAAGAAGAACCTTTCTTTTCGCGAAAAACAAAAACTGCATCGTACTTTAAAAAAACAAAAAAGAGGCTAAGACGCTTTGTATGAACATTGCTATACTGTCACGCAATCCAAAATTATATTCTACGCTTCGCCTGAAAGAAGCCTGTGAGAAGCACGGCCATACCGTAGAAATTATTGATCACATGAAGTGCGTGCTATTCATTGAAAAGAAAAATCCGGTGGTGCTGTATCAGGGACGCAAGCTGGATTACTTCGATGCTATTATACCACGTATCGGTGCCTCAGTAACATTTTATGGTGCAGCCGTTGTGCGCCAGTTCGAGATGATGAAAGTTTTCTCTGCCGTTGAATCGCAGGCGTTGATACGCTCGCGTGACAAACTGAGAAGTCTCCAGATACTTTCGCGCGCAGGCCTCGGCTTACCCAAGACTATATTTATGGACTACTCGGCTGATGCTGAAGATTCCATCGATGCTGTAGGGGGTGCCCCGGTAATTATAAAACTTCTCGAAGGCACACAGGGGCTTGGTGTAGTGCTGGCCGAAAATAAAAAAGCAGCTCAATCGGTAATCGAAGCTTTTCACGGTGTACATGCCCGCATCATTATACAAGAGTTTGTAAAAGAAGCGAAAGGTGCCGACATCCGTGCTTTTGTAGTAGATGGTGAAGTTGTAGGTGCCATGCGCAGGCAAGCCAAAGACGGTGAGTTCCGCTCGAACCTCCACCGCGGAGGTGTTGCCGAGGTAATTAAACTGAGCCGCACCGAAAAACATGCTGCTATAACAGCCGCTAAAAAAGTAGGACTCAGCATAGCCGGTGTTGATATGTTACCCTCGAAACGCGGACCGCTTATTATAGAAGTAAATTCATCTCCCGGACTGGAAGGTATCGAAGCCGCCACCAAGGTAGACATTGCCGGTAAAATTGTTCGCTTCGTAGAAAAGCACGCTACGAAGAAGAAGATTCAGAAGGATAAGGTTAATGCCTGATGACTGACCTGACGTTATCCGTTAACAGTGAATCGTTATCCGTGAATTAAATCCATTACACAAATCACAAAGAAGGCACAGCGTTACGCAGAGAAATTTCCCTTTGTAAACCTTTGCTCCTTCTTTGTGTTCCTTCGTGCCATTGGATTTCTTACGTCATATATAGATATACCCCTCCACACATCGAAATCTATACCCCACCTACGAATAACGGATAACGAGTCACGAACTTCCGTAAAACTACGTACCACGTTCTCTGTATATAATCGACATTCAGTTGGAAATAAACACATGGTACACGTATTCCTCCGAAGGTATAGCTTTGATGTGATACCTAACATATACCTAATGATCACTAAATTATACACCACAGAAAGCGGGTCGATAGATTTTGATCCATCTGTTCCATGTCTCATTTCAACCTATAATGGATTTATAGGTTCTGAAGATTTCAGAAATCAAGGTGAGTTCGGCCTTGAAATGATACAGCAGAAAATAAGAAAATACGGCAAGATTGCCTGGATAGGAGATCTTAGTAAATCCGAAATTTTCGATGATGAAGATGTTGAGTGGACGGGTCTCGAATGGAGTACCAAAGCCTATGCACTGGGACTTCACTACCGGGCCATTGTAATGCCTGAAAGTGTTTTTGCCGCCATAAACGTCCGCGATTTTATCGCCGGACATGATGAGCGAAAAGATCCCCTCATTATCAAATCATTTACGGATATAGCATCTGCAAAAGCATGGTGTAAGCAATGCCTGGATCCGTTATCGGTTGGTCGTTAATCGTGAATCGTTATCGCTAACAGTGAATCGTTATCCGTGAAATAAAATCCATTACACACAGGAATAACGATTAACTGTTAACGGATAACCAATAACGAACCTACGGGTATTCCCGGATAAATATTAACTTTCGGTATCTGTAAGCCTGTAGACTGTGGATTTATCATGAAAGAATTTAAGATTGCCGGTCACACCATTCTTCCCGGAGAGTTTAAAGAAATCGATATCAACATTGCGCGGCTCCCTTCGCATACCATTATTGATACTCCTATTTATGTCTCACGCGGACTCGAAGATGGTCCGGTGCTCGCACTTATTGCTGGTATGCATGGCGATGAGATCAACGGCATGGAGATCGTTCGCAGAATCCTCGATGGCGGTATGCATCAGCCAAAACGCGGAACCGTTATTTGCATGCCCATCATCAACATGTATGGCTTTCTTAACTATTCACGCGATGTGCCTGATGGTAAAGATATAAATCGCTCATTTCCCGGTTCACGCAACGGTTCACTGGCCAGTCGCGTGGCATATCACCTCATGCACGATGTTATCCCCTATATCGACTATGGTATCGACTTTCACACCGGTGGGGCTATGCGCGCCAACTATCCGCAGGTAAGGGCACTGCTAACCGATGACAAGAATATTGAACTGGCACACGCGTTTCATGCACCGTTTACCCTCAACTCTCCGTTTCGCCCTAATTCGCTGCGCAAGGAAGCATCCAAGCGTGGTAAATATATAATTGTGTATGAAGGAGGCGAATCGCTGCGCTTCGATCAGAACGCCATCAAAGAAGGCATAGCCGGTACGTTGCGTCTTATGAAACACCTGAACATGATTGAGGAAGCGCCTCATCCGGAAGTTGAGAATAAAACCATCTGGAGCACTACGTGGATCCGCGCCAAGAACGCAGGCCTCTTTCAAACCAATGTGTACTGCGGCCAGCTGGTACAAAAAGATGAATGGGTAGGTACGATAACAGATCCTTTCGGAGAATTTAAAGAAAAGGTAATTACTCCGGTAACCGGTTATGTTGTAGGTTTGAATAACATTCCGGTGATCAACGCAGGCGATGCCCTTATGCACATCGGTATGGATAACATGTGCAGGCTGGATAACTTCGGAGAGTAGTGGAGAAATTTCTGGATGAGTACGGATATATAGCATTGATGATCGGCACCTTCTTCGAAGGTGAAACGGCTATCCTGGTAGCATCGTCATTGATTCATCGCGGTTTGTTTGAAGGTCCTTATACCGTGCTGTTCGGCTTTACCGGGTCGTTCATCAGCGACTGGCTGTATTACATCATCGGCAGAC
Source organism: uncultured Chitinophaga sp. (assembly GCA_902168205.1). Taxonomy (GTDB): domain Bacteria; phylum Bacteroidota; class Bacteroidia; order Cytophagales; family Cyclobacteriaceae; genus Ohtaekwangia; species Ohtaekwangia kribbensis. Next base: position 6,700 of record CABHOK010000011.1, on the reverse strand, counting down.
TTAACGGTAAATATTTTGTTGAGCACCGGCCCAAGCTCAAGGCAAAATTTCAACCTGTTGTACATTTCTTTCTGCACCATAAACTACAGATACTTTTTACCTATCGTTTCCTCTACGGCTTCCGCATCATCATTCCGCTTATCATTGGCATGAGCAACATCCGGCCGGTTCAATTTTTAGTATATAGTATCATCAGCGGATTGATCTGGGCAACCAGCGTAAGTACGATTGGTTATTTCATTGGCAGGTTCCTGAATCTGAAGACGGATGTATATGAAGAAAATATACTCTTTATTGTACTGGGCTTTGCCGCCCTGGGAGCGGTGATCGGATTTATCGTGAAGCGGGTAACAATGAAAGAGATCGATACCGAGGCAAAAGAATCTTAAGCCGGTAATTTCATTTCGCTGATCATTGATGCAAACACACCTTCTTTCAGCGAGTAGGTAGAAACGCGGATGCGTTTAAAGGCATGGTGTTCCAGTAAGTAACGTATCAGGCAGCACGCCACAACGATCATGTCTACACGCATTTCAATCATGCCCGGCATGTTCATTCTTTCTGCGCGAGTCTTATGAATAAGCTCCTGGTATATTTCATAGAAACCCGGTATTGATAACGGTGTTTCGATCTCTTCAGCGCTCTTGTTTATATCGTGTGTGATGCAGAATATATCACTCAGGGTATCAAATGTACCGGAGGAACCAATGAGTATTTCAGGCTGATGAATTTTCAGCGCATCAAAAACAGGAACGAGTGCTTTTTCAAAGTATATATTCAGTGCCTCGATCTCATCGGGTGTGATCGGATCGCTTTTATGAAACTTCTCAAGCAAACGCTGCGCTCCTATCTCCAGGCTCTGCTTCCAGAAAATATGATCGTTATCTCCGATTATAAATTCAACACTGCCGCCTCCTATATCGATGATCAGCGATTTCTCACGCTCCATGTGCAGCGCTGCTTTCACACCCATGTATATATACTCGGCTTCCTTATCACCCGAAATAATATTAACATCTATATCCGTAAGAGCTTTGATCTTTTTTACAACCTCTTCACCATTACGTGCGTTGCGCAGTGCACTGGTACCAAACGCAAAAACTTTTGTTATTCCCGATTGCTCCATGGTGTTTTTAAAACTCTGCATGGCCAGCAGTGCGCGGTGCAATCCTTCTTCCGTAATAATGCCCTCGTTTATACCTCCCATACCAATCTTAACAGCTAACCGGTCGCGCGAGACAATATGATATCCCCGTTCATCTGCTTCGGCAATAAGCAGATGGAACGTGTTTGTTCCCATGTCGATAATAGCAATCTTACTATTCATAAGGGGTAGGAAGGGCGCGTGAAGATACTAATTTATTATCCACATTCAACCCGGCTAACGGGCAACTAATGGTGTAACATTTTGCAGGCTGTTGCAGGTAGTCTGACGACTGTTATATTTAAGACAAATTCACAATCAAGATGGCCAAGCGAACAATCAAGGAATCAGCATTACAAGAAAAATTTGATGAACTGGAACGCAAGAATCAGGAAGCATTAACCGGTGGTGGTGAGAAACGGATCGAACAACAGCATGCCAAAGGAAAACTAACGGCACGCGAACGCATCCATTTACTGCTCGATGAAGGCTCGTTTGAAGAACTCGGGAAATTTGTAATGCACCGCAGCAAAGACTTCGGCCTTGATAAAGAATATTACCTCGGCGATGGTGTAGTTACCGGCTACGGCACGGTGAACGGCCGGCTGGTATATGTATTCTCACAAGACTTTACAGTATTCGGAGGTTCGCTCTCCGAAACACACGCTGAAAAGATTGTGAAGATCATGGACCTCGCCATGAAGAACGGAGCTCCGGTGATCGGGTTGAACGATTCCGGCGGTGCGCGTATACAGGAAGGCGTTGTATCGCTCGGTGGCTATGCCGATATATTTTACCGGAACACATTAGCGTCCGGAGTTATTCCACAGATCTCTGCCATCATGGGCCCATGTGCCGGTGGTGCAGTATACTCTCCTGCCATCACCGATTTCATTCTGATGGTGGAGAACACTTCGTTCATGTTTGTTACCGGGCCTAACGTAGTAAAGACTGTAACGCATGAAAATGTAACAGCCGAAGAACTGGGAGGTGCACAGACACACAGTTCGAAAAGTGGCGTTACGCATTTTGCGTGTGCCAACGAGGTGGAATGTATAACATATCTGAAAAGACTGCTCAGCTATATACCGCAGAACTGCGAAGACGAAGCACCACGGTTGCCCTATACGATGGGCAATGAAAAACGTGCAGTGCTCAACGACATCATTCCGGCTAACCCGAACCAGCCGTACGACATGCGCGAGGTCATCAACGGTGTAGTGGACGATGGAAGCTTCTTTGAAGTACATAAGAACTTTGCAGAAAATATAGTAGTGGGCTTTGCACGTATAGCAGGTCGCAGTATAGGTATAGTCGGAAATCAGCCGGCTTCGCTGGCGGGTGTACTCGATATAAATTCAAGTGTGAAAGGCGCACGCTTTGTTCGCTTCTGCGATTGCTTTAATATACCGTTGCTCGTGTTTGAAGATGTGCCGGGATTTTTACCAGGCACGGATCAGGAGTGGCACGGCATCATTACCAACGGAGCAAAATTACTCTTCGCATTTTCAGAAGCCACCGTGCCCCGTGTCACTGTAATTACACGCAAGGCATACGGAGGTGCGTATGATGTGATGAACTCAAAACACATTGGAGCAGACCTGAACTACGCATGGCCAACCGCTGAAATTGCCGTAATGGGAGCAAAAGGAGCATCTGAAATAATTTTCAGAAAGGAAATTTCCGAAGCTGCCGATCCGGAAGCTAAACTTGCAGAAAAAGTAGAAGAGTATACGCATAAATTTGCGAACCCATATCGCGCAGCACACCGTGGCTATATTGATGAAGTAATATACCCGGATGAGACACGCGAAAAGCTGATTCGTGCGTTTGCGATGTTAGAGAATAAAGTTGCCCAGCTTCCAAAGAAAAAGCACGGCAACATTCCCCTCTGATTTGAAGTATATATAGGCATAAGGTTAGATATAGTATACCTTTACGTTTAACCTGAGACAGAAGAATAATAACCCAAAGGAAAATGACTACCCGCAGAAAATTCATTCAGCTCTCGGCACTGGGCGCATCGCTTTTACCATTCGGAAAAAGTTTTGCCAAAGGCCACGAAGGTCAGAAGCCAATCGTGCTTTCTACCTGGAACTTCGGACTTCAGGCCAATGTAGATGCCTGGAAAATCTTATCGTCTGGTGGAAGAGCACTGGATGCAGTTGAAGCTGGTGCACGTGTTCCCGAAGGTGATCCGAAGGAAACCTCCGTAGGACTTGGCGGTTTGCCCGATCGCGAAGGAAAAGTTACACTCGATGCCTGCATTATGGATGAACATGGTAACTGTGGATCGGTTGCTTTCCTCGAACACATTGTTCACCCTATATCTGTTGCACGTAAAGTAATGGAGAAAACGCCACACGTTATGCTGGTAGGTGACGGTGCGTTGCAGTTTGCATTGGCCAACGGTTTCAAAAAAGAAAAACTGCTTACGAAGGAATCCGAGAAAGCCTGGAAAGAGTGGTTAAAGAAGAGTGAGTATAAACCGGTAGCCAACATCGAGAATCACGACACCATTGGTATAATCGCGTTAGATGCACAGGGAAATTTATCAGGTGCGTGTACTACGAGTGGCATGGCATATAAAATGCGCGGTCGGGTAGGCGACTCTCCTATCATTGGTGCGGGGCTATATGTCGATAATGAAATTGGTGCCGCTACATCTACCGGGGTAGGCGAAGAAGTAATTCGCATTGTAGGTTGTCACCTCGTAGTAGAACTGATGCGCCAGGGTAACTCACCGGCAGATGCATGCCGCCTGGCGGTTGAGCGCATTCTGAAAAAGAATCCGGAGAAAGCAAAGCAGGTTCAGGTTGGATTTCTCGCCCTGAATAAAAACGGAGAGTATGGCGCATACTGTCTGCAAAAAGGATTTACCTATGCCGTGCACACCAATGACGGCAATAAACTATACGATGGCGTAAGTCATTTCTAAAAGTATATACAACGGTGGGGGTACCCGCCCAATACGCTAAAAAGCAGAGAAGACCGGATCGCTCCGGGCTTTCTCTTTTTCTCAACTTATCTATGTGAACAAACTAACTAGTAAACAACTTTAGTCAAGCTTGTAATAACAGCCGCTAGACGCACGGCTTCAAATACGCGTTCTTCTTTTGCTCCGAGTTCAATCAGGGATGCTTCGTGCGCTTTCACACACATCTCGCAACCATTTACAGCACTTACTGCCAGGCTCACCAGTTCAAAGAACTCTTTACCCGTAACAGGTCTTGCCATAATGTTCATCTTGATACGCGCAGGTATCTCGTTATATTTTTCCTTGTTCAGGAAATGACGGAAGCGATAGAACACATTGTTTGCGCTGAGCAACGATGCACACGCAACGGCTTCAGCGATCTCTTCAGCAGAAGCTCCCTCCTGGCGTGCATTGTCTGAAAAGAACGCGCGCAGAATTTTGCTGTTGGCATTAACGGCCAGAGCAACTCCGAGTAACGCAATTTCTTTTTTCGACAGATACTCGCTTTCAAAAGAATTCTTGAAGTTGATTTTCAGATCAGCCAGGTAGCGCGACTTGCCTTCTTCAAGCAGATCAAGCGCATGCGTGCTATAGTCTTTCTCTAACTTTAAGAAATCAAGGAACTCTTGCGTGCTTTCTGAATATGTTATTGTTGATTCCATCGTCAACCTACACTTTCAAAGTTTCTTTTCCTTTTTCCCAGTTGCAAGGGCAAAGCTCGTCAGTCTGAAGCGCATCCAGTACACGAACAACTTCTTTCACGTTACGACCTACGTTCAGATCATAAACGCTTACCCAACGAATTACACCTTGAGGATCAACGATGAAAGTAGCGCGGTAAGCGATCTTCTCGTTTGGCTCCAGTATACCAAGTTCTTCAGCAAGTGATTTGGAAGTATCAGCGAGCATCGGGAATTTCAGATCACGAAGATCATCGTGGTTTTTTCTCCACGCCAAGTGAACGAATTCAGAATCGGTAGAAGCACCGATCAGGTTTGCGTTACGATCGCGGAACTCACCGTAATTCTTGTTGAACTCAGCAATCTCCGTAGGACATACGAATGTAAAATCTTTTGGCCACCAGAAGATTACAGTCCAGCGACCTTCATCATTTACCAGATCTTCTGAGCTGATATCAAAAAATTCTTTTCCTTTTTCAAGTGATACAACAGCAGCCTTTTTAAACGCAGGGAATGCCTGACCAACAGAAATAATACCTTTACTCATAAGTGATTTTTAATATAGTTTGTTTGTGAATGCTGCAAAAATATATTTGCAAATGATATAAACCACATCAATAATACTTATTTACATATTATTAATATTTATTATACCGTTTTAACGATCTTTGCAAACGAATGAATCTGCAACAATTAGAGTATATAATCGCACTTGACATTCACCGGAATCACGTGAAGGCAGCTGAACATTGTCATGTTACACAGCCTACGTTGAGCATGATGGTGAAAAAACTGGAGGATGAACTTGATGTAAAAATTTTTCAGAAGAGTCAGCCGCTCAAGCCAACACCTTCCGGTGAAATCATCATCAGTCGCGCACGACAAATTTTGCAGGAGGTAAAAAATCTGAAAGAGTTTATACGCACCGAAAAAGATTCCATCGAAGGAGAATTCAGACTCGGAGTTATTCCGACACTTGCCCCCTACTTGTTGCCCAGATTCCTCAACGATTTTCTGCAGAAACATCCGGGCACATCATTCACCGTGATGGAGCTGCAAACGCACGACATCATCAACTACCTGAAAACAAACCGGCTTGATGTTGCTATACTCGTAACGCCAATCGATGATAAAGAGATTCGCGAAGTCCCCATCTTCTACGAACCTATATTATTATATACTTCCGAAAACCTGAAATATTATCAGCAAGAGAGAATAAATCTCAAAACACTTACCTACGAAAATTTACTCTTGCTGGAAGAAGGTCACTGCTTCCGCGGACAAGTTGAAAACCTCTGCGCAGCCAAAAACAACAAAGTACATCACCAGCTCAATTATCAAAGCGGTTCATTCGAAACGTTGAAAGCCATGGTCGATAATAACTACGGCTATACCTTAATACCCGAGCTGGCCGTGAACAGCAAAAGCAAACACGTAAAACGATTTACATCACCCGAACCCGTGCGTGAAGTAAGTCTCGCGGTACACCACGGCTTCGTAAAAGAAAATTTACTCTTCAAACTCCGCGAAGCCATCCTCAAAATTATACCCCCGCACTTTAAGAAGAACGACAAGTATATACGCGTTCGATGGGACTGAATTAGCTGCGAGCTTTGAGTTATGAGCTGCGAGTATGGCCGCTGGCTGCAAGCTACCGGCTTCAGGAAGACAAATGTCGATCCCTAAAAAAGGTTGACCGTTTTTTACTAATCAAACCATCGGACAAACATGAACCTGGGGTTCTGTTTCCGGGGTAAAATCAGTACGACTCAATGTCGTACTGATTTTAGAAAAACCTTCGGCATAAACAATTACCTTAGGTCTGTTCTGAGTGCTTAAACTTAATAATTCATTTTCAAATTCTCTTGGTGTTTGTTTATTGGGAAGACTTCGATGTAT
>CABHOK010000010.1 GCA_902168205.1 uncultured Chitinophaga sp. | reverse complement strand
TGATCAACCTTCCGTTTTTCAGCCCCCTCTTTCGTTTTGGGAGTGCAAAGGTAATTGCTTTTTTCCTCTTTGCAACATCTTTCTGAAAAATTATTTTTTTCTTTTTCCATCCACTCTCGCAAATGAAACAAATCTCTCAGAAAGATACTCTCAGCATTTCAACCTTCTTCTCACCCGCCTACTGCGATTGGGGATGCAAAGGTAGAAGAAGGTTTTGGTGCTGCAAGGGGTGTTTAAAAAAAATTATGATTGTGTTTAGTTTCTGTGAATTGTTTCGGTGCGATCAGGACCTACTGATACCAATGTTATAGGAACCTGCAATTCAGTTTCAAGAAACTTTATATAGTCATTTAACTCGGAAGGCAAACTTTCTTTTGATTTTCGTAAATCAGAATTCCACCCCTTTAATTCAGTATAAATCGGTAAAATTTTTTCATTTACTTGTTCGTATGGTATCATATCAGTGATTGTACCGTCCTTCAACTGATATTTTGTACAAATTTTTATCGAAGAAAAAATACTGAGTACATCTGCTTTCATCATCAACAGTTGTGTAACTCCGTTGATCATGATGGAATATTTTAATGAAGGCAAATCAATCCAACCACATCTGCGTGGCCTTCCTGTAGTAGAACCGAATTCATTTCCTTCCTTACGCATCAATTCACCCTGGTCATCCAACAACTCAGTTGGGAACGGACCACTGCCTACGCGTGTGCTATAAGCCTTAAATATACCGTATACCTCGCCTATATTTCGGGGCGCTATACCAAGACCTGTACATGCACCGGCTGTAACCGTATTAGAACTTGTTACGAAAGGATAACTTCCAAAGTCGATATCTAACAACGCTCCTTGTGCGCCTTCTGCCAGAATACTTGATCCTGCTTTCAATTCTTTATTCAGAAAATACTCGCTGTCAACAAGATTAAATTCTTTCAGGAAATTTACTGCGTCTAAAAACTGAGCTTCCAATTCGTTCCAATTGAATTCAACCTGATGTTCCTTCAAAATCTTGAAGTGTATATCCGTAAGTTTTTTCAATCGGTCTTTAAAATTATCGGCAAGAATATCGCCCACGCGCAAACCTTGTCTTCCAATTTTATCCTGATAAGTAGGACCAATACCTTTTAAAGTGGATCCGATCTTATTATCGCCCTTTGCTTTTTCGTAAGCAGCGTCCAGTAGCCTGTGCGTTGGCAGAATCAGCGTGGCCTTTTTAGAAATAAAAAGATTCTTCTTCGTATTGAGATTGTACTTGGCAAGTTTCTCAATTTCGGTTTTAAAAATAACCGGGTCGAGCACTACGCCATTACCAATAACGTTTCGGGTAGTTTCACGAAAAATTCCGGAAGGTATCTGGTGAAGTACGTGTTTTATACCATCAAACTCCAGTGTATGACCGGCATTTGGTCCTCCCTGAAATCTAGCCACCACATCGTACTTTGGTGCTAATACGTCCACAATCTTTCCTTTACCTTCATCGCCCCATTGAAGGCCCAATAAAACATCTACCTTAGACATTCGTGAAAATCTTATTAATAAAAGTTATTTAACTACTTCAGCTTCAGATTGTATAATCTGGAAAATGGCGTTCAGCTTGGTGATCACCAATAATTTCTGAACACTTTCGGAAGGTCTCATCAGATAAACCTCTCCTCCTTTATTCCTGAACTTTGTGAGTATAGTAATCAAAACACCTATACCGCTACTATTTATATAGCGCAGTTCTGATATGTCGACAATACACATCAGTGCCTTTGCCTGTATAGCATTGGTTACTACCTCGATAACAGCAGCTCCGTTGTCCTCACCGATCAAGTCTCCTGAAAGGTTGAGTAACAGCCGGTTGTCTTGAATTGTATGTGTAAAGTTCATAGGTTAGTTCGATGCAGCAATTTTGTTTTCGCAGTTCTGCTTTGTGCAGGATGCGTATAGTATAAGAGAATGATGCATAACATTGAAGTGCAGAATTTCTTCTACCGTGTTCTGAATGTTCTGGATGCGCGGGTCGCAAAACTCAATCACCTTATGACATTCTGTGCAGATAAGGTGATCGTGCTGTTTATAGCCGTACGATTTTTCGTATTGCGCCAGATTTTTACCAAACTGATGTTTACTCACCAGGTCGCACTCCACGAGCAGATCCAACGTGTTATATACTGTGGCACGACTAACCCGGTAATTTTTATTTTTCATGCTGATATAGAGCGACTCTACATCAAAATGACCATCGCGTGAATAGATTTCCTCCAGGATCGCATAACGTTCCGGGGTTTTCCGCAGCTCTTTGTTTTCGAGGTATGCTGTGAAAATCTTTTTTACTTCTTCGTATAATTTCGGATTGAGTGCCATGAATTAACGGGCAAAGATAATCAGGTTTGTAAGATTTGCACTACTTCTTGATAATCACTCTTTTGAGTCGAAACGGCTCACTTTTACAACGCCTTCCACGCTGCGCAGCTTTTCGATCAGTTGTTCCAAATGACGGGTGTCATTAACATAGAGCATAATCTCACCTTCAAAAATTCCTGAATCGGTGTGAATAGACATGGAACTCATATTCACTTTCAATTCTTCAGAAATAATTTTTGAAACATCGTTGATGAGCCCCACGCGATCGGTTCCCCTGATTTTTAATCCCGTAAGGAATGCCACTTCATGTTGAGAAGTCCACTTGGCTTTTACCACACGATTTCCATGATGCGAGAGTAATTCTGGTGCATTCGGACAATTGGTTCTATGGATTTTTATTCCTTCGCTAACGGTAACAAAACCAAACACATCATCGCCGGGTATAGGCGTGCAGCATTTGGCAAGTTTGTAATCTACCACATCCATATCCTCGCCCACGAGGAGAATATCTTCATAACGACCTTTTATTTTGGTGATTTCCTGCTCAATAGCCTTTGCATCGGCCGGGGCATTCGGACGGTTCTTGAGTGGCGAAGTTGGTTTATTCTCCACAAATTTTTTAAGATCTGCCGCTGTGATAAAGCCTCGCCCTACGCGATAATACAATTCAAAGTTAGCCTGTACCTTAAAGTGCTCGCGCATTTGCTCAAGTAGCTGCTGGCTTGGATCTTCTTTCAACTGACGGAGTTTTCGAAGCAGAATTTCTTTTCCTTCCTCCGCAGATTTCTTCTTGTCTTCTTTTAACTCATCTTTTATTCGCGACTTCGCCTTCGAGCTGACCACAAAGCGCAGCCAGTCTTCATGAGGTTTTTGTTTTGCTGAAGTCAGGATTTCAATCTGATCACCATTCTTCAACACATAATTTATAGGGACGAGCTTGTTATTGACTTTAGCACCTATACACTTGGAACCCACTTGCGTGTGAATTTCAAAAGCAAAATCAAGTGCCGTAGCTCCGTACGGCAAAGTTTTCAATTCACCTTTTGGTGTAAACACAAATACTTCTTCGCTGAATAAATTTCCTCGGAAGTCATCTACGAAATCAAGTGCCGAGTGATTGTTTTGTTCCAGCAAGTCGCGCACACGGGCAAGCCATTTCTCCAGGTTCGATTCAGCCGTAGTGTTGGTGTCTTTATATTTCCAGTGTGCAGCGTAACCTTTCTCTGCAATTTCATCCATGCGCTTGCTTCGGATCTGAACCTCAACCCATTGACCATTCTTGGCCATTACGGTTGTGTGCAACGATTCGTATCCGTTTGATTTAGGTGTGCTGATCCAATCACGAAGACGATCAGGATTCGGAGTATAATAATCGGTAACGATGGAATATACCTGCCAGCAAAGTGCTTTCTCGTGCTCCATAGTTGTATCCAGGATAATGCGGATAGCAAAGAGATCAAACACTTCTTCAAATGGAATATTCTGCTTGCGCATTTTATTCCAGATGGAATGAATGGATTTTGGCCGACCTTTGATTTCATATTCAATACCCAGCTTATCCAGTTCCTCTTTAATAGGAATCATAAACTGTTTAATGAATTTATTACGAGCCGCTTTGGTGGCATCGATCTTTTCAGCGATTGAACTATAGATAGGTCTGTCAGTAAAGCGCAGGTATAAATCCTCAAGTTCTGTTTTAATCGCATTTAACCCGAGGCGGTGCGCCAGCGGAGCATACAGATATATAGTTTCGTTGGCAACTTTTAATTGTTTGTTGCGCGGCATGCTGTCGAGCGTGCGCATATTGTGCAGACGATCAGCAAGTTTGATGAGAATCACACGCACATCTTCCGACAGTGTGAATAACATCTTGCGGAAGTTCTCTGCCTGCTGCGATGTACCGTATTCAAAAACACCTCGGATTTTAGTTAAACCGTCAATGATGCGGGCTATTTTTTTTCCAAACATCCGCTCGATGTCGGTAAGCTCGATATCGGTATCCTCCACTACATCGTGCATGAGTGCAGAAATAATGGAAGTTGTACCCAGGCCGATTTCCTCCACGCAGATTTCAGCTACGGCTAACGGGTGGAAAATAAATGGTTCGCCAGATTTTCTGCGCATGTCTTTATGCGCATCCAGCGAAAGCGTAAAAGCTTTCTTTATCAGTTTAGCATCACCGTCTTTTAAGATCGGTTTTGCTTTGCGTAGTAATCTCCTATATCGACTAATGATCTCTTTTTTCTCCTGCTCGGCATCGATTACCATCTTGCGTATCTATATTTTTAGCGGAATTTTGGGGTTTTTAGCCACAATTCCCGAAGTTTTTGAATTAAAATCGTAAACTATTCTTTATTTCTGAATATTCTATAAATTTGCGCCTCCAATTCCGGATGTGGCGTAATTGGTAGCCGTGCCAGACTTAGGATCTGGTGCCGCAAGGCGTGGGGGTTCGAGTCCCTCCATCCGGACCATCTAACCCTCTATGTTCGTAACAACACACGGGCATTGAGGGTTTCTGGTTTCTTAGGTAAACAATCAAAAGTTATAAGCTTTGGAAATAACACTGAACAAAAAGAACAACACTGAAGGTGTAATTAAAATTAAATTAACCGAAGGTGATTATCAACCCCACGTGGAAGAAAAAGTAAAAGATTATTCGCGCAAAGCGAACATCAAAGGCTTTCGTCAGGGTAAAGTTCCCAGTGGTGTGATCAAAAAAATGTTCGGCAAATCTATTCTTGTAGATGAAATCAACCATCTGCTGTCACACAAGCTTTCAGACTATATTAAAGATAACCAGATAAAAATTCTGGGCGATCCACTTCCTAACCAGGAGAAAGCAAAACAAATTGATTGGGATACTCAGAAAGATTTCGAGTTCGAATATCAGATTGGTATGGTAGATGAGTTTACCTATGAAGTTTCTTCGAAAGTAAAAGTGAAATCATATCCGATTGACGTTGATCAAAATACAATTGATGAAACGCTCACCGATCTGAAGAAGCGTTTTGGTAAAGTAAGCGAGCCTGAAACATCAGAAGCTGATGACAACCTTTTCGGAGAACTTCGTGCAAAAGAAGGTGACTTCAAAAAAGAACATGCTTTCATTGCCATTGAGAAAGTTGAAAAGAAAGAGCAGAAAAAATTCATCGGCCTGAAGAAAGGTGAAGAAGTTGAATTTGAAGTAAGCAAGATATTTTCAGAAGATGCACAAGTAGCACAACTCCTTGGTGTATCAGAAGAAGAAGCTAAAGCTGCCAAAGGAAAGTATATATTCAAGTTAACAAACATCAGCCGTGTAGAACCTGCTGCTGTTAACACCGAGCTGTTCGACCGCGTGTTTGGTAAAGACGTTGTGAAAACGGAAGAAGAGTTTATCACAAAAGTAAAAGAGACAATCTCTGAGAACTACAAGCGTGAGTCTGAGCATTTCCTTGATCACAACATCGAAGATTATTTTATCTCTAATACGTCTATCAATCTGCCAGACGACTTCCTGAAATCATGGTTACTGTCTAGCAGCAATGGAGAAGTAACAGAAGAAGTTCTCAACAGAGAATTCGAACACTATAAAAGGGGTTTGAAGTGGGATCTTGTGAAGAACCGTATCGCTGACGATAACAAAATTACTGTTGAAGCAGAGGAAGTTCGTAACAAGGCAAAAGAATTGATCGCGGCACAGTTTGGCGGTTCAGCTTTTGTTGAACAACTTGGCGACCGCCTGGATGGTATCGCAGACAACTACCTGCAAAATGAAAATGGTCAGAACTTTATGCGTTTGTACAACCAGTTACGTGGCGAAAAAATCCTGAAGTTCATTAAAGACAACATAACCGTTCAAGAGAAAAAAGTAACGGTTGAAGAGTTCAAGAAAATTGTAGCGGAACACAAACACTAATACTTCAACGGCCGGAGCAACGGCTGTCTGAACAATAAAGTATTCGTATTTTTCGTCAATGGTTTTAGTTCGTGAAATGATCCGGGCTAAAACCATTTTCTTTTTAAATAGGTTTAAGAACGAAAGGGTTGGAATTTTGAACTTGGATGGCTAAGATTACCATTATTTCAATCCTCACTAAAGTAATTATCCTTTTATTATATGCATTATAACAATGAATTCAGAAAGTATGCCGTGCACCACTTAGGCATGAGCGGCAATACAGTTGACAGTTACGCGCAGCAAATCCAGAACATGACTCAATATGTTATAGAAGAACGTCCTGGAAACTTTCGTGCTATTGATGTTTTCACACGCCTTATCTCCGATCGTATCATCTTCTTAGGAATGGGTATTGATGACCAGATTGCCAACCTGATCACGGCTCAATTACTTTTCCTCGAGTCATCCGATCCTAAAAAAGATATCATCATGTATATCAACAGTCCGGGCGGATCTGTATATGCTGGTCTGGGTATTTATGACACTATGCAATATATAAACCCAGATGTTGCTACCATCTGTACCGGACTGGCAGCTTCTATGGGCGCGGTATTGCTTACTGCGGGAGCGGCCAAAAAGAGATCAGCACTGGTGCACGCTCGTGTGATGATTCACCAGCCGATGAGCGGTATGCAAGGACAAGCATCAGATATGGAAATATCGTTGAAGCAAACCCTTGAAGTAAAGAAAGATCTTTACAACATTCTGGCGAAGCACAGCGGTGCCAAATACGAGAAAATCGAGAAAGATTCTGACCGTGACTACTGGATGCGTGCTACCGAAGCCAAAGAATATGGATTAATAGACGAAGTGCTGGAACGTAAGAAAATCTAACTTTTCCGCACGTTTTCCATCCAACCGATGTTCAGAATATTCAGTACCTTTGAGGTTGTTCTGAGCATCGGTTTTTAATTTTAAAAATAATTTATGGCTGAAGTTACCTGTTCATTTTGTGGAAGAAGTAAAAAGGATGTGGACCTGATGATTTCAGGAATACACGCACACATCTGTGATAAATGTGTAACCCAGGCCAACCAGATTCTAAGCGAGGAAAAGAAAAGTAAAACGGAAGCCGGCTTCTCTCCTAACTTCAAGCTGGTTAAACCTCGCGAGATCAAAAAATTTCTGGATGAATATGTGATCGGACAAGACGAAGCTAAAAAAGTTATGTCCGTTGCAGTATATAATCACTACAAGCGCTTAATGCAGCGCAAGCTGGATAACGATGTAACGATCGAAAAATCGAACATCATCATGGTAGGCGAAACCGGAACCGGAAAAACTTACCTCGCTCGTACACTCGCTAAAATTCTTCAGGTTCCTTTTTGTATTGCCGATGCTACCGTGCTTACCGAGGCCGGTTACGTGGGTGAAGATGTTGAAAGTATATTAACGCGCCTTCTGCAGGCAGCCGACTATAATGTTGAGGCGGCAGAACGTGGTATAGTATATATTGACGAGATTGATAAGATCGCTCGTAAATCTGACAACCCTTCTATTACCCGCGATGTTAGCGGTGAAGGTGTGCAGCAGGCGCTTCTTAAATTGTTAGAAGGTACAGCCGTAAACGTTCCGCCTCAAGGCGGACGTAAACATCCGGATCAGAAAATGATTACGGTAAATACTGAAAATATACTTTTCATTTGCGGTGGTGCATTTGAAGGTATATCCAGGTTCATTGGTAACCGATTGAATACACGTCCGCTGGGATTCGTTGCGGGCCATGATGGTTTGCACCCTGGCGAGATCGATAAGGATAACTTGTTAAAATTCATAACTGCGCAGGATCTGAAAAGCTTCGGGCTTATTCCTGAATTAATAGGCCGCTTGCCGGTTGTCTCATTCCTGAATCCACTGGATCGCGAAACACTTCAGCGCATTCTTACCGAGCCGAAGAACGCGCTCATCAAACAATATAAGAAGCTGTTTGAAATGGAAGAGATTCAACTTGAATTTAAAGAAGGTGCCGTTGACTTTATCGTAGAAAAAGCGATGGAGTATAAATTAGGTGCCCGTGGTTTACGCGGTATCTGCGAAGCGATCATTAACGATGCGATGTTTGAATTACCATCTGAAAAGAATACCGATAGACTGGTAATAACACGCGCTTACGCGGAAGAAAAATTCAGCAAGTCGCAGTACAGCAAACTGAAAGTTGCTTAAGTAAAATATATAGCGATGGTGAGATGTTTACGACTGTAAATATCTCACCATTAATTTTGCTGTATTCTCAGACGCAGACCCGATATCCAGGATACGAATAATTTCATCATAGTTCTGCAACATGTTATTTCGATACGATTCGTTATTGAGGAGCAGATTTATCTCATCCGAAACTTTCTCTGTGTTAGCATCGCCCTGTATCATTTCTTTTACTACCTCTTTATCAGCGATGAGATTTACCAGCGATATATAGGGGACTTTTATCAATCTCTTCACAATCTGATAGGTGAGGAAGCTGGTTTTATATACAACAACCTGTGGCACCCGAAAGAGTGCCGTTTCCAGCGTAGCCGTTCCGGATGTTACTATCGCTGCTTTAACATGCAGCAATAAATTATAGGTGTCTTCAAATACAAACTTTACATTCGGCAGCGTCTGCAGTTCACTATACATCGACTGATCAAGATTGCTTACGGCTGCTACAGCAAACTGTGTTGTCGGAAATTTCTTCACTACACTCGCCATTAACGGAATGATCGTCTTGAGCTCCTGCTTGCGACTACCCGGCAACAACGCTACCAATGGAGACTCGCTATCAAACGAGTATCGTGTTAAAAACTGTCCATCAGGTACATGTGCCTTCACGGCATCGAGCACGGGATTACCAACGTAATCAACCTCCCAATCAAATTTCCTGAAGAATGGTTTTTCAAAAGGTAGAATAACAAACAACTGGTCTACATTCTGTTTCAATTCCAGCGCACGACTTTGATACCATGCCCATACTTTCGGAGGGATATAATAGAAAACACGAATGCCTTCTTTCCTACCAAATTTAGCAATGCGCCTGTTAAAGCCCCCGTAGTCAATCAGGATAATAACATCAGGCTTAAACTCCAGTATATCCTCTTTACATTTCTTTATATAGTTTGAGATCTTGTTGAGATTGGTGAGCACTTCCACGAGGCCCATGAAAGCCAGGTCCTTATAATGAACGGTGAGATCAACACCGGCCTGCTGCATATACTCTCCACCAAATCCGCGTAACGAAGCATTGGCATCCTGCTGGCGCAGCGCCTTAACCAAATTACCTCCATGTAAATCACCTGATCGTTCTCCCGCTATGATATAATACCGCATCGTTTAAAAAGAAGTACTTGTTACGGGCACGAAGTACGATTTTTAAGCGCTATTCGCCAAAATACTCCACGTAGTTTCGTGGAGTTTCATATAGCCGGATGCAATGAAGTTTACCGTATGAAGTGATGCTGGCGAGTTTAGCGTCCAGAATTTTCCAGATCTCTACCACCAGGTTTTCACAACTTGCCAGCTTTCCGTGCATGAAGTCTACATCGGTATTGAGATTCTTATGGTCGAGTTTTTCTATTACCTCCTGGCGGATCAACGTACTGAGTTTTTTAAGATCAACTACAAAGCCCGTATCGGGATCTGGTTTGCCCTTTACCGTAACGATGAGATCAAAGTTATGGCCATGCCAGTTCTCATTTGCACAAGGCCCAAACACCTCTACGTTCTTTTCTTTAGACCATTGAGGATTATAAAGTTTATGCGCAGCGTTGAAATGTTCTTTGCGGGAGATGTGGAGCATTTCTTTTAGAAATTGAACACAAATATAATCGATCGCACTGCTGAATAAAATGGAAAAAAAGAAGGCACCTTTTTTCAAGGTGCCTTCCAATATCAATTAGCAATGAAATCTTATTGATTCCACCATACTTTAGTCTGTAGGTTGTCTGCACCCATTCTTGCTACAGCTTCTTTGTAGCTTGCAGGGTTCAGGCTTTGCTCAACCTCAGGATAGTTAATTCTGCTTGGGATATCATCACCAACAAGTGGTTCGAATTTAACTTGTGTTCCACCTGATGTTACATAAGATATTTCACCAGGACGAACCACAGTCTTA
This sequence comes from uncultured Chitinophaga sp., assembly GCA_902168205.1. Classification (GTDB taxonomy): domain Bacteria; phylum Bacteroidota; class Bacteroidia; order Cytophagales; family Cyclobacteriaceae; genus Ohtaekwangia; species Ohtaekwangia kribbensis. The sequence goes on along the minus strand of CABHOK010000010.1, from coordinate 44,453 downwards.
GGGAAACCTGTACGTCTCAGCTCAGCCCATGCTTCATATCCTTGCAGGAATAAAGCTATATATTTCTGAGTAAGAACAGTTTCCTGAGAAGCAGCAGGAATTGCAGCCAGGTAATCAGCTACCTGATCATCGTAATCCGAAGGCAGGTTACCCGCCTCAGATGCTTCATTACCCCAGTGCTCCAAAGAGGCAGCTACTCCTTTTTCATACCACTCCTGATCCCAGTTATTTACTTCTGAAAGGATAAAGCAGACCTCAGCATAGTCCATATAGGTTAATGCCAATGTACCGGAAGTAACAAGACCACCTTTTGTGAAATCGATCGCCAATGGACGAGGACCAGCGGTCAGGTCGTTTGGTATTCCGTATGGCATACCCAGGTATACACCGTTAACTGGTTCACCCCACAATGGAAGGCGTGGATCGAAGATACCTCCGAATGGATTTGTTTTTCCGTTCACTGTATCGTCATCACCTTTTAACAGGTCAACAAATGTTTTTGACAATGTAAAGTCATTTCTATTAGAGAAATAATATGCATCGTAAAGCGGAGCCGCATTTGGAGTTTCACCTAAGAATCTGAATGTTGCATTGTCGTCATTGCTTTCAAAAACACCTGCAGCAACAGCCTGGTCGATATAGGTTTTGTAGTTAGAATCTACACCTGACAACCGGATGGCTACACGCATCTTCAATGAGTTTGCAAACTTCTTCCATTTAGCAGCATCACCACCATAGATGATATCGCCAGAAGTAAATACAGGTTTAGCTATATCGATTTGGGCTGAAGCCTCAGTTAATTCTTTTATGAGGTCAGCGTAGATTTCATTCTGTGGAGTATAGGCTGGAGATACATCTCCTTCTGCTTTAAATGCCTCGAAGTATGGAATATCGCCATACGTATCAGTCATTATTTGCATGGCCCATGCTTTCAGAATTCTGGCAGCTGCTATCTGGTTAGCGTTACCTTCTTCACCCAATTCTTCGTTAAGCTTAATTACCTCTACAAGATCCATTACATCACCATAGATGCGAGTCCAGTATGTATTATTTGTAGCCTGACGTAATTGATAGCGATCCTCCTCGGTATAGTTGCGTTGAGCAAAATATTGTGCATACAGATAGCTCTGACGCCCGCTAAACCATTCGTCATATATATCATCTAACAAACCTTTTTGAGCGTTTGCCATTAAGTATGCAGGATCAACTTCAGTAGGGTTGTTTGGGTCAGTGTTGATCTCATCCAAATTTTCTGTACAGGATGCAAGGATGAGCAGTAGTACCACTATCGCGAATCCTTTCCTATAAAATATTTTCTTCATAGAATTTACGTTTGAGTTAATCATTTAGAATCCGAAGCTCACATTGAATCCGTAGCTTCTTAAACTTGGAAGGGCTCCACCTTCAATTCCCTGAATATTTCCAGAGCTCGTTGTATTTTCAGGATCAACATAGTCCGTTGCATCAGATCCCCAAATAGCAAGGTTGCGTCCATAAGCTGATATTTTTACATTTCTTACTGGACCCGTAAATCTTGATGGAATGGTATAGCCGAGACGCACTTCTCTCAGCTTCACGTAGCTTGCATCAAATACATTTTGTTTTGCGGGACCGCTATAGTGATCAGCCGCCCAACGCACAGCAGAAATAGACGTTGTGTTTGGACCAGAAGTTTGAACAGTTCCATCTTCGTTTACAACAGGCGTTCCATTAACAAGTTGTACTACTGCGCCATCAAGCACAATACCTTCTTCACGGATGTTATTAGCTGCAGTTTTCTCGAGTATACCGCTATACGTTCCCCACATATGGGTTGTTGAGAAGAATTCACCACCGTGTCTGATATCAATCAAAGCTGATAATTCAATTCCCTTAAATCGGAAAGTATTAGTTATACCGCCTGTCCAATCGGGAAGAATGTTTCCAATCGTTTTTATAGCAGACGCTCTATAACGACCATTTGCATTAACAACTTTATTTCCTTCAGAATCATACAAGAAGTCCGTCCCACGGATAGATCCATAAGATTCTCCCAGCATTGCATTTAAAGTAACTGAAAAAGGAGCGTTAGTTAAATTGTAGGTCCCTAAGTCCTCATATAACTTAGTAATCTCATTTTCATTCTTAGCCCAGTTTACAGTAATATCCCACTGAAGTCCGTTATCCATTTTCACCGGGGTACCAGTCAGCATAACTTCAAAACCTTTATTTGTCATCTCCCCAGTATTAGCAAATACATAACTCACGCCTGTCGCGCCAGACACCTGCAGCGGGAGAATAAGATTTGTAGACTTTTTAGTGTAGTAAGTGAAATCCAACGAAATTCTATTGTCTAAAAAATTTAATTGAGTACCAATCTCAAATGAATTAACTCTTTCAGCCTCTAGTTTAGGATTGTTTTTTGTGTTAGCAACACTATACAAAGGAACGCCACCAAATGTATATGGGTAACCATCATCATTTAAATCCGCATTGTATATGAGGTTATTATTGTAGGCATCTGTGTCGTTGCCTACTTCGGCCCAACCAGCTCGAATTTTACCCTCAGTCAACCAATTAAGTGAATTGAGAGCTGGCATATTTGTAAACACAAAACTCGTATTTACTGCAGGATAAAAATAGCCATTCTTAGAATCACCGCCTGACGGAACTGTAAGAGCTGAAGACCAATCCTTTCTTCCCATCAACTCTAAGTACAATGTATTTTTATATCCAAGACTAACACCTCCAAACAAGCTATTAATTCTTTTTTTTCTGTCGTTATCTGTCACAGCAACTCCTGACACCGCATTACTTAAATTAAAGAAGTTAGGAAGCACAAGTCCACCTTGTGTTTGAGCAAGATTAGAGTTATACTTTTGGTCCATTCTGTTACCTCCGAAGTTACCCACCAGGTCGAAATTCTGACCAATCTTCTTATTAAGTAAAAACATAAATTCCGCATTAGTCTCTAGGAATTCTCTTACACCTTCATAGTACTTAGGTTGTGCTTGAGATCCAATAGCAACACGTTCCATTTCACGCTGATTGTAGTAATCGGCATTGATAGTTGTTTTGAACTTTAACCAATTTGTAATGGATACCTGAGCACCTACGTTTCCGTAAAACCTATTACGCGTGTCATTTTGAAAATTTTCATAACGAGTCCAGTATGGGTTGTCAGAATAGTTCGGAGTCGCATCATCCCAAGAAACACGGTTCCAAGTACGTTGTGATCCATCAGGATTTTTGTAAGCTTTCAGCTCTTCCATATCCAACTGGCGTTGTCCCCACTGGTTGAATTTTTGCATAATATTATTATCATCGTAGCCAGTAGAAGGCCTGCCTGTGGCTTCATTCTTAACGTAGTTAAAATTGGTGAAGGCCTCTACGATTTTACCTAACTTGGTATTACCACTGAAGTTTATAGTATTTCTATCAAGTTTACCATTAGGCATGTATCCTTTCAGATCCATTCTGGTATAGGACAATCTAAATCCAGAAGTTTCATTACCACCAGTAAGCTCAACATTGTTTGTAACAGTAACTCCTGTATTGAAGAATGATCTTACATCATTCTCAGGAGCTTTCCATTCCCTTGGCTTCAGATAGTTTTGTGTATCCCAAGAGTCAAATGAATTCCAATGCAATACTTGCTGACCGTTATAGCGAGGTCCCCAGCTCTCATCAGTTGCGTAGTCAACTATCGAATAGTTTGTTCCATTTATATTTTGCTGTGCAAAACCATCTACTCCACCATCTGCATCTGGTACCGCAATACCACCACCGTATAATCTTTGGTATTTGGGGAGGATATAGATCTTATCAAATGATACTCCTGAATTAATTTTAACCCCGAGCCCTTTACGAGTCCCTTTTTTTGTGGTAATCATGATCACACCATTTGCACCACGAGAGCCATACTGCGCAGCGGCATTAGGACCTTTCAAAACCGATACAGATTCTATATCTTCTGGATTAATATCTTGCGCCAAGTTACCGTAGTCGTATCCGCCTGCTCCTCGTGCAGCATTTACGGAGTTATAGTCACTGTTATTGAGTATAACACCATCGACAACGAAAAGTGGTGAGTTGTTTCCGGTAAGCGAGTTTATCCCACGAATAGTTATTCTTGAGGATCCCCCCATATTGCCACTAGCACCTGTTACTTGCACACCTGCAACTCTCCCTGAAAGCGAGTTGATGACATTCGTCTGATTAACTTGTGCAAGGTTTTCGCCTCCAACCTGAGAAACGGCATAACCTAGTGACTCTTTCTCTCTAGATATACCCAAGGCAGTTACAACAACTTCGTTGAGCTGTTTAGCATCTTGACTCATAGGAACATCAATCGAGCTTCGATCACCGATCTCAATCTCTTGAGTAGTCAAGCCTATAAATGTGAAAACTAATGTACCGTTGCCGGCAGGAACAGTAACGGAATATTTTCCGTCAATGTCGGTTACGGTTCCGATAGTGGTACCTTTAACTACAACGTTTACCCCCGGAAGACCTGATCCGTCTTCTGCAGAGGTAACCCGACCGGAGACCGTTCGCTCCTGTGCCCACAATTCGCTACTGGCGAATGCAAACACCGCTGTTAAGCATACGAGTAGAATTCTCTTCATACTGTAAAATTTAGGTTAATGAAAATTTAAATACGCGATCAAACTTATAACAAAATAATAACTCACGAAAGGTGAGTACCTCAAAATTTAGTATTTTCATATCAAAAAAATACCTCTATTGAGGTTATTTTAAATGATTGCCCTAATTGTTGTTAGTATTTAAAAGATGTTTAAACAATCGGTTAAGACATTGCATGGAATTGGGTGAGAAACAGATAGTAATAACTTCGTGATATGAATTCAATTCATACCGGGCTCTTCTTTGACAGGTGAGAATTTCCGGACCAAAACCCTACCATTTTGGTGTATGTTGCCCTCAATAATACGTTCGCAATGCCGGAGCGGCTATGCACGTTTTTCCTTGAAAAAATTGATTATTATAAGAGGTCGAAGACTAAAGCTGATCACTTGATGATCTTGAATTCAATTCTTCGATTAAGCTGGCGTGACGCTTCTGTGTCGTTAGGTGAAATGGGTTGATCAGGACCATACCCTTTGGGCGTAAGCCTACTCTTCTCAATGCCATTCGCGGTAAGGTAATTGTAAACGGCTGATGCACGTTTTTCGGAAAGCTGCTTGTTATACGATGCCGATCCTAAGTTATCGGTGTGCCCTCCAATTTCAACTCTGATCTTTGGATTTTCTGTGAGGAAGCGAATTATTTTTTTGAGCTCCGTGATGGAATTGTCCTTTAGTTCATATTTATCAAGGTCGAAGAAAATATTATTTAGTATAACGGTCGATCCTATAGATGCTTTCTCCAAATCTATATCCAATACGATCGGCTGGAAATCGAAGGACTCTTTATAGTTAAAGTGAAGACTCTTGAACAAGTATTGTTTTTTATTAACGTACAAAGCATAGTCTGCACCTTGTGTTAACACGATGAGGTATTCGCCACTGACAGAATCAGATTTCACCAACGATTCTGTATGGTTCTTTGAGATGTTGATGAGCTCTATATCTGCAGATAACACTTGCCTTGTCTTCTTATCGCGAACAATACCCGTTACATAATTACTCCTATATTTTACCTGGCTTTCCTCCGGAATCTGTAATTCAAATATTCTGCTCCTGGTGGAACCTGGACTTACAATTTCTTCATGTGAATAGTACCCCTTCTTCCCGTCAGCAGTAATAAACAAAGAGAACTGATCATCGTGATTGTTAATCGGTGCCCCTATATTTTTAGGAGCGGTCCATCCTGTGGAATCTTTCTCTACCGAGTATAAATCGTAACCACCAAAACCAGGCAGACCGTTTGAAGCAAAATATAGTGTCTTATTGTTCGCGTGAATGAATGGTGAGATCTCATCAAAAGCAGAGTTTATCGGTTTGCCGGCATTAATTGCTTTTGTCCATTTTCCAAATTCGTCCTGTGTTGATACCCATATATCTCTCCGACCGAGTCCAGCCCTCCTATCGGAAACGAAATATAGCGTTCGGCCATCTGCAGAAAGCGTTGGCTGCGATTCCCATGCGCCTGTATTTACATTAGGACCGAGGTTCTTCGGCTCTGTCCAATCATCGCCTATCTTTTTACTTTCAAACAAATCACAACTACCAAAACCTTCGCGACCTATACACGATGTAAAGATCAGGTTACGGCCGTCTGCAGATATAGCACACGTGCCTTCGTTCAAGCGGGTGTTGATATTTTTAGAAATAGAAACCGGAGTCATCCATCGGCCTTGCGAATTCTTTTTGGATACCACCAGATCTTCATCTGCATTCGGATCGTTGCTTATTCTCCGTGTAAAAATCAATTGCTGCTGATCTGCCGTGAGCACCGGAAAGTATTGCATAGGAAAACTATTCACCGTATCGCTCAATGGCTTTTGCTTATACGCTGATGCATTGTCCTTATTCTTGAAAGCAAACTCTGCACTTTTGAATAATGAAGCAGCACGATCGGCCTTCTGTTTATTTTGTGTCTCGTTATTGACAAAAGCGCTCAGCACCTTCATTGCCTTCTCGTATTCTCCTATAGACATATAGGCCTCGCCCATATCATACCAAAATACTTTTTGTTTACGTAGGTCGTTTGTCAGGCTCAATCCCTTTTCAAAATTCTTCAGTGCATCCGGATAACTCTTCATGTTCAAATACACGAGTCCGAGACGGTAGTAAGCCTCCACAAAATTATCGTCTTTCTCGATCGCCTGATTTAGTAAACTTATTGCCTGACTGAATTGTCCGCGTACCCGATAGTTATCGGCTTGTGTATAAAATTCTATCGCCTTTTTAGACTTGGTGCTAAGTTGTACCTGGGCTGTAGCAGATAATGCAAACAGTGTAAAGAAAAAAAAGAAAAGGCGTTTCATTGAAGCAGTGTTCATTAACAGGCAGAATGCTATTTACAAAAATGATTCCTGCCTAAAACTAAAAAACTATGTTGGATACGTCAATCTCATCTCCGTCAAATTCAAACATGGCGTTGATGAGTTTAAAAGACTGAAACGTACGGATGTCCTCCAACCGGATATCATCTTCCTGAATAATATTCTGATCCAGCAACTTCTGCCGCTGCGTACCTTTCAACAAAGCAGACCATGGTGTAACCCAGTGATTATTTTTTCTGAACACAATGTTCGAGTACGATGAGTCGGTAACAAACCCACGTCTTACAATCAGTATGTCATCACAATCCTTACGAAGCTCATACAACCGGTTTATCAGTTTCCGGTCGGTATACTTGAATTCGTAATGGATTCGATCGTGCTCTACCACACGCAGACTTTGTATCTTTTTATATTGATACGGTTGAAATTCGATTTCACGCGAAGTATCATCGTATACAATGCGGCATTTAAAAAGCCCCTGAGTCGGAACGTCTACTTTCGAAAGGAGTACTTCCAGATCAACATGATCGTGAACGCCACAAAGTGATTTCAACGAACGATTCATGCGCTGCTCATGATGCGATAGGTTATAAAATGTTCCGTCCAATAATTTTATTGATTCAATCAACAGGGACATATACTTTATCTATGGTTTCCTGATACTCTGCCTCCGCTATACTTTGTGTTGTTATTCCACCACCACTCCGGTAAAAAAATGTGCCGTTCTTTTTTTCAATGAAACGAATCATTACTCCACAATCCAGGTCTTCGCCATCGAAATATCCCACAACACCCGTATAATATCCGCGCTTCTCCTGCTCGGCTTGCTGTATAATTTCTACCGTTTTAGTTTTGGGAGCTCCGCTGATGGAACCTGCCGGAAGTAACTTTACGAGTATATCACCCAACGTTGATCGGTAATCGTCTGGCAGATCACCAACAATTTCAGAGCTCACCTGCAACAAGTTCTTGTTACTGGTTTTTATTTCTTCAATATAGCGAAAACGATTTACGTTTACATGCATGGCTACCTGACTGAGATCATTCCGGATCAAATCCACAATGGTTGTATGTTCTGCTTCTTCTTTTCGGTTACTCAGAATTACTTCGCTGGCGTTCGGATACGAGGCGTCAATAGTGCCCTTCATCGGGTACGAAAAAATTTTCTTCCCTTTTACCTGGATAAACGTTTCCGGGGAAAATACCAGGAGCTCGTCTTTCATCCAGATTTTATACCGGGCCCGACTCTGATAAAATAAATCCTCTAGTGAACTATATAGTGTAATCGGAGTTTTTACAGTAAGGTTTGTGAGAAATGAATCCCCATACGCCAACCGATCGTATACCAGGTCGAATTTCTTTTTATAGATTTCAAACGAGATTGGAGATATATCGATACGCCCCGACACATTTCGCGAAGCGGCTGATGTATTCGAGAAGCCATTGATATCATATAGAAGTGTGCTGCTATCAATCTCATCCAGCTTTTTTATGATGGGTTGCTCCATTTCGAAATCCACCATAAACAAAAAAGGGACTTTATTCTGTCCCCATGTATTCATTGTATCGATGAACGTTGCTAAAGTCATCTTACGGAATATTCATGTACTTGTGTACCTGTAACGACACCTGCCATTGCGGATGTGCCTTTACATAATCAATGATCAGCGGCAGCATTTCTTTTTCTTTCGACCACTCCGGTTGAAGATATAACTGGCATGACGAACGAACTTTGGATGCAAATCCTTCTGCCCAACTGAAATCACTTTTGTTATATATAATTACTTTGAGCTCATCCGCTTTATCAAATATAGTCGGATCCGGATTCTTGAATTTCTTGGGAGAGAAGCAAACCCAGTCCCAAGTGCCGGTTAACGGATATACTCCTGATGTCTCAATATGCGTTCGAACGCCTGTATCTTTTATAGCTTTTGTGAGCGCGGTAAGATCGTACATAACGGGCTCGCCCCCGGTAATAACGGCAATGGGAGTGCCGCTCGCTTTAACGCGTGAAGCCATCTCTTTCACATTAACCAACGGATGGGCCAGAGCATCCCACGATTCTTTTACATCACACCAAACACACCCCACATCGCATCCTCCCAACCGAAGAAAATACGCAGCAGAGCCCTGATAATACCCTTCGCCCTGAATGGTATAAAAGTCTTCCATTAGAGGAAGTGCTAGCGGTTTCGTTTCGTTTATTGTTTCCGGCATGGGGCGTTGGGCATCAGCCCGATGGAAATATATACTATGGATTCTGCAGTTCTGTTGCGCGGAGCGTATTGAACAACAGCGAAGCAATGGTCATCGGTCCGACTCCACCCGGAACAGGTGTAATATAGGATGCCTTGGGAGCCACTGCCTTAAAATCAACATCGCCTTTTATAGCCCAGCCTTTCGGATACTCCGGACCTTCCACGCGTGTTGTACCTATATCTATTACCACAGCGCCTTCTTTTACCATGTCAGCGGTTATCAGACCTGGTTTACCAACAGCAACCAACAGTATATCGGCTGCGCGTGTAAAGGTTGCCAGGTCTTTGGTGTACTTATGACAAATCGTTACCGTAGCATGTCCTATTTCTGTCAGCATCATACTGAGCGGAGCTCCGGTTATGCGGCTCGCCCCTACAACTACAGCATGTTTACCTTCTGTTTCAATGTTATACCTGCGCAACAATTCCATTACTCCAAACGGAGTAGCGGGCATGAGTAAAGGTTTCTTTGAAATTATACTTCCGAAATTGTGATTGGTAAATCCATCCACATCTTTATCGGAGCGTATTTTTTCTGTTACGCGCTCTACGGATATATGTGGAGGTAACGGAAGCTGAACGATGAAGCCATCTACATCATCATCGTTATTAACATGATCGATGTGCTTGAGTAATTTTTCTTCGCTGATGGTATCAGCAAAGCGCATCATGGTATAATGAAAGCCAACCGATTTACAGGCCTTTACTTTATTGTCGACATACGTCTGACTGGCACCATCATCGCCTACCAGAATAATTGCAAGGTGCGGCACTTTCTTGCCTGCCTCTTTGCGTTCGGCTACTTTCTGTGCAATTTCATTTTTGATGTCGATCGCTACCTTCTTGCCATCAATAAGCGTATAGGATGTCTGTACGGTGTCCTGCATTTATACTATATCTGAATATTAATCGATCTTTAAAACAGCCATAAACGCTTCCTGCGGAACTTCCACGGTTCCGATCTGGCGCATGCGTTTCTTACCTTTCTTCTGCTTCTCCAAAAGTTTACGTTTACGCGATATATCACCACCGTAACATTTCGCGATTACGTTCTTGCGTATGGCACTGATGGTTTCGCGTGCTACAATCTTCTGTCCTATAGCAGCCTGAATTGCCACTTCAAACATGTGGCGTGGTATAAGTTCTTTGAGTTTCTCGCAAAGCTTTCTTCCCCAATCATGCGACTTGCCACGGTGAACGATAGCGCTTAATGCATCTACCTTATCACCGTTCAACATCACATCCAGCTTTACCATGTCTGACTCACGGAAGCCGATGAGATGATAATCAAGGGAAGCATATCCGCGTGATATAGATTTGAGTTTATCGAAGAAGTCGAATACAATTTCTGACAACGGCATTTCAAACGACATCTCTACGCGATCGGTAGTAAGATAATTCTGGTTCTTGATGATACCACGCTTATCCATACACAGCGTAATGATCGGACCTATATATTCTGCTTTCGAAATGATCTGAGCTTTGATAAAAGGCTCTTCTATTCTGTCAAGTCTGGTAGGGTCAGGCATCTCTGAAGGAGCGTTGATGCTGATCTCTGAACCATCTGTAAGATATGCTTTGAATTGTACAGAAGGCACGGTTGTAATTACCGTCATGTTGAACTCACGCTCCAAACGCTCCTGTATAATTTCCATGTGCAGCATGCCGAGGAAACCGCAGCGGAAACCAAAGCCTAACGCAGCCGATGTTTCAAGCTCCCATACCAATGAAGCATCATTCAACTGAAGCTTCTCCATGGCATCACGAAGTTCTTCAAACTCCGAAGTCTCCACCGGATATATACCGGCAAATACCATCGGCTTAACCTGCTCGAAGCCTTTTACTGATTCTGCAGGGTTTACTATACTCGTGATTGTATCACCAACATGCACTTCGCTGGCTACTTTTATACCGGATATCAGGTACCCTACGTTACCTACGCCTATTTCATTTTTAGGTTGCTTATCGAGTTTCAGTACACCGATCTCGTCAGCATTATATTCTTGCCCGGTGCTCACAAATTTGATTCTGTCCCCTTTTCGGATCGAACCGTTGAACACGCGGAAGTATATTTCAATACCGCGGAATGAATTGAACACGGAGTCAAAGATCATTGCCTGAAGTGAACCATTCGGATTACCCTTCGGTGCTCTTACACGATGTACAACTGCCTTGAGTATATCTTCAATACCTTTACCTTCTTTGGCACTGGCGTGAATAACGTCTTCGCGTTTGCAACCGATGAGGTCAACAATTTCATCCGTTACTTCTTCCGGCATAGCGTGCGGAAGATCGATCTTATTCAATACCGGAATAATTTCAAGATCGTGCTCCAGCGCCAGGTATAAATTCGAAATAGTTTGCGCTTCAATACCCTGACTGGCATCCACAATCAAAAGTGCACCTTCGCAGGCTGCGATGGAACGCGAAACTTCGTACGAGAAGTCAACGTGGCCCGGAGTGTCAATCAGGTTCAGAATATATTCCTTACCATCCAGTTTGTAGTTCATCTGGATAGCGTGCGCCTTGATGGTGATTCCTTTTTCTTTTTCCAGATCCATGTTGTCCAGTACCTGGGCTTCCATCTGGCGTTCGTTCAATGTGCCCGTAAACTCAAGCAGGCGGTCAGCCAGCGTGCTTTTACCGTGGTCGATATGGGCTATTATGCAAAAATTGCGGATGTTTTCCATTCCCGTCTGCTCCTCAAAAATTTAGGAATGCAAAAGTAGGAAATTATTGGCGGATTAAACTGTAGATCAGGAGGGTTTGGGTTATAAATCTGACGTCTTCGAGGCAGATTTTTTAGAAACGTTTTTTTGTATCGGGCATCCCACGCTCTCTGTCTTTTTCACCACTGGGGATTGCCCTTGCTGCACAGCATTAATCGCATCGATCAAATAATGTTCGGTAATGTGTTGGCGGTATTTACCAAGATCAAAAAACCAGTTGTCGATGGCGCCCTGATAATAGATGTGATTGAGATCGTTGATTAAAAAAACTTCCGGAGTTATGGTGGCGTGATACTTCTTCACCAGTTTATAATCAGCATCGGTTACAACGGGAAAATTAATTTGATACTCGCTGATAAACTGGTTGATCTCTTCCTGCTTAACGTTTCCGGGAACAACACCTTTTATGGATATTTTCGTATGGAAAAGACTATCGATATGTTTTAACTCTCCGATATATTTCTGACTTATCGGACAATCCGTTGCCAGGAAGACAATAGCGGTGAGCGGCTGATCAGCGTTTATTGCTTTGCTATCCGTGCGCTGAGCCCTCACGTTGTAAGGCATGGCCGCACCGCATAACAAAGCAACAACAACCGCTAAATATTTCACGAATTATAGTTTAAGCGTTTGAATGCTATACGGCAAAACTTTCACCACATCCGCAGGTACGGCTTGCATTTGGGTTGATGAATTGAAATCCTTTACCATTTAAGCCATCGGTAAAATCAAGCGTAGTGCCCAGCAGGTATAGCAGGCTTTTTTTGTCCACAAGAATTTTGATGCCCTTGTCTTCAAAAACCTGATCTGCAGGATTTATCTGATCATCAAACCCCAGGTCGTACATCAAACCTGAACATCCACCACCTTTCACAGAAACACGAACGTTATGGTTATCTGTTCTGCCTTCTTCTGTACGAAGCGCCACCAGTCTGGCTTTAGCTTTATCTGTTACCTGTATCATTTCGAAATAGGATTTAAGTATTTGTTATTAAACGCGTGATCGTTCCTTTACCAACAATCACAAAATGCCGAAAATATGTCCATTTAAAGCGGCTATTCCCTTAAAGTTTCAAAGGCTAAACTTCCGATTGTGGCAAAAAGTTTCTTCTTTGAAACTACAAAGGTAACAATTATGGAAAAACTGGAGCACATTGGCGTAGCCGTTAAAAACATTGAACAAGCCAACAAATTATTTGCAGCCCTGCTGGGCCGCGAACACTACAAAATTGAAGAAGTTGCCTCGGAAGGCGTGCGAACTTCTTTCTTTGAACTTTCGGGCGTAAAAATCGAATTGCTGGAAGCCACGCGCGAAGATTCGCCCATTGCAAAATTTATTGAAAAGCGCGGGGAAGGAATTCATCATCTGGCATTTGAAGTGAAAAATATTGAAGAGGGAATTAAAAACTACCAGGCCAAAGGTTTCGAACTAATCAACCCCGTGCCGAAAAAAGGTGCTGACAACAAACGGATTTGTTTCCTCCATCCCAAGTCCACACAGGGAGTACTCGTGGAATTATGCGAGGAAATCAAAGACGCTTCCACTAAATAAAATCATTCTTTGCGACAGCCCGTGATATTCGGGCATAATCTTACTTTTGCAGCATAAAGGAATGCCTGTACGCAGAAGGGATTTCTTTTTTATAAAGTATGAGCGAATCAAGATCAGAAATAAGTCAACTCGGTGAGTTCGGTCTCATCGATCGTATCAGTAAAAATTTTACACTTCAAAACAGATCGTCTGTTAAAGGCATTGGTGATGATGCTGCCGTGATCGATGCTGGTGATGATTACCTGTTGATCTCAACCGATATGCTGGTAGAAGGAATTCACTTCGACCTGGCATATATGCCGCTGCAACACCTGGGCTATAAATCTGTAGCGGTAAATGTATCGGATATAGCTGCAATGAATGGCAAAGCTGAACAGATCACAGTGAGTATTGCACTCACCAATCGTTTCTCGGTTGAAGCCATTGATGCACTCTATCAAGGTATAAAAGCTGCATGCGATAACTATAAAGTTGATCTGGTAGGCGGAGACACTACATCCTCTGTTTCCGGCCTGGTAATTTCAATCAGTGTTACTGGTCGTGTTAAGAAAGATCAGGTGGTATATAGAAGTGGCGCCAAGCCGAATGATATAGTTTGTGTAACGGGCGATCTGGGTGCTGCCTTTATGGGACTGCAAGTGTTGGTGCGCGAAAAAGAAGTATACGAAGCAGATCCCAGCATGCAACCCGATCTTGAAAAATTTGAATACCTGGTGAGTCGCCAGTTAAAACCGGAAGCACGCACTGAAATTATCTATGACCTGGAAGAGCGTGGCGTAAAACCAACTTCGATGATCGATGTATCAGATGGCCTTGCTTCAGAGCTTCTTCACATTGTTAAAAACTCCGGTGCCGGTATAAGAATCTTCGAAGATAAAGTGCCGATTGATCAACTCACATTCGAAACAGCCATCGAATTTAAACTTGATCCCATCACGTGCGCATTGAATGGTGGCGAAGACTATGAGTTACTTTTCACAATCGATCAAAACGATTACGAAAAATTAAAGAACCATCCTGATATCCATAGCATCGGGTATATGCACGATAAAAAAGATCAGAATATAATGATCAGCAAACAAGGTACCGTAGTGCCATTACGTGCGCAGGGGTGGAATCACTTCACAAGTAATCCGCAGACTTAATCTTCCGGATACGGTATAAATAAGAAGTTGGTGAATTCTTTGTCTACAACAAATAGACAGCAGAATTCATCAGGATTTCTATAGGCCTCCTGAAACGATTCCACTTTGTCTTTTTCAACAATACCACGCTGTAAAAATTCATCAAGGAACGAAGCAAAGTAATTCCAGTCGGTACCGTTTTGTATCTGATCAAAAAGTAATTGTCCTATAGGTTGAGCTTCCTTGCAGATAGGAAAGATCGGGTAATCAAAACCTGCTTTGCGTATCTGGTAAGAAGCCTCACGCAACGCATCGGCCACACGTACAAAGTCCTGCGAAATAGTTCCCAGATATTTACCACTCAGCTCCGGATCGTTATGCATAGTTGTTTTGAATTAGAGGCGCTAAAATAATAACGGTTACGGCTTCGGTTCAGTAACTCTTCAAAAAATTCTCGGCATGTAGTTTAAGTTCCGGGAAGAACAATTCAAACTCCGCTTTAAACTCATTGAAGTATTTCTGCAGATCGTTCGCAGCTTCATCCATGCGTGATTCATACGGAGTTCTTCGCGACATACCCGTCAACGCCCGGTTAATACCTTCTATACGTGCATAGTGTACCAACCAGTTACCGCGAATCATATAGGGCAACATACGCTTTACACCCTCGGGCAACATGGCATCGTGAGCTTCAATGGTTGTGTAGGCGTACTCGGCATAGTCCGGAAGTAATTGATCATGATACTGATCCCAGTACCTGGCCAGGTAGTGATCATAAAAAACATCTACAATAACACCCGCATAATGACGATAGGTAGGACGCAACCGGTCTTTACTCTGTTTAACAACGGCATGCTTATCGGTAAACTCGTCAATAGCGCGGTGAAGCTCTATACCTTTAACAATCGATGCATTGAATTGCTGAAGCAGGCTTCTGCCTTTCACAAAATCGCCAATGAAATTACCTACCATAACTTCAGGGTCGCCACCAGACAAATAAAGATGTGCAAGAAAGTTCATTGCCTATAAAGGTATTGGTATTTATATTAAGTTTAAGATGATTTATTTAATGCATGATACAACGGTGTATGAGTGCAAACTAAATATCAGATTTTTTGATTAACCATTATTCCCCCAATGGCCGTACTAAACCAAATGAAATTACTGATCAGCCTGGCGCAGATCGATGGCAAGGTTGCCGAACGTGAACAATACTATATCATTAACATTGGCCGGGCAAACGGTTTTTACCCGGACGAAGTCAAACCGCTGTTCGATCAGCAACACAAACTAACTATACCGGAGAACCTTACTGCCGATCAGAAATTTAACTATATAGTCAGCCTCGTACAGTTGATGAAGATTGATGAGCGGATGTATAAAGAAGAGATCATGTT
This sequence comes from uncultured Chitinophaga sp., assembly GCA_902168205.1. Lineage (GTDB taxonomy): Bacteria > Bacteroidota > Bacteroidia > Cytophagales > Cyclobacteriaceae > Ohtaekwangia > Ohtaekwangia kribbensis. The sequence continues at coordinate 28,444 of CABHOK010000010.1, read as the reverse complement.
TTGCTCAAAGATTGCCGTGAACCTAGGCTACGATCAGGAAGTGATGTTCGATTTGTTGCTGCATGTAAAGGCCGGAGACATGAGCGAATCAGAATTGAAAGAGCTTAGAAGTATAACCGATAAATATTTGTTAAGACAATCCTGAACCTCAAACCCAACCTCATTAACCATGAAAAAGCTTTGTATCATTTTATATGCGGTATGTATAGTCTTTAGCGCTGCCGCACAACGAACTGTTATTCATTGTGGCAACCTGATTGACGGAAAAGCAAATGATGTGCAGCCGCAGATGACGATCGTTGTAGAAGGCAACAAGATCATTTCCATTGAAAAAGGATTTACCAAACCCGGCAGTTCCGACAAACTCATTGACCTTAGCAAGAAAACGGTACTACCGGGACTGGTTGATATGCACGTGCATCTGGAAGGAGAAACCAATAAAGATCAAAACCTGCAACGCTTTACCTTGAATGATGCAGATATAGCTTTTCGCTCCACGGTATTTGCAAAGAAAACTCTACTCGCAGGTTTCACCACGGTGCGCGACCTCGGTGGCTCAGGAGTAAATATAGCATTGCGCAATGCGATCAACCAGGGATTGGTAGTGGGGCCTAGAATTTTTACAGCCGGAAAATCTATAGCAACTACCGGTGGCCATGCTGACCCAACAAACGGTTATCGTAAAGATCTGATGGGTGACCCCGGACCAAAAGAAGGCGTAGTAAATGGTGTTGAAGATGCAAGACAAGCTGTGAGACAACGCTATAAAGATGGCTCTGACATGATCAAGATCACGGCAACGGGTGGTGTACTGAGTATTGCTAAAGATGGCAGCAATCCACAATTCACGGATGAAGAGTTAAAAGCCATTATCGAAACTGCGAAAGACTATAACATGCATACTGCTGCCCATGCGCATGGTGCTGAAGGTATGAAGCGTGCCGTACTGGCAGGTATAACAACCATAGAACACGGCACAAAAATGACCGATGAGATCATGGACCTGATGATACAAAAAGGAACATACTTCGTGCCCACTATATCTGCTGGTAAATTTGTTGCTGAACAGGCAAAGGTTCCCGGCTATTATCATCCTCTGGTTGTCCCAAAAGCATTGGAGATTGGTCCGCAGATACAACAAACTTTCGCTAAGGCATACAAACGTGGTGTGAAGATAGCTTTCGGTACAGACGCTGGAGTATTTCCGCATGGTGATAACGGAAAAGAATTTACCTATATGGTGGAAGCTGGTATGCCTGCCATGGAAGCTATAAAATCCGCAACCGTTGTGCCAGCCGGTATACTGGGTATATCTGATAAGATCGGAACATTAGAAACAGGAAAGTTTGCTGATATAGTAGCCACCGATGAAAATCCATTGAAGAACATCAAGACGATGGAGAAGGTAAGTTTTGTGATGAGGGAAGGCGTTGTATATAAACCTTAATCAGTCAACCGTAGCAATACATTTCAGCTCAATAGCGATGGGGGTAGGCAATGCGTTTACCTCCACCGTTGTGCGACACGGTTGATTCTCTTTAAAATACGAAGCGTATATTCTATTAAAGACGGGAAAATCTTTTTTCATATTGGTGAGAAATACCGTTATATCCACCAGGTTCTCCCAACGCGAGCCAGACGATTCCAGGATCAACTTTACGTTTTCAAAAACAGCGTGACATTGTTCTTCGATGTTATAGCTTGCTATATTTCCCCCATCATCCAATGTAACGCCCGGTATATCTTTCGATCCTTTCTTACGGGGCCCTACTCCGGAGAGAAAAAGCAGGTTGCCTACTTTCTTCGCGTGCGGGTATGCACCTACGGGCTCGGGGGCTTTATCGCTATGTATACTGTCTTGCATAAGGTTCTATTCTACACCAAACACTAAACTTCCGCAATAGCTTCGCCAATCAGCCTGTCCGTCTTTGGATGGAACCATATATATTACCTGTACCAGCCACAAACCTTTACTGCTAATGCGTGTTTCCATGGTTCCGTTTTGTTCGGTATATATATTCTGCAATGTAGTAAGCCCTTCTTTACGGTTCCATACCTTTACACGTGCACCGAACAATGGCTTTTTATTCCATAGAATTTTGAACCGAATGTTATCTCCGAGCTTGAGAGAATATGGATTTTGTTCAGGTACAATCTCGATCGGGAAACCAATGGTCATCTTGTAACCATCATCTTTTTTAGCACCTACCTGCAACAACAGCTTGGTATATTTTGCGCTTGATTCCTTACCGGGTTTGTTCAAAGCACCAGCCTTTTCACGCACAGCATACGCTTCATCAAGACCACTTTCCTTCAGGTATGCATTAAAGTTTTCAGCTTCAGATTCAATAAGGGTAAAGGAGCTTTGCATGGCCAGCACATGTGTACCCTCCTCTTTCAATTCAAGATCGAGGTGATCTTTTTTACCTTCAACAACAGTCGGTTTCAGATCAGACACTCCCGCAAGCCGATGATGCTCAAATTTTTCAATTTGACTTTTCTTTAAATCTATCGGTTCACCTATTAGGTTCTCACCGGTAACAAAATTTATCTTCGCCTTTTCTCCGAGAGAGTAAATAAACTTCAGCGGTTGCATCCAGAATTCCTGTGCGGCCACTGCTGATACAACTAACATGAGTGACACGAATGCAGTATAATGTTTATTTACTCTCTTCATGAGCATCTATTTTTTACCGTTCATAATCTCTTCAATCTCTTCTACTTCTACCGGAATGTGTTTCATCAGGTCGTGTATACCGTTCTTTTCAATCACCACGTTGTTCTCAATGCGAATTCCGAAACCTTCTTCGCGTATATATATACCTGGCTCCACGGTCCATACCTGTCCTACCTGCATTTTATGATACATGCTGCCTACATCGTGCACATCCAATCCGAGCTGGTGGCCTGTGCCGTGCATAAAATACTTCATGAATAAAGGTTTGTCTTTATCCTGGTTCTTAACATCTTTCTTGTCAAGCAACTTCAAATCTATCAATTCGCTCTCCGTTATCTTCTGGATCTCTTTGTGATAGTCGTAATATTTTTCACCAGGCTTCAACATTTTGAACGCCTCGCGCTGTATGCGTAGTACAGCGTTGTATACATCTTTCTGGCGCTTTGTGAATTTTCCGTTTACGGGAATTGTACGTGTAAGGTCTGCGTTGTAATTGGCATACTCCGCTCCTACATCCAGCAACAATACATCACCATCTTTGCAAGGCTTGTTGTTTTCAATATAGTGCAGCACACACGAGTTGGCTCCCGATGCAATGATGGGCTCATACGCAAAACCTCTTGAACCGCTTCGTAAAAATTCGTGCGCAAACTCCGCTTCTATTTCATACTCAATTACACCAGGCTTTACAAACTTCAATACACGTCTGAAAGCTTTCTCGGTTATATCGCAGGCTCGTTGTAATTGATCGATTTCATATTTTGATTTTATACTGCGCAGGCGATGCATGATCGGAGCGAGGCGTTCATAACGATGCAGCGGATATTTATCAAGACACCATTTAACAAAGCGCGCCTCACGCGACTCAACCGCCACATCAGCACGATAGTGATCGTTGGTATTCAGGTATACATGCTCAACATCGCCCATTACCATCAGCATGTTAAAAATCTTCGTAAAGTCTGAAACCCAGATGATAGTTTCAATACCGGTTTGCTCACGCGCTTCTTCTTTGGTGAGCTTATGACCTTCCCACACCGATATAAGTTCGCTGGTCTCGCGCACGAAAAGAATCTCTCTATATTTCTTATCCGGAAAATCGGGGCAGAGTACCAGGATTGTTTCTTCCTGATCAACACCAGTAAGATAGAACAGATCGCTGTTCTGTCGGAAACGCATCGTGCCATCCGAGTTCGTTGGCATAATGTCGTTCGCATTGACTACAACCAGTGAATTGGACTTCAACTCCTTCACTAAATTTTTCCGGTTCACTTCAAAGAGTTCTTTGTTGATGCTTTTGTATCTCATAGTGTATTTATTACTTTCACTTACTCTACGCAGGAGTACGCGTGCAATTTAACCAAAACTCTATGAAGCTGACCAACCCATTTTACAAGACTGTTATTCTTTTTGTGATGATCACAACAGTGGCGTATACGCAAGGCAAATACGAACCGGCACCCGAAAATAAAAAGAACCGCGAGTGGTTTCAGGATGCCAAGTTCGGCTTGTTTATCCACTGGGGTGTATATAGCGTATTGGGCGATGGCGAATGGGTAATGAACCAGCAACAGATCCCCATCAAGACCTACGAAAAAATTCCGGCATTCTTTAACCCCACCGACTTTGATGCGAAAGCCTGGGTACAAATGGTAAAGGCTGCCGGTATGAAATATATAGCGATCACCAGCAAACACCACGATGGATTCGCCATGTGGGATAGTAAAGTATCAGACTATAACATTGTAAAGCGAACACCCTATGGAAAAGATGTACTCAAGATGCTGGCGGATGAATGTCATAAGGAAGGTATAAAACTATTCTTCTACCACTCACAACTGGACTGGCATCATCCGGATTATTTTCCAAGAGGTAACACCGGGGGTAATTGGACAGGCCGCCCGGAAAATGGCGACTGGTATAAATATCTTGACTATATGGATGCGCAGCTTACTGAGTTGTTAACCAATTATGGAGAGGTAGCGGGTATATGGTTCGATGGTATGTGGGACAAGAAAGATGCCGACTGGCGCCTGAATAAAACGTATTCACTCATTCATAAACTTCAACCCGGTGCACTCGTAGGCAGTAACCACCACGTTGCGCCTTACGATGGCGAAGATTTCCAGATGTTTGAAAAAGATCTGCCCGGTCATAACACTACTGGTTTTGCTCCTGAACAAAAAATTGGAGACCTGCCCAAAGAGACCTGCGAAACCATCAATCACTCGTGGGGTTTCAACCTGAAAGATCAGAATCATAAAAGTCGTAAAGAGTTAATTCAGTACCTGGTAAAAGCATCAGGCTATGGCGCCAATTTTCTGCTGAACGTTGGCCCGATGCCGAATGGTAAAATTCAGACGGAACACATCGAACGATTAAAAGAAATGGGCGAATGGCTTACAGCCAACGGAGAAACGATTTATGGAACACGAGGCGGACCATTAACTGCGCGCGACTGGGGTGTAACAACTCAAAAAGGGAATAAAGTATATATACACATTCTCGATTGGCAAGATGAATCCCTGGTTATACCATCGTGGGGGAAAAAGATAAAATCGGCTAAGCTCTTTAAGGATAAAAGTGCTGTTAAGTTTATTGAGAACGATTTTGGTATCACATTAAAAGTACCCAAGACCAAACTCGATGAAGTAGATACAATTGTTGAGTTGGAACTCAAATAAGAATAGTCTTACAACGAAATGGCTAGATACAGAAGAGGGCATCACAAATGTGATGCCCTCTTCTGTATTTTAATATCCTATTAAGCATGTAGTATATATACCTATGACGATGTGCCTGACGGTTCGTTTACCTGGTCGCTATGCACCCAGTTCAACAACACAAAGGTTATAAAGAGACCTGAAAATACACCTTCCAGCAACACCATAAACGAAGCTATATATGCATTCAAATACGGCCCCATGGGTTCGTGGTCAATAATATACTGCATCAGGCCATCATTAAAACGTAAAAATACAAACAGGAAAACCGCAAAAGTTGATGACCCTATGGCAGACGTTGTAACACCAATAGCGAGTCCCCTGAAATAATTCAGGTGCCCATCGTGCGTGCGTGCAAATTGTTTCAGGGCATAGTATACCCCTGCGAGCATAATCAACAGGTTGAGTAAACGTAGTTCAATAACCTGCAATAAGCCTACCGCATACATTACAAAAAAGTATACGATCAATCCCAGCGCTATAAATGTACCGTATATCTCCGGGATACGTTTTGATCTGTTCCAGATATTCATATAATCAAAGGATTGTTTATATGCTATCTGAAAATACTATGCCCGCGAAGATGTTACTGGCCTGCTGATGTGATGAGGAACATCCTACACGCTAGCTTGATTTACCAACAGGTTGATTTACTTCATCAGTATGTACCCAATTGAGCAACACGAATGTTACCAGTAAACCTGAAAAGAATCCCTCCAGCACAACAATAAAGGCAGTCATGTATGCATTAAGGTAACGGCCCATAGGTTCATTTTCGATGATGGACTGCATCATAGCAGAATCAATCTTCATATAGAAGAAGAGAAATATACCGAAGAACAGCGATCCAACTCCGCCTGTTTCAACACCCGTAATCAATCCTCGGAAATAGTTGAGACGTTCCGTGTGTGTCTCCTTGAATTTTTTAAGCGCGGCATATACCCCAGCCGTTAGAATGACGAGGTTAAGCAAGCGCAATTCGATGTGATGACCAAGGCCGGCAGCTTTCATGATAATGAAGTATAAAATCAGACCGGCAGCAATACGCAATCCATACTTTTCAGGAATGCGATCAGGGTTAGATAGGAAACTCATATATGATGCATTGTTAGGTATATATAAATTTTCCGATTTTTTATGATAATTGCAAACGTTTTCATTGGATATTTTGAGCTACCTTTACCTCGCTAAACCTATAAAATCATGAAGAAGATATTACTCGGCCTTTTGGGTATTATTATCCTGTTGATCATTGTTGGATTTTTCCTTCCGTCCAGAATTGAAGTCACCAGAAGTTTAACCATTCACGCTTCACCTGAAGCAACATTCGAACAGGTTAATAATCTGAAAAACTGGGAGAAGTGGTCGTACTGGTATGCGCTGGATCCTACAACTAAATTAACCTATGGCGATCAGCAGGCCGGTACTGGCGCGTGGTATAGCTGGACAAGTGAGGATATGGGACAAGGTAAATTAACCATTACCGAAAGCAATCCTTCTTCTGTTATTAAAGCTGATCTTGACTTTATGGAACAAGGCACAGCCAAGTGCTGGTATACCTTTGAACCTGTTAACGACAGCACAAAAGTAACGATGGGTTTCTCAACTGAATTTGGTATGAACCCTTTTATGCGTTGGATGGGCGCTACCATGTTTGAAGGCGAAATGAACAAGGCATTTGATCACAACCTGAACAAGATCAAAGAACTTACCGAAGGGAAATAACTTATCTAAACCTAAACATACAGGCAGAAGGTATAGCGTTGATCGCTTGTACTTTCTGCTTTTTTATTTTCGCACATAGTCCTACCGCTACAAGCTTTTTACTTTATACTTTAAGCTTTTTACTTTAGCTTGGCCTCCCTAAAGTCTACGCCATGACATTCGAAGAGTTTAAGAATTCGCTTACACAAACCAATCCTCCAGCTGTTAATGAACTTTTAAAGGCTCTTTGGTTCGAAGGAAAAGGCGATTGGGAATCTGCACATAACATTGCGCAGGATATTCACAATAACGATGGTTCCTGGATACACGCATACCTTCATCGCGTAGAAGGAGACCTTGGAAATGCATCTTACTGGTATAGTCGTGCGAATCGTAAAATGCCATCATCAACTTTAAAGGATGAGTGGGCAGCTATGGTAAAAGAATTACTCGCGCGATAGCGTACCGCTATATTTCATGTGCCCTGGTACTTATAGCAGGATCGGCTTTCTTAATGGCATCCAGTTCCTTTCTTCTAAGTTTTAATTCTTCTTCTGAAGGTTTATAGTAAAGTAGTTCTGCTAAATCGGGTTGGCCTGCATCTATCCACGCGGTATACCACATATCGGCAGTAAGTTTTATAGCCGCGCGCATTCTTCGTTCTACCATGCCGTGCAGTATTTTATGATAGGCATCTGCATACTCCCTGGAATATACTTTTACGGTTTGACGGCCTTTCGTTTCAAACGAATATTTATAACTGATCAATGAATCAGCCAATCGCTTCTCTTCTCGCAAAACAGAATCAACGGCCAGATGCGAATCCTTCACGGCTTGCCACGCAGCCAGCTGAGGATTTACTATATATGTAGCTTTACCACTAAAGAAATTATACTCATCCGAGAATAACTCAGGCAACCGTGATTCCCACAAGGCATGAATTCCCTCCTGCCCGGTGAGCTGACCGTTGTAGTTTTCAGTTGTATGCAGGGGCACGTGGGCATCACCTATATAATGTCCTATCTCTGCAGATAACTTCAGAATCCGATCAGGATCGCGAATCTGAAAAGCATCCTTCAGTGAATAATACATACGGTTAATATGCCAGGGTAATATACCATACGCTTTCAGGGTATCTTCGGTGAGTTGAGCCACGGCATCATTCCAATATCGTGGCAGGGTATAAATAGCACTATCGCCATAGTGATCCAGGTCTATATAATGTCGTGGCGCTTCGTCTACTACAATAAACCTTCTCCGATCTGGATTAACGGCTGTTTCGGTAATGTAACCTATATTCTTTTTATAGAAGCCGATCATTTCAGGAGGCAAGGCAAATACTGCCAACCGATTTATACGTTGATGCCCGAAAAATCCCCAACCACCAAACAGGAAAATTATACCGATAAAAATAACACGCTTGCTATAGCGATAAATAGCTGACAACTTTAACATACAACGGATAAGAATTATACTTGCATGGCCAAGTTACACAAAATATACATTGCAATGAAAAACCTCACCACCACCCTGTTTATCATTTTACTCGTTGCCGTAAACCTCTATGGTAAGGATTATCCTAAAAACGAAAGCATTGATATTCGAAAATATAGCTTTGAGTTAACCCTGCATGACTCGATTGATGTGATTGAAGGAAAGGCCACTGTAACGATCTTCTTCAAAAAACAAGCAACCGACTTTGAGCTTGACCTGACAAATAAAGACGCGAACGGAACAGGCATGGAAGTAACAACCGTTACAATCGACAACAACCCGGTTAAATTTATACATCAAAACGACCGGCTTAAAATTATACTCTCAACACCAGCCAAGGCCTCCTCTACTACCAATATTATAGTAACGTATAAAGGTATACCACGCGATGGCCTCATCATTTCCAAGAATAAATATGGTGATCGTACTTTCTTTGGCGATAACTGGCCGGACCGCGCACATCACTGGCTTCCCACCATCGACCATCCGTATGATAAAGCTGCCGTGGATTTTATAGTTACTGCTCCACCCAAATATGAAGTGATTGGTAACGGCATCAAGATTGAAGAAAGTTATTTGGGTGATCGCAAGAAACTAACCCACTGGCACGAAGAAACAGAACTCGCTACCAAAGTAATGGTAATTGGTGCGGCACGTTTTGCTATACAGCAGAGTGGTATGGTAAATGGTTTTGAAGTAACAAGCTGGGTATATCCTCAAAATCGTGAAGAGGGCTTCGACTCCTATAAATATGCACCGCGCGTTCTCGATTTCTTTCATTCGCATGTAGGGCCGTATTCCTATAAGAAGCTCGCGAATGTTCAATCCAAAACACGCTATGGCGGCATGGAGAATGCCAGTAATATTTTCTATTTCGAAAACTCAGTTGCTATAGGGCCTGCAGCAGAAGGCAACGCCAGCAAAATTGAATCACTGGTAGCACATGAAATAGCACACCAGTGGTTTGGCAACTCGGCATCGGAGACTGACTGGCATCATGTATGGCTGAGCGAGGGCTTTGCCACATACCTCACACATCTGTACATGGAATTTACGTATGGGCGTGATCGTATGAATAAAGATCTTCGTGACGACCGCCAGCAAGTGATCGAGTTTTACCAGAAAACTAAATTGCCGATCGTGTTTCCAACGTTACCCGATGATCTCCTGCAGATTCTGAGTGTAAACTCGTATCAAAAGGGAAGCTGGGTATTGCACATGCTCCGAGCTGAAATTGGTGATGAAGCTTTCTGGAAAGGTCTGCGCGATTATTATAGAATATATAGGAACAGCAATGCCTCCACCGAAAATTTCAAGCAGGTAATGCAGGAGGCCTCCGGAAAATCGCTCGATATGTTTTTCAACCAATGGCTTTACAAACCTGGTCATCCGATATTGGAGTGGAGCTGGGCTTATGATTCAAAAGCACAAACTTTGGAAGTTACGGTTGACCAAACACAACCGGGCGATGTCTTCAACGTACCACTGGAGTTAGGATTTTATGATGCGAACCAGACTTTACTGCATGTTGAGACCGTTCGGCTGGATAAAAAATCAAATAAATTCAGCATCAAAATGGGCCGAAAACCCGCTAAAATCGAACTTGACCCGAATACAAACCTGCTTTACCTGGCAAGACCCAAGAATTGATTGAACGCAGGCATTGCAAATTCGGCAAAAGCACTTACCTTTGCAGTCCTTATTTGAAAACGAACTATGGCAAACCATAAGTCAGCAGAAAAAAGAATCCGTGCGAATGAAATTAAGCGTGTAAGAAACCGCTACCAGCACAAGACTACGCGTTCATTTATCAAAAGACTGAAGTCTGCAACTGCGAAGACTGAAGCTTTAGGTCTTTTGAAAGAAGTTTCTTCCATGATCGATAAACTTGCTAAGAAGAATATCATTCACTGGAAAAAAGCTGCTAACCAGAAGTCTAAGCTTACCAAGCTAGTGAACAAACTCGCTTAAGAACTCACGTTCTTAACGGTCTATACCATAAGAGACCCCGCTTACCCAAGCGGGGTTTTACTTTTTGTAGCTACTTCACTGCTATAGATTAAAAATGTTGATTGAACTGCAGGAGGTATAAACCAAGGTTCAAACATTTTTATATCTTCGTGCGAAACCGTTGTATAGTATGCAAATTCTGGAAGAGAAAACTCTTGGTATCAAGAGCTGGTCGCCCGAAGACCGTCCCCGCGAAAAATTAATTCTTAAAGGTAGAGCGTCACTTTCTGATGCAGAGCTTATTGCTATTTTGCTCGGCACCGGCACCGCTACCATGAGTGCTGTTGATCTCGCCAAACGAATTTTACTTTGCGCTGATAACAACATTAACCGGCTCGCACAACTTACAGTAAAAGATCTGGTGAAGATAAAAGGCGTTGGCGAAGCAAAAGCAATTTCTATTATAGCAGCGCTTGAACTTGGGCGAAGACGAAAAAGCAGCGATGCCGACAAACCAGCTATCACTTCCTCCAAGCTTGCGTTCGATGTGCTAAAATCTGATCTTACCGATATACCACACGAAGAATTCTGGATTATGTTACTCAACCGCGGCAATCGCGTTGTTAAAAAACAGAAGATAAGTTTAGGAGGAGTGTCGGGTACGGTGGCTGATCCGAAAATCATTTTCAAACTCGCACTCGATGAGTTGGCAAGCGGCATTATACTGGCTCACAATCATCCTTCCGGAAATCTCGAAGCCAGTGTTGCCGATCTTGACCTGACGAGAAAATTAAAAGAAGGCGCCCGACTGCTCGATATCCAAATCCTTGATCACCTGATCATTGCTGAAGACCGATACTTCAGCTTTGCCGATGAAGGGTTGCTTTGACGGATCGCTCACAATAATTTTTCGTTTTTAACATTGAATAACTTAGTCCGTGGAGTAACTGCGGAGTATAAGTAAGGGCACAGTTTTTACGTTTCCGTACTTGTTTCTAAGTTTGAAGCTGTTAAGATGAAAAAGAAACGCTCCCTCCTGATCGTGTTATTGATCATTACTTTGCCCTTACTGCTGGCACAAGTATGGAAAGATAATGAAGAGACCCGTGAGCCGACCACTACACCAGCTCCGCCAACGGTGAAGCCATACGTCAACCCGGTGTTTGCAAGTTTCATGGATGATTACGAGCGGGAGATCGAAACACTTCTGCATGTATCGGGTATACCCGGTGCAGCGATTGCTGTCGTAAAAGATTCATCGATCATCTATATGAAAGGTTTTGGTGTAAAGTCTGTTGGCAAAACAGATTCTATAGATGTAAATACAGTTTTTCGTATAGCATCCGTATCAAAATGTTTTGCAGCATTCCTTACCGGAACATTGGTAGCCGATAGTATTTTGCGATGGGACGATCCGGTAATAAAATATGTACCTTCATTCACACTGAAATCTCCCGAATATACCAGGCACCTTACGCTGCGGCATGTACTCTCGCATACAACAGGTTTACCCTATCACACCTATACAAATTTGGTTGAAGAAGGTATCGATCTGCCATCACTTCTCGACAAACTGAAAGACGTAAATATTCCCAATGCACCGGGCACGCAGTACAGTTATCAAAATGTAGCCTATAGTGTAATTGGTGAAGTGATAAACGCAGCCACGCATAAAACATACGATGCGCTGATGAAAGAACATGTATTCACGCCATTGAATATGGCTACAGCATCCATGGACTATACCAGCCTGATAACAAATGGAAACATTGCACGCCCGCACCTGATGAGACGCGGCCAATGGCGTGAAGCATCCATAAACAATACATACTACAACGTAGCACCTGCCGGTGGCGTCAATGCGAGTATATCAGACATGGCTAACTGGATGATAGCGCTGCTTGGAAATCGAGAAGATGTAATTACCAAAGAAACCCTCAGTCAACTGTTCACACCGCAGGTAAAAGCTCCCTCTAAAAACAGAAACTACGGAAGAACCAATCATGTAAGCAGTTCTTTCTATGGCCTCGGCTGGCGTATACTATATTACCCGGATGATACTCTGGTATACCATGGTGGCTACGTAAACGGTTACCGCAGTGAAGTGGCCGTGAATATGAAAGATCGTCTTGCCATTTGCCTGCTTTCTAACGGCCCTGGTATAGTTGCCGATACCGGTATACCTGTGTTTCTGAATATGTATAAAGCGCATCGCGACTCTATACTCGCATACGACAACCGGCAACGCCTAACCCTTACGAAGAACTCTCCTACTCCATGAAGAAACAAAGTATATTTATCATCGCCATTGTTATCGTGGTTATTGTTAGTCTGCTCTATTCGTTTTTAGGAAGCGAAGATCAGTCGGCCTACATTGAAGAGATCAGGAAAGAGCGCGAAGAGAAAGATCACTTCATGCGCACCTCTCAGGAATCTCCGTTTGCTGGCAAAACAGAAAGCTTCAAAGGTCTGAACTATTACGATGCAGACATACGCTATAAAATCACAGCCGACTTGGCACCCATCCAAAACAAAAAAGTCGTGTTGCTCAGCACGAGCGATGGTAAAGAAGAGCGCTATATAGAATATGCCTATGCTGAGTTCGATCTCAACGGCTATCATAATAAACTGTTGATACTGGAGATGATCGACATCGGCCCCGTACGCGGCAAACTCTTCCTCCCGTTCGGAGATGAAACCAGTGCAGGCGAAACCTATGGTGCCGGTCGTTACCTCGATATAGAAAAAGTACAGGGCAGCAACACCATCACCCTGGATTTTAACAAGGCGTACAACCCGTATTGTGCTTACGCTGAAGAGTTTTCGTGTCCTTTTCCTCCGGCTGAAAATTTACTGAAAGTTGCTATACGCGCAGGCGAGAAAGTTTATCACAACTGATTCACCTTTTTTGATCTTTCACTTTAGTCAGTTCGAGCTAAACGCTTATTTTTGAAGTCTTAATTTATATTGCCCGGATCGTGTATCCGGGTAACTTTTATAAACAGACTTATGACCATTTCGTACAACTGGCTGAAAGAATACATCGATATCCCTGAATCGGCAGAGGACATTGGAAAAGTGCTTACCTCTACCGGACTTGAAGTTGAGAAAGTTGAAGAGCACGAAACCGTAAAAGGCGGACTAAAGGGACTGGTGATCGGTACGGTAATTACCTGTGCTAAACACCCGAACGCTGATAAACTTTCAGTTACTACAGTTAATGTTGGTGGCGATAAAATTCTTCCTATTGTTTGTGGTGCTCCCAATGTAGCGGCTGGTCAGCGTGTAGTTGTAGCCGTGCCGGGCACAACGGTATACCCGAGCAAAGGCGAACCGTTCACGATCAAGAATGCCAAGATTCGTGGCGAGCAATCAGAAGGAATGATCTGTGCTGAAGACGAAGTTGGTTTAGGAGAAAGTCATGCCGGTATCATGGTATTGAATACCGATGTACCCAACGGCACACCTGCGGCACAGTACTTCAACATTCAATCAGACTATATACTCGAGATCGGTTTAACACCGAACCGTGCTGATGCTGCATCACACATTGGTGTAGTGCGCGATATAAAAGCTTCGAAGAACAGAGCTATAAAACTGCCTTCGGTTGATTCGTTCAAAGTAGATAACAAGAACCTGGTTATACCAGTTGAAGTTGAGAACAAAGAAGCCTGTCCGCGTTACTCCGGACTCACTATATCCGGCATAAAAGTTACTGAATCGCCAGATTGGTTGAAGAACCGTTTGCTGTCGATCGGCCTCACGCCCATCAATAATATTGTTGATATAACAAACTATATCTGCCACGAATTCGGGCAACCGATGCACGCATTCGATGCAGACCAGATAACCGGAGGCAAAGTAATTGTAAAGACACTGCCTGCCGGATCTAAATTCACTACCCTCGACAACAAAGAGCGCACCTTGCTTGCCAACGATCTTATGATCTGCAATGCACAGGAAGGTATGTGTATAGCCGGCGTATTTGGAGGAACGAAGTCAGGTATTACTGAAAATACCAAGAATATATTCCTGGAGAGTGCATACTTCTCGGCTGACTATATCCGTAAAACATCCCTGCATCATCAGTTAAAGACGGATGCATCGTTCCGTTTCGAGCGCGGTACCGATCCTAACATTACGGTATATGCGTTGAAGCGTGCTGCATTACTGGTAAAAGAACTTGCCGGAGGACAAATCTCTTCCGACATCATTGATATATACCCGACACCGGTTGAGAACCGCGTGTTCGAAGTAAAAGACAAAAACATTCATCGCCTTATCGGTAAAGCTATACCGCGCGATGAAATGTTTGGTATACTCGAGCGATTGGATATTAAAATCACCGGCAAGACAGACGATACATTTACTGTATCCGTTCCGCCTTATCGTGTAGATGTATTACAGGAGGCCGATATAACCGAAGAGATACTACGCATCTACGGATTCAACAACATTGAACTTTCGGATACAGCAAGTACCGATTACCTGGCCGAGTTCCCGGTAAAGAGCATCGACAAGTATAAGCGCAGCGTTGGTGAAATGCTGGTAGGCAACGGGTTTTACGAGATATGGACAAACTCGCTTACCAACCAATCATACCAGGAAAAGAACAAACTTACCTTTAAAGGTGAAGCGGTTGAGATATTGAACAAACTGAGCGAAGAGCAAGGTATACTTCGCCAAACCTTGTTGTTTACCGGTCTTGAAGTATGTGCATATAACATTAACCGGAAGCAGAAAGACCTGAAGCTATACGAGTTCGGCAAGATATACTATAAGGAAGCCGGCAAGTATAACGAAGAAGAGCGCCTGGTGCTGTTCATGACCGGCAATGTTGAGACGGAAAACTGGCGACATAAAACGCAGTCTGTTACGTATTACGACCTGGCACAGCAAGTACAACATGTATTGCAGAAGAGCGGGGTTACAAATGTGAAACAGGAGACAATTAAAGATCAGTTACTGGAATATGGCTCTAAACTTTTAAGGGGTAACGAAGAAATTGGCAAGCTCGGAAAAGTAAAACCTGCATTGCTGAAAGATTTTGGAGTGAAGCAGGAAATATTTTATGCCGAGCTAAATACATCCTTGCTTTTCCAGGCGGCAAACCCTAAGTTAGTAATTAAAGAAGTTGCAAAGTTTCCTGAAGTAAGGCGTGACTTGTCGCTTGTACTCGACAAGCAGGTGAACTTCAACGAGATCAGTAACGTAGTACTGAATACAGAGAAGCGGCTCATTAAAAATATCATCGCGTTTGATGTATACGAAGGTGAGAATATCCCGCAAGGTAAAAAGGCGTATGCGCTTGGCTTTACCCTGCTGGATGAAACCAAAACGCTTACCGATGATGAGATCGATAAGACAATGAACCGCCTGATGAAAGCGTTTGAGGATAAGCTCGGTGCTGTTATCAGAAAGTAAATTTTTACAATAGATCAACGCATTGGGCGCAGCTATAGGAGGCTATACTGCAGCTTCGAACGATAACTGTAATTTACCAACGGCTATAAGGGGCCCAGCCCTCGGCGAAAAGAAAGGAAATGGATCAAGAACTCTTAAAGTCTAATCTTACGGGGTTAGAGCGAAAAATTGTGGTGCTCGTTAACGAGCACAAAAATCTGAAAGAGGAAATAAAGAACCTGAAAGCCGAAAATCAGGAGCTGAAGTCTGCAATTAAAGTCCGCGATGAGCAAATTAGCAGTTTTCATAATCAACTGAAAATCACTAAAATTGTGGATAATTTAAACCCGGAAGACGGAAGTGTTCTGGAGTTGAAGAAAAAAGTGGACGAATACATTCGTGAGATAGACAAGTGCATCGCTCACTTAAGCAGATAAAAAAGGCAACCCCGTAAGAAATTGATGGAGGAACTTTCTATAAAAATAAAGATAGCCGACCGTGAATACCCCATGAAGGTGAAGCGATCTGACGAAGAGCGGGTACGACTGGCGGGTAAACTCATCAATGAGAAATTAAAATCTTACCGGGAGCAATTTGGGATAGATGACAAGCAAGACTTACTAGCGATGGTAGCGTTCGATTGCCTGGTAGATAAAATGGCAGCCGATGAAACGCACCAGGTTATTGACCAGACTGTGTTTGAGAAAGTAAATCAACTCAACCACCTGGTATCCCAATCCATTCTGTAATTTTCTTTACTCCTATTACTTTCTGAGCCAAGGCGGCATACCGGGGTAGTATATATAACCCCTAATTTTTTTATGTCTCTCTTTTACGTCATAGTTATTGCCAGCAGTATCGTGGCAACTATCGTGTTGAGTATTGTTATCGGGTCCATCCTTTCCAGCAAAAAAATGAAAAGGAATGTGGAAGACGCAGACGACCGCGCCAAGCTTATTATCAAAGAAGCTGAAATTGCAGCCGAAAATTTGAAGAAAGACAGGATCCTGGAAGCAAAGGAAAAGATCCTGAAGATGCGCTCGGAGTTTGAAGAAGAAGCAAACAAGAAGAAGAACGTTATCATCAGCAACGAACAAAAGATCAAGCAGCGCGAACAGACGCTCAGTAAAGAAATTGAAAGTCTTAAACGCAAGGAAGGCGAGCTTGACGACATCCGTACTGACCTGGCGGCTCAACTTGAGCATGTTAAAAAACGCAAGGAAGAACTTGATAAATTCAACCAGCAGAAAATTCAGGTTCTCGAAAACATCTCCAAGCTTACAGCCGATGAAGCACGCGAGCAACTTATTGCATCGCTGAAGGATGAAGCACAAACCCGTGCTTCAAGCTATATTAAAGACATTATGGAGCAGGCTAAGCTTACTGCTACCAAAGAAGCCAAGAAGATTGTTGTTGAAACGATTCAACGCACCGCGACTGAACACGCTGTAGAAAACTGCGTATCGATCTTTAACATCGAGAGCGATGATATTAAAGGTAAAGTAATTGGTCGCGAAGGACGAAACATACGCGCCCTCGAAGCAGCCACCGGTGTTGAAATTATAGTAGACGACACCCCGGAAGCGATTATCATTTCAGGCTTTGATCCGGTGCGCAGAGAGATCGCGCGCCTGTCGCTGCACCGCCTCGTACAAGATGGCCGTATACACCCGGCACGTATCGAAGAGATTGTAGCAAAAACTACCAAGAACATTGAAGATGAAATTGTAGAGATTGGCGAGCGTACCGTTATAGATTTAGGTATACATGGCTTGCACCCTGAGCTGGTAAGGATGGTAGGCCGCATGCGCTATCGTTCATCATACGGGCAAAACCTGCTGCAACACTCACGCGAAGTTGCCAACCTCTGCGCTATAATGGCCAGCGAACTTGGTCTTAACGTGAAGCAAGCCAAACGTGCCGGCCTGTTGCACGATATAGGTAAAGTATGGCCCGAAGAACTCGAGAAGCCACACGCTATAGTAGGTATGGAGCTGGCGCAGAAGTATAAAGAACACCCGGTAATCTGCAACGCTATAGGCGCTCACCACGATGAGATTGAGATGACGAGTATACTCTCGCCAATCGTGCAGGCCTGCGATGCTATAAGCGGTGCACGCCCTGGGGCAAGACGCGAAGTAATGGAGCAATACATTAAGCGTTTGAAAGAACTTGAAGAGCTTGGTTTAAGCTTCGATGGCGTAGAGAAGTGCTATGCTATACAAGCCGGCCGCGAGCTGCGCGTAATTGTAGATGCAGAGAAAGCAACAGACGAACGCGCCAACCAGTTAAGCTTCGATATATCGCAGAAAATTGAACGCGACATGCAATATCCCGGACAGGTAAAAGTTACCGTAATCCGCGAGATGCGCAGCGTAGCGTACGCGAAGTAATCTATAGTTACTCGCTATATAGTTTATGAAATAAGCCCCGGTTATCGGGGCTTATTTTTTATATACCTCCTGCATTTCCTCTGTGCCCCTTTGCGTCTTCTTTGAGTCCTCTGTGCAATTGGATTTCGTTGTCATCATCATCCGCCTCATACCACCCCCGCGTTTCCTTCCCTGCTACATCCAGCAACCCGAATAACAGCGACAGATCATCCATCCAACTATCAAACTCAGGCGACAGAAAGTCTTTATTATGCCCTATATATTCAATCAATAACGTGCGCAGGCACCGGTTAAGCCGCTCCGGCGGAGTAAATAACATAAAATGGTGAAAGGCCTCCGCCAACCGCTCACTAACAATCCGTTCATCTGTATGTGACATATAACATTAAGGTTTACGCCACAAATAGCAAATCTCCCCGGGTGTGCCACACTACCACACCAAGTATATAACAACCCCATGAAGTTGTTTTTTACCTAATCAACTATTTTTTACATTTGAGTATGACAGATAAACTTCACATTGGCAGAAAAGTAGCGCGCCTGCGCGAGTTACGCGGTATAAAACAAGAAACGTTGGCTGAGCAATTAGGTATAAGCCAACAGGCTGTTTCCAAGTTAGAGCAAAGTGAGGATATTGAAGATACTACGCTCGATCGCTTGGCTAAAGCATTGGGATTCACCTCGGATGCTATAAAGAACTTTAGTGAGGAATCTATACTATATAACATTCAGAATAATTACGAAGGCGCTACCAATAACGTTGTACAACAATATCAATGCACCTTCAATCCATTGGATGAGTATAGGAACGAAGTAAAAGAAAACAAACGCCTCAGCGAAGAGAATAAAAAACTATATGAGTCTCTTTTGAAAGAGAAGGATGAGAAGATTGCGTTGTTGAAGAAGATGTTGGAGGGGGGAAAGTAAAGTATAAAATTATCTTAAGCATGAGGATTCTAGTCCCTCCCTTGCTCTAAAAAACCCTCGGAATTAAATCAAGAATGAGTTCAGAGGAAATGTGAAAGCGTGGCTCAAAATGTAGCACAGTAGACTATTCACTCAAATGCGAAGAAAAAGTAACCGTTAGCAATATGGCAAAGAAAAGCACACCAAAATTAGATGCTCTAATTTTCATAGATACAAATATACTTCTTGACTTCTACCGGATAAGGAGCAGTAATATCAGCTTAAAATATCTGGCAGAAATCGAAAAACATAAGGATGTATTAATTCTCACAGACCAAGTTGAAATGGAATTTCGAAAAAATCGGCAGTCTGTAATCCTTGAAGCATTCAACGAAGCGAATAAGTCGTCTAATACAGGAGCTAGTGTTCCCACTGTACTGGTTGACGCAAAGCCGGCCGCTATGATTAAGAAGGCGCAAGCAAAAATTCTTGAACAACAAAAGAAACTAAGAAACCGTCTTGAGAAAATTCTGACAAATCCAGTGAAAGATGATAAAGTATACCAAACTCTTCAACGTGTTTTTAGGACTGACAGCCAGTTTATTTTAACAAGAGAAAGTGATCAAAAAGATAAAATTAGAGAATTAGCAAACAAGCGTTTTATGTTGGGCTATCCTCCTCGCAAAAAAAGCGACAATTCTATAGGTGATTCTATTAATTGGGAATGGATTATTGATTGTGCAAAAAGAACAGACAAGCATATTATCATTGTTACTCGTGATACGGATTTCGGAATTGTCTATGGAGATAGCATGTACTTGAACGATTGGCTACAACTGGAATTTCGCGAAAGGGTGAGCCATAAACGTAAGATAAAAATTACAAATAAACTGAGCGATGCTTTTAAATGGGCACAAATACCAGTCACCGCTGAAATGATTGAAGAAGAACAAAACATTGTAGAAAAACCTTTTGTATCCGGATTAACTCCATATGAACAATGGTTAATCACTAGTAGAGCGCTCCAAAACGTTGTCCATAATCGAATTCGTAACGCAATAGCTCATGGACAGAATATGTATCAAGCCCCTGATGTATCCGGCTTTAGCCCTCCCAATATAGGGTTCATTGCCGATGACGAGTCAAAAGATTTTGATGAGAAGTAATAGGAACTATCCATTTGACACCCCGTCATCGGCCTCCGCTACTCTGATGCTTAGTAGTGAAACCGTTCAAGTAATTATATTAATAACCCAACCAAAAATGATACCCATTAGAGTCACCAGCCTCCGCCCGCCTCGGGGACTCTGGCGGAAGAACAGACTTAGCTCCAGGCAGCATTTCAAAAGCGCATAGTCCCGAAACGGAGACTATGCTCCGACATCAGCGGAGTATAGATGTATACATTTATAAATACTCATATAAGTAAAGGTGTTCCTATATCGATACTTTAACGTTAAAATTAACATGACAATTACAGACTGCTTTAAGAGAATAGTTAAAAAGCAAACAGAGATAGGTTACCGCTTTCCTACAATCCTTCGGCCCTCTGCAACACATGAACAGATTGAAAGAACAGAAAAAGAATTAGGTATAAAATTTAATGATGAACTTACGTCCCCATCAGAGTCACCGGCCGCCGGGACTCTGATGCTTAGTAGCAGAATAGTTCAAGTAATTATACCCTAAGCCAGCCTTCAAATTTGTTTATACTATATATGCGCTTAACGATTTTATTAACACTTCTCCTCTCCGCCACTATTGCAAGCGGTCAAATTCCCAAGAGCGGAACCTATACTTATGATATAGCTTTCGCAGAATGGGGAGGTAAATCAAATGGCGCCAACTGCACCGTAATCATCAAAGGAGATTCTATCAAAGTAATTCACAACGGAACTGGTAATCTAACAGGCAAAAAAGGAGATATACTCGAAGCCGGAGTAATAATGAAACATAAAAAAACTGGCAAGTATATCATCGCGCGAAACCCTCACGATAAAGACGCTGAGGAAGCCAACGGATGTGAAGGACCTTCGCTGATTGACTTTGTAAAGAAAAAATTCTGGATGTGTTAATCTTTAGAAGTCTCCGAAGAGTCTCCCGCCTCGGAGACTCTGGCGGAAGCACACACTTAGCAACAGCAGCTTTTCAAAAACGCATAGTCCCGAAATGGAGGCTATGCTTCGACTGAGGAATTGTTATATCCATTGAGAACAGAACACAGTCAAAATATTCACTGATAACATCTAACAACATAAAGAATGTCACCAAATAAATTACTAGTAATAGCACTGGTCTTTCTAACATCGAATGCTTTTTCTCAAAAGAAACACCAACAGGTTGATCTGGATTGGAAAATAGGGAAGCAAGAAAAGCTTTCTTACTTAACGATGATGACCAACATTGACACTTCGTCTATTGATTTAAATTTCGGCTCACTTAACGAATCTTTTTCAGACAGCACTAAAACCGGTATAGATGAAGTCAAATCTATATTTAAAAAAATAAATGAGTCTCTTAAAAGCGTTGACTTGGTAACTACATTGTCAAATAAAGGTTCTGGAATTATCGATATCGCAGTAGTAGCGAACCTAAACAAAAACACACAACTCTCTCTGGATACCGTTGATGATGTAAAGAAAGAGATTATAGCGAGGCTGCAAACAATGAACCAAGGTGTTGTTCTACGTGGCTCTGTATATCAATCAGGAGGCATCCACAGCTTTTGGGTAAAGAGTAACCAGAAAAATTTGATTTCCATATTCTTTGAGCTGCCTACTAAACCAGTAAAAATAGGCGACACTTGGAAACTGGATATTAATCTTATTTCTAACGATCAGAATTTCGACTGCGACAGCTCATATAAATTTAACGAAGTGAAGTTAATTGATATCAAGAAGGTAAATAATGAAAATATAGCCGTTGTTAAATATAACATTGTAGAATATGTGAAGGGGGTATTTTACACTCCGTCACGGTCAAACAACCAAGGAGAAAAAACAGAAACAACTATGAAGTTTACACATCAGGCAATTGCAGAATTCTCTATTGAAAAAGGACGGTGGATCTCTTACGATGGGTTAATGACGCTTGTATCTTCTGGCATACTGACAGCAAATCAAAAAACAAAGCTGACTTTATTGAAAGTGTAGTATATAAGCGCCATAGTATAGTCATGCTTTAAAGTCCCGGAAGAGTCTCTCGCCTCGAGGACTCTCGCGGAAGCACAAACTTAGCACCAGGCAGCATCCCGAAACGGAGACTATGCTTCGGCTTTATAGCTATACTTCGACTTGCTCCAATATATTTTAATCAAAAAAAACAGAGCCTAATATATCCATATATAAACACATTTAAACAATGATATTCCTATATTAGAACGTTGTACAACATAATTTTCGGGGAAGATTTATCCAACTAAAACGATGAGGGAACTAGCTATTTGTATTGTGTTATTGACTCTGTTCGCATCCTGTGGACAACAACCTAAGATCGACTATGAGGAAAAAATTGACACGACTTCCGTTGTTGACGACAGAGTAAAAGACACGACAAAGATTTTGGTTTCGGAATTACCTATAAAATTTGATAGCACTGACATTTTAATTTTTGCCATTGGACTTGTCGATTTACAGGAAAGAGGCGGATACAGTAAAATTGGATCTGGTTCTTACGGAAGTTCTGACATCGCTTCAAGCTATTTTAACCAAGATTATTTGATTGGAAACTTTATAAACTTGGTCTTTCAAGACAAAGGAAGAAACGAAAGAAAACTAACAGACAAAAAAATATTAATTAGGAATGTGAATTTCCTTCGGGAGATATTTAGCAAAACTAAGGCGGGATACCTTTTATACTCAATCTCGGATAGAGACTCAAACGGGGACAAAGAATTAAGCCACTCAGATTTAGAAGCGCTATACATTAGTAAAATTGATGGAACTGACTTTAAGAAAATTACTAAAGAATTGCATGAGTTCTATGACTACAAATTAATTAAAGGCGAGAGCAAGGTTTACTTCCGGACATTGGAGGATAAAAACAAAGACGGAGAATTAAACAACCAGGACAAATTTCATTACTACTACATTGACTTCACCGCTGAAAATTACGTGGTGACTGAATACAATCCAGTAAAAATATTCGAGTAAAAATTACGCTGCACAACAATAGCTATAACATATGCTATATCGCAGGTTCTTGCCTCCCGAAGTCTCCGAAGAGTTTCCCGCCTCGGGGACTCTGGCGGAAGCACTCACTTAGCAACAGGCAGCTTTTTCAAAAACACATAGTCCCGAAACGGAGACTATGCTTGACAGCAGGTGATTCTAAGGAAATCTTCTCTAGTCGTTTTTCTATCAGAAAAAAATCCATTCTATTTTACCCATAGGTTAACCATTAACGAGGTATTAATATTTACATGTTGATAGTATAAGAGTAATTACCGGTAGAATAATTTGAGCAAAACCAGATTTTTTCGGTATAGTATATTATACATAAATGCGTGTTATTGTGCCCAACAAACTAAAATTCGTACTTCTTCATGGTAAAAAAAACTACGCTAGCAACACTTTGTCTACTGTTAACATTTGCATTTAGTTGTAACGACCAAAGTGTGATTGAACAACATGATACTGTTGTTCCCTTCGCCCCAATACAACTACGACTCTACCACGTGATACTGGTACACCTGCCTATACATTTAAGTTGACAAGCCAGGCAAGTATATATGCAAATGTAAAAAGTACTTTTTCCAACATAAAAGTTGACTCAGATTTGATTTCAGTTAACAACGAAGGTATAAAGATAGCGGACTTTTCGTGTCTGGATAATATACCCGCTAATCTGGCATTTCTAAAAAATGTAAAAGTTTTTGATGACGAAGCAGGCACAATGCGGCAATGACAAACGAGGAGTTCAGACAATCAATGATTAATCAGCTTAACGCTTGCGAATTTTCCGCTGCGTTCAAGCAAATATTTATAGACTTCTACGATTACATCAAAAACACGATGCCTACTAAATCTTATGAATCTTTTAACATAAAATGCAATAGTTTTATGGAAAGGGTAGCTATAGGCGCTTCCGCATCAAAATATACGGAACTGGAAAAATTTGCAGTTGTTCAAGTCTTTGCTCAGTTAAGACAACTGGTAAAGTATACCTACGAAAATCCAAGCTCAACATGGAATAACACAGCAAATGGACGTAGCAGCTCTGGTGGTTGTTTGCCTAAGACAAAAGATGAGTGGAAGGCCATTGCTGAGGCTGCATTTACAGGTGGAGTGATGGCAGGTGTTAGCTTAGGAATCAAAGGCATCGAAGCCGGTGCTATAGCAACCACTGCTGCCGGTAATCCTGTTGCCGGGGGCGTTGTAGGTGGGATAATTGGCTTTACAATTGGCTTTACCAGTGGTGCAATTGGCAGTGGCAGTGTAAAACTAATGTTTGATTGCTTATGGAAAAAAGCCTCCAGCTTAAATGTGCCATTAACAACTTTTGTTTGTAGCGGAAAGGTATATCAAGCTTACACCAATTCAATTCCAACTGGATGTGAAGCTGGAGGAAATAGCATTATCACACAACAGCCTTATCAAGATCATGTTAAACGAATGTTAAAAGGAATTTTTGAGTTAGGAGTTGTACCGAACGCAGGCAAACAAAAGATTAATGTTAATGTGGAGAATGACATTAAATTTGTAGTATCAAACTTATGAAACGTGTAATTAGCTTTTTAGGATACTTCGTTTTCTTCTTGGTATCCTTGTACGCATTAAGTCATGTTAGATTTTTTTCTACAACTGCAATGGACATGTCAGAAACAAAAAATATAGCGTGGCTTATAACCACCTCATTTGTATTGAGCTTGGGTTATACATTGACTAGCGAGAGGATAAAAAGATTCATTGGCAATACAACAAAAAAAATAGTAGACAAAAAGAGGCGCGGCACAAACTAAGCATCGCACTTGTACTGCATCAGAGTCACCGGCCTCTACCGCGACCTGGACTCTGATGCTTAGTAGCAGAATTATTCAAGTAACTATATAGTACGCCTGCCTTAGTCTCCGAAGAGTCTCCCACCCCGGGGACTCTGACGGAAGCACTCACTTAGCAACAGGCAGCTTTTCAAAAACGCATAGTCCCGAAACGGAGACTATGCTTCGACTGTCTCTCCATTTCGATAAGTTGATATACCTCCTTAAATTGTAACTTTGATACTAAATCAGAGTCACCTCCCTTTCGGGGACTCTGATGCTTCGTAAGAGAAATCTTTGTCTTGAGAGACATATAGTTTAGCTGTAATTTTCGCTAATTCACATATGCTTAGAATACTCGGCCAATCAACCTCCTGCTCGTGCGTAAAGATCAAATAGACAAACGGATTAAAGAAACTGCGAATATTTTACGATACCTTAATCTTCAAGGTGAGTCACCTACAGGGCATTCCTTATTTCAATGTAAATCTTGCAAACAGCTTTGGCAGCAGAGCAACGCATGGAATTGGGGAGGTAAGAATTATCTGTTCAAGGTTCCTGATATTGAAACAAAAGAATGGGAAGGCAATCCGTATATATCGCCCGCTGATATGATAATTTATTCAGCCTTAATGGAAGAATATTTCAGAAGAAACAAGTTCACTGAATCAGATAAAGCGTGCAAAATTGAAAACTGTAATAAAAAATCTCTTTCGAATAATGTATTATGTAAAGAACACTTTATTGAAAGTTTACAAAAGATAGGTCTATTACCTCAGCGTCCTCAGGGAAGGATGTTTGCACCCTATATTTAACGAATTCAAATACTTTGAATCCCGAATAAAAAAATGACGACTAAAGACTTCAAAGGTATATTCAGACTTCTAACAATTGTTTTCCTCTTGACTTCCTGTAAGAGTTATTACAACGACACAATTGACTGGATGGACAAAATAGAATTAGGAACAAGCTTAGAGGACCTCAAGAAAAATCAACCTGACTTTGTCGAGATAGATTGGAACAACCCTGACACGCTTAACGAAGGCCTACGGTTCAGAATTGAAAAAATTAAAGGTAACAACGACATACTGAGCATGAGCCACTATTTATTGTTCTCAAACAACAAATATATAGGACGACAATCTGTCAAATAGCATTCTGGCGTAGTCTATAACGGTGACTTTGGTGCATGCACAACAACATCAACTACAGTAAATGATTTAAGGTATTAAGAAATGAAAAGCCCTCAAGACTATTTTACAATCTATAAGCAATCGGCATGGAATAAAGACACCGAAAGCATGATTGCACTATATCATGACAACGTTGTGATTTTTGATATGTGGAATCAAGGATACCAAACAGGTCTGACAGACTGGTCTAATGTCATAAAAGATTGGCTAGGTTCCTTAGGAGACGAAAAGGTAAATGTGATCTTTGAAATGATAGAAATTCACGAAGGTAACGATGTTGGATTCGGAAGCGCTTTGATTACCTATCAAGCCATTTCCACCAGCAATACTATTTTAAGAAGCATGAAAAATAGAGTTACCCTCGGGTTTATCAAACAGAAAGATGAATGGAAAGTAATTCATCAACACACCTCCGCTCCTATCAATTCTAACCTGGAGGGTATTTTAAATTTTTAGGCAATAAAATTCTCCAACCTCAGGAGAATCTTTAGCAGCCCCATCAGAGTCACCGGCCTCCGGGGCTCTTATGCTTAGTAGCAGAATCGTTATATTTAGAAAGACATATATAGTCTATAAATCTCATCTCGCACCCGGCATAGAATTTTTGACAATTGATTTAAACAAAAAGTTATGAGAAAATTAGTTGCATCAATCAATATGACACTTGATGGGTTTTGCGACCACACTTCTGCTATTGCAGATGACGAACTGCATCAACACTATACCGACCTATTACGTAGCGGAGGCGATCTTCTATACGGAAGGATAACATACCAACTCATGGAAAGCTATTGGCCAACGGTAGTTAAAAATCCCACCGGCAATAAACGCACAGACGACTTTGCTGTGATCATAGAAAACATTCCCAAAACTGTTTTCTCCCGAACGCTGAGTAATGTAAATTGGAAAAATGTAAAGCTTGCCAAGAGAAGTCTTGAAGAAGAAGTTTTAGAATTGAAGCAATCGAACGACCACGAGGGTAAAGATATTTTAGTGGGCAGTCCGAGTTTAATTGCTGCGTTAACAAAACTTAATTTGTTTGACGAATACCAACTCTGCGTTCATCCCGTTATAGCAGGGCAGGGTTTAACTCTCTTTAAAAGCATAAACGACAGCATTGTTCTTAAGCTTGCAAAAACAAAAACACTTGGCGGTGGCCAAATAGTGCTTTACTATGAGCCGTTGAAAAAATGAATTGTGTCATCGAACGATTATGAAGGTAAATTTTAGATATACGGATTTCACTACTAAACATCAGAGTCCCGGAGGCCGATGACTCTGATAGGGTGTCAAAACCATACGCTTTACCTATTAAATTTTAGATTTGTCGATCTTGTTAAAATGACAAAAACAATCAACCTAATTCTATTTGCATTTATCGCTATATTAATGACTAGTTGCTCGTGGGCAGTGAATCTTGTTATTGCAAACAACTCCAACGAAATTATTTTTGTCAGGTATATAATTCCTCCGGGTAGTGATGAAAATCAATTCTTTGAAAACCCGAAGACCTACAACTATGACAACAAACTTCTCAAACTGTATAAACTCGATAAAAATAAAAGACCTAAAGACATTCCGACCGATAGCAGGATAATCCCGGAAATGAAAGAGTTGGAAGTTAGAATTGCTCCTAGACAAGCTGTTCATGTTGGTGTCTATTATTCCTTCCAACCGAGAGAAGAAATAATATCAAAATATAATTTAAAAATACTAACCGGTAAAGATTCAATACTAACACCTACAATGGTAAACAGCATGTTCGAGCATTGGAAAAATATAAAGACTGATTTATTGGAAGTCAAGCAGTGAAGCGTTCGGCAAGTTTTAGAACATAAGCAATCGAACGATGACGAAGGCAAATTTTTGATTTACCGATCCATCGGAGTCCTGGAGGCCGGTTTAAGTTTACCCACAAAACTATTAACTTGATAGTCCAAAACAATCATGCTAAATGGTGAACGGTGTATTTCATTGCAAGTGGCAGGAATGCGTTTTAATCATAGTTATAGGAGATCACGTTA
>CABHOK010000009.1 GCA_902168205.1 uncultured Chitinophaga sp. | reverse complement strand
ATGAAACAGAAAGGACTGCCGGGCTGGCAAACGATCTGGAAAGGCTATGCCCATTTTCAATCACTCCTCGAAGGATATAAACATGGAATTAATTCGACATAATATTTTGTGGGTAAACTTAAATGGATACCAGTGACTCTGATGGGGTGTCAAGCATAGACTGGAGACTTGTGACTCTAGTGGAGTATGATGAAACAACGAAATTGCCTATATTTAGAGCTTCGATTTATAGGCCAATACATGTATTACTTATCTCACAGATTGTTTTTTGCAAAAAAGGTCTTTGGACTACTGTTTACGTTTTTGTTTATATCAGCAGCAATATTCCTTGCTATTTCCAACGGTCTTCCATGGATACTGTTTGGATTGCCGGCAATAGTTACATGGAGAACAGCTAGCCAATACATGATAACTTATGATGATCGGATCGTTGAAATTAAAGGATGGACAAAGACCTATAGATATTTACTGACGAGCGTAAAATCGTTAGATGACAATCGTCTTTTCGCGCTAGCCCATTTTTCTAAGCTTGAAATAGTCGATGAAAATGGAGAACGCAGATCCTTCCGTTTTAGTGCTACTTTTTTTGAAAGCACCGCGTATATAGACCCCAAAGAGATAACGGGGCAATTTCAATTTTTCAGGATGCATGTCAGAAATGCAAAAAATATTCTTAACAACGATAAATTGTAACATCTGCTTGCTGATTGAAAAACATCCATAACAGCAAGAAAATATATAATTTTATGAATGCCCGAACAAAACATCAATCAACTCGTAAGTCACCTCTTCCGGCATGAAGCCGGGAAGATGACAGCCGTGCTTACGCGGTTGTTGGGCTTCGGTTCATTTGAGGTTGCACAGGATATAGTACAAGATACGCTGCTCAAGGCGATGTCTACCTGGAGCTTTAAGGGAATTCCTGAAAATCCATCGGCATGGCTATATACTGTTGCGAAACGTAAGGCGGTAGATATTATCCGTCAGCAACGCGTTCATCAACATCATGAAGAAGCTATAGCAAAGGCGCTGCAATCAGAATGGACATTGTCGCCTGTTGTTAGTCAACTGTTTCTTGAAAATGAAATTGAAGACAGTCAACTGCGAATGATGTTTGCATGCTGTCATCCTGCTATACCGTATGAGTCACAACTTGCCTTTGCACTAAAGGTACTCTGCGGATTAAGTACATCTGAAATAGCGAACGCGTTTCTCACCAGCGAAGACACGGTTGCCAAAAGAATTTACCGGGCGCGCGAAAAAATAAAAGAAGAAAAAATAAACCTGGAAGTACCCTTAGCCACAGAATTACCCGACCGACTGGACACCATATTGCATGCGCTATATCTACTTTTTAATGAAGGGTATAATTCATCGCATCCCGACAAACTTATTCGCAACGATCTTTGTGAAGAAGCGATACGACTCTGCATACTCCTTACACGAAATATAGTTACCAATACACCATCCGTAAACGCATTACTGGCACTGATGTGCTATCAGGCATCGCGGGAGGATGCGCGAATCGCTGACGATGGTGCTATCATCTTATTAAAAGATCAGGATCGAAGTCGATGGAACAAAGCGCTTATCGATCGCGGCAACTATTATCTCGAAGTATCAGCCGATGGCGATGAGATTTCCGAATATCATCTGGAAGCGATCATTGCTTCCTGCCATGCAGAAGCTGCTACATTTGAAGAAACGAATTGGAAGAAAATATATCACTTTTATACGCTACTGGCTGATATAAAACAAAGCCCCATTGTAGAGCTGAATAAAGCTATCGTATTAGGCTACGCGCAATCCCGGGAAGCTGGACTTGAAGCGTTGAAAAAGATTACAGCGCTTAACGATCACTATCTATACCATGCCGCACTTGCAGATTTCCACGCATTACTTTTCCAGAACACAGAAGCGCAGCAGGCGTACGAACGCGCCCTTCAGCTTACATCATCCGGAGCAGAAAAAGAGTTATTGAAAAAGAAAATACAACAATTAACGCTTCGATAATCATTGTAACAACCGATCGATCTCTTTTCGAACAATCGCCTCGCGCTCTTCATAACTTCCACGCACTAACACGTAAGGTATATTTCGAACTTCGAGCGCATCTTTAAAAACATTAAACATGGCTTCACGCTGATGTCCGAGATCACGAAGATCATCTGCTACCCACGGCACATCAATATCAAACAGAAAATATAGATCATATCGAACCGATTTCTCCAATTGATACAACTCTTCGGGGACGGCACCGAGGTAATGTTGCGAGTATATTTGTGTTGTAATCGCATCGGTGTCACAAAAGAGAATTCTGTTGGCTACGCGTGTTTTATCCTCAATACGGGCAGCATGTGCATAACCAATCGTAACAATATCTTCCATTGTAAACACATTGGACGAAATGATTTCACGGGCAACTTCCGGAACAAATTCCGTATTATATACTGCTGCCATACGCTCCGCCAGGGTAGATTTACCCGTGCTCTCGGCACCGAAGAAACATATTTTCTTAACAAAGTATGGCCTGACTACGGGAGGTGTATAATTCCAATATTGAAAAGGATGTTGTCTTATTTTTGTAGCTGATATAGGGACAAACTTTCGTTGCGGATCGAAAGCTTGATGCTCTGCCCCGAGGTGTTGAGCGAACGGCACACCATATTCTTCTGAACTGAAAACTATATCTACTGCAGGATACGTTCGTCTGATAAAATTAGCCCAGATCTTTGTGCGCTCGGGTAGCGGCAATGATTCATCATCAAAATCATCCAGCACCATAGCGGGCCTAATCAATACATCATCCTCAAATATAGTTTTGATCCATGAGAGTCGTAAAGCAGGATCGATCGGGTCGTGTGGAGTATAGCTCATCGACACAATCAATTCATCACAATGTTCTGCTGCAAAGCGGATCAATGCCACATGACCTTCATGTATCGGGAGAAATTTACCGATAACAAGTCCGCGCTTCATACACGTTGCGTTTGGTAGCTTTTATACTCCCGAATCCAGTGCCACAAACCAAACGAAGCAATGATCGTAAACATGAAATACAAAACACTATACAACATAATACCCTTGATATAGTATAGATAGGTGGCGACAATATCCACGATGATCCAGATGATCCAGCACTCTGCCTTTTTACGAATCATAAAAAATGTCGTGATAATACTCATCACGGTAATAAAAGAATCTGCATACGGAAAGGCACTAGGCACAGGAAAGAACGATGGGAACCAATGATGCAACTGACTTGCCAGCGTACCCAGCAGTGCAGTTCCAACTAATCCACCGAGGCATATACCGGCAAATGTATATATACCCATAAAGCTCACCCTCAATTCATTTCGTTTATCCTCTTCTCCCGGTTGCGGATTTGCCCACCGCCACCAGCCGAGCACGTTGGTTACAAAAAAGAATATCTGTAGAAACATATCCGGGTATAGCTGTATCTGGTAATACAAAAAGAACGACAGCACAACGTTAATGATACCAATGGGCCAGCTCCACAAGTGAGCCTTCGCAGACAGCCACACGGCAATAGCCCCGGAAACAAATCCAAAAAATTCGAGGTAGCTCATTTTATAGCCGAGCAGCTCAAAAAATATAGTATTAATATCGAAGAAAGACATTCGCGCTGATTAGTGATTCGAAAGATATAGGATCGAAGATGAAAAGATAAAAAGCACTTATAAAAAAATATAATATTTGATCTACAGCTTAATACAAACATTTTTAGCCTCCGTAAAAAAGCGCAGCGCTTCCAGGCCGCCTTCACGACCAACACCGGATTGTTTCATTCCTCCAAAGGGAGTACGCAGATCGCGGAACAGCCAGCAGTTTACCCAGATGATGCCACTTTTTAAATGCGCAGCGATACGATGTGCACGTTTCAGATTCTCTGTCCAGAGCGTGGCGGATAGTCCGTACGTTGTGCTGTTCGCATAGCGTATTACTTCCTCTTCCGTATCAAACGGCATGATGGTTACTACAGGGCCAAATATTTCTTCCTGGTTGGTACGACATAAATGATCGAGCCCGATAATAACAGTAGGTTCTATAAAATATCCCTGTGCGCATCGCCCGGCTACAGTAACGCGATGACCACCGGTAAGAATCGTTCCTCCCTCCTGCTTTGCGAGTTCTATATAGGACAGTATTTTATTCATGTGAGCTTCCGACACCAACGCACCGGTAGTTGTATCTATCAACAGCGGATCGCCCACCACCAGCGTTTTTGTTCGCGCTACAAATGCATCGGTAAACTTTTGATAAATGCCACGCTCTACAAAAATGCGCGAGCCACACAAACAAATCTCACCCTGATTTGAAAATGAAGACTGCAACGAAGTATTTACCGCTTGTTCAAAATCACAATCTGCAAAAACTATATTTGGGTTTTTACCGCCCAGCTCCAGCGACAATTTTTTAAACATAGGTGCAGCCGTAGCAGCTATCTTTCTACCTGTAACCGTTCCTCCTGTGAACGATATAGCAGTAACATCCGGATGCTCAATGATGGCCTGTCCTGCTTTTGCTCCAAGACCATGCACTATATTCAGCACACCCTTCGGCAAGCCCGCCTCTATGCAAAGTTGAGCGAACAGAAAGGCTGTCATCGGTGTAAGTTCAGAGGGCTTCGCCACCACGGTGCAGCCAGCCGCCAGCGCAGGCGCTATCTTCCAGGTGAACAGATACAGTGGTAAATTCCAGGGCGATATACAACCGGCAACGCCTACCGGTGTACGTAAGGTATAATTCACTGCTTCGTTACCGGTAACATGCGCTTCACTTGCAAAATGAATAGCACCACTCGCAAAGAAACGCATGTTGGCAGAAGCACGCGGTATATCCAAAGCCTTCGCCAGACGAACCGGTTTTCCGTTATCTATACTTTCCGCTAAAGCAAACTTATCCAGATCACGATCGATCAGATCAGCAATGCGCAAAAGTATAGCCGAACGTTTTTCTACCGGCATAACACTCCATTCTGCAAAAGCATGTTGTGCTGCCGAAACAGCAGCCGCCACATCGCGTTCATCGGAATCCGGTATAAAGCTATATATTCTTCCTTCCGAAGGATTATAATTATCGATATACTTCCCGGTATGCGGAGCCAGTAATTTACCTTCTATATAGTTATCGATATATTCCATAGTCTGTCAGAGGCATCCGGTTCGTCCGCCATCCACCGGTACATTGACACCATTTATATACCCGGCCGCTGGTGTTGCCAGAAATGCTATAGCGGCTGCAACTTCGTGCGAGTCGGCTATCCGTCCTGCAGGTATCTCTCGTATCATATCCTGTTTGGCTTCATCAAACGTCTTGCCTGCTTTTTGTGCATTTGAAGTGATCAGCGATTCAAGTCGTCCTGTCATGGTTGAACCCGGCAATACATTATTTACAGTTATACCAAATGGCGCAAGCTCCAGCGAAAGTGTCTTCGACCAATTCGCAACAGCTCCGCGAATCGTATTGGACACTCCAAGACCACGAATCGGAATTTTTACCGATGTCGATATAACATTGATAATTCTTCCGTACGCTGCTTTCTTCATGCCCTCAACCAATGCCTGCACAAGAATATGATTACACAGCAAGTGATTAGAGAATGCCTGAACAAAATCTTCTGTGCGCGCATCCATGGCTTGTCCTGCGGGCGGACCTCCGGTATTGTTTACCAGTATATGTACCGTGTTCGTGCGTGCATAGTCATTTACTTTACTTCGAAGATCATCGGGCGCACTGAAATCCGCCACGACATAATCATGCGCTGCACCTTTCGCTGTGGACAATTCTTTCAGCACAGCTTTAAGTTTGTTTTCGTTGCGGGCAATCAGTGTTACACGTGCACCTAATAGTGCGAGTTCCACCGCTGATGCCTTTCCTATACCCTGCGTACTGCCGCATACTATGGCGTGTTTCCCGGTTAAATCAAGATTCATGAATAAAGCTATGTATGTGAATTGTTCTTAAATTTAAGAAGGAATAGATGGTTTAACACAACCGTATCAAAACTTAAAAAGTATTATATGGCCATTCGCAGACCTTTTAACCTTAACCAGTGGATACGTGATAACCGCGATCTGCTGAAACCTCCGGTGGGAAACAAGAATTTATATGCTGATGCCGGTGATTATATTGTTATGATTGTAGGCGGACCGAATGCCCGTAAAGACTATCACTACAATGAGACGGAAGAATTATTTTACCAACTGGAAGGCGATATAAATGTACGTATACAGGAAGATGGCAAACCGGTAGATATACCTATACGGCAGGGTGAAATGTTTTTGTTACCCGCACGCGTGCCGCATCGACCGGAGCGGCCGGCTAACTCCATCGGACTTGTAATTGAATGCAAGCGTGTTGAAAAAGAAATTGAAGATGGGCTAATCTGGTTTTGCGATGCCTGCAACAACAAGCTTCACGAGTATCGTTTTCACCTTGACAACATTGAGAAAGATTTTATTCCGCGGTTTCGTGAGTTCTATGGATCGACATCGTTGCGAACGTGTCGTAAATGTGGAACGGTAATGGAAGCCGATCCACGGTTTGTATAAGTATATAGATGAAGTCATTATAGCATGCAAGGAAGAGCTTATTATTCTTCTCCGGTTGGAGACCTGTTGATAGAATCCGAGAACGACAAGATCATTACGGTAGGTTTTCTCAGAGATAGCAAGAAAGAAGAGATGCCTACTGCAACCACAGATCAATGTATAACTGAACTGGAAGAGTATTTTTATAAAGGTCGTAAATTCTTTGACGTGGAACTCGATCTGCGAGGTTCGGCATTTCAACTGAACGTATGGAATGCATTATTAACTATTCCCTATGGAAGAACTGCTTCGTATGAAGATATAGCAATTCGTGTTGGTGATATGAAATCAATTCGCGCTGTCGGGTTGGCGAACGGCCAAAATCCGATCGCTATCATTGTACCATGTCACCGCGTAATTGGTAAAAATGGTAACCTGATTGGCTATGGTGGCGGACTTGAGAATAAGGAATGGCTGCTTTATCACGAGGGGGCTATCCGTAAACAGTTGTCGCTCTTCTAAGAGGCGCTAATCGTTATCCGTTTGTATATAGTTGGCGGCATTAAATTTTACGTAAATTATTCCGTAATCATTCCGCTATGAAATTCAAGAACAGCTTGCAGTTTGCAAAGAAACTGGACAGAGAAGATCCGCTTCGCAGTTACCGGAATAAATTTCTGATTCCGAAAATCAACAATAAACAATCCATTTACCTGATCGGTAATTCTCTGGGACTTCAACCTAAAACTACCAAGCAGTTTATTAACCAGGAGCTTGAAGACTGGGCGAAGCTGGGTGGTGAAGGTCACATGCATGCCCGCAATCCATGGCTATATCATCATCGGTTAGCGAAGAAAACGCTGGCGGCTTTAGTGGGCGCTAAACCTTCAGAAGTGGTAGCCATGAATCAACTCACCATCAATCTTCACTTAATGATGGTGTCGTTTTATATACCTACTACAGAACGCTATAAAATTATAGCCGAAGCCGGGGCATTCTCATCCGATCAATACGCGTTTGAATCACAGATAAAGTTTCATGGTTTAAATCCAGACAAAGTACTCATAGAACTTAAACCGCGCGAAGAAGAATTTACCCTGCGAACGGAAGATATAGTGCGAACCATTATGGAGCATGGTCGCGAAGTAGCGATGGTGCTATTGGGAGGTGTGCAATACTATACCGGGCAGTTATTTGATATCCCAAAAATTACCGCAGCCGCACATAGCGTTGGTGCTATAGCCGGATTTGACCTGGCGCATGCTGTTGGAAATACACCTTTGAATTTGCACAAAGATGACGTTGACTTCGCTGTATGGTGTAGCTATAAATATTTGAACGCTGGTCCGGGTGCTATCGCTGGCGCGTATATACATGAGAAGTATGAAAGCAATACGGAACTACCACGCTTTGCCGGCTGGTGGGGACACGATGAAGGCGAACGCTTCAACATGCAGAAAGGTTTTAAACCGATGAAGGGTATCGATGGTTGGCAAGTTTCCAATGTTCCTGTTTTTCAAAATGCAGCCTTACTTGCATCACTCGAAATATTCCAGGAGGCTGGTATAAAAGCACTGCGCAAAAAAAGTATAGCGCTTACTTCCTATATGGAGTATATCTTAAAGGAGATTGATCCGCTGGAGAATACACTAAAAATAATAACACCCGTTAATCCGGAAGAACGCGGATGTCAGCTTTCAATTTTCACGAAGCAAAACGGCAAGAAAATATTTCAACAGTTGAATAAAGCCGGTGTTATAACTGATTGGCGCGAACCAAACGTTATTCGCGTAGCACCGGTACCGCTGTACAATACATTTGAAGAGATCTATCGCGTAGGAGAAATCATAAACAGTCTCCTCAAATGAGTAAGCCTATAAAACACATCGCTATAGCAGGGGCCGGCCTCGTAGGGTCGCTGTTGGCTATATACTTGCGCAAGCGTGGCTATAAAGTCACGGTGCTTGAACGCAGACCGGATATGCGAAAGAACACGTTACTCGCAGGTCGGTCAATCAACCTGGCATTAAGCAATCGGGGTATACGCGCGCTTGAAGAAGTTGGACTTGCCGATGCTATCAGAAAAATAACCATCCCGATACATGGCCGTATTATGCATGATATACTCGGCAATCTCACGTTTCAGCCGTATGGAAAGCAGGGAGAATTCATTAACTCAGTTTCGCGCAGTAGCCTGAACGTTGTATTGATGGATGCTGCTGAAGCTGCCGGTGCCAGCCTCCATTTTAACCAACGTGTTATGCAGGTTGATGCCGAGAAAACATCCATTACCATCGCGTCACCGCTGAATGAAATTTCAGAGTATACATTCGATCTGATTATTGGAGCCGATGGTGCTTTCTCCATGGTGCGGCAGTCACTGCAGACTTACGATCGGTTTGACTTCTCACAAAGCTATATCAATCACGGCTACAAGGAATTGCATATACCAGCTAGCGCAGCTGGTGAGTTTCAACTGGAAAAAAATGCTTTACACATCTGGCCGCGGCAAAGCTATATGATGATCGCGCTGCCGAATACTGACGGTAGTTTTACCTGCACATTGTTTTTTCCGTTTGAGGGAAATCCATCGTTCGAAACTTTACTGCCGGATGAAGCCGTGCGCAATTTCTTCTCGAGTACATTTCCGGATGCTACACGACTAATGCCTTCGTTGTGCGATGACTTCGTTAGCAATCCTACAGCGTCTCTGGTTACGATGAAGTGCTATCCGTGGGTACGCAATAAAATACTCCTGATAGGCGATGCGGCGCATGCTGTTGTCCCATTCTATGGTCAGGGCATGAATGCCGGTTTTGAGGATTGTCGTATCTTAAATTCGTTGCTCGATACCTATACCAACAATTGGGATGATGTGCTCCCGGCATTTCAAAAGCAACGCAAACCTGATGCTGATGCGATCGCACAACTGGCGCTCGACAATTTTGTAGAGATGCGGGATTTAGTAGCCGATGCGGATTTTCTTCTGCGCAAAAAAATTGAAGCACGACTTCACGCCCTATATCCTGACAAATGGATTCCGCTATATTCCATGGTAACATTTCAGGATAATATCCGGTACTCCGAAGCCTACACCATCAGTCGTTCACAAGCAAAGATCATGAACGAAGTGATGAGCAGCCCCGGAATACAGGATCAATGGGAATCTCTTGACTTCAAAACTATAGCAGAATCACTTCAGCGATAGTCTACATCCAACAAAGCTATATTTCACTCTTCTGCCGAAGAGAAGCCACAGGTATAGGAGAAAGCATATTTGTTGGTACCGGCTAAATCATCAGTCCATACCAGTGACTCTACGTATGATGATGTATACACGTAAGTAAAATCCTGTGGCTGCTGCACTTCAGGACCACCCCCAACAGGCACTTCGTATACACCTTTGCCGGGATTGTTCTTTGAGAAGATATTCAGGAATGAAATATCATACTGCACAACCGGGTAAGACACAATGTTACACACCGGGAAGAATGCAGGATTACCCACAGCTTGCGCCAGTAACTTGAAAGGATTTGTTTTCTTGTCGTAAACAGAGCCTGTATACCCGGTAAAAGGATTACCGTTTACCGTTCCGCTTACAAACGTAACGTTTCCGCTGCCATAAGAGAGATCTTTTCTTATTACAAATGACGGAGGATCACCAGGCCCACCGTTATATTCGCTTTCAACGAGGTAGTCTATGACCGTTGGTGAAGCATAATGAAAATCAAAATGTCTTCGGAATCCATAAGAATCATATACGTTTGATTCTACTATGCCAAACGAACCATGCGTAAAATCAAAGCTATATTCCGGGGCAGGATTACCAGTATATATTTCCGCGCTGATCAATTGATTCGATCCGTTATAGTGAAAAAGAATTTTACTCACCGCAGCTTCGAGCTTTACCAGCCGGCCCGAACTACTGTAGTAGGCTTTATGCCATTCATCTTCCAAATAAACTTTATCGATACGACATGTGCGGCAATGCGAATCATCGCACGAGGAGATCACGATGAGGCAAAGCAATAGCAATGCACCCATCAGCATTTTGAGGTTTTTCATAATTAAGAGAGGGTTAAAATTTAATACGATAGAAAAGTTATCAAAAAAGTAAGTAGCCGCAGCGAACCTTCGTATATTTTTAAATACGTTCCAACGCTTACAGTATATACTGCTACTATATTCTAATTTGCGGTTACTGCGCTTTGTATAGCGCGCTCATCGAACAGATCGTCCTTGATGTGAATTTTATATTCTTCGTATCGATCGAAAACATCCTGTATATAATTAACAGGTTCTTCACACTTGCAATACCCGGCCGAGACAACGGGATCGCGATAAAATTTAGGATCAGATTTTTTCAACAGATACATTTGAACATTATCGTCCCACAACGAAACGCTTTTATCCTTTCCATGTTTCTGCAATAATTTCTTGGCATCCAGTATATGCGATAATCCGGCATTGTACGATGCCAGCACAAACTTGAGACGCTGCACAGAATCCGGCACGGACTTCTTCCAGTATTTATCGAGATACTTTAAATAGCTAACTCCGGCATTAAGACTCTGCTGTGGATCGTTCACATTTTTAGCACCATAACGTTTCGCGGTCTCCGGCATCAGCTGCATCAATCCTTTAGCACCAGCCCACGATTCTTCACGCGGATTGAATTTAGATTCCTGGTAAACAACTGCCGCGAGTAAACGCCAGTCCCAATGCAATTTAGCAGCACCTTGCTTAATCATGTCATCGTATGGAGAAAGGCGATTGCTGCCGTATGAAAAATAGTCACTTTTCATCCGCACCAGCGAAGTGCGCGGACTTTTAAAATAACGATTATAGATCACCATAAACGTTGGTTCTTTCTTGATACTCAAGAGCCAATCGTCTGTTGCTTTTAAAAGTTCCGGAGATTTCTTACGCACGGCCCATGCAATCTGGTGCGGTATACTGATCACCGTTTTTACATCAAGGTTTGGATAATACGCAGCATTTACCTGCGCCATGGTATGATCTGCTATAGTATATTCTATTTCGCCCGTTGATACTTTTCGTATCAACGATTCACTTTCTGTATTTATAGTATCTTCTTTAACAAGTATATCACTGCCTATCTCTTCCGATAAATTATGAAGGCGCATAGCGTGACTCGTGCCTTTTATAACATATACTTCTTTACCGCCTAATGCTGATGGCGTGCGAATAAGTGAATCGCTGATCTGATCTTCGTTTAGTTTGCGCCAGTTTGCAGGCTTGCGTTGCACAAGTACCTGGTATGTATTGAAATGCGGGCGCGTAAATGATACCAATGCTTTGCGCGGTTTATTAATCGTTAATGGGAAAGCTATAATATCGCCTTCACCTTTATTTAACTGATCAATAGCAGACTCTACACCACTGGTAACTTTTATTTTTAAACCAACTTTGAGGTGTTTCGCAAGATGTTGCAGAAGTTCATACTCATAACCCATAGGGCGGCCCTTGTATATAAAATAGCTTATGGAGTTATTATCCACGAGTGCATTTATATACCCTCTTTCGCGAATGGCCTGGAGGTCAAAATCAACAACCAGATCAGCCGGAAAAGCCTCTTTTTGAGGCGGATTGCAGGAAAAAGCCGTGGCCAGGAGTAGACAAATCACCAGCCAAAAGCGTACTAAAACCAACATAGTAAAGTCAAAGGTACAGCTTTCCGGTCACATTAAAAAAATGACTTACAACGTCATGGCTAGACGCAAATACATAGCATCACATATATAGGTATATCAACACAAACTATTTTTGCTGTAGTAATTTCGAAACCTCTACAGGAAAATCAGTTATCAAAATATTCAATTTCATCTTTTGAATCATAGAACGATAAAATTCAACGCTATATAGCATTGCTTTATTACGCATGGACTCGCTGGCATCGGCTATGATGCTTATTTTAAGCTGATGTATAATATTAATAAGTGACACATCCGTGGCTGAAGTCACATACGCCACCAGGTTATCGTGTGGTATATTTATTTTTTGTATGACATTCCACGACTCAACATCTTTCGCAAGAAAAGATATAGCTATAACGTTCGACAAGCTATATACTTTTGCAGTAACTGCCGGGTTAAAGGTAAGTGCAATACATTTCCTCGCGATGTCATATTCATTCACAAGACTAATCACATCCTTCCATATATCATCTTTCACATCGAGCATTAGCACAACGTTATTGCTTTTGGCATACATAAGCACATCACGAAACGCTGGTACCGATTCGTCCGTGAGCATCCCTGATGAAGTTTTTAATTTCAGCGAATTAATATAGGCGTCTGTCAGCGTGGTGATATTTCCATTTCCGTTCGTTGTCCTATCAACTGTCTCATCGTGCAAAATATACAAGGTGCCATCCTTGCTTTTACGCACATCCACTTCCACCACAACAGGCTTTAATGCACAATTACCAACGGTATATCGAATAGCAGTCCGCGAGTTCTCCGGCAACAGATTATAAAATCCTCCACGATGCCCGCAAATGAGCAATGCATCATGCTCGCTTTGACTAAAAACCGGCATCGCAGCTATACATAGCAATGCTATACTTATTACTCTGATCATATACTTCATTCCGCAAATCACTTTATACTTAATTCCTACTAAAAAGAAAAAGGCTCCGAAGAGCCTCTTTCCATATGAAACATTTACGAAGAATTAGTTTCCGAAGATATAGCGGATACCTAACTGCATCTGCCATACGTTATCGATCGTAGCACTCTTGATGAAAGAATCTTTCAGTAATGTTACACTACCATCCGATTGTGTTTGTGTAGCCAAACGATATACCGGCTGACCTTGTGCATTGATGCTCGCTATGCTCAACGGAGCAGTAGTAGTAGCCTGATAGCTTACTCCCCACTTATCGTTGATCAGGTTACCAACGTTAAGTATATCTGCACGAAGTTGAATTGTGTTTCTTTTTTCTTTTGCTCCAACTTTCACAGTGAATTCCTGAACAACAGTTAAATCGAATCTTGTTAACCAAGGGAAGTAACCACCGTTTCTTTCTGCATACTGACCTCTGCGAGTCTTCAGGTAATCATTTCCTTCGATGTACGCATCGAAGGCAGCTTGCTGTTCTTCAGCTGTTGCACCGGCAAATGTGCTTGAAGCAGCGATAGGCGCAAACAGAAGATCAGAAGCGCGGTTAGGCACATACAACAGATCGTTGTTCTGACCATCACCGTTCAGATCGTTAGCACCACCACTGGTAGGGTATGTATAAGAGATTTTAGAACCGCTTGTTGATACCATACCCAGAGAGATTGTTGTAGAACCTCCGATCTTGTTTCCATACTCAAATCTATAGCTAGCATAACCGCTTATACGGTGACGGATGTCGTTATCAGCATAAGATGTACCTAAGTAATTCTGACCTGCAACGGTAGGGATATTGGCTTGTACTGTACTTCCTACAGACTGAATGTCTTTCGCCATGCCGTATGTATAGGCAACCATTCCACCAAAACCTTTTGAAACTGTTTTCTCCAGTTTGAAAGTAGCCGTATAGGAGCTTCCCTTTGTTGTGTTCTTCAACACAAACACGTTAGAAACCTGTGGGTTGTAGAAACGTGCCTGAGCCACTGTATTGTTAGCACCTGTACCGGAGCTTGCAACACCCGAAGCAGGGAAACGATCGCGTGTATCAGGCCCCGTAAAGTCACGATCAGCAGCCTTGAGGTTAGCATCGATATAGCGCAGACCTTGCAACGTTTTGTTGTAGATAAATTCTCCGGTTGCAACCAAACCCCAAGGTAATCTCTGGTCAACAGCGATGTCTGTCTTCCAGATCATTGGATACTTCAGATCCGAATCCGTTGCGTTAACAACATACGGAGCTAATGCAGAAATATCAGTGCTTGTAGGAACTATACCTGCAGGCAGTTCGCTCGGGCTAAGTCTGAATGGATAGTTAACATCCTGCACGTTGATCACGGCAGTATTCACACCGTTGTTACCAAGCTGGTTAGACACAAGCACTTGTGGTATACGTGACACAAAGAAACCACTACCTCCGCGGAACTGTGTGTTCTTATCGCCTTTCAAGTCATAGTTAAAACCAATTCTTGGCGATATCAGCAGGCGTGATTTCGGGAAAGCACCTGTATTAACTTTATAGTCTTTACCATCTTCATCTTTGAAAGTCATGGCACCTACAATCGGGTTGTAAAAGTCAGTAGCCGTACCGTTGTCGTATGCAAATATATCACCACGAACACCGGCTGTTAATTTAAATTGCTCGTTAACCTGGAATTCATCCTGAATGTAGAAGCTATAGGTAGCTACATTCAGTTTCTGCCACGGCTCAGCACCACCTGGTAATAATGAATAACGCAGGTTATATTTTTCTACGTTCACAGGTGAAACCGGATTGGTAGGATCGTTCTTATATGCTAAAGCTGCTGCTTTGAAATCGGTGATCGAGTTATATACATACAAACCGTTCGACACCGGGAAGAACAAGTTGTTGGATGTAAAGTGCTCGTAAGAAAGACCAAGTGTAAAAGTATGTTTACCGAGGAAGTACGTGAGGTTATCAGTAATGTTGAATGTAGAGTAGTTCAACTTGTTACTAGGCGTAAATGGATCGAACCCAAGTGAAGTATAAACGCTTCCCTGTGGTGTAGCTAAGTCACCATCCAAGATTTCAATGGTAGGGAACATGGCTGTTTTATACTTACGATCTTCAATCTGCTTGTTATAGGTAACAACTACGTTGTTGGCAATTTTGCTGCCGAAGGTTGAGTTCAATTCAGCAGCGATTGAACGTGTATTGTCCTGGATTATATAACCTGTGTTTTGTGGAGATATAGCCAGTGCACTGTTGGTACGGTTTCCGAAACCAGCGGTGTTACTACTGTTACTATCGCTGATTCGCTGATCTGATTCTGAATTGTGATGTGAGTAACGAATCGAAAGCTTGTGATGATTATTGATGTTATAATCCAGGCGGATAAGGGCCTTCTTACTGGTCAGTTCATTGTTGAAGTTATCAATCGCACCGATGTCGTAATTGAAATTGGTTCTCATGAAGTTACCCAGATCTTCGAGGTCTGATGCGAGTACGCGTGATACGTTACCACCAGAAGTTCCGCGGTTAGCCTGCCATGTAAGTGCTGGCGTGCTGCTTTCAAATTGCTCTGCGTTAATAAAGAAGAACAGTTTGTTCGGGATGATCGGACCACCGATACGTATACCGAAAGTCTTTTCATCGATATTAACGTTGCTGAGTTTTCTGCCATCAGCTTTTGTACCCGTCAGGTCATTATTTCTGAAGAGATAATAAACAGAACCATTTACATCATTTGTACCAGATCTTGTTACGGCATTTATACCGGCACCGGTAAAACCTGATTGACGAACATCGAA
Source organism: uncultured Chitinophaga sp. (assembly GCA_902168205.1). Lineage (GTDB taxonomy): Bacteria > Bacteroidota > Bacteroidia > Cytophagales > Cyclobacteriaceae > Ohtaekwangia > Ohtaekwangia kribbensis. Next base: position 54,251 of record CABHOK010000009.1, on the reverse strand, counting down.
CGGAGCGATGTTCAACTGAATTTCGTCAAGCGCATCCAGCGATACAGCTGCAGTCCCTGTACGACCACCTGCTTGCGCAGAGCTTCCTAAACCAAAACCATTATTAAATACAGAGCCGTCAATCGTAAAGTTATTGAAGCGGCTATCCTGTCCTGCAAAAGAACGTCCGTTGCTATATGGGTTATATTTTACAATGTCGTTAACCGTTCTTCCGATGGTTGGCAAACTATTAATGGCTGCATTTCCGTAAGAGATATCAGCACCGGTACGATCCGAACTGAAGATATCATTCCGGGTACCTACTACAGTTACTTCCTGCAGTTCTGTGCTTGCGTCTGCAAGTTTTACATTCAAGTCAGCCTTTGTACCCAGATTCAGATATATATTATCATAAGTCTGCTCCTTGTAGCCAACAAAAGTTACTTTAACTGAATAAGGTCCGCCAACACGCATACCCGGTAAAGTATACCGGCCGTCTGCCAGTGTTGTTGTTCCATAAGTTGTTCCTGAAGGTGTGTGAACTGCCTGAATAGTAGCTCCTGGCAGCGGTTCTCCGTTGGCGTCAGTAATCACCCCCGCCATGGAAGATGTTGTAACCTGTGCCCATAGACCCGTTACGGCCATCAGCATCAAGGCTAAGGTTAGTGGTAGAATTCTCCTCATTTTTATTTGATTTAGATTAATGGTTTTTAGAGCGCGTAAAAATACCCGAAGCGTGAGAATTAAACTTTAAAGCACGTTTAAATCTTTCCACAAATTGTTTACAATAAGTTAACAAGTGTCTAACCCCACGTTCGATACTATACTGTTAACCTTTTGATCAGTAAATATTTAGGCTAATGTTAAAGAAATAATTCCTATTGATCAGACAGGCCGCTGGTTTATTTTAATCAATTTTTTCTTACATCGTTTGCATACCGGAGATGCGGGTAATGGAGTATTTCTACGACTCACACCAACGAAGTGCAGGTACCACCTGACCGGCCGGTAACGAACCCTATCTATATATCTGACACAACACTAAATCAACTTGGTGGCTACTCTTTTTTTTCGATTCTTTTGCGTTCTTTGTAGAACCCAAAACAACCTCTATTTTTTAATCTTATGATTGCATTCCTGAAAGGAAGGCTCGCACACCGCGACCCGACACACGTTGTAATTGATGTAAATGGTATAGGCTATCTGGTACATATCTCCTTACAAACTTTCTCGGATATTAAAGAACAGGAAAACATCATGCTTCACACGCATCTGTCGATCCGTGAAGATGCCCATGTGTTATTCGGGTTTAGCAGCGAAACCGAGAAAAAACTTTTTCAACAGCTTATATCTGTTAACGGTGTTGGACCAAGTACTGCTATCGTGATGCTCTCCTACATGAACAGCCAGGAGCTGAAGTCAGCTATAGTACATGAGAATGCCGCTGCGCTTCAAAGTATAAAAGGCATCGGAGGGAAAACCGCACAACGGGTCATTATAGAATTAAAGGATAAATTAAAAAAAGAAAGCTGGGAAGACAGCCAGCCTTCTATATCTGTAGGCCCTCACAATACTTTACGTAAGGAGGCGTTATCAGCTTTGCTTACGCTCGGCCTGCCCAAAGCAGCGGCCGAGAAAAGTGTTGATACCGTCCTGAAAAAATCAGGAAATACCATTACCTTAGAAGATTTAGTTAAACAAGCCCTAAAAAACGCCTAGAGTTTGAGAGTCTTTACTCTACGACCCCACGTTACCCTCAAGCTTGGCCGCCTCATCATTGCATGGCTTAGCTTTACTGCGTTGACCGATGAAGCATTTGCTCAACGGCAGGACACCACGCGCGTAAACTCTGACACCACCAGTGTTCCGTACCGTTCTAACAAACGCCCCACTTATCAACCTTCGGATCGCTATGGAGATCCATTCTCCAATCGGCAGACCGAATCTCCACTATATCTCAAGGATCCCAACCAGATGAAGCTGGACGTTGAGATTGATACCGCACTCAATTATACTATATATGAGAAGATCGGTGATCTGAACTATCGCCCGACATCCAGCATGTCGTTTGAAGAGTTCAAGCAATACCAGGATCGACAGATATTAAAGAGTTACTGGAAAGGACGTGCCAAAGCACAGGATGGAGAGAGCCCAGTAAGTGGCCGCGGCTTTGTACCCAAGATATTTTTGAGTCCGGTGTTAGACCGCATCTTTGGAGGAAGCTATATAGAACTTGTTCCACGCGGTTTTGTTACGCTCGACTTCGGTGCTTCGTTCCAGCGAATGTTTAACCCGACATTGCCGATACGCCAGCAACGCAACGGTGGCTTTGAATTCGACCAGCAGATAAACATGAGCGTTGTCGGTAAGATTGGTGAGAAGCTTGCCGTTACCGCCAACTTCGATAACAACAACTCGTTCGACTTTCAGAATAATATGAAAGTAGAATATACCGGTTTCAAGGAAGATATTCTGCAGAAGCTGGAGATTGGTAACGTAAGTCTTCCGCTTAACAACACGTTGATACAGGGTGCGCAAAACCTGTTCGGTATAAAAGCACAGATGCAATTCGGTAAATTAAATGTTACTACCATTGCAACAACTCAACGCGGTAAAGCTTCCTCTATAGATATAGGGGGTGGCGCGGGTTCCAGCGGACAAGGCAGACCTTTCGAAATCATAGCATCGAACTACGATGATAACCGTCACTTTTTTCTCGGGCATTTCTTCCGCGAAAATTATGAACGATCCATCGCCAACCTTCCGCAGATCATCTCGAACGTAAATATCACTCGTGTTGAAGTATATGTGCTGAACCGAAACAACGATACGCAGACACTTCGCAACGCAGTAGGTTTGATGGACCTTGGGGAGGCACGGAGAATATACAATACAGCGGCTAACGGAAATCCTACATCCAGCACCAATACACCCAATGTAAACACAGCGAACAGACTTCGTGAACTACTTGCTTTTGATGCGGCTGCCCGTAACCCGGACGGAATAAATACAACGTTGGAAGGACGTGGTCTTGTTAATGGAACAGACTTTGAAAAAATTACCGGTGCGCGAAAATTAGCGCAAACTGAATTCACGTTCCATCCACAGTTAGGCTATGTAACACTTACGCGCAAGCTTCAGAATGACGAAGTATTGGCGGTAGCTTATGAATATACCTACAACGGCAGAGCCTATAAAGTTGGTGAAATGACCGAAGACTATGGAAGTCTTCGCGATGAAGATGTGATCTTCCTGAAACTTCTGCGCCCGCGCAAGGTTGCTATACGCGATCAGTTCAAGAAGATCATTCCTACGTGGGATCTGATGATGAAGAACATTTATAACCTGAATGTAAGTCAGCTCACGCGCGAAGGATTTCAACTTCGTATCGTTTATCGCGATGCACGCAGTGGTGTAAACAATCCGCAGTTGCAGGATGGATCGTCTACGCTGCGCGAGAAACAATTGATTGAAATTTTCGGACTCGACCGACTCAACCCCGTGAACGACCCCGGGCGCGATGGAAACTTCGACTTCGTTGATAACATTACGATCAATACACAGACCGGTGCCATCATCTTTCCATTTCTCGAGCCATTCGGTGAAGGGCTTCGCCGATCGTTCCGGAATGAACCCAACGAACAATTCCTGATTCAGAAATACTCGTACGATACACTATATCACACTACCAAAGCCGATGCCGAGCTATTCGCTACCAAGAATAAATTCTACCTGATGGGAACGTATAGTGCAGGCTCATCCAAAGAAATTCTTATTCCGGGTTTTGGTGTATCACAAGGTTCTGTAAAACTTTTTGCGGGCGGTATACCACTGAATGAAGGCACAGACTATGTAGTAGACTATACATTTGGTAAAGTAACAATCCTGAATGATGCTATACTCAGCTCCGGTAAAAATATAGAAGTACAATACGAGCAGTCAGACCCCTTTGCTTTCCAGACGCGGAGTTTATTGGGTACACGTTTAGATTACAAGCTCAATGAAGATGTAAACCTCGGCTCAACATTCCTATACTATAACGAGCGCCCCATCATCAGTCGTAACCAGATTGGTACCGAGCCCGCGCGTAACATGCAGTATGGTTTTGATTTCAATGTAAATAAGAAGAGCCGCATGCTTACGAAGATTGTAGATGCAATTCCGTTTCTGCAAACCAAAGAGCAATCTACGGTAAATATCACGGGTGAATTTGCGCAGCTACTACCGGGAACATCCAACGTTATTGACGGAGAAGGCACAGCCTATATTGACGATTTCGAAAATTCAGCAACACCCTATACGTTGATGAATCCACAAAGCTGGAAGCTGGCCACAACACCTGAAACTCCTAACAATATATACGGTGTGGGTATACGCGACAAGACAAGTGTTGAGTCTGGGTATAAACGCGCCAAGCTTGCGTGGTATTCAGTCGACAACCAGTTCTATCGCTCGGGCGGACGCTTCAAACCAGACAACATCACAGATGATGATTTGAAGAATCACTATGTGCGACCTGTAGGTCCGCAGGAAATTTTTCCGAACAGACAGCTGAATCAAGGTATATTTTATGAACAGATTTTTGATCTGGCGTACTATCCGAAAGAACGCGGCCCGTATAACTATAATCCTGATCTCACCAACTTCACTAATAATCCTACCAACAACTGGGCAGGTATAACATCGGCTATTCGTACAGAAGTTGACTTTGATAAAGCAAACATTGAATATATAGAGTTCTGGATGCTCGATCCGTTTATTCAAACGAACAACGGTGCTATTGACGATGGTACAGGCATTCCGAAACGTGCCTCCGGTGGTAAGCTTGTATTCCAATTGGGAAGTGTATCTGAAGATATCATGCTGGATGGAAGACATGCATTTGAAAACGGACTTCCTCCCAATGGAGATAAAGTAACGGGTGCAGTATCTGAGAACCAATGGGGATACGTTACAACACAACAATATCTTACCAGTTCATTTGATAATGATCCGAACTCACGTATCAACCAGGATGTAGGGTTGGATGGTTTGTCTACCACCGAGGAAGCTGCTAAATTCCAAAGCTTCGTTAACAGTCCGGGTATACCTGCTGCAGAGCGCGAACGTGTTTCAAGCGATCCATCTGCCGATAACTTCCGCTATTATTTCGATACGGAGTATGATGGATTGAACGCAAAAATACTTCAGCGCTATAAAGATTTTAACGGACTTGATGGTAACTCTCCTATCATTTCCGGAAGTGATCTGATTGCACAGGCCGCTACAACTATTCCTGACAATGAAGATTTGAATGCTGATAATACTCTGAGCGAACTGGAAGAATATTATGAGTATGATATGAATCTGTTGCCGGGACAATTGCGCATCGGCAGAGAGTATATTGTTGATGAGATCACAACAACGAATAACAACTCCAAAGAAAGTGTTACATGGTATTTATTCCGTATACCGGTAAGAGTTCCGGAACGTCAATATGGAAATATAGAAGGTTTCAAATCGATCAAGTATGTACGTATGTTAATGACAGGATTTAAAGATCCTATCGTATTACGTATGGCAAACTTCCGCATGGTAGGTAGCCGCTGGAGAAGATATACCAGCAACCTGCAGGAAGGTGGTTTAGTACCTGACTATGAAGAAACGCAAGACGACTTTATGGTGTCTGTAGTAAACCTGGAAGAGAACGGCTACGGGAATGAAAACAAGCCTCCGTATGTTATACCTCCGGGCGTTGTGCGCGATCGTGATGTTACATCTTCTGTATCACGTCAGTTGAACGAACAATCTGCGCAGCTTTGTGCTGATGATGTAAAAGATGGCGATGCCCGCGCGATGTATAAAAACATGTCGGTTGACCTCTTCAACTACGGCCGTATCAAAATGTATTTCCACGGACACAGTGATATAGCTACTGATGATGAGCTTCGCGTGTTCCTGCGCCTTGGTAAAGACCTTGACTCTAACTTCTATGAGATCGAAATTCCGTTGAAGATAACGTCAACACCTATATCCGGTGATCGTGAGCGCGCGGTGTGGCCGGAAGAAAATGAAATAGATCTTGCCCTGGATGAACTCTATAGATTGAAAGCCGATCGTGATCGCGAGAATATTTCAATGAACCAATTCTACCCGATTGCAGGAAGAGAAGTTGGAAGACATAAAATCCGAATCTTCGGCAGACCGGATCTTACCAGCGTACAATCCATTATGATTGGTGTACGAAACCCTCGCTCGGACGATAAACGATCTTTCCCGGTATGTATATGGGCCAACGAAATGCGTGTTACGGATTTCAACCGAACTCCGGGGTGGGCGGCCAATGCAACACTCAGTGCCAAGCTTGCAGACTTCGCGACTATTACAGGAGCTGTACGACACACCAGTTTTGGTTTTGGAGGAGTAAGCTCAAAAATATTTGAACGCACGCGCGAAGAGACAACCGGATATGATGTATCTGCCAATGTAAATGTGGATAAACTTCTACCCGGCAATACGGGTATAAAAATTCCGATGTTCGTGAGTTATGAGAAGACAACCATTACTCCGCTATACGATCCTGCCAACCCCGACTTAAAACTGGATGCCGCGCTGCAATCCTTTAATGAGGAACAGCGCGCCAACTATCTCAACATTGTACGAGACCAAACGGTTGGGCGAAGTCTCAACTTTGTAAACGTACGCAAAACGAAAGTTAAACCGGATGCTCCTACGCATATATGGGACATCGAGAATTTCTCTTTCAGTTATTCGTATGCCGATCGCATACGCAAAAACTTCAACACACAGGAAGCATTCCAAAAACAACAAAAAGGATCGATAGCCTATACCTATAATCCGAAAGCAACCGGTATTGAGCCTTTCAAGAATTCTAAAGGATTATCATCACCGTGGTTAAAGCCTATAAAAGATTTCAACTTTAGCCTGATGCCAAGTAGTATTGGTGTACGACTGGATCTTAACCGCTCATTCTCAAAAAATGTATACCGGAACCCGGATGGTGTAGGAGGCTTCATTTCGTCACCGGCAAACTATATGAAGTACTTTACTTTCGACAGACAGTATAACGTTCGCTGGAACTTGTCGAAGAATTTATCGGTAGAGTATAACTCTCGTGCCAACGCCATTATCGATGAGCCAGAAGGAGATCTTGATACAGAACAAAAGAAAGATAGTGTATGGCATAACCTGAAGCGCTTTGGCCGGATGAAAAACTTCGATCAGAGCATCACGGTAAACTATACTTTGCCGCTTGACAAGATACCTGCAACGGATTGGCTGGGCGCAGACTACCGCTACCAGGTTAACTACAACTGGAAGGCGGGGCCTATAAACCATCCGGATTCATTAAATATATCAGGCGATATTGATGATGCTTATGATTTCAAAAATACAATACAGAACAGCCGTGATCAGAACTTCTCTGGTAAGATTGATCTTGTAAGACTCTATAACAAGATCAAGTTCTTAAAGGAACTCAACACACCGAAGAAGCCTTTAACAGCATCACAACGTGCGCAGCAGGCACGACCACAACAACAGCAGAAAGCGGATACAACAAAGACTAAAACTCCAGCTGAAATACCAGGCGTTGTAAAAGGATTGTTACGTATGCTGATGTCTGTTCGATCAATCAATGGAACATACTCGATAACAGAAGGAACTATACTTCCGGGCTTCAATAAAACTCCGAAGTTCTTCGGAATGGATAGTGATTGGGAAGCTCCTGGATGGGGCTTTGTACTGGGAAGTCAGAATCCTGACATCCGGAAGAAGGCCGCAGAGAACGGATGGCTGACAGCAAACTCAGAACTATCGGTACCATTCGCCCAGATCAGAAACGAAACAATAAACATTCGCGCCAATGTTGAGCCTTCTACAGATTTCAAAATTCAATTAGACATCAAGAAGGAGATCACCAATTCGTTCCAGTCCATCTATCGGGATACACTGCCAGGTGATGATGTATTCTATTATGACTTGAGTCCAAGCAGAAGCGGCAGTTATCGTATATCAACGATTAGTATAAAGACAGCTTTTGATGGCAGTAACAACGATGTAGAGTCTGCTGTGTTTAAACAGTTCGAGCAAAACCTCGATCAGATGAAAGCAAAGTTCGATGCTGCTAACCCTGGAAATGAATATGCGCGCACATCACAGGATGTAATTATACCGGCATTTATAGCAGCCTATACCGGTGCTGACGTAAGTAAAACAAGTTTATCTCCTTTCCCGAAAACACCGCTTCCAAACTGGCGTGTTGATTATACCGGGTTGAATAAATTGAATGCTCTGAAAGAAGTTTTCCAATCTGTAACACTTTCGCATGCATATCAATCTTCTTATTCCGTATTGAATTTTTCAAACTCACTGGATTACAGCAATCCGGATGATATAAACAGGCTTGCTATTGATCGTCCGTTTACAGACTATAACATCAATTACTACGGAAGAAAATCTTCTGTTGACAATGAATTTGTACCGGTATTTGTCATCAGCCAGGTGATGATCTCCGAGCAGTTCTCTCCGCTTATCGGAGTAAATATGCGCACGAAGGGAAGATTGTCTGCCAACATTCAGTATAAAACAAAACGGGATCTAGCACTGAACATTTCAAATGCACAGATCACCGAATTGAACAGTAAAGATTTTTCCTTTGAATTGGGCTATACGAAGAACAACATGAAGCTTCCGTTCAAATCACAAGGCCGCACGGTTGTATTGAAGAACGATGTTACATTCCGCATGAACGTTACGGTGGCCAACACTAAAACTATTCAACGGAAGATTGAAGAACTGAACATTGTTACGAACGGTAACATCAACTTCCAGCTTCGCCCCAACATCAGCTATGTCGTAAACCAGAAGCTGAACATACAGTTATACTTTGAGCGCACCATCAACGAACCGATGGTATCCAACTCATTCCGCCGAGCAACCACACGCTTTGGTGCCCAGGTGCGATTCAGCTTGGCACAATAAAAAACTATTCAGGATGCAGGAAATATTCAAGTCAGCCAATGGGCTGGCTTAATCTTGCATCCTGAATCCGTTTTGGAACCTATAAACTTTGCTTATTTTTGCCCGCACCTAAAAACTTTAACGCATCATGAACATCCCGGAAGGACTGAAGTACACGAAAGATCACGAATGGATTAAAATTGACGGCAATACAGCCATCGTGGGCATTACCGATTTTGCTCAAAGCGAACTGGGCGATATCGTTTATGTTGATATTACTACGGTAGGTCAGGATGTTGCCGCGCATGATATTTTCGGAACAGTAGAAGCTGTAAAAACGGTATCAGACCTATATATGCCGATTGCAGGTAAAGTATTGGAAGTTAACTCTATACTGGATGGCAGCCCTGAAAAAGTAAACGAAGATCCGTACGGTGATGGCTGGATGATCAAATTACAGATCACCGGCTTAACTGACGAACTTCTCTCAGCAGCACAATACAAGGAACTTATTGGAAAGTAATATCCGTTAAATGTTATCGGTTACCTGGAGATACAACTTGCGGATAACCGATAACGCTTAACTATTCATCTCATGATCGAATTACCCGTCATATCGCAGGAAGAGACCCGCAAACGTAAACCAGACTGGTTGCGTGTAAAATTACCGGTGGGGCCAGAGTATGCTAAAGTGCGGAAGCTGGTTGACAATTATAAACTTCATACGATTTGTGAAAGCGGTAATTGCCCGAACATGGGAGAATGCTGGGGAGCAGGTACAGCTACGTTTATGATTCTCGGAAATGTATGTACGCGCAGTTGTACATTTTGTGCCGTAGCAACCGGAAGACCTACTGAATATGACGTGGAAGAGCCCAAGCGAGTAGCGGAAGCAATCAAACTGATGGGCGTTAAACACGCTGTTATTACTTCTGTAAACCGTGATGAATTGAAAGACCGTGGTGCCGAGATCTGGTACCAAACCGTTGTAGAAACTAAAAAGGTAAGTCCTGAAACAACCATCGAAACGCTTATACCCGACACAAAAGGAAACTGGGATGCACTCTATCGGATGATCGAAGGCAAGCAGGAAGTTGTTTCGCACAATATGGAAACCGTTGGCAGACTTTATCGCATGGTTCGCCCGCAGGCTAAATATGAACGAAGCCTCGAACAAATAAAAAGAATTCGCGAAGCAGGTATGCGCACCAAGACTGGTATCATGCTGGGCTTAGGTGAAACCAAGGAAGAAGTATTCAAAGCGATGGATGACCTTGCTGCAAACGGGTTAATGATCCTTACGCTTGGTCAATATTTACAGCCTACCAAAATGCATTTGGAAGTTGCCGAGTTTATTCACCCCGATACGTTCGAAATGTATAAGGAAGAAGGATTGAAGCGCGGATTGAAATATGTAGAGTCTGGTCCGTTGGTTCGTTCAAGCTATCATGCTGAACGCCACGTAAACGTTCCGCTGGATTAGATATACTTTATCATTTCATTTTAATAATAATAAGAAAAGCGGGTTCATAACCCGCTTTTCTATTACATACAAAGTATATATTTCATTACTTCTTATCCGCCTGAATGCGTGTTTCGCGATTGGCAATTTCCCACGCAGTATAAAATACACATTGTGCACGTCTTGCGAGCAGATCAAATTCAATCTTGCTTACTTCATCGCTCGGCTTGTGATAATCTTCATGTATACCATCGAAGTAGAATACGATAGGAATATTATTCTTCGCGAAGTTCCAGTGGTCAGAGCGGTAATATAGTCTGTCAGGATGGTTCTGATCATTGTACGTGTAATCAAATATGAGGTTCGTATACGTCTTGTTTGTGTTCTCATTCAGGTTATGCAACTCGGTTGATAACTTATCAGAGCCGATAACATATACATATGGAGCACTGTCTTTATGCTGAGGATCTCTGCGACCAACCATATCAATATTCAGATCGACTACAGTTTTTTCCAATGGAAACACAGGGTGTTGCGTATAATAGTCTGAGCCGAGCAAACCTTTTTCTTCACCCGTCACCAACAGGAAGAGTATACTTCTTCTTGGTCCTTTACCTTCTTTCTTTGCCTGAGCAAAAACTTTTGCGAGTTGCAATACTGATACAGTCCCTGAACCGTCATCGTCAGCACCATTGTTTATCAGATCTCCTTCTGTTCCGCTAAGTTTACCGATGTGATCGTAGTGTGCTGAAATCACCAGCAGTTCATCTTTCTTATCAGTTCCTTCCAGATAACCCATCACGTTGTCGCTCTTTAAAACTCTAACATCCATAGCAGTTTTATAGGCAATAGTACCAGCCTTGACTTTCTTGAGACTGTTACCAGTAATAGCTTTGGCAAGTTTATCACTGGTTGTATTCAACACTTTGGTTGCTACATCAGGCGATACAAAGAACACACCTGCATTCTGCGCAACAGGCTCGGGCTTCTTCAACGACATAATGCCGTTGCCCATATAGTCTTTAAGCTGTCCCACTAATTCTTTGAATGCATTCGCATCATCATGATATACCAATATCAATTTTGCTTTGCGTTCACGCGCGATCGAGATAGGTCCGCGGAAATTCTCTTCAGCTCCCAACTGTAATATCACCGCTTTGCCTTCAACATTTACCTGGTCGAAATCTTCTTTACGACCTTTACCGGCAAATACAACCGGCAATGAAATTTCTCCACCGGAATCAGACGAGCCGTAGAAAGCTACATCCTGGAAGTTTAAAAATTTATTTTGTCCGGCTTTGATATAGATGTCGCCTGGTACACTGGTATAAAGTTCTACCGGCTGATAGTATCCTCCGTTTACAGGAGCTGTCAGGCCGAAGTCTTCGAGATTTGCCTTAACAAAAGCAGCAGCCATTTTTTGTCCACGCTTTCCGGTCTCGCGACCTTCCATAGCATCGGAAGCAAGAATGGATAAATTTTCTTTGAGATCAGCAGGAGTAATCTGATCACCATATTTTTTGGCGACCTGATCCTGAGCAAGCAGACGACTGGCAGTAAAGAGCACCAGCGCCATGCAAATAAGTTTCTTCATGGTCTAATGAGTTTGAATTATCCCGGCAATATGAAGAGGATTTTGTTAAGACGAAATACCGAACATTGAAAGACCGGGTGTTGAAAAGTAAAAAGTTGGAAAGATCAAAAGACCGGAAATCGGAAGACCGAGAGTCAAAGCGTTAACGAAAAGTTCCGGAAATAAAATACTGCCGCTTAAAATATTTATGGATTTACTTCCTGACTTCCGGACTTCCCTGCTTCCGGACTACATAACGAAATATTACCTTTGTGCGCCAATAACTCAGGCTCATAGCTCATTAACCTAGTAAACTGAAAATCAACACGTAAAATGAATATTGACTCCCAGTACACCGAAAAATTTGAAGGCAGACACATTGGCCCGGATGCGCACCAGACTGAAGAAATGTTGAAAGTCATCAAGGCGAAATCGATCGATGAACTGATCGGACAAACCATACCTTCGGCTATCCGGCTAAAAAAACCTTTGAATCTTCCTGCGGCTCAGTCAGAATATCAGTTCCTCCAGGAGTTCAAAAAACTTGCTTCCAAAAACAAAGTTTATAAATCATTTATTGGTACAGGATATTATAACACGATAACACCGGGCGTAATCTTGCGTAACATTCTTGAAAACCCGGGATGGTATACGGCCTATACTCCGTACCAGGCAGAAATAGCACAAGGACGTTTGGAAGCGCTGATCAATTATCAAACCATGATCATTGATCTTACCGGCATGCAGATCGCGAATGCATCGTTGCTTGACGAAGGCACCGCTGCAGCTGAAGCCATGCACCTGCTCTATGCTTCACGCAAGGCTTCGAAAAAGAATGCACATAAATTCTTTGTTGATCAGAACGCGTTTCCTCAAACTATAGATTTACTAACAACACGTGCTACACCGATTGGCGTAGAACTCGTAGTAGGTGATATTAATACTCTTGATCTTTCTGATGCCAATCTCTTTGCTGTATTTGTTCAGAACCCGAACGGTAATGGTGAAGTAAAAGACTATACATCATTCAATGCTTCTGCACACGAGAAGGATGTATATACGGTGATGGCCGCAGACCTGATGAGCCTGGTACTCATGAAATCGCCTGGAGAAATGGGAGCTGATGTTGTTGTAGGATCATCACAACGCTTTGGTGTACCGATGGGTTTTGGCGGACCTCACGCTGCATTCTTCGCTACGAAGGATGACTTTAAACGCCAGATGCCGGGAAGAATTATAGGTGCATCCATCGATGCTTCCGGAAATCCGGGATATCGCATGGCCTTGCAGACACGCGAGCAACACATCCGCAGAGAGAAAGCAACTTCAAACATCTGTACCGCACAGGTTCTTCTTTCAGTAATGGCCGGTATGTACGCTGTATATCATGGCGCAGAAGGTTTGAAAAAAATAGCAGGTCGTATCCATGCGCTTGCCAAATCACTCGACTCTGGATTGAAGACACTTGGCTTTAAACAAGTAAATGAAAATTACTTTGATACTTTAAAGATTGCTGTAGGCGACAAGAAGGCTATTGAACGGGAAGCTGTAAAACGCGAAATCAACTTCCGTTACTATGCCGATAACCACGTTGGTATATCGCTGGATGAGACAACATCAACCGAAGATGTAAAGAACATTCTCGAAATATTTGCAGCAGCGGAAAATAAAAAAGCAGCCAGCATTACTTTCAACGGACAAGCTATTGGCTGGCCGGCTGCACTCATCCGTAAGTCAACGTTCCTCACGCATCCTGTTTTCAATACGCACCACTCTGAGCACGAGATGCTGCGCTATATCAAGCGCCTCGAGAATAAAGATCTCTCCATGGTACACTCGATGATCTCCCTGGGATCGTGTACTATGAAACTGAATGCTACCGCTGAGATGATTCCGGTAACATGGCCTGAGTTTGGAAATATACATCCATTCGCTCCGGCTGATCAGGCACAGGGTTATGCAGAACTTACTACCAACCTCGAAAACTGGTTAAAAGAAATTACAGGCTTCACGGGTGTATCACTTCAACCAAACAGTGGTGCTCAAGGTGAGTATGCAGGCTTGATGGTGATTCGTGCATACCACGAAGATCGTAACGAAGGACACAGAACTATATCATTGATCCCGGCTTCTGCACACGGAACAAACCCTGCGAGTGCTGTAATGGCAGGAATGGATGTAGTTGTAGTGAAATCTGACGAAGAAGGTAAAATTGATGTTGCTGATCTGAAAGCAAAAGCAGAACAGTATAAAGATAAACTTTCATGTCTCATGGTAACATATCCTTCTACACACGGTGTGTTTGAGGAGTCGATCATGGAGATCTGCGAAACCATTCACAAGAATGGCGGTCTGGTATATATGGATGGTGCCAACATGAACGCACAGGTAGGACTTACTTCACCAGCAACGATCGGTGCCGATGTTTGTCACCTGAACCTGCACAAAACATTCTGTATACCACACGGTGGTGGTGGCCCTGGCATGGGTCCTATCTGCTGCAACGATAAGTTGAAACCATATTTGCCTGGCCATGCCGTTGTAAAGACTGGTGGCGATAAAGCAATCCACGCGGTATCAGCAGCACCTTGGGGCAGTGCCAGTATATTAACGATATCATACGCCTATATCGCAATGATGGGTGGCGATGGTCTGACCAACGCTACGAAGTATGCTATACTCAATGCTAACTATATAAAGAATCGCCTGGAAGGTCACTTCAAGATTCTATATACCGGCACCAACGGACGTTGTGCACACGAGATGATCGTAGACTGCCGCGATTTCAAGAAAGCAGGTATAGAAGTAGAAGATATAGCGAAGCGTTTGATGGACTATGGTTTCCACGCTCCTACGGTTTCATTCCCGGTAGCCGGTACATTAATGATCGAGCCAACGGAAAGCGAGCCGAAGGAAGAACTCGATCGCTTTGTGGATGCGCTCATCGAGATACGCAACGAGATTCGCGAAGTAGAAGAAGGTAAAGCTGACAAAGAGCAGAACGTACTGAAACTTGCTCCTCACACAGCCGCTGTAATTACTGCCGATGAGTGGACAAGACCGTACAGCAGAAGTAAAGCTGCTTATCCACTTCCATTTGTGCGCGAAGCTAAATTCTGGCCAAGCGTAAGTCGTGTAGACAATGCGTATGGCGACCGCAACCTGGTTTGCAGTTGCTTACCGATAGAAGAATATACGTCAAAAGAAGAGTCAGTTACAGCGTAATTGAATCCCAATAAAAAGTCCCTTTTGTAAATCTGCAAAAGGGACTTTTTCGTTTTAAATCAACGCACTGTGTAACGATAAAGATGGCACAGTTTTCTCGTTGTATATTTATTGAGTATTGATCGCAGTTGGACTTAGAAGACATTCGTGCGATGTAATTGCAGACCCTATGAAATTATCAGGAACATTATACAAGACTTTCTTCGTAATACTTGTCTTCAGCGGAATCGCGTTATCCGCCTTCAGCCAAAAGACAAGCACCTATAAAGGTTTCCCTTCACTGGTGTGGCCCAAGCTATACAACATCAAGTTCGAAAAAACACAAGACAGACTGGGCGATGTGGACAAACCTATATTTACAGATGCTGTAAAAGCGCTGAATGGAAAAAAGGTTACACTGCCAGGCTATATGGTTCCGTTTGAGAACGGTATTAAAGGCAACCACTTCATGTTATCATCGCTCCCATTGAATGCATGTTTCTTCTGCGGTGTTGGCGGTCCGGAGACTGTTGTGGAAGTATTCACAACAAAAGCTGTAACCTATACCGAGAAGCCTATTGAGATACAAGGCACACTGATGCTGAACGATCGCAATCCTGACCAGATGATCTATATTCTCGAGAATGCCGTGATACTCGGAGAAGTAGGATTATAAAAATCAACTTAAGACAAAGCGTTATGAAAAAACTCCTCTCACTTTCAGTAACGATCTTTACCTTCTTTCTGGCACAAGCACAAGAATTTTCGAACAAGGATTTACAATCGCTGGTAGATGCCGAGCGTGCATTCGTCCGGATGGCCAAAGAGAAAAATACCCGCGATGCTTTTCTCGCCAACCTCATTGACGAGTCTATATCCTTCTCGCCCGATATAACCAAAGCGAAACCCTTCTGGGAAAAATTACAGCCGGGCACTGATTGGCTATACTGGCAACCGGTATATGCCGACATTTCAACATCGGGAGACTTCGGGTATACCACAGGACCGTGGAGCTATAGCAAGAATAAAAAAGAGACTCCAACGGCCTTTGGTGAGTATATAACCGTTTGGAGAAAACAAGCTGACGGCAAATGGAAAATTTTAATCGATGCAGGGATCAGTCATGAAACGTATGCTGTCGATGGACACACCGTAACAACTTCAAATATACCCTCGCAGCCATCAAAGCCTGCTGCCAAAAGTTTTAAAGATGAATTGACAGCCATTGAGGATAGCTTTATAAAAGAATCTCCAACGGATATATTGAAAGCATATACACATCACGCATCTACTGAAATAAGATTCTTCAGACAGAATAAATTTCCATCAACATCTGTGGAAGAAGTATGCAAGACTTCAGATGTTTTCAGCTTTACGCCTGCAGAAACAATTGTATCTTCGGCCGGAGACATGGGATTTACCTATGGCACGGTAAATATAGTGAAGCAGGATGCGGGGCAACAGAAGACCGGCAATGCGAACTACCTTCGCATCTGGAAAAAGGAAAATGGTGTATGGAAGATTGTAGCAGATATGATTACGTAGTCACTCTACTCAACCAACATATATTTCAGTAAACGACATCAAATAAAAAATCCTCACGAACCTATAAGATTAGCGTGAGGATTTTTACTTTCTATTAAATCGGCACTGCGTATATACCTGCGCAGCAACTACAAACCATATTTATCAATCAGGTATATCAGCGAAGCCATGGAAGCAGCACCCAGTTCAAGTTCGCGTTTGCTAACTTTGTCGATGGTATCTTCCTGCGTGTGGTGATAATCAAAATAACGTTGTGAGTCAGGTAAAAATCCGATGATCGGTACACCTTGCGCTTGCAGCGGACCTATATCTGCACCTCCACCTTCATGCGAAAAATCATATAAGCCATAAGGCTCCAGCAACGGTTTCCAGCCTTTAATTTTACTACGCACGGCTTCTGACGCAGTCATGGTAAAACCGCGCGGTGTAAAGCCACCGTCATCCGACTCAAGTGCAGCTATATGTTTTTCTTTTTTGAGCTCTGCCTGGCGTGCGTACTCAAGTCCGCCACGTAAACCATTTTCTTCATTCATAAACAACACCACGCGTATGGTGCGTTTCGGTTTATAGCCGATCATTTTAAAAAGTCGTAGTACTTCCATCGACTGTACACAGCCCGCTCCATCATCGTGAGCACCTTGTGCAAGATCCCACGAATCGAGATGACCGCCTACTACTATAATCTCATTGGGGAATTCAGAGCCTACAAGTTCTGCCACCACATTGAATGACGGTGCATCCGGCAAAGTTTCGCAATGTGTCTCAAAGTAGAACTGTATATCTTTTTCATCCTTCAATATCTTGCTCAGGAGGTCTGCATGTTTTGTGCTGATCGCTATCGCGGGAAGCTTTGCTATATTTGGTGTATAGCGCAATCCACCGGTATGCGGATAATCTTCCTGGTTCAATCCCATCGAACGAACAATTACACCTACCGCACCATACTTGGCTGCTTCAGACGGACCGAGTGCGCGCTGCTCAACGGCACCACCATACGCTTCGAACGTATTGAACTTCGTTGGATCCATCGGGCGGTTGAAGAATACTATTTTACCCTTCACATTTTTTTCGCCGAGTTGTTTCAGTTCATCAAACGACTTTACTTCAACAATACTTCCTGTTACACCGGCAGGTCCTGTACCAACCGACATACCTAAAGCACATACATTCATTTCAACAACGCCACGCTTTTTAGAATTGATTACGCGCCCAACTTCTTTTTGTCCGCGAACCCAGTGTGGTACCATAACCGGCTGAAGAAAAACAGAGTCAGCAAAATTATCCAACTCATGTCGTCCCCACTCTACGGCAGCGGCAGCTCCGGGTGAACCGCTGAGGCGCGCACCAATGTGCGTGGTGAGATACTCGAGCATTTGGTAACTTTTGCCGCGCGCAAGTTCTTCATTATATATCTGTCTGATAGAAGACTCGTCTGACGACTGCGAAAACACATGACCGGAAGCTCCGATCATTAAAAGGAAGGATAGAAATAAGCGCATATATAGTTTAGATCAAAATTGCAGACTTCAGCAAATACATGTGATGATTCGGGTCTTTATCATTAAGAATAAGTGTTCCCTCCATCACAATCTGTTTCGTGGTAAATTTTACTTTATCAACAGCATCAACCTCCACAACAGTTTCAGGCCCGGCAGCACCGCAGAAATAACAAAGATTAAACGGTAAAGATGACAGCATAAATTTACCCTGTCCTCCCATCTCCTCCAACGGAATGATATACCCTTTCAAGCGGATCTTCTTTCCATGAAAAGTTTTAAGATGTTTACTGAACACCGGCACTTCAACATCGTATCCATTCTTGTCTTTTTTATTTTCAAACCCAACCTGCGCCAACACCTGCCAGAAGTTTTGCTCCTGCGCAAAGGCTACAGGGCTTATCCATAGCAAACCAATCAGGAAATACTTTTTCATTTCACTTCAAGTATAATCATAAGTTTTGATCGCGCGTATACCGCTTACATTTTTGAACCGATTATTCCGCTAAATCGTTTTAGATACACAATACAACTTGCTAAGCCCCTTGTAAACACCGTACTTTCGAAAACAAACTACACCTGGTATGGCTTTTCTATTTGAATCTTTTGAAAGCTGGAAAAACTATAGCAACGAACATAACATGTCGCTGCATCAAATTGTGCTGGAGTATGAGCACACCCAAAAAGGAAGAAGTGAACAGGAGACACTGGATGGTTTAGCGCAGGCGTGGCAGGTAATGAAAGATGCCGTGCGCACGGGACTTGAAGAAGATATGACTTCGCGTTCGGGTATGATTAACAACGGTGCGAAGAAAGTATATAATTACCCGACACCTGTACTATCAAAAGAATTTCAACAGCTTATTTCGCGAGCGCTGGCTGCCAAAGAAGTTAACTCGTGCATGGGCCGTATTGTTGCCGCCCCTACGGCCGGGGCCAGTGGTATAATGCCCGGTGTACTCTATACATTACAAGAGATTCACCAGATCGAAGACAAGAAAATTCTGGAGGCCATGCTTATTGCAGCTGGTATAGCTTTGATTATGGAGCAGCGTGCATCCATTGCCGGAGCTGTAGGCGGATGCCAGGCCGAGACCGGAACAGCTGCAGCGATGGGTTCTGGTGCTATAGTATATTGCCTGGGAGGTGATACGAACCAGATCTTTAATGCGGTGGCTATAACAGTACAGTGTATGTTAGGACTGGTGTGCGACCCGGTTGCCGGCCTGGTGGAAGTGCCTTGTGTGGTGCGCAACGCGAGTGCTGCAGCGATAGCGAACAGTTCAGCACAAATTGCATTAGCCAATGTGAGCAGCGTTATACCGGTAGATGAAGTGATTGAAGCAATGGGTGAAATCGGATCAAGCATGGAGACTCGCTATAAAGAAACAGCACTGGGTGGATTGGCCGCTACAAAAACCGGACAAGCTATAGCAAAAAAAGTACTCATCCACACCATTGAAATGTTGCCAGACGAGGATGCTAAATAAAGTCTGCGATTGATATATCTCTATAGCTGAGGCTGCACTACACTTCGCAATTCAAATCCGTGCGGGAAAGATTTGTCGTAAAAAAAGCTGATGCCTAATGTTTTGAATTTGTCAGCAGCTTCATTGAAAAGAATTTTATCCAGCGGTTGCGATATTACTTTTCGAATGATGACAGCCCGTACGCTTTCCGGAAATTTCTGTGCTGTGCTCAGATATATCTTCAGATCGTTCTGTGTATTATCGCCAATGAGAATAAACTTCTTATCCGGAAAGAAGCGAAGTAATTTTTCGAGCGTTGTGAGTTTGTGAATGTCACGTTTCAATATATCCTTTCTTCGAAACACATCGCGCAGGTGCCGCATCTGCTTGAGAAAAAGCGGACCTCTTGGGAAATTATTATTCCGTAAAAAACGATAGATAAGCGGGTATAAATTCTGCTCGCTGTTGGAGAGATAAAAAGGTTCTATTCCGGTATCGGCAAAATCATGTATCACCTTCATCATCTCCTTTACAGCTTTGCGCTTCTCCACTGAAGTAAACAGCAGTGTTCTGAACTTTAAAAGCTTATTGGAGATGTGCGAATGAAGCAGTGTGTCATCAATATCCGATACAATTATTTCGGCCGACTGTACGGTGTGGACTGCAGGTGTATATAATCCTTCTACAACTTCTACAGATTGTCCGTTTATGAGCCTGATCGATTTAAGTTCGTGAATATTGCATGCATCGTTCACTTCCAGGAAGAAAGAACCTGCTTCATCCGTAATGGTTTTATAGGTGCCCTTATCAAATACCAGCTCTATTGCTTCATGGTCAAAAAAGCGTGTACGGTATAAAGCCAGTATAGAACGAAACGTTTTTCTTCGGCCGTAATTTTTAAAACTGAAATCGCGTAGCGATGAATAAGTAAGTTGCCCGATAGCCATCATCGACTTGCCATTGGACAGCGCATAAAAACTTAACAATATCGGTGCGGTTCTACTCACGCGTTACGGGGTTACTATACGCAGATACGATGACAGTATATCGATATGTAAACGATCGATCTCACCCATATACTCGCCATCAATCTGAAAATCCACATGCTTATCAATTGTAATATCTGCTTCCGTGCAACTGATCACATCCGAAAACATATCCTTATCTATAAATACATTGAACTTGGTAAGTCCTGCCTTGATCGCGGCATCCAGTGCAACACGTTCCACATTTACAATTTCAAATTTACCATCGGATACAGAACCTTGAGATATATGTATACCCGTGCCATACATGTGAGCGTTGGCAAAGGCAACCATGTACCCTTCTTTGTGATATATACCCTCCGGAGTTTTAATGATATAGTTTAGCAACGGACTTTCTTTAATTGACTGCAGCAAAAATTTCATATAGCCGATCATACCGCTTCCTCCTTCTTCTGTGTAGCGTTTTACCATGCGCGCGTTAATACCTATATCTGCCAGGTGTGTGCAATAATGTTTTCGGTCGAACCGCAGCACATCAAGCGGCCGTATATTTTTACCGGTCATGCTTAACTCAACAGCATCTTCTATACGCGAAGGGATCTGTAAAGCCGTAGCCAGGCCGTTTGCAGAACCTAAAGGCAATATAGCCATGGGAATATTTTTCCCCATCAGAACACGCGCCACCAACTGAACTGTTCCATCGCCACCTCCGGCTACTACGCGATCGGGTTTAAAATCTTCCAGCTGTTCAAGTATATTTTCCGCATCGTTGTTGCCCGATGTATAGCAGAATTTAAAATCCGTTTCTGTAGCAACTGCTCTTTCGTGAATACACAAAATAGCTTTGTCGTTACTTGAAGCTCCTGAAACCGGATTTACTACAAATAGGGTTCTCATTCGGTTATTGTTTTTTTTCTTAACCTGCTGATCGGCTTGTAAATATTATGCCTGCTATAAAATCGAAATGCTAACGCCTTTTTTATTGAATAGGATCGGGTTTGATAACATCGGGCAAGACCTCGTTACCGAAAAAATATATAGCTCCACTAAAGATAACAGACCATATAGAAGCGCTGATGAACATATACAAAATCAATTTATTGCGAGGCGCTCCGAAGCTGATCGCCAACAGTGTTCCTCCGATTGGTGTTAACAACACCGGGGTAAGTGCGGCAACGCCGGGCAGTCCGTATTTTTTCCAGATGCCAACAAACTTACGGTTACGATCTGAAAACTTTTTTCGTTTGGCGAAGAAGCGATCCACAACTTTTGTACGCAAAAAATCGCCAAAGAATGCAAAAGCAAATACAACGGTCATCATACCCGCCACCGTGATAAGGATGGTAGTCGCCAGCGTTAAGCCGGCAGCATAACCTCCCAATGGCCCCAAAATAAATTTGAGCATAGTCGAAAAATAAATGGGTATCGCTTTGATGATTTCCTCCAACATGTCTCTTGCGTGTGTAGGTGTTTACGTGTTTATGTGTCTTGGTGGTATATATCAAAGTTTTGTGCCATAGGCCAGGTCTCCGGCATCGCCCAGGCCAGGCACTATATAAAATTGATCGTTCAGATTTTCATCGATCGCACAGGTCCAGAGCGAATATGGCGTGTTCATGTGTTGTGTTAAAAATCGTATACCTTCCGGTGCAGCCACTAACGATACTATATGTATGTGGCCGGGTGTTCCCCTTTTCGTCAGTTGCTTCACCGAATCCATAATGGACTGTCCGGTAGCAAGCATCGGGTCGATCAGAATAACATCGCGTCCTTCCAGGTACGGTGTTGAAACGTAGTCAAGTTTTATACTTACCTCATGCAGGCTTTCTCTCCGATACGCACCTACAAATCCGGCTTCTGCCTGATCGAAGAAATTAAGGAAGCCTTGAAAATATGGGAAGCCCGCCCGCAGTATGGTTATCAGCACCGGCTGTTGCTTCACTATATTGACACGAGATTTACCCAATGGTGTTTCAACGATGCGTGTTGTGTATTGAAATTTCTTGGAAACTTCATACGCCATAATTTCTCCTAACCGCTCCATATTCTTGCGAAAGCGCATTCGGTCTTGCTGAAGAGTCTTATCTCTTAATTCCAGAATGAACTGATTGGCTACCGAGTTTTGCTCGCTGAGGTTAAAAACCATAGATGTCACTTTTTTCTAATCAAAATTTAGGATAAAGTTGCAGAAGAACTATTAAACAATACGAATTAAATATAGTCGGGAAGTTTAGAAGTCCGAATGTCCGGAAGTAAAAAAGACAACGTTCATTTTTAACTCCGGCATTTTACTTTCAGACTTTACTAACTTTCGGACTTCTAAACTTTCGGACTTTTACATGAAACTCCTCCAGCAACTCTGCGAAATACATGCACCTTCCGGCAAGGAGACCCGCATGACGGAATTTTTACTGAACTATATCAAGAAAGAAAAACGAAAATGGAAAGGGAAGCCAACCCTACATTATGGTGACGAATTTCAGGACAACATTATTCTAAAGTTCGGCAAACCACGCACGGCTATCTTTGCGCACATCGACAGTATTGGTTTCACTGTTCGATACTATAATCAACTATTACCCATTGGAAGTCCGGATGCAGAGATGGGAACGAAGCTTGTAGGTGAAGACAGTCTCGGACCGATTGAATGCGAACTTGAATTTGACAAGGAGAATCACGCATTCTATAAATTCGGCAGGCAGATTGATCGCGGCACCGAGCTTACATACAAAGTAAATTTCCGCGATACCAAAGACTATATAGAATCTGCTTACCTCGATAACCGACTGGGTGTTTACAATGCGCTGAAAGTAGCGGAGACATTAAAGGATGGTGTTATTGTGTTCAGCACATGGGAAGAACACGGTGGTGGCTCCGTTCCATACCTTGCCAAATTTATATACGAACAATGGAAGGTAAAGCAGGCACTTGTATCAGACATTACATGGGTTTCTGACGGTGTTGATCATGGTAAAGGCGTAGCCATCTCGATGCGCGACCGGAATATTCCAAGAAGGAGTTATGTTAATCGCATCATTGATATTGCTAAAAAACGCAAAGTAGAATATCAACTTGAAGTTGAAGGGATGGGTTCCAGCGATGGCCGCGAGTTACAGGTATCTCCTTATCCATTCGACTGGTGTTTTGTTGGCGCTCCTCAACACAACCCGCATACACCTGATGAGAAGGTGCATAAGCGCGACATCAAAAGCATGATTGATTTATATACCTGGTTGATGAAAGATCTTTGATCTACATTAAAACTCAAATGTATTATTCAGCAGGCGTGATGTAATTTTTGCAACGCAGGTTACAGTCTCCGTATACTTACCATCCTGATGGAAATAACCGGTAACATCTTTTGTGGCTGCATCAACAATCCAATATTCACGAACTCCGAACCGTTCGTATAAAGCTTTCTTTCTGATACGATGATCTTCATTACCATGGGATAGTACTTCAACGATCAGGTCAGGCACACCGTGAATATAGCGGTCAATAATAAAAAGCTTTGCCGCTGATACAAACACTATACCCGGCTGCACGGCATTGGAATGCTCATCCAGGTATACGTCAAAAGGTTCCGTATATACTTCTCCGGCTTTTGTCTCTTCTGCAAACAAATCATTTTAGAAGAAAGTATAGCGATGATACGCTGATGCTCTCGAATAGGTGAAGGGGACATATAAATATTTCCGTCAATTAATTCAGCCAACGTTCCTTCCGGGAGCATCTTAGTATACTTCCATAATAGTTCTGGGAGGACGGGATAACAACTTTTTCATCTTTTGTCAAATTTAAATATAAAACATATTGGAAACGCTGTTTTGTTTCCTGAATTTATTACGCAAAAACTTCAACCACCATGGCATCAACCCGCAGAGACTTTATTAAAACAGCAGCACTTACCGGCATTGCACTATCGGCACTACCTGAATCCGTTGTATTTGCTAAAGATAAAGAGCCGAAAGTAAGACTTGGATTTATAGGCGTTGGCCTCCGCGGACAAAATCACCTTGAACTTGCTTTACGAAGAAACGATGTTGAAGTAGTCGCCTTATGCGATGTTCAGCAACGCATGATGGATATGAGCAAAGAGCTTGTAAAACAGAGCGGCAAACCAATGCCTCAGATAATTCTGGAAGGACCATACGGCTATAAAAAATTACTCGACAATAAAGATATAGATGCCGTGGTCATTGCTACACCGTGGGAGTGGCACACGGTAATGTGTATTGATGCGATGAATGCTAAAAAATATGTAGGCTGCGAAGTAATTACCGGCTTGACGATTGAAGAATGTTGGCAACTGGTGCATACATCCGAGCGTACAGGCATGCCGTTGATGATGCTGGAAAATGTATGTTACCGCAGAGATGTAATGGCTGTACTGAACATGGTACGTCAAAATATATTCGGAGAGATTGTTCATTTACAAGGCGGCTATCAGCATGATTTGCGCGAAGTAAAATTCAACGATGGCAAACAGCCTTACGGTGGTGGTGTTGAATTTGGAGAGAAAGGATTTTCAGAAGCGAGCTGGCGCACCTTGCACTCTGTAAACAGAAACGGAGATCTATACCCTACACATGGTATAGGGCCTGTAGCAATGATGGTCGATATAAATCGCGGCAATCGCTTAACCGAGCTTGTCTCGTATTCAACTAAATCACGCGGTCTTCATGACTATATTAAAAAAGTAGGAGGCGAAAATCATCCCAACACAAAAGTAGAATTCAAGCTGGGCGATATTGTTACTACCATGATCAAGTGTGCGAATGGCGAAACTATATTATTGCAACACGATACTAATTTACCACGGCCTTATTCACTGGGTTTTCGCGTGCAAGGCACGAATGGTATATGGATGGACGTAAACCAGTCGATCTATATAGAAGGCAAAAGTAAAAATCCGCATCAGTGGGAGAACACCAAAGAGTGGCTTGATAAATATGATCATCCGCTTTGGAAAAAATATGGCAACGATGCTGCCGGTGCCGGTCATGGTGGTATGGATTGGTTTGTGCTCAACGCCTTTGTTGAAGCCGTGAAAAGAAAAGTAAATACGCCACAGGATGTGTATGATGCTGTAACGTGGAGCGCTATCACACCTTTATCAGAAACATCGATCCGTTTGGGAGGAGAAACGGTAGAAATACCGGACTTCACACAGGGCAAATGGATGTATCGTAAAAATGATTTTGCATTAAATGATACGTACTAAATCAAAACGAAGTATACCGAAGTATACTTGACGGTGCGCATGAAATTTCGAATGACTCAAAATTCTGAAATTCTGCTCCCGATTTTTCTTTTATCTTTGCGCTCCCTTAACCAAAGGGGTGTGTATGCAGATCAAAGATTTACAGTTCAAGCAGTTCATCAACAAATCAAAAATTCAGGAAAAAGTAAGAACGCTGGCCTCGCAGATCAATACAGATTATAAAGAAAAAACACCTGTATTTCTGCCGATACTGAATGGTTCATTTGTTTTTGCTGCCGACCTGATCAAGCATATCGAGGTGCCCTGCAAGGTATCTTTTGTAAAGGTGTCATCGTATGCCGGTGCTGTAAGTTCATCCGGCCAGTTAAAAACATTGATCGGCCTCGAAGCAAGTTTATTTAATCAGGATGTTATCCTGGTTGAAGATATTGTCGATACCGGACTTACCCTTCAGAAGATTATTGAAGAGTTGAAAGGTCTTGGCACCAAGTCGGTTGAAGTAGTGTCGTTACTGCGCAAGCAGCCGGCACGCGACAAGATGCTTACTGTAAAGTATGTAGGCTTTGAAATCGATCATGAATTTGTAGTGGGCTATGGCCTGGATTACGATGGCCTAGGCCGGAATCTGAAAGAAATTTATAAAGCTTCGCCTGCTGCAGAGGCTGCAACAGAGGCAAAAGCATAAAAAATTCGTATATCGTGAATTTAAAAATCGAAAGATCATTCCTTATCTTCGTCAGCTTTAACAAATCTAAAACCCATCTCAATCACTAATAACCGTAAGCAGAAATGATTAACATTATTCTCTTTGGCCCTCCGGGCGCAGGCAAAGGTACCCAGAGCACCAAGATCATTGAGAAGTATTCGCTCACACACATTTCCACCGGAGATCTTTTCAGAAAACATTTGAAAGAAGGAACTCCGCTCGGCCAACTGGCAAAGGGGTATATGGATAAGGGTAATCTTGTTCCGGATCAGGTAGTGATTGACATGGTAGATGACAAGATTAAAAGCAGCGGTTCCACCAGTGGAACAATCTTCGATGGTTTCCCACGCACTATTCCACAGGCAGAAGCGCTGGATAAATTATTGGCTTCGAAGCAAGCTCCTATAAAAGTTCTGATCGAGCTTGTCGTTCCGGAAGAAGAACTTAAAAAAAGATTGGCTGACCGTGCTACGAAAGAAAATCGTCCGGACGATGCAAAGCCTGAAGTAATTGAAAACAGAATTGCTGTTTATAAAGCTGAAACGGTAGCCGTTGCCCAGTACTATAAAGAGCACAACAAATATGCTTCCGTAATTGGTGTTGGCGAGATCGAAGATATCTTCAAGAACATCTGTGCTGAAATAGATAAAAGTTTACTGGTTTAATTAGATAAGCAGCAAGTGTCTTCACCCAACTTCATTGATTACGTTAAATTCTGTTCACGCTCGGGGCATGGTGGCGCAGGATGTTTGCATTTTCACCGAGAGAAATTTGTACAGAAGGGCGGTCCTGATGGTGGCAATGGAGGTCGCGGTGGCCACGTAATTCTGCGTGGTGATTCGCAGCACTGGACACTGCTTCACTTGAAGTATAGGAAGCACGTCATCGCCAGCAACGGTAATCCGGGCGAAGAACAAGATCGTACCGGTGCTGATGGTAAAGATGAAATTATACAGGTGCCGCTTGGTACTGTAGCACGCGATGCCGAGACTGGCCACATACGCTGCGAGATCACGGAAGACGGACAGGAATTTATACTTACTCCCGGTGGACGTGGCGGAAAAGGTAATGCGTACTTCGCTACGCCAACACACCAGGCACCTCAATATGCGCAGCCCGGTGAAGCCGGTGTTGAAGAGTGGGTAATACTCGAACTAAAATTACTGGCCGATGTTGGTCTTGTTGGATTCCCCAATGCAGGTAAATCTACTTTGCTCTCGGTTGTTTCTGCAGCTAAACCTAAAATAGCTGACTATCCTTTTACTACGTTGACGCCCAACCTGGGCGTTGTGCCCTATCGTGATGATCGTTCCTTTGTTATGGCTGATATACCGGGAATTATTGAAGGCGCAGCAGAAGGAAGAGGATTGGGGATTCGCTTCCTCCGTCACATCGAACGAAATTCATTGTTGCTCTTTCTTGTTCCGGCAGATGCTCGTGACATTAAAACCGAGTATGACATTTTGCTGAACGAGTTGCGCAAGTATAATCCCGAGCTTCTTGATAAAAAAAGATTGCTGGCTATATCCAAGTCAGACATGCTGGATGAAGAACTCAAGACGGAAATAAGACGCGAACTCCCAACCGATCTCCCTACGCTCTTTATTTCCTCCATCACACAGCAAGGCATAACAGAATTAAAGGATCTGATCTGGAGACATCTTCATTAGTCCATTAGCTGTTTGTGAGAACGAAATAAATCCCGTGCGCTAAAAATCATTTTTGGGGCCTCCCTCCGCCTCATATCTCAAAATGTCAGTTTGGCATTAAAATACCTTTGGCAAAATTGTTGACATTTGCGCTTTAATCAATTTTTAAAAGGCCGTTATCATGGGAAATCAAGCAGAAGAAAAAGATATGAATCAAAACGAAGAGATAGCTTCAGAAAACACCGCAGAAGTCGCTGACAATCTGCCTGAATCTTCAGCTGAAAACGCGAAGAATGTAAAGGAAGACCAGACCGATACTGCCAAACTTCAGGGTGAAATTGCTGAACAAAAAGATAAATACATTCGCCTGTACTCCGAGTTTGAAAATTTCAGACGTAGAACAGCGAAGGAAAAACTCGAGATGATTCAGTCTGCCAACGAGCAATTGCTGAAAGCATTGTTACCGGTGGTGGATGATTTTGAAAGAGCAGAGAAATCATTTAAAGATAAAGACTCAAAAGAGCTGGAAGGGTTCTTCCTGATCTATAATAAATTCAAGAAAACACTCGATCAGTACGGAGTAAAAACAATGGAAGCCGGCGCAGGTTCAGAGTTTAATCCTGATCTGCACGAAGCCATCACCCAGATACCAGCTCCTGACGAAAAGCTGAAAGGCAAGATCGTAGATGTAGTAGAGAAAGGATATTTACTGAACGAAAAAGTGATTCGGTTCGCGAAGGTGGTTGTAGGCAGCTAGCCTGTAGCACCCGCGGTTATCAAACACTTTTAATATATATACCAAGACATGTCTACCAAAAGAGATTACTACGAAATACTGGGCGTAAGCAAGGGAGCCACACAAGAGGAGCTTAAGAAAGCTTACCGAAAAGTAGCTATCCAATTCCACCCGGATAAAAACCCGGGCAATAAGGAAGCAGAAGAGAAATTCAAGGAAGCTGCCGAAGCCTACGAAATATTGAGTGATACCGACAAGCGCGCCAAGTACGATCGCTTTGGACATTCCATGCCCGGCAATGGTGGTGGTTACGGTGGTCACCATATGAACATGGAGGATATCTTCAGTCAGTTCGGAGATATCTTCGGAGGAGGAAGTCCTTTCGATAGTTTCTTTGGAGGTGGCGGTACATCTGGCGGAAGACGCCAGCGTAAAGGCACGAACCTGCGCATCAAATTAAAATTATCGTTAGATGAAATTGCCAACGGTGTTGAGAAGAAGATCAAAGTAAATCGCCTGGTTCGCGCAGAAGGTGTAACGTTTAAAACATGTCCTACCTGCCACGGATCAGGTCAACTTAAAAAAGTTGTTAATACCATGCTCGGCCAGATGGTATCAGCAACGACTTGCTCAAACTGCGATGGCTCAGGTCAAATCATTGATAAGCGTCCGGCAGGTGTAGATAGCTCCGGTCTTGTTTCGAAAGAAGAAATTCTCAATGTAAAAATACCAGCGGGTGTTGGCGATGGCATGCAACTCGCCATGTCAGGCAAAGGTAACGAAGCCCCGGGCGGTGTTGCCGGTGATTTACTCATTGTGATCGAAGAACAGGAAGACAAGCATCTGAAACGCGATGGCAACAACCTGATTTACGAACTCTACATCAGTATTATTGATGCTGCGTTAGGCACTTCGGTGGAAGTTCCTTCTGTTACCGGCAAGGTTAAAATCAAGATTGAACCGGGCACGCAAAGCGGAAAAATCCTTCGATTGCGTGGGAAAGGCCTTAAAGACATTAACGGCTATGAAACAGGCGATCAATTGATTTACGTAAACGTCTGGACGCCAAAAAAACTGACATCCGAAGAAAAGGCAAAATTGGAGAGTTTGCGTGAGTCAATTAATTTCCAACCTCACCCGGATGGAAGTGAAAAGGGCTTTTTTGAGCGAATGAAAGAGTATTTTAATTAAAAAATATAATCCTTTTATCAACGAACCCCGTTTTGATTAAAAGTTAAAGCGGGGTTTTTTGCTTTAATTTAACGTTTAACCTTACACCATGTAACCTACGGACAGTGAGGCCGTAATTATTCAGCATGCATAAGAAGATTTGGTTAACATGTTGCGGAATTGCGCTGACGGTGGCGGTATGCGGGCAGATTAAGAAGCAATTTACTGTAGAAGACACCCAATCGTGCGAAAATATCAGGCTTAGTCTCAAAGCCAATAGTGGCAATTGCTATATCAAGCCGAGCCAGAATCCGGAAATATTAAATGTTTTCAGCAATCAGACGGAAACCGCCTACGCTCATAATTTCAGAAAAGAAGTAAAAGGCAAGACCTGCGAAGTACAACTCAACCTGGAAGAAAACCAGACGGAGAGTTTAGGTCAATCTATATCTGCTAACTTTTTTGGTGCCGCTGAAAAAACTTCCGGTGACAAACTCTGGAAGATGTACCTCACGGATATGAAGCCCTATTATCTGGAATTGAATTATGGTGTTGGTAACGCGAACGTAGACCTCTCGGGACTGGCTATTAAAAAACTCAAGATCAATTCCGGCAGCGCCAACGTGAATGTTGGTTACGCTTCATCGCTGGAGAACCAGATCGATATGGATACTTTTTTTGTTAAAGTTGATTTGGGATCTGTTAACGTTAAAAATTTAAATCTTTCGCGCACGCGCGTAGTAATGGCGGATGTAGGCTTTGGCAACATGACACTCGACTTCAGCCACAAGCCATTGGTGAAAAATAAAGTAAAAGGAAGTGTTGGCGCGGGTAATCTTATTATCATTCTTCCGAGCAAAGAAACTCCTGTATTGGTGAAGATACACGACTCATGGTTGTGCAGTGTAAAAGTGCCCGCAAGTCTCATCAAAATTAGCGATGACACGTTTGCCAATGCAGCCTATAACAAAGACTCCAAGAACGCCATGACGTTCGATCTCGATGTTTCTATGGGCAACATCATCTTCAAAGAAAGTCAGCAATAGCGTTATAATCGCACGGCAGCCTTTTGTGGCTGCTTTCAAGTTTTTAAAGTTTTTAGCTTCTGGTTCAGTAATTCTTTGGCGAGTATTGATACTAACTTATCCAGTATTAACACTCAACCTACGTGGAAGCATTAACTGCCAGCAATGTAACGAAGCGCTACACCAATCATGTAGCGCTTGATGAGGTGAGTCTTACCATTCCGCAGCAAACTATTTTCGGATTGCTGGGACCGAACGGAGCCGGTAAAACCACACTCATCCGCATCATCAATCAAATCATTACCGCCGATAGCGGAGAAATCTCAATCTTCGGAGAAAGACTTCAGGCAAAACACATCGGCACCATTGGCTACCTGCCTGAAGAACGAGGGCTCTACAAAAAATTAAAAGTGGGCGAACAGCTCACATACCTTGCGCAGCTAAAGGGCCTCAGCAAAAAAGAGGCTGTTGACAAGAGTAAAGCCTGGATAAAAAAATTCGAGATCACAGATTGGTGGAATAAGAAGGTAGAAGATCTGAGTAAAGGTATGGCTCAGAAAATACAATTCATCAGCACCGTAATGCATGAGCCACGTCTTATCATTCTCGATGAGCCCTTCTCTGGTTTCGACCCGGTAAATGCACAACTTATCACGAAGGAGATACTCGAACTGAAAGAGCGCGGATGCACTATAATTTTCTCTACACACCGCATGGAAACCGTAGAAGATCTGTGCGACCACATTGCATTGATAAACAAATCGAAAAAGATTCTGGAAGGCTCCAAGAAGCAAGTAAAGGCCACGTATCGTACCGGCACCTTTGCTATTGAACATATAGGAGCATTTACATTGCCAGCGAAGTATGAACTGCTGGAACAAAAAAATTTAGAAGACACCTACTTCCGATCATTAATCAAGGTGAACGAAAACACAAGCCCCAATAAACTTATACGCGACCTCACCGAAGTTACCGAGGTACACAGCTTTGTTGAAAAAGTGCCTACCATGAGTGAAATATTTATAACGTTAGTTAAAGGAGGTTCCGATGAATAAGATATGGCTGATTACACAACGTGAGTTTTTGAATCGCGTTCAGAAAAAATCATTTCTCATTGCTACCATTCTCATCCCGCTCATCTTCCCAGCTATAATCGGGTTACTGGTATATATAGCCAAAGAACAGGATAAGCATGCTGAAAAAGAAATAGTGCACTATATCGATGAGTCTGCACTGTTCACCCCCGATTCCTCAAAATTTATATTCAAAAAATTCACAGGATCACTGGAAGATGCCAAGACTGCATATCGCGCCACCGATGATTTCGGATTACTATATATACCGAAACTAAATATATCAGACCCGAAAGGCATTGTACTCTATACGAAGATATCACCGAGTATGGAAGACATCTCCGGCATTGAAAATTTTTTTGAAGCACAACTGAAAGATTTAAAAATGCAGCGCATGCGAATCGATCAGAAATTACTCGATAGCCTGAAGACAAATGTGAACATCAGCACGGTAAGCTTTACCGATAGCGGACAAGAAAAATCCAACAACTCCATTATACTCTCGGGTATAGGCATGGCAGGTGGCATACTGATGTATATGTTCATCTTTATTTATGGTGCACAGATTATGCAGGGAATTATAGAAGAAAAAACAAGCAAGGTTGTAGAAGTAATTGTCTCATCAGTAAAACCTTTTCAACTGATGATGGGTAAAATTATAGGACTTGCTTCCGTAGGCTTGCTGCAATTTCTGATCTGGATTATACTGATGGGGACATTGACCTTTGTGGTAGTTGACATGATGGGCGTAGATACTCCACAACAACAGGCTATGCAACAAATTTCAGCGGAAGCTGCTGCGCAACAGGCCGCAGCAACCTCGGAAACACTAAAGGCAATAAATGAATTTACATCACTTCCGTGGATACAGATCGGCATCAGCTTCCTGTTCTATTTCCTCGGTGGATATTTATTGTACGGAGCATTATTCGCTGCGGTGGGTTCTGCAGTAGATAGTCCGGCAGAAGCACAGCAGTTCATGTTCCCGATCACCATTCCCATGCTGATATCGTACATGAGTCTCTTCATGTTTATCCTGAAAGATCCACATGGGCCTATCAGTGTTTGGTTATCCATTATACCGATTACCTCTCCCATCGCGATGATGGGACGCATTGGTTTTGGTGTTCCGTTCTGGCAACTGGCGCTATCCGTAGTTTTATTGATTGGTGGTTTTATACTTACTACGTGGGTAGCCGGAAGAATTTATCGCGTGGGTATTCTTATGCATGGCACCAAAGTAAATTATAAAGTTCTTGCCAAATGGTTTATGATGAAGAACTAGTCTTCGCATAACAATTCACGATAATAAAACCAGGTGTATAAAATACATCTGGTTTTTTATTTATTTTTCACGTCACGAAATGAGCAAGATATCATCCATCCCGGGACTTGATTTTTATCAGAGCAACACAGCCTTCAAGTGGGTTGTGTTGATCGTTTCCATCCTCATCAGTGCCGGCTCTATTTACTATACTAAAATTCTGGTCGATCAGCTAAAAGGTCGTGAGCGACAGCAAGTCCAACTCTATGCAAAGGCTATCGAGTATACCGCCAATGAAGATGACACCTACGGTGATGTAAACTTCATAGCACAGGAAATTCTATTTCAGAACAACTCGATACCGATTATACAGGCTGATGAAAAAGGACAAGTGCTGGCACACCGGAACCTCGATGTAGAAGAATCCTGGTCGCAGAAACGAAAGGATGAATTTCTGGCGAACCAGATGAACATCATGAAAGAAACGTATGAGCCCATTACGGTAACACTGCGCGACCCACAAACAAACGAGGCCTTCGGCACCCAGTATATATACTATAAAAATTCTTTTTTACTCAAGCAGCTTATTGCGTATCCCTATATACAATTGTCGGTTATAGCACTCTTCGGTTTTATATCATTCCTGGCCTTTAATTACTCAAAGATGGCCGAGCAGAATCGCGTGTGGGTTGGTTTGGCAAAAGAAACAGCTCATCAACTGGGGACACCGATATCTTCGCTCATGGCGTGGATGGAAGTGATCCGCGAAGATTCTGACATGCAGGAGAAAGGTGTTGTCGAAGAATTGGAGAAAGACATCCAGAAATTGCGCATTGTAACTGAACGTTTCTCCAGTATTGGTTCAACACCTACATTAAAAAGAGAGAACGTAGTAACGCTGATCAATAATGTAGTGAACTACCTTCGTCCGCGGGTATCATCTAAAATTCGCATGGAGGTTTTTACCCTGTCGGAAACGATCTTTGTAAATGTTCATGCACCGCTCTTTGAATGGGTAATTGAGAATCTCAGTAAAAATTCGGTGGATGCCATGGGCAACACCGGCACCATCGCCATAAAGATCCTGCGGGGCAACGAGGGCAAAGTATTTATTGATGTTTCAGATACGGGCAAGGGAATTCCGCGTTCAAAAATAGATTCTGTTTTCCGGGCTGGCTTCACCACCAAAAAGCGGGGCTGGGGTCTTGGTCTTACGCTTGCCAAACGAATTATTGAAACCTACCACAACGGCAAAATTTTCGTAAAATCTTCGGAAGAAAATCAGGGCACAACGTTCAGAATCATACTGAATGCGGCTTGAAAAAAGTCATTCGCTCCACCCCACAACACACACACCGCAAAGGCCTTCATAAATAGGCTGAATAATTAATTCACAGCCCTTTGCACTTCGTTCGTAACTACCTACTTTTGCGGTCAATTTCAGAACCCTGACTTAATAAATAACTAACTAATGGCAAATATTGGAAAGATCACCCAGGTAATCGGCCCTGTTGTAGACGTAGCCTTTGATGGCGAAGGAGCAAAGTTACCAAACATCCTCGATTCTTTGGAAGTAACAAAAGCTGACGGCACCAAGGTTATCCTGGAATGCCAGCAACACCTTGGCGAGGACCGCGTTCGTACCATTTCAATGGAAGGAACGGAAGGTCTCGTAAGAGGCATGAAAGTAACCGACACAGGTTCACCTATTAAAATGCCTATCGGTGACGATATCAAAGGACGTCTTTTCAATGTTGTGGGTGAAGCCATTGACGGTATTAAACAACCTAAAGGTGACCAGTCACTTCCTATCCACCGCCCTGCTCCTCTTTTCGAAGATCTTTCAACTTCAACGGAAGTTCTTTTTACAGGTATAAAAGTTATCGATTTGATCGAACCATACGCAAAAGGTGGTAAGATCGGTTTGTTCGGTGGTGCCGGTGTAGGTAAAACCGTATTGATCCAGGAATTGATCAACAACATCGCGAAAGCATATTCTGGTCTTTCTGTGTTTGCCGGTGTTGGTGAAAGAACACGTGAAGGTAATGACCTTCTTCGCGAGATGATTGAAGCAGGTATCGTTAACTATGGTGACGAATTCCTCAAGTCACTGCATGCCGGTGGTTGGGATCTTTCTAAAGTAGACGAACAGAAACTTGCTGATTCCAAAGCAACCTTCGTATTCGGACAGATGAACGAACCTCCTGGAGCACGTGCTCGTGTGGCGTTGTCTGGCCTTACCGTTGCAGAATATTTCCGTGATGGTGATGGCAAAGGAAAAGGTCGCGACATTCTCTTCTTCGTAGATAACATCTTCCGTTTCACACAGGCAGGTTCTGAAGTATCGGCTCTTTTAGGTCGTATGCCTTCAGCCGTGGGTTATCAGCCTACACTTGCTACAGAAATGGGTGCGATGCAAGAGCGTATCACTTCAACTAAAAATGGTTCGATCACATCCGTACAGGCGGTATATGTACCTGCCGATGACTTGACTGACCCTGCTCCTGCAACAACCTTCGCTCACTTGGATGCTACAACCGTATTGAGCCGTAAAATTTCCGAGCTTGGTATATATCCTGCTGTGGATCCATTGGATTCTACATCACGTATCCTCCGCCCGGAGATCGTTGGTGAAGAGCACTATAACTGTGCTCAACGCGTGAAGAACATTCTGCAGCGCTATAAAGAATTACAAGACATCATCGCCATCCTTGGTATGGACGAATTGTCTGATGAAGATAAGCAAGTAGTACACCGCGCAAGACGTGTACAACGTTTCCTTTCACAACCATTCCACGTGGCAGAAGCGTTTACAGGTCTTAAAGGTGTGCTGGTAGATATCAAAGATACTATCAAAGGCTTCAACGCCATTATGGATGGTCAATACGATCACCTGCCAGAAATGGCATTCAACCTTGTTGGTAGCATCGAACAAGCCGTTGAAAAAGGTGAGAAGATGTTGGCTGAAGCAAAAGGCTAGAGGCTAATTGAAAAATTGGAAGATTGAAAGATCGGAACATTAACGAATCCGTCTTTAAATCTTTCAATTTTATAATCTTCCAATCTTATAATCATTAGAGAACAATGCATCTTGAAATATTAACTCCGGAGAAAAAAGTATTTGAAGGCGATGTTACCATAGCCACCTTTCCGGGAGCAGATGGTTCCTTTCAGGTAATGGATCATCACGCACCACTTATCAGCTTGCTGAAAGAAGGTATCGTTGAGTATAAAGGTAAAGATGGCTCTCATCAGATAGCAGTTACCGGAGGCGTGGTAGAAGTACTGAAGAACAAAGTAATTCTGCTGGCAGATGGTATAGCTGCCTAAGCTTTTAGAACATTTAGAAAACAAAGAACCCTGAAGAGACAACTTCAGGGTTTCTTATTTTATGGTATATCTGTACGCTATAGATCTACTGACGTACCAACCATTTCACAAGAAACACAACGCCAACTACAATTGCTATTACACCTAATATCCAGAAGGCTTCGTTTATACCTCCAAACAATGTTAATGTTAACCCTACTGCGCCGAATATAATGGCCATTTTTAAATCCTGGTCCATTGTACCCGCAGCATTATTAGCGACTGTTATATCACCCGTACGCCTGGCTTTCATATAGCGTTTGAATTGCTTCTTCAATTCCGCCTTGAACTCTTTACGTTGTGATTTAGAAAGTTCTTTATATCGCTTGGCAAGCAGCGCTGCATTTTCTTTTGCCGCTGCTTCCGCTTTCTTAGTTTCAGCAAGAGTAGTCTTTGATGGTTTTGATACTTTAGCAGGCTTCGCGATGGCTTTATCTGCAGGTATATCTTCTTCTGTCAGAACTATAGGAGCGGCACTCGCCACCAGCGTTCGTTCTTCCAGTATCAGCGGATGTTCTTGTGTTTCACTTTTGGATTGGGCAGCTTTTGCATGATGATGTTTGCGCCCGCTGTTATAGTCGTAGTAATCAAAATTATAGGTATACCTTGGAGATGAGCATGCCGTGACTATTAAAATAGCCGCAGCCAGCAATAAAATATGTTTCATAAACCACTACTTTTTCGTCTTTCGAAAAGCAGAAATAATCCTGCCAACAGAGCGCTTTTCGAATTCCCAAAAAAAAGTGAACTGACCTAAGAGGAAACCATACCCTAACAAGATGACATTATATAGGGGCAGAATAAATATATAGTATAATACGGAAGCGAACGCTGTATCGCCATTTTCTCCGGCAAGGAACCGAAGAATCGGTTTTTTAATAGCTAAAACAGTGAGGCCAGTACAGGCAAACACAATCAATACGACAACAACCTGAGATATACTTCCCAGTTTCCATCGTTGCTTGAGCCGCTCCATCCACGAAGTATTCGCCATATTTTTATTCGATTTCAGGGAAATTATTCCACAACCCCATAGAAGGTACTGGTGCTTCAAACAACACTTTCTCCTTCTTTACCGGGTGAACAAACGAAAGTCTTTTGGCATGAAGATAAATACTTCCGTTATCGGTTGGGGTATCATCTCCATATTTTATGTCGCCTTTAATAACACAACCTATACTGGCAAGTTGTACGCGTATCTGGTGTGGACGGCCCGTAACCGGATTTACTTGTAACAACCAGCAACCCGCGGCAGCAGCGAGCACTTTATAACTCAGTTCAGAGCGTAGGGCACCCGTTGTTTCTTTCCTGAATGCGGTAGTCTTATTCTTCTTCTCGTCTTTTAGAAGCCAGTGCAAGAGCGTGTCTTCGTTTTTAGGAGGCTTACTCCCAACAATAGCCCAGTATGTTTTGGTAGTCTCCTTCTCGCGGAACAATGCATTCATCCGTTCGAGCGACTTTGATGTGCGAGCTAACACCACAACACCACTTACCGGGCGGTCGAGTCTATGTACTACACCCAGAAATACAGCACCGGGTTTATCATATTTTTCTTTAATATATTCTTTACACAACTCTACCAAAGGTATATCTCCGGTAGCATCGCCCTGCACCAGTACGCCACTGGCTTTGTTAACAACCAACAGATGGTTGTCTTCGTAGAGTACGGTGAAGGGTTGAGCTTTGGCCATGCGAATCAAAAACCAAACATCTGGAAAAGTTGGTACATTTATAAAAGATTTTTTTCAACTTGAATGAAAACATTAAGGATTGATCGCAGTAGAGAATGGACTGTTGATGATTTTCTCAAACTGGAAGAATCTAATACCTTGTGTAAGTTGATTAATGGAGCACTGGTTATACCACCTACTCCTTCGCCTATTCACCAAAATACCAATGATAACCTTTATAGCTTTTTTAAGGCGGAGGCAAGAAAGATAGGCGATATAGTATATTGGATCGCAGATCCCGGCCAATCATACACCCGAAGTATATAAGCACCATCAAGCCGATGCTGACGTGCCACATCTATACCTTGTAAAAGAAGGAGAAGTTTCCTCCTCCGTTCTTACCAATCTTAAATTTGACCTGAAAGATATCTTTACTTTCTGATTAGAACTCAGAAGTAAAATGAAACTCTATATCCGGAAAGTTATCCTGCACCATTTTTAACCACGCACGAGACTCGGCCATAAACACAATCTTATCATCTTTATCGCGGGCGATGTGCCGCTGTTTCGAATCTATAAACTCAGCAAGCTTCTGCGGATCTTTACTGCTTATCCAGCAGGCCTTATAAATATTCTGTGGCACAAACTGACACGATGCACCGTACTCATTCTTGAGGCGGAACTGAATTACTTCAAACTGCAGTGCTCCTACAACACCCACGGCTTTTTTCTTACCAATCTCGTAGGTAAACAACTGCGCCACACCTTCCTCCATTAGTTGAAGCAAGCCTTTTTCAAGTTGCTTCGTCTTCATGGCATCCATGTTTAGCACCTCTTTAAAAATCTCGGGAGAGAAACTGGGTATACCGGTATACATCATCTTCTCTCCTTCTGTAAGCGTATCGCCTATCTTCAGGTTACCGGTATCATATAAACCGACTATATCTCCCGGCCATGCTTCATCAACGGTCTCGCGATCCTGCGCCATGAAAGCCGTAGCATTTGAGAAGCGTATACCTTTTTCCTGGCGAACATGGTAGTAATTACTTCCTCGCTCAAATTTACCGGAGCATATTCGCAAGAACGCTATACGGTTCCGGTGTTTCGGATCCATGTTAGCATGTATCTTGAAAATGAAACCGGAGAATTTATTTTCAACAGGCTCCACAAGTCTTGCCGTTGTTTCGCGCGGAGCAGGATCGGGTGCTATGCGAATAAACGTATCCAACAACTCCTGAACCCCAAAGTTATTAACAGCACTACCAAAGAATACCGGAGCAACCTTACCCGCAAGGTAATCATCAACATTAAACTCCGGATATACTCCTTCAATTAACTCAACATCAGCACGCAGTTGTTTAGCATTGTTCTCACCAACATAATCATCTACAATCGTGTCGTTGATATCTTTTACTTCGATGCCCTCCTCCACGGTTGTTTTACTGGGTGTAAAGAGATGCAGGCTCTTCTCATAGAGACTATATACTCCTTTAAAAGTTTTACCCATGCTGATCGGCCAGCTCAACGGACGAACTTTGATGTTCAACTTC
The DNA here is from genome assembly GCA_902168205.1 of uncultured Chitinophaga sp. Taxonomy (GTDB): domain Bacteria; phylum Bacteroidota; class Bacteroidia; order Cytophagales; family Cyclobacteriaceae; genus Ohtaekwangia; species Ohtaekwangia kribbensis. The sequence goes on along the minus strand of CABHOK010000009.1, from coordinate 14,140 downwards.
TCTTCAACCTCATCCAATAACTCAAATGGATCACGTCCTTCGCGGTCGAGTTTGTTAATGAAACAGATCACCGGAGTATTACGCATCCGGCAAACTTCCATCAGCTTCTCGGTTTGTATCTCTACACCTTTCACACAATCGATCACCATGATCACACTATCTACAGCAGTCAACGTACGATAGGTGTCTTCAGCAAAATCCTGGTGACCCGGTGTATCGAGCAGGTTTATCTTTACATCTTTATAGTTAAAGCCCATCACCGAAGTAGCCACCGAGATACCTCTTTGTTTCTCGATCTCCATCCAGTCGGAGCGCGCGTGATCTTTAATTTTACTCGACTTTACTGCGCCTGCTTTCTGAATGGCACCTCCGAAAAGCAGAAGTTTCTCCGTAAGCGTTGTTTTTCCGGCATCGGGGTGACTTATAATTCCGAAGGTTCTTCGTTTCGATATTTCCTGTTCTAGATTCATTGTCTCGTTAGTCGTTATCCGTTATTTCTTATTCGTAATCCGGAATCCACAAGTGCATAGCCAACGATTAACTATTAACGGATAACGATTCACGAATAAGCGGTCGCAAAAGTAAAGAAAATGCCATTTCCTTATCATAAGGATTTCGCTTTGTAAAGAAAATGCGTTTTTCTTATCAAAGTGATTTTGCTTTGTAAAGAAAATCGAAAAATCTTTACAGAGAGTCCTCAATTCAATCATAAACCCAAACACCAAAAATGCAATACAGACGATTTGGAAGAACAAACTGGAACGTAAGTGAAATTGGCTACGGCATGTGGGGCCTTGCCGGCTGGACCGGTGCCGACAACCAGGAAGTAGACCAGGCTTTAGCGCGATCCATTGAATTAGGTTGTAATTTCTTTGACACCGCGTGGGGCTACGGCAACGGCAAAAGTGAAGAGATACTCGGCAAAGTTGTGAAGCAGAATCCAGACAAGAAGTTATATATCGCGACCAAGATTCCACCCAAAAATTTCAAGTGGCCTTCCAGGCCCGAATATAAATTGGCAGATTGTTTTCCGGCTTCTCACATCATTGAGTATACCGAGAAGAGTTTGAAGAATCTGAATGTCGACAGTATAGATCTGCAACAATTTCACGTGTGGGAAGACAGCTGGGCCAACCAGGATGAATGGAAAACTGCAGTTGATAAATTAAAACGTGAAGGAAAAGTAAAGCACTTCGGTATAAGCGTTAACCGCTGGGAGCCAGACAACGTACTGGATACACTACGAACCAACCTGATTGATGCCGTACAAGTGATCTATAATATTTTCGATCAGGCACCTGAAGACAATCTCTTCCCACTGTGCCGCCAGTTAGATATAGGTGTTATTGCCCGCGTGCCCTTTGATGAAGGTACATTAACCGGTACGCTTACCAAGGAAACTGTTTTTCCCCAAGGTGATTGGCGCTCCACATACTTCGTTCCTGAGAATCTCAATTCAAGTGTTGATCATGCTGAAGCCTTGCGCCCACTGATACCTGCCGGTATGACGATGGCTGAGATGGCGCTTCGATTTATACTCTGCAATGATGATGTACACACCATTATTCCGGGTATGCGCAAAGTACGAAACGTAAATGCGAACATTGGTACAAGCGATGGCAAGCTGCTGGCTGAATCGCTTCACGCGAAGCTGAAAGATCATCGTTGGGACAGAACACCAACGGAGTGGTCACAATAAATCGCTGAGTGGCATTCAGGTTATGAGAAAACCGAAGCTTGCTATATTCATCTTTGGTTTACTGATCAGTGTAACTGCGATCGGGCAGTCTGGTTTTTCCAGGTACTTCAAGGAAAGTCTGTTTCCATCCATTGACAACAGCACCTATCCTGAAATGAAGTTTACCTGGAACATGGCTGGCAAAATTCAGGCTTCCATGAACAATGGATTGGCAGAACTGGATGAAGACAATCCGGATGTAGCGATTAACAACTTCAGCGACGTTATCCGTCAGCTCCCCAATTTCTCACCAGCATTTTATTATCGTGGTATATGTCATAAGATGCTGGGAGATTTTGCGAATGCAGAAAAAGATTTTCTTGCAGCACTCGCTATAAATCCCAAAAGCAGTGAAACACTTCTGTTGCTTGGCGAAGTGTACGACCAGAAAGAGGCGTACAATAAAGCAGAATCATACTATGAAAAATCGGTTGGTATAAATCCTGCACTTGTCCGTGCACATTTCAATCTCGGCAATATAGAGCGCATGCGTGGCAACGAGCGCAAAGCATTAAAGTACCTGGAGAAGTGCCACGAACTTGATCCGAAATTTCCCAACGCATACCTGGTACAAGGGCTCATTAAATTCCCCGAGCTGGCCAAAAGTAAAAACAATACCGAAGCTATAGTATATTTTGAAAAGGCACTTCAATGCGACTCGCTTTACCGCGAAGCATTATTCTGGCGCGGCTTTGCGTATATCGTTTTGGAACAGCCCGATAAAACTATTCGCGACTGGAATAAACTCGTGCAGTATAATCCAGACAATTCTTTCTTCGTGATGTTACGCGGGTTTCTCAACATTGAACTTGGAAACTTCGATCAGGCTTTTAATGATTTGCGTAAGGCTGTACTGGCCAACCAGGCGAACGAGGAACATTTCAGAAGGGGAGAAACGATATTGGACAAACACATTGATATTCAATATGCAACCTCGTATGCCGTGCGCTTCAGTTATGGATTAGATGAAAACGCATTGAAGTTTTTCAAAAAAGGATTCTGTTTCTTTCTGGCAGACAAGAAAAAATTAGCGCTGGAAAATTTTAAAGCAGCTGAAAAAATTCAACCATCTGCCACGGTATATTTTCTGGAAGCATTGGCATTTGAGCATGACGGTAAACATGATTCTGCATTTGTATACTACGACAAAGCACTGCAGCTTGACAATGAAATTCTGGATGCGCATAAGAAGAGAGCCATCTATCGCTATGAACGAAAAGACTGGAAAGGTACTTACGCAGATCTCAATGAAATGGCTCGACTGCAACCAGAGCTGATGCTTACCTATAGATTACGAGGGCTGATCAAGGCAGCACAGAAAGACTATTACGGTGCCATCATTGATTTCACAAAATACCTGAAGTCTGACACAACAGACTTTGAAATTTTTAATCAACGTGGTTTATGCCGATCACTGGTTGGCGATGAGAAAGGTGCCAACGATGATTTTCGAAAAGCACTGAAGATTGACCGTTTCAACTGGCAACTTTTTGAGCATGTAGTGGAAAGCTATATCACCTTGAAAGATACCGTGAACGCTCTCGAAACGCTTGCTGAATACCAGGAAGCTTTGCCTGAACGAACGTCTCCGCTTATGCGCCAGGCAGAACTGTTTTTAGCTCAACATAAATGGGATGAAGCAAAGCGAATACTTGAACGTGTCCTCCTCAGAGGATTTCATCCCGAATATTACGATAAGGTACAGTACTCTCGTGCCTTCTTTCTCAACGGCAAACTTCATTTTCATCTACAGAATTATACCGCATCCATTGAAGCGTTTAGCAAAGCACTCGAGGTAAATCCATCGAACATGGAAGCCCTGTACCTTCGCGGCAAAACCTATATCGCGATGGGCGACAAGCGGAAAGCCATCAACGATTTCAAGCGACTAAAATCTGCAGGATATGCAGACTCTGAAACGATACTTCAGTCACTACTCGACCGCCCGTAGCCGTTGTTAACACTATAGATGCACCGCACCAGCTTATTTTATGTCAATGTGTCACATTTTTATCCTTAAAAAGCCATTGGCATAACCCTTGAAGAAACGCAACAAGGAGAAGAAAAGCTGTAAACTAAACACCGAAAAAATATTATGGGAAAAATTATTGGAATAGACTTAGGTACCACCAACTCGTGCGTTGCTGTAATGGAAGGTAACGAGCCCGTGGTAATCGCGAATAGCGAAGGTCGTAGAACTACACCTTCCATCGTTGGTTTTCTAGACAACGGAAAGGGTGAACGCAAAGTGGGAGATCCTGCGAAGCGTCAGGCTATCACCAATCCAAAAAATACAGTGCAGTCTATCAAACGCTTCATGGGTAAGAAGTTTGATGAAGTATCCGGAGAAAAGAAAATGGTATCATACCAGGTGGAATCCGGCAACAACAACACCGTGCGTGTTCGCATTGGCGATCGTTTATATACTCCACAAGAGATCTCTGCAATGATTCTTCAGAAGATGAAGAGCACTGCAGAAGACTACCTCGGCACCACGGTAACAGAGGCCGTTATTACAGTACCGGCTTACTTTAACGATGCTGAGCGTCAGGCTACCAAAGAAGCGGGACAGATTGCAGGCCTCGATGTAAAACGTATTATCAATGAGCCTACTGCTGCTGCGTTGGCGTATGGTCTTGATAAGAAGAATCATGATATGAAAATCGCGGTGTACGACTTAGGAGGTGGTACATTCGATATATCAGTACTGGAATTAGGTGATGGCGTATTCGAAGTAAAATCTACTAATGGTGATGTACACCTGGGTGGTGATGACTTCGACTTGCGTGTGATGAACTGGCTGGCAGATGAATTCCAGAAAGAAGAAGGCGTAGATCTGCGCAAAGATCCGATGGCGTTACAACGTCTGAAGGAAGCTGCTGAAAAAGCAAAGATCGAATTATCAAGCTCTATGGAAACAGAAGTAAATTTACCTTACATAACTTCTGTTGACGGTGTACCAAAACACCTTGTTAGAAAATTAACACGCGCGAAATTCGAGCAACTGGTTGACGATCTCGTGCGCAGAACATTAGAGCCTTGCCGCAAGGCTGTGGAAGATGCAGGTGTTTCTGTATCGCAGATCGATGAAGTAATTCTCGTGGGTGGTTCAACCCGTATACCACGCATCGTTGAAGAAGTAGAGAAATTCTTCGGCAAGAAACCTTCAAAAGGTGTAAACCCGGATGAAGTGGTTGCAGTAGGTGCAGCGATACAAGGTGGTGTGTTAACCGGAGAAGTAAAAGACGTACTTCTGTTGGATGTAACTCCGCTTTCATTGGGTATTGAAACATTAGGAGGTGTAATGACCAAGCTGATCGAAGCGAACACAACTATTCCTTCTAAGAAATCAGAAGTGTTCTCGACCGCTGCAGACAACCAGCCTTCTGTTGAGATACACGTGTTGCAAGGTGAACGCGCCATGGCGAAAGACAACAGAACCATTGGTCGTTTCCACTTGTCTGATATACCTCCGGCACCTCGCGGTGTACCGCAGATCGAAGTAACATTCGATATTGATGCCAACGGTATACTTCACGTATCGGCTAAAGATAAAGGAACCGGCAAAGAGCAGAAGATCCGCATCGAAGCTTCTTCCGGACTTACCGATGCAGAGATCCAGAAGATGAAAGAAGAAGCTCAGGCAAATGCTGATGCTGATAAAAAAGTAAAAGAACGCGCTGAGAAAGTTAACCAGGCCGATTCACTCATCTTCCAGACTGAAAAGCAACTGAAAGAATACGGTGATAAACTTTCCGACAGCAACAAAGGAGCTATCAGCAGCGCCCTTGAAAATCTGAAGAAAGCTCACCAGGCGCAAGACCTTGCCGGTATAGAAGCCGCTATGAACACGCTGAATGCAGCATGGCAGGCAGCAGCTTCTGAAATGTACCAGGCAACCAACGGAGGTGCTCCGGGTCCTGATGCTGATGCAGGCGCACAAGGCGGCCCTTCAAATGCAGGCAACGCATCTGGCAACAATGTATCGGATGTAGAGTACGAAGAAGTGAACGACAAGAAATAAGTTGTTCAACATCGTTCGTGAATATTATAGAACCCTCCGACAACCGGAGGGTTTTCTTTTTTTGATATATACTATATCTGCATACTTTCTTTAAATCCTTCGCAATTCCACTAACATTAGTTTGCAATTCATTGAAAAAGAAGCAATTGTTTGCAGTTGTGCGCGAATTATTTTTAATCGCTTTATATATTTGCCCGCTTTATAAAAACGCACGCTTATGCTCATAATGAAATTCGGAGGCACCTCGGTAGGGAAGCCTGAACGCATGAAAAAAATTGCCGACCTCGTAACGAGTACACCCGGTAAAAAGATTGTTGTTCTGTCTGCATTATCCGGTACAACCAACGCGTTGGTTTCGATCGGTGATCATTTACTGGCAGGACAAAAGGCAAAGGCGGAAGAAGTTATCAGCGATCTTGAAAAGCACTACCTCACGTTCATCAAAGAATTATATAGCAGTGAAGGTTTCCTGGCTATAGGACAGGAGATTGTAAGCCGCTTTTTTATTTTTATCCGTCTGCTTGCAGCAGGCCAGTTCGATAACAAAAGTTATCGCGAGTTACTGGCACAAGGTGAACTGCTCTCAACGGAATTATTCTATCAGCACCTGCAGGAGCGCAAGATCAGCGCGCGTCTACTTCCTGCGTTATATTTCATGTCCATTGATGAAAACGAAGAGCCTGAACTCGAAAAAATTTCCGAGCGACTCAAGCCTCTTTTGAGCTCACTTAGCAATGTAGAGATCATCATTACACAAGGCTATATCTGTCGCAACCATCGTAACGAGATCGACAACCTGAAGCGTGGTGGCAGCGACTATACGGCATCACTGGTAGGTTCTGCTATACGTGCTGAAGAAATACAGATCTGGACCGATATAGATGGCATGCACAACAATGACCCGCGCATTGTTAAGAAGACTGTACCGATTTCAGAACTTACGTTCGATGAAGCTTCTGAACTTGCATACTTCGGAGCAAAAATCCTCCACCCTTCAACCATCGTACCTGCACAGAAGTATAATGTACCGGTGCGTCTGAAGAACACGATGGATGAAAAAGCATTTGGCACAATCATCACCAGCAAAGGTACCGAAGGTTCTTTCAAAGCGATCGCGGCGAAAGATGGTATCACCGCTATCAACATCAAATCGTCACGTATGCTGATGGCGTATGGTTTCTTGCGCAGAGTATTTGAAGTATTCGAAAACCACAAAACTTCTATCGATATGGTAACAACTTCTGAAGTTGCTGTATCATTGACGATCGACAACAACACGCATCTTGCTTCCATCGAAAATGAGTTGAAGAAATTCGGTTCGATAGAGGTAGATAAAGATCAAACCATTATCTGTATTGTAGGTAACAAAATCACAGAGCAGAAAGGAATGCTGAACAAAATCTTCGAAGCCATGGCAGATATACCCTTGCGCATGATCTGCAGTGGCGGAAGTCCCAACAACGTAACGGTGCTGGTTGACAAACAATACAAAGAAAAAGCACTCAACCTTCTCAATGAAGGATTGTTCGGCCTGAAGTAAACACCTCCTTTAATCCCGCTCTTTTTAGCATCCTGAAAAAGAGCGGGGTTTATTTAAAAAATCGCCATTAAGCCGCTCCCGGCTCCGTTGTACCCTCAAAAAACCGCTTTAGCGCCCAAAAAACAGAATTTTTAAAATAGTTCTGATAGGAACAATGCAATCCGTTAACTTTGAGTTTTTAGCAGCATTGCGGTAAATGGTCTTCGATATTTTTCTAACTCTGTTTTTGGTGTTTCTGAATGGCTTTTTCGTAGCAGCAGAATTTGCTATTGTAAAAGTCCGATCATCTCAAATTGCCCTTCAGGCAGGCAACGCCCGCAAGAAAGCGGCACAAACTATCATCGATAATCTGGATGGATTTCTGGCCGCAACACAGCTTGGTATAACACTGGCTAGTCTCGGCTTAGGTTGGGTTGGTGAAGATGTTGTTTCCAAAATTATACTTAGCGTTATAAGCGGTCTTGGCCTTACCATAACAGAAGCCATGGCCCACCGTATAGCCATACCAGTAGCCTTTGTTACGCTTACCATTCTGCACATCGTATTTGGTGAACTCGCACCCAAGTCGATTGCTATACGCTATCCTACACCTACAACACTTGCAGTTTCTGTTCCTTTACAGATATTCCATTTTGTATTCAAACCTTTTATAGCATTGCTTAACGGCTTTGCTAATTTCATTCTGAGGTTATTCGGCATAAAACCGGTAGGCGAACATGAAGAGATTCACTCGGAAGAAGAATTAAAGCTGATCATTGCCGAAAGTGAAGAAGGTGGAGCTATAGAAAGTAACGAGCGCGAACTGATTCAAAACGTATTTGACTTTGACGATCGCATCGTGAAACAGGTTATGGTGCCGCGTATAAAAATCTCGGGTATAAATGCTTCCACTTCGTTAGACAATGCCATTCAGCTGGTAATGAAAGAAGGCTACTCGCGTTACCCGGTATATGACAATAACCTAGACGAGATCAAGGGTGTTGTTCACTCGAAAGATATAGTTCATCACTACATCAATAAGACAAACAAAACGCTGAGCGAAATTGTATCGCAGCCGTATTTCGTAACCGAGAATAAACCCATCGACCACCTGCTTCGCGATTTCCAGAAGAAGAAAGTACAGATGGCTATTGTGATCAGCGAGTATGGAGGAACGATTGGTATTGTTACCCTGGAAGATATACTCGAAGAACTTGTTGGTGAAATTCAGGACGAGCACGACCATGAAGCTCAAATCGTAACCGAGGCGGGCGATACATATCACGTTATCGCTACATCTTCTATACACGATATAAACAAGATGCTGGACAAACCTTTTCCGCAATCGGAAGATTACGATACGCTAGCGGGTTTACTACTTTCGCACAACCCACTAGATATGCGCGAAGGTGCCGAGTTTAACTTGGGTGGTTATGCTATACGTATTGTAAAAATGAATCAGACGCTGCCGGAACTGGTCGATCTGAAATTACTGCCAGACGAAGACAATACTGCGGTGGATTAACCACGCAATACTCTTACTTTCCTACGTGTTATTTTACGAGTTGTCGCAGTGCTGTTTCGAATGAAGCCTGTGCTATACCGGTCTTTTGCCTGTTAACGCTATGCGTTTTTTCAAGTGCAGTGCGAATGGTCTGCGCTATATCACTGAATATAGCAGCATCTTCCATCTTCACTTCGCTTTCCATGAAGAAAGCAAACACGCGAGCCATGCCGCAGTTCGCTATAAAATCGGGGATCACTGAAAATTTCTGATCGGCATAGAGTCCGGTAGCTCCGAAGAAAATCTCGGGGTCAGCAAACGGAACGTTAGCTCCACACGAAATTACTTCCAGCGATGACGACATTCTGTCAACCTGTTCTTTGGTAATAAGGCGTGAAGCTGCTGCCGGTATAAATATCTCGAAATCGAGATCCCATATTTTCTGGTTAACTATATCAAACGGAAGTATATCCGGTGATATGAGTTTGTTGCCCTGGCGATTTACAACCAGCTGCTGTATCTCCTCCAGCGTAAAACCAGCCTGGTTTATAACGCCACCGTCATGACTGATTATACCAACGATCTTTACGCCCAGCTGTGCTAAATAAAATCCGGCAGCGGCACCTACATTTCCCCATCCCTGCACTACAGCACGCTTGCCTTGTAAAGCACCGCCCCAAAGTTCATAGTAATGTTTTACAGCCTGCGCTACACCGTAGCCTGTACACATATCGGCCACGGTATATTTCTTTTTAAGCGATGGTGAGTATTGCTCATCTTCTATCACTTTCACCACACCTTGGCGCAGCTGTCCTATACGATTTACCTTTTGCGCTTCCGTTGGTTTATAGTGTCCGGTAAATACACCTTCTTGCGGGTGCCATATACCTACATCTTCTGTTACCGGAATTACTTCATGAATTTCATCTACATTCAAATCACCACCGGTGCCATAATAATATTTCAACAGTGGCATCACAGCTGCATACCAGCGTTGCAATACGCCTTGCTTGCGCGGATCGGCCGGATCGAAATTTATACCGGACTTCGCTCCTCCTATGGGTGGACCTGATACGGTAAATTTAACTTCCATTGTCTTGGCCAGCGATTCTACTTCACGCTTATCAAGACCTTTGCGCATGCGTGTACCGCCACCGGCTGCACCTCCGCGTAGTGAATTAATTACTACCCAGCCTTCCGCTTCTGTCTCGCTGTCTTTCCATTCAAATACAATCTCGGGGCGCTTGTTCTCAAACTTGTGCAGAAGCTCTTTCATTGAAATGCAGGTTGGATTGAAGTATATATTTCAGCCGCAAGAATAATCATCAAAGTACTAAAAGCCAACGGTTAAACCGGAAGAACTATTTCGCGAGGCATGGGTAACACTACTCAAACAATTTACTTCGTTGCGCAGGCGAAGCATGCCTAAAAACCCGAACACCAATGCTTCCTTGAACTTCACCACATCTTCTTCCGGAATGATGAGCGTTGCATGATCGCCACATAACTCCAGCAAGCGTAAAACAAAAAATGAGTTAAAAGCACCTCCACCGGTACACAACACTTTTGCGGCTTCTTTACTACTCATAATAACACTGGCAATTTCAGCCGCAGATGATTCTGTGAACGTCCGGAGTCTGTCAGTCAATGGAATTGATTCATCATCCAGCAATGGCTTGATCTGTTTTTCAAACATCTCTCTGCCGAGCGATGGTCTTTTCTTGCGAAGACCACTATATATTTTCGCAAGAGCCTTCCACAACGGAGTGTGTACTGTTCCATCACTTGCCATTGCGCCATGTGCATCAAAACTTTTACCGGCTTTGGAAGCCAGGTAGTTCAAACCCATATTCATAAAACACACATCGTATGCGATGCGCTTTCCTTTAATATCCATCGAGAGATTCGCAATGCCACCAAGGTTGAGGCAAACATCATACTCACTGAAAAGAAATTTATCGCCAGCCGGTACGAGCGGTGCGCCTTCTCCTCCTAACAACACATCCAGGCTTCTGAAATCATATACCACGGGGAGGCCACACGCAGCGTGCAGTGCCTGACCATTCCCTAACTGAAACGTAAAGCCACGACCCGGCTGATGAAATATAGTGTGACCGTGTGATGCAATGAAATCAACCTTCAGCTTATGCTTGCTTATAAAATCAGCGCAGGCTTTGCCCAAAAATTTTCCATACGTTACATCGAGCGCAACCAATTCTTCTGCTGAAAGATTTTGTGCTGAAGAAAGTTTGGTAATCCATGCTGCCGGATATTTCAGCGTTGTTGCCTTATCGATAACATACTGCCAGCCCTTTTCTGTTTTGCTGAATTTACAATACGCAATATCGAGTCCGTCAAGCGAAGTGCCCGACATCAGTCCGATAACTTTATAGTTGTTCTTTGAATCCATATTTTTGGGTTCTGTTGTCCGTGCCATGTTACGTGTAAAGGTAATTCGTGTGTATACTACAGGTTCCTTACCGACATTGTAACATTAACCGATTATGGCTAACAGATACACTGTATGAATATAGTTGTCGATTACGGAAACTCGTCTGCCAAGGTAGGGATTTTTGATCACCATACACTGACTGACAAGCGTGTCTTCCGCGAAGAAGAGGCCCTGAAAGATTTTCTACAAAACTTTCCGGCCGATCATTTCATCATAAGCTCAGTGAACACGGATGCCCATACAGTAGGGTCATGGACAACCGCGAAGAAGAAATTTATTCTTCACTACACATTACCCTTGCCGGTAAAAAATCTATATGCCACACCGCAGACGTTGGGAGTAGACAGGATCGCGGGAGTATGTGGAGCGCAACAGATTTTTCCGGCAACAAATTGCCTGGTGATTGATGCGGGCACGTGCATCACGTACGACTTTGTTGATGCGCAGGGTAATTATCATGGCGGCAGTATTTCGCCAGGATTGAAGATGCGCTTCGATGCCATGCATACGTTCACTGCACGTTTACCGTTAGTGCATGCAGTAGCCGATGCCGCATTAATCGGTAACAGTACCGAAACGTGCATGCAGAGCGGAGCTATTTTTGGTTTGATAGAAGAAATTGAAGGGATTATTCGCAGGTATTCTGAGAAATTTGACGGTTTAAAGGTGATTTTGTGCGGGGGTGATACAGGTTTTTTTGAAAACAAACTTAAAGCGTCCATATTTGCGAGCCCTGAACTGGTTCTAAGCGGGTTAAACAGCATTTTATTACATAATGTCAGTCGTTAAGAAGTTTTTTTTACTGTCTCTTGTCATCATTGCATCAGCAGAAGTTCGGGGCCAGGCAGCACGTTCACCATTCACAACGTTTGGGATAGGCGAACGCTACGGTGATGCGTTGGTTCATAACCAAGGCTCGGGTACGGGTATAAGTCAGCCGCAGTACTGGTATCTCAATAATCAAAACCCGGCATTGCTGGTATTCAACACACTTACTGTTTTTGAGGCAGGTATAGTTGGTGAGCGCAGAACAATTCGCAACAGCCAGGGCAGCGAAAAAAATTCAGGCGGTAATATGAATTACCTCGCGATGGCGTTCCCGGTAAAAGTTACCAAGTGGACAACGTCTATCGGCTTGATGCCCTATACCAATGTCGATTACGAAGTAAAAAGAGATACTACACTTTCAGACGGTACTCCATATGAGTTAAGAGAAAGCGGCACCGGAGGTTTAACACAATTATACTGGTCTAACGGTATACGCTTGACAAAAGAGATCAGCATCGGTTTAAAGGCAACGTATCTGTTCGGTCCGATTGAAAATGTTTATTCCAACCAACTCACAGGTCCTGATGTAATCCCTTATATAGTATCAGTAGAAAATAAATCATCAGTTTCTGATTTTAATTTCAGCGGAGGTTTTTCGTTCAGTCGCGATTCACTCTGGGGAAAAAATTATCGATTCAGTGTTGGTGCTATGTATGACATGAAGACCAGCCTGAAAACAAAAGTTACTGACAAATTTTACCGCACTACGGTTGCCGGCGATACCATTGAATCAAGCGAACTCAGCAACGCCCACGGACAAATAAAAATACCGGGAGCACTTACGTTGGGAGTTTCATTAAGCAGAGGATTGAAATGGTCTGTAGCAACTGAGCTTTCGTACCAGAACTGGTCAAACTTCAGCAGTGTGAATGCAGATGACAACACAGGCTTGCAGGAATCGTGGCGTGCTGCACTGGGAGGTGAAATTACGCCAGATCCACTCGCACTCGGCAGTTACCTGAAGCGCCTCACCTATCGCCTCGGGGTTAGTATGGAACAATATCCTTTTCTGGCGAATGGCAATAGCGTGAAAGACTATGGCATTAATTTTGGGCTCTCGTTGCCGGCCGGTCGCTCAAATTTGAATTTGGCAGCTAAAGTAGGTAAGCGGGGTAACAGGAATGAGAATATACTGGAAGAGAACTACTTTAAAATATACTTTGGTATAACCTTTAACGACCAGTGGTTTATTAAACGCAAGTTTGATTGATCGCTGCGAAAAAAGATAGAAGTAAAAGGCCATGGTTAATGCTGTGGCCTTTTAACTTTATATAAAACGTGACGACCGTATCGATCATACGTTTTTGAATGATGAGATTTTTTATGAGACGATATTTACTGCTTCTAATACTCCCGGTTCTGGTGATGGCCTGCGGCAAACAGGAGATCAAAGAGCCTGTAGAATATACCGGACCGCTGCGCGAAGTTGAGAACATGGAAATGTTTTATACCGAGAACAACAACATCAAGGTAAAAATGCAGGCTGAACTGGTATACGAATTTCAGAATGGCGATCGCGAATTTCCGAAGGGTATATACATGGAGTTTTATGATGAGTTTGAAAAACTGGAATCAACGTTGCGCGCGAATCATGCTTACTATTTCAAAGAGCAGGATCAGTGGCGCGGTCGCGGAAAAGTAGAAGTAAAGAATGTTGCCAAGAATGAACAGCTTAACACCGAAGAACTTTTCTGGAAGCCTGATGATCAGCGCATTTTCACAGAGCAATTCGTTACTATCCGTCAGCAGGGAGATGTTATTTATGGACAGGGTTTGACTGCGAAACAGGATCTTTCTGATTATGTAATCACTCATCCGGAGGGCGAGCTCGAGGTTAACGAGTAGATTTTGGTTTCGTCCCGATAACTATCGGGACAGAAAAAACACAGCGATATACTCTGCCGCTAATACTATAGTTGTAAAAGTAAGAGCACATAAGTGATAGTTGGACACTGCCTAAAAAAGTGTGTAAGCGTCTAAGCAACTGCGTAAAGGGATTATATTTTGCACCGCTCTCCGAAGATGTTGATAAATTGATTCACCACCAAACTCCAGTTGCGTACGGGCAGCGTCCA
>CABHOK010000008.1 GCA_902168205.1 uncultured Chitinophaga sp. | reverse complement strand
CTATAACACTGACGCACCAGGCTGATTGTAATCCAGCGGATGGTTCAGCACAGGTAACAGACATTGAAGTTGATGGAGTATCGATAGGCAGTGTAGCAGGGTATACGTTCGAGTGGTTTGAAAGTGACGGCACTACGGTAGTAGCATCATCGGGTTCAGCCGCTACGATTGGTACAGCTATAGGCGCAGGTAACTACTTCGTGCGTGCTACAAATACGGCATCGAACTGTAATACCTCGCTCACTCCGTTTACGATCAATGATATATCTGTAAATCCTACAGTAGTAATTGTGCAGAATGCTCCTAACGTAGCATGTAACACAAGCTATACCGGAGAGTTGACAGCTTCTGTAACAGAAGGCACAACAACGGGTGTTACCACCGGGTATACCTTTGAGTGGTTCCGTGGTGCCAACAACACGAACGCGGTCGACTTCATTGCAACAGGTGTTACGCTTTCCGGAATGCAGGAAGGTGACTACACAGTTCGAGTGACCGATGTAGCATCAGCAGGCAACGGATGTATCGGTATAGCAACGATATACCTGGAGAGAGAAGTACCGGTATATAACAACGATGTTACGACCATCGCACAGACACAATGTGCTCCTGCATTAGATGGCTCTATTAAGGTAACTACGGTGAGACAGGATTTGATGGGGACTACCAGGTTCCTCGATATGAACGATCCTGCTGAACTTGCTAACTTCTCGTTCCAGTGGTTCGATGCAGCACAGAGTCCGATAACGGGCGTTGTTAATGGCAATGCAACATCGCCGAACCTGACCAGTGGCACATACTACGTGCAGTCAACCGATAACCTGGGTTGTACCTCGTTGTTCACCATTGCGATTATCGATGATAATACAGCTCCTCCAGCGATTTCTCTGGATGCGTTTACAAACCCGGCAGTATGTATACTTCCTGAAGTTACCGGTTCATTGAGCGTTATTGCTGACAATAATCCGAACTTTGGAAACTATACATTCGCCTGGTACCAGGGTAACAATACTTCTGGGGCTGTTGTCGATTCCGATAATGAATTGAATGGTATACCGTACACCGCTACGGCGACCTATACAATACGCGTAACAAACAATACTACGCACTGCTTCTCGGATGCGACATTCAAATTCAAGACCGATACAGTTGCAGTTCAGACACTCGCTTCTGCTACACCGTTAACAAGTTGTATCACCACAAACGGAAGCTTGTTTGCAACCGTGCCACGCGGTGATGGTAGTTTGTACGACTATGACTGGTATACCGGTTCAGTTGTAAGCGGTACTCCGATTTATACTGGAAGTGTAGTAACAATTGCTCCGCTGGGTGTATATACCGCTGTAGCAAAGCACCCCACACTGAATTTCTGTACGATATTGCCGGATACAGCTACGGTAACCGACAGCAGAATATACCCGGCGGTAAATATTACACCAATGTCTCCGCTTACGTATTGCGATCCTGCTAAGCTCAACGGTGCTGCCAATGCAGATGTAAATGGTACCATCATCGGGTATACTTTCGATTGGTTCGAAGGTTCGATCTCGGGTTTACCGCACTTCACCGGAAGCGCAGCGACCAACCTGGCAGCCACAACGTATGTGGTACGCGCTACCGATGTAGTCTCAGGTTGCACAGGAAGTAATAGTATAACGATCACCGCTGACCCGATGACAGTGCCTGTTCCGCAGGTAGTGCTCGTGGCGAACCGTACGGATTGTGAAACCCCGAACGGTATACTCTCCGCATCCGTGAATGGCAACATCAGCGACTATGCTTTCAACTGGTATGACGGTGGTGCTGTTAAGCCGAACGCAGATGCTACCGGTGATGTATACTGGAATCTCGATGCAGGACAGTACGCAGTAACGGCCATTGAAGAAATATCAGGTTGTGCTTCGGATCCGGTTATAGGAAAAGTAGAGGCCATATATGTATATCCTGAGTTTATGCTGAAGACAACGCCTGCGTTGTGTACTGAGCAGAATGGTACTGCAGAACTGATTATTCTGAACGGAAGCGATATTCAATCTATCGAATGGAATATCAACGGTACATTAATGACTGGTAATATAATCGGTCAGCTTCCTGCAGGTACCCATACTGTTACCGCGATAACGTCACTGCATTGCGAAAAGTCAGAGACCGTGGTGGTGAAAACAGAGATCAATGTTTATAACGCAGTGTCTCATAATAACGATGGTATGAACGACTTCTTTGAGATCGGATGTCTCGAAGAGTTCAAGAACAACCACGTTCGAATCTTCAACCGTGCCGGAACGCTGGTATATGAACAGCGCGGGTATAATAACCAGGATCTGGTCTTTACCGGTGTGTCGAACCGCGGTATTAGTATACTGGGTAACGGATTACCAGATGGAACATACTTCTATATTATCGATAAAGGTGATGGATCGGAAGTGAAGACCGGATATTTAGAACTGTTGAAATAAAAGACCCTTATGAAAAAAATGATAATATGCCTGGCTCTGATGGGAATGTCTGTTCCCTGGAAACTTTTTGCGCAGCATAATATTGTATACTCACAATATTTATTCAATGGCTTGCTGATTAACCCCGCCTATGCGGGAAGTCACGTGCAGCTTAGCGCCACACTGAACTATCGCAACCAATGGATCAATTTTGACGGAGCTCCTGAAACAACAACACTGGGTGTACACTCCGCTTTTCGAAGAGAGCGTGTAGGCCTGGGGTTGTTAGTAACGAACGACAAGATCGGTAGCTATAGGAATACAGGTCTCTTCGGAAGTTACGCCTATATCATCAAGCGTCCGGGCGGGGGAGTTCTCTCGCTCGGTGTGCAGGGTGGCTTCAACAACTTTAAGGCAGACTTCACCGAGCTGAATTTAAAGGCTGATGCTGACCCGATCTTCAATGGATTTTTCAATGAACTAAGACCTAATTTTGGCGGTGGTATATTTTACTATAACAAAAAAATGTTTGCCGGTTTTTCAGTGCCAACCATACTGAAGCATGCTGATTTCTTTAAAGGCTCATTCGAGCAATTGGCATTACCACGTGTATACTATCTGCATGCCGGTACAACGTTCCCGATCGATCGCATGGAGAAAGTGAAAGTAAGTCCTTCCTTCTTATTGCGCGTACAGGATGGAACGCCACTGAGTGCCGATATAAACCTGAACGTTATCTTTTATGATCAGATCAGCATCGGACACTCGTATCGTACGGGCGATGCTATTATCACATTCCTGAGCTTCAAGCTGAGCGAGAAATTCCACTTCGTTTACTCATACGACTGGACTACTTCGGCTATCGGAAATTACTCGCGGGGTACGCATGAGTTCACGCTTAACTTCCGCACCCGGATCCGCAACGTTCACAAAGATGTGGAATGTCCGTACTTCTATAGTCACTAATCAGGAAGTTATAGCGAGTTGCTTTTATCTGGACAAGTTTATCTGGATAAGTTGATGCAGTATTGCGGTTATCAAATCCCACATTGATAGCAGTCGTTGTACGTATTGGGGAATAAAAGAGTTTACCATTGTTCAGTATGTAGGTTTTTCGGTCAGTTTGGGCGGGCACATGTTTTTAGCCGTCACAATAATTTTGATTCCGAAAATTGTATGGAAGTCTATAACAAGGTAATACAGGTTGGTTCGCTGAAGATAGAGATTTCCATTTCCGACAGGACCAACACGATTTTATATCAATCTCCCAGCGACCATCAGACAGCCGCGACCAATCCTTATTATGTTAACCTGACAGCCCGTGATGAAGACGACAAACGTATCTGGCAAACTCCTGTCATGGACGATCACGGTGAAGTAAAATTTTATACCTCCGTATACGAGGCCATCGAAGACGCCCGCAGGAAACTCGGTGAAGCCGGTGAAGGCTTACAGTTTGACTTGCCCGGCATTTCTAAAGAATTACAGATTCTGCTGATAGAAGATATACAGGAAGACCTTGAACTGATGTCCATGACGTTGCGTAAAGCCGGCATGCGGTTCAAGATCAAGCAGGTGGATACCCGCGAAGAATTCGTACAGGCACTAGCCGATTATAATGCTGATATAATTTTGTCAGATCATGCTATACCTCAATTTAATTCACTTGAGGCGTTGGCAATGGCCCGTAAGGTAAAGACAGATATACCATTCATCATTGTGAGTGGCGGTGTATCACAGCACATGGCGAAAACATGTATTCAACAAGGCGCCAATGATTACGTATTGAAATCAGATATATACCGTTTACCTCTGGCGATTCAAAAAGCGTTACGCACCAGTAATACATCGTACGCTACACGCGAAGATCTGATTCACCGGGTAGAAGAGCTCACCAAAACAAATCACGAGATTGAACACATGATATATGGTGTGGCGCATAATTTACGTTCACCGTTGAACTCTGTGTTAGGACTATTGGACCTTGCCAAACAGGAAAGTGAAGCAGCTTCTAAAAACCTGAAGCATTATTTTCAGATGATGGAAGAAAGTATACGGAAGCTTGATAGCTCAGTGAACGATCTCCTGAAGTATGCCCGTAATTCCAAGAGAGAAATTACCATTGAGAAGATTGACTTCCGCACGATCATCGAAGACGGTATACAGCAGATGAAGTTCATGAAAGGATTTGATCGCATTCGTGCTACTGTGGATGTAAATCAATCGTCCTTATTTTATTCAGATGCGTACCGTATACGCGCCATTATAAACAACCTGATCTCGAACTCAGTAAAATATATGGATTACTCCAAGTCCAGCCCTTCCATTGAGGTTAACGTGGAAGTAAAAAAGCACCAGGCTACACTGGCATTTAAAGACAACGGTATTGGTATCAACTCATCTTATCTGTCAAAAATATTCAGTATGTTTTACCGTGCCACGTCTCAGAATGAAGGGTCTGGTCTGGGACTATACCTTGTAAAAGAAACCGTACAGCGACTGGGCGGTACGATTCACGTTGAGTCGGAGGAAGGCGATGGCACTACATTCTACATCACGCTGCCGAATCACTACGCAACCTCCATGAGTTAAGCAGACACCTGAATACGCTACATTTCTGACGAAGTTTTACAGTTAGCCGGAATAAATTATATTGCCAGCCTGTACAAGAATGGCTTTATATGAAAATACTCGTCTGCGATGATGATGATGTGGTGCTGGGAATAATCAAACTTACCTTACAAAATGCAGGAATGGAACCCTACCTCGCCGGTGACGGGAGAGAGGCATTGCGCCATTTACGTGAACATGAACATTTTGATCTGATCATCACCGATATTCACATGCCCTATCACAATGGTGATGAAATATTAAAGATGGTGCGTGAAGAGCAACAGAAAAATACTCCCATAATCATGCTTTCTTCAGATGGTGAAGAAGAAGTGATTGCGCTCGCGCTTAAGCTGGGTGTTAACGAATTTATCACCAAGCCCCTTGATCCGGCCAAGCTCCTCAAGAAAATTAAGAAGCTGGTAAAGTAGTCTGGGTATAGTTCAGGACTGGTTTGTCAGACTGTTTCCTCTTCTTTCTGCGTCAAAATTCTTTCCTTCTTAATGTCGATTCTCAGAAAGGCATACAAACTCATGTATATATTGGCGATCCACACCAATGCAAAACCGGCAATGATATAGCCGCGCCAGTCGTGTAGCAGTAAAGTATAGCGTGTGAGGATTAACATGAATATCGTTACATAGTGACTGAAACAATATTCGCAGGTAAAGAGGTAAAAGAATTTTCGTTGCACGATGGTGTGGCAATCTTTACTTTTTCGGATGCAATATTCCCGTGGTTCCTTAAATACTTCTTCATGCGTAACCGTCCAGGCAATGCACGCAATCGGGATGGCCAACACAAACAGCCAGATAACTTGTTCATTTAATTCCATAGTCAGTAGCGATTCCGGTATGCTATAAAATCTCTTGCCAGCACTGGTGTTCTTTTTCAAATGGGCTATAAAAAGATGCAATCATATTTTGGGGGTAATATCTGCCGGTTGCGTCTTACCAATATGATCATGAAATGTTTAAGGGTGTGGTTGGCGATTCACCTTTTAATAGTACCTGCCTATGTGCAAGCGCAGTCTCAACGAAATGTCACTGCAGTCCTGAAAGCACATATACTCTCAGAAGCAAACCAGGCATTGAAGGAGACTCCCGTTACCGTTACAGCGGCACACAGCGAGCGTAGTGCAGGAGGGAAGCATGACTTTTATTCCGAAGGTGATTACTGGTGGCCTGATCCTGAAAATCCACAAGGTCCCTATATTCAGCGGGACGGCATGACGAACCCGGATAATTTTACAGCGCATCGTAAAGGGATGATTCGCTTCAGCAGAATTATAGGCGCGCTGGCATCAGCCTATAAAATTACCCGTGACGATAAATATGTAAAGCACGCCATGATCCACCTCCGGGCATGGTTCGCAGATACAACTACGATGATGAACCCTTCGTTGCTTTACGCGCAAGCTATCAAAGGCAGACATACCGGGCGAGGTATAGGTATCATCGATACGATTCATCTGATGGAAGTAGTACAAGGTATAATGGTGATGGAAGAGTCGCGCAGCATGAGCCGCGAGCTACTGCAACAGACACGACAATGGTTTCGCCTATACCTGCAGTGGCTTACAACACATCCGTATGGTAAAGATGAAATGAATGCAGAGAACAATCATGGTACCTGCTGGGTAATGCAGGTTGCCGCTTTCGCGAGATTTACTTCGAATGATACGCTTCTGAATTTCTGCAGAGATCGCTATCAAAATATATTACTTCCGAATCAAATGGCTACTGACGGAAGTTTTCCTCGCGAACTCAAACGCACCAAACCATACGGCTATTCCCTGTTTAATCTCGATGCCATGGTTATGGTATGTCATATACTTTCGGATGCTGACCACGACCTGTGGCACTATAAAACAGCCGATGGAAAAAGTATACAGAAAGGAATTGAATTTTTATACCCGTATGTAAAAGACAAAAGTAAATGGTCCTATCCGAAAGATGTTATGTACTGGGATCAATGGCCGGTAGCCCATCCGTTCTTGGTGCTCGGAGCTAACACATTCAAACAGCGTAACTGGTTTGAAACATGGAAAGGCCTCGACCATAATCCAACGGTGGAAGAAGTACTTCGAAACCTGCCGGTACGAAACCCGATCATCTGGTTACAGAATTGACAACCTCTATAGTTGCTGCGGAGTAAAATAGTTTACTTTTGTGCTCAGTAAACAGAACGATGCGCACCTATGAAAATGGTTAGTAGAACAATCGGCAACGGGTATTTTAAAGTTACCTTCTATTCCAATGAAGAATGGCAGGAATTTCTTGAAGTACAGAAAATGATGGGCAATGATATAGCATCACTCGAAGTTGCAGATGTAAAAGATATTCGTGAAGGATTTATAACCCGCTGGCGAGACTATACCCAACGCTTCTACAGCGAAACCAGTCCCCACACATTTATAATCGAAGAGTAAAAAAGAAGAGGCAGAGCAATCTCTACCTCTTCTTACTCCTTAATCCTTACTTCCCAATTCTCCTATCTTCACGGCATAATCCTGAATAATCAAATTAGTCGCAGAGTCCCGGTCATACACCGAATACCATCCCTGCGTTTCATGGGGTGGGTCGCCTATAAAATCATCTCCGGCCTTCCAGATACAGGCAGGTTGTCGCGGTCTGCCTTCGCCACCCCACGCCCAGAAGTTACAACCGGCAACGACACTGTTCGATTGATTTGCTTTTTGATATATACCCTGAAATATACTCGCATAGTATAGATTGCGTATGCGTGTAGAAGATGCTGCATCGTGACTGTTGCTGTCGCGCGAAATACCAAACTCCTCCAGTACTAATGGCTTGTTCAGTTTGCGGGCAATCGCTTCATGATGATCGAGATAATTTAAAGCATAATGTACAGAAGAGTCGTACGTTTCTTCAGCACGCTGCGGATCATATACATTCCAGTTCTGCACCCATATATGAATGGTCATGTAATCTATACTCTTGAATGAATGATCTTTCCCCGGATCGGTACCGGCATACGCAGATGAAGTAGTGCCTTCACTGCCGGTAGTTACCAGGTGATTGGTGTCGAGTTTCTTGATCAATGCAGATGTATTCTCAATCCATGAAGTATATTCTTTTGTATGATTGACACCCCGCGGCTCGTTGCAAAGTTGCCACGCCATAATGGTGGGATCATCTTTATAGTGTATATCCGAGTAAGAATTTTTACGATTGACAATAAACGTGATGTGCTTGTTCAGCATCTCCACCGCCTGCGGATGAGTATAGAACTGCGCGACAAATTCCTGGTAGCGTCCCCAGTCTCCACCCGGGTGTGGCGGTGGATACGGAATAGAGTCCGCGGCATTTGCCCAGACTATATATTGTCCCATGCCGCCCGACCAGTTCCAGAAGTTGGAGAGGCAAACAATAGCGTACATATTTCGCGCACGCATTTCATGTAACAGAAAATCGAGACCGTCTAGTACCTCTTCGTTATATATACCGGGAGCTGTTTGCAACGCAGGCACCATACGGTACGGCTCGGAGTCAGGACCTTCACTCGCGGCCATAATGCGCAGGTTGGTAATGCCCATCGCTTTGAGTCGGTCTAGTTCACGAATCAGTCGTGCACGATCTCCGCCCTTGCCTTTCGATCCCAGATTTAGTCCGTACCAAAAATTGGTGCCGAGGTAGTAATAATCTTTTGTTCCGATCTTGAAATGTGTTCCGTCTACCGTAACAAAATCTGCTTTCTTCTGGCAGCCGGGTAAGGCCAGTATAGTGGCCATCAGGAGCCAATGAATAATCTTCATGATGTATAATAGCGTTTGGTTGTTATGATAAAAATAGGGTATAACAATGCAGTGTACTGTTGACAGTTGTGCTAAAGAGCGGGGGTAAATCTTTCAATTCGCCTCCGATATTCAGTGATCAAAGTATATCTGCGGATCGGATGATAGTAGATCGTGAAGATGCGACAAAGAGACTATCCGGTGTGGAATTCAAAAGCGGGCCATAGGATACGTTAAAAAAATAAAAAACAGAAATCGGATGATAGTTTTTCTTTTCATGCATTTCTCTTCCAGAAATTACCGATATTTCACAATACTTCTAACTTTGTGCCCACAAAATCGACCATATGCTATTGGATTTTGAGAAGCCTATTGCGGAGTTGGAGTCAAAACTTGGCGACATGAAAGGTTTAGCCAGCGACAGCGATAAGGAAGTACAAGCTGCTGTGAAAGCACTCGAAAAGAAAATTCTTGATCTCAAGAAAGAGACTTTCGAGAATCTTACCGGCTGGCAACGTGTTCAACTTTCGCGTCATCCCGACAGACCGTATACACTTGACTACATCTATGAGATCACAACTGACTTTATCGAGTTGCACGGTGACCGCACTGTGTCTGACGATAAAGCGATGGTGGGTGGTCTTGGAACTATTGATGGACAAACCTTTATGTTAATCGGCCAGCAGAAAGGCCGCAATACCAAGCAGCGCCAGTTGCGTAACTTTGGTATGGCGAACCCGGAAGGCTATCGTAAAGCGCTGCGCCTCATGAAGATGGCTGAGAAGTTCAACAAACCTATCGTAACGTTCATTGATACTCCGGGAGCTTTCCCTGGACTTGAGGCAGAAGAGCGCGGACAAGGTGAAGCAATTGCGCGTAACCTAAAAGAGATGTTCGGACTTACAGTACCGGTAATCTGTATCGTGATTGGTGAAGGTGCTTCAGGTGGTGCCTTGGGTATAGCGATCGGTGATCGCGTGTTAATGCTCGAGAACTCCTGGTACTCGGTAATTTCTCCTGAAAACTGTTCAACCATTCTTTGGAGAACCTGGGACTATAAAGAGCAAGCTGCAGAGTTACTGAAGCTTACCGCGAAAGATATGCATGCGCTTAAACTGGTAGATGGTATCATCAGAGAGCCACTCGGTGGCGCACATACTGATGTAAAGTGGATGGCAAAAGAAGTGAAGAAAGTTATATTGGAACAAACCAAAGAACTTCTGAAGCTTACACCGCAGCAACGTATCGAACAACGTATCGATAAGTTCTGCAGCATGGGTGTTGTAAAAGAATAAGAACCTTAAACTTTAGGAATAAAAGGCTACCGGATATCGGTAGCCTTTCTTTTTTATAAAAATCCCGATACCTTAAGCGCCAGAGAAATACATCGAAGCTATATACCTGCACGAGAATGAAACTACATGTAATGAATACCGGCCTGTTTAAACTTGACGGAGGTGCCATGTTTGGCGTAGTACCTAAATCGATCTGGCAAAAAACAAATCCTGCCGATGAAAACAATCTCTGTACATGGGCCATGCGTTGCCTGCTGATAGAAGACAAAGGCAAACTGATATTGATTGACAACGGCATTGGCGATAAGCAGGATGCTAAATTTTTCAGTCACTATTATTTGCATGGCGATGATAGTCTCATCAAGTCACTGAACAAAGCAGGTTTTTCAGAGAGTGATGTAACCGATATGTTTCTCACACATCTTCACTTCGATCATTGTGGGGGAGGTGTACGGTACGAGAATTCGAAACTTGAACTGGTATTTAAGAACGCAACGTATTGGTCTAATGCCGATCACTGGCAATGGGCAACCAAACCCAATCCGCGCGAAAAGGCGAGCTTCATAAAAGAAAATATACTTCCGATGGAGCAAAGCGGCCACCTGAAGTTTATCGATATAAATACATCTCCGTTTTCGCAGTTCGAGATATTCTATGCATCCGGCCATACGGACAAAATGATGATTCCGAAGATCCGGTATAAAAACAAAGTGATCTGCTATATGGCCGATCTGCTCCCGTCTGTTGGACATATACCGCTGGCGTATGTAATGGGCTATGACACGCGTCCGTTAATGACACTGGAAGAGAAGGAGAAATTTTTGAACGAAGCAGCGGATAACGGCTATATACTCTTCCTGGAACACGACCCGGTAAATGAGTGCTGTACCGTAAAACGTACAGAGAAAGGTGTGCGGGTTGATCAGACTTTTTCATTGGCAGAAATTCTATAAACTATATATGAAGATCGGTATTGTACTCTCCGGAGGCGGAGCAAGAGGTATATCACACATTGGTGTGTTAAAAGCATTGGAAGAGTTTGGTGTCAAGGCGAATTGTCTCGCGGGCACCAGCGCAGGTTCCATTGTAGGATCGCTCTATGCATACGGCTATAGCCCGGATAAAATATTGGAAATTATTCAGGCCACCAGTCTCTTTAAGTCTGTTCGTCCGGCATGGGCGTTAACAGGATTGCTCAGCCTCGAGGGACTTCGCGATGTATTACTGAAATATATACCGGAGAATTCGTTCGAGTCACTCAAAGTACCGATGACCATCGCTGCAACGGATATCAAAAAAGGCAAAGCGGTCTATTTTTCTAAGGGAGAATTGATCCCGACTATATTATCGTCATGCTGTGTTCCGGCTGTGTTTAATCCGATACAATTTCAGGAGTGCACATTCGTGGATGGTGGTATAGTAGACAATCTCCCATCAAAGTCCATTCGTGAGCAATGCGATTTTCTGATCGGTTCACACTGTAACTATATATCCGATGATGTCGATGTGAAAAATTTCAGAACCGTTATTGAACGCAGTCTGCTCATCGCCATCAACGGAAATACTACCGTAAGCAAAAGCCTTTGCGATGTATTGATCGAACCTCCGGAAGTAGGCAAAGTAAGCGGCTTTGATCTGAGCAAGGCAAAAGATCTTTTTGAAATCGGGTATCAGTTTACCAGGAATAATTTTAAACCTGAAGATTTCCGGGCCTATGACAACGCTGAGTTTTAAAGAAGAGATACTGCAAGGTATACCGGATGAATTACCACCCGTAAAACCGTACGATGCTTCAGTGAATCATGCACCGAAGCGTAAAGATATACTCACGACCGAAGAGAAAAAGCTGGCGGTTCGAAATGCGCTCCGGTATTTTCCGGCACGTCATCATGAAGTACTGGCGCAGGAGTTTTATGATGAGCTCATGCGGTACGGACGTATCTATATGTATCGCTTTCGCCCAGCCTATACTATGCATGCGCGGCCGATCACGGAGTATCCGCACAAGTCGCTGCAGGCAGCGGCTATCATGCTTATGATCCAGAATAATCTCGATCCGGCAGTAGCACAACATCCGCACGAGTTAATTACCTACGGTGGTAACGGTGCTGTATTTCAGAACTGGGCGCAATATCTTCTCACCATGAAGTACCTCGCGCAGCTTACAGACGAGCAAACCCTGCACATGTACTCCGGTCATCCGATGGGTATATTTCCTTCGTCCAGGGAAGCACCGCGTTGTGTTGTTACTAATGGTATGATGATCCCTAATTATTCCAAACAGGATGACTGGGAGCGTTACAACGCACTGGGTGTAACACAATATGGACAGATGACGGCTGGCTCCTATATGTATATAGGTCCGCAAGGTATAGTACACGGAACAACCATTACGATACTGAATGCCGGTCGTATGATTAGCAAAAAAGGAGAGGGACTTGCCGGAAAATTATTCGTTACCTCGGGGCTCGGTGGCATGAGTGGCGCCCAACCGAAAGCCGGAAATATAGCGGGCTGTATTACGGTAGTTGCTGAAGTAAATGCGAAGGCAACACAGAAGCGTCATGAGCAGGGATGGGTGGACGAAGTGATCACCAACCTGGATGATCTGGTAACGCGCGTACGAATAGCACAGCAACAGAAGGAAGTAGTTTCCATTGCGTACCAGGGTAACGTGGTGGATGTATGGGAGAAATTTGCTGCTGCCAATATATATATCGATCTCGGCTCAGATCAGACTTCGCTTCATAACCCCTGGGCTGGTGGTTATTATCCAGCGGGACTTACCTTCGAAGCTGCGAATGATTTGATGGCCAACAACCCGGAACATTTTCAGGCGCGCGTGCAGGAGTCGTTACAACGGCATGCCCAGGCGATCAACAAACATACCGAACGCGGCACGTATTTCTTTGACTACGGAAATGCGTTTCTCCTGGAAGCTTCACGGGCCGGTGCGGATGTGTGGGCGAAGGATGGTATAAATTTCAGATATCCATCGTATGTGCAGGACATTATGGGGCCGCTGTGTTTTGATTATGGATTTGGTCCGTTCCGCTGGGTATGCACCTCGGGCAATGAACAGGATCTTGACTATACGGATAAACTTGCCGCTGATGTATTAAAAGATATACTGAAGCATGCACCTGCAGATATACATGCACAGCTTCATGACAATATTCAGTGGATTACACAGGCCAAAGAAAACCGATTGGTAGTAGGCTCGAAGGCTCGTATACTATATGCCGATACGGAAGGCCGCATTGCGATAGCGCTTGCTTTTAACGAAGCCATACGTTCGGGCAAAATAGGACCGGTTGTATTAGGGCGCGATCATCACGATGTATCGGGTACGGATAGTCCGTATCGAGAGACATCCAATATATATGACGGGTCTCGTTTCACGGCTGATATGGCGATCCACAATGTTATAGGCGATTCATTTCGCGGAGCAACCTGGGTATCCATTCACAACGGTGGGGGTGTGGGTTGGGGCGAAGTGATCAATGGAGGTTTCGGTATGTTGCTGGATGGTACCGATGATGCCGAACGCAAACTCCGGAACATGCTATATTTTGATGTTACCAATGGTATAGCACGCAGAGCATGGGCACGCAACGATCATGCTGTTGCAACAATCGGACGTGCTATAAAAAATCAGGCCGACCTTACTATTACGCTTCCTAACGAAGTTAGCGGTAGTTTACTGGATAAATTAGCTCCTTAAACCTTAGTAAGCTTTTATCGTTTGATTGTTTGTTTAAAATTTGCACCCACTAACAACAATCAAACGCTTATGAAAAAACTATTAACTGTTTTATTATCGCTAGGTGCTTTCATGTCAACGGTTTATGCACAGACGACACAAGGCAACCTGGTATTTGGAGGATCGGTCGGCTATTGGTCAAGCACAGAGGAGAATGCATTTGAAGATGAGAAGGAGTCCGAATTTACTTTTTCGCCAAGTGTAGGATACTTTGTTGTTGATAACCTGGCCGTTGGAATAAACCTGCAATTGACTTCTAACAAGTATGACAACGGAGTAGGTGGTGATGACAAGACTACTACATTTGTTGTAGGACCGTTCGCACGTTACTATAAATTTACATCAAACGATAAATTTGCGTTCTACGGTCAGGCTGGCTTTGACTTCGGATCCCGTAAGTATGAACCAGACGGGGGAAATGAAGTGAAGTCTAGCGCTTTCGACTTCTATATATCACCAGGTTTCTCGTATTTCTTCAACGAGCATTGGGCTATAGACCTGCAATTACAGGGGATCCGGTATGAATCTTATGACCCTAACACCGATGGTGATGCAGACGATGACAAAGATTCGCAATTCTCAATAGGTGTAGATTCTTTCAATCCATCTTTAGGTATACGCTTCTATTTAGGTAACTAAACTGTTTATAACTCATTAAATCGCCGAAAACCTCTGCCTATAGCAGGGGTTTTTCTTTATAGGCACTATATTTGAGTATCGTGGATTAAACCAATTCATATGAAAAACAACCATTTTAAATTTGTGATGATTGCAGCGCTTGTACTGGTAAGCACAGGAGTGTTTGCGCAAGCTCAGCTTGCAATAGGTATTAAGGGAGGTCCTAATTTTGCGAAACTAGATGGAACAGATGCTGACGGAACCTATAAAAGCAGAACCGGCTGGCATGGTGGTGCGTTTGCTCTTTTTAAATTCAGTAAAATAGGTATTCAGCCTGAAGTACTTTTTTCACAACAGGGTTCAAAGATCAAAGTAAATCAAAACGACCTGGAGCAGAACTATAGCTACGTAAACGTACCAATCATTGTAAAGCTATATACAGTAGCCGGTATAAACTTGCAGGTAGGTCCGCAGTTTGGTTTTGTTACCAAAGCTGAACGTGATGAGGTAGATGTTAACGGTATTAAAACAACGCAGGATGTTAAAGACCGTTTGAAAGGTTCTGATGTGAGTCTTGCGTTAGGTGCAGGCTGGGATCTTCCATTTGGTTTGACTCTGGATGCACGCTATAACCTTGGTTTGAGTAAAATTGACGACAACGATCCGGCTGCCCAGGATGTAAAGAACCAGGTATGGCAAGTGTCATTGGGTTATAAACTTATCAAGCTTGGTAAGTGATAAAGAAATGATCGTATAGCTATATCCTATAGCTTGCTAAAAAGAAAAAGCTGCTTTTACGGGCAGCTTTTTTTTATGACTTATATCGAAGTGTTCCAGCGATAAAGATTATCAAAGGCCTCCTCACCGTATTGTATAAATCCGTTGCGGGTATAGAAGAGGTTTGCTTTACTGCCTTTCAATGCAAGGAGTATAATCTCCTGAGAATTTTCCTGAGCTTTACCTTTCACACGATCGAGTGCTACACGACCTATACCCTGTCCCTGATAGGCAGGATCGATATAGAAATGCTCAAGCTTTAGCGCATGCTCTTGTTGCAAGGTTGCGTAGAACCCGATCACTTTACCGTCTGCGATAACAAGGGTTGTGTCTTCCGGTCTGAAATTCTCCACCAGTCGTTCTCTGGCGCGCTGCGGATCAAAGCGGCCTATATTTTCAAGGCTTTCTTTCATCGAAGCGATTCTGATGGATACCAGCGTTTCAATATCCGAAGATTTAGCGCACCGGAAGTCAATTGTCATGCGTACGCAATTGAATCAAGCGATGTTAATTGACCTTGATCAGGAAGTACTCTCTGCGTCCCTTTTGCGCAAGCAGATATTTACCGTATAGTAAATCCTCTGTAGTTACCTTGCGATCGAGTTTAATCTTCTCTTTGTTGATACTTACACCATTACCTTGGATAGCCTTACGAGCTTCACCTTTCGAAGTATATATCTGAGTCTTTTCTCCAAGTAGACTCACCGGATCAACGTTATCACTAAATATACCTCTGTCTATAGTATACGTCATACTTTCGTCAAATGCATCTTCGATCTCTTCTTCTGTCAATTTTTTGAAGTCCGCAAAAGAAGATCCGAAAAGTATATCGGTGATGTACTGTGCTTTTCTTAACTGTTCTTCGCCATGTACACGCAATGTTATGTCTTCGGCTAAAGCTTTTTGCAATGTTCCTGTGCGTGTACTGTTCTCCAATTCAAGAGCCTCGATCTCTTCCTGACTCTTCAGAGTAAATATTCGTATGAAGTTTGGAGCATCAGCGTCCGAAACTTTCTTTAACCAGAATTGGTAGAATTTGAAGGGCGATGTCTTCTTCGGATCAAGCCATACGTTACCACCTTCGGTTTTGCCGAACTTGGTTCCGTCTGCTTTGGTAATAAGCTTGGTGGTTAATGCAAAAGCATCACCATTGGATTTACGCCTGATGAGTTCCGTACCGGTAACTATATTTCCCCACTGATCCGATCCACCCATCTGTAACTTGCAGTTCTTGTTCTCAAACAACCAATAGAAGTCGTAGCCCTGCACCAGTTGGTAGGTAAATTCGGTAAAGGATAAACCTGTCTCCAGGCGTTTCTTTACAGAGTCTTTTGCCATCATATAATTGACGGTAATATGTTTACCAACATCGCGGATAAACTCAAGCAGTTTAAAGTCTTTGAACCAGTCGTAGTTGTTTACGAGTTCAGCTCCGTTCTCACCGCTAAAGTCGAGGAAGCTTTCCAGTTGCCTGCGTACACACGCTACGTTGTGTTGCAGTATATCTTCAGAAAGCAAATTACGTTCAGCTGATTTACCAGACGGATCACCCACCATACCCGTGGCACCACCTACCAGCGCTACCGGCTTGTGCCCGCAGCGTTGAAAGTGAACGAGTGTCATAATCTGCACCAGGTGACCGATGTGCAGGGAGTCTGCCGTTGGGTCAAACCCTATATATCCTGAAGTAACTTCTTTATCCAGTTGTTCTTCCGTACCCGGCATGAGATCATGCACCATTCCGCGCCAGCGCAGTTCTTCTACAAAATTCTTTTTCATCTGTTTATAGTGGCGCAAATATAGCCGAGTAGGGGCTAGCTTCAAAAAACAAGGCCCAATGTTCTGTAAACACGGGCCTCTAGGGAATATTAATAACTAGCTGATAACTTGATTATTATTATTCAATGATATAGCGGTAGATTGGATCGATATCACACGTGTGATCGACCCGGCAAACCTGGTCGATCAAACCGTTGTCGATGTGATACACCCAACCGAGAATAATCGGGCGTTGTTCGCCCTTCCATGCGCGCTGCACGATCGAGGTCTTGGCCAGGTTTGTGCATTGCTCCATCACATTCAATTCAACCAACCGGTCGGCTCGTGCATCGAAGTTCTCGATTGCCTCAAGCTCCTGGCGGTGAATGCGATACGTATCTTTAATGTTACGTAACCACTTGTTGATAAGGCCGTAGTCGTTGTTTGTCATCGCGGCCTTAACACCTCCGCAGCCATAGTGGCCACAAACTATAATGGTCTTTACCTTCAACACCTGCACGGCATATTGCAATACACTCAAGAGGTTCAGGTCAGTGTGCACTACCAGGTTGGCTATATTACGATGTACAAATATATCTCCCGGCTCTGTGCCTGTCACTTCGTTCGCAGGTACACGGCTGTCCGAACAACCGATCCAGAGAAATTCAGGAGTCTGTACAAACTGATGTCTTTTGAAAAAATCTTTATCGTATTTGACGCGTTCCTGCGCCCATGCTCTATTTTGAAGTATTAGTTTTTCGTGTGATTCCATGGAATGTAATTAGTTAGGTATCCGGAAAAATTCGCTTGATGATGAGTACGTCTTCTTGACTTCTACTTGTATGTTCCTGCTTGGAGCGTTAAGTATAAAGTCTTCGATGGTCTCTATAATATCCGCATCAATAAACTGCGAATTTCCTCCGTCTATAATCAGGTTGGCACCTTCGGGTATACGTTCAAATGTCTGACGTAACACGGCTTTGTTGAGGAATGATACGTCTTTGTTGAGGCGCAGCAGGTAATTACCCTCGTGCTTGACAATAGATATAGCTTCGTGAAAATTACTTTTCAACACGAAGAACACACCTACAACTATACCGATAAAGATACCCACCAGTAAGTTGGTTAACAGTATAGCAATAATGGTAACAATGAAAGGAAGGAACTGGTCCCAGCCTTTACGGAACATCTCTCTGTAGAGTGATGGCTTGGTAAGTTTATACCCTGTCATGAGCAGTATACCAGCCAGTGCCGAGAATGGAATTAAATTTAATATACCTGGAATAAGTACGATCGCCAGCAGGAGCATGGAGCCATGAAGTATAGTTGACATCTTGGTGCGCGCACCGGAATTGATGTTGGCCGATGAACGTACGATTACCGCAGTGATAGGCAACCCTCCGATAAGTCCGGATACAAAGTTACCAATACCTTGTGCTCTCAATTCACGGTTCAGCGGAGTGATGCGTTTGAATTCATCCAGCTTATCGGCCGCTTCAATACTCAACAGACTTTCAAGACTTGCTACCAGGGCAATGGTAATGGCTGTGATATAGATCTTGGGATTTCCGAACTGTGTAAAATCAGGGAACGAGAACAGGCCCAGAAAATCATTGAAGTCTTTCGACACCGGCAGCGACACGAGGTGCTCTTGTTGAATCGTAAGAGAAGGAGAAGATTTGAACAGCACATTTAGCACAACACCCAACACCACAGCAACGAGAGGTCCCGGAACAAACTGGAAGAACTTGTGTCTCTTGAGTGCCGGCTTATCCCACAGGATCAGGATCGCGATGGATAAAACGCAGATTATAATTGCTCCCGGAGACAGGTAATTTAACGCAGAGAATATTTCTGAAAATGTATTCTCGCCATCTGACTGAATGAACGATTCATCACCTTCGTAGTCTTTGTCATATCCCAAAGCATGAGGAATCTGCTTCAGAATGAGAATGAGACCAATGGCCGAGAGCATTCCTTTAATAACACTGGCAGGGAAGAAGTGCCCGATCGATCCGGCCCGAAGAACTCCCAATACAAATTGAAATATACCAGCCAATACAACGGCCAGTAAAAATGCCGGGTACGATCCTATATCATGAATGGCGGCAATAACAATGGCTGTTAAACCAGCCGCTGGTCCGCTCACGCTCAGGTTAGAGCCGCTGAGTGAACCGATAACAATACCACCGACAATACCGGCTATAAGACCTGACAGCAGCGGAGCGCCAGAAGCCAGTGCTATACCCAGGCACAACGGTAAGGCTACCAGAAATACAACGATACTGGCAGGTATATCATACTTAAAATTCCCGAAGGGGTTTGAAACATTTCGCATTTGAAAAATAATTGACTTGATAAAAAGTTATGCTTGCTGATGACGCTAATGCGTGTACAGAAAATTCCAGTTCATTCCCTTCTTTACACGAGAGAGAAAGCTATGTTCCAGAGATTGCTAAAGAGTCAGCGGGTCAGGCTTCGGGAGGGGGGCAGAAAAGTTCTTTGCTTCGGGTGAGCAGTTTTGTGTTTGAACTTATCCAGTGAACTTTATTGAGAGCTACTACGGTAAACGTTTCAGGATGAATGTGGTGCGTAAGCAGAAGATCAATCTCGGATGATACCGGGTTTCCTTCTTCGGAGCAGGAGCCTGCTATATCTTTTTCTTCTTCGTTGGCTGCACCGGCTACAAGTTTGGCGATATTTTCCATCATCTTCCGGTTCTGCAATAACTGAAGCGCTTCGACTTCAGCCAGGAAGAAGTTCATGTTGAAAAAGATGATCACTGTAAACAGCGTCATTATTTTCTTCATAACCATGTTGGCAAATACCTTCATCAAGGTCAAAAGTACGTTATTTTTTCAAAATTGGTTTCGATTCACGTTCTTCGGGCGTTAAATCAAAAGCGTTTAAACCCATTTTGACCTTTCAAATGCCTGATAAACATGCCAGAAAGAACAGTTCGGAAGCTGTATTAAATTTAGCTTAAAAATTTAGAGAAGGTACGTGAACCGGCTTTTGGTAAACAGAAACTATACATCGTGATTATACTATAATAAACCTGAAATACATGAAACAGCCTGATGCGTTGAACCTGGTAGCCGAATTTCACAAAACTTTTAAACATCCGATTCTCGATAAACCCGCTATACCGGGAGAAGACCGATGCAAACTTCGTGTAGCACTAATCGCCGAGGAATTGAAAGAACTTGAAGTAGCTATACTCGAGAAAGATATAGTTAGTGTTGCTGATGCACTATGCGATATTCAATATGTACTCTCCGGAGCTATACTGGAGTTTGGTCTGGGAGACAAGTTCAGTGCATTGTTTGAGGAAGTACAGCGCTCGAATATGAGCAAAGCGTGTCGCACAGAAGATGAAGCCAAAGCAACTGTTGAACACTATCTGAAGAAGGATGGTACTGAATGTTATTATAAACAGGAAGATGGTAAATGGCTGGTATACCGTAAGTCTGATAACAAGACGATTAAATCAATAAACTATAGCCCGGCTGATCTGGATGGTATAGTTACCAAAGCTTAAATATAGAATTCAAATTGAAAGACTGAATCCTGGCCACGCTGTTGTAAGGGATTGATTGCCAGGATTTGGCCTTCGTTATAGGCCTTGATGAACTCCGTTCTGCTGATTCTTAATTTACTATGTCCGGGCTTTACGCGGTGATACTGCATACGGCCGGACGTGTTAGCTGTAGCCGTATAAATATAGCTGAACTGCAAGGGGATAGGGGAGGGTATATACCGCATACCAAACTACTCATCCGTTGTACGAATTTCTGAACTCTAATTGTATAATCGAATTCTGCTGCGCGTTGTACTGGGCCAATAGAGCATACGCCCATTGTGGTACATAGTTAAAGTTTCCTTCAAGCTCATCAATCTTCATACACAGTTCGCGTACATAAAATCGTATCTGCTCCAGATTTCTGCAGGCCGTGGGCTTCTCAAAATTCCGGGAGGTAAAATTCTTTAGCTCCGTTTCTATCTTTTTGCGCTCGTAGTCGTTCATAATTGTGTGTATTATTACACAATAATACGTATTATTTAGATAAAATGTTAATATATATTGTGTAAAATTGCACAAATATTTTTGACATAGAAATCCCATTCTGAATCCAGAGAAATATCCACTATTAAATTAGATTACTTAATTTAATTAACTGAAAATCAGACACTAATTGATGGCTAATTAAAGTTACAGGTCACTATTCTAGTCCAACGAATTTTTAGTTACCCAGTAACGATACGCTATCAGCGCCTGATCAAATTTGCTCAATCGTGTAATGTCCCGCTTGCTGTAACGAGGTATAATGGCTTTATTGATGCGCGCCAGAATTTTAAAAAATGTTTTTGACAGCATGCTCTGTAATATGTTTATTTCCTAAATCGTTTTAATCCTTATATTTAAAAGTAAAGTACTAAACCAGAACTTAATGCAAACACAAAGCCCCTTTCTAGAAGTATGGAATCTCTGCATGATCATAGGTGCTATCATCATGACTGCTGCCGGAATTGCAATCTACCTGCTACACAAACTAAGGATATCAACCATAAAAGATTACAAGGCGAAATACGACTATATCAACCAAAAGGAAATTAAAAATTACAAAAAAGTATTCCTCTGCTTCGCTGTGGCGGCTATGCTGTTGATCAACTTATATAGCATGGGTAAACTGCACACCGTAGAGGTATGGTTTTTTGTAAGGCTCTTTATGTCGATTGCCGGTGGTACGCTTGTAGCTTATGTAGCTGCACTGGTGCTGGATTACTACTACCCGACTGTATTGAACGGTAAACTTCGTAAATGGCGCTTCATGCCGCGTACGAGTGCAGCCGGTAACAAGATGAGGTTACTCAGCGAAGAAGAAGAAGATGTACACCTGGAAGAAGGTATGCAGGCGGAGGAAAATGTTTTCTCGATCGACTATGATGTGTGGATTGACGAGAAAAGCGGTGAAGTAAAGATCGACAAGTATCCCGGCCATTTACAGGCATTGAAATGCAATAGCTGCGGATTCTACACGATGCGGATTGTTAAGGAAGAAATTACCCGCCATCCAAGTAAAGATGCAGCCGGTGAATTGATTAAGCACTTTCAGTGTTCATACTGCAAATCTGTTCGTGCGACTGCCTATAATATTTCGACAAAAGAAGCTGACGATTACCGGAATGAAGGTATCCATACCTTTAAACGGAACAAAAATATTGACATGGTGCGCGTAGAAATTCACTCCAGTGTTTCAGGTAAGAAATTCTTTGAGTTTCAGAGTCTTGAGCAGGCGCAGAAGTTTTTGGATGAATATGACTCCGAAAAAGGAGGCTAGACTTTTTTATAGAAGTATGATCGTAAACGTCCTTTCTTACGTTATGAAGAAAGGCATACGATTTGCCGGCAATAGTAGAAAGGGAATAAAATACAAGGGATGATGATGAAGAAAACATTTTTTGCAGGGATTATCAGTACAGTACTTTTAGTACCCGGCTTTCTTTTTGGAGGCATTGCAGACACAACGCAGTTAAAGCCGAAACCTGTTTTTGGGAAAGAGGCGAAAGTTGTTACCTATATATTGGATAACAATCACTACCGGAAGATAACACTGAACGACTCGCTGTCGTCTGTTATCCTCGACAGCTATATCAAGAACCTCGACAACAACAAAACGTACTTTACGTCAGCCGATCTCGCGACTTTCGAAAAGTATCGTCTGGTGATCGATGATATGACGCGCGCTGAAAACGTAAACGCAGCATTTGATATATATACTGCGTTCAGAAAACGTTTTGTTGAACGCATGGACTATATATCCAAGAACCTGATCAAGGAAAAGTTCGACTATACAACCAACGAATTTTACGAGACAGATCGCGATAAAGAGCCGTGGTGCAAAAACGAACAAGAGCTCAACGAAGTCTGGAGAAAGATCATTAAGAGCCAGGCACTCAGCCTTAAGCTTGCCGGAAAAACACAAGCCGAGATTGAGAAGATGTTGACAGAACGTTACGATCGTTTCAGAAAGTCCATCCTTCAGTTTAACAGCGATGATGTTTTCAGTCTGTATATGAACAGCATCACCGAGTCGTATGATCCTCATACCAACTACCTGTCACCGAAAGCTGCCGATATCTTCAAGCAAAATATGAGCTTGTCGCTGGAAGGTATAGGAGCGAGACTGCAAACTGAAAACGACTATACCAAAGTAGCAGAAGTTATTGTAGGAGGTCCTGCACACAAGAGCGATCTTATTCATAATGGCGACCGCATCATTGGCGTTGGTCAGGGTGAGAAAGGTGAAATTGTAGATGTTATCGGCTGGCGTATTGACGATGTTGTAAAACTTATCAAAGGTCCGAAAGGCACTACCGTAAAATTACAGATACTCCCGGTAGAGTCTGGTGTGAATGGCCCGTCCAAGACTATACAAATCGTACGCGATAAAGTAAAGCTGGAAGATCAGCAAGCCAAGAAGAGTGTTATGCACTACGAGAAAGATGGCAAGAACATGAACCTCGGTGTTATCACACTGCCAAGTTTCTACATGGACTTTGAAGCCTATCAAAAAGGCGATCCGAATTATACCAGTACATCGCGCGATGTGAAACGTCTCATCAAAGAATTACAAGACGAAAAAGTAGATGGCATTGTGCTCGACCTGCGTAACAACGGAGGAGGTTCTCTTACCGAAGCGATCGAACTTACCGGTTTGTTTATCAAGGAAGGTCCTGTGGTGCAAGTGAAGAACTCTCTGAATCGCATCGATGTACAGACTGATGATAACCCGGCAGTTATCTATAACGGTCCACTGGTAGTGTTGACCAACCGCTTCAGTGCATCAGCATCTGAGATATTTGCGGGTGCTATACAAGACTACCATCGCGGTGTTGTAGTGGGTGAATCTACATTCGGTAAAGGAACCGTACAGACTGTTATTGATCTGAAACGTTTCATCAACGATCCGGATAATGAAGTAGGTGAATTGAAACTTACTTTCCAGAAATTCTACCGCGTTACGGGAAGCAGCACACAGAACAAAGGTGTTACTCCCGATGTAAAATTACCCACAGCACTCGATCCTCAGCAGTTTGGTGAGAGCTCAAACCCAAGTGCTTTACCGTGGGATGAGATCAGAGGAACACTATTCCAGAAGACTCCTGTAATCAACGATCGCGTAATTGCGAACCTGAACAAGTCATACCAGGAACGCCTGAAGTCTGATAGAACACTGGCGCAATTTGTAAACGATACGGAAGAAGTTCGCCAGAGCTACCGTGATACCAAGGTATCGTTGAATGAAGTAGCGCGTAAAAAAGAAATGGAAGACGCAGAGAAGAAAAAAGCTTCACGTACTTCACTCAGCACAAGTCTTCCCAACAAAGAAATACCAACGTCTGATCTGAAGGAGTTAGACGATGAATACCTGCGCGAAGGACTCTTCGTATTGGGCGATCTCATCATTACAAAAATCGGTTAATCAATCAGTTACGGCTTCATGAAGTTATTTTCTCAACACGCTTGAGAAAGTAACTTCATGTGCCGTACTTGCACGGGATTGTAAATTCCTATGAAGCAGTATCTCGACCTGATGCAAGACATCCTCGATAACGGGGCAAGCAAAACTGATCGCACCGGCACCGGTACATTATCCGTATTCGGAAGACAACTTCGATTCGATCTATCAAACGGTTTCCCGCTTGTTACTACCAAGAAGCTTCACTTACGATCTATCATTTACGAATTACTCTGGTTTCTAAATGGCGATACCAACATCAAGTATCTGAACGATAACGGTGTGACTATCTGGGACGAGTGGGCTGATGAAAATGGAGAACTCGGTCCGGTATACGGAAGCCAGTGGAGAAGTTGGCCTGCACCGGATGGCAGACACATCGACCAGATCACACAAGTAATCAACCAGATCAAACAGAAACCGGATTCACGCAGACACATCGTTACCGCCTGGAACCCTGCTGAAGTTGATAAGATGGCGTTGCCTCCATGTCATGCACTGTTTCAATTCTATGTAGCCGATGGTAAATTATCGTGTCAGCTATACCAGCGCAGTGCAGATTACTTTTTAGGTGTTCCGTTCAACATTGCATCGTATGCGTTAATGACCTATATGTTTGCGCAGCAGTGTGATCTGCAGCCCGGTGAATTTGTGTGGACTGGTGGTGATGTACATTTATATACCAATCACCTCGAGCAAGCTAAACTTCAGTTGTCGCGTGAGCCGCACGCATTGCCGGAACTGGTAATCAAACGCAAACCCGAATCAATCTTCGCCTATACGTTTGAAGATTTTGAGATACGCAATTACCAGTCGCATCCATCCATCAAGGCTCCTATAGCAGTCTAGGCTTTTATCGTTAACAGAATTTTAACAATTGTATAGGTTGTACTGCATGCTGTTCGTGTGGTACAACAAGACGTTTATACACGCAATCTTTTTAGAAGTAGTACAAGTCTGCCGCAGTTAAATTTCGTATATTTAACATAGCTACACACTCCTATGAAACCCCTGTGCATACTCTGGCTGGTACTGTCTTCTTTTGCAGAAGATATTCCTTTTAAATCAAAAGATGAGTTTGAGGTCAACCTCGATTTCAAATTCAGAACACGCGTTAAAGAAACATCCGAAGTATATACTTCAACAGCTTCCAATACCTCCGGTCCATTACCGTATCTCACCATCAGTATGAAAGTATTAAAGCTTGCACCGGGCGAAACCAAGATCCGTATCATCAATAGCAAAGGTCAGCTGCTATATACACGCAAAGCTGCTGAAGGCACCGTTGTAAACCTGGACATGGGCTATACCGATGATATTAAAGGCCGTGTCACCGAGCACGAATATACCCTTGTATTTATATCACAGGATAAAAAGCCCTTGAGTCGCATTGTGATTCATTTCCAGGAAGATGGCTCATACTTCATCAACGATGAAAAGCGTGGTAAGGTATAACGGCCCATCGTTTCGCAACATCAGGTGCCATTCATGTATCTTCTGCCACGCCCAATCGCATGAGTGATGTTGGTTTTCATTTTTTTAGCGTTAATTCGCACCAACAAAACTATATCCACCATCCACCATGAGGACTTGTGTTTTTGTGCTTCTGCTGATGCCATCATTTATTTTTGCGCAGCAGAACAGGCAACCTGATGCCGCACAGATAAAATTGAAATTAAAGAAACTGAATGTACTCGCATCCGTGCTATATATGGCGGCACATCCCGATGACGAGAACACGCGCATCATAACCTATCTCTCGAACGACTATCTCACGACTACTGGTTATTTATCATTGACCCGCGGTGATGGCGGACAGAATCTGATCGGACCGGAAATCCGTGATCAGCTTGGTTTGATCCGCACGCAAGAGTTACTCGCTGCCAGGCGCATTGATGGCGGACAACAATTCTTTACACGTGCCAATGACTTCGGATTCTCGAAGTCTGCCGATGAGACTTTTCGCATTTGGAATAAAGATGAAGTACTGTCGGACGTAGTAGCAGTATTTCGTCAGTATCAACCCGATGTGATTATCACACGTTTTCCTCCGGATGAGCGCGCAGGGCATGGTCATCACACAGCCTCTGCTATACTCGCACAGGAAGCTTTTGATCTCGCTGCCAACAAAGATATATATGCTGATCAGGTGGCACAATTCGGAACCTGGCAACCCAAGCGTTTATATACCAACACCGGCAGATGGTGGAATACAACCATCAACGAAAATACGCCCGGTATAATAACGTTACGCGTTGGAGAGTATAGCACCTTGTTAGGACAGTCTTACACGGAGATTGCAGCCATAAGTCGCAGTCAGCATAAGAGCCAGGGATTCGGTTCCAGCGGTACACGCGGTGATCAGCCGGAGTTCCTGGAGTATATGAAAGGTGCACGGGCTGAGAAGAATATACTCGAAGGTATAAATACAACCTGGAGCCGTGTAAAAGGTGGTGATAAAATTCAGCCACTCGTTACAAAAGCCATCGCTGAATTTGACGGAGAGAAACCATCGGCAACCGTAAAGATTCTATTGTTATTGCGCAAGGAAATACAAAAGCTTGAACCGGGTATATGGAAAACACGCAAGCTTGCTGAAACGGAACAGCTTATAGCCGACTGCCTTGGACTTTTCATGGATGTTACTGCCGACAAATATTATGTAGCGCCCGGCCAACAGGTAACAACATCACTGGAGCTTGTGAATCGTTCCGGTATAGATGTTACCGTGAATCGCATACAGGCGAGCGACCTGGGTATAGATTCAACACTGTCGCTTGCGTTGAAGAATAATATACCAGCCAACATCAGGTATATAAAAGCAGTGCGTAAATCAAAGCCTTACTCATCGCCTTACTGGTTAACCGAAAATCACGGAGTGGGCCTGTTTACGGTAACGGATAAAAGTCTCATTGGTAAACCGGAAAATGACCCGGCTATACAATTTACATTGGATGTTACGATAGCAGGAGAGGCGTTAACCATAGTACGACCGCTGCGTTATAAATGGACTGATCCTGCCAAAGGAGAACAAGCACGTCCGTTTGAAATTGTACCACCTGTATTTGTAAATGCCAACAGCAGCGTAGTAATCTTCAGCGATGCCAGTCCGAAGGATATCACCATCACCGTTACCTCGGCCAGTGACGGGCGTGTATCCGGTACGTTGCGCCTTGATTTACCCCAAGGCTGGAAAACACAACCGGAATCTATACCTTTTGAATTAACCGAGCGTGGACAGGAGCAGGCAAAAACATTTCAGTTATATCCGTCTTCCAAAGAAGAAACTACGGTGGTGAAGGCAGTAGCCGTCATTGGCAACGAATCATTCGATCACAGCTTCCAGACCATCAGCTACGATCACATCCCGACACAAACACTTTTGCCAAAAGCTGAAACGAAAGTTGTGCGGATGGATCTGAAGAAAGAAGGAAAGATCATTGGCTATATCCGTGGTGCAGGCGATGATATACCGGCAGCATTGCGCTATATGGGCTATACCGTACTCGAAATGAAGAACGAAGAGGTAAACTTACTTAACCTGAAACAGATGGATGCCGTTGTACTGGGAGTACGCGCCATTAATACCAACAAACGCATGGGCTATATTATGCCTGCGCTGCTGGAATATGTAAAAGGAGGAGGAACACTCGTAGTACAGTATAACACCAATGGCGACCTGACCACGAAAAACTTTGCACCGTATCCGCTGGAGCTGTCACGCGACCGCGTAACGGAGGAAGATGCCGAGGTGAAAATTCTAAAACCCGATCATCCGCTCGTAAATATACCCAACAAGATTACTGCGAAAGATTTTGATGGCTGGGTACAGGAACGCGGACTATATTTTCCGAATAAATGGGACAATAACTTCGAAGCAATCCTGTCCATGAATGACAAAGGTGAAAAACCAAAAGAAAGCAGCCTGCTGGTAGCCCGCTATGGCGAAGGCTACTATATATATACCTCGCTGTCATTCTTCCGCGAATTACCAGAAGGAGTTTCAGGAGCCTATAAACTGTTTGCCAATATCGTGTCCCTGAACACCAGACGCGCAGCCGTTCCCGAGGTTCGCAAGAAACGCAAAAACAAACAAGGCTAACAAAACGTACACACCCAAACACGTAACAACGTAAACACGCAAATGAAGCCCCCTATATTTAGTTCCTGGCAGCACTGGTACTGGCTTGTTATCGGAGTAATGGTTGTGCAAATATTTTTATATTACTGGTTAACCCGCGCGTTTGCATGAATTATCTGGATTGGGTAATACTCTTTGGAACCATTGCATTTATCGTGCTCTACGGAACCTGGCGAACCAAAGGCGCACGCAACATTGAAGGCTACCTGAAGGGCGACAACTCCATGAAGTGGTGGATGATCGGTATATCCATCATGGCGACACAGGCCAGTGCTATAACATTTTTGTCAACACCGGGGCAGGCCATTGAAGATGGCATGCGCTTTCTGCAATTCTATTTTGGATTACCCATTGCCATGGTCATCATCTCGGTAACCATGGTGCCTATATATTATAAGCTGAAAGTATATACCGCGTATGAATACCTGGAGACACGCTTCGATCTGAAGACAAGACTACTGGCGGCTATACTATTTTTGATTCTTCGCGGACTCTCGGCCGGTATAACGTTGTTTGCTCCGGCACTGGTTCTGTCTACCATTCTGGGCTGGCCTACATCCGTTACTACCATTCTTATCGGCTCGCTGGTAATTATATATGTAGTATCCGGAGGTACAAAGGCTGTGAGTCTTACGCAGCGTCAGCAGATGGCAGTGATCATGATCGGTATGATCCTCGCAGGTGTTCTTGCCTATAGCATGCTCCCGAAGGATGTGTCGTTTAGCGATACCGTTGTATTGGCGGGAAGTTTAGGCAAGCTGAACCTGGTGAACCTGGAATTCAACCTGAGCGACCGCTATAATATATGGTCAGGACTTATAGCCGGTACATTTTTATTCCTGTCCTATTTCGGAACCGATCAATCGCAGGTAGCGCGTTACCTCAGTGGTTCTTCCATTGCTGAGAGCCGGTTAGGACTTATGTTCAACGGGCTGTTGAAAATCCCGATGCAGTTCATGATTCTCTTTATAGGTATCATGGTATTTGTATTTTATCTCTTTCATCAGTCGCCCGTATTTCACAACACCGTGTTGAAGGAGCGTGCGCTGAAAACAGAACAGGCCGAAGTGCTGAAAGGATACGAACAAGACTATACGAATCTATACCAGAAGAAACGCGCATCGGTCGATCAACTCGTAGATGCTATACATGCGGATGATGAAGACGGTATAAAAAAGAACAGCCAGAATGTGAAAGTCATCGCGCAGCAGGAAACCACGATACGCGATTCGGTTAAAGCTACCATCGCGAAAGCTATCCCCGGAGCAAAAACTCAGGATCGCGACTATATATTTCTGAACTTCGTACTGAATCATTTGCCAAACGGAATTATAGGACTGTTGCTCGCGGTAATGTTTTCAGCAGCCATGTCGTCTATGGCGGGCGAGTTGAATGCACTGGCATCAACTACCACGGTAGATATATATAAGCGAGCTGTACAAAAGGAAGCAGACGCTGCACACTACCTCGCAGCATCGCGATGGTTCACAGCCTTGTGGGCTATACTGGCGATGGTCTTTGCCATGCTGGCTACATTTGCCGAGAACCTTATTCAATTTGTAAATATTGTGGGGTCGCTTTTTTACGGCACCATCCTGGGTATATTTTTAACGGCATTTTATGTGAAGCATGTAAAGGGCAATGCTGTATTCATAGCCGCGTTGGTGGCGGAGTGCGTAGTGCTTTACTGCTTTTTCTATACCGACATTGCTTTTCTGTTATACAACTTTATCGGCTGTGCTGTCGTGATTATGGCAGCGTTGCTGATACAGGTTGTTTTCAAATCACGATAATTCATTCTCCCGCCAGACGCGGTAATTTACCAGGGCTGCAGCCGCTGGACACGTCTGTTTTGCTGTTCTCATAAAAAGAACATCCCTCACGAACGCTTTTCGTTATCCTCAGGTATTAAAAATCTAACCCCATGCTTCGTAACTTTTTTAAAACTGCAGTACGCAACATCCTCAAGCATAAGACGTATTCGCTCATCAACTTTATCGGGTTGACGTGCGGACTGGCGTTATCGCTCCTCATCATTTCGTATATACGATCGGAGTTAAGCTACGATACATTTCACCAGAAAGCAGATCGCTTATACCGGCTGGCTTATAC
Organism: uncultured Chitinophaga sp.; assembly: GCA_902168205.1. Classification (GTDB taxonomy): domain Bacteria; phylum Bacteroidota; class Bacteroidia; order Cytophagales; family Cyclobacteriaceae; genus Ohtaekwangia; species Ohtaekwangia kribbensis. Next base: position 183,710 of record CABHOK010000008.1, on the reverse strand, counting down.
AGCACCCAACGGTTTGAAGCTGGCGACATCGCCACCGCCTATTGCACCGGCTATGAAAGATTTCTTTCCGGAAGTAGAAGAGACTGCGCGTGTGTATGGACGCAACGTAAGTATATCGCGCGGTGAACGCAATGAATCGTTCGAGGAGACAGATATATACTTTGCAGACTCTACCTTGCTGAACATGTTTACGTTCGAGTTTGTTAAAGGTAATCCCGCGAACGCATTAACCGAGCCTAATACGGTTTTGATCAACGAAGCGATGGCGGTGAAATATTTTGGCGATCAGAACCCGATCGGGGAGTCGCTTGTATTCGGAGGCAAGCATCCTTTTAAAGTAATTGGTGTGGTAAAGAATTTTCCGGAGAACTCGCATCTCCGCTTCAATATGCTTGTGCCTTACGAAAGCATGTATCACCTCGAGAATGATCAGGCTGCAAAAGTGATGCGCCTTAATCTCTCTGTCAATTTTATCATCAGCCATTCCTATACCTATATATTGCTCAAGCCCGGTGCCGATCCTGCTAACGTTGATCAGAATATGCAGGCTTTTCTGAAGAAATATGCGCAGCCTAATTTCCTGGTCGGGCAGGTATTTAATTTGATGCCGCTTACCGATATACATTTACGTTCTACCATGCTGGCAGAACCATCGTCCACGAGTTCCATGACGACCATTTATATCTTTGGTGGTGTTGGTATACTTACACTTCTCATTGCCTGTATAAACTATATCAACCTCTCCACGGCACAATCGTTTACACGCATCAAGGAAATTGGTATTCGCAAGATTTTAGGTTCACTCAAGTATCAGCTTATTGTCCAATTCCTGGCCGAAAGCTTTTTGTTCTGTCTCATTGCATTCGCGCTGTCATTCGCAGTATTCTATGCTACATTGCCGTTGCTGAATGATTTCACTGGCAAGCAACTGGTTTTCGGACAGGTAACCGATGCATACCTGCTCACGATCTCTTTTATACTCTTACTGTCGATAACACTGCTCGCGGGCGGATATCCGGCATACTTCATTACGCAGTTCGAGTCTGTAAACTCCCTCAAAGGCGATAAAGTAAATTATGGAAGTCAGTTGTTTCGGAAGGTGCTCGTGGTATTTCAGTTAGCGATAGCCTGTACGTTGCTGATCGGTTCACTGATGATCATGAAGCAGCTTCGTTATCTCAACAACCTCCCGCTCGGTTTTCAGAAGGAACAAGTCATCACGGTGCCGTTATTCAGCCAGAACCTCAATGGTATATTTGCCGGTAAAGATTCCGTATTTGCCGTACGACTGCAAACCTTCCGCGACCTGGTGGAAAATCAGACCGGTGTAAAAGGCACTGCACTTTCTTCTAACGCTCCCGGTCTGGGTGCTACGTATCGCGGCACGATACCGGAAGGCTTCACGCAAGAGGACAATCTCTTCATCGCGAACATGTCGGTTGATTATGATTTCATGAAGACCTATGATATGAATGTTATCGCCGGTCGCGCATTCTCAAAAGATTATGGTACCGATCAGGCATCAGCCTATATCGTCAACGAAAGTGCTGTGACCGAATTCAAATGGGACACTCCGGAAAAAGCCCTGGGAAAAACCATCAACCGCGAAGGCAAAGAAGGTAAAGTGATTGGTGTGGTAAAGGACTTCCATTTCTCATCGCTTGCAGCGCCTATATCTTCCATGGTGATCGAGTTAAATCCCAACCAGTTTACTACGCTCAGTATAAAATTTGAAAACGCCAACGTGCAGCAAACTATAGATAAACTTCGCGATCAGTGGAGTAACATGTTTCCTGAAAAGACGTTCGAGTTTAACTTCCTCGATCAGCAACTGGATCAGCAATACCAGGATTATCAGAACTTCGGCAAGATCATCCAGTCGTTTACAGCTATCGCTATATTGATCTCCTGTCTCGGAGTATATGGACTTGTCCTATTCGTGGTGCAACGCAAGTTTAAAGAGATTGGTGTACGCAAAGTGCTCGGAGCAAGTGTTGCCAGTATTCTTAATCTTATATATAGAGACTTTGCGTGGTTGCTGCTGGCGGGTTTTGTAGTAGCCGTACCGTTGTCTTATTATTTTCTGAACAAATGGCTGCAGAATTTCACGTATCATACTGCTATTGATGTAGCAACATATATACTTAGTTTCATTTGTGTATTCCTTATTGTAACCGTTACTGTCAGTTACCAGGCATTGAAGGCATCACTGTCCAATCCGATACAATCATTGCGTACCGAGTGATGATGAAGTAATTATACTATATATAGGATGAACGACTGTTATAACGTTCATCCTATATATGTTTAGACACCAGCCGCTCACAGAAATTTTTTATTTTTTTACACCTTGTTGTTGGGTATATAGATATATTTTTATCTACTTTCAGCATGTGATTCGATCGTTGTTATCAACCACCGTATAACTATAGGCTAGTTTAATATCGAATCACAACCACCGGTTTTTATTCAGATTATGTGCTAATGTTTTTTTGAAGGGGGACAAATGAGCCCGGTGTTATTCTATTGTCTTTTTTGTATAACTCTAAATAACCCTGACTGATGAAGCAATTTTACTGGTTTCTTCAGCGATCGGTATGTATGCAACTGGTCGCAGTGTGGTTAGCTGTCCTCGCTAATCAGGTGCACGCTCAGCAACGAGCTGCTCTCGAACAAGGGATCTTCCGTATTAAAGTATCGGAAGAACTCGCTCAACAACTTGAACACGCCCGCGTGTCCAGGAATGCCAACAACGTGGTGTTAACAGGAATTACTTCGATTGATGCTGCCAGTGTTAAACACAAGGTGAGCGGTATCAAACGCGTATTCCGCGATGCAGGTAAATTTGAAGCCAAGCACCGTAAGTATGGTTTGCATCGCTGGTATGAAATTGAAATGGACAAGGCGGGGTCCGTGCTCGCGGCTATAGCTTCGTTTCAATCCATCGAACAAATTGAGAAAGCTGAACCGGTATATAAGAAAAGTATAATCGGTTCCGATCGCAAGGACTTTGGTTTTGCGCGCGTAGATGAAAAGACGTTCCATGCACCGGCAACTTTACCAGGCCCATCGAACGATCCGTTACTCGCGAATCAATGGCACTATAATAACACAGGACAAGCCGGTGGAACGGTGGGGTCTGATATCAGTCTCTTCCAGGCATGGGGCCTTGAGACTGGTAACTCGCAAGTAATTGTCGCTGTTACCGACGGCGGTATACAGGTAAATCACCCTGATCTGGATAAAAACGTCTGGGTAAATATAGATGAGATCCCCAACAATGATCTCGATGATGATAATAATGGTTACGTAGATGATATCAACGGCTATGGCTTTGGTGATAACACGGGAGATATAGCACCGGATGATCACGGTACACACACTGCAGGTACCATTGCTGCGATTACCAACAACGGTGTTGGTGTAGCGGGTGTTGCCGGAGGTTCCGGTTCCGGGGACGGTGTTAAGGTAATGTCGTGCGCTGCGTTTGGTGCTGTCGGTACCGGAGGCTTTGCTGAGACCTATATATATGGTGCCGACAACGGTGCCGTTATATCGCAGAACAGCTGGGGCTATACCAACCCCAATGTATTTGAGCAGGCCGTACTCGATGCGATCGACTACTTTATTGCAGAAGCTGGTACAGATGAAGATGGAAATCAGATCGGACCGATGCGCGGTGGTATCGTAATCTTTGCTGCAGGTAACAGCGACAGCGATGCATCATACTATCCCGGTTTCTATGAGCCGACACTCGCGGTATCTGGCCTTACCAACCAGGATAAAAAAGGATGGTATTCTAACTATGGTACATGGGTAGATATAGGTGCACCGGGAGGAGAGACGTTTGTAAACAACGATCCGCACGGTGTATTGAGTACAGTTGCCGGAGGACAATATGCATACTTCCAGGGAACATCCATGGCGTGTCCACACGTATCGGGTGTAGCAGCGTTGATCGTTTCAAAATATGGTGGCACTGGTTTTACACCTGAGATGTTACGCGGCCGCCTGATCTCAACAGTAGATAATATAGATGCAGCTGATCCTGCTTTTGCCGGCAAGCTTGGCGCAGGAAGAGTAAATGCTTTTGCCGCATTGCAGGAAGACGATGGTGATGCGCCAGCTGCTATCACGAACCTGGCGGCTACCGATGTTACAATCACATCCGTTACCTTAACATGGACTTCGCCTGTTGATGCCGGAAATGGTTCAGCTTCGGTATATGATATACGTTACTCAACTTCTCCGATAACAGAAGGTAATTTCAGTTCAGCGACACCAGTGGTAAATCCTCCGGCTCCTCAACCGGCAGGTACTGATGAAGAATATACAGTTACAGGTTTACTGGGAGGCACTATATATTACTTCGCCATCAAGTCTGCTGATTTTTTCGGTAATTTTTCTGACGTGTCCAATGTAGTACAACAGGCTACGGCACAACCACCGGTAATTGTTGTTTCACCAACTTCGTTAACGGCTAACTTAGCTACTGCGGGTACTACAGCGCAGACGTTGACAATCGCCAACACCGGTGCCGGTACATTAAACTATACCATTGATCTTGCTCCTGGTTTTGCAACTGTGCAACCGGATAGTGGTTCCGTTGCGCCTTCAGGCAGCCAGGATGTAACCGTTACGTTTGATGCCAGCGGATTACTGGCAGGTACATACGAACAGGCATTGCATATATTCAGCAATGACCCGGCAAGTGATACCGTGACGGTGCCGCTTACTCTCGAGGTAACAAACAACGGAGTGCCTATTGCTTCCGTTGAGCCCGATACACTTGACTTCGGTGATGTGTTTGAAACAGGTTCGAAAATACGATCAATTACACTGGCCAACGCAGGCTCTGAGCCATTGGAGATCACGGGTATAACTTCCAATAATACTGATTTTACTACCAGTTTTGCATCTGCCATTACACTGGCTGCATTCCAGGATACAACAGTACAGGTAACCTATACCGCTTCATCGCTCGGAGTGTCTTCCGGTATAATAAGCATTGCTTCGAACGATCCGGCTAACCCGGTGTTATCGGTTGCTGTAGTGGGAGAAGGTGTAGTAGCACCTGCGATAGAAGTTACTCCAGACTCATTGTCTGCTACTTTAAATACGGATAAGACTTCCACAACAACGTTAACCGTTAAGAATACAGGAGGAAGTGATCTTGAATTTTCGGTAGCGGTAGTATCAGAAGCTCCGGCCACGGTAGCTGCTGTTAAAACTATTACGGTTCCTGTATCCGGTACAAGTACGAGTGGTGCATTGGAAAAACGCGTAGCATCTTCAGGCTATACCAACCAAGTTAAACTGAAAACTCCGCGCAAGCTGGCCACGGTGTCCAATGTACTCATCCTCACTCCGGATAACAATGTTACCGACCTCGAAGCTATACTGGATGCGTATGATGATATAGAAGCCGATATATACCCGAAAGCATCGCTGCCAGCCATTACGCTGGCCGACCTGGAAGGATACGATATCGTAGTAACGTCCAACAATACACAATGGCTTGGCAATGGAAGCGTAGAACCGGAAGTAATTGGCGATCTGCTTGCAGACTATATCGATGATGGCGGTAAGGTAATTGTTAACCAGTTTGTATACTCGTATGATGCCTGGAAACTGGAAGGACGTTTCATTGACGAACAATACGGTCCGTTTATACCCTCTACTACCGATGCGGAAGTTGTAGCGGAACTCGGTGACATTCTTGCTCCAGGCCATCCGTTGCTGGAAGGTGTAAGTGAGCTGGAATATAGCGGCTATGTACAAAATGTATCGCTGGCACCAGGCGCAGTAGCCGTTGCCGAATGGGACAACGGTCAACTCTTCCTCGCTGCCAACAGCGATGTTGTAGCACTCAACCTGCTGCCAAGTCTTGGTAACGGTGGTCCGTTGCAGTGGACTGGTGATCTTGGTACAATCTATGAAAATGCTGTTCATTACCTGGCGGGCGCTTCGTTCGTAAGCGTTGATCCAAGCGAGGGTACAGTAGCACCCGGATCGCAGATCGATCTCGAAGTAACATTTGATGCCACCGGGTTGAATGCCGGTATATATACGGCATCTGTCGATATAGCCAACAATACTCCGAACCAGGAATTGGTTTCAGTACCAGCTGTATTAACCGTGCTCGGTGCTGAATTCATTGTAACACCGGATTCATTATCCGAGGAACTTGAAAAAGGACAGACAGTAACCCGCACACTCGTGTTGCAAAACAATGGTCCGGATGATCATAATTATACCGTAAGCATTGCAGGCGCACTAGGTGCTTCCGTTACAAAAATTACTACGAAGCAAACACAGGCTGGTGCAGCTACAAGCGCTGCTGATAAAGTAAAACGAAACGCATCTGCGAGACAGGCTATCGATGTAGCCGGTAAAGCAGCGCTGAGTCTTCGCGAAAATAATGCTGCGTCCAGGGCTGCCGTTGTGCAGGCGTCTACTACGCAGTACGGAACGGACTTCGAAAACTTCGCTGCAGGTGATATCAGCGGACAGGAGGGATGGTTCGGACAGTTCGGTAACTGGACCGTTGACAGCACGAATCCATTCAGCGGAGCGCAACACTTCCGCAGTGCAGCCGATGGTTTTGGTTTAACACAAGCTGTATCACCTACAGTAGCCATCGGAACAGAATCGAAATCAACCGCTACGCTGAAAGTAAATATACAGGGCACTGGTGTTACCTGGCAGATCATTCCGCAGTCACCATCAGCCGGATTTGTGAATACACGAATTCAGTTTAATCCAGACGGCACCGTGAGCGCATTGGTGAGCGATGGAGCCGGTGGTGCAGGATTTGAATCGATCGGTACAACTCCTTCCGGTTATTTTGATCTGACAATAGAGGTAGATCGTGATTCATCATACTTCCATGTATACTTTGATGAGATAAAAGTATTTACCGGACAGGGCTTCGCAGGAAGTATCGAAGAGATATTCTTCCTCTCGCTGATGGAAGTGGCTGGTCCTACACTGGACATTGACGACTTCCGTATCATCGATGGTACAAACGAAGAAGCACCTGAATTTATATCCGTGTCTCCAACGTCCGGAAATCTTCCATCCGGAGCTTCCGTAGAACTCGCAGTAACATTTGATGCGGGTGACCTGGAGTTCGGTACATATTCAGCCAATATCAATATTGATATCGATGGATCGAAACTGAATGTACCGGCTACATTAGCGGTTGTAGGCGACCCTGCTATAAAAGTTAGTCCTACAGTATTGCAGGCTGTTGTAGACTATAAACAAGATACAACGCATGTATTCCGCATTCACAACACAGGCGGACGACCGCTGGAATATAGCTTGCAGGTGATTGGTGCATCTACCGATGTAGCAAACTTGCCGGCAAAACCGGTAAGTAAATTTACCAATGCAAAATCGGACAAACGCATCCTGGATAAGATAGCCAAAGATAACGCAGCGAGTAAATCGGCTGTGAAGAAACCTGCGGCTATACAAGTACTGGCCGGAACGTCACTGCTGCAGGAAGACTTTGAAGATGCAAGCTTCCCGCCAGGCGGATGGAGTGTAGTAGATAATGCAGGCTCCGGTATTACCTGGAAATTTGCAGCCGCATACGAAGAGTCCAACTACGCAGGCACAGGTGAAGCTGCTACGGCAAGCAGCGATGCTTTTGGTACAGGTGAATTTGATACTGAACTTATAACCCCGGTAATCAGTACAGCTGGTTATAAGAATATAGCGGTACAGTACAATGCCAATTATCAGAACTATGCGGGTCTTGATTTCCTTGACCTGGATATACAGGTAGATGGTGGTGCATGGACAACGGTATTGAGCTGGAACGAAGATCATGGTTTAAATCGTGAACCTTCCGGAGAAGCTGTTACCGTTGAACTTGGTGAATACCTCAACACAGCATCATCCTTCCGTCTGCGCTGGCACTATTACGATCCGAATACAGATGACTGGGATTGGTATGCTCAGATCGATGATGTAGTTATACTCGGTAATCCACGCGCGTGGCTGACTGTAGAACCGTCATCCGGTATAGTACCGGTGCAAGGTGTAGCCGATATAGCCGCTACATTTGATGCATCCGACATCGAAGCAGGTTCTTATGTATCCGGTATATTAGTTACCAGCAATGCTCCCGCTGATCCGCTGGTAGGTGTAGTGGCATCACTCACCGTTCGCGAACCAGCTGTTATTTCAGTTGATCCGGATTCACTCCACCAGCAACTTCCGATAGGAGGTATAGCAACACAAACGCTGACCATTACCAACTCGGGGGAAAGTACATTGAAGTATGCCTTTGGTAATACACCGGTGCCTGCAGCAGCATCTGTTCTGAAAGTTGCCGGTGAACGCAAAGCACCTAAAGCTACACGTACAACGCCAACAGCAGCAACCGCTGATCTTCGCGATGCACGCGCATTTGTTGCCACTGCACCTGCGAAGAAACTTTCTGCTGAACTATATGTAACCGGCTTCGAAGAATTTGCTACCGGTGATATTGATGGTCAGGAAGGTTGGGAAGGACAATGGGGTAACTGGACCGTTGAGACCGAGAATCCATTTGAAGATGCACAGCACTTCAGAGGACTGGCCGATGGTTTAGGACAATCCCTCGGGTTCTCTCCGGTTGTGCCAATCGGTACCGATCCTATATCTTCTACCAGCATGCGTCTGAATGTGCAGGGCAGCAATGTTACCTGGCAGATCATTCCACAATCGCCAACTGCTGAACTGGTAAATACCCGTTTCGAGATTGCCCCGGATGGAAGTCTGAGCGCTTTGGTTCAGGACTCTGTCGGCAATGCTTCATACGCGCCAATAGACTATACGTTGCCTTCCGGATATTTTGAGTTCCGGATTGATGTAGAACGTGCTACATCTATATTCAGAATATATATAGATGGTGTTGAGATTTTCGAAGGACAAGGATTTGCCGGTGATATCGAACAAGTCGTTACCTTCTCGTTAATGGAAGAAGCTGGGCCTACTTTCGACATCGATAACCTGGCTATATATGACGGACCTGCACTAACACCATGGTTAGCCTATACACCTAAATCAGGAACTGTTCCTCCGGGTGGATCGGCAACTGTAACGGTCACGTTCAACGCTGCTGACTTAACACAAGGCTGGTATGCAGATACACTGCGTATAGCAAGCAACGATCCTGAAAATTCACCGGTGCTTGTTCCGGTAACTTTGGAAGTGATCGGCAACCGCCCTCCGGTATTGGATGAAATCGACTCTGTTGAAGTAATCGAACTTGGTTCAATCGAAGTTACCTTCACGGCTACCGATGCAGATGGTGATCCGGTTACGGTACAATTGATCGAGAACCTGCCATTCATTACGCAGACAAGCTCAGCCAACGGTACGGCTACCTACAGCATCGTTCCTGCCATAGGACATGCCGGTGAGTATGATTTGCCGGTGTTGGCCACCGATTCAACAGGTGCTATCGATTCGGCAACATTCCACTTGTCGGTTATACCGTATGGAGTGGAGAGCTATAGCCTGGTGAATACCAGCAATGGCCAGGTGTTAACTACCTTTACAGATTCTGTAACGATCGATGTAGGTTCCATCAATCTATACAATGTTACAATTCGCGCCAATACTAACCCGGCAACGGTAGGTAGTGTACGCTTTATTAAAGATGGCACTAACGCCAACCTGGTAAATACACCGCCTTATAACTTCAATCCGTTCTTCCTGTATCAGTTTACGTCTGGTACGCATACGCTTCGTGCAAATGCCTATACCCGCGTGAATGGAACCGGTACAGCGGGTAAGAGTCTGCTGGCGCATGTTACGATTCTCAACTCTTCTGCAGTAACCGATCTGGATGTAGTCAGAAGCAACGGTGTTAAACTTGCCGATCTTGAAGACAGCAGCACGATTAACACCAGTCAGCAGTACTATAATTCGATCAACATCCGCGCAAATGTAGCGGGCTCTGCCGTGAAGAGTGTTGTGTTTGAATTGAATGGCGTGCACTATCGCACCGATAACAATGCTCCGTATGCACTGAGTGGTAATGGTCCTAACGGAACCGATACACCATGGCCGGCACAACCGGGTATATATACCCTGAAAGCTACGCCATACTCATACTTCAACGGAACCGGTGCTGCAGGTGCTCCGACCTTTATAACCTTCGAAGTAACCAATGGCGCAACTTCAGCACGTGCTGCTGCACCGGATGATCTCGGAGAAGAAAACGGAGTATTCGGCCTCGATATATACCCTGTGCCCGTACAGGATGAACTGACCATCCGCCTGAAAGGTAAAGCTGAAGGCAATGTTGGTGTAGTGATCCACAACACACAAGGTATAGCGTTGTTCAACGCACACGGTGAAGCCAGCGCATTCCGTAACTATAAAGTGAGTACAACGAAGTTAGGTCTTGCACCAGGTGTATACTTTGTACAAGTTCAACTCGCCAATGGAAAACGTGAAATACGGAAGTTTATTAAAGAGTAACGCACGATACAGATAAGTTAAGAAAGCCTGCAGTCTTTTAGATTGCGGGCTTTCTTTTTTTGTTGCTGCCTTCTGGCTGCTTGGTGGAGTTTCTTCCCTTTACGATTTATCTGAATAGCAACAATTGGCATATATACCTGTAGCCTCAACGATTTCAGTCCAGCAGCTGGAGACCAGTAGCCAGCAACCTATACAGCTACGCGTCCATTCGCAGCCACCGATCTATAGATCGCTTCCACCACGCGTATGTCTTTCAGCCCTTCTTCACCGGGAACAAGCATCGGTTTTTGTTGCATGATGGCGAGTGCATCATCGTCCATTTGGCGTGCCTGCTGGTTGGGAATGGTTGCGTTCAGTTTTATACCTGAACTTGTTTCACCATTTATACCGCTATACGCTTGAAACGGTGACAACTTATACCAGCCGTTCTTGCACGTTACCCGCAGGTCGTTCATACCTTTTCCAAAACTCGTTTCGCATTTGGCTGTTACACCTCCGGGAAACTCCAGGTCAAACGCCATGGTCTCATCTACATCTTTATATATTTCCGGGCGTGTGATGGATTGTCTCGCAGTAACCGCGATCGGTTCGAGGCCGGTGGTATAGCGTGTCGCATTCAGCGGATATACTCCCATATCATACATGGAACCGCCTCCCAGTTTCTTGTTTTGTTTCCAGTGATCAGTGCGTCCGTCAAAGTAACCTGCGGCTGCGGTTACGGAAGTAATTTTACCAAATGGCAATTCCTTCCGGTATTGAATAATTTTTTGCGTGTTGGGCTCATGATGCATGCGATAGCCTATACTTAGCTTTACCTTGTTTTTATTACAGGCATCGATCATGCTTTTACATTCAGCTACCGTCATGGCCATTGGTTTTTCGCACCATACATGTTTGCCAGCATTCGCAGCGCGTATACTATAGGGAGCATGCAGGGCAGGAGGGAGCACGATATAGATCACATCGATGTCAGGATTATTGGCGATGGAATCAAAGTTATCGTAGTTATAAATATTCTTGTCCGGAATATTAAATTGTTGTTTCCATTTCTCCGCCTTGGCCGGTGTACCCGTTACGATACCTGCGAGGTAACAACGCTGTGTAAGTTGCAGGGCAGGAGCAAGCAGATCGGTGCTATAATAACCCAGGCCTACCAGTGCTACACCAAGCCTTTCTTTTTTCTGCGGAATAAGTATACCTGCAAATGCCGACTGACTAATGATGAGTCCGGAAACTCCAGCCAGTGTTTGTCCGATAAAATGACGTCTTTTCATAGGGGTATTTTTTATGTGAAATATAGCTCTGAGCCACGAGCTGTGAGTTGCGAGTTTGTTAGTGTCCCAGGGCCGCGGTTTTCCTGTATAAAACGATATACTTTCCTTCTCGCAGCTCGTAACTCAAAGCTCACAGCTACTTCCAATATACATTTATCTCGTAATGACAGCAATCAAAAACACCTGAAGAGTACATCACGCCAGACAAACGGACGATTTCATCAAGCATAAAAAAACTCCCGCGGTTAAACGGGAGTCTCATTCATCTTAAAATATAGCACACACTTTAGTTGAATGTAAAGCCGAAGCCCGCAGTGAGTAATTTCTGTGAATGAGCGAGCGTAAAATCAGAGTTCAGCAACACCGGTCCGAATTTGAATTGTATACCGGCTGTTCCGCGAATACCCTGTGTAGAGTATTCATACGAGAAGGGATCCGTTAATGTGAATGGAGTTTCCAGCAGCACATCCGATTCTCCGCCACCGCTTCCTACTTCATATATACCTTTCACATCATACTTCACGCTGGAGTGCTGATATCCTACCGATCCGTAAAATGTTACTACCTTGAAATTCTTGCTTACCACCGTCTGAAGCGTTATACCTTTACCGGTCATTTCACCTTTTTGTCCGGAGCCGGCAAATTCACCACTCAGATCCACATCACCATTCATCTGCGTATAGCCAGCAAAGAATGTCCAGGAGAATGGAAGTTCTATCAAGCCGGGTATATGTTGTTTGATATCGTGCATCACGCCAACACCCCAGTTACCAACCTTCACATCGTTGATCTTCACTTCCGGTGTATAGCGTATACGTATATCGGTATTCTTGAAGAGCCCTACGCCAAGTTGTAATGTAGGAAGCACCGCAGATTCCAGCGGGTAATCTTTACCGGGTTCAAATCCTTCCGGACCATTAAACCGGGTGCCGCTATTCATTTTGGATGTAATCAGAAATTCGGATTCTTCATTCTTCGGACCGTATGCCGTAGGGATTTGTGTACCGCCTTCCGTTGTTCCTTCAAAGGACAACCCAGACACACCCGCAGGCATGTTGAAGTATTTTTGATCTTTGCTGACCAGAAGATTGTTTACCGTAACACTCAGGTCAAACCCAAAACGCTTGTGGGTTTTAGCGGTAGTATACCAGCCGTTGTTCAGCAAGGTGCCCAGATCTTTGGTAAGAGGTTCAAGATAAGCGCCCGTTAGCAGTTGAGCATTTTCTTTTCCGGCAGGGAAAAATTTAGCGATGTCGTTTTGAGCACATGCAGGCGCAGCGCATACAGCCAGCGCCACACAGAGCAGGTATAGGTTTTTCATACTGGGGTTTGATTAAGCCATTTGAAACAAATATACAATAAATACAGAATGTATGCGGTAACACATACTCCATAAAGATGGAGTTAGCACACTATTTGCTGAAGGTGATGACAATATATACCTTATACTTCGTGATGAATAAATAGATGTTTTAGCACATAATCTATCGTTCATCTTAAGAAAGCGTAATATATTTAGTAGTAAATTCCAAACCTTAAACCCCACTATGGCAACATTACCTCGTTCGTTGCAGCAACCTGTACGTATGGTACTATATGTACTGCTGGTCTCTGCGCTGTCAACACAACTCTACGCACAAAAGAAAAAAGCTCCGGTAAAAACGGTTGATCCTACAACAGTTTTCAGCAAGGCGTCCTATAAAGGTATACAAGCCGGGCAGTATATGAAGAACTGGCTGGTGGTTGGACCGTTATTGGTAAAAGACGATACAGTGGGTGCTCCTGATATTCAGCAGGAAGAGAGATTCTTTGATGAAGATCTCGTAACGTCCATAACACCGGTGGCCGGCAAGCCGATACCGCCCGTTATGCTCCGGGGAAAATCATTTGCGTGGAAGCCCTATTCTGCTACTGCCGATAAAATCGATTTCGATGCGCTCTATAGTAAACCGGATTACGCAGTAGCCTATGCGTTGGCAGAGATCAAAACAGATTCAGCCTTTACAGCTTTTCTGGCGGTGGGGAGTGATGATGGTGTAAAGGTTTGGCTCAACGGCAAACTCGTACACCGTAACTGGGTAGGCCGGGCGTTAACGCCTGATCAGGATGTTGTACCCGTAACATTCGTGAAAGGCAGCAATCAATTGCTATTGAAAGTCCAGGATGTTGTTCGCGATTGGGGATTCACCGTTCGCTTTCTCGATCGCGAGGCCTTGTCCAATCAGTTGATCAAAGCCGCTGCCAAAGGTGACATGAATGAAATCAATGCGCTGATCAACGGTCGCGCAGATTTAAATAAGACCGATGCCTCTGGACTCACTCCCTACACCGCAGCATTGTTAAATGGCCGAGAAGAAGCTGCCGCACTGTTGCTACAAAAGGGCGCAACGAAAACGGCAATGCCGTCAGCAGCCCAGTTAACCGATGCGCTCTATAGTTCGCTGCAGGGAAAGGAAACACCCGGCATCGCTATACTTGTAGCAAAAGATGGAAATATACTTTACAAGAAAGCCTTTGGTTATGCCAATATTGAAAAGAAGACACCCGCTACTCCGGAAACAAAATTTCGTATAGGTTCCATCACCAAACAGTTTACCGCAGCTGCTATACTTAAATTACAGGAAGATGGTAAACTGAAAGTGACCGATAAACTCTCGAAGTATATACATGATTTTCCGCGTGGTGAAGAAGTAACGCTGCATCATTTACTCACGCATACATCCGGTATTCACAGCTATACCGGCAAAGGTGATTTTGAAAAACGGGTTGTTACACCCGTAACACCGGAAGAGCTGATTGCTTACTTTAAAAATGATCCGTATGATTTCAATCCCGGTGAACAGTACATGTATAACAACTCCGGATATTTTCTGTTAGGCTATATCATTGAAAAAGTATCGGGTAAAAGCTATGCTCAGTATCTGAAAGAAACATTCTTCACTCCGCTGCACATGAACAATACCGGTGTACATGCAGCCTGGCTGAGTCTCGACAAAGAAGCACAAGGCTATTCAAACACCGATGGTAAATATGTGCCGGCTTTAAACTGGAACATGGCATGGGCCGGTGGTGCCGGAGCGCTATATTCAACAGTGGACGACTTGTATAAATGGAACGAAGCTATATTTAATGGTAAAGTACTCCAGGACAAAAGTCTGAAGGCGGCATTTACTTCAGTAGTGCTTAACGATGGAAACCCACCGCCATCCAAATATGGTTATGGCTGGGGATTGAGTGACTATCGCGGACAACCAGTTATCGGTCATAGTGGTGGCCTGCATGGTTTCATCTCCCAACTGGCGCGCTATACAAATGAAAACCTCACAGTAGTGTTGTTGATGAACCTGATGCCACCCGATGTAAATATAAATCCGAATGCTGTAGCAGAGTATTTTATCTGGGATAAGCTGGCGAAGCAATCTTCCTACACAACGCTGGCATCACCGGTTGCCGATGTGAGTATATATACCGGTCGATATGATTTCCAGAATGGAGCCGTAATGACGATCACAGCAGAAGGAAGCGATCTCTACGCACAACTCTCCGGACAGAATAAGTTTCCTATATTTCCATCAGCACCCGATGAATACTTCTGGAAAGTTGTTGACGCCAGGATCAAATTTATGAAAGGCGAGAACGGAGCCGTAACACACGGACATTTCGTGCAGGGGGGATTTGCTATCGATGCAAGGAAATTGAAAGAGGACGTGATTGTCGCTATAGATCCGAATCTTTACAAGGAATATATAGGTAAATATGATTATGGAAATAACATTATCATTACCGTCTCTAACGAGAACGGCAAGCTATATGCACAGGGAACCAATCAACCAAAGTTTGAAATATTCCCGATCTCCGAAAAAGAATTTACCGTAAAAGAAATAAACGCACGCCTCACCTTCATCCGCGAAACTACCGGCAAAGCCAGCAAACTCATCGTAGACATGGCTGGACAGAAGAAGGAGTCGCTGCGCGTAGAGTGAAATTAGCTGCGAGTTTAAAAGGCTGCTGGCTGCAAGCTTCTGGCTACAGGGAGTTTATCAGTATATATCGTTTTATACTGATAAACTCGTAGTTCTATACCCAACAAACTCGTAGCTCAAAGCTCAGAGCTCGAAGCTCTAATAAGAAAAGTATATTTAGCAGTCTCACAAAGCCTCACCTCAAAACAATCCTGCAGCCAGCAGCTATTTATCGTAGATGGCGCGAAAGCAGTTCCACGGTGTGCTGCTCTCTTCGGCAGATTTGCTGTCTTTCTTTTTCGAGTAGAAGCCGGTAAGGAAGCTTTCGGCATCAGACCAAACGGTTTGTACAATACCCTGGTAATTTTCGCGTGTCTCCGGTGTGGCATCTTTACGGAATGTAGTCATGTCGGCAACCTGGGCCACACCTACCGGTGGATTTCGCCATGGGCATGTAACAACTCTGAATCCTTTCATCGCGAAATATACCGCTGTCTTATCCGGACGTTCATAGTGCCAGTCGCAGATCATTACATCTTTCGGTATCATATCAATCGCACGATGTGTATTGTTGAAGCTTGCTTCCCACATACCAAGTCCGGTAGTCTTGCCATCGAGCAGACGATCACCCCAGATCCAGAGTTCACGATTTTTCTGCTTGAGATGATCGCGAATCGTTCGTACTTCACCTGCAAACAATTCAGCTTTATCGCGACCGCCACATCGTGGACACTTGTCATCACCCAGGTAAAACACTTCATCCATACCGGCATGAAATGCGTTGGTCTCAAATACATCACAAATCTCATCTACCAATGAAAACACAACACCGTGTACATCCGGGTGTAGCGGACAATAACTTTTGCAATACAGTCCATCAGCATTTGGCCATACATATTTAGCAGGCATCTTTACATGCGGTGTCTCATCAAACTGTGGATACGCCCGCAGCAGGTTATGTGTAGTGCCTGCCCATGATTGATGTCCTAAAAGATTTATCTGCGGTATAATACGTATCCTGTTTTCCTGGCAAACACGCACCAGTTTTTTCACATCAGCTTTGGAGAGTGCAATGCTGTCGCGCAGCTCCGGATGTTGCTCGAACTGGTAATTATAGTCAACACGCAGGATGAGTACATTTACCTGGCGTGAAGCAAGTTCTTCTTTTACAAATTTCACAAAGGCATCTACACCGGCAGGTCGCGGTGCAGCAATGCAAAAGCCACGCACCGGAAAAGCTGTGATCTGTTTTTGTTGTGCCATCACGTTTGTGATCATGCAGACACAGCACAGCAGCATGAAAAATTTCAAGGAGACGAATCGGGTCATAGTGATAAGGGTTAAAGCGTACGGAGTGAAAGATATTACCCGGATTGTTAACGCGAAAATTTTCTATCAACACACATCAACACACTTTGAAACATTTTTACTATTTTATACCAATGGTAAAATGAGACGATAAAGCGTTGCGAAAATTAAGGTTCTTTTAATATCAGCAATAGTGGCAACCCTTAATTTTGCCAGGGTAGTACCCATACACGAAGCTTAACAATATGACACACTTACCACACCTGATCACTGATCTCGGACTTATCCTCGCGGTAGCAGGAATAACAACGCTGCTGTTTAAGAAAATCAAACAGCCCGTTGTACTCGGCTATATTATAGCAGGATTACTCGTAGGCCCGCACGTGTCGCTTATCCCTACCGTTGTAGACGATGAAGCCATTAAGACATGGTCGGAGATTGGTGTTATATTTTTACTCTTTAGCCTGGGACTTGAATTCAGTTTTAAAAAGCTTGTAAAAGTAGGAGGCTCTGCTTCGATCACGGCCGTAGTGGAAATTGTCTTGATGATTGCCGTAGGATACGGAGCCGGTTTACTCATGGGATGGTCGCAGATGGATAGTATATTTCTCGGGGCGATTCTTTCCATGTCTTCTACAACCATCATCATTCGTGCGTTTGACGAGCTCGGTGTGCGCACGCGCAAATTTGCAGGACTCGTCTTTGGTATTCTCATTGTAGAAGACCTGGTCGCTATATTATTACTCGTGTTGCTTTCCACACTGGCCGTGAGCCAGCAGTTTGCCGGGGGAGAATTACTGATGCAATTGCTCAAGCTTGCGTTCTTTCTTATACTCTGGTTTCTGGCTGGTATATTCTTTATACCTACATTTCTCAAGCGTACACAAAAGCTGATGAACGATGAGACTATGCTCATTGTATCGCTGGCATTGTGTCTGCTCATGGTTGTACTCGCAGTAGCAGTAGGTTTTTCTGCTGCATTGGGAGCATTCATCATGGGATCTATACTCGCAGAAACAACACAGGCCGAACGAATTGAACATCTTATAAAATCAGTGAAAGATTTGTTTGGTGCTATATTCTTTGTCTCGGTAGGTATGATGATCGATCCGAAGGTACTGGTGGAATATGCAGGTCCTGTACTCATCGTTACTTTGCTCACCATCGCAGGTAAATTTATGGCTACTGCTATAGGTGCTTTACTGTCGGGACAATCACTAAAGCATTCTGTGCAAGCCGGTATGAGTCTCGCGCAGATTGGCGAATTCTCATTCATCATTGCATCGTTGGGACTCTCGTTAAACGTTACCAGCGGCTTTCTGTATCCCATTGCTGTAGCAGCTTCTGCGGTAACTACGTTTACAACACCGTTTCTCATCCAGCAATCCGGACCATTCTATACGTTCATCGAACGTATTCTGCCAACACGTTGGGTCAATGCAATAACGCGGTATAGTTCCACCACGCAGCAATTGTCTTCCTATAGCGACTGGCGTGTATTGCTTCGTGCGTACGGGATGAACTTTGTGGTACACTCCGTTATCATTGTTGGCCTTATACTCTTGTCTCAAAAGTATCTTTTCCCGTTTATTGCTACTACACTTGGTGACAGCGCTAATGCGAGTCTCATCACCGTGATCTTTACCCTGCTGCTCATAGCACCATTCATCTGGGCTCTGGCTATACGCAGAATTGAACGTGAAGCGTATTCACATCTTTGGTTGAATCGGAGGTTGAACCGCGGTCCGCTCATTGCTATCGAACTGGTGCGCATTGCCGTTGCTACGATACACGTTGGCTTCCTGCTGCAATTGTTTTACCCGCCTTCGGTTGCTTTTATCATCGCGTTGGTAGCCATGGCGCTGGCCACGGTTATATTCTCACAAAAGCTGCAAGCATTTTACGATCGCATCGAGCAGCGCTTTCTGGGTAATCTGAATGAACGCGAAAATCAGAAACCGGTGCGTCCTGAAATTACACCGTGGGATGCTCACCTGGCAGATTTTGAAATTGTACCGGAGTCTGCACTCTCTGGTAAACCGCTTACGGAACTTGCACTGCGCGAACAGTATGGTGTAAATATAGCCTATATCGAACGCGGTCGTCTTTCGATCGTAACACCTGATCGCTTTGAAAAACTTTATCCGGGCGATCGCATCTCGGTGATCGGAACCGATGAGCAATTGCAGCGTGTTAAAAATGTACTGGAAGCATCGGTACTACCGGTGAAGGACGAAGCCGAGCGCGAAAATATAGGACTGCTCAATTATACCATCGCTAAAAATTCTCCGCTATATAAAAAGACCATTCGTGAATCCGCTATTCGTGAAAATGCAAAAGCATTGATCGTGGGCATCGAACGACAGGGCGAACGCATCCTCAACCCGGATTCTTTTATAACGCTGGAAGAAGGCGATATCATCTGGATCGTAGGCGATACGGAAAAGATCCAGACGTTTTTAAAAGTAGACTAGCGAACAGGTCACAGTCTGTCTGACGTTCAGCGTCTCTGTAAGCGGATCAACTTCATAATATACTTTCCCTGCATCGTGCAGGTGTAATTGTTGTCGGGTAATGGTATATTACTCTTCCTAAACTTTACACCAATGTCTGTTGCGCCACCAAATGCATACTGGCTATGTGCTGTGTTAGTGATATATACGTTACAGACTTTGCCGGCTCAGGAGCGCGACATCAAGTTTCATCACATCACAGTAGATGATGGTTTACCCAGCAATACAATCAATGCTGTAATACGCGATAGTCGCGGGTTCATCTGGATTGCATCAGAGAATGGTGTGGTGCGTTACGATGGCTATAGCTTTGTAAACTATCGCGCAACAGAAAAAGATACTGCGAGCATAAGCAGTAATGTAAGTTACGTTGTGCTGGAAGATCGCCAGCATCGGCTCTGGGTTGGCTCAGAAAAAGGGCTCGATCTGTACAATCGTAAATCCGACACGTTCGACAAACACTATTTCAACGGCATCCCTGTACGCGCCATCTTCCAGGACAAACAGGATCACGTGTGGATCGGCAGCGATAACGGGCTATATCGTTTTGAAGGAGACTCGGTATATTTCGTCAAATCGTTTTCCGAAATGTTCAATACCGAAGATGTCGTCTATAACACAATTCCGGCAATCACGGAAGACCGGCAAGGTAATCTCTGGATCGGAACATCCAACGGTGCCTATATATATAACCCGGCACGCAATAAATTCACACACTTCAGGCACAATAGAAATGATCCGTATTCACTCAGTGATAATAACGTGAGAAGAATTGTAGAAGATCGCGCGGGAAGAATATGGATTGCAACCTACGGAGGCGGACTCAATCTATACTGCACCGATATACAGCGATTCAAAGTATATAAACATAATGCGGCTAATCCGCAAAGTATAGCTGGTCACCTGATCACTTCACTCTGGGCTGGAGATGATGGTATGCTATGGGTTGGTACCGATGGCGAAGGTATTGACATGCTGGATGCTGAAGCAGAAGTTTTTCATCACATCATTCACTCTCCCTATAATTCAGAAAGTCTCAATAACAATGTAATCCGTTCCATCAGCAGCGATGGCAGGGGAGGTGTTTGGATCGGAACCTATACCGGAGGTATAAATTTCTATAATCAGAATGCAAAAGCATTCTTTCATTTTAAAGTACCCACTCGCAATGGCAACAGTTCGATAACTTCATTTGCCGAAGAGCCTGGCGGAAATCTCTGGATTGGTACCGATGGAGGCGGACTGTGTTACTATAATCGGAATACAAAACAGTTCGAGAATTTTTATCACATCGAAGGCAATAAGAATAGTCTTAGTGATAATCGTATCATCTCGCTGCAATTGGACAAGCATGGTATATTATGGATTGGTACATACCTCGGAGGCCTTTGCCGGTATAATCCACACACGCGACAATTTATACACTATACCAGTAACGATGGTTCTGGCTTGAATGATAATGTGATCTGGTCATTGGTGATGGATCATCAGGATCATTTGTGGGTCGGCACGAACAACGGCTTGAATCGTTATGACGCTGCGACAAATACATTTACCTCCTGGAACATCACTAATTCCAACCTGAGCAACAACATGGTGCGCTGCCTCTATGAAGACAATAGGAAGAGACTATGGATCGGTACACAGGCTGGACTAAATTTACTGGAAGCTCCGTATAAACAATTTACGGTGATGAAGAGTGGAGATAAAGCCAGGAGTCTAAGCAACCATTGGATACGCACCATTCAGCAAGATCGTAAAGGCAATCTGTGGATCGGTACTTTTGCAGGAGGGTTGAACCGGTTCGATGAATCGTCTGATGCATTTATAGCCTACACCGAAACGGATGGGCTACCCGACAACATCATCTCCGGTATACTTCCGGATGAACATGATAATTTGTGGATCAGCACCGGTCGCGGACTGGCGTACTTTGATGTGTCCAATCGTACGTTCAAGATTTATAATGCGAGCGATGGCTTGCAGAATTACCAGTTCAATATCAATGCTGCCTTTCGCAGCCGGCAGGGAGAGATCATGTTTGGAGGAACCAACGGTTTCACCTGGTTTACTCCCGATGTGATCCGGCAGGTAAAAGGAAATCCATATCCACCGCCTGTTGCATTTACGGCGTTGAAAATATTCAATACAGATATACTTCCCGGAGCAGCCGATTCAATATTATCCGCCCCGGTAAATGAGACACGTGCCATTACGCTGGCATACGATCAGTCTGTGCTTACCTTCGAATATGCCGCGCTGAACTTTATTCAGCCGGAGAAAAACCGGTATGCTTATCGGCTGGAAGGTTTCGAAAATAATTGGAACCTGGTTGATAACAAACGATCTGCCACCTATACGAACCTCGATCCGGGTAACTATACTTTCCGGGTTATTGCCTCCAACAACGATGGCATCTGGAATGAACAAGGTGCTGCGATTGATATCGTGATTATGCCACCGTTCTGGAGCACCTGGTGGTTCCGAACGATTGCTGCTATACTGGGGTGCATCGTTATTGCGTGTATCCTGAACGTTGTGCGGAAGCGCATCCGCGAAAAGATACGCATCAACAAGCTGATTGCCGAACTGGAACTGAAAGCACTCATTGCGCAGATGAACCCGCATTTCGTTTTTAATTGTCTTACATCCATACAGGAGCTCATAGCTGTACAAAAGCAGGATGAAGCCATGCACTACTTGTACCAGTTTTCCAAATTACTACGCATGGTATTGCAAACTTCGGAGAAAAATTCAATACCTCTCGATGAAGAGCTTACGCTGCTGGAGCTATACCTGGAACTGGAATCACTTCGTTTCGATAAACAATTTCATTATGCTATAGAAGTAGACGATGCTATTGATCCGGAAGACATTATTATACCCTCATTCCTGTTGCAGCCTTTTGTAGAGAATGCGTTGTGGCATGGGCTTATGCACAAGAAGGGCGATCGTAACCTGCGGATACGTTTTGCATTGGAAGATGCGGACCGTCTTGTTTGTATGATTCATGACAACGGTATAGGCCGTCAGCAAGCCGCAGCGATACGGAAGAAACGTGTACGAACGTATCAATCAATGGGTATTAAAATTATTCGCGATCGCATTGCACTGATGCGTAAACAAAACGAAACGTTTAACCTTCGCATTATCGATGAAGTAGATGCAAATGGTGCTGCAACCGGCACAACGGTATTGGTTCAATTACCTGTAAAAACGGAGTTACACCATCAAACTATCGCTTCGCTGAATGATAAGATCAAAGCCATTAAAACGGATGCAGCAATATAAAATGATTGCATGTTGAAGCATGTAAAAAGAGCAGGTTGTACAAACAGATCGTCCGGTAAATATGCTGCTTCATCCGAAGGAAATGGAGTAGCGCTGCGCTTTATAGTATATTTACTTACCCTCTGTTACGTGCACCATACCTCATAATAAGAAGTGTAGTATATACAACAAAACCAACCTTACGCTCCGCAAACTGCCGGTATAGATATGAATATTTAATAATTACCAGTAGCCCACTAGTTGCATGATAAAAGCGCTGATTATAGATGATGAGAGCAAGGCCACCAACCTGCTCAAGATTACAGTGGAGAATAACTTTCCGGGCCAGTTCCTGCTGGAGACAGCACAGGGCAGCGAAGAAGGATTATCGAAGCTGAATCACTTCAAACCCGATCTGTTGTTTCTTGATATTGAGATGCCGGTGATGAGTGGTTTCGATATCCTGGCTGCCACTCCGGATACAGAATGCAAAGTGATTTTTACCACCGCCTATAATCAATATGCCATCCGTGCCATCCGGTATAATGCATTGGACTATCTACTCAAACCAATAAATCCGGCAGAACTGAAAGACGCTATAACACGGTTTCAGAGTCAGAAGAATAAGCGTGAAGTATATAGCCGGCAGTTGTCCAATTTCTTTACCGGTAAAGAAAAGAATCTCGCCATTACCACCTATGATGGCGTGGTATTTCTGGAAGTTGATAAAATTATACGCTGCGAAGCTGACCTGAACTACACCAGATTTATCCTTACGGAAAACAAAACCTTCCTGTCTTCCAAAACATTGAAAGAGTATGAAGATATACTTTCAGTGCATGATAATTTTATACGCATACACCGTTCGCACCTGGTAAACCTGGATTACGTTTTGAAATTCAGGAATGATGGAAACCTGGTGTTGAAAGATAACAGTACAATACCTGTATCGAGAAGAAGAAAAGAAGAGGTGGCTGACAGGTTAAGTGTTTCGAAGACGATAATCTGAACCTGAATATATTCCGGATATAGATATAGCGAGCATCAAAAGTTGGCTAGTGGAAGACTATTTCTTTCGCTCAACCAGGAGTCAGGTGGACGCATCTGGCTCCTTCTGAATTTACAGTTTTACAGTACATATTTAAGTGTTGCATCATCGTTACCATTCAATAACTCACTGCCACCATTCAATAACTAAGTTTCCATTCTCTTCTTTGAATAGCAACATTTATAGTGGAACACAACACGCGCTGCGATTAACGTGTGTGTTGTGCATTTTAACCCTAAACAAATTCCACTATGAAACATTTTACGATTCGTGTACGCATGGTACCCTGCAGAAACAGCGCCTTGCTGTTTATACTGCTCTGCCTGTACATGCTGCCGGCATTCCGGCTACAGGCGCAGAATTTTAAAGTTGTCGGGTATATGCCATCGTGGTCGGGTACGGCATCCGACATACAGTATAACAAAGTAACGCACATCAACTATGCGTTCATTCGGCCTACTACAACGGGAGGGCTAACCGCCATTGACAATCCGTCCAAACTCCAGAGTATAGTATCGCTGGCACACGCGAATGGTGTTAAGGTTGGTATAGCGGTAGGAGGCTGGAGTGATCTGAACAACACAGACTTTCAAAGTATGGCCGCTAACGCAAGTTATCGAACCGCCTTTGTCAATAATTTAATTTCATTATGCCAAACCTACCAACTGGACGGAGTTGACCTCGACTGGGAATACCCGATCGATGGACAAGACCCTGTTAACTTTACCACGTTGATGACGCAGCTGGGAAATGCACTCCATGCACAGGGTAAATTTCTGACGGCCGCAGTATCGGCACAAGGATATTATGCCGGTGGTATACAAAACGCAGTATTTAATGCTGTAGACTTCCTGAACATCATGGTATATGATGGTGGCAGCGGTGCCGATCATTCACCCTATAGCTATGCAGTATCATCACTCGACTATTGGGCGGGCCGCGGATTACCTGCTTCAAAGACTGTGCTCGGTGTTCCCTTCTATGCAAGACCTTCGTGGAAGTCTTTTCGGCAACTCGTATCCGAAGGTGCGAATCCCAACCTGGACACGTATAACGGAGATTATTACAACGGTATCAATACCATCAAACAAAAAACAAACCTTGCCTTTGATCGGAATATAGGAGGCGTTATGATCTGGGAGTTATCGCAGGATGCTACCGGAAGCAATTCGTTGTTATCTGCGATCAAACAAGTGGTCGATGAACGTTCAGGCTCATCAACACAATCTCCTTATGGGGGCACAGTACGAAATATACCCGGTACAATTGAAGCCGAGCATTATGATAACGGTGGTGAAGGTGTGGCTTATCATGATCTTTCTTCCGGCAACTCGGGTGGAGCACTGCGTTCTGACAATGTTGATATAGAAGCTACTACCGATACAGGAGGCGGCCAGAATGTAGGCTGGATACAAGCAGGTGAGTGGCTGGAATATACTGTGAATGTAACAACGGCCGGAAGCCAGACTATACAAGTGCGTGTAGCGTCTACATCAGCCGGTAAAACTTTTCACATCGAATTGGATGGTGCCAATATATCCGGTACGCTTACCGTGCCGAATACCGGTGCATGGCAAACGTGGCAAACCGTAACAGCCACAACACCTTCGCTTACTACCGGACAAAAGATACTGCGCATCGTCATGGATGCCGGTGATTTCAATCTCAACAAAGTTGTCTTTAGTTCTTCTACAACCAATCCACCACCCAGTGTAAGCCTTACAGCACCGGCCAATGGAGCAACGTATACAGCACCCGCAACGGTAACCCTACAGGCCAATGCTTCGGATAATGGCTCGGTTGCCAAAGTGGAATTTTTTCAGGGCAGCACCAAGCTTGGTGAAGATACTTCATCACCCTATAGCTATACCTGGAGCAATGCGGGCACAGGAAGCTATATATTAACCGCGCGTGCTACCGACAACCAGGGTGCCACTGCTACATCTAACGTGTCCATTACAATCAATGGATCATCCGGCAGTTGCTCCGGTATACCATCCTATGTTGAGAATGGCGGCTATGCAGCCGGAAGTATTGTGCAGAACCAGGGTAGTCAGTATGAATGTAAACCCTATCCATACTCAGGCTGGTGCAATGGTGCAGCGTGGGCGTATGCGCCCGGCACTGGCACATACTGGCAGGATGCGTGGATACTCAAAGGAAGTTGTTCGGGCAGTGCGCGTGTTGCATTGGATGAAACGGAATTTGAGACAGCTGCAAAAGGTGTGACGCTATATCCGAATCCCGTTGAGAACGGCCGCACGAAAACCATTACACTCCTCTTTGAGCAAAGTCCAGGAGCTGTAAATGTAAAATTGCAAAACACCAATGGCACCGAAGTGCTTTCAAAATCTTACCAGGATGTAAAAGATACTTCGCTCACAGTAGAAGTACCACCGCTTGCCAAAGGGTTATACCTGATTCGCATTCAAAGCAGCCATAAGTCGTGGATACGCAAATACCTGGTCCGATAACCTGAACACGAGAAGGAGGGAGGAATCCCTTCTTCTTATCTATACTATATATACCTGAACATGAGACTATAATTACTCCTATTCATGAAATTAAAACTATTGATTTTCATGGGCTGTTTACTGCTTGCCTTCAGTACATCAGCTCAATATACATTTCCGGCATGTTGGACACCCTGGGCACCGAGTACAACCGGTGGTCATGCCGGTGGTACACAAGTATCGCACAAGAGTGGAAATTACCGCGCCAACTGGTATACCAATGCCGAGCCCGGCACCAATGGTGATTGGGTGCTGGTAAGTAAATGTGGTGATGGTGGTATCGGTCCGGATTATAGCGGTCCGCAACGCATCATCGGATATTTACCCTACTGGGTTCCTGATTTTAATTTTACAACATTCGATCCGGGAACGGTTAATCACATCAATATAGCCTTCAACCTGTTTAAGCAGAACAATAATAACTATAACAGCGCCAACTTTGCATCGATAGCGTGGGGCGAATTTCACAATCGAAAAGTGGATTCTATACTTTTTGACAATGGTGTGTTAAACCGTGCCCATGCAAAAGGTGTAACCGTGTCCGTTGCTATAGGAGGCGCTACCGACTTTGCTTTTCTCTGGTTGCTCACGCAATACTATAACAACGATGCCAAGCTGGAGGAGATGGCAAATTTCATTACGAACTACGTTAACACAAAAGGTATAGATGGTGTTGATCTCGACCTCGAATGCTGGTGGCCGGATGCAGCGATAGCCGGTACAACAGAACAAGGTGGTCGCGTGCGCGGAGATAAGTGGGGCGGTCCGGATCAGGGGCCACATCCTGCTGCTATAGGATTGACAAAACTCGCGCAGAAGCTTCGTCAGAAAATGCCCGGTAAACTTCTCTCAGCTGCTGTGTTTGCCACATCATACTATGGCAATAATTATGACGATGCACTGGCACAGCACCTCGACTGGCTTGGTCTGATGACATACGACTTTACCGGCTCGTGGAATACATCACCTATAGGACCACACGCTGCGCTCTATAAAGTTCCGCTTGGAACGTACCAGGGACAATCAGCAGACAGCCCTATATATTCCGCTGAAGATGCATTGGAGTATTGGATGGGCATGGCACCAGCGGCCTGGAATCACGATGGAGGTTTTAATGTAGCGAAAGCCAAGCTTTGCATCGGTGTTCCGTTCTATGGCTACGACCTGGCTACGCGCAAACCTAACAACGGCAACGGTTTTGTTGCTCCCAAATGGAAAGAGATTATAGAGGAGTTTCCCAATGCCGCCACCTCGTACGATCCGCTGGACACACGCCAGCTCGGAGGCTATATCAACGCCAACAACAAGAAATTATACTATGAGACACCGAAAGGTGCCGGAGAGAAAATAAAGTATACCAGGCGCTTTGGACACCAGGGTGTAATTATCTGGGAGCTTACCGGGGATGTTGCCTATACCAGCAGCAGCAGTTTACTAAAAGCGATCAACGATGCAGCCGGTACTGTTGTGAATCCTTCCCCGGTGGTAAGTATTACAAGTCCTGCGAACAACGCTACCTATTCACCGGGTACGAACATTACGATTACGGCAAATGCTACGGATAATGGTTCTGTAACGAAGGTAGAATTTTTCCAGGGCAGCACCAAGCTCGGTGAAGATATATCATCGCCCTATAGCTATACCTGGAACAGTGTTGCTGCCGGTAGCTATATATTAACGGCAAAAGCAACCGACAACCAGAATGCAACCACAACATCGGCAGCGGTAAATATTACCGTGGGAAATGCATCGCCCGTAACATCTATTACTTCACCGGTGAACAATGCTACATTTACCACCGGAGCGAACATTACCATTCAGGCTACCGCTACAGACAATGATGGCACCGTAGCGAAGGTCGAGTTTTACCAGGGAACCACGAAGCTGGGCGAAGATACATCGTCACCGTATGCCTATACCTGGAACAATGTATCAGCCGGTAGTTATAGTTTAACAACGCGGGCAACCGATAATGCCGGTGCTATAGGAACTTCTGCAACTGTGAATATCACCGTGGCCAATGCAACACCATCCGCCAGTATAACATTGCCTGCTGCCAATGCATCATACACTGCACCGGCCACTGTAAACATCACAGCCAACGCGTCTGACTCCGATGGTACGATTACCAAAGTTGAATTTTACCAGGGAACAACCAAGCTCGGTGAAGATACGTCATCACCGTATTCCTATACCTGGACCAACGTTGCTGCCGGATCGTATGCACTCATAGCAAAGGCTACAGACAACGGTGGGGCTATTGGCACATCAGCAACCGTAAACATCACTGTAACAACAGGGGGTGATAATTGTGCTTCCATTCCGCAGTATGTTGAGAACGGAGGCTATGTAGCGGGTAGCATTGTGAAGAATGCCGGCAATCAATATGAATGTAAACCATTTCCGTATACAGGCTGGTGTAACGGTGCAGCATGGGCCTACGCACCCGGCACCGGTACTTATTGGACAGATGCATGGATATTGAAAGCCAGTTGCTCCGGAGCACGTGTAGCAAATGAGTATATAGCGGAAACTTCCCTGGAAGAATGGACTGAGCCGGATGGGCTTCATGCATATCCTAATCCAGCTGCCAGCGGTAGTGATGAGGGTATAACGTTACAGTTTGCAACTGCCCCGGGAGCTTTAGCGGTAAAACTGAAAGACATTCATGGTAAAGATGTAATAGTATATACTTCACCGGATGTAAAAAGTAAAACGGTAAAAGTAAACGTACCGGTATTACCACAAGGTATGTATATGTTGAATGTAAATAGCAGCCACAAATCGTGGACGCGGAAGTATGTGATTAAATAACATTTCTCCCCCGGATGGACAGAGAATGGATTGTTCTCTGTCCATTTTTTATGACTGTCTGTCGCACCGGTTGGATTGGGATATAGCGGCATTGTATCTATATTGTGGACTTTTAATATAATCCTGAACAAAGTCCATGAGCACACCAGTTGCCAAGCCTGTTACTATCGGCACACCGTTTACATCGTCTGCTGTAAAAGTTATGCTTCTTGGCTCGGGAGAGCTTGGTAAAGAAGTAGTTATCGAGTTTCAACGCTATGGTGTGGAAGTGATAGCAGTCGATCGTTACGACAACGCCCCGGCCATGCAGGTAGCACATCGTTCGTATACTATACCCATGCTGGATGGCACAGCTTTGCGCAGTGTTATTGAAAAAGAAAAGCCACACTATATTGTTCCCGAAGTAGAAGCGATTGCTACGGCTACACTTGTGGAACTGGAGGCTGAAGGATTCACGGTGATTCCTACAGCTACTGCTGCACGCCTTACCATGAATCGCGAAGGCATCCGTACACTCGCTGCCGAGAAACTGAACGTAAGAACATCGCCCTATAAATTTGCGGGTACCTATACCGAGTTTCAGCAGGCTATCCAAACCATTGGCTACCCGTGTGTGGTGAAACCCATCATGAGTTCTTCCGGAAAAGGACAGAGTGTTGTGAAGACAGAAGCCGATGTGGAGAATGCATGGCGTTATGCACAGGAGGGAAGTCGCAGTGGAAGTGGACAAGTGATCATAGAAGGATTTATTGATTTCGATTATGAGATCACGTTGCTTACCATTCGTCATCGCGAAGGCGTGTCTTTTTGTGATCCGATCGGACACCGGCAGGAACATGGCGACTACCAGGAGTCGTGGCAGCCACATCCCATGAACGAAAAGGCTTTAGCCGAGGCCCAGCGTATAGCCCACAGCGTTGTGAACGCGTTGGGCGGCTACGGTATATTTGGTATGGAATTCTTTGTAAAAGGAGATATAGTTTACTTCAGTGAAGTTTCTCCGCGGCCACATGACACGGGTATGGTCACGATGATTTCTCAGGATCTGTCGGAGTTCGCGTTGCATGTCCGCGCTATAGTAGGTTTACCGATTCCGGTGATCCGCCAACTCGGACCATCAGCGTCTTCTGTGATTTTAGTACGGGGCGATTCGTCCTCCATTTCATTTTCCGGATTTGAAAGTGCATTGGCGGAACCCGATACACAGCTTCGTCTTTTTGGTAAACCTGAAGTGAAAGGCGAGAGACGCATGGGTGTATGCCTGGCCCGGGCCAACTCCATCGAAGAGGCTCGCGCGAAAGCGAATCGCGCGGCAAATAGTATCCGCTATAGCCTGCAGTAGTTGTAGAATGAGGATTAATTCTCTTATCTTTAGTTACCTTTACCATTACTCTCCTGTCATGATTGACAATATCAAACTTGAACACTTCAGAAACCTCGTTTCGCTGATTACAGCCGATGGCAAAATTGAAGAAGTTGAACGCGTTGCACTCTTTAAGATAGCCTATACACTTGGTATACCTTTAGACCGTTTCAACCTCATGCTGGAACGTGGCCATGAGTATCGCTTTCTCATTCCTCAAAATAACCTCGAGCGCGAAAAGCAACTCGAAGACATGATCGAACTCGCCCTCGTTGACGGAGACTTTGCTCCAGCCGAAATAGAACTCATCACCATGGTAGGCGAGAAGCTTGGCTTTACACATGCCGAAATCACGCACATCATTCAAACGCATAGCGAAGCGCTGAAATAGCTACTGGCTACAGGTTTCTGGCTGCAAGCTTGATTGGCGTTCAGACGCGGTGGCCGCTGCTAAATATATAGCTGCGAGCTTTGAGCTGCGAGAGGAAAGGCCACAGACTATTGGCGTCCGGCTGCAAGCCTTGCTTGTGAACGTCACTAAATATATAGCCGCAAAATTAAGATATAGCTTCAACGTTAGAAACATTTCTCCTTGCCAAAATCATAGCCAACAGATAATCAACTGGTAGCTGGCCACTGGCCTGGTAGCTTAATTTTTAGAACATGTTCTTAGTAGCAAACACCAAGTAAACGGTATTTCCTAAGCCAGGAACGCAACTAAAAGAAACCTCATATCGCTGCAAAGTAATTAAAAGCTGTTAGCTTCTAGCTAGTTGTTTATCTACAGGTTATACTTCAGCTAATTAGCGCAGGCATTTTTTTCTCGCAGCTCGCAGCTATATAATTAACAGTAATCACGAGCACTCACCACTATCAAACTTGCGGCCTGAAGCCAGCAGCTTTTCCCTTCTCGCAGTTATTTCACCATTTGCGGTACGTTTTCCCCTCTTCATAGAGATTGCCTATCGTGCGATAAATAAAATCGCTTTGATCTATAGGCAGCAGATTGTCCACTTTTGAGGCGGTATAATTTTAAAAACAATCCTTAATCGGTCATTTTATGAACAAAAGAATTCTCCTTGTAACAGGAGGTTTACTGCTGGCGCTAGGCGTCAATGCCCAGCAACATTTAACAACCAATACCGGTGCTCCGGTTGGTGACAATCAAAACTCCAAGACTGTTGGACAAAATGGTCAGGTTCTGCTGGAAGATATTCATCTCATTGAAAAGCTTGCTGCATTTGATCGTGAACGTATTCCTGAACGCGTTGTACATGCCCGCGGTGCCGGCGCGTATGGCGAGTTCGTTGCGGCCGACAATTTTTCAACCGTAACACGTGCTGCTTTTCTGAATGAGAAAGGAAAGAAGACTCCGGTATTTGTACGCTTCTCAACGGTAGTACATGGTAATGGTTCTCCGGAAACACTTCGCGACCCCAGAGGCTTCGCTACCAAGTTCTATACCGATGAAGGTAATTATGACTTAGTGGGCAATAACCTGCCAGTATTTTTTATTCGCGATGCCATGAAGTTCCCGGATATGGTGCATGCGTTTAAGCCATCACCCATCTATAATAAACAGGACCCGAACCGGGTGTTTGATTTCTTTTCGCATGTACCGGAAGGAACCCACATGCTGACGCGTGTATACTCTGATCTCGGTATACCAGCCAACTATCGCGAGATGGACGGCTCCGGTGTACATGCATTCAAGTGGGTAAATGCGAAAGGCGAAGTTACCTACGTGAAATATACCTGGAAGAGTATGCAAGGTGTACGCACGCTTACAGCGGAAGAAGCTGCCAAGGTGCAGGCGCAGGATTTCCAGCACGCAACGGTAGACCTATACGAAAACATTAAAAAAGGAAATTATCCTTCGTGGGAATTGTATGTTCAGCAGTTGAAAGCTTCTGAATTTGAAAAGCTGGATTTCAACCCGCTTGATCCTACCAAAGTATGGCCGGAGCAGGTCGCTAAATTAACACTTGTGGGTAAGATGACGTTGAATCGCGTGCCCGGTAATTTCTTTGACGAAGTAGAGCAATCTGCTTTTGCTCCGGGGACATTGGTGCCGGGTATAGAACCTTCGGAAGATAAACTTTTACAAGGTCGTCTCTTTTCATATTTCGATACGCAACGTCACCGTATAGGAGGGAACTTTCAACAGATACCGGTAAATGCTCCGAAAGTAGCTGTAACCTCCAACAACCAGGATGGAGCCTATAGCAACCGTCAGAAGAACTCGGATGTAAATTATCAGCCTTCGGTTACGAGCAGCAATTTACCGGACGACAGCCAGTATAAATATTCACAAAGTACATTTACCAATACGGCCAGTGTACAGCAGAAGATCAGCAAGCCGAATGACTTTAAACAGGCAGGAGAGTTTTACAGAAGTCTTTCTGAAAAAGACAAGACCAACCTGATCAAGAACCTCACGGGCGATCTCGCACAAGTACAAAATAAAGATGTAGTAAGAAAGATGGTCGGCTATTTCTACATGGCCGATGCGGACTATGGCAAGCGCCTGGCGGCATCTCTTAAGCTTACACGCGAAGAAGTAGAAAAACTTTTCAGATAAACACACTTTGATAAACGGCTGCCTGTAATCTATACCGGCAGGCAGCCCTTTACTATACCATGAACACGATCACTATACTGTCACTATCCTATAAACATGCCGTACTGGACGTACGCGCTGCCTTTCAATTCAACGAAGAAGAACGGAAGCAATGGTATACTGATTTGCATACTATACCCGGATTGAAAGGAGGCGTTGTACTCTCCACTTGCAACCGCACTGAATTTTACCTGGAGACAAGCGCTGAGTTTTCACCGCAGGAATTTATCCACGGGATGCAAGTACGTAAAGGCACCAATATACCCTGGCATTTATTCGAAGTTATTACAACACCGCATGACAGTGCACGCTATAGCATGGAAGTTGCCAATGGACTACACTCGATGGTGATGGGCGATAAACAGATCATTGCGCAGGTCAAGACCGCATACCGTGAAAGTATGGAGGCCGGAAAAATCACCACATTACTGGAGCGTTTGTTCCAGACTGTGTTCAGAAGTTACAAGCGTATTCACAATGAGACATCGCTGCATACGGGTTCTACATCCATCAGTTTCATTGCCGTCAGGAAGATCCGGAAGGTAATTCAACGTCCGGCTGAGTATGTTTCAATCCTGTTGATCGGGGCGGGCGAGATTGCTGCTGACTTTATGAAGTATGCTACAGCCAAAGGTTATCCCGTAACGATAACAAACCGCACAGCCGAACGTGCCCACGCACTGGCTACACGCTTTCATTGCAATACCATTCCGTTCGATCGCTTTCAGGAGAACCTGTATGCGTTTGATGTTGTTGTGTCGTGTGCATCTCTGAAAGGTATAATTACCAGTGACCAATTGCAGCCGGAACAGGCACCTGTGCTCATTGATCTCACCACCTATAAAAGTATTGATCTGCAACAACCGGAAGACTATACGTTTTTCTCACTGGATGATCTCGGCAAAGAGCGCGACCTGCACGACACGTTGCAGGCACAAGCCGTGGCACCGGCCCGACAAATTATAGAAGAAGAGAAGGCGGTCTTCGTACAATGGCTAGCATCACGACATAAGACACGATCAGTCCTGCAAACTGTTTAGCGGAGTTGATCTCAATATATACTTTACAATGAAGACTATGAATAAAAAGGCTATACTGCTGGTGAACCTGGGCTCGCCATTATCGCCAAAGGTTGGTGATGTGAGAAGATACCTTCGGCAGTTTTTGATGGATGGAAGAGTGATTAATAAATCCTATCTCTTCCGATGGATGCTGGTTAACCTGGTCATCGCTCCATTCAGGTCCCGTAAATCCGCGAAAGCGTATCGTGCTATATGGAATGGAAATTCATTCCCGTTGATTCGCACAGGGCAGGAGGTGGCTGCTAAATTGCAGTTGGCACTGGGCGATGAATACGAGGTATACCTGGCCATGCGCTATCAGCAGCCTTCTATTGAAAGTATATTGACTGAAATCCAAAGCAAAGGATTTTCCTCTATAAAAGTAATTCCGTTGTTCCCGCAATATGCTTCGGCTACGAGTGGCTCCGTTGTGCAGGAAGTAATGCGTATTGTCAGTCGCTGGGCGGTAATACCGAAGATTACATTTGTTGATAAGTTCTATGACGCTCCGCTGTTTTCTAAAGCTTTTACATCCATCGCGAAGAGCCATACAAATATAGCAACGTACGATGCCTTTATATTCAGCTATCACGGTATTCCCAAGAGTCAGTTGGGAGCGGGTACACGCGATCATGTTTGTCTCAATACCTTGTGTGAGTACTGCGAGCGTATCACGGCCGACAATGAATATTGCTACCGCGCTCAATGTGTCCGCACCACACAACGGATAGCCCGCGCGTTGCGACTTCCGGTTACACGCGCCGTCACCAGCTTCCAGTCACGGTTGGGGCGCGAGGAGTGGACAGGCCCTTATACACACGATGTTATTGACGCATTCGGAATGCAAGGCAAGAAAAAGATACTGGTATTTTCTCCGGCCTTTGTAGCAGATTGCCTTGAGACAACTATTGAGATTGGTGAAGAGTATAAAGATATGTTTCATCAGCAATACGGAGGAACGCTTGATCTTGTCCCATCGCTCAATACAAACCCCGTATGGATACAACTGCTGCGCGAACTGGCGATTGATGCAGCTATACCGACATCTGCTGCCGGATCTAAAATCGTCCCTTTAACAAAACTGGATATTTCCCTGAATTAATATATATGATATTCCGCATCACAATTCTTATACTTCTTGCGTCAACATTGGGAAAAAGCCAGGATATATTTTCGGCAGCCCGTAATAATGATGTGAAGTTACTGCAGCACTATATACATCAGCGTACATCCGTTGATACAACCGACCAGCGTGGTTCAACGCCATTGATCATCGCTGTCTATAATCACCAGGCAGATGCAGCCCGAATGCTATTAGAAGCAAAGGCCAACCCGAACAAACAAGACCTAATGGGTAACACTGCGCTGATGGGTATATGTTTTCGCGGGTATACGGACATGGCCGCATTACTCATTCAAAATCACACGGATGTTAACCAGGTAAATTACAACGGTGCTTCTGCGCTTATTTTTGCTGCGACCTTTGGTCACACTGAAATTGTAAAACTCTTGTTGAAAGCCGGAGCGAACAAAGCTTTAACGGACAATACCGGTAAGACTGCACTGCAACATGCTCAACTTCAACAGAACGAAGCGGTTATAGCGTTGCTGCAATAGTAAAGATTTGCAGGAGGATACCGATGCATTGGCTATATTCGTGCCGACATTTTAGTCTGTATCAAGCGAACTTCATCAATCATTCCTGCATTCATGACAAAACGCTCACGGGAAAAAACAGAGACACCGGTATATTGTCTGGATACATTTAGTGAGAAAGCAAAGGAAAATGCTTTTTACATTGAGACACTCAAAGGTCACCTCAAGCAACATCCATTCATCAGCAAACCGCATCGTCATGATTTCTACCTGGTGCTATATATTACGCAGGGGAGTGGTGAACATACGATAGACTTTGTTACCTACCCGGTTGCTCCCAACAGTTTCTTCCTGATGACTCCTGGCCAGGTGCATTCGTGGAAGCTCAGTGCCGATGCAGATGGTTTTATACTCTTCTTTACATCCGAGTTTTATCAGCTTGACAAGAGTGAAAAACATTTGCTGGGTTTTCCGTTCTTTCAATCGCTTAACACCGATGCGCATCTTCAGCTCAAAACAAATGCAGAGCCGATGATCGATGTAATTATCCGTGAGATGTTGCGTGACTATACATCAACCGGGTCGCTAAACCTGCAACTCTTTCGCAGTTACCTCGATATCATTTTACTCAAGCTGACAAGTCATTATCCGCAGCGAAACAAGAGTGTTGCATCCTCTAATAGCACCTATAAACTTCGCATGCTGGGCGAGCTCATCGATCAGCATTACAGTGAACACAAACAACCGCATGTATATGCTTCGCTGATGAATTTGTCAGCATCGTACCTGAACAATTTATGCAAGCAGATGTTGGGAAAAACGTTGAGCGATCTCATCCAGGAACGGATTGTCCTCGAAGCAAAACGGTTCTTTGCCTATTCGGATCTCACCATCAGCCAGGTGTCTGATAAACTCAATTTCAGCGAGCCATCGTACTTTATCCGGTTCTTTAAAAAGCAAACGGGTGTTACACCCGAGCAATTTCGCGAGCAGATAAATCGTGCTATATAAACGCTGTTTTGTACGCTAACTTTTCCGTTTCTGAAAGCGTTTTTTACAGTGAATAACAACTTGAACTATGGTAGGGAAGGGAACAAAACTGTATAGCGTGCTGCATCAGAAATGCCCGCGTTGCCACGAAGGCGATATGTTTTCGCATAGTGTATGGAGTCCTAAATTTTCAGCCATGCACAAGAATTGCCCGGTGTGTGGTTTCGATTTTATACAAGAGCCATCGTATTACTTCGGTGCCATGTATTTCAGCTATGCCTTCCAGGTAGCCGTTTTCGTTTTGGTATACCTGGTGCTGCGTTATACGTACGATCCGGATACCTGGACGTATGTAATTTTTATGATACTGGGTGCGGTGCTGATACTGCCCATCAATTTCCGCATGTCGCGTTCCGCATGGATCAATCTCTTTGTGTCGTATCGCCCGGATGCAGACAGACACTTGGCCGAAAAAATCTGAAATCAGGAAGGTAAACTCTTCGATTGTCAATCCTGTGTATTACTTTTAACATCTGGTTGAAAACGGATGGAAAAGGAGCACAGATACCTATGAAGATTTTACTCATTGATGATGAACAACTTGATGTATTTATAGCCCAGAAACTGCTGAGCCTGGAGTTTGATACGACCGGCATTGCATCGTACGGACAAGCACTCCAGTGGGCAAAAGAAAATCACTTTGATGTTGTTCTGATCGATTACTACCTGGAAGATGGTAAGCTGGGTAAAGATATGCTTCGCGAGCTGCTCGCTATAAAAGGAAAAGCGTTCAAACCATATTTACTGACCAACTATGTGGATGGACAGGAATATGAAGGTCTGAAGCGAGATGGCTTCCTGGCCATCATTGAAAAACCGCTTACGCTGGAGAAGTTCAAACAACAATTACAATTATCCTAGATATATACTGGTATAGATGCGGCAACACACGTGTGGAAACAGGTGTGTTGCCTGCATGTTAGTTCTGTATGCTCTTAAGCGGACTCTCGATATAGGTAACATCCGGTTCGCGTGCCGGTATATGTACAGGCGATAACTCCATATCGTTCAACAGCAGAGCATCCGGTACAATGAATGAGACAAGTCCGTTGCTTCCTACGTCACTGGTATATACGCGTTGTTGTTTACTGATCCCAGCAATACGTTTCAGGTTTTTTAACGCAACCGAGCTCAGTCGTACTCTGCGCATCAACTCTTCTTTCCCGGTAGTAAGATCCACTTTATAGAATTGTGAAACACCCTGAACGGACTCTGAGCTTTCTCTCACAATGATTGCGAAGTCAAGTCCTTCCTTGCGTGCTGTCTCAATCAATGCCTGCTTGAGTGCTTGTTGTGATATACCTTTATCGCTCACAACCTCCAGTACCCCCGGACCGTTGGCATGGCCGGTAGCGGTTTGTCCGGGACGTGATATAGAGCGATCGTTCATCAGATTCTTTAATGTACCTTTCTCTACCAGCACAAGCTGATCGGCCGGTACTACACCTTCTTCATCAATGTTATAAGAACCAAGCAAGGTTTCGCCATTGAATTCATGAAGCGGAGCACGCGCATATATACTGATACTATTGTCCAGAACGATTTTGCCGATGCGGTTATCCATCGTATTACCTGCATCCTGGCGATTTTCATTTATATTCGGAATGTTGTCTGTGGCCATCAATCCATCGCGGGAAGTCAGGAATATATTGGAGAATATCTGCGCAGTGGCGGCACCTATAAATAACACCGGACCAGTGTAGTCATCCTCCAGTGTAATTTCATCTCCGCTTTTCAATAAGCGTTCGGCTATAGACTTTGCTTCGGCCTGTACTTTTTCGATAGGCGGAAGATCATCGGGTGCGTTTACCTGGTAACCTATATTATCGAATGCTGAATCACCATTTTTGTTTTTAGCTTCGATACGGCAGTGCAGCGTGGCCCGGGTAAACGGAATCACAACGGTAGTGCCTTCGCTGTTCACAAAGTACTGTGTGCCTTGCGAAATGTTGATCGATACCTTGGATGATTTGAGATCCGGGTAAGCCGTAAAGACTGCTGATAGCTGCCGGCAGTAATTGTCCCATTTAGCTTTATCGAGTGAATAGGACTTGATCGCTTCGATCTTCTTCACTACCGGAACTTTCGCTAGTTCACGGTGCGGTACATCGGCTATCTTTTTATCTTTTTCCTTTAGCGTTGCCTGATGTTTTTTATACTGTTCTGCTGCGCCTTTATATACAGCATCGGTAGTAGCCCAGAGCGCGCGTCTTATACCATTGTAGTCATCGTCAGTAGGCAGAGCAACTTCGGCAGAGTTCTTCTCATTGTACGAATTGTTATTCAGACTCTCATCGTTAAACTCATAATTACCCACGAGTATACGCACAGACTTATCGCGATTCTTATACTCACCCGACTGTACCAATGCACCGAGTATGGCATATGCGCTATAATTGGTAACATCTGCTATACCATAACTGATAAAGAACGGAGCTTCATGGCCTTCGTATTTCAGTTCCGTCATGCTTCGCTTCAGTTCATCCTGCATGGCCCGCAGGATCACCGGCTCATTGCTTTGAGCACGTACGGAAATGGTGATCCCCAGTACAAGTATATAGCTATATAATAATGTCTTCTGTAGCATGATGTAAAGATTAAGGATTGGAAGAACCCGGGCGCTCCAGCAACGTAGAGTCTACATGCTCTTTCGGCTTCTTCTGCGTTTCAATTCGTCTGACAAAAAGTGATGGCGATGCTGCACTTACCGGTACACTGCCGGACTCCGCTCCGCAGAAACCTATAAATATATCGCGATCATTCGCAGCGGCTTGTATCTCTGCAAACATGGCGAGTGGTGTACCGATCAGGTCAACTCCGCGCACCAGTTCATCCGGACGCCCATCGGTATAGATGCGGTATACTTCAGTCGGGAAGATATTGAACGCATTCGGATTATACCGGTCCGTAATGGTGAACCCGCCCACCACATCTTTAAACAGGTAGCCGTATGATTTTCCCTGGCGGTTACACTCCTTGATAAGCATTTTGCGCAGATCACTCATGGACACCGGCTTCACAGCTTCCACAATCAGGTTGGATTGACGGGATACCGGGGAAGCGCCAACAGAAGCTCGTCCGTGTCCATTGGAATGAGCGAAGTTCTCCAGCGGAGTACGCGACATCAGGAAGTTCTTTAATATACCTTTCTCTACAACGGTAACGCGCTGGCTTTTTATACCTTCATCATCATAAAGGAATCCGCCATTCACCGGTTTGCCGTCCACCGTGTTAACTGTAGGATCAAAGTATACATTCAGTGTTTTGGGCAATACACTTTCACCAACCTTGGCTTTGAAAGTCTGTCCGTCAAATTCATTCCGCAGGCGATGTCCTTCAATGCGATGTCCAAAGATTTCATGGAAGAATACACCGGCAGTCTGCGCCAGTAAAATTGCCGGACCGCTATACGGTTCCGCCAGCGGAGCGTTCTGCAGTTTCTTTAAAGTTGAGATCATACGCTCTACATCCGCCAGAATTTTTTCATCGGCAGGCAAGGCATCGGGTACTGCGGCATAGTAGGAGAGGTGAAGCGGAACGATATCACCATCGGCAGCACGTATGCTCGCTGTTATGTTCAGGTATGCTGCCGTATTGTTTTGTGTTATGTGTGTTCCTTCGCTCGAGATAAAATACTTGCGCTCGGTAACTATATTGAGACTTACATCGCCATCAATCAGATCTTTATTCTGAAGGAAAGGTGCCGAGTACTTCTTTACCTTCTGTTGCCAGAGCGATTCGTTGAAGATCGCGGCAAGCGGTTTGGCAGGAGGTTCCGTAAAGGATGCAGGCTGTTCTTGCGAAAAGTCTGGTACAGTGGAAGCTTTATTGCCTGGCTGCTCAGAAGCAGTCTTCACCGCTTTGTAAGCCTCCAGCGCCTGCTTGTATTCCGTCTGCGTGGCTGTCCATATACTATAACGGATAGCGATGGGGTTGTTTTCATAGGGAAGCATGGTGCGCCCGAAGCCGCCATAGCCGGCACTATAATTCATCTCACCCGGTTCGGGCGGATGCGTATTGTCAAGTTTGTAATCGCCAACCTTTACACGCGTCATGAGTATACGGTTACGATTGGTAACAGAATGAATGAGGCTTCCGAATGTAGCGCGCAGACTGGCATAGTGTGCATCATGGACACGATAGTCTATATAGTATGCCGGAGTTGCTGCTTTCTTCAGCTCTTGCATACTGCGGGTGAGTTCTGTTTCCAGGATACTCATCAGCGAATCCTGCTGTGCTCTTAACGGAAGTGCGAGAAGTAACAACAACAGGCTTGCGAAAATCCGTCTGGCGGATAAGCCTATAAATCGATCCACAGGTCTCAAAAAGTTTACGGTTAGAATTATACTGAGGGAGAGACTTTTAACCGTTGGAAAAATACGTAAAAACATAAGAAGACAAAATTCCATGTGACTTTTTATCGATCTGTGCAGAAACCCGAATGACTAGCGTTTGCTCCGGATCAGCATTTCCACTCGTCTGTTCTTCAATCGTCCGGCAGCAGTATCATTGTTCATCACGGGCATCGTACTGCCATAGCCGGTATGCTGTATACGATGCGAGTCAATTCCTTTACCACGCAGATACTCGGCCACCGCCCGGGCCCGGTTCTCGGACAGCTGCAGGTTATGCGTTTCCGTTCCAGTGTTATCTGTATGCCCGGAAATAACAATCTCCAGTGGCGGCTTGCTATACATGAACAACACAACCGAATCAAGTTTTGGGAAGATTGCCGGCTTGAGTTGATAGCGATCGGTCTCAAAAAGAACTTCGTTGAGTACAATGATGCTGTCTGCCTGTACAATAATCGGAGCGCTGACAGATTCCTGAGGTGTTGTTTCGTGGCGAACCACATAAACGGAATCAGTCATTGGTATAGCTTGCGGTTTACTTCGGGGAGGCTTGCCACCATCTTTATACCCTTTGAACCGGTGGCTCCGTTGCTTCTTTACATAGGCTGCCTTCTTCCGGCATTTGTCATCAAAGCATATAAACCGCGAGAAGTAATTATGCGTTGGCAGACCATAGCCTTTCTTTTTGGTGAGGGCAATACCTTCCGGAGAAAGATGAGACACAAAGAGCGGCTTGGAACACGCTATGGCGATTACAGGCACAAACAGTAGCACCCGTGCGCGGTGGTATAGAGGGGGTAAGGTCATCAGGACAGGGTTGCTATACTAACGTGTACGTACTTCGGTTCGTATACATACCGTTAAACAACGGTGTAATAATTCGTTATCTGCCCGCAGCTTTGTCGTTTCATGCGCATTGCTTTCCCTATAGGTGTGCATGTACCTTTGGGCTACTGTCATGAAGTTGGTTCAGTAAATCTCAGGTTTAGGTTAATCTGGCGCACGTATCCCGTCAACCCAAGCAGACCCTCTCTATCCATCGTGCGCTAACCCCGGATGAACTCCGGGGTTTTATTTTTAGTCTATTGTGATTCTGAAAAAAAATATAGCATCAGATATATACCTGCATGAGAGCCTGGCGTTCTATCGTTGTGAGTATGTATAGCATGTAGCCTTTGAATCAGGATATCGAAAGTAATTCTTTTCTATAGGTTGTTTTGCTGAGGCGCTTTTCCCTATTTTCACCCTTCAATTTCCTTTCCCCGAATGTACCGACTCTGCTTTGCTGCACTTTTATTTTTTGTGGTGTGCTGTACGGACAAGCCATCGCATACTTCTCACCGAAATGCTTTCTACTATTGGCGCACTGATGTCTCAAGATTTCCCTGGAGCGACTCTACCTATAAAGCATTAAACGTTAGCAGACTTTACCTACGCTTCTTTGATGTTGATTGGAGCGAAGAGAGCAAATCGCCCATACCGGTTTCTCCCATTAATTTTTACTATGCCTATAATTCGCCCGATACCTCAACGGAAATTGTACCGGTTGTTTTCATTACCAACGAAACGTTTACGCATTTAAATGACGAGAAATCCAGGGCACTCGCGCGCAACGTACAT
The DNA here is from genome assembly GCA_902168205.1 of uncultured Chitinophaga sp. Classification (GTDB taxonomy): domain Bacteria; phylum Bacteroidota; class Bacteroidia; order Cytophagales; family Cyclobacteriaceae; genus Ohtaekwangia; species Ohtaekwangia kribbensis. The sequence continues at coordinate 140,861 of CABHOK010000008.1, read as the reverse complement.
AGAAAGATTATGAACAAGCTCAACGGCTTGCTTGAGAATCTCGCGGGATATGACTATACATGGTGGGAGCAAAACCCCTATAATATAAAGTCGAAGAATTTCGATGAACAGGCGAAGCGCGACTCCACCTATGCAGCAAACCTGCAGCGCATACACGAAATACAATTTGACTGTGATTGGACAAAGACTACAAAAGCGCAATACTTTGCCTTTCTGGATGAAACGAAGAAGTTGTTTGGAGAAAAACTGATCTCTTCCACCATCCGGCTATACCAGTATAAATATCCGGCCGAAGCCGGTGTACCACCGGTAAAGCGCGGCATGCTGATGTGTTATAATGCAGGCAACATCCGAAGTACTAAAACTGTAAACTCTATATTTGATAAGAACGAGGTGATGTCGTATCTCGATGCGAAAGAGTATCCTGTGCCGTTGGATTATGCGTTACCTGTTTTTGACTGGGCTTTGCTATACCAGCGAGGACAACTGAAAAGTATACTTTCCACTTCAATACTCCGCGAAGATTATCAACGTCACATAGGCCCCCGCGATACCAGGAGCCACGTTGCCGTTGTACAGGAAGACTTTGTATATGGCGACACAGACAACGGCCTGTATATACGCGCAGGAGACGAAATACGGTATGAAGAGCCCGACCTGGAAGACGTACAGGAAGTGGCCGAGTGGCTGTCCAGACACAAAAACAACAAAGAAGCGATTGTAAGTCTTTATCATTTAAATGAACATGATCTTCAGAAACATTCGGAAGCGATCCAGGCTATATTTGATAGTTTTTAGTCTGATACTCCTGCTACCGACAGGCACCAATGTATCAGCATGTTTATTCTTCCCGGATAAAGAGGAGTTGCGCTATATGCTGTTCAACCCTGATATCACCGGAAACAAATCCTGGTGGACATTCTTCTATAATGCAAAGCTGAATTACCTGGATGGTCAGACATCTTCAGCCGATGATGAAAACGCACTTACAGCCGAGTGGATGAAAGTGATGCAGATATCAGGCGATACGAGTGCAGCGTTTGATTGCTTCTTTGGAAGCCTCAGCGATTCAGCTCTTCAGCAAAATGCATTCTATAAAGAGATACAGAAGCGGCCCGCGTTTAAACAATATTTCAATATAGCCAGACGAAGCGAAGCCGTTAGCAATGTCTATAGTATATGGAATGACAAAGATAAAATCGAACAGGCAGAGACGGATGTAGAATTCAACAACCTGGTTCTACAGGTAAAAGAGTTGCTTGAAAAGGAGAAGGATCCTTTCTTTAAAAAGAAGTATGCCTTCCAGTTAATAAAGCTGGGGTTCTATTCGACAGACTCTACGCTGTTCAACCAGGTATATAATACTTACTTCAAGCACACTTCGCAGCGTGGCGTGCTCGATTGGTGGGCCATGCACTATAAATCCATGCGACTTGAAGGCGTTAGAACCGATTCTGCCAATTACATGCACGCACTAGTGTTCTCGCATTCGTCCAATAAAATGTTTCCTGCGAAACAATACTTTTCCAAACGGAACTTTGACAAAGTATTAACGCTCGCACAGGATCAGGCAGAAGAAGCTGATTTGTATTTGCTGCGCGAAGTCATCAACCCCGGACGCTCGCTGGAAGGTATACAGCAGGTATATAAGCGATCGCCCCAGCATAAACACTTGCCGTTGCTCATCAGCCGCGAGGTCAATAAACTCGAAGACTGGCTGGGCAGTACCCGGTACGCGAATGTCCAAATCGTTACGGTTGATGGCTACTGGGACGAAAGCCCGTTGCTGAAGAACTGGCAGCATGATTATGAATATCTCACGCGATTTATAGCGACCCTCGAGAAGATGACAACACTGCAACAGTCTAACCCGGTATATTTCAATTATGTACTGGCCAACCTGTACCTGTTGAAAGGTGATGCAGGTAAGGCAACTGCATACATTGATAAGATTCAACCGGCAAATGAGCAGGAACAGTTTCAGACAACTGTTTTTAAAATCGTACTGACAGCACAGAAGGAGAATATACGCAATGCCACTGTGCAGGAAAAGATCGGGAAGCTATACCAGCAACTGCTGGATACCCGTGAGCATGTATTCGAGTCACAGAAAGTTCTATACTCCCTTAGCTCATACCTGCGCTATATGTTTGCCAACAACAACATGGTGCACCTCGCAGGTTTATTTGATAATTATGCAATCAATAAATTCTGCTACAGCTGCAACACCCATTCGTTCGAGTATAGCATAATCAGCTATCTCGATCGTTACGCTTCCGTGAAAGATCTTAACACGCTGCTGGCTATATATGATAAGCCGGCTAAGAATAAACTTGAAGAAGTGCTATTGAAGCCGTATACCAACAAATATAGTTTTCTCGATCTGCTCTCGGCCAAGCACCTGCGCAAAGGCGATGTACCGAACGCCAGGCTTGCGCTGCAAAATATACCCGACTCATTCTGGTTTAGTCATTCCAACACAACTGCGTATCTTGATCACGATCCATTCTCCGGCAACCATCTTTTGTTAACAAGCCAGACGATGGAGACTTATAATAAACGCGAAATTGTAGAGAAGATGTATCAACTGGAACAGGCTGTTGCCGGTGAATCTCCAAGTAAAAATCACCACTATATGCAACTGGCAAACGCCTGGTATAATTTTACAAGTAAATCGTGGCTCATGATCAGCTATGGACGCGGCAGCGCTACACCAGATGAAAGCGTATACAAGATAGCCTATATAAAAGCACTTGACTATTATAAGAAGGCACTCGCGTTGGAGAACGATAAAGAGACGCGGGCAAAGATTCTTTATATGATCGTTGAGTTGAGTAAATCGCGCGACCGGAAGAAATACGCGACACAATACGAAGAATTGCAAGACACCAAATTCTATACCCGCATAAATTGTCTCACTATACAAGATATCGCCTCGGGAAATATATAAGTAATTATGACTGTATCTACTCAAAAGACCGTACTCATTCTAGGTGCCAACTCCGATGTAGCCAAGGCTGCCATTCTTCAATATATAGCCACCGGCTTTCGTGTTATAGCAGCTTCACGCAGTGTGCAGGAACTTGAGACATTTGTAAAGCACCACGCTATACCGGCAGATCGTATTGAAGTTCTTTTCTTCGATGCCGTGGCATTTGACAGCCACGAAACGTTTTATGAACGTCTATCCGTAAAGCCGCACATTGTTGTATACGCTGCAGGTTTTCTGAAAAATAATGAAGAAGCATTACGCGATTGGGAAAGTAGCTTTCGTATGATGAAGGTACATTATTGCGGTGCCGTGTCGATCCTCAACATCGTTGCGATGGACAGCAGCAATACAAACCTGGAACGCATTGTCGGGTTGTCGTCACTCTCGGGCGTGCGCGGTCGCAAGAGTAATTTCATTTATGGAAGCACCAAGGCTGCGTTTACACAATACCTGGCTGGCATGCGCCAGTATTTGTTTGGAAGAGGTGTTGCCGTTAACGTGATTGTTGCCGGGTATATACGAAGCAAAATGACAGCAGGACTTGATCTGCCTGAGTCGTTGATGTTAGAACCTGAATTTATTGCACGCTCCGTTGTGCAGCCGGGCAACTCGTTTATTATAGTGCCGGGCTTCAAGTGGAAGATTATTTATCACATTCTGCGGTTACTTCCGGAACAGCTCGTGGCCAGGCTGCCGTAGCACGATTTTTCTGAAAAAAGGTAAATTATTACACGCTTATGTGATCTTCTGAAAACGCGGAAATCGTTAGCAGGGCAATGCGTTACTTTATAACTGTAAAAAGTTATATGATACCATTACCTGTTGCTTTCCGTTTAGCTATAGCGTTACTCTTTATAGTGAACAGTGTAATTGTTCACGCGCAAGACCTGAAACCCGGGCTCCCGGGAATGGCTCCGTCCAAATGGATTACTATTAAACATACCCAGGCACCTGACCGCTCTTTTCGCACGAGCAAGTCAAAACGCAAAACGTATACACAGGAGGATGCCGCATTCAAATGCTGGATCCCCATCATGCTCAAGACACAATATAGTGTAATTGCCGGCCCGCAATACAGAACGGAGCAACTTGAACTCAAAAGCTCCGGAGAAAATCCGATCCACGAGTTGTCCAATTGGAACCTGCGTTCAATAGGACTCGATCTCAAATCGCTCATCATGCTCGACAGTGTGTCGTGGTTGCTTGTAAACTTTAACGCCAATCAATGCGGTAATCTGAACGATGTAGCGATGAAGGATGTTCCGGTAAATTTTACGCTCACATCGTTGTTCCTCCAAAAGAAATCGGCACGCAAGGAAGTTGGCTTTGGACTGATGATGAATACGCTGTTCCATAAATTTACACTCATGCCGGTAATGGCGTTCAACTATAATTTCTCAAAGACCAGCGGTATTGAAATGTGCCTGCCGCAGAAGATTGTGTTGCGTACCAATCTATCACCTACTGATATAGTATATGCCAAGGCCGAGGCCATGAGCCGAAGCTACTATATCAAGTATGATGACAAAGACTCAAGTCCTTTTCGCAGAACTGAGCTTGACCTCGGTCTCGCATACAATAAACAGATCAATAAACTGGTAGGAGTAGAAGCCTTTGGTGGCTATCGCAGAAATATATCCTGCTATCTTCCGGAAGATATCGTGGCCGTGAAGACTTCCGGAGCTGTGTTCACACTTGAATTATACGTGAAGCCACCACGGCTGTAGGAAATTTCCAATCCACGATTTTCCTCTTTACTGACATTTTCAGCCCGCAGCACGACCGCGTGAAATAAGCCGTTCGTCTATACATTATCCCGTTACATCTATAACATCACGAGCCTGTATAATTTTTTAGGCTCACTATCCGTAATATAGTCAAACAATTGAGAAAATAGTTTTTGGGACAGCTTCGAACACCAGCATCTTCCACGCATAACAGCGCTGGTGTCAAGCAAAAAATAACAAACCATCGGATAGAGGGTCACCCTTGTAGAGGAGGGTGTTTTAGGGGGATGGTTTTTTGCCTTTGCGAGCTTTGCGAGCAAAGGCTTTTTTCTTTTATGGATTTTGAGATTAGAAGATCAAAGGATTTTAAGATTCAAACATTATAGGGATTTATAAAATTTATTTTCCGATGGCGGGATCGGTGAGGGCTGATTTTCCGGTTTCTACGCGGCCTGCGTAACGGGTTACGAATTGTTCGTGGCCTTTTGTATGGACACTGAAGTCGTACCAGTTGTGGCTTTTGGAAAGATTTACCGTTACTGTTGATTCACTTTTCGCTGCTACAGTCTTGGCTATATCTTTTGCACCGTATGCGTGGTCGTGTACGGTGAGGGTGATCGGAGTTGTGCTTTGATTTTTGATCTTCAAGACTATATTTCCGGTGAGCGATTTTTTGACTACTTCGTAGTCGCAGGTGATAATGAGTTGTGGGTCTTTACTGTTGCCGGTGAACTCGCGGAGAAATCCGTTGGGTCCGTGTATCGCGAGATGATAATGTTGCTGATCAAATTCTTCCAATGACCATGTGTCTTTCAGGGTGTCGCCTGCTTTAACGGCATAGGCGCGGGGAGGAGTTTGATTAAAGGTATATACCATGAAGGGCGAACCGGCCGCTTTCTTGCCAAACACTTCATTGCGCGCTGCGAATTGGACAACGAAAGATTGTCTGTCAGCACTCAACGTACCATCGGCATAAAGCTGATAGGGCAGTGCGTTTGACTCACGTGTACCTTTCTCCTGTCGCGGCATCAGCGTTGAGCTATATATATCTTTGTTGATGGTGGCAATCTCTTCACTGCTCAAGGCTTTATATCCCGAAGGATCTTTTTTGAATCGTGCTTTGTGGACGCCTTCAATGAATTCATCTTTCTCTAAAAATACAGGCAGCTTTATTTCCTCTCCCTGGTAAGGTTTAAAAATGGAAGTAAGATCACCACACACGGTTCTGCGCCAGTTGCTGATGTTTGTCTCTTCAATCTTCTTTCCTGTTTTGTGACTGAGAAACTTCTCCAGGAATTGAAGTATAGAAGTATGATCAAACACCTGTGAATTTACCACACCGCCTCGCGACCATGGAGACGCAATCACTAACGGAACACGGTATCCTAAACCAATCGAACTCTCTCTCGCATGATCGGTGGAATAGCGCTTTTGCTCCTGTTGCAACGTAACATACTCCACTCCGGTATCAATTCCATTGGACACTAAACCTGCACCTTCTTTATTAGGACTTGGCGGAACAAACGGAGGTACGTGATCGAAGTATCCGTCATTCTCATCGTAACAAAGTATAAATATCGTCTTCTTCCATACCTCCGGGTTGCTGGTAAGTATATCCATAGCTTCTGATACATACCACGCACCATACCACGGAGCGCCCGGGTGATCCGAAAAATTCTCAGGCGCTACCAGCCATGACACGGTTGGTAATTTACCTGTGCGCACATCTTCTCTGAATTGGTGTAGTACATCACCCTTGGGTATATTTACTTCACGTTTAACATCGCCATCCTGGTAGGTGAGTGATGTTAAGGAATGATAGTCCGGATCATTTATATTGGTCGTGAACGCTTTCTCGTGCAGGTTCTTCTCACGCTGCGAAAGCTTTGCATAGTTCTCAGGTGTCCAAACCTTCTGCTCTTCAATCGTAGTTTTTAACCAGCCCTGCCGTTGTGCGAGTTGTTTCTTCGCTTTTTCTGCTTCTGCATCATTAGCAGGCAGCGACTGTATCTTTTGCTCCAGCGATTTTATCTCGGCCTGGAGTTTACTGATCTTCTTGGGCAAAAACTTGATATAGGCTGGCAGGAACTTTACATGGTACTGGGTAAACCATTCAATCGGGTTGTCGGTAAAATTAGCAAGCCATGCATCTTCTTCACCCTCGAAACCAACACCAACACTGATCTCGTTCTGGTATATCTTCCATGAAATGTTATTGTCTTCCAGGCGTTCGGGAAATGTAGTCCATGAGGCGAGTAAATCATAATCCGTTTCAGAGTTGCGTACACGCGCTTGAGCAGTTCCGTTTTGTTGATCGCGTATCGTACCTGTCCACAGATATAGTCTGTTCGGTGTAGTACCCGTGAGTGACGAACAGAAATTCTGATCGCACACCGTAAACGCATCCGCCAATGAATAATAGAAAGGGAGATCTTCGCGATTATAGTATCCCAACGTCAAGGGCATCTTGGCATAATCCGGATGTCCTGATTTTTTTGCTTCAAGCCATCCATCATATTTACCTTCATTGCGCGCATCAACCTGGTCAGTCCAGCTATGCGGAAGCGAACCCATCCACGTTGCTTTCGTGTCTTTTATATTCAGTCGGAAAGGTATATAGGTTTCGCCGGCAGCATTGCGTTGCAACCAAACCGAATTCTTGTTGGGTAACTTTATAGCTCTCGGATCATTAAACCCACGCACACCTTGCAGTGATCCATAACAATGATCGAACGATCGATTCTCTTGCATAAGAATAACTACGTGCTCGGCATCAAGAAATGTACTGCCTACCTCCGGGTTGATAGCAAGCGCCCGCTGAATAGAAGGAGGAAGTACACCCGACAAACCGGCCATACCCGAAAGCATGGCTGCCTTCTTAAGAAATTCCCTGCGTGAGTCCATGGATAGAAAATTGGAAGATTGTAAGATTATAAAGTTGAAAAATTCACGGCAACAAGAAAATCGAAAAACATCAGGAATGGAAGGATTGATGATTAAGAATAAGTTTCGGGAAGATTAAGAAGATTATAGGATTGAAAAATTGGAAGATTAGAAGATTTTGAAAGGATGATTTTATACCGTCAATTTTTGAATCTTACAATATTTCAATCGTGCAATATTTTACAGGTGAAATGTGGGTAGAGCTCTGTCTAATTTTTCGATCTCATAGTCTTTCAATTTTCCAATTTAATCAAACCGATAAACATCATGTAATCAGAATCTTATCGATGCCTGATTCATGCACCGGTTCGCACTTCATCGAAAAGATTTATTGATCGTAAAGTTGTTCGTTATATTTGCAGATTCTCTGCCGGCAGAGGGCAGAAAAATATCGAGACTTTAGAAGTCCCGCCTTGATTTCAAAAACCAACAGCACAGATTTAGGAAGTGAAGAATCCGTTAAGCATTAAAGATCTCATTAATCTTCTCTACCAGAACAGGGAAGTGGTTGAAATGCTGTTCGGGAATAAGGATTCGATCAACAAGTCGGAGATACTCGCCCGCGAAGACATGACGGACGATAAGCTTGAGAAGCTCGTGATGTACGAGATCATTCACGAGAACAACAACATCATCGGACTTGACGATCGCATCACAACCTTCATTGAAGAATTCCTCGAGATCGGTGAAGTTACCACGAGCTTCATCATCGATAATATTCAGACGCTTAACGAAAGTCTGCGGTACTATCGCATTGATAACAACCCGAAGTTTCTGCGCAACATCAAGCGTTCACTTAAGAAGATCAACTCCACGACTTCGCGTGAGGTAATGAAGCTTCATAAGAACATTGATGATACTTACAAGAATCAGGACAACTACGTTATCAAACTGCAGGAACTTGACAAGTATAAACGCAAGCGTGACGATATCATTAACCTGATCAAGGAATCAGAGCAGATCATTTCTGAAGCGCAGGGATTTTTCAATACGATTATTGATGCCGAGTTGAGTTCCATTGTACTCGACTTACGCTATACGTTGGTTCGTAACCGCGATTACCTGAACGAAATCCAGGCGCAGATCATCGACTACATCAACAAGATACAATACCAGGCCGCGATCTATAAAAAGATACAACGCCTGAAAGAGTTGAAGGACTACGAAGAGCTTAAGTATAAAACAAACTTCGTAGAAGTAGTCGCGAATATAAAAGCGTTGTTCTTCCACAAGCGTAATGTGCTCAAGGGAAGATTGTCGCTTGACTTTTTGCATTCGGATCATGGCTATATGCTCACGCAGAAGGTTGCATCGAAACTGCACTTGCTGCGCAACACGCATCGTAAACCTGCCGGACGAATGGCCGCAGGATTTGACGACAGCAACCTCGAGGAGTCATCAAGCCTGAACATTACCGGACTGGTTGAAAAGTTTGTGAAGACAGACGAAGATCTATTCCAGTTCGTAATGAAATACCAGTTCCCTGAAAAAGTAGGAGAGTTGAGTCTTGAGAAACGTATTTCGCTATACGTTGGTATCTCCATTGACTTCGATGACAAACTCCAAATTACCGGAGACTTTGGCCGAATGAATTTCATCAACGAGAAAGGCCTCAACCAACGGGTGGGCTATGCGATTATTAAAGCGCGGAAGCAGAAGGTGGAGAGTGGGAAGGCTAAGGTTGAGGAAAATGTCGAGCCTGAGGTAGTAAATACGGAAGCAAAAAGTCCGGAAGTTGTTAGTCCGGAAGTCGGAGAAGCCGCGAGTAACAACGTAAATATACCGCAGGCAGAAGATATAGTGCCGGTACCTGTGGAGAGTGTGGTTGAAGTAACCGATATACCGAAGACAAAACGTAAAAAGACTACCATTGAAAATGTAGCAGAGGAAGTTGCTACTGAAGATATACCTGTTAAAGCCGACAGTAAAAAATCCAGAAGCAAACGAAAAACAAAAGATACCGCGAGTGAACCTGAACCTGCAGAAGCGGTGATGACCGAAGGTCAACAACCTGACGACAACGCCAAACCAAAGGCTAAGCCAAAAACTCGCACCTCGAAACTTAAAGCTCAAAGCTAACTATGAATATACCCAAGCAGACACCCGAGATATTCAGTATACTCAGTAAAGGGAATTTCATTAGCTCCAATGGAAGCAAGGGGAAACTCTTTGACGTTATTAACTACGAAGATAACTTTCTTATACTGAAAGAGTTTTTTAGTCATACGGGATATTACCTCGAAAAAGGACATAACTATTATTACTTCAGTCAGCAGGAAGAAACGAACACCTTGATGGAGAAGAAGCTGGAACAGTTTGCTTATTATATCGATGTGATGGATTTCTTTTCTTCGATGGATACCAAGCCGGCCGTGGGTACACGCTACCGCGTAACGCAGATCGCAGAAGAGTGCTACGCCAACGAACGACTGAAGCAGAAACTATTTGCGCTTTCGCGCAGGGAAAAGATGACCGACAAGGTAACGGAGATCGCCAATGATTTAACCACGGGCGGTTTCTTCGAGCAGGAAGATGAAGATACCTATAAAGTGATGGATGCTATTCATTACCTCGAACAGGTCATTTCACTAATTACAATTGAAGATGATGGAGAACAGACGAATCCTTAACCGGATCATATTTATCAATATAGCCAACACGGATTACGCCAGCATAGAAATTGCCGGTAACACGTGCTTTGTCGGTACCAACAACATGGGTAAGACAACGCTGCAGCGTGCTATATTGTTTTTCTATAGCGCCAACACGCGCGGGCTGGGTATATCCAGTTCACAAAAATCATTTGAAGATTATTACTTCCAATACCCCAACTCCTATATCATTTACGAGATCGCTACGGAAGAAGGCTTGTTCCATGTAATGGTATATCGCAACAACAAACTCTTCTATCGTTTTGTAGAGAGTGCGTTTATACAGGAACACTATATCGACAACAGCGAAGCGTTGCTGCCGAAACAAATCCTTACCAAGTTCAACGAACATCGTGTAAACTATAGCGACCAGATCGAAACGTTCGAGCGTTACCGGAACATCATTTACGGTGCCGACCCGGATAAGAAGTATAAGAAGTTCGCGTTGATGAAAGGTAACAGCAATTACCACAATATACCGCTGGCTATCACATCCATCTTCTTAAGTTCGGAAGCTACGATTAAAGCCGAGTTCGTAAAGGAATGTATTGCTAACTCCATCAGTACAAAACATACTAACATTGAACTGAAAACAGTGGAGCGCCAGTTGCGTCAGTTCACCGAGCGTTACCAAGACATTGAGACATTCTTCCGCAAGGAAAATTCGCAACGTGGTGATCTGATCAAGGATAACTTCTCACAGATACGAAATCTCAAGAACAAACAGCGTGCACTTGCCGGTGAATTAGGCGGTGCACTGAAGTATGCAACCGAGCAAAAGGAACTGCTGGGACAACAGGCTGCCGAGAAACGCGAGGAAATGGACATCATTGAAAAGGAGTTCAGAGAAAAAGAACTTGCGCAGCAGGAGAAGAACAAAGAGATCAACCAGGATATAGGAGCGCTGAAGTCACGCCTGCGGGAAGCCGATAAAAAACTGAAGGAGTACGAGAGCCAGGGGATAACCGAGCTGCTTAAAAAGGCAGAAGAAAAACCTCAACTCGTATTACAGTTACAAGCGCGTGAAACGGAATATGCTACACTTACAGCAGGGTTCAGCGATGTAGAGCAACAGTTTAAAACATTGTTCGATGCACTGGAAAATGAGCGCAGGGAATTTGAAAACGTGTTAAGTTCACAGGGGCTGCAACTCGACAAGAAATTTCAGGAAGAGAAGAACAACCTGAAGGATATATACCGCAAGGAGGAAGCCGAGCGTAAGGAGCGACATGCCGCAGAAGCCGATCGCTACAAGCAGCAGCTCAATCAAAAGGAACTCGAAAAGAAAGATGCCGACTTCCGTGAAAAAGATATACGCAAAAAGAAATACTTCGAGAAGGAAATTGCTTTACTGAAAGGGCACCTGGAAGATATAGCACGTCACAAGGTAGAGCGGAGCTCGGCTCTCACGGTAAAGATGAACACCATCGACCTTCTCAAGAAAGAGGGCGATCACATTCGTGAACGTAACAAACTTACTTCGGAGCAATATATAGCGAAGAACAAGGAAGAAGTCGTAGCGCTCGAAGAGAAGATTAAAGTTATTAACGAGAAGCTGTCCGTTCACCAAAGCGCGTTCTTTGGCTTTTTACAAGATAACTATCCAGACTGGTATAGCACAATTGGTAAAGTCTGTAACGAAGAGATACTCTTTAACCAGGAGCTGAATCCGCAGTTGCTGAAGAATGGACTGGAATCTCTGTACGGCATTCAACTCGATCTGTCCAATGTAAGAGTATATTCCAAAACGCTGGATGAATACGACCAGGAGAAAAGTATATACCAGGAAAAGATAGCGGAGCTGAACCAGGCATTCCTGGATTTCCGCGAAGAACAGACCCGCGAAGAACAAACGCGCCTGGCATCGATCGGTAAAAAGACTGCGCAATTCAAAAATGAAATAGCACAGCTTGAATACGAAGCCGGGCAAGATGAACTGAAAGAGAAACAATATACCCTTGATCTGCACGAGTGGGAGAGTAAAGGTGAGGCTCAACGTGAAAAAGATTTACTGGAAGTATATGCTGTTCAGGAGTCGATCAAAAAGGAATCGGCTGCTATAAAACAGACTATATCCGAGATGGAGGCTGTGTTAACGAAAGGCCTCACTTCGCTGCAGCAGGATTTTAACAATCGTCTGGCGAAAGCTACCAAGACAATGGAAGCCGAAGCTGAAAAACTGAAAGAGCTCCGGGAAGAAAAACAGAACGACTATAGCGAGCGGAAGGCCAGCCTGCAAAAGGAAAAATCGAAAGTACTGAAGACGAAAGGTATTGACGACTCGCGCATTAAAAAACTGAAAGCGGAGATTGACGATACAAAGGATGCCCTGAATGCATTGGAAAAATACTCCGAGCTATTGAACGACTACCGCAAAGACAAGCGTGAGTTGTTTGATAAGATTGAAGAGTTTAAACGTGAGCGCGAGAAGTTTGAGGACAAGATAAGACAGTCCGATAAAGAATTTCTCAATGAGAAACAAGCGTATGCACGCAAACGTACGCAACTGGAAGAAGATGGCCGTGCGCTCAACGAAGCACTGAAGAAATATACCGATGGTCTTGAACACTTCGAGCGCCACTTCCGTGAGCGTGCCTTGTTCGACCGTCTGCGTCACATCATTGAGCCGGCTCCGGCTGAACATTCTGAAGCAGGTATCATTGGACTTTGCTCACAATTGCTGGCAAACGATACCGAGTATCACAACCAGTTTGAAAAATTCAGGAACAACGTAACTGAATTTACCGGGAGATTCCGTCCCGATAATCACCTTAACTTCAAGATCAATCCGCAGGCCGGTGAAGGTGAATATGAACGATTCGCAGCATACCTGCAGGATTTCTACAATGAGAACAAAATACAAACCTCGATTGCAGAAGTTGCCAAGAGTCACGGTATGCTCATCGATGCTATATCCAGCAAGATGAAGGCGCTGATCGAGCACAAAGGACGCATTCAGAAAATGATCACGAAGATGGAAGCCGACTTCGGCCGAGCTTCCTTCGAGAGTTCGAAACTGATTGAGTATATAAAACTGAAATCGGAAGACAGTGAGAATAAAGTGCTGCGCAAGCTGCAGCGTATAGCCGAATTCCGCGAGCAGAATCCGTTCTTATATGGTGAAGCGAACCTGTTCAACCAGGCGAATAAAGCCAAGGCAGAAATTGATAAACGCTCCGTAGAGCTACTGAATGATCTGCAGAAAACGATCAGCGAAGAGAAGCACGAAGAGATACGCGTACAAGATCTGTTTGAACTACGTTTCCGCATCAAGGAAGGTAAGAATGATACCGGTTGGATTGAGAAGATTGACAAAGTAGGTTCCACCGGAACGGATATGCTGGTGAAGGCAGTTATATATATCACGCTGCTTAACGTGTTCATCAAAGAATCTACAGAGAAGACTGCACGTAACTTCTATGTGCATTGTATCATCGATGAAGTAGGGCAGATCTCGGCATCGTACCTGAAAGAGTTGATCAACTTTGCTGAAGAGCGAAACATTTGTCTCGTAAACGGCTTGCCGAACGAAAGCAAATTGGAAACACACTACAACTATACCTATAAATTCAGAAAAGATCAGCACGGGTTCGTGAAAGTAGTACCGTTGCTTACCATGAGTATTGAACCTTGATCAAAGTATAGTTCTATCAATCATTGTCTAAACTCGCGATTCAAAGTTGCGAGTTTTTTTTGCATCATATTTCCTTCGTCTGGGGTATATATATCGTGTATGTTTTAACAGCGGATAACATGATATCACATTTACCGTTAAATAACGATCACATGAATGGGTTATAGCCCATTGTTTTTACTTGATCGTTCTGGCACTTTTGTTACCTTCACCGCCATGGTTATGGCAAGTACATTTTTCAAAGCGTAGTTGTAGTAACGGATGTTGTATAAATTTTATAAGTGCTATCATGATAAAAGAATTCAAAATCAATTCCGAAAAAGATATCGCCTGCAGGCTACAGTCATGTACTGCATGCAATGATCTTCAGTCAGTAATTGCATTTCTGGAGCAATGCAATGAACAGTATCGGGTGGCCATCGATATCGTAGATGCAAAAACCGGTAAAGTGCCAAGTCAGGAGGAAAATCATCTTCGAAAATTGCTTGATCAACTCACCAAGCGTGAGTGTGAAGTACTATACCTGGCATTTCAACGTCTTCAGAATAAGGAGATCTCTGAAAAACTTTGCATCAGTCTGGAGACTGTAAAATCGCATCGTAAAAATATAGTATCAAAAGCCGGTGTTCGTTGTCTGAATGATCTGAAGGATATATTCTTTAATATTACTGAACTGGAAAATTTTGATATTCTGAAAAATCACTCCTGGGGGTGATGTATGTACCAAAGGTATATATATACCTTTGTTGTGTTATTGATTTTAAACCCGCTTGCAACCCTGAACCCTTTCTGACGCAATACGGCTGTATTGTCGTCACCTCTTTTGTGTATACTTCTGATCTCCGGACTGTTAGCGGCCATTTGTTAATCTGAAAGACCTATGATTCGTACCGCGTTGGAATTTATCAGGAAAGAACTGGATGCCTATATCGTAGATCGCGAGCAGGACCCCGGCAACTACGCTCTGAACAACGTAGTAGATCTCAAGCCGGTATATCTGCCTGACGGCACTTACAATCTGAATAATGCCATGCACATCACCATGATGTTGATTGGTGTGGATGAAGAAAGGAGAGAAGGCAAGCGTCCATATTATGTACCGATCGAGAATAAGCAGTTCATGAAACTCAACCCTCCGGTAGAACTTGATCTGTCCATTCTGTTTATAGCACAGAGCACGAACTATCAGACAGCGTTACGCGACTTGTCTGATGTTGTGGCTTTCTTTCAAGTATATAATGTATTTGACGAATCGAAGTTTCCTGCTCTCAATGCCGATGTGAGCGACCCGGTAAATAAACCCTGGCAACTCATTGAACGCCTCAGTTTCAGGCTAACGAGTTTAACCTTCGAGCAGCAGAACAATCTCTGGGCTACACTGGGCGGTAAATATATACCCAGCGTAGTATACAAAGCGAACATGCTTACCGTATTCGATACGAGAGGTAAAGAAGCAGCACCGGCTATTACTGAAATGAACTTTGCTGATTGATCTATGGGAATCCTGAAAGTAAAATATAGTGAGTTACTCAAGGTATCGGTGGAGCAGCCGTTTTACAGCAACAGCATCTGTCCGAAATACACTACCGAGCCGCGACCGGATTTTGAAATTGTACCCACCACAGAATGTGCGGCCCTGATGAAACGCCTTGATCTATTATTCAAGAAAGACGATCATGCCGGAGGTTTCTCCGTGTGGAGCAGTATAGCCGGCACCAGTGGTGGAAATGAATTACTGAAATTCAAACCGCGTGCCACGGATATACTTACCTTTTATCTGCTACTGCGCAATCCATCTTTTGTAAACTTTAACGAGCTGCCAAATGGTACGACATCGCAGGTATATTATTTCACCAACCAGTTGATTGATCCGGCTGCACCCCGCGATGATCTGCACCTGAGCTTCGATGCTACCGGTGTAAAAGCAGGCGACTTGACGAAACGTGTTACCGGAACATATACCTATAATAGTATGGTTCCGGTTGCCCCGGGCACAGCACGTGTAAAACACGTTGCAACAGGACAGGAAGCGCAACCTAAGTCGGTGGTAACCGAAGCTGGCAAGAGTTACCTTCTCTTTGATCTTTCTTCATTTGCACCCGGTCCTTGCCAGTTGCTTGTAAGTGCCGTTGTTACAGATGAATTCTATTATACCGGTATAACACAAGACACACCAGTCTTTGGCATCATCAGCCTCTCGCTGGATGCTGCATTACAACCCAACTACCGCGTTGTGGAAGCCGATGGTTCCATCACGCCACAACGGCCAGGCTACCGGCTGCATTTCACTAACCGGCAGACATTATGGCGATACCGCATGATTCTGCAACCCAACAGTCCGCTATACCTGGAGATGGCTGCACTCACACCACCAGACCGCACGGACTTTATTAACCGGCTCAATGTAATCAGCAACGATGCCACGATACTTTTCAATAACAATCCCATAAGCGATACGGTATTTGAATTTATATCTGCCAGTCCGCTATACCTACGGGAGAAATATATATCCACGACAGCAGGACCAAACACTGCGCTGCGGCTTACGCTGAAACGTTACCTGGGCGATCCGAGAGAATCGGAAGTACGGAGCAGTTTACCCTATCCCGCAACAGACCGGATAGACGCATCTGCGAGCCCGACTATATATTCTGACATCTTACTAACACTATAAATTAAAAAAATGGCCAATTATCGCTCACCCGGTGTTTATGTAGAGGAGATATCTCTTCTGCCACCATCCATCGCTGAAGTTGAATCAGCCGTACCCGCGTTTATCGGGTATACCGAAAAAGCAACCCTGCTCGTTGCCGATGATCTGATTAATGTACCGACCCCCATTACCAGTCTTGCCGATTTTATACAATACTATGGCGGGCCTCCTGTTGAGAATGCTGCCAACATAACGATTGGAGTAGACGAACTGAAAACAGGAACGGTAACTACTGGTTTCAAAACAACGATAGCAATTACTCCAGCGAATACCAGTAAAAATATACTGTATCACGCAATGAAGCATTTCTTCAGCAATGGAGGCGGACGTTGTTATGTCGTTTCGGTTGCAAAATTTGCTGCTCCGACTCGCGCTGATCTTGAACGTGGCATTGATCTCATTGCCAATGAAGACACCCCTACGATGCTCGTAGTACCCGAAGCGATCTATCTTGATCAGGCTGGCTTTGATGGTGTCAATCAGAAGATGATAAACCAGGCTGCTTCGTTAAAGGATCGTTTTGCTATAATCGATACACTTACCGCAACACTACCGAAAATTCCTAACTCGGTCAACACCGATGTAACCACAGCTATTGGAAATATACCCGCCGATGGCGCAATCAGAAGATATGGAGCGGTCTATTATCCGCATCTCGAAACATCCTATACCTATACCTTCGATTTCCAGGCGCTGATATTAAATACGCATACCGTGAATGGTGCGGCTCCGGGAGCAGGTGAAGATAAAGCGAACCAGACAATGTCTGCATTAAAGAACAGCGCATCATTGCTTTATAACGCCATCCTAACCGAGTATAACAAGTATCACATTGTACTGCCACCATCCGCTGCTATAGCAGGAGTATATTCGCGTGTAGACCGCGAGCGTGGTGTATGGAAAGCTCCGGCCAATGTAGGCCTGATGGATGTTGTGAAACCACGCGTATCGGTATCACGCTCCGAGCACGATCTTCTCAACGTAAATTCTGATACCGGCAAATCTGTAAACGCTATACTCAACAGTCCGGGTTATGGTACCGTTGTGATGGGCGCCAGAACACTTGATGGAAATGACAACGAGTGGCGTTATGTAAACGTGAGACGCTTCTTCAGCGTAGTGGAAGAGTCGATCAAGAAATCTACCAACTGGGCCATCTTTGAACCCAACACTTCGCCAACGTGGGTGAAAGTAAAAGCCATGATCGAAAACTACCTGTACCTCAAATGGAGAGATGGTGCATTGGCAGGAGCCACTCCCGAGCAGGCATTCTTTGTAAATATAGGTATAGGATCTACGATGACATCGGTTGATATACTGGAAGGCCGCATGATCGTAGAGATTGGTATGGCCGTAGCAAGACCTGCCGAGTTCATCATTCTGAAATTTGAACAGATGATGCAAACCTCCTGATATAGTATAGCTGAAATTTTTAGTTCTAAAATCAAACAACAAAATATAGTATATGGCTTATCCACTAACCTCTTTTCACTTCACTGTATCGTGGGGTGGAGATAACATAGGTTTTTCAGAAGTAAGCGGGCTTTCTGTAGAGAATCAACCGATCGAGTATCGCGATGGACTAATGTCTGCGAAGACACTTCCATTAAAGAGACCAGGCCTGCGCAAGGCCGGTAACATCTCGCTGAAGCGTGGCATTGTGACCGCTAATAATGATCTATATACATGGTTCAATAATTTTGGTGAACCTAATGTTACCAGGCGTACACTCGTGATTACACTGTTGAACGATGAAGGCAATCCTGTTTTTGTCTGGACTATATCCGAAGCGTGGCCTGTAAAATGCGAAGGCCCCGGCCTGAAAGCCAGCGGTAATGAAATTGCCATTGAAACACTCGAACTGGCACACGAAGGTATCACTGTAACACCAGTATAATTTATGCCAGCGTATTATCCTCCTGCCAGCTTTCACTTCAAGGTAGAGTTTCTCGGAGTCAGCGGTATGTCCGGTGATACGGAGCAGCGCTTCCAGGAAGTAAGTGGCTTGTCCGTTGAAGTAGAGACCGAAGAGCTGCGGGAAGGAGGAGAGAACCGTTTTGTCTATAAACTTCCCAAGCGTGCCAAGTATCCGAACCTGGTACTGAAGCGCGGGCTGCTTACGAACACCGCTATATTGAACTGGTTCAAGTCTGCTATGAATACATATTTCACGGTACCTGTATACGACTTTAAACCAGCCGATATACTCATCACGCTGATGGATGAGACCGAGAGTGGAGTAGCCGCCTGGAAAGTATATCAGGCATACCCGCTGAAATGGTCATCTTCTGATTTCCGCGCCAGCGATAACTCAGTTGTTATTGAGACCATTGAACTTGCCTATCAGTATTTCGAACGAACACTATAAATCATGGCTGTACAAATCAACGAAGTAGTTATACGCGCAGTCGTAGATCCGGCTCCGCCCGCAGGCAGCAGTACACAGGCTACACAATGCGCATCCGAAAGCAGCAGCGGTAGCAGTGCAGAATCGGAACTGGCAGAAAAAATACTGGAGATCATACGCGAAAAACTGGAACGCTAATGGACGCACAAAGCCTTGCAAAATTACCCTTCAATCTGAAGATCATTCCAACAACGTTGGAAGGTATACCGTTCGGAGTTCCGTTCATTGCCATGTTCAATCCGGAAAACTTTGCGGTGCATGAAGATCTGCATTGGAGTAGTGCGTGTGCACCCGGTAAAGAAGGTACAGAGCCGAAATATGTAAAAACAGCGCCCCGTACATTTACCATTGAGTTTACGCTTGATGGAACCGGAGTAAATACGAACGGAGTAAAGATACCAGTGCCGGTACAGATCGCGTTGTTCCGCGGTGTAACGACCAATATAAAAGGAACTATACACCGGCCGCATTACCTCATGGTACAATACGGCACGTTTATCAACGTCTGTATCATGAACTCTTCGAACGTTACCTATACCATGTTCGATATGTTCGGATTCCCGATACGTGCCAAGGTAAGTGCAACCTTTACTGAACGTTCTCCGCAAGGACTCAGCGATGTGCTCGGCATGTTATCATCGCCCGATCTTACCCATCGAAAGATTGTAAAGGAAGGTGACCTGTTGCCATTGCTGACACGCGAAGTATATAATAATCAACATTACTATATACAGGTGGCACGGGTTAATCGTCTCAAGAACTTTCGCAAGCTCCAGGCGGGTACAGAGTTGTTCTTTCCGCCTCTTTCAAAGAAATAGTTTTACAGATACAGGTATATATAACGAGCAATGGACAGCGTAATTCCAGGAACCGGTACATCCACAGATGTTGTCAGCCAGAAAGTGTTGATCAATGGCACAGAGCTGAACCATGAGATCATGCTGATGCAGATTGTGGTGTCCAAATCTTTTAACAAGATAGCTTCGGCCAGACTTACCTTTTCGGATGGCTCGGCATCGGAGCGTGATTTTCCGCTGAGCAATGACGACCTGTTTAAACCGGGCAACGAAATTGAAGTACAGCTCGGATATCACAGTGAAGTCGAAACGGTGTTCAAGGGAATTATTGTTAAGCATGCTGTAAAAGTTGGAAGACAATCAAACTCGATGTTGATGATCGAGGCGAAAGATAAAGCCATCAAACTGACCAGTGCACGCAAGAGTATATATCACCTGGAGAAAAAAGACAGCGAAGTAATTACCGAACTGGCAGGCGAACTGAATACCGATGGTGTAGAAGCAACTTCTTTCACGCACAAGCAACTCGTACAATACAACGCTACCGATTGGGACTTTATCATAACACGGGCAGAAGCCAATGGCATGCTCGTATGCACCGATGATGGTAACCTGATCGTAACAAAACCAGATGCCACAACGGAGGCGGTACTGGTCGCAACCTACGGGCAAAATATACTCGAATTCGAAGCTGAGATGGATGTGCGAAGAATCAAGCAATCCATTACCAGTCACGCCTGGGACTATACCAAGCAGGAACCCGAAGCATCTGAAGATGGCACCTCTGACTTCGATGAGACAGGCAATCTTTCTTCGGATGATTTAGCCGATGTACTCGCTGCAGAAGTAAAACTGGTTCACTCCGGAAGATTGACACAGCCGCAGTTACAGGATTGGTCAGACGCCTACGCACTTCGTAATCGTCTCTCGAAAGCAGTAGGGCGAGTACGCGTGGACGGCAACGCTGAAGTGAAGCCCGGTACTGTTATTACACTCGAAGGTGTAGGCGATCGTTTCAATGGCGATGTATATGTTACCGGAGTACTGCATCACTATGCAGACATCTGGCAAACCGATATACAATTCGGCTGGCGTGACGAATGGTTCTATACGAAAGACGATGTGATGGACAAACCCGCTGCCGGTTTACTGCCCGGAGTAAACGGATTGCAGATTGGTATTGTAAAAGATATCGATGACCAGGAAGATGGCGGGCAATATCGCGTAAAGGTACATATACCGTTGATGACCACAGGCAATGATGGTATATGGGCACGCGTAGCCACGCTGGATGCCGGACCTGAACGAGGTATATATTTTCGCCCGGAAGTAAACGATGAAGTCGTGATCGGCTTTCTGAATGACGATCCGCGCGAAGCCATTATACTCGGTTGTCTTCATAGCAAAGATGCACGCAAATCTCCTTTACCGGAACAGCAGGGTTCTACACAACACGGCATTGTTACCAAAGAAGGTATAAAGTTAATCTTCGATGACACCAACAAGCGGCTCACATTGCGAGTACCTGCCGGGGCAGGAGAGAAGTCCCTCGTGATCAACAATGCGTCCGGTGCCTTTGAAATGAAAGACGAAAATCAGAACACTATAAAAATGGATTCGCAGGGAATTACGATACAAGCCGGCAGCGGCAATGTAGTGATTCGCGGAACCATGGTACGAATAAATTAACCGGTATATATATGCCAGCAGCAGCACGCGTTACCGACAATCATGTTTGTCCGATGGCCAACCCGAATGGTAATCCGCATACAGGAGGCCCCATCATGCCACCCGGTATACCTACCGTTTTGATTGGAGGACAACCGGCCGCCACTGCCGGCAGCATGTGTGTTTGTGCCGGCCCTCCGGATAGCATACTGAAGGGATCATTAACCGTGCAAATCAACGGAAGGCCTGCTGCACGCCAGGGAGACTCCACTGCGCATGGCGGTACCGTTGCAGCCGGATTGCCCACAGTACAGATCGGAGGATAACTATTGAAAACGAAAAACCGACCATGAAAGCAATTGATAAATCATTTTTAGGAATCGGCTGGAGTTATCCGCCAACATTTCGCAGAGAATGGTATGGCGTTGAAATGCTTCACGAGGAAGAAGATGTACGGAGCAGCATTCATATTATTCTATCCACCATTACCGGTGAACGCATCATGCAACCCACATTCGGCTGTAATCTGCAGCCTAAACTTTTTGAAGTGATGAATGTGCCAAATATAGCCCTGATTGAAAAACTGGTTCACGATGCACTGGTATTTCATGAACCGAGAATTATCGTAGAAGAAGTTACCTCGGAAGCAAAACAGCAGGAGGGAACGTTATTGATCACTGTTCAATATACGATCATCACTACCAACACGCGGTATAACTACGTGTTCCCATTCTATATGAACGAAGCTACAAACATTGAACACGCATGAGCTGCCATTGTCATACCGATATTGTGCGCGATGGTTCAGGCCAGTTAGGCCGTTACCTCAAGGCACTTGATCCGACTTACGCTCCCATAGATGAGCGAAGCACCGAAGAGCTATTGGTGTTCATTAAACGATATGCCGCACAGATCCGGTTCTACGATATACCGGAAAGTCACCCGGGCGATACAACACCTGCCGCTAAAGTCAGCTGGCGCGAGTTCTTCAGCCGCGATATGGCCGTGATCGCAGCCGGTATAGCACTGACCGATATAGCACAGATACGAAAAGACTTTGAAGAAACCTTCCGCAGTCTTCAGCAAGATCCGGAAGCCGATATATATGCGGCATTATATAGTCCGGTGCTCGGCATGGTTGCCCGCATCGATCGTTGGTATACACTCGCCATACCGGAGAATCCGCTCTATGAAACACTCACGCTGGCGATACAATCAGAGTTAAAGGCGCAGGTTCAGAAAATTACTGCGTATGAAGAAGGATTCAAGCTGGTTGATCCCGGTAAAAAACTTGACCTTGATTATTCCGCTATTAAAAATAAAACACTTTGGGGACTCGATGAACCTGCGGTAGCCGAAGGAAATATATACCAGGGCGTTGATGAGGCAGCCAAGATCAGGCATGCAGCGCTTTACGTTGAGGATATATTCCTTTCATTCTATGGTTTTATACAAAAGCTGACAGCGGAGTCTTCCAAGTACTTTGCTTTTGCGTTGGAGCAATATCCCGCTCATCAGCCACACATGGCACTCTTCATTGCGTTCCTGAAGCTGTTCAGGTTAGCACAGGAGCAAATGAATGGTATCACCGGACGCATGCTAGACTTCTATTACAGAGATGTACTGCAACTCACGGAAAAAGATTCTATACCCGATCGCGTGCATATAGTCTTTGAACTGGCTAAAGATGTAGCTGAGTATGCCGTTGGTCCGGGCACCGCGTTGCTGGCAGGTAAGGATGCTTCCGGTAAAGAGCAAGTATATAAAACGGAAAACGACCTGGTGGTAAATCAGGCGAAGGTAAAAGAACTGAAAACTATATTCATCGAAAAACAGGTTGAGGATGATGTGACCTTTATAGGATCAATATCAGCACAACCGGTAGCGAACTCGCTGGATGGTTATGGCGAGAAATTTACCGATCCCTATCCCAAGTGGCCAACGTTTGGCAGACGCCTGAATCGTAATCTGGATTATAAGAATATATGCCAGGCTATAGACATCGTACGGAATCAATTGGAGTGGCGTAACGAAGCTGCCATTGGTTTTGCTATAGCATCGCCACAGTTATTATTGCAGGGTGGTAATCGTTTGATTGCGTATCGTCTGCAAGACCTGGGCAAAGTATATACCGGTGGTAACCCGGAAACCGAACGTCAAGTACGTATACTGTTTACAGGAGAGAAGAAATGGCTGGCCGTTGAGAAGCGTATGACAGACGCCCAGTTCAAGTCACTTCCCATTAAAGGTGAAACCAGATTTGCCGAAACACAGGAAACAGAAGGTAGTTACTATTTTGATACCGACACGCTATATATATATCTACCGGCAAGCTTGCCAGGCGTTATACCGTTTGATAGCGCTATACACGAAGGCGCTTTCGTCACAATGCAGCCTGTTATGCAGGTATTGCTGGGCCCTTCCGTACTGATCAGCGAAAATGATTTTGGTAAACTTGCATTTCAAAGTGCATCACTGGAAGTTCGGGTCGGTTCAGTAGCTTCCGGAGACCAAACGATAGAACCTATTTTTGATGGACTGAAAGTTCTGACACTTCAGAACGATGATGGCATGTTAGATCCCTCCAAGGCGTTTGATCCATTTACAGCATATCCGAACCGTGGTAAGAGTCTGTATGTCGGCAGCCAGGAAGTTTTCAATAAGACACTGGATGAACTATCGCTCCATATACGATTGGCCAATCCTGCCAATGATAATGGCATTGAGTTAGCAGCTGTAAATAATAACAGTTTATTTATAGCAAGTGTACTTAAATCAAGAACATGGATAACTGTTCCGGAAGGTATGTACACGAATACGACAGACGGTTTAGCCAGAAATCTTTTACTGGGTGAGGAAGGTAATATACTGGAGCTCAATCGTAAGCCGCTCATAACCGAGCAGCCATATACCAATGCCTCTGTGAAAGGTTTTCTGCAAGTGGAATTTAATATACCAATATTCTCGACAACCAATAAAGGAGTATACGAGAACATGCAGGAAGCTGCGCAGTTTCTCAAAGTAAAAGAAATTTCGGTCAGTTATCATTCAGTCCTTGAAAGACCGGAAGCGGGTATAGATCAGTTTTTTCATGTATATCCGTTCGGTGTGCTGGAAGCTGATCTTAATGCGCGAATACAAACACGTATACTGGCACGTGACCTGGCACCAACAGTCGCATCCACTTCGGCTATAACAAAACTGCGTAATGGCAATGATCTGCTCACAGATACCAAGGGTAAATTATTTCCGCAGTTTACCTACCAGGATCCGTATGCCAAATATACCGACATCGGAATCAAACCTATAGTATCCGGTCCTAAATCGGATTACCCGGTTATCACTTCGACTGTACACAGCGCTAAAAATACAAACCGACAAATTACTGCGCTTGAACGATTGATGATCGATGCCAGTGGCGTTACCGAGACAATTACCGGAAGTGCCAACCAGTATTCAAGTTTGTTACAGGAAGAAGGTATGCTTTTTATCGGACTCGAAAATCTCAAGCCGCTTCAAAGTGTATCATTGCTATTCCAATTTGTAGATGGGAGTGCAGAAGATGAAGACAATGATCCACCGGTAATTCACTGGTCATACCTCGTTAACAACGAATGGCATCCATTGAAAGGCGAGAATATAGTGTCGGATGATACGTTTGGTTTTCAGACAACGGGTATCGTAAAACTTGATATACCGGCTGACATCACCAATAACAATACCATCATCACCAACGGTTTATACTGGCTGTGTGCAAGTGTTACCGAGCATGCCAATCGTATACCGAAACTGGTAGAT
The DNA here is from genome assembly GCA_902168205.1 of uncultured Chitinophaga sp. Classification (GTDB taxonomy): domain Bacteria; phylum Bacteroidota; class Bacteroidia; order Cytophagales; family Cyclobacteriaceae; genus Ohtaekwangia; species Ohtaekwangia kribbensis. The sequence continues at coordinate 115,531 of CABHOK010000008.1, read as the reverse complement.
GTTGTGGCGCAGGCCGTGATAGCAACGTTCGAAGACCAGGATAATGATCAGACACACTTTGACAACGCACTGGCTGCAGGCAGCATCAGCAAACTTGCTGTAAAGGTGGCCGAAGTGAGTAAAGTAATTCAGCCCTTCGCTTCGTGGGACGGTAAACATCGTGAGACAGGCAAAGAGTTTTATACACGCGTGAGCGAACGGCTCCGTCACAAAGCACGCGCTATCAATGTGTGGGACTACGAGCATCTTATACTCGATCGTTTTCCTTCCATCTATAAAGTAAAAGCTATACCACACGTTGATCCGGAATGTTTATGCAGACATACCGATCCGAACAGTCCTTACAATCCGGCAAGAGTAGAAGATTGCTGTGGTCCGCAGGTTGCACCGGGACATATACTCATTGTACCCATCGCTAATTTTAAAAATAGGAATGCAGTCAACCCACTGCAGCCGAAAACAGGTCGCAGAACGTTACTGGAGATAGAGTCCTATATCAAGAAGCGTAAATCACCGTTTGTAAAGGTTCATGCGAAGAACCCGGTGTATGAACAGGTACTTGTCTTCTTCCGGGTAAAATTCTATCCGGGTATAGATAAGGGTTATTATCTCAAGAAGCTCAATGAAGAGATCGTTCACTTCCTCACGCCCTGGGCATTTGATGAGACTGCAGATATAGTATTTGGACAGAAGATATACGCTTCATCGATTATCGACTTCATCGAAGAGAGACCGTATGTTGATTTCATCACCGACTTCATTATGGTAGTGTGTAAAGATGAATGTTGTACCGGTGAGGAAGATATGCCGGAAGATCAATCTGTGCCGGAGCAATCTCCGGATGGCCGCCCTATCATAACCGGTGTTGTGTACGACAGTCGCAGCAAAGCAACGTTACCCGGTGTAACCGTACAAATCAAAGGCACTACCAATAGTACGGTTACAGATACCAATGGTGCCTTTACATTGAGGACTGATTCGACAACGGATGTTACACTGGCATTCAGCTTCGCGGGGTATACATTCAAGGAGGTGCAGACACCGGTGAATCGCGCGTGGGAAATATACCTTTTGCAGATCAATTCACCTGACAACGATACGGAAGATAAAGATCTGATTGAGACACTCAGCAGTTTGTGTGGATGCAATGACTTTGAACATTTACTCCGTGAAGATTCTGAATTCAAAGGAGAAATTGTCGCGCAACCGTCTACACCGCGTTCTATTCTCGTATCGGCACCACGACATATCATTATACCTTACGAAGAGAAACCGCGCCTGACGCCTTGTGAAAAATTGCAACAATCCAGGCGTGTAGCATCGATACGGTCATCCGAATCAAACGACAAAGTAATTACACATGAATCTGCTTTGTTAACAGAGCGAAGTACCGAACGCAGTAAAGATGTAACCCGATCACTATCGTCAGTGAAGACAACCGGGAAGAAAGATATACCTGTAAAGAAACGTCCGGGCCGGTCAAAGAAATCAGACAAGTAAAGTTGAGGTAAGTATAGCCCCGTATAAATATGAAAGACCCTATCACACTCGATAAATCAAATCCATTGCAACCGGCAGAAGACTATGTAGCGCTTCGCAAGCAGGGCTTTAAAGACATTGAAAAAACCGGCAGCGACCATTGGACAGAGTATAACAATTCCGATCCGGGTATAACGATTCTCGAAGCGGTGAGCTATGCCGTAACCGACCTCGCGTATCGCACCGGGTTCGAGATAAAGGACTTGCTGGCACCGGAGCAACTTACCCCGGATACCTGGAAAGAAATATTCTATACCGCCCGGAAAATACTGCACAACAGCCCGCTAACGTTGAATGACTATCGCAAGATAATTATTGACGTAAAGGGCGTTCGTAACGCGTGGGTCGAGCCCAGCAAGAATTACGAAGTGCCGCTCTGGATCAACTACAATATATACGAAAGAAGGAGAGATAATGACTGTCAGTGTGAAGACGCTGACGACAAAGGGTGTTATGGAAAGCTGCAGCTTGATCCTGTAACGCAGGATCAGGTTACGGCAGCAAAACAGGAAGCAACGACACGGCTAGACGAAGCGATTCAGGCTATAAATACAACGATCACCGAGCTTGAGGCAAAGATTGCCGAGCTTGATACGAAGATTGAAAACACCGAAGATGAGCTCGATAAAGAAAAGCTTATAAAAGAGCGGGACAAGCTGGCCGGGAAAAAAGACAGAAAGATTGCACGCAGAACATCACTCGAAGAAGAGAAAGCCATTATTCTCGCATTACCCTATATACCTTCCAAGATCGTTGAGTTCGAAGGGCTCTATAACGTAATGGTGGAATACGAAGAAGATGTAATTCAGAATGAAGAGCGCGATGAAATACGGCAACGTGTTATCGAACGCCTTACCGGTCATCGTAATCTCTGTGAAGATTTTCTGAGCGTGCAGGCGGTTGAGTATGAAGACTTCGGTATAGCAGGTTCCATTGCACTGGAAGAATATGCCGATCCGGATGCAGTATTGGCCGCTATATATTTTACGATCTATAAATATTTTACGCCTTCCATACCATTTTATACCATTCAGCAGATGCTGGATAAAGGCTATACCATTGACGAGATCTTTGAAGGGCCGGCACTGAAGCATGGCTTTATCGAAGAGAGCGAATTGGAAAAAACCGACCTGTACCGTGACATCCGGTTATCTGATATCATCAATGAGATTGCCGATATACCAGGCGTGAAAGCTATCACGTATTTACGGTTGCCCTTCCTCGGTTTTGATAATGATAGCTCCGGTAAAAATTATTTTAATGAATGGATCACCTTCCTGCAGGAAGAGAAGAAGATTGCGCGAATACAACCATCGATGTCAACGATGATGTTTTGCAAGCAGCGTGATTTTATTACCTATAATCTCGGTTCACCTGCGGATCGGAATCCCGATCGTATGCTGAAGATGTTCCATGATCATAAAGTACTGGAACGCAAATATAAACTCGAAGGTGTGCAACGTGATTTACCTGTGCCCTCCGGAGAGTATATGGCATTGGAAGATTACTTCCCGGTAACAGAGTCGTTGCCCATGTGCTATGGCGTAAGCGAACGTGCCGGTTTACCTGCCGATGCCAGTGATAAAAGAAAAATACAGGCTTTACAACTCAAGGGCTACCTGCTTTTCTTTGAGCAGCTAATGGCTGATTACCTTGTACAGCTTAACCATGTAAAAGATCTGTTTACATTCGATGACACCGTTAACCGGACTTACTTTACCCGCGCGTTAACGGAGATTGATGACCTGCAAAAACTGTTGATTGATCATCAGGGTCGTGGAGCTGATCATTGGGATCAGATACTCCACGACTTCACGCAGGTACTGGAGAACCTCGTAGAGACACCGAAGAAATTTCTGATTCGCAGAAATAAATTTCTGAATCACATGCTCGCCAGGTTCAGTGAAGACCTGACCGAGTATGAAAGTATAACACGATGGCTCACACCCTATAAAGTTGAGGAACGACTTGCATCAGACAAGATCCGTATACTCGCGAACGGAGAGTATTACAAGATAAGTACGAACCGTGGTAAAGGGTATAACTACGCTCATCCGGAAATATGGGACACCTCCAATGTATCCGGAACCGAACGAAGAGTGAGTCGTTTGCTCGGCTTCAAGTATGCAGACAGAAGAACATTGTCTATTGATTTTCTTGTGATCGAACCACTGATGGTTACCGATCCGAAAACAAATACTACATCGCAAAAGGTGAACAAGCTTGGCAAACCACTGAATGTTATCAAACTTATAGATCCGGAGACAAAAGAAGTTCTGTTCACAAGCGTGGGAGTAATAGCAGGTTGTTGCACCGATCTGCTCGTCAATGAAATTTTAACCTACGCAGATGAACGCAAATACTTCAAATTCCTCGATGACCTGAAACATCATACGCGTAAATCGGCCGGTAAGGTTGGAACATTTTCCTTTGAACTTTGGGACAATACCGATGAGGAACAGGCGGTAGTGCTCGGCTATAGCGGTAAATATACTTCACGCCAGGATCGTGAGAAGGTATATAAAAAACTGCAATACCTGATCGAACGCATGAATGACAATGAAGGACTTCATCTCGTAGAACATTTACTCCTGCGGCCGAAGTTTGATGAAATACTGGATGAAGCTAATGAAGCAATCGAAGTAAAATTACTCGATGTATGCCTCGACAGCTGCGACCTTGGTAAAGGACTTGAAGAAACGGAGACACCAAAATACCGGAAGAAGATCAGACGTATACCGGCACGGAAATGCTATGATAAAATGCCGTGGATATTGGAATACTTCCGGCAGAATCCGACTACGCAGAAGTTCGATCAATCTATACTCTTCCAGGAAGTATCACCGGATGAGAATGAAGAACCTGTGCCGCTGAAGTTCAGACGCTACGAGTCGCTCGCCAAGCGCGTACGTGATCTGCAAGAGTATGGATCGGAGCGTATACAATACGAAATTGTGTCCAATCAGCAGGAAGATCCGGATAGTCTGCGGTATAGCTTTATCATTCACGGAGAGAATGATATTGTGCTGGCGCAAAGTCTTTTTATCTTCAACAAGCGTACAAAACAGCAGATTGAAAACGGAGAGACAATTGCCAATGATATTGAAGTGGAGATACAAAACCTGATGCGCTACTTCGCTTTTGAATTGGACATGTACTGCCAGGAAAACCCCTGCGATCACAATGAAGACCCGTATTCATTCAGGGCAACCATTGTATTGCCGTGCTGGCCAAAACGCTTTCGCGATCCTACATTCCGCACACTGGTGGAGAAAACGATTCAATCAGAAGCACCGGCTCATGTCCACTTCAAGATCATGTGGATCGGCACCAGCGATATGAAAGCATTTGAAAATGTATACCAGCAATGGCTCCGCGAGATGGCACTTACCGAGATGCCATCGTACGAACATGTTAACCCGCTGGTGGAAGCAATCAATACGCTGAAGCCTTGTGGTTGCTGCGAAGATGACTGTCATGAATGATCCGTTGAGAATATATGTATGATGAGATTTTAAAAGTAGGATGAAGCATCTGGTGAATCAATTACGCATCGAAATCCATTGCCCGAGCGAGGAGCAGGCGCTGCAACTGCGGCATAACTTCAGCCTCGCACTGCAGCAACAGATTGAGGTCGTAATTGATCGCGTATGCTCACGGTATATTGCCGAGGACGAATGGATTCATCTGAATAGACTGGAACTTGATCTGGGTACATTCAGTACCTATACATTTTACCAGACGTTTGCAGATGTATTCTCGGGAAAATTTGAAGAAGCACTGTTGCAGAAGATCGCTTCTATACCACCCGAAGAAAGGAGGGAATCCATACAGCGTTCACAGGTTGAGTTGTTGCAATATTTCCTGCTGGCAGGCACTACACCATGGTGGGCCGATGAAAAAGAACTGGATATAGATGCAATTGTATCGGAGCAAATGCAAAAACACAAAGAAGGTTTTGTGAATTTTCTACAACGAAACAGGTTCAATGAAAACCTGTGGCGAAGAATTGTTTTGCAATTGAACCCGGATACCCGCTATAAAATCGTAGCTGCCTTACCCGCGCTGTTGCCAATAGTACAGGTATATAAAACATGGACAGATATGATCCTGGAGCAACACAATTCGCTGGCATCAAGTGTGGAAAGAACAGATATACTGCTCGCGGATATAGTATTGGAACATGTCCCCGCGTTATCAGAGGCGGACAATGCCAACCAGGTTCAGACTATATTTGAGAAATCTGTTCCTCGCATTTTTTCCGGTGCATCTCAACAAGAATTGCAGAATGCAGTAACTGCGTTGCCTACGGCGATTGGGCAGAACACAACTCCATTTGGCGCTATAGTGAATACTGAAGCCAGCGCAATGCCTGCTGATACAACGCCTGTTGCAGAGAAGTATATTTCCAAATATGCGGGTGCTGTTTTACTTGCGCAGTTTCTCCGACCATTCTTTCAGAAAATTGATTTACTGGATGGCGTATCGTGGAAAAGCAAAGCAGCACAATATAAAGGTGTGCAACTGGTACGATTTCTCTGCACAGGAGAGCAGTATACTCCGGAATATAGCCTGGTACTGGAGAAATTACTATGTGGTGTGCCGATAGAAGAACCTGTACCACTGGATGCCGCTTTACAGCAGAAGGAACTGGACGAAGCGATTGTCCTATTAAACGCAATCATCGAGCATTGGCAGGCACTCCGAAATACTTCGGTCGATGGTTTACGAAACAGTTTCCTGGTACGTGACGGAAGTTTATCGCGAAACGATGGACACTGGCTATTGCAGGTAGAGCGAAAGACGATGGATGTTCTGTTGGAGAAACTTCCGTGGGGATATACTACTATAACATTGCCCTGGAATAATTACCTGATCTATGTTGAATGGTAAACAAAATAGTATAGGACAAGAACTGATCGTGTCGGAGGCTGGTATGACGGGTTCTCCACTTGATCGAAATGCAGAGACACTTGCACGCGAGATCGGCTGGTTCGCCCGCGTGGTAAACGAACGTCTGCAGGATTACTTTCCGAAAGACAAACTCGAAATCCAGCAGGAGAAAGAACATAGCTGGATCAACAAGATATTAAACCGAAGCTCCGGTACGAAAGGCACTCAATTGGACAACTCCACAACGGTTGGGCTGGGCGAAAATATACCCATCCCGGACCTCACACAAGATACTTCCGTATATGCTGAGTTCGTTAACTACTACAAGCTCAATGCTGACGAACGGCTTGTCCTTATCCTGGCCATCATTCCACATGTGCAACCGCATTTACTGGATGTATTCTTCTCGATCAACAAACCGCTGGGCAGAGGCTATACCGAGTTCGGTGGCGTAAAGGGAAACCGGCACAGTGGCTTCGTTCCCACCATTGAGACAGCACTGTTCTTACTGGCGGGTAATGATTTGAGTTACCGTTTCAGAGTATATAGATTGTTTGAGCCTGATCATATATTCTCAGCACACAACATCATTCAACTTGACCACAGCTCTGGCAGCGAACCTTTCTATAGCAGTTCCATTCTCATTACTGATGAGTATGTAGATTTCTTTACTACCGGTAATATTCGCAAGCCTGCATTCAGCATGGAGTTCCCTGCGAAACGCCTTACGACAAAAATGGAGTGGACCGATCTCGTGGTGGATGAATTCACCGCACAACAACTCGATGAACTTCGCGTGTGGTTAAAGTATGGAAAGACACTATATGAAGAGTGGGGGATGGATAAGAAACTTAAGCCAGGCTATAAAGCTTTATTTCATGGTCCACCAGGTACTGGTAAAACGCTTACGGCCGCATTGCTCGGCAAACTATATAATCTCGATGTATACCGGGTTGATCTGTCAATGGTGATTTCGAAATATATAGGAGAGACTGAGAAGAACCTGGAAAAAGTATTCCGCAAAGCCGAGAATAAGAACTGGATACTTTTCTTCGATGAAGCCGATGCCTTGTTTGGTAAACGAACCGGTATATCGGATGCACATGATAAGTATGCCAACCAGGAGATAGCTTACTTATTGCAACGTCTCGAAGACTACCCGGGACTTGTTATACTCGCTTCGAACATGCGCAACAATGTCGATGAAGCTTTCACAAGACGATTGCAGTCCATTATACATTTCCAAAAACCGCAGCCGCGCGAACGCCTTCGTCTGTGGAACGGTGCATTCAGTGAAGTATGTCAGCCACCGTCCAGCAGTGACATGGAGCGTATCGCACAACAGTATGAACTTTCGGGAGGATCTATTATAAATGTTGTTCAGTTTGCCTCGCTGCTGGCACTGAATCGCAATGACAACGTGGTAACAGTGGATGATCTGTTACAGGGTATCCGCAAGGAGTTTAAAAAAGAAGGGAAGACGATGTAAGTATCATTAAAGATATAGTCTATGGAGAGCGAGCTTTCGAAGAATAACAATGATAGTAAAAGCCATTCATCCGCAGCCGCCAATATCCAATGCAAGCTGGCGGTTGGTTCCGTTAACGACTCAATGGAAGCACAAGCCGATGCGGTTGCAGACCAGGTGATGCGCCTGCCTGCAAACGGCATCGTTCAACGTAAGTGTTCTAAATGTGAAGAGGAAGAGAAGGCACAACGAAAACCGATAACGTCCTTCATACAAAAGAAAGAAGCATCCGGAAATACAAGTATAGCTTCCGATGCAGTGTCTAATAAAATTCAGGAGACGAAGGGAAGTGGTACATCGCTCGATACACCTACGAAAAATTTTATGGAGAGTCGTTTTGGTACAGATTTCTCCGGCGTACGCATTCACACCGATAGCCAGGCCGTTGCGTTGTCGTCCGAACTAAATGCGCAGGCGTTTACGGTTGGCAATGATGTATACTTCAATACAGGTAAATATAGTCCGGAGTCCTCCGAAGGAAAACATTTGCTCGCGCATGAGTTGACGCACGTTGTACAACAAGGAACCGATTTACAAAGAAAACAGATTCAACGAAGAGTCATTGACGCAAATGTGGTAACAACACAGCCCATGCTAACCAGGTTAGGTCTGACACGACAAGAAGTTATCGATGCTATACGCGATGCTGACACGGATGCGATTCAACTGGCTCAAAATGCCGAAGACACTTTAACAACACAATTGGCAAATGCTGTAGCCGGAAATCCCGTAGACGCAAATGCCGAGTTGATACTAAATGAGGAACTGGGGTTGTCCTTTAACAACGTAGCGCATCGGGGACTAATACGACAACAGATCCAGAGGTTTGTCAGAGTAAGAGAGACACTTCAATCGGGCTACTTACGATACATGGGTCTGGGAATCGGTAATGTTTCCCTCGTTGGATGCCAGACTGGTAATTGTGGCAATGACTTTGCTTTCTCTTGTCCGGGAAACAGGTTGATCGTGCTTTGTCAGACTTTCTGGGATACACCGGACGAGCAAGGTGCCACTCTTCTGCACGAACCATTTCATATCTGGTTTCACATGGCACGACATGAAGTGGATGCCTTGAGAAGAGCTGATGCAAGTTGTTTTGAATCATTCGCGCTTCGTGTATCCGGAAGAGCAGCACCTCCATCTTGTGCAGCGCACACAAACGGTTAATATATGTATCAAACAATCGCACCTATACCGGCAAAACCTGAATCTGTCGCCTTGGGAAACCGCAGCTATAGCGACCCCGCTCAACAGACAAACGATATATATATGCCTTTGTATGATCTCTCGCTTGCAACAGGTTTACGGCAGGAAAATAGTATTATGACGGACGCTACCTCGCACCGTAGCAATCTATCGGCATTCATTCAACGAAAAGTAAACCAATCATTGCCTGCTGTACACGGAACGACATCAGGCATGCCCGTTATTCAACGACAACCCAGACCGGTGCCCGTGGCTCCGCTACCAACTGTAACACCTGTCATCACACAGCGATACCGGCCAACCGGAAATATAAGCCGGACAGAATTCGATAATTATGTTCGTACGCATTTTGGCGTTAGTGATATACATACGGGTACACAACAAGAACAGGAACAACGCAGCACAAGAAGAAATATACCCACGGTTACAATTCCAGGCTGGCAGCGATGGGATCCGGGAACGGCATCTGATGACTATACCAGTATCATCAATGGGATTGAAGATATGGCTGATGCTTTGGGTGCTATACCTACGATTACATCCATTACTTTCTTCAAAGTATTTTACGAGCCCAATGATGCAGGTGTTGGCGTTCCGGATTCAACTATAGGTGCGATGTTCGGAGCAGGAAGCCTCACGATCTTCGAGGCCTTTAGTGGTTCAACGAATCCTGCTATCGGAATCAACACTCCGGGCGGAGCACCCATAGCAACCAGGAACCGCGAGCGAGATATAGCGCGCACCATCACACATGAGCTGGGACATGGTGTTGCCGAAGCGGCTATGGCATCGCAGAATAACCAGACCTTTGTTGATTTCAGAGCAGCGGTAGGATGGATTGGCAACCCGGCAGAGCTATATGATATAGGCCAGCCAACCGTACGCGCTGCAATCGCGAGTCAAACACAACCACCGGCTCAACATCGAATAACAACAGGTCGTTGGTTTGATGATACCGTTAGCGAGCAGCCCATGTCGCGATACGCTGTCGATGGAGGTCCCAGTGAAGATTTTGCTGAATCGATAGCAGCCTATATAAACACTCCCATTGTACTTCAACAGCGCTCTCCGGCACGGTATAATTTCATTCGAAACAATATAAATACATGGCGTACACGCATGCGTGCCACCATGCCGGCACGCGTGCGTCCACCGGTTGGAGACTTTCCGATACCCGATGGCGACTCCGCGATGGCATAAATATTATTGACGTAATATACATAATCAAGCTATAGATTATGAAGAACGTTTCTCTTTCACAGCAGACGCAATCAACTCCGGCAGCGGAGTCTAAGCCTTCGCTCAGTATGGCAGAACGTGATCAAAGTATACTGGTACCCATCCAGTGTAAACTTACCGTTGGCGCAGCGGACGATCCGATGGAAGCAGAAGCCGATGCCATGGCTGATAAAGTAATGCGCATGCCGGAAAATAATTTTATACAACGCAAGTGTTCGCATTGTGAAGAAGAGGAGAAAGCTCAGCGCAAACCGCTGGCTTCGTTTATACAAAAAAAGGAAACATCGGGTAGTGGTACCGTGGTGTCTGATACGCTAGGCGCTCAGATTACATCAACCCGCGGAAATGGCGGCACGCTGGACAAGCCTGTCAAAAATTTTATGGAAACACAGTTGGGAGCAGACTTCTCAGGCGTTCGCGTTCATACCGACAGTCAGGCTGCAGCGTTTTCTTCTGCATTGAATGCGCAGGCCTTCACGATTGGAAATGATGTATACTTCAATTCAGGTAAGTATAGTCCCGAATCATCAGAAGGGAAACATCTGTTGGCGCATGAGTTGACGCATGTCGTACAGCAACAGGACAATGTAATTTCGAAGAAGCCATTTATACAACGAATCCCTCGTGACCGTATACATGATCCTATCCTTGACGATTTCAGCCGCGAAACCGGTGTACCTCGTGACCGGGCATCACAGCATAGTGAAGAGTATAGAACGTGGTTGAATAGCAAATTCATTAATCCGATAATTGATACCACTTGCGCTTCAAATACGCAATTTGTTATCGATATAGTAAATGAATCGCTTGCATGGATCGATGATATATATAGTCAGTTAGTAGGATTTGCGGCCGACCAGATTTTCAATACTCCGGGAACAGCGCCTTCTGCAGATCATACCCGAATAGCTTCGGCACTGCAACAGACATTTCATACCACAGATGAACTATATGTCCAATTACTCGCATCACGGTTTTACCACATCGGAAGAATGTTACGGGAGCCTAACCGGGTCACTATATTTTGTGGTGGACATAAATGCAGGGCATCAGGATCAAGTCATGTAGCTGCCTATGTAGATACTCCGTACGAAATACACTTGTGTGGTACCGGTAGAAATATAGCTACGTTTATTCATGAGATGGGACATGCCGTTATTCCAAATGTAGGGATACGTAATACTGTAACACAAGGAAACGGTATTACCGACAGGGCCTATGACCACGAACGCGTTTTTCATCATCTTACTCCGGAAGAAGCGCTGGACAACGCGGAGTCTTATGGAATTTTGGCAGAAGCACTTCATAACCGGACAACGGGCAATCTCGTTCCTGCTCAACCTGACAGAACAAATTGCACAAATACGGCATTTGTACTCTCTGCATTTGCAAGAGCTGAACTCTGGACGAGACGAGGATGGCAATTAATTGGACAGATGTCTGACCGATTAAGAGGCAGCGCTCCATTAACAGACCTGCCTCAGGCTGAGCTGGATTTCCTGAACAGACATTTACCTCTCGTTACGTCTACAGCGGATCTCCGGGCATTTAATAGTTTATTTACCAACCTGTATACATCGTCTTATCACTCTTCACTCGGTTCAGTTCTCAATTGCCAGGGCGCTGCTAGCGCACCGTGCAGTAGCGGTGCCGTGGGAATTTCGGGAGCTGGAACTGTAACTTCTTCTGCAGTTTCTCTGGCAACGCAATCGCCCTCCGGAGAAATTGATTTCTGTCCTGCATGGTTTAGTTTATCTGAAACAGATCGTATCAAAACTACCTTCGTTTTGTTTCTCATGGGAAGACCTTCTTGGATGCATTCTGGTATAAGTATGACAAATGCATTTGCTATAGCTGATTTTGCAAAAGCAACACTGGATGAAACGTTACCACCTCCAACAACACGAGATGCTGTGGAACATTTCTTTCGTGATCAACCTACGGCACCCGTTACAACTCCTTAGCTAGTTTATAGATTACAACAACGATAATCTCATGACACAACATCATCAGAATCAACAACCACAAAAAACACAAGCTTCGTCACAACCTCCTGTGGAGACAATAAGAAGTGATCAGGATGCTATCGTTCTACCCATCCAATGTAAACTTACCGTTGGCGCAGTTGACGACCCGATGGAAGCAGAAGCCGATGCCATAGCCGATAAAGTGATGCGCATGCCGGAAAATAGTTTTATACAACGTAAATGTTCGCATTGTGAAGAAGAGGAGAAAGCTCAGCGCAAACCACTGGCCTCGTTTATACAAAAGAAAGAATCGTCCGGTAGTGGTACCGTTGTATCAGAGGCGGTGAATAACCAGATAGCATCCACTCGCGGCAGCGGAAGTACACTGGACAGCTCCACGAAAAGTTTTATGGAAAGTCGTTTTGGAGAAGACTTCTCCAATGTACGCATTCATACCGGTCAGTACGCATCACAGTTGTCACAAGACCTGAATGCGCAGGCGTTTACAGTAGGGAACGATATATACTTCAATTCCGGGAAATATACTCCGGAGTCCAATGCCGGTAAATATCTGCTTGCCCACGAGTTAACTCATACGATACAGCAACAGGGTATACAACGTAAAATACAGCGAACCAGCGCCCGCGCAACCGGTCCCAATACAGCAACGGTAGAACATGAAGGCGCAACTTATAGAGTAACAAAAGTAGTGGATACAACTACCACCCGTACAACGCAACGTCCCAGGTTCGGTGGCGGAATAAACATGGATAATATTTTTGTTAATCTCACGTGGTGTACCGATGACCTGCGAGGTGAAGTAACCCTGGGAGCAAATATACCCGAAGCAGCAAGAGGTGCAGCGCAACAGCTACTGGACGCCATTACTCGCGGTGCATCGGGTTCGGAATTATCGCGCATACTTCGCTCTGCGGAAGCTACTCCATTCCTTGAAATAGTATTTGCACAATCCGGAGAATTTAGTCTGACAGCACGGGGTGAAGTCTCCATCAGTTCTGAAGGCGTTCAAGGTGGCGGTGGAAGTATAGGACTCCGAAGAGGACCTTTAGATGTAGACTTACGAGGTCAGGGAAATGATGAAGGCTGGTCCATCACGGCAAACGTACGGATAACACCCGGACGTAGTCAGGATCGCTTCAGATGTACCAGTCTGCGGCAACGTATCTCCACGCGTTTTAAATGTGAACGCCTGACCCCGGCACATACAGAAACAAGAACACGAACAGTAACATCAACCGATCGGCAATCCAAGTATATATACTTTAACTATGCTACCGACAGAATCAACGTTGCGCAAAGCATGGAAAATATTGCGGCTATACAGCAATTGCTCACCCGTGGTTATCGTGTAACTCAGATCCTCGGCTTTACTTCTCCGGAAGGACCACTGGGCAGAAGAAGAGGCAGTACATTTATGGGTAATACATTGCTTGCCCAGGCGCGTGCTGATGCGGCTCAGCAACGGTTGCTGCAGCTATGTGCCGGGCTTGCCGGTGCAGCGGGCACATGTGTGTCCGGAGTTACTCCTTCGGTCGCACCCCTTGGTGAAGGAGAACTATACTCTTTGCCAGATGATTCTATTGAGGGCGATCCACTGGCCCGACATGCAACGCAGGAGTTCTCAACAAATCCAGCAGAAGCTGTGCACCGCGATGAGACCTTAATGCAACGACTGCCACGGTTAACTGCCGCTCAACAGGCCGATCTTATATACCCGCTTTTGCGAAGGGCAGCCATTGTTTTTGAGAAAGAGACTTCGCGCCAGGAAGATTACGAACACGCGGTTCCGGAAAGTTACGCAGAGGTTACATGTCCTACAGAAGTTGTAAATGCTGCAAGGCTCGTATTGTCATTAACCAGTCCCCGGCGACCTTAGCCCTATAACGATATATACTATATCATGAAAGAAACGTCACGGCCTCCATCATCCAGCGTTGTACCTGCTGCAAGTTCTCCATCGCAGTGTCCGGCTATTGAGCAGGAACAAAGTGTTGTATTGCCGGTACAATGCAAACTAACCGTTGGGGCAATAGACGATCCGTTGGAAGCTGAGGCCGATGCTGTAGCGAATAAAGTAGTGGCTATACCACAAAACAGTTATATACAACGGAAGTGCTCACATTGTGAAGAAGAGGAGAGGGCTCAACGCAAGCCGCTCGCAGCGTTCATACAAAAAAAAGAGGCATCCTCTGGTAGTACAGTTGTACCGGAGTCTGTCAGCGATCAGATAGCATCGAGCCGTGGCAGTGGCAGCGTATTGGACAGCGGTATGAAGAGTTTTATGGAAAGTCGTTTCAGTAATGATTTTTCGAATGTGCGTATTCATACAGACAATGAAGCAGCTTCGCTATCAACGCAACTAAATGCTCAGGCTTTTACTATCGGCAATGATATATACTTTAATAACGGAAAATTCGCGCCTGCGTCATCAGCAGGTAAAAGATTATTGGCGCATGAACTCACGCATGTTGTGCAGCAGTCTAATACCGTACAAAGACGCTATATTCAAAGAGTTCCATTCGCAAGACGAGATCCTATTCATGACTTTATACTGGATGACTTCAGCAGGGAAACCGGATTACCGCGAGATCAGGTTACGCAACACAGCGCAGCATACGCAGAATGGTTACGCAATCGTCCTGTTCGCCTGGGAAGCTCAGCCGGAGGAAGGGGGATATATGCTTATGAATTTCCAGGCACCACCACCAATCGTGCGCTGGTAATTGGAGGTGTTCACGGATCTGAGTTATCAGGAATTGAAGTGGTTGAACAACTTATTACGCAATTGCGGACAGGACCACGTCCATACTATACGGTGACTATTGTACCTCGCCTGTTTCCTGACAATGCCCATGTGCGTGAAGGAAATCGGGCAGCCATTCAAGCCGATTCAAATGTAGGCAGATATACCCGCAGTACAGCTGTAGATCCGAATCGCCAAATGCCCGAGTTCGGGAGATCATTCGATCCTTCTAACCCGGTGGATAGCAGAGGCAGAACCATCGAAGCAGAAAATGTTATGTTGCTGGAACTTATCGACCGGATCAGACCGAGCAGAGTTGTGAGCGTACATGCTATGCATAGTGATGCATCGGCCGGTATATTTGCTGATCCGAGAACCGATCAGAATCAGATTGCTTTAGGTTACGACACAGACCGTGCTCTTGCACTTGAAATGGCCCGCCTTGCACAAAGCCGTGGTGCAGCTGTCAGTGGTAATCGTTTAGGTTCGCAAAATGAAAACACCACGTATGCCCTGGATCCTCCTATTGCTCAGGCAGGGCAGAGACAGACGCGAAGCAGAGGACAAGCATCTGCAGATCATCGCGGTGAAGGCGTTAGCCTGGGAGGGTGGGGCAGTACAGCCGTATGCGATGCAGCGCATCCCGAAAGAAACCGTTCTGCTATGCGGATCATCACCATAGAAATGCCACGCGGTCAGCGCTCGCAAGACATGCAGACGCAGGCACAACGTGATGCCAGACGTGTTGTTGTACAAGCCCATGTTGATGCTATACGTGAAATATTTCTGGGACCTCACCAGGTTGAGACAAATACTCCGCCCCGGTGTCCATAGGTATATAGTATTATAATTCAACTACACTGTCCCAAGGCAACCCATATAATAATGAATACTATAATAGTACCAAGGCATCCACCGCCAAGCTTTTTTGCTCCATAACCAGCTATCAATGCACGGAAAAAATTGTTCATAGAATTTAAGATAAAATGTTCAAAGACTTTTACGCATAGTGTATCTAAATTTTAATGCCAAACGTAAGTATGCAATACTTGTTGTATTCTAAAAATATTGTGTGTAATTGATTTATGTATTCATCCTGCTTTATAAAGCATACTGTCCTATAGGTATAGGGCGTATCGTTGTGATTAATTCTGTATTATTTAATAAACCCCTCTTTTATGAAAATCAAATTTTATGTATCCCTCGCTGTGGTGGCATGCCTCAGCGTACATGTTGCCCTGGCGCAAATTGACATCGTTCCTGTTTCTGACCCTATGTCGGATCGCAAGTTCAAAAGTGTTGTATACGATTCAAAACTATACGTCTCTGAAAATGGTATCTCATTTCTCCGATCGTATAATGGCACCACAGTAAACAACTACGCTTACCCGGTTGTTGGCAGCTATCAGCTAACCGTGAATCGTCACGATCAGTTAAAACAACCGTTCACCGTTTTTAATAATAATCTTTACGCGGTATTGTCTCATTATGCTATAGATAACTATCTGTATAAGTTTAACGGCTCTGTATTTACGAACATACCGTTGCCTCATCAACCTGTATCAAATCCCGTGGTATACAATGGACAACTACACGTGCTGACCAAAACACCAACCGGCCTCGAACTGCTCCGGTATGATGGCACTACGGTTAGTGCTGCACTTCCTATTGCAGCGACAGTCATCGATTCAGAATATGAATTGTTTGTCGCAGGAGAGTATCTTTATATACTCTTCGCAGCTGATACACCGGATGGCGCCAACGCAAGAATCGTTCGGTATGATGGAAGTAGTTCCGTTACTCTTCCGGATATTCTCCTGTGGGACGTCAATGACATTGTGGGAATGCCTGGTACGCCTAATGTCCTGATTGTACAGGACGCGTACATGGTATATCATTTTGACGGAACTACGCTTACAACCCTGGACAGCGAATATGGCTATCAGACCACTGGTATACTAACGTGGCAAAATGCATTTTACTACCAGCGAAGTTATGAACCTGTATTGTCCGGAACAGTATATAAATATAAAGATGGCGTGCTGTCTGTCGTTTCTCTACCTGGAGCACAACCCATGTTTGATGGTGAAATGGTTGTTTACAACGATGAGCTATATATACCCGCCAGTGCCAATGACGGCACCATCACGATATATAAATACAATGGCACTTCTGCTACATTGTTCTATTACTTCGCCGGGTTGATTGAAGAGATTTCGCCTGCCACCTGGCTGGGTGTCCGGAACGGAAATTTATTGATTATTCCCTATACGAAAAAGCATGATTATGCATTTGAATATAACGGCTCTACATTCACGTTACTTCAGACAACCGGAGGAGAACACATCACAAAGTATATAACCACGATTGGATGCCAGCATATGTGGGCGCTTAACCAGTATTCTCCTTCGACTAGCTATCAGTATCAGATTGGAGTTGAAGATGCCGTAAGCTGCGGCATGCCGATCATCCCGGTAAAGCTGTGGGAGTATGAACGTTTCCGCATCGCTACCTATACGAATAACCGTAAATGGAGCTGGGCAGGTATAGATCTTGATTTCGCTATTGATACATTGTGTGCTTTTCCTCCGTTATGTCCTGATCCGAAGATGCAAGTATCTCTTTACGACAAACCGGGAAGTTCTGTATGGCAAAAAACATTTGATGCTCCGTTCAGTGAAAAATTCCCTGTAGCGGACAAGCCGTATACGTTAATCACCGGTATCGATAATTTTAATACTGATTTTCAAAATATAGTTTCACTGGATGGTTCGCTGGTGCCGAAAGGTGTTGAAGAAGTGATCATCGATATAAAACCGGATCAGCGCTATTTTAATCTGAATGTAAAGACGAAGCATAATAAGAAAGTTTCGTTTTCTATATCACTGCTGAACGCGAAAGGAAAAACGATATGGAGCGAAAATCTGGTGGCACCGGTTAGCAAACAACTCAACGGTATTGTTCGCGAACCGGGGGCATCGCTTCATATAGCACCTGTGTCACGCTCCTGCAAGCATTTTCTCGCTCACAATATTCGTTATTATCCGAATCCCGTACGAGGCAAACTCAGCATCGATATCGATCGGGAAGATGAAAGCACAGACCGACTCAGCGCACCGGTACAAATTACAATTACTGATTTCAAAGGATCCCGAATTGTATCGGAGCAATATGAAGATGCCGGTACCAAACAACTCGATCTGGCAGGCCATAAATCAGGCCTATATATTCTTACGATTACTACCGGTGATGAAATCCGTAAGGAACTCATCCAGGTAAAATAACAATAAAGTAATTTTGAATTTTGTATAGCCTGTGCATCGCAGTACAGGCTATATTTTTTTTCCTGTTCCGATGCGTTTTTCATCGGGTACAATTCAACGCCTGGTGGACGTATATTACCATCCATCCAAATGCACTTCGTGTTGCTACTTCCAGCGAAGATATTTTCCTACCTTCAACATCTAAATTCATACACGAATGGCTCATTACAAATTGCAAATTAACGGACGGAGTTACGAGACGGATGCTGATGCCGATACTCCGTTGCTGTGGGTGTTGCGCGATAATCTTGGCATGGTAGGAACGAAGTATGGCTGTGGCATTGCGCAGTGTGGTGCGTGCACGGTACATCTCAATGGAAATGCAGTGCGTTCCTGTTCATTGCCGGTGTCGGCTGTAGGAACAAAAGCCGTTACTACCATTGAAGGACTTTCTGCGCAAGGCGATCATCCGGTGCAGCAGGCGTGGCATGAAGTGGACGTAGCACAATGTGGATATTGTCAGGCAGGACAGATCATGTCTGCAGCAGCATTGCTTGCTAAAACTCCCAAGCCAACCGAAGAGCAAATATATACTGCCATGAACGGTAACATCTGCCGTTGTGGAACCTACCATCGTATTCGCGAAGCAGTTATACTGGCATCATCAAAAACCAAATAGTCATGTCTATACTACCGAAAACAAACAGACGCGATTTCATCAGGCTGGCAGCAACAGCAGGCGGTGGTCTTTTACTTGGCTTTCACTGGAGCAGTGCTGCTCCGGCATCTGCAGGTGTAATCAGCCATGTATCCGATCTGCCTGCCGGTACAATTGATTTCAATAGTTATCTCTCGATAGCACCCGATGGTGTTATTACGATTCTGTCTCCGAATCCGGAACTCGGACAAAATATAAAAACTTCATTTCCCATGATCGTAGCGGAAGAGCTTGACGCTGATTGGACAAAAGTGAAAGTAATTCAGGCAGCACTCGACACAAAAAAATTCGAGCGACAAGTAACGGGGGGAAGTGGGGCGATTCCCCATTCATGGGAGCGTCTGCGCAAAGCGGGTGCTACAGCGCGACAGATGCTAGTAGAAGCTGCTGCGAAACGATGGAATATACCGGCAACTTCATTAACAACGGATAAAGGTTATGTACTGGATTCCGGCAACGGACGCAAACTTACTTATGGAGAACTTGCTACGGAAGCTTCTGCTATACCTGTACCGGCTGATGTAAAATTAAAGTCGATCAAGGATTTCAAACTTATCGGTACGGCTATACGCAATGTCGATAACCAGGAGATGATCACGGGTAAACCGCTCTATGGTTTGGATTTCTATCGTGAAGGAATGTTGTTTGCCATGATACAACGGCCGCAGTCCTTTGGTACAAAGATAAAATCAGTCGATGCTGCTGCAGCCAAAGCAATGCCCGGTATCGTGGATGTGGTTACGTTCAAGAATAATGTTGCGATCGTAGGCAAGTCTACCTGGCAGGTAAACAAGGCACGTAAAGCTTTGAAAGTTGAATATGAAGCAGACGGTGCTATCGAAAGTACAGCAGATCATGATCGTATACTCAAGACATTACTGGATAGTAAAGAGACTACCATAAAACGTAAAGACGGTGATGTTGATGCTGCATTCAAGTCAGCAGCGAAAGTAATTACACGTGAGTATCAGTGTCCTTTCCTCTCGCATACACCTATGGAGCCGATGAACTTTTTTGCGCACGTACGCGCGGATGGAGCTGAGTTGATCGGTCCGACACAAACTCCGGAGATGGCACGCAATGAGACAGCCAAACTATTGGGACTCGCACCCGAGCAAGTTACTGTTGAGCTGACAAGACTTGGTGGCGGATTCGGTCGCAGACTGAAAGCTGACTATGTATTGGAGGCTGCTGAACTTTCGAGTATCATCAAAGCGCCTGTAAAAGTAATCTGGACACGTGAAGATGATATGACCGGGGGAAGCTATCGTCCTGCCGTGCGCTATAGATTTGACGCAGCACTAGATGCCCAGGGAAATCTCATCGGGTATAAATTACGCGGTGTAGGTATAAATGCAGGTAACACAACACGTGAGGATAATTTCCCTTCGGGTGCTGTTGATAATTTACTGATTGAGACAATCGAACATAAATCACCGGTTACTACCGGGGCCTGGCGTGCACCGATCACAAACTTTTTAGCATTTGCCGAGCAGGCTTTCCTCGATGAAGTAGCATCAGCTTCCGGACAGGATCCCGTTGCGTTCCGACTTAACCTCCTGAACAAAGCGAAGCAATCACCGGTAGGTGCTATCAAATATGATATCGACCGGATGAAAGGTGTGATTGAGTTGGCCGCTGAAAAATCACAATGGGGTAAGAAGAAAAATATAGCACAAGGCTTTAGTGTATATTTCTCACATCGTTCGTATGTAGCACAAGTAGCAGAAGTTGCCATGAAGAAGGGAACTCCAGTGCTGCAAAAGATACATGCTGCGGCAGACTGTGGTGTAGTGGTAAACCTGAGTGGTGCGAACCAGCAGGTGAGGGGCGGTATAGTAGATGGATTAGGACACGCGTTCTATAGCAATCTCACTTTCAAAGACGGGGCAGCGGAACAAAAGAACTTCAATACGTATCGGTTGATCCGAATGAAAGAGATTCCTGAAATTGATGTACACTTTGTGAAGAATGAAATCAGTCCAACAGGACTCGGTGAGCCTGCATTGCCACCAACGGGTGGAGCAGTAGCCAATGCGTTGTTCAAGGCAACCGGCAAGCGTCTCTACAATCAACCCTTTATCAAACAGGAAGAATTGAAAGGCGTAAACCTGGGTGAGCGCATGTAATACTTGATAACGAGGTTATAGTTTAGTTTCTTACTGAAGACACAGCTGTTCAGACCATTGTCCGAATGCTGTGTCTTTCAGTTAAAAAAAGTTGCTGCTATATCTTAGCGCATTTTCTGTACCCAGAGTTTATCGGCTTTCTCTTTGTTTTTCTTTTCATCGGTATTCCAGGCGCGCAAGTGGTTCTTGCCGTTGAAATTATAGAAGAGATATACTTTGCCATTAATGATCTTGTACGTAGAAGGATCAACTTTTACACGTTGTCCATCAACCGCCATTGAATACGCATCCCATCCTCCATACGCAGGCTCGTATTTGGCAGGAGATTTTTTAAACTCTTCAAGATTTTCGTTGTTCACAAAATAGTAGGTGAGTCCTTTGTGTGTATAGGCGAAGTCTTCGGTGCCTTTGGCAGCTTTTCCTTTGAAGTAACTTACCGGGTCAAAGTCTTTTATGGCAATGCCGTTGTCGTTATTATAGTTTCGCAGGCGCGTGGCATTTTCAGTTTGCGCCATAGCTCCAATCGATACGAAAAGTGCAAAAATGGTCAGGTATAGTTTCATGATGTTAGAGATTATTCCTGCCATCAAAGATAAAATGATGATGCCTGACTCAATTGAGACTTTGGCGACTAATCAGGCAGCATGCCGTGGAAAAATCTTTCCCGGATTATTTTCCCGCAGAGGGCGCTGATTTACGCAGAGCAATTCCGGTGAAGCGAAATCTATACCTTTAAGAAAATGATTCTGCGATTTCTGCGGGCTTGATTTTTTTACGGACATAAAAAAACTTCAAGCCACGGTAACTAGTACCGAGCCTGAAGTTTAGCAATCAACACTACTATATCTTATCTGTTAAGGATATCCATAGAAGCCTACACCTTCATAGGTATAGCCGCCACCACCTGCACCAAGCTCTGCCCAGTTCGTTGTGTAGAAGTGATCTCCGTTACCTCCGTTGTAATAACGATATACCGGTGCCGTGCCGCTTGCCTGTGTAGTAAAGGCATAGAAAGCTACACCTTCATACACGTAGCCACCACCACCGCCACCTAATTCACTCCAGCTTGTTGTATAGAAGTGATCGCCATTGCCACTGTTGTAATAACGATATACCGGAACAGTGCCCGATGCCTGCGTGGTATTGGCAAATATAGCTATACCTTCCAACACATATCCGCCACGGCCACCACCGAGTTCGCCCCAGTTGGTTGTATAGAAATGATCGCCATTGCCGCTGTTGTAATAACGATACACAGCAGATGTTCCTGCTGGTATAGTGCGACTTGGATATACTGTTGTAAGCGCTGTTACATCTGCACTGGTAAAAGGACGATCTGTTCCGTTGGAACATGCGAGCATCCATGAGTTAGCAGACGGTGTAGTAGGAGTGCCGGGAATGTGATTGGCGCCAACACCTGCATCACCTTCGTTGCCACCACTGCCGCAGCTAAATGCACGGTTCATATAGTCGGTGTGACGGAAGCCGATCGCATGACCAATTTCGTGTGCTATAACGGTAGTAGCATCAGCACGGTTGGATGAATTGTTATAGTAGTACGTGTTCAGCCTGATAGGACTTGCCGGGTTTCCGTTTGACGGGAAGCCTGCGCTATATCCGAGCGTGTTACTTACTTCATAGAAAGAAAGTATACTGATATCTGCTGCAGAAGAATTGGTTGTACGTTGAAACGTGAGACCAAGTCCCTGCGCATTGTAGCGTGCCAGCGCTGCGTCAAAGGAGCTCTGCATATAGGAGCCAAATCCGGCATCCATATATACCTGCAATACACGTGGCGTGGCAATAACCAACTGATTGGTTCGGTAGTGTTCTTCTCTGCCGGAAGCCAACGGTGGTTGTGATGCTTCAACGAGTTCATCAATCTGCGCCTCCGTTAAAAACATATCGTATTCTACCAGGTATCCGTTTTCAAATTTTCGGAATCCTTCGCTTGTATCAAATCCTGCTTCCTTCAGCTTGAGGGCAACCCGATTAAGCGCTTCATCCTCAGAGGATGTTTCTACTTTCTCGTTTTCGCAGGAAGCAACGAATAATACCATACACATTGCAAACAGGCATGACAGTAACGTACTCCTCCCGGGAGTTCTTCTTTTTAAATTCATAATAACGTGTGGTTTAAAGGGTTGAAAAAACAATAACTAACAATGATTACAATAACGATGCAATGATAGGTAGAAAGATCTGTACTTTCCCAAACGGATGTGAAATAAATTTTATAAAGTAAATATATACCTGAAATATCCGGTATAGTATACTATATCAGCGCTGTATACATATATATAGTATATAAATGTTACAACGGTACAGCGCTGATATACCTATATTATTGTTTCTCAACAAGGTCTTTGATCTGTTCCAGTATACCGGCCCAGCCGCCTTCCTGTTGCGCATCCTGGAATCGTTTTTCTCCATCGGCAACTTTTGCAAAATCTCCCTGTGTTACAGCGAAGTGAGTTTTTCCATTTTCTTCTTTTAAACTATACGTAACGGTTGCGTAGTTCTCGGGTATATCTTCGGTTGTCGAGTTCGGATCGAATGTCGTATAGGCCAGATATTTACCTTCCTGTATGGCAACAATGTTACCCTTCACGGCAACCAGTTCCTTGCCATCAAAGACTCCTTTCCATAGCATCGGACTTCCAGGTTTCCAATCTGTTACTGGTTCACAACCAAACATATATTTTTTGGTTTGTAGCGGATTGGTGAGCGCATTCCACACCACAGATGCCGGAGCGTTAATCGTGATGTCGTTTTTAATGATGAGTTGTTTGTCCATGACCATAGGTGTTTGTTGTTTTAATTCAATAATTTCAAGTCCACGAATCAAATCATCGGTATTGACAATAGTATGTCAGCAGCGGATCGGGCACCTCAAATTATTGAGACGAAAGTATACGAAAACAACGGTGCACGACAAACGGAAAACGAAATGCCTGTCGGAACGTTTTTATTCCATCAGTATAAATCCACCATGAACTTCCTGCATTTGGTAGGAATTTCGTGATCCATGTTTAATCATCTAACCCGGAATTAATGTATAAGCATTTTACACTCACTGTTTTAATCTGTTTCTGCTTCGCAGCTTCCTTCGCGCAGGAAACCTACCGCTTCACCAAAGGTCTGGTGGCAGGGCCCGTGCATCAGTATGGTCGCGAAGCTCTCGTAAAAGACCTGTTAGCCCACCAGTTGTACACCGGTGCATTTAAAACTCCAGTAGCCGGTCAGACATTACTGACTGACGACAAAGGACAGGCCATCACCTGGAAGTCACTGGAAGTTGATACAGCAGGTCTCTTTAAAAATGAATTACTGTCCAATGGATATTTATACCTTACCTATGAGGCGAAACAGGAACAGTCTGCACTGCTTCATGTGAAAGGACATAACATGGTGTTTGTAAACGGAGCACCACATGCCGGAGATATATACTGGCATGGCTACCTGTATATACCTGTAAAGTTGAAGAAGGGCACGAACGAATTCTTGATCCGCTGCTCACGCTGGGCACGGTGGCAAGGCGTAAACATCACGTTGTTGTTCCCTGGCAAACCGGCTACCATCAGCACAGACGATCCTACCTTGCCGCACGTTGTGTTGAATAATACATCCGAAGAACTTTGGGGCGCGGTAGTCGTGATCAATACAACGGACAAGGCGTTGACCAATCTGTCTATCAAAAGCACACTGGAAGGTAAAGAGTATACCACCAATCTGCCTGCAGTACCGCCATTGACATCCCGTAAGGTTGGCTTCCGGATAAATGCTACCGGTGTCTCACAAAAGAACAGTTATACCTGCGCCCTGAAGCTATCACAGAAGGGAAATATACTTGATGAAAAATCCGTTACGATTGATGCGGTGAATGCCGATGAACATCACAGCAAAACGTTTATCAGTGCTATTGACGGAAGCGTTCAGTATTATGGTGTAGCTCCACAAAGTAAACCGGATGGCAAACAACCTGCATTGTTCCTGTCGGTACACGGAGCAGGTGTTGAAGCGATAGGACAAGCACGTGCTTATCAACCGAAAGAATGGGGTGTATTGGTAGCCCCCACCAACAGACGTCCGCGTGGTTTTAACTGGGAAGATTGGGGAAGGCTCGATGCCCTTGAAGTGTTAACCATCGCGAAGAAAAACTATAACCCGGATCCGCAGCATATATACCTTACGGGACACTCGATGGGTGGACACGGTACATGGTACCTCGGTGCAACCTACCCGGGCAAATGGGCAGCGATAGCACCCTGCGCAGGATACCCGACCTTGACCGGATATGGTTCTGCTGATGGAAAAATTCCGGGACAAGGCGCATCACCTGCAGAGAACATGTTATTGCAGGCGAGCAACCCGAGCAACATTATTGAACTGGCTCAAAACTACAAGACTGCCGGTATATATATACATCATGGCGACAGCGACCGCGTTGTATCGGTTGACTATGCACGACAGATGCGTGAACTGTTAGGAAAATTCCACAAGGACTTCAGTTACTATGAATATCCCGGAGGTTCACACTGGTTCGGAAATGAAAGTGTGGATTGGAAACCGATCTTCGATTATTTTAAGTGGCATACAATCCCTGCGGATAGTTCTATGAATGTGGTTGATTTTTCTACCGCCAGTACTTCGATTTCTTCCCAGTTTCATTGGGTATCAGTACTGCAGCAACAGCAGTCCTATAAATATAGCCGCATACAACTGAAACGCGATAAGAAGAACGGAAGCATTACCGGAACTACCGATAATATAGCAGCACTGGCGTTTTCGCTGAAAGACTTTGCTCCGAATACAACGGTACAGATTTCACTGGATAAACTTGAATCCATAAAGTATACTGTTAAATCCGCTGATGATATAGTTTATCTTTATAAGGATACCAATTGGAAAGTAGGGCAGAAGCCTTCCGTAAAACAAAAAGGTGTGAATCGCAATGGTTCATTCAAAGAAGCCTTTAACTACAGAATGGTGTTTGTATATAGCACCGCAGGCACAAAAGCCGAGAACGAATGGTCTTACAACAAAGCACGCTACGATGCAGAAGTGTGGTACTACCGTGGAAACGGAGCCGTTGATATTATCGCTGATAAAGACTTTACTCCGGGCGCATACCGCGACCGTGGTGTGATCATCTATGGTAACGCTACAACCAACACAGCCTGGAAGAAAGTATTGGCAGATTGTCCAATCAACGTTCAACGCGGAAGTATAAAAGCGGGGGCAAAGACGTATACCGGTGACAACCTCGCTGCCTATTTTACATGGCCGCGTGCTGACAGCGATATAGCATCGGTCGGTGTGATCAGCGGAACTGGCTTACCGGGACTTCAGGCTACCGAAGCCAATCAATACTTTGCTGCCGGCAGTGGTTTCCCTGATTACCTCATCTTTACAACCGACATGTTAAGGGATGGAGCCAAAGCCATCAAACTCACCGGCTTTTACGGCAACGACTGGACACTCGAAAAAGGACAACAGGTAGGAAATTAAAGTATTGCTTCCCTATAACTGCACGCTCGAAGTAACGTTAGCACCGTCATTTCGAGCGTGTTGCATTTCCTGTAAAATGCACATTACCCACGAGAAAACTCTAAAGCCATAATTTTCAATTTAATGTGATGCTTCGATAACGTTGCTCCGACAAGGGGGCTTCTCGCAGGTGAATAAGAAGACATGACCCTCAATTCGCACGTTCGAAGTGACGCTAACGCTGGTCGGTAACTCCACAAACTTTTAAATACAACCACTTTTAACAACAACCAAAATTAACCGGGTCCGTACAAGGCTATAAATAAACTTTGAATTGCAAAGTACTTTAAATAACAGAAGCCAAACTATGGAAACCCTGCAGGAGCCTTACGTGCGAACGAACCACATTCACAATGCCTCAACAGAACGGCCACAATTACTTACGTATACAATCGGCTATGCTTTACTGGCGCTGTCATGTGTACTATATACTCTTTTCACGGCGCTTGAACTTGATGGAGGGGAGGCATTTACCTCGTTTATCGTTCAGTACATGCTGGCATTTTTATATACCGTCATACTCATTGTAGATGGCTCCTACGGCATTCGAAAAAGCTGGCGCAAGGCAAACATCCACAAGACCATAATCCTGCTCAACCTGTTTCTGATCAGTGCGTACTCACTCAACCGGAATTTAGCAGTGTTCCAGGATTCCACCAACTGGCTTTGTGTATACCTGGCTGTTACTTCACTGACTACGCTCAGCTATCGTTTCTATCCTAAACTTCCGGCATGGGTCAACAAACTGCAGCATATTATCCTTGGAAGCGCTATCGTGCTATATCTATACCTGGCACTATATGTAGCCCATCTTTACGCCATGGGCACTGTCGGCATACTGTTCTTTGGCATTGGTATGCATATCTTTGTTCCGCTTACGATATTGATTGCCTGCATCTTTCTATTAGTACACACCTGCGGCAGAAACAAATCACTGTATTACCCGGTAATTGTAGGCGCATTGGCTACTGTAGCCTACGCAGCAAGCTTCGCCATTGAATGGAGTAACCGCAATGCGAAAATCGAGCGGATCGTGAATCAGTCCGTTATATATAACGATGTAGAATTACCGGCATGGGTAACGATCGCACAGTCTGTGGAGAGCGATTGGATAACCGAACGTATCTTAAAATCTGATCTTGTCTATACTACACCAAACATAGGAGGCGATTGGGACTTCATGCCTAACGGGGTTTCCTGGAGTGAAGTCAAGAAGCATGATCCCCTGGTATATATTGCCAGTCGATTTTCGAAAAATTCTTTATCCAAAGAAGATCGTGTAAAAATTCTTCAGTCATTCTTCCGTGGCAGACACCAGGCACAGGAGCGTTTATGGTCTGGTGACAATCTCTCGACATCTTACGTTGTGTCTGATGTCGATATATACACCGGTCTTCGTATTGCTTATACTGAAAAGTATATCAACGTTCGTAACAACGCAACAGCGCAGCGCTGGTGGGGTGATACGGAAGAAGCGATCTATACATTTCAATTACCGGAGGGTTCCGTGGTAACATCGCTTTCACTCTGGATCGGTGGAAAGGAAGAGAAAGGTATACTAACCTCGAAACAGAAGGCAGCAAAGGCCTATAAAACAATAGTAGGTGTAGAACAGCGCGACCCTTCAGTCATTCATTGGCAGGAAGGCAATACGGTGTCGGTACGTGTGTTTCCCTGCAACCGCGATGAAGAACGTAAATTCAAGATCGGCATTACATCGCCATTAACCGAAACAGACGGCAAAATATACTATAACAATATAACTTTCCTCGGCCCGAATGCCTCCGATGCAACGGAGACAACCCGCGTGCGATTCATCGGCCCGCAGAAGCATATTGAACTACCGGATGGTTTCACTGTGGATAAGAAAGGAGACTATATTTCAGAGCACACGTACAATCCCGATTTTTCGTTCTCGTTTAAAGCTCTTCCGCTACAGGAAAATCATTTTACCTTCAATGGCTATACCTATTCACTGGCAAAACATCA
The DNA here is from genome assembly GCA_902168205.1 of uncultured Chitinophaga sp. Taxonomy (GTDB): domain Bacteria; phylum Bacteroidota; class Bacteroidia; order Cytophagales; family Cyclobacteriaceae; genus Ohtaekwangia; species Ohtaekwangia kribbensis. The sequence goes on along the minus strand of CABHOK010000008.1, from coordinate 86,746 downwards.
GCCGCGACTGGAGTTGGTTACGCTGAACACACTATACCTGGATATAAACAATAGCTGGAATCGTGAAGAGCTAGATGCGCTGTCGAGACTGACGAACCGTTATAAAATATATGCCTATAACGGGCAAGAGATAGTGCAACTTAATGATGTTAACTGGAAGCCGGTTACCGATGCTTTACTGGAACAGAGATTTTCTTTGTTTCCATTTCACCAGGTTGAAAACAGTCGTACATCGCTTGTCGTTACCAAAGGAGAAGAGCTGTCGCTGCATTTGAAGGATTTCAAGGAAAGTAAATTTGCAGAAAGTATTCGTAAATTTTTCGCCTCCGGAAAGAAAGTGCGTGCATTCAATCTTGGCAAGAATACGTCCACCTATATCAATACGTTTCGCGAGTTGCGCGGACTTGCCTTTACCGATGGGACTGTGGCCGGTCTGTTGGATCACCTAGCTGATCAGACTTTCCCGTTAACCGAAGAATCGGATGAAAGTATAGTCTTGCACGCAGCTGACATGACCATTACTAAAGTCAAGGCAAAGGAAGAACTTGAGAATAACGCTCCGGATCATCTCGCACGACTCTATGCATACAATAACATCATGAGAAAAGTCGGTACAGATTACTTTAACGATGACTATATAAATGAATCGCTGGTTGATGAAGCCGCTACAGCGTATGTAGTTTCACCGGTATCAAGTCTCATAGTATTGGAGACCCAAGCAGATTATGAACGTTTCGGTATTACCGAAAAAGACAATAGCTTGCTGAATGCATCCAAAGATTCTGCAGGCGCCGTACCTGAGCCGCACGAGTGGGCGTTGATCATCCTGTTTGCGTGCTTTGTAGTATATACTATATATCAATCGAAACTTCGGGTATCATGATCAACATACTGTTGATATACATCCGGATCATCTGGAGCCGCGAGCTTGGTTGGCTTATCGGCTGGGCAGGACTGGCAGTGGCGGGAGGAGCTATTGCCTTTCCGCCCGAATTTCTTGCGGGCAGCAATGTGTTGATCGGCTTCTGTCTTTTTCCGTTTGTGCTCTTCGTACACGGAAAGCAACGAGTTAACTATATATACCTGGCCGTTGTGTTTCTGTTGGGCATAACAGCCTGTGTCTATGGCGTGCGTACATTTTACTTCCTGACGCTATTCTTTTTTATCCTGTTTCTGCTGGAAATGCATTGGGGACAACTTGACGGCCTGGTGCTCTTTCTGCTTTTGTTTATGTCGCCCTTCATTCAACAGATTATTGTCATCCTGAGCTTTCCGATCCGGTTACAACTGAGTGGCTGGGCGGGATATCTGCTCGCACAAGTTGGTCTGGATGTGCAGGTAGAAGGAAACGTCATGATTCTGAACGGCGGTGCGTTCAGTGTCGATCAGGCTTGCATCGGGTTGAACATGCTGGCCACATCATTGCTGATGGGTGTATTTCTTCTCGCGCATCAGTATCGTACGCGTAAGCTTTCACTTTCGTTTCCATACCTGCTGTTGTTCTTCTCCATTGTATTTATACTCAATATCGGCAGTAATCTCTTACGCATTATTATACTGGTATTGTTCCGGATAGGACCGGAGCACGCACTGCATGCATGGGCGGGTATAGCGTGCATGATTATCTATATTGTGATGCCGCTATATTTTATAGGCAAGGGCATGGTAGGTAAATTCGGAAAGCCTTTGATCCATGATGATGCAGACGCTCCGCTGAGAATCACAATGCGGGGAAGGATCGCGCTCACCATCGTCAGTATACTCATTTTCATTGCCGGTTTTGGTATACGACAAAACAGATCAACATCTACTTTGCCGCATATATTGTTTCACCGTGAAGGGTTTGAGACAACCCTGCTGGATGGCGGTGTCACCAAAGTGTATAACCGTAACCTGTTGCTATACTTCAAAACAATTCCCGAGTTTTTTTCTGCTGAACACACACCGCTATTTTGCTGGAGAGGTACAGGCTATACTTTCCGCGAAATCAAAAAAACGACCATACTGGGACATGAAATCTACATTGGCCGCCTGCGAAAGACAGAAGGCAATCTATACACAGCGTGGTGGTATAGCAACGGAACGCTTCATACAATCGATCAGATAACATGGCGTTTACACATGCTAACCGGCAAGCCGCGTTTTGCGCTGATCAACGTCACCGCCAGTTCAGAAAATGTATTGCTAAAGGAATTAAATACGCTTTTAAGCAGAGAGAACTTATTTGTTAACCCGTAGTTTCTATGCGAGCATCTGAATCCGATCAACTGAAAAAACGAATCCGCGTGCTGATCATCGCGTTTATGGGAGCACTGATTTTCAGCGGCATCACCGCGTTTCCTATCGAATGGGAGTTGCGTATAGCCCACACGTGGATACAGCAATGCGCATGCAGCAACACGGTAACACAGTGGCTTGAAAAGGTTTATACCGGTGTATGTGATACCAATGCCCGCTACCCGTTCATTTCGTATGGTACCGACTGGCTCGCGTTTGCACACATTGTTATCGCGATTGCATTCATCGGCCCGCTGCGTGACCCCGTGCGAAACATATGGGTCATTGAATTCGGAATGATTGCGTGTGTATGCATCTTTCCATTGGCATTTATTGCTGGTGCAGTGCGTGGTATACCGGTATATTGGCGTATACTCGACTGTCTATTCGGGGTTGTAGGAGGATTGCTTTTAGCTGCCTGCTATATCCGCGTCAAACAACTCGAACGACTGCAAACTATACATTTATGACGATTAGTATTTGCGGCAGTATAATGCAACGTCCTTGATCATATTCTTCGCAAACGCATAGGAGAGTCCTTTGCCCACATACGACTTGGCAGGATCATCGAAGAAGAATGAAGCCGAGTTTGGAACATTAAAACCCCATGAGCCTGAATAGTCAAGTTTACCGGGAAGGATAAGCGCTATATGCTTGCCACCGGTTGCTGTTGTATACAAAGCGATCACGGCTTTGCTGGCGTTGGCACTTTGCTGTGCTTCATTCAAAGCTTTTTGCTCATAGGCATAACCAAGCAAAGTCCATTGATCACCATCGATCATTGACTTTGAAATTTCATAGATCTTTAAATGACGTTTCAGTTTATCAGAATAAAACGCATTTACTTTATATACCTGGGCGAGTGATTCACTGATGAAAGAACTGCATTGAGATTTGTCAGGCGATGTAGTAGCACAGTTCATAAACTCCGTCATGGAACTGGTCAGCTCCTGTTGCCAGTTCTCGTTGAGCGTTTGTCCGTATGAAGAAAATGCGCAACATACTACCGATGCTATTGCCAGGAATGTTTTTGAAAACGAGCGCGTGCGAGCCAAACTATCAGACCTATACATATTGAAAACGTTTAGTCGGCAAACAAAATAATTTTTAATGCAACCCCGAAATTCAACCGTGCTCTAGCCGCCCCGTTGTGCACACAGCGAAGTAACAATTTCACCGGATTGCCAGGCTTTACATCATAAATACAGAAGTTATACAACAGCTTTCGCCTGATTCACACCAGGGGTCAATTGAATATCAGCCTGAAACACCTGTATTATATACCGTTCGCGATTGACCACACAGATGTAAGAATAATACTGCTTTCGAATAACGAATGCCGGTAAGATGCGCGTGAACTTTATGCAAGTACAGGATACTACCTGCTGCATAAAATTCTATATTGATCCGTTATTTCATCAACCCCGGTAAAATGTACAGGTTCACCGTCATCCTGCTGTTTAGCATTATCGTTCATCCTGCTTTGGCACAGGAGCAACATTTTCGTGCTGCTGATCTGAGAACAGAATATCTTCACAATCCGCTTGGTATAGATTGCCCGCAGCCCAGGTTTACCTGGCGATTGAATGATGCGCGACACGGTGCACGACAAACCAGCTATCGCGTTATAGTGGATACCGATTCGCTTGCATTGGTTGCCGATCGTGCCGGTATATGGAGCAGTGGCTGGGTTGAATCCGGAGATACACGTGTGATATATACCGGTCCCCAACTCAATCCTTTTACACGCTACTACTGGCGTGTTGATGTAGCCGATCATGACCGCACCAAGACTGCCAAGGGAGCTATAGCTTGGTTTGAAACAGGTATGCGAACCGTTAGCAACTGGCAAGGTGCTTGGATCAGCGATGAACATAACGAACATCAAAAAGCAGCTCCGTATTTCCGGAAAGAATTCCGTGCTTCTAAAAAGATACGTTCTGCAAAAGTATATATAGCGGCTGCCGGATTGTTTGAACTCTATATGAACGGGAAGAAGATCGGTGATCATGTGCTCGATCCGATGTATACCCGTTTCGACAGAAGAATACTGTACATCACGCACGATGTAACCCGGCAAGTGCAAAACGGAGACAACGCCCTCGGTGTTTTACTCGGCAATGGCTGGTATAACCATCAGTCAACAGCCGTGTGGAATTTTCATACAGCACCGTGGCGCGCACGACCGGCCTTTTGTCTTGACCTGCGCATTACGTATGACGATGGCAGTATAGAAACCATCACCTCGGGCAAAGGATGGAAAACATCGCTGAGTCCTGTAATCTTTAACAGCATCTATACCGCGGAACATTACGATGCGCGACAGGAGCAACCCGGATGGAATGCACCCGGTTTCAACGAAAACAATTGGAAAGATGTGATTTACAGGCAGGCGCCTGCTGAACAGATTGTGTCGCAAACCATGCACCCGGTGCGGCATGTTGAAGAAATACCGGCCCGCAGTTTTCGAAAGCTGAATGATACAACTTATATCTTCGACCTGGGCCGAAATATAGCAGGAGTAACCAAGCTACGCATACACGGTGCTGCCGGCACAACGGTACGGCTAAAGCATGGCGAGCGTCTCGCTACAAACGGACATGTCGATCAATCCAACATCGATGCCCATTATCGCCCGGTCGGAACAAGCGATCCGTTCCAGACCGATATATATACCTTGCGAGGAACTAGTGCTGAAGAAGAGTTCATGCCACGCTTCAATTACAAGGGCTTTCAATATATAGAAGTCTCCAGCCGTGTACCCATAACGTTGAACCAGCAAAGTATAACCGGTTACTTTATGCACAGTGATGTTCCCGTTGCAGGCAGGATTCAATCTTCCAACCCGGTCATTGACAAGATCTGGTATGCTACAAACAATTCGTACCTGTCCAATCTTTTCGGTTACCCTACCGATTGTCCACAACGCGAAAAGAACGGCTGGACCGGTGATGCACAAATTGCCATTGAAACCGGCCTCTATGGATTTGATGGCATTACAGTATATGAAAAATGGATGGCCGATCATCGCGATGAACAACAACCCAACGGTGTGTTGCCATCCATCATTCCCAGCAATGGTTGGGGATACGAGTGGGGCAACGGTCCGGATTGGACCAGCACCATTGCGATCATTCCCTGGAATATATACCTGTTCTATGGCGATACCCGTATCCTTGCCGATTGCTATGATAACATGACGCGGTATATCAATCATATCTCAGCCCTGTATCCAACCGGACTCACAACGTGGGGGCTAGGCGATTGGGTGCCGGTAAAATCAAAATCTCCGGTGGAACTCACATCTACCTGCTATTACTACGCGGATGCTGTGATTGCAGCCAAAGTTGCGCATATACTCGGGCATAAAGAAGACCACGTGAAATATACCGCGCTCGCTGCCAAAATCCGGGATGCTTTCAATACCAAGTATCTTCATGTAAAGACCGGTATATACAACACGGGACTGCAAACAGAACTAAGCGCACCGCTTTTCTGGGGTCTTGTACCAGACTCGCTGCGGCCAATGGTAGCCGCCAATTTAGCGAAGCGTGTAGAAGCCGATCAGTTTCACCTGGATGTTGGTCTTTTGGGACAAAAAGCAATTCTCAGTGCGCTGAGTGAAAACGGTTATGCCGATATAGCATACCGGGTAGCTGCACAGGAAACCTATCCTTCGTGGGGCTGGTGGATACGCAACGGTGCCACTACACTATATGAAAACTGGAACATACAGGCCGAACACGACATCTCCCTGAATCATATTATGTTTGGTGAAATAGGAGCATGGTTATACAAAGGTATCGGTGGCATTAAACCCGATCCGGAGAAGCCGGGCTTTAAAAACATTATCCTGCAACCCAACTTTGTGAGTGGACTGAATCAGTTTGAAGCCACACACAACGGGCCACAGGGCACCATCGTATCATCCTGGAAGCGCGATGGGAAACGCATAACCTATACGGTTGTCGTGCCCGCCAACGCAGAGGCTACTGTTTATCTGCCGGAAGTAAGCAAGCGCAAGGTATATATGGACAAGCGGGAGATCACCGCATCGCCTCAGCAATTGAAAGCCGGAACGTATACCTTTCTCTGGAAGTAAATATTATGCCTTGTGCAGTGCGATAGATGCACTGAACGGAAAGAAATTGCAGGCCGTTCAGAAATATAGTATACTTACTGTACGATGATATGTGTACGAAGCTCATATCCTGTTTATCATATAGTTATCAAGTAAGTCAGAAAGCGTTAGATGAATTCGTTGCCCTATAACCTGGAAGCCAGTCCGCATTTTCTTGATTTTGAATTCAGCAGTACAGGCCCGAAAGGAGAAATCCGCAAGATCGTGCGGTTTACCAAAATGAAGATCGCCGATGCGAGCATCGAGGTGTATAATATAGGATTTGGAGACTATAACAAGGCTGAAGACCGGATCGATGACCTCATCGTAACCGACAATAAGGATTCGGAAAAAGTAATGGCTTCAGTCGCTGCAGCGGTGATGGCATTTACTGATCAGCGTCCCGAAATACTCGTGTTCGCACAGGGTAGCACAGCGGCACGTACGCGGTATTACAATATGGTTATCGCGTACCATCACACGTCAATCAATGCAGTCTTTGATATCTGGGGACATCACGCAGGCCAGTGGGAAGTATTCAAGCGAAATAAACCCTATACGGCTATCTTGGCAAAACGCAAATAAAGTCGTAATTTTGATTTACTAAACGATTGGCCATGTCTGGAAACATCCTTCAGAAAGATCAAAGCAGCAACGACCGTAAAAAAGTTGTTATCAGTAAAAAGGTAAAGAGCCATGCGAAAGATCCTTTCTTCATAAGCAAGACAAAGGCAGCTGAGGCATTCCTTAACAAACACGGACTGCCAGCCGTTTTCACTAAATAGTCGCTGATTTAATTTTCAATAGAGGAAGCCGGACGGAAGATGTCTGGCTTTTTTGCTTTGTAGCCTCGAGCAGCGAGTTTGAGAAGCTGCTGGCTACAGGCCTCTGACTGCGAGGTCGGTTGTTGGGCAGGCAACGTTTTTACTTAAACGGAACGATATATATATAACTTCCTGTGGCCAGTAGCCATTCCTAACGCAAAAGCCAGCGTTGATGCCGGCTTTTGTGTTGAATAAAATATACAGGTATATATACTGGACTAGGCGCTTACAACGATTGTGTGGGTGAGGGCATATCCATCAGCTACGCTTCCGGTTACCGTGGCTATTTCATTGTCTATAGAATCTGTAAAAACGCTGTCGCTGGCGTTGTACGTATATCCTGACATGCCTTTGGTATAGCCGTTGGCTGTAGATGCATTTACCAGTACAACTGCACTGTTAGAGCCTTCCGGGAAACCAATCTGTGTTACCAGTAAAGATGTACCGGACGAATTATAGATGTGCACGTGAATATGTGTAGCACGGCTCTGATACCATCCCGGGAAGATGGATACAAATGAAACTTGTCCATCGCTGTTCGTTACCTGTCTTCCGCGCAGGAAGTGTACAGAAGTATAGTCAACGGTCTGCATAGACGTTCCGCCATACTCGGAGTAATATCCGTCTTTATCACAGTGCCATATATCTACGATAGCACCTTCTAAAGCAGCACAGCTGTTGTTCTTGTCTTGTAAAGTAATAGTGATCGTAAACGCAACACCGGTTCTATCAGAACGTATATCGGTCTTCACCAGCGTTGATGGATCTTTCGTAGGGAAAGGACCAGCAGTTTCTGAATCGGTTGTTGAGCAGCTTGCAGAAGCTGATGTAACGGTAAACGTTCCGGAAGATGTAGCCGTAACACCACCAACCGTTACCGTGATCACACCAGATGTAGCACCACTCGGTACAGTAACAACAAGTTGTGTTGATGTTGCTGATACTACTGTTGCCACCACACCACCTATAGTAACGGTGTTAGAAGCTGCTGTGGTACTGAAGTTTGTTCCGGTAATAACAATGGTAGAACCTTCCGAGCCACTGCTGGTAAAGCTTGTAATGGTGGGGGAAGAACCTGTTGATGTTGTAGTCACCGTGAAATCACTTGACGATGTTCCGGTTTGTCCGTTTACGGTAACAGCGATTTTACCGGTGCTCACTCCGGAAGGAACGGTTACCGTAAGTTGTGTACTGGTAGCAGCTGTAACCGTAGCCGTTGCTCCATTAAAGGTTACGGTATTGTTGGTTGTTACCGCGCTGAAGTTAAGACCTGTAATGGTTACGGTATCACCGGCCACACCACTGGTTGGTGTAAAGCTTGTGATCGAGGGCACCGGTGTAGCGTCATCATCCTTACTGCACGAAACGATCAGCGGTGCGATAAGACCACTCATTCCCAGACTTTTCAAAAATTGCTTTCTTTCCATAGGGATATAGTTTTATAAAAGTATTACGTCTGAATGTTTGTAAAAGTGCATAAGGTAATCGTGGCATCCTCTCTTCAGGGTATATTTGAGGTAAACGCTACATTTCTCAAGGCGTACAGAAAGCTACCCTGCAGCGGGTATAGATTATAGCGATAAGTGTATGAATGACGAGATATACCCTAATTGGGGGATACAGAATAGCTGCGAGCTGTGAGTTATGAGCTGCGAGGAAAGGTTGCCGGTTGCAAGAGATACAGGGGAAGTATATATTTGAAGTATATATTTGGCTTGCAGAGACAGGAGGGAGGCAGGAGTAAGAAGTAAGAAAAAATTTACCTATAGCTTCTCGTAGCTCATGGCTCGTAGCTGTATTACACCTGCTGGTGCTACTTTGCAGTAAGTATATATATCGGGCTGTTCAAGTAACATATAGATCCAGACCCAGCGGCCGGCATTTATTCTCAAGGCGCGCAACTCAAAACTCACAGCTATATATACCGTAATGCTTAACTAACACGTAGCGTCACAACAAAACAAAACCAGCGATTAGCAGCTTGCAGCCAGCAGCCTTTACTCTCGATGCTCGTGGTTCAAAGCTCACAGCTATCTAAAACGACTGCGGGCTGCCATAAATACTCAACGTATCTACGCGCAGCCCGCAGCAATGACAGTCTGTGAAGACTACTATTACTAGTTCAGGTCTTTGGTAACATCGCTTTTTACATCACCAACTTCTTTCTTCACATCATCCATAGCCGACTTGAATTCTTTTACACCTTTACCAAGGCCTTTCATGAATTCAGGAATTCTTTTGGCACCGAAGAAGACCAGCACAAAAAGTCCGATCAATAAGATTTCCTGGAAACCAACCCCACTTAAAAACAAAAGAACTGTGTTCATACGAATTATGGTTTAAATACGTGTCTTGAGAAAATTGCAGCACGCCACAACTGCGGCTGTCCGGTACAAAAGTAGTTTCTAAATTTCTTTGTTGCCAATAATACAATACATAATAGGTATAGGTTCAATATGTGTCGGTAGCGATTTGGGATGGCTGGTAAAATGCCCTGACTCAGGCTGTTATGAATAATCAGGAGAAGTGTAGAAAAGAAGTCCTGGGGTGTGACCTGGTAATAATTCGTTCATCTAACATAATTTATAGCAACCCGAAGTGGTTAAACTTCCGGCAGCGTTACGCGACACATCCTTATATTGCGGCCGCAAATTTTTCTGTGTCCTGACATGATTATCAAGAAACTCGCAGTTCCGCTCATCAACGATAAAATACTTCAGCAAGCCGAGCATGGCTACATTGCTACTGCCGCGATTACGGATGCCGGGTTTGATTTTATACGCACACGACTTCCCGGTAAAACCAAACTTGATATTGTTACGGGACTCGATGGTCTTACTTCACCAGGAGTGCTGAAACGTATCTGGCGTCATTACCAGGATCGCTTCACCGTGCGCATCTATACCCGTAACATTTTCCATGCAAATGTATATATCTTCGAATTACCCTTTCGGAAATCAGTAGGCTTTACAGGCTCGGGTGCACTGACGTTAGAAGGTTTGAAAGATCATGAAGAGATCTTTAATAAAGTTACCGATGTTAAAGAAGTGGAAGCTTTACTCTCATGGTACACTACTTACTATGAATTTGCAGAACCTCTTACTGAAGAGATGATCGCGGAGTATGAGTTACTCTATCCATACTGGAAGCAACGTGAGATCGCATCGCGCGAAGAGAAGAAACAATTTATAGCACTCACCAGTCGCGCGTTCAGTTGGGATGGCATTCGTTTCAAAACGCAATACTTTAAAAAAGAAGATTACCTCGTACTGAGCAATGCGCAGGCTGACCTCGACACCGAAGCACAACAAACCGCGCGTGCAGCGTTGAAGAGTAAATTACAACAACTGCATGAATCCATTCAAAAACATGTTGCGCGCATCAGGCTGCATGCTGACAATACAGCGAACATAAGCAGTTTAAATCCGCAGGATCATGCTGATCATAAACTCACATCGATAGGGATGATGTATGGACACAGTGAGGCTGAATTAAAACGATACGCACCAACAGCACAGCCAGGCGATTTCATAACGCTGCAGGTGATCGTGATGCAAAAAAATATAGCGATCGCATTGGTGCCAGGCAATCCTGGCAGCGGACAAGCAGATCGTGAATTCTTCCGCTTTAAAATGCAGGAAGAAGAGTATAGGAAAACGTTTCAGACTTTGCTGACGGCACTTGGCAGTGATTACTTCATTGAAGTTGCAGGAGAACAAAAGCCGGCCGACTCATTTCAACAACCTGATATACTTTGGGAATACACCAAAGCTGATCACTGGAAACATCACCGTTTTATCATTGGAAAAATATATCAACCGGGTGATGCCGCTATAGCCAATGAAACTATTGTTCAAACTGTTGAACAGGAGTTTGAGAAGCTGATGGCGCTATACCAGCATCTGAAAGATCCGAAAGGAGCAGCCGTATAATTACTTGGTACGTTCGATCTCGCGCAGGTTCTCCATCTTCTTGTTACGCAGGAAGCCTGCTATATCTTCGAAATGTTCACGGATGCGTTTGTTTCCAAACTCGAATACTTTGTTGGCAAGACCATCGAGGAAGTCACGATCGTGCGATACAAGAATCAGCGTACCATCAAATGCCTTCAACGCATCCTTGAGTATATCTTTGGTCTTGATATCAAGGTGGTTGGTAGGTTCATCGAGTATCAACAGGTTCACCGGCTGAAGCAGCAACTTGATCATGGCGAGACGTGTCTTCTCACCACCGGAGAGGTAGCGTACCTTCTTGTCAATCGTATCACCGCTGAACATGAAGGCACCAAGTATATCTTTGATCTTCGTACGAATCTCACCTTCTGCAATCTGGTCGATCGTCTGGAAGACAGTCAATTCCTCATCGAGCAGGGAAGCCTGGTTCTGAGCAAAGTATCCGATCATGCTGTTATGACCGATCTGTACTTTACCATCAAACTCCAGCTCACTCATAATCGCTTTTACCAGCGTTGATTTACCTTCACCGTTCTTGCCAACGAACGCAATCTTCTCACCGCGTGCAATGGTCAGCGATACATCCTGCAACACGGTATGGTCACCATAACGTTTGGTAAAGCCTTCGATGATAACGGGGTAGCTACCCGAACGTGGAGCAGGAGGGAACTTGAGGTTCAGGGCAGAAGTATCCACTTCGTCTACCTGGATGATCTCGATCTTCTCCAGCATCTTTACCCGCGACTGTACTTGTAAAGTCTTCGAGTAAGTACCTTTAAAACGTTCGATAAATTCCTGAATATCAGCAATCTGTTTTTGCTGATCGTCAAATTGCTTCTGCTGTTGTTCACGTCTTTCCTTACGAAGTTGCAGGTAGTGCGTGTAGTTTGTTTTATAATCGTATATGCGTCCCATCGTTACTTCGATGGTGCGGTTGGTCAGGTTATCAACGAAAGTTTTATCGTGACTGATCACGATCACTGCCTTCGCGTTGTTGATCAGAAAATCTTCAAGCCACTGAATGGATTCAATATCCATGTGGTTGGTAGGCTCATCCAATAAAATCAGGTCAGGCTTCTGTAAAAGAATTTTAGCAAGCTCGATGCGCATGCGCCAGCCACCGCTGAATTCATTGGTAGGACGTGTAAAATCAGAACGAACGAAGCCAAGTCCCATCAACGTCTTTTCAACCTCTGCATCGAAATTGATCTCTTCGATGGAATAGTATTTCTCACTTAGCTCGGACACCTGCTCAATGATCTTCGAGTATTCATCGGATTCGTAATCCGTACGTGTTTCCAACTGGCGGTTCAGCTCATCCATTTCATTCTTCATATTCAGGATGCGCGAGAAAGCCTTTGATGCTTCTTCGAACACCGTACAGTTATCTTCGGTCAGTAAATGTTGTGGCAGGTACGCGATGATGGCATCTTTCGGAGCAGACACCTTTCCGCGTGTAGGCTTGTTAACACCAGCGATGATCTTGAGCAGGGTAGATTTACCTGCACCGTTCTTGCCCATTAAGGCAATTCTATCGTTTTCATTGATGTTAAAAGTGATGTTACTAAAAAGCGCTGAACCGTTGAACTCAACACTAACCGCGTCTACTGAAATCATGATCTGAAAAATAAGAGCGCAAAGATATAATTTTTATCCCCGCAGAGAAACGTGGGGGGCCGCAGATAACACACATTTAAGCAGAAGAACCAAGTAATTAATAAGTCCGCGAATAATAAAGTTTCAGAGAAAATCCATTTCCTCTGCGGGCCAAAACCTACAGCAAAGCCCTGCGTACCGCCGGTGCTACCTGTGTGCCGAAGAGTTCGATGGAACGCATCATTTGTGCATGCGGCATGGTGCCAACACTCATCTGCGCCAGGAAGCGGGTATGTTTAAACAGCTCGTGCTCATACAGAATCTTGTCGATTACCTGCTGCGGACTTCCTACCAGTAGGGATCCCGTTGGCTCGCGCATCATCTCATAATGCTCACGATCCATAGGAGGCCATCCGCGCTCGCGACCAATGCGCGACATGGTATCGGCATACGAAGGATAAAATTCATCCGCAGCGCGTTGTGATGTGTCTGCTATATAGGTATGCGAGTTGATGCTTACCTGTAGGCTATCCATTGCGTGGCCAGCTTCTTGGGCTGTCTCGCGATAGAAATTTACATGGGGAGCAAAACGATCTGGTGTACCGCCGATTATAGCCAGTGCCATGGGTAAACCGAGCATCGCGGCACGGGCAATAGATTCGGGTGTGCCGCCAATAGCAATCCATATCGGAAGCTTGTCTTGATGCGGACGCGGATATATACCTGAGTTCTGAATGGAAGGTCTGTGCTTGCCTTGCCACGTTACTTTCTCCTGCGCGTTGATCTTCAGCAACAAGTCCAGTTTCTCGGAAAACAGCGCATCATAATCACGCAAGTCATACCCAAATAACGGAAATGATTCGATGAATGAACCTCTGCCCACCATCAACTCGGCTCGACCTCCGGATAGTAAATCGATCGTTGAGAAATCCTGGAAGACGCGAACGGGATCATCGGAACTCAACACTGTAACAGCACTCGATAATTTTATTTTAGTCGTGCGCGCAGCAGCAGCCCCCAACACAACCGCCGGCGAAGAAACTATATAATCAGGACGATGATGTTCACCGACAGCAAAAACATCGAGACCAACTTGCTCAGCCAATGTAACTTCTTCCATCAAATCAATCATGCGTTGATGAGCACTTATCTTTTTTCCGGTTGCCGGGTCTGCCGTCAATTCAGCAAACGTATATATACCTAATTCCATTACAATAATTTATTTACGCATGACAATTGTGCGACCAATAAAGTTCAAATTCCAATAGGGATGATATACATAGTTGAGAGCGCGCACGGCATACTAACCGATGCCTCCATCCGTGGTTACTTTGCGCGGCATAGAGGTGAGAGTACGTTCATAGCTGGTATATTCCGGAATGCACACAATAAATTCGCTGCCTTCTCCGGGTTCACTCTTTACCGCTATATCTCCTTTATTCTCGGTGAGTAATTCTTTGCATAACGTAAGGCCGAGTCCGGTTCCTTTCTCGTTGTTGGTGCCGGGCTGGGTAACATTCTCGTTCAGCTTGAAAAGCTTTTGCTGTATCTCGTATGGAATACCAACGCCCTGATCCCTGACAGATATATAGAGTGAATCCTGATCAGTTGTAACCGAAAGAATTACCGCTGTACCTGCATGACTGAATTTTATACCGTTGGATATAAGATTTCGCACCACTGTATCTATAGCATGATAGTCACCATAGCCATATTGTACATCGGCCGGATGAAAAACCAGTTGTATACCTTTACTTTCCGCCATGGTTTGGTAGAGGGCGATGTTCTTGCGGATCAGATCGGTGGTGTTGATCTTGGTAAATGTCCACTTGCGTTTGCGTGACGATGTCATCGACCACTCCAGTATATTATTGAGAAGTTCCGTGAGATTGTCAAGTGAATTGTCAATCTTCATGCGCATCTCGATCAGCTCTTCCGGTGTAAGCGCATCCACATGTTCTGTTATCAGATACGAGAATCCTTTCAATGAATTGAGTGGTCCGCGAAGGTCGTGCGACAGGATAGAAAAGAATCTGTCCTTTTCATTATTCAACTTCGCCAGGTCTTCACGTTGTTGCTCTATTTCTTTATTCTTTTGTGCGAGTATATTTTTCTTGCTTCGTGTTGTTTTATAGGCATAGTATAACAATACCACTACCAGCACCAGCAATACCACACCGGCAGTAAGCGAATACGTAATCACATTTTTACTTTGTATTCTGGCTTGCTGCAGTTCCTGTTCCTTCTTCAGCAATACAATCTCTCTTTCCTTTTCATCGAGATTGAATTTAGCTTTCAGCTCCTCCAGGTTTGCTTTGTTGGTCTGGTCGTTGAGACTATCCGCCAAACGGTTATATAGTTTCTGATAACTTAAGGAGACTTTATAATTACCACGCTTCTCTTCAATGGAAGCCAGCAGTTTACTGGCACTCAACATGGGAGAGAATGCCCGTACTTCTTCACCGCCTTTTAATCCCAGGTTAGCATACCGGATCGCTTCATTTACTTTACCCTGACTTCTTTTTACCCGTGCAATGGCTACATAGTTGTTGGCCTGCGCATGTATATCTTTTGTTTTAATGTAGATACTGTCAGCCTTCAGATAGTAGAGGAGAGCCTCATCCCATTCTTC
Organism: uncultured Chitinophaga sp.; assembly: GCA_902168205.1. Classification (GTDB taxonomy): domain Bacteria; phylum Bacteroidota; class Bacteroidia; order Cytophagales; family Cyclobacteriaceae; genus Ohtaekwangia; species Ohtaekwangia kribbensis. The sequence goes on along the minus strand of CABHOK010000008.1, from coordinate 71,344 downwards.
ATTATTCTCCGAGATAGAGCCGAGGTTGCTATAGCTTCGCGAAATACCATACAGATTGTTACTCTTCTCTTTGATCTTCAACGACAGTATAAAATACTTCTTCGCAGAAGCTTCATCGCCAAGCTCCTGGTATATTATACCGATATTGTTAAGGGCATACGATTCACCTTTTTCATCGCCCATCTTTTTGAAGATCTCAAGCGCCTGCTTGAAATAGTCCAGCGACTTCTGGTAATCTTCCGAATTGGCATATACGATGCTGATATCATTTAGTGAATTCGCAATCTGGACATCATCTCCGATTTCGCGGTATAATTTCAACGCATCGAACATATCGGTTAATGCATCTGCAGCTGTGCCGTCATGATCTCTTTTCAGACGACCGATCTGAAGCAAGGCATCAGCTTTACCTTTTACATAGTGAATGGCATTTGCTTTGTCGAGACCCGTTTGCGCGAAGTACATGGCAGAATCCGGAAGGAAACTCTGATACTTCATAGACAGTTCGAACAGGATCTTTACCCGTTGCGTATCGCTTGTAGTCTTCTTCAGCTCCTGTTGAAGGCTGTCAATACTCTCCAGTTTCTGACCGTTGGCTGGAATCAGGTAAATATAGAATAGTGCACAGACAAGAATACTTACAATTTTACGATTCATTCTGGTCTGTTTAGGCGACACAAATTGGGGGCGTATCATCGTCAGCAACAAATATATAAGTTTATAGCTAAACGACTTATAACGAATAAAAAAACAACGCATACATTTTCAGAAAACTTTCCGTATGTATGTTAGGCAGTGCCTTTGCGTTGTAAGTGTTCCTTCGTGTGATAACGATATCCGGCAACGCCTGCTGTAAGCTATATTACGCCTGCCAGTAACTAACCACCTGCAACGCCAGTACAAACACCGATACCACTGCCATGAGACTGATGATCAGGAAAGCAATGCCTTTACCTTTAAGTTCATCATGAACCGATGACTGCTGTATCTCGAAAATCCGGAAGAGTGTTTTGGTTGATCGCCAGGAGAACACGCAGAACAAGGCCAGCGAAATAAATATACCGGCAAGACGAGCGCCTGCTACATCGGAGAAGATCAGGTAACCTATAAAAAGTGAAATGCAACCAGACATACCTCCGGAGATAAGTGCAGTCTTTGCTTTTAACCCGATGAAAATGACGGAGACTATACCGCAGATGATTAAAAACGAACCGTAGAAATACAAAAGTGTAACAACCGTGTACTGATTCATAGAAGTTATATATCGGCTATAAATATAAGACAGCCATTGGAACCTCGCGGAAAAATGACTATAAATCTTTTATACCCGGTGATGCGATAAGCGTCTGTTGTAGAATAACATCATAAAAATATTCATATTTGCTTCTTCATGACATTACTGGAAGTATCAAAAATATCGAAGCGGGCCGAAACAGATTTTACACTGGAGCCGATCAGTTTTTCACAACGAAAACTTCAGAAGATTGCTATAGCGGGCGAAACCGGTTCAGGCAAAAGTACATTGATGAAAATCATTGCCGGCTTGGTTCAGCTGGATGAAGGCCAGGTTATCTTTGAAGGAAAGGCCATTGAAGGTCCGCAGGATAAATTGATACCGGGCCATCCCGGTATATCATACTTGTCGCAGCACTTTGAGTTGCCAAAGTTTTTGCGCGTGGAGCAGGTACTTGCATACTCCAATATGCTAACCGATCAGCAAGCCAATACTATATATGAAGTTTGCGAAATTACGCACTTGCTGAAGCGAAAAACCGATCAGTTATCCGGAGGAGAACGGCAACGTATAGCACTTGCCAAGTTACTGATTGCATCACCCAGACTTTTGTTACTGGATGAACCTTTCACCAACCTTGACATGATTCACAAGAATACGTTGAAGGCTGTGATCCGGAACATTGGGAAAGAACTGAAAATTACCTGCATGCTCATTTCACATGATGCTGTCGATATACTCTCGTGGGCCGATCAGATCGTAGTCATGCGCAATGGACAGATGGTACAGAAAGCTGCACCGGAGAAAATATACCGTCAGCCGGCTGATGAATATGTTGCCGGTCTCTTTGGTAAATATACCCTCATCGACCTGACGCAGTCTCCTGAATTTTCGCGGATTCTTAAAGTCAAAACAAAAGGTAAACGCCTGTTTATACGTCCCGAAAATTTCAACATAGCCAAGCGGTCAAAAACAAGTATGCCAGGAAAAGTAAACAAGATCAGCTTCTGCGGAAGCTATTATGAACTGGAAGTTTCTATAGCTACGAATGTTATTATTGTAACGACTCCGGCCTGTTCCCTGAAGAGCGGTGATCCGGTATATATATCCCTGGCAGACTATTTTCTTTTATAGGATGCTCAGCAGATCAGTGACGCTGCACGATAATACCTTTTATAAAGTATGAGGCAGGAGATGGGCAGATTCAGCAACGCCACCAGCTCCATCTTCCGGAATAAGATCGCCACAAAAACCATAACAGTTATAACCGTGAGACACCAGAGGTAACTCCGCATCGTAGTGGGTATAACGAGGAGAGTGCATCGAAAGAGCATCGTCATGCCGAGTGCAAAAAGAAACAGCAGCAAAGCAGTTGATAGCGGGAGTGAGGCTAGCAATATTATACCCTCCGGTAAAAGCAACAAGGCATACAACAAGACCAGGTAAATATATAACCGAATACGACTGATCGGAAAGTTTCGAATAAATGATAGATACTTCTGTTGAAAGCGAAACTCCTGGAATACCAGTACCGCGTGCGCCAGACTCACCAGCAACATGACAATTCCTGCAGCACGAAGATCAGTCGCATCAGAAAAGAAATAGGACAAACTGAATATACTAAGTAAGGCGAAACCTTTTGTGAGTAGATACGTGAGTTTTTGCTGATCAATTACATGGTACAGAAATAACGTAAACAAAGGCTTTGCACGATTACGTATTATATAGAGAATGAAGTTTGATTTTACTTCAGCCAGTTGATTAACCAGTCGCATGTATATAGCCGCACTGAGTAGTATCAGCAAAACTATATATCCAAGTACAATAAAAGGAGCAAGGTGGTAACCAAAAATAACTCCTACGATAAGTGTTATCAAGGCATATACCAGTGCCGGTAATAGTATTACCGATTGAGTCAACACCCAGCTCTGAAATTGTTTCAGCCTCGGGAACGATCTTACACTATAGAATATAAAAAGGTTGCTCTCCAGTTGCAGTTGCTGTCTGACGTATTGCCAGCTTTTATAGGCATAGATGAACCACACTATAAAAACCACCATCATCATAACGGGCGAACTCAGCAATGAAAGTGTGAAGATCAAACGCTCTGTGATGCGTTGTGCCGGTTCGAGGTGCGTTTCATTTAGCGGTATAATAAATACACAATAGCATGCTACCGTACCGAAAAGCAGCGCCAGGAAACCCGCGTGCACGCGATAAAAACCGGTAGCAAATAGTTTAATCAATGTACGAGTAAGCGGTAGACGCGTCATATATAGGTTACGGTTTGCCGATCAACCAGCAGCGTACGCAATGCAGGTATAACCTGTGTCTCAAGCGGCTGATGAGACGATAGCAGAAATGTTGTCCCAGATTTGCTGTGTCGTTCGGTAATCCAGGTATATAGTATCTGTAACGATTCTGTATCCATCGTAACCAAGGGTTCGTCCAGCAAAATTATTTCGGCATTTCCCAGGAAGGCTAGTACCAGCGACAACTTCTTCAGCATGCCGCTGGAGTATATACCCAACGGTTCATTTATATAGGTCCGCATTTTCATGCTTTCAATAAAGTAAGGCGCCTGTTGTGGCGGTGCATCTTTCGCTGCTGCAAACAGACGTATCATTTCCGTGCCGGTAAGAAAACCGGGAAATATAGGGGCCGCCTCTGCAACGTTTACCAGCTTCCGGTAGACTACAGGTTGTTTCTGTATACTTACACCATTTATCCGTATATCACCGTGAAAGGGGAGTATGCCCGCAATGGCTTTGAGTAATGTACTTTTGCCAGAGCCATTTATACCTTTAATCCAATAGATGCCTTGCTCCATACGCAAGTCATCAATCTTCAATACCAGGAATTCATTGTATAATTTACGGAACTGCTCCAGGTGCAACATGCGCGAAAACTATATATACACTCAATTAGTGTAGCGCACCCCATGAGAATTACAGCCTGAAGCAAGAATAATTTTTTATTGCTTACCTGATAAGCTGCGGAAAATTAGCAACCACTTCGAGCGATTGCTTTTGATATTGATTGGGAGAGAAACCGGCAAACTCCTGGAAGGCGCGAATAAAATGAGACTGATCAGCATAACCATTCTCGAACGCTATATCCGATAGTTTGGTATACTTGTTATTTCTCAATTGATGGAGCGATGCCTGAAAGCGACAGATGCGAGCAAACAATTTAGGACTTATACCTACACTCTGGTTGAACTTCCGCTCAAGGCTACGTTCAGATATCTGAAGGCGCTGCTGAAGATCGCGTAATGAAACACTGCCGTGCGATGCAATAATCTCGCTGATCACAAATTGTATGGCCTTATCGGTTTGTACATTGTTCTTTTGTATCTGAAGAAATAAAAAGGAAGAAAGTATCTCTACCTGGTCGTGTACCGAAGATGCACTGAGTAATTTATTCGACAACGGAACGCCATGCTCTTCCGATAGTGCATTAAGATCAATGCAGGTATCCGTTAACTCGTTCGCATTAAAACCAAAGATCAACTTCAATGCATTGGGATAAAAGCTCGCACCCAAGGCCTGAAATTCTCCACCGGTACGTATCTCGCGCGGACGTGTAGTTTGTCCATATAAAAACAACGCGGGGAGATCTTCTTTTATCTCGTCATAAAAATTTCCTTTCTCCGCCTGTTGGAAAATAAATCCCGGGCAGCCATCCGCCACCGGACCGAATGTCTTCGGTACCGTGCTGTCGCACGTGCTTTCCAGTGTCCAGAAATACCGGATATAATTCTTGATATAGCCTGGGGGTTGTATCTGATGGTATTGCATCTTCCTGCATGCCTTTTGCTTCCCTGTAACGGATAAAAGGACGAATTGTATTCAAGTCCATTACAGAAAAGCAAGGTTTATGCAAGATGTCTTCTTTCAGCAGTGACATGCCCGTAAATTCAGTACGACAAGCCAGGCGCTTTTCGGAGATAGCGGCTATCGTTTAATTGTTTTAACATAAAATCAGCAACATCCGCGCGCGCTATTTTCAGCGTAACATCTTTAGCAGTCGCTGAAAACCCGTGATGATATACTCCCGTGTGTGGTCCATCTGTAAAAGCAGCAGGTCGAACAATAGTCCAATCGAGATTACTTCGCATAATATAGGCCTCCTGTTTTTCGTGATCAGCATACGCTTCACGAAGAAACATGCCGAACATAATATACTTCCAGAAAAAATTCAGGTTACCGCGGCTATCGCCAGCGCCCAGTGTTGTCTCACAGATCAAACGCTTCACACCGGTTTGCTCCATAGCCTGGATAACATGCAACGTTCCTTGTGAGCGCACATTTCCTTTGCGGCCCGATCCGATGGCGCACAACACCGCATCATGTCCCTTGACAGCTTTTACAACGGAGGCAGCATCCATAAGATCGCCCTGTGCAGAATGAAGGTTGGGATGTTTGATTTGTAGTTTGGCAGGATCGCGCACAAATGCAGCGACAGTGTGTCCTGCATCAAGCGCCTGTTTTACAAGGTGGATACCTATACTTCCTGTAGATCCGAAAATAATAATCTTCATAGTGATTCAATTTTTTATCAAACCTAGGTGCCGTCCTTTTTTCAGAATAGAACAAAACCGACAGCATATATCGATTCTGAAAATTATTCCGCTGGTTTCGACATACATGCTATAATTACCAGCACAACGGATACGGTAGACGCCACCGTGCGAATCATGTTGAGTGTATTCCAGGGTTTCTCGAAAGCAAGGCGTTGTGCAGCGATTTCACCGGGCGTTGCTGTATGAAGGGCAAAAGCATCCAGTGATTCATTCAGCGGTACATTGCCAAATATAGTGACAGCAAACACACCCGCCAGGTAAACAACCGCGGCCGCTGCTAACAATATAAATCGCGTGGATACAGGCGTTGAATAAAACAGCCAGGCGCTGAGTGGCAACAATGCTACGTTGCCTGCAAAGCAGATCAGAAATACGGGATTCAATATAGCGCGGTTCATAGCCTGCATGGCTGCGATATACATCGTATCCGGAATGCGCGCGAGGCCAGGCGTGACCGAACAGGACCACGCAAAGAAAAGACCCGCTATAAGAGCCGTAACGGTAGCTGTGAGGATTAATACAAGGTTTGCTGGAGTTATCATAGATCGAGTTACTTTACTGTGTTGTTGGTTGATATACATATATAATCGATTCGTTATTCTTTTACCCGGAGACTTTTTATATACAGCATGACCTCCGAGATCTCATTTGCCGTAAGTTTTTTCCGAAACGGAGGCATAAACCCTTTTCCTTTTAGAATCTGTTGAATGATCGCTGCGTCTGTCAGTGCACTCAACTGAAGGTTTTTCGCTCCGAGAAAACCTTTGGTACCATCTTTACCATGGCAGCGCATGCAATGTTGTTCGTATAACAATTGACCATCCGATGAGGCATGATCAGTACTGCGAAAGGCCGCTGCCGTCAGGCAAACAATCAGCGTAGCAATCAATGGAAATGTTCGGGGTGCCATAGTTTAAATTTTTCAACAACATTACGGCAGCCCGCATATTGAAAATAGAACAAAACCGACAGACTTTTAATCGGGTTGCTCAAACAAAAAATCAAGTATCCTGCAGGGGAAACAATGGCATTCAATTTTATCGCAGGCATCATTTTTATACTTCTGTCAAAATAGAATTTGATGTCGTATCTGATAAACGTGATTTACTATGGGCAACAAAATGGAAGGAAGAAATTTTCCGCACACATCACAACACAATCATGGCCGAATGGATGATGGTCGTTATGATGGTTATTATCGTCACAATGAAGCATTGAGCAACAGCCGCAACGACCTCGGTGAGCCCGGGCAAACTTTTCCGCGGTATGATGACCGGAACACAGGTAAATATGAAAATTATAGTGGCGATGGATATTACGGAAGTTACTATGGCGGATTAACCAACGCGCGCCCCGGCCGCGACTATGAACAGGATGCCGGCTATCGCGATAGCTATAACCGGTTGCCTATCGAACAATGGCCGGAGGTAGAGCAGGCCGCACGCAGTCGTGGAATGGCCCCGTGGCTGCGCGAGGATAAAACAAAAGGACTTCACAAGGGAAAAGGTCCACGATCCTATAAACGATCAGACTTCAGAATACTGGAAGATATAAATGATCTGTTGCTGGAAGATCCATACGTAGATGCCTCCGGTATAGAAGTATCCGTGCAGGATGGCGAAGTAATCTTAAGTGGACAGGTGGATGATCGTAACGTGAAGCGAAGAGTAGAAGATATAGCAGAATCCGTATCCGGAGTAAAACACCTCGAGAACAGGCTTCACACACGTCACTCCGGTGGACAGATTGTTAACGTGCGGAATCATTGATGCTTCAGGGGAAAGTATAGCACGTTGGTGGAAAGGGGAACAGAATTCTTTGTCCCGGCATTATGAGTCTCATTCGGAATATGTATACTTGTTGTATCAATTCTACCCCGGATTCCATGGCTGAACAGAAAACTAAACCTACTGAGCAATCTGTCGATAGCTTTTTGGACAACATTGCAGATGAAAGTGTCCGCGATGATTGCGCTGCACTTGTTAAACTAATGAAGAAAGTAACCGGAGCAAAACCTAAAATGTGGGGACCATCCATTGTAGGCTTTGGACAGTATCACTATAAATATGACAGCGGCCACGAAGGCGATTCGTGTTTAACGGGATTCTCTCCGCGTAAACAAAATATCACCGTATATATAATGCCTGGATTTGCGGAACAGACCGACCTGCAGCGTAAACTCGGAAAACATAAGGCGGGAAAAGGCTGCCTGTATATCAAGCACCTTGCCGATGTGGATGTAAAAGTACTTGAGAAGATGGTTGAGCATTCTGTAAAATATCTTCGGAATACGTATGGTTAATCGTTAACCGTTATTTGTACAGTCTTTATGAATAACAGCTATCGGATTAACGACTAACGATCCCAAATCCATTGCACAAAGATACAAAAGGCTCACAAAGTATATATTTTCAATGATTCTGGATTTTCGGATAATGATTAACGGATAACGTACACCAGCACAGATTGAAACTCACTAACTCCATACGACTACTGTACGCACCGGTTCAGCCATCGGTGAAACAGGCCACTTCACAGGTTGCCTATCGTGAATTCTTACCCGATGCCGGGCTCCGAAACTTTATCTATTGTTATTGGGAATTGAATACCACTGAAATGCTGGACGCGCCTTATATATACCGCGTGGTGGCCGATGGCTGTATGGATATATTCTTTGAATTGGACAATCCCCAGGAAAACTATATCATGGGATTCTCCAAAAACTACACGGAGTTTCCCATTGGTAAATCATTCCACTATATCGGTGTTCGTTTTCTGCCCGCTATGCTGCCACATCTCTTCCGGATGGATGCCGCTGAATTCAGTAATCGTGTAGAGCCACTGCGCGATGTATTGCCCGGTATCTCAGCCTTCATCACCAATACCTTTCAGCCCTTGCAGTCAACGCATAGCCTGAACGTTGTGCTGGATCAATATTTTCTGAACCATCTTTCAAAAGCAACAATAACCACCGACAACCGATTGTATAATGCCATTCACATTATCCTGCAAAAGCGCGGTGTACTCAACATCGAGACAGAACTCGATACGGGTATAAGTCCCAGGCAGTTAAGACGTCTGTTTGAATTTTACATCGGAGATTCGGCCAAGACTTTCAGCAAGATTGTGCGATTTCAAAACATACTTCACGCCAAGCCATCGGTACAGAGCCTGCGACAGAACAAGTTGTTTTTTGATAGCGGATATTACGATCAGGCACATTTTATAAAAGAGTTCAAGAGCTTCTACGGCATTACACCGGCACAAGCCTTTCCCGAGTGATTTCAGGTTGAAACGATTATGTCCGTTTTTTACAAGGATACCGGGTGGCCTGCCCGGTAATTTTGTTTCATATAAACTATATCACGTATGAGACAGATCACATTAACGGCATGTATGCTCATCACCGTTTCCGTCATGAGCGCATATTCACAAATAAAATCAGCAACATCAAACACGATCAAAATGAAAATGAATGCAGGCATCGTAACGGCTAAACTGGCCGAGAGCAAAGCTTTTTATACGCAACACCTGGGATTTGGTGTAACATTTGAAAATGAGTTTTATCTCCTGTTGCACAGTCCGAACAAACAGGCAGAGATCAGCTTTCTCTTGCCCGATCATCCCACGCAACAACCTTTGTTTCAAAAAGCCTTTCCCGGACACGGAGTATATCTTACCATCGAAGTGGATGATGTCGATAAACTATATAAGGAGATGAAACAGAGAGGAGTAGCGATCAGTATTGAATTGCGCGATGAACCCTGGGGCGATCGTCATTTCGCGATTCAGGATCCTAACGGTGTAGGCATCGATATTGTTAAATACACTCCGCAAACAACTAACTGACTAATTCAAGTTATTAAGAAAACACGAAGAGGCACTACTAATTTTTAGTATGACGGTCTCTTTGTGTTTTCAAAGTGTGGCATTTTACCCGCGATCATCAAGTCATCACCACAAAGAAACTCGTCTCCTTCGCGCTTGCTTGTTTAAACACTGTGGGTATAATTTTTTACACTGTGAAAAGTGTATGCGCTATATCTACGTATTTCTATTTCTTTCGTTGCTGGTAACTTCTGTTTGGGGACAGGGTAAAAAACCTGTTATCACAGGCCAGGATCCGGTAAGTACAAATGAAGAGCAGTCGGTAACTATTAAGCTCACCGATCTGGATGTTACGGATCGCGATGATCTGTTCTATCCGTGGGGTTTCTCGCTGACAGTATATCCGGGCGAAAATTATACTGTATCGGGTTCAACAGTTACACCCAACGCCAACTTCAACGGTATACTCACGGTTCCGGTAACGGTGAACGATGGCAAGCATGAGAGCGATAAATATAATTTCAGGATAACGGTAAATCCTGTCAACGATCCCCCGGTAATAACCGGCCAAGTAGCTTTGCAGACTTTGGAGAGCAAGGCGATCGCGATTCAACTTACGCATCTCAACGTGTCCGATCCGGACAATGCATATCCAACAGGTTTTACATTAAGTGTAGCTTCCGGTTCAAACTATACCGTGAGCGGTACCTCGGTTACACCAGTCGCAGGATTTACCGGTACACTTGCTGTCAATGTCACCGTGAACGATGGTTCACTCTCCAGCAATGCCTATAGCTTAAAGATAACCGTAGCGCCCGGCAATAAAGCCCCTGTAATTACCGGACAGACTGCATTGAGTACAGCGAAGAACAAAGCAATCACGATACAACTGTCTCATTTGAAGGTTACCGATCCTGATAATACATATCCTACAGGTTTTACATTGGCTGTTTCTTCCGGCAGTAATTATACTGTATCCGGAACAACGGTTACACCAGCGCAGAACTTTGTGGGAACACTCTCTGTACCGGTTACTGTTAATGATGGCAAGGCCAGCAGTGCTCCCTTCAATGTGCAGATCAGTGTCACGGATGAGTTGCTGATCATTGGACAGAAGTCCCTGGAGATGAACGAAGGACAGTCCATTACTTTGCAATTATCGGATCTGGTTGTGAACGATCCGGATAATAAATATCCCAGCGGATTTACATTACAGGTATTGCAAGGCGAAAACTATACAGCCTCCAATCAGCAGGTAACACCTTCGGCAACCTTTACCGGCACGTTAAGCGTAAGTGTAACGGTGAGCAATGGCAGCAAAACCAGCAAGCCCTATACATTGAGTATAACGGTGAAACCCATTAACAATGCTCCTGAAATTGTTGATCTCGAAACGGATGCACTCATCTATACGGTTACCAATGATCCTGTCTCCGTCAGCAAAAGTCTTGACATCAAAGATGGAGACGACAATACGCTTGCATTAGCTGAAATCGGTTTTCTTCCGGAGGCTTACGAGAGCGGGGCAGATCAGCTCATATTTAAAAACACTTCCACCATTCGTGGGGTATACGATTCTGCCAAAGGAGTACTTTCACTTATCGGTACGGCATCGCTGGCAGAATACCGGAGTGCCATTCGCTCGGTACAGTATTACTATGGCAATGTTGATGATCCGATGCTGGCAGCTAAAACACTCACCATTCGTCTGAACGATGGCAAAGTATTCAGTACGTTATACGAACGCAAGATTACCCTGATGGAAGATATAGGCTTTGATATACCGAATGCCTTTACACCGAACAACGATGCAGCCAATGATACCTGGCGCATAAAACCGCTGAAACAGGCTGAGCGTTTTGACAAAACGATTATACGGGTATATAATAAACGCGGCTCGCTGGTGTTTGAGACCGTTGGCTTCGACAAGGAGTGGGATGGAAGGTACAATGGAGAATTACTCCCTCCAGATACGTATTACTATACCATCGACCTGAACCTTACCTATATCGGAACCAACTATAAAGGAATTGTAACCATTCTCCGGTAAGGTATATAAATATACCATGCCTGCTGTTGACGAAATCTAGCACACAGAATGAACGTGAAAGGAATTGAGTACGAGCAACTAAACCGGTTTGTAGGACTCTGGAGCACAACCGGTAAAATTATAGCCACCAGTATGACACCTTCCGTTGATATAAACGGAATAGACCGCTACGAATGGCTGCCGGGCGGATACTTCCTGCTGCACGAGGCCGATGTATATATCGGAAAAGAGAAAAGTCAGACGCACGAAATCATCGGGTATGATCGCGTCAAAGAAATATATACCATGCAACACTATAACAGTCTGGGCGATTCCGGTTTCATGACCGCTACTTTAATCAACAATATATGGATGTTCACAGGAGAAACACTTCGTTTCAACGGAGGCTTTAGCGCCAACGATACGATATTTTCCGGCATCTGGGAACAGAAAAATGAAACGGGAAATTGGGTCCACCTCATGGACATAAAGCTGGCCAGAAACCAATCCGTATAACCGTCATTTCGAGCGAGCTGATTTTGCTATGAAGTGCGTGTGTTCCGCGAGAAACCTCAACATCACAATCTACTTCAGAGTGATGCGCTGTAGTCGGCAATATCTAATCGAAGCGCTTGCTATAGCTATATAGCTACGGACTTAATATAAACGATAAAGTTCCTTCCAACAAGGGGGATTCCCGCGGCAAGTTTGGAGAAAGCGTCCGCTCGAAGTGCCATTACTAGTTGCAACATTATTAGCAACGTCATTCACTCTTCAACTCCTCTACGGGGTTAGTAAGTGCTGCTTTTATTGTTTGAAAGCTTAATGTAATAATCGCTATCACTAATACAAGTGCAGCTGTAATAACAAATAACATTATACTGAGCGATATCCTGTAGACGAAGTTTTCAAGCCACCCTTGCATCAGGTAGTATGCTACCGGAGCTGCGAGTATAAATGCTGCAGCAATTCGTGTTACAAACGTAACGGTAAGTAATTGCAGGATATCCTCTGTGCGGGCACCCAATACCTTGCGTATACCAATCTCTTTTGTTTTACCAGAAGCTACTGCCCATGACAAAGCAAAAAGTCCGAAGCACGATATCAGCATGCTGATCGCAGAAAAACTGACAATAGTCTTATAAAAGAATATATCAGCTTTATACTTTTGCAACAAGTCTTCCTGGATGAGCCGGTAGGAGAATACATCTGCCGGATATATAGTCTTCCAGATTGCTTCGATGCGGGGGATTAACGTTGTCCAATCAGAGCCGCTGAAGTCGACCACAAGTTTAGGTGCTGTAGCCACCGTAGCTATAATCGCTGGCGGTATTTCTTCCTTGAATGAGACACAGGTAAAATCCTTAACTACACCGCTGATACGATCCTTTGTGCCGGGGATCAATTCACCAACCGGTTGCTTCAGGTTAAAGTATTTCACCAACTTTTGATTTACCAATTTATCCGTTGAGCCTGCGGCAGGAAGTTTACCTTCTGTCAATGTCAGATCCAGCGTGCGGATATAGTCTTCATCGCCACTGAATAAATACGGAGTATAAAACTTGTCATCCTCCAGGTCGTACCGAACTATTGAATTGCCCGATATAGGATGCCCGTTGCAAAGTGCCACCTGTTGTATACCGGGTATTTGTAAAAGTTGTTGTTTCAATACAGCAGGTGTCACGGCATCATGCTTGCCAGGCGTACTTAGCAGGATGATATTCCGGTTGAATCCCAGCGGTTCATTCTCCAGGAAGTTCATTTGCCGGATAATGGTAGTAGCGCATATGGCGAGCGTAATGGAGATGACAAACTGAAGTGTGAACAATGTCTTATTGAATGATACCTGCACACGGGCGTTCTTCATTAAGCGCACCGAAGGTATACGCCACTGATGTATAGCAGACCATATCACGGCAATAACTCCCAGTATCGTTACAACCAGCGCAGCCGTGAGTAAAATTTCAAGACGTGTAAAATGAGACCATGACAATGAAGTCTCCAGTATCGTATTGAAATAGGGAAGGCCCGTCCACAGGAGAAGCAATGCGAATACAAAAGCACTCGACACATAGAGGAATATTTCAGCGAGAGCTCCCTTCAACATTTGCAGGACAGATATACCCAGTGTCTTTTTAACCCCGGCTTCTTTCGCTCTGGCCTGAATAGAAAGTAACAGCAGATTTATAAAATTGAAACTCGACATGATCATAATGAGTCCGCATACTAATGCTGTTATCGTGACAAAACTTTGCGAGCGTGTCCGCATGAAGGGCATCTTGTTCGTGGCATTGAAATAAGAATCCTGCAACGGTGCCATCGAGTATCGCATACTTCCGGGACCAAGCAGTCCGGGACAATTACTGTCTTTATTGATCTTCGCGACAAAGCTATCGGTATGACTACCCGCCGGCATAACGATATAGCTAGCACCGCCACCCCATAGGTTACTCAATACAGAATGATGCATAACAACATCGAAATGCAAATGGCTATTGCCTGGAGCATCATCAAGTATACCCGCAATTTTTAACACACGCGATGTATCACCAACCTCAAGCGTGATAAGTTTATCGAGTACATCTTCAGTGCTAAACCAGGCCTGAGCTTTCGCTTTGCTGATCACGATCTTGTCACTACCCAAGGCATGCGCTGATGAGCCGGCACGCAGAGGAAAATTGAAGACAGAGAAAAATGGGTCATCTACATTGATAGCGGTAACATCCCGAAAGCTGCCATTTGCAGTGACAAACTCAGCGTTGTTCAGTATCCCGACCTGACATATAGTTTTTGCTTCGGCAAAATTCTGTCCTATATAATCACGGGTTGAAGCCGGTATATAGGCGATCTGCCCGTTATCTCCGAACGGATCGTTGCTGAAGAGCTGATAGGTGTTATTACTATACGGATGAAAATTATCCGTCTGCGTTTCCGAGATCACAAATGTTATCAGGAAGTTGGTGCAGGCAAAGCCAAGCGCCAGGCTGGCGATGATAACAACACTATAAAGTTTACGCTTCAATAAATGACGAAGCGCCAGTCGCATGTGATACAGCATACAGGGGTGACGTTGTAAATCGAATATACAGATTTATAACTGTAAATTCCACACAGTACGAGGCTAAACTGATTTCGGATTTATACAGGATCTGAAAAAAATATAGGACAATCCATATGCAGTTATCAAAAATCCTGTTACTTTTGTTTCGTCATGAATACATCAGCATTCCATATCGCAGTCATTTGCCCGCTTCAGAATGATATGAAGCGTAAAAAAATGCGTACCCGGGAAGTAAAGATGTTTGGACAATGAAAGATAACGTCTCTACAATATATAGAAGCCCGGGCCAAACGCCTGGGCTTTTTTATTTACCCTTGATCTCTGAAAACCATGACACTTGAATATATACTTATAAATCTTAAACGCGAACTCATCCGCACCCTGGCGGTGGTGGATGAGTGGTTCGACCGCGACCCTGCATTGTTGCAGTACCGGCCCGCTTCAGGAGGCTGGACCGCCAGCGAGGTGCTTGAACACATTACGCTTACCAATCATTATCTCCTTATAGTTATTGAGAAGGGAACGGAAAAGGCATTGCGCAGAAAGCATGAACTGACGGAGCCATTGGCTATCCCTGCATCGTATACGCTTAGCAACCAGGCCTTGCTGGACATTGCACAGCCTGATGTTTTTGCATGGCAGCGCCCGGAACATCACCAGCCTACAGGAGAAAAGCCTTTGTGCGAAGTAAGACGTACGCTACGCGACCAGCTTGAACAGTGCCTGATTATACTGGAACTCCTGCCGGATGGCGAAGGTACATTGCATCATACCACCATGTCTGTAAACAATCTCGGCAAGCTGGATGTATATCAATACTTGTATTTCCTGGCACTTCATGCCCAGCGGCATATACACCAGCTTAAAAGGATAGGACAGGAGTATACGGCACCTTCGGTTGCCTGCGATGCCTAGGCAGAATTTCAAACTATATATAAGACTGTTACCACCAACCGTTATCGCGAAATCCATGCAAATACAAATTTTACATAACCGCTGATCGTAGCATTGATCTTCCGTAACTATCAAGGGCTAAGTCCCTCATATTCTGTTTATAACTACAGAATAAAAAATAAATCATTTTAGCGCGTAACGTTTCTTAAAAGTTGCAGTATTTACTTAACAAATGTGAAAATAATATCTCATGTCTTCTCGTTTGTTAAGTAAATATTATGAAAGAACATTCACTCGGTGAATTTGAAGAACTCGTATTGCTCATGGTAGCCGCGCTTCATGACGAAGCGTATGGTGTTGCCATTCTGGAGGCACTGGAGGAAAAGACCAATAAGACATTTAACATCAGTGCTATACATGTTGCGCTTAAACGGATGGAGGAAAAAGGATTCATCAAGTCGCACTACGGTGGTATAACCGAAGAGCGGGGCGGCAGACGCAAAAAGTTTTATGTGATTACGGCCTTTGGCAAGAAGGTGCTCGATCAGCAGTACGAGCTGCGCACCAGTCTATATAGTCTCATACCTAAAATATCATTCGGCCGATGAAAGCAAGACCTCCCAGACCTGTTCTGAATTTCCTGCGTTGGTTCTGCCGCGAAGATTATCTCGATGAAGTTGAAGGCGACCTGGTCGAGCTCTTCGAGAAACAACACCGTCATTCACCTGCAGCAGCCCGCTGGAAGTTTGCCGGTAATGTTATCTGTTACCTGCGGCCGGAGTATATGAAAGTATTTCAATCACGACCATCATCTTATACCGCATTATCCATGACAATGATTCAAAACTACATCAAGCTTGCGTTCCGAAATCTTCGGAAGCGTACGGCATTTTCGATCATCAACATCACCGGCCTGGCGTTGGGTGTATGTACCTGTCTCATCATACTAAACTATATAGATTTCGAAACCAGCTATGATAATTTTCATACGCATGCTTCTGATCTATACCGCATCAACCGGACGCTGATCCAGAACGGTGAGCGAAAGATACCACATGTAATGACAACGTATGGATTAGGTCCGGCACTCGAAACCGATCTACCCGAAGTGAAACACTATATCCGCACACACGAAGAAGAAGCTGTACTGCAATATCAACCGGAGGCGGGCGAAGCTAAAGCATTTCACGAAAACAAGATATTGATAGCAGACTCTACATTCTTTCAAGCGTTCACATTCAAATCGTTGGCCGGTAATTTGCCAAGCGCACTCAATGATCCCAACAGCATGGTGCTGACACAGACTGCAGCGCGAAAATATTTTGGCAGTGAAAATCCCCTGGGAAAGACGGTGACACTTTCGGGCGGCCGCATGAATGGTGACTATAGCATTACCGCGGTAATGGAAGATATACCAGGCAATTCGCATTTTGGATTTGATATACTCGTGCCGATGCATAATATCTTTTTAACCAAACAATACCAGCAGGACGATGGCTGGGGCTGGAATAACTTTACAACCTATATACAACTGAATGAAGGAGCGAGCGTTCAACGTGCTGAACAAAAGCTACCAGACTTCTGTCAACGCAGGCTTGACCCCAAGTGGAAAGACATCAATGGACGCATGGAGCTAAAGCTGCAACCGCTGCAAAATATACACCTGCAACCTGGTCTTCGTGTGAATGTTGAAACTGTGAACCCCGGCACCATATATTTCTTTGGTGTGATTGCAGGATTTATACTATTCATTGCCTGGATCAACTATATCAATTTATCTACGGCACGTGCTATGGAGCGTGCACGCGAAGTGGGCATAAAAAAGGCAATCGGTGCGTTTCGCAGCGAACTCATTGTACAGTTCTTATGCGAGTCGGTAGTTATCAATTTTATCGGTATAGTGCTGGCGGTAAGCCTTGCCGTTTTATTGTTACCATCACTCCGCAATATCACAGGTCATGAGCTTGCCTTTAACTTTGCCTATATACGGTTGTGGTTTGTGCTCGCAGGCTTATTCTTCATTGGTACATTTGCCTCGGGTATATATCCGGCCCTGGTGTTGTCGTCTTTCAAAATCACTAAAGTTATGAAAGGACAAAGCGATGGCCGTGGGTTTTCCTTGCGCAAGGCGCTGGTAGTATTTCAATTCGCAGCATCACTGATTCTGATTGCAGGCACACTCGTGGTATACCGACAGATTCACTTCATGCAAGCACAGGATAAAGGTTTACAGATGGACCAGATGCTGGTGGTGGCCGGCCCAGGCACTATCAAATGGACGGTTGCACAACAGAAGCTTGCTATATTTAAGGAAGAAGCTTTGAAAATTAATGGAGTAAAGGAAGTGGCAACGTCCGGAGCGATACCTGGTGGCGGACACAACTGGGGCGCGGATGTACGCAAGAGTGGTGCCGCGGTTACCGAGAATAAACTTGGCAGTGTAGTATGGGTTGATCCTGATTTTATACCTACCTATAATATTCCATTTGTGGCTGGTAAGAATTTCGATTCCTCCATCAGGTCTGATATGGAAGGTGTCATCATCAACGAAGCATCGCTGGATGCGTATAATCTGGGCACGGCCGAACAGGCACTGCATGAGCAACTGGTAATGGGAGAGGACACAGCAACGATCATCGGTATACTGAAGAACTACAACTGGAGCTCGCTCAAAACAGACTACGTACCGTTTCTCTTCCGCGCGGATACGATTATACCTCCGAAAATTTCCATTCATCTGCAGGCTCAAAATATACCGGCTGCGGTTGATGCCATTGGCAAACTATATAAAGAACTGATTCCCGGTGAACCCTTCGAATATACTTTTCTTGATGACAGCTTCAATGCGCAATATAAAAGCGACCAGCAGTTCGGCAACATCTTTGGTATGTTTGCAAGTCTTGCCGTAGCGATATCATGTCTTGGACTTTGGGGACTGGCCTCCTTTACAACGGCCCAGCGCCTCAAGGAGATTGGTGTGCGTAAAGTACTGGGAGCATCTGTCAGCAGCATTGTTATTCTTTTATCAGGACAGTTTATGAGACTGGTGCTTATTGCCGCAGTTATTGCATTGCCGGTAGTGTGGTACGGAAGCGATACGTGGCTGCACAGTTTTGCATTTCGTATAGGCCTGGGGTTGGATCTGTTCCTTTTACCGGTGGTGGTACTTACACTCATTGCCCTGTTAACGGTAAGTATACAGGTTTTCAAGGGCGCTATAACCAATCCGGCAAAGGTGTTGAGGTCGGAATAGAATTATCATTAATAAGTATATATTTGGTGACCATGAAGAGATCGACATTGGGTTTGATGATTTGTCTGGTGTTATCATGTACCTCAGACAAATTTATTGATGCTGCCAAGTATGAAGGGCAGGAGCAATTACTGACGTTGAATGAATTCAATAGAGATGGATCTAAACGTCAGGCTCCTGTCATAAAAAAAATATCTCCTGATTCGGCTTCAGCGGGAAACGAATTTCTTGCAAAAATTTTCATTGCTGATTCGTCCTTAAAAATTACTGATGCATTCTATAAATGTCAGTCCGTACAAACACCGGCAGTTGATACGATAACTCATAAAGTAAGAGGATGCACCGAGCAACTTTTGGTAAAGAATGATACGATCTTTATTGGCTTCCGACCTATAGAAACTGGTTTAAAAGAGTTTCCCGTCATCACGATATTAACAACGGATCACGACAATATATTCAGAACTTATGAGTATCGCTTTCAGTACAATGTAACTCGCTGAACTATATCACCACTATAATTCCCGAACGCGTATAATAAGACTCTTCCTTGGATTATCAACCAGCAATTGCCTGATATCACGATCGGTGAAGCCTTCCCTTTTCAAAGCGGGAATAAACGTTTCGAAGAGCGCAGTATAGCTGCGAAACGTACCACCATCAGGTTCACCTACATGATACCAACCTGCATCGTGTGAGATTAAAACTTTGTTAAGGAGATTGTGTTCTTTCATGGAAACAACAAAGTCCACATGCTGCTGTAAACCTGTAGGATTAGATCCGTTTATACCATCAAACTCGATCCATGCGCCCATGCGAGCTGCCTGCAGATGAAGCTGCTTGTCTTTTTCATTCTGCGCATGCACCCAACGAAATGCATCCGGTGATACGCCTGCCTTCTGAAGTATAGTCAATTCCTGTAATGCCGCTTCTCCATTACCGGTATGAGCAGAGATAGTCAATCCTGTTTGCAAATGAGCAAGTGCCGCTGCTTCCAAGAGTTTTTCACATACAGGAGTGAGAAGTCCTGCATCGACACCCGTCTTAATAAACCCTGGATATATACCTGTTCCATCAATACCTTTACGAAACTCACCCACCCAACGTGTTGCCAGCTGTTCAGCCGTTTCCGTATAGGCGTGTGCCGGTAAATATTTTTCCTTGGCCGCACCATAGTAGCCCGTGTTCGTAATAATATTTAATCCGCTTGCCTGCGCCAGTCGTTTCAGTATCGTTACATCCCGACCTATATATGCTGGTGTGCAATCAACAAATGTAGCGCAGCCGGCTTTCTTCAACGCGATGAGATAAGGTAATACCGTTTCAACAACCGCATCAGCATGATAGCGGTGCACACCTGTTTCCGAAGCGCCTATAAAATCAACCATGGCATGCTCGTGAATCAACGTTACACCCAATGAAGACAATGAGACCGGTCCTAAAACACCTGGTATAGTATTACGCGATTGTGCTGGGCCACGTGTGAATACCAGCGAGCCCATAAGCATTATACTGTGTTGTATAAAACTTCCTCTGTCCATAACCTGAAACTATACTCTGTTTCAACGTTATCCTAACAACTCAAAGCGTAAAGCTCGCGCTGTTGTAATTTTTATCCGTTCCACCACATGTTATTCTTAAAAAAATATTTGAACCAAAAATTGCGCAACCGATCGATTGCACGTTAAATTGCAACCACTCAGTAGCAGATAATATTCTAAAAATCATGAGACGAGATGTATTTCACGCCATTTCCGATCCTACACGAAGGGCAATCCTCACACGACTTGCACTGCAGCCTATGACACCGAATACTTTGGCAGAACATTTCGATTCCAGCAGGCAGGCTGTGTCAAAGCATATCAAGATTCTTACCGAGTGCCAGTTACTCACACAACAACAAACCGGAAGGGAGATATACTATCATTTCAATCCGAGAAGAATGAAGGAAGTTGTGGATTGGCTCGAATCTTTCCAGCAATTATGGGAACAACGTTTTAGTCAATTGGACCAGGTGTTAAAAAAGTCTAAACCCAAAAAATAATCAGTTATGTTTAAAACCACATTTAAAAAAGATCTCGCGAACAACAAGATGCTTGTTACACGCGAATTTGCAGGCACCATCGAAGACGTATGGCGCGCATGGACTACGCACGAGATACTCGATCAATGGTGGGCACCACTCCCGTGGAAAGCTGTTACCAAAAGTATGAACTTCCGCGAAGGCGGCTCTTGGTTATACTATATGCAAGGACCGGAAGGCGAACGCCACTATGCCCGCATGAATTATAAGAAAATATTGGCTCCAAATTTATTTGAAGGTATAGATTCGTTCTGTGATGAGAACGGTGTTGAAAACAAGGATATGCCAGGCATGAACTGGAAAGTACAATTCAAACCATCGGCAAATGGCACGGTGGTAGAAATTAATATTACCGCTGATTCACAAAAAGATCTCGAAACGATCGTACAGATGGGCTTTGAAGAAGGCTTCAGCGCAGCACATCAGAACCTCGATGAACTGCTTAATATACGTGTTTAGTTGTTTAGGTGTGTATGTGTGTACGTGTTGGGGCTATCAAAATAGAACACGTGCACACATCGCACACACACCAATACATAAACACGTAACAGCGTAAACACCTAGACACTTTTTAACTATCTTCACGACCTGGCAATAATGCCATGCCTGATTTTTTTAACCGTACCCCATGCTCACATACATCGCCTGGAATGTAAATCCGGATATATATACTTTTAACATTAATGGAACCGAATTACCTCTGCGCTGGTATGGAGTGTTGTTTGCTGCCGGGTTTCTTATTGCTCAGCAGATTCTATACTATATTTTCCGAAAGGATCTGAAGCCGTCCGGAGATGTCGACAAGCTTACTATCTATATTGTTGTCGGTACCATAATCGGTGCGCGCCTCGGACACTATATATTTTACGAATGGGAGCTGCTGCTTCAGGCACCCGGTACCTGGTTTATCAGTCTCATAACGCCTCCGTTTTCAGGACTTGCCAGTCATGGCGGTACCATGGCTGTATTGGTAGCTATATATCTATACTCCCGACAAAAAGATGATCAGTCATTCCTCTGGGTGGTCGACCGCATCGCCGTGGTAGCACCATTGACCGGTGCATTTATACGTTTTGGAAATCTGATGAACTCCGAGATCTACGGAGAAGCTACATCGCTGCCGTGGGCGTTTATTTTTCAACGCGAAACTGATCCATCGTTACTTCCGTTAGAACCACGTCATCCCACACAATTATATGAGATGCTGGTGTATCTCTTGTTGTTTGCCTATACATTTTACCTTTGGAAATATAAACGTGCAACTATACCGGTTGGCACCATCACTGCAGTGCTGCTGATTGTCCTCTTCACAGCACGTTTTTTAATTGAATTCCTGAAGAATAATCAGTCGGGTTTCGAAAACGAACTCTTTCTCAACATGGGGCAGTTACTCAGTATTCCTGCCGTCATCTTAGGAATTGTTATTTTAATAATAGGCTATAGAAGGAAAGAAGTAAAATTATAGTACAACACACAAAACCAACGATTAAACTATATAACCCAAATACAACTATCATGAACACTACAACCAAGTCGCACACCTGCATTACAAACCTTGCATGCATCACACTTATTGGTATAGCTGCCATTGCCTGTAACAAACCTCAGCCAGAAGCCGAAATAAAACCGGAGACATTGCCAATCGAAGGTACTTGGGAATTACTCTCTGAAACGAAGATCGAAAAGAGCGACACTACATTCACACCGGCCGCGAAGAATCAGCGCATGATCAAGATCATCAACAAAACACATTTTGCCTTTTTGCGTCACGACCTGAATGGCGGTAAAGACTCAACCAATGCTATATATGTAGCAGGAGGAGGAACATACGATTATAAAGATGGCGCGTACACCGAACACCTGGAGTTTCTTAACTTCCGTGAGTGGGAGAATCACGACTTTCATTTTACAGTAAAGATTCAAAATGATACACTCATTCAGCAGGGACAGGAAAAAATTGAAGGAACTGATATCGATCGGTATATTATTGAAAAGTATATCCGCGTGTCCAGGTAACTATATCCGGTCCTTTTTTACACCAGTGGCAAGCGCGTTTATGCTTGCCATTTTTATTACCAGCTGATCGATTAATGACATGGGACAAAAAAGTATTGCTTCTTCACCGCTTGAATGTTCAGTTTTTTTTCGGTACTTAAGGTAACTCAAGTGGTGAAACGCATATTTGCTATACTCATGCTAATTGTTTTCCTGTTCAATGGAATAGGTTACTATGGACTGTTTTACCTTACACGCAATTACCTTCGCAGCGATATGCGCCATAAGCTGGATGCCGGTAACTATACCGACAACCAGACAGTTACGCTGAAAATACCATTTACACTTCCATATCAACTAAATACCAATTTCGAATATGAGCGCATCAACGGCAGCTTTCAGTTTCAGGGTGAGTTCTATAAACTCATTAAACAAAAGCATGTCAACGATACACTTTATATTGTATGTCTCCGCGATAGCGAGGAGAAGCACTTAAACACCGTTGTCACCGACTTTGTTAAAATTACCAATGCATTACCGGCATCTTCCAAAACGTTAAAACTCCTACAGGGCTTCATCAAAGAATTTGAACCGGGCTACAGAACTGAAATTGAAATTCATCCGCAGTCCGTTGTTGCTATTCTGTTGCAAGCGAATAGACCCTACGTTGTGTTGCAGGCTATAGATGACAACGTAACGCCACCACCGGAATCCTTGCTGTAACCAAAGGAGTTCTGTCTCCATCCTAGACCTTACTTTACGTGTTCTACAGGCACGCATAGCTGTTCCCATGTTTATTTACCGCGTTTCTATACTGACCTGCGATCTGGTTGGTATAGAATAATAGCGTGTGTATATAAAAATGTGCGGTAAGTATATGTGTGCTCATAGTCAGCGTACGGCATTTACCCAAGCATAACCCAACCCAACATTCCCAAAACAAAATGATGTATGAGATTACTATATGTTATCATACCAATAATAACCGCTATACTATTAGCATCGTGCACGCAGAGAAAAAACTGTCACGATGAGATGATCGCCATTCTGAAAAATGTGCGAGCTAAGGCAACAACTCCCGGTAACCAGTTTATGCCCGAAGCAAAGATCGCCTACATGGACTCACTGCTGAATCTGCCGCACAGTTCACCGGGCGAAATCGCTTTTTGTAAATACCTCAAAGCAAATGTACTTCTGGAAATAGGACAAGAAGAAGAAGCTATTGCGCTTCTTGAAAGTCTTGTCGGTAACATCAATCCATACCAGGCTGAAAAAGTAAATAAAGACCTGGCGCTGGCATACCTGCGACTGGGAGAGCGAAGCAATTGCATAACGAATCACGCGTCTGCCTCATGCCTGTTACCGATACGCGGATTAGGTGTACACCAGAATCGTTCTGGTTCCGAGCGGGCTATAGCACTCTATGAACAAATCCTGAGACACGATCCCGATGACCTCGAGTCACGCTGGCTTCTCAATATTGCCTATATGACGCTGGGGGAGTACCCTGCCAAAGTCCCGGCAGAATTTATACTTCCCAATATGGACGGTGACACTACTTATAAGGTAAATGCTTTTGAAGATATAGCGGCTGATCTGAAACTTGACATGAACACGCGAGCAGGCGGCAGCATCGCTGAGGATTTTAACAATGACGGATACCTGGACATCATTACCTGCGGATGGGGCCTTGATGATAGTATACTATATTTCATTAACAAGGCCGATGGCACTTTCCAGGATGTTTCCGCATCCGCGGGATTAAAAGGTATTTCCGGTGGACTTAACATCATGCAAACCGATTATAACAACGATGGACTGATGGATGTATTTGTACTTCGTGGCGCATGGAAAAATGAGTTTGGACTTGATCCGAATTCGTTGCTGCGTAATAACGGTGATGGTACTTTTACAGATGTAACAACCGAAAGTGGCCTGCTGTCTTTTCATCCCACGCAAACAGCAACCTGGAATGATTTCAACAACGATGGCTGGCTCGATGTATTTATAGGGAATGAGACTTCTCCGCATGGATACCAACAACCTCATTCATGCGAACTATATATCAATAACCAGGACGGTACATTTTCAGAAATGGCGGTAAAGGCGAATTGCAACATTATCAATTTTGTAAAAGGTGTTACATCCGGAGATTACGACAATGACGGATGGAAAGATATTTTTATATCGACCATGGACAACGGACGTCACTTGCTTCGAAACAAAGCGGGTGAGCTTGGAAAGGTTTTGTTTGAAGATGTATCAGCCTATGCCGGTATATCCGGAGACGAGGGAAGTAGTTTCCCGACCTGGTTCTGGGATTACGACAACGATGGCTGGCTCGATATATTTGCCTGCGATTACTCGTTCAATAAGACACTGGCATATTATGCCGCCGCGGAGAAACTTTCTATCCAGGCAGGCAATCCGCAGAAGATGTATCTATACCACAACAATCACAATGGTACATTTACCAACGTAGCCAAAGAAAAAGGTCTCGATAAGATCGTATTTGCTATGGGCGCTAACTTTGGCGACATTGATAACGATGGCTACCTCGATATGTACCTGGGCACCGGCAATCCTAATTACCAATCACTCGTGCCGAATAAAATGTTTAAGAATATAGGAGGGGAGAAGTTTGCTGATGTTACTGCATCGGCCCGTGTAGGACATTTGCAAAAAGGACATGCAATCTCCTTTGCCGATATGGACAATGATGGCGATCAGGATATATATATCGAGATGGGGGGGGCCTATATCGGTGATTCCTATCAAAATTCATTCTTTATGAATCCGGGACAAGGCGCCAACAACTGGACGAATATTCACTTAACGGGTAAAAAGGCAAACCGTGCCGCGATCGGTTCGCGGTTAAAAATTACAATTACGGAGAATGGAAAGAAGCGAACAATCTACCGTGACGTAAATTCCGGTGGAAGCTTTGGCTCATCTCCATTACGCAGAGAAATTGGTCTTGGAACCGCTACCAAAATAGATGAGCTGGAAATCCGCTGGCATGGCAGCAATACCATCGATGTTTTTCATGATATACCCGTTAACCAGTATATCAAGATCGCAGAGGGCGACAAGACGTTCGAAACTGTTGCACTAAAAAAAATAGACTGGGTACTGCCCGAAAAAATCTGCGCACCGTTGGCTCTGAAATAAATATAGCAAGGGAGTTATAGGTATATAAAAGAAGGGGTGGTGTAAAAGCTACCCTTTCTGATTCTAAAGCGCTAAGGATTAGCGATTGTTCTCCCCAATTGCAGCCAGTCAAACCCGGTTTCAATGCGGTTATGATGCAGGGCGGGGAGTTGCGTTGTAATCAGCAATGTAGTTGCGCCAAGGTCGGCACGATGATATTGAGGCATCAGCTGCTTGATGGCTTTTACCATTTTAAACGATACGTCTGGAAAAAATTTCTGCACGGATTGCTTGAGCCTGGTAATATTATTCATTCCGTACATCAAAACAACGTCAGGTCTATACGCGGACATGTTTTCAAGAATATGTTGTATGCGCATATCGTAAACATGTTCTTCGTACAGCGTCCGACTTTTCAGAAAGCCCAATCGCGGCAAGTCCAGCCAGCTGTAATACCAGCCGTGATTGTGCGGACACGGCAGGGGATATAGTTTGATCAATGCCTCACGACCAGCATCCGGCAATAGAAATTGTTCCTTCTGGTAAGTCAGTATATCCGTAAGTGCTTCCTTGCGATAGCCATGCGCAAAAGCTATCAGATTTTTCCACACACCATGCAATGTGGCATTGCGATCGAATCTGTATTCATAGTGATTGGAAATCAGATTGGCTTTGGCTCCGCTTTGTCTGAAGGCAACGTGTCGGTATACTTCACGAACATCACAAAGCGTTGAGAATGTTCGGTGTCCACTATATAAATAGTTAAACTTTTCGGCTACTTCCTCCGGCAGATCTCCGCCACCTTCTTCATAGCCTATAAACCAGATCCGGGCATTCCATGTGCCATATCCGTAGAAATTGTTTATCCAATAGGCGAGTCGTTCTTCTTCGATTAACATATGTAGCTATAGCAATCGCTACACTTCAAAACCGCTCGACTCTGAAATGTAGCGATCTTCAGACAGATTATTTGCCTTCACTCCATGGAGGAGCAATTTTATTCATGCGCGCATAGGCAATCAGTTGTCCGAGGTGTTCATTGGAGTGTCCCACTACAATCAATATAGCAGACATGCTCGTGAACTCTCCCGGAAACGGAAATTCTACTTTGTTTGCCAGTGCTGCATCCGGAGTATTCTTAATAGCATTAAGAATCAGGTCGTAAGACTTTTTGAGTTCAGCGGCAATGGCATCTTTCGTCTTCAGATCTTTTTCGAGCGTCTCCATTTTAACGCCATCCGGAATTTTAGCGCCAAGCTTGGAAGCAAAAAAGTAATTGGCAGAAATAATGTGAGCACAGACTTCCGCTACGGAGCGTACACCTTTCTCCGGCGTCCAGCTATACTTGTCGGCAGGAATTGCCTGGGCAAGTTGCATCACATGTCCGGAAACAAAGGTGAGTGATCCGGCAGTCTCTTTCTGAAATTGTCCCTGGCAAAATGCCTGAGTAGAACATAGCAGCACTACAATGACTAATAGTTTTTTCATAAACGTTAGGGTTGGTGGATGATCACTAAAGGTAAAAAGAAGCGCGACAGAATTTCAACGAAGAAAAAGAAGTATTCCAAACCGGAAGTTTCTGCGACCGAAGCGCAAGAATGGTAAATTGAAAAACCTGTCTCAACCTACACAGTCCAGTAGCAGCGAGCTACCGGAGACCCTGTCTGAAGAATTTGCACCTTAGTTCGATCACTGCCGTAACCGAGTCAGCAGCCAAATCAACAGATAGGAAAGAGGTGGCTGATTTCAAAGTGACGTAACGATATAGGAACAACCAAATGCCGAATCCAGGATAGAGCTAATCCTATTTAACATAATATAAATTATATAACTAAAGCCCCACTAAATCCTGCACAGCTCAACCATCCCATCTATTTGTATCTCGCATCAACCAAGTTAATCCCAATCACCCCAGGAGTCACCGCCATCACCATCGTCAAGGCCAGTTGTTGCTACTGGAAGTTTTGCATAGAGGCCGGCACTATGATGTTTTTGGCCACGGAAAAAGCGCATCCTATAATCTAAACCTAAGTAGTAATTGATCCAAGCCGTACCCTGAAGCCCAAGTTTCGCGCCATCGCCTCCACCAACCTGCAATACCGGGCCCACAGAAATACCCGCGACACCAATGCCGGTTTGCAGCTCTGAGTAAAATCTTGTTGTTTTTCTTCGATCGAATTCAATTCCGAAATCGACACTGTAAGGGAATTGGGAGACATTCCAATATGCTCCCTCTATGGCGAAAGACACGGTTGGCTTTCCCCGCCCAAAGTTCGCATGCAGCATAGGGCCAACCGTCCAAATCTCTTGCGCCAGAACATTCGAATTAACAATGAATAACAAGGCGGTAATAATTAGTATTTTACGAGAGACCATTTGGCTGTGATCTACAGCATCTGTACCCACTTTATACTTCATTTTTTGATTAAGATAGTATTCTTCATAAGCGTCAACACACACATTGTAACCCTCGCAAGGTCTAATTTTACAGTATCTGATGCGTCTGCTTTAAAATATCCATTACAAAAATGCTTTTGAATTGGCCAATGCCTTTTACGCCACTGAGTTCGTTGACGTAAAAGTCGCGGTAGCTTTTCATGCTGCTGGCAACAATCTTGAGCATGAAATCAAATTCGCCTGATACGTTATAGCATTCAATTACTTCTGGAAATTTTGTAACGGCTTCGATAAACTCTTTACCAGTCTTTTTGTTGTGAACGTTCAGCGAAACGTAGCAGATAACCATGATACCTTTATTCACGAGTTCGTTGTTCAGCAGCGCTACATATTGACGGATCACACCGCTGTTCTCGAGTCGCTTGATGCGCTCGTGGATTGGTGTCGCGCTCAGGTGTACGCGCGATGCTATGTCGCGCACCGTAAGCTTGGCATCTTCCTGTAGCAACCGTAGTATCTGTATATCCGTTGCATCCAGTTTAACCTCGTCTGTAGTGTCTTGTTCTTTTTTCATATTTCTGGAGAGTGATCGTCAAGCATTCTGTTCTTTAAAATTAATGAAAACAATAGGAATATCCTGAAAATACCACAATCCTCGGAAGGTCTGTTCTGGCATATTAATTTTGACCGAACATCGGAATTATGGACAGTCGTAAGAAAATAATCCTCCTGGTGGCGTGTACAGCCGTTTTATTTGAAGCGCTCGATATAGCGATCATCAATCTTGCCATGCCGCTTGTACGTGCTGATTTTGGTTTGGACAACAGCACGGTGCAATGGCTTCAGACAGTATATATACTTTCGTATGGCGGCTTTATGATTGTTGGCGGTAAACTCGCTGATCTTGCCGGCCGAAAGAAAATCTTTATGATTGGAGCCGCGCTGTTTTTGACCACATCGCTGGGAGCTGCGCTGTCATTTACCTTTGAGCAACTTATGATGTTCCGACTGGTGCAAGGTATTGGCGCTGCCTTTGTTATGCCGTCTGCACTCTCTATCATCACGCACACTTTTGAAGAAGGTCCTGCGCGCAGCAAAGCCATTGGTATATTCAGCGCGTTTGCGGCAATTGGTTCCGGTACGGGGCTTTCTGTCGGAGGAATTATTGCTACGTATAGCGGATGGCAAGGTGTATTTTTTATTAACGTGCCAGTGATCGCAATTACCTTGTGTATAGGATACATCTATATACCGGCAGATGTACGTGTGCAGCAAAAGAATCGTGCTGATATATTTTCGGCCGTAATACTCACACTGGGTATTATGCTACTCTCCTACTTCGTACATGAACTGATGCATTTCGGTGACTATCCGGTTATGATGACCGCCATGCTGCTGTGCATTATTGCAGCGATGTATATCTTCATCTCCCGGAATCAAAAACGTAAAGATCCGCTGATCGACTTTTCAATCTTTCGTTCTGTCCTCCCCTTGCAGGGAAATATAGCGTCTGTTTTTCTGGGGGCTTTCTTTACCAGTTATCTTTTTATACTGTCACTCGTGCTTCAGCAGAATATGCAGTATGACACCGCAACGGCCGGGCTATTGCTTTTACCTTTCAGTATACTTTCGGTGATGGTGGGAAAATTCCTGATACCGGTGCTCGTTCGCAAGATGCCTGTTCAGCAATCATCGCTATTGGGAATGAGTACGATGTTGCTCGGAGGTATATTATTGATTGTTGTTCTGACGACAGGCTATCCGCTGATTATTCTGCTGCTTTCGGTAGCGTGTGTTACGGGCATTGGCATTGCTGTGACCTACACAAGTCTTACCGTTATGGCGATGCATGGTATACCGCAGCAACATCATGGGCTGGCATCCAGTGTGGCAACTACGGCTTATTTCTTTGGTGGTGGTTTGGGGCTTTCGATTCTCGGGCCCTTTCTCGAACTCAGTGTAAGTGAAGGGTCTATAAATATACTCCCGGCTATATGCCTCACGTTGTTTGCCGCTACGGGTGTGATGTATTTACTTTTGAATAAGCGTGCTGTAGCTATAGCAGCGTGATGAAACCCAATTGCACAGACCCCACAAAGGAGACCACAAAGTTCGCCGAAGAGATTTCCGTCACATGCAACCCGGATTAACGATTAAATGATAACTGATAACCCTTAACGAGGCGAACACTAATCCGCCCGATTCTTCGGACAAACGATCTCCCAAAGGTGCCCGTCAGGATCTTTAAAGTAGCCGGTATATCCCCACGCTTCTTCTTTTGCAGGACTGGGTATAGATCCGCCTGTATTCAACGCTCCCTCTAATATAGAGTCAACTTCTTCCTTGCTATCAACAGCGCAGGAAAGTATACATTCTACCGAACTATGAGACAGGTGGGGCTCCGCCTGTGCCAATGTAGAGAACGATGCGAATTGATTTCGTTCGATCAGGAATAAAGAAAGTCCTCCGTCTAACTCAATCGCGATGATGCCTTCATTGATGCCCGGTGTGGGCAAGCCAAGACCATCGCGATAAAAAGTCAGTGATCGTTGCAGATCACTGACGGGTAATGATATTACATTTATTTTGGGTTGCATGCTTAAACTATATATTGAGGGTTACAGATATAGTATAAATGTTATTTGCGTATCCGGCCGGCAGCGGCTTCATCGAGGAACCAGTGTAAGGAACCTCCGTTTGGACGGATCAGTTGCGCCGGATATTCCTGTATATTCTGCCCTCCCTCCAGCACATGCTGAACAGCTTCAGCTTTCGATGGCCCATATACCAGGAATGCAATGGTTGCAGCCTGATTAATGCAGGGAGCTGTAAGCGTTATGCGATTCATTTTTACTTTATCGATATATAGCGCCTTTACCAGCGAATCCTTCTCCTGCAATACACTGGTATGTGGAAAGAGAGATGCCGTGTGTGCATCATCCCCGAGTCCTAGTAACACAAGATCAAATCGTACAAGACTATTAACAAAATAGCCTTGCAGATCTTTCTCATAATCCAAGGCAGCTTCTTCCGGAGCGAGCTCTGTTTTCATACGGAAGATTTGTCCGGGAGAGATTTGCAATGCATCGAAGAGCGCTTTCTTTGCCATCAGAAAATTACTATCTGGATGATCAGCCGGGACATAGCGTTCGTCTCCAAAGAAGAAGAATACTTTAGTCCAGTCGATTTGCTTTCGATATCGATCAGACGCCAGCAACTCAAACAGCTTTTTAGGAGAACTTCCGCCCGAGAGCACAAATGAAAATCTTCCCTGTTGCTGAATCGCTTCGTTTGCCTTGGTTACAACAAAATCAGCGAGTGCAGTTAACAGTGTATCTGCATCGGTATATATATGCTTCATTATTTCTTTCGATCGTTCTTTAGCGGAAGAGTAAACCAATGGAAACCATCCTGCGCGATTAATGCTTCAGCAGTTTCCGGTCCCCATGAATCGGCAGAGTAATTTGGAAAGCTGAGACTTTTCTTTCCACCCCATGCATTCAATATAGGCATGAGTAGATCCCAGGCAGCTTCTACCTGGTCGCCACGCATAAAGAGTGTCTGATCTCCCAGCATGGTGTCCAGTAACAATGTTTCGTATGCTTCCGGGGTATCGCCGGTATAGGTACCGTTGTAATCGAATATCATATCCACCGGATTCAGCGTCATATCGAGTCCCGGACGTTTGGCCTGAACCTGCAAACGAACACTCATCTCCGGCTGTATACTGATGATCAAACGGTTTTGCTGCCATCCTTCAATGGCTTCAGACGGGAATATCATGTGCGGCACATCTTTGAACTGAATGGTGATAACGGATGATGACTGATGCATGCGTTTACCCGTGCGCAGGTAAAACGGAACACCATGCCAGCGCCAGTTGTCGACAAAGAATTTTATCGCTGCAAATGTTTCTGTATTTGAGTTTGGATTTACGCCTTGCTCCTCGCGGTAGCCCAGCACTTCTTTACCTTCAATCCAGCCCTTGTTATACTGACCGCGAACAGCATTCTTCTTAATGTCTTCCGGACTGAATTTACGCATCGAATGCAAAACGTCTACTTTACAATCGCGTACTTTATCGGCTTCAAAACTTACCGGTGGTTCCATCGCTACGAGGCAAAGCAATTGAAGTATATGATTCTGGATCATATCACGCAAAGCTCCTGCATCATCGTAATAACCACCACGACTACCCATACCGAGCTGTTCGGTTACCGAGATCTGCACGTGGTCGATATAGTTCCGATTCCACAGCGGTTCAAAGACTGAGTTGGCAAATCGAAAAGCCATAATATTTTGTACAGTCTCCTTGCCTAAGTAATGATCGATGCGGTATATCTGTTGCTCGGAGAATACACTTCCCAATAATTGATTGAGTTTACGCGCAGACTCGAGATCATGTCCGAACGGTTTTTCAATCACGATGCGTGATCGTGTCGTGTCTTCGGCCAGTTTATGCTTCGCTATATTTTCAGCAATCGTGCTAAAGAAACGTGGCGCTACCGCGAGGTAGTAAATCACGTTTGGATCCGTACCGGCCTCTTCACGAAAAGCTGCTATACGTCTCGATTGTTCCTCATACGTTTTGGTATCGTTGATATCGGATACCTGGAAGAACACATGCTGAACGAAAGCATTCCATTTTTCAGGCTGCGGCTTTCCGCTTCTCGAGAACTGGTTTATATCCTTCAATAATACTTCGCGGAATTGATCATCGGTAAACGCGGTGCGTCCCATGGCCACAATGGAAAAGTGACTCGGCATCCAGCCATCTACAAAAAGATTGTAGAGAGCCGGCACGAGTTTACGCGAGGTAAGATCACCGGTGCCACCGAAGATGAAAAATATAGCGGGCTGTGCCTTGATAGAATCTGTTGTTGCGCTCATTAACGATACGTTGGTGTTGTACTGTAGATATAGGTGTTAAGCGTTTATTTGGCGAACCATTGAGTATGGAATACCCCCTCTTTGCCAATGAGCTCGTAGGTGTGCGCACCGAAGTAATCGCGTTGTGCCTGAATCAGGTTCAATGGCATGCGCTCACTGCGGAATGCATCAAAGTAACTCAGCGATGCTGTGTACGCTGGTATCGCTATGCCGGCAGCGGTTGCTGCTGATACAACGGTACGCATACCCGCCAAAGCTCCGTTTACTTTCTGGGCTATACCTGCATCCAGCAACAAGTGTGGCAAGGTTGTACTTTTCTTGTACGCGTGGTATATATCTTCCAGGAATGTGGAACGGATGATACAGCCACCACGCCAGATCAGCGCGATCTCGTCCATCTTCAGGTTATAGCCATACTCCGCAGAGGCCTGCGATAACAAGTGCATACCTTGTGCATAAGCAATGACGGTGCTGAAATATAGTGCCTGCTCAAGTGATTGAATGAACTGTGCCTCGTCAACATTCAGCTTCAGTGAACCACTTTTATAAAGTGCTGATGCATCAGTACGCAGCTTTTTATACTTTGACAAGTCGCGCATGGATACCGCTGTATCGATCGTTGGGATCGGCAATTGTAAATCCATCGCTACCTGCGATGTCCATTTGCCGGTTCCTTTTGAGCGTGCTTCGTCTTTGATATCATTCAGTAACAGGTGATCAGCACCTGGTTCTTTGAATGCAAATATATCGCGCGTGATCTCCACGAGAAATGACTGCAATCTACCTTCGTTCCACTGACGGAATGTTGAATGAATTTTATCGCCTGGCAGTTCGAGTCCTTTTTGCATTACTTCGTACGTTTCTGCGAGAAGCTGCATCAAGCCATACTCGATACCGTTGTGTACCATCTTTACAAAGTGACCGGCTGACCCGGGACCTATATACGTAACGCAAGGATCGCCTTTTACTTTTGCAGCGATAGCTTCAAATATAGGTTGAACAACTTTATAGGCATCCGGATTACCACCCGGCATCATACTCGGACCTTTGCGTGCACCTTCTTCACCACCTGAAACGCCCATTCCGAAAAAGTGAAGTCCTTTGCTCTTCAGTTCTTCTGCCCGGCGATTTGTATCTGTAAAGTGTGAGTTACCTCCGTCAATAATCAGGTCACCGGCATCCAGCAACGCGGCGATCTCCGCTATAGCGCTATCAACAATTTTTCCGGCCGGTACCAGCAGCATTACCGCGCGTGGCTTCTGCAGGTTATCAACAAACTCTTTCAACGATGTAAATCCCTTTACATCACCTTTTACAGCTTCTTTACCCAGCATGGATACTTTGGCAGGATCTTTATCGTAACCAGCCACTTTAAATCCGTGGTCTGCCATGTTCAAAAGAAGATTGCGGCCCATGGTGCCAAGACCGACCATGCCCAAGAGATAAGAATTATCTTGCATTGTTATAGAAATAAAATATTATATGATACAGATTTATATACGTATGATTTATACAGTTCAGTTCGCTACTTCTCCAGTTGCTTTACTTTGTTAAGCCTGCGCTGATGGCGCTCGGCAGCGGTAAATTTAGCTTTCAGAAAAGTGTTTACAAGTTCTTTCGCCATTTCATCACCGGTAACGCGGCCACCCAGGCATAGCAGGTTCATATCATCGTCTTCAACACCCTGGTGTGCCGAGAAGTGATCGTGTATCAATGCCGCCCGAACTCCGGGTACTTTATTTACAGCGATGGATGCTCCTACACCACTGCCACACACTGCTATACCACGCTCTACTTCACCGGTAGCAACTGACTTCGCCAGAGGAATAACAAAGTCCGGATAATCATCGGTGTCATCACGCTCGGTGGCGCCAAAGTCTTTGACCTCATGTTGTTGCGCCTGCAGAAATTTCTTAATCACTTCCTTTAGTGCAAAACCTCCGTGGTCCGCAGCGATGCCTATTTTCATTTTGAGTTTGTCATTGGGTTGGAGTCACAAATATTGCGGGTTTTAAATTAAGCAAAGGTTTGGATTCCATCATTATCGTTGGAATTTTTGTAAAAATATAGCCGCTTTGGTACGTAGTATTGGAACTATTTGCAATACGACTGATACCCTGCACAACACGCTATATTTCCAAATCGGCAAGAAAAAATGTGAATATGACACGTGCGTGGTGGTGTCTATAACCTCACTTCGAGCGTGGGCTTTGAGTTCATGTGCCTTACTCACTGCGAGAAAGTCCTGCGTTGAAGCAATGTGAGCATCACGTAAGTATATATTTCATACGTTGCTGTGCTTTGAAGGAAAGCCTTGGGGTTTCTCGCGGGTAAAGTACATTTCCAGGGAAGAATGGCTCGCTTGAAATGACGACTATAGATAGAGAAGTTTAGCAAGCGGGTTTCTTGCAGGAGGGGCGAATTCTATTGGAAATATGGCTCGGCCGACATGATGATTACTTTGTTTAGGCAAGCACTTGATCAGATCTGATGGTTCCACACGATCGAGTATCCTCCCTTCGCGCCTGATCACGGCATATACTTGTGGAGAATGACGTGACGCTCGTTTCCTGTCGTAACGATCGAACAGCCATATCCTGCCATCCTTCTTGTATATAACTATATCGTTGTGATGCAGTTGACTCATTTTGCTGATGACGTACTCAATATTGATCCAATTTATTCTGTAGTATCTACCGAACTATACATACTCGCTTGAAATACGCGAATGAATGATCCATCAGTTCTTCCGGAAAAGTATGGTCAGGATGCGCGGTATGGAATTCCGGTCATCGTCATCGAAGTATTCATCGAAACTGGAAACGGTAAGTCCATGAGTACGAGCGGCCTGAATAAAATCAGATACATGGTGATTGAAGCACGAAACTATATGTGTACCCGCCTCGGTATCAAACCTAGCCTTCGATCCGGAGTATTGTTTAAAGGGATGGAGTTCGCCTATATACAGGTAACCCCCGGACTGTAGTACACGTGCCGCTTTTTCGAAGATTGGCTCCAGGTGCTCGATATGCTCCAGCACCAGGCTGAACACTACCAGGTTGTACACGCCTTCTGCAAATACCCACTCCGTTGTAATATCGGCTTGCCGGAAGGTCACGCGATCGGTTTGTACCTTTGCCTTCGCTTTGGCAAGCATCTCTTCTGAAAGATCAACGGCGGTAATGTGTTTTGCTTTTTCAGTCAGCCATCGTGTATTCTTTCCTGTGCCACAACCTATTTCGAGGCAGCGGTCAACGTCAATCGCGTGAAGCGTTTCCCGAAGCGATTTCGCTTCCAGATCACGCGTCTTGTTTTGATTGGTATCGTATTGTGATGCCCACGCGTTGTAAGCTTGCTGTACATTCATAGCGTTAATCTTTTGGCCTCAGCTTTATGCTACCTGGTATACTTACTTATCCGATAAGCCTCTTCCTACATTTCCATCCCCTACTCCTTCGTCTTCATCTTCATCCGTATCGCTATATTCGAGTGAATTGTCATCCTCATCCGGCAAGCCTGAAAGTTCTTCGTGCTGTAGGGACTCCAGATTCTCTTCAAATGGTTTTGCTTCCTGATCTTTCTCTGTACCCTTTCCTTTTCCTTTAGCATCCGTCATAACCCTACCTGTTTACAGAATAAAACTACCGGGTATATTTATACTTTCCAAAAGTACACAAGCGCGATTATGCTTTGACGGGCACTAGTCTTTCAACGGTTCAAAGTGTTTATCGAGAATCTCAATCACTTCCCGCTTGAAGAGTTGCTTGCTTCCCTCGATCACATCCAGGTGGTTAACTTCAATGAAGTGAAGCATCTGTCCGTAATCTGTGCGCTTGGTAAAGAAGTAATCGCGAAGCTCATCAATAATGTAATGCATCTTGTCGCGCTCGTTCAGTTCTTCATAGTACTGACCTTTAACAAAGTTTTTCAAACCAACCTCGGTGAGAATTTTACTGATAAGCATCTGCCGGGTATTTTGTACGAGGTTGATGTGATCGATGCGGTATGTTTCCAGCGGATCGAACTCAAGCTGTACTTCACTCAAACACAATTGTATATACTGATCAATCTCGGCAAAGAATATAGCCGAATCTATATGACTGTTTTCCTTTTCAAGAACCTGCTGAAATGCAGAACGATAACGCTCCAGATTTATACCGGCATGTTGCAGTTCAATCAGTTTACTTTTAATCTGCAACGCTTTCTGTGGCGATACTTTCGCATTGAAACGGTGCTGGATATATTCTTCCAGACCTTTCTCTGCCAGCAACCTTGCGATGAGACTTTTACGTGCATCCTGCAAAATCTCACGCACTTGCAGAGGCACCAGGTTCATGTCCCAATCCTCTATTTTCCGTACTCCGTTGAATGTTTTTACCGTTCTCATACCTCTAATTATTTTAGATACACAAACGTATAAAAACTAATTTAATTAGTAAATAAAAAGCTGCATTAATTTAATAATGCAGCTTTGAATGATGAATTGCGTGTTATCAGGCCAGCAGGTGCGGCTTCTTTTTATAGACTGTCCATACAAATTCACCGAAGATCGTGTTTGCCCATGCAAACCACTTGCGCGTAAATTTCTGCGGATCATCTTTGTGAAACGATTCGTGCATGAAGCCTGTACCACCATGTGTGGCTTTCAGCGTATGAAGACAATCTTTAATCTCCTGGTCGTTTGTGCTGGTAAGACCTTTCATGATTATACTCAATGGCCAGATCATATCGATACCGGCATGTGGTCCTCCTATACCCGATGCAGCCTTTCCTTTAAAGAAGAAAGGATTGTCGTCTGAAAAGAGGAACTTGCGCGTGTTCTGATATATAGGATCATCCGCTTTTACGGCGCCCAAATATGGTAATGAAAGAAGGCTCGGTATATTGGCATCGTCCATCAGATTATAGCTTCCCATACCGTTCACTTCGAACGCATATATCTTGCCATAGGTGGCATGTTCTACAATGCTATATTTCTGCAACGCATCGGATACCTCCTGTCCAAGCTGTGCCAACTCATCTGACAATGCTTTGTCTTTCGAGATAGCGAGTATCATTTCAGATGCCTGCTTCAAACTTACTACTGCAAAGAAATTGGACGGTATCAGGAATGGAAATATAGTAGCATCATCACTTGGGCGGAACATTGAACAGATCAGTCCAACCGGCTTCACAGGATATCCATACCCTGCCAATGGCACACCATCAGTTGCCCATGCTGTTGTACGCTGGAAGGTATAGGGACCAGGACCGTTTTTACGCTGCTGCTCTTTGAACACTTTCAACGTAGCCTGTATACCTGACTTCCACGCGGCACCAAACGGCGTTGTGTCTTTTGTCATTGTCCAATAGTGATACGCGAGTCGGATCGGGTAACACAATGAATCGATCTCCCACTTGCGTTCATGTATACCCGGCTGCATGGCCGTGATATCATCTTTCCACTCACTTACTTTTGCATTGTCGTCATAGAATGCGTTAGCATACGGATCTTTCAAAATGCATTGTGTCTGACGATGGATAACACCGGCAATCAGGTTCTGCAGTTCCGCATCTGACTTCATGAACGGCAAGTACGGCCATATCTGTGCTGTACTGTCGCGAAGCCACATCGCATCTATATCTCCGGTGATAATATAGGTATCCGGATTCGTGCCTTTCGATTTTACGAATACGGTGGTGTCTAATGTATTCGGGAAACAGTTTTCAAACAACCAGCCGAGTTCTTCGTCCTTTACTTTTGTTTTGAATTCTTTAATGGCACCTTCCACAGACTTGCTTGAAAAGTGACGCTCTCCGACTGTGGGACGTTTTGAAATATACTTTGACTGCTCATCTGCCATAACCGATGGCACGTTTATCATTAAACCTGCGCTCACCAATCCGGCACGTTGCAAAAATTCTAGTCTGTTCATTTCTATAGGTATTTCAGTGTTGTTATGATGGATGCTCATTCACGAAAATCAATCAACCTCGTTGAGCCGGGGCAAAATAGAATATCACTGTAAGAAAAACAAAGTTGCACGCTCCGTTTTTACGCGAATGGATATTCGTGCCTTCGTGCGAACGCACATCTTACCTTGTGTGATGCGCACACTGCAATGAAAGAATATTGTCCACATGCTTCCTCATGTTCCAAAGTTTATCCGCGCTGCTTCTGCCGGCATAATTTTATCCGTGCATAGCATTAAAAAAGCCATGAAAAAATTAACATCATTTTTAATCGGCATGTTTTTCATAAGCATGGCGGTTCATGCTCAGTCAAACGACAGCACACGTTCACAAAATTCATCATCCGAAAGACGACAGCAGCCCAGCAATCAATTCAAGCAGCAGGACTATACACTTATTCAAACAGCTGATATACCGGAGTCGCTGCGCAAAACTTTACAGAACAATGAATACGCTGGCTGGGAAACCGGCAAGGTATATGAAAGTAAAAATAAAGATGGTTATTGGGTGCGCATTTCAACCGGCAGTGATGTACAGAATTTCTTTTTCGACAAGAACGGACGCTCCATCAATGCAAAAGGTCCGGGCGTAGGTAAATCTCCGGAATAAAGATTGCACTATCATATAACACATATAACATTGTAAAGCTGAATTGTCTCTCGTATACAATTCAGCTTTCTTTTTATAGATCTTGTTTCTCCTTCAACCTATATTCAATAATTACTTGGACGGACTCAATCACTACCTGAAAAAAGAATAAGTTTGCCATCTCGCCATACCCGAATAGAAAATCAGCCGAGCATGAACGAAGTATGAAGATTACTTTCCTTAAAGCATTTCAGAGTTGGAACTACCGTTTATACTTTGCGGGACAGTCTGTATCGCTGATCGGTACCTGGATGCAGCGCACTTCGGTATACTGGCTGATCTACGAAATGACGCAGTCTTCCTTTATGCTCGGGGTTGCTGTCTTCGCTGCGCAGTTCCCGTCCTTCCTGTTC
Organism: uncultured Chitinophaga sp.; assembly: GCA_902168205.1. Lineage (GTDB taxonomy): Bacteria > Bacteroidota > Bacteroidia > Cytophagales > Cyclobacteriaceae > Ohtaekwangia > Ohtaekwangia kribbensis. Next base: position 30,995 of record CABHOK010000008.1, on the reverse strand, counting down.
TCGATTGCCGGAGGTGTAATTGCCGACCGCTATAATCGTTACCACGTATTGCTGCTAACCCAAATCGCTTCGCTGATACAAGCAGTACTGCTCACAACACTCGTGCTACTGGACAGTTATGAAGTGTGGCACATCCTTACCCTGAGTGTGCTGCTCGGCATCATCAACGCATTTGATGTACCGGCACGACAAGCACTGGTATATGACATGGTAGACAACAAGGAACATTTACCGAATGCTATAGCGCTGAACTCCTCCATGGTACACACGGCACGACTCATTGGTCCTGCTATAGCCGGGTTAGTGTTGCAGCAATATGGAGCCGCTATATGTTTTCTGATTAACGGTCTAAGTTTTATAGCAGTGCTCACATCGCTGCTGTTTATGAAGCTTCCGCCTTATAAACCGCGCGAACATACCAGCAACGCTATTACCGATTTAAAGGAAGGTTTCGGCTATCTGAAAAATACACCTTCTATCAGCATGGTGATGATGATGCTCGCCTGCATGAGCCTGGTGGCGCTGCCCTATATTACCCTACTGCCTATATATGCAAAAGAGATCTTCAACGGAGAAGCTTCTGTGTTCGGATACCTGAATAGTTTTATAGGACTCGGTGCTGTAAGCGGAGCTTTTTACCTGGCATCGCTCAAGGCCGGATCAAACCTGAAGAAAGTATTATTCTTTAACACGCTTGTTTTTGGTTTGGGATTGATCGTGTTCTCACATCTTACCAGTTTGCCCATTGCCTTGTTTGTTATAGCGGTAACAGGTTTTGGTATGATGTCGCAGACTACCATTAGCAATACCTTGATCCAGACAACGGTAACGCCCGCCATGCGCGGACGTGTGCTGAGTTATTATGCCATGGCCTTTTTTGGCATGCAGCCGATTGGAGGTTTGCTGATCGGTACGCTCTCGCACTATGTAGGTGCTCCCAATACTATATTGATTGAAGGATTGGCAACGTTGCTGATCGCGTTGATATTCTTTCCATTCCTTCGCAGAGACTTACTGAAACGCCGACACCGAATGAAACTGGAACAGCTTGAGGAAAGATCAATTGAGACAACGTAGCGGGTTGTATATATAGCCAGGGTAACGTACATATACTTTCACGGTAGCAGACTTTACTTCCAATGTAAACTCAATCCTTTATCTTTTCCATAGATCGGATCGAGCGATGGCAACGGTACCGCTGCTATATTTCGAATTGCCTGTGGACGATCGTCCGGAGCGCCACGTTTTATATCGTAATCACGCCCGTCTGGGTAAGCACCTACTACACCAAAATTATCTTTATCACCAAGGTTCTTGTGACCTACACCGGCCGGGATAATAAGAATGTCACCAGCCTGTACATTTACCTTTTGTCCTTTTTCACCGCCCAGGTGTAACAGGGCCGAGCCGCTATATATACCCAGTACCTCGTGTGTGATGCTGTGATAGTGATGATAAGAAAACACCCCGTTGCGCCAGGAGTTAGTCCAGTTGTTGGCAGCAAACGTATCTTCGAGCCAGCGCGCCCCGTTTTTATCACGCTCAGCAAAAGCATTTCTGTATACGATTAACGGGTACCGGCTGTTGGGCATAGAACCGTCATCGGTAAAATGTAGTAATTCAGGTTGTACAATGTGTGCTGCCATAGCTTTGCCCTTTACACCCAGAAGGGATATAGCAGCAAGTGATAAAAATTCGTTCCTGTTCATAGCATGTATAGTTTTACACCACTATGCGCTGCAGGACAATTTCTTAAAATAAATATCCTGCCATTACGATCCTACCGCTTTACTGCGGCCCACGACCAAATACAATATCGAACCAACAAACGGAATAAAGATGATGACAAGTGCCCAGATAATTTTAGTAGCACTGTCGCTGAAGTCTCTTTTTACCAGGTCGATAATCGCCCACAACCAAAGTATGCCGGGCAATACCATGAATATAGATAATGGTAAAATCTCCGAAGCACCAATGCCTCCCAAATACAACAAAACGTTCTCTTCCATAGGTATTAGGTTATAATATAAAGGTAATGTTCCGCAGATACCTGCTGAAATTAAACACCGGCTTATTCTACCAATTAACCTATATTATGTCGCAGAGGGCTTCACATCGATCACCGAACGCTTCGGGTCAACGGCCGCACCGCTGTAAATACACTTCCAGCGCGAGCCTTGCTCAATGCCCTCAACCGTATTGCCATCTTCGATAACCGAGCCATAATCATATATATACTGGGCATAAGAATATAGCAGACCGGCAATCTGCCCGGGATCTTTCTCCGAGAACTGAATTTGAAAGTCCGGTAATCCCAACGCATGCATACCAATGCTATCCATCAGCATTCCGCTTCCCGTTACATTATATAGGCGTACATTAAGCAAGGCATATAGATTTTCGAAACCATGCTCCTCGATTTGCTTCAGGTATTCTGCAGGATCAATGAGTTTATCGCTGGATGTGAAATATAGCGCCTGGGGTTTCATCGCTTTCACTACTGCGGAAAGAAACTTCTGGAAGTAAATAACGCGGTCGCGATACGGTAATGGAAGTGCCATCAGGTCTGTTACCATCAGCTCGTGGGTACATGTAGCGCCTACCTCTTGTGCGGCATGCCAATGCCACGCCTGGCGATATGCGTGGGTGAGTGTATCCTGACTAAAAGGTTTCTCTGGTTTAAATATAGTGCCCTGGGCAGGAAGGTCTCCCTCGGTATAGGGCACCATATAGTTTCGAAAAAAATACTGACGCGACCGGTCGCTATCTTTACCCGAAATGTCAGTTGACGAAAATAATGGAAAATTTCTCACAAGCTCCTGTTCAAGTATAGCATCTTGCCATACGGGTTCTTTATCAAACAAAAGCTTTACCATAAGCATCTGCATCTCGTTGGCAATCATTGCCTTCTCTTCTGCTATATTCTTTTTTTTACCCCAGTTGAACAGTGGCATACTATATTGATTTAATGGAACCTTGTAGTAATTCTTACATCGCCCCTTGATAATGGTCGAAAAGTTACCAAAGTATAATCAGTTATTACCTAACTTTCAAAATCATTTAATACTGACTAAATATTAGCAGAAGCATGAGTAAATCCAGAAAAACAGTTGCCGAAAATCATGGTCAGAAAGTAACATCGAAAGAGCTGGCAACTATCAAGAGACTGATTAAGGAGCATACACCTACTGCCGACATCGCGAAAGCTGTGGGACGTTCACTGGCCGCTTTACGAAAAATTACTTTCCGTGCAGGATTATCGTTGCGCAACAGGGTGGCTACTGTAAAGAAAGCAGTAAAGCCATCGGGCGCCAAAAAAACTAGCAAAAAGTCAGCACGTAAATCCAAGCGTGGCCCTATATTAATTCATTAAGCCTTACCGCTTTACATGTAGTATATACACGACACTCCGCAGCCCGTTGGGTGAGACGATGTTTGTATAGGGTTATCCATAACCTATAATACTGGTAGATATTCTTTAACATGTAATGTGAGTATTTGATTCTTCCCTTCGGTTAACGCTGCCGGGATGTAGTGCCGTATTGCCTTTCAACCTGTTGTTTCAAGCTATATTTCCTCCTTGTGTTGAATACGAACCTGATACGGTGTATCTGTTTACAGGAAGTATAACTATTTCATTTGCATGGTTTCGTGCGGATCGCAATGAAAGCCTATAACTTCATAATCCATACTGCGCAGCAAAAGCAGAAGGTGTACACCTATTTCCCAAAAAAACTCTCGTGCAGGTTGCAACATCTGTACCGCGATATATACCTTATTTTTCGCACCCCGATTTTTCCGGTAGCATTGCAATTCTGTGTTTGCACTTCATAAAAAATGTTCAAATAAAAATATCGTCACCATCAGAAGTTTAACGTTTGCTCTTTGACGTTGATCCTAAACTGCCTTTCCGATTAGCAAACATTTTGTACATTTTCCGGGAAGTTGAAAAGTGATAGAAACGAAAATTAAGAAAGGAATGCAGGCTATGAAAAATTTATTCCTGGAAGAGACACAGGATACGCCCCGCGTGACGTTGAACAAGAGTGATCAGGTTTTCGAAATATCCGGCAGGTCACTACCTGAAGACGCAGTTGAATTTTATTCCCCTGTGCTGGATTGGATTCATGAATATTCACAGGAGCCTAACCCTGCAACTGATTTTGCTTTTAAACTCGAGTATTTCAATACAGCATCTTCCAAACTCATACTCGATATGATGATGGCCCTGAAGGATGTAAAGGGTGTAAAGATACTCTGGTACTTTTACGAAGACGATGAAAGCATTGATGATGCCGGTAAAGAATATGCCGAGCAGGTAAATATTCCCTTCGAATTCAAAACCATACACTAACCGATATATAGGCAAGCATCACACAAAAGAAAGTACGAAGCAAGTTCTACTTCGTGTGATGCCAGTCTTTATTCCAGATGTCGGCATATTGATCAGGATGCCGCTCAAACTCCGCATGTACGTACGGACAGAGTGCAATTACTTTCAATTTATGATCGCGCGCGTACTGCACCATGTTCTTTAGCAGTTGACCGGCAACACCTTGCCCGCGAAGTTTATCCGACACTTCGGTGTGGAACACGGTGAGGTTTCCTTTATGTATACTGATCACCATTTCAGCGAGCTGCTCCTCACCTTCTTTAATAAAAAATGAACCGCGTCCCTGGTCATTTAACTGCAGTTGTATTGTATGCATACGTTTAGATTTCCTTTTCGTCAGTTTAGTAGTTCGTAGTCCGTTCGGTATAGCCTTGCCGTTGCGCGTTGCCTGAACCGTCCGTTGGCGGACTTTATTGTTCATGTGCGAATCAGGAGAATCACGGCTATAGTCCTATTTTGAACTGAAAAATCAGTATTTTTCCTATGGCATTCTTCTTGTCGCGTACCGGTCAGACCCACGGAACCAAAACCACTGCGTAATGTTACAAAACTATCTGCTCATTGCTATACGCAATCTTCAGCGCCAACTCTCCTACTCGCTCATCAACATCATCGGCTTCGCGATAGGCATTGCGTGCAGCCTTGTTATCTTCATGTATATCTACGGTGAGTGGAGTTACGATCGTCACTATACCAATGCAGATCGCATTTACAAAGTGGGTGTGTCGTTCTTTAATATGGGCGGGTTTGCCGTTGGACCAGAAGCTCTGGGAGAATTTCTTCCGAAAGAATATGAAGGGATAGAATCCTTTACACGTGTAGCCCGCAGCAACGATGAGCTGATCACCCGAAACGATCAATCTTTCTATGACCTGGTATACTATACCGACTCCGCGTTCTTTACGGTCTTCTCGTATGAGTTTATCCAGGGCGATCCGCGTCAGGCACTTCGGCATCCGGCCAGTGTCGTAATCACCGAAAGTGTTGCTCAGAAATATTTTCAGGATGGTGACCCCATGGGTAAAGCAATTGTACTGGGCAAGGATAAAAAAACATTTACGGTTACCGGTCTTGTAAAAGATGATAAACGAAGCTCACAACTAAAGGCATCGATATGGGCCTCGAACGAAAATATGCTCACGCACCAGTTTAACTGGCCGTCAGCCTCTATGTATAACTATATATTGCTGAAAGAAAATCAACGTCAGCAGGACCTCGAAAAAGCACTCGACCGCTTGTTAGAGAAACAGGTATATCCGCAAGCCATGGGTGTGCCAGAGAATATATCTTTCGAAGCCTATAAGGAACATCCGAATGCTGTGAAGTTTTACGTTCATGCATTAACCGATGTACACCTGCAGTCCAAACTCAACTATGAAATTTCTCCTACCGGGAATGAAGCCAACCTCTATATATTTGGAGCGATCTCGGTTTTCATTCTCGTTCTTGCCTCTGTAAATTTTGTGAACCTTACCACCGCGCGTGCTGCGAGGCGCGCCAAAGAAGTTGGCATACGCAAAGTAGTTGGCTCTACGCGTAATAAACTGATAACACAATTTCTGCTGGAGTCGATCGTCATGACAACCGTAGCGACACTCCTATCGCTGGCGCTGGCACAAATATCACTGGATGTATTCCGATTTATTACCGGGGAAACCTTGCTGAATACACTGCTGTTCAATTACTGGAATATACTATTGGTATTTGCCTTTGCTTTGCTGGTAGGTATACTTTCGGGTATATATCCTGCACTCTACCTTACTTCGTTTAAACCGGTAAGGGTGTTGAAAGGAAATGTATCCGGCAGCAGCGGTGGTTTTCGGAATATACTGGTAATTGTCCAATTCTCCGTTTCCATGGGACTAATGATCTGCGCAGCAGTAGTAATGAGACAGATGGATTTCATGCAGACAAAAGATCTGGGCTTTAACCAGCAAAGTGTTGTTACCATCGACCAGATACCCAAGCTTGGTTCCAGCACCGAAGCTTTTAAAAATATACTTTCGCAACAAGCTGAAGTTACCGCGGTAAGTCTGCACAGCGGAGAGCCCGGCACCAAAGCGGTTATATCATACGCCACCTATCAGACTCCCACGATGCCGGATGCTATTACCCTGAACACGTATTATGCAGACGCACACTATCTCGACCTGATGCATTTTCAATTGATACAGGGCAGAGATTTCGATCACGAAAATGCTTCTGACTCTGCCGCTATCATTCTCAATGAAGCAGCCGTAGCAGAACTCGGACTTGAAAATCCGATCGGTGCTGTTATTAATAAAGAGTTAACAGTCATTGGTGTGGTGCGCGATTTTCATTGGGAATCCTTGCGTGCATCTATAGCGCCAGCGATAATTCGCCCGGGTAATGAATATTTGCAAATGGGCTTTCGCCTGAAAGGTAATGCCAGCGGTTTCCTGAAGAAAGCTGAGACTGCCTGGAAGCAATTCGCTCCCGGCGAAGTAATGCAATATCATTTCCTCGATGAAAACTTCGGACAGATCTTGCAGAAAGAAAAAGTATTGGGTAAAGCTATCGGTTTCTTTACAGCACTGGCCATCTTTATATCATGTCTCGGCTTATATGGACTGTCGGCTTATACAGCAGAACAACGCACCAAGGAAATTGGTATACGCAAAGTTCTGGGGGCATCTACTACGCATGTAGTGTCGATGCTAAACAAAAAGTTTGCACGGCTCATTCTCACATCTGTATTGATCGCGATTCCAGGTTCTTGGTATATCATGGGTAAATGGATTGAAGGATTTGCTTACAAGGCACAGTTGCCGCTGTGGCTATACCTGGCCCCGGTTGCATTGGCATTTGGCATTGCCTTGATCACGGTAAGCTTTCATTCTATAAAAGCTGCATTAATCAACCCGGTTGATACCCTGAAATACGAATAATGCGTTTGTGAGACTTAACAAAAGAACTACTATACAGGCACGATTGTTTTGCTATAGTACGTGTAAACATGAGTACGTGTAAACATGAGCACCTGTATGCAGGAAATCACCAAGACGCTTCACTTACCCCTCGGAAAGAACAGGGTATATACTTTGTTTGTTGACCGCTTCAACGAGTGGTGGCCCAAAGAATATACCTGGTCGCAGGACAAACTTGACGAGATCAAACTCGATGCCCGTGAAAACGGATTATGTTCCGAGACTGGTCCCAACGGCTTTCGGTGCGACTGGGCTACGATCGTAAAAATTGAGCGGGACAACATGCTGTTACTGAAATGGCAGATCAGTCCACAACGGGTGCCCGTACCCGATCCGGATAAAGCAAGCGATGTGTTGATACAATTCAGGGAAGACGTTCACGGCTCCACTACCTTTATCCTGCAGCACAGTAACTTTGAAAAGCATGGACATGGTGCCGAAGAATATGTACGCGCCATGAACGCAGAGCATGGCTGGGACTATATATTAAGTCGCTTCTCAGATTTCGTAACGTTGAATCGATAATATCGAAAGCTGCCCGAAGCTTCTTTCTGGCAAGTGAAACCTTCTGTCCTTGTTCTCGTATGAACTTCGTATTGTAACGGAGATCATGAAGACAAATCCCTGTATATATCCTGCGATCGCACACACCTGTATAACAGCGTGTGATGATTGCTCTATATTTCACGGGGGATAACTATATATCGCAGCACGACAGTAATCAAAAAGCCCCGGAGTTATCCCGGGGCTTTTTTTATAACTATACAACTACAGTCCATATCCAATTTTAGTATGACAACTGCATTTAAAGTACACACCATTCGAAACAAGGAGATTGTTGAGATACAGGACAACGCACTGATAATTGGGACACCACAGCAATTTCTGCAGCTCATGCTCAACCTGCCTTCTGATAAAGTTATACTTATCAAAGAGAACCTGCACGAATCCTTCTTCGACCTGCGAAGCGGACTTGCCGGTGATATATTGCAAAAAGTAAGCAATTATGTTTTACACCTCGGTATTGTTGGAGACTTCTCGATCTATGAAAGCAAAAGTCTGCACGCCTTTATTTATGAGAGTAATAAATCAAACCGTGTTGTATTTACCAGCACCGTTGAAGATGCACTGAACCGGTTAAGCCAATAAACAAAAAAATGTCATTGGCCATCTATAGCGCGGCCAATGGCATTTCCGAAAATTTACCCATTGGGTTTACTCAAACAAACTTCACATAGTATCGACTAATAACGCTTCGTACGCTGAAGCCAACCTGCCTACCATTGGCCTTTACTTGTGTAATGGTGTAGCTGCAGCACTGATTACCAGCGAAGATATAGTATCATTCCAGGAGGCACCTACATAGCTGGTGTTGGCGGTAAAGGTTGTGCTTGTCCCTGAGAAATTATCGTTTACATATACCGTTACTGTATAGCCCTTGGGGACCGTCAAAGAACTGATGTCATTATCGAGGATACCCATCGCATTCAATTGCGCTTTGGTATATCTACCGGGGACGAGTGCTGCCGTATAGCCTCCGTAATTATAGTCTTTGAAGAAAAACGCTTTATCAAAATTGGAAGCTAACTCCATTATCATGATGCCACTGAGTTGCGTGGAGTAGTCCGTAACTGTTTCGGCTGTTACGTTCCAGTCTTTATTTACAAGCCAGTTGGTTTTATTGATAGCTACTGTGTTTACCTTCTGGGCTGTCGACTTCAAAGCGTTTATATACCGATCGCGTGTTGCAGGTGGTATATTTCCTTCGCGTGCCAACTGATCCAGGTATCGCAGAAATATACCTTTGAACAGACCTCCATCACCATCACCGGTCTCATTAGCCCATAGTACACCGTTATATAAACGATTGGTCATGGCATACTCGGCGGTTTTCACGGCATCATCGAGATATACCTGTTCTCCTGTGACTTTATATAGTTCGAGTCCCGCACCGATCCAAGTCCCTACGTTATAAGAGAATATCCAGTCTTTATTGGTGTGATTTGTTGAATCATTATAACTGTCCCAAACCGCTCCGTTCACCGGATCGATTAACGCACCCTTCATCCAGGTGTATATATCTTTCGCGGTTTGCAAGTCCTGGGCATTTCCATTTATGCGATAGAGTCGTGTAGCAAAAATGATAGCCGGCCCGTTGGTGCAGGCATTGAACGAATGCGGTGCATCCTTGTTCCATTGCAACGCACCGCCTCGCCCGGCATGTTGTCCTGTCTTCATATCCCGCCAGAGTGCCTGCAGGGCAGTCATATACTCGGCATCATTTGTATTCTGGTAAGCACGTAAACTGGCAATGGCAAGCCAGGCCATGTCATCGTAATAATGGGTTGGATATAGTCCTCCATTTTTATCTTTTGTACCCAGCAACAGGTTTTTCATTCGCTGCTTATATACATCGTTTCGCGTGCGCAGGTACGCATCGAGCAGAACATCCATACCGTGTGCCTGCCACCAATAATTGAAGAATGTATTGCCTGCATTGTTGTGCAGGTAGTATTTGCCGTCAGATGATAGAAATGTGCGGTGCGTGTTGGCTTGCAACGCATCGGCTACTGGCGTATAGATGGAATGCTGCGAAAAACTCTGATAGCTCGCTATTAATAACAGGAAGTAAAATACATACGCGTGATGCCTCCGTCCGGTACTTTTCCTTTTCTCCATAGAATGAATGATTGTTAAAGGCCTTTCGTCTTAAGACACGGTTGGTCGGTATATTCCTAAATATCGCAGTAAATTAACGTCACTTCGAGCGTGCGCTTGGGGATCATGTCTCTTACTCACCGCGAGAAGCCCGTGTTGGGGCAACGTAAGCGTAAACTAAATATAAACGCTAGTATTTCATTAGTTTTAAGGTGAGTGTTGCTTCGTCTGGGGAAAGGATTTGTACGATATATATACCGGGTGCGTGGTCTTCGAGATTCAGCTTGTACGTGCCTCTCGCTGTGCCCTGGTGAATAACGCGTCCGTAGGCATCCGTAACAACTATATCGGCATTGTATTTTTTCGCGAATGCCAGTGTGGTCTCTCCATTGGTTGGATTCGGAGATAACGTTATACTCTTTTCGATGCCATCGCCAATCGCGGTTATGGTGTTAATGATGAGGATGCCGGTGGCTTGTCCTTCATAGTTATCATCCTGCACCGTGGCCGTAACGCTGTATTCACCGGCCGCACTGGGAACAGTAGCCGAACCGTTGTACAGGATCTCCACCGGCAAACCTTCCGGCTCCGTTGATACCAGGATCGATTTAGCTTCACCGGTAAAGGTTTGTTCCAGTGCAGATAGGGTTACCATTGCAGATGCTTTCAGGGACATGATCGGTTTAATTAATGCCATACCTTCACCGCAGCCATTTTCGCCACGTACTTCAATAGAACCCTGCGCTGTACCGTTTGTTGCTTTAACACGGATGCTCGAAGTATTATTACCTTCGACAATTTCAAATCCTTCCGGAACAGACCACCTATAGCTATAGGCCTGCGGCATGGATTCAACTGAAAACGTAGCAGTCTCATTAAACGGAATCACAGAAAGCCAGTCGCCCGAAGGCACAGGGGCTGCCAACGGACTTACCGTGAGTATGATTGACTCTTCATCGTATAGCGCAGGCGAACCTGAATCGGTAGCACGAATGGTGATCTGGTATTGTCCTTCCTGTCCTGGTCCAGGTATCCACCAGAAATCTCCGTGTTCAGGATCAAATATAGCTCCTGCCGGCACAACACCCTGCAGTGAATATGTAATCTGATCTGCCGGCGTATCCAGATCGAACGCAGAAGCATGAATGCTATAGGACGTACCACATCCTCCTGAATTGCCAATCATCATAAGCGGTGCTAATATCGGAGCTGTATTCACTTCGGTTACTTCAACAACAAATGATACCTCGCTATATTTTGAAGGCGTGCCATTATCTGTTACACGTACCTTCACATCATAGCTTCCGGGACCATGTTCTTCCATCGGCCACCAGCTGAATAAACCGGAAGTAAAGTCTATATATGCATAAGCCGGACCCTGCTCAAGCGAATAGGTCAGCTCCTGACCGGCATCCGGATCCATAGCCTGAATTGCAAAAGTTATAGCAGTGCCTTCATCAACAACTTTGTTGCCCGGTGGCGTTATAACTGGTGCACCATTCTCGCGGGTTACGGTAACGGTATACTTTCGCGTACTGCCATTCTCTGCGGTTACATCAATCACAATGCTATTACTACCGACCTGGAGTGCTATCGGTGTGGATGCGGAACCACTGGTTACTTCAGTCCCATTTACTTTTACAACAGAACCTGCTTCTTTCGCAACCGGTGTAACCGTTATTGATGACGTGGCATTCGTTACCGTTGCTGTATACTGCAACGTAGTTGAATTGAATGTCGGTGACAAGGTTCCTGAACTCAATGATATACCCGTGAGTCCCGCAGTAACGTTCTGCAGCTTCGCGATAAAACCAACTTCATTGTTATAGTCAAACGTCAGGCTGCCAAATCTGGCGGTGCCTCCGTTGGACACCCAACCGGTAGCATATACGTTGTCATTTTTATCGACACCTAAATATACATGGTCATGAATGAAGGCATGTGAATTCTGTGTCCACTCGGTTGCACCGGACGCATCTATTTTATGTACATAGCGCAGTGCGTTGATGCCATTACCACCCAGTCCCACATATATATTTTCCCTGGCGCTCACGTTCAGTGTGTACTCATCATCAAAGGCTGTCATCAATCTTGCCCAGCTATATTCACCGGAGGTTATATCCATTTTAGCCAGGAAACCTTCTTCTCCATAATAGTACGTGTCATTCGGTTTCGTACTCTTTACCTCGATGCTACCGAAGGTAATGGATGGACTATACAGATACTCAAATGATCCCAGCACATATAGCTTTCTGTTCCTGATCAATAGTTTCGAACTCAAATACGTAAGCTGCGTCCTGGCAGACCTTACCGTAAGCAGTGCTCCGGTGGTGCGATCATATTCCGTCAGAAACGTTTCGTATACTCCTATAGAATGTGTCTCACCCGCGAATGTTATCTGCTGTGCTTTGTCCCATTGGCTCACGATCCATAGATTCTCTTTATCGGTAAGAAGCTGTATGTTGCCTGAATTGGCTCCTTCGGGTTTATATGCATATTTATTCTTCCACAGCAATTGTCCCGAAGCATCATAGCATCGCACTGTATCGTTATCGTTATATGTGTTGGAGGTATTCGCATAGGTATCCAGCAATTTGCCGATTACAAAAATATTCCCCTCCTGGTTTACCTGTAGCGTATGCCCATACTCATCACTATAACCGGTATAAAATTTCTTCATGGCAACCGTACCGGCAGGCGAATACCTGCAAATGAATTTTGAACTATGCGTACTCCCTGTCCAATCCAACGCCAGCGATTCTCCATTGCCAAAGTTTACCTTGCCGGTGCTATAGCTATATGCATTACTCATGGCACCGGTTACATAGGTATTACCGTCTTTATCCACGAAGATGGTATATACATTCAGTTCACTGCTTGTGGGTGTAATGGCATTGGACCATACTACATTACCAGCGTTATCAAACTTGGCTACAAAGTATTGCTCGTATGAATTGAAGGAACCGCTATAGGTTTTATCGCCCAGCACCAGCCTGCCCATAAACCAGCCTGTAACGTATGTATTCCCGTTGTCATCCGTAGCGGCACTCAGCACCGAACACTGATCATACGAATTACCAAAACCAATTTTTCTAAGCCATTGCCATTCCTGAGCGGTAGCGCTATAGGCGGTTAAGAACAGAACGACTATAATCAGTCGAACAGATATATTTTTCATAGGGGGCTAAGTATCCGAGCTATAGTTCAATCTAACCTGGTAGCTATCATTCTGCTCGCAATTTCTCTGACTCTTCGGGGATAACTTTATTGCAGAGGTTTAGACGAATATGGTTCAAATGTAAAAGTAATTCTCCATGTCGCCAGCATCTTCAGGCCGTAGATATACGGCAAAACTTACATGTCCTGATATGGACAGTAGTGTCTCATGGTTTCCGAATAGAACAAGTAAGACCTTTCGTAATAAACGCCAGCATGCAACGACATATGTACACGTCTAAACATTCACACCAGAAAACATCGATAATGGGGCTAAAAATGTCATCCATAGCCCATCTGTCCAAATTGTCCTGAATCGCTATCCCTGAAAAATATAGTCGAAACCAATATTAGTTCAGGCCATTATTTCCAGTTATCGGTGCGGAAAGGAGATGCAGGAAGTCCTTCCTTGTTGTACAGGTTGGCGTCATCAGGGTTATTCCCCCAGGCATAGCGAACCGCTACCGGGTTCTTTATATCCGGGTGGTATACGATTACGTTATTACCTTCCACATACGCCTTAGCCCAGGCAAATTTCTGATCTTCTCCTGCTATAGCAAAGGCTTTGAGGTAGCCGTATTTATCTTTAACCTGGAGGCCGCTGCCGGTATTTTCGAACGTAAGCACTAGTTTGTTATCAACCTTCTGCATGGATTTATATACCGGTCCGGAGTACACAACGTTCTGGTTATACGCCACTTTAAGCGCAGATAATGCAAGTCTCAAACCTACATCCTGCTTGTTGCGCGGATGTATATCATTAGCCTCGCCGATATCGATGATAACGGCTTGCCCGGTAGCAGGAACAGATAACGTCATACTCTGTGCTTCGCGAAGAGCCGCCCAGTCACTTGAGACAGGAAGAGAATCAGGAGCCATAAAGTTAGCAAGCTGCACCCAGAAGAATGGGAATTGCTTATTCCACTTGGTGCGCCAGTTGTTGATCAACTCGGGAAACAGTTTCTGATATCTGGCTGCTTCCCAGGTGTTGGCTTCACCCTGGTACCAGATCACGCCTTTGATCGGCATCGGTATAATCGGTGCGATCATCGCGTTGTATAGTTGTGAAGGATATGCATTCGGCCCGGTAGCCTGAAGTCCATACTGTGTGTTGAGTACAGAAATTTTATACTGCCACTCACCGGTAAGGTCAATGTGCTTATTATTCACTTCGAGATTCAACTTTTCCGAAGCGCCATATATACCGCCACCACCGGCACCATCGTATACCTTTACGGTCAATACATTTTTTCCGGGTTGCAGTACATTGCCCGCTATTGTATAATGGCGATCGATATTCCAGCCGTTCATACCTCCTACCTGTTTTCCATTGAGGTAAGTTTCGTCTGCATCATCAATGGGCCCGAGGTGAAGTACCGCTGCTTTACCTATATCTTCAGCACTTACCGTAAATTCTTTTCTGAACCATACGATACCATCAGCATCACCGATCTCGGTTTGTTCCCATAGTTTCGGCAGTGTTATTTTCTTCCAGCCATCTGTATTGGCTGACTCATACCATTTTTCAAGTTTACCTTTTTCATTCGCGACAGCGTCTGCAAATTTACGCTGCTTCTCCGGCACCCCTTTCGCAGCTTCACGAAGCGCTGCCATATCAAGTTTCTTGTATTCATCTTTACCCGACATGATGTCCCAACTCATCCAGGTTTGAATGTTGGTTCCACCCCAGGAGCTGTTCACAAGTCCAATCGGTATATTCAGATCTGCATTCAGTTTGCGTCCAAAGAAATAGGCTACAGCCGAAAAATCTCCGAGTGTATTCGGAGTACATTCCTGCCACTGTCCACCGGCAAGATCTTTCTGAGCATCAAAGCTCATCGCTTTCGGAACGGTAAACAATCGTATCTGCGGATGATTGGCATTCGCGATCTCCTCTCTGGCATGGTTGGTATCTTTAATGGTCCATTCCATATTGGACTGTCCACTTCCAACCCATACATCTCCTATCAGTATATTTCGAAGCGTGATGGTATTCTTTCCTTTCACAACCAGTTCGTACGGACCACCGTGCGGCATGGCCTTCAATGAAACTGTCCAACTACCATTCTTGTCGGCCTTTGTCTTGGCAGTCGCACCATTGAACGTAACGGTAACAGACTCTGATGCTTTTGCCCAGCCCCATATACGAATCGGTTCGTTACGCTGCAGCACCATATTATCGGAAAATATTTTCGGAAGCGTGATCTCGGCATGAAGGGAGAACACTATACAGGATAATACAAAAGCAACAAAGATGCGGGTGCGTAAAGAAAATGTAGTACGGGTTGTTTTCACAGCAAAAAAAATTACTTTATAAATTTAGCGTGGTAGAAGTTCGATGCGCTGGTGCCGTATGCTACATATAGTCCGCTGGCCATGCCTGCTATATCGATCTTTACCGGGCGCTGTGAAGGTACAATCTCTTTTTGATATTGAACACGTCCTGACATATCAATTATATAAATTGTATTCAGGCTCTCTGATGACTCTACCGTCAATTCGGTATGCTGTGTATTCTGTGAGACCTTGAAATTGCGTGGCTTCTCTCCTTCCGATGTACCGGTTACTAGATCACGAATGCGGATCACCAGTCCTCCTTCGGGAGACAGCCGGAAATTCAATTTACTCTGGTTGTTAACGGTAACAACCTCCTGGGTATACGCTTTGGCATTGGTATCCGACTGATCATTGTCGCGCAGGATCTCCGCCATCCGTTCAACGCCATCGGGCAAAAAGGCAAAATCAATTTCAATATTCCTTCCTTCATGATTCGTCATGGCGCCTACATACCATTCGTCTCCGCGCTGTCGTGCCACAACAGCATACTCACCCAGCATGGCTTCGAGCGGTATAGTCTTGTCCCATGTAGTGGGTACTGCTGACAGGAACTTTGTAACGTTAATATACTTTCTGTACTCGGTCGGAGAATCGCACAGGTAGCCCAGGGGTTGGTCGAATATAACATACATCGCCAACTCATGCGAACGTGTCCCCATCGTATTGGGTATACCGGTAGGGATCGGTGTAAATTGTGAACGGTGTACATTACGCATCGAGCCCGGAGTATAATCCAACGGTCCGGCTAACATGCGGATGAACGGAAATTGCAAATGATAGTCCGGATTCGGTGTATCATCCCACTTGGCACACTCGGCACCGCGTACGGCTTCCATGTTCAAAATGTTCGGATAGGTACGTTGCAAGCCTGTGGGTTTTCCGCATCCGTGAAAGAGGACTATAAGCTCCTGTTCGGCACATGCCTTTGCCAGTTGTTCGAACCAGTTGATGGCAACCTGGTCATCGCGTTCAATCAAATCGATCTTTACACCGGCAGCTCCCATAGTCTTGAACTGCGCAAGTCTTGCAGGATTAACCACGGGAAGATTAATGAAGTCCCACACAATGACTTTTACATTTTTACTCGCGGCATACTGGCATACCTGCGTTGCATAGCTCATGTTCCAGCCTGCATCCATGGTGATATACTCCAGTTTGTTTTCGGCTGCAAAGTCGATATAGAATTTATAGAGTTGCAGGCTGAGGTTGTTGGGCCCTGACGGGAAGAGCGTTGTCTCCAGAATAGCATCATGCCACCACTCCCACGCAGATTTACCGGGCTTGATCCACGAAGTATTGCTGATGACAGAAGGCGTGGCAAGTTTGAAGATGAGCTCGTTGTTCAGGAGATCAACATCTTTTTGTGAGACAATAACGACACGCCACGGATACGTTCGGGTACCTTTTGTTTTGGCGAGATAATCTTCGCGAGTCAGCACGCGGTGGTAAGCATATACATCATCCGGATCGGAAACCGTTTTAGGATATTGCGCCCATTTACCTTTCACTCCATTCTGTCCATTTCGTTCCAGGTACATACCAGGATAATCAAACAGATCTGCCTCGGCAATCACCAGGCGTATACCGGTTTGTTCATAGGAGAACAATGTTGGTGTAACTGAAAATTTACTAGTGGCTATAGCTGCGAGTGAAGTATAGGTTGAATAGGCGCGCTCCCACGAACGCATTTGCGGATCAGCTTCCGGAAATACAACACTCGGCACGGAAGTAAAATTAAACGAAGCTTCCTCCGACAGCACATTGACATCGCCAGACACGGAAGTAACAAAGCGATACGCAACGCCCTCGTCATACGCACGGAAGATCAAGGCATATTGTCCGGTAAAATTTACCGTGAGCTCATTAAAATGATCCGTAACCGTAGTCGATTTTCCATAGGGACGCGTGATGGTTTCGTTAACACTGCGGGTACTTGTAGATTGAACTGTTCCATTCTTACCCGGAGATATTCCATTGCTCAGTGTCAGTGATATGAGCGATGGTGCCACAAGCTGCTCGCTGCGGAGTACCACATCATATTTAACATCAGTGCCCACATGCACGTTTATCTTTAGCAACCCATTGGGCGATGTAACGGTATATTCCTGTGCACTTGCATGGCCCGTATACAGACCTATAAGTATCAACAGGGAACGAAAACATCTTTGTATATTCATAGTTTTACAATTAATCTACACTGTAGCCACGCTGAACTGGTATATAATTTTCTGTTCGTAGCGCTCGCCAGGATTCAATACGGTGGAAGGAAAATGCGCATGGTTAGGACTATCCGGAAAATACTGACACTCCAGGCATATGCCTTCAAACGGCTTATAGGCATTCGCATGATGCGTCTGTGAAATACCCGACAGAAAATCTCCGCTATATACCTGCACTCCGGGATACGAAGTATATACTTCCAGCACGCGTCCGCTTTCAGGATTGCTCAGGCGGCACCTTATAATATCCTTTTGGTTATTGTCACGGAAGATATAGTAGTGATTCAGTCCCTGCCTGTTATCAACATTTGGGACAATCTTGTCACCTAATCGCGTTTCGTCTTCAAAGGAATATTTACCGGCCGGCAGAATCGCACCGGTCGGTATATACGAACTGGTTGTCTCCAGTATAGAAGACGAATCGATCTGCAACCGGTGATCGAGAATTGTATAGCGACACGCGGAAAGATTGAAATACGCGTGATTGGTAAAATTCAACACGGTTGTCTGATCCGTAGTGGCTTCGTAACCAATCTGCAATTGCTGATCATCGTTCCAGGTATAGCTTACTCTCAATTGGACATTCCCCGGGAAGCCTCCTTCACCATCAGCACTGGAAAGTGTAAATGTTATACCGTTGTCCTGCAGCGTGTAATCAAAAACCTGTGCGTGAAATCCCTGATAGCCGCCGTGATTGGTATTTTGGTAATCGTTTCGATCCAATGTATATGCCTTGCCGCTCAGCGTAAACTGTGCACCACCGATCCGATTAGCAAACCGGCCGACTGTACTGCCTATATAGCATTGATCGCACAGGTAACCCTCCAGCAAAGGAAATCCCAATACAACATTCTCTTTAACACCCTTTGTATCCGGCACAACCACAGAGACGAGAGTCGCACCATAATTGGTTAACTCTACATACGAACCTTCTGCATTTACTAACCGAAACAGGTATACATCTTTACCGGCATGACTTCCCCATGAGACACGGGATATATTTTTAGCAAGATGTTCTGTTCCCATGTTATTGCTTCTGAGATGTTATCTCCTGTACCTTTCCTGCGATTTTGATCTTTACTTTTTCAGGTTTTGCAGAAGCAACTTTGTAGTTTGTAATCACTCCGTTCTTCCATTCGAAGTCTGCGATAAAATTACCGCGTGCTTTCAGTCCGGTAACTCTGCCTGACTTTTTCCAGGCATCCGGTATAGCGGGTATAAATTCTATGTAGCCATCATGACTCTGCAAGAGCATCTCTGCTATACCCGCTGTACCACCGAAGTTTCCATCGATCTGGAACGGAGGTCCTGCTGATAACATATTCGGATAGGTACCACCACCGCCACCGTAGTTGATGTGCGTATCATAAGTAGGCAGTAACAATTCTCTCAAAAGTTTATAGGCACGGTTGCCTTCGCGTAATCTTGCCCAGAACAAAAGCTTATAGGCCTTTGACCATCCCGGGCTATCATCACCGCGCACTTCAAGTGTTTTTCTGCAAGCTTCTGCAAGAGCTGGTGTACGATCCGGTGTAATGAGCGATGCCGGATATAGTCCGTAGAGATGAGAAATGTGGCGATGCTTCTTATCAGCTTCCGGATATTCTTCAAGCCATTCCATGAGTCTTCCATCCGAAGCAATCTGTCCTGCAGGAGGCAGCTTCAATAGTTTTTTACGAAGTGCTTCCCTGAACTCAGCGTCAGTGTTCAGTAATTCACTCGCAGTAATAACATTAGTAAAGAGCTCACGCGTGATCTGGTTATCGATTGTTGGCCCCATGCATACATTTACATGTTTACCACTTGGCATCACAAATGAATTCTCCGGTGATACTGAGGGTGCTGTTACGAGCCATTGGTGCTTCGGCTCTTCTACTAGTACACTGCTATAGAATTGTGCAGAACCTTTAAGTATAGGGTATATTTGTTTGAGATAGGCTATATCTTTTGTGAACGCATAGTGTTCCCACAAATTATTGCACAGCCAGCCGGAGCCTGACGTTGTTGATCCCCACGAAGCATCTTCACCCGGCTCGGTATAGCCCCATATATTCGTGATCACGTGCGCAACCCAGCCTTCTGCATTATAGTATGCCTTCGCAGTTCGTTCACCCGAAGGAACCATGCCGCTCACAAGATCAGCCAGCGGCAAATTCAGTTCAGACAGATTGGACACTTCTACCGGCCAGTGGTTCATTTGTACATTAACATCCAAGTGGTAATCACCATTCCACGGAGTCTGTACCTGGTTCGCCCAGAGTCCTTGTAAGTTTGGAGGAAGTAATCCAACGCGTGTACTACTAATGGTGAGGTAGCGACCAAACTGGTAAAATAACACGGGTATACCGTTATCATTCTCCGGATTTTTATAGAATGCTTCGAGTCGTTTATCCGTTGGTAATTTTTCATTGACACTCGCACCGAGATCAACACTTACACGATCGAATAATTTCCTATAATTAACTATATGTTCTTTCTTCAGCGTGGTGTAGGGTTTACCGGTCGCACGCTTCAACGTTTCTGCATTTTGTTCCTGGAAACCCGCATTTCTGAAATCCGTGGCAGCCGCTATATATAGTATAATTTCCGTAGCACCTTTCACAACAATCGATTTGTCGGTTAATGTTATCGTACCATCTTTCACAACCGGCTTAACAAGAACTTCGTAACGCATGCCTTTACCATCCGTTCCATTGTTGAGTTGTCCGGCCATACGCAGTACATCTTTGTACACCGATGTTATGAATCGCTCCGGACGATCTAATGAAATGGTCCCGGTAAGAGCTCCTTTTTTTCCAGCAGTAAATTTCACTACGTCCACATCATCAGCGAAACTGGTAAAGTACTCGCGGGTATAGGCTATATTGTTTACGGTAAACGAAGTGCTGGCGAGCGCATCGTTGAGTGACAGGTTTCGGTTATAGTTTGTAAACGCAGGTTCGCGTGTACCCGACCCGTTGTAGCTAAACTCCACCTGCAAGTTGCCAAGCACCTGGTAACAACCGAAAGGGACATTGGCACCGCTACCTCTCCCCGAGCCTTCGCCCTCGCACACAAATGATTTGTTGATGAGTGCCTCTGCTTCATCATTCTTACCCTGCATCAGCAAACTTCGAATAGCGGGTAAATGTTCGTGTGCGGTATATTTGTTAGCATCCTGCGGTGAACCCGACCAGAGAGTGATATCGTTGAGTACAACGGTTTCTTTATGAACTCCACCATCGGGCATCATCCCCAACCGGCCGTTTCCAAGGGGAAGAGTCGCCTCCCACATCGCAGCCGGTTTGTCATACCATAACTTCAGGGTTTGCGCATAGCCACACGTTGTGCCGAGAAACACGATACAGCTTGCCAGTGACACTAAAAACGTTCGTTTCATTTTTTGCATGCAGATTAGTTAGTTTGATCGAAGTTGCGTTTACAACACGCGTGCAAAAATTCTGCATTTTTAGGATAGATTGAAACAGTGACCATCGTTCGTGACATCGTTATTTTGATGAATCAGTGACGAATGATTTCGGTTTCGAATTGTTCCAGGGTTTTGCCCTTTGTTTCCGGAGCAAATTTCAGCAGGATGATAAAGTATATAAAGCATATACCGGAGAACAGGAAGAACGTCTGCGGTGCATCCAGTAATTCGATCAGTACCGGGAAGCCATACGCCAGCGCAAAGCACGCAACCCACAGACTACACGTTGCTACAGATACAGCTATCCCCCTGATCTTCGAAGGAAATATCTCGGAGATCAACACCCATGTTACCGGTGCGAGCGTAGCAGCATACGTTGCTATAAAGGCCAGAACAAAGAAGGTAAGTATATATCCTTCAAAAATGTTAAAGTAGTAGCAAATACCAACCAGTAACAACCATAGCGCCATAAGCGATGAACCGGCCAGCATGAGTTTCTTGCGCCCGAGTTTATCTACAAGCTGCATGGCGACAAGGGTAAAGATGAGGTTGATCGCTCCGATCATGATCTGCTGAAAAAGCTGATCCTGTACATTCATGCCGGCCTTCTCAAAAATGATAGGCGCGTAGAAGAATATAGCGTTCGCTCCCGAGATCTGTTGGAAGACGGCCATGGCAATGCCAAGCATCACAATAAATGTTATACCCGGACGAATCAAATCCGTA
Organism: uncultured Chitinophaga sp.; assembly: GCA_902168205.1. Lineage (GTDB taxonomy): Bacteria > Bacteroidota > Bacteroidia > Cytophagales > Cyclobacteriaceae > Ohtaekwangia > Ohtaekwangia kribbensis. Next base: position 9,089 of record CABHOK010000008.1, on the reverse strand, counting down.
AGTTTACCTTTCACATCATTACTCATCCGGGTTTGAATACCACGAATCTCTTCTTCTACTTCGCGCTCGCTGCCGTTCAGTTTTTGTAAAACCACCCGCGCATCATCGATCCGTTTTTTATTGATAAGCCATCGCGGACTTTCCGGCACAAGGAATACGCTTACAAAAAATACCACGGCAGGTATAGCTCCTGAAGTAAACATCCAACGCCAGTTGTTCTCGAAATCTGCCAGCAGGTAATTGGAGAAGTATGCGAGTAAAATTCCGATCACTACAGTGAGTTGATTAACCGAAACCATGCGTCCGCGTATCGGGGCGGGGCTTACTTCCGCTATATATAGAGGCGAAAGCATGGAGGCAGCACCGACACCTATACCGGCAATAATACGCCAGAGAATGAGCATGCTATAACTACTCGCCCACCCCATGAAAACAGATGAGAGCATAAATATACCGGACGCTATGATCAACGGAAATTTTCTTCCGAAGCGATCCGCGCAGTATCCGGTGATCAATGTACCCATGATGCATCCTACATATAGCGAACTGCCGGTCCAGCCTAGTTCAGCTTCTGTGAGATTATAGTACGGTTGTATAAAAGGAATGGTACCCGAGAAAATGGCGATGTCGAATCCGAACAACAAACCGCCAAAGGCTGCAATGAGACTGATTAACAGGATATAGGATTTATTCGCCATTCAGAAATCGTTTCTACAAATCTGTAATGAAAATTCAACCGTTTGAATGGAGAATTGAACGATAATGATGGACTTTCTTATGATTCCTCCAACCCGCGGCAGTTTTCATTTTTTCTATGGAAAATAGAGCTTTGACTACTCTTTTTTATTCCGGTATTCCATCGGAGAAACCCCCATTATTTTGGTGAATAACCTCGAAAAATAGTACGGATCTTCGATGCCCAGCTTCAATGCAATCTCGTTGATGCGCAGGGTCGTGAACAACACGTATTGACACGCGCGCTGGATTTTTAAATGATTGAAATATATAATGGGCGAATAGCCTGTCTTCTTTCTGAATATACTGGAGTAATGCGACACCGATAAATTTACCGATGCTGCCAACTGCTCAAGTGTCAATGATTTATCCAGGTGGTCCTGCATATATGTAATGGAAACATCCACCTGGTCTTTCTCTGCGTGTAGCCCGGACGTGAATTTGTCTGCGAACGACAACGAGGCGAGAAAATACTGAAAGCTTATGCTGGAATAAAGGAGGTTATCCAGACTATAGCCACCTTCCAGGTTTTTATACATGGAATCAAACACGCGAATGCGTTCTTCCAGGAAGATTGTATAGTTCACAAAACTCTTTGCCTGTTTGGACAGTACCGATGAAAAATATATACTTAGTGATCCCTTGAAGTGCATCCAATATATAGTCCATGGATTTTCTTCATCTGCACCATATTTGTGTGCCATGTTTGCCGGAATGATGAGGTAGTGATTGGGATTGACTTCAAAGCGTCCTGCCGGAATTTCAAGCCAGCCCTTTCCTTCTATACAATAGATGAGAATATTCTGCGATATACCCGAAGGTCTTTCCCGATAATGATATTGGGCCCGCGGATAGAAGCCCACATCCGTTATGAACAACGCATTGACAGGCGCTGTATGCTGACATACCTCGAGTATCTTTTTGGGGAGCACAATTGCCTTTTGTCCTTCGAATCCTTCCTGTTTACGAATTGAATTCATACCATAACATTGTCCATCAAAAGCGAAAATTAGTCCATCGAAGCATAATTCCAAGCATTCTACTTTTACAAAAAACAATCGTTTTAATGGGAACCAACAGTCGTGTACAAGTTTGGGAAGAGAAAATCACTATTCCCACCTATGGGATCGGTAAACCAGAAAAAAATCCAATCTTCCTGGAAAATAGAGTCTACCAGGGAAGCAGTGGCGTTGTATATCCGCACCCGGTAATTGAAAAGATACTGGATGATAAAGAAGACAAAGTATACCACGCGTTGTTTCTCGAGAACGCCTATCTCAAAATCATGATTCTGCCGGAACTGGGTGGAAGAATTCAAATGGCCTTTGATAAAATCCGGAATCGTCACTTTATATACTATAACCAGGTGATCAAACCTGCACTTGTCGGGCTAACAGGTCCGTGGATCTCCGGTGGTATAGAATTCAACTGGCCGCAACATCACCGTCCGAGTACATTTGATCCGATCGATTATACTATTGAAGAACATAGCGATGGCAGCAGAACCATTTGGGTCAGTGAAGTGGAGCGTATGTTCCGGACAAAAGGAATGGCTGGCTTCAGACTATATCCGGATAAAGCTTACCTGGAGATCAACGCAAAACTATATAACCGCACGCCTTTCCCGCAGACATTTCTGTGGTGGGCTAACCCGGCCGTAAAGGTAAATGATGACTACCAATCGGTATTTCCTCCTGATGTAAACGCTGTGTTTGACCATGGTAAACGCGATGTATCTGAATTTCCAATCGCGAAAGGCATATACTATAAAGTTGATTACTCGAAAGGTGTAGATATATCGCGCTATAAAAATATACCGGTGCCCACGTCCTATATGGCCATCAAGTCTAAATATGATTTCATGGGCGGGTATGAGCACGACACGAAAGGCGGTTTATTACACGTTGCCAATCATCATGTATCGCCCGGCAAAAAACAATGGACGTGGGGCAAAGGTGAATTCGGTTTTGCTTGGGACAGAAATCTTACCGATGAAGACGGTCCCTATATCGAACTGATGACGGGTGTATTTACGGACAATCAACCGGACTTCTCATGGATACAGCCCTTTGAAGAGCGAACCTTTACACAATACTTCATGCCCTATAGCGAGCTGGGGGTTGTAAAGAATGCTACCAAAGATGCTTTTGTTAATCTGGAGATCAGCGGAAGTACCATCGATATAAAACTATATACTACTGCATCGCATCAACAGGCGCGTGTAATTCTATTGTACAACGAGCAAGAAATCTGGACAGACTATATTTCCATTGCTCCGGAGACACCGTACAGCAATGTTATAACCAAAGAGATCAATCAACCCGAGAAACTGAAAGTCTTGTTAGTAAGTGCGGCAGGAAATATACTCGTGCAATATCAACCCGAAGCTGCTAAAACAAAAGATATACCTGCCTCGGCAAAACCTGCACTTGAGCCTGCTGCAATTACAAGTACAGAACAACTGTTTCTGACCGGTTTGCATATCGAACAATATCGCCACGCTACATTTAAAGCTACCGATTATTACCGGGAAGCCCTGAGACGCGAGCCCGGTGATGCACGCTGCAACAATGCAATGGGCCTCTGGCTATTGAAGCGCGCTAAATTCAGCGAAGCAGAAAAGTATTTTAACACGGCCATTCAAACACTCACGGAACGCAATCCGAATCCGTATGACGGTGAGCCTTACTTTAACCTTGGGTTATGTCTCAATTACCTTGAGCGTTACGATGAAGCCTTTGATGCCTGGTATAAATGTACCTGGAATGTAGCCTGGCAGGATGCTGCGTATTTAAACCTGGCGCGTATAGCCTGTCGCAGGAACAATTTTGAAGAAGCGCTCAACCTGATGAATAAATCACTCAACCGAAATTATAACAGTGCGGTAGCGCGACACCTCAAGACCGTTATCCTGCGAAAACTGAATCGTGTAACCGAAGCGTTGCAACTGGCAGAAGAATCTCTCCTGCTGGATAAGTTCAATGTAGGATGTATATATGAACAACACCTTCTATATACTGCACTGACGCAGAAAGATAAAGCGGATGAACGCCTGCAACATGTACATAAAATAGCGAGACACTATGTACACAACTATATCGAGTATGCACTCGACTATGCACACGCAGGTCTTTATTCAGAAGCAGGAAGCCTGCTGGCCAGCATCGATACAAACCGGGACGTATACCCGATTGTATATTACCTGCTGGGATACTTTGAAACGAGGAATGGTGATTTAAAAGTGGCCAATAGTTACTATCAACGTGCAGCACAATCTAAAGCAGACTATTGTTTCCCGAACCGCATTGAGGAAGCCGTTGCGTTACAGGCTGCAATCGTACGTCATGGTGCCGATGCAAAAGCTCCGTATTACCTCGGTAATTTCTGGTATGCGAATCGTCAATATAGTGACGCTATAGTTGCATGGGAACAGTCGAGGAATCTCGATCCCTCCTTCCCGACTGTACACCGTAACCTGGCGTTAGCATATCATAACAAGCGCTCTGATGCATCTGCAGCATTGCAAAGTCTGGAGAAAGCGTTTTCGCTCGATACAACGGATGCGCGTGTACTGATGGAACTCGATCAGCTTTATAAAAAACTGAACAAGTCTCATTCGGAACGACTGGCTTTGCTCGAACAATATATAGCGCTCACAGAAAGTCGCGATGATCTATACCTGGAACGAATTACGCTCTATAATCTAACGGGCGATCATGCGAAAGCATTGGCATTGATCTCCTCGCGCAAGTTTCACCCGTGGGAAGGTGGAGAAGGCAAAGTTGTAGGACAATACCTGGTATGCCTGCTGGAACTTGCTAAAGCAGCTATCGCTGAAGGACAAGCCGGACAGGCACTCGATTACCTGGAGCGCGCACAAAATTACCCGTATAACCTGGGTGAAGGAAAACTCTATGGTGCGCAAGAAAACGATATATTCTACCTGACGGGCTGTGCCTTGCAATTGTCCGGAAATATAGCAAAAGCCAAAACATTCTTCGAAAAAGCAACGGTAGGGCTAAGCGAACCGGTGCAAGCCATTTACTACAACGATCAACAACCGGATAAGATCTTTTACCAGGGACTAGCCTGGAATAAACTCGGACAACCGGAAAAAGCACAAGCTATATTTAACCGGTTGATTTCATTTGGCAAACAACATCTGAACGACACCATCAAGATTGACTACTTTGCTGTATCGCTACCCGATCTGCTGGTTTTTGATCAAGACCTGAACCTGCGAAATAAAGTACATTGTCATTACCTGATGGCACTGGGATACCTTGGATTAAACCACGACCAGGTACATGATGCTGAAAAGAATTTTGACTTTGTGCTAACGCATGATGTAAATCACCTCGGTGCCTTTATTCACCGAAACATGATTACACAACCTTTATTGGTCTCGTAAATATACCGTATAGTTTCAGCAGCTTATAAAGGTGACTATTTATGGTTGCCTTTATTTTGCCGATATAATTCGGGTAGAGTTCCGAATTAAAAGCTCGGTAGCCAGCACTTTCGTAACCGGTTCGAAGTCGTCCTTTTGGTCCATCTGCTCGAGAAACAACGCAGCGGCTACACGACCGATTTCGTCAGCTGGCTGAGACACGGTGGTGAGTGAAGGTTCAATAAATTGTGAAACCGGCTCATCGGTAAAACCGATAATCGATATATCCTCCGGTATACGAATGTTCCTGCTCTTGAGTACTTGCATGACCTGTATGGCTACCGGGTCGTTGAGACAAAGTATAGCATCGGGCCGCTTATTACCGGAGAGTAACTGATCAGCCGCACTCATTACATCATTTTTTAAATCGTGGCAGTGAAAGATAAAATCATCATCGAGAGCTATACCGTTTCGCTGAAGAGCATCGGTGTATCCTTTGAGGCGCTGGTTGCTGATATACAGATGTTCCGGCCCTCCTATATAGGCTATATTTCGGCAACCAGTCTGTATGAGGTATTCTGTAGCTTTTGAAGCGCCATCATGATCATCGACAATTACTTTGTTGGCGTGTACCGACTCCGTAACGCGATCAAACAACACCACCGGTATGCGCTTGTCCAGCAATGCCTGCAAGTGATCGTACGAATCCGTCTCACTGGATAACGATATCAGAAGTCCATCGACACGGTTCGCAACGAGCATTTGTATATTGGACTGCTCTATCTCCAGCGACTCCAGCGACTGACAGATCATCACACCGTAGTTGTGGGTCGCTGCATACTCCTGTATACCGCTGATCACCGAAGAGAAAAAATGCAGATTGATCTGCGGCACCACAACCCCCAGGGTATTGGTTCGCTTGATGCGCAGATTCTGTGCAACACGATTGGGTTGGTAGTGTAACTTCTCCGCGAGCTCCAGTACATGTTTCTTTTTCTCAGGATCTACATTCGAAGCATTGCGCAACGCACGCGACACAGTAGAAATGGAAACGCCAAGCTTTAGTGCTAAATCCCGAATCGTTACCTGTGCATTTTTCATATCATCATCAAATCAACACGAAACCAAACCTATATTTCAAAATAAGTAAGCACCACCAGGCGTAGACCCGGTAGTGCTATACAACGAACCCCGGAATTTATTCCTTCACCACTTTAAATATCCGGCTGTTGCCATCAGCATTTACGACCGAGATAAAGTATATACCTTTGGCGTAAGCTGCCAGTTTCAATTCATATTCACGTACCTTCAGATTCTTCTTTTCCAACAGAACATCTCCATTAGAAGTCAGCAGTCTGCATGAACGAATGGTCTTTTCATTTCTGATCTTCACCACATCGTTTGTCGGGTTGGGATAGAGCACAGTAGTATCATTGCCCGCTTCAGGCTCCGAAGATGTAACGGTGCCCGGGGTAAATCTGAAAATAAAAGCGTCTCTTGCAGGAGCCGTTATTTTCAATGAAGACCCCGTTAGCACCTGCGGCATATTTCTGAATAACTCCCGTATCGTATAATCACCTGCCGGTATACCCAGTCGTGCAAGACTGAGGTCCATTGCTTTCTGCTCGCCATAGTTTATCACCGCTACATAATAGGTGTCACCGATTTTATTGACGAACGCTTCACTGGCGCTCTGGGCAGCATTACCCTCTATGGGTGTGAAGGCTACACCATTTTTGGCAATGGTCAGTATATCTTCTTTCTGTAACAGATCTTTCGCACGATCAGTCCATTGTCCTGTTGTGGCAAAATCATCACCCGTGATCAAGGTCCCATTAATTACACCGGAAGCTAAACGCGCACGGTTCTCCCCCAGTGATTTGTTGCTGAACACCAAATGATCGGCATCTATGAAATTATAGATATGCGTTTGCCACCAGCCATACGTTGTGCTGTTCAGAGTATATTCGGTTGCACCTATATCTGAATACGCATCGCAGGCAATTCTTCGCGAATGCGCATAGCGGCCCGTTGCCAGGCTCGGTGATATCGCTACATATACCAGCATTTTACTGTCCAGTTTATCAACGAGGTATTCCATTCCTTTACGGAACGCCTGCATCCCGGTAGTTACGGTTGGATCATAAAAATCATCCGCTTCAATCGCAGCGTGCCCGATGAAGTCAATCTTGATCATTTCAAATCCACACGCTTTGAATTTATTGATGAGTAACTCAATGCGTTTCTGTGTTGCGGGGTGTGTCGGGTCCATGGCACGCGCACCATCCAGGTCATGATAGGCACCGTTTACTTTGGTCCATACATCCTGGTAATTATAGGCACCATTGGTTCCTTCTACGGATCTGCTGGTCTTTCCCCAATCCACAAAAGGCGCCCAATATATACCGGGTTTCAGTCCGCGTTCCTTGCAATAATTTACAAAGGCAATCAGTTGTGTAAAATCACCTTCAATACCACCGCTCACCATATTGTCCCAATACGAATCGAGATCGATATAGGCTGTCTCACCATTTCTGAATTTCGGCAGGCTCGCAGAGAAGAACTGCGCCACAGCCTTGGCTTTATCAAGATTCAGCTTGTCTTGTATAGCGCCCCAACTATTCCATCCAAACGGAACCGGGTTTGTCCAATCAAATATATACCTTGGTTCTGCGATAGCATTTGCCTTACCATAGTCATCCAATCCGGTGCGCCAGTCATCATATACACCTATAAATACCTTCGGCGATTTAACAGAATCACCAGACAGTGTACCGTGTGCTATACCATCACGCGTTACATTCTTCTCAGCATAACCACCCCACGCCGTTAATTCACTTAATACATTATTGGTACCCGTTGTACGCACACCAGTCTTCCAAACCATGTGCTCTACAGAACCAACTATCAAACCTGCACGACTATTATTTTCATAGTAGGCCGTTACCTCCGAACTTGTATTGGTAAGCGTCGAGCTTAGTGATTTTGATTGATAGCGTATAAACGTATCGTTGTCAAACGGAACAAACAAAACCCGGTTATCCCCGGTCGCCTGTATATTTACCTGCTCCGATACAAATGGCGCCATATAATTGGTGCTTATGTTGGCACCGCGTACGATCACTTCGGTAAGCAGGTAATTCTTTCCTTCATACGCATAAAAGATCTGCTGCATCTCAGGTAAACCTGCCGCTGTTAACGTAACCTTCATTTTCTTACCGGTACCAAAGGCATCCGTTGTATCTTTTGTTGTTACGGTGCGTAACGTATAGCTCTTGCTATTGAGTGTCACTCCCCCGCTCACTACGACTGCATAAGCATTTGAGACAATCATGTTGTCCTGAACGGATACATTCGCTGTACCGGTTTGTACATTATATACCAGTTTACTGTTTGCTCCGAATGTGAGCGTCTGTGCTGTTACCGAAACAAACGAAAGCATAACAATCATGAACAGGCCTATCAGGCCGGTATATCTATAGTTTCGTTTCTGTGGCTTCATTGTTACAAGCATTTTTACATCATTTTATTTTAAACTATATCTCTTCCTGCGTAATCCGGATAAAAAGCTTCCATGCAGATATTGCTTTTATATCTGAATCATGCTTCTCCGGTAAATATTTACCTAGCGAACTTCTTCGATCACCAGCACTACGCTTTTTCTTGCATTGTTAACATCGGGATTAAAACCTACTTTCATCAGGAAATCTCCGGAATAGATCTGCTCCGGATTGATTGACGATTGTGTGCCGGGATATAGATTCGTCTCCCGTATTTTATAGCGTTTGGTTGCGTCCAGACCTTTCAGCTTTACAGGAAGTATGCTGCCTTCACCATAGCGGTTCTTCACCAGGTAGTTGAACAGCACAGCCTTTCGCTTGTCGTTCTGCACATATAGTAAAGATGCTATACTTTGCTCTTTCGGATCAGCCAAACGATACAGATCGCCTTGCCATATAACAGG
>CABHOK010000007.1 GCA_902168205.1 uncultured Chitinophaga sp. | reverse complement strand
TGGATATGCTAACCGTGGATTTATGGAAAACTCCGGAAGAGTTTCCCACAAATCCACAGCGGGCTATAACTACAACTATAAATGAAATTTTCTAATTTGTGGCCGTCCTAAATATGGGGAGCTTACAAAGCCGCTTGCAGCTAACGCCTAGCTATAAGACGTATGCGTGTAAATACCTACATCTTTGTCCCGCGTTGCAAACGAAATTTAATAGCACACAAGTTAAGAACCTACGATATAGCATATGTATTATAGCTGATGTTGGCAGCTGTGGCCTTTCATCTGTCCGATTTCTTGAATCTATCACGAATCAGTCTGTATGTCACGTAAACAATTACTGGAGGTAACAAAGCAGACTCAATATTAACTAATGTTATGTCCTCTAAAGTATTTAATTGATCGAGCAAATAGAATAATAAAAACATTGCCGCTAAATATGACAAGAACAAAATCAACTTTCCAGTCCACGTAATTTTTAGTGTAAAGATTATAATCATTATCAGGATGAATAGTCCCAGGTCGATGAGCAAAGAAGGAATTATATATTGTCCACTTGCTAAAACAGTCAACGGAGTTATAATAAAAAGTCCCAGCAGTCTTAGTCCTTTAAGTCTCACGTTAGTTTTTCTTGTTGTTACTCAAATTGTCCAAAGGCCATTGCTGCCAACGTTCGTGTATGTGCAGTTTAAATTTTCCTTTAAAAATAATTAATCAAATTTAAATTGCACATACACATTGTTGTAGGCTGGTGCTACTCCGTCTCTAGTTTATATTTAATTCGCTGTCTTAGGGTCGAGCTATAATTCTCATCATGTTCCTCGTAATTGTCCACTAGTTCCAACAGGGAGGAAAGCTGTTGCTTATCCAGGCCGTCAATAGTCCATTTCGTGTAGTAGCAGTCACCGTGGTCCAGTAGATATCTCCATGCATCGCTTTCCATTGTGCGCAAAGGCATACCTATCTCAAGAAGGCGTTCTCGAGACAAACGCAAGAAAGTCTTATGGTGTAAATCGTTTTTCTGTCTAAATCCCATTTGCTATTCCTTGCACTTGCCTACAACGTTTATGTATAAGCCGTGGCGCTGAGCAAAAATTAAACAATGTCCTCCTTATCAGCGCCATGGATTATACATTTTGTTGTATGCTGGCCACGCTTACTCCGAATTACTTCTTAGGTTTTTTCTTAGTCCCAAGTTTATATGTTGTCTTAGGATTGTTTTTAGCAAACTCTGCACTTTTGAATTGTCCATCATCTGCAGATTTACTCTTTCCTGGATTACTTTTCTTTTTTGCCATTGGTCTTTTGGTTATTGGTTAAGGAATCTATTTGAGATCTCATCTTTAGATTCTCCGCTTCTTTAATCGTCAGAAGACTGTCAAGGTTAACATTCTTTGTAGAAAGAGAATCGTTGGACGACTTAAGTTCTCTATTTATATCCTGGGTTCTTTGATATTTCCCCTCTCTCGTTAAAGTTATCGTTCCAGTAACCACAGCAAATAGCACTCCCCCAATAGCGAAAACTTTATGAAATCTGTCGAGCAAATCTTTTTTCGGAGCGGGTGGATTTAGCAGGGTGTCCAAATTGGTGTAAGTAGTGAATTTATTGCCTTTAGTGAAGGGTCTTCCCGTCTCCGTCTGATCGATAATCTCATAATTCTTAAGCCATTTCATTACATCGTAAACCTCTCCGCCGATCTTACGAAGTTCATACTCGTCAACCGAATTAGCCGTCTTGAGTCGTTTTACAATGTCGTCAGAAATTTCTCTGTGTTTGTCAGTCATTGGTAAACCTATTTGTCCAGCGTGGCTTGCATACAACGCTAGTATATAAAACGTGGCGACACTCCAATTTAATAATTAAAAATCAACAGTGCCGCCATGTTTTATATACTTTGTTGTGAGGCGTTTGTGCTTAGCCACTCTTCAACAGAGTCCAATATTCTTTTATTTATTTCTTTTCCAAAACTCTCTAGTTTTACTGTCACACCCTGTCCTTGCTGAAAATGTCCCTCGAATATTTCGGATTTCATATTGTAAACCAGATAAGCCATTGGTCGCTGGTCCCAGTGATAAACGTCAACTAGTTCTTGGTAGAATTTTTCAATTTTTGTCCACTGTTGTTCTTTCGATTCCATAGTCAACTTTGTCCAGCAAAAATGCCTCACAACGTACCAATATAAGAACATTATTGCCTATATTTCCCTATCATCTTCATTGATTTTTTCATTCCATAGCCGATCGAGAGGACTTGTAATCCGATTTAAACCTTTGTTAGTTATGTGAGTATATCGTTCAGTCGTTCGAGAACTTTCATGGCCCAGCAGATTTTGAATATAGCGTAAATCTGTGCCCTGTTCCAATAAGTGAGTAGCAAAACTATGTCGAAGGGTATGGGCACTTACATTTTTAGTAATACCTGCTTTAGCAGCATTTCGTTTTATAATGGCGTTCACACTGCGTTGGCTATACGGGCGGTTACCAGTTCCCTCAAATAACCACATCTGAGGTTTATAGACATCCAGATATTGCCGAGTTACCTGGTAGGCAACTTTGGAAAGTAACGTTATACGATCTTTATTATGCTTAGCACCGCGAATATAAATCAAGCTACGGTCAGCATCTATATCCGTCGGTTTGAGATGAAGCACTTCACTTATTCTCAATCCGGCTGAATAGAGAATATATAACAAGCACTTATGCTTCAAATTTATAGTATGATGAAATAAAAGCCTTATCTCTTGCTCGCTCATAACCACTGGTAATTTATCTTCTTCTCTGGGCCGATCGATATAATAACAGGTACGAGGTTGCCTCATTACCTTTTCCAAATAAAATTTAATAGCATTGATTGCCTGATTCTGGGAAGATAAACTTGCTTTCCTGTCATTTACAAGATATAGCATATACCGGTGAATGATACTTTGATCAATCTCTTCAGCAGTCTTTGGGTATATAAACGACAAGAATATTTTAAACTGACTTAGATAGTTCTCTTTTGTAGCACGACTGTAGCGCATCCTGTCAAGTGTTTCTGCGAATTCCTTGGGAATACTCAATACGTTCATGAGCGGATCGGGTACATCTTTTGAAGTTCTTTCCCAACCGGCTTCTTCTATAGCTATATATGGAGAAAGTATTTTTTTTAAAGCATCGATAGCATCTGGCCTGTAGGGGATATAATAACATTTATGTGTAGAGGAATATTTTCTGTTTGGAAAGTTATTCAGCGCTCTAAATGCATCTTTCTCCAGCCATCCGCGAATAGCAATGTTTAACTTATCTTCATGCCACAAAGGCTCAAGTACTACAGGTTTCATGAAGCTAAAGTATAGCTCAGGATTTTTACCAGTACATTGTCAAACGTTTATAAACGAATATATCCGTTTACAATCGCCTACAAAAATCAGAAGGGAACTTAAGGTTTAGAAATAGTAATAGGATTTTTTCTTGTATACTTTCACGGAGATTTCCTTTATATTAAGAGTCTTCTTTGAGGTATGGCAGTGTTACTTTTCCAGCTTTTACCCTATATCACGATTTCCGATTCACGATTAACGGATAACTATTAACGGATAACTATTAACGGATAACTATTAACGGATAACGAGTCACGAATAACGAACACCCATGATCACCCGCATATGGCACTGCCGAACCCGCAGCAGCGATGCAGAGCGCTACCTGCAATTCCTCCACGAAACCGGAGTGAGAGACTATATCGCCACTCCCGGAAATCGCGAAGTAAAAATATGGCGCAAGACAGAAGGTGACGTAACACACTTCTGGACTATATCGGTATGGGACAACCTTGAATGTATCAAAGCCTTTGCCGGAGAAGACATCGAAAAGGCTCGCTACTATCCTGAAGATAAAGACTTCCTGCTCGAGTTCGAACCAACTGTGCAACACTACGAAAGTTTCTCGATCAAGTAGAATATATATAGGTATATATAGACCTTTGTGCCTCTTTGTGTCTTCTCAGTGTACTTTGTGCAACTGGATTTAACGCCCGCTAAAAAGATCCAAAGCCGCAGCACTCATTGCAGCCACACCCGTCTTGATAGTAGGCTCCGGAAGTGGAGCAAAAGCAGACGAGTGCAGCGATGGCAATATCGTTCCCTTCTCTTTCGATTCCTTTACCAACGCAGGGGCTACTGTCCCGAGCCAGAACATGCAGATCGGCACCTTTTTCTCCTGCAAACCAAACCTGCTGAAATCTTCACCTACCATCGCAGGTGGCATCTCCACGACATTATCGACTCCAAGATTTTTTTGGAATACACTGACAAGTCTGTTGGTTAACGAAGCATCGTTCAACGTAGCGGGAGTCTGTGGCTCGTTGATGGTGATCTCCGGCATTTTCTCCGGCGGTAAACCTGCGAGCAATGCGAGTTGTTTACTCATGCGATGAATCGAAGCAATAATCTGTTCGCGTACCTGGGGCGAATAGGAGCGGAGTGTGAGTTGCATTTTCACATCGTCTGGTATAATGTTGTGAACCGTGCCACCGTGAATAGAACCAACAGTGATAACGGCAGGCTCCAGCGGATTGATCTCGCGACTTACTATAGTCTGAAATGCCATGATCATTTCAGCACTCAATACAACCGGATCGATCGTGGTATGAGGCGCAGCGCCATGTCCACCTTTACCATGCACCGTGATGTTCATCATATCAACACTGGCCATGAACGGTCCTGCGTGATAACCAACTTTACCGGCTTCAAGACCAGCATGGTTGTGTAAAGATATAGCATAATCCGGAGTGGGAATCTTGTCATACAATCCGGCCTTGAACATGAGGTCTGCACCAAAACCGTTTTCTTCGGAAGGTTGAGCGATCATTATCAGTGTTCCCTTCCAGTGTTTTTTCGTTTCGACCAACGCGCGGGCTGTACCTATAAATACAGTCATGTGTATATCGTGTCCACACGCGTGCATCACGGAGACTTCGGCTCCGGCCGCATTTATACCTTTTGCTTTACTTGCATAGGACAGACCAGTCTTTTCTTCGAGCGGCAAGGCATCCATATCGGTGCGTATCAATACTGTTGGGCCCTTGCCGTTGGTATATATACCGGCCACACCATAACCGCCTATTTTTTCAAGCACATTAAAACCAAGCGATCGTAATTCTGTCGCCATGAGCTGCGATGTTTTTTCTTCATGCAGCGACAACTCCGGATTCTGGTGCAACTGCCGGTATAGTTTCTCTAGTGAAGGATATTGTTTGTCCGTATAGGTCTCAATCTGTTTTACAACAGGCGACTTGGTTTGCGCCTGTATAGTCTGAACGACACTAAAAAGTACAAGAAGCGTGTGCGCTATTTTCATAACAGCAATATAGTATTTGAATGGTTACTGAAGCTGGTAAAAATTGCAGAGTGGTGGCGATACAATTTTTACATCGTTTGTGCCTTGTTCCGAAACATATTCAGAAAAAAGCCGCGCACCTGCAAGGTGAAAACAGTTGCGCGGGCAAATGTAGTATACAACCATCAATAATCAATAGATACTTCTAATTGTCATGAATTGTCTCCCATAGGTATACTCGTTCGGCTGTATTTTCCCGAAGCCAGCAACTTGCAGCCAGCAGCCCTGTATTTCCTGCTCGCAGCTAATTCAGTTTGTGCTTTATATTTCCCGCTGTATATTTCGTGAAAACTCGATTCCCTTTGGCCTCATATCCGGTTGAATTATTGCAAATAACACATCACTATTCCGGTGAGCCGGTTTTAGCAGATGTGTCGTTGGCTTTTGAAGCAAACTGCGTTACCGTGATACTAGGAAAGAGTGGCAGTGGCAAGTCAACGTTGCTTCAGGTTATCAATGGTATGATTCGTCCCGGCACCGGAACGGTAAAGATATTCGGTGAACCGATTTCGTATAAAGATATTCATACGATGCGTTTGCAGATGGGATACGTTGTGCAGCAGGTTGGGTTGTTTCCGCATCTCACCATCTATGAAAATATAGCCTTGTTAGGCAAAGTTGTGCATAAGCCTACCGATGTAATCCGGAAACGTGTTGTGCATTTGATGGACATGGTAAAATTACCGCAGGCGTATGGTGATAAATATCCGTATCAGCTTTCCGGTGGCGAGCAGCAGCGTGCAGGGTTATGTCGTGCCATGTTACTGGAACCTCCGGTGTTGCTGATGGATGAACCCTTTGCTGCGCTGGACTATGAAACCAAACATACAATCTACGATCATCTTCTCGCGATTCAGAAGCACGAGCCGCGTACTGTCATACTGGTGTCTCATGATCTTGAAGAAGCACAACTCCTGGCCGACAACGTGGTGTGGTTACAAAACGGAACTGCAAAAATGACCGGTGATGCATCCGTGATCCGATCGATACAGGAATCATATCGCAACGGAAAATGAGAAGCATAGTATATACCATATTCCTGATAATGTGTAGCATCGCGGTGCAGGCACAAAAGTCTATACGGGTAGGAGCGAAGCATTTTAACGAAGGATATATACTCAGTGAAATGATCGCACTGATCCTCGAGGATGGTGGCTTTACCGTAGAACGTAAATTTAACCTTGGCGGAACCGTAGTAAGTTTTGAAGCCTTGCGCACCAGTGCTATTGATATATACCCGGAATATACCGGGACTATTGCTGCAGAGATACTAAAGCAGAATCGAAGCGTTACTGCTGCCGATTTAGCCCCTCTGCTGAGAGACAACTGGTCATTGGAAATATCAGCCCCGTATGGTTTCAACAACACGTATGCACTGGTTGTACCACAGGAACTTGCCGATAAAGCCGCGCTAAAGACTATATCGGATCTCGCGCAACATTCTGAGCTACGCATCGGCATGAGCTTCGAGTTTCTGAAACGCGAAGATGGATGGGACAATCTTGCCAGGCATTACGGTTTGAGACAACAGCCCACGGGTCTCGAACACGGCCTGGCATACCAGGCTATACACGAAAAAAAAATTGATGTAACCGATGCATACTCCACCGATGGCGAGATAAAGCGCTACGAGCTGGTAGTGCTGAAAGACGATAAAGTATTTTTCCCGGAATACCAGGCTGTGTCTTTCTATACAGCTGCACTTCCGGTAAGGGCTAAAGCGCTTGTGCATAAACTCACGGGAGCAATTACTGAAACGGAAATGCAGCGGATGAATTCGCAGGCACTATTTGAACAACGCAGTCACCGTGAAATTGCAAATGAGTTTCTTGTCAGTAAAGGACTTATTGGTAGTAAAGATACAGCTTCCGATAGCGGTATAGCCTCTATTCTTGAAAAGACATGGATTCATATACAACTTACCTTCATGGCGTTACTGGCAGCTATCGTGGTAGCATTTCCACTGGGTATAGTATTATACCGATACCCGGCTTTATCCAAGGTGGTGCTATATATAGCAGGTATATTGCAGACGATACCATCCATAGCTTTACTGGCATTGCTGATACCGCTTGCGGGCATTGGCACAACACCAGCCGTGATTGCGTTGTTTCTGTATGCGTTGTTGCCGATACTGCGCAACACAATGATCGGTTTATTTACAGTAGATCCTCCGTTGAAAAATGTAGCGACTGCCATGGGACTCACCCGTATGCAAAGACTCCGACTGGTAGAGATACCGTTGGCCATGCCGATGATACTCGCAGGTATACGCACCGCAGCCGTAATCAACGTAGGCACAGCAACCCTCGCAGCCTTCATCGGTGCCGGTGGGCTCGGAGAATTTATAGTAACAGGCCTAGCTTTAAATAATACTTCCTTGATATTGAAGGGCGCCGTACCCGCAGCCCTCCTGGCCGTTATACTCGAGCTAGTCTTCGAAGCAATCGAATGGCTCCTGATCCCCCGTCACCTCCGCCAAAAAGTACTCTAACGCTTGCTTATAGTCGCGAAGCAGGGTAAAATATATTCTTAATTTTTACTTCTTACTTCTTATCTTCTCGCTCCTCACAGCTCTCAACGCGTAGCCCGCAGCCAGACGCATCAATACTCCACATACTGCTCATCCACATAACACCACGCCCAGCGTTCTCCCGGCTCAGCCGATATAGCAACCGGATGCCCGGTAGCATGCGCGTGTTTGGAAGCGTGCTTGTTAGGAGATGAGTCGCAGCACAGCGTAACACCACACGTCTGGCACGTGCGCAGGTGCATCCAGTCGTCTCCCGTTTTAACACATTCCTCGCAGATATACTCCTTCGCTTTTTTCAGCGTCTGAAGTTGCTGCAGGTGCTGGCACATTTCGTTTGGCATATAGGCAGTACGTTGTTTTTAGTTTTCTGCGAGATACTGATGAACAAATTTAATCGCCATGGCGCCTTCGCCTACAGCAGAGGCAACACGATTCATGGCACCGGACCGTACATCTCCGGC
Organism: uncultured Chitinophaga sp.; assembly: GCA_902168205.1. Lineage (GTDB taxonomy): Bacteria > Bacteroidota > Bacteroidia > Cytophagales > Cyclobacteriaceae > Ohtaekwangia > Ohtaekwangia kribbensis. Next base: position 702,812 of record CABHOK010000007.1, on the reverse strand, counting down.
AACAAAAATTCCGGGACTGCACGTTTCAAGCAGGTAAGGCTCACGTGTCAGCTTCCATGCTTTTTTGAATGCTTCATACTTTAACAAATCGCGACCAGTCTCAATAAATCCTTTGTCATCTTTAATGATATCCAGCGTGATCCAGTCTGTAACCGGACGTGCACCTATAAAGATAAACAGTGCAGCAGCTTTAGTACGTTCGCGTTTGCCCGTTACTATATTTTCAAGTTCAAGTTCTTCGAGCCGGTCTTCTCCATATACCTGTCGTATAACAGTCTCCGGGTGCAATACTATATTTTGAGTGCCGGCAATCTGGTCGATCAGGTATTTGGACATGGTTGCGGTCAGATCCTGCTTGCGTATTACGATGTGAACACGATTTGCAAAATTTGCGAGGTACATCGCAGCCTGTCCTGCAGAGTTACCGCCACCTACTACATATACATCCTGCGAGCGACATGCATGTGCTTCGGTAGTAGCTGCGCCATAATATATACCAGCTCCGGTGAAGCGTTCTACATCAACAGCATCGAGTGTCCTGTAGTCAACACCGGTCGTGATGATCACACTTTTTGTGTTGAGTGTACTGCCATCGGCAAGCTGGATGATTTTATAGTGATCTTTCAGGGATATGCTGATCACTTCGAGCGGAGATAAAAACTCCACACCAAAACGTGTTGCCTGAGACAATGCGCGTCTCGAAAGATCAGAACCACTGAGTCCATTCGGAAAGCCGAGGTAATTTTCAATACGCGAACTTGTGCCGGCTTGTCCACCGGGAGCGCGCTTCTCGATAATTGCCGTAGCGAGTCCTTCGGAACCTCCATATACTGCAGCCGCTAATCCGGATGGTCCTGCACCAATGATCGTAACATCGTACATCGGTTTGGAAGCTTTAGATCGCATACCAGTCTTCTCACCAACCTGACGTATCTCAGGGTTGAGCAGGAATGATCCGTCTTCGAAGAATACAGCGGGCAAATCTTTAGCTTCGATCTTATTGAGTTCTGCCAGTTCGTGTCCTATCTCGTTCGATTCAAAGTCAAGCCACTGGTACGGTATAAGATTACCGGAGAGAAAATCTTTGATCTGGTGTGAACGCGGTGAGAACTGGTAGCCCACAATGCGTATACCCTGAAACTCGGGTATATGTGTACTCTGCCATTCTTCCAGTTGATCGGTAATTACCGGGTATAATTTTTCTTCCGGTGGATCCCACGGTTTCATCAGGTAATAATCAAGCTGCACATCGTTAATGGCTTTGATGGCAGCTTCCGTATCGGAGTATGCTGTCAGCAAAATACGTTTTGCTTCCGGAAATATAGTCTTTGCGCGTTGCAGAAAATCAACGCCCAACATTTCGGGCATGCGCTGATCGGAGAGGAACAGCGCTATGGCTTCATTCTTATTTTTAAGATCGGTAAGCGATTCCAGTGCTTCATTGGCAGAGGTCGTGCTGATGATGCGATAATCTTTTCCGTATTGATTGCGCAGGTCGCGAACAACAGCGCGTAAAACCTGCAGGTCGTCATCAAGTATAAACAGGATCGGCTTTTTCATGGTAGCGCTTCGTGTATAGGTTTATTGAATAGGGATGCAAACGGTAAAGACTGTATGCCCCGGTTGTGATTTCACAGTTACTTTTCCATTGTGCTGAAGAATGATCTGGCGCACTACTTCCAGTCCCAGGCCTGTTCCTTTACCTACAGGTTTAGTCGTAAAGAACGAATCGAATATTTTATCCTGTATAGCTTCCGGTATACCGGGCCCGTTGTCGATGATATGTACCAGTATAAATTCACGGTCTTTCTCGGCCTTGATCTCCAGTGTTCCGTTGGGGCGTCCTTCCAATGCATCCAGCGCATTGTCGATCAGGTTCGTCCACACCTGGTTCATGGCGCTGATATATATACAGGGCTGAGGCAGATCGTCTGGTATATTTTCGATGACCGTTACCTGGTTCTTCCTGATCTTATGATTGAGCATGGTTACGGTATTGCGTATACCCGAGCGCAGCTCGGCCCGTTCGCGTTCTGGCGCACGGTCCATGTGTGTATAGCTTTTTACCGAGGTTACCAGCACATTGATTCTTCGCGCAGCTTCTTCAATTTCGTTCACTAGCCGTTCCGTTGTAAAAGCTTGAGCAATCCAGTTCAACACAGCCGGTCGATCTTCTTCACGTAAAATTTTATTGAGTTCGTCCAGGTCGGTTGTGTCAATGAAGAAATCAACAAATATACTGGCAGTTTCATAGGTGTCTTCCAGTCCTATATTTTGCAACCAGTCTGCAAGTTCATCTTCGCGCTCTGACTTTTCCATCAGTGATAATGGCTTCTGGTTCACGGCAGCCGTTATCTTGTCATCAACAAACTTATTTACCTGGTCAACTATATCTTCGGTAGCACGGATGTTGATCACGCGTTTGAACTTCTCGGGTACATTTCCCAAGTGTCTTTTCAGTTCCTGTGCGCAGCGTACAATAGCAGCAGACGGATTATTCAATTCATGTGCGAGGCCTGCTGATAATTTACCCAACGCCATCATCTTGTCGTCCTGCTGTTGCTGATGCGTGAAGTCGCGCACACGGTCGGTCATCGTGTGTACCAGTACTTCTGTAAGTTCGGGATGTTCGCGGATGAGTTCAACAAAGTGGCTTTTGTTGAGTGAGTAAATGATGGTTTCTCCCACCGCAGTACCTTCGGCACCGGCAGCCTTCATGCGAGAGTAGGGAAGCAACCCGGTAATCTCACCTTTTTCCGCTGTTCCGAAATAACGCATCGTATTGCCCTGCGCCCGGTATAGATCAACACCGCCTTCCAGAACAATGCGCATGCTTTCAATCGGTTGACCTAGGACAAAAAGTTTTTCACCGTCTTTGTGTGTCGATACGGTTCCTTTTTCAGAGAGCCATACCAAGTGACTTTCCGCGAGGTTTTTAAATTCAGGAACTTCCTTCAGTGCAGCGAGAATATTCATATATAAAATATACTTCCTTTCAATTAGAAGTCCGAAAGTAGCTCAGCTTTTTTTACGGAACAGCACATCCGTAAAATAATATTTACGATCATAGTAATACTGTGTGATTTCCAATCCCGTACGCGCAGCCAGTTTTTCGATCATGGCCACATCATATTTCTGTGATACTTCGGTATGTATTATCTCCCAACGTTTGAAATGTATAGTCTTGTGCAAGGCTTCTATATGTACATCCTGGTCGTTCATACTTACCAGGTAGCTTTTCGTCATGCCGGTTTCCGGATCGTAGTAAGGATAATGTGTAAACTGATCGCGTTGAAAGTCGGCTCCGAGTTCGCGGTTCAGTCGCGCGAGTAAATTCAGGTTGAAGTCGCGGGTAATGCCGTGCGGATCATCATACGCAGCCTGCACCAGGCGCGGATCTTTCTTCAGGTCAAAGCCGATGAGCAGTTGGTCGCCCGGCTCCATACTCGCAGCAATGGTAGCGATAAAATGTTCCGCATCAGCCGGTATAAAATTGCCGATGTTGGCACCGAGGAATAAATATACTTTTCGGTTATGATCGCGTTCCTGTATCGACACGATGGCTTCATCATACGGTTTGTTTACCGGCTGTATCGAAAGCGAAGGCACAGCACCCAGTAGTCTCTCCGTTAACTGATCAAGCACGGAAGAAGATATATCTACCGGCATATACTGAAATGAAGTATGCTGCTCGCTGAAATGGCGCAGCAGTATTTCAGTCTTCAATCCGTCACCGGCACCGAACTCGATCAGGTCAAATATACTCCCATCGCCCGTAAAATGCTGGCGCAGATTTTCTTTCTGTGTATTCAGGATTTCATACTCACAACCCGTTAAATAATATTCGGGCATGCGCATAATCTTCTGAAAAATCTTGTCGCCTGCTTCATCGTAGAAGAGCCAGCTTGGAAGACGCTTGGGAATCTTCGCGAATCCTTCTTCTACTGCGTGTGCTATGGCGATGGATTGGTGGTCTGCTATCAGCATAATTATTTTTTACACAGCCGGATGCCATTGAACTGCCACCGCAGCTGCGGATGAAAAAAGTTACGATATGTTTTACGTGAATGATCAGCCGGTGTTGCAACGGATGCTCCCCGCAACACCATTTGATTGATCATGAATTTACCATTATACTCACCCACGGCACCCGGTGGTTTTGTATAGCCGGGGTAGGGAAGGTATGCACTGTTGGTATGCTCCCAGCGTTGTCTCCATTGAAACGTATCGCATGCTGCTTCCCATTCAAATTCGGTTGGCAGGCGCATGCCGCTCCATTCTGCAAAAGCAGCGGCTTCATAGAAGCTCACGTGCGTTACCGGCTCTGCGGGATTTACTTTTTCGAAACCTGAAAGTGCATAGCGGTGCCACGCTCCATCGTGTTTATACCAGTATAGCGGGCTATCAATTTTATGTTCATTTACCCACGCCCAACCATCGCTGTGCCAGTATAACGGATTTTTATAGCCCCCATCGTTGATGAACGCTATATACTCTTCATTGGTAACCAAACTCTTTCGAATATAAAATGACGGCAATTGTATAGCATGCACGCCATGTTCGTTGTCAAATGAAAAACCGGAAGTATGATGGCCGATGGTATAGATTCCGCCTGCTATAGCAGCAAAAGTAGAGTCGCTTTCTATAAAAGATGTTTCCTTAAAATTTTCATCATAAGGAGGAAAGAGCGGGTTATGTCCCAGTATATATTTTATATCGGTATATAATAATTCCTGGTGCTGCTGTTCGTGGTGGAGACCGAGTTCAACGAGTGGTGTTATCGTATCGGATGCTGCGGAAAGAAACGATGTCATGTGTTCATCAACATACGACCGGTACGCGAGTATCTCATCTACCGTTGGCCTCGACATATTGCCGCGATGCAGACGGAGAACGCGTTCGCCAACACTGTCGTAATAGCTGTTGAACAAAAACGAGTAACGCGGATGAAAGCGTTTATATTCCGGGCTATATTTGGACAGGATGAATTCCTCCCAGAACCAGGTGGTATGGGCGAGGTGCCATTTCGGTGGACTAACATCCGAAACGGGTTGTACTACATAATCCTCTTTTTGAAGCGGAGCACAGATTTTTTCAGAATATTGGCGTATGGCCAGGTAGCGATTCTTCATGCCGTATAACAGAACGATAATCGGGGTTGTTAATGTTTTTGTAAATTATGATGCCAGTGGGTGAAGTAACAAATTTATTGTGCGGATCGCAACAGTTTACGGCCAGGTTACCGACCGGTTGAACAGAATGGAAATTCAAAAAAAATCACGAAGGCTCTCCGGGGTAAAATTTGCAGAATCTTAATCTGCTCATAATCACCGTTTCACAGCCTCTTACGAGTTTTACAAAAGTTGCATGATATACAATTCATGGAATCTTTTGTGTCATCATCTTTGTTAATTTTATACAAAACTCCGATGAAAAGGAAGCACGATATGAAAGCAACGTACTATTCGATTCTTTGCCAGAAGTTTGCGATGTATATATCGTCAGAAGATGACAACGATGACTTGTTCCAATGGCTTTACCAGGACAACAATAATTGGAAGATTCTTTTCCAGGCGTGCGCGCGTTTTCGGATTTTCAGACTTCCCAAAGCACCGGAAGGAACCTAGGAAGGACCGTTGCATGGTTATGTGCGTTTTCTGTACAACATGAGTATAGGTAACGAGAGAGAAAGTACTTGTCAACGAATGCACTGTCGTTGAACTGAAGATTTGTCTATACCCTGCTATCCGTTGTATATAGCATCTGTTTATTTAGTTTAGTCACGCCAGCGTTATAGTATTGTCCGGTAGTTTGCTGCGGGTGCGAACAGGGAAATTGCTTCTACAGCGTCTTTTTTTATGTGCAGTAATTAAACTTGCAAAAGCCGTTCATAAGTAAAGTCTAACCATTTTGTTCTATAGTTTGTAATTTCAGAATGCAGGCGGTAAATGGATTTACCTGCTGGCAGGATTTTATAGATCATGCGTCATTAATTTTATTTAACATGGCAACACAGAATTACTTGGACATTGCAGATACACTTGCGTTGAATGGTGATAGCTATTCATTCTATAATCTCAGAAAGTTGCAGGAGCAGGGCTACGAAGTTTCCAAACTACCGTTTTGTATACGGGTGTTGCTGGAGAATGCCATTCGTCATTACGATGATTATGTAGTAACAAAAGATCATGTGAATACACTGCTGCAGTGGAAGCCGAATCCCGAAGACAAAGAGATTCCGTTCATGCCCACACGTGTACTCATGCAGGACTTTACAGGAGTGCCGGCTATTGTAGATATAGCTTCGCTACGCAGTGAAATGGCGCGCAAGGGAAAGAACATCACCCGCATCAATCCGCTGATACCGGTTGATCTGGTAGTGGATCACTCGGTGCAGGTGGATTACTATGGAAACAAGGATGCGTATAGGCTTAACGTTGATAAGGAATATGAACGCAACAGCGAACGCTATCGCTTTCTGAAATGGGCACAGAATGCATTTGATAATTTTTCTGTCGTGCCTCCGGGTATGGGCATCTGTCACCAGGTAAACCTGGAATATTTTTCAACGTGCGTTACCGAGCGCAACGGGTATATATTTCCGGATTCGCTGGTTGGTACAGACTCGCACACACCCATGGTAAACGGGCTGGGTATAGTAGCGTATGGTGTAGGCGGTATAGAGGCGGAAGCCGCGATGTTGGGACAGCCTCATTTCTTTACGGTACCGGAAGTGATTGGGCTGAAGTTAAAAGGAAAATTACCCGCAGGCAGTACAGCCTCTGATCTCGTGCTGACCATTACGAATTTACTTCGCAAGACTAAAGTGGTGGGTAAATTTGTAGAAGTATTTGGTGATGGGCTTGATTCATTGTCGGTGCCTGATCGTGCTACCATTGGTAACATGTCGCCTGAGTTTGGTTGTACCATTACATACTTCCCGATCGATCGTAAAACACTGGAGTATCTCGAGAAAACAAACCGTCCTGCACGCGTAGTGGAACTGACCGAACGCTATACCAAGGCAAACCTGTTGTGGCGTGAGAATGAAGATGTCATTGCATATAGCCAGGTAGTTGAACTTGACCTTGCCACGGTAGAGCCTTCCATTTCAGGACCAAGTCGTCCGCAGGATAAAATTAACCTGCGCCAGTCGAAAGCTGTTATTCACGACATACTTGAAAAGGCGTACGCACAAAAGCTCGCACCAGTATCAGCACCAACGGTGGGTAAATGGAAAAGCGAAGGAGGAAATATACAGCCTCCGGTTGCAAAAGTAATTGATCACCCGGGTGTACATGAAATTAGTGTAAGCTACCAGGGAGAAACGTTTGATCTGCGCGATGGTGCCGTAGTGATAGCAGCTATAACAAGTTGTACCAACACTTCAAACCCGGATGTTATGATTGGTGCCGGACTCCTTGCACAAAAAGCATTGGAGAAAGGATTGATGACGAAGCCCTGGGTAAAGACAAGTCTTGCTCCTGGTTCTAAAGTAGTAACGGACTACCTGCAGGAAGCAGGACTGCTTGCCAAACTCGAACAATTGAAATTCAATGTTGTAGGCTATGGCTGTACTTCGTGCATCGGTAACTCCGGGCCGTTGCCTGATCCTATTGCGCATGCTATTGTTGATAACGATCTAATGGTAGGCGCTGCACTTTCAAGCAATCGAAACTTTGAAGCACGCATTCATCCGCTGGTAAAAATGAATTTTCTGATGTCGCCTTTGCTGGTGGTGGCGTATGCGATCGCTGGTCGGATGGATATTGATTTTTATAATGAACCGTTAGGCTCCGGTACCAACGGACAAGATATATACCTGAAAGATATATGGCCATCGGCTGATGAGATTCATGCTGTTGTGAATCGCGTAGTGCGCAAAGAACACTTCAAAAAAAATTACGGTGAGATATTCAATGGCAATGAACAGTGGGAGAAACTGGAAGCTCCTCCGGGCAAAGCCTATAAATGGGATGAGCATTCTACCTATGTAAAGGAAGCTCCTTTCTTCGTTGATCTCCCGGAAGGAACAACGCCAATTCAACCGGTTAACGGTGCGCGTGTACTGCTGGCGTTGGGCGATTCCATTACCACAGATCATATTTCACCTGCCGGTGTATTCAACGAAAAATCTCCAGCCGGTAAATATTTGCGTAGTCGTGGTGTACCCGTTGAAGAGTTCAATTCTTATGGTTCACGGAGGGGTAATGATGAAGTAATGGTACGCGGTACATTTGCCAATGTACGCATCCGGAACAAGCTTGCATCCCGCGAAGGCGGCTATACTACATTTTTACCAACAGGCGAAGAGATGTCGGTATACGAAGCTGCTATGAAATATAAAGAACAGAATATACCGCTTATTGTATTGGCCGGTAAAGAATACGGTAGCGGCTCGTCACGCGACTGGGCTGCGAAGGGTACATTTCTGCTGGGAATAAAAGCGGTGATTGCGGAAAGCTATGAACGTATACACCGAAGCAACCTGGTGGGTATGGGTGTATTGCCCCTGCAGTTTAAAGAAGGTGAAAGTTATACCAGTCTTGGTCTTACCGGTAAGGAAGTTTTATCCATACCTGAATTGAATGACAACGTTCAGCCACTTCAGTTACTCACGGTACACGCTATTGCTGATAATGCGACATCACGAACCTTCCAGGTAGTGTGCAGGCTTGACAGCAAGATTGAAATTGACTACTATCGCAACAATGGTATTCTGCAATACATGCTGCGTCAGTTGCTGATCCGGAATTAGGCTATATATACCGCGTGGTTACTTATGGAGACAGTTCAGCACAATGGTGCGCTCTCCAAAATCAATTTTGCCTCCGAGTATATTGAGCAGGTCGAGGCCAATAATGCCTGCGACTTTTATATTCGGGTCGTTGAAGTATGCTGAAAGGTTATCGAGGTTGGAAGCCTTGTTAATGAATTTCAATTCATGCGGACCGATTCTCACAACGGCCGATCGCACCTCTTTAATAGACGATCGGCCACCCAATCCTTCGATGTGTCGTTGTGAAAAGTACTTGTTATCGATCGTTTTAAAATTATACTCATAAGCCAGCGATTCGTTAAGCAATGTAATGCTGGCACCGGTATCCAGAATGAAATAGGCCGCAACTCCGTTAATATACCCTTCGATCAACGCTATGTTCCGAACGAGCTTAAAGGTGATAGTATCCTGCGCCATGCAGGTGAGCACATCCGTTACGAGCGCTATACTCAATAGGATCGTTATCGTAATTTTAGTTTTCACAAAGCAATACCGGGCAGAGTGCACACGCAGTCTGTGTAAAATGAATGCATACCTTTTGACGAGTTATAATGTATTGATGTTACACAACGATGCGACTACGGTATCGCTATACGTAGATAACATACATTGGCATGCACTCCAAGATTAATGCCATTTGTGAAAACAGATAAATACCGGTAATAATACAGATTTACTTTTGTGCAAGTGATCAGCAGTGGACGATCAGTGTCCGGTAAATATATAGTATACGGGTTAACTTGCTTTTTTATAGTTCACAATCGCCCATCCATTTAGTCCGATAGCGAACAGCGCTATAATTCCGAGGTGAGGTGCTACATCCTGAAATGTACTGCCTTTCAGAATTACCATGCGCATTACCGTTATCAGGTAACTTACCGGGTTAAATCGCGTAACCACCTGCGCCCATTCCGGCATACTGTCAATTGCCGTAAAGAGTCCGCCCAACAGAATGAAGATCATCATGAAGAAGAACATGATAAACATCGCTTGCTGTTGTGTTTCGCAGAATGTTGATACAAGCAGACCCAGTCCTAATACGGCAAGCAGGTATATGGAAACAAAGCCGTAGAGCAACGCCAGACTGCCAACCGGTATAATGCCATAGATCAGCCAGGCAACCAACAGTCCGATGGTGAACACTATATTTCCCAATACCCAGAAAGGAATAAGCTTGCCGAGAATGAAATGGTGTTTACGGATAGGGGTAACGTTGATTTGCTCGATGGTGCCTGCTTCTTTCTCTTTTACTATATTCAGCGCTGTGAGAAATCCACCGATCATTGTTACCAGCACCGCCAATATACCCGGGACCATATATACCTGATAGTTGAGATTCGGGTTGAACCAGTTAGACGATGTTACATCGATGGTTGGTATAACATTGAAGCGATTGTTCTGTAGAAAATCAATGCGTATCTCCTGGTTATAGTCGCGGATAATGCTGGCCAGGTATGCACCACCCAGGTTTGCCTTTACGCCGTTGATCGCATTGACGGCAACCAGTAATTTCTGTTCATCTTCACGAATAAGGTTACGCTCGAAGCCATCCGGTATTTCCAATATAACATCAGCTTCGTCTGACTCGATAAGGTGAAATGCTTCTCCATACGAACGATTATACCCCGTCAATCGGAAATACCCGGACGATATAATTTTTGTGATCATCTTTTGCGAGTAGGAGGAGTGATCGTGATCCACCACGGAGAGGTTAATGTTCTTGACTTCATAATTTGCTGCGAGCGGCAATATGATCAACTGCATCACCGGCATTACCAGGATCATGGCCAGTATAGACCGGTTCCGGAATATTTGTCTGAACTCCTTTTGAAGTAGAAATTTTATAGCTCTCATGCGAGTCGTATTTTAAAGCTCTTTATACTGATGACTAGTAAAAACACGGTGATGCCCGCCAGGATCAATGTCTCTTTCCAGATGGACGCTATACCGAGTCCTTTTATCATGATCGATTTTACAATGATATAGTACCATTTAGCGGGTATAATGTTGGTGAGAATCTGCAAAGGCACCGGCATGTTTTCGATCGGGAACATAAAGCCGCTGAAGAGAATGGTTGGCAGTAACATACCCATCAGGGAGATAAGCATAGCTGTTTGCTGCGAATCTGTTTTTACCGAGATAAATATACCCAGCGAAAGACAGGTAATGATGAACAATGTACTTTCCGCAAAGAGCAGCACAATACTACCGTGCACGGGCAAGTCAAGCAGAAATACGCTGAGTAATAAAATGGAAGTAACATTTACCAGCGACAAGAGTAAATACGGAATTGCCTTGGATAGAATAACCAATATAGGTTTGAACGGTGAGACAAGCAGGATCTCCATTGTACCCGCCTCTTTCTCCTTTACAATGGAAACAGCCGTCATCATCACACATACCAGCATCAGCACCAACGCCATTACTCCCGGCACGAAGTTGTGTGCACCTTTCAGTTGTGGATTATAGAGCATGCGTGTTTCCGGTATAATTCTATAGGGAATTTTGGTTGTCTCGTTAACCTGCAGTTGATAGTCTTGTATAACTGAGGACGCATAGTTAATCAACGTAGTAGCCAGGTTTGGATCAGAGGCATCGGCAATGAGTTGCACCTGCACATCGTTTTGATGCATGAGTTCCTGTCCGAAATTTACCGGTATAACAATCGCCATTTTTATTTGTCCTTCGTGAAAGCCGCGTTCAATCTGTTGCTGGTTCCAGGCAGTCTTTTCAATTTCAAAATAGCGACTTGCTTCAATCTGTGCTACCAGTTGCTGCGATGCTATATCGCGGGCATGATCTACAACCAGTATCTTCGAGTTCTTTACTTCGTTGGTCAGCGCAAAACCGAAGATCAGGATTTGTACTACCGGCATGCCGAATAATATCAGCAGTGTCTTTCGGTCGCGCAGGACGTGGGCAAATTCTTTTCGGATAAATATCCTGAGTTGTTTCATATACTATATATCGTTTTTACTCGGCACGCTGGGCGCCCCGTGCAAGCTGGTAGAAAACTTCGTCCATAGAAAATGCATTGAATTTCTTCTTCAGATTATGGGGTGTATCCAATGCTTCAATTTTTCCATCCACCATAATGGACACGCGGTTGCAATACTCAGCTTCATCCATATAGTGTGTCGTAACAAAAACGGTAACGCCTTTTTCCGCTGCATCGTAAATGAGGTTCCAGAATTGTCTGCGTGTTACCGGATCGACACCTCCCGTAGGTTCATCCAGGAAAACAATTTTCGGTTGATGCAGGACAGCTACCGAGAAAGACAACTTCTGCTTCCAGCCCAGGGGTAATCCGGATACTAATTTCTTTGCCTCATTCTGTAAACCGAGTTGTGTGATCAACGCATCGCTTTTGCGGGCAATCTCATCATCCGACAAACCATATATACCCCCGAAGAACCGGATGTTCTCCAATACCGTAAGATCTTCGTACAGCGAAAACTTCTGGCTCATATAGCCAATGTTCTTCTTGATGCGTTCAGTCTCGCGGTATACATCGTAACCTGCAATGGTCGCGTTGCCGGAAGAAGGAATTGATAAGCCGCACAACATGCGCATCGCGGTAGTCTTACCTGCACCGTTTGCCCCCAGGAAACCAAAGATCTCTCCGGTATATACTTCCAGCGTAAGGGCGTTGGTAGCAATGAAGTCGCCAAATCGCTTGGTAAGATTTTCTGTTTTAATAACAGCTTCTTTCATGCATGCAGCAGTTTAATAAAGCAGTCTTCAATGGTAGGTTGTATTCGTTTTACTTCAATATTGTCCATGCCGGCATATTGAAGCATGGAGACTATATCTTGCTCCTGGTGTATATGTTCCTTAAATGTGGCGTGGGCATACTCACCAAATGCATAGCTGGTAGCCACTGTGTTGCTCGTACCCAGTACCTTGAGCAAGGCAGGCATTTTCTCGGCACGTATCGCATAGAGTATATCGGGGTACGATTTGATAATGGCATCCGGAGTGTCAATGGCGAGTATAGATCCTTGCTGCATAAGTGCAATGCGATCGCACAAGGTAGCTTCATCCATATAGGGCGTGGACACCAGTATGGTAATATTCTGTTCCTTGAGACGCTTCAGCATTTCCCAGAATTCTTTGCGTGATACAGGATCAACACCAGTAGTGGGCTCATCAAGAAATAATACTGTAGGTTTATGGATCAACGCACAGCACAACGCCAGTTTTTGCTTCATGCCACCAGATAGCTTGCCCGCCCTGCGATCTTTGAAACGCTCGAGTTGTACATATATATCTTTGATCAGGTGATAATTTTCTTCGATCGTTGTATTGAATACCGTGGCGAAAAAGTTTAGGTTTTCGGCAATGGTAAGATCCGGGTATAGCGAAAATTTGCCGGGCATATACCCAACCGTATGCCTGATCTGTTGATAATCCTTTACGATGTCATGACCATCCACCAGTGCGTTTCCTCCGTCTGGTAGGAGTAGCGTTGTAAGCATGCGGAAGATGCTGGTTTTGCCGGCTCCGTCTGGTCCGATCAGTCCGAACAATTCACCACGTTCTACCATAAAGGAAACTGCATTTACGGCCGTGGTTTTTTCAGCACCGTATACTTTCGTCAGGTTGTCTGCAACAATTGCGGGAGGCGTTATGCGTGTTGACATAGGTTCCGTTGTATTCATATAGTATTGTAACATGACCGTGAGGATTAGAATTTTACTTCACCGTACATTCCGATCTTGAGCTTGCCATCGTTCTTTACTTTGATCTTGGTAGCATATACCAGGTTCGCGCGCTCGTCTTTGGTCTGAATGGTTTTAGGAGTAAACTCGGCCTTGTCGCTGATCCATACAACGGTACCGGTATACGTTGTATAGTTGCCTTCCTGTGCATCGACCAGTACCTGCACCTGCTGGTTGAGTTTTACCTGAGCAAACTGATCACCCGTAATATAGGCCCGCAATATAATTTGCGAGAGGTCTGCCACTTTATACAGCGGCTTGCCATTTGCAGCCATTTCATTAGGCTCGGCATATTTGGTGAGTATTGTGCCCGTAACCGGATTTACGATTCTGCATTTCTCAAGCTGATCATTCAGTTGTTCGATCTGAACGGTGAGCGGAAGTGTTTCTTCACCCAGACTTGCTGAAGTGATGCGCAGTGATGACCGTTGTGCTTCGATCTGTTTGTTGATGATGGCAACCTGCGCATTGGCATCGTCCAGTTGTTTTTGTGTAGCGGCATCAGCCTTCAGCAAATTGGTAACACGTTGTTGTTCGCGGTGTGCCTGTTTAAGTTGCTCCTGTAGTGCTGCAATTTGTGTAGCAACATCCGGCCGTTTACTTAGCACCGCTTGTATTTGTGCCTGCAGTTGTTTTTTAGTCAGGTATAGTTGCACGCTGTCAATGCTGCCTACATATTGGCCGGCCTGTACGACTTCACCTTCTTCCAGGGTAAAAGATTTAATGAGTCCGGAGGCTTCTGCAGATACAATGACCTCAGTGGCTTCAAATGTTCCGGAGGCATCATACAAATGGTCGTTTCCGCTGCACGATGCCAGGAGCAGGGTAGTGGAGATGAAGAGTATATGTTTCATGGTATGTGGTGATTTTTCTAGTTGTCGCTTAGCCCACCCGTTGTGGTCTGGTGATTGTATTGCGCCAGCAGCCATTGTATCTCGTGGAGTATTTTGGTTTGCCGCGCCTGATCTTCTGCATTTACTTCGCGCAGGTAATCGTTGCTGGTGATCACACCATTTTCGAGTTGTGCAGCCGATGCTTTCTTGACACTCTCACGTAGTGTGATGATTTCACCATCCGAGGCTAGCAGCTGCTGTAGTCGTGTGATGTCGGCATGTTGCTGGCGGCTTGTCAGGTTGGTGTTGAACAAAAATGTTTCGCGTTGCAGGTTGATGGTTCTTCGTGAATTTTCCAGAAGCGCTTTCTCTTTCTTCAGAATATAAATTCCCCCCAGTGACCAGCTCAATCGAACGCCTCCGATATAGTATGCTTCAAAATCATTGCTCAGCATGTTGAGTGCGGGTCGCCCGTAACCACCCTGCACAAACAGATTTAGCTTCGGGTTATTCTTTACCTGCAATTGCTGGTATTGCACATCTATACTTTTATTCTGACAGTCGTACAATGACAACTCCGGACGTGTGATCTCGTTGCTGATAGCAAGTTGCTGTGGCCGGGCCAGCACAGTATTTTCATTCAGCGACTGGTTGATGAAGAGACCGAGCATTTGAAGATAGGCCAGGCGCGTTGCTTCAAGTTCTGTGGTGCGTTGATTCGCTTTTAATAGTTCTGCTTTCAACGCATCGGCATTGCTTTTAAAGGCTATACCGTTGTCAATAGACGCTTGTGTTTTTCGTATACCCAGTTGTAAATCATTTTGCAGCAGTTCATTCTGACGGAGCTGTTCATCGGTTGTGAGTATACCAAAGTATAACTGGTTGATGCGTTCTTTCAGTGTATATAGTTCTACGGCAAGTTTTTGTTCTTCTACTTTTGCATTTACTTCGTGAGCATACTTTTGGTGCCGGATGGCGCCACCATCATATATAGTCTGGTTTACTTCTGCATATAGCTTGTATTGATCTTTACTCAATTGTGGCGCTTCCGCTCCGGGTAAAGCGATCGGCACCTGCGTTACAGCCGATTGATAGGTAGCCTGTCCGTTAATGCTGAATTGTGGCAGGTATCCTTTCATCACATTGTCGATCGAGTATTCTTTACTTTTCAGAACAAGGTCGCGCTGTTTTACCAGCGGGTAATTCTCTTCAGCCCGTGTATAGCAGGCTTCAATCGTAAGCGTGTCATTTTGCTGGGCCTGCGCGGTATAGGTATGCAGAAGGAGCAGCCACAGGCATACCGGAATCGAATATTGTTTAACCATCTTTTTTAATTGTTTGATTTAATCATTTGATTAATTTTTATACAAAAAAATTACCGCGTCTTTAAAAGCGCTTTCATCCAAATTGGAACAAGCGCTTTCCGCTCTTCCATCATGCTTTGAAACCCTTTCACACTCAGACTGCCGGCTTCCTGCAGCACAGGTTTGGCAATGAACGGAAAGAGCACCATACCCAGCAGACTTATTACAAAATGCAGCGGGTTGATATCAGGTCTCTTTTCTTTAAGTTGCTTCACGAAGTGAGATTCCTGGATCAGCTTTACTGCTTGTATTTTACCGGCAAATCGCTCCGGGTTATTCCGGATCTCGCTCATTACGAAGAGCGGCAGATCAGGATTTTCCATCAGCATACCGATATGGTTAGTGGCAGCCAGTTCAATCTTCTTCTCCAGCGATGTGCTGTTGTCGTTCAGAATCGGGGCGAGAACACCAAAGAGCTTTTGTACCTTTTCCATCATCACAATTTCAAAAAGCTTTTCCTTGCTGCGGAAATAATAATTCAGCAAGGCTAGGTTTAGTCCGGCTTCCTCGGCTATATCACGTGTGCGTGTGGCAGCATATCCTTTTTGCAAAAAAACTTTCCGGGCAGCTTCCTTTATCTTCTCTTCCGTGGTTATATCCGGTTCTACTGTCTTCTTTTTCGGCATGTTGCTGTTGTGATGGTCTGATACGGAGTCAAATGTAGTCGTGTTTCATTTTTGATCAAAACTTTTAATCAAATGATTAAAAGTGGCATTGAAGTGTATGTATCGTACGTTGAGCCGATGGACTGAATTTGATATGAGGGCATCTGAAGATGCCGTGCTTGGCAGAAAGTTCACGAAAGAACATCCTCTATTGTAGAAAATATTACCGGCCTTGCGGGAATTAAATTGACCGCTTCCTGAGTTTTAAGGAGATAGATTACGTTTTACTTTTACAAATGGCAGAAACTTTACTTAAAATGAATGAAACAGCGCCCGTTCCGACCCAGGCGAGTGTTATGTTGTCGTTCAATCCCTTTTTAGAATATCTGAAGAAACGTTTGCAGAGCGAACGCACGGTGAAGGCAGAATATTATCGTCATATCATTGAGCGCTTTACGGAAAATCCAGCGTGGAAGACAGGCCTTCCTGTTCACGATCTTGCCGCTTATAAAGAGCTGTTTGAAATTGTATATTTTGTATTGACGCCCCTGGCGGCCGATGATAAGGAGAACATGTGGGGACTGAGCACGCCCGTGCCCACTACGTTGTTCTATAGCACAGAAAGTCTTTCGAGGTTCTTTGCTGATAATAACACGACCAAAGAACCATCAAGTATAGCGTCAGAAAATTGCAAAGTCAGCAAGGATATGCAATTTATGTATGGCCTGGTGCTCGAACGTTTCTATAACATTTCATCGCTGGCCAAAAATGACACCGTTTATTCGTATGCCGACACCGTTACAAAACTTTCCAGGTATTACAAGGTGCATGTTGACACACAGTTTGTTGAGATCCGTGTGAATGGTGAACTGCCTGCGTTGGACTACGATGTACTCGCGACTTACCTGCACGATGGCACAGGCTCGGAAGCTTTGATATGCCGCCTGAAGAAAATGCTGCCGTTGGATAGTTTTATCTTCGAAGGCTTTACGGTTATAACACTTACCGATGTTACAGCACAGCATTCGCTTGATAAGATACGCGGAGTGATGGTGCATCATTCCTATAGCAATGATCAGTATCTTGAAATTTCGCAGGCACTCAAAACAATAGCCGGTAATGAGCACATCGAGTTCAGACTTGTACCGATCATTGGTGTTAACGGTAAATCCACATTTGCTTCGAACGAAGAGTGCATACAAAGTATATTAATGAACGCATTGCAGGAGTCTGGTATTACGGAGGAAGCGTTGAATACATTCATTCAGAAATACCAGAACAACCCGCGCATACTGGTATACAACGGTATATCATCGGAAGAGAAGGCAGAGGATAATTTCCTTCGTATTTTAAAGAAGACGGCTGTTGAATCGTATGCCCTGCTGCCGGTATACTATCACAGCGAACTTACCGGTGTGCTCGAAATATACTCTGAGAAAGAGATATTGTTTGATGAGCGCCTGTTCTCGAAAGTGCAGACAGCCATACCGTTGATAGCGCAGTTGCTGAAATTTACCCGCGATGAATTCCAGTCGCAGCTCTCGAACGTTATACGAGATAAGTTCACATCGCTGCAGCCCGCGGTGCAGTGGCGGTTTAACGAAGTTGCGTGGCATTACCTGCAACGTAATTTTACAGACCTGAGCAATCCGGAAATAGAAGAGATCCGTTTTGAAAATGTATACCCGCTATACGGGGCCATTGATGTTCGGAACTCTACCAGCGAACGGAACCGCGCGATCCATGAGGATATTAAAAGTCAGTTGACACTACTGCAGGATACGTTATCTGCGTTGAAGACCATAGACGAAAGTCACACGAAGCCAGATGGCGCGATGGACGAAGCGTGTACGCACTGGAAGGAACAGATCGATGGCTATTTTACTTCACGTGATGAAATAGCGCTGAACAACTTCCTGGAAACCGAAGTACATCCGTATTTACTCGAAGTGCAGGAATCTTACCCGGAAGCGCGCGCGATTGTAAGTCGCTATCTTAACGCTATTGATGAGCGGGAGGGGGCTGCCTTTAAAAATCGTTCGGAGCTTGAAACGTCACTCCAACTGATAAACACTAAGTTGAATCAGTACTTTGATGTAGCCCAGAAGATGCTGCAGGTTGAGTATCCGTTTTACTTCGAGAAATTCCGCACAGACGGTATTGAGTACGATCTGTATATAGGACAGTCAATCGCCCCGGAAAAGAAATTTGAGACAGCGCATCTGAAGCGACTCCGACAATGGCAATTACAATCCATGGCCGAGATTGCCCGACTCACGCAGCGATTGTTGCCACAAATGCCACGACATCTCCATACCACGCAGCTGATCTTTGTGCACGCGCGTGCTATCGACATCACGTTCCGTAACGATGAGAGACGTTTCGATGTAGAAGGTGCGTATAACATCCGCTACGAGGTGATCAAGAAACGCATTGACAAAGTGTTAATCAAAGATACTCGCGAACGCCTCACACAACCCGGCAAGATTGCCATTGTATATTTCAATCAGCAGGAAGCGCTGGAGTATATAGGCTATATCCGCGAGTTACAACAGCAGGGTTTACTGGACGACAGTCTTGAATACCTGGAGCTGGAAGAATTACAAGGCGTTAATAGACTCAAAGCCTTGCGGGTAGGCGTAAAATATCACTAATACAATCACAATCACTACGTAAAAGAAATGAGGCTGTCTCAAAAGTCTTTTTCGTTTTTATCGAGCCGTATACTATGTCGTTAATGCATATCTATACCAAATAAAAAAACTAAACCGCTTAACAAAATGCCCCATAAACAAAATTGTCTATGGGGCATTTTTTCAAGAAGAGACTTTTGAGACAGCCTCTTTTACATATAGTTTATGATGTGAACTTTTAATTTTTCAACGAACTGCGAAGCCATTCTTTGGCAGCTTCAAGTTCTTCAAACATAGCGGTTGACATTTTTGAGGATGACTGATTCTCTTTATTCATTTCGAGATAGTTATCCACCGGCATTTTTCCGAAGACATCGCGTGGTAATACAAACGCAACATGTTGTATACCTTCTGCCAGTGTTCTTGGATTCCATTCTTTGGCAGCCCACCCTTCACTCAGGTGTGCCCCGAGCCGGGATGTATCTGCAAGCCATGACATCTTTCCATGTATTTTTTTCTTCTCAATCATGATTTGCAGGCCAAGGTTAAGGAAGGCCTTAAATTCTTCATCCGTTAGAAAACCGATGGGTGAAAAAATGATGCAGGGTACAGATGTGTCATAGTCGAGCGTGCCATTTTCTTTCGTATGTAATCTGATAACTTCTGATGATGTGTTCATAGATAAGGTTAGAATATTTTATTCAAATTTATTGAGGCTGGACACATGGTGAAATCAAGATTATACCCAATGGCGAATCCGCATTTTTACGGAGAGTGTACTAAGTGATGCTGTATTTACATGCTTGGCCGCGTGTTTTATTAATGCGTGGACCTTGTGTGTATAGACATTGGAGAAATATATAGTTATAAAAAATTTATTTTTGCAGATATCTCAATGATTTATAGGCACTTCAATAATTACGATATGACTTTCTGCCGGAAAGTTGAGGTTGATGCTGTCGGTATCCCAGATACCCATACCGTTGCGTTCGTTCACGTTCTGTGAGTTTACCTGTACAGCGCCTTTTACCACAAACAGAAATACACCTTTATTCACCGGGTTGAAAGTATACTTGGTGTCCTGTCCTTTCTCAAAATAGCCCAGGGATATTTTAGCGTTCTGGTTTATCCAGCAATGACTTTGTCCTTCTTCCCAGCTTACTGCCGTTACAAGCTGATTGATTCGCTTCTCAGCCGGGAAATGTCTGCGCTGGTAACGCGGTGTTATATTCAGTACTTTGGGTTCGATCCATATCTGCAGGAAGTTAACTTCATCCGTACCTACGTTGTGTTCTTCATGACGCAAGCCACTGCCTGCACTCATGATCTGCACCCAGTCTTTCGTTACTACTTCTTTGTAGCCCAATGAGTCGATGTGATTCATGGAGCCTTGCAGCATAATGGAAATGATCTCCATGTTAGCGTGCGGATGTAATCCAAAACCATTGCCCGGTGTTACGAAGTCATCGTTAAAAGCGCGCAGCAGTCCGAAGCTGTTTCGTACCGGGTTATAATAGTTTGAGAAACTGAATGTAAAATTACTCTTCAGCCAGCCTATGTCTTTCGTGCCGCGTTCACTTGGAGTATACAATTGATATTGCATGATCGTTATTGTTTTGTGTTGATATAGACATTGTTTCCAATGAGAAGGACAACAATCTTTCCTATATATAGCAGTAAATCTACAACTGCAGATGAGTGGTACTGCTTGAACTAGGTTAAGAAATAAACCTTTTAAAACGGACTTGCAGGCCGAACCTTGAACTAGATTAAGAAATATATCCCGCGGCCAACTTTACCCGTATTACTCAACAGTAGAATGAAATTAACACTCATATTTGTATCACCAACGCAGCACGATGTTGCTGCAACAAACAAAAAAAGTAAACAAACATAACTATGGAAAATAAAGTATTAGGTATCCACCACATCACAGCCATTGCCGGAAGTGCCAAACGTAATTATGAGTTTTATACGAAGGTTCTCGGACTACGCATGGTTAAGAAGACCGTTAACTTCGATGATCCGGGTACGTATCATTTTTACTTTGGTGATGAAGTGGGAACTCCAGGGTCTATTCTTACCTTCTTTCCGTGGGAAGGCATCACGACCGGAAGAAACGGTGCCGGCATGGCAACTGAAATAGGTTACTCTGTACCAGGTAAAAGTTTCGAGTTCTGGACCGACCGTTTTCAGAAGAACAATGTGAAAGTTACCGGAACCGGTGAACGTTTCGGAGAGCAGTATATATCTTTCGAAGATCCGGATGGACTGAAGCTTGCACTCATCATTCCGAAGCAAGCCGATCTTCGTAAACCATGGGAAACTACCGATGTGAAAAGTGCCGTAGCAACAAAAGGCTTTCATAGTATAACCCTCACGTTGCGCGACATCAAAGCAACGGCTTCTGTGCTGACGGATATATTTGAATATACTTTGGAAGGACAGGAAGGAAATCGGTACCGCTATAGCACCAAAGCTATTGAGAATGCAGCCATTGTTGACCTGGTACAAGTACCCGGTGAAGGCGGAGGTATAGGAGGCAGCGGTACCATCCACCACGTAGCGTTCCGGGTAAAAGACGAAAGTATATTAATGTACTTCCGTGAAAAAGTACTGAAGAAAGGACTGAACATCACACCGAAGATCGACCGTAATTATTTCTTCTCCCTATATTTCCGCGAACCCGGAGGAGTATTATTCGAAATAGCAACCGATAACCCGGGCTTCGATGTAGACGAACCCGTAAGCGAACTTGGCACAAACCTGAAGCTACCCGCACAGTACGAAAGCAACAGGAAGGAGATCGAGCAAGTACTACCAGCGCTGAAATAGCTGCGAGCTTGAAAATAGTTGCGGGCTGTGAGCTGCGAGAAAAAAGGCCGCTGGCTGCAGGAGGTTTGAGCTTAGGCTACGTTTTGGTTAGGTAAATATATACCTTCAGTTTAATCGGGCTTGTAGCCAGAAGCCAGCTGCTTGGCTAAAAACCCGCAGCTCGTAGCTCACAACTCGAAGCTGAACTATCTTAGATAGCGATTTTAATTAATAACATCGAATCATGAAAAACCTCATAACAGGCATCCACCACGTCACCGCCATCGCTTCGGGCGTGCAGGAGAATATAGATTTTTATACCGGTATACTCGGCGTGCGCCTGGTGAAGAAGACCGTTAACTTCGATGCCAAAGGCGTATACCATATATACTATGGCGATCAACAGGGCAATCCCGGAAGTATACTTACATTTTTCCCATATAGTGGTCTGGTGAAAGGCCGTCATGGAAAAGGATTTTTGAATACAACGTCTTTTTCGATTCCGTATGCTTCGCTTGATTACTGGCTGGAGCGTCTGAAGAGATTCAGGGTCAAATACCAGGAACCCCAGGAGCGATTCGCGCGCGAAGTGATTGTATACCTGGAAGACCTCGATGGTCTGGGACTCGAACTGGTATTCAACGATACGGATACACGCCCGGGATTTACCTATGGGAATATACCGCTGGAACATTCCATACGCGGGTTCTATAACGTGGAGATCTGGGAAGAAGGCTATGAACGCACAGCTGCACTGCTAACGGAGCAATTGGACCATACACTGGTAGCTGAGAAAGGAAATCGCTTCCGGTTCGCGGCACATAATAGTCCGGGTAACTTTGTGGATATACTGTGTACACCCGATAGTCTCAAAGGGCTCGGTGGCAGCGGTACGGTGCATCACCTGGCCTTCAGTACACCGGATAAAGCGTCTCAATTGAAAGTGCGAGAAAAGGTAGCGCTTCGCATGCTGAATCCTACACCGGTGCTCGATCGCCAGTACTTTACATCCATATACTTCCGCGAACCGGGCGGTGTGTTGTTTGAAGTAGCGACAGCAGGTCCGGGCTTCTCGGTAGACGAAGATGAAGTGCATTTAGGCGAGGCACTGAAACTTCCTCCCTGGTACGAAGCCGATCGTGCAAAACTCGAGCAGGACCTTATACCCGTTAAACTCAATCTTGAAAAGTATAAATAACTATGCACACAAAAGAATATATAACTGCAGGCAAAGATCTGAAACAAGCAAAAAAAGCATTGATCATGTTGCATGGTCGCGGGGCACAGGCGAGTGATATACTTTCGCTGGCACCGCATCTGCAAGTGAGTGACTATGCACTGGTGGCACCGCAGGCTACCAACTATACGTGGTATCCATATTCGTTCATGGCGAATCCCAATCACAATGAGCCCTGGCTTTCGTCAGCGCTTGACGTAGTGGGAGAGGTTGTAAAAGATATAGAGGCCGCAGGCATCCCGAAGGAGAATATATACTTCCTCGGGTTTTCACAAGGTGCATGTCTCACGCTGGAGTATGTTACCCGTAATGCTACCAAGTGGGGCGGTGTGGTTGCCTTTACCGGAGGACTGATCGGTGATGTATTATATACCGAAAAATATAAAGGCGATTTTGCCGGTACACCTGTGTTCATCGGTACAAGTGATCCCGATCCGCACGTACCGGTACGGCGTGTGCAGGATAGCACACGCATCTTGCAAGGACTGCATGCCAACGTAACGGAAAAAGTATATCCGAACATGGGACACACGGTGAGCCAGGGCGAGATTGATCAGGCTAACAAACTTGTATTCAAAAGCTGATGGCATGTTTGCCAGTTGAAAAGTATATAGTTTCATGAATAGAATACCTGAACCAGCGGGATGCTTATCAGAGCCGAAGCTGGTTCTTTTATTGTGTTGTCACGAGAATATATTATTGGAATGTTAAGGTTGGCCTGAGGCGTTAATTTTTTACAGACTCTTGTTGGCGTCCTGCGCTTTCAACTATATCTTACCGCTCGTTGAAGTTATAGTTATGAATAAGCTAAAGGTAAAAGGAGCAGAAAAGAGTGTCAACTATACTTACTTTGATCGTGATCTGAGCTGGTTGTCGTTCAATGAACGCGTGCTCACAGAGGCATCGCGTGAAGCGGTTCCACTCCTGGAACGCATCCGGTTTATGGCGATCTACTCATCCAACCTCGATGAATTTTACAGGGTGCGCATTCCGGCACTAAAGGCGTTATATACCTTGTCTCAAAACAAAAAGATAGCAGACCAGGACTCACGGCTGGATGCCATTCACGCCACAATCCTGAAGCAACTCACGCTCTTCGGTACTATTATTCGTGAGCAGATACTGCCGGCCTTGAAGCGCAATAATATTCAGTTGCTATACCAGGAGCCGGTGCCTGAAACGATCGTGCCGTTTATTGAAGACTACTTTATGAATGTAGTCGCCTCGTACCTGCATGTTGTAGATATTACAGATGAAACGGATTATTGTCCTGAGAACAATAAGATATACCTGGCGGTAACAGTACGCCATGCAGAGAAAGATTCACGGCTTTTTATCGTGAATGTCCCATCCGATAAATTGTCTCGCTTCTATAGTGTTCAGCACGAAGGCACATCCTATATTATTTTCCTGGACGACATCGTGAAGTTGTTTGTGAACAAACTGTTTCGCGGCAGAGATGTTGTGAGCAGCGAGAGCTTCAAGATTACACGCGATGCCGAGCTCGACCTCGAAGACGAGTTTGAAGGAAACATCGCGAAGAAGATCGAAAAGAAAATTTCACAACGCGATTTCGGACTGGCTACACGATTCCTGTACGAGCCAACGATGAAACGCGAAACCTGCGATCTGTTACGCGACCGCCTCGGATTGCGAACGGCAGAAGGTGTGCAGGGTGGCGCCTATCATAATTTAAAAGACTTGGCAACTATACCGGTATATGATAAAGCTTTGCTATATACTCCGTACCGGCAGGCTCAGTATACGATTACCAATCCGCAACATGCGTTGCTGGAAGATATTACCCGCAATGATATACTGTTGCACCCTCCGTTTCATTCGTACGAAACCGTACTTCGCTTCTTCAATGAAGCGGCCATCGATGCATACGTAACGAAGATTTATGTAACGCTCTATCGCGTGGCCAGCGATTCGCGCATTGTGCATGCGTTGATCAACGCGGCACGCAATGGAAAAAAGGTGATGGTATTTGTGGAGTTGAAAGCACGCTTCGATGAAGCCAACAACATCAAGTGGGCGAGACAAATGAAGAGTGCCGGTATCACGATCATTGATAGTATACCGGGTCTGAAAGTACACGCGAAGCTGGCCGTTATCAAAAAGAAATGTGCGAAAGGCTTCGAGTACAACGGACTGCTGGCCACCGGAAATTTTAACGAGAGCACGGCCCGGTTTTATACCGATCATATCCTGTTTACGGCACACCAACCTATGTTGAAGGAAGCAGAGGATCTCTTTCTGTTTCTGAAGAAAAGAAGAAAACCCAAGGCATCCGATGAGTTAAGCTTTAAACACTTGCTCGTAGGACAGTTTAATTTGCAGCAGCGTTTTATAGCGCTGATCCAACGGGAGATTGAGCATGTGCGTAAGGGTAATCGCGGATCGATCACCATAAAACTCAACAACCTGGAAGACCCGGTATTGATTGCCAAACTATACGAAGCAGCACGTGCCGGAGTACAGGTAACACTCGTTGTACGCAGCATCTGTTGTCTCGTACCGGGTATACCGGGCATGAGCGATACCATTACGGTAAAACGCATTGTAGATCGTTACCTCGAACATGGCCGCATTTTTATGTTCAGTAACGCTGGCAATACCGAAGTATATATCGGCTCGGCCGACTGGATGAACCGGAATATATACAGGCGTATCGAGGTTTGTTTCCCGGTATACGATGAACAACTCCGAGCGCAGCTTATCAAGATGTTGTTGCTGCAGGCGGCCGATACCGTGCAGGCCGTTGTGCTGGACGAGCACATGAACAATATACCGGCACAGGGAGAATACCTGGTGCGTTCGCAGGAAGAGATCAGTAATTTTATAGTGAGGAATCAATCTTCGTAGATCAATAGAATAATCATGACCCAACTCCGTATCATTTTCATTGTAACGATTATACTCGGTTCGCACCTGTGCAACGGCCAGCAAACTATACCGCAGGTACTGCGCACGCCTTATCTCCAAACAGCACTGGCTGACAGCGTGAGTATACTTTGGAAAACCACCAGTGGTGCCAACTGCAAGATTATGGTGCGTGCAGAAAATACAACATGGCGTACTGCTATCGGTACCGTGGTGAAAGCGAAGTATGGTTATATGAATACGGCAACGATACACGGCCTGCAACGAGGCGTGCGCTATCAGTATCGAATTTTTACAGATGACCAGGAGCTGTTGAAAAAAGATTCACTCGATTTTATTTCTCCGGTAGATACAAAGCATCCCTTTAGTTTTTTTACGGCTGGTGATATAGGCGAACCCGTTGGCGAAGGAGGGAAGCCTGATAAAATGGCCGTGGGCATAACGAAACTGAAAGACCGTCCGAATTTTGGTTTGTTGTTAGGTGATATAGTATATCCAAATGGTGAGAGTGAAGGTTACGACAAACACCTCTTTCCGTATTTTAAAGATGTATTTACCAAAATACCAACCTTCGCGGTGTTGGGTAATCACGATTGGGTTGTAAACCCGGAAGAGAATTTTCTGAAGGAATGGAAACTCCCCGGTAATGGTCATTACTATAGCTTCGATTATAGCAATGCGCATTTTATAGGACTTGATTCCAAGAACGGAGACTTCCATGAATTTGAAAAGCAAAAGGCATGGCTGGCAAATGATCTTGCGGAAGCACAAGGCAAGTATGACTGGATCATTGTCTTCCTGCATCACAACGGTATATCGTGCACATATAAAGAAGACTATACAAAGGTGATGGAGCTATACCCGTTGTTTGAGCAGTATAAAGTTGATGTAGTGCTGAATGGCCACGCGCATACTTACGAACGTCTTAATCCGATGAATGGACAAGGCCAGCCGATACAAAAACATATCAATACACCCAATGTATACCGGCAACCGGAAGGATTTATCAGTATAACTGCGGGCAGTGGCGGAAAGCTGCGTGGCTTTGGTACAGACCCTACATATTATGCACCCGATCCGGAGCGATGCTCACATCCTAAACTGGTAGCGTTCAGCAAGCACCTGTGGGCCTTTATGCAAATACATATTGATGGAAAGCAACTGTGGGCTGAAGCTATAGATACCAAAGACGGCTCTGTCTTCGATTACTTCAGAATAGTAAAGCAGTAGCAGATTTCATTGAAGGATTGGAACATCAAATCTTCCAATCTTCCAATTTTTCAATCTTATAGCGCGTGTTGATCGATGATGCGTTTGAGGTATTCGGTTGGTACAACACCTGACTGGCGCCAGACTACATTTCCTTTTTTAAATAGAACCAGTGTGGGTACGCTTTGTACCTGGTATGCCGCTGCGGCCTGCGGGTTTCTGTCGATGTCGATTTTAATGATGCGCGCTTTATCACCTACCTGAGACTTGAGGTCTTCCAGGATCGGTGCCATCATTTTACATGGACCACACCACTCGGCAGAGAAATCTACAAAAGTTGGTTTTTCGCTGCTGATCAGATCGGAAAATGTCGCTTTAGCCATAATGATTTTTTATATACCTGAGCCAATAACAATCTGCATGCCGCGAGAGTTCGCTACCGTGAGTTGTTGCTGGTGGCGCAGCGATCAGAAAATATATTTCTTGAAGATAGCTTCGAGTTCCTCAAGAAAGAAGTGCTCGTGTTCTGTTGTGATTGCTAGTGTGTTGGAATCTTTCATGTCCTTGATCAGCGAAGCATAATGCACAAGATCAACAGTTGACGTTGATAGCACTTTAAGATCACGTTTCAGAAATTCGAGTTTAATCGGGCTGAGATGCTCTACGTGATAACGTTCGGAAAAGAAGTGATGCAAGGCGTTGTCTTCCAGGAATTGCTGGATATGATTGTTGCGGTTAATGCGCACCAATTCTATAATTCTTTCCGTAGAAGGTCTGGTAAGCTGTAACTCGGCATCAATGTTTGACATAGCAGTAGAACTCTCTCAATAATACGTGTAAAATAGTTAAGACAATAGGCGCTAATCAGTTGGAAATCTTAAAACATTTTCAGATATGATTTACGATGTCTCAATTGATGGCGGCAGGAATGTTATACGTTACCGCACCCGGAGGGGATATGATTTTTTTCTACAAACCGGGAATAAAGAGCATGTGCAAAAATTCGTGCCACGTATTTGTGATAACAAAAGACACGAATGGTTTGCTATGTTGTGTGATGTTTTTAATATTAGCTGTTGTGCGGGAGTGATCTTTAGCTATTAATCGAGTTATGATGCCAAACACAGTTTTGTTAGTGGACGATGAACCGGTTTTCAATTTTATAACTGAAAATCTTCTGAAAAGAATAAACCTTGCCAAAGAAGTATATAGCGTCTTCAATGGTAAAGAAGCAATGACGTTGCTGCAGGATGCCTTTGCAGGCGTGCGAAATATACCTTCGCATATCTTCCTCGATCTGAACATGCCCGTGATGAACGGGTTTTCTTTTCTGGAAGAGTTTAACAAGCTTCCTCCTGATCAACGTGACGATATCAAGATTATTGTTGTCTCATCGTCACAAAATCCTTTGGATATAGCAAAAGCGAAGTCGTATGGTATAGAAGACTATATCAGCAAGCCGCTTTCTCCGGATGTGTTGAAGCAGATCCTTGCGTGACCGTTAATCGTTACCAGTTATTAGTTAATCGTTATTAGGAGGTTATAAATCGAGGAGGACTCGTAGCTATCGTTGAACTTGCTATAGCGTTCTGAAAAATCCAATGGCACAGAGGACACGGAGAAGATACAAAGGTCTCAAAGTTGATTTTTGCTATATCTATACTTTGTAAAGACGAGCAAATAACGGTTAGTCAACTACGATTAACCATTATCTAATAACGATTAACGGTTACCCGCTAACGTTCATCGAACGAATAGCGTTGCCCTCCCTAACCGGCAGGTGATTTGTTCGTATACCTATAGCAAGCCTTGTGGGCTTTCTCTACACATCGTCCGGTATATGCACAGAACAATATTCAAATTACTATAAACGTTTATGCTATCGTGTTTTAGCACAGGTTTAAACTGGCATAATATTTTATGTGCCTCCACATTGGAAAATATTCCTCATACGTATAAAAACAGAATAGAAAAATGATACATCAAATCAGAAACTCCTCGAGACTAATTACAGCAGCCCTCCTCATACTGATGCTGGCAGGAGCTAGTTGCAAGAGTAAAAAGAAAGCGATGGAAGCCAGCAACCAGGCATCGCTTGAAAAAGTAAAACAGGAACAGGAAGCAGCGCTTCGCAAACAGAAGGAAGAGGAGGAGAGAAGAAAGGCACTGGCTGAAGAAGAACGCGCCAGACGTGAAGCTGAAGCAAAGTCGCGCGAACCCAAGGCACGGCTCGAACAATACTTCAGCGCGATTGCCGGTTCATCGAATGTAGCATCGGCCAACAGCAGCATCAACGAAGCATTGTCACTTTTTTCATCGGCTGATACTCCGGTACTGATCGTGATCAGCGAAGAGAACGGACAGAAAGATTACGATCGTCCTACAACCATCCGCGACTATCTCAACTACCTGAAAGATCAGAAAAAGAATTTCAACAAGATCAGCAATATTCAGTTCGATGGCTCCGGCCGCATTGCCGAACTGGAATTAACCAAACAGAAATAAACTATACACTTTAAATCCAATAACATGAGTCACTATAAATATATAGGAGTATTGTTTTTAAGCTTGCTTACTATAGATCGTGCTACCGCACAGAGCGCTGAGATAAGTCCTGCGAGAAAGCAGGCGATCGATTCACTTGCTTTGGAAAAAGTGAGAGATCTCAGTAAGTATATCAGCATCATTGGTAACAAGAAGACACCGTATTCCGAGGCAACCCGGGTAATGGACCGTGCCGAAGAGCTCTTCGCACCGGATGCCGAGATGGGCGTGTCATCACTTAACCGCAAGGAGGTAAACTACTATAAAGTTCGCAAGTACTTTGAAAGACTGATCGCGTTGAACTACGATCGCGTATCGATTACCTGGTATGATATACACTACATCAGTGACCTGGAGCGTCAGCCCGATGGACGTTATGTAGGTGTTGTTACTATCTACCAGCGCTTCGAAGGAGAATCGGATGATGGTATGAAGTATAAGGATACTACCAAGAAGGATATCACGATATACGTGGAGCGAAAGAAGACCCAGATACAAGGACGCATTGTTGAGTTCTGGGATGTTATGTTAGGAGATATACGGGTGACGGAAACAAGTGCATGAGATCGATCTTCTTATCAGGCTTTATAATTTTATTTCTGGTTTCACATCCGCTGCTGGCGCAGCTTGCAGCGGATGATGAAAGTAAACTGTATGCTGAGACCAAACAGGTAAACCAGTTTTTCAGGAGGTTTAACGGTGAAGAGAACGAGAAGGGCGACCGGTACTATCCGAAAGACAAACTATATCGGAATGAAAAACTTCGCAGGAAGTATATCGGTATGTTGTTCGATGCGGATAACCGCGGCATCAGCAACGATCTGAAAGTACAGTTTGCAAAGGAGGTATTGGAGAAGCCCGTGCTGCTCGACTTTCACGGGGGCAACTGGTATTCGGAAGTACACACTACGTTTACTATGAATGGAAAGAACCAGACGGTGATTCTGTTTATGGAATTGGAGAAAGATCATCTCGGCAGCAAGTGGGTAATCAGTAAAGTACATGCCGGTATGTTTGATCCATACTTTCAGCGCGATACGTTGCGAGTCGGTAAATTTATACACCCGCTGAGTCATGAGCTTGACTTTATGAATTTACGCAAAGCCTTTGCCAACGACAGCGTAAGTCAGTTTACCGTAAAGCGCTTTGTGCCGGATCACCTTTCGCTGTTCCTCTATGAGATCAAAAAGGGTAATCTTAAATTTAAGACCGTTGAGGAAGTCAAATTCCATTTCTTCCAGGTAAGCGGATGGTACTTTGAGCTTTCGGAGTTTAACAGGCCTGGCTATAATACCGGCTGGCTTATCTCGAATCTTGTGAAATTAAATAATGATACTGAAAAAAATCTTCTCAGAAAGTTTCTCTATTATGAAAGAAAGTAAGCGGTGGTTTGCCGCTGTTCTTTTATTGGGTGCTGCCTATACTTCGTTCGGGCAGGGGCAGAGTAAATCTGATCCTACGAAGCAACATCAGCAGAAAGTAAAAGACATGGTTGCTTTCCTGGAGTATGTATTGAATACACTGGGAAGCGGCAGCACTCCGGCCGGAGATAAAGATATACTGATCACCCAAAGCTATAGCAAGATCTTCCGCGATGGCAAAGTGCAGATTGAAGACGACCTCGCTGAAAAACGAAACGTAATCACCAATAAAGATGTGCAGGCGTATCTCAAGGACGTGGATTTCTTTTTTCAGAATGTAAAGTTCGAGTTCACGATAAAAGATATACAGGGAAAAACCACGGCCAATAACAACCTGTTCTATAAAGTATCGCTGCTGCGGAATATGAAGGGCACTACGGCCGATGGAAAGGCTATCAATAACACGGTGCCACGGTATATCGAGATCAACTACGATGCGAAAGACCAGGACCTCAAGATCGTAAGCATCTATACCCGCGAGTTCAATCAGAAGAAAGCACTGGCCCAATGGTGGGACCAGCTCTCATACGAATGGCAATCTATATTCGAGCGAAAGCTCAACATAACCGATAGTATAGACCTGGAAGATATACAGAACATCACTTCCATAGACGCGCTCGACC
This sequence comes from uncultured Chitinophaga sp., assembly GCA_902168205.1. GTDB lineage: Bacteria > Bacteroidota > Bacteroidia > Cytophagales > Cyclobacteriaceae > Ohtaekwangia > Ohtaekwangia kribbensis. Next base: position 671,143 of record CABHOK010000007.1, on the reverse strand, counting down.
TCAGCGCCAATAAATATATACAGGACATTGAACCTCTCGGGCAGCTTACCAACCTGCGCGTGTTGAACCTGTCCAATACATCCATCACTGATCTGAGTCCGGTACGGAACCTTACCGAACTGGAAGAACTCGATATATCCGGCACCCGCATTACCGATATAGCACCGCTTCGCTATTCGGAGAAGCTCATCAGGTTTAATCTGAATAACACCGCGGTGAATGATATAAGTGTGATGGAGAAGATGCTGAAGTTGCAGCACCTGGGTATGTACAAGACCCGCGTAACGGACCTGACGGTGCTGGGTAACCTTACCGAATTGCGTTACCTCAATGTGTCGCGCACTGGTATAACTACATTGGCTCCCCTCAGTACATTGACCATGGTGGAGGAGCTCAACGCCTCGGGTACACGCATTGCCGACCTGACTGCGCTGGCCGCGTTTAAAAATCTGACTACGCTATATATTGACAGTACAGGCGTTGCCGACCTCAGTCCATTGGCCGGTACAGCGAAGTTACAGGCGCTATACGCGAACTATACCCTGATCACGAATCTGAATGCCCTGCAGGATTTGAATGCGCTGGAGCGGGTATATTGCGACCATACACAGATCGACCGCTCCCTGGCGGATGCCTTCATGGCGGCTAACCCCGGTGTGCTGGTGATCTTCGATACTGATGATCTGAAGACCTGGTGGGATACACTGCCCGATAAATGGCGCAAAGTATTCAGTGCCGCGATCAAAACGGGTATGAATCCTTCGAAGGAAGAACTCGCCCGTGTGATGAATCTCGACTCGGTAAATCTCTCCGGTAACAACCAGATCAGAGACCTTGAACCACTTCGTAAACTCCGGAAGATCCAGGTGATCATCGCGAGTAAAACTTCAGTAAAAGATCTCTCGGCTATAGGTGCGCACAAGAATATACGCCTGCTCGACATCAGCGATACACCGGTGGAGGATCTGTCGGTGCTCGATCCGTTTCAGAAATTAACCGTGCTGCGTGCCGACAACAGCAAGATACAAAGCATTACTCCGCTGGTTGATAACGCTTCGCTCAAGGCACTTTACGTTGATCATACCGCGATCAATAATAATCATGTGCAGGATTTCCTCAGTAAAAATCCGCGGTGCCTCGTGGTATATAAAACCGATAGCCTGGTGCGTTGGTGGACGAACCTGCCAGAAGAATGGAAAGGTATTTTTAAAACACAGGTGGCTATAAGTGCCAATGCCAAGCGCGAAGACCTGCATCGCCTGGTTGAACTGGAAGTACTACACTTCAGCGATGCCCAGGTAAATGATCTCACCGTGCTGCGTGAGTTTGTACGCCTGCGCGATCTTCACTTCGCTGCCACGGGTATACATGATCTGGCACCACTCGTAACGTTAAAGACACTGAAGTCGCTGCATGTTGTGAACAGTCCGGTGCGTAAGCTGGAACCCCTCGCACAACTTACCAATCTCGAAGACCTCGACATATCGAGTACACCGGTGGAAGAACTGGATGTACTGGAAAATTTACCTTCGATACGGAAGCTGAATTGTGCCGGAACACAGATTGATGGCTTAAGTGCATTGGAGAAACTTACTGCGCTGGAGTATCTGGATTGCTCCAACACCCGTGTAAAGAAGATCAGTGCCCTGGAAAACCTTCCGCTCAAAACATTCAAGTGCTATAACACGGGTATTTCTTCCAAGACCATTGCCAGCTTCAAAAAGAAGAAGCCGGAGTGTAACGTGGTATTCTATTAATAGCGGCTACCGGTATAAAATATAAAAGGTCATTCGTCTCAGACAAATGACCTCTTATACTTTGCAATGTAAGAATTACTTTACGTGCTTGTTGATCACTTTCGCTAATTCAAACATTGAGATCTGACCTTTGCCAGCGAAAACAGCTTTCAGTTTAGCATCTGCATTGATCATTCTCTTGTTCTTCTGGTCCTGAAGTTTGTTCTTCTTGATGTAGTCCCAGATCTTCTTGATGATCTCAGTTCTTGGCAGTGGCTTTGTACCGATTACTTCAGCGAGTGTAGCGCTTGGAGTAAGAGGTGCCATGAACGCTGCGTTTGGTTTACGTGCAGACTTTTTCTTGGCTGCTTTTTTCGCTGCTTTCTTAGGAGCTGCTTTTTTTACCGTTTTCTTAGCAGCTTTCTTAGGAGCTGATTTCTTGGCAGTTTTCTTTGCTGCCTTCTTCGCTTTTTTTGCCATAGCGTTTTTTAATTTGTAGTTAATAGTTAAACTTAACTTTTTCGAAAATACAGATGTGGTTTAAATTATCCTAATCTTCCCTATAGCATCTGTCGTTTCATTTACGAAAAGTCTCACAATTATAGGGAAAGTCAAGCATAGTTTTTCTTTATCGCGCTTGTTTTCTATTGCTGGGCAAGGTGTAGCCCGAGATGTACCACATGTTTATGTCAGGGTTTATGTCACTCCAGTGAGTGACTTGTGTGATGATGCGCGAGTCGTTTACGAGTAGTCCGCTTCTTGATCAGTGTCCAAAAATGTTTCGGCCAGGTGATCATTTTCCCTATGAGAAAGTGATCTTTCAGGTTATTCCGAAGGTTACTGCGTATGATTTTCACTACGGTATCCGTATGTACTTCACCTGTTTAGTAAGCTGTAACGACAGCTTTACTGCCTGTAAAAACAAGGTGAACCTCTATGAAAAAAAGAATTTTTCATTCGTAAAAAAATGCCAGCCGGGAGTTGGTTTGTGTAGTTCATACTCTTGCATCTGGCCGTATGCCAGAGGGAATGATGCTGAAAATGAGCAGTACCTCCTTTGAGAATAAGTGTTACCGAGGAGAATCTCCAGAGTAATCAATGCTCTTGCAAGGTGAAGTAAATGACAGTAGTCCCCCTCGAATGAGTCTTTTATCCGAGGATAAAAGGTAAACGGGTGCGGCTGTTGAAACTCCGGTAAGGATTCAGAACACCTCCTGCAGAACGACTAGAAGACGTTAGTCTATGATAATACTAAAGAGAAGAGTCTGCGTAAAAAGACTCATCAATGCCCGATCCCCTTACAGGAATAAGCACAGCATGCTGCTCCGCGGAGTCGTAACCGGGAGCGCAGGCAAAGTAATGCTGAGACTATACCTTAGATCATTCCTGTCGTAACGATATACTGGGATTGATAAACGCAGTGCGTAAACATACTGCACAGATGGTGCCCAGGGAGATCAGCAGCAAGCCCAGTGGCGGCAATATATAAATCTCCCAGCCCATACCCGTGTGAAACGCAAAGTTGTTGAGCCACTGACTGGCTGCAAAGTATATAGCAGGTACAGCGATCAGGTACGATACAATGAGAATTCGTACAGAATCTTTGGAGAACAACATCAGGATGGTAGTAAACGAAGCTCCCAGTACTTTACGAATACCAATCTCTTTGGTGCGCTGGGTCGTGGCAAAGATGGATAGTCCTAACAACCCAAGACACGATACTAAAATCGCTAGTAAGGTAAACGTTGTAAAGATGGCCGCGAACTGCTGATCGGCTTTATACTGACTGTTGAAATGATCGTTCAGAAAGAAGTAATCGAATACTCCGCCCGGAAAAGCCGACTCGTACGTCTTCTCAAAAGATGCGAGCGAATTGGAAAGATCATCGGTATCCACGCGAAGTGAAATATACCGCCAGGTTACATCTCCGGGATATATATACAGGATCGACTTATACTTTTCTTTCAGAGATGTTTGATGATAATTTTTGACAACACCAACAACTTCAGCGATGTGCTCACCGGAGCCATAAGCAAATGCAATTTTTTCGTGTACGGCTGCCTCAGGCGTTTCATAGCCTAATCCCGCTGCTGCTGATTCATTGAGCACAACTTTAACCGGCTTTGCAGGGCCACGGTTAAAACCGAATACGGGGCTCATTGATTCTCCTTCTTCAAACGTCCGGCCTGCTATAACGTCCACACCAAACGTACTGGTGAAATCGTGATCTATACTCTGTATGTAGGTCATAAATCCATCACCCGGGTCTTGTGTAAGTCTTCTTATTTTATTGCGATCCGCTATAGCGTGCCCGGGTATTTCGGAAGATACAGACACATCTTTTACCACCGGGTATTGTTTCAACTCATTCTTGAGATAACTTATTTTTTCGTTAATAGTAGAATCATATACTGCCGGAGTTTTCAACACAAGAATCTGATCTTTGGCATACCCTACATCGATCTTGTCCATATAGGCCAGCTGACGATATATAGTGATTGTACCCGCCACCAGGAAAATGGACAGTATATATTGAAAGGACACCATATACTTCCGGATCGCAATTCCGGATTGTGATTTGAAGAATTTACCTTTCAACACAACAGCTGGTTTAAAGGACGAGAATACCAGGGCCGGATATAGCCCTGCCAACAATACACCACCGAGCACCACGGCAGGTACAAGGATCCAGAACGAGCTGCTATACCACCACCCGGACGTATATACAAAGCCCGCAATATCTTTACCCACAACATTACCCAGCCAGTTGAGACTGAACGGAATTGTGCCAAGCGAAATAAACAGCGCGAGTAAATTTACCAGCAGCGCATCGAAGAAGAACTGCGAAACAAGTTGATATTTATGGGCACCCACTACTTTACGCAATCCAACTTCCTTGGAGCGCTCCAGGGATTTGGAAGTGGACAGGTTGATGTAGTTGATCCAAGCGATGATCAGGATAAACGCAGCGAGCAGGGAAAGAAAATATACTGTACGTTCACTTCCATTCGGACTTTGTTCCTGTGAAAAGTTTGATTTAAGATGTATATCCGTGAGTGGTTGCAAATGAAATTTCGATTGAAATTTATATTGCTTCATTCTCTCTCCAAGGTATTTTTCGCGGAATGCGGGAAGTTTTGCTTCCACCTGTTTCGGATCGGTTCCTTCTTTCAGTTTAATATAGTTATAGAATTCAGGCCAGCCCCATATATCATAACCCCATTTCTCTGACATGATGTTAAAGGATATAAGTATATCGAACTGCAGATGCGAGTTTTCGGGAATATCCTTGAGAACAGCGGTAACTTTCATGAGGTTGTCTCCATTCAGCTTTAACTCTTTACCCAATGCAGGTTGGTCACCAAAATATTTTCGTGCTATACTCTCGGTGAGTACAATAGAGGAAGGATCTTTCAGTGCTGTAGCGGCAGCCCCTTCTTTCATCGTGAAAGAGAACATCGTGAGGAACGAAGGATCGGCAACATATATCTTGCCTTCATTGAATGCCACTGCATCTCCGGAAGGAGGTTCATACGCAAGTGCCGCTGCGTTGGTATATAAACTTAGCCGCACCAGTCGGGTAAAGTCTTCAACTTCCGGAAAGTCTGCTTTCAATGCCGGGCCTACCGCCGGGTGATTGGTGGCCGAGAACTGAAGCGTTGAAAAGTTGCCGGTATATTCAATGGGTATGCGATAGATGCGATCAGCGTCTGCATGGAACTGATCGTAGCTCTGCTCGAAATGTATATATTGGTAAATGACGAAACAGGTGGAAAGTCCCAAGGCCAGTCCTGCTATATTGATCAGTGAAAATACTTTATTACGAATCAGGTTTCGGATAGCGACAAGAAGGTAATTACGGAGCATAGGGTTTGATTTAACATAAAAGCCTTTCCAATATATATGCCATGTTATAAATGGGCGCGTAGCATGGCTGAATTCTATATCGTTGGTCGTGCCTGGCGGTCGGTTCGTCCGGTGGCGATACGGAATATACCATTTTCGAACATAACTTTTGAAGACTGCACACCCGGCCTGTAAATTAAAGTATATTTGTGCATAATCGATCGCTATGAAAACAACACTATTCATCACTGGTATGTTACTATCGGTAGTAACATCATTTGCACAGGAGATTCCGGAAGCACAGGTGCCGGCCTCCGTAGTTGCCGCATTCAAAAAAGATTTTCCGCAGGCTACAGAAACCAAATGGGAAAAGAAAGCAGATGCGCATTCAGTTAAGTTCAAGGTAAATGGCGTGGAGCATAAGGGCTGGCTCGATAGCAACGGTAAAATGGTAAAGCATAAAGTTGATATCAAGGAAAGCGAACTGCCGGCGGCTGTTACCACTACATTGAAGAAAGAGTATAGTAACTTCAAAGTATCCGGAGTATACAAGATGCTGGAGGGAAATGTAACAACCTATGAAATGGATCTGAAGAATGACCAGGAAAAATGGGAAGCTGTATTTGCGGAAGACGGAAAGCTTGTGAAGAAAAAACAGAAAGATAAATCCGGTAAAGATAAACCTGCCAAGGACAAGGATAAGTCTGCCAAAGCAAAGAAAGTAAGTTGATAATCACCATATCAGCAGGCCCCGACTATGGGTATCTGCTGATATATACGATGAGGAAGATGTAACGGAGGTGGCCCGACTGATCCATTGACTGGAGCGGATGGCTCAGGTGAAGTATGCGGTGCTGGAAAGGAATTCCGGAGGGGGATGAGCGGAGAAGTAAGAAGCGGAATAGTATATGTTGTCAAGGTTTACGCTGCTATGGACACAGTGCAGTGAACTTCTGCGGACAGATGTATGGTGTACTTCGTTAGGAGTTATTATGCATTTACATTTTGATCAATACAAAGTAGAATAACACCAGCGCCATGTACATCAAGGTCAATAACATTCTTTTATTCATACAGAAGTCGATGTGTAATTGTTAAACATTCGTCAGGAGATTAGTAATAATTATTCCTGTTCCGGGGATTGTTTGTTTTGCGTAGATTGGACAATTAGCTCATATATAGTGCAGAAATAAATGCGCAAAATGATGCGTTAAGAATGCACAAAGTTCATCAATCAAATTGATTTTGTTGTCTATGCACATGCATACTCACCGCGTTGAGACAACACGGGCATAGTTTTATAAATAACTTTTCTGTAAATTAATAAACCGGAAAGTTAAATAAACCTTTATGGCCAGAACAGCTACAAAAAGAGCATCACGAAAAACAGCAAAGAAGGCTGTCCGTAAATCTGCAACTGTAAAACGTTCTTCGAGTGGACCGGATCTGCTTGAGTTTTTCACCGACCAGCTAAAAGATATTTACTGGGCTGAGAAACACCTGGTGCAGAAGCTGCCTGCATTGCAACGTGCTGCTTCATCGGAAGAACTGAAGAATGCTATTGAAGAGCATATTGCACAAACGCAGGATCAGGTGGCGAGACTCGAGGAAGTATTCAGCCTGCTTGATAGAAAACCGCACGCCAAGAAATGCGATGCGATGGAAGGATTAACCAACGAAGCAAAAACAGTAATCAATGAAACAGAGTCCGGCACGGCTACACGTGATGTGGGCATTATCATGTCCGCTCAAAAAGTTGAGCATTATGAAATTGCTGCATACGGAAGTCTTACACAGCTTGCCAAAACAATAGGGCTGGATGATGTAGCCGATATACTGGCGCAGACTTTAGCAGAAGAAAAAGATACCGATGTATTACTCACGAAAATAGCAGAGAGTCACATAAACTATGAAGCAGCAGAAGAAAGAAGTGGAGAGGAAGCGAAAGAGGAGAATGAATAGCACTTCCTGGTTTTTATTTTCATGGTTGTTTAAGTGTTTCGCTGCTTATTAGTGCGAAGGCTGATCATACGATCAGCCTTTTTTTTGATGCTGTATGTATCAGATTACTCCTGTATGGATTCCATATACTTAGAAGGTGTAGTCCCAAACTGTGCATGAAAAGATTTGCTGAAATATTTTGGATCGTTGAAGCCCACCGTGAAAGCAACTTCAGAGACCGACATTTTCTTTTGTCTCAAGAGCATCTCGGCTTTTTTGAGACGGGTTGAGCGAATCAGGTCGATCACAGACATACCCGTAAGCACTTTTACTTTTCGGAACAACACCGGTCGACTCATGCCAATTTCCGTAACAAGTTTAGCTACATTAAAGTCAGCGTCATTGATGTTGTCATCAAGTACACACATAAGCCGTTGCAGAAATTTTTTATCCGGATCTTCCACTTCTTCATGGCGAGGTTCAAGCGTTACGATCTTTTGATATTTCTCTTTCAGCTTCTCGCGCATCGCCAACAGGTTGCGAATTTTTAGCAATAACAGGCGACTGTGAAACGGTTTGGTAATATAGTCATCAGCACCTTTATCGATACCTTCTACATGATGTTCAGTTGTGTCACGAGCCGTAAGCAGAATGACCGGTATATGTTGCGTACGCTCGTCTTGTTTTATCTGCCGGGTAAATTCAAGTCCATCCATCTCCGGCATAGCAATGTCGCTGATGATCAGATCGGGTATAGTTCGTTTGGTCAGCGCACAAGCCTCTATACCATTGGCTGCTTCCTGAATGGTGTAATACGGTGAAAGTATATTTCGAATGCACTGGCGAATCTCGACGTTATCTTCCACCAGCAACACGTGGAAGGGATGATTCTGTTTTTGTTTTGCCGTTGTCTCATAATAGGCTGACGTTGGTTCGGGCTCAACCGATATATAGTGATCGTTAGCAATGTCCTGGACGATAGCGTGTTTTTCTGACAGCGTGGATTTGTGTATCGGTAAGGTAATAGTGAACCTCGTAAAACCGGATTGTCCCAACGCGGCTTCGTCACTTTCTACCGCGATGGTGCCACCGTGCAGATCAATTATACCCTTCGTAAGTGATAACCCGATACCAAAACCAGACTCCCGCATACCAGCATGCTCTACCTGAAAAAAGCGGTTGAATATTTTCGGAAGATCAATCTGGCCAATACCGATCCCGTTGTCTTCGAGTGTGATCTTTACAAAAGATTTTTCCTCCAATAGGAGGTCATTTTCCAGCGTAATGTTGATCGATACTTTACCACCACCGGGTGTAAACTTGAACGCATTATAGAGCAGGTTACAGAATACTTTTTCAAGTTCATCGCGGTCGAAGTTCATATATATAGCTTCCGGCCGCGCATGCAACGCTAATTGTATATCGCGGCTGCGCGCATATTCTGAAAAGGAAAATACAGTTTGTTCGAGCAATGAGACAATATTGCCGTGAGCCAGCCGAAGCTTCAGTGTGCCGGATTCCTGTTTTTGAAAATCAAGCAGCTGATTGATGAGACGCACCAGTCTGTTGGTATTTGATTTCACAATGTGAAGCTGCTTCTGCACAAAGGGATCGTTCGGGTAACGATCCAGCGTCAGCTCCAACGGACTTACAATCAGCGTGAGCGGTGTACGGATCTCGTGCGCAATGTTGGTGAAGAAGTTCAGTTTGGCTTTGTGCAGTTTCTCCTGCTGCTCTTTTTCTAATTGTTCGATCTTCAGATCGTGCGTCAGTTTCCAGCGCATTTTATTGAAGCGAAGCAACGCATATACCAGCAACAGTATAATCACAACGTAGATACTATACGCCCACCAGGTTTTCCAGAGGGGAGGGAGTACGGTAATTGCCAATCGTATCGGTTCAGTATTCCATACACCGTCATTGTTCGATCCCTTCGCCAGCAACGTATAACGCCCCGGACGCAGGTTCATATAAGTGGCGACCGGTTCGCTCACATAATTCCAATGCTCTTCAAAGCCTTCCAGTTTATAGGCATACTTGTTCTTGCCCGGGTGTATAAAATTTAGGGAGGCGAATTCTACCGAGAATATATTCTGTACATATTTGAATTCAAGCGCAGATGTGCGTGAAAGATTTTGATGAAGTATACCATCACCTGTTGAATCGATTGTTACTTCTTTATTGAAAAGTTTCAGCCGCGTAAACATCAGGGCGGGAGATTCTGTGTTTTGCTGAATGCTATCCGGGTGAAATTTTACAATGCCGTTATAGCCTCCAAAATACATGAACCCGTTTTTGCCTTTATGAAACGAATTGAAATTAAACTCGCTGCAAATCAGTCCATCATTCTTGTTATAGTTTTTAAACGTTAACGTAGTGGGGTCAAGCCGTGATAATCCGTTCTCGGTGCTTATCCATAAAAAACCTTTCGCGTCTTCCAATATACCGCTGATCGAATTACCGGCAAGTCCATCTTCCGTTGTAAACGTCCGTAGTTTATGACTGTTCTTGTCTTTTAGTTTCAGGCCGCCATCGCGCGTACCAATCCACAGGCGTCTCTGTTTGTCTTCATATATACATAAAGCATACATGTTATTCTGATTGTTCGCATTGACGAAACGTATAAATGTATCTTTACCCTTTGGTTTCTTATTGAGACCGGAAACTGTACCCACCCATAGATTACTGTCGGAATCTTCATATATATAGGTGATGCCATCCGAGCTTAATGATGTGGGATCGTTGGCCCGGTAGGTATAGCGATCAAATGTTTTACTTTCTTTGTTCAGTTTGCACAAGCCACCACGATAAGTTCCAATCCATATATCTCCCTTCGCATCTTTTGCCAAATCATAAACACGATCATCCGGGAGTGAAGTCGCATCATTGGCATCGTGAAAATAACGATGAATGGTTTTGTGTTTAAAGTCGTAATAGTTTAAGCCGTTGATGGTGCCAATCCATAGTCCGTTATCATCATCTTGAAGTAAGCATTTAATTTTATTGTGACTAATGGTGTTCGCATCATCAGGCTGATGTTTTAGTTGCAGAATTGTTTTACCCTTTGCATCCTGGCAGAACAATCCGTTTCCATCGGTGCCAATCCACAGGTTGTTGTGATGATCCGTAATCATGGCTCCGGCAATTTTATAGATCTTCCGGTTCTGCTGATCGGTAACATTGATCTTATCAAACTGTCGCGACATCGGACTATAATAATTTACACCGCCATAAAAAGTACCAATCCAATAGGTGCCGGCACGGTCGCGGAATACCGAGCGCACCGAGTTGTCACTAAGCGAAAGGTTATCGTCCGGATCGTTTTTGTAGAAGTGAAAGGTCTTTCCGGATAAATCATACAAGTACAGACCTTCGAGCGTACCCATCCACAGCGTGTGGCCATGCCGTTGTAAAATACGTACCGTTTCAATGGAACGTCCATCGCGGTTGTAAAAATTGAAAGGAGCTATCTGGCTCGTTTTCGGATCCAGAATTTTGATACCGTTTTGCTCCGTGGCGATCAGTATATTTCCCTGGTCATCTTCCAGCACACCGTTAACCCAGCTCTTACCTTGTATATGGGTGGAATGTAACAGGTAGTTTATAAAAGTATATTTCCCATCAGGAGCCACCATTAATTTACTTACACCTTTGGTTGTACCGATCCAGAGATTTCCCTGGCGGTCGGTATTCAGCGCACGGATTTCATTGTCCAGTAAACTGTTTGCATTGGCATCATCATGGCGGAAGTGAAGGAAACGAAGTGGTTCTGTGGAAATTACTTTTGCGAGTCCACCGTGCGTGCCGATCCAGATCGTACCATTCTTTGCTTCATGAATGGCCGCTATATGGTTGTTGTGAATACCTTCATCGGAATCCGGGTTGATTTTACTGCGCGTGAAGTTATCCGTATCGGCATGGTATAGATTGAGGCCTTCGTTGGTACCTACCCAGAGTTGATGCTTGCTATCTACCAACAGGCAGTGAACACTGTTGCTCGAAAGACTGCGTGCATTACCGGTTTCATTGCGATAGGTTTTGATACTTCGCGAGTCATAGCGGTTCAATCCATCACGTGTCCCAAACCACATAAAGCCATCAGCATCCTGTGTAATGGCAAACACGGTGCTTTGCGAAAGTCCTTCTTCAACACTGAGATGGTCAAATGTAAATTTCTCCAGTGTCTGCGCGACTAAAGATGGAACACAAGCGATAAGCACCGAAAATACAAAAGCGATTTTCAGGTGTGTACTTCTTCCTGTAAACATAAACGGTCTGGTGGTGTAGTAACCTAAATTATGAACATTTGCATTCAAAAGGAAACGTTCGTGTCAGGGAGCAGACCAAAGCTTTCGTCAGAGTATATAAATGAGGGTCACGAACGGATTTTGCACCTTATTGAGCAATCCGTACACCTTTTTAATGTGCCGGAATTTTTTTTGCGTGTGCATAAACGAAGTGAATACAGGCACCCGGTGGAACCTTGATGTATTACTGAACGGTTTCTTTACCTCAACGAATGGTTTGCATACCTGCCGGTTGAAACAAACGGTGCATCTTGTGTGCGTTTAACCACACCGTTAGAAATGCATGAAAACAGATGAAGAAAGGCGGATACGCCACGTGAGGATCATTGAAAGCATCATGATGTTTTTACTCGTAACCATGCTGATGGTGCTGCTCGTGATAACGCTGTAATGAATAGACGTGTATAGAAAGCAAGTATGATAAAGAAGTTTATAATCAATAGTATAGTAATCGCATTGACCGTTGTTTTTGCACATGCGCAGGGACAGCGTACCCGTTTGATCAACGATTGGAAATTTTTCAGAGGTGATCTTGGCGGTATATGGGAAGCCGTGCGTACGGTAGGTGAGGGTGCTCCGGAAAGTGTTCCCGCCTGGACGGATGTTACCTTGCCGCATTGCTTCAATGCCGAAGATGCTGTTGATCCGGATGTATCGTATTACCAGGGCGCAGGCTGGTATCGAACATTAATACCCATAACCAATCCATATAGTAAAGGACGAACGCTTTTGCATTTCGAAGGTGCCGGGCAGAAAACGGAAGTATATATTTATACCACACGAGTGGGTTCCCATGTGGGTGGCTATGACGAATGGACTGTTGACATAACCGATGCTGTAGAAGCGGTTCAGAAAAATGAAGCGTTGCAAAAACAGTTTGGCGGAAAGATACCGCTGGTGATCCGCTGCGATAATTCCCGTGACCTGGAGATGATTCCTTCGAACCTTTCTGATTTCAACGTATACGGAGGAATGATGCGTTATCTGAACCTGGTATATACACCCCGAGCATCTGTGAATCACCTGTCGATAGCATCGCAGGTAACGGAACAAGGTATAGCATTGCTGCAGGTAAAAACAGAATTACGGAATAGCGGACAAGCTAGTGCCACACTGGATATACAATTGATTTCGCCCGCTGGTAAAGTAATCGAACGACAGCGCGCATCGCTTACTGCAAAGGATTCTCTGTATACCTGGAATGCTACTTTAAAAAAGCCGCAACTGTGGTCGCCCGCACAACCCTACCTCTATACGGTGGAAGCGAAACTTACATCTCCTGCTGGTGTGCATATATATAGCGAGAAGACCGGCATTCGCAGTTTTACCTTTGAGGATCACGGACCATTTCTGCTCAATGGCAAGCGCCTGCTGCTGCGCGGAACACATCGTCATGAAGATCATGCCGGTGTAGGCGGTGCCATGACGGAAGCGATGATCCGCCAGGAAATGATCATGATGAAAACGATGGGGGTGAACTTTATACGTTTGGGACATTATCAGCAATCGCGTATCGTTTTAAATCTGTGCGACAGTCTGGGTATTCTGGTGTGGGAAGAGATACCGTGGTGTCGCGGTGGATTAGGTGGCGATGTATATAAAGCGCAGGCGCGCAGAATGCTTACCAACATGATCCGTCAGCATTATAATCATCCCTCTGTTATACTCTGGGGATTGGGAAATGAAAATGATTGGCCTGGTGACTTTCCTGAATTTGACAAAGCAAAGATCCGAGCATTCATGAAAGAACTGAATGATCTCGCACATGCTACCGACCCCTCGCGCAAAACTGCTATCCGCCGGTGCGACTTTTGTAAAGATATAGTAGATGTATATTCTCCTTCCATCTGGGCCGGTTGGTACAGGGGGCGCTATACCGAGTATAAAGAAGTATCGCGAAAGGAGTTTGAAGGTGTAAAACATTTTCTGCATGTAGAGTGGGGAGGCGATAGCCATGCGGGACGACATTCGGAAGAAGCCGAGACCGTGGTTGAGAAAATTACAACGGGCAGCGGAGCAGACGAGCGCAAAGGTGATGCTTCGCTATATGGTGGCAGCACACGTGTCTCAAAAGATGGCGATTGGAGCGAGACCTATATCTGCAATCTTATCGACTGGCATTTGAAAGAACAAGAAACCATGCCGTGGCTTACCGGTACAGCATACTGGCCGTTCAAGGATTTTTCAACACCCGTGCGCCCTGATAATCCGGTGCCGTATGTAAATCAGAAAGGTGTTGTAGCACGCGACTTTACTCCCAAAGAATCATACTATGTGTTTCAATCATACTGGACCGATAAGCCGATGGCGCATATATATGGACACACATGGCCGGTGCGCTGGGGCAAAGCAGGCGAACAGAAAATGGTAAAGGTATATTCCAACTGCGATGAAGCCGAGTTGTTTGTGAATGGAAAAAGTTATGGTATAAAAAAACGCAACAGTCAGGACTTCCCTGCTGCTGGTTTGCGTTGGATGGTTTCCTTTGCCAATGGAAATAATATACTCCGGGTAAAAGCGCGTAAAGATAAAGTTGTAATTGAAGATGAGATCACTCAGCGCTATCAGTCGGAGTCGTGGGGTAATCCTGCGAAACTTGTAGCAGAGAAGATCGGCTCTGATGGCGATACGGTTACGGTACAAGTAAAACTTGTCGATGAAAATAATATACTCTGCCTGGACGCCCGCAATTGGATATACTTTTCACTGGCAGGTGAAGGTAAGCTGATTGATAACCTGGGAACATCATCAGGTTCCAGGCAAGTGCAAGCCTACAATGGTCGTACTGTTATAAAACTGGATACGAATGCGGGTAAAAATATACTGTGTGTTCAATCGCCTGGTCTGCCTGTAATCTTTTTGAATCTGGCCGAGTTAAAAACCGCAGCACCGTAGCGGGCTGTTAGGAGTCATACATGATCTGAATATATACCTGTACCGTTCTGCGCTGCGGAAACGGATTGTCTCTTTATGTCTTTTAAAGTATATCCAGCCGAATCGCCAGACCGTGATACTATATTTATTGCGGTGAATTTTATTTTTCGGAGATATACATCATCGCACGTGGACTTCCTGCCCGATAATGTGTGGCATTTCGATCTATACTGCTAAAAATCCATGCTACGAACGATTTCTTCCTGTATTTGAACAGTTTTTATACCCCGATAATAAAGGTTTAGGCGCAAAATTGAGCCGTGCATCAAACGATTGCGTAAGGAAGTAATTTTCATCGCGTGATCTGTCGGTGCAGGTAAAATATACCACGAAGCCCCTAAACCATCATTTGTTATGAAACACAATCCAGTGAATTCAGCCGGTATAGTAACAACGGGTATGCGGTTGTTACTCCGGTCCGGTATATGTCATTTGAGACATATAGCACAGCACACGAATCCAGTTTCGGAAACTAAACCTGTATGCGTATGAAAAGAATATTACAAGATAGTATAAACACGCTGCGCATAGGATTTGGACTCACTGCGGTAGTATTGCTCTTTTGCCAGGCATCGCAGGCACAACAGGTAAAAGGAAAGATTGTTTCGGATGACGGCAGTGAACTACCCGGTGTCAGTGTTATGATTGAAGGAACTGCTACCGGTACAACTACGGATGCGCTGGGAGAATATAGTCTCACGGTATCCAATCCGGATGCTATACTTGTCTTTTCCTTTATAGGCTATAAGACACAACGTATTCCGCTCGAGGGAAAGACAACGCTCAACATAACCCTGCAGCCCGATGTACAAACACTCAGTGAAGTGGTGGTGGTGGGCTATGGAACACAGAAGAAAGTAAATATGACCGCAGCTGTCTCAACGGTAACGGGAGAGGAGATCACTACGCGGCAGGCGCCGAGTACCGTAGCGCTGTTGCAAGGTCGCACTCCGGGTTTACAGATCACACAGAACTCTTCGGCACCGGGCGATGAAAGTAACCAGATACGCATTCGCGGACAAGGTACATTCAGTTCTGCCGGAAGTAATCCGCTGGTGCTGATCGATGGTGTGGAAGGTAAACTTGAATTGCTAAACCCGAATGTGATTGAAGATATATCCGTACTGAAGGACGCTGCATCGGCTGCTATATATGGTTCACGTGCTGCGAATGGAGTTATACTCGTAACAACCAAGAAAGGGAAAGAAGGCCGGCTTAGCATAGACTATAACTATAATTACTCTACGCAGAATCCTTCGATCAAGACCGACCGGGTAACGAACTCCGTAGAGTATATGGAGCTGATGAACAAGGCGATCGATCACTCCGGCCGGCAAACACAGTGGCGCTATACCGATGAACAGATTGAAATGTACCGGCAGGGTGCTCTTACAGATCCGGCTCAATACCCAAGCGCTGATTGGACAAGTTATCTTATTCGCAGAGCACCCATTCAGAAACACTTTTTGAGTGTGAATGGTGGTAAGGCCGGCACAACGTTTAATGTAGGCTTTGGTGTGCTGGATGAGACAGGCCTGCTGCTTGCCACTGACTATAAACGTTACGATGCGCAGGTAAACTTCAAAACAAATTTAGGAAGCCGCGTAACGTTTGGCAGTAACATTTCCATGGCGCGCGGTAAGCGACACGATACTGCACTCACAACTGGTAACACCGGTCCGCAGTTAATCGATTCAAACAGTTCGGAAGATCAGATGCTCTCTGCGTACGCCGCACCACCCACCAGCACACCGCAACTTGCCGATGGCAGTGGCAGATATACCGCGTATGCTTTTCAAAATAAAGGCGGTAACAAAAATCCAATTGCTATAGCAACAGCAGGAGGGGGCAAAGAATTTGTGAACAGCTATTTGTTATTCAGTCCTTATCTCAACGTATCCATCATCGAAGGACTGAGTGCAGAAGTAAAAGGATCGGTTCGTTTTGAAGAAGAGATGGGGAAAGCACTTGTTGTCTCATCCGTAGGATATGAATTCTTTCCGGATGCCAACGGTATACACAACCAGGGATCCGTTTGGAACGGAGGTGCACATTCACTTGCACAACGTAACACACGCGAGAACCAGTATACATTGTTTGGTACATTGAACTATACCAAAACATTTTCAACGGTACATTCAGTAAGTGCATTGGCGGGATATCAACAGGAGAGCTATCGCTATGATCGGCTTGATGCGTATCGTACCAAACTGCCTTCAACCGAGTTGTGGGAACTTGCTGTAGCTCCGGCTGCCAGCCAGACGAACGGAAGCAATGCATACGAGTGGGCTATACAGTCCTTTTTCGGAAGAGTAAATTATGACTTTGCAGGTAAATATCTTCTGGAGGCCAGCTTCCGCTACGATGCATCATCACGCTTTCCGAAGAATAACCGGTGGGCGTTGTTCCCTTCGGTATCCGGTGGATGGCGCATTACTGAAGAGCAGTTTATGAAAGGTATAGGCTGGCTGGATGAACTGAAAGTACGCGGCTCCTGGGGACAACTCGGAAATCAAAATATAGGTAACTATCCATACCAGAATATTCTGAATATATCCACTGCTCCTGACGATGAGACACTGGATTATAGCTTTAACGGTTCCCTGGCGCAAGGCATCAGCAGGCGCTCGATCAACAATGCAAATATTAAATGGGAGACAACAACGGTTACGGATTTCGGTTTGGACTTCGCACTTTTCAATGCAAGACTTACCGGTTCGGTTGACTGGTATAAAAAGACTACCAAAGATATACTTCGGAGTTTGCAGGTGCCGGATCACATCGGTATAAACGCACCGACTATAAATGATGGTATACTGGAAAATACGGGCTGGGAATTTATGCTGGGCCATCGTAACAAGATTGGTGAATTCAGCTATAGCATCAATGCAAACCTGGAGACATACCGGAATAAACTTATCCGTTTTGGTGCACGCGAGATCAGCGGTGTAAACATCCGGCAGGAAGGTCTTCCCTATAATACATATTATGTGTTGATACAAGATGGTATATATCAGAGCCAGGCCGAGATTGATAATGGTCCTACAACTTCGTATACGAGTATTGCACCCAAGCCGGGCGATCTCAAGTTCAAAGATATAAGCGGACCAGAAGGTATACCGGATGGAAGAATTGATCTCACATACGATCGGACAACCGTAGAAGGTGTCTTCCCGAAATTCAACTACGGTATAAATCTGTCGGCAAGCTATAAGTCATTTGACCTGAGTGTTTTTGTTCAGGGTGTATATGGACGAAAGACGTATGTGACCGGCTGGGGTGTATCGCCTTTCAACCAGGCATCTGCACCGCCTACGTGGTGGAAGACCGATGCCTGGGATGGCGAGGGAACATCCAATTCTATTCCTCATGTATTCGTAGACAGTGGCTATACACCGAATTCGCAAAACTCAACGTTCTGGCTGGGCAATTCTTCATACATGCGTATCAAGAACATTCAACTGGGATATACTATACCAACGGCGTGGAGTCAGCGGGTAAAGATACAGTCGTTAAGACTATACGCATCGGCGGACAACCTGGTGACCTTTACCAAATTTTTCCAGGGACTTGATCCCGAGCGCACTGCCACCGGCTCGGCCCGCGCAGCTATTTACCCGCAGTCTACTTTGTATTCCTTTGGCGTACGTGCAACATTATGATATGATGACAATGAAACAAAACAGATATATATACCTGATTGCACTGGTTGCTATATTGACAGCCTGCAGCGATCTGCTGGATAAGGAACCACTTACGCAAATTGATTCGAAAGATTTCTGGAAGACCGAGCAGGATGCACAGGCTGCGTTAACGGCTTCGTACTCCGGTTACCGTACCAGTATATTTGGTTCGGTACGTGGAGCCAACGGTGTGGCTATGGACATTGAAGCTCTATCGGACAACGCGATCATTACTTCAAGCTTTGCCGGGTATCAGGGCATCATGCAGGGGGGAATCAATCCCAGCACCGGTGGTGCGATCAATCAGTTCTGGAGCGATTGTTACAATGCTATAGCTAAAGCAAATTACTTCCTCGATAATATCGATCAGGTAAAAGGTATACTTTCAGAAACCAACTATAACAAGTATAAAGGTGAAGCACTCTTTAATCGTTGCTATTTCTATAATGAACTGGTGCAGCTATACGGAGATGTTCCCCTCGTGCTGACATTGCAACAGGGTATAGAAGGAGATTACAATCAGACACCCCGTACGCCTAAAGCGCAGATCGTGGAGCAATTGCTGCAAGATATTGATATCGCTATAGCGGGATTGCCCAATGTTGCCTATACCGATGGACATGCCGTGAGGGGAAGTGCAATTATGCTGAAGGTACGTATTCTGATGAATAATCAGCGCTTTGCCGAAGCAGCCGATGTGGCCTGGAGTCTCATTGGTGATTCACAGAATCCGTTCAGGCTGCATACAAATTATTCCGGTATATTTTTTAATGAGCAGAAGAACAATCCGGAGATCATGTTCTCCGTAATGTATACCGCACCGGATGATTATCATCAGCTCGATCAGTATGTAAGCAGTCGCATGTCGGTTTTCCCGACACCGAAGTTGCGTGATTCGTATGAGATCAATCCGGATACAGGACAAAAAGATCCGCGCCTGAAGATGACTATATTTCAGAGCGGAGATCCGTGGATCAATAATACCAAGACGGGTACTTTCTCCAACGATGGTCGTGTCTCCGAAAGTGCTATACCCTTTACAAACATGGCTTTCAAAAAATGGATTGATCCGACCATACGCACAGCCAACTCTTCGAACCTTAGCGATCAGGATATAGTAAAGATGCGCTATGCCGATTTACTCCTGCTATATGCCGAAGCGATGTTTGAAAGTGGACAGGTGTCCGACACGCGTGCCTTGGATGCGTTGAATGCAGTGCGCACCCGCACCGGAGTAAATATGCCACCTAAAACAGAACTCACACAGGAGAACATCCGGAATGAAAGAAGAGTGGAGCTTGCTTATGAGGGATTACGTTTCAATGATCTGCTTCGCTGGGGCATTGCCGATGAAATCATTCCTACGATTCAGTATCATCAGAATGGAAGCAAGCGAAAATTTGATGGATATCTCTGGCCTATTCCACAATCACAAATGGACATTATGCAAGGCGTGTGGCAGAATAATCCACCGTGGCAATAGATAGATAGCATGGTAAATTTCATAAGGGAGTTACGTTAGCGGCTATTCAGAATCCAGGGCCTGACATGCGAGGGCTCTGGTATTTTGGAACACACCTAAAGATGTAAAGGAACTGTATAGTGTAACGAATAAATTTTAAAATAGGACATGCAGCGCAAAATAAAATCTGAAAGTACTGTAAGGGAAATGGTCCATTTTATAGTCTGTTGAAGAGGAGGGTTAGTACATGCTACAAAGAATATGTATTTTTATTTTTGTTTACTTTCTGGTATATATAGCGAGTGCACAACCGGCAGCACAAAAGCTGCCACTTTCTCTTTGGTATACACAACCTGCTAAAGCATGGGAGGAAGCATTGCCGTTAGGTAATGGTAAAACTGGAGCCATGGTGTTTGGTGGGGTGCAGCACGAACGCCTGCAGTTGAATGACAATACGCTGTGGTCGGGCTATCCGGATCCGGGTAACAATCCAAATGCTATTAAATATTTGCCGCTTGTACGAGAGGCTGTAGCAGAAAGTAACTACGCGCTGGCAGAAGCATACTGGAAGAAGATGCAAGGCCCTTACTCTGCGCGTTACCTGCACATGGCTGATCTCTTTCTTGATTTTTCCCTGGAGGACACTGTAGCGAGAAAGTATAATCGTTCCCTCGATCTGGCTTCCGCTATAACTAAAACCACTTTTACAACGGGTGGGGTAGTGTACAATCGCGAAACTTTCATTAGCCATCCCGACAATGTATTGATGATGCAGCTCACCGCCAGTGAGAAGAGAAGTATATCTTTTCAGGTGCGCCTTCAGAGTAAATTAAAGTACAAAGTTCAATCGCAGCAAGACGGCTACCTTATCCTTCGCGGTAAAGCTCCTATGCATGTAGCTAATCGAGAGTCCGAACCTCTTCAGGTAGTATATGATGACTGGACCGGTGAAGGAATGAACTTCGAAGTGCATTTACAGGTAA
The DNA here is from genome assembly GCA_902168205.1 of uncultured Chitinophaga sp. GTDB lineage: Bacteria > Bacteroidota > Bacteroidia > Cytophagales > Cyclobacteriaceae > Ohtaekwangia > Ohtaekwangia kribbensis. Next base: position 650,251 of record CABHOK010000007.1, on the reverse strand, counting down.
AAGCGAAAGGAGGAACAGTCACGGCCTCTGATACTAGTCTATCTATATCAAAAGCCGATGCTGTAACGATATACCTCACGGAAGCAACAAGCTTTAACGGGTATAACCGATCCGCGGGATTACAGGGTAAAGATCCCGCAACGGAGGCACGCCTATATATGAATGCTGCTTCACAGAAATCATTTGAGCAACTCAGGGCTATACATCTGGCAGATTATCAATCGCTCTTCAATCGTGTAACACTTGATCTCGGCAATGACCGCGAAGCACAAAAATTACCGACAGATAAGCGCATGCAGCGGTTTAATCAGGGACAATCCGATCCTAACCTGGTAACACTATATTATCAGTATGGACGTTACCTCTTGATTTCCAGCTCGCGTGCCGGGGGGCTGCCTGCGAATCTTCAGGGCATATGGAACGATCACGTGAAGCCACCGTGGGGAAGTAATTATACCACGAACATCAATACCGAAATGAATTACTGGCTCGCGGAGACAACCAATCTTTCGGAATGCCATATACCCTTACTGGATTTTATAGCACAGCTCGCGTTGAACGGAGCTGAGACAGCGCGCATCAATTATGGTATAACGGAAGGATGGTGTGCACACCACAACTCGGATGTATGGGCGAAGACATCTCCTCCCGGTGGATATGAATGGGACCCGCGCAGTCAGGCACGGTGGGCATGCTGGCCGATGAGTGGTGCCTGGTTCAGTACGCACTTGTGGGAACACTATATATTTACCGGTGATACAAAATTTCTGAGCGATAAAGCGTGGCCCCTGATGCGCGGAGCTGCACAGTTTCTGCTGGCATGGCTCGTGGAAGGTCCGGACGGGTACCTGGTAACCAATCCATCCACTTCACCCGAGAATGTTTTCAGGATCGATGGGAGAGAATACCAGGTAAGCATGGCTACGACCATGGACATCGCGATTACCCGACAACTCTTTGAAGACTGTCTGCGTGCAGCCACTGCGTTGGGTATAGACGATGCATTTACAAAACAGGTGAAACAGTCATTGGACAGGCTATATCCGTATCGCATTGGAAAACACGGGCAGCTACAGGAGTGGTTTAAAGACTGGGATGATCCGGCAGACAAGCATCGTCACTTGTCTCATCTCTTTGGTTTACATCCCGGCAATCAGATATCACCTGTGCGTACACCAGAGCTTGCAGCTGCAGCCAGGCAATCTTTACTGCAACGCGGAGATGTAAGCACGGGCTGGTCGATGGCATGGAAGATAAACTGGTGGGCGCGTTTGCTCGATGGTAATCATGCCTATAAAATTCTGAAGGACGGACTCACCTATATAGATCCGAAGGCAAAAAAGGAAACCATGGGTGGCGGTGGTACTTATCCCAATCTTTTTGATGCACATCCGCCTTTTCAGATCGATGGTAATTTCGGAGCTACAGCCGGTATAACTGAAATGCTATTGCAAAGCTATGACGGTGTATTGCATATACTCCCCGCACTTCCGGATGCATGGCCGGCGGGAAATATAGCCGGTATAAAAGCACGCGGTGCTTTTGAAGTAACTATAGCATGGCGTGACGGCAAACTTAAGAGGGCAACTATTTATTCTGAACAAGGTGGTCTGTGTCGCGTTCGCACAGCTATACCTGCAAAAGTATTGGAACCCGGAGCCTTTAAAGCAGAGGGTATAACTAGTAACCCGCTCACCGAAGCTGCTGCTGTACCTCCGTATAAGAAAAGCGCAGATGCTACCTTGGTTCCAATGAATAATAGCCAGCGTTATGAGCTGGAGATTTATACAGAGAAAGGAAAACGTTACACACTTGTACCGCAATAATTACTTTGCTAAAACTATATATTATGTTCATACGACTTGTTCCTGTTGTCTTACTTGTATTTGCTTTTACTTCAGGATATACCTTGCAGAAGGAGGAGTGGAGCGTATCATCTCCGGATAAAAAAATTAACGTAGTGGTTTCGCGTTCCGGTACCCTGTTATCCTATGCTGTTGCGTATGAGAATCGGTCTGCACTTGAATCTTCGCCCCTTGGAATTGTACGCGATGATCAGCAATTCTCCGAGAACCTGAAATTCGTTTCCAAAACTGAAACTACGCTTGATGAGGCGTATACCCTCACCGTTGGCAGGCGGCTTCAGTGTCGTAACCACGCACGTGAGCTTACTCTTGTCTTCGAAAATGAAAAGAAAGAAAAAGTACATATCATCTTTCGGGCATATAACGATGGCATAGCGTATCGCTATCATTTTCCGGGTAATGATAAAGCAGTGCATAAAATTACTCATGAAGAGTCGGGGTTTGCCATTCCAAAAAATGCAGTGGCATGGATACAGCCGTATGATATGAATGTACGAAAGAAGCCCTGCTACGAAGCGTTCTATGAAAATGGTATAGCAGTAGGAGGACAATCTCCGAATTCTGCGGGTTGGGCATTCCCGGCCTTGTTTAACGTTAACAACCTGTGGATTCTTATTACCGAAGCAGCGCTGGATGAGCATTATCCCGGCACACATCTTGAAGACAAGGATAACAATGCTATATATACCATTCGCTTTCCCGAGAAGGAAGAAGTAACCAGTGATGCCGATCCTGAGCCGGTATCAACGTTGCCGTGGACAACCCCGTGGCGTGCTGCTGTTATTGGCAACGCACTGGCTACTGTACAGGAGACTTCACTCGTAACAAATCTCAATCCTCCCGCTGTTATAAAAGATGTATCATGGATCAAGCCCGGCCGCTCAAGCTGGAGCTGGTGGTCTGCCGGAAGTACTACGCGCGACTTTGATGTCCAGAAAGCCTATATAGATTTTACAGCAGACATGACCTGGGAGTATACTTTGATCGATGCCGGCTGGCCCGAGATGAAAGGCGGAAGTATGGAGGAACTGATACAGTACGCGCGTTCTAAAAATGTAGGTATAGTATTATGGTATCATTCAGGAATGGGACGAGAGAAAGATACCCTGAGCTATGCAAATCTGATGGCATTTCCGGAAACACGTAAAAAAGAATTTCAGAAATTACAGCAATGGGGAGTAAAGGGTATTAAAGTAGATTTCTTCGATAGCGACAAGCAACCGGTTATTCAACGTTACTATGATATACTGCGCGATGCGGCTGAGTATAAAATCATGGTAAATTTTCATGGCTCAACATTGCCGCGCGGATGGGAGCGAACATATCCACACCTTGTCTCGATGGAATCGGTGAAGGGCGCTGAAGGTGCCGGCCGACAGGAGTTTTGTGATCGTGCACCGGTACACAATACCATTCTTCCCTTTACCCGGAATGTAGTGGGCTCCATGGATTATACTCCTGTTACTTTTACCAACAAGCGCGAAGCAAAACGTCAAACCACAGCTGCGCATGAGCTGGCCCTTGCCGTAGTGTTTGAGTCCGGTATATTTCATTTTGCCGATAACATGAAGTCATACCAGGAATTGCCGGATGAACCTAAAGATTTTCTGAGGAAAGTTCCTTCTACTTGGGATGAGACACGCTATATAGCGGGTACACCGGGTAAATATATTGTGGTAGCCCGCAGAAAAGGATCGGCCTGGTATATAGCGGGCATCAACGCGCAAACGGGTGAACAGGAAATTTCGCTGGAGCTGTCCTTTATTCCGAAAGACAAAAGCCTTCGCATCATCACAGACGGTACGGAACCCGGAACCTTTGCAACGCAAATCATAAAGACAAATGGTAAGAAGATTACGGTAAAGATACCAGCAAAGGGAGGTTTTGTACTTTATTAAAAAAGACGGTCGGTGAAGAAGTCCATTATTACGTCATTATAGTTTAGTCGTTCAGTTAAAGTAAGCGTTATGAAAAATATAGGTATATATGTACTGTGTGTAGTGCTCGTTTCTGGTAGTGCAATAGCACAGTCGGATAAAGCGAATCTTACTACCTGGCCGAAAGGTTCTTCACCGGAAGAGATTGGTAAACGGGTAGCGGATCGTTTCATAGCAACACCGCATCCGAATTTCGGTCGACCAACCCCACCCAAAACCATTACCTATCCGGAAGTTTGCGCGTGGTATGGTGCACTTACATTTGAAAAAGAAAGCAAGAATAAAAAACTGAAACAAGCACTGATTGATCGCTTTGAACCCTTCTTCAGTACAGAGGCGTCACTCGTTCCAATACCCGATCATGTTGACTATACGGTGTTCGGATCTATACCCCTGGAACTATATATGCAAACCAAGGATCAGAAGTATCTGTACATGGGAAAGAGTATAGCCGATAAGCAGTGGGGACCGCCGGAAGGTCCGCGTGTAAAGGATGAGTCACATGTATTTTACAAAATGGGACACACCTGGCAAACGCGTTTGTGGATTGATGATATGTTTATGATCACGGCCGTACAGGCGCAGGCATATCGTGCTACGGGCGATCAGAAATATATAGATCGTGCGGCACGCGAGATGGTTATGTATCTCGATTCATTGCAGCGTCCGAATGGTTTATTCTATCATGCACCGGATGTCCCGTTCTTCTGGGGGCGTGGTAATGGATGGATGGCGGCTGGTACTGCAGAATTACTTCGTTCGCTGCCACAGAACAATCCGGATCGCCCGCGTATTATGGAAGGCTATAAAAAAATGATGGCGACCTTATTACAATACCAGGCAGCGGACGGTATGTGGAGACAATTGATTGATGATGCCGAGTCGTGGCCCGAGACTTCGTCTACCGGTATGTTTACGTTTGCCATGATCACTGGTGTGAAGAACGGATGGCTGGATAAGGAAGTATATGGTGCCGCGGCACGCAAGGGCTGGCTTGCATTAATTACCTATATAGAACCGAATGGTGATATACGCGAGGTGTGTGAGGGAACGAATAAGAAGAATGATCGTCAGTATTATCTTGATCGGAAACGTCTGACGGGGGATATGCATGGGCAGGCTCCCGTGCTTTGGTGTGCTACGGCTTTGATGCGGTAGAGAGGATTTAAGATTGGAAGATTTAAAGATTATAAGATTGGAGAATTTTAAAAGATTGGGTTGGGGATATAGTATATATTAAATGATGATGTTATGAACAAGATTTTTTTGATTGGGGTAGTGATGGGGTGTTTGATGAATAGCTTATATGGTCAGGGGTTGGAGAAGGATGAGCGGATGGGGTGGTGGCGGGAAGCTCGGTTTGGGATGTTTATTCATTGGGGGGTATATGCTGTGCCGGCTGGTACGCATAATGGACAACGGATTAATCGTATCGGGGAGTGGATTATGAATCGGGGAAAAATACCGGTGGCGGAGTATAAGCTGTATGCAAAACAATTTAATCCGGTCAAGTATGATGCTGATGCGTGGGTACGCATGGCGAAAGATGCGGGTATGAAATATATAGTCATTACATCGAAGCATCATGACGGTTTTGCTTTGTTCGATTCGAAGGTAACTGCGTGGGACATGGTGGATGCTACGCCGTATGGTAAAGATCTCATTAAACCATTGGCAGATGCTTGTCGCAAGCATGGTATAAAGTTGGGACTATATTATTCGCATGCACAGGATTGGGTAAATCCCGGTGGCGCTGCGGCACGAAAGAAGACATCAGAAGGTTGGGCTAATCCTGACAGTGCCCGCATTGATGCTTATACTGAAGCGCATAGTGGTCATTGGGATCCGGCACAAACTGCCCGTACGATGGAACAGTATATAAATGATATAGCGGTTCCGCAGGTAAAAGAGATACTTACCCAGTATGGAGACATTGCTGTGCTTTGGTGGGATACGCCTACCGGGATGACGGATGAATTTGCGGAAAAGTTCAAGGCCTTGCTTCCGTTACAGCCGCGCATGATCACCAACGACAGACTGAAGCGTCCGAATTACCCGGGTGATTTTAAGACACCGGAGCAGCGTATACCCGATCTCAGTGAGCTCGATGGTAAAGATTGGGAAACCTGCATGACAATGAATGGTACATGGGGCTATAAAAGTTATGATGATAAATGGAAGAGCTCAGAAACGTTGATTCGTAATTTACTGGATATAGCTTCAAAGGGAGGTAATTACTTGTTAAATGTAGGGCCGAAAGCTGATGGTGAGTTTCCGGCAGAGAGTATAGAACGGCTGAAGGATATAGGAGTCTGGATGAAGCTAAACGGCGAAGCTATATACGGCTCACAGGCATCGCCACTGGCCCCCTTGCCCTGGGGACGTTGCACGCAAAAGGAACAAAACGGAAATACAACACTATATCTGTCGGTGTTTGATTGGCCTGTCGATGGAAAATTGACCGTGCCGGACTTTCACAATGACGTTAAGAGTGCCGTACTGCTTGCATCCGGTAAAAAACTTTCAACGGGTATAGATAAAGATCAGTTGGTTATAACCTTGCCCGATAAAGCGCCCGATGCGATTGCTACGGTTATCAAGGTTGAAGTAAAAGGTATAGTTGACAAAAGTCAGGCTCCGCAGGTAAAGAAAGAGATGGAGGCAGGCGAAGTTCATTAGTAAACCTATATATTTGGGAAGTATAAATAGTATCTATGCTTTCCATATCGTCACTTCGCAGCGCGTGCATTGTTTCCGTTTTAGTATCGGGTGTATTTACATGGTCGTGTAATGAACGACATGCTCCTGAGCAGTCCGGGTTGATACAATACGTAGATCCGCTGGTAGGCACTGCCGCCAGCACTACCGAAAGCGCGCGTAAGCATAGCGAAGCCGGCTCTGAACTCAAAGGGCAAACTTTTCCTGCAGTCGGTGTTCCGCACGGTATGACACATTGGACACCGCAGACACGCGCTACCGAAAATAAATGTGTAGCACCATATTACTATCGCGACAGTTTGTTTCAGGGTTTTCGCGGAAGTCACTGGCTGAGCGGCTCCTGTACACAGGACTATGGCAGTGTTACCATCATGCCCATGATGGATTCACTTACAACAGATGCTGTACTGCGCGCATCTTCTTTTACCCATACCCGTGAAGTGTCGCGCCCTGATTATTACTCGGTATACCTGGACAAGTATAAAATCAATGCAGAAGTTACCGCTATATCCCGTGCTGCGATGATGCGCTTTACTCCGGATGCAGCCGGTGAAATGTATATAGTCATTGAACCTAACAGCGATGAAGGGGAGGGCTTTGTAGAGGTACATCCGGAGCAGAACGAGATTGTTGGTTACAATCCTGCGCACCGGATATACCAGGGGTGGGGAGAGACTGCCGGCTTCAGCGGGTATTTTGTAATTCAATTAGACACGGAGATAGAATTCTTCGGAACGTGGAATGGTGATAGTATACAGAACAATCGACTGTCAGCGAAAGGAAGTAAAAGTAATGTGGGGGCTTTTGTAAAAGTGCGTTCGCAGAGCAATACTGCTATACAGGTGAGAGTCGGCACATCGTTTACCAGTATAGACGGTGCACGCAAAAACCTGACTGCTGCTATAACAGACTGGAACTTTGCGACAATACAAAAAGCATCAGCCGAAAGCTGGAATAATGCGTTGCGTAAAATCGAAGTAAAAACGCAGCGCGAAGAAGATAAAAAATTATTTTATACAGCGCTATATCATGCCGAGTTGCTACCGCGCGTATTCAATGATGCGGATGGATCGTACCCTGAGTTTGGCGGCAGTGGAAAAATTGCTACCGTACAAGGACAAGATTATTACGATGACTTTTCCATGTGGGACACGTATCGAGCTGTGCACCCGTTGTTAACGCTCATTGAACCGGAGGCTTCGGAACACATGGTAAAATCACTGCTACTGAAAGCAGACCAGGGCGGGTGGCTCCCTATATTTCCATGCTGGAATAATTATACCGCGGCTATGATCGGTGATCACGGCATCGCGATGATCGGTGATGCTTTAATGAAGGGTATAGCGCCAGCCGAGGTCGAGCGCGCCTATACCATCATGCGCAAGAATGCTTTCGAACCCAATACCGATACAGCCAGCTATAAAGACGGTAAGGGCAGGCGCGCACTGGCATCGTATCTTCAATATGGATATATACCCTTGGAGGATTCCGTGTGGGACTCTTTTCACAAACGCGAGCAGGTTTCCCGTACACTCGAATATGCTTATGACGATTTTGTATTGTCTCAAGTAGCTAAAAAACTCGGACGCACAGACGATTATCAAAAGCTTGCACAACGTGCCGCTAACTACAAGAATGTGATCGATCCGGGGAGCGGCTATGCGCGCGGCCGCTATGCGAATGGAAAGTGGACAGAACCGTTTGATCCGTTTGCTGCACGCACACCCTATATCACCGAAGGTACTCCGGCCCAATATACCTGGTATGTACCACAGGATGTGCAGGGATTGATCGCTATAGAAGGCGGGAACGATCGATTTATAGCCAAGCTTGACACGTTGTTCGATCAGCGTTACTACTGGCATGGTAACGAACCTGGACACCAAACTGTATACCTGTATAATCATGCCGGTGCACCTTGGAAAACGCAAAGCAGAATTCCCGGTATCATTCGGGAAGAATATAGCATTGGGGCAGGGGGGTTGAGTGGTAATGAAGATGGCGGACAGATGTCGGCATGGCTGGTGTTTAGCATGATGGGACTTTATCCTACATGTCCGGGAGTTCCGTATTATGATATAGGCACTCCGTTGTTTGACGACATCAGTATTCACACGGGTTCTCACACATTTTCTGTTAAGACAGAGAATCGCAGTGCAACGCATCATTATATACAATCTGCAACCCTCAATGGTAAACCTTTTAACCGGACATACCTGCTGCACGAGGAAATTATTAATGGTGGAACACTGTTGTTAACCATGGGCCCTGAACCCAACAAGGCCTGGGGACGTGATGTTGCTGATATTCCGTATTGAAGTATAGCCTCGAAGAAACCTGACATTAATCAGTTTATCGTGTGATGCAGCTCATGCTTCAGGGTGTGATACTTGGATAAGTTTGTTATACAGACAAAGTCAGGATATAGGCGTCCTGTAAACTTATCCCATACCAAAAATGAAGACATTTGTATATAGCGCACATGCTTACGATCGACCCTTCCTCGAGCAAGCCGCGCGTAAACGACATGAACTGGTTTTTACGGAAGAGAAGCTCACATTGGCCACAGCGCACTATGCCTCCGGCTTTGATGCGATTGCCGTGTTTACCGCTGATGATTGCTCCGCCCCGGTATTGGACAAGCTTCATACACAAGGTATACGGTATATCGCGCTTCGTTCTGCGGGCTATGATCATATCGATTTGCATCATGCAGCAACATTGGGAATACGAGTGTCACACGTTCCCGAGTATTCGCCTTATTCTATTGCCGAGCACGCAGTTGCCATGCTGATGATGATGAACCGGAACTTGCTCGAGGCACAACGGTTGATGAAACTTCAGGATTTCCGATTGGACACGCTCACAGGTTTTGATATACATGGAAAGACTGTTGGTATTATTGGCACAGGTAAGATTGGTATAGCCTTCGCCCGCATCATGAAAGGCTTTGGTGCAACGGTGTTAGCCTGCGACCCCGTTCAGCATGCGGAAGCGGTTGCCCTCGGAGTACAATATGTATCCCTCGAGGAGTTGCTGCGCGGAAGTGATATTGTATCCCTGCATTGTCCGTTGAATGAAACGACCCGCTACCTCCTGTCGGCTAAACAATTTGAGTGGATGAAGGACGACAGTATTTTGATCAATACATCACGTGGTGCAATCGTCCATACAAAAGATCTCATTCAGGCACTCGAAGATAAAAAATTAGGAGGAGCCTGTCTCGATGTATATGAACGTGAGAAGGGCCTGTTCTTTGAAGACCATCGCCATGCGGTTATACAGGACGAAGACTTTCTGAAGCTGCGCAGCATGAAGAATGTACTGCTTACCGGGCATCAGGCTTTTCTTACCCGCGAAGCGCTCACAGGTATAGCAGAAACAACAATACAGAATTTAGATTACTGGCAGCTCGGATATAAATCTCCTTATGAGTTGCACGCGGACGAAACGTTCAGAGGAAGCTCTGCCAGGGCATCGGCTAAAGATTCGGGAAGTATAACGGTGTTATCGATTTGATCAGCATTATGTATCGTACAGGTAAAGGTATAGCGGTCCGGGCGAATCTGCAGTTGTTGCAGTATATAGTATATGGTTCTGTGGTACTATTCTTCGGACGTGATATTTTTATCCCCATCAGCTTTGCCCTGTTGATCAGCTTTATACTATATCCGGTTTGTATATGGATGCAACGAAGAGGTATGGGAAAGCTTACGGCCATTATTATAGCGCTGTCGCTGTTGATTATAGTAGGACTTCTGCTCGTTGTGCTATTGGTAACGCAGACGCTCAGTTTCCTGCAGGAATGGCCTTTACTGCAAACCAAACTTGTAGCGGTTACTGAAGAGATCAGTGCGTTGATGACAGACCGTGGTATAACGAAAGAACAGCAAACCAGTTGGATCTACTCCGTGGCGAACCAGGCTGGCGGTAAGGCGCTACAGGTGGTAAGCAATACTATATCTGCTTCTGTATTTTCAGCCGTGATGCTGGTGCTTATACCCGTGTATGCCATCCTGATTCTATATTACCGGCATCAATGGATGGCCATTATATACCGGATCTTTCCGAATGAGCGAAGAGACAGTCTGCGAAACATGGTGACACTCACCATACAAACGTACTACAACTTTATAATGGGAATGGGCATTGTATACCTGATCGTAGGTACATTGAATAGTATTGGCTTGTTGTTGCTGGGCGTGCCACACGCTATCCTGTTTGGATTTATAGCGTCTGTGCTTACGTTTATACCGTATGTAGGAATCACCATCGGATCATTGTTGCCGATCGCCATGGCCTGGATCACCTATGACTCCATCTGGTATCCGGTTGGTATCATTGGCGTTTTTACCTTCGTACAATACCTGGAAGCCAACGTTATTTTTCCGTTGGCTGTGAGCCAGCGATTGAACGTAAATACCTTCGTGATGCTCGTGGCAATTTTTGCCGGAGGTTTACTCTGGGGAATGGCCGGCATGATACTCTTTGTCCCATTTGTAGGTATACTCAAACTTGTCGCGGATCATAATCCGCGATGGAAAACACTGTCAATGATGTTGGGACAGCACACGGGCTGATACTACTTGCCTGTAGCAGACGGCTGGTTAATACGGAGCGCCTTTATGATCTTGTCAAATATAGCGGTGTTCTGATAGACACCTGCAAAATCTTTCGCACCACTACCGTAGGCGAATACAGGCACCATTACAGCGGTGTGATCGTTCGTACTGAAGTTGCCATGTACATATCCTTTTTGCAGATCGCCATCGAGTAACGTAAGTCCACCTGTTTCATGATCGGCCGTGATGATCAGAAGCGTTTCCGGATGAGCATCCACAAATTCCATCGCTTTACCGATCGCTTCATCAAAATCAAGCATCTCGCGCACTACATATTCTATATCGTTGGCATGACCTCCATAGTCGATCTGTGCGCCTTCTGCCATGATAAAGAACTGACTTTTATTTTCCGTAAATGTACGCAGTGCCTTTTGTAAAGATGTCGATAGAAAATTGCCGCGGCCTTGTTTCATCGAGCGGCCCGCGTCATTATCGAGCACTATATATTTACTTCCGCGAATGCTGTCGAGCGACTGCAGATCGTTTGATACTATATATCCTTTTCGCTTTAACGAAGGAAACAGGTTGGTACCATCTTTGCGCGTGGTGAAATGAGTAACACCACCGCCAATCAGTATATCTACCGGACTATTTAAAAAATCAGCTGCAATCTTCTCACTAAACTCCCTGTCAATAACGTGTCCATAAAATGCAGCAGGTGTCGCATCGGTAATGTCACCGCATGATATAACGGCAGTCTTATAATTATAAGGATGAAGTATATCTGTAATGGGCGTGAGGATCTTTCCAGAAGCATCTACACCAATCGCACGGTTGGTGGTTTTCTGTCCGGTGGCCATAGCCGTTGCTCCAGCGGCAGAGTCGGTTATATAGCTGTCGGCCGAAGCAGTAACAGAGAGTCCTATAGTAGGAATTGTGAACAGATTTAGCTTGCCCTGGTTTGCTGTATAGCCTGCGTATAGCTGCGTTAGCCCCATACCATCACCAATGAGCAGAATAACATTCTTTACCTGCACACTCTCGGATGCTACAACGGGTTTATGTACGGCATGCGTAGCGGTGTTCTGATAGACCGTGTGAGGCTCTTTTTCAATAAACGTTGCCAGCGTAGTAACATGATCAGTTCCGATATAGTCAACGTTCAGTTTTTGTAAAGTGATCCAGGCATTTACAACGTCAGGCGTTGCCCAGAAGCGGATGCGTTTTCCTAGACTATGAACGCTGTCAATTACATCCGTTATTTTCTTGAGGTCTGGCGCGGTGAGCGTTCCTTTGCCATTCCAGGAAGTATATTTTTTAAAATCATCGCTGATGATGCTGATGCGTTTCAGGTGATCGGCAGTATAGGATACAGAAGGCCGGCCGTCAAAGTGAATATATTCTGGAAAAGACTTCCATTGATCCGCTGCGGGCACATTGCCACTGATGGTAATGGTTAATGACTTACAGCCCGTTAGTGTAGGATACTTGTTCAGTCTTTTTACCAACGCCTGCAGTGTAGGTATACCTTCTGTTTTCAGGTCGATGAGCAGATTCAGCGGTCTGGGCTTTGCGTACACCGCACCGTTGTGAAGCGCGATTTTTTCAGCCAATGGTTTCAGGTATAATTTATCGAGTGTGCGATCGACAGTTATTTCTTTTTCCTCATGGGCTACATACAGTTCTCCTTTCTGCAGAAATACATCAGCTTCGATAGACCCAACCTGACTATAGTATGCCGTAAGGAAGGGGATAGGGTGCACGTAATCATTGTGTGCATGAATCGTGGAAGTAGTATACTCTTGTGCATTACTTATAATGTGCGGAATGCAGAACAGGCATGATAAAGTAAATATTCTCATATATACAGGATGTATTCGTTGTTTGGACGAACAGCGACATTCAGCGTCAAAGGTAAGACAGTAGATTAAAAATTAAATCAGCGCATCACAAAAGTTGGCTGAAGAATATGTTTTTTCACCAGCAAGTTAAACTCATCTAAATCAAAGGGTTTCATCATAACCGATTCGAACCCTGCTTGCAAGAGTCTTCTATACCGGCCCTTATCAACATGACACGTTGTGGCAAAGGCGGTGAACGGATGTGGCTGTATAGCACGAAGTTCGCGCAGCAAACTGACACAATCCATATCGTGTAACAGGTTTACGTTGAGTAAGGCAATATCAAAAGTATGGCTCAGGGCAAAAGCAATGGCTTCGCGTGAAGAGGAGAGTGTGGTGACACCGTAATACGGTGTTAAAAGTTTTTTGAGTATAAAGCGATCAATCTGAAGGTCATCCACCACTAATACATGCATAGCGTATTCTTATCGTGTGGCAAAAGTAGATGTATAATACAAATAAGAATTAAATAGAAGATCAAATATACGTTAACAGTTTGTAATGTGCGATGATTTATATAGTATGTATCCGGAAACTTAAAAAAGTATAGAACCTCTTTTTCAATCCGATTTTAAAAATTATATTTAGTTAAGTGTCAGGGAGGCAACCTGAAAATATCGTCTATGTAATGTGCTGCAGAATGCGGGGTGCTTCCTTTTACTCCCAGATCATCATACGAACGCATTAACTTAATATAACCGTAACAGTAAAATTCAGCTTGCTGAGGGATGAAGTATTTTATTTGCGCGGATTTTAAATGCATCCTGACCGAGAACGTATAGCATCTTTGTGCATCCAACTAATCATATACTATATTTTAAATCATGAAAGCCTATGAAAGAAAACTACAGTAGTTATTTCTGGAAAGACCTTTTGCTCCGCTGCAGTAATTATTTGATGTATGCAGTGCTAATGGTCTTCCTGTCCGTGCCCGTGTGTTTATATGCATCACCTTTACAAGCAGTTACGGTTACCGGTACAGTAATAGATGATACAGGTGAAATATTGCCAGGCGTTAGCGTTGTTGAAAAAGGAACGACTAATGGAACCGTGAGCGACAGCAACGGTAACTTTAAATTGACGGTATCATCAAGTCAGTCCGTTGTCGTATTCAGTTTTGTAGGAACGGTATCACAGGAAATTATAGTAGGTGAAAGAACCGTACTCAACGTAACACTTGTTGCCGATGCCTCTACACTTTCTGAAGTTGTTGTGGTTGGTTACGGTACACAAGAGAAAAAGGATGTAACCGGTGCAGTGACTTCGGTGAAGAGCGAGGATTTTAACCGTGGTGTTATTAACTCTCCTGAACAACTTCTGCAAGGTAAAGTTGCCGGTGTAAACGTAACTTCTGTAAGTGGTGAACCTGGCGCGAGACAGACCATCACCATTCGTGGTCCTGGAGGTGTGCGTACCGGAAGTACACCGTTATTTGTTGTTGACGGCTTACCACTTGACAATTCAACAACAGGTGGTGATACCAACCCGCTAAACTACCTTAACCCTCAGGACATTGAGTCTATAGATGTATTAAAAGATGCATCTGCTACTGCTATATATGGAGCACGTGGTGCGAATGGTGTAGTGCTGATTACTACTAAGAAAGGAAAGTCAGGACAATCATCCATATCCTATAACACAAGCTTTGGTATATCAAAGGTGGCTCGCGAGATCGATGTGTTTACTGCGGATGAATTCCGTCAACATGTGCCCGAGACCGGAGCAACTGTTATTGACGGAGGTTCATCAACAGATTGGCAGAAAGAAGTTATGCGTACAGCCTATACGCAAACCCATAATTTAAATTTGAGCGGTGGTTCAGATAAACTCACTTACTATGCGTCACTTGGCATGCAAGACCAGGAGGGTATATTGAAGAAGAGTGATATGAAACGCTATACCGGACGTATCAACCTTACTCAGAAATTATTGAATGATAAATTGAGAGTTGACCTGAATCTGAGTGCGAGCAATACTGAGAACAATCGTCCTCCTGTAGGAGATCTTATTGGTGGTGCGTTAGGGATGAATCCAACTTTTGCCGCGTATGATGCCGATGGTAACCCGGCCATTATACCAAACACGACTAACCCGTTGATCAGGCTAAAACTGTTTGATGATATTACCAGCACAACGAGGATAATCGGTAACATATCACCATCGTTAGAAATTATTAAAGGACTCGTTTATAAACTCAATTTCGGTATCGATAACTCCAGCTCGGTGCGTGATGAACAATGGTTGCCTAGTACAACACCTGCAGAGAACGGACGTTTGAACTCAACGTTTGTTAATAACAACAATAGTCTCATTGAAAACTATATTACTTACTCGCTTACAAAAGGCGAACACAACTTCTCTGTTCTGGCAGGACATTCGTACCAGAAGATATTTCTGCAGACGCGTTGGTGGAGTATCGGCAAGTTTCCTGATAATGGTATAGAACCTCGTTACAACCCAGGACTTGGAACGGAGATCATCATGACTGGCGATGGCAATAACAAGCCCTATGGAACAGCAACGAAGAATGAACTTCAATCTTTCTTTGGCAGAGTAAACTATGAATTTAAAGATCGTTACCTGGTAACTGCCACGATACGTGCAGATGGCTCTTCCAAATTTGGTGCGAACAATAAATATGGAACGTTCCCTTCATTTTCATTGGGATGGAGAATAACAGAAGAACCATTCATGCAGTCGCTGCCGTTCAGTAATCTGAAACTTCGTGCAGGCTGGGGGCAGACCGGTAACCAGGAGATTCCTTCTAAAATTACACAGGCCCGATTCTCTACTACAGTAGAAGCATCAACAAGCTACCCCCTTAATCCTTCAGGGGATTATCCTGCCGGAACGAAATATTCAAGATTGGCTAACCCTAATATTCAATGGGAAGTATCGCAGCAAACTAATATAGGTCTTGACTTTGGTTTCTTTGATGGAGCTCTTTCCGGATCAGTAGATTACTTCAATAAAGTTTCAAATAATATTTTATTGGAAGTTATTCCACCGGATCCTATCCAACCTGCTGAGACCTATTGGACTAATGTGAAGGATATGGAGATTACCAATAAAGGATTGGAACTTGCTTTGAATTATCAGCATAGAGGAGACAATGGCTTTAACTATGGCGTAGGTGGTAATATTACCTTTATTGATAACGTGGTGGAGGGATCACCCTATACCATTATTACCACCGGTACTATCAACGGAGCCGGATTGACCTCTGCTACTGCCAATGGCTATGTGAATGGTGAACCGATAGGAACATTCTATCTGAAAGAGTTTGCTGGTATAGACGAGAACGGTATGAATATTTTTGTTGATCATACCGGTGATGGACAAGCTAACGATGCCGATCGAATAGCTGCTGGCAGTGCATTACCCACCAAGATGTATAACTTCACAGGTAATATTGGTTATAAAGGATTTGATCTGACGTTAAACTTCAATGGCGTTTCAGGCAATAAAGTATACGATAATACTGAGAACGCTATTTTCACAACCACCAATTTATCGCGCTCGCTTAACACCACTGCGGCTGCTATTGAGTACCCACAAGAATCTGACAAAAACTCGGGCGATGTATCGACACGCTACCTGAAAGACGGATCTTTCCTGCGTCTGAACAATGCTACCCTGGGATATAATTTCAGAGCTGAAATGCTGGGCATTAATAATTGGGTAAAATCACTTCGTCTTTCAGTGACCGGCCAGAATTTATTTGTGATAACCGACTATGATGGATATGATCCGGAAGTTAATACGGATAAGACAGTTAAAGGTATATCTTCATGGGGCATAGATTATCTGAGCTATCCGAAGGCACGCACCATTGTATTTGGACTTAACATTACATTTTAAGAGATACTACATCTATGAAAAAGAAAATATTATTACTGTCTCTTTGCTTCAGCATTCTGTTTGCGAACAGTTGTACTGATCTGGAAGAAGAAGTACTGGATGAATCACTGACCGGTGGTGCAAGTCCGGAAGCAGCTGCTGACGGAATTATGTCTCCGGTATACGCCACTATGCCCGAACTATTTCTTCATACACGATATTTCGCACTTCAGGAGATTACAACGGACGAAGCGATACTTCCATTTCGTGGTGGAAAAGACTGGGGAGATAACAATATATATATAGATCTCCACACACACGGTATGACCAGCCAGAATACTCCAGTTAATGACGCCTGGAGATCGGTGGTAGTGCAGGGCGTTACCAGATCTGTTACAGCCATCAATGCACTTGCTGAAATGGACACCGACATTGCAAAACTATACTGGGCAGAAGCGAAAGCTATGCGTGCATATTATTCAATGTTAAGCCTTGATTTGTGGGGACTTATTTTCGTGAAGGAGGATCTTTCGCAGACCTCTACTATACTGAGAGGAAATGATGCGGTAGAATACATCAAGAGTGAATTGCTAGAGATAGAGAATCAGGTTAGCAACAGCGTTGGCCCTGGTCGTATCACTCAGGGAGCCGTTTGGGGCTTACTTGCAAGATTACACTTGAATGCTGCAGTATACCGTGACCCTTATGCAGATGCCTTTACTTTCACAAATGAAGATATGGATAAGGTTATCGAGTATACTGATAAGATTATAGCATCAGGTCAATACCAATTGTCACCGGAATACTTTGAGATCTTTGACGATGAGAACCATACCAACAAGGAGCTAATCTTCGCTGTGGATCAGCGAGCGGAGTTGAATGGACATAACCGCCTAGCATATTTTTCATTGTCAGGTGATCAATTCCCGTTACCAGAGTTTCCTAAAGCTAACGGAACGGATGGCCCAGCCATCACACCGGATTTCTATCACTCGTGGACAGCAGCATATGGTGCAGATGATCCGGCAACGAAAGATCCACGCTTCTACAAAAAGAACTTAAATATACCGGCAGACTCATGCCTTGCGGCTGCTGCTTTTGAAATTGATCGCGGTATATTAAGAGGACAACAGTATGGATTGCAAACTACCGCCAATGGAAATCCTTTTACCAGGTGTGGTGATAACGGAAGTAACTATAAGGTTGGAAAGTTATTTAACAGAACGCGTGGCCTAGCATCTGTACCAGTAAATTTCACTGAGTTTGTTGATTTTTCAACAGCAGGTCGTGGCTATAGCAATGGTTACCGAGTGTTGAAGTATGAGTTTAGCAAAAAATCTGATACCGGAAGAAACAAAGGTGATGCAGATATAGTAATACTTCGCCTTGCTGATATATATATGATGCGTGCTGAAGCGAAGCTTCGTAAGGGTGACGCTGCAGGAGCACTGACGGATGTAAACACCGTAAGAGCTTCACGTACAGCCCGCATAGCAGCTCCGGGGCTTAATTTAAGTGATATGACGCTGGATATACTATTTCGTGAGCGTGGCTTTGAATTCTATTGGGAAATGCAACGAAGAACCGATATGATTCGCTTTGGTAAATATGAAGGTTCATGGACTGAGAAAACAGATACCGATAAACGCAAACGGCTGTTTCCAATTCCACAATCTGCTATCGATGGAGCATCTGTGATTCCAGGGTTTTTAACACAGAATCAGAGCTACTAACTTTACGTCTATAGTTCTATATTTTTTAAAGGAGGTTGTCTCAAAGAGAGACAACCTCTTTTTGTTTAGTACTTAATTTTAATCTTTGCCGTATAACGGAGTAAGGGCAGGTGATTCTTTTATTTTAAGTAAAAAATATACTCGTTCTATAGTTTTGCAGTTCCCCCTTTTTATATATTTGGAGAAGACTAAAAGCTGTCAACTGTTACAGTAATGAAATTTAACCTCCTACCTGCCTTAATGCTTGCCATGGTATGTTTACCATTGTGCGCTCAACAAACTAATACTGTTATACCGCCTTCCCCTGATGCAGCCGCATTAGGTAAATACGGAAACATACCCGTGAGTACTTATACGGGGGTTCCTAATATCAGTGTACCACTTTATGATTTAAACTATAGAGATCTTCATATACCTATCGATTTGAGTTACCATGCATCCGGGGTAACCGTAGAGGAGGACGCTAGTTGGGTAGGGCTTGGATGGGTGCTAAATTGTGGAGGTGTAATCACTCGTACCGTGAGAGGCGGTGATGACATGGAATTTGCACATGACCGTTATTCTAATGTTGGTACTTACGGTTACCTGGGATATCCTTATGACGGTAATCTTGCCTCAGGAGATTTTTTGCAAAAGGTTTGTATAAGAGACATCGATCCGGAACCGGATTTGTTTTACTTTAATTTTCTTGGTAAAAGTGGAAGTTTTGTTCTCCCGAATGGACAGGACAAGACACTCAACTTTGTTAGCGCAGCTCCTTTAAAGGCTGAGAAAATTGATATAAAATATGATAAAGTCAATTTACGGTGGCAGATAAAAACGGCCGACGGATATACCTATTACTTTAAAACAAAGGAGGTAACAGAAACGCTTCATGGGACCATTCCCTACGGATCAGGCCCTGATCGGATGCAGTTTGACTCTGAAACTCATGGCTTCCTATCCTACGATGATATTGTTGTTTCTTCCTGGTATCTTGATAAGATAGTATCACCTTCAGGTGTTGAAGTAAATTACATTTATGATACTGTTGCCGAGCAGCCAGCTCCTGGTTATCCGGAGTATTCCCTTTACGGTTCAGCAAAAATTGTTATAAATGATGTGAAGGAAACTGTAATTGACCCTAATGCAGAAGGTGAATGTTACAAACCATCTTATGGTGGTGCACTTAAGGTTTTTACGAAGCATATTTATCTAAAGGAAATCGTTCATCCGTTGGGTAAGATTACATTTAGTAAATCACTGCGCGAGGATATGATGCCTGCTTCTGGGAATGTAAGTAACTATCCCTACTTATCACAACCGCCTTTTTGGTTATGGAGTAATCAACTTGGTCCACAGAAATTGGATAATATAGAGTTTCGTAATAATTCAGATGAACTTATTAAACGCATAGAATTACTGTATAATTATTTTAATGCTTCCGTTATCGGTAACGATAAATATAGTTACAGGAGATTGAAACTTGAGGCAGTGCGTGAATGTGGCATCTCTGATTGCAAACAGCCCTATCAATTACTCTATAATGAAATCAATTCCTTGCCGTCAAAGTATTCGTTCGCCCAAGATTTCTGGGGATATTATAATGGCGCGATAAGCAATATTTCGCGTATCCCGTATGGTACTTATTATGACATGACAACAAGTAAATATTTTTATATTGGTGATTCGGACCGACAACCAAATTCAAATTATACTAGTACGGCGATTCTGAATAAGGTGATATATCCTACCGGTGGGGTTACAGAATTTGAGTTTGAAAACCATGCGTACTATAATTTTTCGGACGATGCATTTACCTATACCGATTTTGAAAATTATGCACCGGTGTACTTAAATGGTGTAGTGACAAATGGTTCGGGTGCAGAATTTCAGACTGTTACTTTCACGTTAACTGAGCCGGTTCAAGAATTGATTATTGATGGAACGATGACCTATTATCGATCAGCCGATGCATCAGAACCTTGCAATGTTATTAACCCCACGACATTTTATAGTGGATCTGAACCATGGTATAGCCTGCGAAGCACATCATCAACCTCGAGCATTGTGACTCGCACGATGTCTGACTTTCTGAACTATTTTGCGAGTAACTACAACAATCATTGCATAACTCAACCAACAACACCAGAACAGATAAATCCGATCTATAGCAAGAAAGAAAGAATAACATTAAATGCCGGAACTTATGAATTGAAAGTTTATTCGAGGGCAGAATTTAATATCAGCGTTTTCGCTTCGGAGAACCACATCCGAACTAGGGTTGTAAAGAGCAATGCGCAAGGTATATATGCAAAGAATGCGGGTGGTTTAAGAATCAAAAGAATTATTACCCGAGAGCAAGCTAACGCTGTGCCCCAAGTTATGCGATATGACTATACATATCAGGGTGCTGATTCTAAAAAGTACTCTACTGGTCGTTTGATGCTTTATCCAAGTTATCACATACCACATCATTGTACAGATGATTTTTACAAACAAGCTGTTATTTCAATGCTTGGTCGCTCCTGGAGCAATAGCCCTTTGGCAACATCTGCTTCGGGAAGTATTGTAGGATATGATAAAGTAACGGAGTTACATGGCGATAATGCTGAGAATGGTAAGACGGAATATTTCTATCTAAATGAGGGAGAAGAGCCCTTGGACATGCCGTTTTTGATCGAAGGTTTACCAACAAGAAAAAGGAGCTCTAACGGATTAGTGTTGGATGTTAAGCATTATACTGCCCAAGATAAGGTTGTGAAAACCGAGAACTATTTATATACCCCGCAGTTACAGCAATTTTTTAAGGGTTATGCCACTAAGCAGCTGATTGTTATTAATTGGGGAATCGTTAATTCGCAATGCCACCCTCAGTTTATGGTTTATCAAGAGTATAATGTTACTTCCGATCGATGGGTGGTTACGAAGAAAACAGAGCGGCTCTATTCCCAAAATTCTGACGAATACACGCAAATTGTTACAGATTTTTCTCATGATACTGAAACGCATTTGCAAGTAAAATCGGAGCAGCAAACCTCCAGCAACGGTGATGTAATCAGAACAGAGTATTTATACCCCCCTGATGCATCGTGGATTCCCTTAACGATGTGGCAGGACAAGTTTATCTATGAGCGTGTAGTTCAAAAAAAAGTTTACAAGAATGATAATCTAATCATTACAAATAAGAATCATTACGACAACAGTGCTTTTTTAAGCAAAGAGGAGGTCGCTTTTGGAGCTTCTGCACTTGAAGCGATAAACAACTACAAGTATAGTTCTAAAGGTAATGTTTTAGAAGTAACGAGCCGGGACGGTAGTTCACAAGTATACTTATGGGGGTATAAAAGCAGCTACCCGATTGCTTCAATAAAAAATGCTACTCTAACTCAAGTTTATGCCGCACTGAATGTTGCCGAGGTGGCACTGGATCTATTGGCTGAAGCTAATATGCCATCTTCCGATTATATAAATAAGATCAATAATTTAAGAATAGCGTTGCCTAACACTATTGTAAATACATTCACCTACAAGCCACTTGTAGGATTGAAAACGGCCGTAGATGCCAATGGAAATATCACATCTTATGAATATGATGATTTTGGGCGACTATCCTCCATTAAAGATAACAATGGAAACCTGATTAAGGTCTATTCTTATCGATATAAACAATAGTGTTTTGATTTCAATTTTATAACGGACTATTAATCGCTCCTTTCTCATGAATATTTATAAGGGTGTTTTTATCGTTGCCTTTTTTACACTGATTTCGTTTGGTGAAGCAATCGCACAAGCCACTACTGTTGAAGTTACAGGTTCAAATTCTGTTGGATCTGGAGATATAGTAACCTATAATGCCGTTTTTAAAAATGCTCTGGGACAAACGGTTACTCCACCTGTTTTATTAACCGATTCTTATGACTGGCGAATTACGGGAAATTATGTTCTATTGGACTATTCCAATTATTCCTGCCGTATACAGTGGACCGAGACTGGTTCGCATACTATTGAGTATTCTGCTCAGTCTGCCGATCGATACTTTGCTGACAATTTAGTGGTGATGGTTAATATTGGCCCACCAATAGCGAATGCGGCAACTAATGTTGGCATCAGTTCTCTTACAGCTAATTGGAGTAGTGTTTCAGGAGCAAGCAGTTATCGACTTGACGTTACTGCTGACGCAACTTTTTCAAGTAATCTTTTGGGCTACGATAATCTGACTGTTAACGGAACGAGTCAGTTGATAACAGGACTAATCCCGGGAATGACTTACTATTATCGTGTTCGGGCATATGGCGCGTCCGGGACGACTCAAAGCTCCAATGTAATTGTAGCGCCTACATTACCCGTTGCACCAGTAGCATCAGCTGCTACAAATATAGGGCAAACGACTTTCACTGGCAGCTGGAATAGTGTAAGAGGTGGAGATAATTACTTTGTGGAAATTTCAACAAGCAGTTCTTTTGCTACTGTTGTCAGCTCTTTCTATGTATTCGGTACCAGTGAAGTTATTACGGGTTTACTGCCAGGTACTACTTATTATTATCGCGTTACTGCTCGAAACTCCTCCGGTTCTTCTGTTGCGTCAAATGTAGTTCAATTATCAACGCTACCTTCTACACCTATAGCAGCGAGTGCTACTAACATCACATCGACATCCTTCACGGCAAATTGGGGTGCGGTATCTGGGGCTTCCAATTACAGGATTGATGTATCTACCAATAGTGCTTTTACAAATTTTGTAGCTGGTTACAATGGACTGACTGTAACAACAAACTTTAAAGATATAAACGACCTGACTGCCGGAGCTATATATTATTATCGGGTGAGGTCGACTAATGCCTCCGGTACATCATCTAATTCAAACGTTGTTTCTATTCAGCTTCCTCCATCATCACCGGTTGCAATCAGTGCGACAGATCTGAGTACGAATTCTTTTCGAGCTAACTGGAATGGAGCGACAGGTGCGACAGGATATTTGCTGCAGATTTCTGAAAATAACTCCTTTTCTCCAATTAAGTTTAGCTACAATACTACAAGTTTAAGCCAAACTATTTCAGGCTTAACGCCAGGAGCAATTTATTATTACCGCGTAACAACGCTTGGTGCAAATGGAAACTCGGAGTATTCGAATGTAATTCAAACGGCAGCCCTGCCTGTAGCACCGGTAGCTAATAATGCTATAGTTTTAAGCTCATCCTCCATAAGCATTACATGGAGTGATGTAACAGCACCCAGCTACCGGCTAGACGTTTCCACAAATGCTGCCTTTTCAAACTATGTAACCGGATATAGTAATTTAAATGTTAACGGACTGACAGCAACGATAACCGGCCTCACCACGGGAAATATATATTATATACGTGTTCGTGCGGTTAATGGATTGGGTGGAGCATCTGCGAATTCTAACGTAATTAGAGTTGGAGAGCTTTCTCAAAACTATGTTCGTGTTAAGAGTATACTGGTTCCCGGAAAGACTGACATTCAACAGATAGGTACTTCCAACTTTCAGGAAGTGAGTACAAACTATAGCTTTTATGATGGTTTAGGAAGATTGTCGCAAACGGTATTATTGAACGAATCGCCAGCTGAAAAAGACATAATTATACCCGTTGCTTATGATGCATTTGGAAGGGAGAATAAAAAATACCTGCCTTATGTTAATGGTACCACCGGGTGGTATAGGGCAGATGCTCTGGGCGATCCTAATTCGACAGCCACAGACGAACAATTAAAATACCGCAGCGGGAAACAGTATGAATTTTATCAAGACGGTGGAGATGTTGCATTTGATCAATTTCCATATTCTGCCACAACCTTTGACGAAAGCCCCTTAAACCGAGTGGTTCAAAAAGGTGCTCCGGGCAATGTGTGGCAACCCAAGGCATTAACCGGTACGGGATTAAAATCGATTACCGATAAATCTGTACAGTCATCTGATGAGTGTAATTCTACAAATGAAGTGTTATTGTGGAGGTATTTGACTCCATCTGCTAATTCACCTTACTTACTTGGTCTTGTCGATGCAAGCACTACATCTGGCCTAGTGTATTATGCCCCTGGATCTTTGCGGAGGCAAAGGACGATTGATGAGCATAACAACGAAGTGATATCGTATGTTGACAGTGAAGGACACACTGTTTTGAAACGTGTGCAGGTAATTTCTGGTTCGCCTGCAATTAATGATAGTAACTATGCCAGCACCTATTACATCTATGATGACTATAATAATCTTGTATGCGTATTGCCGCCAGAAGCAAGTGCAAAACTTGCTTCAGAATATTTTAGTGCCACTGCAACAAATACTACCCGTGAAAATTTTCTTAAGCGATGGGCATTTCGATATAAGTATGACTACCGTAAAAGAATGATACAGAAGCAGGTACCCGGTGCCGGGCAGATCTTCATGGTATATGACTTGCGCGACCGGCTGGTGCTTACTCAAGACAGCGTTCAGCGTTTAAATAACCAGTGGTTGTTTACCAAGTTCGATGAAATGAATCGGCCGATTGCAGCTGGTATAAAAGATACTACGGTGACCTTGACGCCAGCTGAAATGCAAAAGGCGGTGAACAATCATTATGCTAAAGCGTGGACGCGCTATGGTGAAAGCTATATTGGTAATATGGCCGGTAATGTTCACGGATATAGTAATAAATCATATCCGGTTTTTACTACAGGAACAGTTACAGACGTGAACCGCTATCTTACGGTTACTTATTATGATAACTATAACTTTAAAAATTATTTTGGTAGTGGATATGATTATATAAATGATGGCTTGACCGAAACGATAAACAGTTATTTGTATGAACAGCCATCCAATGCGTTCGCAAGTGTTATAGGCCAGGCGACAGGTACTAAAGTGAAAGTGCTGGACGGAGGAATTACAGGAGTAGCTACAGGTGGATATACCTGGTTGAAGTCGGTGAATTACTTTGATGATAAATATCGAGTAATACAAACTATTAGTGATAACTATAAAGGTGGCAAGGATCGGATTTCTAGTTTATACGACTTTGTAGGGAAAGTACTTAAAACAAAGGCTTTGCATATTGAGAGTGATGTGCAATGGACTGATCTTGTACTGACTTCAGTTGTTGGAAACTACTTAAGAAGAACAGATCCAAGTAGCGCCTGGACAGCAGGAGCAGCTTCTGTACAATCTTTACCTGCCGGTCAGGACGGTTGGGTTGAATTTGTTGCATCGGAAGAGAATACGGCCCGTATGGTTGGCTTGTCTTCTCAAAATGCAAACGCAAGTTATACCAGCATAGGTTATGCCATTCACCCCCGTAATAATAAAACGGTTGGTATATATGAAAATGGTACGTTGAGAAAGGAAATTGGTACATATACAGCAGGCGATGTGTTTCGAATTGCACGTATAGGTAGCGTGATTAAATATTATATAAATGGATTTGAGCAATACACTTCTTCGGTGCCTTCATTAGGTCCTTTACTTGTCGATGTTTCCTTAAATACTACGGGGAGTACTGTTGTTGGAGTAAAAACTTCTTTCAGTACATCGACCCATACTATACTCAGACGTTATGTATACGATCATGCTGGTCGATTGAAGCAGACGTTTCATACACTAGACAATGGACCAGAGGTTCTTCTTGCATCCAATGAATACAATGAACTAGGACAATTGATAGACAAAGGTCTGCACAGCGTAAATGGATCAACACCAATGCAATCTGTTGACTATCGCTATAACATCCGCGGCTGGCTAACGTCTATGAATAATTCAGAATTGAGTAGTGATGGACAAACCAACGATGATACTGGCGATTTCTTTGGTATGAATCTGGGCTACAATGAAGAACTAGGTACTAGTAATACAGAAAGTATGCTATCGAATGCTGGCCTTGTTGGTTCTTATACTTTAAATGGTAACGCATCAGATGCCGTGGCAGATGGTCTTAATGGTGTAGTATATGGTGCTCAACTAACGGCCGACTCACAAGGTAATAGTGCAAGTGCCTATAATTTTACTGCGAACGACTATATAGATATACCAAACTCGAAAGACAAGCATTCATTTATTCAGAATACTGGTAAGTTTACTATATCTGCTTTTGTTAAGATCAATGATCTAAGTGCAAGAAGCGTGATTGTTTCCAGTACTGCTACTTCTACAGCGAAAGGTTTTTGCTTTATGTATGAAACTTATGGAAGCGGTTATGGAGATCACCAGCTTCGCTTTATGACTACCAATGGAAGTACGTCATTCTCAGCAGTGGGAAGCATTCGAACCATTAATGATAACAACTGGCATCATGTTGCAGTTGTTGGTGATGGTAATACCGTTCGTTTTTATGTAGATGGAGTGTCTGATGCCAGTCCAACCGCAATAACTTTATTTTCTACAGGTTCAGCTACGAGCACTACATTAATTGGTAAAACCAGATCTGCCAGTGGATTGTTTTTGGGCATGAGCGGTGCTATAGATGAAGTTAATATTTTTAATGAACCACTTGATCAATCGGAAATAAAGGAGCTTTCGAATCGGACAGCATTCAATGCTATCCTTGATAAAGGACAGTACAACGGCAATATATCGGGGATGAAATGGAGTGTTAACCAAGGGCTGGGAGATACGAAAGAAATGGCCTATAATTTTGAATATGACGCTCTGAATAGGCTTGTTTCGGCAAACAACCTGCAATCATCATTGCTGCGTGCATGGGAGGTTGGGAAGTATCACGAACGAAATCTAACCTACGATTTAAATGGCAACATTACTTCTCTCAGTCGCTCTTCTGAACCAGGTGTGATTGATAGCCTGTTTTACAATTATGGTACTGGTACAACGCAGAGCAACAAATTACTATCCGTTACCGATAAAACTACCGATGCTATAATTAAGCTGAAGGGTTTTACAGATTCTAACACTACTGGTAATGACTATACCTACGATGTGAATGGTAACATGACTGTTGACCTTAATAAAGGATTAAGTTCACCGATTATCTATAATTATCTCAATCTTCCGGAGGTTGTTACCCGAGGAGGCAATACCGTTCGCTATATATATGATGCCGCAGGCCGCAAACTTTCACAGGTTGTACGAGCGGGCTTTGGTATAAAGCAGACCGACTATGCCGGGGAGTTTATTTATGAAGATGACATGCTGCGATTTATCAACCATGAGGAAGGCAGAATTGTGATGTCCTCTGAGAAGCTTTTGTACAAGCACGATGGAGAAACTCTTAAAGGGATGACCGCTTTAAATAGTACGCTCTCTGTAGTTACAGTAAATGGAGAGAAGTATGTAAATGCGACTTCAAGCGGAACCGGTTCAGGAATCTTACCGATAGGCAATGCTATTAATGTTGTTCCCGGAGAGAGATACCTGATCAGAATAAAAGGCTACCGAAGCACTTACAACGCTGGTGTAATGATCAGACGAAACAATTCAACGATCAGTTATGGTAGTTATTTACCCACGCCAGTATCAAACGAAGCGTGGATGGAACAGATTTATGTAGTGCCTCCTAATACAAACGTGCTTGAAATAGGTGTAGGATGGAGCGTACCTACGGGAAGTGCAGGTTTAAATATAAATGCGTTTGAGTTAATCAAGCTGGAGAGTGCTGTTCCTGAGTATCAATACAATCTGAAGGACCACTTGGGCAACGTAAGGTTAACGTTTACTTCAAAGCAGGATATAGAAAGCGACACAGCGACACTGGAAGATGAAAATGCAGATGAGGAAGCAGGACAGTTTTTACGATACGACAATGCACGAATTGTAAATCACTTCTTGTTCGATCATACAAAAGGTTCGAAACCAACACAAGTGGAAGGTGGTGCGCAACGTTTAAGTGGACACGGTAATGAAATATATGGCTTAGCGAAATCGTTGAGTGTAATGCCGGGTGATGTTATAAACATGGAGGTATATGCGAAGTATATAGATCCGAATGAATCGAACCGTACTGCGGCCTTGAACACGCTCATCATGCAGATTGCTGCCGGTACAGCACCCGGAACTACCGTAGTGGACGGAGGTAATTATGCCGCAAGCACAAGTTCGTTCCCATTCCCTGCGGATGCTACACAGAATACATCGAGCAGCAATGAAGCAAGCCCAAAGGCATTCTTGAGCTGGTTGGTATATGATCGTAACTATACTTTGATACCATCGAAGAGTGGTTTCAGGCAGATGAGTTCTGTTTCTAAAGAGGATGGAAGTGATGTGGCACACGAGTTGTTATCGGGTACTGTTACGATTTCAGAACCAGGCTACATATATGTATTCATCTCGAATGAACAGGGAGTAAATCCATATGAAGTATATTTTGATGATTTCAACGTGGAGCAAGCGAAGTCACCTGTTATTCAATCCCAAGATTACTATCCATATGGGTTAAATTTTAACTCGTATGAAAGAGAGAATACTATTGGTAATAAGTATAAGTATAACGGGAAAGAGGAACAGAATGAATTGAATTTAGCTTTGCTTGATTACGGAGCAAGAATGTATGACCCCGTGATTGGCAGATGGAATGTGATTGATCCGCTGACGGAGATCAGTAGAAGATGGAGTTCGTATAATTATGCTTATGATAATCCAATGCGATACATTGACCCCGATGGTATGTATTCGACAGAAGAATGGAAAAGAGATCATGGTGTGACCGATAATGACTTAACTAGGATATATCAGGCAAAACCTGATACAGATCCTAAGGACAAGGATAAAGAGAAAGAGAAAGAGAAAAAGAAAAAGGATGCCGAAAATAAGGAGAAGACAAGGGAAAAGAGCAACAAGCCACAGGAAGGCTCTGTACAAAAGCCGCCTAAGAAAAAAGGAATTCCCTGGGAGTATAATATTGGTGTATCGTTCGGTCCACAAATCGGATTTAATATATCTGAAATGATTAGTTTTGATCTCAAAGCTTGGACGTTTGGACAAATTTCGACAAAAGATGATCTCTCCAGCGAAGAATTTAATGATGGAAAGATTACAAATGAACATTCGGCTACTCTGAATTTCTTTCAGTTGAATGTTATAGGGACAGGGATGGAACATAAGCTACAATATTTTCCTAATAGGGAGCCAGTATTTCAACAGTCAGATTTTAAGACCTTAAAAATGCAAGGTGGTACGACCTATAAAACTGACCAAGTGGGACGAGTTGAGATTGAAAGGAAAAACGTTGTTTTTTCAGTTGGCTATGTTTTATTTGGTATTGAGATCACAAAAGATTTTGAGAGTAAGTAATATGTTTCTTAAGTTAAAACCTTGGTTGTTATTTTTCATGCTCATTTGTTCTCCTTTGGCTTCAAGCATATTAGCAAGTTCACAGGAGGAGATTGTACGGTATGGAGCTTTCGCAAATATTATTTCTTTAGTTATATATGGTCTTTGGCTTTGGTGTATTGTATCGTTTCTTTCGCGTAACGGGGCCGCCTATCACCTAATTGTATTCAAAGGTTGCTGGTTTTTTGCTATTATGGTATTTGCCATATATAACTTGAACACTTTTGCTTTTGCTGATATATCGGCAACTACCGGTGAGGTATCGATACCAGAGGTCTTGAAAATCCTTTTATCGTTTGCTTTTTTTTCATTGCTGATTTGTCTCTGGATTGTTAGTAAATTACTTAAGAGGGAAGAACAAAGCACAGCACAGGACTCAAGTATGGTTTTTTATTTTATATTATTTTTGCTATTTCCTATCGGAGTTTGGGTCCTACAACCAAAAGTCAATAGGGTTTATCAGCTCAAACATTTGTAATTGTCGAGCGAGCGCAAAAAAATGTACGGTAAACTGTTTACTTTCCTTCTCTGTTGAGATTGAAAAAAAGATTAGAGTTGACGAAGCCCTTGTTCATAATTAGGAGACTGACTCGTTTTGCAGTTTACTATTCTTAACACCATAGCTAAAGTATATAAATACACCAACGATCAGCCAGACGATCAGCCGCAGCCAGTTAGCAGGGCCGAGGGTATATATTAGTCCTGTACAAACGAGAATACCCAGAATCGGAATTACCGGCACCCACGGTGTGCGGAAGGGGCGGGGAAGCGATGGATCTGTTTTACGCAAAACGATAATGCCTATACATACCAGCACGAAGGCGAATAATGTTCCAATCACGGTCATGTCGGAAATGATGGAGGCTGGTATAAAGGCAGCGATGAGTCCTACGAAAATGAAGAACAGGAAATTTGACTTCCAGGGTGTTTTGAATTTCGGGTGAAGCTGCGAGAATATTTTTGGTACCAGGCCATCGTTGGACATTGAGAAAAATACGCGCGATTGTCCCATGAGCATAACGAGTATAACGGAAGAAAATCCGGCCAGTATAGCAATCGTGATCAGGGTTGACAGCCAGCCATAGCCTTTCATATAGGTATCGATAACATAGGTAACGGATGCTTCCTGTCCAACGGTTCTGAATTCTGTATAGTTGGCAACACCGGCCAGTATGTGTGCAAAGAGTATATATAGCACTACGCAGATCAATAATGATAATAATATACCTTTGGGCATATCGCGTTGTGGATTTTTTGCTTCCTGCGCAGCGGTGGAAACAGCATCAAATCCTATAAATGCGAAGAACACAACACCTGCTCCGGCAAATATACCGGTCCAGCCGAATTCGCCCGATACGTTGGTATTGGCCGGTATATAGGGAGTATAGTTGTCCGGATTGATATAGGACCATCCAAAGCCAATGAACAGCAACACAATGGCTACTTTAATAACAACGATGATACTGTTCACAAGCGATGATCCTTTAACACCTCTCACCAACACAAGCGATAACAGCAGGATGATGAATAAAGCCGGTATATTCATAATACCGTGCACTCCGTCAGCCGATTGTTGGAATGGGGAGTGTGAGAACTCATACGGAATCTGAATATGAAAAACATTGCTGAGTAATTTATTCAGGTACTCTGACCACGATGTAGCTACTTTGGCTGAGGCAACACCATATTCCAACACGAGGTCCCACCCGATGATCCATGCAATGAATTCGCCCATCGTTGCATACGCATAGGTATAGGCGCTGCCCGCGATCGGAATCATAGAAGCAAACTCGGCATAGCACAGACCCGCCAGCGCGCAACCAATACCTGCGATAACAAAACTGATTGTCACGGCAGGGCCGGTATGATTCGCGATGGCTTCTGCTGTGCTGGTAAATAATCCGGCCCCTATAATTGCTCCGATACCAAGTGCAATAAGTCCCATCGTGCCGATGGTTCGCTTGAGACCTTTGTCGTTGCCGGAGGCTTCGTTCATCAGTTGTGTGATACTTTTCTTGAGCCAGATGTTTGCCATGGGCTTAGGGATTTTGGTAATGCCCAAATGTATCTGGCTGGTAATGCGAGAGTCCAGTGCTGTTGTAAAGAATAGTAAAAAGTAATGGAAAGAAACGATGTGTAACTGCGGTTACATTAAGTTACAATGGACTTATACTCTTGATTGCCAGGTGAATTGATAAATTCGCGGAGTAATGTTTCATCAATCTTGATATTCTCCGGAATGATCCGCAGCCGGTACTTTCCCTGGCCGATGAATGTAAAAAGATCTTTTCTGTCCAGCTTCTGATCTTCTTCCAGCTTGAGAATTTCATTCATGTTGTCGATGATGCGGCTGAGATAGGTTTGATTGTTGATCTCACCCCCGAGACCAATCAGAATACTTTGCGCTGTCTCATTTCCGTGTTTTCTCCGGATGGCAAACTTCAGCAGGTTGATATATTGTGTGGTCTTCGAGCCAAACTCAAGCGTTGCGCCAAATATCTCCTTGGAAGGGATTGTAATTTTTATGAGAGACCAATCCATAAAGCTAATCGTCATCTCGTTGGGTTTAGGTGTATTCGCGAGTTGAATAACCCAGCTTGTTGCCAGCACCAGTGTGATGGCAATGAACGAAGTTTTAGCTGTAATTTTTATCAGGTCTTTTGTGAAGTCATCATACAAATCCGGGAAAGCATCGGGGAGGATGGAAACGAATATAAAGACAATGGCAATGACAGAAATAACAGCAACGATCTGTAGCCCGCGGTTTGCAAATGTTCTGTAGAAAGTAACGATGAGCAGAAACGTTAAGAAGCCGGATAGAACAAGGTCGGGAAGTGCGCTTATCCGAACTCCATATACCTCGTTGTGTACTCCTGAAAGGAACGGTATAGCACAAGTAAGGAGAGCCAGAATAAAAATGAGAACAATGATCCGAACGCTGTTCTTCGTATGCTTGTGAATAAACTGAGGCGCATGATCTGCATAGCGTAACGCGAGAAACAGGAAGAGATCATTTATAATAGAGAATAGATTATTCCCGGTTTTGAAATATAGTGTTTGCGAAAAATGAGACGTATTGCCTATATATGCCCAGCAGCCGGCAACCACCCATACGAAGATTGCCAGGCTTAAATACAGCAAACCTTTATCAACGCGTTTTGGAGAGTTATCTTCCTGTAGAATCTGTTTGAACCGATCGCTGATATTATACCAGATTGCCAGCAACAGCAACGCACCTGTAAACGAAATTAAAATGTGAGCAAGTATATGAAAGCGTATTACGTCTGCCATGCGACACAGCGTTTGTTGTAGTGCAAGTTCTCCGGTTGAAATTTCAACAATTCATAATACTATATAAAAAAGAGAAATTCATGAAACGGCTGATAAAAGTTTTTCATGTATTAATAGCTTTCGTGACGGTAGAAACAAAAAAAGGTTGTCCCCAAAGGAGGCAACCTTTCTTTATTTCAATCAACAGAATTTATACTGCTGCTACTGTCTGTGCTTGTATAGCGAGAACGCGCTTTTGTGCGAAAGAGAAGATAATGAATGCTACGCTGATCAACGTGGCTAGTGTTAGATATGCGGTACCGAGCATAACAAGATCCTGCACCTGCAGAACGGTAATAACGCTAAAGCTAAGTATTGACGTAATAATATAGGTTCCGCCCCCGGTAATACCGCTTACGATGCCGGCATTGGATGAGAAGCGGCCCAGCGCAAAGGTATAGAATGTATTAAAGGTAAAGCCACTGGCCATGTGCGTCAGGATAACGATGATCATGAATGTAACCAGCGAAGGGAGATAGGTCATGGTCATAATCATCGCAGTTGAAAAGGTAATCAGCAACGGTGCCACTATACGCATCTTGGTAGCCAATGGACGGTTGATCATTGACTTGCTGATTAATCCCCCCGCCAGAATTGCTACACCTGATAAAAGTGAACAATAGCCGATGGTGACTGCCGATGCATGGAAGATATGCTGGATAATGAATGGACTTGCCATGTTGAAGACAATAACCATAGAGAATGCTGAGCCCAGAATGAAGAGGCTGACACTGAAGTCGAAGGTTTTTAGTTTTGATGCATAGATGTTTAAAAGTGTGCTGACTTTAAAGACCTGCGGTGACTTGAGTGTTTCTCCGCTATAGATCAGTTCAAGTGTAAGAATAGCCAGTGTGGTAAAACCGAGGAAATAGAAGTTGGACTGCCACCCAAAGTAATGCTGAAGAAAGCCACCCAGGAAAGGAGCGATGATGGGTGCTGTGGCCCACATAATGGAGAACAGACTGGTATAGTGTTTCAACCGGCTGCCGGTATATAGATCGATGAAGAAAGCGCGTTTGCCGACAACGATCAATGCTATGGCAATGCCTTGTATAATCCGCATGCTTAGCAACATCGGCAGACTGTGTGTCTCAGCAATGATGAAACTCGACAATGCGAAAACAACAAGCGATGCAATGCTTAAACGATAACGACCAAATGTATCGAGCAGACTGCCCACGAACAACTGGCTGATACCGTTACTAACCACAAACACCACAAGCGATAGCTGTATATCTGCCTGGCTGGTGCCGAACAATACGGCCATGGCAGGGAAGGATGGAAGGTATATATCGGTGGCGAAGCCCGATAGGGGGATGAGGGCAAATGCAAGCACTGTGCTGATTGCTGCGTGACTTTCTTTCAGGGTTTTCATTTTTGTATTGTGTTTTTTTGATTGTTCGGGTTCATGTGTTCTTATCTTTATTTTAGACCGATCGGTCTTTTTATGGTTAAAAAAAACTAGAGCGCGTCAATTTCTTTTTTCAGCATGTCCACTACTGATTTCATCATGGCTTTATTGTTGGTTACCCGCGATGCGAAGATTGCGCCTTCAATCATAGTGAACATTTTTAGCGCGAAGAGACTGGCATCGGTGCGTTTGCTGAAATCACCGGCTGCTTGTCCTTCTTCTATAAGTTTGATCATGCGTTGCTGGCTTCTTTTTATTCCTTTGGCAACACGTTGTTTAAGCTCGGGGTTTGTGTCATCTGCTTCCGTGCCAAAGTTGAGCAGAGGACATCCTCCGGTTTCGCTTGTGGCGAGGTTGTCGTGGTAGTAATCCAGGAGTGCAAACAGTTTTTCGCGGGCGGTTTGTTTGTTTGCTATGGCGCTGTCTAATCCGCGAGCGACCAGACCTGTGAGGTAATCAAATGCTTCCACACAGATCTCATCTTTATTTTCAAAGTTGCCATAGATGCCGCCTTTGGCAAGTTTGGTTGCTTCCATCAGGTCGGATATAGCGGTGCCGGCAACTCCTTTTTTATTAATAATGGCAGCCGATTGTTCGATAATAAACTGTCTGGTTCGCTCTGACTTTGTCATAGTACTGTAGTTTTAGACCGTTCGGTCTTATTCTAGAAAACGCAAAGAATAATAATTGGTTCCGGTTCTTATAATTTTTATTAACTTTTTTTGAGACCGAGCCAGGAAGGGGGGGATGTCCGGTATGCTTGCCGGAATCTGCAATAGCGATAGTAGCGGAAAGCCCGAAGCGTGTTGGGTTTGCGCGCATGGCGGACTTGTAGCGGATAGCGCGGGCCGCAGGCATTGCCATTGTAATATTTATTTTACATATTTACTTAACAAAATAGAAGGAAATACGTTGACGGAGGGTACGTGTTGTGAGATTTATTGTCTGAATCACAAGTATAGTTTGAATTATACCTATGCAGGAGGAACACCCTTCCCGTTTTGCAAGAAAGTTTTTGCGGTGGATCTGCCCGGAAGAATTGCGTGAAGAAATAGAGGGCGATTTGGTGCAACGTTATTATCGTGATGTGAAGCGTATAGGCGAACGGAACGCCACGCGAAAGTTGGTGTGGAGTGCGCTGAAGTTTTTCCGGCCCGGCATTTTACTACGGAACAAATTTACTTTCCAACTGATCAATACGATGATGCTGCGTAATTACTTAATCATTGCTTTTCGAAATGTAGCGAAGAACAAAGTATTCTCCGCTATAAATGTATTTGGTCTTGGCATCGGCCTCGCTGCGTGCCTGCTGATCTTTCAGTTTGTAACGTTCGAACTGAGCTACGATAAATTTCATGATAAGTATGATCGAATATACCGGGTGACCAACGACCGGTTTCAAAATGGAAAGCTGATACAGCATGGTACGATTACATACCCGACTATAGGTCCGACTATGGCGAAAGACTATGCTGAAATAGAGATATATACCCGGCTGATGCCATCGGGAGCCTTTAATGCGCGGGTTAATGATGAGTACTTTCAGGACGATCAAAGTCTGATGGTAGACGAGCATTTTCTTTCTGTAT
This sequence comes from uncultured Chitinophaga sp., assembly GCA_902168205.1. Lineage (GTDB taxonomy): Bacteria > Bacteroidota > Bacteroidia > Cytophagales > Cyclobacteriaceae > Ohtaekwangia > Ohtaekwangia kribbensis. The sequence continues at coordinate 614,111 of CABHOK010000007.1, read as the reverse complement.
TCAGCTTTCCGCTTTTGGCAGGTGAACGCTTGTCGGCTTTGAAGGATGGACATACAGTTGTAATTACGGAAGACCTGGCGCGCAAATATTTTAACCTGACGCGTAGCAATATAGTGGATGCGCTTGGTAAGGAAATATACTGGGGAAGTGATAAGCAACCCTATAAAGTGACCGGTGTTTGTGCGAATGTGCCGGATAATTCGCATTTGCAGTTTGATGCTTTGGTGTCGTATAGAACGCTGATTGGCGAAGGTAACAACGATGCGGATGTCAGCTGGAAATGGTCTGATTTCAGACACTATATTGTGTTGAAGCCAGGCGCAGACTATCAATCTCTTGAGAGTAAATTTCCTGTTTTCAGTGAACGATATTTTAAAGGCGATAAAGTATCAGGCAGTGTTGAAAAATTTTACCTGCAGCCGCTTAGTCGCGCGCATCTATACTCAGATTATGAATACGATATAGCCCGTACGGCCAGTGGGAAATCAGTATGGGCCATGCTGGTGATAGCAATCTTTATCCTGGTAATAGCCTGGATCAACTATATAAACCTGACGACCTCGCGTGCTCTCGACCGGGCCAAAGAGGTTGGCTTGCGCAAGGTAATGGGAGCGATGAAGAGCCAGCTTGTAGGACAGTTTATTTTTGAATCAGCGCTTATATCATGCCTTGCATTTGTAGCCGCTATACTTTGTGTACAGGCATGTCAGTTTACTTTTAACGACATAGTGGGACATCAATTGAGTCTGTGGCATGTACTTTCGGAATTGAATAGCTCCAGTATATTTATATTTATTGGCGTGATGCTAGGCGGTATATTGCTGTCGGGTTTTTATCCTGCCTTTGTGCTCTCTTCGTATCAGCCGGTTAGCGTATTGAAAGGTAAATTTCAACGTTCGTCCAGTGGACACTATCTGCGAAAAGCATTGGTAATATTTCAGTTTACAGCGTCAGCTACGTTGATCACCGGTACACTGATCGTATCGAAGCAATTGCGTTTTATGAACACGGCCGATTTAGGAATGAACATCAATGATATAATGATTGTGGACGGGCCGGAACTCATGGCGTGGGACTCAACATTTGTGGAGCGTGTTGAGAATTTCAAGTATGAACTGGTGCATACCAATGGCATTGCAAGTGCTGCAACTTCCAGCCGCTTGCCGGGAGATCGCCTGGGGAGAGGCTTTGATTTTCGGATAAGCAATCAACCAACTGAATCACACTATACAACAAGTTTCCTTGGTGCCGACTATCATTTCTTTGATACGTATGGTATATCGGTTATAACCGGAAGAAAGTTTGTGGTTACGGATCATAAAGTAAATTTCGATGACATCACGGTTGCCGTCATCAATCAGAATGCTGTGAAGTTATTTGGTTTTGCCAATGCAGAAGAAGCGGTGGGGCAGGAGATTATTGATGGAAACAGAAAGTGGACTATTATTGGTGTGGTTAATGACTTTCACCAGGAGTCGTTGAAGAAGCCGATGGAGCCGATTGTATTTTTGCCAACCTATAGCACGTATGGTCCGACCTCCATACGGATAGCCGATGCGCGTAAGGATGAACTCATTCCGGTGGTTGAAACTATATATAAGAAATTCTTTCCGGGAAATGCATTTCAGTATTCATTTATAGAAGATCGATACTATGCACAGTATATGGATGAAAAACGTTTCGCCCGAATCATTTCCATATTTACCGGATTGGGTATAATTATATCTTGCCTGGGGCTTGTAGGACTTTCATCGTACACGGCTGTTCAGCGTACGAAGGAGATCGGTATACGAAAAGCATTGGGAGCATCATTGCTTAATATCATTACATTGCTGTCATCGGATTTTATGAAACTGGTTGCCGTTGCTATTTTACTATCTGTGCCCATAGCATACTTCTCGATGGATAGCTGGCTGCGGAATTATCCGTACCGGATTTCATTGCAATGGTTTTTGTTTATGGTGCCAATGCTGGTTGTCTTTATGATTGCTGCTTTTACGGTGAGCTTCCAGGTCTTAAAGACAGCGCGGGTAAATCCGGCAAATACGTTGAAGTATGAGTAAGGGGCTTTGCGGTATAGTAAACCGGTGTACGTAAAGCTGTTTCGTACTTTTCTCCGGATATCTTACACTGCCGGTTACGTTCGTCAGGGCTGCTATATTCAGCGCTATGAAACGTCTGTTTACGCAAGCGGTAATAGCTTCTGCATGCATTTTTAACCTGGCCGGCTGCGAAATTGAAGAGACACCGGCTAAAAATCTTCCTTCCTTCGATTATATACAGTCGAACGGAAGTGTAAAGTTTAAATTGGTTACAGGCATTGATAACCGTGTAATCTCCACCAACATCAGCGATGCGATGTATAACGTGTCGGGAAATACACTTCAGGTTAATGCAGCTGGTGGAAGCATGACAGTAGCGGTAAAAGATTTAAACCTGTTGTGGTGCAATGCGTGCTCAATAGAAAATACAGAGCCATTGGTGGCGGATACACTGAACATGTCAGTACATGCAGGCTCGGTTGATCTGCAGGATATACATATCAATGGTTATCTCGGACTGAACGCTCAAAACCTGGGCACCTATAAATTCAGTGGCTATTCACATTTTTTTACGGTTTCCAGTATAAACCTTGTCAGCATCGAGGCGTTTAATCTTGTTACCGATAGTACACACGTGAACTCAACGAGTGTGGTGGACACCGAAGTGAATGCTACTCAAGTAGTAAATGTATTTATCAATTCCAGCGGCAGCGTTCGATACCGCGGCAATCCTCCGATTGTAAGACTCACCAAAACAGGATCGGGAAGACTGATCAAAGAAAACTGAAGATGGCTGCTAGCCGCAGCTTCTGGGCTATGTTGGCTTCTGGCCACAGGGAAAAATGCAGCCGCTATATATAACGTTTATGCTCGTCGAAATATAGCCTACTACAAATCTACCAGCAGCTGGCAACTGGTAGCTAGTAACTGACTTCAGCGTCTATCAATATTTCCACGGGTTGTAGTTTTGCGTGGGTTTCATCTGACTGCGTTAGTCGCTGTGAACTTGTTATTTTATTGGCGAGGAGGGAGGCTATATTTTCGGCCATGCGCTCGATGAACTCGATGTGATGCTGTTCCATTGTATTGAAAGAAGCCAGTTCAATAATTCCATTAACTTCACCACGCGTCTTTAGCGGTACAATAACCAGGTGACGTGGCGTTGCTTCTCCAAGACCGGACGTAATCTTGATATAGTCTTTCGGTATATCTTTCAGGTGAATCGTTTCTCCTTCCAGTGCGCATTGTCCGATAAGACCAGCGCCTGCTGCGATGCGTTCGTGTATATATTTCTTTTTGTCGTATGCATAGGTGGCTATACGTTCCAGTAGTCCATCATCTGCAGAACCTTTTAATATATAGAGTGCGCCCTGGTTGGCTTGCAGATAGTATACCATCAACTTTAGTATGCGGTCGCCCAATACGGTGATTCCTTCTGAATCATTTTTGAGAATTTCATTGAAGCGCGCTGCACCTTCGTTCATCCAGTTTATTTTCCGCTGCTGTTCTTCTGCATGACGAAGTTTTTGTTGTGCGCTGATAAGCGATTGTGCCAGTACATCGTTCGCGTATTGTTCATCGTAACGATACGTAAGTTCACCCGAACCTAAGTGCTCTGCAAAAGAAGACGCAGCCTGAAGACGGTCTATGAATTGATTAAACGCAATTTTTGTTTGTCCGATTTCTTCCGTGGTATGAATCCGTAACTTATCCGGAAATATACCGCTTGCCAGTTTCTGCATACCGTTACGGATTTCCGTGATAGATTTTGTAAGCAGACCCGCATATAGTAAGGCCATACCAATACCGGCTATAATCTGCACGCCGAAGATAATCCATAGCATCCATTGGGTGCGGGCAATCTCGGTCTCATTCTGTTTCTTTATCGAAGAGCGGATTGTCTCAATGCGCGGACGAATCAATTGAAAGTTTTCCCGTATGCGGCCGCGTATACCCTCATCGTTGCTCAACCCGATCTGTTGCTCGATTGCTACCACTTTATTAAAGGCATCTTTATAATTCGCGAGCGATGCCAGTAAAGCTGCGTTGGATGTTAATGTGATCTGTTGCTGCAGTATATCAAAACGCTTGTTGAATTCCTGTTGATACTTGACGTCCTTACGCAGGAAGAAATCTTTTTCATGTCGTCTCAGCATCAGCAACGTAACTTTGTCAAATTCAAATCCAGAGTTTTCCACCGTGTGGATGGCATCGCGCAGTGAACCTTCGAGTCCGAAATCCTTAAAGCCCCGCGCGCCTAACAACGCTACCAGTAAATTGAAATCGTGTTGCAGACTGTCCAAGGGTGAAATCAGGTTTTGTGCAAGCAAGGCATGATCCTTCAGTGTTGTACTTTCAACATCGGTAATGATGGCCTTTGCTTCAGTATAATTTTCATGGAAGGATTGCAGCGAAGGTGTTTTTTGCGTTTCGAGGAATGATTTCGATTTATATCCTTCGTATATAAATTCTTTGGTGGCGAGGTCAAGCGTTTCGAGGCGAAGCTTGAGTACGTCCATCTTTTCGTTGACGGATTTATAGTGTATGATCTTGTGGATCGATGAAACCGATAAAGCGATCAGCAGAACTGAAAGCAAAAGGAGCGATCCGAATGCAGCCAGCAGCTTGATCCGTATCTTCAGTCCTAAAAGAAAATCTCTCATAGAAGAACCTGGCGGTTAATTGGGTTGCGCGTAGGGCCTCAAAGAAACACGGCCCGTGTGAATTTGCCATAGCAACACGGTTAACGTTTTATTAATTGAGACATACCGGTATATCGGTGCGATAGGTGGGGTAGCAACGGGGTGGATACTGAAAACTTAAAAATTCCTTAACGATACTCACACCGCTGGCTCTTCTTTTATTTAAGTTCTTTGAAGCGAAAAACAGACCCCGCGCAGATGCATACACCTTCTGACGAACAGCTTGTACTGCTTCTTAAGGATGATAACCGCATAGCATTCAGCACGCTATACGATCGTTACTGGGAAGGTATGTACCGTGCAGCCTATGCGTTGTTGCGTGATGAAGATGCCGCTAAGGATATTGTTCAGGATATATTTCTTGATTTGTGGAAGAAACGACAAACGCTCCAGATCGCTTTCTTCGCTGGCTATATATTTCAATCGGTAAAGTACCAGGTAGCACAGCAACTTCGCAAAGCGGCTCTCTCGGCAGAGCATGCTGCCTATATTGATGCAACCCCGATGATCAATACAACGGAAGAGCTTATCGCGTATAAAGAACTCGATACGCTGTTACAAACCTCACTCGATACGTTGCCTGAAAAATGCAGGAAGATATTCTACCTCAGCCGCTTTGAGCATCTTTCGAATATAGAAATTGCCGAACGCCTCAACTTGTCTACACGCACGGTAGAGTGGCATATCTCCAATGCGTTAAAGCACCTTCGTCATACACTGGAATGCCGGTATATTTCTGCTCTTCCTTTAATTGTCCTATACATGTTATGAAAATATTAAGTGCGTTATTGATTTGTTATATGTGCACTTTTTAAAAAAATTACCCCCGTGTTCGGTGGTATCAGTTACACTATACAGGTGTAACGCCACGGCATGACTAAAGAAGAATTCAAAGCACTACTGGACCGATATGTTAAAGGATCGTGCTCTGCTATTGAACAGCAATATTTCGATGACTTTTATAAAGCATTTCAGAAGGACGATTCATACTGGAAAGATTGGGAGCTTACTGAACGCGATCGTATTAAAATAGAATTGTATCAATCGCTGACCAAAGCGATGGAATCAGATGATCTTGCACGGGAAATCCCGGTGGAGGAATTTGAGACATCACCGAAGAGATCGTTTATACGTGCGTGGCTAAACGTTGCTGCGTCTGTTATAATTCTGGTGGCAGCGGGTTGGATACTGTATACATCGCGCAGCCGTAAGGAGGAAGAGGTAAAGTATATTACGCACACGACAAGCCGCGGCCAGCAGGCGGTAATTACCTTACAGGATGGTTCCGTGGTAAAACTCAACAACAGCAGTGCTATTTCTTTTCCGGAGAAATTTGCCAATGGTAAACGCGAAGTCACGTTGCAGGGCGAAGCGTTCTTCGAAGTAAAACGCGATCCGGAAAAACCATTTGTCGTTAAGACTGGTGATCTTACCACGGCCGTACTCGGTACTTCTTTTAATATATGCGCCTATCAGCATAAGCCTATTGAAGTGACAGTAAAAACCGGTAGGGTACTCGTTGCCAATGTGCGGAAGCAAACAGACCGGCTCGAACTCCATCCCAATCAGCAAATATACTTTGATCCTGTTAGGGCAATCTGGGAGAAACGCGAAGTATCGCTGGAGCGCTACCTCGCCTGGACAGACAAAATTATATACCTCGATAACACTCGCATGGAAGAGCTTACTGACATTCTGGAGAAGTGGTATGATGTAACCATTACCCTGGACAATAAAGCGCTTGGCAATTGTACGGTGAGCGGTAAATATAAAAGCGACCGTTTGACCAACATCCTCGAAGGATTGAAGATCATGCACGGTATAGAATACCGTTTTGCCAGCGAACATGAAATCGTCATTAAAGGAAAACCCTGTAAACCCTGATGCCTATGCTATGACCATGACGCTATAAATACCGGGGCTGTTTGTTTCTGTGTGGAAGCAACGCCTGTAAAAAAAAGAGGCCCATCCGCTGCGGCAACAGGGATGGGCCGACAACAAAGATTTGTAAACCTTTATCGTCTACTTATGAGCTTGAAATTACTCAAAATATTGATGTTCGCATCAAAACAAATCCTCTATGTTTTTGTGTGGCAATGTATAGCCATGCAGATTTTGCTCGCGGAACCGTCCCATGGTCAAACCATACGGGAGGTGAAGATTGCTATTGACCTGAAAGAAGCCGGTATAACAAAAGTATTCTCGGCCATCGAGGAGAAAACAAAATATGTGTTTGTATACCAGAGTTCCGTAAAAAAGGTAAAAGGTCGATTTACTTTTCAGGACAAGAATATAACAGTTGCTGATATACTCAGCGAAATATCACGTAACAGCGAGCTGCAATTTCGCCAGATCAACTATAACATTATTGTTTCCCGCAAGACCATGCCGGAAAAGGAGAAACCGTTGCTGGTAATAAAAACAATACAAGGTATAGTTACCGATGCGACTACCGGTGAAGTTATACCCGGAGTAAATATACTGGTGAAAGGTACCGCGACCGGTACAACCACCGATATAAACGGAAGCTTTACACTGGATGCCCCGGACGATGCCGTGTTGCAGTTCAGCTTCATCGGGTATAAAACCATTGAGCGTTCCATTGCCGGACAAACTACATTGGACATTCAGCTTCCTCCGGATTCAAAGTCTCTGGAAGAAGTGGTGGTAGTCGGATATGGTACACAGAAGAAAGTAAATATGACAGGCGCAGTTGACCAAGTGACCAGTGAAGTATTTGAGAACCGCCCCGTAGCGAACCTGACGCAAGGTCTGCAGGGACTTATACCCAATCTGAACATCCGCCTGGAAGATGGTAAACCGATTCAATCACCAAGCTATAACATTCGCGGAACCACTTCAATTGGACAAGGTGGTAGTGCGTTGATTCTGATTGACGGTGTTGAAGGTGACCCGCGCCTGATCAACCCACGCGATATTACCAGTGTATCTGTTCTGAAAGATGCAGCGTCTGCTGCTATATATGGAGCCCGTGGTGCATTTGGTGTTGTGCTCATTACAACGAAGCGACCTGTGAAAGACCGCCTCACGATTGATTACACCGCGAATTACTCCATCAAGAAACCCACCGCTGTACCTGAACTTGTAACCGATGGCTATACCTGGGCATCGGTATTTAATGAAGCGTGGACGGCCTGGAATGATTACTCACAAACACCACAGAACGTAAACAAGACGTTGAAGTTTTCTCCCGAATATCTCGCCGAGTTGAAGAGAAGATCGGAAGATCCAAGTCTGCCACGGGTAGAAGTAGGACCTACCGGTGAATACGTATACTACGGAAGCACTGACTGGTATAACGAACTCTATAAAAAATCGAACAGTGCCATGGAACACAACCTGAGTGTGTCCGGAAGCACTGATAAAACTACATTCTATGTAACGGGTCGTTACTTCGATCAGAAAGGATTGTTCCGCTATAACTCGGACGATTACAAGATGTATAACTTCCGTGCGAAAGGATCGATACAAATCAGACCGTGGTTGCTGTTGGAAAACAATGCACAGTATTCAACCATGAATTATCACAATCCGCTCAACGTAGGTGAAGGCGGAGGTATATGGCGAAATATAGCGGATGAAGGTCACGTGATGTCGCCTATGTTTAACCCGGATGGAACGTTAACCTATTCTGCAGCCTATACTGTAGGTGACTATTGGTATGGCAAGAACGGAATTGATATGGAGAACCGTGTACTTCGTAACACAACGGCCTTTACAGCTGATGTTATCCAGGACAAGCTGAGCTTCAAAGGTAATTTTACCTTCCAGAATACAGATGACAACCAGAAGGCTATACGCGTGCCGGTTCCCTATAGCAGAAGACCGGGCGTGATTGAATACGTGGGTACTAATACCAACGACATCAGGGATGCATATTACGAGACACAGTACCTGGCCACAAACTTTTACCTGGAGTATGAAAACACATTCAATCAGAAACACTACGTGAAGGCGATGGCAGGTTATAATTATGAGCAGTCAACCTATAGAGGTTTATCGGCACAACGTAACGGTCTTATCTATGAAGATGCCAAGGATATAAATCTGGCATTAGGACAATCTATCTCGACCGTGGGCGGCTGGGACAAGTGGAATATACTCGGTGGTTTCTTCCGTGTAAACTATATATTTAACGAGAAATACCTGTTGGAAGTAAACGGACGCTACGATGGTTCTTCCAAGTTTCCGGCCAACGAGCGCTATGCTTTCTTCCCTTCGGTTTCGGCCGGCTGGAGAATTTCCAAAGAGTCGTTCTGGAATGTGTCCGATCGGTTTATCTCAGATTTGAAACTGCGCGGTTCTTACGGATCACTGGGTAACGGAAGTATAGCATCGTATTCCTTCCAGGAAAAATTTGCCATCTCACAATCCGGTCTTATACTCAATGGTGTTAAACCACAATATACCAGTCAGCCCGGTGTATTACCGGATGGATTAACCTGGGAGACATCGACTACACAAAATATAGGGGTTGATCTTTCTATGTTATCGGGACGTTTAACATTTACCGGTGATGCCTATACCCGCAAGACAACCGACATGTTTACGGTAGGTATGACGTTGCCGGCTGTATTTGGTACCGATGTGCCGAAAGGTAATTATGCCGATCTGAAAACTACCGGATGGGAATTTGTATTGGGATGGAATGATGAAGTTACAGTTGGATCCAAGCCCTTGGGATATTCGATCCGTCTTACATTAGCAGATAGTCAATCGGAAATACTCCGCTATAATAACCCTGATAAAAAACTTACTGATTACTATGAAGGTATGAAAGTAGGCGAAGTGTGGGGGTATGTTACAGAAGGCTTCTTTACTTCGGAAGAAGATATAAAGAACCATGCAGATCAAAGTCTCATCAAAGCTTCGAACTCCGGACAAATACTTCCGGGTGATATCAAGTTCAGAGACATCGATGGTAAAGTTGGTGCGAATGGCCGTACGGTTATAGACAATGGTGCCAACACCGTTAACGATCCGGGCGATATGGTAATAATTGGTAACACGTCACCACGGTATACCTATGGGGCGCTGTTCGGTCTTGACTGGAATAACTTTTTCTTCAACGCATTCTTCCAGGGCGTTGGTAAACAAGACTGGTGGCCCGGTGCTGAAGCGGATTACTTCTGGGGACCTTATAACCGCCCCTATAACAGTATGCCGCAGTCGATGCTGGACAATTACTGGACAGAAGAAAATACTGATGCATACTTTCCGCGCCTGCGTGGCTATACAGCACAAAGCTCATCGCGTGAGTTGGGTGTGAAGCAAACAAAGTATCTTCAAAATATAGCCTATATCCGGTTGAAGAATATACAGCTGGGCTACAATCTTCCGCAGCATATTGCAGAGCGTGTAAAACTGAACAGTGCCCGTATCTACATATCCGGTGAGAACTTATGGTCATGGTCTCCTCTCTATAGAATTACGCGGGATCTTGATCCGGAGAGCACAGGCCCTTCTGATAAAGTACTGACTACAGGATCATCCGGTAACGGCAATAATTACCCGATGCTGAAGAGCTATACCATTGGAATTTCACTGACACTTTAATTCGATCATTCATCCGATTTAACAGATCATGTATATGAAAAAATATAGTCTGTTGCTGCTGTTGGCTGCGTTGCTGGCAAGCTGCGACCTGGAGCAGACTCCTGAATCCACAACTTCCAAAGACGCTGTTTTCGGAAGCGAGAAAGGGCTGGAGCTCTACGCCAATTCTTTTTATTCGATTTTGCCGACTGCTAACAATATACACCGTGCAGATGAGATTTCTGATTTCGGTGCCCGGAGCCAGGTGCCTGACTACATTCGCGAAGGTGCGTTCGGTCCACGTCAAAGCTCCGGTTGGGACTGGAGAGATTTGCGCAATCTGAATTACTTTATCGAGAACTGTAACTATCCAAATATAGCACCCGATGTAAAGCGTCACTATATAGGACTTGCCCGTTTCTTCCGCGCGTGGTTTTATTTTGATAAAGTAAAACGTTTTGGTGATGTGCCGTGGATTGGCAAGACCATGGATGTAAACGATCCTCAATTATTTGCCGGTCGTGATTCGCGTGTATTGGTAATGGATTCGGTGTTGGCTGATCTCGATTATGCTACGACTAATATCCGTACCGTTACCGACAATACAAGAAGTCTCATAACAAAATATGTTGCATACGCCTTTAAGTCACGTGTATGTTTGTTTGAGGGCACGTTCCGGAAGTATCATGCTATTGATGGCTCAGAGAAATGGTTGAATGAATCAGCAGAAGCAGCGGATGTAGTGATGACAGAATCAGGCTTTAGCATTAGCGAAGGCGGAGGTGCAGGGAAGTCTTACCGACAACTATTTACGTCTAAAACTCCTGTAGGAGGAGAAGTTATGCTGGCTGCGTTGTGCGATCCGACTCTGAGTGTTTATAATGACGCCAACTGGTGGTGGACCAGTGCTACCTATGGACCGCGGCTCAGCTTTACGCGTATGTTTATCAATACATACCTGAATATAGATGGAACTCCGTTTACCGATAATGCCGGTTATGAAACGATGACGTTTCCGCAGGAAGTAAAAAATCGTGATCTGCGTTTGAAGCAAACCATTCGCATGGGCGACTATAAACGTACCAATGCCGGAGTAACGGAAGTAGCACCTCCTGTATTTTCTTATACCTATACCGGCTATCAACCCATCAAGTGGTGTCTTGATGATACCTATTATGATGGTGGCAGTCGTAACGATAACTCGATCTCCATTATTCGGTATGCGGAAGTGTTATTGAACTATGCTGAAGCGAAAGCTGAGCTTGGTACACTGAGCGATGCCGATTGGACGAAGACCATCGGAACGTTACGCAAACGTGCTGGGATAACCGCTGGTACGTCCAGTATGCCTACCGTTGTAGACTCATATTTGCAGCGTAACTATTTTCCGGATATTGCCGATCCGGTAATTCTGGAGATACGAAGGGAGCGTGGTATTGAATTGGTGTTGGAAGGATTTCGTTTTTATGACCTCGTTCGCTGGAAGCGTGGTGATCTGCTGGAGCAACTATGGAATGGCTTCTATGTACCGGCTCTCGATCAACCACTTGATCTGAACGAAGATGGCAAGATGGATGTATGCTTCTATATAACAGCACCACAGAATCCGCTGCCGGGTGTAACGTATGTAAATGTAGCACCCACTATCAGCGCAGGTGTTAACCCGCAGCGATTGTCCAATACAACGTCTGGTGAAATAACCTGGCTTGCCAACATTCCACGGAAGTGGGATGAGAAAAATTACCTGTATCCGATCCCCGAGAACGATCGCCTGATGAACCCTGCCTTAGGACAGAATCCAGGCTGGGAATAATATAGAGAAAAATGCAGGAGCACCGCCCATGATAAACGGTGTTCCTGCTATATATGTATATACAATGATGAGAAGAATGAAAAAACTAAGTATTTGCCTGATCTTGCTGTTTGCAACGGGTATGGTATACGCACAAACGTATCGCATTGCAACCTACAATGTGCGTTATGATAACAAAGGTGATAGTCTCAATGCGTGGAAAGACCGGTTGCCGATAATTGTGCAGATGGTTAACTTCTACGACTTCGATATATTCGGAGCACAGGAAGTGCTCAACAACCAGCGTGAAGATTTATCGCGCCAGCTGCCCGGTTACGACTATATCGGTATAGGTCGTGATGACGGTGACAAGAAAGGTGAGTTTTCGCCTATATATTTCAAGACCGACAAATTCAAACTGCTGCAGAAAGGTACGTTCTGGCTATCGGAGACAACAGACAAGCCTAATAAAGGATGGGATGCTGCGCTGCCTCGCATTTGTTCGTGGGGTGAATTTGAAGATCGCAAAAGCGGGTTGAAATTCTTTTTGTTCAACACACACTTCGATCACCGGGGCGTGGAGGCCCGCAAGCAAAGCGCGCAACTTATTCTGAACAAGATAAAGAGTATAGCGGGTAGTGCTCCCGTTGTGCTTACGGGTGATTTCAACGTAGATCAGTTCAATGAAAGCTATACGTTGCTGAATACGTCTGGCATGATGAAGGATGCTTTTACCATAGCGCCCATTAAACTCACTCCCAACGGTACATTCAACAGCTTTGATATTACCACCAAGACAGATCGCAGAATTGATCACATCTTCCTGGCAGCCGCGTTTGAAGTAAAACGATACGGTATACTAACGGATACTTATAGTGGTAAATTTCCATCCGATCATTTTCCAGTAATGATAGAAGTAAAATATACGGCAGCGAAAGGTAAACGGTAATTCGAACATCGAACCCAGGTATCAGGATGATGCCTGGGCTTTTTTATAGTATATACTTAGGATGTGTTGGATTTTACCGGGGCAGGTAAATCTCAAAGGAAGCACCTTCATTAACGCGGCCGGTTGCTGTGATGAAGCCCTGGTGGTTCTGAATAATCTTTTTACATATAGCCAGTCCTATACCGGAGCCAGAATACTCAGACCGTCCGTGCAGACGGTGAAACAGGTTAAAGACTTGTGTAGCGTACTCCGGCTTAAAGCCAATGCCATTGTCTGTAATAGTAATCTTATGGTATAGCGTATGCACGTCAGCTTCATCCATGTCCAACGCAGAACCCGGTATACTTTCATAGCTGATAACAATATGCGGAGCGCGTTGCTGATGACTATATTTCAGAGCATTGCCAATAATGTTATCGAACAACTGGTTGATCTGAAACGGTACTCCCAGTATCTCCGGGAGGACATCAAATTTAATATGTGCGTTCTTGTCTTCAATGGTTACTTCGTGCGCATCAACCACATCCTTCACAACCTTGTCCAATGATACCCATTCGAGATTGGGAATAGTAGATGCTGTTGTAGCATATACCAGCAGATCATCGATCAATATCTGCATGCGTTTGGTAGCAGTAACCGAGCGCTCCAGGAAATCTTTTTCTTTTGGTTTAAGATCCTTTAGTGATTCGTAGAGATAGTTATTGAAGAAAAATATTTTACGGAGCGGTTCCTTCATATCATGACTGGCCGCGTAGGTAAATTGCTCCAGTTGCTCGTTATACCGCTGTAGTTTATGATTGGCTTGCTTGAGCTGACGTGTCCTTTTTTCAACTTCTTTCTCGAGCGCATCCGTCATCATTTTCTTTTCTTCGATGTCTACGCACGAACCTAAATAACCTTCAAAAGTTCCGTCTGAAGTATACCAGGGAATGCCATGCTCCAGTATCCACCGGTATATACCATCATTTCTTCGCAGGCGATATTCAATTTTATATTCTTCGCGCTTATCGAACGCCCGACTATAGATCATCAGGTATTGGCTGATATCTTGCGTATGTATACTTCTCTTCCAGTCGCTTTCTGTGGCGGGATATATTTTTCCGGTAAATTCCTGCCACGCCCGGTTAAAGAAATTGCGATTTCCGTTTGACTCGGCCATCCAGAATAATACAGGTGTGGAATCTGCGGCTTGCCGGAAACGATCTTCGCTTATTTGTAAGGCCAGTTCGGTATTCCGCAGTTCGGTTATATCTACCAGCATGTTAACTGCTTCAACAACTTTTCCGGAAGCATCCAGGAATGGTGTAGGGTGGGGAAGTACGTGGCGCCTTGTTCCATCCGGCCGCTCAATCACAATTTCTTTTCCATATACCGGCTTGCCCTCCTGAAGAGCAATCGCCATCGGGCAGGAATCAGGAGATAGAAGTTCACCATCGAGACTATACATTTTCAAGGAGCCACACCACAAGTCAGTACCGAGCTGCGGTTTACGTCCCCACAGTTTCACAGACGACTCATTGAAACTTGTTATAACACCGGTTGAGTCGCAGGTATATACTGAAGCCGGTAAGCTTTCGATCAGTTGACGATGTCTTTTCTCGCTTTCTTCCAATGCCAGCAGGGAGCGCTTCTGTTCCGTTATATCAGTTGTGAAGCAACGGGTGTGAATGAACCGGCCATTTTCCCAAAGTACATTCGAGTTAATGGATACAATCTTTATACTTCCATCTTTACAACGAAGAGAAGCTTCATACTGCGTCAACGTCTCCTGATTACAAAGCCGGTTTAATATATCCGTGATCTTGTCGTTATCCACATGGAATTCGGTAATGTGATGCCCTATATATTCATCGCGGGTATAGCCCAGCATTTCCAGTTCAGTTGTATTGGCCCACGCGATAATTCCATTGGCATCTACCCAGTGTATTCCGATAGCAACGTTGTCAACATAGTCTTGGAAATCCTGTCGCTGAAGTTCGGATTTACTTCTCTTCGGTTCGCCAATGGCATGAAAGCACGTAACGGCCCCGGTAATATCACCGTGTGTATTTTTTAACGGTGTGATGCTGGCCTGGACAAAAAGCTGTGAATGATCCGGACGCTCGATATAGAATTGATGATCCTCGATCGCTATACCGCTCTGCAGGCAGCTGGCAACGGAACTTTTATGATGTGGAATATATATACCTTCTGCTGAATACAAGCGATACGCTCCGCTGAAGCGTGCTTCATTTTGAAGCGCTCCGGGTGTTTGTCCCCAAAGTTCAACTGCCTTTTGATTGTACTTCCGGATGATCCCGGCAGCATCGCAGATATAGGCTCCCCAAGGAAGAACCTCAAGGAGGTCATAGTTCTTGAATGAGTCGTCCTCTGCATCTAACGCTACGTCCGTGCTTAAGCTGATTTTTGAAAAATCCGTTAGGTTTTCAGTCTTCATGGTGGTTGAAGTTGAATAAAAAGTGTGGGGGAGGTACGCTTGATTCTTTCATTGCCCATTATGGCGAAAAAAATCCCCAGCTATAGGATCGCTTGTAACTACGAAGCGCTTTCGAAAATGATTTCGTTGTTAGATCAGTCACATTGGCTGGTTAAACGACAGGGTTCAGAAAAATAACCGTGCCAACTGCCGGGCTATCCGTCCCATGTTGCTTCCGCTGGTTGTTGTCCGAAGCCAGAAGATAAGATATGACCAAATCTTCTTCATTCTTTTAATAACATCTTTTAAAATGCAAGGAGGCTTGGTCCGGGTAAACATAGCGCAGCCAGTCCGATGCCATTGAAAGTCAAACTCTCTTACAACAGGAGTATATATAAATGCGGATAAAATCCTATGCTGCCATACCTGCACGTGCTATAGCCATGTTATTGAAGGTGACACGTCCACACAGGATACTGAATGCGATTAACAACACGCTCAGTAATGCTTCCGTTGAACACGTGTGCAAGTCCGGTTCGTGCATGCGTACCCATGAGCACCAGGTCAACCTGCTCCTCGTTCGCGTAATCAATGATTCCATCTGCTTCGCTGCTATAATTGCTCAGGTGTGTCGTATAGTTTTTTAACTGGTAGCGTGTGGCAAAAGCTTCCAGCGCTTCATTTGCTTCTGCATGATTTCTGAAACGGGACGGTGTGTTGATCAGCAGAACGTGTAAAGTAGCCTGAAAGAAATCCTGTACTTCTTTTACCTTGTTCATGAAGTTTGCATGTTCAGGCGAAAGCGTACTGGGTAAAAGTATATTTTTAATAGTATCGATGGCTGGAGCCTGTCGTACAGCGAGTACCGGAACCTGTGCATGCCGCACCACTTTTTCCGTAGTAGAACCAATGAAGATTTCGGCAAGGCCGCTGGAGCCGGATGTACCCATAACGATGAGATCTATATTCTTGTCTTCGCTATATTCCAGGATGGAAGAAAGAATATCGCCATTGGTTATTTGATAGGAAGAGCGAATGGCGGGTATAGTTTCATCTGCCAGCAAAGTCTCAAAATTTTTAATACCTGCCGCTTCCAGGTCCTCCAGCAATGTAGGATCCGTATAGGGCAGGCCTCCAAGCCCCGGATCGTAAACCACTGGTATATTGATAACGTGCAGTAATAACACCTCACCATTATTTTTAGCTGCGATGTTCGCGGCAAGCTTGTAAGCTTCCCGGGCCGGAGAAGAAAAATCGCAAGGAACAAGTATTCGCTTCATAATTGTTTTTTTCGAATGTATAGTGCGCTGATTCTCTTTAAAACGACTTACATCATTTTTGATTTCTGATAAATATCAGTGACCCCGTTTTGTAACAGGGGGTAAAACGTTCGGTAAGGTACAACTTACAAAACCGGGCCATGCTGGCGGATGATTAAAATGTCATTATAATAACAACAGGCCCAATTGCCTTCACTACGAGCCCGCGCTATATCTTCATAAGACTCCGGGCCTGCTGTTCTCATTGTGTAATTTTGACATAATGAGACGATTGTGTATTATTGATATACCGAAATATCCATAACCCTTATACCATCCGCCATGAAAATCCGGAAAACTCTATTCGTGTTAGCACTTATTGCGCTTAGCGTTTCGCTTTTATATGGTCAGAAAACACCAGCCACTGCGGGAAGCCTGCCACTGGTTACAGGCAGAGATATAGCTGTGGCTCAAACGACTTATGGAAAAGTGAGAGGTTATATTCACAACGGTATATATACCTATAAGGGTATTCCGTATGCAAAGGCCGAGCGCTTCATGGCACCGACTAAACCCGATGCCTGGCAGGACGTACGAAGTTCACTGACGTACGGTCCCGTATGTCCGTTGATTGACCCTACAACGGGCGTGAACGATGAAGTTGAATTTGTATTTCACCACGACTGGGGATATCCCAACGAAGATTGCCTGCGACTCAACATCTGGAGTCCCGGTATAGCTTCGGCAACTGATACCAAGAAGCGACCGGTGCTGGTATGGTTGCACGGAGGAGGACACACGGCCGGTTCTTCACAGGAGTTGCCTTCGTATGATGGCGAGAACCTTTCGCGAAAGGGTGACGTGGTCATTGTATCCATCAACCATCGGCTTAATGTTCTTGGCTTTTTGAATCTGTCGGCATACGGTCAGAAATATAGCGCGTCACCCAACGTCAGCATCATGGATATAGTAGCTTCACTCGAGTGGGTAAAAGCAAATATAGCGAACTTCGGTGGCGATCCTTCGAACGTTACCATCTTCGGACAATCCGGTGGTGGTGGTAAGGTAAATACGTTGCTTAATGCACCATCGGCCAAAGGACTTTTTCACAAGGCAATTATTCAAAGCGGTGGCCTCGGACTAAATTTTCAAGACAAAGCTGTTACGACCCGTGTTGCCGCTGCGGTAATGGCAGAGTTTAAACTACAACCATCGCAGGTTGATTCACTTCAGAAAGTACCGTTCACGCTTCTTGCCGCGGCTGCCAAGAAGGCACTCGCTAAAGTAAATGACGAACTGAGAGCAGAAGGAAAAAGTGCCGGAGTATTCGGGCTAACCTGGGGACCGTGTCTCGATGGTACATTTCTTCCATACCAGCCATCGGACGCACAGGCCAAAGCGTTGTCAGCAAATATACCGTTGATGATCGGGTCTACGAAGAATGAGTTTATGAATTCGCTGCGTATGCCGGAATTGAGACAAGGCACTGCTGACGACATGAAGAGCTTTTTACAGAAGCAACTGGGGGATAAAACGGATGCGTATATCGAGGCCGTTAAAACGGCATACCCGGCTGATAAGAAGCCAAGTGACCTGATCGATGTGGATGACCTGTTTCGGAGAAGTGCTATCCGCATGGCCGATCTGAAAACTGCAGGCGGAGCTGCCCCGGTATATATGTACCTCTTCGCATGGCAGTCTCCGGTAATGAACGGAAACTATAAAGCTATTCATTGCATCGAAATTCCGTTCGTGTTTGATAATATAGCGCGCTGCGAAGAAATGACCGGTGGAGGGAAGGAAGCCCATACACTCGCAGATAAAGTGAGTCAGGCGTGGATTAATTTTGCCCGCGGCGGAAATCCGAACCACAAAGGTTTACCAACCTGGCAGAAATATACTCCGCAGAATGGCGCTACGATGATCTTTGATAACACGTGTGTTGAGAAGTATCACCACGACAAAGAACTGTTGTCGCTAACGCCTGATCGCGTTCTCTGACCGGTCGCTATATATAGCAAAAGTCCTGCATGCGGTATATGCAAGACCTTTTTTATGATTCATGTATTTAGAATGCCAATGGCCTTACTCCGGCAGACCAGTATAATACCGACTTTTGCTTTTCATACTCCGCAATAGTCTTGATAAGTTTGGATTGTGCATTGAAAAGTTTTTCCTGCTGAACGTTGATCTTGAATAAGTCACTCTCCCCATTTTCAAGGTTTAGCAGTTCGGCACTCATTAAGCGGTTATAATTATCAACCATGGCACGCTGCTGTTGAAGGATGGTTCCGTTATTGAGCAGTTGATTGTACGCGGCCTGTATATCGTTAATGATTTGCCTGCGGGTAATGTCACGATCGTATGTTGTATTCGAGATCTTCAGTCTCGTCTGCGCTACCTTCGCTCGTTCTTTTCTCAGAAATATAGGTATAGAGAAGTCAATGCCGAGTTTATAGTTGTCGTCCAGCACAAACGAGTTGCTGGTACCTTCGGGAGTAAAAGGCTGGTTCAGCATATAATATGAGACGTTGAGACGCGGTTTCATATACTCCGAGGCAAGTCGCTTGTCGAGTTCAAGTTGCTGAATTTTCAAATTGAGTTTCCGTAATTCCGGGTGATTCAACTTTGCTTCACTGATCAATTCTTCCAGTATATTCTTCGAGAGTAACATAGACGATGATGGGACAACCGGAGCATGCTGCAACGACAGGTCTACCGGGTTTATCGTGCTGTCCCATAAATAGGTTGATATCTTAATGGTACTGTTCTTCAAGGCAAGCAGTGCTTCCTGCATATTTACTTGTCGTTCCAGCAAGGTTATATTGGCCTGAACCGTGTCCATCGTAGCCAGTTCGCCACCCTCAAAATTCATTCTTACTCTTCTGAATATTTCTTCGGCAACAGCCGTTGTGCGCGTGGCGAGGCGATAGTTATAGTAACTGTAGTACCATTGCCAGTAATCTTTGGCTGCTTCGAGTAATAACTTGTTAATGAGTTTTACCTGTTCGGCTTCCATCATATCACGGAACAATTCGGCTTGCTTCAGAGCCGTTCTGCGTTCATCGGTAAGCAACCCCTGGCCCAATGGTAATGATATACCCGCATAGAGCTGCTGGTAATTATATTCACCGGATATATAGTGCTCCGGATTCAGACGATCCCCGGTGTTCCGCTCAACACCAATGACAGGAGTTACCGGGCTGGCAGTCGGAAACTTTATACCTCCGTTAAACAGGCGATAGTATTCTGTATTGTTATAGTGCTTCAGCAGGAATTCACTTTCAATTTTCGGATCAAAATTGCCACGCGCCAAACGTATCTCCTGTTTGGCTACATCCGAAAGTAAATTGGTTTGTTTCACCACCGGGTGGTAACGTATCACCAATTGGTAAAAGTTTTCAAGGGTAACGGGCTTTGCCGTATCCGGCAAAACAAAGATCGAATCGTTTCCCTGTTGCGCCAGAGCGGAGTTACCGCATATACCCAACAACATGATCAGCCATACTTTCTTCATAACGTGTAGGTATACCGTTGTTAACTGTTTTTCGCTTCTGTTTCTTTCTTCTCGCCTTTGGAAGGGAGTGCATCCTGCAGCGGTGCTTTATACAGGCTGGGAGGGAAGCCGTTAAGTTGTCGCCAGATCTCATACCATACGGGTACATTTTCAAGCATTACCCACCCGCGTGTACCTGAACCAACGCGCAACTGCTGCGGCCATGCCTCTTCTGCTTTGTCCGGTATAACAAGCATTCTGAATTCACCAGGCTGTGAGCTTACATAATCAATTACTTCCACGGTTCCGCCAAAGCTTCCTACGGAAACACTCGGCCATCCGGAGAATTGCAACGCGGGCCATCCGTCAAATTCAACGCGCACTTTTCGTCCCTTGCTGATCAGTGGCATGTCCATAGCCTTTACATACATCTCTACCGCCAGGTCAGTCACTTCAGGCATCACGGTGCAAACAGCGTCACCTTCTTTTATAGTTTCACCTATACCTGCTTTCATCGCGCGTACCACATAGCCACTCTGCGGAGCCGTGATCTGGTACTGGCTGCTTCGTATCTGCGTGTTGGTATATTCATTGGTGAGTTTGGATATCTCGCCCTGTGTCTCAAATATTTCACCCTGCGTAGCACTCAGGTCCGATTCAGATTTACTGATCTTCTCCTGGTACTCAGCACGAAGTCTGGCAATTTCCAGGGTTGCGTTCCTGTAGTCTGCTTCACTGCCCTGGTATTTATACTCGATCTCCTGAAATTTAGTGAGCGGTATATTTCCGGCTTCATATAATTTTTTATTTCGCTGATACTGGTTCTCAGCGTTCTGTAATTTTACACGTTCTGCTTCGAGCTTGGCAGTGGCCTGTTCGATCTTGCGTTGCATACCTGTTTGCAAGGCGGTGATCTGTCGTTGCAGTGCTTCTGCCTTTTCGCTTTTGGATGCCAGGCTGCTCTTCTTCGCAGTAAGCTGTTCCTGCAGGCGAGGCAGTAACTGCGGATCGAAATATTTCTCTTTTACTTCGCGTATCGTCACAATCGTGTCGCCTGCTTTTACAAGTTCTCCTTCACGCACGTGCCACTTTTGTATTTGCCCCGCTATAACAGCCTGTACCGTTTGCGGACGATTTGCAGGATTCAGCGCGGTAACTTTTCCGGTGCCCCGTATATTCTGTTGCCATGGTAAAAAGAGAAATACTATAAATATAGCACCGAGTGCCATTAGCCATTTAGCGATCAGTATACCTGCTGCCGGCCGCTTCAATGCACGCAGCGAGTATAGATTTTCTTCCTTTACCATTTTGTCGATTCGATGTGTTGATAGTCGCAGCATACTTTTAATCAATGTAGTTATTGATCGTACCTTTTTTCAGAAGTTCATCAAAGTGACCTTCATCAGAAATTTGTCCGTTGTTGAGAAGTATAACCCGATCGCACGCTGCCATGATCAACGGATCATTGGATACCGCGATTAATGTATACCGGTTTTCAGCATTGATCACCGATTGAAGCAGATCGAGTTTCTCCTGTCGCTTCAGCCCGGAGAAGAAATCGTTGAGAATGATGAGCGCTGGTTTTTTTGCAAGACAGCGTGCCAGTATAAGTTTATGAATGAACGAACTTGAAAATCCTTTTCCGCCACTCACAATGTGAGTATTCAATCCTTCAGGTAAACGGTTGATCTCATCTTCCAACTTTACCTTGCGTATTGCATGTATAGCATCTTCAACGGTTCGTGTAGCACTGCCCAGTGTAATATTCTCCAGTATACTGCCATCAAATATATCTTCCGGTGAAATATTTTTGGCCATACTATCTCGAAGGTGACGGATGTCGAGGTCGCGCAAAGAATAATTGTTGATGGTAATAATACCTTCGTAGTCAGTATGTATACCCGCAATCAGGTTGGTAAGCGTTGTTTTACCAGCATTACCAGGACCTGCTATGCAAATACGCTCACCCGAGTTGATGCGGAGATCAATTCCATTCAATACATGTTCTGGTTTTTCAGGATACCGGTACCGCAGTTGTTTCAACTCGATCGCGTAACCAGCTACAGCATGTCGCTGGAAATCGAGTCCGCCAACTTTCTCCAAGGGCAGATCCGTTATCTGCGCGATCTTGTCTACTGCCGTTAACAGGTCGTAGATAACGTCCATATAGGTGATTGTTTTCTCAACGGCATTCAGAATGAGAATGATGATCACCTCGGAGGCAACAAATTGTCCCAATGTAATTTCGCGGTTAACAACCAGTATAGTACCGAGTATAAGCAAGCTCGCAGTTACTGCCGTTTTAAAAATTACTATGAAAGAGAATTGTGTGATGAGTACCTGGAAGTGAGCTTTCCTGTATTTGAGATAATTATTGACGGTGTTATCGGTTCTGCGAATCGGCAGATCGGTGTTACCGGCAAGCTTGAACGAATTGATGGAGCGGGCAAGTTCTTCCAGCCATTGTACAACTTTATATTTATACTTTGATTCATTGATGGATGATTTCAATCCATTTGATCCGGTAAGCCAGAAGATCAGGAATAATACAAACACCAGTATAAGACTGAAGAATACAAAGAAGGGGTGATAAAGAGACAACAGGATAAGTCCGAACAGAATTTGAATCGCAGCCGAAGAAAGATCGATCAACATTTTTGGCAGTCCCTTCTGTAACGTAATTACATCAAAGAAACGATTGACAAGTTCAGGGGCATAGTTGTTGAGAATCGATTCCATACGAATGCGCGGAATACGAAATGCAAATTCTATAGCGGCTTTGGTAAATACGCGCCTTTGCAAGTGTTCAACGAGGCTTATCTGCACGATCTGCAATATTCCGGTGAACAATACACCCAGGATAACGGCCGCGATCAGCAAGTATACCGAACTGAAAAACACACCACCGGAGATCAGTTCCACTGTATTCTGAATGCCAACCGGCAGCACCAGGCCGATAAGACCGACTACGATGGAGTAGAAGAGTATATATAGTATATCTTTACGCTCTGTGGAGAGTAACCTGAAAAATCTCCTTACCGGACTCATAGGCTCGGGCACAACATCGCCCTCATACGCATAGTCGCTCACCAGGTTCTTGTACGGATAGAGTATATAGCTGAGCACGTCATCCTGGTTAGCGTAGAGCGAAGTAAGGCCGGAGACATCCGTTGGAACTGAAACTTGCGTATCGTCTTGCAGCGCATCGACTGTTATTTTCTTTCGGTCACCGGAAATGAGGACAGGAATGAGTTGCTGTTGCGTTTCGTGAAACACGAGCACCAGTACGTTGTCATCTTTTACCACATCAGGTAATGCTGCAACGGGTATATTTTGCTCCAGGAAAAGCATACGCATCTTGCTGCCCGCTTCGATCAGATCGTTCTTGAATTCACCAAATTCACTTTTCGTGTAGTGACGATTGTTGATCTCTACAAAGCGCAGGTCGGCCGGGTTGAATTCATGCTTCAACAAGAGTGCAGCTTCGCGCAGTATCCGTATAATTGAGTGGTTGGTCATTTAATCTTTGTATTTATCGTATTCAGTATCATAGTCTCCAGGAACTCGACAAGCTTGTCGTGCTTTTGCCGGGATTCTGTTTTTATATCCGTCAGGGAAGGGAGATGCTGTGCATAGTATAGCTGGTGATTCGCACTCAACACAATGGTGCTTACGAGCGAGTTTGGAAACGGATACTGCGGATTGATCTCCTTCAGAATGCCGGCAATCTTTTTACAAAGCGATTTATAGGGAAGGAAAAGTCCCTCCTTGTTGTCTGTATCAACCTGTCGTGTCAGATACGTTTTTTCAAACTCGGTGTTAACGATTCGCTGAAGTCTCTGCTCATCTACGAAAGGTATATCGGGGTCTGTCTTTTTTTCCTCTACAAGCATACGGATACACATTCGCAAACGCTCTATGGGGCTCGCTATATTTTGAATCTTGTAGTCTATTTTATATTCCAGCCAGGTCCAATACCAGTCAATCAGGTATAACAGCAACCGGTGCTTGTTTTCAAAGTACCGGTATATAGATGCTTCGGTAGAGCCGATCTCGGAGCCCAGCTTTTTAAATGTAAAATCATCTGCCCCGGTCTTGTCGATCATTTTAATACTCGATTGAATGATTTTCTGACCCAACGTACTTGACTGGGGGTCACGCAAGTACAAATTGGAATTCAGATGAAACGACACGATAGCCATTAGTTTAAATTTGATAGTATTACTATCATAAACGAATGTGTTGCCATTTTGTTCAGATTGAACCTGATTTTTTTAAAGGCTGCATCAGGAAATTGGTTGAGGCTTTCTCATGCTGTCGATGCAAGGAGCCTTGCAGGCAGCGTACCGCAACATTGAGTTGTCACTCTGGCGAGCGGGAATGATATTTTCGGAACAATCGTAAACTTAAAAAAAAGACTATTATGAGTACATTCAGCAAACAATCCTACCTGGAGTTATTGGATGAACTGGTGATTGGTAAAACAGAGGAGTTTACCTGGGTGATAGACCGCGAACCAGGACATGGCATTATTCGCACCATTGAGCAGCTTTCCGCGGAAGAAGCATCTTTTCCTATTACAGAAGGAGGCAGCACGGTCGCAGCGCATACAGAACATGTGCGTTGGAGTTTGCAGCTTGCGCTTGGTTTTTTGAAGGGTGAAAGACCTGCCGCAAACTGGGATGAAAGTTGGCGTATAAAAACAGTTGATGAGAAGCAGTGGAAGAAACTTCAGAAAGATCTGAATGATGTTTATACAGCTATACGCGACAGTGTCGGAAAACGTGATGACTGGAACGAACCGCATATGGTGAAGGGAACTCTGGCGATGCTTCCGCACATGGCATACCACCTCGGGGCTATACGGCAAATGGTTCGGGTGTTGAGTAACAATACAGAGAATAAGATTGGCCTTATGAGTGAGGCCTGATACAAATTATTACCTCTTCAGAAGCACCGATAGCATTTGGTTATCGGTGCTTTTCTTTTTATATAATTGCTTGATCGGCATAGTGTAGCCACGTACGTATTTAGTATTTATTTTTCTTTTCTATATACCTGTTTGTGTACTATAGATGTATAGGTTTTATCCTTGTATTTAGGGTATATTTTGAAGTGATATTTTTATATACATTTAGCCTCACGGAAGTTTACCTTTTACAAGGAGTCAGTTAGGGTATAGTAATTTATAGGTATATATAGCTTTATAAATCTGTATTCAGCGTTCTGGCAAATTTTTTAACCGGTGGTCCCTGTAAAAGTTGAAGATTACCAAACAATCCGGAACATTGTTGTTGTACTTATGGTAAAGGAAGATTCAAAAGTTTGGAAAGAGAATTTCAGGAAGCTAAAAGCCTATCATCAAAAATACGGTAGTTTCAATGTCCCATCCGAAGGTAAAGATAAACTGCTGGCGCGGTGGCTTGAAAACATTCGCAAACATCCGGAGCGACTGCCAGCCAAATCCTATAACGCGCTGATGAAGCTTGGATTTCAATTTCATGCCACAAGCGATTGGAATACCATGTTCAGTAAACTTGAAAGTTTTTACCGGAAGCATGGACATACCTATGTCTCTTCAAATGAACCAGCACTTGAGTCGTTGTTTGATTGGATTACCAATCAGCGACTGTCCAAAGCAGTGCTTACACCGGCACAAATACAAAAGCTAAACAGTGTGCAGTTTGACTGGGAGACCCGCACGCATAAAGATATACAGTGGAGCGAAATGTATCGTGAGCTGCTGGACTTTAAAAAGAAACATGGTCATGTCAAAGTTCCTCAGGGCTTCGAAGAAAATAAAGCATTAGGCAGTTGGGTTTCCCGACAGCGGAGCAGCAAGACGCGAAATATACTCTCTGCCGATCGCGTAAAGCTTCTGAACAAGGTTGGTTTTCTCTGGAAAGAAGATATACTGAAACTGCGTGAAGACTCATGGGATATACGTTATAAGCAATTGGTTCAGTATAAAAAAACAAACGGACACATCGACAGAATCCAGGTGCGTAAAGATCATTTCCAATTGGGCTTGTGGATGGAGACACAGATGAAAGGTCAGAACAGGTTATCGTCACAACGCAGGAAGAAACTGGATGCTATAGGCTTTGCATGGGACAAAGAAGACTTTGCCGAACAGCGCTGGGAAGAAATGTATACCCGCTTGAAGACCTATAAATCGAAGCATGGCCATTGCCAGGTAAAGCAACGCGAAGATTTTAAACTCGCTGTATGGCTGCAACGAAACAAGCGCGATAAAAATAGGATCAGCCGTGAGAAGCGAAAGAAGCTCGAACAGCTTGGCGTGAAATGGCCACATGAACTTTTCCACGAGACGTGGGAGAGTATGTATCATACACTAAAGAGTTTCAAGACAGAGCATAAGCATTTGATTGTGCCGCGCACCGAAGCGCGTCTCTATGAATGGATACAAACACAGAAACGGCTCAAGGCCGAGAATCGTTTGAATAAAATTCGCGATCAGAAATTAACTGCGCTTGGATTTATATGGAAAGGGGAAGCCGCAGCGGAGAAACTGAAGACGTGGGATGTGATGTATACAAAGTTTGCTGCCTTTAAGAAAAAGCATGGCACGCAATATCATATCAAACTGAAAGAACATACAGAACTGGACGAATGGGTGCGACTACAATTGCATAGTAAAGGTAAATTGTCTTCCTATAAGAAAGAGAAGCTGAATGCTATACATTTTCTCTGGGATCGCAGCGGACATTACTGGAGTGAACGATGGGAGCGAATGTTTGAAGCACTGGTTGTCTTCAAGAATAAACATGGACATTGTGATGTGCCACAAAAATATCCGGCTAATCAATCACTTGCTAGTTGGGTAAACGGGCAACGCATGAAAAAGCTTTCTGCTGATAAAAAGAGAAAACTGACAGCACTGGGATTCTCCTGGAAAAACGAAATCTCCGAAAAACGATGGAAGCAAAGGATAGAAGAATACCTGGAATACAAAAAGATGAAGAAGCCCGTTCCTCATCATACGCCTTTATACAGTTGGATATACCAGCAAAGAAAGAACTTTAAAAAGTTACCTCCCGAAAGAAAAGCAACGCTTCTTCGCGTAGGGTTGGATAAGTTGTGATTTGGGAAAATTGAAGATTGGAAAATTGAAATATTGGAAAATTAGGTAAGTCGTAAACGATTGATGCAAATATAGTTGTGCTGTAATCTTCTAATTTTAGAATCTTCCAATCTTATAATTTTCAATCTTTCAATCTCTTGTTAACCTTAAAACGAAGGGTGTCCTTCAGTAGCTCCTGGTTGCCGGGATTGAAATCTTTGAGCTCAGAGACTATAGATCGGTTTACCGGGATTTGCATCGCGATGATTTCGTAAGCCATTTCCTGGATCACGTCCTGCAGTTTGTGTTTCTTTTTATACTCATGTTTCAGAGCCTGTAAAAAGACCTCACGATTATGCGATGCTACTTCATTCTGATAGAGTGTATTGATCTCTTTTCCTAACTCGTCTATATCCGCAATATGGGCAAAGTAATTCTGCAAGCAGTTGGCAGCATCTTTCTGCATTCGCCAACCATCCAGTAAAGTGGACTGTGCTGCTGGTGAATTTTCCATTTTACCGCGGTATACCAGTGAAGCTTTTACATGCTGACCGCGTGTTTTATAGTCGGTGGCTACTTTTTCATAGTATATATGTGCCTGCGGTTTGTTCGCGAGTGTCATATACAGGTCGCCCACTTTTTCATTTTCATTCAATTCTTTGTAAAGTGCTATGGCATCGCTCGTCATATTTCCCTTCTCATAACACTCTGCAGCCTTGCGCTTATTGCCAGCGTGTTTTAGAAAAATAGTGGCAGCTTCCTGGTAGTGCTTGCCCTCTTCCAATGTTCCGGCAGCTTTGTTATAGTCTTTTAACAACTTCATATATACAAATGCTGCTTTCTGATATTCTTTTCGTTTGATCAGATCTTCAGCGGTTGCATGATACTGTCGTTGCAGATCATAGTAATGATCGCCAAGTTCAATCGAACCGGATGAACCACCCGAGGTGGTATTACCAAAGAGCGAAAAGTCAAACCAGCGTCTGGCAAAATCAATTTGAGCTGTTGTGCCGCCACGCGTAACACCACCTTCACTGAGAGGAATGGCGTACTGCAAGGCGAGATCGGGATCTTTTTTCAAAAGGTCCATCAGGCGCTCAATATTCTTTTTGTTACGCTCCTCCAGGTCTTTAAAATCCTGTTGTACACGGTTCCATTGCTTGTCGTTCTTGAATAGTTTTTGAAAGAACAATTCCAGCTTCGAAGCAGAACTCGCAGAAGAGTTACTTGTTCCTCCCTGCGGAGAACCTGGTGTGTTTGCAAATATAAATTTATAGAACCCGAGTCGCATCTTCTCCCAAAGATTCAGCGGTTTGTTTTCAAGCGCTTTGTGTTTCGGAAATGTCTGTTCTTCCAGGTTCTTCAACACTTCTTCGGCAGGAAGCGAATGGATCTGAAAGCTTCTGATCGTACGCGGGATATACACAGAAAGAGCAGGCTTCGTTACCAAGTCAGATTTTGCAGTAGATACGGTAATTATATCCGGAAGATTTACTTCTTCGGTTAATTCAACCCAGCCAAAATCAGGATGTACTATATATATTCCCGAAACGAAGAGTTTTTCCAGTTCTGCAGCAGATGGCATCGGAAAAACAGTAGAACGTTCCGGTATATATAGATTATCCGTAACGTGTTGGCACAGTTCATGGCGACCAATGTTGTTTGTGGACATCTTCTCGCGCGAGATGATGAGACAACCCCAGATCGTATTGGGAACAACATCCGGTATAGGATATAGCTGTATATCTGACAATGCTAGTTTCAATGACTGGATCTCTTTGAGCCATTGAACAGCTGAAGCACTTTTGATCAGCAGTCCCTTTAACGGAAAAGTATTCTTATCGGTTGGTATCAGCTTCAGCTCCATGATTTAGAATTGTATTTATATAGCGCCCGAGGTACTTCTTGTAAAATTCTTCCAATGTTATTTTTTGCAGCTCTGCTGAGCCTGCTATTTCCCTCAATTCAACATCGTTTCCGATCTCAGTCATGGTCTTTTGAAACGCAAGTGCTTTTTGTCTTAGGCAATGGGTAAAAATAACGGCATGATTTTCATTGTCAATCATCGACTTTGCGTCCATCAGCGAGAAATTAGCCAGCTCTTTCAGGGTTTTTACGCTTTCTAATTTACGTTCACCGATCCGTTTCAGAATTACTTCATACACGGGCTCTTTGTAATAGTAGGTGTTACCCGCAAATTCAGAATCTGTCGCCAACCCTAGTGAACTGTCGAGCGCAGTAGGTATATATATCGTTGGGATCTGCTTGTCACTGCTGTTCAATATTAACAGGCCGGAGCGATTAACTTCAACGGAGCTGCCATCAATAAATACAAATATATTATTATCGTTAAGCTCTGCCGTGGCTTTCGAGGTTAAATCACGGCATTGCATAAATTTAATGTGCATGCTTTGCCCTACGAGTCTCAGTGTGTGAAGCTTGAATACGAGTTCTCCGCCATCATTAATAAATACTTTCGTTACATTTTTTAGAACGGAATGAGCCCAGGTATATTTTGAAGCCGATTGCAATGCGGTTTCCCGTTGTTGAAATTTGCCGGAGTCGATCGTATCGATGCGCTTGACAGTACCGTCTGTTGCTATACTCCATGCTCCAGCGGAATTGGAATGAACAAAATTACCGTCATCAAATATAAAGGAAGGCCGTGTAGTAAATTTCCATTCCCGGAATGGTATAATCTTCTTCTCTGCAGTATGCAAGTCAAGCAGAAGCAGTTCGCGTGTGTTGCTGTTAAAGATCAGTGCAACGTGATGGCGATTTTCCGAAATACCGATTTCGCAATGATCAGAATGAAAGGGTAGGTTACAGTATATCAGATCCCAGCCGCGTTCGTGACGTTCCGTTGCCTTGTCGAATAGTCGTAGTATAGTTTGTTCTTTCGTAAACAGGAAGACCTCTCCATCGGGAGCCAGCCTTACTTTTGCAGATGCGTCATCTTTCAGCAGGATCGGATAATTTACACGAAAACCAGGTTGCTGCACACGCTGTTCCGCCTTGAGTGACGCTGGTTTTTTCCAGAGTGTCTCAAGCGGGAGGAGGATGTGTTGTACATGCCGTTTGCTGCTGCCTTGTCGCTTGTATATATCTACATTGCCGGCAATATCAGTATATATATGATAGTGGATACGTTGTTGATGCTCGTTCAATACTTTCAGCAGGGCCGATTGCTTTACTGTAGACGGTTCCGTTATAAAGAATACCTCTCTGTTCGAATCAACTTTGTTCTCTTTTAAAAATGCTTCGAGACTGTGTGCCGGATGAAGGCCTTCTTCAACGATCTGTACGGCATCAATGATTGAATCGATTGTTTCGATGGATACCGTGTGATAAGAAGTGTTTCCCAATACTACCACCGAACAACCTATATCTGTTTTGGGATGACGTGCAATCGCGATGGCTATAGCAAAAGCAATAGCCTTCGGGTTGCCCCAGTTCTTCAGCGTAGCATCGATCAGGATGAGTCGTTGCAGGTTGTTATGCGTGGGAGGAACTTCGCGGTGAATATACAGGGCTTCGTTATTCGCGAGTCGCGATAGGAATAGAAGATCGTCATACGCAAATTCAGAAACAAGAAGTTTATCGAAGTCTCCCTTGTTGGTCAGATCAGAGAAGCCACCCAGCGGCTGCTGGCTCGGCAAAGTGCTGTGTACAGGTATATTTAGTCCGCTCCAGAGCCAGCGAATCAGTGAGCCCACAGCAAATGTTTTATAGCTCTGCAAGAGCTCATCTACGAGATCCGTTTTCGGAGCAGGCGTATCATCTCCGGGTGTCTCATCAAACTTGATATCATACTGCTGTGTATCCGGCAAGGCCGCAATGCGATTGATGATTTCCTGTGTACTTTGAAATTTACCAGCCAGTATACTCAGTGGTCTGAAGTCTTTATCAAATACACTATCCTGCAGGGGAACTGGTTGAAGTCCGTTTTCAAATAAGCGTTGATGGTATTGGGCCTGTACACCAGCAGAAGCTTTCAACGATAAAATATTGTGGCATTGTTCGAATAGCGCCTGTAACAGCAACAACCTGCGTTTGCCTTCCTTATAAGGTTTCGGTAATTCTGTTAAGAGTTTCAGAAAGCCAATCGCGCCTGCCAAAGTAGTTTCACTGTTTTTAGGCAGGGAGCCGGATTGCTGAACAATACTATATACGGCATCCAATGACGCAGAACCATTAGGATTCGTAGCGATCATCACCAATAGCAACGAACCGAAAGGAGGTAAGCCCTGCGGATATAGTTTACCTATAATCTCTCCGAGAAGCTCTCGATAAGCGATCGTAGACTCTTTTGGTATAGCGATCACCTCAGCGGTATCTTCCCACTGCCAGAAATAATTCTGATACGATTGAAAGTAATTTGCAGGTGTCACGATTGCTGTAGTGGATTGGTGATCGTAACGCGAAATGAGCTCCGGGATAAAGGTACGAGACTTTCTTTCGAAATCAGTTGATAAGAGTTATCGGTGTCCCAAAGAATCCAGGAGTCTCTTCCCGGGTTGATTTTCTTCTGGATCACATCCGATACAGAATGTAATTCAAAATCGTACCCGGTAGGAAAAAGCAGATCCTTGCGCGACCATACCGTTGTACCCGGAATCGGCAACAACGGAGTGCCTAACAGGAATGCCTGATTGGAACCGAGAACAGCCCAACGTATTTTTTCGAGACGAACAGCGGGTGCGTTCTCTATATAGTGACTGAGCACATCAAGTGATACAATCATGGCAACAGCATCGGTCTCCCGATCCGATGGTACCATTGTAATGCTGATCGTATCATGTATACCAAAATAATTATGGTTGAGCGATGGAAGCTTAACCGGCAGGGCGCGGTCTATTGGTGTCCACAGCAATCCAGGCACATTACGTTCGGGTAATTTCCGATCGAGTAAATAAAGCTGATTACCTTTCTCATAGTATGCCGTGGCAAAAGGTATCGAACGTACTTCGGTCGAGTATACCTGCTGGTAATTCAGATCCCTGATCCAAATGATATTTTCATCGAAGCCGGCTTTCAGATTGGTCCATTGCCGGATGCGCGCCAGATCATTTTTATAGGCCTGCGGAATCGAAAGGAAATATACTATACTGCCTCCAGCATCTTTTTCCATAACTGTTCTATTTCAGCCTGTATATGATCTTTGTGCTCATTCTTTTTGATCCAGTTACAGCGCGTTTGCACATAACGGAGTTTATCCTTGATAACATTCTGTTCTTCAAACGAGAGGTTACCTGACTCCCAACGTGAAGCAAGCAGCTGTACATCTTTGATCAGCTCTTCTGCCTGGGGAGTTTTGTTATAGTGTGCCTGCGGATGTGGCTGCAGTGCTGTATCTTTTTCAATGATCGAGTCAATGATACCTGCCAGTATTTCGATCTGCTCTTCCGTGTCCCATATATATTTCAACACCCACAAGTCAGAAAGAATCGCCTGCGTCCGGTTGCTGATCAGTGCACTCGCGGCCATCAGGTTCTGAATCTTTACTGCGCGCCTGTCCGAAACTTTTATACCGGTGTTACGCAACGTATGGACTACATCTACAAATTGTTTCCGGACAGGAGCAAGGTCTACCTGGCGACAACGTTGCTGCAGCTCGGTAATTTCCTGTGGTGTTATTACCGGACGCTCAACAGACCGACTCTCCAGATTCCAGCCTGCGAGCAATACCTCTTCCAGTAAATCAGTATCAACGTAGTCACAACGCACGCGGATCAGGAAGCGATCAAGCAGCGCATTCAGCGCTTCGTCTTCAGGCAACACGTTACTCGCGCCTACGAACATGAGCGCAGGAAGTTTACGGGTTTCTTTACCGCGTCTGAAAATGCGTTCGTTCAATGCCATGAGCAAGCTGTTCAATATAGCACTGTTGGCATTGAAGATTTCGTCCAGAAACACCATGGATGCTTCCGGCATCATACCATCGGTGTTGGTAATGAGTTCGCCTTCTTTCAGTTTACGAATATCAAATGGACCGAATATCTCGTTTGGCTCTGTGAAACGCGTGAGTAAATATTCAAAGTTCTTTCCGCCCTGAATACAATCTGAAAGCTGCCGGATAATAGCGCTCTTCGCTGTGCCGGGAGGGCCCAGAAGAAAAGCATTTTCACGGGCCAGCAAACTTATACCCAGCAGATCAACAATTTCATTTTTTCCAACGAAAGAGTTTTTTACAAATGTCAGAACCTTGTTCAGGTTGTCAATAGTATTCATGGTTCAGGAATAATAACGTCTTTAAATTCTTTCCACAAGGTATCGCCATATATACCCAGTGATGCACGAATTGTTTCAAGGAAGAGCGGATGTTTAGCCAGTTCTGTTTTTCGATAGTATATAATACGTTCGGTATATAGCGTCAGAAGAGCAGAGGATGAGACAATCGGGCCCAAGTCAAGTTTTGAAATGTCAAGTGCGGCAGATATACCGGAGTAGTGCCACTGTATCAATAATTCATCCAGTAACACGAGTAGCGGATCCTCGGGATCGATTACGTGTAAATGCTCCCGCATCGCTGGTATAAATCGAAGGCATAGATCAGCCGATAAAATTGCGGAATCATTTTGCTCTTGGGTAAATACCGGCAGTAAAGCGCGGAGATCTTCCGGTTTATTTTCGCGGTGTAGCATCAACTGTGCAGCCTTGTATACAAGTTGTGCAGACCACGAGGCTGCAGCTGCATGGAACGGGGGAGCACCGGATGGATACTGTAATACTTCACGATTATACTCTTGTTCCAGGAAATGGATTACCGCTTCCAGATCGGGTTGTGTAACATGCAGGAGATTTCCATATAGCATCACTTCCTCGTGTTGCCGGAGCTGCGCGATCATTTTCAGAAATTGGTTATCTATTGCCATATACAGATTTGCAAGATGGCGCGATCTGCGGAGCATAGCAAATTTGAAATGCATGAACTACTCCCGGATTTTAAGCACTTTACACGGAAAACTTACAAGATCGTGGAATTGGAGGGGTAGAAGATTGAAATGTTCAAAATTTAAAATTGAAATATAGCGCTGGCACAATCTCCTTAATCTTTCAATCTTGCAATCTTCTAATCTTTCAATTATCTCATCTTCCAATGTTTACAAATAAATTTGCCTTATGTTTCTAATTAAAAAAATGTTTATCAGAGAGGTACTTATGCTTGTGTTGTGGCCGTTGCTTTTGATACAGGGCTATTGTGTGGCACAAACCAACGGTCGGGCTACTGTATACCTGACGGGCTATACATGGAGCAAGAATACACAGGCGGTCGGTTACGTGAGACTTCGAACGGGTGACATTAAATCCATCACACTCGATGGTGAGAATCAGGCTGCATTCAAAATCAGCAAAGATCATCAGCTATCCATTCGTCCTGAAAAATTAAAGGCGGGTGCAACGTATGCTGACGTCAGTATTATCGTTAAGACAACTTCCGGTGAAGAGACCAGTATATTCCGGATTGTTAAAGATGATTTCATCCGGAACAAGGTGATAGCGCATCGTGGTGCGTGGAAAAATACAGGTGCAACTGAAAACTCCATTGCAGCGTTGAACCATGCTATAGCATTGGGCTGTGAAGGAAGCGAGTTCGATGTGCACATGTCTGCTGATTCACTTCCGGTAATTAACCACGATGCATCAATACAAGGTATCTCCATCGCTAAAACCAATTCGCGCGAATTACTAACGGTGAAGCTTTCAAATGGTGAATCGTTGCCAACACTCGAAAATTATCTTAAGGCCGGCATGATGCAAAACAAAACAAAACTGATCCTGGAGATAAAACCATCGGAGCTGGGTAAAGAAGGTTCGCTGGCGTTAACACATAAAATTATAACGCTGGTAGAAAAGCTCCACGCACAAGCCTGGGTTGACTATATCAGTTTTGATTATGATGTGTGCAAGGAGGTAATGAAGCTTGCACCGTACGCACATGCTGCTTATTTGAAAGGGGATAAAGCACCCGCTGAACTGGCTGCCGATAATTTGTATGGACTGGACTATCACGTCAGTGTACTGCAGAAAAATCCAGACTGGTTAACCGATGCAAAGAACAGAAAGTTAACGATCAATGTATGGACGGTGAATGACAAACTGGTGCTGGATGAACTGCTTAAACAAAATGTAGATTTTATCACTACCAACGAACCTGAATTATTGCTTTCGTTGGTGAAGCGATAACACGGATTCATTATACTATAAATAAAAAAGAAGAGTACAGTCTCTTCTTTTTTATTTTATATAAAAACAAGAGACCGTCCTTTTGAGACGGCCTCTGTTGGTTAGGAAAAGTTAACTATCAAAAATTATCGCTTGATCACACGTTGCTTGGCAACTTTACCATCTGCATTTACAGTCAGTATATATATACCGGCAGGGAGTCTGGTAGTACCGAAGTCAAGGTTGATTTCAGATACATCATGCTGAACATCTTCCAGAACTGTGTAGCCATTCATATCTTGTAATGCGATCGAAACATTTTCACTTTGTGCAGTCAACGTCAGGTTTAGTCTGTCAGTGAAAGGATTCGGACTTGCCTGTACAGAAGCAACCGCAGTTGTCTCGTCTGTTGTCTCAAATTCTTCTTCAGCAGTTGCTGAGCGAGCCGTTGTAGT
The DNA here is from genome assembly GCA_902168205.1 of uncultured Chitinophaga sp. Classification (GTDB taxonomy): domain Bacteria; phylum Bacteroidota; class Bacteroidia; order Cytophagales; family Cyclobacteriaceae; genus Ohtaekwangia; species Ohtaekwangia kribbensis. Next base: position 578,194 of record CABHOK010000007.1, on the reverse strand, counting down.
AGTTTGTTCTGTTAATGCTACAATCTCGATGCCATTCACTTGCGGGTTACCTACTGAGCGAACGAAGTCCAGGTCAAGTGTACCGTCTGTTACAGTTATTTCAAACTGCTTTTTCAGTGCGTTCATTCCTGCTTCAGCATAGATATCGATGTTGCTGAGTTTGCGTGTACCCTCTGCGTTGATGTGGAACACACGTGCACCAGCAGCTTTCACACCACCTGTATACGGAGTCTCTGCGAAGTACAGATTTACCTTATACGTTCCGCTTTGTACAGGGAAGTTCCATTCCATGGTAGTACCACCGTAAGTAGGCGAGTATCGGTTCGGACCAAACATATTGTTAGGAGCACCGGTTGTATTTGTACCAGTCCAGCTTGAACCGCCTGCAGTATAGTTTGCGCTGGCAGCATCCAGATATTGAGACTTGGCAGCTTGTGTATCAGAGATCCAGTTGATCGGGCTTGCGCTGATCGTAGCACCACCGGTGTTGATTCGGAAAATCGGAGTTTCAACGATTACAGGAGGCTTCGCAGCATCATTCACCGTTACAACTACATCGTCATACGCAGTGGCACCAGTATTGTCTGTTACAGTAAGTCTGAAAGTATAGGTACCAGCTACCAGTGCAGAAGCAGATAGTGTAGCCGTAGTAGCATTCGTCAACGTAGCAGCACCACCGCTTTGTTTTGTCCAGTTATACGATGCTATAGATCCATCAGAGTCGCTTGCAGTTCCGGTGAGTGATACGGTTGCTGTAGGAAGTGTTATCGTTTTATCAGTGCCCGCGTTTACAGTAGGCAGCACGTTGCTAACAGTTTGCAATTCGAATGCACCGATATCATATACACCACCGGAAGGTCTTGCTTTGCTGTCGTAGTCGAACGTTACACCGTATGTGGATGTTGCAGTACCTTTGTTCAACGCTGGTGATGTGTTAAGCAGGTGATAATCGTTTGTAGCAGCATTTACAAATTTCGCGTCAGCAATGTTTGCACTATAGTAGTTGTTCACTTCTTCCATTTTCACGGTAGCAGGAGCTTTGTTTACATATACACCTGTGCCCGGCTTGATGATAATGTTGTTGATGAAGTGGTTCATGGCCACACGCTCAGCAGCGATCTTTAAGCCATCGCCACCGGGTGTGATAATCGTGTTGTTGATGAAAGAGAAACCAGGACCGAGTGTACCGCTTGTTGTAGCGTCATCACAATATATACCGTTGCTGCCTGCACCGATGATGATGTTATTATAGATAACGTTATCGCCTTTACCTTGTACAATTATACCATTACCAGGACCATTTTTGATGATGTTGTTATACATTTTACCACCGGTACCAAGGCCGATTTGCACACCGTTGTTCTGATAGTTTGCAAATGGATCCTGTCCGAAAAGTTCGATGTCATTATTATATATTTCGCAACCCGATGAAGCCGTACCAACCTGAATCGCTTCGCAGCCTGTGCGTTTGATGATGTTCTTATATACTTTGCAACCAATGATGTCGTGAGGATAAAGTGTTGTACCGCTGCACGAAGTGTTACCAGTCCATCCGTTATAGAATGAGTTACCGATATACATACCTTCACCCGTTACATCGTGCACATAGTTTTCGTGAATAACAACGTTATACATGGTAAATACACCGCGGTTTGCAGTCAGATCGCAACGCGGGTCTGTTTTCGCCATGATACCCGAAAAACCAGCACCTGCAACTTCTACGTGATCCACTTCAACATCAGAACTTAAATCTGTTACTACAAATGCATTCGATCCTGATTTTGAAGTCTTCGCGCGTATACCATAGTTGTTCGCAGCATCTCCGGTTCCCGTTACACGGAAGTAGCGGCTTGCTGAAAACCACACGGCATAACTCTTATCCGTATTCTCTATATTAGCTACGCCACCGCAGTTCTTTATTATAACTGGATTCGCTGCAGTACCTACTATATTAGAGAATCTCAATACACTTCTGTTACCTGCTTGTATACAGATCACATCCCCCGGTTGAATGGATAAAGCCTTTCCATCAACATTCGTCTCCGTCAGTCCTACTGTGTACTTGCAATTACAACTTTGCGCCCATGAAAGACGTGCAATAAGAGACACAACCACCACTAAGACAATTTTCAACATCGTTTTTGCTTTCATCACTTGTTATAGTTTGTTACCACTTTATTTAACCACCAGCACCTTGCTGATTGAAAGTTTGATGATGCAAAGCTATAGCGCCCCGAAAAGGTAATTCTGTTTCATATCTACACCGGCTTACATGCGATAGAGTTATGTTTACTTTTTTGCCCAAAGCGAAATGATGAGGCAAAGTATAGATGTGCGAAGACTATATTTGGACAGCTCAGCATTAATTACATACCGAAGTAAATAGAAGATGTGTCGATATGATCGGTGAAAGGAGAAACATCTGTGAACGATGTGTATTTTCAATTTTACTTCGGGATGTCACACAAAAAGTGTTCGTACGTTTATCATGAACACATGTTAAATTTTTTGTTTCAGTTAAGGTTGAGATTCAAAATATACTGACGAGTCTGTCGAAAAAGTGTATCAACTGCATGTGAACGTGTGGATGATATCGATGCATCGCAGGTCACTGTCTCATTTTCTTATCATCACCACTTCATTTATTACATGTGTCCATCTTGACTGGTGCGGAAGCATGTAGTGTACATAAAAATCAAAAAAGTATATATATCAGAAAAAAAGTACAAGCTTCCCGCGCGACTTGCCGTGAAGAATTACAGAGCAAAAAGATTTTTTTAATGAAAAGGAGCGTGTTTGTTAGAAAATGAAGCGATTAAAAAGGCTTTTCTGATATATACTTTGCTATATATCCTGATATATATATCGGGCTTCCTTACACAACTATATCAGGGCACTATCAGGGAATCCCTTATCCTTACAGTGAAGAAAACAAGGACCATCAGGGCTTTCCTTACTTACTGTGCCTTACGCTGTTACAACACCAGTCTTAAAGTCGTCTTATGGTTGGCGGAACAGTGTCCACAATTCAATGACGAGAAAATTTCAGGTGTCTCATGAATCTTTTTTTATGGTCAATCGTTAAAATGACCGATCGGTCACTTATATTTGTGCCGAAACGAAGCCATGACAAAAGCTGAGCGCACACGGGAACTGATTATCACGAAAGCTGCCCCACTCTTTAATACAAAAGGCGTGGCCGGAACTTCAATGAGTGATATCCTGGAAGTTACGAAGCTAGCCAAGGGGAGTTTATACGTTCACTTCGAAGACAAAGAGGATCTGGCGCACGCTGTTGTTGATTATCACATTGAGCGCCTGGGGAAAGCTATTGAGACAGCGCTTGGTAAAGCGGCTTCCGCGCAGGGAAAATTGCTGGCGTATATCGATCTCTTTATGGATCCTGTAAATCCGCTGTTAGCAGGAGGATGTCCCATGTTGAATTTTGGAATGGAATCGGATGATACGGACCAGGTGATTCGTAAAAAAATATGTTCGTTCATGGATACGGGCCTTAAGCTGATCTACTCTATAATAAAGAGTGGAAAGGACAACGGTGAGTTTAAAGCAGACTGGGACGGCAAAGAGTTTTCCATCAGGATGTTTGCGACCATCGAAGGGGGCATCATGATGTCGCGCATTGCAGGTGACAATAAAACCATGAAAGTGATTGCGCGCGGTTTGAAGAAAGAAATTGAAGATCACAGTGCGTAATTTTTTTTGATTATAAAATGACCGATCGGTCATTTTTAATAGATAGAACAAGAAGTCTCAACACAAAAATTAGGAACAAATGAAAAAGCAAAAAGTATGGTTTATCACCGGGGCATCGAGAGGCTTCGGTTTTGAAATTGCGAAAGCTGCGCTGCGTGCTGGTGATAAGGTAGTTGCCACAGTACGAAAAAATGCAGAGCAACTTACAGCATCATTGGGTGCGGGTAGCGATCTGTTGGTAGTTGTGCTGGATGTAACCAGCAAGCAACACGTAGAAGAAGGAGTACAGAAAGCACTGGCAACGTTCGGTCGGGTAGATGTCCTCGTGAATAATGCCGGGTATGGCTATCTCGGAGCATTTGAGGAAGCAACGGATGAAGATATATTCAAACAGTATAATACAAATGTGTTTGGGCTCCTGCATGTAACGCGAGCGCTGTTACCACACATGCGACAGGCCAAGGCTGGTCACATCATTAACTTCTCATCCCTGTTTGGTTACAAAGCTTCTGCTCCCGGTTTCGGAATTTATGCGTCAACGAAGTTTGCTGTAGAAGGTATATCGGAGGGGCTGGCATTAGAGGTTAAGCCATTGGGTATCCATGTAACGTCTGTTGCACCGGGTATATTCGCGACCGATTTTCTCGCGAGCGACTCTTATATAGTATCACAAAATTCTATCGAGGCGTATGCTTCTACTGTTGGCCAGTTGAAAGATTTCGCGCATCAGCTACACGGCAATCAACCTGGCGACCCTGCAAAATTTGCGCAGGTAATTATCGCTTTAGCCAACAGCAGCAATCCCCCGGTTCATTTACCCATCGGTAAAGATGCGATTGCTTCCTTCCGTGAAAAGATGGCAGAGACAGAAACCGAAATCAAAGCATGGGAAGAAATTTCCGCCAGCACGGATTTCCAACGTGCAGCGGCAAATGCATAGTATACCTTTTATAAAATTCACACATACCTATACATACAAATGAATATTGAAAACAGAACAGTGCTGATTACCGGTGGTGGTTCCGGCATCGGCTTTGAAGTAGCCAAGTCTCTGAGTGCACTTGGTAATCGCGTAATCATTACCGGAAGAAACGAAGACAAATTATTGAAAGCATCGCAGGCTTTGAAAAATGTTACCCCGATCCGTTGTGATGTTACAAAGGAGAGTGACGTCATAAGTCTCGCGAAAAGAATTAAAAATGAGTTCAGTGATCTCAGCGTACTCATGAACAATGCCGGTGTTGCCCACGTCCATAATCTGCACGAAGGAAGTGATACCTTTAGCATAGCCAACGAAGAAATAGAGATCAACTACTTATCGGTAGTGCGATTAACGGAGCACCTTCTCCCGGTATTGAAAGCCCAGCCAACAGCGGCTATCATAAATGTAACTTCCATTGTGGTGTTTGCTGCCGGAACTGTTATTCCTACCTACTCGGCCAGTAAAGCTGCGTTGCATGCCTATACACAGGTGTTACGAAGTGCACTTACCAATACTTCTGTAAAAGTTTTTGAATTGATGCCGCCACTCGTTAATACCGACATGGCAAAAGATATAGGAGGCGAAACGCGTGGAATGCCTTCGTCTGAGGTGTCAAGTCAGTTGCTGACGGCTATACAGAATAATGTATATGAAATTCACGTAGGCATGACTGCCGATCTCTATAAAGTTTTTCTTTCCTCGCCTGAGCAGGCCTTCAAGGTATTGAACCAGGTAGCGTAAGTATTCTTCTCAACAAGTGACAGACAAGTTTGGAACGGTCGTAATAGATATATAATCTTTCGGCTGCGACAGATATTGTCTTCACTTAGTTGATATATACTACAATCGAGCGTACTGGCTAACCCGCATAAAGCTTTCGTCAATAGTGTTAAGTTGATCCACATACCCTCGTGGGGTCGTGCCACTGATCTCTTTAAAATCCCGGATAAGATGTGAAGGGTCGTAGTAGCCCAGTTCAAATGCCATCGCCTCAATTGATTTTCCTTTCCTGGTAAGGTGCAGTATATTTTTCGAACGGATAATCCGTATATATTCTTTCGGAGATATTCCTATGGTTTCTGTAAATACTCTTCTGAAATTGCGAGTACTCATGCATACACGCGATGACAATTTCGACAGGTCTATATTTCCTTTTGAACGTTGAATCATCTCTATAGCAGTTTGCAGATTTTCTGTATGCACATCCTGGTGCTGATCAGTAAAGAACTTCATAAAGTAATTTTCAATGTGCTCGCGCAGGTGTTCTGTATTGGATAAGTCAGGCAGCGGATCAATCATTGTGTTGAGTGTGTTGCCCAAGACCTGCTCCGCCTTTATCAGCGAGGCACTATATATATCCATCCGGTCGTTCAGGATCATATTTTGATACACCGGGTTGAAGACAACACCGATCATGTGAATGTGGCCGGCATAGTGCAGACTGAACTGCTTCCGAAATCCTCCGGCCAGCAGCGCAGTCGGTCTTTGTATTGCTTCCTGTTGCTGATCGGTATGATACACCGCATCACCAAAATTCAGAATGAGTTCGAATGTCCCATCGGGTATGAGCATGTGAGGCTTCGGAATGATCTCCGTGGCGTGTGACCGAAGTATATAGATATACTTGATCTGTTGCGATAAATGTTTCGGCTTGATCTTTTGTAATTCCACGTCAGCAGGATAAATGAATGATCTTTTTCTGATTGGCCGTTTTTTACAGCGAATATTAGAAATAAAAAATTAATATTTCGAGCTTCTGTAGCTATAAACAACGTATGGAGAATTTTACACTGGCCAAATCACTCGAGATCCTTTCGCGCACACCCGATGTGCTGCAGGCATTGTTGTTAAACCTCAGCAAAGATTGGACAACGCTGAATGAAGGCCCTGATACCTGGACTCCATGTGACGTTATCGGTCATCTTGTTCATCTCGAAAAAACAGATTGGCTTGTTCGTGTTGAGATCATTATTTCAGAAGAGAGTGGCAAGCGATTCGCGCCCGTTAATCGCACGGCACAGATCGATGAGAACGCAGGAAAATCACTCGATCAACTGTTGACCGAATTCAAAGAGCTGCGATCACAAAATATTGCACGAATCAAATCGAGGAACCTACGAGAGGTTGATATGAGCAGAATCGGTATACATCCCGAGTTTGGCGAAGTAACGCTCGCACAGCTTCTATCAACATGGACTGTTCATGACTTCACACATATAGCACAGATTATCCGTGTAATGGCGAAGCACTATCGGGAAGACGTGGGGCCGTGGATCAAATTTCTAAGCGTGCTTAAATCCTGATTCCATTTTTATTATTTTCAATCTTTATAGCAATTGCGCCATTCCGTAAATGAAAAAAATACTTTTGATAACCGGTGCGAGTACCGGTATAGGTGCTGTTACAGCAACGCTGGCTTCGCGTGCAGGCTATTGCGTATGTATAAATTACCTTCGTAATCATGCCGCTGCAAAAGCGGTGGCATCGTCCATTGAAAAGGATGGAGGAGAAGCCTATATATTTCAGGCCGATGTTTCGGATGAGACTCAGGTGAAATCCATGTTTGAGTCAATCGATCGTGAAGTCGGAATGATCACAGCGCTTGTAAACAATGCGGGTATCATTGAGCCGCAGCAGAAGTTATCAGAGATGTCAGCAGAGCGCTTGCATAAAGTTTTTGCTACGAATGTTGTGGGCAGTTTTCTCTGTGCACGTGAAGCTGTTAATCGCATGTCTACGCGAAAGGGCGGTGCAGGTGGCAGTATCGTGAATGTATCTTCCATGGCAGCAAAGTACGGGGCACCGTTTGAGTATATAGATTACGCGGCTACGAAGGGAGCTGTTGATACGATGACACTCGGGCTTGCCAAAGAAATTGCTGAAGAAAATATTCGTGTGAATGCAGTGCGTCCCGGTATAATCTATACTGATATACATGCCAAAGCGGGCGAGCCTGATCGTATTGAACGTGTAAAAGTGTTTACACCCATGAAGCGTGGAGGTCAGCCCGAAGAAGTGGCGAATGCAATTCTGTGGCTGTTGTCTGATGAAGCATCCTATATTACCGGTACGTTACTCGATGTTTCGGGGGGACGATAGACGCGGGTATATCTGAAATAGTATCAGGTACTTACAACGTTGTTAAAAAATCTTTAACGGTCAGGCTATACTATGGTGACAAGCAGCATCGGTTCGTTTATGATCTGCCGGACGGCTGGCGAAAGGGGATGGGCATAAAAAAATCAGTTTATCGGTTAAAAACAGAACCTACTGATGCGTTTCTTTGTTCAGATGCTGATATTGTCCATTTTATTCACCACCAATCCGGATGAAAATACTCTTTACATACCTCAGGAACTATAAAGGTCTTATTGCCCTTGCGTTGTTGTTAGCTGCTACCAGCCAGGTTTTCTCGCTCCTCGATCCGCACATAACCGGAAAAATTGTTGACAATTTTATTGAGAAGCGCGATGCACAAAGTCGCGATGAGTTTATAAAAGGTATTCTGTACCTGGTAGGATTGGCGGTAGGTGCCGCAATGGTATCGCGCATCGCCAAGAACCTGCAGGACTACTTTACAAGCATCGTGGTGCAGAAGCTCGGTGCGAAAATGTATGCGGATGGTATCCGGCATTCGCTCGAGTTACCGTATCAGACCTTTGAAGATCAGCGAAGCGGTGAGACACTGGGTATATTGCAGAAGGTACGAACCGATTCTGAAAAGTTTATCACTTCGTTTATCAGTATTTTATTTTCAAGCCTGGTAGCGATGATCTTTGTGGTGGTATATTCCTTAACGGTAAGTTATAAAGTTACACTGGTATATTTTGCTTCGGTGCCAATCATTGCTGCTACCAGTTGGTTACTGAGTCGTAAGATAAAAACGGTTCAGAAAAATATAGTAAAGGAAACAACTTCGCTCGCAGGCTCAACAACAGAGTCGTTGCGAAATATAGAGTTGGTAAAGAGTCTGGGACTTGCCAAACAGGAGATTGATCGACTTAATAATACGACCTATAAAATTCTCGGTCTCGAGTTGAAGAAAGTAAAGTATGTACGAGGCATGAGTTTTCTGCAAGGCACTACGGTCAACTTTATACGCAGTGTGATGGTAGTCATTCTGCTGGTGCTGATCTTTGATAACGAGATCTCTGCCGGTAAATATTTCACGTTTCTGTTCTACTCATTCTTCCTGTTTACTCCGTTGCAGGAACTTGGCAACGTGATCATCGCTTTCCGCGAAACAGAAGTATCGCTCATCAATTTTAATCGCATTCTGAATTTACCGAAAGAAGCCAAACCGGAGAATCCCGTGCTGATGGGGAGAATCAATAACTTAAGTTTTTCAGGTGTAAGCTTCCGTCACCAGACGGCCTCGCGGAATGCCCTGAATGATATATCATTTGAAGCAAGCAACGGTAAGACTATTGCTTTTGTTGGACCTTCCGGTTCGGGCAAAACTACATTGGTAAAACTCCTGGTCGGACTTTATCAACCGAAGGAAGGCGAGGTATTATACAACGGTATATCCAGCACATCTATTAATATGGATGAGTTGCGTGAAAAGATTGGCTTCGTAACACAGGACACTCAATTATTTTCAGGAACCATTCGCGAAAACCTGTTATTTGTAAGACCTGATGCTACCGATGAAGAGTGTATGCAGGTATTGCAAAAAGCAGCATGCCAGTCGTTGCTGGATCGTGCGGATAAAGGTTTGGACACCGTGATCGGTGAAGGAGGTGTTAAGGTTTCAGGAGGAGAGAAGCAGCGACTTTCCATTGCACGTGCCCTGCTTCGCCAGCCGGATATACTCGTGTTCGATGAAGCGACTTCGTCATTGGACTCCATTACGGAAGAAGAAATCACCGAGACTATTCGCGACATATCAGTGGTTAAGAATCATATCACCATTCTTATCGCGCACCGTCTGTCTACTATTATGCATGCTGACAAGATCTATGTATTGGAGAAAGGCAATGTGGTTGAATCCGGAAGACACGAAGATTTACTTCTTGAAAAAGGACTATACTACGCCATGTGGCGTCAGCAGATCGGAGAATCGGTGGAGCAGCGTGTTGCTGTTAAAGTATAACTCCGAGATAAATGTGGTTTTGGTGTGGCCAAGCCGGTACGTTAAAATCTATGCTGTATCCCTGATATTACTTTCAGGGATATAGTTTAACTAACACCATGGAGGGAGCTTAGTAAATCGTTCATAGAAAATCTCGTTGCCCGATTAACGAGACATTCGCTAAATTTACCTTGTGAATTTATAGGAAGTAAGTTTACTTGGTGCCATGCCAGATAACGCAGCCTTTCAGACTTATCCCAGCCTTTACGAGACCTATAAGAATTTGGGACTGCCCGTTGGTTCCATTGATCAGTCGGTTGATTTCACGATTAACAATCTGGCAGAGATTCACCGTCAGGCACCTTTCAAATCGGCTGTATATCGGCCGAGCTATTTTTCATTTGTCTTTGTAAAAGATGCGAACGGGAAATATATAACGGACGACCTGACGTTTGAGACAGTTCCCGGCACGATCTACTTTACAAACCCCGGACACCTGAAGGCTTTCGAATGGTTTCGTGTACAGGAGCTTTACCTGATCACGTTCAGTGAATCGTTTTTAAAAGAGAATGTCCATCCGGAGATCTTTGAAGAATTTCCATTCCTGCTGGCTGAGACAGTTCGCCCGCGTACACTCGATGCTGAAGCCTTTGCCGAATTTGAAAAATTATACCTGCAGATATTGAATGAATACAAGGGCACATCGCTTTTAAAAAAACGTATTATTGGTAATCTATTTGTCGTGCTGCTGTTGAAGATCAAGGAGTATTTCTGGTCAGACTACAATCCTATATATGAAGGCAACCGAAGCTCGCAGATCGTAAAAACATTCAAAGAGAATCTTGAGAAACATTACCGCGATCTCGGAGAAGGAAAAGTGCAAATAGTTTTCCAGGTGCAGGACTATGCCCGGTTGCAGAGTCTCAATCCTAATTATCTCAGCAATGTTATTAAAACAAAAACGGGTAAAACAATCAGTGCCTGGATTGCCGATAAAACTATAGCAGAAGCCAAGTCGCTATTAAAGAATTCCTCTATATCTATTAAACAGGTTGCCTTCCAGTTGGGCTTCAGCGAAGCCAATCACTTCAGTAATTATTTCAAGAAGTATACAAGCCTTACACCGAACGCTTTCCGGAAAACACTCTGATGCAGGACAAGCTTTCAATTTTATAGGAAGTCCTGTAATATCTGTACTTTATGCGCGCGGTGGTTGTATGACCTTTGTTTCATCAAACAAAAAACAAAAGTCAACAACATGAACTCATTAAAAAACAGAACGGCTATCATCACCGGATCAGCCCGTGGTTTAGGAAAAGCAATCGCAGAGCGTTACGCAGCACTCGGTGCCAACGTTGTTATCAACTATTCGCGCGATCATGCATCGGCAGAAGAAGTTGTGAAGAACATCAAAGCCATGAAAGCGAATGTTATCGCTGTAAAGGCTGATGTTACCAGGGCTGAAGAAGTAAAGTATCTCTTTGGGGAAACAAAAAAAGCTTTCGGCACAGTTGATATCGTAGTGGCCAATGCCGGTATAGAATTAATACAAGTGCCGGTAACTGAATTTACCGAAGAGCAGTTCGACCGTGTCTTCAACATCAATGTAAAAGGCGCATATCTCACCCTGCAGCAGGCCGCCAGAGACATTGCTGATGGAGGAAGAATCATCTATATATCTTCCAGTACAACTACATCACCGGTGCCGGGCATGGCTGTTTATGGAGGTAGCAAGACTACACCGAAGTATCTCGTGGAAATACTCGCGAAGGAAATAGGACATCGTAAGGTAACGGTCAACTCGATTATACCCGGTCCGGTAGAAAATACAGGTGTGTTTGTTGAAATGGCGAAAGAAGATCCGTTCTATAAAGAGCTGCTCAACGGTTCCCCTATGGGCCGCCTCACGTCTGTACAGGATGTAGCCGATGTAGCCGAGTTCTTTGCCAGTGATTTATCGGGATTTGTATCCGGACAACACCTGCTGGTAAACGGAGCGTCAATCTATTAACATTTAATTGATCTGTGATTTGTATAGGTAATGCTGTAAATTCTGTACTTCATAAAGCATACCGATACACGACCTTTGATTCATCATTACGTTAAATACGATAACCAAAAAGCTATAACGACTATGAACACTTTAAAGAATAAGATCGCTATTGTGACCGGAGCTTCCAAAGGTATAGGAGCGTCCGTGGCCAAAACACTCGCAGGTGCCGGTGCTGCTGTGGTAGTAAATTATGCAGGCAGTAAGGATGCTGCCGAGCAGGTAGTGAACGATATCACATCCGATGACGGAACGGCTATAGCGATTCAGGGAGATGTGAGTAAGCCCGGTGAGGTAAAGAATCTCTTTGCTCAAACTATAGCGCGGTTCGGTCGCGTAGATATACTGGTAAACAATGCCGGTGTTATGATTACGAAGCCGATCGCTGATACAACCGATGAAGAATTCGACAAGCAATTTAACACCAACGTGAAAGGTGTATTCAATGCCTTGCGCGAAGCAGCGACACACCTGGCTGATAAAGGAAGCATCGTTAATTTTTCTACATCTGTTAATCGCATCATGTTACCCGGATACGGAACGTATGTAGCAACCAAGGCAGCAGTGGAACAACTCACCCGCGTATTTGCTAAAGAAGTTGGTAAACGCGGCATCAATGTAAACTCTATATCTCCGGGGCCAACCAACACCGAGCTATTCACGAATGGAAAGTCGGATGAGACTATCAGCAGACTGGCATCGCTCTCAGCATTCAATCGCATCGGAGATCCACAAGACATCGCCAATGTTGTACTCTTCCTGGTAAGCGATGAAGCCAAATGGATCAGCGCGCAAAATGTAGGCGTGAATGGAGCGATGGCGTAGAAAGAGCTGCGAGCGTTGAGTTGCGAGAGGAGAAAATGCAAGCTGCTGGTTACAGGCCTCTGGCTTTCGGAAATATAGCTCTTAGCAGTAAGCGTTTCACTACCAGAATCAAACTAGCGGCTCACCGCTCCATAGCCAGTATATGTATCTTTTGCTATATTACTGCACTTACAAACCTATACGCTACATTATGTTCAACCAACCTATTGATCGCAGAAAATTTATACAGCAGTCTGGTACACTTATGGGGACGGCTTCGCTTCTCGCGTTGGGTGTTAATGCCAGTCCGAGTGTATCGTCTTTAAAAATGGGATTACAACTTTTTACAGTTCGCGATGCTCTGGCTAAAGATATACACGGCAGTTTGAAAAAGATAGCAGCACTCGGTTACCAGGATCTGGAGACGTATGGATTTGATCCGGTAAAGACAGAGTACTATGGAATGAAAGCTGCCGCCTTCAAGCAACTACTGGACGATCATAAATTATCAGCTTCCAGTGGTCATTATGATCTTTATCAATATCTGAGTAAACCTCAGGAAGAATTAGATCGCTATGTAGATGCCTGTATTGTAGGAGCGCATGCACTGGGACAACGCTATATTACGTGGCCATGGCTTGATCCGGATTCCAGATCAATAGAGAAGTTTAAATTGTTAGCGCAAAAACTGAATATAGTAGGAGAGCGTGTAACGAAAGCGGGACTGGGCTTTGCCTATCACAATCATGACTTTGAATTCATTGACCATAACGGTGAGAATGGTTACGACATCATTATGCGCGATACGGATGCATCGTTGGTAAAGTTGCAGATTGACCTATACTGGGCGGTACATTCTTCCAGGCTTACTCCGGCACAGTTGTTCAGCAAACAACCCGGTCGCTTTGTAATGTGGCACGTCAAAGATATGGACAAGAAGACTCGCGACTATACCGAACTTGGCAATGGTTCAATTGACTATACGGTTATATTGCCTGAAGCAAAGCGGGCCGGTCTTCAATATTATTTCATCGAACAAGGCGGTAATTTTGCGAAAGACTCCATGCAAAGTATAACAGACAGTGCTATATTCTTCAGGAAAAATCTTCAGCGATATTTAACGAGCTAACGCATTACACTCGTAATAAAATAAGATCCATCGTCTGGTCCGGGTGAAGGACTTTTTATTTATACAGATGTTCCAGACAAAGTTGTGAATCATAGACATAAGGTATATTTTTAGGACCGATATTCTAACCTATGCCGTCTACTTGTGTTTATTCGTTTTGCCTTACATTGGCAATTCTTTCTTTTTCAACCAATTCATTTGCTCAAGTCGGGAAATCGCGGATCATTCAATATGACACAACGGCCAGACCAGGTAAAGTTGTTCTGATTGATGGATCGGAGATAACGGGTAAAATCGTGTTCAACGATAATGATGGTATAGTTATCGTGCATGTCGATGATAATGATACTAAATCTTTCAACGCCAAGCGTCTTACAAACTTTCAGTTTTATGCAAGTGACCTTGGCAGACTTAGACGTTTCTATTGTATTGAATTTGCTGACGAAGAGACGGGGATAAAAAATATCGAAATCTTTGAAGTCCTGAAGGAATTTCAGGCTTTCGCAGTACTATCAAAGATTGGTCGCTTAAAGTCTGTAACACCGGCTAATATAATGGGAAGACGCCAGGCCAAATCGACAACAGACCGTAAGGACTTGAAGATGGTGCAAACTGAAACAGTATATTTTGTAAATAGCGATGGCTTGTTTGAGGCATACCTCGAAATCACAATAAAAGAAAAAGAAGGTGACTTGTTAGACACTCATGGGAAAAGAAGCCGATTCATTGAAGTGGACTTGTTTGGCAAATATACGGCAGGACATTACCCTACCTTGGGTAAATATGCAGATCAGAACAAGTTGAGCTTTAAACAAAAAGAAGACCTGATCAAAATTCTTGACGAATACGAAAGGTTATTGTCAGCACGATAGTCAAAGCATCATCATCCATTCTCTCGTTACCTGTTGCACGAAGTATTTTCCAGCCTATATAAAACGTTCCGGGTATAAGGCCGATGGCTTTACCCAGGCGGGTTTGTGAAGTATATATTTGACCGGTACAGCTGTGATTTACATTGCTCAGGAAGTACTACAGACGATTGTGGAGAAGAATATTTTTACCGCCAGGAAAATCCGGTATCACTGCGCGATGATTACTGATCGTGCCCCCGTTGTTTTTGTATTTTTCAGCAGAATAGGTACCTGAAAATTTATGCAGATTTTATGACGACCCTTTGGGGGTAAGAGGTCCGTTTTGTGCTTAAGGACTAAACACACGTCAATGGCTTTACCGAAAATCAAGATAATTGCATTTGTATTTCTGTTAATGGCAATGGCCGGCAAAATTCACGCAGCTGCTAATCCGGATAAATTGCCAGCCGCTGTCGGGATTGACAGCCTGAATTTGCCACCACTCAATAAATTCGTGGGCAGGGAAGTAGAGTCGTTGTTAGGATTGATCGATTCGCAGAATTATGAAAAATCATACATCGTAACACCGCAGGGAATTTTGAGTGGCATCATCGTGCGATTCAAGATCAGCGACATAGCCCTGCACATTTACCTGGGCAACCCCAAGCCTTACAATTCGCAATCAACCCCCGACCCGTTGCAGGTAAACAAAGAAAAAATCGACCGCATCGAAGTATATAACGAGAATAAATTTGTGACTGCGTTTAACCAGGAGTGCCTGACGAAGCGGTGAAGATGTGTTTATGTGTTTACGTGTGTACGTGTTTATGTGTCTGCTTGTTTTGATGGCCCGTATTACTCCTCATCGCACCATCCCAAACGTAAATACCCACACACGTACATACCTAAAACACGTCCTATAGTTGATCGGGGCAGGGGAGAGGTTCAACAGGTATATATTTTATCGCTAACGAAGTATCAGCAATACCCTGGAAGAATTCATCGAACCGAAGCCCGGCATTATGATGTACGTAAATATTCCCATCGCACCTAACGATACACGCATCGCTTGCATCACATTGGGATGATCTCTTTGGGTGTATATTTTTACATCACCGGCATAGTCGATCATTCGTACACCTTCCAATATCGAAGCATGGTTCGGTAAGTATTTACCAGTGCCGTGCGTGCCGGTAGCAATAGCACTTGCCAGCGTCTGAACGTCAACATCACCGGTATTGAATAACGCCAGCGAGTGCTTTTGTAATTCGCTTTTCGCGTTGCACTGTTATACCGGATTGAAACGTACAATTTGCTGCTGTGAATCGATCTGTCGGAGCTTATCGAAGTTATGCAAATGAACCAGTGTATCCTTTGTTTGTACCAATGGCGGAGAAGAGTGTCCTGCGGCTGCGAGCTTCAGTTTTACCGGAACGATAAAAGTGGCGAACAATGTTTTACAATTCCTCTTCTGTTGCAGGCTGAGGAAATTGAGACACCTCGAATTCCGGAGAACCGACCAGTTGATCCACTCGTGCATAAGATTTATCTGACATTCGTTAAAATAGAATGCCAGTTAGCCCCGTGCGGCAGCTTCATCTTTTGCCGTCTGGCCATGGGCTATGGATATGTAGTATAACACTACGGAAATAGTCCAGTTGCCAGCAGCCAGTAACTTTTTCACGCGCCCCGTAGCTCCCGGCTTGTCGCTAAAATGTATATTTGGACAAATGAAATCCTCCTCTGCTATCCGGATATTGCTTGCCGATGATGATGTTGATGATTGTTTGTTGTTCGAAGAGGCGCTTACAGAAATACCGATGCTCACCAGCCTGTCCGTTGCAAATGACGGAGAGCAGCTTTTGAAACGCCTGCTTGGTGTGGAAGAGTTGCCGGAAGTTCTTTTTCTCGATCTCAACATGCCCCGCAGGAATGGCTTTGATTGTTTGCAGGAAATAAAGAAGCACGATCGCACCAAGGATATTCCTGTAATTATAATTTCCACATCGTTCGATCCCGATATTGTACAATTGCTCTTTGCCAAAGGCGCCCGATACTATATCTGTAAACCCGCGCGGTTTGAAAATCTCAGGGCTGTTATTCATCGGGGGCTGGTATTGATATCAGATGAACAACAGGGAAAAATTACTTCGCATCACATCGTATTAAATCCGTAAGTTTACTGAATTGCCCCTTAACCCCGTTAGTTATGAACTCCGATATGCAGCAATTGATAGAAAGTAAAAACTGGGAAGAGACATCGCTCGGAGCGCGCGAACATTGGCCATCAACGTTGTCCATGCTTCTCAATGTGATGCATCATTCCAGGTTCCCGATGTTTCTATTCTGGGGCCCTGATCTGATTTCATTTTACAACGATGCCTTTCGCCCTAGTCTGGGTATAGATGGAAAGCACCCCTATATTTTGGGAAAGCCCGCGAAAGAAGCGTGGATAGAGATATGGGATATTATCAAGCCGCTGCTCGACCAGGCGTTAAGCGGTGAAGCTGTATGGCGCGAAGATCTTTTGGTGCCGTTCTATCGCAATGGCAGAATTGAAGATATATACTGGACTTTTAGCTATAGCGCTGTACCCGATGAGTCTGGTAAGATTGCCGGTGTACTGGTAATCTGCAATGAGACAACCGAAAAAATACTGAACACGCAAAAGCTGACAGACAGCAACAACAGGTTTAAAAGTATAGTACAGGAAGTACCCATTGGTATAACTATATTTCGTGGTCGCGAGCTCATTGTAGAAATGACGAATAAGACTTACCTGGAGATTGTTGACAGAGAAGAGGAGGAGGTAGTAGGTAAACCGTTCTTTGAGACATTTCCGGAGTTGCGTGATGCTGTGCAGCACTTGCTGTTGGGCGTACTCGAAACAGGCGAACCTTATTACGGAACAGAGTTTAAAGTCTCACTCAAACGTCACGGTGGTAAAGAGGATACGTATTTCAACTTTGTATACCATCCGCTGCGCGAGGACGCTGCGATATCCGGTGTGATTGTAGTAGCCACTGAAGTCACGGAACAGGTTCGTGCCAGGTATAAACTCGCTGAGAGTGAAGGTAAATTTCGTGAGATGATCATGAAGTCACCTATACCGATGACGATCTTTCGCGGATCTGACTATGTGATCGAGCTTGCCAACTCCGTTATGTTTGAAAAGATCTGGCGCAAGCAGGAGCATGAAGTTATTGGTAAAAAACTGCTGGATGTATTTCCGGAACTTAAAGATCAAAAGTATCCGCAGCTATTGCGCAGAGTCTATCAATCAGGACAGGTCCATAATGAAAAAGAAGCTGTTGCGTATGTACAGGGAGATGACGGACTGAAGAAATTTATACTGGATTATGAATACGCTCCGTTGTTTGATGAAGATAATAAAGTGTGGGGCATGTTTGTTACGGTGAATGATGTATCTGAAAAAGTAGAAGCACGCACAACGATAGAAAAAAGCGAAGAGAAGCTGAACGTAGTTATCGAAGCCAGTGAACTTGGGACATGGGAGCTGGACCTGAAAACACGCGAAGGAATATATTCTGATCGCTATCTGCAGATACTGGGCTATAACGAGCGGGTAACGTTGCAGCATCAGCAATTGCTCGACCATATACATCCCGATGATCTTTCTACCCGCCATGCGGCACTTGCGCAGGCGCTTAAGACAGGCAAGTTGTATTATGAAGCGCGACTCTTGTGGAAAGATCAGAGTATACATTGGATGGAAGCGCGCGGTAAAGTATTTTATGATCGCGAGGGTCAACCTGAAAAAATGCTGGGAACGATTCGCGATATCACCGAAGAAAAAAATCAGAAAGCTATACTTGAGAGTTTTGCTTCCGAACTGGAGAAGAAAGTTACCGAGCGAACGATTGAGCTGAAAGAGAAGAACAGTACGCTGGAGCGTATGAATGAAGAACTCCAGTCGTTTGCGTATGTATCGAGTCACGATCTACAAGAGCCGCTGCGAAAAATTCAGACCTTTGCATCGCGCATCAAGCAGAAAGAGAATTTGTCGGAGCGGGCCAATGATTACTTTACCCGTATGGAGAAGGCTGCCAATCAGATGCAAGTGCTCATTCAGGATTTACTTGCATACTCGCGCACCAGCACAAGCGACCGTAGATTTGAAACGGTAAAGCTTCAGGATATCATTGATGAGTTGAAAAGTGATTTTGAAGAAACGTTGCGTGAGAAAGCAGGAACGATAGAGTCCGTTAATCTTTGTGAAGTAAAGGTCATTCCATTGCAGTTCAAGCAGGTAATGTTTAATCTGATCAGCAACTCGTTAAAGTTTGCATCGCCGGAGCGACCACCGGTAATCCGGATTGAGACTACGAATGGTATAAAAGCTGAAGACCTTCGTACCAAGTTTACACCTCGTGATGAAAGTTATTACCGCATCACCGTTATTGATAATGGAATTGGTTTTGATCCGCTTTACAAGGAAAAAATATTTGAAGTATTTCAGCGTCTGCATGGTAAACATGAATATTCAGGAACAGGAGTGGGGCTGGCCATCGTGAAGAAGATCATTGAAAATCACCGCGGCTATATAGAGGCCATAGCGGTGCCGGATAGTGGTGCGAGGTTTGATATATACTTGCCGAGCCATTAGGCATTAACGATTAACCGTTAACCGTAGAAAAATCCAGAAACACAAAGAGAAATCACAAAGTATATTTTCTCTGTGTAACTCTGAGTCTTCTTTGTGATTTCCTTTGTGCAAGGGATTTGTTAATCCGAAGTAAATATACTCAACATGGTAACAATATATTTGCGACATGTATTTTTCCGTATGATATGGGATTGAAAATATCGGTCTATCTGTAATAGTGGATTGCCTTTGTTCCATTGTCTCCTTGATCATCTCCACGTTTAATGGGGCGAACTCGGCATTCGGCATCACGATAGCTACATGCTTTGGCTCCCAAATCAACATGAGGTTTCCATTCCAGTGCAATCACTCTAAAATCCTGCTGTAGCAGTGGTTCAGCCCCCATAAATCATACTAAAAATCGCTGTACGAAAGCGTTTCGGAAGGGTTGATAGCGATCACGCCTGTTGTTTCTCAGGAGACAAGAGATACTATATATTACGTTATGTATATAATTTAGAAAGTAACTTACAAATGTGTACATCTAATATTTCTAGGCCATAATACACATTTCAGTATTATATACATGGTAGACAACAGACTCGCAACCATATTCTTTTATACCTGAGAGTGCTGTAGAAATAGAATATTTGTTAGTACATTTAATATCGCTTTTTTAGCCCACCTGTATGAGAATCGGTATTACTGTACTGCTCTTAGTCATTGCCATTAGTGGTATACACGCCCAGCCCATAGGGTATAATTATGGAAAAACAATCACCATACAAGTATCGCAGGTGAGCGGCACGTCAAATCATACAGATTTCCCCGTTCTGATTTCGGTAAGTGATAATGACCTTCGTACCACGGCTAATGGAGGACACGTAACCAATAGCAATGGATACGATATTATATTTTATACAAATGACTGCCTTACCAAACTTGACCATCAAATTGAATCATATGCAGCCTCATCCGGCGCATTTGTAGCATGGGTTCGTGTACCTACGTTGAGTATAAGTGCCAATACGGTTATTCACATGTACTATGGAAATAGCAGCGTTACCACTGACCCATCTGCTGCCGCAACCTGGAATTCGAACTATAAGGCGGTCTGGCACTTCAATAATACCGTCAACGACAATACAGCCAATGGCAACAATCTAACCGATAACTCCACTGCTACCCTTGCCACGGCAAAA
Source organism: uncultured Chitinophaga sp. (assembly GCA_902168205.1). GTDB lineage: Bacteria > Bacteroidota > Bacteroidia > Cytophagales > Cyclobacteriaceae > Ohtaekwangia > Ohtaekwangia kribbensis. The sequence goes on along the minus strand of CABHOK010000007.1, from coordinate 557,782 downwards.
ATAGCTGCTGGCCGAGATCTTAATAACAGCACAGACATCCTAAGCTCTGCTGCTGGTCAGTATCTTCGTTTAGCCAACGGATTCTTTGCCGGTATATCAAACTTCACATTTGAAGGATGGGTAAATCTCGATCGGAGCTCCACCAACTGGGAACGGATATTTGATTTTGGTCAGAACACAAACATTAATTTCTTTTTAACGCCTTCGACTGGTACCGGAAGTCCAGCAGAAACCCGCGCACGAATTACTACCAACACTGCTGCAAATGAGCAAGGTCCTGTTGTAACCAACACTACCAATACCGGAAGTTGGATTCACTGGGCTGTCGTGCTTAACAATACTGAAGGAAGCCTAAGTATATATCGAAACGGGACGTTGCTCGGCAATTCAACCGGTATTACACTCTCGCCATCCAGCATAGAGTCTTCAACGGCTAATTATTTCGGAAGATCCCAATATGGTGCCGACCACTATATCGATGCAAAGTTTGACGAATTTAGAATATCGACATCTGCGCGTTCCGCTGGCTGGATTACAACATCCTACAACAACCAAAATAATCCGTCTACTTTTTATACTATATCCTCGGAGTCAGCAGCAAGTGCGTTATGCAGTATTCTTCCCGTTGAACTGTTGTATTTTAAAGCAATACCGTATGAGAACACTGTAGATATATACTGGGCGACTGCGACAGAAATCAACAACGACTATTTCACACTGGAGCGATCAGTTGATGCAAGAACCTGGTCCGTTCTAAAAACAATACCGGGAGCCGGAACCAGTATAGAAGAGCAGCGGTATTCTGTTACAGACTACAATCCTAACAGACGAAATTATTACAGGTTAAAGCAAACTGATTTTGACGGCACCTCAAGCTATTCGTCTGTAGCCATTGCTGATTTGGATACCCAAGATATAGTAATCTATGCTCTCCCAGAAAATCAATTGATTATGGAAGGCGTAACCGATGCGCGCAGCATAAAATTCTTCAACTCGATGGGCAGAGCTGTGCACTTAAGTGGACAAATGGAATCCGGAAAGATGATATACTCCAGCTCCGGATTAGCGTCAGGTATTTACATTGTCCTGGTACAGACGGAAAGTGGAGAGATTTACGTTAAGAAGATATATATAGAATAGTATGTCCCGTAACTCAATACAATCTTTTGGTCGAAGGAGTGATACTGATTGAAATTGAAACTTGTAGCTAACCATAAACCTTCAATGATATGATTAAATTTTTCGAACAGGAATACGCTTCTATCCTCTATGAGGAAACGATTCAGTCAATGATATTGTGTTGGAAAGTTGCGGTAACCTCCAATGAATACCGTGATACATTGGACATTCTACTTTCAGGAATGGAGCAATATCACAGTTCTCGCGTAATCGTTGATACGACACACTTAGGTACAATCCATCCTGACGATCAGGAATGGTCAATAACGGATTGGACCAAGCGTGCCATGCAATTGGGCTATACGCATCTGGCCATTATTTTACCGGATGACGTTTTCACACAGGTATCTGTAGAGGATACTATGAGTCTGGTGGAAGACCAGTCATTAACATCGCATTATTTCAATTCTCTGGATGAGGCAAAAGACTGGATCAAACCATAAAATATTCCCATAAATATACCACAAGTCGATGGTCCGGTACATTGCATTGCACATTCCAAGTCAATTTTGATTGTTTCACCGCTGTATTGAACTCGTTTTGACTATAATACAACTGGAATATAATTCCTTACGTATCTAAATATAACTTTATATCATTGTTGTAGAATTGACTTACTGTATCGGGTGCAGTGGTAAGTCGCTATATGCGAATCGCTGCGAGAAGTATAACCGAGGTATATTAAACCGAAAACGGGGAATACAGAACGGATAACGTGTAACGGATAATAAATCCCTTGCACAAATCACAAAGAAGACTCAGAGTTACACGGAGAAAATATACTTTGTGACTTCGTGTCTCCTTCGTGATTTCTTTGTGTTTCTGGTTTTTTCTAATAACTGTTAACGAACATTAACAATAACTCCATGGACTTCCGCATTGAAAATATAGCACCGATTCTCTGCGTGCAGGATATAACCCGCAGTGTAAAGTTTTACAAGGATATACTGGGCTTTGATAATGCCGACTGGGGCGATGATACGTTTACGTGTATCACCCGCGACAATACGGGTATATATCTTTGCAAAGGATCGCAAGGCATGCCAGGCACCTGGATATGGATCGGGTTTGACGGTGATATACAGGAGTTGCACCAGCAATTCGTTGAAAAAGATGTTACCATTAAACTTCCGCCTACTAATTTTTCGTGGGCCTATGAGATGCAGATAGTCGATCCGGACGGTCACATCTTACGCTTTGGTACAGACCCGAATGCTGATGAGCCGTTCTTCGATAAATAAATTTCAAGTGCCCATACGTGGACGATCCGATTTCTATGAATGGGCAGTGTACAGTCGGGCTATACCGGATAACCTGAAATTTATAGCGTAACAGCACTTCTTAAAAATGGCATTGGTATAGCTTGCGTACGAATGGATTCTTAACTTCCATGCCATGTTTCGACATAACCTTATATTGATCTTCCGGAACTTCAGAAAGTTTAAAGGTACTTTTCTGATCAACCTGGTCGGGCTCTCGACAGGACTAGCCAGTACGTTGCTTATCTTTTTATGGATACATCACGAGATGAGTGTTGACAGGTTTGGCGTGAATGATGACAGGCGTTACCAGCTTTTACAGAACTCTTCGGAGAATGGCATTTTCGGTACATGTGAGTGCACTCCCGGTATATTGGCCAGCGCACTGGCACAGGAAATTCCGGAAGTTGAGTATGCAGCATCGGTAGTACCGGCATCGTGGTTCTCCAATCAGGGTGTGATCAAGACTGACCAGACAAGCCTGCACGCAGCAGGACAGTTTGTGAGTAAAGATTACTTCCAGGTTTTTCCGCTCACAATTCTACAGGGTAACAAAACAGCATTGCTTCCGGACAAGCACAGTGTGGTGATCTCAGAAGAGCTCGCGTTAAAACTGTTTCATACCACAGACAATATAGTAGGGCGCACGTTCGGCTGGAGCCAGGAACAATTTATAGCCACACTACATATTACCGGTATATTTCAAAAGCCAAATGTGCCGGTAAGTACAGAATACGATCTGCTTCTTAACTACGAATACTTTTTTGCCGAGCGCCCTTCGTTGCAATATTGGGGTAACAGTGATCCACATACTTTTGTGCTTTTAAGATCGGGAACTGATGCCGATGCTTTCAACCAGAAGGTAAAGTACTTCATGCAGAAGAAGGACAAGGAGATGAAGAGTGTGTTATTCGCGCAACGTTACACTGATAAATATCTTCATGGTCGCTATGCCAATGGCATACCGGTGGGTGGTCGTATTGAATATATAGCATTGTTCGCCACCATCTCGATATTTATCATGGTGATCGCGTGTATCAACTCCATGAACCTCTCTACAGCGAAGGCAGCGCGCAGGCTGAAGGAAGTAGGTATAAAAAAAGCCGTGGGTGCAGCGCGCGGAAATCTGGTTTCTCAATACTTGTTTGAGTCAGTAGTGATGAGCGTTATTGCAATGATTATCGCGGTACTGCTGGCAGACTTGTTGTTGCCCGCTTTCAATATACTTACATCCAAACACCTGGAGTTTACGATGGATGGTGTCACGATTGCAGCGCTTGTTACCATCACACTGGTTACCGGTATACTGGCGGGGAGTTATCCGGCACTATACCTGTCGGGATTCAGTGCGATCTCGATGTTGCGTGGCAAATTTACCGCTTCCTTTGGTGAACTTTGGGCGCGTAGGGGGCTCGTTGTATTTCAATTTACCATATCGGTTATTCTTATTGTATCGGTGCTGGTCGTCTACCGGCAGATAAAGTATATACAGGAAAAGAACCTGGGATACTCGCGCGATAACATTGTACTTTTTGAAATGGAAATGAAGCCAGGTGCTGACGAAAGCTACTTTGAACGCGGTGGTGCGTATGAACTATATGTAAAAACCTTTATGGACAAAGTGAGCGCTATACCGGGCGTGGTAAAGGCTTCTAATTTTTATCATGATCTGACAGGCAAGCATGGCGGGCTGAGTGGTATAGATTGGGAAGACGGTAAACAGGATGAAGACGTAGGATTCTGCAACCTGGAAGCAGGCTATAATTTTATTGAAACACTGGGAGTAAAGATGATTGCAGGCCGCTCGTTTTCACCGGAGTATAGTGACGATCGTACATCGGTTATCTTCAATAAAGCTGCTGTAGAACGCATGGGAATAAAAGATCCCATCGGCAAAACCATAACGTTGTGGGGCGATAAAAAGACTATCATTGGCGTAACCGATAACTTTCATTTTGAGTCACTCTATGAAGATGTCAAACCTTGCGTAATGCAATTTGAACCGCGCAGCAACAAGGTCATGGTAAAGATACAAGCCGGACACGAACAGGAGGCGATTGCGAAATTAATGGCACTGCATGTACAATATAGTCCCGGACTTCCTTTCGAATATCATTTTCTCGATGACGACTATCATGCACTATATATAGCGGAGCAAAACGTTTCGGTGTTGTCACGGTATTTTGCAGGCATAGCTATTGTGATCTCATGCCTGGGTTTGTTTGCACTGGTAGCCTTTACTGCCGAACGCAGGGTAAAGGAGATTGGCATTCGTAAAGTACTCGGGGCAACAGAGCTGGGCATTGTCCTGTTACTGTCAGCAGACTTTACAAAAATTGTTTTTGCAGCGATCATCATAGCGCTCCCGGTTAGTTACTTCATCGCACAGGCATGGCTCGATCATTTTGCGTTTCACATTTCCCTGCAAGCATGGTATTTTATAGCAGCCGGTATAATTGCCCTTGCCATTGCATGGATCACCGTAGGACTCCAAGCGCTGCGGGCTGCCCGCGTAAACCCGGTAAAGTGTTTGAAGGATGAATAATGCAGCCCGATCGCTAAAAAAGACAGAAACGATCTGTAACTTTTAAAAAAGTTGGGAGTATTTGATTCGTTGAGGGCTCCGTTGTGCAACGTTATGAATCTTTTTAGCATCCTTCTCTGAAACAACCTATGAATACTATGTATACCAGTTATTTCAAAGTCGCCTGGAGAAACCTTTGGAAGAGTAAGACTTACTCGTTTATCAACATTGGTGGACTGGCTGTCGGCATGGGTGTTGCCATACTCATCGGTCTTTGGGTATTCGATGAGCTGCAGTACAATACATACCATGGTAACTATGATCGCATCGCACAGGTCATGCAACATCAAACCTTCAATGGTGAAATAGGAACACAGGAAGCAAACCCTGCAGTAATGGCGGAAGAGATCCGATCGGTATACGGCAGTGATTTCAAATATGTAGTACAGGCTTCCTGGAACTATGATCACACACTCACGCTTGGCGATAAGATGTTGCTGATATCCGGAAGTTACTTCGAACCGGAGGTGCCGCACATGCTGACGCTCGAGATGGTAAGCGGTACACGCGATGGACTCAAAGATATGAACTCTATTCTGCTGTCGGAATCGGTAGCCCAAACGTACTTCGATCATGCTGACCCGGTTGGTAAAACATTACGCATCGACAACACTGTGGATGTTACGGTTACCGGTGTCTATAAAGATATACCGTATAATTCATCTTTCTACGATCTGAAATTTATACTGCCCTGGTCGCTCTATTTAAGTCAGAACGAGTGGGTGCGCAAGATGAAAAATCCGTGGGGAAGTAATTTTACCAGAACCTTCGCGATGATTGCCGATCATGCCGAAATGGAACAATTGTCTGCGAAGATACACGATGTCAAACTAAACAAGATCAGCGATGAGGAGAGACGCTATAATCCGATTGTCTTTCTGCACCCGATGTATAAATGGAGGTTGTATTCTGAGTTCAAAGGCGGAGTTAATACCGGTGGACGTATTGCCAATGTATGGCTCTTCGGTGTTATCGGTGCATTCGTACTGATACTGGCCTGCATAAATTTTATGAACCTGAGCACTGCCCGCTCTGAGAAGAGAGCCAAAGAGGTAGGTATACGCAAAGCAATTGGTTCTATGCGCAAGCAACTCGTGGTGCAGTTTTTCAGTGAGTCGGTGTTAATTGCTTCGCTGGCATTTGTGTGCGCCATTCTGTTGGTGCTGCTCATCTTACCTTCATTCAACACCGTAGCCGACAAACGCATTGAGTTACCTTGGTTAAACCCAACGTTCTGGTTGGCTGGCGCTGTCTTTACTTTGTTTACCGGACTTGTTGCCGGTTGTTATCCAGCGTTGTTCCTGTCATCGTTTCAACCTGTTAAAACATTGAAGGGTACATTTCGGGCAGGGCGCTATGCATCATTACCGAGAAAGGCTTTGGTGGTATTGCAGTTTACAATTTCCACTACGCTGGTGATTGGTACCATGGTAGTATATAAACAGATCCATCATGGCCAGAGCAGACCGATCGGATATAGTAAAGATGGTCTGGTAAGTTTAGGTGTAACAGAGGAAGTTCACAAGCATTTTGATGCCGTGCGTACCGAGCTGGTAAATGCAGGCGTAATTCTGGAGATGGCTGAATCCGGAAGTCCCACAACTTCTGTATGGAACAGTAACGGTGGTTTTGACTGGGAAGGTAAAGATCCCAACCAGGCAGTTGACTTCCCGAACAACGCAGTGTCTCATGACTACGGTAAAACTGTTCGCTGGAAGATTAAAGAAGGAAGAGATTTCTCACGAGAGTTTGCTTCCGATTCAAATGCATTTATACTCAATGAATCGGCCGTGAAATTTATAGGATTGAAAGATCCCGTAGGGAAAATTATACGTTGGGAAGATGTTCCCTATACCGTAATTGGTATCGTGGAGGACCTGCTGGTAGAATCTCCCTACGCACCGGTGCGACCTTCCATGTTCCATCTTTCAACTCACCGGGAGAATATATTTCTTTTGAAACTCAATCCGGCTGTCAACGCACAGGAAGCAGTCAGCAAGATTGAAACTGTATTCAAGCGGGTAAATCCTGCTTTACCGGTGGCGCCTACATTTGTAGATCAGGAATATTCACGCAAGTTTGGCGATGAAAAACGACTCGGTACATTATCAACGTTTTTCGCTGCACTCGCTATATTTATTTCATGCCTTGGACTATTTGCACTGGCATCTTTTGTTGCCGAGCAACGCACCAAAGAGATCGGTATACGAAAAGTACTCGGGGCATCCGTATCTGGTTTATGGAGAATGTTATCACAGGATTTTGTGGTGCTTGTGTTGATATCGAGTTTACTCGCGGTACCAATAGCATACTACCTGATCTCCGATTGGCTCGCCCAATATGAATATCATACCGAAGCATCGTGGTGGATCTTTGCAGTCTCTGTTTTCGGTGCGCTTCTTATCACCTTACTTACGGTGAGTTACCAGGCCATTCGCGCTTCATTGATGAATCCTGTAAAGAGTCTGCGCACAGAGTAGCATAGATAAAGAACTTGCAATAACGATGCGGGCTATGGATATATCCATAGCCCGCTATATTTTGGTGGGATATGTATTAGTCCTCCAGCACTTCAAGTGCCGCCTTCTTTTCCAGCCTGGCTTTTATGAAGTATATAACAATACCCAGAGCGATGATGGCAGTTCCGGCAGCAGCCATTTTTATACCGGTGGAGATAAGAATACATATCCACATGCTGATGGCGATATATACCGGCCACGGAAAGAAAGGCATCTTGTACGGGAAGTTTTTTCGTTTGGTGTAGGTGAGAGACAATAGTCCAACGGCTTGTCCAATGAATTGCACCAGGATACGCATGGCCAGTATAGCACTGATCACATCACTAAGCCGGAACAGGAGACTGAATATAAAAGCAACTGAACCTAAAAAGAGAATAGATACATAGGGGAAATTTCCTTTCGGATGAACTCTCGCGAATATCTTGAAGAAAGCTCCGTCCATGGCAGCTGCATAGGGAATGCGGCTATATCCAAGCGTTGCCGAGAAAACCGAAGCAAAGGCTACGAGCAATATAAGCCCGGTAACGATCTTGCCAGCCATCGGGCCTGCGAGACGATGCATGAAGAGACTGATCACATACTCACTGTCTTTTGCTTCCTGCCATGGTATAACGCTTACAATGCTGACATTCATCAACAGGTATAGCAGAAATATACCGGCAATGGAAAGATACATGCTGCGGGGTATATTTCTGGCAGGATCAATAATATCACCTCCCAGGTGACAAACATTATAGTATCCCAGGTAACTATATACACTCTTCACAGATGCAAAGCCAATGGCTGCAGCAAAAGTATGATTGATGGTAAGTCCGTCATTGATGGTTTGAAGCGGCATCAGGAAATTTCCATAGGAGAAACCCTGCACAATGATCCACAATATGGTCCCCAGAACAACAATCCATAACAGCACGCTGATCTTTCCTATATCTTCGATCTTGCGGAAGAGCAGCACAACGATCAGTATAACAACACCACCGCTGATACATTTGCTTTGCCAGTAGGTTAGCGGCACCAGGTAAGCGAAGTATGAAGCAAAGCCAATCGCAGCCGATGCAATTACAAGCGGAGCCTGGATCAACGTTTGCCATACAAACAGAAAACTCATCAGCTTGCCGGTTTCTTTTTTCGCGTAGGCTTCTTTCAGAAAATTATAGGAACCTCCGGCCAGCGGAAATGCAGCCCCGAGTTCGCTCCAGATCATCGCATCGATAATTGACAAGAATGCTCCGGCTATCCATGCGTATAAGAAATAAGGACCGTTCATAATGCTGATCACCATCGGCAAGGTGATGAACGGACCAATGCCGACCATGTCGGTCATGTTGATCGCGGTTGCCTGTAAAAGTCCCAACCGTCTTTCCTTCAACGGTTGCGCCATACGCGTAGAGTAAATTTCATAAGTTTCAATCGGGCCGTAATCTTTGGCTAACTCGGAATAGTGGTTAAAGGTTCAAAATTCCAGTGAACAAGAGTATAATTTTTTACCCGGGGTGATTGCATTGGGAAAGCAGTTCTCCGTGTAAACATACAATGAATTGCATACGATCGTCATGGACGCAAAAGGCATCTTCCTATACTTTTGAAGAACCTTTTGGTAGATGAGGTCAGGTAAATTGTAAAAGAGACCATCAGGCGGATGGTCTCATTTTTAGTATGAAAATTATTGTATCCTTCAGTTTTGACTTCATGTATACAACGCCTGCCATGCTTTATACATTTTAATTCAAGTGAAAACACGCCAACTTGCAACGGAAATTTTTCAATATGAACTACCCGAAAATCTCCGGCCGGTATATCTTCCGTAAAGTATACCGCCTTTGTATCCTGATGATAGCAGGAGCGTGCTCTGTTTTTGAATATCATCCTTATGAGACTATGCTTGATGACTCGGAGAAGAACCTGAACAGCCGTGCCATCAAAACGATTCAGGAGAATGTATCCGATCCGGATACGCTTACCATTATAGCAATCGGTGACTCTCAACGGTTCTATGATGAGTTGAAAGACTTTGTGAAAAGCGCCAACCAGCAGAAAGCAGATTTTGTGATTCTGAACGGAGACATCAGTGACTTTGGCTTGAAAGATGAATACCAGTGGGTTGATGAGATCATGCAGACGTTGAACAAACCCTATATCGGTGTTATTGGTAATCATGACCTGTCGGGGAACGGAGAAAAGATATATACCAAGATGTATGGCCCGCTGAACACGAGCTTTATTGTGAACGGTTTCAAATTTATACTGCTGAACACCAACTCCAGGGAGTATGCTTTCAGCAGCAGCGTGCCTGATCTGAACTGGCTCAACGCAGAACTGAACACTCATGACTTTCACCGGGCGATTGTTGTGTCGCATGTGCCTCCGTACGACAGCGACTTCAATCCCGATCTTGAAGTGTCGTATGCCAACACACTTAGTCAGTCCGGTAGAGTAGCCATGTCGTTGCACGCACACCGGCATACTTTCGAATACGGACAGCCTTACCAGGATGGTACGGACTACCTGGTAGCAACCAGCATGAACGAGCGCATGTACCTCGTCATCAGACTTTATGGCCATCAATACACCTTCACTAAAATTTTCTATTGATGAAACGATATATACTGTACAGTATACTCCTGGTGTTCGTATGCGGTATACGATCGTCATTCGCACAGACGCGTGAGCATCGCGATCACTGGTATATACCTGATTTCGTTGTGGCGCAATATGCCGGAAGTATAGGCTTTGTTTCGGCCGGTGTTGGCTATGATATCTTTTCGAAGAAGGGAAGTCTTGATTTTCTGTTAGGTGTTGTTCCGGGGTTTACCGGCAGCACGGCCCTGGAAACTTTCACATTCAAGTTCAACGCGATGCCCATTCGCATACGGGTCAATCCGGATGTAGCGATACACCCGTTGAATACCGGAGTATATTTCTGCTATACGTTCGGAAAAGAGTATTCATCCGATCTTCCCGGCTGGTATCCGGATGGTTACTACTGGTGGAGCGAAGCCGTGCGTGTAAACCTTTTTATAGGTGGTGATGTGCGCTTTGTTACGCATGCTTTCAGGAAGCCTAAGAAATTCACGGCATACTATGAGATCGGTACAAATGAGATCAAACTGGTGAGCTATATTCAAAACAAACATGCATTGAACATCTGGAACATTTTGCATGCCGGTGTAGGCGTGCGATATATGTTTAAGCACCAGTAACAGGTATCTTATTCACCTGCTGACTTCGCCATGGTAAACCCGTACCATGAGCCTGCAAGTATTATCGGCAGGCAACTCAGGCAGAGCATCCATGCCAGTGGTTTCGTGATATATAGCATGAACCAGTTGGCAGGCAAGCCGGTAGTAATAGCAGCGATTATACACGCCAGGAGCGAAGTGGCGAGGGTTGAATATATAATGACAAGCAGTCCCGTTTTATAGCTGATGTAAAAAAGACTGCGTGCGTTTTGATGAATCACTATACCTGCCTTTCTCCCGAGCAGGTAAGCAAAGATTACACTCGTGATAACAAAGCTTACGATGTTGACATAACCGATCAACTGAAGTGCTTGCCGCAGATACCCGACAACACCGGAAGATGCTGCAAATGAAAATACGAGGAAGGCCATAACAAGCTCTGAGCTTATGGTAGCTTGCACAGCGCACCGCGATCCTGCGGAAGGCTGTAATATTTTATTCTCTGACATAGCAACTGGAATTAGGTAAAGTAATATCCTAAAATAAACAGTCACTTGCAAATGGTTGCCGACCTTCTTTCGCCATTGACTGTCACGTATGTTTGATTCTCGCAAGCATTGGTTTGATTTATATAGGAGCGGTAGTGATGCCGAATCATAGTTTTGTGATGTTGTAATCATAGCTTATGGACAGTACTGATTGCATTTGCTATATTTAGTCTCAAGAACCTGTATGCAAAGTATCTTTATCGAATACATCTACCTGATTTTCATTATTGTGGCCTTGATCATGCTGGCCGGCAAACTAAAGACTGCCTATCCCATTGTGCTGGTGCTGGGCGGATTGGCACTTAGTTTCACCAACATCTTCCCGCATATTACGATTGATCCCGAACTCATCTTTTTTATTTTCCTTCCGCCTTTGCTCTATGAAGCGGCCTGGCAAACTTCATGGAAAGAATTCTGGAAATGGAGGAGGGTGATCACGAGCTTTGCATTCCCGATCGTTATCATTACGTCATGCGTGGTCGCGTTTGCTTCGTATGCACTTATACCAGGCTTTACACTGGCGCTGGGCTTTCTGCTCGGTGGAATAGTATCACCGCCAGATGCTATATCTGCTACAACTATAATGCGGCAAGTGAAAGCTCCCAAAGTTTTAATGAGTATAGTAGAAGGGGAAAGTCTTTTGAATGATGCTTCTTCACTCATTGTATTTCGGTTTGCATTGGCGGCCATTGTTACCGGGCAGTTTCAAATGTCTGATGCTGTAGGTAGTTTCTTCCTCGTGATTATCATGGGAACTGTAATTGGTATAGCTATAGGACTTCTCTTCTACGCTATATATCGCTGGCTGCCCACAACACCGAGTATTGAGATTATACTCAGCTTCCTGGCACCGTATTGTATGTATTACTTTGCCGAACGATTTCATTTCTCCGGTGTGCTGGCCGTAGTTGCCGGTGGACTCCTGTTATCGAGCAAGCGTCACATCGTGCTCACATATCAGGGGCGCGTGCAGGGTACCAACGTGTGGTCTACCATCGGCTTCATTCTGAACGGTGTCGTTTTTTTACTCATTGGACTTGAGTTGCCACATATCGTGCATGAAGTAGAAGAGGTAAGTCTTATGCAGGCCATTATATATGGTTTGGTGATTTCGGTAGTACTGATCATAACCCGCATATGTTGTACACTGGGAGCTTCAGCGTTTACACGATTTATGAAAAATTTTATTACCGTTGCGGATCCTAATCCCGGCTGGAAAATGCCCTTTGTGTTTGGCTGGGCGGGTATGCGTGGCGTTGTGTCGCTGGCGGCTGCGCTATCTATACCGGTGCTCATTCAGCCGGACCAAGCTTTCCCCTATAGAAACCTGATACTCGTTATTACTTTTATTGTGATTCTGGTTACACTTGTTTTTCAGGGACTGACGCTTCCGTGGGTGATGCGAAAACTAGAGGTAACCGATAGCAGCGCAGAGGAACACGAGCAGGAGCAGGAGTTGATCATTCGGAAAACGATTACAGAGACATCGCTACAATTTCTGGAACAATCGCTTAGCGGTGAACAGCAATTGAATGAACACCTGAAGATTTTATCAGCAAAGCTGCGCAACGACCTGGCTATATTTCAACAGGATGTAGCCGCCTTTAACAGCGTAAGCAGAAACCTGCTGGTGCAATACCATACTATATATCTAGCGCTGCTTGACGAACAACGAAAAGCCCTTCATCAATTAAATCGCAAACAGGAATACGATGAAGAGTTGATCCGTAAATATCTATCTTTGGTAGACCTCGAAGAAACCAAACTCCGCGAAGTCGCATTCCGATAGAAAATCTTTTCCTGATAAATTTTTTCCGCAGAGGACGTAGATATAGAAATCGCAGAGCAATTTTAGCAGAGAAACGCTTCCCCCAAGGGAATCAATTCTGCAATTTCTACGGGCAACCTTTTGCTATTATTTGAGTAGGAGATGAATTATATTAGAAGCAAACTGGTTTTATCTATATAACAAGTAAATACTATCGCTCCATGGACACCTCATACACCCCAGTCTCTTACGATTTTCGCGAAGTGATTACGGAAGAAATTGCCAAACAGACTTCCGGAAAGGTGTTTTACTGGAACGCGAACCAGGCCGTTGATGAAGTTATAGGCAAGGTTGTCAAGCTTGAAGAAATTTCCGGGAAAGGAATGTTCATTATACTTGATTCCGGTACACAAGTCCGTATCGATCGCATCATTACCTTGTTTGGCAAACCGGGCGCTGCATTTGATGAATACGATTCATTTGCCAACCAATGTCTGGCATGCACAGCGGGTGTACCGCTTTAGCCATCAATATATAGCGGCTATGCCTATATTCTGCTGAAAGTAACTGTATAATTACCTATATATACGGGTTAGTTATGGCCTGATTCATAAAGCCTAGTGAACCGTCAGGTGCTACGATCTTAATATATTCAGGTGTAGCATCCATAATGCCATTGGGCTTTGTCTCGCTTGTCTAGCAGGCGAGTATTTTCATCAACCCGGGATGAGCTATCGCTATATATATTCGGGGAGGGCCGCAGCCAGATTACTTTAATTTTTGATTGAAGAAATCAACCGTTCGTTTCCAGGCCAGCTCTGCCGCGGCTTTATCATATCGTGGTGTTGTATCGTTGTGGAAGCCGTGGTTGGCATTGGCATACATATAGGCGGTATACTCTTTCTTGTTTTCCTTTAGCGCGTTTTCATAGGCCGGCCATCCTTCATTTACGCGCGTGTCCAATTCAGCATAATGCAGCAGGAGCGGAGCTTTGATCTTCGGAACATCTTCCGTTGCAGGTTGTCCTCCATAAAACGGAACAGACGCAGCCAGATCCGGAATGCGTACAGCCATCATGTTTGATATCCATCCACCAAAGCAAAAACCTACCACACCAACTTTGCCCGTACAATCTTTATGTGCTTTGAGATAATCGAATGCAGCGATGAAGTCTTCCAGCATTTCATTCCGATCGCGTTTACTTTGAAGCTCTCGTCCCTGATCATCACTGCCCGGGTAACCACCGAGTGGCGTAAGCATATCCGGAGCAATGGAAATAAATCCGGCAAGCGCAGCTCTTCGCGCAACATCTTCAATGTGCGGATTGAGACCTCTGTTCTCATGCACCACGACAATGCCCGGTAATTTTCCTTTAGCATCAACCGGTTTTGATAACAGCGCTTTGATAGTACCCGCTCCTTTGGGAGAAGGGTAATTAATATACTCTGATTTTAACCGGGGATCATTCGCCTGAACCTGGATGGCACCTTTATAGTCAGGCATGAGGAAGCTCATCAGGGAAGCAACCGTTACCCCGCCAACCGCATAGGTGGAAAGCTTTTGTACAAAGTCACGTCTGTCAATTCGGTTGTGTGCATAGTCATCATAAAGATCGAACACTTCCTGTTTGATGTCTTCTTTTTTAATCTCATTCATAGGGGGAAATTAATATTGGAAAATTGGAAAATTTAAAGATGGTAAAATTGAAAGACGGCCGGCATATATACCTTACCTATTTAATCTTTCAATCTTTTAATTTTATAACCTTTTAATCCCTTTATTCTTTCAATCTCTCCTGAACTCTCCGAAGTGCCAGAGTATACCGGATGGATCGTGCAGGAAGCACTCGCGGCCCCAGTCGAGTTCGCGAATCGGTACGAGTCGCACATCTTTATACCGGGTTGTGAGATCCAACGCCAGGAGGTCATTCCAGTGGCGAGTCACGTCATCAACTTCTAAAAATATCATGGTGTTATCAACCCAGTCACGCACGTATGCATCCTGCAGGTAAAATCCCAAACTGTCGGTTTTGAAAAGAGACATGTTATGCGTAAGTACACGCTCCTCGAATCCAAGGTCTTTATAAAAACTTCTCGACAGTGTAAAGTCGCGTGCGCCAATGAAGGGGCGGATTGATTTCGCGTTGTGGTTCATTTTTTACCGGATTAAATTAACGACAACGTAATTTACCAATCTTTTGGACTAGTGAAGACTGATTACGCGCGTAATTCGCCAATGCCCGTTTTCATTGTGCCAGAGGTGAACAAACTTTGCGAACGGTCCACTGCCGGTATCATTTTTAGCATGAAAGCGATGGAGTCCCATTTCTACAGCGCCATAGCCGGGAATCGGATATACCTCTATACTTCCGGCCTGTAGCTCCCGCGTTACCTTTCCGCAGATATTCTTTTTAAGTGCCTCGATCAATGCTTTTTTCGATGTCATCAAACCTCCCTGGTCATGATAGAATTCGAGGTCTTCGGATATCAGCTCTTCCTGCTTATCGATCCTGCAGTGGTTGTACGAATCTTCCCAAAGACTATCCATATAAACGATCGTGTCATACAGAGGTATTGTCTTGCTTGTATGCGGTTGTGTTTGTGCAGAAGTTATGTGTACTAAAGACAAGCATGCGATCAGGACAGTTATACACCATAGCATGTTGGCGGGTTTCAGTTGTTTCATAGAGTGAAGTATATATCGGTTAATTTTGATAGATTACTATATATCCAAGTAAATGCCAACACGGCTATAGCCGTTCTTTATTGTTTTTAGAGCAATGTTACCTGCAGAATGTCCAGAATGAATGATCGGTGTGTGCAGTAATGAACATTGTTAAAAAAAATGCGGTGTGTCTTGTGCACATAATTGTGGCTTCGGTTCTTTTGTATAACTTGATTGAGAAGCCAGGAGTAAGATGAAAGTGACAGGTGGAAGAAGTAAACAACTGTATATATTAACCCAAAACCTATCTCGATGAGCGATTCAAGGAAATACTTAATGCCAATGATTATCGTTGGTTTGCTGTTCTTTATCTATGGATTTTTTACATGGCTGAACGGTACGCTGATCCCGTATTTGAAAATTGCCTGTCAGCTGGAAAGCGATTTTCAATCATACCTGGTTGCTACTGCATTCTTTATAGCCTATACGATTATGGCGATTCCTTCGTCTTTCGTTCTTAAAAAGACCGGGTATAAAAAAGGAATGGGCATCGGGCTAATTATCATGGCATTGGGATCGTTACTTTTTATACCGGCAGCTAATGCCCGAAATTATAGCATGTTTTTGTTTGCGCTGTTTATTATTGGTACCGGTCTCGCGTTGTTGCAAACAGCGTCCAATCCCTATATATCGCTGATCGGTCCGATTGAAAGTGCCGCGAAGCGCATCAGCATCATGGGTATATTTAATAAAGTGGCCGGTATTATAGCCGGGTTGATTTTTGGATATATAGCATTGAATGATGTGGACAGTCTGGAAGCAAAGCTTGCTACGCTGGATATAGCTGCGAAAGAGAACATGCTTGGAGAACTTGCGAGTCGCGTTATTCTGCCGTATGGAATCATGGCGGTTGTGCTTGTAAGTTTTGCTGTTTTTATTATTCTATCGGCTTTGCCGGAATTGAAAGAAGATGATGAGACATCTTCATCGGGTGATGCACTGGGTAAGACCAGTGTACTGCAGTTTACGCATTTACTTCTGGGGGCCGTTGCTATTTTTGTGTACGTTGGTGTGGAGGTTATTGCAGGCGATACGATTATCAACTATGGTATGTCTCTGAACTTTGAATTGTCTCAGGCCAGGTTCTTCACCCAGATCACGTTGTTCTTTATGTTGGTAGGGTATATTGTTGGTATATATACTATACCGAAGTACTTCTCACAATCAACGGCTTTACGTGCGTGTGCCATTCTGGGCGTAGTATTCTCAATCGGCGCTGTTATTACAAACGGGTTTGTTTCGGTGCTTTGCATTGCGCTGCTCGGTCTTGCCAACTCGTTGATGTGGCCTGCTATCTTTCCATTGGCTATTGATGGACTGGGTAAATTTACGAAGACAGCATCTGCTATATTGATCATGGCGCTGGCGGGCGGTGCTGTGTTTCCGCTTATCTATGCAAAATTTTCTGAGTTGGTAGGAACGCGTGTCGCCTATATCATGATGGTGCCAAGCTACCTGTATATTCTATACTTTGCTGTTAAGGGATATCGTGCCGGCAGGAGGGCAGTAGCAGCGCATTCCGTTTAAGACAGATGATCAGAAATCAGAGAAAGATATACTCTGCTCAGGGTATATCTGAAACATCCTTCCATCTGTTCAACAGGATGTCATTTTCAAGATAACTACTTGCGGAGTGCGGTCGACAGAACTATATTTGAGTTATGTCAACGAGCAGGACATGATGCATTTTCTTAAAACCGTTTTCCATAGATACCGGCACATTGGCGCGTATGGGCTGTCTATTGCCGTACTCGTTTTTCTGCTCAAGTGGTTGCAGTGGAATTTTCTCATCGTTGATAACTCGCTGGACATTTATATCGGTCTCATTGCCGTCCTCTTCACCGTACTCGGTATTTGGATCGCCCTGCAACTAACCCGAGGCCGGAAGGCTGACGTTGTCACAGTGCATCAAGTGCAAATTGTAGAAGCAGAGCCATTCCGGGTTGACCAGGTAGAACTGGAAAAATTGAAACTAACAACTCGCGAATACGAAGTACTGCAGTTGATGGTAAAAGGACACAGCAACGCTGAAATAGCCGAGAGCCTGTTTCTTTCCCTCAGCACGATAAAGACACACGCCTCCAACCTCTTTGTAAAAATGGACGTAACAAGCCGGACCAAAGCAATCGAAAAAGCAAAGCGACTCCGAATCACCGCTTGAGAATTTGAAAAATGAAATATTGTAAAATTGAAGGATTGGCGAATTTTTCAATCTTCTAATCTTCCAATTTTTCAATTTCATACCAAAGTATGAACGTCCGATAGGCGTACCGTTGTAGTTTCGGGTGTTGAAAAATCAAAAGTATGAAGCGCAACATTATCATCTTTGGACTCATTCTCGGTATTATCATGACCGTGAATATGGTCTACATGGCCAACTTGTGTTACACCAATCCAAATTTTGAAAGCAATGACGTTCTCGGGTATACTGCGATGGTCATTATGTTTTCACTGATCTTTTTCGGTATCCGGAATTATCGTAACAAAGAACTAAACGGTCATATTTCTTTTGGTAAAGCGTTCAAGACCGGGGCGTTGATTGCCCTTGCCGGCTCTACCATGTACGTGGTCGTGTGGCTGTTCTATTATTACCTGGTGATCCCCGATTACCTGGACAAATATACTCTTCACGTGTTAGCGCAGGCTACGCGGGATGGAGCAACAGCAACGGAGTTGGCCGAACGAAAGCAAGACATGCAAAATTTTCGCGAACTCTATAAAACGCCTGTGTTTGTTATACTGATAACCTTTGCCGAAGTGCTGCCTATAGGATTGGTGGTAGCGTTGGTCAGTGCACTTGCGTTGAAGAAGAAGTGAGGAGGGGATTGGAATATTGTAAAATTGGAAGATTAAAAGATTGTATGCCGTTGGTATTCGAAATTTTCAAATCTTTCAATCTTCCAATTTTACAATCAAATACATTATTGAGCGTCTTCAACAGGCTCTGGTGTATTTTCTTCAACGCTCGATGCGTCTGCACTGTCTTTCGCTGGTTTAACTTTCTTTGCAGATTTGTCTACGATTTTTTCAAGTGCACCAATAGCTTCCTGAACAGGCTTCAATTTTACCATCAACTCTGCCTCTTCTTCTTTTAGTTTTCGAAGTGCGTCAATAACGGGATTCTCTTTTGCAATTTCCTTCGCCATAAAATTCTTTTTGTTTTTTTATTTTAAAAACCTTTCCAGTCTTAAGCTTAAAACGATTTGCCCAGTTCTGAAAAAGCGGTTGCTAAGATACATGAAAATTGATACGAAGAAATGTTGATTTCGCAGGGAAAAACTTCCAAAAAATGGGACTCCAAACCTAAGCCTGTAACGCAGAGCCTATTGGCCGCGATCGCTTCGATTTCAGGATGAAGTCTTTATTTGTAAGAAAATTTTTGACGGATATATACTCTATTTTTCAAAAAAATGTTTAATGGCAGGGTGAACTTCCGTACACGGGATGACCTCGTTTTTACTTGAAATTATTCTGAATCACCTTCATCACGGCCTTATCATTACATTTTTCAAGGATGATGTTTTCGCATTGATTGAATTTTGCGAAAGCTTCGATGGCATCACAAACTTTGGTGATCATTGCTTTCGTGAGTTTGATGGACTCGAAGTGCAGGTTGTGAATGATCAGCGTTCGTTGTTTGCGATCTGCTTTGGAATCCATGCGGGCTATAAATGTATCACCGGTCAGGATCGGAAGGGAGAAGTATCCATACTTGCGCTTGGCCCTGGGTACAAAGCATTCTACCTGGTAATCGAAGTCAAAAAAGTCTCGTAGCCTGTGGCGGTGTACGTTAATGATATCGAACGGGGAAAGTATAAATATATCTTCTGACAGCGTAATCTTTTTCTTTTTATACTCCGGCAACATGTAGAGCTGCGAAGTTTTCATGTCTGAAATTGATACCGTATATACCTCACCTTCGTCAATGAGTTTTTGGATCTCTGTTTTTATCGAGTGGTCAACATAACGAGCACTGAAGGCAATCTCTTTCAACGATGCTATACCCAGCACGTTCAAGGTACGTTTTATAACGTGGCGTGCAAACTCTGCATCGGTGGGCATGGACGTATCGATGTCAGCGGGGAGTATATTTTCGGGCAGGTCATATACTTTCTGAAAATTTTCCTTTCGACTTGTTATCAGGCTTCCATCGAGGTAGAGGCGCTCAAGTGCAACCTTGGATGGACGCCAGTCCCACCAGCCTGAGCTTTTGGTGGTGCGGTCGTTTTCAAAGTCGCGGGCCATCAGCGGACCTTCCCGCGAAATGCGGTCCAGTATTTTTCGCATCAGGTTGATCTCGGCCTGTGTTAACGCTTTTCTTCGCGACTGAAAGCTGGCTTTTACCGGCAGTGAAAAACGATAGTCATGTATAGGTATATATCCGGCTGCAAATGTCCAGAACTCGAAGATGCGTCCGTCTGCCTGAAGTTCTTCCAGCCATTCTGCTTTATAGTCGGGTATGCGTGCTGCGAGGGTATGATGATGTGCCCGTTCAACAATATAGTTTGTATCAACTTGTACAAAGCCAAGATGTTCAATGGCTTTATAAACGGCTTCTTTGCCTTTGCCAAACTGTGCCCGTTTGGACAGGGCAGCGGCATGAAGGATAATTTTACGAGCTTGTGATTTCGTGAGCGTAACGTCCATGAGATGAAATAACTAATTTTTGGATGACCGGGAAAGTTATTGATCCTCGATTCAATAAAAATAGTTTTAATTAGGAAATATACTGGTGACTTTGCCGAAACGAAAAGCATATATTGCTCATAAGACTACACACAAGCATCTATGAAAATCAATTCTCTATACCTCGTTTTTTTGACAGGCATTTCTTCGTTACTGATGGGATTCGAAATGATCGACCGCCCCGAGTCGCTGGACGGCGCGTGGATTCGCAAGGGCGATAATCTGAAAATTGAAATCGTTAAGGCCGATGCTTCCATCGTAGAAGAAGGAAAAGAAAAATTTCCGTGTGACGTGTCTGATAAACTTATCTACAAAGACATCCAAAAAGTAAAAGACAATTTGTGGACGTGTCATTTCCTGGTGGTGACTATGGGGGCGTGCAATACAAATTATGAAGCAGGAGAGATGTTCATTGATCGTGAAGGATCGTTGGTGATCATCTGTCCGGGCTTTGCAAGCAAAATATATACGAAGGCTAAGCCCCGATACATCACCTCGCCGAACTGAAAGGTTTAAAACGCCTTGTAAAAGTGTTGTGCCAATCCGGACGTCAGGATCATAAGTCCATACAGACTATGCTGAATGGAAACCACCAGCAGTGATCGTGTGCGCATATAGGTTATGGCGAAGATTGTGCCCGCCACAAGTGTAAAGATTATTACGATGCTACTTGCAAAGTATATATGCGCGAACGAAAACAGTAGCATGTTAACTGCCACCATCCATGCCGGATTCCGAAACAGTGTACCATACCGATAAAAGAAAAACTCCCTGAAAATTACTTCCTGCGGAAATGCTGATAACAGCGGGTACATCAGAATCATGTAGAGCAACTTCCTGTTTTCAGGCAGATCAGCAAACAGACCCTTGCTCACGTAGAGGTATATAAACAGGTATACGGCTATACTGGTCGTAATGAACAAGGCCAGGATTATCTTCCAGTTAGCCTTTATACTGAAACGACTTGCGTTCGCAGGTTTCTTAATCAGTAGTATACTTCCACAATAAATAAGCAATGCAACCAATGGTATAACTTTGTGTACAGGGATAGTATCAAACAGATACAGCACCGGTATCACGATAAAAAGAATAATCAGTTCAGGTATATAATACCACCGGAACTTGGCAGGTTCGGAAGGCAGGCTCATATTTTTCAATCTACCGTATGGAAGTTGACTATGGTTGAGTATATAAGAGCTACAACGGTATGGCTGGACAAATGTTCCGGCTGACGCAAAGAAGTTTGTGCATGGTTAATTGGAAATCAGAACGGTTTCATTGTTGTATTTCGCGCGGTAATCCAAAGGGGAGAGGCCCGTTATCTTTTTGAAAACTTCCCGAAACGCCTTGTCATCAGAGTAGCCCACTTCGCTCATTACTTCATATATATTTTTTCGACCCCGTTCCAATGCCTTTTTGGCAACTTCTATCTTTACGCGTTGTAAATATTCTACGGGCGTGTTGCCCGTGGCTTTGATAAAACGCCTGTCGAAATTGCGTCTGCTCACAGCAAGCTTCGATGCCAGTTCTTCGAATGAGATCTTCTCGCCCAGATTTTCTTCAATATAGGTCTGGGCCTTGCCGATCAACTCATCACCATGATTCTTCTGGGTTTGAAAGATGAAGAACGGAGATTGTGATGTTCGCTCTATATCGATCTGGAATATTTTGGAACAATATATAGCCGTTTGGCGGTCGAAGTATTTTTCAACTAGAAATAGTATCAGGTTCAGAAATGAGAAGGCTCCCCCGTTTGTATATATACCTTTTTCAGCTGTAAGCAGTTTATCAATGTGCAGTTTAATATTGGGGAAGAGTCGTTTGAAACCGGCTGCGGCATTCCAATGTGTTGAGCAGTTCTTGCCTTCGAGTAAACCGGTTGCTGCAAGCAGAAATGCACCTGTACAAATGCTGGCAACTTCAGCACCCGCAAGGTATTGCTCCTTGATCCATTGAATCAATTCTTTGTTCTCTTTCAGCATGCGATCATACTCATGCGAAAGGGAAGGTATAATGATCAGGTCTGTCTTGTTTATAGCTTTGATATCTTCCGGATGAATAGAGAAGAAACCGACATCCAATTTTAATTCAGTAACAAAGCCGGCTAAACGTACTTCAATCAGCGGTTTGTTTCCCATTCGCTGCCAATAATCATTGGCGCGTGTCAGGATTTCGAACGAACCGGTTATGCTGCTCAGGTTAGCATAACCTTCGGGGATTACGATAATCACTTGCTTCATGGGGTAAAACGTTTAGATAAAGATGCGTGATTATTTTGTCCAAATCAACCCACTATAAAGTCCATTCTGCACCCGGACGAGATCGTGGTCGGACAATACATTTGTCCAACAGAATTGCAGAACCAAAACGCTACGATGTGAAAACAATATACTTTTTATTGGCTGCTATAGGTTTGACTTCATGCAACACCAATGTCCGGAAAGATATACCCAAACAAAACGATACAATTATGGCTACAACATCAGATTTCACAACGACTTTATTAGTCGATCAGACTCCGAAAGAAGTATTCTATGCTATTAATAATGTTCGGGGATGGTGGTCAGAAGAAATCGAAGGCAACACCGACAAGCTTCATGCTGAGTTTAACTATCACTATCAGGATGTACACCGCGCAAAATTGAAATTGATTGAAATCGTGCCGGATAAAAAAGTAGTCTGGCTTGTCGAAGATAACTATTTCAATTTCACGAAAGACAAACACGAATGGAAAGGCACGAAAATCATTTTTGAGATCTCGGAAATGAACCATCAGACGCAACTCCGTTTTACGCACCTGGGTTTGGTTCCTGAATATGAGTGTTATGATATCTGTCAGGATGCGTGGACAAACTATATACATACCAGTTTACATGATCTCATTGTAACAGGTAAAGGTCAACCGAATCCGAAAGAAGGGGGCTTTAACCAGCAACTGATCGATGAGTATACTGATAACGGAAATCTGCAATCCAAAACAAAATGAAAGAAAATAATTTAAGCATTAGTCTGACCGTAAATGTTTCGGCACAGGAAGCATTTCAAAGTATCAACAGTGTTTCGAAGTGGTGGACCGAGAATATAGAAGGCAGTTCACAAAAACTGAATGATGAATTTACAGTTCGTTTCGATGATGTACACGTCTCCACTCAAAAATTAGTCGAGGTTATTCCAGGTAAAAAAGTTGTCTGGTTAGTAACCGACAGTAGACTCAATTTTGTGGAAGACCAGGAGGAGTGGACAGATACTAAAATCAGCTTTGAAATATATAGTCATCCGGATAAAACTGAAATTCAGTTCACACATATCGGTTTAGTACCGGCTATAGATTGTTATCGCGATTGTTCGAATGCGTGGAGCCACTATATACGCGGCAGTTTGTTAAACCTGATCAAGACAGGTAAAGGAACACCGGAGAAAAGAAAATAATAGGATCAACAAGACTATATATACCATGATAGCAACCGAAACTAAAAATACATATACTACACTGGAAGTGGCTGCACGATTCAACGAGCTTGCACAGCAGGAGAAGTGGTTTGAAATACAGGATGAATTATTTGCTGATGCTGTAAAAAGCATGGAGCCTCCAGACTCTCCATACTTTACGTATGCGGAAGGTAAGACACTTGTCCGCAAGAAAGGTGAGGACTGGGTGAAGCGCATCACGGCTGCTCATAAACGGAGCACAACACAGCCCCTTGTAGCCGGCAATCATTTTGCCGTAGGCAGGCATGTTGATATAACCGTGGAAGGTTTCGGAAGGATAGAGATCAACGAGATCATGATGTACGAAGTGAAAGATGGCAAGATTGTTTCTGAACAATTCTTTTATTGAAAATAAAAAAGCGGGGAGAGCATTCCTCGCTTTTTCTAAATGTCTTCAGGAGAGCGATTGCAATCGTGTGAGTCAACCAAACGTTTGGAGACATTGCGAAAAACAGTACCCCAGACGTTGCATTTTTTTTTAAACAAATGTGACCTGCTGAAGTTTCATGTCTCTAAGGGTAAACCTGCAGTACTTAGTGAAGCCTGTTTACCAATATGAAATCATTAATAAATTTTCTCCAATCGATCGTAGCGCTGAATCAACTTCGTGGTATACGATTGTCGTCTGAGCCAATGTTCATTCGTAATGGCGCGCTTGCAACGGATTTTTACTTTGTGCTGTCGACCAGCATGTCCGCGCAATCGTTATATGCGACATCAAAAATTTAGACACTTGTCTGTAAAACCATCTTTGTATACATTAGCGCCCCGATGAGACAATCTATCACCAGATTTTTTCTGCTGTACACGTTCCTGTTGAGCGGATTTAGCCAACTGGATGTTCGTGCCGGTCACGATGCTCGTCATACATCATCGATTTCTGAAAAGTCAGAAGATGTAGTTGTTGGTAACGAACAACTGGTGACGTCTCCTTTCTACAGCGCGTCTTCATCCGATCGAAAGCATGAAGTATTTAAGATAGATGTTACTGAGATCAGGGAAGAAGAGGAGAGCGAAGATGAACATGATCTCATCTCTTTCAAAAAACATCTGGATGGCAGTCACTATTTTACTTCAGCATTTCTGGCACTAACGTCCGGATACCTGTCCGGCAGCAATACAGGAGTTTCATCCTTCTACAAAAATTCTTCTTATACCGAATCATATCGGTATCTCGTATTCCTGGTATTCAGGATATGATTCATATTTCTGCGGGTAGTTAATTTACCTGTGTCCCCACTTCGGATTTATACTTCTATGCTTCCATTGTAAGCAAATCACATGGTGCATCGGTGTGTTCTGTCTCATTACACGCCTTAGAAGTTCCAAGCGAAAAACTATCGAGAAACAATAATAATTACTATGAAGCAAATGCTAATGCTTTTGAGCTTGTGTGCCCTGTTGTGCTCTACAAGCTGCGAATCTAAAAAAGAAGAAAAGGAAGAAGAGACAAAGTTCTATGTCACCAGCCCGCTCCTGAAAGACACACTGGTTACTAAAGAATATGTATGTCAGATTCGGTCCATCAGTCACATCGAACTAAGAGCTTTGGAACGAGGCTACCTGGAGAAAATTTTTGTTGATGAAGGACAATCTCTGAAGAAAGGACAGCTCATGTTCCAGATCATGCCGATGCTATATAAGGCTGAACTGCAGAAGGCACAGGCGGAAGCCAGCTTTGCTGAGATCGAATACAAAAATACAAAGGCACTGGCCGATAGTAATATAGTATCGAAGAACGAGCTTGCATTGGCGAAAGCTAAATTTGATAAAGCTAAAGCAGAGTTGGCATTGGCTCAGGTTCATTTAGGATTTACCGAAATAAGAGCACCCTTCAATGGTATCATGGACCACTTCCAGGTACGACTGGGAAGTCTTGTGGACGAAGGCGATCTGCTTACTACCTTATCGGATAACAGCAAGATGTGGGTTTACTTCAATGTTCCGGAAGCGGAATACCTGGACTATAAATCAAAAGCAAAAAAGGACAGTCTGATGAAAGTAAACCTGGTCATGGCGAACCTGCAGAAATTTAAATATACCGGTGTGGTTGAAACCATCGAAGCGGACTTTAATAATGAGACGGGAAATATAGCGTTCAGAGCAACGTTCCCGAACCCGGAAGGTTTACTAAGACACGGTGAAACCGGAAATATACTCATGGCTGTGCCACTCAAAAACGCGATCATCATTCCACAGAAAGCAACCTTTGAGATTCTTGAGAAGAAGTATGTATTTGTGATTGACAAAGAGAATGTGGTGAGACAGCGCGAGATCGCGATCGCAGCAGAAATGCCGGATATATATATAATAAAGAATGGATTGAAGGCAGATGAAAAGATCCTCCTGGAAGGATTGAGAAAAGTGAAGGATAACGATAAGATCGCATTTGAGTATCAGGAGCCCAAGAGCGTGATCTCTCATCTGAAAGTATATACCGAATAATGTAATACATCCTAAAAGAGTAAAGAAATGTTTAAGGAATTTATACATAGGCCGGTATTCGCTATTGTGATATCGCTTGTTATCATCTTCATGGGTGTGCTGGCCATTAACACCTTGCCTATATCACAGTTCCCGGAGATATCACCTCCCATGGTAATTGTGCGGGCATCGTATCCCGGTGCAAGTGCTAAAGTATTAACAGAGTCGGTGCTTATACCGCTGGAGCAGGCGGTGAACGGTGTGCCGGGCATGAAGTATATGACCTCCGATGCTACCAGTGCCGGTGAAGCGAATATACAGATTGTATTTAACCTTGGTACCAACCCGGACCAGGCGGTTGTAAACGTGAACACGCGTATAGCGCAGGTGTTGAATCGATTGCCGATACTCGTGCAACGCGAAGGGGTAATTGTAAACCGTATCGTACCAAACATGTTGATGTACGTCAACCTGTATAGTAAAGATCCGAATGCCGACATGAAGTTCCTGTTCAACTTTGCCGGTGTTAACATGTTGCCGGAGTTGCAGCGTATCAACGGTATAGGACAAGCAAGTATATTGGGTAGCCGCCAGTACGCCATGCGTGTGTGGTTGAAACCGGATCGCATGCGTGCTTATAATATATCCGCAGATGAAGTGATGGAAGCGCTGGGTGATCAGAGTGTGATCGGTTCTCCCGGTCGTATTGGTCGAAGTGATGGTAAACGTGCCGAAGCACTTGAATATGTGTTGTCCTACCCCGGTCGATTTAACGATCCGGAACAGTATAAGAATGTAATTATCAAGGCGAATGCAAACGGTGAGATTCTTCGTTTGAAAGATGTAGCGAATGTGGAGTTGGGAAGTGAGTATTACGATATATACTCGAACCTTGATAAGTATCCTTCGGCTGCGATCGTGTTGAAGCAGACGTATGGCAGTAACGCGAGTGATGTTATTAAAAGTGTAAAGGCCAAGCTGGACGAACTCAAAGTAAGTTCATTTCCTCCGGGGATGGATTACCAGATCAGTTATGACGTATCCAACTTCCTCGATGCTTCTACCGAGAACGTTATCCATACATTGAGAGATGCATTTATACTCGTGGCGCTTGTGGTATTCGTGTTCCTCGGTGACTGGCGTTCTACGCTGATCCCGACACTCGCGGTGCCTGTGTCGTTGATCGGTGCGTTTATGTTCATGCAGCTTTTCGGACTAACGATTAACATGATTACGTTGTTCGCGTTGGTATTGGCGATTGGTATTGTGGTCGATGATGCGATTGTGGTGGTGGAAGCGGTGCACGCGAAGATGGCGGAAGAGCATCTGTCACCCTATAACGCTGTGAAGAAAGTATTGGGAGAGATTAGTGGTGCCGTTATCGCGATTACCTTGTTGATGACTGCTGTGTTCGTTCCTGTTGCATTTATGACCGGACCCGTAGGTATATTTTACAGACAGTTCTCCATTACGATGGCAACATCGATCGTTATTTCGGGTGTTGTGGCGCTTACGCTTACACCAGTGCTCTGTGCGATGATCCTGAAGAATACACACGGACAACCGAGAAAGAAAAACATAATCAACAGAGGTCTCGATAGCTTCAATAATGGTTTTGAAAAACTTACGGGTAAATATGTAGGACTGCTCAAACTGATTGTAAACAGAAGAGTGGTTACGTTCGGTGTACTGCTGTTGTTCTGTGCCGGTATATTTGGGATCACAAAGATTCTACCTTCGGGATTTATACCCAGTGAAGATCAGGGTATGATCTATGCGATCATTCAGACACCTCCCGGTTCTACACTGGAAAGAACAAATGATATAGCACGCAAACTGCAGGCTATAGCAGAAGAAGTAGATGGTATACAATCTGTATCGGCACTGGCCGGATATGAGGTGTTGACAGAAGGACGCGGATCGAACGCAGGTACCTGTCTTATCAACCTCAAGCCCTGGTCAGAGCGAGATCAAACCGTAACCGATATCATTATCGAACTCGAAGAGAAGGCGAAAGCTATCCCGGGAGCAACGATCGAATTCTTTGATCCTCCGGCTGTACCGGGGTATGGTGCCGCGGGTGGTTTCTCACTGCAACTTTTGGATAAGACAAACACAGGTGATTACAAAGCGCTCGAGAAAGTGAATAACGAATTCATGAGCGAGTTGAAAAAACGCAAAGAGATAACCGGTCTGTTCACCTTCTTCAGTGCGAACTATCCGCAGTATGAACTGGAGATCGATAATGAGTTAGCGATGCAGAAAGGAGTTTCGATCGGTAATGCGATGAATACACTGTCAATCATGATCGGAAGTACATACGAACTTGGTTTCATCAAGTATCAGCGTTTCTTCAAAGTGTTTGTGCAGGCATCACCGGAATACCGAAAGTTACCGGAAGATGTGTTGAACATGTGGGTAAAGAACGATCGTGGAGAGATGGTACCGTTCTCGGCCTTCATGCGAATCAAGAAGTCACAGGGCGCGAACGAGATAAACCGCTATAATATGTATACTACGGCCGCTATTCGCGGTGGTGCAGCAAAAGGATATAGTAGTGGTGAAGCGATCAAAGCTGTACAGGAAGTAGCGAAGAAAACATTGCCACGTGGTTATGATATAGATTGGGGAGGTCTTTCAAAAGACGAAGTAATGCGGGGTAACGAAGCACTCTATATATTCATCGTGGTATTGATCTTCGTATACTTTGTACTGGCTGCACAATACGAAAGCTTCCTGTTGCCGCTGGCTGTAATCTGTTCGTTGCCATGCGGGGTCTTCGGGTCGTTCCTGCTGCTCAAGTTCATGGGACTCGCCAACGATATATATGCGCAGGTAGGACTTGTGATGCTCGTAGGTTTGCTGGGTAAGAATGCCGTGTTGATTGTGGAGTTTGCTGTGCAGAAACACCGTGAAGGTTTCACGGTACTCGAAGCAGCAATCGAAGGAGCGAAGGTACGTTTCCGTCCTATATTGATGACTTCATTCGCATTCATTGCCGGGTTGATTCCGCTGGTACTTGCTACCGGTCCGGGTGCTATTGGTAACCGTACCATTGGTGGCTCTGCGCTGGGGGGTATGCTCTTCGGAACAGTCTTCGGAGTAATCATCGTACCAGGGCTATACTATATATTCGGTAAGCTTGCAGAAGGTCGACAGCTTATCAGAGATGAACACGACAAACCATTAACCGAGGAAAATGTACACCATGCTTAAGAAGAGAATAATTATATATATAGGGATTGTTGGTCTGTCCCTGGTATATACCGCGTGCAGCGTGCCATCGTCTTTGGTTCAGAGAAAAGAGAATAAAAATGTACCTGCGAGCTATACCAGTTCGCAGGATACTACTAATACTGCTTCGGCACAGTGGAAACAATTTTTTACCGATCCGTATCTCAATGTCCTGATTGATACAGCCCTGAAGAACAACCAGGAGTTGAACATCACCATGATGGAGATTGAGATTGCACGCAACGAAGTAAGAGCCCGCAAAGGAGAATACCTGCCTTTTGTTGGCTTACAGGCAGGTGCAGGCGTGGACAAGGTAGGCAGATATACCAATATAGGAGCGAGTGAAGCTACTACCGACATCAAACCCGGAAGAGCAACACCAGATCCGCTGCCCAATTATTTACTCGGAGCCGTAGCACACTGGGAAGTAGATATATGGAACAAACTGCACAATGCCAAGAAAGCTGCAGTAAGCAGATATCTTGCTTCGGTTGAAGGTAAAAATTTCATGGTGACAAACCTGATTGCCGAGATTGCTAATTCATACTATGAACTACTGGCACTCGATAATCAACTGGAGATCATAAAAACAAATATAGACATCCAGACGAATGCACTTGAAATTGTAAAAATGCAGAAAGAAGCTACGCGCGTTACCGAGTTAGCGGTGCGCAGGTTTGAAGCGCAGGTGCTCAGCACAAGAAGTCTCCAATATAGCATTCAGCAGAAGATCGTGGAGACAGAGAACAGGATCAATTTCCTGATCGGTAGATTCCCGCAACCTATCGCTCGCAATTCTCAGAACTTCGATAGCCTGGTACCGGCTACTATATATACCGGTATACCATCACAATTGTTGGAGAATCGTCCGGATGTTAAGCAGGCCGAGTTGAACCTGGTGGCAGCGAAGCTTGATGTGAAGGCAGCGAAAGCCAACTTCTATCCATCGCTGGGAATTTCTGCAGGTGTAGGTTTCAATGCATTTGATCCGGCATACCTGATAAAAACACCGGAGTCATTGATATACTCACTGGCCGGAGATTTAACAGCACCGCTGATAAACCGGAATGCCATCAAGGCAATGTACTACAATGCCAACGCAAGACAGATACAAGCGGTTTACGACTACGAGCGTACTATTTTAAATGCGTACATCGAAGTTGCAAACCAGGTATCGAAGATCAGCAACCTGGAGAAAAGTTATGGTTTGAAATCGGAGCAGGTACAGGCGCTTACGCAATCTGTTACTATCTCTAACAATCTTTTCAAATCAGCTCGTGCAGACTATATGGAAGTTTTGCTCACGCAGCGCGATGCACTCGAGTCGCGATTTGAATTAGTAGAAACCAAAATGCAGCAGATGAATGCCATGGTAAATATTTACCGCGCATTGGGAGGCGGATGGAAATAAGGATGTAGGACACGAGCGCATTTTGTAAAGCACCTGGTTCCCGGTAAATCTTTTGCGATTGGATTTACCTGTAGGGATCAGGTGTTTTTTTATATATAGGTATATCTGTAAAAAGAACAATGCCCCTGCAGCATCCTGGCTTTTACAGAGGCATCGTTGATTAGAAATAATTTTTACATGGATTGAGGCTCGAACAGTTCGATCAGATTTCCGGATGGATCTTCCAGTAATATCTGTTTACCGCCCTGTCCTTTTACGAGCTCATTTCGGAAAGAGGCATTTTGTTCTTTAAGCTTTGAAATTACATCCTCCAGATTTTTAACTTCTACCTGAATTCTGTTCCATCCTCCGGGAGAAGGCAGTACCGTCTGGCATCGTCTCACCAGCTCCACCTGTACCCGGGCTGTTGAGGTATAACTTCACATTTTCTCTGGAGAGCGCTGCGAATCCCGGCACGGGATGAAGCCCAATTTCTGTGTAAAATGAAATTGCATCATCCACGCTGTTCAAGACATAACGCACGTTTACACGCATACACCATTTCGTTGATTTGTACGGAGTGTCTAAAAATTAGCGCCAGCTACAAAGGCAGTTGTGTGAAGAACGATAAAAATCGTAAATGCAATGTTGTTGCATTTAAGGATACTTCATTCTATCTTGCTGCCTTGAAGTTGAACCATGCTTAAAAGGATTAACCGTATGAGACAGCAAAGCCGCACGTTGTGCATAACTGCGTGGCTGTTGGTAATCTTTTATATAGCAGGGACATCTTCGCTGCAAATTCTTCGCGTATTTGCACATGATCATGAGCATGTTGTTATACACTCGGCAGAGGCGGAGAAAGATCCGTGTCACCGGTTGATCTATCATAATGATCTTGCACAAAGCTGCGATCATGATTCTCATGTAACAGCTTCGGACACATGTGATATGTGTGACCTGGTATATCATGGAGATCACGCGCTGTTGAATACGATATTGTTTCAGACAACCCGGCTCAAACCGGAATTCTTTAGTCACTACAAAGTAAATCTCGACAGCTACTGGGCTGTTATCTCTTCGTCAAGAGCACCACCCGTGCTCATCTGATCTTTCTCTGTATATAGCTGCATGTACTGTATGCCGCTATCGTACAATCTCACATCATTCGTATAGATAATAGTGTGATGCTGCAGCGTGCTCAGGCATGTGTGCAGGATTTACATATACTTTTATTCGTACGCACGGGTATCTAGCTGTGCATGATGAGATTTTGTGAGCATTACTCCCTCAACGATCACATTAAATATGCTACAAGCAAAAAATCTTACAAAAGAATTCAACGGAAAGAGAGTGCTGAATCAGGTTAACCTCTCCGTTGGCAAAGGTGAAGTGTATTGCCTGCTCGGACAGAACGGTGCCGGCAAAACAACTACCATCAATATCTTTCTCGGTTTCATCGAACCTTCCGGAGGGCAGGCGTTGATCAACAACACCGAGGTAAAACCCAATAATGCCGAAACCAATAAAATGATTGCCTATATACCCGAGATTGTACAGCTCTATGGAAACCTGTCGGGTATAGAAAACCTGGACTTCTTCAGCAAGCTCGCTGGATTCAGCTATAGCGAGAACGAACTAACGGCTTTCCTTACCAAAGCGGGTTTGCAGGAGACAGCACACGCCAGCAGACTTTCTACATACTCCAAAGGCATGCGTCAGAAGGTGGGCATTGCCATCGCACTTTCCAAAAAAGCAGATGTCATTTTTATGGACGAGCCTACTTCAGGACTCGATCCGAAAGCTACTGCAGAGTTTACGGCTATATGCCAGGAGCTGGCGAACGAAGGTAAATCCATCTTCATGGCAACACACGATATTTTCAATGCGGTAAATGTAGGTACACGCATCGGCATTATGAAAGAAGGCAAACTCATACACGAGGTAGAGACAGGCGATATCAACGCCATACAATTACAACAACTCTACCTGGAAACTATTTAACGGTACTATATAAATGAAACATAAACTACTCACACTTGTACTTTTCAGTACAATCTATAGCTATACATTTTCGCAGGTTCGTGTTACAGGTAAAATCGTAGACCAGGCACAGAATGTTATACCCGGGGCGGCTGTTTTGGTTATGCATGAAGACCGAAAGGAGGGAGTTACCTCCGATGCAACGGGTATATTTTCTATCGAGTTGTCCCGACCCGGTATATATGATGTGGAGATCCGGTCGCTGGGGTTTGATCCGTTCATCACCACCTATACGTTTTCAGAGAGTAAACTATATGATCTGGGTGTCATTGTCCTCACAGTCTATACCCAGGAGCTTCAGACGGTAGAAGTGATCGGCCGGGCCGATCGAGACTACAACAGTGAATATTCTTTCTCGGCAACCAAAACTGCCATTAAGAATAAAGATTTACCGCAGGCACTCTCTACCGTTACCAAAGAATTGATGGCCGACCGGCAGGCGTTTCAGTTAGCCGATGCAGTAAAGATTGTGAGTGGTGTAACGCCCTCCAGTTTTTATAACCAGTATAATATTAGAGGCATCAGCCAGAATGAAGAAGGACAGATCGTCAACGGTATGCGTACACGCCAGTATTATTTTCTTCAGCCAATTACCACCAACATAGAACGTGTGGAAGTATTGAAGGGCCCTGCATCGGTAACATTTTCAAGTGTAGATCCGGGCGGCAGCATTAACATGGTAACGAAGAAACCGCTGGCCATCGAGCGCAGGGAAGTAAGCATGAGTGTAGGAAGTTTCAGTACGATGCGCGGCACGCTTGATTTTACAGGACCGCTCAATGAGTCAAAGACATTGCTGTATAGATTAACCGGAGGTATGCAGGAAGGAAAATCATATCGCGATCTCGTAAAAAACAATGCTGTACTTGTGTCGCCTTCGATCAGCTATATACCGAATAACAAAACCGCGATCAACGCAGAACTGATCTATAGCAATGGTACCGGTAACCTGGATCGTGGACAACCTATATTTGGTGCCGTGGCAGGTTTTACGGATTTGAAGAGTACACCGATCAGTCTCAACCTCGGTGCTGCCAATGATTTCTTCAAGTCAAAGCAGATGATCATCACCACGAGTCTTGCTCATAAGTTTACCGACAACATCAGTGTAAATGTAGCGTACATGAAGCAGACGTGGTCGGAGGATTTGCAGGAACACCGCACCACCAATGCTTTTGCCGTGGATATGAACAATCAACCGGTTACCAATCTGGCGGCCATGCAATTTGTGCAGCGACAACAATACTGGAACGTTGACAACCTCAATGCTTATTTCAATTTTGATTTCGAGACTTTGGGTATTGAACACAAACTTCTGATCGGGTATGATTTGAGTCGCTGGAATAAAACAAAGGGCGGAGGACAGAATTCAGCGAGGGGATATGTATTGAAAGATGGCACGGTGTCCAATTCGTTTTTACCCGCCAATGCCGAAAACTATCAGACGATTGTTGTTGATGGCAAGACACTACCGAAGCCAAACGTGAATCATTTTGATCTGAACAATCCTTCCTATACCATTCGCAATGTGGAGGACTATATATTGAACTCGCGGGTTGCCATACCTTCTGCACGTACTACCACCAACGCTGTTTATATACAAGAGCAACTCCGATTGGGCAAGCTTTCGGCCTTGCTGAGTTTACGACACGAATGGTTCCAAGATATTACGAACTACAAGGCACCGGGTGAAGCTTCTTTCGACAATACAGCCTTTATACCAAGAGTGGGACTAACGTATGAAGTTACCAGGCAGATCAATGTATATACTACGTACCTGAAAGGATACCAGCCGCAGTCAAATACAGTGAGCCTGATGCCAAGCACCGGTGCCTTCTTCTGGTCGGCTAATTCTGCCGCACGTTTCAAGCCGCTGATCAGTGATTTAAAAGAAGCAGGTGCTAAAGGACAATTCTTCGAAAACCGCGTCAGCATAACGGTAGCCCTATACGAAATTAATCAAAAAAATATTCTGATGAATGCCAACGTGCCTGCCTTTCCGGACTCGCTGGTGCAGCGAGGTGCTGACCGCAGCCGTGGGGTAGAGTGGGAGCTGGCGGGCTATATATTGCCGAACTGGCAGGTGAATGCATCCTACAGCTATATCGATGCGCGCATTGTGGAAGACAGTGATGCTTCGTTAAATGGCAAACGCAAGGAGAATGCACCCGTAAACAGCACGAACCTGTGGACGCGCTATAATTTTTCAGACGTTACACTGTTGAAAGATATAGGTATAGGATTGGGTGTACAATACAGCGGTGGTAAAGTGCCGTGGTTTACGCGTGCGTTCGAGGTGTCTGGGTATACGTTGTTTGACATGGCCGTATACTACTCACCCTCAAAGGCAAATATGCAACTGGCGCTAAACGTCAATAATATTTTTGATACTACCTACTGGATCGGAGCGCAGAACTATTTGCGATTGTTCCCTGGTGCGCCCCGTAATTTCATGCTCACGGCAACCTATAAATTCTAGTGCATGACGAACAAAAGAATTTCGTTTCTGATCGCAAGGCAATTCTGCAGGAGTGCTTTTCGCTCCAACGCACTGTATGCCATTCTGCTAGTGATGGCTGTAATGATCGGCTTTGCTGCCTATAGTGGCTGGAAAATATATACTACTCAAAACGCAATACGGCAGCACTATCAGCATGAAGTGCGGGCGAGCTGGGAGAATAATCCGGACAAACATCCACACCGCATGGCGCACTTCGGTTCCTTTGCTTTTCGCGCTAAGCACCCGTTAAGCATGTTTGATTTCGGGTTGGAAAGCTTCGTGGGAAATGCCGTATACCTGGAGGCACACCGCCAGAATACTGTTAATTTTTCAGAGGCAGGTTTTTCCACGGGGTTGTTGCGTTTCGGAGAGATAAGCCTCGCTGTGTTGCTGCAGGTAGTTCTTCCGCTTATCATATTCTTTCTGGGATTTGCATCTGTCTCGGAAGAACGTGAGGGCGGTACATTGAAGATACTGCTGACACAAAACGTTTCCTGGCGCGATATACTCGTTGGTAAATCGCTTGGTATATTTTTACTGGCCATGTGTATCGCTATACCGGCTGTTGCTGTTACGCTGTTTTTAATACTGGGCACCGCGCAGAACGTACTGATAACAGACACGCTCCTGCGCTTTGCCGGGATTGCAGGTGTATATTTGATTTTTATAGCGGTGCTGTGTGTCATCACGGTATTGATTTCGGCCGCAAGCGCATCATCCAAAAGTGCTTTAATGAAATTACTTGCGATCTGGTTGTTCATGATCGTATTGTTGCCAAGAACCACACAGGCACTCGGCAGTTACTTCTATCCGTCACCTTCCAAAATAGAATTTGATACAGCAGTTGAGCTTGATGTATTGAAGGAAGGTGATAGTCACAACCCGGACGACCCGCACTACAAAACATTGCGCGATTCGGTACTGCGCGTATATCGTGTGGATTCCGTTCAGCAATTACCTTTTAATTATAGTGGTTTTGTTATGCGCGAGGGCGAACGTATCAGTGCTGAAATATTCAGGCGCCATCTGGATAAGCTTATAGCTACCTATAAGAAGCAAAACCGAATCAATGAACTTACTGCGTGGATAAACCCCTATGCAGCCGTTCGGAATATATCGATGGCGCTGTCCGCAACAGATTTCGAATCATACGTTGTTTTTCAACAGGAGGCAGAGCGTTACCGGTACCAACTGGCACAGACGATGAATGAATTGCAAATGAAATTTATCAGCAACCAGAAACAGGGACCTGATGATAAACCCTATACCATTAGTCATGAGCACTGGAAAGCACTCCCGGACTTCAAACCACAGCAAGCAACCATTGGCACTGCCTTGAGACACGAAGCCGGTTCTGTGCTGGCGCTTGTGATGTGGAGCATCCTGTCTGTCCTGTTCCTTATACGTCTATCCAAAAAAGCCAAAGCTGTTTAGTTATGTACATGCTTCTTGTAAAACAATTTATCCGATCGAAGGCTGTTGTACTTGCATTTATACTGATCGTGGTTATGGGCATCATCAGTATATTGATTGGCCGGCAATTTTTGTCGCGGCAGGAGAATACGATCCGGCAGGTAACAACACACCAGCGTGAACACATTGAGAGAAATGTAGCTGCGCACGATGAGATGGGATTGTTGCTATATTACCTGCGTTTTTCGTTAATCAGCAAGCCCGATAAACTGGCTGCATTATCAATAGGACAACGTGATGTCAATCCCGGTATACAAAGCGTCACCATTCGTACACTCGAAGGTCAGAAGTACGATACAGATCTGAACAATCCTTCAAACCTTCAATCGGGAAACCTGGATTTGGGATTTATTATCCTGTACCTCTTTCCGCTTCTTATTATAGCTTTCACATTCAACCTGCTGTCGGAAGAGAAGGAAGCCGGTACGTGGCGATTGATTGCTGTGCAGGCCCGGTCGGCCAAGGTATATCTGCTTCAAAAGGTATCGGTACGTGCCGTTGCTCTCTATAGCTGGCTGGTAATTTTACTGCTTATCGCTATATTGGTTTTGTCCCTTCCCGTCAATGAAGCTTTGTGGGCGTTTATTGTTGCGAGTATATTATACCTGGCCTTCTGGTTTGCGTTTTGTTTCTGGATCATTACGTTCAGGCGAAGCTCCAGTTTCAATGTTCTTACGTTACTGTCGGCATGGGTTGTATTTACCATTTTGCTTCCGGCCTCTGTTAATAATATAGTTGCCAATCTATACCCGGTGCCTGAGTCGCTGGCCACCATGGTAAAGCAACGGGATGGCTACCATGAAAAATGGGACATGGACAAAGGCATTACCATGG
Source organism: uncultured Chitinophaga sp. (assembly GCA_902168205.1). Lineage (GTDB taxonomy): Bacteria > Bacteroidota > Bacteroidia > Cytophagales > Cyclobacteriaceae > Ohtaekwangia > Ohtaekwangia kribbensis. Next base: position 519,949 of record CABHOK010000007.1, on the reverse strand, counting down.
AGAAATTTTACGCGCATTACCCCCAGTACAAGAGCTATGGAATACCGGAACAAACTTTCAACTGGTTATGGTATTATGCCATGCAGCAGATGGGCGATGATGAATCGGTGCAATACAGCAACGCGATGCGGGAAAAGATCCTGCAACGTGAGCGGGTGAGTCGCTCCATTGCGATGGCTATGCCTACGATGCATACACAATTATTCTTCAACGATGTTGCCCGAACAAGCCTGACGGATTACGTGCAGCTTCTGGATAGTACGCATGTTTTTCATGAGCGCTTGAGATTGCATTTCTATCCAAAGATTTTTGATAATGCTGCCGTAAAGGATGAAAACTGGAAGAGCTTTATTCCCGAATATATATCGGATCGAAAAGATATGAACTGGTCGGCGATGCTATTGCCTTTAATTGTGGCGGTTGTGCTTCTCAGTATATTGTCAGTTGCCAACATGAGACAGATAAAATCAGTTTAAGAACGTGCTTGCAACAGTATAAGGAGGATAATCCATGTATATTTTTGAACTTAATGACTTTTTTATAGGTTGCAGCATTCGTCAGCGATCTGAGCCATGAAAAACATTCCCGTACGACATATTACTAAAACTTCGGAAGGAGAGAATATAGCGGCAAGCTTCAACATACGTGATGTCCGGGATGTGTTAAAGGGAAAAGATATGACGCAGGAACTTCACCGTCATGATTTCTTTTACGTACTGGTATTAAAGAAAGGAGCGGGGACTCATGCGATTGATTTTACATCGTATAAAATTGCTGACCATACTGTTTTCTTTATACGTCCCGGGCAGGTGCACCAGCTTACGCTGAAAGCAGGAAGCACCGGGTACCTGATGGCTTTTAACAGTGATTTTTATTACACGCATGATCTGGCATCAAACCAGTTATTACGCAAAGCCGGCACTATCAATCTATACCAGCTTGATAGTGCCGGGATAAAGAAGGTGCTGTCCATAGTAAACTATATATGGGACGAGTATACTAGCCAACAGGAAGGTTACCAGGAAGTGATCAAGGCAAATCTGGGTATTCTGTTTATCGAACTGGTTCGGCAGAATACCCATACTGTTTCCGGTAAATCCGATTCGTATGCAGCGCAACGCCTCGATGATTTTACAGCACTTCTGGAGGAGCATATATATACTCATAAACAAGTGTCCCAATATGCCGATATGCTGAACCTTTCGTCTTATCAGCTCAATGCCATTACGAAAGACACGCTGGGAAAAACCGGTTCAGAAGTTATCACGGAGTATATTATACTGGAGTCGAAAAGATACCTGCTGGCCACTTCCAGCCAGGTGAACCAGATTGCCTATCAACTGGGATACGAAGATGTTTCGTACTTTATCCGGTTCTTTAAGAAACATACCGGGTATTCACCGGAAGCATTCCGGGCTAATTTTAAATAAGTCCCATTCAACTTCATTTTTGTCCTACACGCTCCGTTATCACGCGAAGTACTTTTGTTAAACAATTAATGATTGTTCAACAAAATGTAAAGTGAAAATGAAAACAAAAGCAAAGTTACTGGCATCTTTAAAGATATGGGTAGTTATATATCCGTCCATCACCTTATTCCTGTATTGGTTTGGTGAAGCCTTATCGGTCTTGCCGCTATACCAGCGAACATTCTTACTGACGCTTTCATTGGTTCCATGGATTGTTTTTGCAGGAGTTCCGTTCGTGGATTTGATCATCAAGCAGCTATCACCACAAAATCCAGACAAAGCCCATTAAGCATGTCCTCGAGAAAGGATTTTATAAAGTAAAGCAGACTGAGTTAACAGGTCTCGCTTAGTCATTTGATTCATTCCCTTTCAACGATAGTCTCATGATACCGAATAAAAGTTTTGATGTAATTATAGTCGGAGGCAGTTACTCCGGACTCGCGGCAGGTATGGCGCTCGGCAGAGCGCTGCGAAAAGTTCTGATTATTGACAGTGGCAAACCTTGTAACCGGCAAACTCCTCATTCGCATAACTTCATTACGCACGATGGGAGAGCACCTGCCGAGATAGCCGTCATTGCACGACAACAGGTAGAAAACTATAGCACTGTAACATTTCTGAATGACCTGGCTATATATGGTGCAAGGACTAATAAGGGATTTGAAGTAAAGACGGCATCCGGAGATATATTTCGTGCAGAGAAATTGATTTTAGCCACGGGTATCCGAGATATACTTCCTTCTATACCAGGCTTGGCGGAATGCTGGGGAATATCTGTTCTTCATTGTCCATATTGCCATGGTTATGAAGTACGTTATGAGCGCACCGGTATAGTAGCGAACGGTGAAACAGCCTTTGAACTTGCTGTGCTTATTTCGAATTGGACAAAAGATCTTACGGTATTTACCAACGGTATGGCTACGCTAACTACTTCACAAACGGAAACACTGATGAAACACCGTATCAATATTGTGGAGAAACCGCTGGAAATGCTGGAACATACCAACGGCTACCTGCAACGAATCATCCTGAAAGACGGAACAGTCTACCCGTTGAAATCGCTATATATACGCGCTCCGTTCGGGCAACATTCGGAAATACCAAAGTTGCTGGGCTGTGAATTTACGGATGATGGTTACATCCGGATTGATATGATGCAAAAGACCAGCGTACCGGGAGTTTTTGCCTGTGGTGACAATACAACCCGTATGCGTACGGTTGCCAACGCTGTGGCTATGGGCACAGCCACCGGGATGATGGTAAACAAGGAACTCGTAAGCGAGGCGTTTTAGCTATAGAAGTTTACCGTGTCCAAATCAACCCCTTATAAAGTCTAATTGACACCTCGGGGTGTGTACATTCCGACATTAATTTTGTGTTATTGCACAAATTGGAGAATATGTGTTAAATCAGACATTTTCTCCACCTGCATTTATGAAGGAAAATGATATGCACTCGAATCGTTCACAGTTCGGAAAAATAAAACCTGCCGAGTTCATCGCGTTGTCGGCTTGCACCATGATGCTGACGGCATTGGGTATTGATATAATGCTTCCGGTATTCGGAGAGCTCCGACAATATTTCGGACTTAAACCGGAATCGACTGCCACGGCACAGATCATTGTATTCTTTTTCCTCGGGCAGATTTGTCAAATCATCTTTGGAGCACTGTCTGATCGTTTCGGAAGATTACCTATACTTCGTGTGGGATTTCCGCTTTATATTATTGCCGGTATAGCTGCTGCTTTTTCACCAAGCCTTGAGTTTATGTTCGCGGCACGTTTTGTAGCCGGCATGGGAGCATCAGCCGTTTTCATGACGACTATAGCCGGTGTTCGCGATCGTTTTGTAGGCGATGAGATGGCGCGCATTATGTCGCTGATCTTTACTATATTTTTGTTCACGCCGATTGCTGCACCATTTTTAGGACTTGCCATTTTATCGATTTCGTCTTGGCAAATGGTATTCCTGACACCACCGCTGTTTGCCATTATTATTTTTGTCTGGTCGCTTCGCTTGGAGGAATCGCTTCCACGCGAACAACGTATTGCACTTGATCTGGCAAGTATAGGGCAGTCGATTCGCAAGGTGATCAGCAATCGCGTTTTTCTTCGCTATACTTCCATCACCACCATTCTTTTTGCCGGGTTGAGTTCGTATGTCTCAAGCTCTGAACATATAGTTGGGGAGATCTATGGAAGGCCCGAGTTATTCGTCTGGATCTTTGCAGGTATAGGATTGGGAATGGCTTTTTGTACATTGATAAATTCGCGCCTCTCATCACGCTATGGAGCCCGCAGAACTATACGAGGGCTTCTGGTTATATATACCATTGTAGGGGGATTGCTGCAGGTATATACGTTTACCGTTGGTGATCCACCGGATATGGTATACTTCTTCATTGCTGTTGCTTTGCTGATGGGAATCAATTTGGCAGTTGAACCCAACAGCAGCGCATTGGCCATGGAACCGATGGGAGATATGGCGGGTATAGCGTCTGCTGTTTATGGAACTTCGTTCTTTTTTATAGGCGCCTCGTTGGGAGCACTCATCAGCAACCTGATGGTACATGGTGTTTTGCCACTGGTACTTGGATTCTTTGTGATTGGGCTCACTGCTATATTCCTGGTGTTTAGTGACAAGCGTCCGTTCCCGCAGCAAGCCTCCTGAAGTTGAGCTATATATTTGGTGTCCACGAATGTCTCAATCGTTTCTCAAATTCTTCACCGGGTTTTGAATCGATGCCCGGAAGGTTTGAGAAATGATCATAACGAGGCCAATGAATAACAGAAAAGTAAATACCATCAGCAATGAACCAGCACCCATTGAAATACGGTTGGCAAAGTTCATCAGGAAGAAGGAACTCAGAACATAGCCCGTTGGTATAGCTATAATTCCTGCAATCACCAGGAGTTTAATATACCCTTTGGACAGCAGGTTGATAATTTGCACGACACTCGCCCCGATAATTTTCCGGATGCTGATTTCTTTTCTGCGTGTCTCAACGGTAAACACAACAAGTCCCAATAAACCAAGCGAAGCAATGGTAACCGTCATGAACGCAAGGAAACCGAGCAGCGATATGGTTGCCGATTGATCATAGCGTTGTTCATTCTCATGATCGAGCCAGGTATAGTTTAAGGCTATTCCCGGATATACTTTGTTCCAGAGGTGTTCGATCTGCTGTGTAGTTTCCTGCAGTACATGCGGGTTGATCTTTACCAACAGTTGTTGGTTGGACGTGTTGCTGCGAAGCACCATAGGCGAAATAGCATGTGCAACGCCCTGGTGATAGAAATTTTTTACAATACCGACTATACGCAACTGCAGTGTATCGATCCAGACCGTTTCACCCAGAGCACTGTGTATATTTTTAAAGCCCAGTGCCTGCACGGCTTTCTGATTCAGGATAACCGATTGCTCATCGCGATGTATACCCCTGTCAAAATTGTTGCCGGCTATAATGGTCAGTTCACTGAGCGGTATAGCACCGGCATCACAAAAGTAATAACCGGCTTTAACCAGCTGTTGTGATTCCTGAGACAGTTTTATATCAGCATATCCTGTGGGACGATTCCCAAACGTGGAAGATATTGAACCAACCTGCTGCACACCTGCGAGGCGCGTTATTTCATTTCGGAATGGATCTCGTTCATTTGTCTGCGCCGGTATCGCTACTATATTTTCACGTGCAAAGCCCTGGTCTGCATTCTCCATAAACGAAAACTGTTTATAGAATGCTGTGAGAAAAATCAATACAACCAGCGAAATAGAGAATTGAAATACAAGCAAGATCTTTCGCAGGGTGAGCCCACCCATAATATTTTCTGCCATGGTGTTTCGCAGCATCTTTACTGCTTTGAAAGAAGATTGTATCCACGCAGGCATAATACCGGCGAGCAGACCAGCCGCAAGGGCGAAACCTACAAAGCATGCTATCAATACCCAGTCAACGCTGATCTCCGGTATAAATTCATAGCCATCATTGAACGGCTTATATTCCAGTATGCAGGAGAGCATAGCAGCGGCAAGTACAAGTGAGAAGAGAGACAGCACGATCGATTCCACTATATATTGAAAGAATATCTGCGAACGTTTGGCACCGGCAATCTTCCGAATGCCAATCTCGCGGGTCCGCGTAAGCGAGCGAGCTATCGACAGACTGGTATAATTGAAACATGCTGCCAGTAGTATAATAAAGGCTACAGTACCTTCTGTGATAATTTTGCCCCATGATGCTGCGCGTGCAAAGTCATTGTATAATGTTCCCCAATTAGGAGTAATGGCGGAAAGTTTTTGTGTGTTAAAGGCGAACGTCCCGTGGTTGGATTGTTGATTTATACTTTGTGCCACGCTGTTAAGGTGCCTTTGAAGATCATCGAGCGATGCATGATCATTTAAAACTATATAGGTATAAGCTTTCTCGAAAGAGTTCCATGTTTTTGATTTGGCCGGGAGTTTTCCCAATGTTTCCAGTTTGTCAATGGTTGCGTATGCTATATATACATCGTGTTTGATATGCGTTTTTCCGGGATCTTCGTTGAGTACACCCGTTATTTGGAATACGCCAAGTTTACCAACTGTTAACATGGAGCCGACCGGATTATTGCTTCCGAAGAATTTTTCGGCCGTTGCTTTACTGAGCACAACACTATACGGATGTTGCAAAGCCGTGCGGGCATTACCGTGCAACAGCGTGAAGCCGAATACATCGAAGAAAGAACTTTGGGTGAAACAACCGGCAACGTCAATATCTTTTGCACCATCGGTTAACGTTTCATATATACCCGGGTATAAACTTGTTGATGCCTGGACTGCTAATGTATCGCTGTCCAGAATTTCCTGCAGGGGCAGGGGAGTGCTGGCAAGTTCCCACGATAACTTCTCGAGGTTGGTTATTTGCGAAGTAATTCTATAGGTATAGGCACGATGCGGATGAAAGCGATCGTAGCTGAAAGAATCTTTAACACGAATCATTACCATCATGCCAACCGACATCGCGAGCGCGAGTCCGAATATATTGATGAATGAAAACAGTCTGTTCTTGATAAGACTGCGCCATGCGATGATGAAGTAATTTTTGATCATAGAGGGTTGTTGCTGCCAGACGTTGCCAATAATCAAACCAAACTAAATGTCGCGATTTTACTTTGTTTATTGCTATAGCCTGAAGTTCCTAAGTTCGTTTCCGAGCGTGAACGTTCGATATCGAATGTTTTCTCCGTTTGATGTGATCCATGAAAGGCATATATATCGGTCGAAGGTATAACTGTTAACAGGACTAAATTGATGATTATGGAGTGACACAGAGCTGCTGCGGTCATGATCGACCTGACAGCCAAGTCTGGAGTCCATACGATGCGTGCCGGGAGCAATTTCAATTCCTGACACAGACATCCCTGAATTCAATATGAGCCCTCGAGGTTGTGCCGAAGCAGCGTGGATCAGGTGTTGTTATAAAGCAATAAATGCTGCCAAAAGCAGTATGTCAGCCGGTCGTAAAATACCCTCCGAGATCGTTTTTTTAAGCGCCATTGCGCGAAAATGAATGTCAGTGTTTCAAATTTCTAAAACTATTGACAACTTTATTATTGTTAATGCAAACGATTTTATAGCTATTTCAAACGATTGAATTTTTGTAGCCCTAAATTCAAATGATGTTTGTTAATCAGCAGTATAAGATAAATTCTCGCTTTCAATAAAAATGGTAATTCAGTTTTTCGATAGCTGTTTCGAGAGTTTACCCGGTATGGGTACCGGTATTTTTATGTCTGTCCGGTACCGCGATTTGATCCTTTCATCTTCAATTTAATCACCTAAAAAATGACTCTATGACCAGAAACAGATCGCCTTCTTACGCATGATTTAAAAAGTGTCTTTAATACACTAAAAGTAATGCAAAGGTCCATTGACCTTGTATTTATTCTTCAACCTAAACCTGATCTTAAATGAAAGTAAATCTACTGTTGCCAGCAGAGAGGTTTGGCTTTTTCCTGTCGCAAGGAAAAACGATAATTATCCTGCTGCTATATTTTATTTCTGCAGGCGCAGCATATGCGCAGCAAAACACTACGGAGCGAAAGATTTCCGGGACGATCGTAGATGAAACCGGATCTGCCATGCCGGGTGTGAGTATACTTATCTCCGGTACCAGTACCGGTACACGCAGCGATGCCGATGGTAAATATGAATTGATTGTTCCGGCAGACCGTGATGTGTTGCACGTCACATTTATCGGTTATAAAAATGTAGACATTACCGTTGGCTCGCAGACGATCATCAACGTGACGATGACACCCGATATACAATCACTCGAAGAAGTGGTTGTAGTTGGTTATGGTGTTCAGAAAAAACAGAGTGTGGTAAGTGCAGTTACAAGCGTATCGCCCGAGACTCTGAAATCACCCACCGGTAATCTTACGAATTCTATAGCCGGACGCGTAGCCGGTATCATTGCTTACCAGACCAGTGGTGAACCGGGTTTGGGAACTGACAACTCTGCATTCTTTATCCGCGGCCTTTCCAGTTTCGGAAGTGGTAAAGTAAATCCGCTCATTCTTATTGACAATATCGAATCTACTGCGACTGACCTGGCGCGTTTGCAGACGGATGATATAGCAAGCTTCTCTGTATTGAAAGATGCATCAGCAGCTGCGGTATATGGATCGCGCGGTGCCAATGGTGTTATACTGGTAACAACAAAATTAGGTATACCGGGTAAAGCAAGGTATAATTTCAGAGTGGAGAATACGATCTCTACCAATACAAGAAATTATCAGTTAACCGATAATATATCTTACATGCGGGATGCTAACGAAGCAACCCTGACCAGAAATCCTGCTTCAGCTTTACCGTACGGTGAAAACAAAATAAACCACACGCTGGCAGGAGACGATCCTTATCTATATCCCAACAACAACTGGATTGATAAGATGATCAAAGACTATACGGCCAACCAAAGATACAACCTGAATATATCCGGAGGAAGTGAGAACTCTTCCTACTATATAGCAGGAACATACAACGTTGATAACGGGGTATTGAAGATAGATCCGATCAATGACTTCAACAGCAATATCAAACTCCGGAACTACTCCATCCGCAGCAACATCACGGTAAACTTTACAAAGACAACCGAATTTGTACTCAGACTATATGGACAGTTTGATGACTATCGCGGACCGGTAGGAGGAGGAGCTATCGCATTCCGGAATGCACTCGCTGCGAACCCGGTTATGTTCCCGGCAGTATATCCTAAATCAAAGTTGCCCTATATTAACCACCCGTTGTTTGGTTCAGTACCAACACAAGGCTCGGGTTCATTAACAGGTGGATTATTTCTGAATCCGTATGCCGAGATGGTACGCGGTTACCAGGTATATAAAACATCGAACATCAATCCGCAGATTGAACTTCGGCAGAATCTGGATTTTCTAACGGAAGGGCTAAGCGCCAGCGTTATGACTTACCTGCAGCGCTATTCCTTTTTCTCGGTTGCACGTGCCTACAACCCGTTCTACTACACTGCCAATATAGACCCGATAGATCCTTCGCAGTATACATTGTCGGTGTTAAACAACGGTGCGCAGGGCTCTGCTTTTCAACCTACCGGAACCGAGTACCTGGGCTATGCAGAGTTCCCGAAGGAAATTACTTCCAAAATGTATCTTCAGGGATCGATCAATTATGCGCGCACCTTCAATAATAAACATGAAGTCAGTGGTTTGTTAACCGGGTTTATTTCAAGCTTTGAAGCAGGTAATTCCGGTAGTGTAGTGGCCTCGTTACCACAGCGCAATACCGTATTGGCTGGTCGGGTTACGTATGGCTATAACAGTAAATATCTGGCTGAATTCAACTTCGGCTATAACGGATCAGAACGCTTTTCAGAGAAGAATCGCTTTGGATTTTTCCCTTCCATTGGTGTTGCTTACAATATATCCAACGAATCATTCTTTGAACCGCTCAAGAATAAAGTATCCGAACTTAAGCTGAGATTCAGTTATGGTCTGGTTGGAAACGATCAGATCGGAAATGTGAATGACAGGTTCTTCTATCTGTCGGATGTAAGCGCAAACGACAATAACTTCGGAGCAAGCTTTGGTACAGGCATTGGTACTGCGCTATATTCCAGACCCGGTTACCGGATTAACCGCTACGGAAATAATAATATAGCATGGGAAGTATCGAGACAGCTCAACCTCGGTGTTGATGTAACGTTGTTCAATTCATTGTCTATCATTGCCAACGCATTTAAGACAAAGCGTTCTAATATATACTTCCCCAACCCGAATATAGAATCCGCACAAGGTCTCACCAGTGTTCCGTCTGCTAATTATGGATCGGGCGAAACAAAAGGTATAGATCTCTCGCTGGACTATACAAACATGGTCTCGTCAGATCTCTCCTTAACCATCTCCGGCACATTTACCTATGCTACCAGTAAAGTACTGAAGAACGAACAGATCCAGTATGGTTCTGACCTCGCACACTTGTCGAAAAAAGGGTATTCGTTCTCGCAGTCGTGGGGATTTATAGCAGAGCGATTGTTCATTGATGACGAAGAAGTGGAGAACTCTCCCGATCAGTCATTCTTCGGCAGCGAAGTACGCGGAGGAGACATAAAGTATCGCGATATCAATGGTGATAAAGTGATCAATAACGATGATGTGGTACCGATAGGGTATCCTACACAACCTGAAATTGTATATGGTATTGGTCCGTCCATCACCTACAAGCGATTCGATTTTGGATTCATGTTCCAGGGTGCTGCCCGTTCAACGTTCTTCATCGATCCGTTGAAGACATCACCTTTCATCCAGTTTGGTGGTTATGATCAGTATGGAAATATAGTGCTCGGTACAGGTTTTCAGAATGGAGAACTGGAGGCAATTCACCAGGATCACTGGTCGGAAGAAAATCCGAATCCCTATGCATTCTGGCCACGGTTAAGTAATCAGATCGAATGGAATAATGTACAGCGCTCTACCTGGTGGATGCGCAACGGAAGTTTCATTCGCCTTAAAACCGTAACGCTGGGCTATACATTTCAGCCTATAAAAAAACTGTTCGATCTGCAGCCACGCATTTACTTCTCTGCCAATAATCTTTTCGCGATGAGCAGCTTTAAGCTGTGGGATGTTGAGATGGGAGGCAATGGATTGGGATATCCTGTGCAGCGGGTATATATGGTCGGCCTCCAGCTGGACTTTTAACCGAATTGAAATGTGAGTATAAAAAGTATAGATATGAATATATATACATGGATTAATCAAAAGGAACAGAAGAAATACTCCCGGAGTGTTTCCATAAGCATGATCGTGCTTGCTGTTGGCTTGATGTTCAGCGCGGTGTCGTGTAGTGATTACCTGGATGTAGTACCGGATAACGTAACCACGTTGGACAATGCCTTTTCCCTGAAGAATGAAGCAGAGAAATATCTGTTTACCTGCTACTCGTATATTCCCAGGAATGGCGATGGCTGGTTTAATATAGGGATGATGTCGGGAGATGAGATCTGGTTACCGCAGACTGACCGAACATATTGGAACCCGGCCTTCCGGATTGCGCAGGGAAATCAGAATAGTAATATACCGCTGCTGGATGCCTGGAGAGGTTATCAGTTGGGTGCTACCGGCAGTGATAAGAGACTCTTCGCAGGCCTTCGAAGCTGCAATATATTTCTGGAGAATGTTCGCAACCTGAACAAAGTACCGGATCTCACGCTGGATGTACGAACACGCTGGATCGGTGAAGTGGAATTTTTAAAAGCATACTATCATTATTACCTGTTCCGCATGTACGGTCCTATTCCCATCATCGATGTGAATACTCCGCTCGATGCCGATGTACAGGCCAGCTATGTATACCGCAGACCTGTTGATGAATGCGTGAACTATATAGATGCATTACTCGATTCATCAATAGCGAAACTTCCCGATGTAGTGGAGAATGATCTGCAGGAAATGGGAAGAATAACCAAGCCCATAGCCCTGGCGTTGAAAGCCAAACTCTGGGTGTTGGCCGCGAGTCCGTTGTTCAATGGCAACAGCGACTTTGCCAATTTTACCGATCACGAAGGAACGCAGCTGTTTAATCCAACGTACGATCCAACCAAGTGGCAAAAAGCAAAAGAAGCCTGTAAAGCTGCCATTGATGCAGCAGAAGGTGTAGGACACAAGCTGCATGTATATACCAATGATCCATTCGGTCTCACCGATACAACCAAAATACAATTGAGTATACGACAGGCAGTATCAGAACCCTGGAACAGCGAAGTGGTATGGGGAAATTCCAACAGCTACTTCTGGAATTCCAACATGTGCCAGATACTGTTAACCGGTACAAAAGCACAGAACCGTCTGCCAACACCCGGTGTATGGGAAGCTCCTCTTAAAATTGCCAAGATGTTTTATACCAGCAACGGTGTGCCTATCGAAGAAGACATCACGTTCGATTTTACGGACTACGAACAATTACGCAAGGCAACTAAAAGCGATAGCTATAATATTAAAACCAACTATATAACAGCGCGACTGAACTTTGATCGTGAAAACAGGTTCTATGCTGATCTTGGTTTTGATGGTGGCATCTGGTATAAGAAAGATGCGCGTGGTGTAGACACTGCATTTTATGCCCAGACAAAATGGGCTGATCTCGGAGGCGCGCCTTCAACCCTGAGCTGGAATGAGACAGGCTACTACATCAAGAAGCTTGTGAATTGGGAAATGGTATTCGGTGATAATGATGCTACTACCTATGGACAGTATCCGTGGCCTGAGACTCGTCTCGCAGATTTATACTTGCTCTATGCAGAAGCGTTGAATGAGACAGAGCCTGCTTCCGCAGAAGCAATAGTATATCTCGACAAGATCAGGGCGCGGGCAGGACTTGCCGGTGTGGTGGAATCGTGGACTAATTATTCATCGATCCCGGGCAAGTTTGCAACGCAGGACGGACTCCGTGAAATTATACATCGTGAGCGTTTGATCGAACTTGCCTTTGAAGGACACCGGTTCTGGGATCTTCGCCGGTGGAAGAAGGCTGCCGAAGAATTGAATAAAGATATAACCGGATGGAATTATACCGGAACCACGGCCGCTACGTATTACCGCGAAACACAGATATATAGTCAGACCTTTGTAACACCACGCGACTATCTCTGGCCCATTGGTGCAGAAGACACCCGGAAAAATCCGAAGCTGGTAGAAAATCCGGGATGGTAATGAATCACTTAAAATTTACAAAGATGAAAATACATGCAATAAAATATAGTCTGTTGGGTATAGCAGCGCTTCTGCTGGTTTACGCCTGTAACGAAGACTTAAGCTACAGGCAGCCTGCGGGTACATCCAACGGAGCACCTCAGCAGGTAGCAGAAGTGCAGGTGAAGAACTATCCGGGTAAAGCCACGATATCGTACAAACTCCCGGCTGATCCTGATTTGCTTTATGTAAAGGCAAGCTATACGCTGGCCAGTGGAAAAGTGATGGACGTGAAATCATCTTACTTTGTCGATTCGCTTGTAGTGGAAGGATTCGCAGATACACAGGAACATGAGATCAAACTATATACTGTAAATCGTCAGGAAGTTGAATCTGAACCTATATCTGTTACTGTAAAGCCACTTCGCGCTCCCATCTGGTCAATCCTTGAAAGTATAGATATACGTGATGCCTTTGGCGGATATAAGCTCACGGCTGTTAATAAAACGCAGGAGTCGATCGGTGTATTGATTATGGAGCAGAATGTATTGAAAGAATGGGAAGTAAATAACAACCTCAGTGTATATACATCGGTTGATTCTATTCTTTCGCAGCGCAGTGGAATGGATACGATAACACGACACTTTGGTATTGCGATACGTGACCGGTGGAGCAACATTACGGATACACTGTATAAAGACATCAACCCGATCTACGAAGTAGAACTCAATACTGCCAACTTCAGACATTTCCCGTTGCCGGGTGATCCGGCCCAACAACCAGGAGCTGCTGTTGCCAACATGTGGGACAAGCGCTATGGCTGGCCGGTTAGTTTCAGCAGTCTGGCGGCAGCTACGTTAAATGTTCCTTCTATCGTAACAGTTGATATGGGCGTCTCGGCAAAGTTGAGTAAGGTTTGGATCAGACCTTTCAAGGAATTGAGCAATCTATACTATGGCTTTACAACCTTGAAGCACTTTGAATTATGGGGCTCTTCAAATCCGAATCTGAACGGTGAACTGGATGACAGCTGGACCTTGCTGGGTAAATATGAATTGAAGAAACCTTCAGGAAGTGCCGGCAATACAGAAACAGCATCCGATCAGGAAGCTGCAGCCAATGGATTCTTCTATGACATCGATCTGGATGCTCCGAAGATTCGATATTTGAGAATCAGGTGTCTTGTAAACTGGGCCGGTTCCTGTCCGCAGAGTGTGGATGAACTTAAAGTGTTCGGTGATCCACGCTAACATCTATAGCGGCAGGTTTGATAGTCGTAACCATAAAGAATAAACTTATGATATATACATATAAAACCAGGCAGTTCGTGAGCACCATCATGGCTGTATTTTGTCTGGTAATAATACTCGTGTCGTGCTCCGAATGGGACGAATATAAAAAGTATACAAAAAACGGTGAGATCATATATACCGGAAAGTTTGACTCCGTTGTTGTATTTCCCGGAAAGGAGCGGGTAAGACTCTGGGGAATTATTACGCGCGATCCGAAGGTAGAGAAATGCAAGATCTACTGGAACAACTTCAGTGATTCAGTGATCTTTGATGTTGATGGATTGAATGATGACTATATATTCGATGGAATTTTTGATGTAGAGGAAGGCACGAAAAGTTTCTCGGTATATACTTACGATGCTGCGGGTAATTCATCCGTTGGCGTAAACATCACCGGTAATTCATACGGCAGTCGCTATCGCAATACATTGTCAAATCGCAAAATAAAATCCATTGCGTATGACGATGCCGCTACGACTGTATATTGGGACCTCATCGATAAAAGTCTTGGTCCGGTTCAGATGGAAGTACGCTATAAAACGCAACATGGCGACACAGTGGTAATAACACCTGCGTCAGAAACTACTTCAACGCTGAAAGGTCTGGACTTTGGAAATGAAGGGTTCACGTGGCGTACTGTCTTTAAACCATTGCCTGTTACCCCGAACGTTGTGTGTATCGATACATTCTGTACGAAATATAGTACACGCGGTATACCAAACTTTGTAGAGAAAGAATTGGACAGATCTTTATTCGCGGCAATATCCCTTCCGGGTGATGCCGGGGCAAACGGTGGTGCCGGTGGCGTTGCCGCGATGTGGGATGGACAAGCACAGAATTCATACGGTGGTGCCAACTTTACAGATATAGGGGCCGGAGGCTCTTCACCTCAAATGGTAACCTTCGATCTGGGTATGAATGTTGACGTCACGAAGATTACCTTGTATCCATTTCAGGAGTGGTGGGGATCATACTATGTTTTCTCTACAATTCGTGATTACGAAATATATGGTTCATCCAATCCTACCAGTAGCGGTGCACTGGATGAAAGTTGGACATTGCTGAATGCCGGAACGATCGCGAAACCTTCGGGACTTCCGAAAGACAATGAAGATGCTGCTGATAAAGCTGCTGCTATTGCCGGATTTTCGTTAACGGTTGATCCCGCAGCCCCGAAAGTGAGGTATATACGGATACGATGCCTGAAAAATTACGAGGCTTTCTTTGCAGGTAACTCCAATGCTTTCTTCAGCGTTGCCGAAGTAAAAGTTGCCGGAATGCTTCCTGAATAAGTAAAGTAAAAATCCTGTTGTATTGTTAAATACGATTGGAATGAAAATTAAGAAGCCGCCTCAAAACTCTGAGGCGGCTTCTTATTTTTTTTAAATGAATTTTTACTCGCAGCTCACAACTCAAAGCTCGCGACTATATATATAGTGGCAGCCACGAGTCTTTGCCTCTGGCCAGGCTTGCAACCAGAAGCCAGTAGCCAGCAGCTTTTTTGCTATAGCTTCCTATTTTTTGCAGGTGTTGATTTCTTTTTGGCTGCTTTTGCTTTCGGGTTAAAGTTCAGGCTCAGCTCAATCCAGTATAGAAGGTCTTTATCGGAGCGAAGGCCTATAGATTCCACAAGTAAAAATCCTTTGAGCGTTCTTCCGTTAAAATCCATGTGGCGGCAACCTTTTTTCTTTAAGGCCATTGGGTATAGCTCAGGATCGATGCGAACCATCAGCGAATCGTTCGTTACGCCAACAACCATTTTATCATTCACCATAAAGCAAAGTCCACCGATCATATTTTTTTGAACAGGCTTCATTTTCTTTTTCTTGAAAACTTTCTCAACCCGTTCGAGGAGGTGCTGATCGTATGGCATATTGATAACGTTTAAATATATACTATATGTCTCGTGCTACAGGTTTCTGAAATCATCTGCGAAACGCTCTTTCATCTCCCGGTTCTTCTTCCAGAATTTGACTTCGATAAGCTTCATGATCGGATCAAACTCGGGACTCTTCCGCAGGTTATCCCCGAGCGGATCATCGCGCAACAGCAATAACCAGTACAGAAAATTATCCTGCTCATTGGCAAACTTCCTGAAATGCATAATCGCCTTTGCGTTATCACCCTGGTACGAATAGTACGAAGCAAGGAACATATCTTTATACATCGTCTGCGAACTGTCAGCAAAATGCCTGAACTCATTTACATAATAATCAGCTTTTGCTTTGTCTCCGGTGTGAGCATACGCAGCTCCGATCCGCAGGTATTCATGTCTGAAAATGTCCATACCAAACATCTGCATGATGGGTATAGCACGATCATAGCATGATCGCGCACCGGCAAAATCGCGCATCATGAAATTAACCTTTCCGATCTCTTGCAGTATATCAAAGCGCATTGTATCCTTTTTCCATTCGGCTTGAAGTATCGCTTTAGTCTTCTCGCAACTACGATCGGTTCCATAATGTATATAGGCCCGTACATAGCCTGCAAAGAAATTCTTCGGATTGAGTTGTAACGATCGCGTATTGTATCGCAGTGCTTCATCGAGAAATCCGGTCTGGGCCAGCGCATTGCTTAAATGAAAATAGTTGAAACTCCGGGTGGCCGAATCTATAGCATGATCAACTTTTACTTTCTGTATAGCATACTCCAGGTATTTAGCCGGGTTCGGAACATGAATGTTATAGAACTCCGTTAGAAAATGCAGTACGAGTCCGGAACGCGGATCATATTCCAATGCTTTTTCAAAATAGGGAATAGACAGCTCATACTCCTGGCGTGCAGCAAACGACAACGCTTTTGCTATGAGACTTTCACTTGATTTAGGATCATATAGCATCGCCTTTTCTGCGAACAATTCTATATCATCCGCGTGCGCTTTTTTCAAATTGAAAATGTCGAGGTAATAATATACCATGGTGGCCGTTGCATACGCCAGTGCGAATTCAGGATCTCGCTCGATCGCTTTTTTGAATAACGGAATAGAAGCTTCGAGATCGTTTCGTCCGCTTCGGTAAAACAGATCTTTACCTTTCAGATAGTAGTCGTACGCTTCGAGATCATCGGTAGGTTTCTTTTCGATACGACTCTTTTCTTCCGGTGTAAGAATCACTTCGATCTCGCTCGCTATATTTTGCGCAATCTCTTCTTGCAACTCAAATATATCTTTAGATTCTCTGCGGTATTGCTTAGCCCATAGATGTTTGTCCGTTTCGCCATCAATCAACTGGATGTTCAGTAAAATTTTATCTCCTATTTTCTGGCCGCTTCCTTCTACAAAATATCGAACGTTCAATTCTTTCGCCATCTCCGATACAGACTTGGAAGTCTTGCGATACTTTTCAGCTGATGTTCTGCTGACCACACGAAGGTTCTGAATTTGCTGGAGGTTATTGAGAGTAGCCTCCATCAAACCGTTGATCAGGTATACATTGGATGAATCGCTGCTTTCATTCTTAAAGGGTAATACAACAATAGATTTCTCCTCGTCCTTTAGTCGAAGCGCAGACCATACCCATATAGCCGCTACCACCAGTACGAGCACGACAGCTCCTATAATTATATACCGTTTATAGTGTCGGGGTGTAGCGGGCGTTGGGGTGTTGTCATCATCCGGTAATTTTCCAACCGGTATAGCGGCTGCGGCAACATCACGCTTGCCAACTTCCCCCGGTGGATAGCCATAGTATTCGCGGAAGCATTTAATGAAATACGAACTGCTGTTGAAACCAACCTGGTGCGAAACCTCCGACACATTTTGGGATGTACTTCGCAGTAATTCCATGGCACGCGTAAGTCGAACCTGGCTGATGAGCTGGCTCACCGAAAGGTTATATTCCTTTTTTACTTTTCGCAGCAGGTTCGACCGGCTCATGTTCATTTCGTCTGCAAGCTCGGAGACACCGAACTGCTCGTTGGCCATATTCTTTTCGATCGCGGTGGTAAGCCGTGTTGTAAAATCAGTTTCGGACAAGGGTAAATCGGACATGGTATGTTTCAACAATTTTGTCTGTGAGCAGGGAACGGCAGACCTCCGTGCACACAAAAATTTCTTCAAGGTATAGTAAAACAGCTTCAAGTTACGGGTTTCGCTACGCAGATGCATCAAAATTGCTATCGATGCGTCATCATTTATATCAATTCCAGCAAAGTTGATGGTTTTGGACGCACCGTTGTTTCGTGCTGCGCGGGCGTTCAGGCGTTCTTTGAGTCCATCAAATTTTTCCAAAAACTAAACTCAAACGAACATGAAAACTTCAACATTCAACAACTTCACATCATCTGTGGCTATCCTTTTTTTATTTCTGGTAACAATGGTATCCTGCAAGTCCGGAAATGAATCTGAAAAGAAAACAGGCGGCCAGATTCCTGACATTGATATTCACACAGCTGTGATCACCGGGAACAAAGAGGCCTTGAGACAACACATCGCAGCTGGAAGCAATATAAATGAGAAAGATCCTTTCGGCGGATCAAGTCCGCTGATCAGCGCGGCCGTGTTTGGTAAAACAGATGAAGCAAAAATCCTGATCGATGCCGGTGCCGATCTCAACTTTCAGAATAATGACGGATCAACCGCGCTTCACTCATCGGCTTTCTTTTGTCGCCCGGAAATCGTTCGCATGCTGCTTGAGAAAGGTGCGGATAAAACGATCGTGAATAATTTCGGAGCAACGCCTTACCAGACCGTAGCTGGTACATTCGCGGAGTCAAAAAGTATATATGATATGATTGGAAAGGTACTTGAGCCCATGGGACTTAAACTCGACTATACCTATATCGAGCAGACAAGACCTGTAATCGCAGGCATGCTGAAATAACAAATTCACTCCCTAAACATCAACGAGTATGCTAACCACAAACAGACGGTATGATATCGATTGGCTTCGCGTGATCGCCATCGGATTGCTTTTGATATACCATGTCGCGATTGGATTTCAACCCTGGGGCATCATGATCGGTTTTATTTCCAACGGTGATTCGTGGACATCACTCTGGTTGCCGATGGCAATGTTAAATATATGGCGTATACCGTTTCTGTTCTTTGTGTCGGGGATGGGAGTATATTTTGCCATGCAGCAACGAAGCTGGAAGCAACTTATGCAGGACCGCGCGCTTCGGATACTGCTTCCGTATGTCTTCGGGATGTTTTGCATTTTTCCGTTGAGTGTCATGATCTGGCAACGTTATTATAAGTGGGATGTGAGCTATGCGTTCAACCCGGGACACCTCTGGTTTCTCGGAAACATTATGCTATATGTAACGCTGCTTTCACCACTGTTTTATTATCTGAAAAAAAATGAGCCGGGTAAATTTGTGCACGGTCTAAAAGCTATACTAAGTCATCCCCTCGGATTACTGCCGGTACTGATGCTCTTTGTGGTTGAAGTGTTGATAATAAAACCGAACCCGTATGAACTATACGCCATGACGTGGCACGGGTTCGTGCTTGGTCTGATTGCATTCTTCTGTGGATTCTGTTTCGTGTTAGCAGGCGAAGGATTCTGGAATATGCTGCTGAAGTATAGATGGATGTTTTTGATATTGGCGATTGCATTCTTCACTCTTCGATTTATATGGATGGCACTGAAAGCTCCGGGTTATCTGCTAGCAATAGAGTCTCAGTGCTGGATACTAACCATGTTTGCATTTGGATATAAATACCTGAATCGTCCGGGGAAAGTATTGTCCTATTTAAGTGAGGCTGCATACCCCGTATATATTCTTCACATGATCTTTTTGTTTTTAGGATCCTGGTGGATTTTCCCGCTGGATATACCCGTGCAGCTTGAGTTTGTGCTGGTACTTTTGTTTACCGGTATAGGATGCTTTGCTGCATTCGAAGTGATAAAACGAATAAATATACTTCGGCCGCTGTTCGGATTGAAGTTGAAGAATAAAAAAGAAGAGTATAGCAGGCATGATGCAACAGAGCGTCATTCCGCCAGCACCATAGTGCTATGAAATATAGTCTTGCTGTGCGGAATCCTCTTGCTGCTATTCGAGAGTAGAAGTGTCTCGATATGAAATCACCACCTTGGGGATGCCGCTACAATTTCACATATCTCCCGATTGAATTTTGCGGCAGCGGCATGACACACAGAATAAATACATCATGACATTTTAAACAAAGCAACAATGGCATTTTAAACAAAGCCGATGGGATGGATGCGTTCTACTTTTGTCTATAACAAAATCAATTGGACATGAAAAAGAACAATTACCAGGGAGCATTGCAGATCCCCATCGGCTCCGGATTTAACGCAACTTCAACAACAAGTGATGTTATCAGGGGAATTAACCTTACCGGCAAAGTAGCGATCATAACAGGAGGCTATGCCGGTATAGGTTTGGAAACAACAAAGACGCTGGCAGCAGCAGGCGCTACGGTTATTGTGCCGGTTCGCGATGTAGAAAAGGCAAAGAAAAATTTAACCGATATAGCGAATGTAGAAATTGAGACACTGGACCTGATGCAGCCTGCTTCGATTGACGCACTCGCTGAGAAATTTCTGGCGTCCGGAAGACCGCTGCATATACTCATCAATAATGCCGGCATCATGTGGGTGCCCCTGCGCAGAGACAGTCGTGGGTATGAGTCTCAATTGGCAACAAACCATTTAGGACACTTTCAACTTACGGCTCGACTCTGGCCTGCGTTGAAAAAGGCGCATGGTGCAAGGGTTGTGAACGTTTCCTCGTTCGGACATCACATGGCACCGTTCAATTTTGATGATCCACACTTTGAGCATCGCGAGTACCAAACCTTGCTGGGTTATGGACAGTCCAAGACAGCCAACAATTTATTCAGCGTTGAACTGGATAATCGTAGCAAAGCATTTGATGTACGAGTATATTCGCTTCATCCGGGCTCGGTATATGGCACCGACCTGGGCCGCGAAGCCCCGATTGAATTATTCAAGCAAATGGGTACACATGATGCCAACGGCAATATTTTTCCGGAGGTAGAGCGGAAACTGAAAACACTGGCGCAAGGTGCAGCTACATCGGTTTGGTGTGCTACCAGCCCGATGTTAAATGGCGTAGGTGGAGTATATTGCGAGAACGCAGATATAGCCGAGCTGGATTCCGGAAACATCGAGCATAAATATGATGAGCCCTGGACTTTGCGCGGAGTGCAGCCGTATTCACTCGATGAAGTAAATGCAAAACGCTTGTGGACGCTGAGTGAGAAAATGGCAGGTATATCTTTTCCGGTTGATTAAGGATACATATATTCTATGGAATTTGTAACGAACTATATAACACCTGATATCAAACTTTCCTGCTACGAAGACAAGTTGTTCAAAACCGAAGTGGTGTTTGATCAGCACATGTTGGTGTGGTTTATATCGGGGGAGACCAAGATCATTCAGGCCGATAATGAGTATATATTTCGCGCGGGGGATATCTTTTTAATACCAAGAAACCAACTGGCGACTGTTATCAATTATCCTAAGGACGGATTGCCGCATAAAACCGTAGTGATGCACCTGACAACGGACAGGCTACGTACATTTTACGCCCCAATCGAAGTGAAACCTAAAGCAGCGATATCGCAGAAGATTCGTTGCTTTAGCGACCATCCGTTACTGAAGAGTTGCTTTGCTTCTGTGATTCCCTACTTCGAAGTGCAGGAGCAGTTTCCGGAAAATATAGCCTCGCTGAAAATAAACGAAGCCATCAGTATTCTTCGCATCATCGATAGCGAGATTGATGGTATACTGGCAAACTTTGAAGAGCCCGGAAAAATTGACCTGGTGAGTTTTATGGAAAAGAACTTTATGTTCAATATGCCGATGGAAAAATTCGGCTATCTCACCGGGCGCAGTCTTTCAACTTTTAACCGTGACTTTCGAAAACATTTCAACGCAACACCTCAAAAGTGGCTGACGCAAAAGAGGCTGGAACTGGCTTACTATCAACTTACGGAAAAGAAAAAGAAACCGGTGGAAGTATACCTGGAAGTTGGCTTTGAAGACCTTTCGCACTTTTCGTATGCATTCAAAAAGCAATTTGGATATACACCAACCGGTCTGGGTTCGCGCGCAGGTTAATATATACGTGCCAGCTATCGTAATTTGTTGATGATGCTGGCATCCACCCAATATATGTCCTGGTTGCTGGTATAGAATAAGTACTTTCCATCTGCGGTTACGAACGGACAGAGCTCATGGTCTTCGGTATTAATAGTCTTACCCATGCTCCGGGCTTTTGTCCACGTGCCGTCAGCCTTTTTGAAACTGATGTAAAGATCACCACGACCAAGTCCGTCCGGATTATCTCCGCAGAATATCAGGTATGATTTATCACCCGCTATAAATACATCTGCTTCATAGTAAGATGAGTTAACGGAATCGTTTAACGGAACCGCATTTTTAAATTTATTCTGTCCTGCAGGCGATGCGTATAGTATATTATAGTTCCATTCGTTCCGCGGATCCCGGTTGGAAGAGTAATAGATCGTTCCATCCTTCGAAAAAGATATATAGTATTCATTTTTATCGGAGTTGATGGCGGTACCAGCGTTTATCGGTTTAGACCAACCGTTCGCTGTTCTTTCCATATACCAGATATCGTAATCCTTCTTCTCTCCGGTAGCCGCCAAAGGTCTGTCGGATATGAAGAATAGTTTAGTCTCATCCGGGGATAACATCGGGTCGTTGAAGCTGAATGTATTGTCGAATACCAGCCGCTTTGGTTTTGTCCATTTACCTTTGTTGAGGTGCATGAATCGGATCTCCGCTCTGCCGGCAGTGTCAACAGCGAAGTAGAACTCCTGACCGTTGCGTGAAAATACAGAACCGAATTCACTTCGGCCCACCACGGATATAACTCCGGGAGCAAATTTAACAGGAGTGGTACCCGGGCGTTTCTCTCCAAGATACAGGGGTGTGTCTGTCTTTTGCTTTTGTCCTGATACGATACCGGGTAGCGTGATGATAAGCAGGAGGAGAAGAGTTTTCATGATGAGGGCTATTCAATTGGGTACTGTAGTAAATATACCTTTGATAGTATTTATTGATATACCGAATACTCCCGCTTTCCGGATTTTTTTGTACGCCTGCGAGCAACCCCTCTATATTTACCGGAGAGCGTATGCAGTTACATAATTGTAATTCCTGAACCTTTGAAAGAATCTTCTGCCATGGCCTTTCCTTCTTCATCGGTGATGATTACATCCACCTTGGAGGAATCACAAATGAAATAAGCTTCAGCCGTATTTATTCTTTCGTGTGGTGATAACGCGACTACTTTTTTGGACACTTCAGCAACGGCCTTCTTTACCTGGCTCTCTTCGTAATTTATTGTAGTAACACCAATAGTAGGATGAATACTGCAGATTCCCATGAAGAATATATCAGCGCGAATACTGTTGAAAAAATTGATAGCGTTATGTCCAATGGAAGTAAAGGCTGCTTTATACAAGCGACCACCAGCGAATAACACTTCTATGGCCGGATGCGACTCGAGTACATTTACAACGGGGAAGCTATTGGTCACGACCGTTATCTGCAGATCGCGCGGAAGTATACTAGCGATGGCCATCGCGGTTGTGCCACCATCAAACGCCACAACTTGCCCGTTATGCAATAAGCTCAATGCTTTTTCGGCAATGACTTTCTTTGCATCGGTTTTATAGTCCAATCGATCAGCAAAATGATGGGGAGTAGGAGAGTGTGGTATAGCACCGCCTCTCACAGCTTTCAGTAATCCCTGGTCCGTGAGTTCTTTCAAGTCTCTTCGCACGGTATATTCGGAAATCTTCAACTGTTTACTCAGTGACTTCAAGGTCACTTTCTGATCCTTTGAAAGTTTTTCCAGGATAATGCGGAAACGTTCCTCTTTTAACATAGAAGCAATATTATGCAATTTTTTGCTAATAATGATACGATATTGTACAGATTTACTGAATCATGTTGCTATTTATTGCTATTAATTGCAATATTATTTAAGTTTATTGCATAATATTGCAAATATGAAAGACAACCTAAAAGTCAGCGTGATAACCCAGGCGATATTACCTGATGCCAAACCCGACCGCACGGAAAGTAGATTTACTTCCGGAGTTTCTATGCTACGGATGAACCGTATAGCTGTGAGTGCAATCTTCTTCATGCACGGGCTGTGTTTTGCAAGTTGGGCATCACGCATCCCGAGCATTCAGGAAAAGTTGAATCTCAGTTCCTCTGCATTAGGTACTATACTCTTCGCGTTACCCGTAGGATTCTTTGTCTCTCTTCCCTTTGCCGGATGGCTTGTCGGTATATTGAAGAGCAAGCGCGTTGTTATACTGGCTGCTATATTCTATAGTGTATCGTTGCTGTGCATTGGAACAGCACCCGGTACGGTTGCGTTGTTCGGCTGTTTATTCCTCTTTGGATTTTTTGCTAACCTTCTCAACATCGCTATTAATACGCAGGCCGTTGCCGTGGAAGGTTTATATCAAAAGAAGATCATGGCATCGTTTCATGGCTTATGGAGCCTGGCGGGTTTTGTAGGTGCAGCACTCGGCACGTGGATGATCAGTCATACCATTGCGCCCTTTCAACATTATATAGTTGTTGCTGTCCTGTTCTTTACAGTTAATATCGTTTGTGCTTTTTACCTTGTAACGAAAGATGAAGCTGCGGGAGAGAAGCGTCCACTTTTCGCTATGCCGGATAAACCGTTGCTTGGCCTTGGCATCATTGCGTTTTGTTCCATGATGGTGGAAGGTGCGATGTTCGATTGGAGCGGACTATATTTCATTAAAGTTGTGAATGTTAAACCGGCATATACCGGGCTCGGATATACTATATTTATGGTAGCCATGGCGGGCATGCGTTTTCTCGCAGATGGTTTCTCCGATAAGTTTGGACTAAAAAGAATATTGCAATTAAGCGGATTACTGACAACAGCGGGATTGTTGTTAGCGGTCCTTCTTCCTGAAATTGTACCATCAACCATTGGATTCTTCCTCATCGGCATGGGCGTTTCTTCCGTTGTGCCCATGGTATATAGCGCAGCCGGAAAGTCCAAATCGCTTTCACCCGGTACAGCGCTCACAGCAGTGTCTTCCATGGGGTTTATAGGGCTGTTGATAGGGCCTCCCATCATCGGCTTCATCGCAGAGGCAACCAGTCTCAAAATGTCATTTCTAACTATTTCGATCATGTCTGTCGCAGTTATTGTTTTTGCTTCGCTGATGGCAACTCCGTCAGAAGGTAAAAGCAACTAATGATACATACATGAACAATCGATCATCACAGGTAAATAGACCACTATATATATGAAAACTATTTTTGATGAAAGCACACGGCAGGAATTGATCGGCAGAATCAACCGTCTCCATGAAAACAGCAAGGCACAATGGGAAAAAATGAATGTATATCAGATGGCCAAGCATTGTACGATATGGGATGAGTGGGTATTGGGAACGCATAATCCGGAATACAAGCAATGTTTCCTCGGTTTACTGTTTGGTAAGCTGGCGTTGAAAAGTTCGGTGGGCGACAGCCGACCGATGAAACGAAATATGCCTGCCGGTAAACTTGCCGTAAAAGAACGTGGTGGAAATATAGAGCAGCAAAAAGAGAAATGGATTGCACGTGTCGCGGAATACGGACACTTTTCAAACTCACGTTTTATACACGATTTCTTTGGTAAGATCACGCAGGAGGAGATCGGCATTTTCGCTTATAAACATGCCGATCACCACTTGAGACAGTTTAATGCCTAGCAATAATATACTATAGTGATTGTCATTCGTATTTCAGGGCCTTGGCAGGATCTATATTGGCCGAATGCCAGCTCTTGATTGCCACAGTGAGGCCGGCAATAGTTAACGCCAGGAGTCCGGCAATAATGCATATCCAGGCATTAAACGAAATGCGATAGGCAAATTGTGCTAGCCATTTGTTCATGAGCAGTATACCGATAGGACACGCAATAACAAAAGCCATAAAAACTAGCTTAAGGTAATTGGCCGACAGTAAATATACCAGCTGAAAAGTGGAGGACCCCAATACTTTTCGAACACCAATTTCTTTTGTTCGCAGCATGGTCATATAGGCTGTAAGACCGAACAGACCCAGCGAGGCTATAAATATAGCGAGGCCTGAAAAGACAACGAACACTTTGCCGAAGCGATCATCATTTTTGTATTGTGCATTGAAGTGCTGGTCAAGGAAGAAATAATCAAAAGGATTCTGTGGATATAGTGTTGCCCAGAGATGTTGAATTGATTGAATGGACGACTGTATATTTTGGCCCTGGATTTTGAATGCATAAAACTCTCCGGCCCACGGTGCAAAGACATATTCTTTTAGCGTAAAGACAATCGGTTCAATTTTAGTTCGCAGTGATTGCTGGTTAAAGTCTTTTACGACACCGATAACTTTTTTAGGAAGCGGTCGATCGTTCTCATCCCAAAGTATAGTCTGGTCGATAGCTTCTGCAGGGTTGTAATAGCCGAACGATTTTGCAGCGGTCTCATTGATGATAATGGCGTCTTGCCATGCCGTTGTGCCGTCCGGGTAATTTTTACCGGCGGCGAAGGAAGCACCTAATAGGGTAAAGAAGTTCTCATCGATGGCTACGATCGCGCATCCTACGGAATTCTCGGGTGCATTCTGCCGGGCAAAACTTCTGCCCCAATGTAATTCATCACCGGGTATCGAGGAGGTTATCGCAAATGAGACAACCCCCGGAAGTCTTTTGGTTTCGATAGCAAACGAAGAACGTATTGCTTTGTAGGTGCTGTCTTTTACCGAAGGGCCTTTCACGATTAAGGTCTGGTCTATATCCATACCCAATGCCTGGTTGCGCATAAATGCAAGCTGTTGGTAAACGGTGATTGTACCGATGATGAGAACCACAGAAGCTGTGAACTGAAATACGATCAAAGCTTTATTGAGATTAACACTCGCCAGTGATCTTGACACTTTGGATTTGAGTAATGATACCGGGCTCAATCTTGATATAAAGAGTGCAGGATATAAACCGGAACAAAGCGTACCGACCAGGTATATAATGAACAGGACAACTGCACCTTGCCAGCCGAGTGAGACGGCATCCGGTAAATCGATCATCACCTTCAGTATAGGTAATGTAGCTTGTATAGCGGCTACCGAAACGATGATAGCTATCAAATTCATGGCAGCGGCATCCATTAGTAACTGTCCAAGGAGTTGGAGCCGGTTGGCACCGTTGATTTTCCGAATACTGATTTCACGACTGTTTTCGGTTGAACGTGCAATCGAAAAGTTTATATAGTTGATCCATGCAATCAATAGAATGAAGGCTGCTACAATTTGCAGAAATGTAACAGTAGTAGCGTCTCCGTTTACTTCCAGTTCGCCCCATAGTTTGGATTCGAGGTGTATGGATTGGATCGGCTGTAATTCAAAATCTGCACGATAGCCGTTCGCATGCATATCGGCTATAATTTTTCCGATATGTTTATTCAGCAATTCCGGAATCTTAGCTTGTATAGTTTCTGCTTTGAGACCGGGTTGCAACTGTATATAGGTATAAAAATTACCCCAGTCCCAATTGTTATCAAGGTCTGTTATACCGAGACTGGAGAACGACAAAACAAAATCAGTGTGGATGTGCGAATTGAGTGGTATATCTTCAAACACTCCAGAAATTGTAATGGGCAGTGAACCTCTTTCTCCGCGGTGAAAGACCAGTATTTTACCAATAGCCGTACCGTTGCCAAAGTATTTCGTAGCCGCAGATTGTGATATTACCGCATGGTCGGGGTTGGCCAACGCAGTGGCGGCATCTCCTTCGATAAGGTTGTATGAAAACATTGAGAGGAATTCGGGATCAGCAAAGTAAATCTTGCTTTCACGGAATTTCTTTTCCTGGTACTCCATCACCGGATCAGCCATGAACGGTCCGGTATGTACCAACCGTACTGCGGATGTTACTTCCGGAATATCATTCTTGATAGCAGGTGCCAAAGCCGGATTGATTTGAGCAGAGCTTCCGGTCTCAACGTTATTCTCGAAGCCGTGATAGGTTACCCTGTATATATCTGCTGACCGGAAGCTATCAAAGCTGCGTTCATAGAAAGTATATAGCAGAATGGTGGTAGCGGAAACGATAGCCAGTGAAAGTCCGGCGATGCTCAGAAATGAGAACGACTTTTCGTTCCATAACTTCCGAAGCGATAGTTTTAGTAATGTTAAAACCATAGTCGTTTATGTAATGCCAGGTGCATGTTCATAATTGTGCCAAAGTTACCATACGTTAAAATAGTGAGAAAAATGAGACATTCCATTTTTCTACTGACCGATACCGAGCGCTATAGTCCGTTTTTATGAATTCGCATAAGCACACCAGTTACATGGTGTTTCGTGTTTCAACGGGATTCATATACCGACACTTAACTGTATTTTATTTATATATACTCCCGATATATTTGTATTATTATACAAGGTTTGAACGTTGTATCTCTACCTGGGTCTCATGCAGGAGAGGTTGAATAGTGTGGAGGGTAGCAAAGCCGTTGTGTTGTTTGCAGAAGTATATGTCCCGAAACAGATAAAAACTCATAACGATGGAGCATAAACGGCATCTTTCCAGGCGAACCTTTTTGCAACAGGCAGGCTTGTCGGGTATAGCGCTCACAATCGGCTGCTACTGGCCTGCATCCGGAAAAAGCACGGGAGAAATTGTTCCGGTAGAGGATGCCGAAGCTATAGCAACCGAGCTGATGGCATGGATATCGATTGATACTGCGGGTAACGTTACACTCTTCAACCATCGCTCCGAGATGGGACAGGGTACTTGGCAGGCCATTCCACAAATTGTTGCTGAAGAACTGGAAGTTGCCATGGACAACGTGCGTATACAGTATGCTCCTGCTAATCCAAAAAAATACGGACCACAGCCACAGGAGGGAAGCTTCTCCATTCGCGGCTGGTATCAGCAGTTATTACGCATGGGTGCGTCTGCCCGGGGCATGCTCATTGAAGCGGCCGCCAGGCAATGGAGAGTAGCAGCAACAGAGTGTTATGCTGAGAATGGACATGTGGTACATCGCGCTACCGGAAGAAAACTAAACTATGGTGTATTGGTAAAAGATGCCGCGCAGCTCACACCACCTCAACCGGTAAAACTGAAAGAACGCAAAGACTATAAAATTATAGGCAAGCCGATCAGGCGTAAAGATATAGCCGCCAAGACCAACGGTACCGCTGTATTTGGACTCGATAGAAAATTACCGGGTATGCTCTATGCGGTAGTAGAAAGAAGTCCGCGCTTTCGGGGAAAAGTAAAAAGCTTTGATGATGCAGCGACCAGATCCGTTAGCGGAGTAAAGCATGTGATGAAAGTGCAGCGTGCTGTGTTTGGTTTGATGTACGAAGGTGTTGCTGTAGTAGCGGACTCGTTGTGGACAGCAATGCAAGGTCGCAAGCTGTTGAAAGTGGAATGGGATGATGCCGGCTTTGAACACCTCGATTCAGAACAGCTCTCAACCCGAATGAGACAGGACCTCGACAAACCCGTGACACCGGATGCTTTTGAGACAGCCTTAAAAAATTCTACCGCTGTTATTGAGTATATATATGAAGCACCTTATCAATCGCATAGCTGCATGGAGCCACTCAATTGCATTGCGGATGTAAAGGACAACAGCATTGAAATATGGGGACCAATACAGGAGGCTAACTGGATACAGGCGGATCTAAGCCAAAGACTTAATATACCCATCGAGAATGTTGCAGTAAATATGACTTTTCTCGGAGGTGGCTTTGGTAGAAAAGCATTTCCGGATTACCCGCTCGAAGCAGCTCTTATTTCAAAAGCCATAAAGGCACCTGTGCAGGTAATGTGGACACGAGAAGATGATATGACGATGGGACCTTTTCGGGCAGGCTCTTTCTATAAATGCAGTGGAGGTGTGGACGCGCAGAAAAAGATACATGCTCTTCAGATCATTTCGGCTTCACAATATATAGGACAGGGAGAGGATAAGGACGCACAACCTCAATCACTAAAAGCAAATACCGGTGAGATAGGCGGCTCACTAAGCGACTACTATAAATCAATACCACATTATAGTTTTGGCGGTGTCCCGACCAAGTCGCCTATACCAACCATGTGGTGGCGGGCACCGATAGCCAATGTAGATGCTTTCGCTTTTGAAAGTTTCATCGATGAACTCGCGCACCTAGCGTTACAAGATCCGCTTGAATTCCGAAAGGCTCACCTGGCTTCGTCCCGCAGCCTCGCATTGGTGGATCGGCTTGCCGTTGTAAGCAACTGGAAAAGCAGAGCGAAGAATGAAGGGTGGGGCGTGGCCATTACCGATTGCTTTGGTGCGATGGTAGGACAGGTTGTAAAAGTATCGCGCAAGCCAGACCAGAAAATCAAGATCGATAAAGTATATGCGTTGATTGATTGTGGCATGTATATAAATCCGGATATCATTCGGGCACAGGTAGAAGGTAGTATTATCATGGCATTGGGAGCCGCTATAAATCATGCCACGCATTTTAAAGAAGGTAAAGCCGTTGAAAAGAATTTCAATACCTATACTATGCCGCGCTTGCAGGAGATACCCGAGATTGAAGTGCATATTATGGAGAACGATGAAAAGCCGGGAGGTGTAGGCGAACCCGGATTGCCCGCCTTTGCCCCCGCACTTTGCAACGCTATATTTGACCTGACGGGTAAACGCATACGGAAATTACCTTTTCAATTGGCGGAGGTATAGAAATTAATATTGAATTCAGTAAAGTATATACTTTAAAAGAGTAAATCCCGGAGAGGGCCTTCCGGGATTTTACTATACTGATACGGCACCGTCACTCCCAACTCCAGCAGCCAGAAGCCATCAGCTTTTTTCCTCTCGGAGCTCGAAGCCCGCAACTCTCTATAGCTGAAGTTTACTTTACAGTAAAGTCTCTATCGCAAGTGCGGTTCCCGTAGTTCACGAGAATGCTGTTGCCCTGGAACATCAGCATTTCTTCGCCTTCAATCGGAAAATCGCCGGCACAAGAGAAATCATATACAAGGTTTTTGCGGAGTGTCATCGAGAATGCTCCACCATCTGCAAAGTTACCACTGGTTGTTAGCGAGATCACCCGTAAACCATCTTCTGTCATTTCTGCAGCCTGCGCTACTTTATATTTAGCTTCCGTGTTGTTGGCGTACGTAACGGTAAGATCCTGTTCCATTTCCTGCGTAAATATACCTGCTTCAAGGTCGAACACGAAGCTTCCGCTTACTGTACCATTTACAATTTCTCCTTCGTGCTCATCGGAGTCGAGCTCGCTATAGTCTATAAATTCCAGGCTATATTCAATTGTATTTTCGCTCAAGGAAAATATAATTACCACGCTTCCGGAAACTTCGGTACCTTCTTCCGTTTCGCAGCCGTCACCAAAGTTCATGGTGATCCTTGTTGAACCGTTTGATAGTTCTTCTTCGATTGCCTCTGCACATGGAGCCGAACTTTTTAACCTGGCAATGGTAGAGGTTGCAAATGTACTGCGTCCTGCTTCAGAAGGTATATTGGTTACGCTCTCATTGACAAAGCGATTGACAAAATTGAGATCTTCACGAAAGTCAAGAACCTTATTTACGTTTTCTTTTTTAGCGGCTTCACTGGTGTCGGATGATTTTTCTGCATCGTCATCGCAGGAAGAAAGAAATAATGTTGCTACAAGAACAAACGGGATTAAAAGCGAACTGATAGTCTTTGTTTTCATTTTCATATTGAGTTTTTGTGTTTTTCAATATGATTACAGGCACCCCGTGATTTACCCTAAAAGATTTTTAAAGTTTTTTTTGAAATCGCGATTCTGGTGGAAATAAAGCTGTAGTTGTTACCCAAACGTAGTGTCCTGTTAAAGAGAAACATTTACCGAGAGGGTAGGAGCGAACCCCAGCAGTACAATATCCATGTACGTTGCCGGAACTTCCGTGTTGGTGAGCTTGGCTTCGTCCAGCCGGGTGGTATCGATCTTTCGTGTTTTAATATTCTTATGATCGGTAATGTTGTGGATAGATAGTCCCATTTCAATTTCACGGGAGTTCTTAAGTCGTATACTATAGGAAGCTGCGAAGTCAATTCTGAAATATACCGGCAGCCGTGACTGGTTGCTATAGTCCAGCAGAAGATCATAGTCATTGATCACACCATCCTCATTGCGATGATAACGCACTGTGTATTTGGGATAAGGTTTACCGGATCCGAAGATGAGTGTGGAGGAAAGATTCCAGTTACGTAACATCAGCATGTCTATAACCTTGAGTTCATGGCGTTGATCCTGCCACGATGGCGCGTGGGCTCCCTGCAAAATATAGGGATGTGTTTGTGTAGCATGCGCGAGTGAATAGGCAATCCATCCCTTATGGATACCGCTTGTTTTCTGCACCATAATATCAAGACCATATATAGTTGTGTTGCCGGAGTTCAGATTTTCGTCAATGATCACGCCTTCACTTGTTTTATAATAGACCTCGGCATCGTACGCGAATTGTTTACTTCGCAGGGTTGCGCCTGCGCTCACATGATCGGATGATATAACCGGAGCGCTCACATCTCCGGGACGGGACAGTATCCAGAAGTTTTCATTGATTCCGGATATCGAGCCAGTACGTGAAGGGTAAAAGAGTTGTGTGATAAACTGGTGGCTGCGACCATAACCTGTCTTCAGGTTTAGCTGCCCGGTCAATTTATAGGAGGCAGTAAGTCGCGGTTCAAAATATACCTGCCCACGTTGATTGTAATAATATACCATGCGCGCACCGGCCGAAGTTGTTAATCGGCTTGCAGGTGAAACCGTTATTCCTCCGTATAAGCTGTGAAGCCAGCTATATTCATTTTCGGTGATGTTCGTGTCCTCAGGTATTTCATCCGGAGAAACTATATCGGATGTATATCGGTCTTGTATATGTACGTCCGTTTCCTGTCGCGTACCCGACAGGCCCCAGTCGACGGAGAGCGTATTGCGTGGCTTCCATTCGTTGTCGACAGTGTAGCTCAGGTCGTTGATACTGTTTTTGAAATTAAATGCATACGTGCTTTGTCCCGAATCCAATACGATCTCGTGCTGGTAATTATACTTCCGGAAAAATTTGGAGTCCGATATGCGGATATTGGTATAGTATGTATCGCTCCATTGACGTGCCCAGCGCAGACTTGCCCCGTTATTTCCCCAGCGTGTAACTTCATCGCTGTCTACTATAAAAGTATCGTTGTCACTGCCGAGCGAAGTGCTGTCACGAATGTCCATTCTGTCTCGGCTGATATAAAGGCTAAGCGAAAGTATATCACGACTGGATGGACGGAAGGAAAGTTTGGTATTGGTATCGAAAAAATAATACTGCGGAGTTACTTGTCTGCCGAGCGGTTCAACAAAACGAAAGATATCGATCTGATCATTATAGGTTCTTGCTATTGCAAAGAGATTGTCGAACAGTTTGCTTTGGACAACATCGGTAAACGATCGCCTGGCACCGGCAAAGAGCGACCATTTTTTTGCGATCGGTATTTCGACAGTAGCCTTCCCGTTGATCATGTTGAGCTTGGCGTTGAAGGCCGGTTTTACGCTGTTCCCATTCTTTGTAGTGATGTCAATTACACCCGATACACGGCCGCCATACCTTGGGTCAAACATTCCTTTATGCACGCGCACGTCTTTGATGATATCGGCATTGATGATGCTGAACGAACCGAAGAAATGATCCTGCTGGTATATGGTCATCCCGTCCAGCAGCGTAAGATTATAGCTCGCGTGTGAGCCACGTATAATCATACCGGAAGAAGATTCATCGGTAGCCGTAACGCCCGGCAGTAACTGCATGGTTCGCGACATGTCCTGTTCTCCCAGCGAAGGAAGTGTATGAAGTGCTTTCGGATTAAAAACAAAAGCTCCTGGTATATCTTCTGTATGAACCGCCTGGTTATATTCATCAAGTACAACTACTTCATTCAAAATCTGTGTATCGCTTTTTAAGTGTATACTGAATTCACGGGAAGTATCGAGATCTTTTATGCGAACTGCTTGCGTAATATAGCCGAGGTATCGCACCTCCAACGTACAAGTGTCATGCGGAATGGCAAATAGCGTGAAGTGGCCATCGTTGTTGGTGGTAGTCGTAATGTTTGTGCCGTGTACCCATATCGTTGCCTGTGGCAATGTTTCTTCTGTACTGTGATCAATAACTTTCCCGGACAGACTGATATTTGTCTTCCCCGGTATACTTTCGTCTGAGGCCTTTGGACGCGGTACAATAATGAAGTTGTTTCCTACTTGTTGTGCCTTTACCGGGGTTCCTTCTGTCAGGCGTTCGAGACTTTGCAATATCCCAAGATCATTCAGTCGCAAGTCAACAATTATATTCTGCACGAGAGAAGGATCATAGGCAATCTTCAGACTATATTTATCCTGTATAGTCTTGAGTGCTTTTGACAGCAGAGTTTTTCGAAATATTTCCTGGACGTGAACTTCCTCTACAGGTTGTTGTGCCCGCAGTGTTATGTTAATGACGATGAACAGAACTATAAATATACTCCGGGTCACTTCACCGTTATCTTGTTAGCTGTCTCGTGTGTATAGTTCAGAGACATGGGTTTAAATACCATCTCCAACGCTTCATCCAGATTTTTGTTACTGAAATAACCGGTATATAATCGGGTGCCATCACCCTGCAGTATAATTTCGACATTGAATTGTCGTTCCAGTTCATCAATTACAATATTCAGCGGTCTACCTTCAAAATAGAAATCTCCCTGGCGCCATGTAGTTTTTTTGTCATCGAACGGTTCCGCAGCAATCAGTTTGTCCTTGTCCAATTTAGTAAACAACCCCTTGGTAAGCATAACCTCATGTTTGTCATGAGTTACTTTTACTTTGCCCGTGAAACAAGACACTTCGAATTCTGCAGGTCTTGTATTTACATTGAAACTGGTACCCAGTACAGTAACATTTCCGTTTTCACTTTTCACCGTAAATGTATTTCCCTTGGTTACGTTGAAGAAAGCTTCTCCTTCGAGCGTTACGGTTCGGTCGTCTGAAAAGTTGAATCGGGAGTAAGCAATTTTAGATTCAGCGTTCAGTGTTACTTCCGAACCATCGGGCAAAGTATATACTTTTGTCTCAGCCATGGTTGTTGTAACTGTAGCTTCATGGAATGCGAAGAATGCAATCACTAATAATGTTACCGATGCAGCGATGCTCAACGGAATCCAGCGACCAATCTTTACAACTTTGGCTTCGGGCTTCGGTGTCTCGGTTAATTTACCCGAGAGTTTTTCCCACGCGTCTTCCTTTGAACCGGAGTCGGGTACTTTCAAGCTGGCAGATCGTGTGATCAATTCATCATACTCCCGAATGAGCGCATTGCCATTTTCTTCCCTGGATTTAAGTTCAGCAGGCGATACTTTTCCCTCCAGCCAGTCCTTAAAAAAATCGTTATGGTTCTCCATAAATTAAAACCTGGATTGTGTGATACTTCGTAAACTTTCAAGTGCTCCCTGCATCCGTTTTTCAACGGCCTTCACGCTGATGTCCAATCGCCCGGCAATTTCGCTATAGGTCAGATCATCGATGCGGTTCATCAGAAAGACCACGCGTTGAGACTCGGGTAAATTTTCTAGTGTACGATTCAACCTTGCAGCAAACTCATCTTTCTCCAATACATAGTGGGGTGATTCCTGAACACTGCGATCATGATCTTCGAGCTTCAGTTCGAATCGCGTCTTCGCACTGTTGAAATGATTAATAGCAAGATTATTCGCGATCTTATAGAGATAACTTTTCACGGTCTCAAGCAAGATCGTGTCGCGTTTGTCCCATGCCTTGACAAACACCTCTTGTGTGATGTCTTCCGCTAAATCTATATCTGCCAGTTTATAGTACAGGAAGTTCTTTAGCGGACGATAGTACTCATCAAAAACCGACTTGAAATCTTCCCGTGTCATTCCTGAATATAGAGTTGGTGATCCGGTATATTGGTTTGCAGCGCTTGCCTGTCATGAACGTAAATTAAAGTTACAGCGGGGTCATCACAACCACAACCTCAGCCTGAAGCTGCTGTATATATTGTGAGATTTTGAGTGTACTGTCGGTGAGTTCAACAATGTTCCAGTCCGATGCACTTTCTCCTGCCGGACGAATACTGATGATTGTCTCATTCGCCTTGAACTCCCAGGTACCCTGAACGTCTGTTTCGAACTCTTCACACAGCTCATTACCTATATCATCGATGAAAGTTCCATCAGCAAAAAAAGTTGTTGTGTTGTCTTCTTCGCATGCTTCCCGATCATCGGTGATGTCTTCACCATCCATTTCATAATAGACCGTTGTCCATTGTTTACCCACCAGCAGCGGGCGTTTGCTGGGAGTTGCGTCATCGTCTTTACACGATGATGTGAAGAGCGTTAGTACAATACCTGCGGATAGGAGGTGTCTTGCGGATAAAAGGGGCATAAGCTGAATTTATTAAGAATACAAGTAATTCCCAATTTACCCTACCCGCCTGTAAAAAAAATCTGTGAAAATCTTACAAAGCTCCGCCAGGGCTGTGCTGACAGGACAACCTTTGCGTTGTGCTGAGTGGATGTATCTACTCAGCGGATAACCACATTGGCGGAAATCAGTTTTGATTCTTTTCGTAACAGCAGTCTATATATACCGGCAGGCAGTTGTCCAAATGAGATCGTATTTTCGTCCCGGTTGAAGTGTATGGAACGTTTGATCACCAGTTGACCGCTTGTGTTATACAACGATACCTCTACCGGCCCGATCAGTTCCTCGCGAACACGTACGTTTACAATGCCACGGCTAGGGTTCGGGTAGATTGCCAGTTGTTCTTTTCCGGCTGCTTCGAGTCCGGTGACTACAAAAGTAAGCGATGCAAAATCTTCCGAGCGGCATCCTTTGTCACTCACGCTGCGAACCTCGTAAACACCGGTTTCGGTCACGGTGATCTCGGCCGTTTGATCACTTAGCAGTGTACCGTTGAATGTCCATTCGTAACGGGTAGTACTTCCAACAGCTTTTAATTTGTTATAGGCTGTTGATTCAATATGGGTTGGTGCCGAAGGCAATTCTAGCACTGTTACGGTTACCGGTTGAGACAGCGGACTCTCGCAGCCATTGTTTACGCTCACCGTATAGTCTCCGCTTTCGCTGATTATAATTTCGCGCGATGTTTCTCCGGTAGACCAGGTATAGCTGGCGAATCCTTCAGGGGCAATGAGTGTGATCGTTTCACCGCTACAAAATGTTGCAGGGCCTCCTGGTGT
This sequence comes from uncultured Chitinophaga sp., assembly GCA_902168205.1. Classification (GTDB taxonomy): domain Bacteria; phylum Bacteroidota; class Bacteroidia; order Cytophagales; family Cyclobacteriaceae; genus Ohtaekwangia; species Ohtaekwangia kribbensis. Next base: position 482,724 of record CABHOK010000007.1, on the reverse strand, counting down.
TATTACGGGTTGAGAAGGATTGTTCATAACAAGCGTGAAGGTCTGTGATGTCGTGGAGCCGCATTCATTGGTCAGTGTACATACCCAGGTGCCTGCATCGGCTGCCGTAAATGTCTCAAAACTCAACGGTGATGTTGTTCGCGATGCATCAGTAACATTGTTATGTTTCCAGACTATAGTTGTAGCATTCGGACTCGCGAGGTCAAGTGTGAACGCAGCGTCTTTACACACCTCGTGTGTAGTAACGGTCTGGTGTTGATACGATGGTTTTCTGCAGACCTGGAGCATAGAAGGAGCGAAGCCGCGTGTCCAGAAGCGACCCGCCATACGAAGTTCGCTTGTCGTAGTATTATACTCAAAGACTCCGAATTCTGTGCAACCATACAGTTTACCGTTGCCACTGATGACGAGCGAAGAAGGGAAGGTACCTACATCTCCAAGCCATCCGATACCCAGAAGGAAATCGTGTTTTTTAGTAAACGTGTTTGTGATCAAATCAAACTCGTATAGTATACCTCCACCACTGGCCAGATTTTGTTCCGGCACACCACCACCATGCGCAGTACCATATAGTTTACCATTCTTGGCAAACACGAGCGATGTAGGGTAGAAGCTGTTGGTAAGTACGCCTCCGTGAAAATCGTGACGCTTGCTATAGGTGTTGGACGAAGGTATATATTCGAAGATTACACCCTGGTTGGATGTACCTCCGTTGTTTGTTGTTCCGTAAAGTTTACCGTTAGCCTCTGCAAAATGACCGTTGTATGTATAGCCATTGTCCACCAGGCACACACTCCGGTAGCGAATGGCAAGTGCATTGGTGGAAGGAATAACACGAATGATAGAGCCCATGTAAGGATTGGCAACAGGACAACTTGAATTGGTCGTGGTGCAGGCATATAAATTTCCATCGGTTGCCTTATAGAATGCTTCTGCTATCTGGTTCTGCATCGTGCTGTTGGTAGGGCCACCCTGGTATGTAGGTAATACGAAGGGTTTGTCGAATACACCTGTGTTGAAATTATAGGAGAATACATACTTACCTTGACGAGCCAGTCCATAAATAAGACCAGGAGACACTTCTGTTAAACCACGCACTCCTTCCGCCCGTGGGGTAAATATATTTGGTAAGTTAGTACTCAGTGGACCCAGATGTTCGATCACACGAAACTGGTCCGTGTTAAGATCATATTCGAAGAGCGTACCACTTGAGAATACACTGTTACTTCCTCCCTGGCCTCCGGAGGCTGCAAGACCATATAGTTTATTGTTGCTCGCCAGTAGCAAGGCACCAATGTTGGACCCGTCAATTTCATTTTTGAAGTGATGAACAATCTCAAGGTTATCACCGATAGAGTCTGTTTTAAAGATGAAGCCATTTTCGTATTGGCCGCCCGAACTGGTAGTGCCCCAAAATTGTCGTTGTGCTTCTGCACCCAGGCAGGTTGCAGTAAGAAGGATAGCAGACAAGAGTTTATACATATACTAATAAATATAGCAATCACCAGTATCCATACCGTTGGAAGGTAAGATTAAACTGAAATCTCACGAATTCTATAGCCGTTAAAAAGCACGGTGCAACGGTAAATCAGCTATAGGTATACTTACTGTTTCTCAAAATACTCACCTGTAAATTTATATATGATCAGCTTGCTGGTTACTTTGCCATTTTCCCAGACTATAGGAATGCTGATTGCCTTTTCGTTTGTATTGTAATTGATGAGCTTTACCGGCCGTTCGGTTCGGTCCACAACAGAAAAGAAATCGAAGTTAAATCCAAGCTCATTCCGTATACCGGTTTTTGTTTTGATCAGCTTTACATCGTGTTGTAAGGTGCCGTTCACAATACTGAATATCTTTATACCCTGGTAGCAATCTTTAGAAGAGTAAATGCCATGCTTCACGGCCAGGTAGTAAGTCTTGCCGGCATTTTTTAATGTATAGATGTCAGAATACCAATCGCCCAGTTCTTCCTGCGAAGTCTCAACGCGAATGATTTTTGAATATAGCTTTCCATCGTTTTTATACTGAAATATAGTTTTGAAATAGCGCATGGTACCGCCACCCTGATCGTCCCAGGAGTATATTCTGAAAAGCCCGTCATCGGAGGTTGCTATCCGAAGACCTTTGTCGCGCAGGGCTGTAAACGTATCAGTTATTGAAGAAGGCTGTCGCGATGTATAGGCCAGCAGTTTTGTGGTAAATACCTGGTTTGCGTGCTCCAACGAATCGTATTTGTCAACTTTTGAGTCGGAGCCATCATACTCGGCCCAGTAGGATATTCTTTCAAATTGCCTGAGCAGATCGCTTGAAGAATGTTGTGCGTATACCGGAACAGAGAAGAATAAAAACAGGACGGGAATCAGTTTCATAGAAGAATCGGAGAATATATAGTTCACCGATGCAAATATGCTTTCTTTTGATGAATGCGTTAACAATTCAGGTAAACAAAGTTATAGACATTCGGAATATACTTTGAATCCTGAATCGTTAGCGGGAAGAATTATAGCAGACTATAGATCCGCCATCATCAAATCGATCTTGTCGAACAGTTCGCCTACACCCAGGGCAGCCCATAGAATAAAAACACCTAACAGAATTTTGATGATACGCGGAACGGAACGACCTGTCTTTTCTTTTATCATCGCAGTTATAGGAGGGAAGTATACAAGCGAAAGAAGTACTATAAAAACTCCGAAGCCGGGATCGTTACCCCAGAAGGTGTTTATCACACCGATCGCAAAAAATACCACGCCAAAGAGGAGGCTTATCGAGTTCAAAATGATTGAATTCCTGCTCATCGCTACTTCTGTTTTGTTGTTCATAGTTATTTTCTGTTATGCTGTTTGTTGCGCCCTTTCTGAAAGACATGTAAAGATATTTAAAAGTACTTTGTATTTCAAAGTATATTGAGAGATTTTTTGATGAATCCATTTTCATAGGAATTTTTCACGCTTGGCAGGGAATGGGATCTCAGTCAGTACGAGAAGAATCTAACGACCTGATGACTTTGCAGGGATTGCCGGCTGCAAATACATCGGAAGGAATGTCTTTTGTTACAACGCTCCCTGCGCCAATCACGGTTCTGTCTCCAATATTTATCCCGGGACAGATCACAGCGCTTCCACCAATCCATACATCTTCTCCGATCGTTATTGGTTTGGCATACTCAAGGCCCGTGGCGCGCTCACGAAAATCGACAGGATGTGTAGCGGTATAGATCTGCACGTTCGGACCAAAGAGTGTCCGGTGTCCTATCGTAACATAGGTTACATCCAGCACAACACAATTGAAATTGAAAAATACTTTCTCTCCGATCTTTATGTTATAGCCATAGTCACAATAGAAGGGAGGTTGAATCCACAATCCATCGGAAGCATGCGGCAGCAGTTGTTTTAGTATTTCAGCACGCAGCACAGTCTCATTCTCGGCTGTTTCATTCAATCGCTTCAGCAGGAGACGTGTAGCGGTTCTTTCATCGGAGATCTCTTTGTCTAGAGCATTGTATAGCTCACCGGCAAGCATTTTTTGTTTTTCTGTTTTCATAGGCCTATATATAGATGAGACTAATAAAAACTTGTTCCCGGTGAGTAGTGTGTCAAAATAAATCGGTTGTCAGTTTTTTGGCGCAGTGTTCTGCAATTTTAGAAATGCGTGCTGCCCGTGTTTCCGGTCGTTTCGTTAAGGCCAGCGATAACAGCATAGCTCTTCGTCTCGATTTACTTAAACTCAGGAAATGATTTTTTGAACCGGCTTTCTTTTTAAAAGCATCTTCGAGGTCTTTCGGAATAACATGTTCTTCCACTTCGTCCAAAACAGACCACGATCCATTTTCCTTGGCAGCTTCGATTACTTTTACCCCGGCTGTTGTCATAAGCCCTTCTTTCATAAGTCGTTTGATTTTCTGCTTGTTTATTTTCGACCAGGTACTGTTGGGCTTTCGTATGCTGAAACGCTGCATGAATTTTTCTTTGTCAATAGATTTTCGAGTGCTATCGATCCATCCAAAGCAAAGCGCTTCGTCAACAGCGTCACTCCAGTCAAGGGTAGGTATATCAGATTCCTTTCGGTAGAGTATGAGCCATACTGATTGTTTTTTACTATGATTTTTCTCTAACCACTTTCGCCATTGCTGCCGACTGCCAGGGGTAAATGATTCGATTGAGGACTCTTTCATTTCATGTTTGAAGTTAGCATAATCCGAAAATAACCAGTATGGATGCCAGGTGCTTGTTCATTGTCTCAACGCCATTGCATCGCTACCATAAAAAGATATTGAAATATATACTATTTCATGACTACCAGAATAACCGTTACGATCACAATGCCAACGAGGTGATAGGTTCCACTGATAAAGCTATAATAAAGCGGCCTGGGTATATTGGGATTGATGGCAATATTAACGGTATTGGCAACGAGGTACCCAACTCCCACCAGAAAGGCAAATTGAAGAGCCTTTCCAATGGAGTCAATCTGAAGCGAATGCATTAACATAGCACTGGCAATAGTAATGACGAGACAACACAATGCCGGACCTATAATAAAAATAGGGGCGACATTTTTTTGTTGATCATTTTCTTTTCCGAGGGAACTTCGATACTGCTTATTAAAAAATAATGTGAACCATACTGCGCCCAGTATGAAGTATGCTGTAAAGGCAAGGAGAACGCTGATCCAATTGATGTCTTTTAATACATTAAACATGATGCGATACTTTGTTAGTTTAAAATGATTCAGCAAAAGTATAGCGGGCTGCGACAGCCTTGTGTCAGGGGTAGGAGGAATTAATGATGCCGGTCAAAATATTCCTGCAAGGTCATGTTATGAGGTTTAAATTTTTCGGAGAGTACTTCCAGTTTTGTGATCCGGTCAAGACGGAAGTACCTGAACTCTTTGCGCAAGCGACACCACGCAACCAGCAACCAGTTGTCGGTACTTAATAATGCAAAGGGTTCTATGATCCTGTCGGATATTCTATTTGCTTCGTTTCTATATTCTATTTTGGTGAGGTAAAAATTAGTAAGTGCGAATTGGAGGACTGAAAGATTGTCACTCGTTCTTTCAATATTCTTTAACTGATCAGTATGCGTACGTTCGACCAGTAAATTAACCTTGTCTTTTGCAGTATGGCTCAGAACAGCTTTGATCTTGTCGATCGCGTCTGCGTAATCTTTGATAAGCGATGCATCTTTATTCCGAAGCACCAGTTGTTCTGCAGTAATCAACGCATTGGCTTCATTCTCGGTAAACATGACAGGAGGGAGCCTGTAGGTCTCCATCAGTTTATATCCCATGCCTTCTTCCGTTATGATCGGGATGCCGGATTGTTCCAACGTCTTAATATCTCGGTAAACTGTTCTAACGCTTACCGCGTATTTCGAAGCGAGTTCCTTGGCTGTTATCAGTCTTTTCGTTTGCAGTTGAGTAAGTATTGCAGTCAGTCGCGCAATTCGTTTTTTCTCGGTATTGTCCATGGCTATAGCACAAATGTATCGGTATCAGTTGACTTGTGAAGTGTCCATCGCTGCCTGAACATATTGAGCAACAAGTCGGTAAAGCTCCATCCGATTTTCCGGGCCGCCAATGCTGTTAAACTGTCCTGGCCTATTCGGTTGGGTCTTGATGCTCCGGTCATGTTAGGCTTCATGTTCAAATCGAATAAAAAGAACGTACCGGTCGCATCTGCCCGACAATCAATCCGGACAGGAGCTTTTGCGTGTACGAGGTAAGCCGCACGTTCACACTGCCTGCACACTGATTTTATCGGATCAGTTTCAAGTTCATATTCATTCAGCACTCTGCTATTGTTAATCACGGCTACGACTCCGTTGTAAGGAGCAACACCATCCTGATGATTAAACCGTTTTACCGGAGGGAGGCTCCAGTATTTTTCATATATACATTCTTTACCATTCAGTATATAATTACCGGGAGGCATTACGGTGATGGTGATTTCTTCTCCGGGTAAATAAGGCTCCATATATATAGCATCTCCATACCGTTGCTCCGCGAACAGCTCGTTTAATACGTTAGGTAAATCTGCTGCATTCCGAACTACAACAACTCCCTGGCTTCCGCGACCTCGTACAGGCTTGACTACTACCGGAAATATAAAAGGCACAGACATGCTTGCAACGTCATTGGCATGTATCAATACCGACTCGGGTATAGGCACATGGTTGCTCCGCAGAAGTTCATTTGTAACAAGTTTGTCATCATAGATATCTGCCACGCGAGGAACTTGTCCGATAATAGCCATACCGTTGTTAATAACATCCTCAACGGGATGTCCAGCAAACAAAACCGTATTCAGCCAAAGTATCGTTGCGCCTCGTGCCCGTGCATCTGCTATTCCTTTTCTTGTATCAGGAAACACCCAATCCAGATCTCGCTCGACATCCGGTAAATCAACCGGTGTAATAACATCTATCCCGGCCTGTTTTAAAGCGAATCCTATATCTGCTCCACTATCGGAATAGCCGCCAGGTTTCATAGGCTTTATGATTCTGTTTTTGGCAGGAGGAGTATCAGCCTGGTATAGAATAGCCACTGATTCGGTTGTCGCGGATTTGTTCATCGATATATGTTGGATCAGGTAATTTTCTTCAAGATTAAAAAAATCTTATTAAAAAATTATGTAGTTAAGTGGCTACGCGTATATTTGTAGTCAAATAGCTACACGATGAATTTACGAAGAGATGTATTTCAGGCCATAGCGGACCCGACACGAAGGGCTATACTTCTGTTGGTTGCTTCGCAGTCGATGACAGCAGGTGCAATAGCTTCAAACTTTGATACAGCGAGACCAACGGTTTCAAAACATTTGCAAATACTTACCGAGTGTGAATTGCTGGCGCAAGAACAAAACGGAAGAGAAATATATTATCACCTAAATCCTAAGAAGATCAAAGAGATAGCAGACTTCATCGAGCCGTTTCGCAAATTGTGGGACGATCGGTTTAATAAATTAGAGTCCATCATGAAAAAATACAAACCCAAAAAATAGTTATAATCATGGAACGAAAAACCAAAATTGATGCCGAAGAAGGCAAGCACGACATACTGATAACGCGTGAGTTTGATTTACCGCTGGACTTGCTTTTCAGAGCGCATATCGAGCCTGAAATTATTGAACAATGGATGAGTACGAACGTACTGAAGTTTGAAGGTAAAAAGCATGGAGGCTGGCAATACCAAACCAGAGACGAACACGGGAACGTGGTGTTCCAGGCGAGCGGAGTGTTTCATGAATTTGTTCCGGAGCAAAAAATTACACGGACATTTGAAATGGAGAATACACCTTTTGCTCCTCAACTCGAGTTTCTTGAGTTTGAAAAAATTACAGAGGACACAAGCAAACTCACTATACATATAGTATATAAATCTGTTGGACTCAGGGATCAGATGCTGAAGCTACCTTTCGCGCAGGGTATAAATATGGCGCATAACCTTTTACAAAAAGTAGTAAGCAAACTAAAATAAAAACACTATGTCAAAGAGAAATAAAATCATCTATTGGATTGCCACCCTCTGGCTTTCATTGGGTATGGTATCAACCGGACTGGTACAATTGTTAAAGAGGAAAGAGGAAATAGATTTAATGGCGCGCCTGGGGTATCCTGATTATTTTTTAACTATACTAGGTGTCTGGAAAATTTTAGGTGTTGTAGCTATACTTGTCCCCAGGTTTCCGGTGGTGAAGGAATGGGCTTATGCAGGCTTTTTCTTTTCAATGACGGGCGCTGCATTTTCACATGTAGCATCGGGTACGCTGAATGAAATATACCCTTCGTTGCTGCTGTTGGCACTTACAATAGTATCCTGGTATTTCAGACCTGCCGAAAGAAAAGTAATATTAGTAACCCAAAAATGATGTAACATGAATCCCAAGGTTGATTTCTATTTTATCAAAGCTAAGAAATGGAAGAAGGAATTTGAGACATTGCGGTCGATCGTTCTTGATTGTCAGCTAACGGAAGAATTGAAGTGGGGCAACCCGTGTTACACGTTTGAAAGGAAGAATATAGTTTTAATACATGGGTTTAAGGATTATTGTGCGCTGCTGCTTTTCAAAGGCGCGTTGTTGAAAGATCCGAAAGGAATCCTGGTTCAACAAACGGAGAACGTACAGTCTGCGAGGCAGATTCGTTTTACCAATGTACAGGAGATCATCAAGCTGAAGGCAACGTTGAAGTCCTATATCTATGAAGCTGTGAAAGTTGAGGAAGCTGGTTTGAAAGTTGATTTTAAAAAGACCTCAGACTTTGAGGTACCCGAAGAGTTTCAAAGTAAACTTGACAAGAACCGTGCGTTGAAAAACGCTTTCAGTTCTCTTACACCGGGCCGGCAACGTGCATACCTGTTTTATTTTTCATCAGCAAAACAATCCAAGACACGTGCAGCCAGAGTTGAAAAATATATGGACCAGATTATGGATGGCAGGGGAATGGATGACGAATAGCATTTGAAATTCATAAACGAACAGTAAATCTTTAAACCGAAACTATATAGTATATATATGAAGAGCAGTAAAAAGAAATTGTCAGCGGAAGACCGCGATGAATTACTTAAAATATTGAAAGGTCGCTTCGAGAAAAATATGAAACGCCATAAAAGTCTCAAATGGACAGATGTGGAAGCAAAGCTCGATGCGGATGCGGAAAAACTTTGGTCGCTTAGTGAAATGGAAATAAGCGGGGGGGAACCGGACGCTGTCGGTTACGATAAAAAAGCGGACGAGTATATTTTCTACGATTGTTCTGCAGAAACCCCGAAGGGACGCAGAAGCATCTGTTATGACGCAGAAGCACTGGAGTCGAGAAAAGAACATAAGCCCAAGAACAGCGCCATCGAAATGGCGGCTGCCATGGGCATAGAGCTTTTAACCGAAGAACAATACCGTGAACTGCAGGAGCTTGGAGAATTCGATTTGAAAACATCCAGTTGGGTAAAGACTCCGGTTGCCGTTCGTGAACTTGGAGGCGCTCTCTTTTGTGATCGCCGTTATGACCAGGTCTTCCTGTATCACAACGGAGCAGAATCCTACTATGCTGCGAGAGGGTTCCGGGGTGCGCTGCGCGTCTGAGTATTCGTAATTCGTACGCTATATATACTATACTTTTGGCTTCAGAACATTCGACACCAGGTATTGTTCGAGTTTGTCCAGATTCTGTTTTTGACCTTCGTCAGCTTTGTGTGCTTTTACAACAATGTCACGCATCTCTGCGGTGTCAAATTCTAGTGACCAGTCTATTTTCGTTTCTTCGCCTTTTGCTTCAAAGAGAACGGTGGTAATGAAGTGCGGATTGAAATGCTCGAACACGATTTTCTTCAGTGGTATAATTTCTTTGAAGATACTTCTGTTTGGATAGTTTGTTCCGTCTGGTCCGTGCATCGTTAATGTCCATTCACCACCTTCTTTAAAATCCATGGTGTGAATGGTATTGGTAAATCCGTTAGGGCCCCACCAATTGACGATGTGTTCGGGTTTTGTCCATACTTCCCATACAAGGTCGATCGGAGCCTTGAATGTTCGCGTACTGCGTATCTCGTTGCTTTGTTTAGTCTCCATGGTTTTATCGTTTATTTTTCTGAATTTTTTCCAGATATGTATCGAGATTGTCAAAGCGGTTTTCCCAGATTTTCAGGATCTGATCTAACCACAGATCAATTTCTTTCATCTTCTCAATTTTGATCTGATAGTATATTTCCCGGCCTTGCTGGTTGGACTCTACCAGGCCACATTCCGTCAGTATTTGAATGTGTTTGGAGATGGTGGACCGTGCTCCGTCAAACTGATCGGCAATAGCGCCAGCAGTTATAGTCTGTGACGCCAGAAGCGCCAGAATTGATCTCCTGGTTGGGTCGGCAATAGCTTGGAAAATATCTCGTCTTAAAATCATTGTGTCGTCATTTGACGACAATATAACATGCCGTCATTTAACGACATAATTTTTTGAGATTTTTTAAAAGCAGTTGTCATGTGTGACTGATGCGAGATATCAAGCGTGTTCGTAAAAATGTGATTATATTGATGCGTAAGCAGTTAATTTCAACGTGGATCATTTTAAAACGAACATTGCCTTAATACCGAAGGCAACGGGAGCGGAGAAAACGATTGGAGCAATCATTATAGCCCTGATGTTTGTACCCTTTGCTATCGGGATTTTTTCTGAGAACAAATGGCTGCTGCTAAGTCTTCCGGCCGCATTTGTATTGTTGTTCATTTCTAATTTGGTGAGTAAGGGGAAGTTCAATCACAGGAACTGGGTTCAAAAAGATTTCTTTGTTGAATTTACCCTGAGCGGCGTAAAGATAATCAGCAGTACCGGACAGAAAGAATTTCTTTGGACAGCGATGCGAGGTACTCAATTGCAGGTTCGGGGTTTTGATGGCGAAGTAAAGCCTGGTGAAGACGAGTCTGGTCACTATAACGGAACTGAAAATAGACTTACCTTCCACGCTCATAACAGGAAGTATGAATTTAATTTCTATCTGAAGAACGCGGAACAAAAACAGGCGCTCAAATTATTTCTGCAAAAATATAACTGCGCCCGATACACATCTTACTTTTCAGGAGCAGCAAGAGATATATAGTGCTGATATAAATAGTTTTAAGGAGGTGCTTAAAGAGTCGGAGCCAACGGGTCAGAAGAAAAGTATAAAGTCAATGGGCTGCCTGGTTTTGTTTATAACACCATTTGTTTTAATTGGTATCGGCACATTCGGATTGGCTTTATATCAATTTGGCAAAGTCGCTCAGGCAAGGAATTGGACACCTGTGCATGCAAAAGTCCTTTCGGTGGAGATGGTTTCCAGTAGTGATTCAGAGTCGACATCCTACAAGGTTGAGATGAAGTATAAATATAGCGTTAGCTCACAAACGTTTATGGGAAGTTCGGTTTCATTTAACTCCGGAATGAATAATATAGAACACTACGGGGAATTGTATAATGCGCTGAATCAATCGCAAGTCATTCAGATTTATGTGAATGAGAATGACCCGGCAGAATCGGTAGTAATAAGGGGCGTAACCAATGCCATGATTGGTATGCTCATATTTTCAATTATGTGGAATTCGCTTCTTCTTACATTTTTATTACGGGCACTGAAAAGGAAATTAGAAATGAAGAAAGTACTTGTAGTTACCCTGGTTATATGGGCGCTGGGAATTGGTAAATTTATATTTCAAGTGGGCGATATAGATATATCCACACAAGTATCCGTGATCGAAGCAAGGGAAGAGCGCGAATGATGTTACGCGCTCATATAGTGTGATATGTGATTTTACATTGGACTGTCTCTAAAATTTTCTTGTCACCACAGACTTTTCCGGAGACTTGAATTTGTCAATCATTACAAGGGTTGTGCGATATGCTAATGTGAATAACGATGATGCGCCCCATTGGTATTTATAGGTATTGATCAGAATTTTCACTTTTTCAAAGATTGATACTTTTACCAAGCCGAGTTGTAATAGCCGTAGCTTAAGAAGTTTATACCCGTTGCCAACATCAGGTGTAGTAAGCAGGTTGAAATACCGGGCTTCTTTGTTGGTGAGAGAATAATTTTGCAATGCTGCCAGAGCATATTCCGGTATGGGACAGATTCCTTCGTTGTTCAGATATTCCAGGAGCACCTTCGCGGGAATGTGCAGGTTATTTTGTTGTATAACTTCGAGAACCAGTTTCCAGTCAAACCCGGGTGTATTCTGAATGATATAGGTTGTATCGACAATTGCACGAAGTATAGTATCACCACCAAGATCATAACCATGAATAAGGGCACTGATAAACTGATGTTCAGGGCGTAGCATTTTATGTCCCGGTTTGTAAGTAATCGCTTCTTTCCAGAAACTCTCCACCGTATTTTCGGTAAGCGGAAAATCATGAAAACGGATATGAAGGTCGATTTCAAACTGATCTTTAACAAGGTGTGTTGCGTGGTGCAGACTATGCGTCACGGCCTCCGGAGTATACTGTGCTTCCTTGCTTACCCATCTGTTTTCGGATAAGATTTTCAGAGCCTGATGCCAGGAATCATGGTGGATCATAATATCGAGATCCAATACTGATCGAACGCCCAGGTCTTTATAGTATACTTCGGTCATGGGGAAACCTTTGATAACAATGTGTTTTATACCTTGCGCGTTGAATGTCTCAGCGATGTTTTTAAGTTCATCTTTCAACAACTGGTTTCGCACCCATATATAGCGGTAGTATCCTTTCAGCGCGGTGACCAACGGATGATTAACGCCTGCCGCAGACATCTTTTTATATAGCAACGCAAGTAAACGCTGAGAGGCGAAATCAAGACGATCGTAAACCTGGGGAAGTATACCGTTTGATGGCTGGCTGGTCAGATCACGGAAGCCCTTTACCAACATCCATTTCTCCCAGTATTGAACAGCCTGACCATTGTCCAAAAGGCATGCTTTCAACAAGAGCGTTTGATGCGCAGTAGGCAATGGGTTGTAAAAATTTTTTGGTAAGGTGTGCATCAGGCGTAAGCTGTTTTTAATTCGATAACTTGATCTGAGCGTGAACGCAATCGCTCGGTGTGTGTGATGATGAGAACCGAAGGCGTATGCTTTTGTTTTTTTAATGAGCTTGCTATGAGTTCTACGGTAGATTCATCCAGGTGGTTTGTGGGTTCATCTAAAATTATAAGCGATGCTTTGGCAAGAAAGCATCTTGCTATAGCAATCTTCTGCCGTTGGCCACCAGAGAGGCTTGCTCCCTTTTCTCCGATAACCGTGTGAAGTCCTTCAGGCAGAGACTCGATAAATTCGTGTAAACCTGAATACTGAACAGCCTCTTGCACAGCGCCAGGACCTGCGTTGGGAATTCCGTACGTTATATTCTCCAGTATAGTGCCTTGAAATGTAGTGTCTTCCTGTAACACCACGGCTATCTTGCTTCGCAGGTATTGAATATCCCATTGGGTGTAGGCCATATCACTTGCGTATACAGTGCCTTCATGCGGTTGATATAGGCCCAGTATAAGATTTACCAATGTACTTTTACCAGAGCCGTTGGGGCCGATCACCAGCGTTGTCTCACCGGGACGTAAGGAGAGGTTGAAGTTTTTAAACAAGGGTAGTTCGCCGAAAGAGAACGTAATGTCTCTGCATTCAATTTTACCATCGAACACATGTTGTATTGTGCCGGTATAGGTCTCATCATGCTGTTCGGATAACAACCGGGTGCATTGCTGCCATGAATCAGTTCCTTCTATAACAGAGGGGAGTGCACTGCCAATTGTATTCAAATATCGTTTCAGCAAGAAGAGGCAAAAATAGAATGACATCAACGTTCCGATAGTCATGCTGCCTTGCATAACAGTATAACTGCCCCATGCCAGGAGTATAATGCTGCTGACGGAGAACACTACTTCCTGGTAATTGGACATCTTGATGAAGCCAATGGCCATTCGGAGACTTGAATTGTTCAATTCACGGACAATACTTTTATGATGCTCAGCTTCTTTTTGTTGTGTAGATGAGACTTTGATCAGTTTGTTGAACTCAAGAAGAAAAAGGGATTTCTTATGAAAACTTTCAAAAGATGCTTGAAATTGGCTTAAGCTTTTTTTGCTGGCTCTTCTCAGGAATTCGGTAATCAGTATAATGAGTGGAGTAATTGCGAGGAGCAACAGACTCATTTGTAAATTGAGGATTATCAGTATAATCACCAGGCAAAGGCTTATACAGGCAGAAGGTATCATGACTGAAAATATAGCGTTGGCAAAATTGTCAAGCTTCTCGGTGTCATAAACAAGAATCTTGTGGATTCGGGATATGTCAGCCTGTTGATAGGAGGCATGAGACAGTCGGAGTAATTTTTCAGACAAAGCGTTGCGTATATTAGACACTGCGTCTTTCGTATAGCGCAATATTGTAGCCCGTGTATATATCGAGAGAATACCATTGCATGTCATCAGTGCGATCAGTGCTACGGTTAACTTCAGCAACAAATTGACATCGTTATCGGGGATAGCCTGATCAAAAATTACTTTCACTAAAAAACTTACCGGTATAAGAAGCGCTGATAAGAGAACAGCAAAGATTACAACGATCCATATTTTCTGATGGAAGGAAGCGATCAAGACACGAATGGAATTTAAAATCTTCATTACTCTTGCTGTCGTCTTCTATCCAGCGCAGCTTTCAGGATGCGGGGATAATCTTGTTTTATATTCTTTTGAACACGAGATGTATTGGACTGATGTATTCTTCTTTTGGCAACCACGTGTTGAATAACGGCCTCATGAAGTTTCTTCTCCTTTGAGCGCGCGTACCAATCGGTAAACTCTTCGAGTAAAAATCCTCCGGCAAAAAGTCCAACACGCATCAAGGTCTCGCGTTTTATTAACCATGCAGATTTATGTATGCCTACCATTACTTCTGCCGTGTTTACTTCTATTTTACGCTGCTCTTCTTCCGGTAATTCTGGACTAATGAATTGTTGCATCAGGCCAAACACCATATCCAGGGCGGTATCTTTTTCGAAGGCCTGCAGTTGCAGATGTAGTCGTTGAGACATCCATAGATCATCGGCATCGAGAAACGCCAGGTATTCTCCGGACGATTGTTCTATTCCTGCATTCAACGCAGCCGCTGTTCCCTTATTGGTCTGATAAAAATATCGGACCGGAAAATTAGAAACTACTTCTCTGGTATTGTCTGTAGAGCCATCGTCTATAACAATGATTTCATCCACAGGTATAGTTTGATCCAGAATACTCTGTAGGGCTTCTCCTATATATTTACCTGCGTTATAGGCAGGAACAATCACACTAATCTTTGCTTTCATCGTTACCTGGTTTCAAAGGATCTGTAGACATTTGTCTTCTTCTGTCTAATGACAATTTCAATGCCCGCAATACCCCTAAATCTTTCAGTGTCTTGTGAATGGTTATATTCCCCGGATGAATCCGATAGAAAAGAACAATATCATTCAGAATGGTCATCTTAACATTTGATTCCTTTACGCGAAGCACCCAATCCTGATCTTCGGAAAAACGAAGCTGTTCGTTAAAATATCCCACGCGATCAAACACGTTCTTGCGAACGATGAGTCCACCGAGTTGGACATTAAAAACAGGGCTATCTATTTTTATCTGTTCCTTTCTATATTCTGAACCGGGCATATAAAAATAATCAATCAAACCGCCCACTACATCAACGTTTTGATTCTCCCTGAGGAATGACAGTTGGCGTTTTAGTTTATCGGCAGGCCAGCAATCATCTGCATCCAGAAATGCAATCAACTTGCCTTGTGCCTGAAGTATGCCGGTGTTTCTTGCTTTTGAAGGTCCACTGTTTGATTGGTGAATATACCGAACGACAGGACTATTCAATGCATGAATAATATCGGCAGTAGAATCCGTAGAGCCATCATCAACGACAATAATTTCGAGCGCGATGGTTATGTCCTGTTGCGCCAGGATGCTTTCAATAGCTTCCTTTATATAGGCAGCACCGTTGTATACAGGCATAATCACTGATAGCAACATGACATTAATTTTTATCGATCAGAAACTCCGAGATCGCTGCCGCTATTTCATTGGCATCTGTACCAAGCTCAATTCTATAGGGCCTGAGTTTCTTTGTTAATGTAATACATTTTTGAAATGTTTCATTTTGTCCGAAAGGTAATTGAAACATTGTAGTAGGAGCGATGCTTTTCAGAACTTCAGCTTCAGTACATTTTACAATGGAAGTCTTATTTGCTTTGCATACCATGGGAATGAATGCATACTCAAGCTTGCTGCGTTGCATAATTTTTTCTGCACAAGCTTCATGCATAAAAATCATGGCTTTCTCGGCTTCTTTAATAGTTGTATTTACCAGTGGCTTTAGAAAATCCAGTCTTTCTAAATTGTCCCATTCAACTTTCGCGCAGTTGTATAGTGAATATAGGGTACATGTCGCTGTATCTACCAGCACATAGTCATCACCTGCAATGAGCAGGTCATCTCTCAACAGGCAAGACAAGGTAGTACTGGACTTGCCTGAACCACTTTTCCCGGAGAGAAGTGCAGCGCTATGGTGTTGTCCAATACCTGCTGCATGTAACAAAATGTAAGATGTATCGCGCGACCACCAATGCAAAATAGATCGGAAAGGAAAGCTACGTTCCCAATACGGAATATCGGTAAAGTCTCTTATCCAATATATACCTTCTTTTGTTTCGCGATCATACATCATTACGGCTCCGGAACCATGCTGGTATGCGGTTTGGAAGCGTGCAGTATTAAAGCCTTCTATGGTACCTTGCACACCATATTGTTGCCCTTGCCAGGGAAACGATGTGAGGAGGGGACTATCAAAGCAATATATAGTAATGTCAGACGAAGAAACGTTATTCACCCGTATATGCGATAGCGAACCGAGCATATATACTTTTAACTCCGGCCTGGAAAAATTTATAGTCAATATTTTTTCAGCCAGTTGCACATGAACGGTTGAGGGGTTTTGCGCAACGGAGTTTGTATATAATGCCTTAAGTGTATTGAAGAAAATTTCCGGGTCTGAAGCTTTCATTCAGCTTTCTTATGAGGCCAGCCGGTTTGATCAACTTCGTGAATAGGATCCAGGAGTAAAAGATCCTTCATATCGTCATATTTTTTATACTCGGGAAGCATGAATTGCTGATCGAATGGTATAGTTTCTTTCACGATTGCATCAGATGGTGCAATCAAATTCTCCTGCGTCAGGAACGCTATAAATTTGTTGATAGACTCTGTCTCTTTAAACTGTCCAATGATTTCCTCAACACTATAGCCTGCGCCTAATAATTGCCAGATTGTAATTGCTGATCCTTTAAAGCTATAGTACGCTCCACTCGCCAAATTCACAATGACAGCTTCGTCATTAAAAATCTCACTTACTACTTTGTTTGTATCGATGGTATAGGTCATAAGGCTTAAATATAAGAGCGTGCTATTATATACGCAAGGATAAAAGGGCGAGCAGATAGAAGCCTGCTACATTCGGTTGATTCGGAATTCGCGAAGCTGAAATATATACCCCTTTCTGTTACAGCACGTGCAATGAAAATACTTTAGGACGATTGCTCAGTGCCTGTTGTTGCAACGTTGATGAAACAGTAGCGCAATGTTCTTGTTGAAGCGATGTCTGCTTTTTTCATTGATTGCACTCATTTCGTCAAGGTGTAATCCGTTTTTTGTGTTTGGCTTTATTTTATTGCTCTGGATTAAACCCCGACAGAAATGTTTCTCATCGTTGGCGCGCGGCATTTTCCGTCTTATGAAGAATTACCAATTTTTCGGTTATCTTGTTATTGTCGCAACTCTAAAAATTTCCGTGTTGAAACGTAATTTTGCGGAAAATAGCGCGGAAGATGGGACGGAATCACACCCCTTTTATCGCTCTTTTAAAGGAGGTCAATGTTCGCCAAAGTGATGAAAATATTGGTGAACGTGCATTGCACGGCCAAAAGACGGGATTCTATTCATGTTAGGAAATTGCTCATGTAATGTTGCACCATTTATTGCACACTTTTCTCCGGAAAATGTCTAGATGCTGAACAAATCTAAGCGTCAATCACCCGAAATGCCGCGACAAAAGCAGCTCCCACATTGACATTATTGATCAAATTTGGAAAACAGGTTTAAATGTTCAAACCGCGTTTAGGGCCTGTTCAGAAAGCTTTCGCAGATAAAAGCGCAGAAATCGGAGGCAAAGTGCGCTAAAATCCTTTCAAGCCATCCTGAAGGCAGTCTAAAAATTACATCTAAAACCGAGCGATTAGTATCGTTGTTCAATTACCGTCATTAGTGTTACGTTCAATTCTTCTACTTTTATGTCCCCCCACACTACAACTTGTTATTGATTTATATCTATGAAAACAACACTTGGCTTGGCATTAAGTATCGCTTTAGGCGCATTGCTTTGTACACCGAGTTTTTCACAATCTCTGTCCACGGTAACACACAATACTACGACAACATGGTCTGCACCCGCTGGTGTGACTGAGGTGACCGTTCAATGTTGGGGTGGCGGTGGATCTGGTGGTGGTAGCACTGCAAGCACGGTCCTCGGAGGAGGAGGAGGTGCCGGTGGTTCCTATGCGAGTTCAGTGTTAACAGTTACTCCACTAACAACTTATACTGTTACCGTTGGGGCAACCCGCACAGGTACAGCAGCTGCAGGTGTAGCCGGCAATCCATCATGGTTTAATACAGCGGGAACAATTTTCGCGCAAGGTGGAGCTGGCGGAGCCGCACCGAATGGTGCACTTGGAGCTGCAGGTGGTGCAGGTTCTACTGCTTCCAGCATAGGAGATATATTGGCAGCAGGTGGTAATGGAGCCAATGGAACAGCACTTATAGGCGCAGCAGGCGGAGCCGGAGGAAACTCTGGTGGAGCTGGCGGACCACAACGAAATACAGGTGGTGCAGGAAATGCAGGAACTGCTCCTGGCGGAGGCGGTGGCGGTGCGTTTGTGAATAACGGCACGGATAGAAACGGAGGAAACGGAGCAGCAGGACGCGTGATTATAACTTGGGTTACGCCTCCAACAGTAACAGCAATTTCACCTAACAAAATGTGTGATGGTGCCAGTGCAAATGTGAATATTACGGGTACCAATTTTACAGGTGCTTCTACAGTAACTTTCAACGGTGTTTCAGTTCCCTTTGTAGTGAACAGCGCTACATCAATCACGGCAACGGTGCCCGCAAGCGGTGTGTCTACCGGAAATGTTGTTGTGACGAATGGTAATAACTACAATACAACTTCACCTACATTTACTGTTAATGCAGGCTCATCTACGCCTGGTGCTATAACCGGTATAACTTCTACATGTCCATCAATTACAGGATTAACCTATAGCATTGCGGCAGTAAGTGGTGCGAGCAGCTATACGTGGACAGTGCCTACAGGCTGGACAATTACTTCAGGACAAAATACAACTTCAATTACAGTTACTGCCGGATTGCAGGGACAAAACGGAAATATATCTGTCATTACGGATAATACGTGTACACCTTCAACTTTGGCAGCAGTTGTATCCTGTAATACCTGGTATTCTTATCAAACAGGTGACTACAATGACTTCAATACATGGACGCTTGATCCTTCTGGTTCTACATTCGACAACCCGGCCAACGTTTATCCGGGTGCTTATGAAGAGATTGTTATTCTGAACGGCTTTACGGTAACTGTGAATGTCTCAAACCAGACTTTGTCAACAACAACAATTCAAGGTGGCGGTATCCTGGATATGTCTATAACAACAGGACACAATTTAGGTACTATTACAGGTGCTGGTTTGCTTAGAATAAAAGGTGTCAATTTACCTACAGGTACTTATACTGACTTCGTATCTACTGTAGGCGGTACTATTGAATATTATGATATAGGTGGAAACCTGCCGACTACGCTCACAACGTATAATAAATTGAAGATGACGAACAGCACAGGAGCAGGGATAACCTATGTGCAAGTAAGTGATCTTACTGTGAACAGTACTTTCGATTTGTCAACAACCGGTGCAGGTACTGTTACATGGCAAATCAACAACAACTCGAATACTCAGCGAACCATTACACTTAATGGTAATTTGACTGTAGCCAGCGGAGGAAGAATTACTGCTGGTACTGGTAACTCTGCATCAGCTTCACCGCACAGTCTTACTATGTATGGGAATATTATTAACAACGGTATTATACAATTCTTTGATCCAACGCAGGCACCGTTTACAAGCGCATATACTTCATCAACAGTATTAAACGCAGCCTTACGAGGAAACGCTGTTAACGTTACGTTCAGTGGTGCGGGTGATCAAACCGTTACTTGTAACAACCAGACAAATTTCTATCGCCTGATTGTGGACAAAGGGACTGGACAGCAAGCTATATTAACGATCAACTCATCGGCAGCATCTAACCTGAAATTGTTTGGACCCGCTAACCGATTCAGCACTGGTTCAAGTTCAACCAGTTATTCAAACTGTGCGCTCTCACTTGTCAATGGTACACTTCAGCTTACCGGTACATTAACAATTCCTACGTTGATTGAGAACGGTACAGCAGGTATAGGATCCGATCTTTTCGCTATTCCTCAAACGGCTGCTTTGTGGTTGAACAGTCC
Source organism: uncultured Chitinophaga sp. (assembly GCA_902168205.1). Lineage (GTDB taxonomy): Bacteria > Bacteroidota > Bacteroidia > Cytophagales > Cyclobacteriaceae > Ohtaekwangia > Ohtaekwangia kribbensis. The sequence continues at coordinate 462,605 of CABHOK010000007.1, read as the reverse complement.
GAACGTGAGCGTTACACTCACTACCAATATTTCTGGAACCAACGAAGACCAGCGCTTATTAGCTAACGGATTATTCAGAGTATCCAACGGTAGTACGTTCGATGGAGGTTTCTCCAGAGGTATTGGTTCTGCTGCAGGTGGTAGTGTAATTATAGAAGGAACTAACACTGTTGTTAAGATCTGGCAATACAGACCAATTGCAACCGGAACAGGTATATTTACCTATCAGCAAACAGGTGGTAATGTGTATGTAGGAACAACAGGTTACAACGGTACACCGGCAACAGCAGGACCTGACGATGGTATAGGAGGGTATACGGATGAATTTGCACGTTTCTCTTTAGGAAACACAAACTCATCTTTCCAGATGTCGGGAGGTACCATTAACATTGGTTCTCCTACGAGCGGAGCTAGCGGTTCAGGTGCATTAGCAGGCGGATTGGACATACAAAGTACATCTGCTAATTATAGTGTGACTGGCGGTACTATAAATGTATACATTCCACGAAATACATCGCCAACTGCTCCCAGCACGAGTCCAAGTCCGTTGAGTGGTTCCAATAACTTTACGATCTATTCAACAGCACCGCTTGGTAATATCAATATATACAGAGAAGGAACTACCGACAACAGAACCGCAGTGTTGAATAGTGCGCTTACGGTGTTGGGAAGTATATATATAGATGGCGCTAACACACCAACGCTGAATGGTAACAGCAAGAATGTTACGATCGGTGGAAATTTTACCGTGAGCAATGGTGCTACCTTTACTCCGGGTACCAGCATCATTACATTCAACGGTACAGGCGCTCAGCTGTTAACCAACAACGGAACTATTTCAACATTGGCTAACACTACCATGGTTGTGAATAAAACAACAGGTACCGTGTTGACGCTTGCAGGTACGACAAGTCCCGTTCTTCCTGCTACATTGAATGCGTTAACCTTAACATCAGGAACACTTGCCGATGGTGGTACAACTGTAACCGTAACGACCAGTCTTACTAACAATGCTGTACATACATCAACTGGTACTGGTAGCATTACCTATACGGGAACAAATACAATCGGTGGTACAAATGGCACATTCGGAAATTTGACGATCAGTGCAAATGCTACTGTAGCTACTGCAGGTGCTCAGACGGTAACAGGAACGTTACGATTGCTGAATACAAACACCACTTTGAATATTGCTTCTTACGCCCTTACTGTTTTAGGGAATATATATAGTGATGCGGGAACGAGTGTAGTATTTAATAATACGAAGCGAATATTGACCAGTGGTTTACACAATGCAGGAGGTCTTACGCGTCAAGGTATAGCCGGTAATTTGTTATTCCCGGTTGGTACGGGTACGTTGTACACTCCCAACACGATCAATGTTACGGCATCAACGCACGGAACGATAACGGTGAAACCTGTGAACAGCGAGCATCCTAACGTAGCAACAACAGGTCAAAGCGTACAATACTATTGGAATGTTACGAGTTCAGGATATTCAGGTATAACAGCGGTTACACATTTAAGTTATGATTATAGCACTGCCGTAGAAAATAATCCTACGGCTAATTACAGAGTTGCACGTTTCGACAGAACTTCAAACACCTGGGGCTATAACAACACAACTACTTTCAATGCGACAACGACTCCTCCAATTCCTACTTTTAATACAGGCAGCGGATGGACGATTTCTGGTGATCGCCTGGATGGTGAATATACCTGCGGTAATGCTGTTGCATTTGATGTTATCAAAACGTACTATAGCAAAGCGAACGGATCTTGGAGCAGTCTGAGTACATGGACGCACAGTGCTACACATATAGGAGTGGATGCTACTACAGCTCCATGTTCAAGTTGTCCGGTTATTATTGGTGATGGAGCTGCTGTCAATCATACCATTACGATGGACAACCATGGTCTTGGGTCAGGATCATTAGTAATCAATACAGGTTCAACATTAGACTGTAGCGATAAAACAGGACTTAACTTTGGAGCCGGTAGTGGTGGAGTGATTTCCGGCCGAGGTACTTTAAGAATAGGATCGCCTAACTTCCCTGCCGGAGACTTTACTAATTTTATAGGCTCTTCCGGGGGAACTGTTGAATGGTATGCATTTACCAACAATGGCTCTTTAAGACCAGGTACATTGACGGCCACTTCAGGAACACTATCCGGAATGACAACTGGTACTTATACCAACGTTACGGCCAGTGCAACGAATGGTTCCGGAACAGGAGCACGATTTACCGTTGTGGTCAGTGCAGCCAATACGATTGCATCCGTTACGGTTACGCAACCCGGCAGAGATTATGTATCGGGAAATACAATTACATTCAATGGTTCGTTATTCGGAGGAGCCGGTAGCAGAGTTTACACTTTGAATGCTGCTAATATGGGATATGAAATTCCATCGGTTGGTCCGGCACCTCAATCCCTGAATTTAACTTCTTACTATGATTTGATTATAAATCCCGGATCGGCTTATACAATATATTTGCCTAAGACTGGTCTGACTATATATAATAACTGGGTTCAACAAACCGGTACAGGTATAGTAACAAACTCGGGAGCCTATTCGAATGTAATTACTAAAGATTTCAATATATCTTCCGGTACATTTACGCTTACCAACGCAGGTAACAATGCATTGACAGTTGGAGGGAATGTCTCAAACAGCGGAACCTTTAACACTACCAGTGGAACGCATACACTTTCTGTAGTTGGTAACTTTACCAATAATGGTACAGTCAACTATAACAACACAGGAACAGTTGCTCTTACCTTTACAGGAAGTAATAACACATCATTTACCGGAACTGGTGCTGGAGGAACGACACTTGCAACACTCATCGTTAACAAGGGTACATCACAAACACCAACACTCACAATTGATGTTGGTGGTACAGTGACTGCAGCGAACTCAGGATGGCTTACATTAACGAATGGAACAGCATATTTTAATAATGCACAAACCTATACATTGGTTTCAACGGCAACTACATTTACAATACCGGCTACAGCCAAACTGCAAGTTGGTGCGGGTACTGTTAACATATTAACCAATGCAAGTGATGCCGCTGATTTGCTGTTAACCGGAACACTTGCTGTAACCGGAACAGGAACAGTAAATATAGCGGGCGGAACAAGCGGTAATGACATTGAATATGCTTCGGCAGGAACACCGACCATCCAGGTCGCAGATAATGGTATATTAAATGTAAACGGATCAATCAGAAGATCGACAACTACGATTACAGGAGCACTGGTATACAACCAAACCGGAGGAACTGTAACGGTTGGCGGACGCAATTCAAATAGCACACGCGGTGTATTTGAAATTGATGCTAACACGGGAAGTAGTTTTACAATGACCGGCACTAGCGTACTTAATGTTCAGCGTCAAACCGGAGGTACCGGGTATGCAGATGTCTTTATCAATCCGCTTAGCAGTAATGTGGCTTCAACCAGTACGATTACGGTTGGTTTGCCTACCGCTACAACGCAAAGTAATTTCAGGATAAATATTGCTCCTTCTATTGGTAACTTAACTGTTCAAAATGGCGGAGGCAGCAATGCGCAAACTGTACGCATGTATTCAAATCCCCTAGTTATAGGAGGAACGTTAACGATACCAACGCCTTCTGTTTTAATTACAAACTCATTGGATGTTTCTATTGCAGGAAATCTGATTTGTAGTGGAACTTATACCGGGGGAACTAATAACACCACGTTCAACGGAACAGTGGCACAGGCAGCACAGTTATCATCCAGCAGTTCGTTTTATAATTTTACGGTAAACAAGACAACAGGTACTACATTGACTCTGTCAGGTACGTCACCAATCTTACAGAATTTATACATTCTTTCCGGTATTCTCGATGTAGGTCCATTGGCATTAGACGTGCGGACAAGTGTTACCAACAACAGTTCACAAGTCGGAGCGGGGTCTATTCTGATTTACTCTACAACTTCTCTGAGTAATACTATTAACAGCTCTAACGGCTCGTTTACGAATATTACTTTAGGAGGAACGGCAGCTTTAAAATCCATTATAGTTAATGGTAATGCTACTATAAAAGGCGTGCTTACTTTTCCTTCTTCTAACACACGCTATTTCAATATAGGATCATATCAACTTACTTTTGATGTAGATGCATCAGTAGCGAACGCATCATCCATCGGCTATATAAGAACGAACGGTGTATCTGGCGATTTGGGAGTAGTAAAAAATTGGGGTGTGGGAGCTGGACAGACTTTCGTGTATGAGATAGGATCTTCTACTAACTATACGCCTGTTTCTTATTCACTGAATGTAACCGGTGCAGGAACACTATCAGTAGCGCCTGTTAATAGTGCTCACCCTACATACAATCAAAATAGCACTGAACAAATCTTAAGATACTATTGGATTGTATCGCGTGGAAGTACACTCAATGCTACAGCAAGTGGTGACCATACATACTCCTATCCATCTTCGCTCATGGCAGGATCGGGAGGCGCTTTAGTTGCCGGGTATCTGGATGGAAATGCAGATCCTCTGGGCTGGACAACAAGTGGACATGGAGGTAGTGCTGATGCTACACATATGACTTTTATTTCAACGCCTACTACCAATTTACCTTCAGCTGGTAATTACTATGATTATTCGGTAGGTACAGTAAATACATTACCTAATCCAATACTTCCATTATACAGTCGGTTGGTGACAGCATCGGTTGCAAACCCGGGTACAGGAGGTAACTGGACATCAGCAGTCAGTTGGACAGCTGACCCAACAGGGATGGGGGCCGCATCTGCTTTTGTGCCTAACGGGGTGCCGGTTGTTGTACTGAGCGGAGCACGCATAAATACCAATTCAAACGGCAGACGCGCCTATAAAACAACGATCAATGGATTACTATATGTAGGTACAAGAACTGGACATAACCTGGGTATAATTAGTGGAACAGGTACTATGAGAACAGGTACCAATACTTTGCCTGCGGGTAATTATACAGCCTTTGTATCATCAGGTGGAGGTACCATCGAGTATATTGCTCCAATGACTATGAACAACAGAACCACATATAATAACATAAGTATATATGCAGGTTCAACAGGTACAGTTACCATGACAGCATCTGATATTGTTGTGAACGGTAATTTGACAATAGCAGCTGGTACTACCCTCAGCAATGACGCGAACAATGCAGATATAGCGATTGCCGGTAACTGGTCTAACGATGGTACCTTTACTGAAGGTACAGGTTCCGTTACCTTTGATGGTAACAACAATCAATCCGTAACAGGTACAAACTCGTTCTATGATTTAGTCATCGATAAAGGAGCAAATAATGTTACCCTTACTGGAACGGGTACCACCTCTATAACTAATTCACTAGCATTAATTGCTGGTAATGTTATTACTTCTTCTAACAACGTCCTGGCAGTTGGAACAGCGAATGTAACCGGAGGATCAGCTAACAGCTTTGTTGACGGACCGATGACTAAAACAATCTCAGCGGCAGGAGCTTTTGTTGCTCCGTTGGGAAGTGTTCCTTCATCGAAATATAGACCGGCAACTATTGCCAACACAAGTTCTACAGATTCCTGGAGCTTTGAATATTTTGATCACAGTTCGTCACTGGATGGTTACTCGAACACCACCATGAACACAACCAATATCAATAAAGTTAGTGCCTTTGAGTACTGGATGATATCCAGAACTGGTTCAACATCTGCAGACCTTACGCTTACATACAATACAGGAAGTTATATACCTCCAAATATTGGTGATGTTACCAGCTTACGTGTAGCGCGATGGAATGGAACGCAGTGGGACTTGCCTCCAACCTCTGGCGGTACATTCTCGCAGTCCGGAACAAACATTGCGGGATCTGTAACGGTAACCAACATGACTAACTTTAGTCCTCAGACACTTGCTTCTACGGATGTGAACAGTCCTTTGCCAGTAGAGTTACTCTCTTTCACTGCAAGACTAATCACGCGTGGCGTAGAATTGAAATGGAAGACCGCTAATGAATTTAATAATGATTACTTCGACATTGAGAAATCAAGAGACGGACGGAAATTTACCGCGATAGGACAGGTTGATGGCCATGGTACTACGAATGATGTACAGCAGTATATATATATTGACGAGAAGCTAGCGGTAGGAAAAACATATTACAGATTGAAGCAGGTTGACTTCGATGGTAATGTTGTTTACTCCGATGTTGTGATGGTACAGTACGAAAGTGAAGATGCACCGCGCCTGAATGTTTACCCTAACCCTACAGCGGGTAACACTATAAAAATCGAAATGGAAGGTGTAACCAGTACAACAGAAATGCAGGTAGCATTCTTTGATCAGTTAGGAAAATTGCAATTGCAAGTTACGTTGTCTGTAGATGATACCGGTTATGCTACTGGTGAAGTATCTGTTGACAATCTGACATCAGGTGTATATGTTCTGAAGTTTGGTGACTCAGGCTTTGTTCGGAAACTGATCGTAACAGATAAATAATTTATAAAATTAGCTGATGCAGAATACAGACCTCCTGAGTACACATTCAGGAGGTCTTCTTTTTGTAGGGCGTTCAATAAGATATACAGCAGTGTGGAATATAGTGTCCTGATCACTATCGACCTTTGTAATCGGCTAGTACACACCCGGTATTCTTAACCAAGAAGAAATCCCCTTTAATGGTGATGGTAATAACCTCATCCGGGTATTTTTTGAAACTCATGTACGAATTAATTGATTCGACTTGCATACTGCTTCATATTTGGTGCTTTATAAAAGTCTAATAACCCAATAACAAAGATTTCATTTATGAAGCTCTACCGATTTCTCATTCTTGCGGCACTGCTGATGCTTGCTTTTAATTCAACAAGTTTTGCGCATGCTTTATGGATTGAAGCAGAACCTCAGGGCGCGCTTGGAAAGTCTCATGCTGTAAAGATATTCTATGGAGAGTATGCTGAAAATGAATTCGAGAAGACCAATAAATGGTATTCGGATGTGAATACATTTCTTCTTTGGTTGGTAGCGCCCGATGGTAAGAAAGTACAGCTTAGCTATTCCGAAGCAGGAGACCACTATATGGCAACGTTCATACCCAATCAGGAAGGTGTATATATACTCACAACCAGTCACAATGCGAAAGAAGTTGATGGTGGCTATATCTATCAGTTCAATGCGAGTGCAGCCGTTACTGTTGGTAAATCAAAGGAAGTGGCACAGAGTCTGCCTGGTAACGAGCTATATCTTGAGCCTGTAAAAAATAGCAAGGGTAAATCTGGAATTGTTAAAGCGTATTACAAAGGACAACCTGCCGCTGATATCACAATTACTGTTTTGGGCCCTGCCGGATGGAGCAAGAATTTCAAGACAGATAAAAACGGTGTACTGGAAATCGAACCGCTTTGGAAAGGTACCTATGCTCTTGAAGGATTTTATACTTCCAGAGAAACCGGTAGTCATTTTAACGTTGCTTACGAACACATCTGGCGTTGCGCCACGTTGAGACTTGATCTGTCAAACTAAATTTTATTTCTAATAAGACAGACCTCCTGAGTGAACATGTTCGGGAGGTTTTCTTATTTATATACTTCAGGATATATACTTTTAATATTGAATAACTCACAGAATCGGAGTGAAGTATAATAAATGTTTAGACACATTGATTGTCCTCAGTTAGTATAGTCTATATGTATTAAAAATATATGTGTTAAAAATGACTCCCGTTGTTATTTATACCTTCTGTTGATAAATACAGATACCTGCAAAAGGGTATATTTTTCACTTTCAAAAGCGATTGTCATGCACATAAATCCAAATGTAGTTTTGCATAATTAATTATGACCAAATCGCATGAAAAGATTTTACCCCTTTACAGGCATGGCGTGTACAGTGTTACTGTCCATCTTTTGCTTGCTAAACATCACAGTGCTGGCACAGCAACAGCACGGAAGCATTAACGGAACGATAACCTCTGCGGACGGCAGTGCCGCACCGTACGTTAACGTGGTGCTGAAAGGCACAAACAAAGGAACAACTACAAACGCAGAAGGTAAATTTGAGATTAAACGTGTTTCGCCCGGCTCATATATGCTGGTGGCAAGCTTTATAAGTTTCGATCCCATTGAACAGCCTGTGGAGGTTCGTGCTAATGAGAGCACATCGCTCACCATCACACTCAATGAAACCTCTGAACAACTGACGGAGATTGAGATATATGGTAAGTATGAAGGCTACAAGGCTGACAAGCCTTCACTGACCCTTCGCTTGCAATCCAACCTGATGGAGACACCTCAAAATATACAGGTAGTTACACGTGATGTACTTCGTGATCAACAGATCATCAGTATGAGTGATGGCCTTATTCGTAATGTGAGTGGTGTTACGCGTGCCGAACACTGGGGTGATATGTATACCAATATCAGTGCACGCGGTTCACAACTTCAGGCATTTCGCAATGGCTTTAACATTGTGAATTCCTACTGGGGACCGCTCACGGAAGATATGTCATTTGTAGATCATATCGAATTTGTGAAAGGTCCGGCCGGCTTTATGTTGTCCAGCGGAGATCCTTCCGGATTGTATAACGTTGTAACCAAGAAACCTACCGGAGTTACGAAAGGAGAAGCTTCCATTACAGCGGGCAGCTATGGTTTGTTCAGAGCCACGCTTGACCTTGATGGAAAGATGACTGCTGACGGAAAACTTTTGTATCGTCTCAATTTTTCTGCACAAAACAAAAACTCTCATCGTGCAAATGAGTATAATGACCGATATGCTATAGCCCCAGTAGTCTCTTACCAACTGGACGATAAAACCAAGCTCACGCTGGAGTATATATACCAACGTGCGAATATGAGCAACGTGGGCTCATTCTATGTATTCTCAAAAGACGGATATGCTTCGCTTCCTGTTGACTTTACATCGCTTCCCGCAGGTATACCGGGAAGTGTAATGAATGATCACAGTGTATATATAAACCTGCAGCATTCGTTTAACGACAACTGGAAAGTTACCGGACAGGTAGCACGTTTCATGTATAATCAGGTTGGTGCTTCGATGTGGCCCAACGATAGCACTATATATCAGGATGGTACGTATGTTCGCCGTGTCAGCATCTGGGATGCGAAGAGTACGATGACAATGGGACAACTCTTCGTGAATGGTGAAGCAACAACAGGCTCCATTCGTCATCGTGTATTGGCTGGTTTGGACATTGCCAATAAAAAATATCTCGCTGACTGGGGACAGTCTTTTGATCTTGACACGAAGGAGCAACCATTCGATCCGAAGAATCCATACCTGGGCATACCCGTCACCGGATACCCGGAGTTCGATCGCTCGATGCCGCTGGAACAGCGTGCTCAACTCTCGGGAGGTATACTTGAACAACGCTATACCAGTGTATATGTACAGGATGAACTTGTTTTCCTCGATAACAAATTGAGATTTACATTGGCTGGTCGCTATACGCATCTCGAACAAGCATCTTACGGTGGAGCGCCTGATAAAGCTGATCATGTTACACCGCGTGTTGGTTTGAGTGCATCCATCACTGAGCAAATCTCCCTGTATGCACTGTACGATCAGGCATTTGTTCCGCAGAGTGGTACGCTTGTAGGTGGACGAAAAGTTCAACCGATCACGGGTAACAACATGGAGATAGGAGTAAAGAAAGATTGGACAGGCGGATGGAATACTACGCTTTCACTCTACCGGATATTAAAGAACAACGAGATCACAGCAGATCCTGGCAATCCAAATTCAGGCATGAGTATTGAACTCGGTGAGAAGCGCGCACAAGGTATAGAGTTTGATCTTCGTGGTACGATCCTGCCCGGACTCACGATGACAGCCAACTATGCCTATACTGACTCACGTGTAACGAAAGTAGCGGAGGGCGTAACGTCTCCGACAGAAGGATCGATCGTGCCTGGTTTTGCCAAGCATACGATCAACGCCTGGCTCAACTATCAGATTGAAAGTGGTGTATTAAAAGGTCTTGGTATATCCGGTGGCTTTACCAAATTAATGGACCGCGCTACCTATTGGACACCCGCACCTTCAACGGATAAAGATCTGCAAGATTATTTCAAGCTTGATGCCGGTATATTCTGGCAGCAGGATAAAATCAAAATTACTCTGAATGTGTTCAATGTACTCGATGAATATCTGTACAGCGGCTCGTATGAAGACTGGATGTACGATGGTCCTCAACCATGGAACGGTGGAGACGGACAAGTGTCACCAACCTATAGCTGGCAAACAGAAGCACCTCGCAATTTTCGCTTAAGCTTAACCTATAGCTTCTAAATTATAACATTTGGTTTTCGTTGGTAACTGTCTGCCGGGTATACTGGCAGGCAGTTTTTTTATGCCTTTTTGTAAGTTGGTACTAAAGTATGAGAGTAGTCCTCGGTAATTCCTATAATTTTGAAAGGAAGTTATTATTCATTGGTATATCGTTTGAATGATAAACAACTATATTATCTGCTATGACACTAAAAGAAACGCTCGCGTCACTCAAGGCAATGGCAAACGAAAAGATGTTTGCACAAAATGTAAAACATGGTGCCGGTAAAAATCAGTTTGGTGTAAAGCTCGGTGACATTCGCACACTCGGTAACAAAATCAAGTCAAACCATGATCTGGCTTTGGAGCTGTGGAAGACTGAAAATATAGATGCTCGGTTACTTGCAACGCTAATCATTCAGCCAAAGAAATTATCAGTACAGGAGTTGGGTGAACTTGTAAACTCCATCGCATTTGTGCAAGAGGCCGAATGGTTCAATGCGTATGTTTTGAAGGATCATCCTCAAAAAGAAACTGTCCGGGAAAAGTGGATGAACTCAAAGGATCCGTGGACCGCCAGGGCAGGATGGAGCCTTACCAGTGGTCGGGTAGCGCGTGAGCCCGAAGGTCTTGATATTGTAAAGCTTCTCGACAGAATCGAGTCGGAGATGGCTGTTGCTCCTCTTGAAGTACAGTGGACTATGAACTCAGCCTTGGCACAGATTGGAATTCATTTCCCTAAACATCGCAGGAGAGCTATTGATATAGGTGAATCACTGGGCATTTATCGCGACTATCCTGTCTCAAAAGGTTGTACTTCACCTTTTGCCCCGATCTGGATTAAAGAAATGGTAAGTCGAAACGCAGATAAAGTTAGCTGATAAAAATATATAGTATATCTTGAGAACCCCAATACTACAAGTTTTATGTTCGGCACAACGGCAGGGCTAAAGGCCGTGTTGGATTAAAGTGCTTTTCCTAAGTCTGATGTTACATGATTGTAAGGTTATCATGGTTTCATTGGCAAATGCTGACCTTTTGCCTAACTTTCTCCCAAATAATCTTTTTATGTTTGATGGTGCAGATTTTCCGAAATCTCTGGATGAAGAGGTTTTTAATCTTTGGTTAGAAAATGGCAGGCAAAGCAAGATACGGTATAATTATTTGCTGATCGTTTGGGATGGGTACGAATCAAACTATTGCCCGGTTTATGTAGAACAGCGAGACGAAATCGGTCAATATGAAATGTACAGAACAGCCGTGGGCCGGGAGTCACTGGTCGCTGCATACGATCTGTATTCGGAATCAAGGATTGTATAACACTAAATCCGGAAGCAGGGTATATATAGCGGTTTGCTACCTGAAGTTTCTTCCTTCCGGAAATATTTTGCCTTGTATCATTTTGTTTTCATGGGATTTACCTGGAAAGAACGGAGAGGTAGTTTCATCAGCCCGTGAGCGTGGCTCGAGCGATAGTTCAGTTTGCGCAGGTGCCGTTAATTTGTTGAACAGTCTTGATAAATTATAGCAGCGTTTTACAACTACGTGTATCACTTCGCCTTCACGTTGCAGCTTACCTTCTACCATGAGTAATTTGGATTGGATGATTTCCTTTCTATACTCATCAAAAAGTTTTTTGAACACCACCAGGTTAGCCGTGGCGGTCTCATCTTCAATAGTAATGAAACATATACCACTGGCCGTACCAGGACGTTGTCGTACAAGTACAAGTCCTGCTACTTTTACGTAGTCTCCATCTTTGGCAGACTCCAGTGAAGATGCAGTGCGAATGCGTAGTTGTTCCAGCGAGTGTCTTACAAAACTTACCGGATGTGCTTTCAGCGATAGTGATGTTGTAGCATAATCATGCACAACATGCTCAGAAGGTGTCATTTCCGGAAGCGCTATATTTTCTTCTGCTATATCTTGTTGCACCTGGTTAGAGAACAATGCGCGCGGCTGATAGTCTTGCGTAGACACATTCCACAAGGCTTTTCGCCTGTCATTCCCGATGGAACGGAATGCATCAGCATCCGCTAATTTTTCGAGTACAATTTCGGATAGTCCGGTTTCACGCAATGCATGAATAGAAGTATATCCGTTGTTTCGTGCCTGCATCAATGCTTTCATATCTTCTTCGCGCAAACCTTTTACTTGACGAAAGCCAAGGCGAAGCGCACAATATTTACCAGATTTTGTTTCGAGTTTATTGTCCCAATCAGAATAATTTATATCGACCGGTAATACTTCCACGCCATGTTTACGGGCATCGCTCACAATTTGAGCAGGCTGATAAAATCCCATAGGCATGCTGTTGAGCAGGGCACAGGCAAATATATCAGGGTAGTAACATTTTATCCAGGAGGATACATATACCAATAGCGCAAAGCTTACAGCATGACTCTCGGGAAATCCATAGCTTCCAAAACCTTCGAGTTGCCGGAATACGCGTTGTGCATATTCCAGGGTGTAACCATTGCCGGTCATGCCTTTGATGAGTTTATCCTGAAAGTATGAAACCTTGCCCTTGGCTTTAAAAGTTGCCATACTTCTGCGCAGATCATCGGCTTCGGAAGGTGTAAATTTAGCAGCAACAATAGCAATCTTCATGGCCTGCTCCTGGAACAACGGTACCCCTAGCGTACGATGAAGTATATCTCTAAGCTCAGGCGAAGGATACTCCACGTCCTCTTCGCCATTGCGCCTGCGCAGATAGGGATGCACCATATCGCCCTGGATGGGCCCTGGACGTACGATCGCTACTTCAATAACCAGGTCATAAAAACACTCCGGTCGCAAGCGGGGCAGCATCGATTGTTGTGCCCTGCTTTCTATCTGGAATACTCCAATGGTATCCGCGTGACTGATCATTTCGTATACCTCTTTTTTATCCGGTGGTATATTGGCCAGTGTAAGATCAAGGTTGTAATGTTGCTTGGCCAGATCGAACGCTTTGCGTATACAGGTGAGCATGCCTAGGGCAAGCACATCGATTTTTAGAAACCCCAACGCTTCAATATCATCTTTATTCCATTCAATGTTGGTGCGATTTTCCATGCGTGCATTGAGAATAGGACAGAGGTCTGCTAAATTTCCTTGTGTGATAATGAAGCCACCCGTGTGTTGTCCGAGCTGGCGCGGAAAACCCATGAACTGCTCGGTGAGCTGTAATACTTTTCGAATAGTAGGATCATCCGGATTTATACCCTGACTGATAATGCGATCTTTGTCAAAACCTTCATCCCGGAAATCCCAGATTAATCCCGCGAGTCGTTGGATTGTATCTACGGAAAGTCCCATCGCTTTCCCCACATCGCGGATGGCTCCCCGGTGATGTTGCTGCGTAACCGTTGCTACGATGGCTGCCCGGTGCCGCCCGTATTTATCATATATATACTGCATCACTTCTTCGCGTCTTTCGTGTTCAAAGTCTACATCTATATCCGGTGGCTCATTTCGGGCAGAGGAAATAAACCTTTCGAATAACAGGTCAAATTTGGAGGGATCGACTGATGTTATACCGAGACAATAACATACTGTAGAGTTAGCAGCAGAGCCTCGTCCCTGACAGAGAATTTTTTGTGAACGCGCATATCTTACAATATCATATACCGTAAGAAAGTATTCTGCATAGTTAGCATCTTCAATAAATTTGAGTTCGTAAGCTATATTACTTTGTATCTTCTCCGGTATAGATTCTCCGAATATCTGTTTTGCTCCCTGCCAGGTGAGATGTATAAGTTCCTGCTGCGGTGTACGTCCTTCGCTGGTAACTTCTTTCGGATATTGATACTTGAGTTGATCGAGTGAAAATGTACAGGCTGCCGCTATAATTTGTGTTTGTTCGATAGCAGCCGGATACTGCCGGAAAAGCCGGTGCATTTCTTCGATAGGCTTGAGGTACCGTTCGGCATTGGCATGCAGGCGGAAGCCTGCCGTATGTATAGTACATTTTTCACGCACGCAGGTAACAATGTCCTGTAACTCCCTGCGTTCAACGTTATGATAATGTACATCATTCGTGGCCACCATCGGTATATTTAATTCTTTTGATAGGTGATGAATGCGATGCAGTAGCTTGGCATCATGTCCGTTATAAATGCGTGAAACTCCTATACTCAGGTGTTCGCCAAATGCATGGCGATATTCACGTGCAGCGTTTTTGAATGCATCATCAAAATCAAAAAAAGGATTCAATGTGTCTGGTGGAAGAACGATAAACTTTGTTCCTGCGGCATACTGGTATACATCCGCTTTGTATAGGGAACATTTACCTTTTTCAGTACGCATGTTCCCTGTAGTCAATAAATTGGATATCCGTGCATAGGCATTCATATCAGTAGGAAGGGCGAGCAGACTCGGACCATCGAGCAGATCGAGTCGGCAGGCAGGTATAATACGAATACTATTTTTCTTTGCCGCTACATGCGCGCGTACCAATCCTGCAAATGTATTGCGATCGGTAATCGCTATAGCTTTATAGCCATATGCCACAGCCTGCTCCACCATTTCTTCCGGATGAGATGCACCGCGCAGAAAGCTGAAGTTTGTTGTTACCTGTAATTCTATATAGCTCATGTTTACTCGTTATATATATTATATTTTTACCTGTATTTCGTAAATGTTATGCAAAGAAGCCGTGAATAAACCACTGGTATATCTTTTCATGATAATGTCCGAGCCGAAAGAGCCAGTAGCGATTGCCGGCTTCATCCTCTACGCGGTAGTAATCGCGGTGCTCGCCTTGCTGTAGCCACCATTCCTGTTCGATGCGTTCTGGTCCATCTGCTTTTGCTATAGTGATAACTTTACCTTTATACCTGAAAAGCATCGGAGGATAATCGGGTATAGGTGCTGATACATCAATGCGTTCAGGTACCTTCAATAGTTGTAACGGTCGTGGCGTATCCGGCCAGTATGTGGTTGGTTTTTCCAGTAGCGATGTTGCTGCCTTGAATGATCGCTCCGGCCAATAATGTTCATCCGGCAGGTAACGATGTATAGTATGTATACCGATCTTGTTTGCAAGGCGATCAATAAGTTCTGACAGGCGCACATCGTGTAGTCCTCCGGTACCTTGCCACATGGCTTCCTGTTGTGGGTAATGATCCTCTACAACCGGTGCTTCCAGTATAAATAACTCAATGCCTAAGGCTGGTTCTATCGTTGCCAGTTTCAACTGAAACAATTTGAAGAGGTGCTCTACATGATGGGAGGGAAGATGGGTACCTATACTTACCAGTTCTGTTTTCCCATCCACCCGGTAACATTTTAATATAGCCTTGCGAAGTCCTTTTTGTTCCCGTTGTAAACGTGCGCAGAGTTTCTCCAGCAATTGCTGCAATGCTATTTCTATACCAGGTGCAGTAACAATTGGTTCGAGGCAGGGCAGACGTTCGTGATAAAGCTCTGGTACTTCTATCGGTTGAAGAAGTTCATCTAATTGTCCTAATGCCTGCACCAGTCGCATCATAAAGTGATTGCCAAAGCGTCTGCGCAGCGATGTGCGGGGCATGCGAATAAATTGTTTTACCTGGTGAAGTCCAAGTTTATGCAAACGCTCTACAACTTCGGGTTCGAGACGAAGTGCCTGCGGTGGTAAATGCAGTAGCGCATCAATGTGTTTACTTCGTTCAATTACAATAGTATTACCAAAACGTGCTACACCCCAGGCGACACCAATGGTATCAGCCATTGCTGCATGTACATGATAACCGCGGATATATAGTTTGTTTATGATGTTCTGCAGGTAAGGTATATCTCCGCCCCACAGGTGGGAACAACCGGTAGCATCAAGTACAAGTCCATCGGGAGGATCTGTTGCTACAACGGGAGTAAAGCGAATGCACCATTCGGCCAAACGGTTTAACAATTTGTCTGAAAGATCAGGTTTATCGTCCAGCACTTGTAATGAAGGTATCATGGCGCGCGCATCGGCAAGCGCCATGCCTCGTGTTATACCTTGTTGTTCCGCTATAGCATTGACAGCAGTGATGATCATGCGACCATGTTCACTCGCACGCAATACAAAGGGCAATGTCTTAAGCGGTGGCTGGCGGAGAGTAAACCAGTCGGTAGTCAAGTACCGGAACCAGATGGAAACATAACGCTTTGCCATATCATCATCCTGCCTGTTGCTGTGTTTGTTGTAGGGTAAAGGAAGGTTGATATACCGGTACGAAGCGTCCGTCTATCCATTGTATATCCCATGTGCCAGGTTTGCCGTTGCGTATGCGTTGAAGATTTACTTTCCACTTGGGAAAACCTATACCGGGCAGATCATCGATAGAAGCACTTGGCAGTGGCTTGATATACCAGCGCGATATACTGGCAGTTGTACCAACAGCGCGTGGCTGATTGCGAAGCAGGAAACCTGTTACCTGACTTTCTTCCACCGCCAGTTGAAGGCGTCTTGAATGTGTAAAGGTTATATGGGGGAGTTCACCAACAACAGCAGTAAGCGCACTGCATTTGAGTGCTTCATCTAACGCCCAGAGCGCATCTTTTTCTTTTTGTACATCGATGAAGATAAACCGATCGGGACTCAGACCAAAGCTCTTTAATGCTGGCGGATAAAGCATGCGCGAAGAACTTATCCAGAGGACAGCCCCGTTTGTACCCATAAGTATATTTAGCAGTCCATTCAGAAAACCGATGGTGGCTGCTGTCTCTTCAGGCCTTGTGGATATAAATTCATGGATGGCACCAAGCGGAAACGTTGCGTTTGGAAAAGCATACTTCAAAGGGCCCAGGCCGGATTCCAAAACTGTGTTTTGCACAGTTTTAAAACCCTGAAGACGAAGGATGTCGGCCTGCAGTCCTGCGAAAATATCGGCTTTCTGTTGAGACACTTGTAGCGAATTGGTATTGCAAATCTATAACTAATTATATTAGTTTTTATATCTAATTTAATTAGTTTTGTTCTATTGTAAGAAATTCCATTTTTCTGTGAAATTTGAAATTGAGACAACAGATTAGAGCTTTGATAACAAGTCATCAAATGGGGCGCACCGATCGATATAGAAAAGTTATTTCCTGCGCACAAGCATGAACTTTTCCTTATACCCCCCGGGGAACCGTGCACGAATCCGGTACGGGCAATCTTGTGCTGGAGATAAGTTCGACACCGTATATATATACTTTTAAAATGTACGACTGGCTCCGGGTCGACCTGGATGGAAGTCCCAGACCCTTGAACATAGCGCGCGGTATGCAGAATCTTTCGTTTGAGCGGAAGGGGGAAATGGTGACTCGTGAATTAATAAGTAAGCCTCGTCTTGTAGCAGAGTCCGATGCGTATGTGCTTTATCATTTGCCTACACATGCAGAGCATCTGTATGATGTGCATCGCTATAGCATTAAATCAGAGGTCGTGGTGGTAACCAATGGTAAAGTAAATGTACTTAACGTGGTAGATGGGAGCGGAGTGATGGTGGAAGTGAATGGCGCAGAGTATAGCTATCATTATGCAGAAACATTTATTATTCCTGCATCCGTACCAGCATATACGCTTCGTGTTACGGGCGCAACTGCGATTATGGTTGTAGTGGCATTTATTAAATAAATATATAGCCAGTTCTCAGCTCACTGGAACTGGCTATATACCGATCAATCATTTCAATTAATGATTGTTTCTGAAGTATATGCCGGAATTCAAATCATCGATAAGTTTAGCTGCCGTTGGTTCCCATCCCAGGGTATGACGGGTCAGTTCGCTGGAAGCCTGGCAATCCATAGAAGCGAAATAGGTAAACCAACCGAAGTGGTTTTGAGCTTCTTCAGGACTTTTACTGATGGCAGGTACATTCAATCCTTTGCCTATACTTTCTGCGATAATTCGAAAATCAATACCCGATTCCGCCACCGCGTGAAACACCCGTTGCTTCGGACGTTGCTCGATGATGAGACGATATACTTTAGCCGCATCCTGGCGATGAACAGCAGGCCAGTGATTGGTGCCATCCTGCATATATACTGATTGTTGCTTCTCGCGGGCCATGCCAATGATGATAGGGATAAAACCATGATCACCTTCGTCATGCACAGTAGGTGGCAGACGCACTATATATACATTTACACCTTGAGCGGCCACAGCATTTGCTGCTTCTTCGGATGCAGCACGCGGAATTTGATCCGAAGAAGGAGGAACATCACTTTCGACAATGGGACGTGCCTGGCGGAGTAGCCCGATGCCGGAGGTGATTACGAGTGGTTTGTCAGAACCCAGCAGTGCAGAACCGAGCGCCTGAATAACACGTCTGTCAGTTTCACAGTTTTCTTTGAACTTGCTGAAGTCGTGATTGAATGCGGTGTGAATAACAGCGTCACATTGTGCAACACCTTGCTTTAGACTTTCCGGATTGTCTATATCACCGCGATAAACTTCTGCACCAAGTTGCGTCAATGCCATGGCAGCGCTATCGGAGCGCACTAAACCGAGAACACGATGACCGGCTTGTAACAGATCTTTAACAATAGCGGAGCCTACAAAGCCAGAGGCTCCTGTAACAAATACACGCATATAACTATTCCATTTTTATTGAACGCAAAATTGCTACGAGCGCTTCCGAAAAAACGTAGTCATTTGACCATATTTTTCAGCGATGCAATTGTGCGTGACGAATGCGCGTGAGCGTCTTCAGGGAGATACCAAGGTAAGCAGCGATCATTCGCAGCGGTAATCTTTTCATGAGTGCGGGCGAGTCCCGAATGAAATCATTGTATTTTTCTTCCGGTGTAGCACTCAGTGCGGAAAGCAAACGCTGGCGACTATTATGGATAGCCCGTGATATAAGTTGTTCGGAAAGACTTTTGAGTAAAGGAATCTCCGCGAGAAGCTTATCGAAATCAGATTTTGTCCACATCAGGACTTCACTTTCTTCGACAGCAGCGATATTGCAACGTGAAGGGATTTGTTTGTCATAACTTTCAGCATCCAGTGTCCACGTGTGCTCCGGGGAGAATAGCAGAATATGCTCGCTGCCATCCGTACGTGTACCGAATACACGAAGCATACCCTTTACAATAAATGTCTTATGACGGCAAATCTCTCCTTCCATCAGCAGGAAGTCGTTACGATGTAATACCCTGGGCTCAGCAAGTGAACTGATTCGTTTCAAATCACTTTCATTGAAGTTAGCATGCGACTGTAGATATGATTCAAATTTGATAGTCATAGACTGTTCAAAGGTAAGAAAAATCGAAAAGGACAGTGGTACTACCCGGAATATGTGATTCAACGGGCATATACAGGTTGTATATTTGCAATTCCACCTGAATAAACAGGTAGGTTAGGAATCGAGACCAGTCGAATCCAGTCGGGATTTTACTGGTCTCATTTTTTTATCCCCATTTTGCTTTCAATAGGAATCGAAGTGTCTCAAACGAGACTTGCCTCTAAGAGCGTCCTGGATCTTAACTATACATCGCTGTAGCTGCGAAATATTCTCCGGAGTATATATGTCTGATACCAACAATTGGCCCGAAATTTTATAAATTTCACCGACTCATTACCGGTGATGATACTCTAGTTAAATAATCTGTTATTAGAAATTATACTCTGTACATTTAAACTAACAATGTATGACAAGAACTCTATGTCTGAATTTATTCCTGCTGGTTATGGTACTCTTCACCGCGCGGCAGGCCGATGCTCAATGTGATTGTGATTTTCATCTTTCCGATTTGCTGATACCTGGTAAGAATATCGTTGAAGGTCGGAATGTCCCCCCGGGGTCTGTTGTTTGTCTGGATGCTGCTACACCACGTAATGGCAACCTGTTGTTCAAGAGGTTTAACGGAACATCGGCAGCTCCCATTATCATTATGAATTGTGGAGGAAAATATACTGTTAACTCCGGAACGTTGTCTTTTTCCATCAAGTTTTTCGGCAGCTCTCACTTCCGGTTAACCGGTACCGGTGATGCGTCCCTCACGTATGGTATAGAAGTGAATGGCGGCAGCCAGGGAATTTCGGTTGATAGTCTCAGTACCAATTTTGAAATCGATCACCTCGATGTCCACGGACAAAATTTTGCGGGCATCATGGCGAAGACCGATCCGGATTGTAATCCGGCTACGTGGCGGGAGAATTTTACCATGCACGACATTCGTATTCACGATAACTATATACACAGCACCAACCAGGGCGAAGGTCTGTATATAGGAAATTCATTTTACGCAGGTGGTGTGAATCGAACATGCGGAGATACCGTGATCCGCGTTTATCCTCACGCGATTGTAGGAGCCAAGATATATAATAACATCGTGTTCGATACAGGTGCCGATGGTATACAGGTAGGATCGGCAACACAAGGTTGTGAGATATACGACAACCGGATTGAACGCCACGGCCAGCGGCCCTTTGACAACCGGAACGACCAGGGAAATGGTATACAGCTGGGAGAAGGAACCGGTGGTTTATGTTACAATAACTTTATGTTAAATATACCGCCCGCCAATGCCGTTGACAGGACGGGTTACTCGATTATATGCCTGGGCCGCGGAGATAATGTTATCTTCAATAATATCATGATCAACCCGAGCAACGGAGGTATGTTCGTTGACGAGCGGGGAGGAGCCGCTACCATTACAGGACCTGGTTCCGGTTACAAGATCATTAACAACACCATCATCAATCCGAAGAACAATGGCTTGTTGCTATATAGTGAGCTGGTGGAAATGAACGTTGTTAAAAATAATATTATTGTTAACCCGCAGTTAAAGTATATCAGTTACTCCAACGGTGTTAACATCGATTCTGCCGGTAACTATGAAACCAGGAATATCAATACGGTCCAATTCGCAGATGCCACCAATCAAAATTATCATTTGACATCCTCCAGTCCTGCGATTGGCTATGGTGTTAATGTGAGCAGCTATGGTGTAACGTTTGACTTCGACCATGTAGCGCGTCCCGTAGGAACGGGATGGGATGCCGGTGCCTTTGAATCTCCGGAGACACCGTCAGAACCCTGGGCTATATATATAAATGCCGGTGGCGATGTAGTGAATAACCAATGGGAGCGTGATAAACAAACAACACCGCATCCTTATTTTGATACCACCTATCCGTCATTGACAACCGGAAGTGCCAGTTCCTTCTCCGGTGTGAATAATACCGATGCTCCAAATGCAGTGCTGGGATCCTATCGCTATACAAGCGGAAATGGTACAACCATTCAATACAATATACCGGTTCCGGAATCAAATGAAACGTATAAGGTTTCACTTTACTTTGCCAGGAAAGGTGGCGATACATTTACATCCGGTCAAAGAAGATTTAATATTTATGCAGAAGGAAATTTAATCACGACATACGATGTATATGATTCAACCCTGAGTGGTGCGGACTCTCATTCCTTTACAACGCATGTAGCTGACAATACACTTCAGTTGAAGTTGGTAGCCGTATCCGGAGCGCACGCACATATCAATGCCATTGCAGTTTCAAATATGGTAACAGCCGCTGTAGCGGCAGCGAATGTTGAACCGACACAAGCGAAGAGCCTCGGTGTATCGCTATATCCAAACCCGGTGTCCAATTATCTTGGTATAGCAGTTGATCCGAATAACTCGTATACCATCAGCATTTCGGATGCGCGAAACCAGGTATATTCAACTTTGACAGTGAGTGGTGAAGAACGTAAGCAAATAGATATATCGACATTGCCAGACAACCAGATTTACTTTGTTCATGTCCTTTCCGGGGATGGAAAGAAGGAAACCTACAAGGTTGTAAAATCGCAGCGGTGAATTGATAACCGTTCAACTGAAATGACCGGTAAACGTAAAGGCATGAGATCACCGATCTTATGCCTTTTTGCATTTATAGAAGCTTATATTTCATGCTATATCTTTTTTTGTAAATGAAATCACGCTATACACTTCTGTTATTTATCCGGACACTTTTTTATTAATGTTTCCGCTCGCGTTATGCCGGGTGCAAAACGCTGCGCAGCAAAAACTCGAACACAAGTTTCAGGCAATGTTTTGCAATTGTTTTTCTGACAGTCTGGACATCGATGATTTTTCAGGCAACGTTGGAGCGGGAAATGGAGTGTCGTGCAAAGTTTTATCAGGAGCATGAATCAGCATTTGATTCCGTTGTAACCAAAGAGTCACCACGCCTTGCGCATCTCACGGCACTCGAAAAAGATCATTTTATAGATGATGAGCTGATGACCAACAGCATACTGCACTTCATGAAGAATTGTGATGTATATACCAGGACTATGACCAACATCAAAACGTTATACTTTAAGGCGCTTGATAAACGGAAACAGGAGGGGACATTGAAAGGCAAAAAAGAATTTCTGGCAATAGCGTCAACGGATGAGAAAGGAAAGGAATACAGTCGGCAGGCAGCGGAAGCCTATGGCAATGTAGCAATGCTATATGAACTTGAGGGCGATATGGCACAGGCTGATCAGTACTATAAAAAGTCTTTAAGCGTGTATCCAACGCCCATCATGATGGCGTTCTATCATCTTTTAAAAACGAAAAAAAAGTAACGCAGTCTCAATCCGATAATTTCCGGTTGATCTCACGCACCACACTGTCCAATTCTTCTGCACAGTATAGCAGGCGTGAATTATACTCTCGAAGTTCATCGATAGATGATTCGTGCGACATCAATGTGCAAAGTCCCAAAATACGCGCTAACGGACCACGTACATTATGAGCATTAAAGTATGCATACTCCAGGAGCTTTTGATTTTGCAATTTTATCTCGGCTACACGTTGTGATACTTCCATTTCAAGTGATTCATTCATCCGGCTGATCTCTGCGTTGGCCTGTGTCAACTCTTCAGCCTGCGCCAGAATCTCTTCATGCTTTTCATATATATCATTGTTCAGGCGTTTCATTTCGACAAGCGATCGCTTCTTATCCCGGTATAACCGGAATACAATAATTACCAGTGCCGTAATGGCCAGAAGTAAAAGACTACCAATGATAACGGCCAGGGTTAACGTGCGTATCTTCTGATCTCGCATTGCCAGCATCTGGTCTTTTTGTTCGGATTGATACAGGTGTTCAAGTGCTGCAATCTGCCTCGACTTCTCCGCATTAAATACTTCATCGCGAAGCGCTATATAGTTGTCGTTATAGTACCAGGCGGAATCATACGCCCTGAATTTCCGAAACGTGCTGCTTAGATTCGCCCGCGCGGTTATCCGGGCGTTGGCATCATTCAGTGAATCGGCCATGGCCTTTGCCTTGTACAGGTACTTCGTGGCGTGTTCAAAGTCGTTCAGGTTGGAGTATATCAATCCTATCGTTTGATGCAGTTCAATGGTAGAGAAGAAGTCACGGTGTACGGGCAGCGATGTCTCAATAGCAAGCCCGGTCTGCAAGGCGAGCTGAAATTTTCCCTGGGCATTCAGTACACTGATGCGCTTGGCTTCTGTCCATAATTTATAATCGCTCAGGTTGGCACGTACGCTTATGTCACGTGCCGTGGTATACATTTGCAAAGCCTTATCGAGATCGTTCCGTTTCAGGTATATCTCACCGAGTGAAACATAGGCATTGGCAAGGGCTTTGGGATCATCGGTGCGTTCAATAAGCGCTATTGATTTTTTAGAGTAATCAATTGCCAGGTTGTAATCGCCCTGGTAAATCAATACTCTGGAAATGTTATTGTAGATATGAGACATCCCTTTTGTGTCTTTGAGACGCTCACGAATTCGTAACGCTTTAATAAAGTAATCCATGCCTTCAGCATGTTTGCCTTGTATCGAAGCACAAATACCCAGATTGTTAAAGCTTGTGGCAATCCCTTTGTCATATTCATTTTCCTGTGCGGATACGAGTGCCTTTTGTGCTAATTCTTCTGCACGACTGAGCGAAACCAATGTATAGGCGTGCGAGAGCTGGTTCAGTATATCAATTTGTTCCTCGGTGGAGCGCGTTGCTGAAAGTTGATTTTGGAGAGAGTCAATAAGCACTTGTGCATCGAGCCTGAACATTACCATCGTCAGGGCAATCAATAGGAATCGTTTCATAGAGAGAGGTTTGGGCAAGCGATAAAACCAAATTTAACGATTAATTGATACAACGCTACGGCCGGGCATCACAGTTATGGCTTAAATCCCGGAATGCTCTTGTCTCGGTAACGGAGAAGATTAAAGTAGTAGGCCCGGGTATATATAGCGACAGACCAATCCCATTGGTGTTTATAATAATTCTCTATTTCTACGCTCAAAGTTCGTAATGGAAACAGATAAAATGACTTCCTGGCTGGAGGCATTCAGTGGCGGTGTTTTTGGTTTTGCAATCACGCTTCTTGTTCTGGATATTCATGTTCCGTCTGTTACCGGTAGCGAATCGCTGTTTCAGCTCTTGGCCGCAGACTGGCCAACCTATATAGCATTTCTCATTGGCTTTTTTACAATTCTGATTTGTTGGATCAATCATCATTTCATGTTTAGCTATATCCATAAGGGTAACAGCAAATTATTATTGCTTAATGGCTTCAAGCTATTGGTGGTCACGTTTACTCCGTTTGCCACAGCGCTATTGTCCAAATAAGTTAATACCGAACAGCAACAAACTGCTGTTAACGTCTATACTTTCAATTTTGCATTGATGGGTTTGTCGATGTTTGGTATCTGGTTGTATGGTGTACGATCCGGATTTTTGAAAGAAGAACTTCGCGCGACTCTTAAAACCATCAGCCGTTATTATTTACTGGCAGCGATCCTGTTGTGCCTGATATTTATACTTTCGTTTATAAATGTATGGCTGTGTCTCGCTCTGTCCGGTATCATGTTTATAATTTTTCTTTTTCCTGAGCAGGCTATAGGTTATGTGTCCCGTGTCGGGGTTAGGTCTGCAGATTGATGGTATAGCTATAGGTGCCTATCCATTTTATTAACTCTTTTTTATCGACCCTTAGTTTTTTCTGCAGCCTTGTGGTGGGAGAGGTAATGAAGTCTTCCTCGTTTGTGCACGGTCTCTTCATGGTCCAATCACACAACGGTGCGCGTACACGCCACACGGTCATGAGCGAAACGGTTGAAGTTGTTATTTCAACTTTGCCTTTTGTAAAATAAATCTTGCGATGAAAGGCGTGCAGGCATACCGTTGCGAGTGACACGAACTGCTGATTTTTTCTGAGGGGGCGAGTCATTTTCATCAAAGTATTTTTTAGAAAACGCGCCAAATTCCAACGATTAACATTTTTCTCCGGGTTATTAACCCTGTTTTAACCCATAATCTAACCAGGGGTCGTTAACGTTTGCATCCGAATTGCAATCGATGGTTCCGGACAGCCCGGATGAAACAAGCAGCTTTTGCAAGCAACATGTTCAACCTAAAACCATTCAAACCTATGACCAAAATTTTACGATTCCTTTCGTACATCGTTTTGATGGGAACGTTCTTCGTGTCGCTGAGTTCTTGCGACAAAGATGACGACCCGATCAACGAAAGTGTCGGGACAATAACGGGTATTGTTACCGATGGTTCCGGACAACCCATTTCCGATGTTACTGTTACTGTTTCCGGTGTTAGTGAAGAAGATATATCCGTCACTACGGCAACTGACGGACGATACACACTTGAAAACGTATCGGTGAAAATACATGCCGTTACGTTCTCGAAAGCCGGATGGTTAACCATCAGCAAAAGTGTCGGGGCTAAAGATTTTGATGGTACCAAGGTAGCTACAGCGAATGCTACGCTTGTAAATGCATCTGCAAAAATTACCGGGACCATTACCGATGCCACCAAAGGTGGTGTACCACTCGAAGGTGTAACGATCAGTGTAGGCGTTGCCGGGACAGTTACTACCGGAAGCGATGGAACCTATACGCTTGAGAATTTAATTGAAGACAGTTACACAGTAACCTTCAGCAAGGGAGGTTATGTTACGATTACAAAACCGGTAGCACCTGCCGATTTCGTAAATGGTATTGTTACGCTGAACGTAACGATGGGAAGTCAACAACTGCTGCGCGGTTTAACGGGTGACGATCTTTTGTTATCCGGCAAATGGTACTTCAACGAATATAGGGGCGGACGCAATGCCGATGCATATCCTCATTGGGACTGGGCCTGCGACTATATGTCTACGCTTGACTTCTGGGGAGGATGGCAGGAACAGAACGAAGGCACTACGCTGCAGATTCGTAACAACGAAGATCAACGCAGCAATCCTGCTGACCTGAATGTTTTCGATTCGTATGTATACGGCAGCAAGCTTATCACAGAAGACAACAAGATCTTATCCGTGAGATTGCGTACGCACAACGCTGATGCTGCGAGCCCTGCTCACTTTGGTGTACAGGTAGTTGATCTTTCTGCAGCTCAACCCGCAGCTGTGAAAATAGGTGAGAACAAAACCTATGGCTCAGGCGACTACGCTGATTTTGAATTTGACTTGAGCAGTTATGTAGGCAAAGAAGTTATTGTTGCTATAGGTATATATCGCCAGTCTACCGGTGATTATTGGAAACAACTTGTTCTTCGTGCGATTCGCTTCGCCAACAAAAAAGTTGTGGGCTGGGATTGGCTGCCGGGTACGGAAGTTATTCCGGGATGGAAGTTGTCTCAGGAGACTGTACGCTCTATCATGCCTCACACTAAAAAATCCTTCACCGGTCTGAGCCCTATATCCGGTAACCGCGATAACTATGTTGATGCTTATCGTGCATGGCGTAATGTTGCGCACGTTGCTGCAGAGTGGTCGTTCGTTCCACTGTTGAAAGATCCTGAAGTATTTCCTTCCGAAGGCTATATTCTCAAAACCCGTAACACAGCAGATGTGAATACAACGGTGCCGGAAGCATACCTGTATGCGAAGTTTGCTATAGGAGCAGGCACGGATCAGCTCACGTTTACCACGCGCAATTTCGGCAGCAACTATACGTACTTCAAACTCACCGCGATTGAAGATGATGGTACGGTTACACACCTGGCTCCTCAGTCTAACACAGCACAGGAAGCACTCGCAGCAGACAATGGCTGCTGGAAATTTAAACATGGTGATGGTGGTGTCGGAAATCCCGAAGGCTATGCATCGTTCGTGTACGACTTGTCTCCATTTACGGGTAAAAATGTAACGCTCGCGTTTGGTGTATACAACGGTGAAGCAAGCACGGGTGAGAACAAGCTTGTTTTCCACACGATTAATCTGAACTAAAAAGAATGAACTATACAATGACACTATTTCGCTCGATTACTACAGCAAGCCTTGCCTTGTTAATGACTATAGCGGCTTGCAGCGACACGGCTTCTGAAGATGGTCCTGTTAATCCACCCAACGAAGTAAGTCTGTCGGAACAAAATCTTCGCAGGGCTATAGAGCTTACCGACAATGCTGTAACCGCTCACTTTACAGGAGATGGTATGGCGATGGCGCGTTACTATAATCCCTATACCAATGTACGTTCTGAAGAGAAAGGAAGTATATGGATGTATACCAGCGCGATCGAAGCTGTGAATGCTATTCTTCATGCACTCGAAGCACAGAAGGAGCACGGTAGTGCTACCCTGTACAACGAGCATTTCAACAAGTATACCGAGCTGCTTCACAAGTTGTATGAGAATGCAGATTACTACGAAGGAACGTTCGAACTGACCTCCTATACACAAACCAAAGAATGGTCGGTATACGGTGTAAACCGCGGTGGTTCAAAAGGCTCTGCACAGGTAGCAGGAATCCAAAATGTATATGACGACCAGATGTGGCTTGTTCGTGAGTTTATCGAGGCGTATAAGGCTACAGACAATGCTGAGTATCTGGCGAGAGCCGAGTATCTCACCGAATATGTACTCGATGGATGGGATTGCACACGCGATGCCAATGGCGCTGAACGTGGTGGCATTACCTGGGGGCCTGGTTATGTAACGAAACATGCCTGCAGCAACGGGCCCATAGTCAGTCCGTTGGTGTGGCTGCACGAGTTGTATAAAGACAAGAACGATGAAATAACCTACAGCTATATAGATGCTGCAGATAAGCAAACCCGCGTAACGACACAGGTAAAGAAAAGTGATTACTACCTGGACTTTGCCAAGCGCATATATGCATGGCAGAAGAGCCAGTTACTGCGCGGTGATGGTGTATATGACGATATGAGAGGCGGCTGCTCACCGGGCAATCCACAGACCGAAACGGTAAATGGTACAACGTATCGCAAAGGGATCGCGTGTCAGGATCGTGTAGGTCCTGCAATTACCTATAACAGCGGCTCGATGCTTTCCGGTGGTGCAGATCTGTATCGGGTAACAGGCGATAATATATACCTGGACGACATCAGTAAATTATCGGATGCGAGTTTCCAATACTTTGCAAAACTTGGACAGACTAAAGATAACTACTATACCTACGACATCAGTGGTTTCAGAAACTGGTTCAATGGTGTGCTGATGCGAGGGTATGTAGATGTATACGAAGCAGACGGAACAGTAGCAGACTATATCAATTCTTTCCAGAAGAATCTTGACTACGCGTACGACAACTTCCTGTACAAAGGTTTTCTTCCGACAAACTTATTGGTAGGCTGGAACCGTGACAACGGTAAGAACAACACAGAGGGCATGTTCAACTTTGCATTTGCTGCCGAGTATGCTGTGCTGTCGCAATATGAACTTGAAAAATAAAAAAGTCATTGAGCATATGCAGAATATATACAAGCAAACATTGACAAGGCTGATAAAGTATTCCGTGTTTGGAATAATTTTTCAGTGTATTGTTTTAGCTCCCCTCGTTTCAGCGGGCGCTATACAGCAGCGAATTACGATAACCGGTGCTGTTACATCCTCCGATGATGGGTCAGCTTTACCAGGAGTAAACGTAGTGATCAAAGGTACAACCCAGGGAACAACAACGGATGCGGACGGGAAGTATTCACTGGAAGTTCCGGATGGAAATGCTACACTCGTTTTTTCATTCATCGGGTATACTACACAAGAGCAAGTCGTTACAGCACGCACCGTGATTGATGTAGCGCTGATTGCCGATCTGCAGGAACTTAGTGAAGTTGTTGTGATTGGTTATGGTACACAGCAAAAGGTTACGCTCACCGGGGCTGTAACAAACATCAAGGGCGATGAGATGCAGCGCACCAAAAACGAAAACCCGCAGAACATGCTTACGGGTAGAGTGGCCGGTGTTCGTGTATGGCAGAAGAGTGCTGAGCCGGGTAGCTTTAATAACGTTTTTGATATACGGGGTTATCTCGGAAATCCGCTCGTGGTGATCGATGGTATACAACGCACCATGTCTGATTTTCAACGTCTCAATCCGAATGACATTGAAGATATATCGGTGTTGAAAGATGCATCTGCTGCTATATATGGTGTGCGCGCGGCTAACGGGGTAATTCTGGTGACTACGAAGAAAGGAACGAAAGGCAAAACGGAGATATCATACAACGGTTCCTATACACTACAGCAACCATCCGGTATGCCGAAGCTTGCAGATCCGTATCAGACCATGACGCTATATAATGAGAAGTCCATGAATAACATCAATGGCGGAAGCATTATATATGACGAAGAAGATTTTGAAGCTTTCCGTAGCGGAGCGCGAAGGTCTACCGACTGGAATTCACTGCTCATTGCAGACTTTGCACCTCAGACACAACACGATTTAAGCATCACCGGGGGTAACGACAAAACGCAGTACTATATAGGCGGAGGTTATCTCTACCAGGAAGGTATATTCAAATCAGGTGACCTGAACTATAACAAGTATAATTTGCGCACCAACATTACTACTGAACTTGTAAAAGGATTGACGTTCAACATCAACTTGAGCGGCATGGCCGACCAAACCAACGCACCGCTGGCACGTTCTGTAGACATCATTCGAAATTACTGGGCGCAGGGTGTATTGTTCCCGGCTTATGCGGATCCGGAAAATACCATGTTGAACTACGAGGGACTGAACCTCGAAACGAACACAGTGGCCCTGATGACTTCAGATGTATCCGGTTATCGCAAATTAACGCAGAAGAATCTCCAGTCATTGGTGTCACTCAATTTCGACTTTGGAACTGTCTCAGGTAAACTGGAAGGTTTATCTGCCAAAGGAGTGATCAGCTACGATTATCGTAATGATGATAATACAGGCTTCAGAAGAGAGTACTACCAGTATATGTATAATACATTGACCGGTACATACGATTCCAAACTATACAACGCAAGTTCTCCGAGTCAGTTGGCGCGCCAGATGTTTACCAAACAGCAAGTGCTTGGTCAATTCCTGTTAAACTATAATCGCACGTTCGGTAATCATAAAGTAGTAGGACTCCTCGGCTGGGAAACGCAGAAAAGAAAAGGAGATAACTTCTATGCGCAGCGAAATCTTGCCTTTGCTATGGATTACCTGTTGGGTGGTGTGAACGATGCACAGCTAAGCGGTATGTATTCCGGAGACAATGATCTTTATGAGATAGCCAACAACGCGTTGTTCGGAAGAGCAAACTATACATTTGCGGACCTATATATAGCCGAGTTCCAGTTCCGCTACGATGGCTCTTCGAAATTTGTGAAAGACAACCAATGGGGGTTCTTCCCTTCGGGATCTATAGGCTGGCGTATATCCGAAGAATCATTCTTCAGAAATATATCAGCACTGTCATTTGTTGATCAGTTCAAGTTGCGTGCCAGCTACGGTGTAACGGCAGACGATGATGCATTGAAATACGATTGGTACCCGGGCTATCTATACCCGGCTACAGGCGAAAATGCAGAGAACGGTTACTATAATAAATATGCACCTGGCTATATGTTCGGTGGTGAGTTTGTAAACGGAGTATCGTTGATTGTACCGAATGAGCAGATCACCTGGTGGGAAGCGCGCACGTTCGATGTGGGCGTAGACTTTGAAGGATGGAACGGTCTCTTTGGTTTTACTCTCGATTACTTCGATCGCCGCAGGGATGGACTCTTTGCTAATCGTAATGGAGATGTTCCTACGGTAGTGGGTACCGGTGCACCCAGAGAGAACCTGAACAGCGATCGTCAATATGGTATAGACCTGGAATTGTCGCATCGTAATCGCATCGGTGAATTGTCCTATACGGTAAAAGCGATTGGTACTATTACCAGACGTGAACATTTGACTGCGGTGGAAAAAGGACCGTGGGGTAACTCGTATGATCGCTGGCGTAACGATAACCTGAACAACCGTTATCAGGGTGTACAATTCGGATACGAATCAGACGGACGCTATACAAGCTGGGAAGACATCTGGTCTTACCCTATATATAAAGATCGCGATATACTTCCGGGTGATTACAAGTATGAAGACTGGAATGGTGATGGTGAGATCAACGCGGAAGATGAACATCCGTATGCATACGATCAGACACCGTGGCTGAACTTTAGTTTGTCGTATGACTGCCGATATAAAAACTTTGATCTGAACTTCCTCTTCCAGGGAACCGCGATGGGGTCAATGCAGTACAAAGAACCGCTCTATGCTATATGGGGAATTAATGGTGGCGGTACATTGGAACAGTACACCGACCGTTGGCATCCGGTTGATCCAACCGCAGATCCTTACAATCCGGAAACAGAGTGGGCGAGTGGCTACTATGGCTATACCGGAAGATACCCGCGTGAGAACTCAAGCTTCAACCGCGTGAGCACATCATACCTGCGTCTGAAGAGCATCGAGCTCGGCTATACATTGCCGAAAAAGACAGGACTGCTTTCTACGATGAGTCTGCGCGTGTTTGCCAATGCTTACAACATGTTCACGATTACAGGAGTGAAGTTTGTTGATCCGGAACATTCAGACGATGAGCTCGGAAGATTGTATCCGCTTAACAAAACGTATACGGTGGGCATTTCTGCCAAATTTTAAAATATATACTGAGAAAATTACGAGTTATAAAACTGAAGCAAATATGAAAAGGATATATATCGTATTCCTGATCGGCTTATTCACTTTCTCCGGCTGTGCAGACCTTGATATTCCGCCACCCAACGTGGTGGGCGATGAGACACTCTTCACCAATGAGTCTGGTATGAAAGTATATATGGCCCGCATGTATAGCAGGATGCCGTTCGAGGATTTTAAATACATGGCACAGTGGGGCATTGAATACAATGCCTGGCTGGGATCCATGGGTATAGAAGGAACCGGGGAAGCATTGAATCGCGATGGAATCTGCTCCGCCTTTACCGGTGAGCGAACTCCGTATTGGACAGAAGCATTTGTTCTGCTGCGCGATGCAAACTACCTGATTGAGACATTGCCCGACTATCAAAGTAATTTCCCGGAGGTTACGTACAATCACTATTTAGGTGAAGCATACTTTGTACGCGCCACGGTATTCTATGCTATGGCAAGACGCTTCGGTGGTGTGCCACTGGTAACAAAAGTTATTCGTTACCCGGGTGATGCAGATGAACTGGAAGTGCCACGCTCTTCGGAGGAAGAGACCTGGAACCAGGTGCTTGCAGACTTTGATCAGGCTATATCTTTATTACAGCCGACAAGTCCGGAGCGAGGATATTCAAACAGATATATAGCCCTGGCATTCAAATCAGAAGCAATGCTATATGCCGCCAGTGTAGCGAAGTACAATGAGACTGTTACCGGAAGACTTACCGGGTTAGGACAGAAAACCGGTGTACGTGTGATGGGATTTGCAGCGGAGTCCGCAGCAGCGGCTTCCAGAAAATATTTCAAGGAAGCTTATTCCGCTGCGCGTGAAGTTATCGCCAGCGGACGTTACTCGCTCTATAAGAAGAAATGGGCAGCCGGTGATCGAGACGCACAGTATCAGAACATGGTGGATATGTTTAGCGATCTCGCAAGTCCTGAAAATATATATGTGAAAGAGTACGGCTATCCTACATTTACCCATGGCTATGATGCCTATAGCGCTCCGTTTATATTCAAGGCGCCACTGGCATCCGGAACATGTCCTACACTAGACTTTATGGAATTGTTCGATGGCTTCGATCGTTATTCCAACGGTACGATAAAAGTTACCAATGGTTCTTCCAACACCGATGGAACATACCTGATGTACGATTCACCGATGGACTTCTTCGCGAACGCAGAGCCACGTCTTCGTGCCTATGTAATTTTCCCGGGGGATGTATTCAAGGGAAGAGAGATTGAAATCCGTGCAGGAGTATATACAGGCTCTGCACCCATCAGTCCGCTCTTCAGCAATTATACCTATGCAACGGCTGAGACACGCTATCAGAACCTGGCAGCCTATACACAGGGATCAAAAACGCTTTACCTGAGTGCGCGCGAAGGAAACGGCCAGGAGATAGTGTCCTATGAAGGAGAAGACATGACCGCAGCCGGTGCGAACGGTCCGTTCTACGATAACGGAGAAGGATGTCTCACCGGACTATATGGACGTAAATGGTTAAATCCTGATCCTTCATTCGAAGCAGGCGAAGGTAAATCTGCACAACCGTTTATATTGATGCGCTATGCCGAAGTATTGTTAAATGCTGCGGAAGCTGCTGTTGAACTTCGCTTGGCAGGTGAAGCTTCTCCGGATGGAACAGACCTGCTGCAGGTAGCGACATCAGCGGTAAATGAAATTCGTGAAAGAGCTGGAGCAACGTTACTGGCAGGAAGTGTTACTGCCGATGACAACGGACGTAACATCGTTCGTAAAGAACGCAGGAAAGAACTTGCACTCGAGCATAAAACAAAATGGGATCTGCGGAGATGGAGAGTACAACACTACGAAGAGCGCGATGGCTTCTGGGGAGAGTACAGAGAGAAAGATGCCTTTAGCAATAACGCACGCTATCGCTTCCGTGGCTTGTATCCGTTCTTCTCTACGCAAACCGGAAAATACTTTTTCGATGCGCGCTTCCAATGGGTAAGCCTGAAGACGTTCGAGTATAATATAGTAGACTACTACTTTGCTATACCGGGCGGTGAAGTATCGAAGAGTGCTGTAATCGATCAGCAACCGAACCGATAATGAATAACGAGTTATAAGACAATTAAGAATTACAGAAGATGAAGAAGATATCATATATACTATCGATCGCCCTGTTTTCTTTCACGTCCTGCAGTCTGTTTGAAATAGACAACAAGGAAGTGCCTGCAGAAACCATTCAGGGTGAAGTAGTGGATGTAGAAACTGGCGAACCTGTGCTTACCGATCAGGGAAGTGAGGGCATCCGCGTGCGTTTGACAGAAGATAGCTGGGGCGAAAATGTTACACCTAACCCGGACTTCTTTTGCATGCCGGATGGTACATTTCAGAATACAAAATTATTCAAAGGCACCTATCACATTCGTATTGACGGACCTTTCATTCCGCTGATGCGTGAGGACGAAAGAGGTGTTCCACTCGCAGATGAATCTCAAATCGTAAACATCAGTGGTGTTACGAAAGTAAAATTCGAAGTGCAACCTTTCCTCAAAATAGAGTGGGTAGATGAGCCTGAAGTAATCAATGGTAAAGTAAGAGCGAAGGTGCGTGTTACGCGCGCTGTATCGGAAGAAGAGTTCCGTAACAAGATTGAGCCGATGGGGGGCTATAGCAGCAGCTTCCAGAATATTACGGACATTCAGTTGTTTGTGAGTTATTCATCTTCGGTTGGGTATCGCGCACGCGATGAACGCTGGTCAAACAAAATCGAATATACCGGTTCAGCGTTCAATTCGTTGTTAGGACAAACGATCACCATCGAATCGACTGGTACGATTCCATCAGGAAGAGTTGTCTTTATCCGTGCCGCGGCTCGTATCAACTACGATACACCAAAAGGTAGCGGAACGAGAAGATGGAACTACAATGAGCCCCTGCAGCTCTTGATTCCGTAAGATATAGTTCAGGTTTGAAGTCATCTCGTCATGGGGGTGGCTTTGAACCTTTACTTTCCAAGGGGCCATGCAGTCATTATACGAATTGCGCATAATCATACCGTTGTATGATTGGTATCTCCACCAGGCGGTGAGGATTTTTTTATTTTAACAAAAGTATCATGCAAAAAACGATTATACTTTCCCTGCTGCTGGCACTATCCGTTCAAAGTTATTCGCAGTCACGGCAAAAGGACAAGCAATCAAAGACTCAATCACGGGAAAAAACTACATTTCAAACTTCCAATCCGTGGAAACCGGTAACGGATTTACGTGCCGATGTTGCTATCGTATATAGCGTAAAGGATCATCACGGAAAAGGAAATATGTCTTTTGAAGAACGCGTTCAAAGCTGGCGCGACAAGGGATATACAACGCACTTCATGACCGGTATAGCATGGGGTGAGTACCAGGATTATTTCACCGGTGCTTGGGATGGGGAGCAACATCTTGATGAAGGACAGGTAACACAAAAAGGTGACACGCTATGGCACGGACACATGGTGCCCTATATCGTGCCGTCCGCCAACTTCATTAAGTATATGAAGGAGAAAGTCATCAAGCGTGTTATAGATGCAGGCATTGATGCAATCTTTCTCGAAGAGCCTGAGTTCTGGGCGCGCTCCGGTTACAGCGGTGCATTTAAAAGCGAGTGGAAAGCTTACTATGGATTTGACTGGAGACCGCAGCATGAATCACCTGAGAATACATACTTGTCCAATAAGTTGAAGTATCATTTATACTATAGGGCGTTGAACGAATGCTTTACCTATGCAAAGGAGTACGGCAAGAGTAAAGGCATGAACATACGTTGCTATGTACCCACGCACTCGCTGGTAAATTATTCACAGTGGATGATCGTTAGTCCCGAAGCAAGCCTGGCATCATTACCGTGTGTAGACGGATATATAGCACAGGTGTGGACGGGTACATCACGCGAGCCTAATTACTTTAATGGGCAAATGAAAGAGCGCGTATTCGAAACGGCCTTTCTCGAATATGGTTCAATGGAGTCCATGACGGAACCTACCGGAAGAAAAATGTTTTTCCTCACAGATCCGATCGAAGACTGGCCGCGCGATTGGGTCGACTATAAGAAAAATTACCAGGCTACGTTTACAGCACAACTGCTATATCCGAAGATCGCTGACTATGAAGTAATGCCGTGGCCGGATCGTATATATGAAGGCTACTATCGCACGAGCGCCAACAGCGACAGGAAAGAGCAGATACCGCGTTTTTATTCAACACAAATGCAGGTCATGATCAATACGCTGAACAACATGCCCGAGTCCGGGAATAAAGTGAGTGGTTCGCAGGGTATAGGAGTTCTCATGGCAAACTCATTGATGTTTCAGCGGTTCCCGGTTCATCAGGGATATGAAGATCCGCAGTTGTCCAATTTCTATGGGCAGGCACTTCCGTTGCTGAAGCGTGGCATTCCGGTTAAGACCGTTCATATCGAAAATGTATCCTACCCCCAGACGTGGAAAGATCTGAAGATACTCATCATGTCTTACTCGAACATGAAGCCTATGGATAAAGCCGCACACGATCACATTGCCGAGTGGGTAAAGAACGGTGGTGTGCTGGTATACTGTGGCAGAGATGAAGATGCGTTTCAACGTGTGCAGGAGTGGTGGAATACCAACGGCAATACATTTAAAGCACCATCAGAACATTTATTTCTGAAGCTCGGGGTGAAAGAGCCTTTTAACGGAGGCGAGTATATATATGGAAAAGGAAAAGTATATATCCTGCGCAGCGACCCGAAGGAGTTTGTGTTGAAAGCAAATAACGATGAAGCGTTTGTAAATACAATCAAGACGCTATACGAAACAGGATCAACCGAAAAGCTTGAGTATAAAAATCACTTCACACTTACCCGCGGACCGTACGAACTTATTTCTGTAGTGGACGAAAATTCAAGTCTATCCCCCTATATCATGACGGGCAGGTTCATCGATTTATTTGATCCTGAAATTCCTGTTCTCCATGAAAAACAAGTTCGCCCTGGAGAGCAGGCATTCTTGTACAATATCAGCCGGGTCAAGAATCCCAAAACGCCACAGGTGCTTGCCGCTGCAGCAAGAGTATATCAGGAAAAAGTAACGAAGAGTACATATTCATTCGTAGCGAAAAGTGCATTGAACACCACGAATGTGATGCGGATACTCTTACCTGTAAAAGCAACCAAAATAGAAGTGACGGATGCGGCAGGTAAAACGTTACCCGTGGAGTCATCATGGGATGCAGGTAGCAAAACGTGTTTTTTAAAGTTTGAAAACAACCCGGAAGGAGTTCATGTAAAATTGAGTTGGTGAAAATTACAACATATATAGGTGTATAAATTAATAAATGTAGAATTAAGATTAAGAAAGAAATGAGGAAGAAAATTGGTTTACCAGGGATGTTTTTTTTAGGGTGTCTTATTCTGAAAGTAAATGCGCAGGTTAGTGATCCTGTCAGTTATGTAAGTACACTGGTAGGAACAAATTCAAAGTTTGAGTTATCAACCGGAAATACATATCCTGCCGTGGCGCTGCCTTGGGCAATGAATTTCTGGTCGCCACAAACCGGCAAGATGGGCGATGGCTGGATGTATACCTATACAGCAGACAAGATCAGGGGATTTAAGCAAACACATCAGCCAAGCCCGTGGATGAATGACTATGGGCAATTCTCGATCATGCCCGTTACAGGCAAGGCTGTGTTCAACGAAGATGAAAGAGCTAGTTGGTTTTCTCATAAAGCGGAAGTTGCAAAGCCGTATTACTACCGTGTACATTTAGCCGATCACGATGTAACCACGGAAATAGCTCCGACTGAAAGAGCTGCCATGTTCCGCTTTACTTTTCCGCAAACTAAAAATGCGTTCATTGTTACCGATGCATTTGATAAAGGTTCATTCATAAAAATTATACCGGAAGAAAAGAAGATAGTAGGCTATACCACGCGCAACAGCGGAGGCGTGCCGGATAATTTCAAAAATTACTTTGTTATTATTTTCGACAAGCCGTTCGCGTATGTAGCGGCTGTTAAAGATGGCAAGGTCACAGAAGGAGAGAAGGAGTTTAAAGGAAATCATGCTGGTGCCGTTATTGGTTTCTCAACTTCTGATAACGAGCAGGTCCATGCCCGTGTCGCTTCGTCTTTTATCAGTGAAGAACAAGCGCTTCGTAACCTGAAAGAATTAGGTGATGCTGACTTCGATAAAGTTGTGAGTAAAGGAAAGCAACGCTGGAATGATGTGTTGGGAAAGATCAAGGTAGAAGACGATAACCTCGATAACCTCCGTACATTCTACTCTTCATTCTATCGCTCTGTTTTATTCCCGAGAAATTTTTCAGAAGTAGATGCTAATGGAAAAGTAGTTCACTACAGCCCGTACAATGGGAAAGTATCACCGGGCTATATGTATACCGATACCGGCTTCTGGGATACATTTCGCAGTCTGTTTCCATTCCTCAATTTTTTATACCCTTCTGAAAATGCAAAGATGCAGGAAGGTCTCGCGAACGCCTATAAAGAAAGCGGCTTTCTTCCCGAATGGGCAAGCCCCGGTCATCGCGACATCATGGTGGGTAATAACTCTGCGTCTGTCGTTGCTGATGCTTATCTGAAAGGTGTGCGTGGTTATGACATTGAGACACTATGGGAAGCTTTGAAGCACGGCGCAAACAGCGTGCATCCTAAAGTTTCTGCATCCGGAAGAAAAGGATATGAGCACTATAACCAGTATGGCTATATACCAAATGATATAGACGTTGATCAGAATGTAGCGCGTACACTGGAATATGCGTATGACGATTGGACAATCTATCGTTTAGGGAAGGCACTCAACAAGCCACAGCATGAAATTGATATATATGCGAAACGTGCCTTGAATTATAAGAACCTGTATTATTCGCAACGCAAGTTGATGGCAGGCCGTGCACGTAACGGCTCTTTCGCTGAGACATTTAACCCTGCTGACTGGGGGCGCGATTTTACCGAAGGAAACAGCTGGCATTACTCATGGTCTGTGTTTCATGATCCACAGGGATTGATCGACCTGATGGGTGGACAAAAGCAATTTGTATCGATGCTCGATTCTGTTTTTGTTATTCCCGGTTCAAGAGGAATGGAAAGCCGCTCGATGATTCACGAGATGCGCGAAATGCAGGTGATGGACATGGGGCAATACGCACACGGTAATCAGCCGATCCAGCACATGGTATATTTATACAACTATGCAGGCGAACCTTGGAAAGCACAGTATTGGGCGCGTGAGATCATCGACAAGCTATATGCAGCAACACCGGATGGCTATTGTGGTGATGAAGACAACGGGCAGACTTCTGCATGGTATGTTTTCTCGTCATTGGGTTTTTATCCGCTATGTCCGGGCAGCAACGAGTATATTGTGGGATCGCCTCTGTTCAAGTCTGTGAAAATTAAATTGGATAACGGGAAAGAGATCGTGATCACGGCTACTAATAATTCAAAAGAAAATCGCTATATATCGGAGATGAAGCTGAATGGTAAAGTGTACACGAAGAATTACCTGACGCACGAAGACCTGATGAAGGGCGCAACGATCAATGTTAACATGAGCGCTTCTCCGAATAAAAAGAGAGGCGTGGAGAAAAGTGACTTTCCGTACTCATTCTCAAATGAAAAATAAACCGAAAAGGAAATCTATCGTATGTTCAAAATATCCTTAAATCAAATACCGGCAATTTTTGTTGCCATCGCCCTGGCTTCCTGTGGTAAGCAGGACGTGCAAAAAAAGGAAGAAGCTGGTTTGGCGTTTCGTGCTCCAGCCTATCCGTTGATAACCATTGACCCCTATACCAGTGCATGGTCAACATCCGATCAATTGTTTGATAGTCCGGTAAAACATTGGACCGGTAAAAATCATTCGTTGATTGGTGCTGTACGGGTTGACGGGCAAGTATATCGCTTTCTCGGAAAAGAGGAGATTCCATTGAAACCTGTTTTACCCGATGCAAAACATGAACCATGGCAGGGAAAGTATGTAACGAAGGAACCTGCAAAGGGCTGGGAGCAACCTGACTTCAAGGATGCTGTATGGCAAAGTGGTAAAGCCGGTTTTGGGACACCCAATACTTTTGAGACTAACACTCCGTGGCAAACAAAAGAGATATGGGTGCGCAGAGAATTTATTTTGCCTGTTATAGGAAATGGCGAATTATATCTAATCTATTCGCACGATGATGATTTCGAGTTATACCTGAATGGTAAGGAGATCGTTAACACCGGTAATCATGCCAAGAACGGTGTTACCATGAAACTTGATAAGAGCTTGTTGAATGCCAACGGTAAAAACGTAATTGCTGCACACTGTCTTGATCGAGGTGGTCTGGCGTACGTTGACTTTGGTATTTTCAAAGAGAGCGATCAGCAGCCAATCTTTGCTGACGCTGCGGTTCAGAAAAGTGTGAAGATCACGGCTACACAAACTAAATATGATTTCACGTGTGGTCCGGTAGATTTGCATGTTGAGTTCGCTTCACCTTTGCTGATCGATGATCTGGATTTGCTTTCACGTCCCGTAAACTATATCAGCTACGAAGCTGTTTCCAACGATGGTCAGTCGCACGATGTACAGGTATATTTCGATGCTACACCGGAATGGGCTGTTAACGAATTGAATCAGGAGGTTGAAATAACCACCGGTAAAACAGGCGATATAGACTTTGTGAAAACGGGAACAACCGAGCAACCTGTTTTGAAAAAGAAAGGTGACAATGTTCGCATCGACTGGGGATATTTTTACATCGCTTCCAAAGAATCTAAAAATAACGGACTGGCTATGGGCGATTTCTCAGCCGTGAAAAAGTCGTTCACCGAGAGTGGTAAAGTAAATCCTTCCAGCGAGAAGATTACTGCAGTTCTGTCGAACACCATGCCGGTGCTTGCTTACACAGACAACCTGAATAAAGTATCAACAACACCGGCAACGGGGCATGTTATGCTGGCCTACGATGATATTGAGTCACTGCAGTATTTTGAAAAGAATCTGAAAGCATGGTGGACGAAAGATGGACAGGTAAGTTTTGATAAGGCTTTGTCGGGTGCAGCAGCAGACTATGAGACAGTTATAGCACGTTGTGATGAGTTTGACAACAAAATATATAGTGATGCACTGGCAGCCGGAGGTGAAAAGTATGCGCGCCTGTGCGTGCTCGCCTATCGTCAATCTATAGCGGCACACAAGCTGGCGAAGGATATGGAGGGTAACACGCTTTTTTTATCGAAGGAGAATTTTAGTAATGGTTCGATCGGTACGGTGGATATAACGTATCCGTCTGCTCCGCTCTATCTCAAATACAATCCTGAACTTCTGAAGGGAATGATGAACCCGATATTTTACTATACCGAAAGTGGCAAGTGGACAAAGCCGTTTGCAGCGCACGATGTCGGTACCTATCCGCAGGCCAATGGACAAACGTATGGTGGTGACATGCCTGTAGAAGAGAGCGGTAACATGCTGATACTGGCAACGGCCATTGCTACAATAGAAGGAAAAGCTGACTATGCCGAAAAACATTGGGAAGCGTTGACTACATGGGCGAACTATCTGCTGGAGCATGGTCTTGATCCGGAAAATCAACTTTGCACAGATGACTTTGCCGGACATTTTGCGCACAACGTAAATCTTTCAGCAAAGGCAATTGTAGGTATAGCAGGCTATGGTAAACTTGCCGATATGCTTGGCAAAAAAGATATAGCAGCGAAATATACCAGTGAAGCTAAAAAGATGGCGCAGGAGTGGGTAAAGATGGCGGACGATGGCGATCACTTTCGCCTTACGTTCGATCAACCCGGAACGTGGAGCCAGAAGTATAACCTGGTTTGGGACAAGTTGCTAAAGCTTGGTATTTTCCCCGACAGCGTATTGCAAAAAGAAATTGCTTACTACCAGACCAAGCAGAACAAATATGGTTTGCCATTGGACAACCGGAGAACCTATACTAAAGCAGACTGGATCGTTTGGACAGCAACACTGGCTAATGATACAGCAACGTTCCAGAAGCTTATCGACCCGCTATATGGTTTTGTTACAGAAACACCAGATCGCGTTCCGATGAGCGATTGGTACGAAACACCGGATGCCAAGCAGGTGGGATTCCAGGCGCGCTCCGTAGTGGGCGGGTATTTTATCAAGATGTTGGAGAAGTAGCGGTAATCGTTATCCGGTAACCGTTAATGGTTATTCGTGAAGTGTGCTATATATGCGGAGACACCGGACTTTTAACGATTAGCGGATAATCAAACAAAGCTCTTGAAAGGATGGGGATAATCAGTCCCCATTACTTTTTTATACTCGATGATAAATGTCTGGTAGCGCAGTCTCGCTTCATCATTCATCTTTAATCGTTGCATCGCTTTAACCTGGAACGTTAACGCGGCATCATTCAGCGGATCGATGTTGGTGATGGCTTCTGCAAAGGCAATCGTTGTTGGATAAAGCTCTGCTGTAAAACTCTTTTCCATCTCCAGCAGCAATACCGGTTCGAGTTTCTTTTCTACTTCTTCTTTGAATGAATCGTATAACTCGTGATCGGAGAGTTGCAGAAACTTGCCACGTGATAGTATATCCACGAGTTCATCCCTGTACTTATCAACTTCATTGGAAGAGATGATCTGTATACATCGTGTATAGTCACAATAAAACGCTTCGGATTGTTCTATCTTGAAATTCCCTTTGTCGTAGATCAATTCGATACCATCCAGCTCGCTGAGTACTTTGCGCAAATGGTTGATCGTAACACCTCTTGAGTTCTTTACTTTGTCAGCAGGCTTGTCAGGCCACAGTATATTGCTGAGTCGTGCGGATGCTATACCATTTTCGGTTATGCTGTATTGTAAAATGAGACAGAATATCTGCTTCAGTTGTGCGCTGAACAAATAGGTAACATCCCGGTTGTTACGATCGCGAACGGTAAAATCTCCAAACAGGTAAATCGAGTTGGGGCGTGATGTTATAGCTGTCGCTTCTGACGGAACTTCACCAGGTAGTGTAACAATGTCTTCCGTGTCACCTTCAACCGTGCTGTATTTAGATTTTTGTTTTCGGTATAACAAATATATACCTCCCGCAGCCACTATAGCGACAAGGAAAATGATCACCAGCGCATAATTGCCTTTTTCCCTCGAATAGCTTGCGAGCTCCTGTGCCGTAAGGGGAGGGAACGACAACGAATATACTTTCAGGTCTGATGAAATATCATCGTCAAATTCCTGAACAACAGCATACAGGTTGTTGAGCATACTGTCGTAATACAGGTTGGCGTTCGTGGTAATCTTGTCAGAAAATATAGGGATAGAGTCTCCCAGTATTTCATAACTGCCGTCTTTCAGCGAAAACCTGTAGAGCTTCAGAAGCGATTCCGTAAAGTGCTCCGGGTAACATAATGTGTAGAAGCTTGAATCATCCAGTATCACCATTCCTCTTACCGGAACTACATTGTCGCGCTCCCAGGGAATTTCCCAAAGCTTTGAGACATGCTTCGTGGTCAAATCTATCTTGTAGAGATCATAATAATACTTTCTTCCCACCGTCTGCTCTCCGGACTCATTGCCCATTCCACCAAAGACATATATACAGTTTGTCTTTTTTAAATATCCTACGGACGAAAAATAACGAGGGGAGAGAAAGTCTCCCGTATAGCCACGAAGTGTGTCCCATTGCTTCCTGTGTAAATCATACGCAAAGAAATCCTTGCTATAGCGCATTCGTCCAAAACCCCCGAAGATCGTGTACTGTTGAGCCGGTGTGTTGAAGTAGGAACCATGATGGTGGAGCGGGCTTGTGAGTTGCTCCGAATTCTCGGCTGTCCATTCATAAGTATTCAGATCAAGACTCGCTACCGTTGGTCCCGCGTAGTTTTCGTTGGGATGAGAATAGTAAGTCTCATACGAATATAGTTTGTTATGTTGTGTGTCGATGAAGTTTGTGCCCAGCATAAGTTTCACCGGACATGCTTCCCGGAAAACTTTAACATCCGTGTCGCCCGATCGCACATTGTATACATGCAGTGAATCGCGGTTGAAATAGTATATCTCTTTTTTCTCCGGGTTATAATTAGCACCTGCTACTGACTTCGATTTGAATGAAGTCTTATACCGCCAGTGGTAGGCATCATTCACCAGCCACTCCGGATTGGCAACTTCACCCATGGCATTGCCGCTTATATCGTAAACAACATTGCCTTTGCTTTCATTTAACGGAAAGCTATATTTCTCCTGGTTGCCCACGGAGAGATCTTTTATAGCGAATGACGGAACGTCAATGATGTGATCGCTTTTACCGAAGAGAATGATCGGGTAGTAGAGCTCTGGAAATTCTTCATTACCGGTTCCAAACGTTTTGTTATGAACGGTTAGTTTAATCGAATCGCTTTTCAGATCGAATACGATTTTCATTTTAAACCAGTGCAGGTCGAGCAGCTCATCA
Organism: uncultured Chitinophaga sp.; assembly: GCA_902168205.1. Taxonomy (GTDB): domain Bacteria; phylum Bacteroidota; class Bacteroidia; order Cytophagales; family Cyclobacteriaceae; genus Ohtaekwangia; species Ohtaekwangia kribbensis. The sequence continues at coordinate 418,030 of CABHOK010000007.1, read as the reverse complement.
CGATTCATCGTGGCCACGATCAGGTTATTCTTGCCCTCTTCATTAAATTTAAAAACGAGATCACTGCCCTGACCATCGTAGAACAGATTATAGATTCGGTTACTTTCCTTGTTTTTAATGCGGATGATATACCCGAACTCTGTTGTGGGAAAGAGCGACAGGTTGAACTCAATATCAAAGTGATCTGAAAACTCGGGAGTCTTCTCCCCAAAAACATTGTATGATGTGCGTTGATTGATGGATTGCTCGCTTCCATGAAACTTTAGTCCACCCGGAGGCGCTGCTTGCAGGGACACAAAGCCAAAAAACAGGAATGCAAAGCAAAATGATTTAATCAGGGAAAGCATATCTTCAAAATTCCGGCACAAACTCCACAGGCCTGCTTGCGTTCTACTCAAGGTTATTCACCGTTTTTTGGTGACAAAATAAAAAAAAACGCTGACGAGTTTGCTGATTTTCAGCGCGTCTTTTTTTTGCGGCCCACCACGAATGCTCCACTTGTTCGAAATAACGCTTCTGTGCGCCTCTTCGGGCATGCACCGGGTGAAGGCATATTATTTTATGATGGTAAAATAAGATGCCGTTGTAACATGAGCAGTCAAATTTTCAATAAGACAATCGCAGTTGACGGAGTGGATGTTTTTTATCGTGAAGCTGGTGATCGCAACAATCCAGTACTGTTGTTGTTGCACGGCTTTCCAACATCATCGGTTATGTTTAAAAACCTGATGGTTATACTCGCTGATAAGTTTTACCTCGTGGCTCCGGATTATCCCGGCTTTGGATTCAGCGCGTTTCCTGACAAAAACAATTTCAGGTATACATTTGAAAATATAGCAGCATACATGAACCGGTTTACAGAGGTGATTGACTTGAAATCTTTCAGCATTTATCTCCATGACTATGGTTGTCCTATAGGCCTGCGGATATGTGTGAATCATCCGGAGAAGATCGAAAGAATTATAGTTCAGAATGGTAATGCCTATATGGAAGGCATCGGCAAGGAATGGGATGAGACACGCGATTACTGGGAACATCCTACAGAAGAAAAGAAGAAACGCGTATCAGCTTTTCTAAGTGAAGAAGGCGTGCGCATGCAGTATACGGCCGGACTCTCTGAAGAACAACTCGCTCGTGTCAGTCCCGAATCCTGGATGCTTGACTGGGAACGCATGAGCAGACCCGGTAATATCGATATGCAGTTTGAACTCAATTGCGATTATAAAAGTAATCTGGAAATGTACCCCGCATTTCAAAAGTATTTGCGCACATACCACCCATCCACGCTTGTTATCTGGGGCAAGAAGGATGTATTCTTTCGTGTGAACGAAGCTTCTTGCTATAAAAGAGATGTGCCAGATGCTCAAGTCTATATTCTGGATGCAGGCCACATGCCGTTAGAGACAAATTTTGATGAGGTGTCGGAGCTTATCCGGAATTTCATGTCGTGAGTCAGCGCTGCTTGCCAATGAGGTATATATATACTTTTTCGTGAGCCGTCACGAAACTTTCCAGATCAAAATACTTCATCAGCATTTTCAGCCAATTAAAAAATAAGTTTTATGAAGTGTTGAAAATACACTATACTTGAATCAGTAATCGTTTCACCAGACGCGAGTGCTACAACCCATTTCCAATCTTTAATTTCCGAAGTGTTCGTGCGCACGGATATGAAGTGCCCGTGGATGGAGCATCGTGTGCGCAGTAATTGACAATTGAAACAAAAAGTAATACTACAATCGAAGAATGAAAAAGATAATGCTCATGATGATGGCTTTGACCATCGCTTCTTTTACATGGGGTCAACAAACAAATTCAGCAGCTGCCAATATCAAAAAAAAGAATGCAGCGGAAGGAGACCGAACTGTAGTGAAAGAAAAATTTACAGGCTATCTTTTTGCTTACTTTGAAGGCTCAGGCGATAAAGACAAGCAGGAGCAACTTCGTTTTGCAGTGAGTGAAAACGCGTTGAACTGGTTTGCTCTGAATACCAATCAACCCATCTTGTCGTCAAGTGATATATCCGGAACGGGTGGCATTCGCGATCCGCACATCTTGCGCAGGGAAGATGGCAAAGGTTTCTATCTCACTGCGACTGATATGTTCGCCCACAAAAACGGATGGTCGCATAATCCCGGTATAGTATTGCTGCGTTCGGATGATCTGATCAATTGGACACACAGCATTATTGATTTAGCCAAAGCGTATCCCCAAAAATTCAGCAATGTAAAATGGGTATGGGCACCACAGACTATATATGATCCGAAAGCAAAGAAGTACCTGGTATATTTCACGGTCCGCTTTGAGGGCGATAACAAGCTTGATTTTTATGCAGCGTATGCCAATAAAGATTTTACCGGATTTGAAAGTGAGCCACGCCTGATGTTTAGTCCCGGATTTGGCGCTATAGATGGCGATATCATTTACAAAAACGGAATCTATCATTTCTTCTTCAAGGGGAATACAAAGGATGAGTCCGGGAAAGAAATAAAAAATGGTATTCAGCAGGCAACCAGCAAATCGTTGTGGGGACCATGGGTAGAAGACTATAAATACCTGGATGCTTATTCGGCAAAGGCAACGGTTGTGGAAGGATCAAGCGTGTTCAGGCTCAATAATTCTGAAGAGTATATTTTAATGTACGATCTATATACCAACCTGCGTTATGAATTTCAACGCAGCAGCGACCTGGTAAACTTCACACAAACTCCCGAGTCTTTTAAGAAAAATTTCAATCCCCGTCATGGCAGTGTGATTGGAATCACGAGGGAAGAAGCACGCTTGTTGCAGGCGAAGTGGGGCGGTGTACCCGGTGCGCTGGTACGTCCGCTTGAGTCTTCTGATCAATATCGTTTTACATCTTCTGCCAACCCGATCATCACGCATGAGTATACAGCAGATCCCGGAGCATTGGTGAAGGGAGATACGTTGTGGCTTTTCGCAGGGCATGATTCTACCGGTGCACAAAAGGGATATAAAATGAAAGACTGGCTGGTTTTCTCCACCACCGATCTGAAGACGTGGACACAATACCCGGCATCACTGAAAATTACCGACTTCGCATGGGCCAAGAGTGGTGATGCCTATGCGGGACATGTTGTTGAACGAAGCGGAAAGTATTACTGGTATATCAGCACGAATTGGACAGGTATAGGTGTTGCCGTTGCTGATCGTCCGCAAGGTCCCTATAGAGATGCATTGGGTAAGCCGTTGTTAACGAACAAAGATTGCTTCGCGTCCACACATTCATGGGCCTGTATAGATCCGGCTGTGTTTGTTGATGACGATGGTCAGGCGTGGTTGTTTTGGGGTAACGGGCAATGTTACTATGCGAAGCTAAAGGATAACATGATTGAGATTGATGGTGAAATAAAGAAGATTGACTTTAAGGACTTTCAGTTTACCGAGGCACCGTGGGTTCATAAACACAACGGCAAATACTTCTTGTCGTATGCAACGGGTTTCCCCGAACGAATAGCATACGCGATGGCCGATCGTATAGAAGGTCCGTATGTATACCAGGGAATTCTCAACGAGATTGCCGGGAATAGCAACACCAATCACCAGGCAATTGTTGAGTTTAAAGGAAATCCATACTTCATTTATCACAATGGAGCGCTGCAGCATGACGGAGGCAGCTATAGCAGATCAATCTGCATTGACCGTTTGTATTACAAAGCTGACGGAACATTGGAGCGCGTAAAGATGACCTCTGAAGGTGTGAGCCCCGCGTCTGGCAAATAGGACAGGGGCTTGGTAAGTATATATATTCCGTAAGAAACTGATGGGATGATCATTTCTCCAAGCCTATATATTGCCAGGTATATACTTCAATCGTACTGACGCTGTTGGCTATAGTGTCTTTTTCTTTCGCAGGTAATTTTGAAGCAGCGAACCGATGTAGGAGAGTATGATTCCGTTCAGTATGGAAGCCATCACCACAATTCCGGGTGCAAGTTCATCCGATGGAGGTGTATTATCCAGGATGATTATTTTGAATAAAAAAAGAAAGCCTGCTACACCTGCAATAAAACCGATCGCCATACCTGTCTTGTTTTTCATAATCTGAATTTTTGGGTTTGTCCTATTTTACTTTCCGACCCTATTCTATTTATAAACTAATGTAATTAAAAGTACTTTGTTTTTAAAAGTTAAATTGATAAACCTCAGAGGTTGGCAACGCCGAAAGTCTTTTCGAAGCGAAACTGAACTCATCACCGTGGCTGTGCGATTCCATTCTGAGCGATGAGACAACGATCATCAGAAGGCGTATCTCCAGACCGACAACTCATAAGGTACAGAGCGATGACATCCGAAAGTAAGGGCTAATAAAGAAAAGTGTTACGAAGACATTATTTTGTATTGAAACCGTTTGAAGTGTTCTTTAAAACGTTTGAAAAAGTCTAAGTCACCCCCAACAAACCCCGAATTGACCCCCCGGAAAAAGGCCGTTTCAGCGATAATTTTGAAATATCAGGAGCGGAAAGACTTGCAAAGTCCACGCAGCAGTTTTCTCGATATAAGGAGCTGTTTGTTCAAGCCGACCCGTCTTGATTTACATGTTTTACCCAAACCAAAATTGAATGAGACGTAAATGTTTACTAGAAACCAGTTCGCTGGCGCCCGCCAGATGTGTTGCCCCGCGGCAAAGAATGCTTTGATAACAGAGTGCACACAAAATGCTTCCTGCTTGAATCAGGAAGTGTTGTGAATCGATTGCCAACAGCGCCAAATGTTTTGAGACACGTGCTGTTATAGCAATCCGAAGCTCTGCTTTCCGCTCATACTTAACAGTATTCTTTTACTCAGACCTGACGACTGAGGCTTTGCCTGAGTATGTCTGTTAATCTATTACCTAACCTTAAAGATGATCCACTATGGGAAAACAACTTTTACTATTTATTAGAAGCGAACTGTTGATGGCCATCGTCATTACGTTTGCCCTAACTCCGGTGGCAGGAGCAACGGTCAACTACGGAGTTCAACAGGAGTTTATTGTTAGCGGTAAAGTAACATCGAAGGATGACAACACGCCATTACCGGGCGTGAACATTGTTATCAAAGGCACTACTTCGGGTACAACTACCGATGCGAATGGTAACTATTCATTGAGTATAGCCAATGAAAATGCCGTGCTGGTTTTTACATTCATCGGCTACGAGCAACAGGAAGTGCCCGTTGCAAATCTGCAGGTAATCAACGTAGCGCTTCAACCGGATATACAGCAACTGTCGGAAGTCGTTGTAGTCGGCTATGGTACCATGCAGAAAAAAGATCTTACCGGTGCCATTATACAGATTCAACCTTCGCGACTTGAGAATGAAAATCCGAAGACCGTGCAAGACATCCTCCGCGGTACCCCGGGTTTAAATGTAGGCTATGATCCATCGGCAAAAGGTGGAGGATCATTACAGGTACGTGGTCAACGTTCGGTATATACTGACGGTGGTCACAACGATCCGCTGATTGTACTCAATGGTATGATCTTCTATGGTGAACTCTCTGAAATCAACCCGGATGATATAGAGCAGATCGACCTGTTGAAAGATGCTTCTGCTGCTGCGGTATATGGAGCGCAGGCCGCGAACGGTGTTATCATCATCACCACCAAAAAAGGAAAAGAAGGTAAACCGGTTATTGTCTTCAACTCAAATATAGGCACGACAAGCCGCAGCGCATATCGTGAGGTATTTGGTCCGGATCAATACATGCAGTATCGCCAGGATTGGTATAAAACTTCTACCTATGGTGTAAATGCCACAACCGGAAATTACGAAGCATACCAGACCGCAGCGTATGTAAATCGTCCGGGATATTTTGATAGTCCGGAGAATCTCGGTGCCCTGGGCGTTTCATTGACTGATTGGAGAGCCTATACTACCAACGAAGCGAATGAATCGGATGCCAGTATATATGCGAAGCGTTTAGGACTCGGCTTTAACTCCCTGTCCAATTACCTCGCAGGTAGGTCGTTTGACTGGTACGATCATACCTTCCGTACCGGCTTTAACCAGGACTACAACCTGAGTGTATCGGGAGCCAGCGATCGTATCAATTACTATATGTCGATGGGCTACGTGAAGAACGAAGGTGCCATTGTAGGAGACAACTACCGGGCTATACGCTCGAACCTGAGTGTAGAAGGTAAAGTAAACAAGTGGATCACGATTGGGGCCAACGTAAACTTTCAGGATCGAACCGATGGCGGCCTCCAACCAGGTTTAGGGTTGAACTACTGGGATGCCAACCAGGTACGCAACAGCCCCTATGCAACGTATGCCGACAGCACGGGACAATTAGTAGCACACCCGATGGGAGATGCAGCACCACACCGCGGCTATAATTTTGATTTCGACAGGCAGTATATGGACCTTGAGAAAGGATATACTGTATTGAATTCAATTCTCTCCGCAAAAGTTACCCTTCCGTTTAACATCACCTATAGATTCAATGCAGCACCTCGCTACCAGTATTTTTATGATCGTTACTTCGAATCAACCGAACATCCGGACTGGCTCGCGATCGATCATGGTGTAAACCGCGAACAGGCAAAACGTTTTGATTGGTCGCTTAACAACACCATTACCTGGGACCAGACTATAGCAGAGAAGCACCACGTGAATGTTACGCTTGTGCAGGAAGCAGAAGAACGCAGGTACTGGCAAGACCGAATTGAAGCACGCAACATTCAACCATCAGACGCGCTCGGTTTGCATAACACACAAAACGGAGGTAAAGCGGAAAGTAATTTTTCGTCAACCGATACGCACCAGACAGCGAACGCACTCATGGCCCGCTTGTTCTACTCGTACGATGATCGCTATATGGTAACGACATCCGTTCGCAGAGATGGTTACTCGGCATTCGGTAGTTCGAATCCGTATGCTACATTTCCTTCTGTAGCGGTGGGTTGGTCATTCGTTAATGAGAAGTTTTTCCAATGGGCACCGATGAGCACCGGTAAGCTGCGTGTGTCATGGGGTAAGAATGGTAACCGTTCACTCGCAGATCCATACTTGTCGCTTGCAAACCTCGGTGCCGGTACTGGTGCAACACAAGGGTATATCAATGCATCGGGTAGCACGGTACAAGTTCGTTATCTCACCATTGATCGTCTCGCGAATCCATACCTGCAGTGGGAGAAGACAAAGAGCTGGAACGTTGGTCTCGACTATGGTTTCTTCGCAGACCGAATCTCGGGTAGCATCGAGTATTACGTGAGCAATACCAATGACATGATCATGACGCAGCGCCTGCCCGGCTTCTCTGGTTTCTCATCGATCGCTACCAACCTGGGTGAAGTTCAAAACAGAGGTATAGAACTTATGATCAACTCGGTGAATGTTAAAAATCAGAATTTCGAATGGCGCACGACACTCGGCTTGTCATACTACAAGAACGAGATCAAGCATCTATACTATCAATATGAAAGTATAATTGATGCAGAAGGAAATGTAGTAGGCGTAAAGGAGATGGATGACCGAACCAACAACTGGTTTATAGGGCAACCGATCAGTGCTATATGGAATTATAATGTAACCGGAGTGTGGCAAAAAGAGGAGGCTGCAGAAGCTGCTAAATATGGACAGCGCCCGGGAGATCCGAAAGTAGCAAACAATTATACCGCAGATGATAAGGTGAACGCTGATGGCACCACCACCCCGGTATATAACGACAGCGATAAAGAGTTTCTCGGTCAGACAGCCCCTCCGTTGCACTGGTCGCTTCGAAACGATTTCACACTGTTCAGAAATCTCACGGTATCGATCAATATATACGCTTACTCCGGACATAAAAGTATAGATGGTAATTACCTGAATCAGGACAATGGCGGCTCGCTGGTAACGTACGGAATGAACATGTACGCGAAGCCTTATTGGACATTGGACAATCCGACCAATGAATACGCCCGACTGGATTCACGTGGACCTGCCGGTATAACTTCACCCGGAAGACTTTACAACCGCTCCTTTGTTCGTCTTGAAAACATCACGCTGGGATATACGATACCAACGCAGTTGTCTTCACGATGGGACATTGAGAAAGTAAAGGTATATGGTACCGTTCGCAACGTGGCTGTCTGGAATAAAAACTGGGAGTATGGCGACCCTGAAACCGGAGGCCTGGCAACACGACTGTTTACAATTGGATTAAATGTAACTTTTTAAAGTAACGAGCAATGAAAAATACGTTTAAAGATATACGCGCTATAGTGGGGAAGCTTCTGATACTTGTACCGTTCGTAGTATTTCCCAGTTGTTCCGATGAATTTCTGGAACCCGACCCGCTGTCATTTTATGAACCGTCCACTACGCTGAGTACGGAGTCTGGCCTGCAGGCTGTGCTGGCGATGGCAGATCGACACCTGCGAAGTTACTGGACATTCTACAACAGCTCGAACAATAATATATCGGTTCCGATAGCAACCGAGTATATGTTTTCGGAAATGGCTGTTGCCAGCAAGACGGATGATGGCGGTATGTTCTCGGATATAGCCAACGTGCTTACGCCAACAGGAGGTGCAGAGAACGGAGATCGTAACCGCATCAGTTACTTCTGGGACGAGACGTACAATGGAATTAAATACGCGAACACGATCACCAGTTTTATTGAGAATGTAAAAGGTCTGGATGAAGCAACGAAGAACGCGTATCTTGGAAGAGCATACTTCCATCGTTCCTTCCGCTATCTCACACTTGTGTTTCAATTCGGAGATGTTCCGTTGGTAACTAAAATTCTTCAGGTGCCTAAACAGAATTACCGCTCTACGAAGAAGGAAGCGATCCTGGAGATGATCACCAAGGACATGGAGTTTGCCGTGGAGTGGGTGCCCGATCAAAAAGACATGGGATATATAGGCATGATCAACAAAGGTGCTTGCCGCCAGTTGCTGATCAAATGTTACCTCGCTACCGGACAGTTTGAAAAAGCGAAGGAGCAGGCAGATATACTGATCAGTCAATCCGGATATCAACTCATGCAGACTACATTTGGTACCTTCAATGATGGTGGCGAACCGCAGACCTGGCCGATTACGCGAAATGTAATTTGGGACTTGCATCGTCCTGAAAACAAATTGATCGGTGCCAACAAAGAAGTAATTCTGGGTATGCCTAATCGCGGCACTACATCGGAGTCGTTCATTCAATTTCTGACGATGCGAATCTTTGGACCGTTCTGGAATGATGGTAACGGTACAAAAACACCAGATGGTAAAAATGCAGTAAACAACTATGCACGTAACAACACATCGAACTATAATTCACAGTATGATTACCTGCGAGCGGTAGGCCGTGGTATAGGTACATTTCGTCCTACATATTTTGCTACGCATGCTGTATGGAATGTAAATGGACAGAATGACGAAGGTGACTTGCGGCATAACAGCACCGTAGGTAACTGGGGCAAGATGACTTCGCTGAAGTATAATGATAAGACATCTGCATGGTATGGTCAAAACCTGGTTCTTCGTCACCCGACTACAAACGCTCTGTTGTGTAGCGATACAATCCGCGACTGGTTTGACTGGCCTCATTACAAACTATATCTCGAAGATGTACTTGCAGAAGCAAACCCGGGTGCCACGCAGTTCAACGGTGCTACCAACGGTGGCAATGCTGACTGGTATTTTTACCGCCTGGCAGAAACATACCTGCTGCGTGCCGAAGCTAAATTCTATTTAGGCGATGCTGCTTCTGCTGCAGAAGATGTAAATGAAGTTCGTAAGCGAGCATTGTGTACACAGCTATACTCGACCGTTACGATTGGCGACATCATGAACGAGCGCGCACGCGAGCTATACCTGGAAGAGTGGCGTAACGTAGAATTGAGTCGTGTCTCATACTGCCTGGCACTGAGTGGCAAGTCAGACGAGTGGGGTAATTCTTACGATGTTAATACGTTCGACAAGCAGTCAGGTACAGATGCAACCGGCGGCAGCTACTGGTATCAGCGCATCATGCACTATAGCATATATAACAAAGGCTCTGTAAGCGTGAGAACCGGTACGTTCAACTATACCATGGACAAGCGTAACTTTTACTGGCCTATACCCAATGCTGCTATAACAGCGAACAACAAAGGCGTGCTGAGTCAAAACTATGGTTATGCCGGTTATGATGCTGCTACACCGAAGTGGGAAACCTGGGAGGAAGCTGTTGCTGATGAAGATAAAGTGACCGATTAGAAGCAGCATCGGAGTTTGTTAAGTGTGCCGTAAGCGTAAGTTGCTTACGGCATACTTGTATGAAAGACTATTCGTTTTTTAGAAGTATATTATCCCGGTATATTGGTTCAATAATTGTATATCGTTTGAACACCCTGCATGTACTTATGAGCAAGATTATATTCATCTTCTTATCCATTACATTTTTTTCAGGCTTTGCGCAGCAACCTTCTTCCGCTGAAAAAGACCGGTCAGCATACTTGTTTGTGTACTTTACCGGTAATGCAGTAGCGGATGAATCAATTCACTATGCGGTGAGCATCGATGGACTAAATTTCTTCGCCTTAAATAATAATAAACCTGTTGTGGATTCAAAAGCGATAAGCTCAACGGGCGGTGTTCGCGATCCTCATATTCTGCGAAGCAACGATGGAAAAACTTTCTATATGGTTGTTACCGATATGACTTCCTCGAAAGGCTGGAACTCCAATCGTGCCATGGTGCTGATGAGATCAGATGATTTGGTGTACTGGCAATCCAGCGTCATCAACATGCAAAAGAGATTTTCGAACCAGGATAGCTTGTTGCGTGTATGGGCGCCACAGACTATTTACGATCCGCAAAAGAATAAGTATATGGTATACTGGTCGATGAAGCATGGCCGCAAAGGAGAAGATATTATATATTATGCTTACGCGAATGAAGCCTTTACGGATTTGGAAAGCGAACCGAAGCAATTGTTTTTTCCTGCAAATGGTAAGTCCTGTATTGATGGTGATATAGTTTTCAAAGACGGAGTATATCATTTATTCTATAAAACCGAAGGTAACGGTAACGGCATCCGGAAAGCTACATCCACTTCGTTGACTTCCGGTAAATGGTCGGAGCAAGAGAACTACTTACAGCAAACCAAAGATGCCGTGGAGGGCGCATGCGTTTTCAAAGTTCATAATTCTCCTGAGTATATATTGATGTATGATGTATATACCAAGGGTAGATATGAATTTACCCGAAGTAAAACACTCGATTCGTTCACGCTGGTGGAAAATGTTTCCATGGACTTTCATCCAAGACACGGAGCCGTGATCAGCATCACGCGCGATGAATTGAATCGGTTAATAAAGCAGTGGGGCAGGCCCGAGCGTTTTCGGGAGTAACTGATGCTTTAGTATTTCATAACGTAAGTCCCTCGCGATATAGCCTGCGAGTATATTTGTTAGACGTGGGATCATAAAAATTTCGTGTGTATCCTGCCCGAATTAGAATTTAGACATCACATTAACCTCTACTGTAACGTGAATCAGAATCATTCGAAAAAGAAATTATATTTCATCGTAGTCGGTACGATGATGCTTATCGTCCTGACAACCTCAGGCTTGTTAGCAGAAATGTTTGCCGATATATTTTCTAAAAAAAGTATACTGTCTCAAATGCGTAAGGTGTGCGACTGGCAATTGGCAAACCCGGTTTCGTTCAACGCGAAGAATGACAACGATTGGGCACGCGCTGCTTTTTATACCGGTGTAATGGCAACCTATCGCACAACACAGGATGCCAGGTATCTGGATGCTGCTACAGCCTGGTCGGAATCATTTGATTGGAAATTAGCCGAGCGCCTGCGACATGCCGATGATCACGCCAAAGGACAAACCTATCTCGAACTTTACGATCTGAAAAAGGATCCGCAGATGATTGCTGATATACAGCACACATTCGATTCGCTTATGGCAAATCCAAAGCCGGGCCGCGAAGACTGGTGGTGGTGTGATGCGCTGTTTATGGCGCCACCTGTACTTGCTAAATTAGCGGTGGCTACGGGAGACCAGCGCTATCTTGATTTTCTCAACACGATGTTCTGGGATGCGCATGAATTTCTGTATGATCCGCAGGAACATCTTTTCTATCGCGATCAATCGTACTTTAACAAGAAGACACCGCAGGGTAAAAAAACATTCTGGGCTCGGGGCAACGGTTGGGTTATGGCCGGAACCGTACGTGTATTGCAGGTGCTTCCCAAAGATAATCCGGCCTATGAAAAATATATAGCCTTGCTTCGCGAGATGGCAGCCTCTGTAAAAGCTATACAGGGTAAAGATGGTCTGTGGCGCCCAAGCCTGCTGGATGAAAGCGAAGTGCCGCACCCGGAAACCAGCGGTACAGCATTCTTCTGCTACGCATTTGCCTGGGGAATTAACCGGGGATTGTTAGATAAAACAGAATATTTACCGGTTGTCAAAAATGCATGGGAAGGACTAAATAAATACGTCACGAAAGAGGGTAAATTACAGTGGGTACAACCCATCGGAGCTTCACCCGATAAAGTTACCATTGACAATTACCAGGAATATGGTGCCGGTGCATTTTTACTGGCCGGAAGCGAAATTTATAAAATGGAATAGCACACGGTATATATACCTATATATCAATGTACGGGAACGATAAAAAATGATCAGGAGAAATTTTTTAAGAGGCTTTTCGCTGCTGGGAGCCGGCAGCACGTTAGCACCGCTGTTGAGTATCAAACAACCGGAACTATATTTCAAAGAAGTCCGTACCGACCGTGAGTACTGGGTCAACATGGTAACGCGTGTCGCGGAGCCGGTCTTATCGGCACTGCAGCAGGATCGTATCAAAGAACTGATGCCTGTAGAGTGTGTGGAGGGAGAGTTGTCTTCGCGAAAGGAAGTTACGTACCTCGAGGCATTGGGACGCACGCTGGCCGGACTGGCACCCTGGCTTGAGCTCGGTGCTGATCAAACCAAAGAAGGTCAGCTTCGACAGAAGTTCATTGCGTTATCAGCGAAGGCTATTCAGCATGCTGTTACACCTGCAGCGAAGAGCTATATGAACTTTACGCAGTTGCGTCAGCCACTGGTTGATGCTGCGTTTCTCGCACATGCACTGTTGCGCGCACCGAAGCAACTCTGGGGCAATCTTGATGCGGCAACACAGCAACATCTTGTTACAGCACTTCGCTCAACCCGTGTTATAAAACCGTATTATTCCAACTGGCTTCTTTTCAGCGCGATGATTGAAGCTGCGCTGTTGAAATTTACCAACGACTATGATACCGTGCGTATAGACTATGCGTTGAAATCGCACGAGGAATGGTATAAAGGCGATGGTATATATGGCGATGGTCCGGATTTTCATTTCGACTATTACAACAGCTACGTTATCCAACCGATGCTGCTGGATATACTGAAGGTGTTGAATGAAGGAAAGGACGATGGCAAAGAATTGTCAGCGAGGGTACTCAAGCGCGCGCAACGCTATGCTGAAATTCAGGAACGACTCATATCACCGGAAGGAACATTTCCTCCGGTCGGTCGCTCGCTGGCCTATCGGTGCGGTGCATTTCAATTGTTGAGTCAGGTGGCATTGCAAAAGCAATTGCCTGCCCATATCAAACCGGCACAGGTTCGCAGTGCACTTACTGCGGTGATCAAAAAGACACTGGAAGCTCCGGGAACGTTCGACACCAACGGCTGGTTAACGATTGGTTTGGCCGGACATCAGGCGGAGGTCGGTGAATCCTATATTTCAACGGGAAGCTTGTATTTGTGTACCGTTTCTTTTCTTCCGTTGGGTTTACCGGCAGACGATGAATTCTGGAATTCTCCTGATGCCGATTGGACAAGTAAAAAAGCTTTTGCAGGAATGAAGTTCCCGATTGACAAGGCGATTTAATATCTTCAAGGTATGTACCGGACTGAATATAGCTTCCGTCTTTTATTTTCGATAGCGCTGATGCTGGCGTGTGGATTTTCTCATGAGAGTTTCGCGCAGCCTATTCGTGACAAGATCATCAAGCGCTATAGTATAAAAGACGGATTGTCTCAGGCGGTAGTGAACAGTATATCGCAGGACGATAAGGGATGGATGTGGTTTGCCACAGACGATGGACTGAACCGCTTCGATGGCTATGCCTTCACGGTATTCAAGTTCGATAAGAGCGGACCCAACCAGTTTCACGACAACTTCGTGCAACGGATATTTAAAGATTCACAAGGAAGATTGTGGGTGTCATCCCGAAGAGGACTATATCAATTCGATCTGTCTACACAAAAGTGGACCGTGTTTCTGAATCCAAACGGCAAAAACGATGTATCCTATATTTCCGAAAGCAATACCGGTAAATTGTGGATCGGCTGGTATTTTGGTGGTATAGGTATATTCTATCCGTCTACGGGTAAATATGATACAACGCAAACTTTCAAGCTGAACAGTACAGCGACCATCACTGTTTTCGAAGACAGCTATGGCTATATATGGTCGGGCGCACAGAATACGGGCCTCGATGTATTCCGCACGCGTGAAGGAAAAAATCATGAAAAGATTGAAGCATATTCTGCCAGCGACATCTTGCCTTCGCAGTATGTGAAATGTTTCCTGGAAGATCACCTCGGCAACATCTGGATCGGTACCACCAAAGGACTCGTACTTTTCATTCGGGCAGAGGGTAAATTTGTTGTGCTCGATACTATACTTCCTGCGCAGCGTGGTGTGTTTTCATTGCTGGAGGATAAAGATAAAACGCTCTGGATCGGAACACAGGGAAATGGTATCTATACCGTAAACCTGCAGGACTTCGATGGTCGCAAGGTAGATCGATTGTCATCGCGACACGTTACCGCCCTGGATGCATTTGATATATCCCAGCATACCATCCGGTCTATATATCAGGATCGTGACAACAACATCTGGATCGGTACCCACGGCGATGGTATCTATATGGTGAGCAGTGAAGAGAAGAACTTCATGAAGGTGGAGGTGAAACGCATTGTCGGTGCTGCCGAGAGCATGGTGCCCTTCTATGGATTGTGTAATGATGACGATGGTAATATATGGGCTGGTACAGACTCCAAAGGGATCTATAAATTTTCTGCTGAAGGTAAACTGCTGCATCATTACGATGCAGATGGAAAGCCGGGGAGCATTGGCGATGATGTAGTCTATAGTGCACTTCGCGATTACCATGGTAATTTATGGTTTGGAACGTTGGCACATGGTATATATCGATACGATGAGAAGACCGATTTATTTGTACACTATCCGCGGTCAACGAATGATGCTCCGGTTCCGCTGGGACATCGCGTATCGCTTCTCTTCGAAGATTCAAAACGAAATATATGGGTAGGAGCAACGCGCGGTGGCCTCAGTATGCTTGACAAAGCAGACAGGACCTTTAAAATAAATAAAGATGCCTCTATATTTTCGACCATCGATGTGCGTGCCATGGCAGAAGACAAGAAGGGAAAATTATGGTTAGGGTGTTATGGCAACGGTCTGTTGTCCTATGATCCGGACACACGGCAGGTGGAGAATATTTTCTCGGGCACGGAGTCTACCAACCTTTTGCAGAGCAACGTTGTACACGCGCTGGCCATTGACAAGGACAATACACTCTGGATCGGAACCGGTGGTGGACTCGGTGCTTATAACCTGAATGATAAAACGTTTAAGCGCTATACCGATGAAGACGGTTTGATCAACAACACGGTCTTTGGTATACAGATTGACGAACAGCAGAATGTATGGTGCAGTACCATCAGCGGTATATCGCGATTTGATCATGCTACCAGAACTTTTTCCAATTATACTTCCAACGATGGTTTGCAGGTGGGACAATTTACTCCGGGCTCATCGTTGAATAATATACCGAAAGGATATATAGGCTTTGGCGGAACGTATGGTTTCAATTTGTTTTACCCGCAGAAAGTAACGAATAGCAAAATCGTACCCGACATAAAACTTTCGGGATTTCGACTGTTTAACAAGCCGGTGAAAATTGGTGGCGACACTGAAGATGATATTCTTGAAAAGGTAATTGATGAAACGGAGCATCTCACGTTGCGGCACGATCAGGCTTCGTTTACGTTCGAGTTCACAGCACTGGACTACAGCGGGCCAGAGAAATGCGAATATGCCTATAAGCTTGAAGGCGTTGATGCAGACTGGAACTATATCGGTAATCAACGAACGGCATCGTATCGCTATTTGTCACCGGGTACGTACGAGTTTAAAGTGAAAGCTACGAACCAGTCCAATACCTGGCCGGCAAAGTTTGCTCACGTTAAGGTAACTGTAGCCCCACCGTTGTGGCGTACGCCCCTGGCATACGTTACCTATGCACTTATACTCGGACTGGCCGGCTGGAGTATATTTTCCATTCGCAAGCGGCAGCTCTATCTGAAGAAGCGCGTGAAGAGCGAGAGGAACAAACGCAGACGCGAGCGTCAGGTTGTGCACGACAAGCTCGCTTTTTTTACTGAAGTGTCGCACGAGTTCAAAACACCGCTAACGCTGATCATTGGGCCGTTGGAAGAAATGATGTCCAAAGAGAACAATGATACACCCAATAGCAAGAAGTTGCACATGGTGCATCGCAATGCGCACAAGCTGTTAACACTTATCAACAAGCTGCTTGATTACAGAAAGATCGAGAGCGGCAAGATGATGCTCACCATCCGCCAGGTCGACATTGTACCGTTCATTGAAGATATATTCATAAATTTCAAGGAGTTGTCCAACCGGCCGAATGTACACTTTGAATTCTATACGGAAGAGAAATCCATCTATACCTGGATCGATCCGGAAAAAATGGAAATGGTGCTGACCAACATCGTTTCAAATTCTTTTAAATATATAGGGGAAGGCAACGCGATCAGTATCACCGTAAAAAAGGAACTGTGTGTTGATGGCAAAGAGTGTGTTTGTATCGAAGTAAAAGATAATGGCATTGGTATCGAGAGAGACCAGGTGCGGTATATATTTGACTGGTTTTATCACGGCAACGCCAATAATCACATAAGCTCCGGTATAGGGCTGGCTTTGGCCAAGAAACTGGTATACCTGCACAAGGGTGAAATATATGCTGATAGTACGGTAGGATCAGGTTCCGTATTCAAGGTAAAGATACCCTTGGGTAAAGATCACTTTGAATCGCACGAGGTTATCATCGATACGGATAAGACAACCGAGCTCGAAGCCGAACTGCAGGAGCAGGAAGAATACGAAGAGGGACAGAGCACGCATGCAAAAAAAGGACTTAAGACAATCCTCCTGGTGGAAGATGATGAAGAGGTACGTTCATTCCTGAAAGAGTATCTGAGTCCCGGCTATCGAATTATTGAAACGAGTGATGGCAAGCAGGCCCTGGAAGCTGCGTTCGATAATAATCCGGACCTGGTCTTGAGTGATATCATGATGGCTGAGATGGATGGTATGGAACTCTGCCACGCTCTCAAGCAGAACATCAAGACCAGCCATATACCGGTTGTACTTTTAACAGCGCGTGCAGCACATAGCCAGCACAAAGCAGGATTGGAGACAGGTGCAGATGCCTATATAACAAAGCCGTTCAGTCCGGAGATATTGTCGCTTACGATCAACAATCTTTTGCAGGCGCGCGAAAATTCAAGACGCTATTATCGGACACTCTTCCTCACAGACGAGAAGCCAACGATCGCCTCTCCGGATGAAAAGTTATTGCAACAGATATTTGAAGTTGTAAAAGTAAATATGAACAATGCTGACCTGAGTGTTGATGCTGTTAGTCATGAAGTAGGCTTGAGTAAAACCATTCTTTATAAAAAGATAAAGCAGCTTACAGGGCTATCGCCCATCGAGTATATCCGTTCCTTGCGGATTTCAGAGGCAGCCAAACTGTTGCGTACACAGCAATATAAAGTATATGAGGTGGTATATATGGTGGGATTTTCAGATCTCAAATATTTTCGAAAGTGTTTTATCAAAGAATTCGGATATCCGCCATCACAGCTTCTTGAAAAGTAAAATGTTAAATGTTGCAAACCTATAGCAGAATGTATCGGATTTTTATACTGTTCATAATATCAGTTGTATTGAGTTTTGTTGCCAGTGCTCAATCAGAACAAAATGAAGCGAAACCGGAGCCGGATAATATACCGCTGCGTTCGCAGTCAACATATGTTAAGCGTAATAATATGGTGTATAACGATTCGCTTAAGCTTGTCTCACTGCCGGTAAAGCCCGGAACGAATCTTAAAACATTCGACCCTGCGTTTGCATCAGATGCCGGTGTGAAAATATACCCTTCCGGCAAAACCGATTTCAGCAAAGGTTCTGTAGAGTATACCGTTTCAGCGCAAGGTAAAACAACCCGGTATAAAGTGGAAGTATATATAGCGGGCAACCCCGTGCTGGAAGGTTACTTTGCAGACCCGGATATACTATACTCGTTCAACAAGAAAAAATTCTATTTATATCCTACCAGCGATGGTTTTCAGAGTTGGTCAGGCACGTATTTCAAAACCTTCTCATCAAGCAACCTCATCGATTGGAAAGACGAAGGTGTTATTCTCGATCTAAAGAAAGATGTACCGTGGGGACCTCGTAATGCCTGGGCACCTACAGCGATCGAACGTCTTGTGAACGGGAAATATAAATACTTCTTTTACTTTACAGCTGCACAAAAGATTGGTGTGGCAACTGCTGATGATCCTGCCGGACCGTTCAAGGATTCCGGTACACCATTGATTGATTTTAAACCGGCCGGTATTACCAATGGACAAGAGATCGACCCGATGGTGTTTGCTGATCCCGTCTCCAAAAAATATTATTTATACTGGGGAAATGGATACCTGGCGGCAGCCGAACTCAATGACGACATGCTCTCCATCAAACGTGAGACACTTACCTTGATGACTCCGGATGAAACGTTTCGCGAGGGCACCTATGTGTTTGTGCGAAACGGTATATATTATTTCATGTGGTCGGAGGATGATACGCGGAGTCCTAACTACAAAGTCAGGTATGCAACCGCATCGTCACCGCTGGGACCTTTAACGATCGGAGAGGGCAACATCGTGATCCGGAAAAATCTGTCAGCACAAATTCATGGCACCGGCCATAATTCAGTGATACATGTACCGGGCACCGACAATTGGTACCTGGTATACCATCGGTTTACCTACCCGAAAGGTATAACGATGGGACGTTCGGCTGGATTTAATCGCGAGGTTTGTATCGATGAACTTCGGTTTGATGCGGCTGGAACAATTATAGAGGTAGTACCGACTCTGCAGGGAATTGCGCATTGACACATGTCGTTTACCTCCGTTCTGTGTTACTATACACCCTGAACAAACCCGATAAGATCAAAGCACCAGCAAAGTATATCAATTTGCCCCCTTCATAACATGTGACAAACGTTGAATTTTAGCATAGATATTTAAACTATTAGCCCTTTGTTTATTATGACTACCAACCACAACTCCCGGTTTTTCCGAACCCCTGTTATTCTCTTGCTCATGCTCCTGCTGGTGTCTCATTCCGCATGGACACAAACGAGTAAACATACCTTTGCCTTAGGCGACTCCACATTTCTGCTGGATGGAAAAACTTTCCTGATGATCTCGGGAGAGCTTCATTATCCGCGTATACCCAAAGAAGCATGGCGCCACCGCATGCGCATGGCAAAGGCTATGGGGTTGAACACGATCGGTACCTATGTTTTCTGGAATGTACACGAACCCGAAAAAGGCAAGTATGATTTTTCGGGTAACAATGATATAGCGGCCTTTGTAAAGATCGCGCAGGAAGAAGGACTGTGGGTGGTGCTGCGACCAAGCCCGTATGTTTGTGCCGAATGGGAATTCGGAGGATATCCATACTGGTTGCAGAAGGAAGAAGGACTGGTCGTTCGAAGTCTGGAACCGAAATTTATCACGGCTTATCGCAAGTATATACATGAAGTAGCCAGGCAGCTTGCACCGCTCCAGGTTAATCACGGGGGTAACATTTTAATGGTGCAGGTTGAAAATGAATATGGTTTTTATTCAAATGATAAAGCATACCTCGAAGAGAACAAGCGCCTCTTTATTGAAGCGGGTTTTGATGGCTTGCTATATACCTGCGATCCGGCTCCGAAAGTAAAGGATGGACATATACCGGGATTGTTACCCGCTGTAAATGGATTGGACAATCCGAAAGACGTAAAAGCACTTGTGCGTGAATATCACAATGGTAAAGGGCCGTTCTATATAGCGGAGTGGTACCCGGCATGGTTCGACTGGTGGGGTACTCCGCATCACACCGTTCCTGCCAAAGATCATGCTCCTAAACTTGATGCTGTACTGGCGGCTGGTATTTCCATTAACATGTATATGTTTCATGGCGGTACTACACGCGGATTTATGAACGGTGCAAACTATAACGATAAGAATCCATACGAGCCGCAGATCAGCAGCTACGATTATGATGCACCGCTGGACGAAGCCGGCAATGCTACTGAAAAATTCATGGAGTTCAGAAACGTGATTCAGAAGCATCTTCCGAAAGGACAGGTGTTGCCTGCTGTACCCGCACCTAAAAAAGCAGTAGCCATTCCGTTGATTAACTTTTCAGGTGAATTGAATGCATTCGATATCGTATCTGCACCTGTAAAAAATGTACGTCCGCTTACATTCGAAGACCTGAACCAGGCGTATGGTTTTGTTCGGTACAGCACAACCCTGACGAACAAGAGTGGTGCCGGTATTCTGAAGATCAACGAGCTTCGCGATTATGGAATTGTTTTCATCAACGGCAAACGTGTTGGGGTATTGGACCGCAGACTTCGTCAGGATAGCCTCTCCGTTGTGATACCTGCCGGTGAGGTAAAACTGGATATACTCGTAGAGAACTTAGGCCGCATCAATTTCGGACCCTATTTGTTGAAGAACAGAAAAGGCATTACCGCTTCGGTAACGCTCAACAAGACTGAGTTACTGAATTGGGAGATGCGTTCATTGCCATTCAACAGTATTTCAAATCTCAAATTTACAAGAGCAGACAGGAAACTAACAGAAGGTCCGGTTATCAAAGTGGGAGAGTTTACATTAAACGAAGTTAACGATACCTATCTGGATATGCGTAAATGGGGTAAAGGTGTAGTGTGGATCAACGGACATAATTTGGGAAGATACTGGTCGATTGGTCCGCAGCAGACTATATATGTACCGGCAGAATGGTTAAAGGTTGGCAAGAACGAAGTTTATGTGTTGGAACTGCTGGAAACTTCTCAAAAGAGTATCGAGACATTGGCTAAACCAATTCTTGATTCAATCTCATCCGCTAATTAGAAACTATAGTTATGTTTAGGGTGTAATTCACGTGTTATGTTACCAGACTTATATCGATCAACTCTAAGATATGCATCGCTGTTGGCGTCTATTCTGTTGTCCATTGCTTCAAATGCACAGCAGGGCCTGATCGCCAATGTTGCCGCCAGAAAAACAGTAAGCCTCAATGGTGATTGGCAATATATAGTTGATCCGTATGAGACGGGTTTCTATAACTATCGCTGGCAGGAGCGGAGTGAGAATGATCGCGAGGCCTATTGGAACACGGATGTACCCGAGAACAAAACAGAGCGCAAGGAACATGGCTATACGGACGAGTATATACTACAGGTTCCGCAGGATTGGAACTCGCAGGATCCGAAGTTTCTATACTATGAGGGAACGGTGTGGTATAAAAAATCATTTAATGCTACGCTGCCATCGAACAACGAAAGTGTATATATACACTTTGGTGCTGTGAACTACGAGGCACACGTGTATCTCAATGGCCAGAAGCTTGGTATGCACACCGGAGGTTTTACGCCATTCAATTTCGAAATACCGCGTGGACTGCTAAGAGAAGAAAATAATTTCCTGGTAGTAAAGGTCGATAACAGGCGGCACAAGGATGCTGTACCAACCTTGAATACCGATTGGTGGAACTACGGTGGAATTACCCGTGATGTTAATCTCATTACGGTTCCTGCTACGTATATCCAAGACTATTTCGTTTCGCTGGACAGAACATCTATTCATGAGAAACAGAAAACAATAAACGGCTGGGTGGTTCTTCATGGCGCTATCCGCAGTGATGTTACCATTGAAATACCCGAGTTGAAAGTAAAAACGAAAGCGGTGTATAAAACCGATACAGCATACTTTTCGATCAAGATAAAAAATCTGCAGTTGTGGACGCTTCAGAATCCGAAGCTATACCAGGTGATTGTCTCATCCGCAAACGACAGGGTTATTGACAAGGTTGGCTTCCGTACCATTGCAGTAAAGGGGAAGCAGATACTGCTTAATAATGTACCCGTATTTCTGCGCGGTATATGTATACATGAAGAAATACCGCAGGAGATGAGAAGAGCCAACGGCGCAAAGATGCGCTGCAGTTACTCGGTCAGGCAAAAGAACTGAATGCAAACATGGTACGCCTGGCGCATTATCCGCACAACGAAGCGATGATGAAAGTTGCTGACTCACTCGGTATACTGGTGTGGTCTGAGATACCGGTATACTGGACAATTGATTTTGCAAATGCGGAAGTATTAAACAAAGCAAAGCAGCAGTTGCAGGAAATGATACAACGCGATCGCAACCGGGCCAGCATCGTGATCTGGTCGGTCGGAAATGAGACACCGGTGAACGAGTCGAGAACTAATTTTATGCGTGAGCTTGTATTCCGTGCCAGGGCATTGGACAATACACGCCTGGTTAGTGCTGCTCTCGAAGTACACAACGTAAACGGTACACAAACTATCGATGATCCGTTGGGACAATACACGGATATAGTATCGGTAAATGAATACCTTGGCTGGTATGGTGGACTGCCCAACAATTGTCGCAATGCAAAATGGGCCGTTAAGTATGACAAACCTTTATTCTTCAGCGAGACAGGAGCAGAGGCTCTTGGTGGTTTTCATGCTGATTCACTCACGCGTTGGAGTGAAGAATACCAGGAATGGTATTACCGTGAACAAATTGAAATGATGAAGCGCATGCCTGATAATTATGTAGGTATATCTCCGTGGATACTCAATGATTTCCGTTCACCAAAACGCAACAACCCGCTCTACCAGGAGGGCTGGAACAACAAAGGTCTCTTCGATCAGAAAGGCAACAAGAAGAAAGCGTTTTATGTGCTGAAGCGATATTACGATGAAGTAGAAAAGGGGAGGAAGTCTCAATAGCAGACTATACAACGAGACAACCACGTATATATACTTCAACGCAAAGTCTCACGTACACGGTAAAAAATAGAAAAGCCTCAGCGTTATTCTGAGGCTTTTTGTTTGTTCCGGCATTACCGCCACTCGTCATGTTGTATCAGGTTCTTGTTAACGTTGATCTCGCTTTGCGGCAATGGCCAGCGATATGATATAAACTGACGCGGGTATGCATCCGGGTAACCAAGCGCTTGTATAGCGGTCAGTTCATTCGCCATATACCATTCATAGCGTTCGCCAAGTTCTTCCCAGCGTACCAGGTCGAAGTAACGCAATCCCTCGAATGCCAGTTCTACTCTGCGTTCATGTTTAATTACTTCGAGAAGCGCTTCCGCAGTGAGGCCCGTTCCTTCTACATCTTCAACATGCGGCATGTCTACACGGTCGCGCACCTGGTTGATCAGTCCAATCACTTCACTTTCACTATAGCCACCTGCACTTACCAGTGCTTCAGCACGCATCAAGAGTATATCAGCATAACGTATTACATAGAAGTCCTGTGGCGAATCGAAATGATCTTCATCATTATTCTCCTCGGTATATTTGCGCTGATAATAAAAACCTTCCTGGTCCGTAACGGCATTACCTTTCCACGTGTCATTGTTGGAAACAAGGGTTGTACGGAAACGCGGATCACGGTTCGCAGAAGGATCAGCAGGGTCGTAGAGTGCAGATTCTGTTATTGGCAATCCATCGGTAGTGTAAAACTCTTCCGCAAGGTTCGGTAATGCACGTTGATAGTCGATCATCCCCCAGTAACCCGCGAAGGCAGAGCCATCATCGAGGAAGCGATCAAATGTAACGGCGAAAATTACTTCCTTGTCCTGTTCATGATCTGTTGTAAACAACGTGCTATAGTCAGCCGCTAAAGAATAATAACCAAGGTCGATCACTTTTTTAGCAGCCTCTGCAGCCTTGGTATATTCGTGATGATAAAGATATATACGGGCCAGTGTAGCGAGTGCAGCACCGCGGCTTATTCTGCCATATTCCGTGCCTGGAATTTCTCCCGGCAATGGTAAATCATTTACGATCGCTTCCACATCGCTTGTGATGAAGTTCACGATTTCATCGTGTGTATTTTTAGGCACCGATGCTTCCTGTACACTTTGTGGTTCGGTGATCAGCGGTACATCGTGAAAGGTCATCGCCAGAAGTGTATATACAGTAGCGCGAATTACTTTCGCTTCGGCTACCATACGATTCGCTGCCTGCGGATTGATGTTTGGAATCGTTGGGACATTGGCAATAACCTGGTTGGTGCGGCCTATAGCACGATACGCTGAACGCCATGTGTCGCCTAAGATCCATGATGTAGAGTTGTGCGTACCTTGTGCTATATCTCCGCCCGGCATCCATTGCCATGCGGTATATCCGTTGTCGGAGAGATAGTCGAGTCTCATCACACCGCCTGTCCACGGGTCTGAATCAAACAGCCATTGATCCTGCAGGGCAGAGTAACACCCCATGAGTGCCATCTTGGCATCATCTTCCGTTGTCCAGAAAGAATCGGAGCTTAAGTCGTTAAGCGACTTGCGATCAAGGAACTCGTCAGAGCATGCCGAGAATATAGTCAGCAGCGCGATCGTGATATATAGCTTGATATATTTCATATCGAAATGATTTACAAGGTTAGAAAGTAATGTTGAGACCGAATGAGTATGACTTCAGACCCGGGTATGCGCGGTTGCGTTCATCGCCTGTCGGACGCTCGGGATCAAACTCTTCAACATCGGTGAAGGTGACGAGGTTTGTACCGGTGAAGTACAGTCGCAGGTTTTGCATCGACAATCTTTCCGTCCACGCTTTCGGGAAGGTATATCCGAGTTGTACATTCTTCAGTCGCAGGTACGAAGCATCGCGCAGCCAGAAGCTCGACATAGCAAAGTTGTTGCTGTTGTTACCGAAGCGCGGGTACGCAGCATCTGTGTTTGTAGGAGTCCAATGATCCAGAACAGAGCTTGTAAATTGCCCAACGTTCTCTGTGTTATACCAATAGAAACGTTCTATACCGGATACACCCTGGAAGAACAGACTTAAGTCGAAGCCTTTATAGTCAGCACCCAGGTTAAATGCATAACTGAGTTTTGGAAACGGTTCACCGATGATCTGGCGATCATAATCGGCCGTGATCTTTCCATCCGGTATACCATTGGGACCGCTTATGTCTTTATACTTGATATCACCGGCACGCAGCGTTCCGAATTGCGTGGGCGCGTTCGCGAGTTCTTCTTCGGTATAGTATCCATCAGCAACATAACCGTAGTACGCACCGATGGGTTGACCGACTACATTTATCGTGTTGCCGCTGATCCAGTTCTCGAGTCCTGCAATGTCCGTAATTTCATTTTTTACCTGCGAGAAGTTTACACTGGCTGAGTAACCGAGATCACCTTTCCGATCCTGGTATGCTATATTTAGTTCCCAGCCTTTATTATCAACGGCTGCTACGTTTTGATACGGACCATTGTTAACACCCAATGTTCCGGGTATAGGCAGGCGAATCAGAATGTCAGATGATTTCTTGTTAAAGTAATCGGCTGTGATCTGCAGTCGATCGTTCAGGAAATTCATATCCAGACCGATGTCTGTGATTGTAGTCTTTTCCCATGTTATATTTTCATTGGCAAGATCATTAATCGCTACACCTCCTGATACAATGCCACCGATCAGGTAATTGTTACCGGTAGCAAAATTCTGCGTATAGGCATAGTTACCAATTTCCTGGTTACCGAGTTGTCCCCAGCTCGCGCGTAGTTTCATAAAAGATATAACGTTGTTGTCAGCCAGGAAACTTTCACTGCTGATTACCCAGCCAGCGGATACAGAGGGAAACAAGCCATACCGTTCTGACTTTGGCATACGCGATGAGCCATCGTAGCGCATGTTCGCTTCGAAAAGATATTTATCATTATATATATAGTTGACGCGACCAAAGAATGATTGCAGGGCAACTTCATACGCATTGCCCGCTACCTGCGGGTTTTGTGATCCGGCATCAAGCTCGTGCAGGTTGTTGTTCGGAAAATTCTGGCGATACGCATACATATAGTCGTTGCGTTCATATTGAGCGGTGTGTCCTAACAATACATTTATAGCATGCTGTCCTATAGTCTTGTCGTAGGTGAGGATATTTTCGAGCAACTGTCTTTTAAAGGTTGTGTTGGTGTTGCTCAGGTTGTTGTTTACATTCTGACTGATCACAACACCTTCCGGATTCAATTGTTTATAGGTGGGGACGAATCGTGAGTTTACACCGGAGACATTGATAGCACCCACACTGGTTTTAAACTTCAGCCCTTCGGTAAATTCATAGCTGGCAAACAGCTTGCCTTCCAAACGAGACTCCTGTGTTTCACTAAATCCTGTTGTTGCTGCCCATACGGTATTGCGAAATCCGACACGCGTTGGCTCAGCACCATCTACAAATCCAAACTCACCATTGGCATAACGAACCGGAATAGTAGGCTGCGTAAATCTGCGAATGCTATATACTATACTGTTGTCATCGTTAGACGATGCTGAGTTTAAAGAAGGCTCGTTATACTTTCGGTCATACCCGTACAGGTTGAGTCCTACTTTTAATTTTTTAGAGGCATCTATATCTATATTGGCACGCACACTGGTACGATTGGCATCGGTTCCTTTTAGCACCCCCAGCTGATCCATATACTGTGCAGACACCATATACTTTACATTCTGCGAACCGCCACTGATCGATGCATCGTAAGTTTGCATAATGCCGGTGCGGAATGTCTCATCCCACCAATCGGTATTCGCGAAATGATCGGGATCGGATCCGTCTCGCATCGCTTGTATCTGTTCAGCGGTATACGTGGGTGTGCCTCCGGTGGCAACATTCCATTCGTTGCGTATAGTGGCCCAATCCCATGAGTCAAGAAAATCCGGTTTCATGATCGGACTTTGAAAAGCTACGTTACTGTTCAGGTTGATACGTGCCTGTCCTTCCTTACCTCGTTTGGTTGTGATGATGATAACTCCGTTTGCTGCACGCACACCATATATAGCGGCAGAGGCTGCATCTTTGAGTACACTTATACTTTCAATATCAGCTACCGGTACCTGGTTGATCTGACTTTGAATTCCATCGACAATCACCAGCGGCTCTGCACCGGAGTTAAATGTACCGATACCACGGATGCGGATCTGAGGATCATCATTCCCCGGCTGACCGCTGAAGTTACTCACCGTTACACCCGGCATGCGTCCCTGAAAAAGACTAGCTGTGTTTGATACCGGTATAGATTTAACATCGTTGACATTGACGGATGCTACTGCACCCGTAAGGTTTGCTTTTTTCTGTTCTCCGTATCCGACTACCACTACTTCCTGCAGGGATTGAATGTCTGTCTCAAGCGAAACATTTACGGTTGTGTTGCTGCCTACGAGCACTTCCTGGTTTCGGAAGCCGACAAACGAGAAGACTAGTATAGCATCGCCATTGGGTATAGCTAATGTATAGTTGCCATCCGCGTTGGTGGTGGTACCGGAAGATGTACCCTTAACGATGATGCTTACACCGGGAAGCCCGGTTTGATCTTCTGCGCTTACAACACGCCCGGAGACGGTGGTTTGTGCGAAGGCTGTTGTTGTAAACGCCAGCCACAGACACATCAGCAAGAGATGTGGTGTTTTAAAATACGTTAGCATAGTGATAGGTTTGAAAGGTTGGTGATAGTCAATGAGGACACGTGAAGCAGCCCTCATCGCTGATCGCTGTTTACCAGCGACTGTCGAAGAAGAGTAAAGTAGTCTCATGCGATTGAATTTGGTGTCTACAATAGTCGCAATCGTTTGCTCGCGACATAGAGAGAAATACATCAGAAATAGGGTGAATGCGTTCAAAATAAATTATGAGAGGCGTTTTCCGTACCATGAAAGGAGAGGAGTGAGCGAGGCTACTCCTCATCTTATACTATATATAGAAAGGAACCGGGTGCAGGGTGAGCATGACTATGGATTGGCAAGTTGCTCCAGGCTCCATTTGTCAAACCACTTGATCACGGGTTTGTCGCCATCAAATGTCAGCGGAAGCCATATATACCGGCCATCGATAGCGTTGTCGGGTACCCACCGGTCTGCCATAAAAATATATTGGTCTTTACGGCCCTGCACCGGAAGGATGTATGTGCTTTGAGATTCGAATGTGCGTCCTGCATTTTCGCCTTGGGCCGGATTGCCAAGTGATCTCCACGGTCCCCAGATTGAGTCTGAGACAAATGAGCGTGCAGCGTTGGGTTCCCACCCGGTGCAACCTGATGTAACAAGTATATATTTACCGTTTCGCTTTATAAGTGCAGGTGCTTCGTTATGTCCGGCAGGTGCTATCGTTGCCCACTTGCCGGTAAACGACAGGTAATCGTCTGTAAGTTCAGAAACGTGAAGCGTCAGGTTTTCTTCTGCCGAGTGAATGTGATACGCTTTGCCATCATCATCCACGAACAACGTCATGTCACGCGACATTTGTCCTTTTTCAAAATCTCTTCGAACAAAGAGTCCTTCGGCAACTTCTTTTCTCCACGGATCTGTGTGAGCTTTCAGTTCACTTTCATTCACAGCTTTTGTTTGCCATGCTTTCTCAAAATTGATCGGCCATGTTTTACGGTTCGGTCTGTAGGACCGAATATAGGTATAGGGACCTGTCGGCTTATCGCTAACGGCCACAGCTGTTCGCGCGGCACTATAGCCCTGCTCTTTTAACTCGAGGTGAAACCACAACACAAACTTCCTGGTCTTCGCGTTGTAAATTACCTTGGGACGTTCAATGACGCAGCCTTTTGTAATTTCTGAAGTCGGGTCGTCTACTACCGGAAGAGCAATGCCTTCATTCTTCCAGGTGTAAAGATCTTTTGATGAGTAGCAGCTTATACCAATCCACGCGCGGTTGCCGGCTTTACCTTCGGTTTTAAATTCGCCGAACCAATAGTATGTGTCTCCATAGTATAGAATGCCACCGCCATGCGCGTTGATGTGTCTGCCATCGCTATCCGGCCATATAGCTCCGGGTTGAAATTGCTGTTGTCCATACGTATGGATAAAGCAGCAGAGTACAAGAATAAAGAGTAGTGTTTGTTTTTTCATTTATAGTTTCGTTGAAATAAGTCTTAGCGTTTCTGGCCGAGCTCGAGTGTCCAATACGAATTCACCTGTGCGACTCCCATTTCGTTGGCTTCACGTTTCATCAGTGCTTCACAATGACTGGGACTCTGCAGCCATGCATTCACCGCTTCGTTTACGGTGGTACATCCGGCTGCTATAGTCTCGGCAAGAAAATTACCTTCGTATCCGGCTGTGGTTACACGCTCTTCCGGCGATATACCTTGTGGTGAGACATGCGAAAAATAGTTGTGCAAGTACATATCCTGCGCATGCGCGAAAGCCGCTTCCGATAGTGGTATATTTATAGTAGTAAGCGGCTGAACCGGTGGATATACTACCGTGCCACACGTGCATCCTGCCGCGCGAATGGAATTTACCCGGTCGAGCATAGCACGTTTGATATCGGGCGAAAGGTCATCGGATGCGCAGGCAGCTGCGCCAAGCAGTAAACAGATGAGGATCGTATACTTCAAAGGATGAATTTCTTGTGGGTATATATAGTGGTATATATAGGCAGAACAGTCATCTTTCCAGACGACTGTTCCTGTTTCGTTCCTGGCTATGGATCAGAAAGCTTTTGTTCGTCCTACATAAATATTACGAGCCTTCAGGTATGTATCGCTGGTTGGACCGGAGCTTCCGCTCGATCCTTCCATCTGAAGGTTGACGATTAACCACATAGGACTGTTAACAAAATTCGGTGCGCGGTGTACAGCTTTCCATGCACCATCGATGTAGTAATGAATGTCTACATCCGTAGCATTTACCTTGGTAATCCAGGCACGATAGGTGTGCCAGTTCCCGGCATTGCTCACCGTAGTCTGCGTTGACTGCGTGTGTACATTTGTCCAGTCTGGACCATCCATCGTGTTTTGCCAGTTCACGTTGCTTCCTTTGAACTCCATGATGTCAGACTCTGGCGGCCATGAGTTCACACCGGTAAGCCAGAAGGCCGGCCATGTGCCGCCTGCAGTGGGTGCCTGAAATTCTCCCTTCACTTCGTAATCCGGATACTGATCATTGATGAGGATCTGATGTTTAGCATGCACGGCTCCGGAATGATAACGGATCGGCAAATACGGTGAGTGCGGACTGTTGCCTTCATTCCAGGTAATGCGTGTAGCTTTGAGATTCAGAACTCCCCCGGTAGTAATATAGATGTGATTGTGATCGGTTGTACTTCCGTACATCCGCGCGCTGCCATTGTGGTCTGAACCCCACGGGTAAAGATAATTCCACTTGGACTCAAAGGTTGTGTAATCCGTGAAGGAGTTGTCCAGCACAGTTTCCCATGCACCAACTCGGGTGTCCTCCGGGGAGGAATTTTTTACGGGTTCTTCCGAACAGGAGCTTGTCAGCATGCCGATCACGGCAAGCGATGCAACGGTGAAGAGGCGTCTCATAAATTAAAATGGGTTAAGGTGAAAATATACATGCAAAGGTTGGCGACAACGGTAGCAGTTGTAGGGTGTATTATCTCAAATAATGGTGGGGATCAATTCAGATTTGATCTGAAACGCTATAAAAATCAGCGCAACAAATTGTGCACGCAGTTGCGTGTAGTCACACCGTTATGTTCGTATTGGCTTTGTTTGCCTTGCGGTATTCGGAGGGTGTGGTATGATACACGCTTTCGAAACAGACGCGGAAGTACTTCAGATCGTTAAAGCCGACATCGTAGGCGATCTCGGAGATGCTCAACTGCGAACTGGTCAGCAACTGGGCGGCTTTCTTGATCCGGATAACTTTAATGAATTCGGAAAGTGAATAGTCGGTGATGGATTTGAGCTTGCGATATAGCGTTGCTTTACTCATGGCCATTTCTTCCTGCACCGCGAGTTTGATCTTGTCGGTGTCAGCTATATATTTTTCAACGATGGACTTTAAGTCCAGTATAAATTTCTCATCATCATTCGCAACTACCTGCTCTTTGGGTTGCAACAGGAATTCGCGTTGATAGTATTCTTTCAGTTCCTTTACTTTCTCAAGGCGTGTTCTTACGCGGGCTTTCAGCAGATCAGGGTTGAAAGGTTTTTCAATATAGTCATCGGCTCCGGTATGCAAACCACTGAGCTGATCTTCCACCGCGGTCTTTGCCGACAGCATGATGACCGGCACATGCGAGGTGGTACGATTGCTCTTTATCTTCTGGCAAAGTTCCACACCACTGATGCCGGGCATCATTACATCGAGTATAACAAGTTCTATAATTTCATTGTTCAGAACCTGCAGTGCGTCTTCGCCATTATAGGCAATCTTGCAGCGATAGTTTCCGGCAAACAACACACCGAGGTAATCGGCCATCTCTTTGTTGTCATCAACAATCAGGATCTGTGTAGTGGACTCAAGCATGGATTGACGACTCGCCTGTTGCTCCATGAAGAGATCATGGATCTGTTCTTTCCAGTAATCGCTTCGTAAGGTAGCTTGTTCGCCTTCGCGCATGTGCGCATAGTCAAGCTTTTCGAACCAACGTCCGAGGGGCAGACTTACAAAAAATTTACTGCCGGAACCCTTCTTGCTTTCAACGCGAATTTGTCCGTGGTGCAGATTTACCAGGCTCTCCACCAGGGCGAGTCCTATACCTACACCGGTGTTGGTGCGGCTGTCTCCGAGTTGGTAGAAACGTTCGAAGATGCGCGAGACATTTTCCTGCGACATACCAATGCCATGATCTTCCACAAGTAAAATGATATACTCATCCTGTACCGATACACGAATGGAAATAACTCCTCCCTTGGGGCTGAACTTAACAGCATTTGAGATCAGGTTCAGAAGAATCATCTCCAGTTTTTCCTGGTCTATATAGGCTATACATTGCTCGCGGTCGCTGTAAAATTCAAATATATACTTGTCGTCACCGCTGCTGAGTTTGAACAGACTATAGATCTCACGACAGAACGCCACGACATCTACCGGGGCGAGCAGCAGATCCATATTTTGCGTTTCCACTTTGCGGAAGGTGATGAGCTGGTCCGACAAGCGAAGCAGGCTCTTAACATTACGCTTCATAAGCCTGGCTTTCTCGCGATAGGCTTCGGGCAAGGTCTGCGACAACAGCATTTCTTCCAGCGGTGCAGCGATCAACGTTAAAGGTGTGCGTAACTCGTGCGATATATTGGTAAAGAAGCGAAGCTTGAGTTGGTTTAGTTCACTTTCCTTTTCACGCAACACCTGTTCCATCCTGAGCTTGTTCCGCAGATTGGTCTGCGCATTGATCAACCGGAACAAACAGACTGCTACGAGCACGGAAAAAAGTATATATCCGGTATACGCCCACCACGTTGCCCAGGGGGGAGGAAGGATGGTGATCTTTATTTCCTGTATAGCAGATGTCTCCTGGTCGCTGTTGGAATTTACCCGCAGGCGAAATATATAGGTGCCGGCATCGAGGTTGGTAAAGGAAGCGGTGTGCGATGTATGTTCGATCCACCGATCGTCATAGCCTTTTAGCTGATACGAATACTGGGCGCGGTTCGGAGAGAAAAAATCAGGAGCGGAGAATGTTAATGTAAATTTTTTTACGTGATGGTCCAGTACAATTTGAGAGGTATACTCCATGGATTCCGGAAGAATCACGTTGCCGAAGTATTCATGTCCTACACGAACATTGATATCATCATTCAGGATCAGGCCGGTGAAGCGGGGCGGTATTGTATTTCGATCGGAGCGGAGACTGTCCATATTAAACCACGTGAGTCCGTTGGTAGAGCCAAAGTATAAATGGCCCTGCTTATCGTTAAAGACCGAGTTCAGCAAAAAACTGTCGCCAATCATACCATCGTATTCCGTATATATTTTGACCGTACCCGACTCCAGGTCAAGCATATTAAGACCGTTGCTGGTAGAGATCCAGAGATGCCGATCCTGGTGTACACCGGTAATGCCTTGTATATAGTTGGATGAAAGGCCATCCTTCACGGTCCACTTTTTTTGTTCCTTTACTCCGGATGCATTCGTGCGGATTTGCCAGAGGCCGTTATAGGTTCCCGCCCACACGTTACCTTTCGCATCTTCGTATACCGTGCGGATGATTTCGTTTTCCAACAGCGGTTTTGTTTTTTGGTGATAGCGGCCATATATAGCATCAGTCGTGTAATTCAATAGTCCGTTATAGGTGCCGATCCACAGTCGTTCCGATTGTGTGCTTGCAACGATGGTGGTAATGCGCTGGCCCTGCTCACCATATATATCAAGATTATCATGATGAATGGATTCTATATCACCGTTCGCATTCAGTGAAATGCAGCTGATGCCATTGCGTTGAGTCCCAACCCATACACGATGCTGTGCATCTTCTGCAAGAGCTGTAATCTTGATACCACCGATGTGATGCTGTCCTTCGCCCGGACGAAGCGATTCATACCGGCAGTTCTTCAGATCTTTATCACAACGTAATCTATAGAGTCCAAAGTCGAGATCGCCAATCCACCAGTTGCCGAATCCATCGTATAGCAGTGCAGCTATATTATTTTTTCCATTGTAGTAAGCATCCAGAAACCCGGGACGATTAAGTGCCTCTACATTACTGCCGCGAATAATGTTCAAGCCTTCGCCTCGTGTACCAACCATCACATTGCCCTGCGTGTCCATCGCTATAGCATCCACCTTCTCATTGCTGAGACTTCTTGCTGCATAAGGATCGGCTCCGATGTTTTGAAAGCCACTCGTATTGGCTTTGAATATATTTACACCGCCACCATCAGTCCCTACCCATATCAACCCGGAGCGATCTTTAAATATGCAGAGTACAATGTTATTGCTGAGTCCCTGCCGGTTAATGTTGCGCGCAAATCTGGCTATATCTTTTTCTCCATTCCAGATACGCAGGCCGCCATCCCAGGTGCCCATCCAGAGTTCGTCCTGCGGCATGGCACGCAAGGTATATATATCGTTGAGTTTGGTGGAATGAATGCTGGTATTCAGCTTGTGTTGTGCGATCTTCGGACTTTTAAAATATCCTTCCGAGATATCTACTTCGAAAAGTCCTTCACGCCACGTGCCGAGGTAAATTTTGTCTTTCGCTATACTCTTCTCGATGGTGGTAACTCCGGTGGAAACATCCAGAATGGTAGTACTCGTTTGACTTACCGGGTTGTATAGCACCAGTCCTTTATACTCAGCAGCAATCCAGAATAAACCTTTATCATCTTCAATTACTTTTCGGATCGCCAACTGGCTGACGTGATTTTCAAATGTACTGTCACTTGTTTTCCGATAGAGACCGCGGCTATAGTCACCGGCCCAAATTATACCTTTACTGTCTTCAAACAGTTGAACGATGCGATTCTCCCCGGCATTGGTAGCGTTGCTGTCTTTGAGTATAAAGTGTGAGAAACTTTCTGTGACCGGATCAAAGCAGTCCACACCATTGTGTGTTCCGATCCAAAGCTTTCCGCGACTGTCTACAAAAAGTGTTTCGATCGCGCTGCTTGAGAGGCCGCCTTCTTCTTTCTGGTAGCTTACGAACTCATGTCCGTCATAGCGATTCAGACCACCGCGCGTACCAATCCAGATGAAATCCTGTTTGTCCTGAACGATCGAAGTAACTTCATCATTCGACAGACCATCGTGCATACCAAAATGCTTATGCAGATATACCGGCTGTGCTGCAAGCGGTATATACATGCCTGTGATCACAAAAAGTATAATATATCTCACCAGCATACGTGCCATCATCTCGGTCTCCGTTGGATAAAAAACTTTACGCGCAAGTTAGCAGTACAGTATCACTTGTTCTTTTGATACAGCTTTACATAATCAATATAGAGGGCGTTGGGCCAAACCGTTGCGCTGTCCGGTGACTCTGATCGCTGTCCGTTGTTCAGCACCAGGTACATATTTTCATCCGGCCAGCCTTTTGTTTGAGAGGCGAGTAACTCGTGTACTTTTTTGCCATCTATATACCAGGTTGCAGACTGATCTGTCCACTCAAACCCGTAGATGTGCCACGCATCGCAGCGAAAAGTTTTATCGAATTGCTTTAACCATGCCGAATGCCACTGATTCTCTGCAGAGTAAAGATGGACACCCATGTTGTCGAAGCCTACGTCTTCACGATAGCCGAAGTATTCAAATATATCCCACTCGGGGCCCCACGTTAAGTCTTCCGCGATGAGCCACAGAGCCGGCCATACTTTATCTCCGGCCGGAAAACGTGCTTTGATCTCCAGGTATCCTTTGTTGAAATAAATCTTGTGCATGCTCATAACCCAACCGCTCGTGTAAGAATACGTGCCGGCCGGATTATGGCCTGTGTAACTGCGCTTTTGATTGCGCAGAACCAGGCTACCGTTTTCCAGATACGAATCTTCTGTGGTGATATACCCTGCGTAATGGTCGTTCAGCAGGTGATCGCCCTTCGCACCAGGAACCAGGTCGCCATAACGGGAGTCGCGCAGTGACCCCGCAGTCCAGGAGGCAGTATCAATTGCTGAGGCTTCAAATTCGTCTGACCATTGTAAGGTATATCCATCGGGAACATGCGCGCTGTTAACCGATGGAGACTGACAAGACACAACCGAAAGAACAAGAATCGTGATGAGCAACCGCAGCATGAATTTCATGTTTAAATAAGATAGCAAGTTAGCAGCCCTATAACCGGCAATGGGGGTGAAAGTAATTGATTAAAGGGGGAAATGTCTCATTTCACGGCTTTATCTCGTTTTATCACGAATAGGACAGGGACAGAAGTCATTTCCGGATCGTGACTTACATTCAACCTTATGTTTGACTAAATATACCCTGTCGTGCTCATGAATCTTCTCATACTTTTGCATGGATTTGAAATCAGGCCGGCTACAATCTTTTATCACGCATACCATGCATATAAGACAACAAGCGTTGTGGATAATTCTTTGCTTTCTGTCCTACGCGGGCTTCGCGCAGAATATATACTACCTGGACAGCAAGAATGGTAATGATAAAAACTCGGGATTGAAACCAGCGGGTAGTTGGGCATCGCTTGCCCGTGTGAACAACATGGTATTTAAACCGGGAGATAAATTACTGATCAGGTCGGGTACAAGCTACAGCGGACAACTGGTGCTTCGCGGTTCTGGAAAAGAGGGTATGCCTATACTTATTGATACCTATGGAAAAGGGAGCAAACCACGAATCGATGGAGGGGGAGTTACGGCTTCCGTTGTATTGCTGCAGAATGTTGAGTATTGGGAAGTGTCTAATCTGGAAATTACCAACACAGGCTCGCAGCGAGAGGCAAGACGAACCGGTATTGCCGTTATAGCGCGGAACTTTGGTGAAAGCCACCATATTTACCTTCGGAATTTATCGATCCATGATGTCAACGGAAGTCTTGTAAAAAACGAAGGCGGTGGCAGTGCTATATTATGGCATAACAGCGGAGATTCTATACGCTCGCGATTTATAGATCTGCGGATTGAAAACTGTCATCTCTATAACTGTGGGCGTAACGGTATCATTGCGCATGGTTATTCGAACCGCGCCAGTTGGTACCCTAGCCTGGGCGTTGTAATTCGAGGAAACCTGCTGGAGAAAATTCCGGGCGATGGTATTGTTCCGATCGGATGCGATGGCGCGTTGATTGAACACAACATCATGCGTGATTCACCGGACATTCTTTCGCATGAGGATGCCGCTGCCGGGATATGGCCGTGGAGCTGTGATAATACGATCATTCAATTCAATGAAGTGTCAGGACATAAAGCCAAATGGGATGGGCAGGGTTTTGATGCTGACTGGAATTGCCGGAACACCATCATACAGTATAATTATAGTCATGATAACTATGGAGGCTTTTTACTGATCTGCAATGAAGGAAGCAGCATCGGGAAGAGTTCAAATATAGGTACTAGCGGTACGATTATCCGATACAATGTGAGTCTCAATGATGGCTTACGGCCTTATCCTACTGAACGTGCCGGTATATTTTCTCCGGTGTTTCACATTACCGGTCCGTGCAGCGATACGCAGATTCATAATAACATCATCATCGTGAAGCCGAAGACTTCCCGTGGTATAGATCGCACGCTCGTCAAAATGGAAAACTGGGGTGGACCGTGGCCTGATAAAACGGTGTTCCGTAATAACATTTTTTATTCGCTTGATTCGTCTCAATTCAACTTCGGTCAGGATATAGCCACAATATTTTCCGGAAATACATTTTACGGAACTTTTAAAAACCTTCCGACTGATGCAAGTGCTATAAATAAAGATCCGATGTTTGAATGTATACCATCCACGCATCAACGGGAGGCTATACGAAAGTGCCTTCGGTTATTGTCACAGTCAACCAGCAAAGGAAATGGCGTGGATGTTAATTCGGAGATTTTCAAATCCTTCTTTGCTGATTGATGTGACGGTAAAGTATACTTGGATTCTATAGACTTTATTTGCTGTTGCTTTCTTGTATGCGGACCAATGGAAACTAATCTTCCACGAACATTTCATACAGCTTCGGGCAGATTTTCTTCTGGCTCTCGGGCTCTTCTTCTTCCCAGGTAAGTTCTATATCCGGGTTTGCACGATGCACATTCTCTTCATCGATATAGTCGTAGAGGTCCAGTTCTGTCTTATTTTCAAAAGCAGTTATCGGTACGTATGTAAGCCCTTCGAACTCATAGTCGTTGCCGGTTTCTACAACGTCTGCGAGTGAATCAGGATTGGACACGGCTTTATGGTATATATCTTTCCCGGCTGATATTAACCAGAGTCTGAAATATTCAAAGCCATCGTCTGAGGCGCCACCGTTGATGATATAGGCTGCGCACCATAGTTCGGAAGTATACGCTTTGTCCAGAAAATAATGAGTTCGAAGGTAGAAGCCGACCATTTCTTTTGGTGAGAGCTTTTCGACTTCCTCAACCAGGTATTCTTCCATCTCATCCAGGTCTTCTGTGTTATCTTGCGCCTGTTGGATAAGGGACCAGTAGCGATCTTCATCGAGCAGTTCCGAAGTTTTTTCAATCGGTGTTTGACTTTTTGACTGTGCCATCGTGTAGGGGGTTATTGCGTAAATTAGAAAAAAAATCAGAAAGGTGTCAGAAGAAAATTAGGTTTAACAAAAGGTTAACCCGAAAGTACGCTATAGCGGTATAACTTTTAATTGCTATTGTAAACTATAGGCGAGGATATTCCAGGGCTTCTATACCTTGCCGGCTTTCAGGTATTTTGTTCTGAAACCGGAAGGCGATTCACCCGTCTTGATCTGGAACTGTCGGCTGAAATAGGCAGGATCTTCATATCCCAATTCATGCGCAATTTCTTTTGCCGTCATGGAAGTATGCACGAGTAGTCTTTTGGCTTCGAGTATGATCCGGTTTTTAATGATCTCGTTTGGCTGCGGTAAATTCATGCGCTTGAATTTGTGTGTCACCGTTTTGGCTGCCATCGAGAGAACATCTGCATAGTCGGCAACGGTATGCTTTTCTTTATAATGTACATCAACCAGCAGCGTAAATTTTCTGAAGAACTCCAGGTCATGGTTTTGTTCTACGATCAATTTTTCCAGGTGTTGTTTCTTCCACAGGCGCGTAGCTTTAATGAGTAACTGCTTCAGGTATGTACGGATCATTTCTTCCAGTGATGTATCGCGCAGTTCGAACTCTTCTTCTATTTGTTTGAATAAATAGTTGATGAAAGCACTGTCTTCTTTGTGAACAGTTACCAGTGGTATATTATTGATATTGTTATACAGCAGACCGTCACAGGCAACTTCGTTGTCGTGTATCTGAATGCAATAGAAATCACGGTTGTAAAAAATAAAAAATCCTTTCTCCGGACCACACGCTTCGATTTTAAGAACCTGGTTCGGTGCAACAAAAAAGAGCGAAGGCTGCCGCGTAACATATACTCCAAAATCTATGGTGAGTTTATAGCCTTTCGGCAGATACAATACTTTTATATACGGTTTGTACGTGCTGCTGTTGATGTCATCAACATTGGTTTCGCTTACCTGTACCATGCCTAACCTCTTAAAAGTACTTTCAAATAAATTGGCCTTGTTCATGTCTTATCGAAATGAGTATATGCGTGAAAGATATAATTATTATCGCTATCGCTGAAGTTTCTCTTTATAAAAACAGATGCAGCGTGTTGTGAACGCTGCATCTGCAGGGGGCTGTTTACCGGGTAGCAAATTTCTCTAATTCAGTGTTGAACTTCTGCATTTCCTCTATGAAGAGTGCATGACCGCTGTTCTCAAACTTTACGATATAGGAGTTCTTTATCCCCTGGTGAAGTTGCTCCGCGAAAGCAAAGTCGCACAACTTGTCTTTTACACCGTGGAAGATCGCTACCGGTATTTTTATCTTCGCGAGCTCGGGTCGTAAATCGAGTTTGGCGAGTGAACGGATTGATTCGGTAGCGGCATACGGTGATGCTTCCATGTTGATGCTTCTTAACCAGCTCGACATACCTTCGGAGATTCCGGTTTCAGTAGCGGCCATAGCCTTCCCAAAATTGTCAAGCACCTGCGGTCTGTCCGTTGCCGTTAATTGAATGAATGCCTGTGCATCTTTCTCCGTCAGCCCATAGGGAAAACCAGGACGTTGTACCCATGACGGTGCCGCTGCTGCAAACAATGCCAGTTTACTGACGTGAGCACTGTTATACTTGGTTACATAGTGAAGAACAACCGCACCGCCCATGGAGAAACCTCCCAAGACTGCGTTTTCAATTTTCAGTTTCTCCAATACGGCTTTGATATCATCGGATGATACATCGAAGTCGTATCGGCCATATGGTTTATCGGATTTACCAAAGCCACGGAGTGAGATACCAATCACTCTGAAACCTCGCTGCACCAGGTATTGATATTGATACTCATACATGGCGTTGTTAAGCGGCCAGCCGTGGATCAGCACAATCGGCTGACCTTCGCCCTGGTCTACTACATGCAGCCGTACATTTTTCTCTACTTCAATATATTCCTCTCTTCCGGCTGATGCTTGTACTCTTTTCCCCTGAGAGAAGGTTTGTCCGCAAAGGAGTATGGTTGCCAGGAATGCGATTGTTAAAATTTTTGTTTTCATTTTCTTTGGGTTAAAGTGATTTGATTAAATTAGTTTTGTTTTTGTTTGTAATTGTTTTGATGATACAAAGGTGCTATGTATCAATCCCATTAAGAATGGATGAAAAGCCACGATGCTTGTATATTTTTCCCTCGGTAGGTAATTGATACGTCAATATTTTTTGAGGCAATGCCGTTAACCGGAATACGAATAGGAGAGACCGATTCTATGTATATATAGTACTGTGCATCTCTAAAGACACTTCACTCGATATGCATAATGGTAGAAAAGATCACATCATTGTTTCGGCTACAACGACCATTGATTTAGCTACAACGGCCGCTGCTGCATGCGCCACCTTTGTAGTGTAATTATTCAACAACAAAAACATAAACAATAATGAACACTAAAAAAGTATGGTTCGTAACCGGAGCATCAAAAGGTCTCGGTCTTACATTGGTGCAA
Organism: uncultured Chitinophaga sp.; assembly: GCA_902168205.1. Classification (GTDB taxonomy): domain Bacteria; phylum Bacteroidota; class Bacteroidia; order Cytophagales; family Cyclobacteriaceae; genus Ohtaekwangia; species Ohtaekwangia kribbensis. The sequence goes on along the minus strand of CABHOK010000007.1, from coordinate 377,256 downwards.
AGACTTTTAAAAGAAGGCTACCGTGTAGCAGCAACATCCAGAACAGCAGACGCGCTGAGCAGAGAAGTGGGCTCCTCTGTAAATTTTCTTCCCCTGGAAGCCGATGTGGTAAATGAGAAAAGTATAGGCAATGCCATTGCCAAAACATTGCAGACTTTCGGAGGTATAGATGTGGTGGTAAACAACGCAGGCTACGGTCAGTTGGGAACAATTGAAGAACTTACGGATAAAGAGTCGCGTGAGAACTTCGATGCCAACGTGTTTGGTGTACTGAATGTGATCAGGCACGTGATGCCTCACCTGCGTGCGAAAAAGTCGGGACACATCATCAACATTTCTTCTATCGCAGGATTTTTAGGAGCGTTTCCGGGCTGGGGCATATATAACGCCACTAAATTTGCAGTAGCCGGATTAACAGAAGCTTTTTCTGCTGAAGTGAAGTCGCTCGGAGTCTCTGCTACCATTGTATACCCGGGCTACTTTAAAACTAATTTTCTTCTTAAGGGATCGTTACGTTTTGCAGCAAATCCTATTGCTGACTATAAGGAAGCCAGGGAGCTTGACCAGATGCATCTTGAAAAAATTCCGGGTAATCAACCGGGTGATCCTGAAAAAGGAGCGCTTGCATTGATTACATTAGCAGAGAACCAAAACCCTCCCTTGCATTTCTTCATGGGAAGCGATTCATTCGGAATGGCAAATAGTAAAATTGATATATTGAAAAACGAACTCACGGCCAACGAGGCCCTGAGCAAGTCAACTGATTACTGAACTATAAAAAGAGGTGGAACTATACTTTAGTTCTGCCTCTATATATATCTATGAAACCCAGGAACATTTACACCTTCAATACCATTAGTGAATTTCACAAGATGAGTGGTTTGCCCAAACCGGAACATCCACTGGTTAGTTTGGTGGACTATAGTTTGGTTGAATACCAGACCAACGAGAAAGAAATAAGTTGGGTACAAAACTTTTATTCGGTTGGATTGAAACGTAACATCCAGGGTAAATTTCGTTATGGACAGCAGCAATATGATTTCGATGAAGGACTGATCTCATTTGTAGCACCTGGACAAGTGGTACATCTTACCGTTGAAAGGCCCAAGGTAAAACCAACAGGTATGCTGCTGTTTATTCATCCGGAGTTTTTATGGAATACCCCTTTGGCAAAAGATATAAAGCAATATGAATTCTTCGGTTATGCTGTGAACGAAGCGTTGTTCATGTCAGAGAAAGAAGAAATCATTATCACCGAACTAATGCAGAATATACAGCGGGAGTATCACGCTAATATTGATAAGTTCAGTCACAACATCATCATTGCTCAGATTCAACTGCTGTTGAATTACTGTGAACGTTTTTATCAAAGGCAATTTATAACCCGGAAGAAAAGCAGTCACCTGGTTCTTGAACGATTGGAAAAGATTCTTGACGATTGGTTTAGCAGTGAAGACCTCATTGAAAAAGGTTTGCCGACTGCGCAGCAGATTGCTGAGGTTTTAAATATATCGCCCAATTACCTGGGCAGTTTGCTAAAGGCGTTAACGGGACAATCAACCCAACATCACATTCATGATAAGCTTATTGAAAAGGCAAAGGAGAAATTGTCTACCACTAAACTTTCGGTAAGTGAAATTGCTTACCAGCTTGGCTTCGAGCATTCGCAGTCGTTCAACAAATTATTCAAGAGCAAAACGAACGTATCGCCTTTGGAATTCAGACATTCCTTTAATTGAAAGTATACTTTTCACTTCCCAACCTTTTCTCATTTAGGTTACAACAACCCTCAATTTGGCTACAAAGCAGATTTTAACTCTGCAGACTTTTGATGCGATAAATTAAAAGTCTTATTTATGACGCAACAGAAAGAAAATTCAAAAGCTAAAGTTTGGTTCATAACAGGAACTTCGCGCGGGTTTGGACGCATCTGGGCTCAGGCTGCACTCGAACGTGGCGACAAGGTTGCAGCGACAGCCAGAAATGTAGCGAGCATTGCTGATCTTCAGCAAAAATATAGCGAGAACGTTTTAACGCTTGAACTAGACGTTACCAAACCTGAACAGGTAGAGAAAGCCGTGAAGCAAGCCCATGCTCACTTCGGAAGGATTGACGTTTTGCTGAATAATGCCGGCTATGCACTTGTAGGTACCATTGAAGAAACGAATGCTGATGACGTTCGCGCCCAGTATGAAACAAATATTTTTGGTACACTGTCGGTGATCAAAGCCGCTTTGCCGCTGATGAGACAGCAGGGCCGGGGACATATACTGGGTGTATCAAGCAGCCTCGGTCATGTAACATTTCCGGTGGTTGGTTATTATTGTTCTTCGAAATGGGCATTCGAAGCTATTCATGAAAGTCTTGCTGCCGAGATTAAACAGTTCGGTATTAACGTGAGCATTATAGAGCCGGGGGCCTATGCAACGGAGTTTGGAAGCCAGGATTCGTTGAAGTTCACACAAGGCCTCGATGTATACGCTTCGTTTAAAGAGCAGTTCATAGGCGGTATGAAGACAATGGAACAGGGAGATCCTCATGCAACACCACAGGCTATCTTCCGCATCGTGGATGCCGAGCAACCACCGCTTCGTTTTATCCTGGGCAGCCAGGGTTTGTCGTGGATCCGCGGAGCCTATAGCGAACGGTTAGCGACCTGGGAAGCATGGGAGGAGGTCTCTAACGCTGCGCAAGCGTAAGTACGTATTGAACCTGTACAACTAAAAAGTGTTTATAGGTATATATAGGATAATTGATGTCAGGTAGGCATCAGTTATCTTTTTATAACAAATTCTGAATATGAAAAGGAAAGAAGATGGTCCACTGCGGTTTACGTCTTTACTTGAGGCACATCGTGCCTTTGGTTTGCCCGCGCCCAAGCATCCGTTGATCAGTTTGCTCAAAAATATGTCATCAATGGCGGAGGGCTCCCGATCCAGCGCCTCGCATGTGTTGAACTTTTATAAGATATCCTATAAGCCGAACCGCAAGGGGAGGTTACGGTATGGACAGGGGTATTATGATTTTGATGAAGGTGGTTTACTGTTCGCTGCTCCGAATCAGATCCTTGGCGACCGTAATATTGAAGGTGAAGTTAACGAAACATGTTCGTTATATACTTTACTGATTCATCCGGATTTTCTGTTGAATCATTCGTTGTCCAAAACGATCAAGCAGTATGGATTCTTCTCTTACTCTGCCAATGAGGCATTGCATCTGTCGGAGGATGAAAAACAAACTATCATTTCTATTTTTGAAATGATTGAATTAGAGTTGAACAGCCGGATCGATGATTTTAGTCAGGATGTAGTTATGTCGCAACTGGAGCTGTTGCTGAATTATGCGAATCGTTTTTACAAGCGGCAGTTTATTACACGCAAGGCCGCCAGTAATGATATACTATTGAAACTTGAAGATATACTCACGAAGCACTTTGACAGCGGGCAAGCGTCCGGTATACCAACCGTTAAATACCTGGCCGATCAGTTAAATATATCACCGAGCTATCTGAGCGACATGCTCCGTATACTCACCGGAAAAAATGCGCAGCAGCACATTCATGATAAGCTCATTGAAAAAGGGAAGGAGATGCTTTCCACTACCAGTCTGTCGGTAGGAGAAGTTGCGTACGCTTTGGGTTTTGAACACTCGCAGTCGTTCAGTAAGTTCTTCAAAACCAAAACGAAACTTTCGCCTTTGGAATTCAGGCAGTCTTTTAATTGAGAGTGTGCAAAAAAAGTAAAGCTATATATAGCCTTATACGCAACCGCTTCAAATATACTATAATAAAAAAGGAGGCCGCTTGCGCGAACCTCCCTTCACAACAAACTACTGATTATTAATCAGCTAAATCAAAGCGATCCAGGTTCATCACCTTGTTCCAGGCAGCGATGAAGTCTTTTACGAACTTCTCTTTTGAATCAGACGAGCCGTATACTTCTGCGAGTGCGCGGAGTTCGGAGTTTGAACCGAAGATGAGATCGACACGAGTGCCTGTCCATTTTACTGCACCGGTTTTACGATCGCGGGCTTCAAATATAGTTTGCGCATCGTTGGTCGCATTCCACGTAATACCGAAGTCAAGAAGGTTAATGAAATAATCGTTCGTGAGAACTTCCGGTGTCTCGGTAAACACACCGTGTTTCGATTTATCGAAGTTGGTATTCAATACGCGCATACCACCTATCAATACAGTCATTTCAGGAGCTGTGAGCGTGAGCAATTGTGCTTTGTCTACAAGCAATGCTTCAGCCGCTACCTGGTGATGAGACTTCACATAGTTACGGAAACCATCCGCTGCGTGCTCCATTACCTCGAATGAATCGACATCGGTTTGTTCTTGTGATGCATCCACACGACCTGGTGTAAAAGGAACCTTCACATCGTGGCCTGCAGCTTTGGCTGCTTTCTCTACACCGGCGCATCCTGCCAGCACAATTACATCCGCGAGCGATACTTGCTTGCCTGAGTTTAGCGTAGTGTTAAATTCCCGCTGTACATTCTCAAGTACTGCTAATACTTTAGCAAGCTGAGCCGGATTGTTTACCTCCCATTTATTCTGTGGAGCAAGACGAACGCGTGCGCCATTGGCACCACCACGCTTATCAGAACCACGGAACGTTGAAGCCGATGCCCACGCAGTTGATACAAGCTCTGATACTGACAGACCGGTTGCCAGGATGCGTGCCTTTAAATCAGCTATATCTTTATCTTCGATAATCTTGTGCTTTACAGCCGGCAGGGGATCTTGCCAGATCAACTCTTCAGCTGGTACCTCAGTACCGAGGTAACGTGCGCGTGGTCCCATGTCGCGGTGTGTAAGTTTATACCAGGCACGTGCAAAAGCATCAGCAAACTCGTCAGGGTTCTCAAAGAATTTGCGGGAGATCTTTTCATATATAGGATCCATGCGCAGTGCAAGGTCTGTAGTAAGCATAGTAGGAGCATGACGTTTTGTTTTGTCATGCGCATCGGGTACTGTGCCGGCACCTGCACCGTTCTTCGGTTTCCATTGATGAGCACCTGCAGGACTCTTGGTAAGTTCCCACTCAAAGCCGAACAGGTTCTCGAAGAAGTTGTTACTCCATTTCGTTGGCGTAGTAGTCCATGCACCTTCGAGACCACTGGTAATAGTGTGTACGCCATGACCATTGCCAAATGTATTCTTCCAACCCATGCTTTGCTCTTCGATGGTGGCAGCCGCAGGTTCTGCCGCTACATATTTACCAGGATCAGCCGCACCGTGTGTCTTACCAAAGGAGTGACCACCCGCAATGAGTGCTACGGTTTCTTCATCGTTCATCGCCATGCGTCCGAATGTCTCGCGGATGTCGCGTGCTGCAGCTACCGGATCAGGATTTCCGTTAGGACCTTCCGGGTTTACATAGATGAGTCCCATCTGCACAGCGCCCAATGGTGCTTCCAATTCACGGTCTTTGGTATAGCGACTATCACCAAGCCATTTTGTTTCAGAACCCCAATATACATCTTCCTGTGGCTCCCAAACATCTTCACGTCCACCCGCGAAGCCAAAGGTTTTAAAACCCATCGACTCGAGTGCACAGTTACCGGCAAGGATCAGGAGATCTGCCCACGAAAGTTTGCGACCATACTTTTGTTTGATAGGCCACAACAGCAGGCGTGCTTTGTCAAGGTTAGCGTTATCGGGCCAGCTGTTGAGCGGAGCGAAACGTTGCTGACCAGCTCCTGCACCACCACGACCATCACCTACACGATAGGTACCGGCACTATGCCACGCCATGCGAATAAAGAACGGACCATAGTGACCATAGTCAGCAGGCCACCAGTCTTGTGACGTTGTCATCAAATCAAAGATGTCTTTCTTCACCGCTTTCAGATCTAACGACTTGAACTCTTTAGCATAGCTGAAGTCCTTCTCCATCGGGTTTGAAAGTGATGACTGCTGGCGCAGGATGTTTAATCGTAATGCATTGGGCCACCAGTCGCGGTTGCGTGTTCCACCACCGGCTGTCTGCTTTAATGCTCCACCATGAAACGGACACTTCACTTCACTGTCGTTGACATTGAGTGACTTTTGTTTTGTTGGCGTTGTATTTTCCATAAGGATAGATAAAATGATTAGTTACATATTTGTTTTGAGGCACCTAAAGTCGAGAGATCGCGGCTATTGATCAAATCGATTGTCTTTATGAATGTATAGGATTTGTCTATAAAATCAAACCCGGCCATGGAATCTTCTAATACAACATTCCAAAATGGGTTGCTATTGAATAAATAAAGGCATGCAAAGTATAGATTGCATGCCTTTATTATCTTAATATGAAGTGTGTTCGTACGAAATAACTATTATTCTATCGTTACTCTCGATGAAATTGTTTTAGCGTTTCCTTCTGAATTTTCTTTGGTAAGGTGAATAATATATATACCTTTTTTCAATGTGGAAACATTGATCTCATGATCGAGTTCTTCTGCTGTACGGATTCCAAGTTCTTCGGTATATACCTCATTTCCTTTTAAATCCATCAGCTTTACCTGCACAGTTGCTTTTTCCGGCAGTCGTGTGCGCACCGTGAGTATATTTTCTTTTACAGGATTCGGGAAGAACGAAACGATTTCACTGAGTTCTGTTTTTAAATCATCTTCGGCAAGTTGTTCGTCTGCAGCTACACGCGCGCCACCACCGCTCACTACCGGCCAGCCGTTACTCCAGCTCAATGTAGTGATTCGGAGTTTGGCGTTGCCATTATCATTACCATCATAAAAATGATACGTTACTTTTCCCTGGCCATAGCCGAAATGTCCCGGGCCTATATACCGGCCCGTTGTTACAACCAGGTTTGTACCACCACCATTGTTCAGGTCATTTCCATTCTTATCTAAATAAGGACCCGTTATACTGGCGGAGCGACCAACCTGGATTCTGTACGTTGTACTATTGATACCCTGGCAGCACGCACCGCGGTTAATGAAAAGATAATAGTAGCTTCCGTTCTTTACTATATAGGGTGCTTCACAATCACCACTCGCTAAAGCATAGCGTGTGGAGTTTCTCGGTTTGCCGGTAGAGCTGATCGCAGCTAGCCGTATACCTCCGAAGAATGAACCATATACCAGGTAACTTCCTGCATATATAGCAGGGTCAATGGCATTTTCAGATGTGCCGGAGTTGGAATAGACCACGACACCCTGATCTGTCCACGGGCCGGAGAGTGAATTTGCTGTTGCCAGACCAATGCATGAATTCTTTGATCCGAATGTAGAGCATGAATAATATAGCCGGTATTGATTGTTTACAAATACAACTTCCGGTGCCCAGAATGTTCCGGCAAAGTTAGGAACGTATGTTGTGATCCACGAGGGCCAGCTCGTCTTGGTATAGGGAGTTGGCTCGGCACGCCAATCTGTAAAATTGGTGTTGCTCGAAGACATACACCAAACGCCATCACCGGTAGTAAATATCCAGTAACGTCCTCCGCTCGTAACCATGGTGGAGGGATCATGACTGGGGGGTTGTGCTTTTAAAGCAGTAGCGGTTAATACGATAAGGATAAAGAGAATTTTTACTGCGTTGCATGACAACCTCCGGGACGCCATACAACAGGATTTACAGGAGTGAATCATATAATTAAAGTTTAGTTGGTGGATACTAATTTTTTGATACGGTATACCTTGATTTAATCCACTGGAAAATTTTGACATAGCCATTTCATCCAGCGGTATATATAGCTATACGCTGCTATTAACAGTGCTCTTAAAAAGTAACAGACTGAACTTCGATATCGGGGCTTAAGCCAACTCCGTCTTTATTTTTTTCCCCACACGGCAGTGCCTTCGGTATTTAACCCAGTAAACACAAGACAAGCTTTTTTATTCTCCCAATCTCTGCCGCGTTCTACATATACACTATCGGTAGTAGCATCATGCCAGTGGAATCTTATCCAGGGAGCACGATACGACCACGTGTCATTTGCATTTCCATCGATCGTCTTGTCACTGCCGAGAATAAAATTGACAGCTACCTGCATATCCGGAGACGTTTGTTCAGCAGAGTACCCAGGCACTACGTTGTAGCCCAGTGTGATCTTTTCCCAGGTGCCCGCGAGATTCTCTTCCGTGATGGGTGTCTGCTCCGTTGCCGCATAACGCTGCGGTGATGCAATGGGCCAGCCATCGCTTGTCCAGAATAATTTACGGACGTGTAAATCCATAAAGTAGAAGTTAACTCCCGGTCGTCCCTGATGGGCTATATAGTATTGCTCACCATCGTTGAACACGGAACAGTGTGAAGTTCCCTGCCAGCCGCCATGTCCTTTAAATTGGTACGGTGCTATAATCATCGGGCCGTGGTCTTGTTCTATATTCAGATCTACTCCGTCAAAATCATAGAAAGGACCTTCCGGTGCATCCGACTTTCCTACACGAACATTATACTTGGTCGAGAGCCAGTCGTACGCCACGAAGAGAAAATACTTTTTTAACGTACTGTTGTAAATGATTTCCGGACCTTCCAGGTTTCCATTCACAGTGCCATTCGTAAAACCGCGCTGTGCTATACGTTTACCTTTGTCGCCTGAAGAAGCTGGCAGACCAGTAGCTGCATTCAGTTTAACGATATATATACCGTCCCAGGCAGAGCCGTAATATAGCCAGTGCTCACCACCGGGCGTAACAAGTACCGTAGGATCTATAGCATTAGTCTGAATCGTGTTGTTATCCAGCGAAGTAACAACGATCTCTTTTTCTATCCACGGGCCGATCGGGTTTGATGCGGTGGCCAGACCAATTACACTCAGTCGTGGCTTGGCTGACGAAAGCGAGTAATATAGTCTATATTCGCTTCCGACTTTCAGAATATAGGGCGCCCACAAAGCATTGAAAGGCGTGCCTCCGTTTGCCTTGATAAAATCAGAACCTTTCTTCGGCAAGCCATCGAAAACCCATCCTACATATTGCCATTCAACAAGATCTTTCGACTTTCGGATCTGTATACCGGGCGGAACTTCTGTGCCGAAGCCTACATCCGTGCTATAGCAATAATACGTGTCACCATCTTTTATAATGGAAGGATCGTGAACGTTGTAAGGTCCCCATTTGGCATAGTTGCTGAACGGTGCTACATCCGCATAGGTATCGTTGATGTTATCGATATTAAAAGCAGGAGGCGTTACGATTACAGTGTCTGTGCCATCGGTATCCGGATCATCATTTGAGCATGATGTTATACAGATGGCCACCACAAAAAGCACACACACGATAGAAGTATATTTCAGATATAGCATAGTCTGTTTAGTATTTTTTGACGGGACAACCAGACAACTGCAATGCATGCGATCAGTCATCATGTTTATATTTTCCCGGTCGGATATAGTATATTGATAAAGTGTTCCTGTCTCCGAGGACAAAAAACACTTTATCAATTCATAATTTAGTTTGCCGGGTTCGGTGATAGTTTTTTGTTGACATCGAGTTCCGTCTGCGGAATCGGCAGGTATTCATTGCCCGGGCTCCACAAATTGAAGTCTGCATCGTGAGTTTTCAGCATGGCGAGTTTATTGGCATCATAGAACCAGCCCCAGCGAATGATATCGTTGATCCGTTGGCCTTCAATGGCAAACTCCAATGCACGTTCGTGCGCAATCTGGTCGCGCATTTCATCTTGTGTCATGCCCGGTTTGGTTGTGGCCAGGTCAGGAAGATTCGCGCGGTCTCGTACTTGCTGAATATAGGGATAGGCAGCGGTTGTTTGCTTTAGCTCGTTCAGAGCTTCCGCATACATCAGCAATATATCCGCATACCGGAGCACGCGATAGTTTATTCCTGAATTCAGATCATACTCATTTGCATAACCTGCTTTGCCATCATTGGTATATTTGCGCGGATATATTTTATCGGGTGCATAGGGCCATGCATCCCCATATACCGTTGTGGAGTTATCATCCGGTTCATACGAAGCAATGGTTGCCAGCAGGCGCGGATCAGATTTGTCATCTTTGGTGCGCTCCAACTTGTACTCGTTGTAAATCCATTGTGTCGGGAGAAAATCAGAATAGCCGCGACCGTCCATAGAGTATGTGCACGCCTGTGCGGAAGCCTGCTTCCAGTTGGCAGCCGGATCGCCACCCCAGTTCATAACGGTACCACCAACCTGCGATGGATCTGCAAATTGAACTTCGAACAAAGACTCTGAATTGTTCTCATTCGCATCGGTAAAGTTATCGCGGTAGTTGGCTACCAAACTATATCTGCCTCCGTCAATCAACTCTTTGAATTGATCAGCCGCTTTCTGCCATTCTTTTCTGTAGAGATACGATTTGCCAAGCATACCGGTAGCAGCACCCTGTGTTGCACGACCAATTTGTCCTGCATCGAGCCCGGTAACATTACTATAGGAAGCCGGGAGTAAATCTTTCGCTTGCTGAAAATCAGCGTATATCTGGTTCCATAGTTCTTCTTCTGTTGCCGTTGTCGGGTAATAGTCTTCCGGTGTTTTCGGAGTTGCCAGCACCAGCGGAACGATCTTATAGAAGTTAGCGAGTTTAAAGTAGGAGAGACCTCTCAGAAAATGTGCCTGTCCTAATATTCTGTTCTTAAGCGCTTCGTCCATGTCAATGCTCGCCGTATTTTCCAATACCTGGTTGGCTCTCCAGATCACGCGGTAATAATCTGCCCAGATCCATTGCACCGGTCCGGACGTAGTGGGTATTGTAAAGTTGGAAACCTGAACAAGATCCGGCCACGGACTATCGCCTGTAACATCATCACCACGCCCATCGCTTAACGCGGGCGTCATGCGGGTATAGGTTCCGTCAATGATCAGGGTAGCATATATAGCATTGCAGCCAGCTATAGCCTGACTTTCTGTTTGCCAGAAGTCTGAAGTAGTCTGGCGGTTGGGGTTTGATATATCCAGTTTATCGTCACACGCAACCAGTGCTATTGTTAATAGAAGGTATATAACTTTTTTCATGTGTTTCAAAGTTTTTAGTTAGCGTATAGGGTAGAAGTTCAGCTTCGATCAGAAGCCAAGTTGTACACCTACCATAATCGTTCTTGGTTTAGGATATGACCCGGCATCGAAACCAGGATTCCAAACACCGGAGGTGAAGTCCGGGTTATACCCTTTATACTTTTGAAACGTGTATAAATTCTGACACGTGATATATACTCTGGAGTTCGTCAGTCCTTTTACAAGATTATCTTTCAATTTATACCCTAACGAAAGTGTATTGATCCGGAGGTATGTTCCATCTTGAAGCCAGTCTTTCCGGTTGTTGTCGCCTCCGTTGTTATTCGGGTCACCCGTTACCAGGCGCGGAACATCCGTATTCGTATTGGCAGGTGTCCAGCGGTTCAATGCATCTTCATGATAGTTCATATAGTCTGTCGTATGCATCAGCAATCGATAGGTCCAGTTGTTGATTACATTGCCAGTGCTGCCGGAAACGAAAAGCGTCAAGTCGAAATTCTTGTAGCTGGCCGAGAAGTTGGAGCCATAGTAAAAGTTAGGCAATGCTCTTCCAAGATATACTCTGTCTTCTGCATTGATTACGTTGTCGCCTGCATCCGGAACACCATCACCATTGGTATCTACCGTGAGCTGATCGGTGAATTTCAAATCACCCGGTGCTGTGCCTGCATTTTGAAACGCATGGCTCGCGATTTCGTCCTGTGATTGAAATATACCTTCCACATTATAGCCGAAATGCTGACCGATGGAGCTTCCTACCTGCGTTTTGGAACCTACACCGTATACCGGTTCATCGAAACCTCCGAGGGAGAGTACTTTGTTCTTCAGTGTATAGGCATTCGCAGAAATGTCGAATGTAAACTCACCGGTCTTCTTGTGATAACCTACCGTGAATTCAAAGCCTGTGTTCTGTAAACTTCCCGCATTCACAACGGGATTGCCGTTGGAACCAGTGGAGGCCGGGATCGGTACACCTACCAGTACATCTTTTGTTTTGTTACGATAGTACTCTACCGTCAGATCAAATTTGCCTTCCAGGAATGCTACATCTATACCGGCATTGCTGGTTATTTTAGACTCCCATTTTATGTTGGGATCAACCAAGGCTGTTTGTGTTGCGCCTGTTACTTTTTGCCCATTATAGTTATAGGACAAGTTTGGGTTTATGGTTGCTGCGTACAGGTAGTCGCCAATGCTTTGATTGCCGAGCTCACCATAACTCACTCTCGCCTTCAGTTCGGAGATGAATGCCGGTAACTGAAATACTTTTTCGTTGTGAAGTTTCCAGGCCAATGCAACGGATGGGAAATTTCCATACCGGTTGGATGGAGCAAAGCGTGAAGATCCATCTCTGCGAATAGTAGCGGTCAGTAAATATCGGTCATCGTAATTATAGTTTACGCGGCCGAGGAAAGATGAAAGTGTATTGCGATACGAAGAACCACTGGCTGACTTGTTACTTCCATTATCGAGCACGGGGTAATAGGGACTTGACAGGTTTTCAGTATGACCACTTTGTACATCCGTGCTGCCAGCCTGGTACATCTGTCCTGCAAGTATATCTATACCATGACGACCAAAGGTCTTCTGGTACGTTATCGTGTTTTCAACGAGGCCAGTGGTATATATCCGGGTTCCTTCATCCAGTCGTGGTATGGCAGACTGGAAGAAGAAGCCCAGGTCCAGCACGGGTTGGAAGAAATAATCGCGCGCAAATGTTTTATCGTAGCTCAGGTTCAGTTTATAGTTGATGCGGTGACCGTTTTTGTTAAGCAATTTTGTCTCGGCATATACATTCGCAAAAATCCGATCGACATCGGTATAATTTTTCACGAGGCTGTTTAGTCCGGGTATATTTAATACAATAGCACGCTCTACATTGGATGAAGTTCCACCATAACCACCAACGCGGTTGGGGTCATACAATGGCATGGTAGGAATGGCCATGAGTAAATCATTGATGAGCGGAGGTCTGTTACCATTCAGAAATGCTGCCGAGTTTGTTAATGCATTTTCATGCGAATGCGTATAGTATACCGATTCGCCTATTTTGAAAATACCTTTCTCCGTGGTTGAGTTAATGCGTATAGCGTAGCGATTGAAAGAAGGGCCATTGCCGACAAATGTTCCCTGGTTGTTCAGGTAATCCAGCGACAAATTATAGGTTGATGTTTTACTTCCCCCGGAGAAATTCAGGTTATGATCCTGGCGTATACCGGTTTTGAGACCAACATCCTGCCAGTCGGTATCAATGTTGCTGATGAACAACGGAGAATTAGGATCGTTACCCGGTGCCAGCGTTCCACCGCCATTCAACTGCGACTCGTTGTTCAGCATCTGGTACTGTACCCGGTTGGTAACGGGCATGTGTTGCCAGACTTTATCAACACCATAGTATGCATTATACTCTACCCGTAAAGGTGTTTCTTTTTTTCCCTGCTTGGTAGTAATGATCACCACACCGTTTGCTGCACGCGATCCATATATAGCTCCGGCCGATGCATCTTTCAACACCTGTATCGACTCAACATCATTCGGGTTGAAGTCGCGCGGGGTTGTACCGATGGGTACACCGTCAATCACATAGAGCGGTTCAGCGTCTCCGAATGTTCCTATACCGCGAATGCGAACACTGGGGAAAGCGCCTGGCTGTCCATCGCTGGTAACAGCAACACCGGCGGCACGTCCCTGCAGTAACTGCGCTATATCATTTGTTGCATATTTTCTGATTTCATTCGTGCCGACAATAGCAACCGAACCGGTGAGGTCCGATTTCTTTTGCGAACCATAACCGATAACAACAATTTCATCCAGCGCGGTAACATCTGCTGTGAGTGTTACATCCAGAACAGATTGTGTACCGACTGGAACCTCTGTCGTCTGGAAACCAATGAAGCTGAATACAAGCACTGCGTTGTCATCGGGTATATCTATAGTATACTTTCCACTGGCATCGGTCACTGTGCCGTTCGTTGTTCCCTTTACAACAACATTTACACCGGGCATAGCCGATTGATCATCCGAAGACGTAACGGTACCGGTTATCTGCCGCTGCGTGATTTCGGTAACCGGTGGTGTTGGTTCTTTCGATTCTTCAACACGGGTTACATGTATATTGTCGTTGATGCGTCTGAAGCGAAGATCGGTTTTCCCCGCGATCTCGCCCAGCAGCGTAGCCAGGTCTTTCTTTTCGGTTGTGATGGAAAGACTGTCCGTTGCTTTCAGGTTTACATTGTTGTAGGCAAAATGCAAACCGGTTGCCTTTTCGATTTCATGGAAAACATCTTTTATGGGACGATGCTGTACGTTGATCGTGACATAGATGTTCTTCATGCTTTTACGTTGTGCCATGGTGCCGTTATAGGACAATAGAACGGTCATTGTCGTGCACTGTAGAATCAGACCATAAAATGCATACTTCGTCATGGTCAGTACTTTTTTAAGTAATGATGGTATCATACCTTTGATATGTTTGTGTTATACAAATGTTTGCGGCATCTCCCGGCGACCTGCGAAATCCTGGGGGAGTTGCATTCGAAGAGCTGGATTATATCCGGCTCTTCAACTTTCAGGTTGAGTCATCAGCGTGCATCATCGTTATAGGTTTGGTTTAGGTTTGGATATGTATACAGTCTTGCCATCCACGCGAAATGAAAAATGCGAGGAGTATGATATACCGTTTAGTACCGTGATCAGCGGCTCCTTGTTGAACTCGCCTGTATATAATCCCTTTACTTTGAAATCTTTTTCAATGTTAAAATCAACGCCATACCATCGCGACAGGTAGGTGGTCACTTCTTCGAATGTGGCGTGATCGAAGACAATTATACCTTTGCGCCAGGCTAACAGGAAAGCAGGATCGAACGTTGACTTCTTCAGTGTCTTTTGATTCTCATTATAGCTTGTCATGTCGTGGGGCAACAGCAATTGCGAATTGCCTTCCAGCGTCATCACACGCACTTTACCGGTTACTACCGCTACGTGGTTGCTCTTTTCACCTTCATATGAGCGAATATCAAATGAAGTACCCAGTACACACGTAGAAAATTTTTTGGTATGTACGATAAAGGGAGCACGTGCATTTTTTGTTACCTCGAAGAACGCTTGCCCGGTGAGATATACTTCCCGTACTGTATCAGAAAAACGAGTTGGGTATTTCAGTTCACTAACGGAGTTAAGGGTAACGATCGAGCTGTCCGGCAGCATAATGGTTTTCTTTACTCCGCCCGGTACCGACTCATAATTATACTCGATCGCTTGTGCTATAGGAGCGGTGTCTTTATCCTTTGTTAACGTGAAATAACCAACCAGTGCAATGCTTGAGAAAATGATGACCGATGCCGCTGCCAGCAGCCACCCGTTGGAACGCCCCGAAGTATCGTTATCTTTTTGTTTAGCATTTTCCTGAAGGAGGTTATCCAGGATTTTATAGTAGGTAGTATCGTCCATACTGTGCGTCTCCTTCATTTCGAATGAAAGCAGCAGATCGCGGGCAGCGCCCAGCATTTCTACCTTGTCGGGATTTTGTTTAAGCCAGTGTTGCCAGTATGCGGATGACTCTTTGGTGGGGGACAGAACCCACTGCACAAAATATTCATGTTTTAGAAAGTCGGTCTCAGTCTGCGGGTCAAATGCCATAGGGGAGGGTATATTATTTAGTCTCTAAGTCTTCTCTTTGGATATATAGAGACACACCGCGATGAAATGACTACATCGTTTGCAGGCTTTTTTTCAGAAAGAGTAAAAAAATGTTTTCGGGGCAGAAAATGAGGCAAGGCAGCACTAACGTTCAGCCTGCGATCAACACGCTATCATTACAGGAGGGCTATATATAGATGGTATGATACCCGATATATGTATATCAGGTATACCGCAGCGGGAGATTCTGAATTAAAAAAACAGTGAAAGAAAGCTAATAAATATTGTCAATTCTTTTTTCCATGTGGAAAGAAGCTGCGATAAAGAATCAAGGGCACGATATACCATAGTGCGCGCTGATTTGGTAGTAGATAACTTCATCGCCTTGGCAATTTCGGCATAGTTCAGATCTTCAAAATAATGCAGGACCAACGCCTCACGCTGTCGCGAAGGAAGCTTGTTGCAAAAATGCATTACAATTTTTTTCTGGTCGTTGTTCAGATTCGGATTGACCGAGAGATACTCTGCATTGATTGAGATCTGAAAGCTTTCATCTTCCATATCTTCCGGAAGAACAAACTTGCTGTTGTGTTTGAGTTGTCGCACAAGCGATCTTCGAAAGGCAGCATACAGATAAAATTTTACCGAGGTTGCCACACTCAACTTTGATCGCGTTCGGATCAATGTTAAAAAAACATCTTGTATAGTATCCGCGATAAGCTCTTTATCATGTGTGAACTGCCTGCCGTAATTAAAGAGTTTATTTGCGTACTGATGATAGAGTGAGACAAGTGCTTTATCATTACCCTGCAGAAAATCAATCCAGACTTGTCCCTCGGAAGTGCTCACTTCAGGCTGAACAAACTGGTCTGAACCAGTTTCCCGGAAGGTTTCTTGAACATGTAGACTTTGCTCAGCCATGGATTGCTTTTATTGAAGTGTTTTATGAACACTTATTAACCTCATGCATATATAGCGAGTATTTCAAACGTTTGCAAGGAAGCGGATAAATTATTTATGTCGCCCCGCGAATTTGCCCGGAAATGTGGGTTTGAAGGGAATCAAGGAAGGTTCAAACCATGCCAGGATCAAAGATGACGGCTGCAGGATTTGTTTCAACGCAACAAAGATCAACTCAAATTGATTGTATTTAATAACATATAGTCTGCGAATAGTAAGATGGTGTTTTGAATTCACGCGTGCTCCATGCGATGAGTATATAACTGGTTAAGTATAAACACCACACTACGCCAGCGGCATAATTATTTCCCGTAGTTCTGTACTAAAAAAATTACCCATGGCTACAACAACCAAAAAAACTACGAAGGCAAAAGTTGCAGTGCAAACCAGAGAAGAGTTTCAATCAGCTCTGTTGGTTCTCTTCACCGATGAGATTAAAGATATCTACTGGGCAGAAAAACATCTTACCCAGGCGCTGCCAAAGATGGAGCGTGCCGCCACTTCCGATGGATTGAAAGAAGCATTTGCCAATCACCTGCAGCAAACACAGCTGCATGTTGAAAGACTCGAACAGGTATTTGAACTTTTGCAGGAGAAGATCCAGGCCAAGAAATGTGATGCAATGGAAGGACTTGTGCTGGAAGGAGAAAGTATCATTGAAGATACCGATGAAGGTACAGCTACGCGTGACGTAGGTCTTATTATCGCTGCGCAAAAAGTTGAGCACTATGAAATAGCAGCGTACGGCAGTTTAACACAGCTTGCCAAAACGATTGGTCGTGACGACATCGCGGTTATTCTCGCCAAAACATTAGCGGAAGAAAAAGAGACCGATGAACTTCTTACAGCGATTGCTGAAAACACAGTTAACTACGATGCTGCCACGGAATAGTGGCAAAGACTATATCTCAATCATTATATAACCGTTTCGTTCATGGCAAAGAAAAAAAATGTATCAGCTTCGGATACGAATCCTGTCAATGATAAAATTGTTGGACTGGAAGTACACAAAGAAGATAGTTCGAATGAATTGATGACAACCAACCAGGGTGTACGCATTAACGATGATCAAAATTCACTGAAGGCCGGATCACGCGGTGCCACACTCCTGGAAGATTTTATACTTAGGGAAAAGATTACTCATTTTGATCATGAGAGAATTCCGGAGCGTATAGTTCATGCGCGGGGCTCTGCCGCGCACGGTGTGTTCCAGGTATATAAATCATTGGCTAAATATACCCGGGCAAGTTTTCTGACAGACCCCGATAAAGTTACGCCTGTATTTGTACGGTTCTCTACGGTAGCAGGATCGCGCGGCTCAACCGATCTGGCCCGCGATGTAAGAGGCTTTGCTGTTAAGTTCTATACAGACGAAGGTAATTTTGACCTGGTAGGTAATAACATGCCTGTATTTTTTATCCAGGATGCAATCAAGTTCCCTGATCTTGTTCATGCTGTAAAACCTGAACCGGATAATGAAATGCCACAAGCTGCATCTGCGCATGATACATTCTGGGATTTTATTTCATTGATGCCCGAGTCAACGCACATGATCATGTGGCTGATGAGTGATCGTGCTATACCAAGAAGTTACCGGATGATGGAGGGATTTGGTGTACACACGTTTCGGTTGGTAAATGAAAAAGGCGAAGCGCATTTCGTTAAGTTCCACTGGAAACCTCTTTTGGGTGTACACTCCGTTGCCTGGGATGAAGCGCAGAATATATCCGGTAAAGATCCTGACTTTCACCGAAGAGATTTATGGGAGGCTATAGAGAGCGGTAATTACCCGGAGTGGGAGTTAGGCGTGCAGATAGTTCCGGAAGCAGATGAACATAAATTTGAATTCGATCTGCTCGATCCTACCAAGATTATTCCGGAAGAAATTGTGCCGGTTGAGCGCATCGGTAAATTAACGTTGAATCGTAATCCGGATAATTTCTTTGCCGAGACTGAACAGGTTGCTTTCCATGTAGGGAACATTGTGCCCGGTATAGATTTCACTAATGATCCACTGCTGCAGGGAAGATTATTCTCCTATACCGACACGCAACTGATTCGCCTGGGCGGTCCGAATTTTCACGAGATACCGATTAACCGGCCGGTGGCACCCATTCACAATAACCAACGTGATGGCTATATGCGGCAAACCATTAATCGTGGCAAGACAAGCTATAGTCCTAATTCACTTGGTGGAGGTTGTCCTTTTCAGGCAAAAGCGTTGGAAGGAGGTTTTGCTTCGTATGCTGAGAAAGTAGATGCGCGCAAAGTGCGTGAACGAAGTCCCAGCTTCATGGATCACTTCAGTCAGGCGCGGTTGTTCTATAACAGTCAGTCCGAGCCGGAGAAGAATCATATAGTAGATGCCTTACGATTTGAGTTAGGTAAAGTTGAGACAGTATCGGTACGCGAAAGAATGCTTGTTATACTGGCACACGTAGACAATGGCCTTGCCAATGAAGTAGCGCACGGGTTAGGTTTGTCAATTCCTAAAACACTGAATGGTCATCTTAATCAAAGTATACCGGCTGACGCAGATTCTCAAAGCTATCAGCCGATTGTGAAGGAAGGTTCTCTTGCCCGGTCAGAGTCGTTAAGTATGACCGGCACAATTAAAGATTCGATTCGTACGCGGAAGATTGCTATACTTGCTGCTGATGGTGTTCATGAACCATCGTTGACCCTTGTACGCGAAGCACTTGAGAATGAAGGCGCGATTGTAGAAGTAATTGCTCCTAAACTGGGGAAAATTATAGCAGAGAATGGTGCGGAGATCGCTGTCAGCAAAACATTTCTCACCGGTGCATCAGTATTCTATGATGCAGTATATGTGCCTTCGGGAATTAACAGCGTAGCCACACTTTCTGCCGAACCAGCCGCGGTACATTTTCTCAACGAAGCCTTTAAACATTGCAAAGCTATAGCAGCCGATGCCGATGCTTTACAAATGCTTCAGCAAACGTACTTTGTCAAAAAGTTACCAGAAGACAAGAGCGAGAAGACCGCCCTGCGCGAAGGCATTATACTACACGACAACACCAAAAAACTTGCATCAACATTCATCCAGGCAATAGCCCTTCACCGATTCTGGGACCGCGAAAAAAACCGAAAGGTCCCCGCATAAAAAGAACAAGTCATCATAAAAGTATAAACCACCGCAAGGTGGTTTTATACTTTTATATACTTATACCTAATTTTTAAATCTTAAATCTTCCAATTTTCCAATCTTAAAAATTTACCTCTACTTCAAACTCTCCCTAAAAAAACTCTCCAGCTTATCAAACGGTATAACATTCACACGGTCATACAAATCAACGTGACTTGCGTTGGGGATAATTACCAATTCTTTAGGCTCGTTGGCTGCTTTATACGCATCTTCGCTGAAGTAACGCGAGTGTGCATTCTCACCTGCAATGAGCAACACCGGACGTGGCGCTATTTCTTTAATATAGGTTAGCAACGGAAAATTCATAAACGACAATGGATTGGTAGCTGTCCACGCAGCATTCGAGTTGATAGAGCGAGGATGAAAACCGCGTGGTGTTTTATAGTAATTGAAATAGTCTACAACAAATTGAGGTTCGTTACCTTGTAGTTTTTCAGGTAATCTGTTTGAGCTCGGAGCATAAGTTCCCTGTTCTGCATCTTTCCAGCGTTGCTCTGCGAGTTGCTGCAACATGTTGGCGCGTTGCTCTGCCGTAAGTCCGTCAAAGTATCCGTTTGCCATTACGCGACTCATGTTATACATACTGGTTGTAGCAACTGCTTTTATTCGCTTGTCAATGGCAGCAGCGTTTAATCCCATACCGGCAAATCCACATATACCAATGATACCGATCTGGTTTCTGTCAATTGTTTTTTGCAATCCGAGAAAATCTACTGCTGCGCTGAAGTCTTCGGTGTTAATATCGGGCGATGCAACATTACGGGGTTCACCACCACTCTCTCCGGTATAGGAAGGATCGAACGCAAGCGCAGCAAAACCACGTTCAGCCATAGTCTGTGCATATAGTCCGGATGATTGTTCTTTCACTGCGCCAAACGGGCCACTGATGGCGAGCGCTGCTAACGACTCACTGCCGCGATTCTTCGGTAAGTATAAATCACCAGCGAGTGTAATTCCGTAACGGTTTTTAAATGTTACTTTTTGCCTTGTTACTTTATCACTGAGTTGAAAAGTATAGAAGTCTTTTTCTCCTGTCTGTTTCATTTTTTCTTTTGTTTTTGTTTGTGAATAAGCCTGCCCCGCCAGCAGGAGGGATGCGGCTATAAGTGTCATAACCTTTTTCATACTTTCTTGAGTTGTTGTGCGCAAAGGTAGAGTCACTCCCTGCGACAGAATTAAAGAGAATCAAACCAATCATTAAGAATTTCAAACTGTGGAGCGGGGAATGATCAGCGTATATTTACCCTTGAGCATGAGTATATTTGAAAATCTTAATGATCTGATTGATTTTCTTAACCTGAATACTGGTTATAATTTCGACTTTGCAGCCGTTAATTTTTATCTATGAAAAAGATAGCGACTATACTTGCAAAGATTTCCGATTGGATTGATTGTCAGACTTCGTTTCCGGATTTGAAACGAGTTACGCCATAAGTATAAAGATATTCCTGCAGGTGTATACCGTGAGGTCAATAAGATATATATATAGTTGTCAGGTTGCAGATCGATGCAGAAGTATCTTTTTTATTTCTCGTGCTGATACGTTGCAAACAATTTCCAGAACCGTTGCGTAAACTTGAAGTCGAATGTCTCCCGTTTGAAGTCATTTAAGACAAGGTCAATTTTTTCATCTTTCATTTGATACTGGCCCAGCATGATCTCATGCCCGTCAATAAAAAGACCTGTCTTGTGCTGACAGAGATGAATATTCTGTTGGGTCACTTCTTCGAAAATCAACACATCACCTATACTATAGTTTGGGAGCGATTCGTGGTGCGCGATATTCGGATTAAAGCTCAGCGCTACCATATTGCGATTGTTTACTTCCGGCAAAATGAGCTTCGGAAAGTTATCCTGATCATTGAATGACAATTGCTGGTAAGAGCACTTCATATATATAGCGTCATTAATGAATGGCACCTGCCGGAGTTGAAGATTGATGATATTATTTTCATCCTCAATTAACGTATCCCCGTTATATTTCAGTATCTCGTGTATGGAGAGGTTCTGCGTAATGAATTGATTGAGCGGTATGCAAAAATAATTGGCAATCTGTATAACCGTTTCGATCCTCGGCTCAGCCCTGTTCTCCTCATACGAAGAGATATTTCCCCTTGTCAGGTCAAATAAATCTGCAAATGCCTGTTGGCTAAGTCCTTTGGTCGTTCTGATCTTTTTAATATTGGCGCCAATCTTCGTCATGTCCTCAAATATAATTGTAATTTCTATTATCACAATGCTAATATTTTTTGCAATTTTAAAAAGTACTTAATAGATTTGTTCAGTCAGCAGAAACTATACGGCATGAATCACTTTGAGACCATCGAAGATTTCGCACTCAGGCTTAACTGTAGGATCCTATATAAGAGTGAGCAGCATGGCATTCTGAAAATCGATAATCAACCCGATGGCATTCATAATCTGATTCTGGGTATAGCACCGCCCATTCTTATTATGGAGCAGTTTCTCTTTTCTTTCCGGCAAGACAACCTGGACATGTTCAAAAAACTACTTCAAAAAAACAGGGATACCATTCACGGTGCTTTTGTTATTAATGAAGAAGGCGACCGGGTACTGTTCCGGTATACCATGCAGCTTCAAAATCTGGACTTCAATGAATTTGAAAGTGCCCTGAACTCGCTTGGATTATTACTGAGCGAATTCTCTCAACAGATCATTGATTTTTCGAAACTATAATTTAGATGCACGATTGTATTTAAAATCTAAAATCATCAGTCATGAATATTTTCAAAAGACTTTTTAGAATAGGACAGGCTGAAATCCACGCAGCAGTTGATAAGATGGAAGATCCTATCAAGATGACAGAGCAGGGCCTTCGTGAATTGCGCACCGATCTTACCGAAGCAACTGAAGCTTATGCCCAGGTAAAAGCACTGGCTATACGTACTGAAAACAATCAGCTTCAGGTTCAACAGGAGTCAAAAAATTATGCTGAAAAAGCTATATTGATCATGCAAAAAGCGCAGTCAGGACAGGTAGACCTGATCAAGGCTGAAGAGCTTGCGCGTGAAGCTTTATCGCTCCATAAAAAGTACTATATAGAATCGGAAGAGCTCGGCCTGCAGGTAACGGCATTGCAACAATCTTCCAGGGAAATGCTGCGCAATACCGAGATTCTTAGAGAGAATATGGAGAAGTGGGAGAAAGAGTTGCGTACGTTAAAGGCGAGAGTGAAAGTCAGTAAAGCGACTGAACAGGTAAACAAACAACTCGCCCAGGCCGATAACAACGGAATAGTCTCGATGCTCGAACGCATGCGATCAAAGGTGGAAGACCAGGAAGCTGTCGCGAAAGCGTATGGTGAAATATCCCGTGAAAAAAATAGTAAGAAAGAAGAATTGGACAGCCTGCTGAAAGACGATTCGTTATCCATTGAAAGAGATCTTCAGGCTATCAAACAAAAATTAGGTATATCGTAAATTGTTAACCTGTTCAACGTACCGATGTCAAGTATAATCGACCTGCTTTTTCATCCGCTGAGTAATGCGATCATGACGATTCTCACGGGCGTAACTGCTATATATTGGATCACTACATTCTTTGCCGGAGATCTGTTCGGAGATGCCGCAGCTGATACAGACTTGCCAGTACATGGCGCAGACCTGGATACAGATGTAGATGTTGACGGTGATGATGTAACGGAAGACAAAAGTTTTTTTCAGAAAGCATTGGAGTTTGTGAACATCGGCAAAGTGCCATTCATGGTGGTATATTCTGTTTTCAAATTCATCGCGTGGATTATTACGTTAACATCATCGGTATTTCTCGGGCTCGCAAGCTGGGGCTGGAAATCGGTCGTTATACTTTTTCCTGTTTTCTTTGTCACGTATCTGATTACCCGGTATGCAACTAAACCGTTGATCAAAGTATATGATGCTATGGGCTATAATGGAGAGGAACCGCAGGAATTATTGGGAAGAATCGCCCGGATGCGTTCAACAATTTCAGGCGATACGATCGGAGCAGCAGAAGTGAAAATACAAAGTGATATCATCCGCATCAATGTAAAAAGTAAAACAGGTGAGTCGATAGCGTACGATGCCGAGGTGATGATTATGGACGAATCATCCGATAAGAAATTTTACCTCGTAGTGCCTGAGATCACACTGTCCAACATCGTTTGACCTTTACTCTATATATATATATAAACCTTTACAACTAAAATTCTAACCTTTAAACTTTTCCTTTACTATGGATCTACTTGGTGGCATTAGCTTATTGCTTCTTGGCGGAATTGTATTCTTTATCTTTATCATTCTCTTTGCCTTCGCGACTTTCTACAAAAAGATTCCGCAGGGTAAAGCAATTGTGCGCACAGGTGTTGGCGGTGGTAAAGTTGCCTTCAACAAAGGGATGTATGTAATTCCTATTCTTCATCAGATGGAAATTATGGATATATCTGTAAAGAAACTGCAGATCGATCGTCTCGAACAGGATGGTCTTATCTGTAAAGACAATATCCGCGCTGATATCAAAGTAGCATTCTTCGTTCGTGTAAATAAGAACGTTGATGATGTGTTGAACGTAGCCCAGATCATTGGTACCGAAAGAGCCAGCGACATTGAAACACTTTGCAACCTCTTCGAGGCAAAATTCTCGGAAGCACTAAAAACAGTAGGTAAAAAATTTGATTTCATCGAACTATATGAAGCTCGCCGGGAATTCAGAACTGAAATTCTGAACATCATCGGAACTGACCTGAACGGATATATACTTGACGACTGCGCGATCGATTTCCTGGAACAAACCGAAATAAAATTTCTCAGTCCGCAAAATATACTCGACTCACAAGGTATCAAGAAGATTACCGAGCTTACAGCTGCGCAGAATATAAAAGCCAACCTGATCAAGCGTGAAGAAGAGAAAGTGATCAAGAAGCAAGACGTTGAAGCACGTGAAGCTATACTCGAGCTGGAACGTCAGATGGCAGAGAAAGAAGAAAAGCAGCGCAGAGAAATTGACAACGTAAAGGCCCGCGAACAAGCCGAGATCCTCAAAGTAAGAGAAGAAGAAAGACTCAAGTCTGAATCCGTTCGTATCAAGACAGAAGAATCGCTTGCTGTACAAGAGGAAAATAAATTACGCCAGATCATCATCGCAGAGAAAAATAAACAACGCACCGATGCTGTAGAGACTGAGCGTGTGGAAAAAGATCGTGCATTGGAAGCTACCGAGCGTGAGAAGATTGTAACCCTGGCGCAGATTGAAAAAGAGAAAACAGTAGAAGTTGAGCGCAAGAATATACAGGATGTTATTCGCGATCGCGTGCGTCTTGAAAAAGGTGTGGTAGAAGAACAACAAGGCGTAAAAGATCTGGAAGCTTTCCGTGAAGTAGAACGTAAGAAGACTGTAGGTATAACACAGGCCAGTCAACAGGCTGAAGAAAAACTGATCTATACCGTGAAAGCTGCGGAGGCAGAGAAAAAAGCTGCCGAAGAAAAAGCGAAACAGTTGATCATTGATGCAGATGCCAAGAAAGAAGCTGCCGTGAAACAAGCGGAGGCCCGTAAAATATTAGCCGAAGCTCAGGCACGTGAAGAAGCAACGAAAGGACTTTCTGAAGCAGAGGTTATGATGGCCAAAGCAGATGCATCCGAAAGACAAGGTATAGTAGATGCTACCGTAATTGAGAAAGTTGCTGAAGCAAAACGCAAGGAAGGTTTAACCGAAGCGGAAGTAACCAAAGAAAAAGCGTTGGCAGAAGCTGCCGGTATCGAGCAAAAAGCAGAAGCGATGAAGAAACTCGATGGTGTCGGAAAAGATCACGAAGAGTTCAAGTTGCTGCTTGCAAAAGAAAGAGATATAGCATTGGCACAGATCAATACGCAAACACAGATTGCCGAAGCACAAGCCGCTATATTAGGCGAGGCGTTGAAGTCTGCGAAAATTGATATCGTAGGGGGGGAGACCATGTTCTTCCAGAATATAGTGAACCAGGTTTCGAATGCAAAAGGCTTTGATCGTTTGATCAACGAAAGTGAAAACGCAACCCAGATCAAAACTGCTATACTTGGAGAAGGTGGAAATGGTGGTGACCTGTTGACTCGCATCCGCGACTTTGCTGTGAAGTATAATATAACTTCGAATGATATCAAGAACCTGACCATTTCAAGTCTCATTCTGAAAATGCAGCAAAACAGTTCTGACGAAGATCGTCCGTCATTACTCAACCTCGCCAACCTGGCAAGTAGTTTGGGATTATCGAACAGAAAGCTGTAGTACGTCAATCATCGATGGTTCTCAGCGCAGCCGGATCATACACGCGAATCGGGACTTCATAAGAGTCCCGGTTCAGCCGTGATCATGGCAGTAATTTTTACAGATGTATAGATGTTCATCAGCGTTTATCTTTTTCCTTAATGGCAGGTACTGAAAACACAAATACGATATTAGATTCCGGTACATACGAGATTATCCGGAAGCGACTGGAAGAACAACGGTTGAATCTGGCAGAGCGACTGGCAAAGTTGAATAACGCCCGCAAGGAAATATTCAATACCACCGGTTTTCAACTGATCGCCAATCAGCGCATCACGACTATAAACAGTGGTGTAGCGCGTGGCATCATGGCCTTTGGTAAGCTTACCATCTTCGGGTATAACGTTCATTTCGGTTTACGTGAAAACATCAAGCTCAGTGATGTTTTCAGTATATATAAATTCACGGGCGATCATTTCGCTCCGGAGCCGCTTACGCTGATTGAAGACGAAAGCTTCATTACAGACTTCAGCAATCTTTACAAGTACTATAGGGACTCGATCTTTGCCAAGTTTGTAAAGACGGAGAATCATCTTTACATGATTTTTCAAACCAGCAAAAATCCTGACGACCGAAAAGCTTTTAAATGGTTGATCAAGGATGACAAGCTGGTATATCTTGATGACCGCAGTATTCACGAAGTAAAGCGTTCACCACAGCATGAATTCGATTGGATCAAAACCGATCTCGCTAATCGCAGGTTAGGTTTACATCCGCATATTTCAATTTTAGACAAAGTATTCATCGAAGCAGTTCACGGTGATATTACTTTTAAAATTGAAAACAATACCGATTCAGGTAAGGGAATTTACTCGGAGCCTGTCTTAAATAAAGATCAGCAATTGGATGATGCAGAGTATCATTATGCTGATCTCGGAAATCTCATACCGATCAAAATAAAACCGTATGGAGAAAACTTTCGTGCCTATATATTTAATGTACGAACGAAACAGGTCCTTCCCATTAATACCCTGCTTGATGCAGGCGTGTTGTTACCAGACAACCAGGGTATAGTTTTTCCGAATGGTTATTATCTGCAAAATGGCGAACACAAAATATTCGAACTCAATGTAGCGGAGCTGGAATATAGCAACAGTGTTACGTCTCCCAATGGGGAAGACTACCTGTATATATTCTATCAGCGGTATACGAATACATATGTACTGATGTCGTACAACATGATCGCGCAACAAGTAGAGACCCCGATCGTGTGCAATGGCTTTACCGTATTCGGTGATGGAATGTTGGTTTACTTCCGATCGGAGAATGAAGCGGTGAGACATCACCAGGTGCAGATCTGGCAAACGCCTTATACAGCTACGCTCCAGGAAAATACAGCGATGAGTAACAACGTGCTGTATAAGATCGGAAATAAAGATATAGTGAGCGCGATGAGCGAAAGCCAGGAAGTAATACAGCTTTTGCAGAAAGAAGACAGCTACGAAGATCTTTACGAAGATATACACAAGCGCACGAATGATATTGTCGATTCGTATTTCTGGTTGAAGGATGACGGTACGTTCGATCTCGCTACTCCGCTGACGCAAATCCGGAATATAGCCAACACCGCTATTGATGAGTTTGCAAAAGTGCAGGCGCAACGGCAGCATGCCAAGGACAATCTCGTGGCCATGCAAAAGCGGGTGGACCAGTTGGTGATCGATGTAAAAGGTGCAACCATCACATCGCTGGATCAACTTGTAAAACTGCTCGCAACAACGCGGAGCATGCAAGGTGCTGTTATTGATCTGCAGAATATCCGGTATATTGATACGAATGCCGTTAGTGCGTTAAAAGATATACTCGCACAGTATAACAGTTCACTATCACAGGATACGGTTACGTTCTTATTGAAGGAGGAGGCTCTGGCGCCCTACGCAGAAAAAGTTGCCGAGCTCAAGAAAGCAGCAAGCCTTGTAACCAAGGTGATCGATGCGCAACCGGTAGAGCAAGCTATAAAAGAGATTTCTACCGGACTGGAGATGCTCATCGATATTCTGAACAGTCTCAAAATTGAAGACACTACGCAGACTACGCGTATCGTTGAAAAGATCTCGCTGATATTCGCATCACTCAATGAAGTGAAAGCAGAATTGGTACGCGTAACGACTGCCTTGAAAGCGCAGGAGTCGACCGGCCAGTTTTATGCACAGCTTACGTTGCTCGATCAAAGTATGGTAAACTTCCTTGACCTCTCTACAACACCTGAGAAATGTGAAGAGTATTTCACGAAGGTGGGCATTCAGGTGGAGGAACTCGAGAGTAAATTTGCCGACTTTGATGAATTCGTTCTGAAGATAGCCGATAAACGTGACGAGGTCATCAAAGCGTTCAACGGCAAAAAGGAAATGCTGATCGCGCAATTGAATAAGCGTACAACAGCATTGGAGCAGATCGGCCTGCGTGTTCTGAAGAACATTGAAAACAAAGCACAGTCGTTTAACGACAAGGAAAGTATATATGCATTCTTCTCTACTGATTTGATGGTAGACAAGGTGCGTAACCTGATGGACGAGTTAAAGGAACTCGGTGATGTAGCGAAAGCAGAAAATCTCGAGAACCTGGTGAAGGTCGCACAGGAAACTGCCTTACGAAATCTCAAAGACAAGACTGATCTTTTTGTTGATGGCCAGAACATAATAGCACTCGGTAATTACAAGTTCATTGTAAACAAACAAGTGCTTGATCTCACGATCATTCGCAGAAATGAGAATTTGTTTTTTCATCTCCTGGGAACAAGCTTCTATAAGCAGGTGTCTGCTGAATCGCTATACCAGCATCGCGCTATATGGGAGCAGGAGTTGATATCTGAAAATGCGGAAATATACCGTTCGGAATACCTCGCATATCAAACATATCAGGAAAGTCTGCAGCAGAACGATTCATGGAACTACGAAACTTTCCTTAACGATCGTACGGAGCGTGATTATGCCGCAGCGTATCTGAAAGGCGTTCATAATACAGATGCTGCAATTATATACCAGGGGCTTAAAAAGCTTCAGGCGGAACTGCATATACTTCAGTTTTCTCCTGCAGTTCGTGTGGCTGCTCAATTGTTCTGGTTTGGACTGGATGAGGCTTCGCGCAACAAGTTACAGCAATTGATTACGGCTGCCTATGCTATACAGGAAAGTTTCCCGCAGAGCAAGCGTGCAAGCTTTGTAGAAAAACAATTGTCAACGCAATTCGTGCAGTCAAAGATTGTATACGAATCTGTAGACGCCAACGATGTGGCGCTATATCTGTATTCTGAACTTTCGGTCACGCGGCATTTTACCTGCAGTCAGCAAGCGCTGCATTTCAAAAAAGCATTCGATGAATACTTAACGGCCCAGAAAAGGACAGCGCTGTTCCTGCAGGAATTAAACAATACAGGCTTCGAAACGGCTGAGCGATTTTATATCATTCAAAGCTGGCTGCAGGCATTTTCTCAAACACGTTCGGTCGTAACCGATGAACTATATATTGATGAAGCGGCATGCCTGCTGCTTTTCAAAGATCATCCGTACAGAGAAAGGGCAGCCGCAGATTCCATTGAACTTACCGGACTAAAAGGCACGCATGCCGTAATACCCGGTGAGGGTAAATATATATTGAACTTCCATCGGTTCATGAAGAAGATGCGTAGTTACTTTGATACGATTGTTCCGGCATTCACATCGTTCAATCAGCTCAAGGAACAATTGGTGAAGGAATATCGCCAGCAGTTAAAGATCAGCGAGCTCGAACCAAAAGTATTGAGTTCGTTTGTTCGTAATCGTCTCATCAACGAAGTATACTTTCCATTGATCGGTGCCAACCTCGCGAAGCAAATTGGTGCAGCAGGTGACGATAAACGCACTGCCCGTATGGGGATGCTGTTACTGGTATCGCCGCCAGGCTATGGTAAAACAACGTTGATGGAGTACCTGGCGAAAACTATGGGACTACATTTTGTGAAGATAAACGGTCCTACCATCGGGCATAGTATCACATCCATTGATCCACAGGAAGCAACAACATCGGGTGCACGTGCAGAACTCAAGAAAATAAATCTTTCATTTGAGATGGCCGATAACGTGATGCTATATATTGATGATATCCAGCATTGCAGTCCGGAGTTTCTGCAGAAATTTATATCACTCGCGGATGGTCAGCGAAAGATGGATGGTATTTTTGAAGGTGAGAGTAAAACATATGACTTGCGCGGAAAGCGTTTCTGCGTAGTAATGGCCGGCAACCCCTATACCGAGAGCGGTGAACAATTCAAGATACCAGATATGCTGGCGAACCGTGCGGATGTATATAACCTGGGAGATGTTATAGGAAGTTCTGACCAGTTGTTCAGACTCAGTCTCATTGAAAACTGTGTTGCCGAGAATCGATATCTGCAACGCATCAGCAACCGCAGTTTTGAAGATCTATACAAACTCGTCAGTTACATCGAGACAAAAAGTGATTTGTTGCCTGAGCTCGAAGGAAACTATAACCAGCAGGAAATTGACGATGCTATCGCAGTATTGCGGAACATCACCCGGATTCGCGATGTCGTGATGCTCGTGAACCAGCAATATATAGCGAGTGCGGCCATGAAAGATGCATACCGTACGGAACCTGCTTTCAAGCTGCAGGGTTCATACCGGAATATGAATAAGATGGCAGGTAAGGTTGTACCGCTGATGAATCCCGAGGAAGTAAACACGTTGATTCTTTCGCACTACGAAGGAGAGTCTCAGACCCTGACATCGGATGCAGAAGCGAACCTGCTTCGACTAAAAGAAATTGCAGGCTTCCTTGCTGAACAGGAAGTGATACGATGGAAGCAGATCAAGGAGATCTTTGTGAAGAATAATAAATTTGGAATGCTGAGCGAGAGCGACACCTCCGGACAGATGTTGATTCAACTGAGCTCGTTTAACGACCACCTAGAGGCCATTGCCAAAGCAATTAAGGGAGGAAGATAACGCTATCTATAGATGCCGGGTATATTTCATGAACTTGTAAATATATAGATCAATACTTGTCGAAAGACCATATCCATTTTGTAGTAAAAAAGAACGGCCACATTTAGTAGCCGTTCTTTGTATATATACTAGCGTGTTCAATTGCTATTTGAGTACGATCCTTATCTGGTCGGTTTTACGATCACCGTTTTCAACCCGCAGATAATAAACTCCACGAGGAAAAGTATTTACAGGAATGTTAAGTGTCTTCTCGTTGCTGAAAGCAGTAGTAAGTTTTTCACTTGAAATAGTATATACTACTTTCTGCGTTTTCTCGCTATACAAACTTATCTGCTGCGGCAGTGCTACGGGAGCATCGTCAAAGCTTAAGGAGAGTATATCGGATGTCGGATTGGGATATGCAACACTCATACTTCCACAACTGCTGGCATAAAACGTTTTAGAGTATGGCGAACTGATACCACAACTGTTTTGTGCTGTAACGGAAATAGATTGAGACGGAGCGGCAGAACTATTTACCGTTAACATAGCTACCGATGTATATACTCCCAAACCATCATAATCTGTAAAGTAAGGAGCCCAGCTTCCGAAATTCCAATTGTATTGTGTTACACCCTGTGCACTTTGATTGGAATTTCCAACCGCTATACCTAAGTTATAATTATAGCAAAGTTGATTACCCGATGGAGGTCCCATGCGAACCGTTAAACTTGAAATGGGAGAGGGCGCACCAACGGTAACGGCTTTACTTAATGCAACCACACCACATACACCATTGAATGTTGCTGTGATCGTAACTGTGCCGGTAAAGCTTCCAACGCGTGTTGCTACGCCACTGCTGTTAATCGTTACTCCACTGGTGTTGCTGCTTGACCATGTGATCGTAGTCCCTGCCGGTGGACTGGTAATTGTAAAAGTAGCACTTGGGCAGATGTGTGACGGTCCTGAAAGAACGGCATTGTTAATAGCAGCCTTCACCGCCGTGAAAGCATTTAGTCGTCCGAAGCCAAATGTATTGTCGAAGCCTGATGATCCCATATCAGTGGCAGTCTGTTGCAGCAATGTTCTTACTTGTGCCTCTGTTAATGTAGGGCTGGCTGAAAGCATCAATGCCGCCACACCGGATACCTGGGGAGCTGCTGCTGATGTTCCGTTAAATCCATTAAAGAAATCTCCTGCATCATATCCGTTAGCACCAGGACGATCTATAGTGCGAATGTTTCCGGTTGGAATATTGCAACCCCCTATATCTGCTACACCGGAAGCTCCACCGGAAGGTGCTACCAAATCCATTTCGGCACCTCTGCTGCTATAGTCATGTATAGCACCTGTATTACTAATGGCACCCACGGTTATTACTCCATTTACATTTGCAGGAAAAGTAACGCCGTTAAAACAGTCCGGGCATCCTGATCTGGGATGCGAGTTACCGGATGCAAAAACAACAACGCATCCCCGGGTTACGCCATTTCTTACGCGCCCCAAAGTGCGAGCATTAATTATCTCCTGCTCTATAGCAGGAATAATATCTGTCTGCCAGAAACCCCAGGAGTTGCTGATAACATCTGCATTTCCAAAGGCAGGATCCCACGCGCGGTTAATAGAAGTTACCAGCTGTGCTATCGTTTCACCTCCTACAAAAATATTCACAGGGTATATCAATGCGTTGGGAGCAATGCCTGCAACGCCCAGTGTATTATGCGATGCTGCAATTATGCCGGTACAAGCCATACCATGTCCAACGCGATTTATTACTGTTGTTCCGGAACATACGGCATTGGGACGACCGAAGCCATTGGCATTTAAAACCGTAAACCCCTGCAGTACTCTTCCTGCCAGATCATTGTGATCTTCCACGCCATCATCGATTACAGCAACCCGTATGTCACAGCCTCGTGTGATGTCCCATGCCTCCGGAGCATTTATATCTATATTGGCTGTTCCTCCAAATTGACCGGTGTTGTTGAGATAGTATTGATCTCCATAGGTAGGATCGGCAGGAATCAAATGTTTTTCTATTTGTGCCATGAAATCAGGATGACACCACTCCACTAAACCACTCTCATGAATTTTATTCGCGATGTCCAATACATTTTCTCCTTTTGTTACTTTAAAGAAATAGGTACGCTGAGCCGTGCTTCCTTCCTGCGATATACCGTTCTCTACCAGTCGCCTGATCTGCTCGATGGTCACGCCATTCTTTGGACGAAAAATAATGTCTCCGTTGAGATAGTATGGAACTCCGTTGCCATAATAAACCGGCAATTGAAATTCGACATCAGCAGCATTCAGGCTCGACTTACTTGCTTTTGTCTGCTTTAATAAAATAAAGGACTGTCCTCCAATAGACATTTCACTCGCATTATCAACGTTGGTTGATTGTCGGGCTTCCTGGAGTAATGCACTCACTTCTTTACCACCCTTTTTAATTTTCACTAATGTTTGCGAAGGGTCGGGAGTTAAAATCAGTTTTTGGTTCCCGGCCCAGAAGTAGGCTTGTTGGGAAAACGAAGTAACAGTTGTTAATAGAATGACAATAAACAAAATAGGTATACTCTTTCTCATAACTTGTTGGTTTTAGTTAGAAATTTGACTTATGCAGAATATCTTATTAATGCACGAAGCACGGATTGATTTTTATACTATATATAGGCGTTGACATCTATAGCACAACCTTCAGCCCTACATTTCCGCTATTTCTATTCGGCCAACGATTTTTCTTGTTACGGATGTGAGTATAGAACACAAACCTGCATAATGCTAATAATCTTTTAAATCTTTTTTGAATTTTCTGCCGTGTTTCCGTTTGATACTTCTGTGCGACTGTGAAGACAAACTATATATATCATATCTGTTATAACATTTGATAGATTGAAGTGTATAATTACAATGAATAGGATAGGGCGTGTGTCGTGCGTTAGTAACGGACGATAAAAAGAAAGAGGCCATTCAGGTTGGCCTCTTTCTGCAGTGGAGATAATCTGGAAATTATACTTTGTGATCTGGTATTACTCATTAGTCAAAATATATACTGGTGATATATACTAATGAACTCTTTTAAATGTTCTATATCTTTTTATTCTGCCAGTAATTTTTTCCGATTGAGATGTCGTCTCACAGGAACATCGAAGAATCGCATAACCAGGTAAGCAAAGAGAATCAGGAAGATTACTCCACCTATAATGATAAACGTAAGATCTTTAATAGACGGCTTGACGCTTGTAAAGTAATGTCCAAAGATCCAGATCGCCCAGTAGTGTGTCATATAGAGCGGGTAGGAGATGTTGCCTGAAAATTCGCAAAGTGTTTTCAGGCGTGGCGAAAGTGTAGAGCCTGCGCCCAGCGATACAATTAAAGGAAAATAGATTAGAACAATGAGCAGTTCCGTGAGCCAGCTCCATTTTAACACAGGCATAACAAAAGCCAGCATTAAAAATATACCGAGAAGTATAAAACCAAATTTGTTTCGGATGATGAGGTTATAGCGAAAGATCAGAATGCCGGCAAGAAAGGAGTAGAAGACACGTGCGCCTCCATCCAGGAAGTTACTACCTGTCCAGCCTCCCAATAAATTGCCTGCCCTATAGGCTACAAAGGAGAGTATACCAGCAGCCACGATCAGTAATACGATTAAAATCACGCGATTGATTTTGGACAGGATCAACGCGTAAAAAATGTTGGCTATATATTCCCAGAACAGCGACCATGAAGGAGCATTAAAGCCAAACAAGTTGAAGGCTCGCTCCTCCATCATGGGTGCAGGTATCAACAACACGGAGCTCAGGAATAATAATATTATCGCTCCAATTCCATACGCGTTGGCTTCCGAGCTATAGGGATCGAGAAAAAATCCAAGCAGCCCGAGGACAGAACCTAAAACTACCAACGGATGAAGTCTGATGAGACGTGCTTTGAAAAACTCGAGCAGTCCTATTTTTTGAATCCTATAATCGTAAGCATAAGCAGTCACAAATCCGGACAGACAAAAGAAAAAATCAACGGCAAGATATCCATGGCCTATAAAGTTTTTGCTGAAGTCTGTAAATACCCATTCCATGAAATGGAAGATGACTACGGCTAACGCTGCTACTCCTCTCAGACCATCAAGAATTGCAAAATGTTTCTTGGTGCCCGTTACATCTGCCAGGTTGTTGCTCATTATATTTTTCCAGGTTTAAAAACTGGGAACAATAATGCAGCAGCGGGATAATTTTCCTAGTCATTTGTGATTAAAGGTCAATGTATAGTCTGACAAAACTAACAGCAGTGTTACACCGAAACTTCAGGCAACTGTGATGGATGCTATATTTACTTTTCCGGCTGGCTTGTGAAATCTACCATCCATTGAATTCCGTATTTGTCTGCAAACATTCCGAAATAAGAACTAAAGGGACCCTCTCTCATGGGCATCTCAATTTTTCCTCCGGGTATTCCGGGCTTGACAGGTCTTTGTAACGCATCATTTTCGCAAACGCTCCGCCCAATACTGATTTGTAAAATGTAAATGCTTTTTCTGCATTTTCAGTTGACGTGAATGTAAGGATTGATACGTGCCATAATTTTTAGTTTATATACTTATTCCAATTCTTCGCAGTAAAACTTGTGAATGTGCAGCAAGTCTTTTACTCGTGAGACTATATTTACTTCACAGTCAATACGCAAAATTCTGTCGCAGTCTTCCAGGTCGAAACTCCATTTTTCATTGGGAAGTATAGTGTTAATATCCGGTTTGAGTTTCCTGACCTGCTTTTTGTTTTTGACAGAAGTTTTGAAAACGTAAATCATTTTTTTGCTCCTGATAGCTGTTGGGATGCCAATAGGTCTTTCAGATTTTCATAAGTCATCGTCATTCCTATTTTAAAGCCTTCGAGCACCATCTCCATACGTTCACGAGACTCGTTATAAATACTGATGTTGACTTTTGTTCTTTGCGAGCCATCGGTGCTATGTTCGCTGAAGTTCAGATCCCAATCAGAACCGTGTACATCGGGGTTCTCATCTTTATCAGTAAAAACATTAAACATTTTGAAATTGGTCTTAGGACTAATAGAAGTATATTTCTGTACAGCCCAACGCTCTTGTCCCTCGGGACTTACCATCGCGTAAAATCTTTTGCCTCCAACTTTGAAGTCCATGTACTTTGTTTTTGAAGTCCAGGGTTTCGGTGCATACCATTGATCAAGAATTTCAGGTATTGTAAATGCGTCCCATACCAGTGACAGGTCTGCATCAAATTCCATCGTAATGGATACAGTCTTTGTTGCTTTGTCAACATTAAAATCGAATAGCGAAGTGTTGTTCATTTTTTTTGTTTTTTCATGGTTGATAATACATCATTAAGTTGATGAAAGCGTGCTTCCCAGATTTTTCTAAACTGGTTTAACCACTTATCGATCTCTTTCATTTTTTCAATTTCAAGTGAGTAATAGATTTCTCTTCCTCTTTGCTCTTGTGTTACCAATTCACACTCTGTAAGAATCTGAATGTGTTTTGAAACCGCCTGTCTGCTGGTTTTAAATTCTTCAGCGATTGCATTGGGTGTCATTGCCTGGGCGGCAATCAATACCATAATAGCTCTTCGTGTGGGGTCGGCTATAGCCTGAAAAATATCGCGTCTGACTTCCATAAATATGTGCAACTAAGTGATTGCAAATATACGTGCAATTACTTGGTTGCGCAAAGTAAATGGCAAAAAATATTTGATTTGATTAAAAACGGATCGCTAATTTGTTTTCGGTGTTACCGATTACCTTGATTTATTTCGGTAAGTTTGGACGATTATGCAAGTGCTTCCGACACGGCCGTGCGATCTTTCGGTCGATGAATGTACATCGATGCGCATGTATAGTTTTGTGAACAGGTAAACATGAAGACACCCTTTATTACCCCCGAAGGTTTAGAAAAGTTGAAAGCTGAGTTGGATCATTTGTGGCGAGTTGAACGTCCGGAGACCACGCAAAAAGTAGCATGGGCTGCAAGCCTTGGCGATCGTTCTGAAAATGCAGATTATCATTACAATAAAAAACGCCTGCGCGAAATTGACAGGCGTGTGCTCTACTTACGTAAATGTATAGATGATTTGAAGGTGGTGAGTTATTCATCTTTTCAGGAAGGCAAAGTATTGTTTGGCGCATGGGTGGAAGTTGAAAATCAGCGAGGCATGCGAAAGCGTTTCCGTATAGTCGGATCGGATGAGATTAATGATGCCAAAGACTATATATCGATTGACTCGCCTATGGCACACGCGTTGATGAAAAAAGAAGTGGGTGACGAAGCCGTAGTGAAAACAGGTGCGGGGGAGTTTGTGTGGCGTATTATCAAAATTGAATATCAGAAGTAAGAATGTTCTTCCGACAGTTGTACTATATAAGTAGCACTCCTATACTGATTTAATGTCGTTGGCAATAACGGTAAGGTCATTGTTAAATTGATGTCCGCCCGTTGTAATTTCATGGAACGATGCCCACGGAAGGTGTTGCTTGTAAATGGTAAAATGCGTGAGCGGTACTTCATCATCATCGGTGCAGTGATACAGGTGCAACGGTATTTTTTTATCGAGGTGTGTTGCAAAATCTGGTAGCAATTTGAAAGGTTGAACCCAATCTTCATCTCCATTCCAGAACGGTGTGGCCAGAAGAAAAATGCCTGCAATTTTCTTCTTGATTTTTACTTCTGAAAGATATGCCAGCAGCATCGAAGCTCCGAATGAATGACCAACTAAAATGATGTTGTCTTCACGCTCGGAAATTTCGCGACTGATTTGCTCGCGCCTGCCGAGGTCAGGTGTTCCATCATTAATCAGCAATGGATAATGTATGGTGTACTCTGAATTTAAATTTGATTTCAGTGAAGCGACAAGTTTTGCATCTGCGTGGTAGTCTTCTTCCGATGAACCACCATGAAAGAATAGTATGTGTTTTTTCATTACGGCTTCTTGTCAGTTATAGTCTCACAAATATCAACAAGCGTGTCCTGGTTGTGTCCTCACGAATTCGTTGTCCAATGTATATATAATTCACGTGCCTGCATCTTTTTGTTGTCTCAAGCAGACAAGTTATTCATTCATCTATAATATGTTCCGTGCGTCAGAAATAGCTTCGTCTCGCATTCATTTATTCTTATTTTGTTTGATTCATTAAATCTGATTTGTAAATCTTATGCGATATATCATTCTCTTCGCACTCCTTTCGTTTGGCACACTGCAGGCACAGGTAAAGGTCGATCTGACGAACTTCAACAGGAAGAATGGCGCTACTGCATCCGTGAAAGGAAATATTGTGTCTCTATCATGGCCCGCAGGAACGGGCAAAACGGGAAAAATTATTCTCGATCTTTCAGCAACACAACCTGTTTTCAAAAGCATCGAATTGCAGGAAGGAAAAAATAATCACCAGATCGCAGCAGCACTCGATCCGGCATTTGTACTCACGGTAGGCAAGCGTGACTTGATTTCACAAAATGGATGGAATATATTCTTTGATAAAGTCCCCAAGAAACCGTTCAAGGCACACAACATCGAGTTCGTCAAGCAGTCAGCATCTGTTCACTCTATAGGAACAAGAACGGTGATCACTATAGGCTCAATGAAAGCTCCTGACTTCAGCGGAAATTTCGAGATCACTATATACAATGGAAGTCCTTTGCTAAATATAGCTGCGGTGATGACCACCGAAAAAGATTCAACAGCGATCTTGTACGATGCCGGTTTGATTTCCAAGACTGCAACATGGGAGAAGATCGGCTGGAACGACACGCGTGAACAGATGCAGTCGATGAAGCCTACACTCGGTGACAGCTCGAAAAATTTACAAGTCAAATATCGCACAGTAGTCGGAGAGAATAGTGAAGGAAGTCTTGCCGTATTCCCGGCACCTCACCAGTATTTCTATCCGCTTGACGAGGCATTCAATCTGAACTTCGTTTGGGCTGGAAATCATTATCGTAAAATGATCAACGGTTATGGCATCGGAATCAGACAAGATCTGTATGGTGATCGAAGATTTGTTCCGTGGTTTAATGCTCCGCCACATACAAAGCAACGGTTGAATTTTTTCGTATTGATGAGCGCAGGAAATTCATCTGCTGTACTCGAAGAAGTAAAGAAGTTTACGAACAACGATCGCTTCAGTTCGCTGCCCGGATACAAGACATTAACGAGTCATTTTCACAATGAGTTTATCATGCAAGTTGTGTTGGCAGACAAGCCGATTCCCGAGGCGCCAACGTTTATCGATGTGATGAAACGCAGCGGTGTTGATATTATTCATCTTGGTGAGTTTCATTATACAGCACATGCTACTGGTCCGGATAGTCTTCGCCTGAAAGAACTTCATGCCTTGTTTGAGCAATGTGAACGACTCTCGTCTAAAGATATACTGCTGCTTCCCGGGGAAGAACCGAATGAATTCTTTGGTGGACACTGGATGAATTTTTTTCCGAAACCTGTTTACTGGGTAATGTCCAGGAAGGAAGGTATGCCATTCGTAATCGAAGATCCGAAGTATGGAAAGGTATATCACATAGCGAATGAACGCGAGATGCTTGAGTTGTTGAAAAAAGAAAATGGTCTCGCCTGGACAGCGCATGCGCGCACGAAAGGATCAACCGGATATCCAGATAAATATAGGTCGGCTGATTTTTTTAAGGATGAACATTTCCTCGGTGCGGCTTGGAAAGCAATGCCGGCAGACCTGTCACTTCCATTCCTTGGTAAACGTGTTCTCGAGCTGATGGATGATATGAACAATTGGGGCGATCGCAAGAAGGTGTTGGCCGAAGCTGATCTGTTTACCATTGAACCCGAGAACGAAATGTACGCGCACCTGAACATTAACTACCTGAAATCAGATAAGCTTCCGGAATTCAAAGACGGCTGGCAACCTGTGCTGGATGCGCTGCAGCAAGGTAAATTCTTTTCATCAACAGGAGAGGTGTTGATTCCAGAGTTTACCGTTAACGGGAAATCAACAGGCGAGGAGATTACATTGTCTGACAAGAACGTCAATGTCAACTTCAAACTCAAATGGACTTTCCCTATGAACTACGCTGAGATCATTTCCGGTGACGGAGCAAAAGTATATCGTGAGAAAATTATACTCGACCAGACGTTGCCTTTCGGTGAACAAGTGTTCCATAAAT
Source organism: uncultured Chitinophaga sp. (assembly GCA_902168205.1). Lineage (GTDB taxonomy): Bacteria > Bacteroidota > Bacteroidia > Cytophagales > Cyclobacteriaceae > Ohtaekwangia > Ohtaekwangia kribbensis. The sequence goes on along the minus strand of CABHOK010000007.1, from coordinate 337,184 downwards.
CAATTGATCTCACCGGAAGAAAATGGGTGCGCCTTGAGGCTTGGGATGTTGCAGCAAACGGAGCGTTTACACAAACCGTGTGGATCAAATAGTCATCCAGCTATAGCTCATCAATGATATTAGTCGAAGTTATACCAAGTATATATAGCGCATTGCATGCCCCGTAATTTTTTATCTTTGACAGGCAAAACTATTTTTAGGTTTTGATGAAGCTATGAAGAAAATTGGATTTTTGTCTTTTGGCCATTGGGCTAATCGGCAGGGTTATAAAGCGCGTACGGCAAGTGATACATTGCTTCAATCTATAGATCTGGCAGTTGCTGGTGAAGAGATGGGGTTGGACGGTGCGTATTTCCGGGTGCATCATTTTGCTGCTCAGCTTGGGTCACCATTTCCTTTGTTATCTGCGATTGGTGCAAAAACAAAGAAGATAGAGATTGGAACAGGCGTGATTGATATGCGCTATGAAAATCCACTCTATATGGTGGAAGATGCAGGAGCAGCCGATCTGATATCCGGAGGAAGATTACAGTTGGGAATTAGCAGAGGTTCGCCAGAACAGGTAATCGATGGCTGGCGCTATTTTGGTTACGAACCCGCTGAAGGAGAAACTGATGCGGACATGGGGCGTAGAAAGGCGCTGGAATTTCTGGATAAATTAAAAGGCGTGGGATTTGCCAAACCTAATCCGAATCCTATGTTCCCGAACCCTCCGGGCTTGTTACGGTTAGAACCACATTCGGAAGGATTGCGTAACAGAATATGGTGGGGTGCTGCTTCCAATGCTACAGCGATCTGGGCTGCCGAAAATGGAATGCATTTGCAAAGCTCTACACTTAAATATGATGAGAGCGGTAAACCTTTTCACGTTCAGCAGGCAGAGCAAATCAGACTCTATAAAGAAGCATGGAAGAAAGCTGGCCACCAGCGTGAGCCAAGAATTTCGGTAAGTAGGTCTATTTTTGCATTGGTAACGGAGCAGGACAGGTATTTCTTTGGACAGGAAACTAATCGCGTAGATCAAATTGGTTTTATCGAAAGTGACAAACGTGCTATTTTCGGAAGAAGCTATGCCGCAGAACCGGATAAACTCATAAAGGAATTAGCTGCAGACGAGGCTATTCAGGAGGCTGATACACTTCTCCTGACGATACCCAATACACTGGGAGTTGATTACAATATTCACGTGCTCTCTTCAATACTGAAGCACGTTGCACCAGGATTAGGTTGGCGGTAATTTCTTTCTGATTCATATATTTTATCCACAAACATGAAACATATCATATTACTTTCACGTTTGTGGAAGATATATGAACAGGGTCTCACCGCCTAAATGGGCTAGTAGATTTTTGGAGTGGTATTGCAATCCTGCATTGCTGGAAGAAATTCAGGGCGATGCTTACGAACTCTATGTCCGTGCCCTGAAGAATCACGGGCAACATATAGCCGATTGGCAATACACCTGGAATATACTACGCTTCTTTAAATGGTCTAATATCAAACGATCATCCAACCAATCCAGCCCAAACTTTATGATGTATCGAAATTACTTCTCTGTATTCAAGCGCAGTTTCGTGCGTGAAAAAGGATATTCTTTTTTAAACGTATTTGGTCTTGCCATTGGCGTTACCTGCTTTCTGTTGATAAGTCTATATATACGCAACGAGTATAGTTTCGACAGGATGCATACCAAAGCAGACCGTATATACCGCGTGCATGAAGTATTGCAATCCGATGGAGTAGGAGAGCACTCGGCCAGTCAACCGTTTCCAGTAGCCGAAGCGTTGTTAACGGATCATGGTTCGCAAATTTTGAGCGCGGTACGATTCTTCAATTTTCAGGCTCCTACACTGGCCATGGCCACGATTGATAATACCAAGGAGTTTAATGAATCACGATTATTCTGTGCTGACAGTACAGTCTTTGACGTTTTCGACTATAAATTCGTTGAGGGAGATCCAACAGCTCTTGATAAACCCGAAACCATTGTACTGACGCAAAGTATGGCGCGGAAGTATTTTGGAAGCGAGCATGCTATAGGTAAATATCTGAGGTTTCAGGGTAATACAAATTTGTTGGTAACAGGTATACTGGAAGATATACCGCTGAACACACACTTTCAATTCGATGGCTTGATGTCTTTCCGCACGCTTGATCAGGTTTATGATCCACGTACACCACAAAACTGGCATTGGTACTGGAACCCCTGCTGGACATACCTGTTGCTCCGCGATGCGAGTGATGCGCCCTACCTGGAAGCTGCCATGCCTGCCTTTGTAAAAAAACACTTCCCAGAGTTTGTTCGGGAAGATGTAAAGCTGGAATTGTTTCCGCTCACGGATATACACCTGAAATCACACCTGGATTATGAGATACAACCTAACAGCAGTCTGACTACACTATATATCTTTGGTTCTATAGGTATATTTGTTTTGCTCATTGCCTGCATAAACTTCATCAACCTGAGCACAGCACGTGCTGCCAAGCGGGCCAAAGAAGTGGGCATGCGCAAGACGCTGGGAAGCCAGCGGTTTCAACTGGTAGGACAATTCCTCTTTGAATCTATACTGCTGTGTGTACTTTCCGTAGTCATTGCGATCACACTGGTGCTGCTACTGCTTCCGATGTTCAATGCATTTACTGAAATGAATGTAACACCGATGGCATTACTCGAACCTTTTTATTTAACGCTTCTTACACTGCTTCCCATAGGAGTAGGAGTGGCTGCAGGCCTTTATCCTGCCGTTGTGCTTTCCGGTTTCAAACCGATTACGGCATTAAAGACAAGCATCAATTCTCAGTCAGGCGGTACTTTTCGTAAAGGCCTGGTGATCGTTCAGTTTACATTGTCTATTATATTATTGATCGGAACTGGTGTAGCTATAGATCAACTGCGGATGCTTCGAAAAAGCGATACAGGTTTTACGCAGGAGAATGTTATCATGATCCCGGTTACACGTTCACCGGTGGCAACAAATTATCAGGCAGTGGAGAATGAATTCTTACGAAATAAAAATACCGTCAGTGTAACAGCGCTTGAAGAAATATTGGGAGCGAAACACCAGGTGGGTAACTATATATTTGAAGGGCAGCATGAATCACGACCATTTCCACGCCTGACTGTACGACATCACTTTGCTGAGACATTTGATATACCTATTGTTGCCGGCCGTGATTTTTCTGAAGATATAAAGACCGATGATTCATTGTCGCTGATCGTAAATGAAACGTTTGTGAAACAAATGGGATGGGCTTCCAGCGAAGAGGCTATAGGTAAAACGTTCGACAACAGCGCTACCCATCGCATCATTGGTGTGGTAAAGGATTTTAATTTTACGTCACGCCATAATCCTATCCGTCCCCTGATACTGCAGTTGAATACAACGCCCCGGGCATTTGATGTTCGCATCAAGTATATGGCTGTACGCATTACGGGCAATGACATTCCCGGCACTATCGATTGGCTTGCCAAACAATGGAAAGCGCAGATACCCGGATGGCCATTTGAATATTTCTTCCTCAGAAATGACCTGGAGAAACTCTATAAGGCCGAGACAAAGATGAGTCGTGTTACCATCGTTTTCTCTGCTCTCTCTATATTGGTGGCATGCCTGGGATTGTTTGGTTTGGCTACATTTACGGCCGAGCAACGCAAGAAGGAGATGAGCATCCGAAAAGTATTGGGTAGTTCAACAGCAAACATCTTTGTATTATTCTCGCGTCATTTCTTCAGCATGATTCTGATCGCTATACTGGTGGCGTTGCCAGTGGCTTACTTCCTGATGACACAATGGTTGCAGAGCTTTGCCTACCGGGTAAATATAAATGGATGGTTATTTGGGTTGTCGGCAATTATAGCAGCGGCAATAGCTTTCTTTACGATAAGCTACCAGGCTATACGGGTGGCAAACGTGAACCCGGCAGACGTGTTAAAACGAGAGTAGATATATAGTATATGAAAGGAACATATTTAGGAGAACTTGAAGAATTAGTATTGCTTACGGTTGGTGTGCTATATAAAGATGCCTACGGTGTTGCTGTGATGGATGAGATCGAACGACAGACGGGGCGTAGTCTTAACATCAGTGCCGTGCATACGGTATTAAAACGTCTCGAAGATAAGAACCTGGTGACTTCAAAAATGGGCGACCCCACGAGCGAGCGTGGCGGACGCCGTAAGCGACTCTTCCTGCTGACGGCTGCCGGTAAACGTGCTCTGGAAGAAACGAATGAAATGCGCAATGAGCTCTTTAACAAGATACCCAAGATCGCTCTTCAGTTTAAAGTTGCTTAGACTTAGAATGAACCGATTAAGGATTCAGCCTAAAATTCGTTAGTACAGGTTGGAAATAGCATGTGAGAGAGACTACTTCGTTTTTTCGTTCTTGAAGGTTAGTGTTTGTTATCACCCAATGCAGTAAGCTTTTCGAAGAACGTTGCATTTTTCTGATGGATAGTTCCTGTATACTGTTGTCCGCTAAAATAGGATTGCTGCTTCATCTGAAAAATAATATAGTGCATTTTTCCCCGACTATACATACTATCTATACTGGATATAAAAGTATGACGGTCAATGGTAAGTACTATATTTTCTTTTTTATTAAACGTAAAGTCACCATTTGCCTTGCACTCAAATAATACATAAGACGAATCAATACGGGTAAATATTCCTTTTTGCCGCGTATTGAATTTGTAGATGAAAAACCAAAATATACAAAGCGAGGACAGTGCGATAAATACCCAGGTACTCACAGTGCCAACCCAAACAGGAATTTTACCCATGAGCTCTTCTTCAGTGTTTGTATTGTTCATAGAGGCAAGTTCAAGAGACTACTTCCATTTGACTTTCGACCAGTGAATAATATTTACTCCTACTATCAATGAGTGTTATATGCGTGCCTGATTCACTGATCTTACCATTTTCAATCAATACAATTTGATCTGCGCGCTTGATGGTGCTTAGCCGGTGCGCTATAATTATTACTGTTCTTCCCTGGTAGAATTTCTCCAGGTTGCGCATGATGATGCGTTCATTCTGGGCATCGAGTGCGTTTGTAGCTTCATCAAATACCAGGTATTCCGGATTCTTATATACCGCTCTTGCAATCAGGATTCGTTGCTTCTGTCCCTGACTCAGGCCGATACCGTCTGGTCCTATTTTCGTGTGAACGCCTTGCGGAAGTGACGCTATAAAATCATGAATGTTGGCAATCTCGGTCGCTGTTTTAAGTCTTTCGTAACTAATGCTGGGAGCCAAAGCTATATTAGACGCTATACTGTCTGAAAAGATAAATCCATCCTGTAACACAGCACCACAGTGAGCTCTCCAAAACGGACTTTGAATTTCCCTCAGATCTGTGTGACCTACACGGATAGATCCGTGCTGCGGATCATAGAATTTGAGTAGTAACTTAATCAACGTAGTCTTTCCGCTGCCGCTTAAACCAACAATAGCTGTTATTTTTCCGGCAGGTATAGTAAGGTTTATGTTATCTAAAGCAAAGCTTGATGAGTCGTCACCGAAAGAGAAACCGACATTTGTAAAATATATACTTCTGTCTGCAGGCAACTGTTTTTCGGATCCATAAGTTTTGTTTTCGCTGTCAAGCGCATGAATTTGTCCCATCCGTTCCAGGCTCATCTTGGCTATGTGGCCGCGCAGCACAAAATTGATAAGCTGCGTTACAGGTACATTTAACAATCCCAGGATGGAGGTGACAGCCAGCATCGATCCAAGTGATAGTTTCCCTTCCAATACCAACGAAGCGGTTATGAAATTAATAACTACAACCAGTAAATAATTGGTAGTACGCGCAATTCCCTCTTGACGCTGGTTGAGTCTTAAACGCTTCAGGTTTACCTTAAAAAGTTTTGATTGTATATACTCCCATTCCCACCGTTTCTTTTGCTCTACATTATGAAGTTTGATCTCATTGATTCCACTTATTAACTCGTGAAGCTTGCCTTGCTCTTCAGCCATATATACAAAGCTTTCATTATCAACCTTCCGTACGTGTTTGAGGAAGATGAAGATCCATGTCATTTCCAGCACGGTGAGTAATAAAAAAGCAGTAAAGATCCAGAAGTTATAGGCCGCCAGAACGGTGCATAAGACAACAATGCTGAATAGCGAAAACAAACTTTTTAGCAACGTATCAGTTAGAAAGGAGCGCACACGCTCATGGTCCTGGATGCGCTGCATAATGTCTCCCTTTGTTTTTGTATCAAAGAAATGAATGGGCAGACTCATAAGCTTCATCAGAAAGTCGGATATAATGTAAACATTCATTCGACTACTGATGTGAATGAGAATCCACGTGCGCAGGAAATCAACAATGGTAATACTTACAAAGACAAACAATTGTGCCAGGATGATTATGCGTAAGAAATCAATGTCTTGAGGAATTATACCAAGATCCACAATGGACTGCGTGATGAAGGGTATAAACAGTTGCAGTAAGCTGCCAAGCAACAGTCCAACAATTAACAGGAGAAAATGAAAACGAAACTTTAGCGAGTTCTTGATAATGAAGCCGAGGCTGGCTTTATTCTGGTTGGTTGCAGTGTGCTTACTGCTGAAAAAGTCTGGAGACGGTTCTAACAATAATACGACACCGCGACTTGTGTTTTCTTTTTTATGATGCAACCAGTGCATACAAAACTCGGCATGAGTATATTGGCATAAGCCAATTCTGGGATCTGCTATATATATTTTGCTGCCGGTGATTTTATAGACCACCACAAAGTGATCACCGTCCCAATGTACTATTGCCGGTAATTGGACTTCCGTCATTAAATTCTTCCACGAGGTTTCAATTCCGAGGGAGCGAAATCCAATCTTGTCGGCAACGGTAGAGAGGTCATAAATAGATATACCAATACGATTAACGATCACGTGTCGTGTTAAATCCTCCTGCCTATATTCCTTTCCATAGTATTTCGCAATCATCCGCAGGCACGCTATGCCACAATCAGACTGCTCATACTGTTTAAAAAAAGGAAACTTCCCAGTGTTGAAAATCATACTTGGATTTTATTAAACGTCAGGATTTTCGATTTGAATATTTTTCGGTTGCCGACCGTTTCTCATGGCAAAAAAAACTATTTCCCGATTGCTCATCAGATTGAGCTTGCTCTTTATGTTTGTTTTGTGATTGTTCAATGTGTTCTGACTAATGAACAGCCGGTCTGATATATCCTTGGAGCGAAGCCCTTTGGCAAGCAAGTTCAGTATAACAATTTCCTGCTTTGTCAGGTTGAAACCCTGGTATGTCAGGTCGAACTCAAACTCATTTACCTTCGCTAACGATTCGCGGATTTGAGACCCTATATATCGATAACCATCCGTAAGTGTCTCTACACACAGAACGATTTCTGTAAGTGAAAGATCGACTGAGGATAAGTATGCACTTATATTAAAGTTTACTAAATATTCTAACTTGAAATCCTCCGGATCAACGTACACAACACAATGTGTTTGTGGCATGACACGCTTCACCTTCCTGGAGAATTCAAGGCTATTCGCATTTCCGCGCATTGAAATGAAAGTAACATCAGCGTTTGTACGTGCGATTTGAGATAGAATCTGTTCACTGTCATCGCCCGATAACAACATACTATTTATATGATTCTCCCTTAAGAACTGAGTTGCAAAAGCGAAGAAAGAGTTCTCGTGTGCTATAAACTGAATGGCCACATCTCGTTTAAAACCAGGTGGTAGAATTTCCTTCCTTGAAGTTCTGCTCATGCGTTTTTTACATTTCCTAGTTCGCTAACATTTCTTCCCTGATCTCTGAAAAACACAACGCCAGTTCATGCTCAAGTTTTAAGTTGTATTTTGTTATGAGTTCGTTGGCATCAAACTTCCTGAACCCTGCCTGAATAAAATTCATCCGGCCAACAGCATGTTCTTCGTTGTACAGATTATTTTGATAAGCATAGGACCAGAAGTGATACAAACCATACCAGACAAAACAAGCTTGTAAAAGACTGTTTAGTGTTAGTATATTTCCTGTCCAGCTTGATGGTATAACTCTTCCTATTTTGTTAGACAAATCATAGCTCGGCATCCACCGTTTGGTTTCATCAATCATATAGAGTTTTGAGTGAATGGACTCATGAACTAACGCCTCGATCATTTTCTCAAGGTCTCCATCAGTAGGATTCGAAATTACAGTTCTGCCAACGTGAAGAGCATCAGAGCCTGAGATAAAGGGAGGTGGACCGGTAACAGGAATAACTTTATTAAAGATAATTACTCTTGAAAAATGATTGATCAGTTTAATATAGTCGTTATTGACACCGATGAGTGGCTCAACGGTTTCCTCCAGTAAATTACAGATTGACTCAGCTTCATCAAAATCATACGGCAGTAGTTTTGAAGTTCTCGTTTCATTGACATCATCGTTCGTCAGCTTTACACAATAGGGACTAAAGAAATCGATGGGTGTTATCGAATTCAACTTATAGGGTTCATACGTTACAAACTCTTTGTCTTTCTTGTTGTAGCGAATGAAGAAATCTCCATTGGGTGTCCAGAGTTCTTCATAGGAGTTCGTGTCAAATTCTTCCTTCGTCTTTGCCAGTTCAGCGTCCATGCTATAGATGATGAAATTTGTTAGCAGTACAACACTATGCTCGTTGAAGTTTAAAAGTCTGAAGCTTACTTCGGGAGCCATAATGATCAATGTAAACTGATCTTCTGAGAGCTGACTGATTTTACCCTGCAGCCTGGTCAGAGCATTGGTGTCGGTCTTCTCCAATAGCTCGATCAGCATATTCCATTTTTTCAAAAGTACTCCTTTGAAGTCCCGCAATATAGTCTGGTGTTTATCTTCATGCGACTGTGAATGCATTCTTAATGTGTCTTTACCAAGCTTAATATTAGACAGGGTAGGGGCATATATTGTTTCCATAGTTTTTTTACAGGCAAATTGATGGTTCCTCCTAACCCGTCAAAAACGATCGCGAATAAAAATATAATTGTGAAGAATAATTTATTCATACTGTGTTGTCGGTTAAAACTTCTCTGGTGTTGAACTTAGGGCAACTCGTAAAACAATAGTATGGCAGTATATACTTCTGAAGTCAAGAATTTAAAATCGCTGATCCATGATTGTATGCTGGAGAAAGCAATCTGTCAGGCAAAGACAACCTCGGACCGGCTGCTAGCCGGGCAGGAGGAGACGTTCACCTGGTTTTCTGCCCGGCCTGATACCCGAACAGTTTTTATTAGTCCTTTAAATAATGATGAAATTCTCAATCGCGATGTAGCTTCCCTGCTGGCCGATGAAGATGTACACTATATAAAGATTTTTTCGGTTGAGCAGGATCGTGACAGCAATCGATTCGAAAAGCAAAATTTTGTAATACGGGATAGTGAAGATATACTCTGTGTTACAGATCCTGGAACAGGAACATCTGGAAAGCTTCCGGATATCGCGGTTAATCATGGGAAGAATATTGCAACTATAGAGCTATATAAGGAAACGATAGCAAATGTTGGAGGCAGGCAACTATATTCTAAAATTGAATCATCACTAAAAGCATATAGTAGCAATGCTCGCCTTGATATGGTTGTATTTCGAAACAGCAAAGGAGATGTGGCTTTTGTAAACTGCCTTGTTTCGCGCGATGTGAGCTGGGTGTTGACTGTTGGTATACATCCGGAAGAAAACAGGATGGAATTGTTTCGGTATATTTTAGAGACTTTGGTACATAGCACGCTTTCGGATGGTGTCCGTGCTGTGGTTTTGCAGGCACCCGCTGGTAGTGCCGGTGTATACTCCACGATGGGGTTTTCACATTTTGGCAATCTGAAGGTTTATGATTGGTCGCGCGCAACACACTACATCAGCAGGGAAAATCTTATGCATCCTTCTGTATATCCCGCCAGTGGTATACTAAAAAAGGACACTGATTTTATAACCGCGTTGGATGAAAGTAAATGCCTGGGGATTCCGTTTCATGAAGATCTTCCAAAGAACTGGGATTCTCTCGCAGCTTTATCTACGGTTCTTCGGTATACCGATACGCGCGCGAAAATATTAGACGCCGGAGGAGAATACTACTCAAGTATACTCCCACAACTGGCTGCATATAATTATAAAAATTTAACGTGTATAAACCTGGCTTTCAAAATCAAAAGTACCAGGGGCACAATTATATACCAGCCAGGCGATATTACGGCAACCGATTTTGATGATGAGTACTTTGATGGCGTTACATGCTTAAGTGTTATTGAGCATGGAATCGATTTACATGCCTGCTTCCGGGAGATGAACCGTATCATCAAAACTGAAGGCTATTTATTCATTTCAACTGATTATTGGGAGGACTATATAAATACAGATCACATTTCCGCCTATGGTGCATCAAGCTATATATTTAACCGCGATAGCATCGCTTCGGTAATTCAACTGGCAAATGCGTATGGGTTTCAGTTGTTAGAGCCGCTACATTTGGATGGTGTTGATAAAGTGGTTGAGTGGAAGGAATTCAATACACAATACACGTTTATATACTTCACGCTGCAAAAGGTAAGTTCTTATGGTAAGAATTGACTACCGTGACCAGGTGGTTTGGAATGAACACCGGAGCGGATGGAAATATGCACTGGAGTCGCTGCACGAAATTCACAGCGAAGATGGAGCTATTTTTAATGGATCAATTGACGCTAGTTTTGGTTATGCAGCAGACAGGTTCATTGAAGCAGGTACACTTCCATATACGAGCCCCTGGATTGGTTTTATACACGGTACTATAGCAGTCTGTCCATGGGCGACAGATGATGTAAAGCCTATAGATGCAATATTCTCCAGTAAAATATTTGAAGAGAGTGCCGGTAACTGCCGCGGAATTTTTACATTATCGCGGTATGTAGCAGAATATGTAAGCGAAAAAGTTAATCGTTTTAATATACCGGTTGGCAGCGTAAAACATCCTACAGAGTTTCCGCTTAGAGTTTTTAGTTACCAAGAGTTCTTGGATACCCGCAGAATATTGCATGCGGGCACGTGGATGCGCAGAATTACATCGTTCTTTGACTTAGATGTATCGGGGCTTGATAAAATGCTGCTGCTAAATTCTTATACGTTGCGCTATATTCAGCAGGAGTTACAGTACGTAGGAAAATCACCTTCAGAAGTGCGTAATGTGCAGGTTGTAAACCATGTGTCCAATTCCATGTACGATGATTTGTTATGCTCCTCCATTGTTTTTAATGATCTGTATGACAGTAACGCCAATAACGTTGTTATCGAATGTATAGCACGCAACACACCGATCCTGGTAAACAAGATTCCGGCAGTCACCGAATATCTTGGTGATGACTATCCATTTTACTATTCGTCACTTGAGGAAGCAAATAGTAAGGCACAGGATGATAAGCTTGTCGCACAAACTTCAGAATACCTGCGAATATTTCCATCACGCAATGATTTGCAAACAGAGACTTTTGTTCGATCATTAAAAGAGTCAGCCATAGTTCGACTTGCCCGCAATGGATCATCTATTCCGATTTAAGAACCTTTAATGGATTCGTGGATGCAGAGCGAATAATCTGAAAGCTTAGTGTTAGTAATGCAATCAGAAGCGCTATACCACCTGCCAGCAGAAATATATACCACTCAATGGAAATGCGATATGCAAACCCCTCAAGCCATTTGCTCATAAGCCACCAGGCCGTTGGCCAGGCAATCACATTCGCGATTATTATCAAAATCATAAATTCTCTGACGAGAAGTCCCATAATACTGGACATATCAGCCCCCAGAATTTTTCGGATACCAAATTCTTTGGCTTTTCTTTCTGAAGTAAATATCACAAGACCAAGAAGTCCCAGACATGAAATACAAATGGAAAGAACAACGAACGTGTTGAAGAGTTTTTCGAGTCTTGCGTCGTTTTGGTAGAACGTGGCAATTTTATCATCAACGAAATCGAAAGTAAAGGGCCATATACCTGAAATATTCTGCCAGGTATTTTTGATCGATGCGAGTGATTCGCTGACAGATTCCGGAGCTAACCTGATGATGAGGTGTCGTATTTCGCCGGGCTCACAAACAATCAACAGCGGCTCAATCTCACTATACATAGGTGCAAAGTTGAAATCTTCTACAACACCGATAATTTTACTCTTGCGGTTGGCTCCAAATCGTACACCTTCCAGCTCATGTCCCAAGGCATCTTGCGGAGTATTCCATCCATATTTTTTGACGGCTTGTGCATTGATGATAATAGCGTCAAGTGAATCAGCAGGATTTTGAAGGGAGAAATCTCTGCCTGCCAATAGCTTTAACTTTACGGTCTTCAGGAAGTTGAAATCGCAGGAAATTCGCGAGAGTAAAACTTCATTTTCATCGCTGCTTCCTAATAGACGTGCATTTACGCGAGATGTGAAGTCCAAAAGATTATCGGCTGAAGTGATGCCCGTAATACCCGGTGTACTTCGCAAAAACGATTGTTTTATTGATTCCTGTTGGCGTATCAGGAGTGGATCGCGCAATGGTATCTGTATCAGGTTGTGCTGGTCAAATCCCAGGTTTGAACCAGACATGAATTTCAATTGATGTTGGATGATGAAGGTTGAACTGATTAACATGATTGTAACGGAAAATTGAAATACTACCAATGCCTTTCGAAAGGAAAAGCCCTTTGACGACTGCAGAAGCTTACCCTTTAATGTTAGCGCGGGATGAAACCGTGTCAGGTAAAACGCAGGATAAGAACCGGCTATAATGCCCACCACTACAATAATGATTAGTGATAGCGCCAGTATAGTAATGGTCGTATCTATACTGGACCACAAAGGTATATTTCTTCCCAAAAGATCGTTGAAGAATGGAAGGGTCAATGTTGTAAGCAAAAGTGCAAGTACCACACTGATAATTGCAACCAGTACGGATTCCTGCAGAAATTGTGAAATCAATGCATTACCCTTTGCACCCAATGTTTTACGTACACCAATTTCCTTGGCACGTGTCATGGAGTATGCCGTTGAGAGATTAACGTAATTGATACAGCCGAGGATCAAAATGAAAAGACCAACGCAGGCAAATATATATATTACCTTTTTACTGCGGGCCGGTTCAGCATTACTCACCACATTCGTGTCGTGATGAATTGATAGCAACGGCTGGAAATAATAATTTACATTTTGCCGTGCTTCTTTGCCTATATATTTCTCTACCAGATTCGGCATTTCAGCATTTAACGTAACAACAGAAGCCGGATCATCAAGAACAACATAGGTATAGATGCTATTGCGTCTCCATTCGTTTAACCAAGGTGTGGAAGAGTACAAAGTCGCCATGGATGCAAGGGCGTCAAAATGAATATGCGAATTGGTAGGTATAGCATCCAGAACTCCCACAACCTGGAAGCTGTGTTGATTGTCTACGACAAGGGTTTTGTTTATTGGATCAGCATCTCCATAGTAGCGTTGTGCAGTCTGTTTGGACAATATAATGGTTCCGGGTTTTGACAGCGCGTCACGCACGTTACCCTTCGCTAATGTGAAGTCGAAAACAGTAAGGAAATTAGAATCTGCAAAAGCCAATTGTTGATCTGCGAAAGACTCAGCCTGGTTCTCGAGAGAAACGACTCCTTTTTTGAGGAGTAGCCTTGTTGATGTTTCAATTTCTTTAAAATTGGACGACAGTGCACTTGCCAGTGCTCCGTTTGTTAAAGCGGAAATCTGAGATTCACCATTGAATGTATGTTCGCGCACGGCTCTGAATATATACTCCTTTTTAGTATGAAAACGATCAAATCCAACTTCATCTTTTACAAAAAGCGTTATCAGAAAACACGATGCAATAGCAGTCGCGAGTCCAAACAGATGAATAAACGTGATGAGTTTTTGGCTTGCTAGTTTTCGAAAGGCAATCTTAAGATGGTTACTTAACATACAATGGAGTTTGGTTACAAATGGGATACTATGCAATCGATCATGTGAATGTAATTTATAGCATTGGCGAAGTCAATTGTTATAGCATGTTTTTGCTATTTTATATAGCTATAAAAATGATAAATCGCTGCTATTGTAAAAGCATGATATAATTAGTCGATTTGATGGACAGTGTAAGGCCGCATACTGATCAACTTATGTTTAACCATTAAATCAAACAACATGAAATCCAAGAAGATTAAACTCGAAAAAAAACAGTCAGAAATGATTCGTCAGTCAATCGATTCATTCAAAAATGAAGCTGTTAAAGATCTTGCCAAAAACTATATAGGAGGACTTGATCTGAGTGCAGCCTATTCACAAGGCTATTACCAACAATTCTATAGCCGCGTATAGACCTTCCCCGGACAATGAGATATACTTATCTCATTGTCCCTTTATTCTAAACACTAAAATAGTAGCAATGGAAAAAGATCAGGAAATTTTACGCTGCAGTGCGATAGTAATAAAGGTGGCAAGCCGATGTAACTTAAATTGTACGTATTGCTATATGTATAATATGGGTGATGAAACGTATCGCAAGCAACCTAAATTTATGCGTGACGAAGTTGTTGATGCACTTCTGCTACGCATCAGGAATCATTGTCAGGAGCATAATCTTGAATCTTTTATCATCGTTTTTCACGGTGGAGAACCTCTGTTGGCGGGACATGAATTTTACAGGAAGTTTGTTGCTAAAGCCAATAGCATGCTGAGTGAGCATGTACGCGTCAGATATAGTGTACAAACCAACGGTGTTTTACTGGACGATGAATGGTGTAAACTATTCGGAGAATTGAATGTATATGTAGGGGTAAGTCTGGATGGAACGCCCGCACAGAATGATAAATTCAGGATCGATCATTCCGGAAGAGGATCGTACAACAACATCGTAAAAGGTCTCCAGGTTGCCTTGAATTCTACTGACCTTCGTGAACGCCCGGGCGTGCTATGTGTTGTGGATGCAGCATCGGATCCGGTTGAAACCTATAATCATTTCAAGACTATTGGAGCTCGTGATATAGACTTTCTTTTGCCAGACGCCAATTACGAGAAGCCATCCCCCGGCAAAGAAGATATAGGCTCTGTCAGCGCGCCATACGGAGACTGGTTTATCAAAATCTTTGAATACTGGTATAATGATCCTAAAGACCGTGTATCCATCCGTTTCTTCCGGCATATTATACACGGACTCCTCGGAAAAGATTTTGTATCAGAACAAATCGGAGGAGGAAACAACGAGGTGCTTATTGTGGAGACTAACGGCAGTATAGAAACTTCGGATATACTGAAGATTTGTGGTGATGGATTTACAAAAGACAATTCGCACGTTTTTACAACCGAACTGTCGGAAGCACTGGAAACAGACTTGGTTAAAATGTATAACCTGAGTCATAAGCAGCTGTGCGCAAAATGCCAGCGGTGCCCAATCGTGGAGATTTGTGGTGGCGGTTTCCTGCCGCACCGGTATAGTAAAGAAAATGCTTTCAACAACCCATCTATATATTGCTACGATCTGCTGAAAATCATCACGCATATTCAAAACAGAATTATTGAATCGCTGCCGGCAGAGGTGTTAGAGGAATCGGGTATATCTGCAATTGCATTTGAGGAAGCGGTAGCTATTTTGAATAACGACTATAGCGAAGTAGAGTAACATTCTCTATACAATCAACTCTTCATCCTTTACAAAATCCTGAACTCCATAAGTATGAAAGAAACGCACTGCATTGATCGGTAGTAAACTGAGAAAATCATGCAGGCAGTTTCTCCACAGGTCAACCGTTACTCTATTCATACCAAGACAATTTTTATAATCAAATCTTTTATCCCAGGGCTTTGTCGGGCCGCAAAAGTGAATTACGCGAACTAAACGTTCTGTAGAAGGATCGTCCAACGGAGTGGCTATGGTATATCCAAAAAGCTCGTGATAGCGTTCCAGAATGGCTGGAAACATATTATAGCCATGATCCAGGTGAAGCTCTTCTTCCATTCTCCAATTCGGATAGTATGAGTGTAAAAAGCCCTGGTCACCACCATCGGACGAGGTGACAGAATCAATCTTCGATAACATGTCATTTAGCGTTGCCCTGTTGGGAACGACCACCAGCAATCCGGCATTTAAATCTTTCCAGTCGGTATGCTCGGGAAGCATGCCCCCGGAATTAGCAGCAGACAAGTGTTTTTTTGAAAACAGTATGTCTATGTTGGCGCATACCAACATATCGGAATCTATATAAACGATCTTATCATAATGCTCCATTCCGAAAATGTATAATTTGCTATACATCTCGCGGAATCGTGCGGGCTTTGTTGCATCCGGATTCACAATGAAATCGAAGCGCTCGGTCTGCATGCCAAGCGATGTAATCATGAAGATAATGTCCTTCGATACGTTTGCCGTCACCAGCACGAGGAGGGGATATTTCGAATGAGCTTTTTTCAGGGAGTGATGTAGAACCAACAGCCCTGGAAGAAAGTTGTCAGAGTATAGCATGGTTACATAGGTATATCGCATTGCGTATGGGGTTTAATTTTCTTCGAAATACTTACTGAATATATCTGGATGATTGAAGCGAATTTGACGGTACAGATCTTTGTGCTTCCGGATGGTATCAACAACACGGGATTCTTTCTTTGCACGATAGTAGAATAAAATCTCGGGGAGGATATGTACCAGCCAGCCGGCCTTTGTTATGCGAAGCCAGAAGTCCCAATCTTCGTAGCCGTCTCGCATATCGCTATTGAATCCATGCGCACTATCCCATGCAGTTCTTCTTATCAATCCACAGGCAACACTGTTTATACCTAACATGAATCCGGCAACGTCTCCACCGGTAGGGTGCCAGGTATAGTCCTGATCGCCAAATTTTAAAACATGCGAAGAAACAGCACCAACTTCCGGATGCTTGCATAAGACATTGCAGGCTTTCTCAACGAAAGTCCTTTCGAACATATCGTCTGCATCCAGAAGTAATATATAGTCACCATTACAATACTTATAGCCATTGTTGCGCGCTGTAGCCGGGCCGCTATTTTTCTGGGAGACGATTTTTACGTTGGGGTGGTTGTAACTTTTTATCCATGCTGTGGTTTGTGTATCCGTAGAGCCGTCATCCACTATAATAATCTCATCAACCGGTATGGTTTGATTCGTGATGCTGTTAATAGAAAAATTTATATACCTTCCCTGGTTGAAGCAGGGAACAATCGCGGATAGGCGGGGCGTTGTACTCATCTGCAGATAATTATTTTTGTTCGGGAATTAGTATGCCATGGAATGCAAACTGCTTGATTGTCTCAATCAGGTATCCAACCGTACGTTGCAAGTCTTTCTGAATTACCGAAGTTCTCTCGATTACTTTTTCAATGCCTGCGATAACCGATTCGGCTTGCTGAAAGGCATCGATCAATATAACATCCAATTCATTTAACTTTAATTCTACCGACAGAACAGTTGTTGACGGAGTAAATATGGTATAGTAGCGCTCGGCTTCATTGCATACGTTATATAGTACTTTTAACACGTAAAGCTCAGGTATTGATTTATCGTAGACAGCCCAATTATACTTACTTCTGTGGAGTAAAGCCTCGGGATTAAAGTATAAGCGTTTTGCCAAGAACTCCTGGTGATTACTGTCGGCAACGGTAGTATATAGTTTATACTGGTTAAGTGAACGTTCCTGTATAGTAGAATAATTTGTCAGATGTGGTCTGTTAAATTTAGTCAGTTCGAATTTAAAAACGTCTGTAAGGAGCTCTGCATTTTCATCAGACGCTCCTATAAGTGACTCTGTTGTGGTGATAAAATCGGATACGTCATTGGCAATTTGTGATTCGGTCAGGTACTTTAATTCGATCAGTGCCGCTTTCGTTCTGGGAAAGTGTTGCGTACACGAAGGTTGAAGTGGGGAGTGAGCCTTGTCCGGTATCGCAGCGTTATTGTGTCTGGTGTGATCATGCTGATAATAGCAGTCTATTGTATTTGCATGAGCAGGAAATAGTTCGCGCAGTTTCAGTGATAAAAAGTTACCTATATCACGCTTGCTTTTCAATTCATCGGGTACCCAGGTGACCCCGGTTTTCCTCCCTATATCTTCAAAAATTGAATATATATTACTTTTATAGTTGAGTGGGAAATCCAGTATGGTGCTGTATTCCAATCCAATTTTTTTTAAATAACCCAGAATAAAGTAACGTTCAATAGCATTAATATACTTTGCGGGAAAGGGGTGCTTTTCCTCGCTTAAAAGATCTTGTATTGATTTAGTATAGTTGTTGTAAATCTGATGATTACCACCGCAAATTTTTGTATTCGCGGTCATGAAATATAACCTTGCGTCTACATTGATTTTCGTATTTGCAAACATTGTGTTTGCTTCTTCATACTTCTCGCGAACCGAAACCATTTCCTGAAAACATGCCCGATCACCTGATTCGGTGCAGAACAGAAACAAATCATTCTCAGGAAGGTGGTCGTTAAGTCTACGCCATAAATAAACATCAGAATCCACAAGCAGGAAGGGCCGATCCACCCGATTCCAGATGTGGACTTTAATTTCCTTATCCGTCAGTGCACCTCGACTTTTGTCAATGTCACCCAATAAGATTTCCATGCTTTCGCTGCGAATACCGAGTAACTCCGTGAGAAGATGTGCGGATGGTTTGTCGGTAAAGACGGTAACGTTTTGATATGCTTTTTGAAGTAACAGGTTGCTAAGTGCAAAACTCTTTACGGCCTGCTCTTCCGTTGGCCAATGCGAAACCTGATCTTTGAAAAAGAATTGGCAGACTTGCATAACTATATACTGACTGGACTGGTATCGGTATATAAATATAGCTTTGTCTTCAACGCTTCGATTGTTTGTTCAAGACCAGCGATAATTGCTTCTTTATTTTTGAGCTGTTCGCGTAGTTCATGAATTTTCTCGTTTCGCCGGGCAATCCTTTGTTGGTCATTTTCAATTTGCATGCGTAAAACAACAAGTTCTGTTTCCTTGCTGCGAATAATTTGGTTCAGCAGTTCTTCTTTAGCAGGGTCACGAAGCGAGTGTGAAATGTCTGCCTTCGAGGTGTCAGTGAAAATGCTAGCCACCTCTATATCCAGAACTGCTGCAATTTTCATCAAGGTACTTGTTTTAACATCAATGATATCACTCTCAATTTTTGCATAATTTGCCTGCGACATCCTGAGTTCACTTGAGACCGTACTTTGTTTAAAGCCACGCTGTTCTCTAAGACGTCTGATCTTTGAACCGATTGTCATACAATTTTTTAGGTTAATGATATATAGCGGGTGAAAATAGTATTTGTCGTGTCAATATAAACTTACAATACATGCGTAGATTATAGGTGTATACCAGTATTTTGTGTTTCTTTCTTACCTATAGCAGGTGACGTATTTACACGTCATTTTTTCTTTCCGACTTCTATGACTGATAACTTGGCGATAATCGTGTTATATTTTTGATTGAGAAGTTACGTGTGTTATTTATTCGTGTCCAAAAAAATTGATAATTAGTAGATAGCTTTAGTTAACACAACATTGTCCATTAAATACGATATGCGTTATGAGGTTAAACTTGCTTGTGGCTGATGATCATCCACTTTTTAGAAAGGGACTAATAGCAGTACTTAAATCTCTTGGAATTTCCGGTGTGCTGTACGAAGCAGAAGATGGTGTAGAAGTGTTGGAAGTATGCAGGAAGCAATCCATTGATGTCGTATTTCTGGATATAAATATGCCCCGCCTGGATGGTTTGGAGGTTGCGCGTGAGTTATTGTCTATGAATAAAGCAACGAACCCCAAGATTATTGTCATATCACTATATAAGGAACCAATCCTGATTTTTGAACTCTTGAGAATAGGTGTTCATGGGTATATATCGAAGAGTTCTGATGGTGACGTTATCCTTGATGCGTTACATCATGTAACCCGTAACAGTATATATTACCCTTCGGATTATGATGCGAAAATCAAAGAACTGATTTCATTAAAAAGCAGGGCGGTAGGAAGTATATCAATGAAAGAGAAGGAGTTTATCAAGCTGATTGCAAAGGGGCTGACGAATAAGGAGATTGCCACACAGTCAAAAATCTCTTTGCGTACCGTTGAGACTCAACGAAACAGGTTGGAAAAGAAACTTGGAGTAAGTAACACCGCTGCCTTGATTGACTATGCGTATAGAGTTGGGATACTGGCAATCTAGTCGTAAGACCGGTCGTGTACATGCCATATCACAAAGGATGATTCTATATTTGATTCTATTGGAGATGATTAGAACTATATTTCCCACATTACTTCTTTCAGATATACCCATAAAAAGCAAAGTTCATTTTGGATTCATAGATCTCCGGTACTCTGCCATCAAAGTCCAGAATGCTTACCGGCGGATGTGGATTTTTCTTATGATAAAAAGTATCGTGTTCACCTGACTGTATCGATTCTTAAGAGAAGCAGGTGCTTCAGATACTTATTTTCTGAGGCATATAGTTATTTAGTCTTCATACGTATTACGGTTAGCGACATCGCCGGTGCATGGTAACTAAATGATTTGCTTGCCTGGAAGTTAGACGTTGTAGGAACTATGACTTCAGGTTTTTCTAATGTGTTCTCTGCTTCAGGATCTCCGGCAAGCAATGTTAAGTGTGCCTTTGAGACAATTCGTTTGAATCCCTTCAGGTTTACTTTCATAGCTTGTGATTCTTTTCCCGCATTCACCAGTTTTAAAATGATATCACCTGTTTCGTTGTCTTGTACGCAGGATGCTGCTGCGGTGGTATCGTTCGAATCGAGGTTGACGATTTTATCGAAGTAAACATCTCCCTGATTTAGTGAAAATATTTTTTGTACATGATAGTTAGGAGTGAGGCAAACAAGGTTGTTATCAAAAAATATCATGTCCGTTTTCCATTGTGTGTGATTACGCTTTGCAAGCAACGGAGCATACGATGCCATTCGCACAATGTCACCATTACGCTCAAGACCAGTCATATAAGCAGCTTCAGCTATTGCATTTTTTAGTTTGTTTCCCCACGATGCGTATTCACCTAAATATATCTCTGCATGCGTCCTGTCGTACTTATCATACCGATCTAAGTTTGACATAAGCCATGAAGGTTCCTTGTAATAGTGCTCGTCTACAACCGGTACATTCAAAGCATTAGCAAACCTCCAGCCTTTCTCAAAGTCTTCTCCATCCGGAAACGGTCCAGAAGTTCCGATCACAGTAATTTCCGGATGCTTTGCTTTTACGGCAGTATAGATGATTTTGAAACGCTCTTCAAATTCAGACGTGATCTTGTCTTCATTACCTATACCTATATATTGTAAATTGAATGGAGCAGGGTGGCCGGCTGCGGCTCTCTTAGCGCCCCATGTGGATGTAGCCGGACCGTTGGCCCATTCGATAAGATCAAGTACTTCCTGGATATAGTCCTGCATCTCTTCTTTTGGCAATGCTTTCTGCCCGGTACCTCCGATGCGCCAGGTTCCTCCGGAGTTTTGACAACTTACTGCTGCGGGTAATACCGGTAACGGCTTTGCACCTATATCTTCACAAAATTGAAAGTATTCAAAATAGCCGAGTCCTAAGGATTGATGATAGCCCCAGATATTCTTTTGTTCAATTCTCTGTTCTATGGGACCAATGGTATTTTTCCATCGGTACATGTTTCCCAAGCCATCACCATGAACAAGACATCCTCCCGGAAACCGTATGAACCTTGGCTTCATATCAGCAAGCAATTGTGCGAGGTCTGCTCTCAATCCATTGGGACGATTTTTAAATGTTTTCTCGGGAAAAAGTGAGACAACGTCCAACGCTAATTTACCCCTGGTGGTAGCAAGCACTACAAGCGATGCACTATCTGTACTTTCGATTGGCTTTAGCGTAGCGCTATATTTTTTCCAATCCTTCGATGATGTTGAAAATTTACTTTCTGCCAGTACTTTTCCTTTCGGAGTTTGCAGGCTAATGGCTAGCGAGATTGGATCCGCTGACAGCTGGCGCACAAACATAGATATACTATACGATTCACCTGCCTTGACAACGATCCCGTCAAATCCTGAATTCTTTACGCCAACACCAGCATCACCCACGTGCTCTGCAGTCAACACAATATAGTGCGGATTATTAGGATGTATAGGCGAATTGGTTTCAACCGTAATGGAGCCATACGAAAAATCAGGCGTGATATACTCCCAGAATGAAAAAGGATTCCAATCCCTTCGATCCGTTGGACTATATTCGAATGATCTGTTCTGAACAAGCTCCGCGTATAGTCCGCCATCCGCTGAGTAATTTATATCCTCAAAGAAAAGACCAAATAAATCGGGACTGATCTTTTTTCCTTTTGTGAGTGTGCGCTCAGCCGATTGAGCAAATACCATTGAGGTAATAACAACAAGACACAAACATGAACCTGCGAATTTTACGAATCGACAGTAAGTTTTTACAAAAAATATATACATAGCAATTGAAGCAAGTAATGTGATGTTAACTATTCTTTCCGAAGCAATCGAACATAATAAACTGATCCGGCTGTATTCTGCGGCAGCGCCTGGAATTTGACCCGCACATTCTTTTTGCCTTTGGTCATGGCATCAGGAATCGGGTATTCTGTATCAATGAAATTCGATTGATTCCATCGGCCTGTGTTATCTTCGGTAATCAACTTTTGGTCATCGATGTATATATCAAATTTTCTGCTTCCCCACTCAGAACCCCAGTATCTAACCATTAAGCTCAGTCCTGTTTCTCCTCCGGTAGTCAGGTTGTAACTGAAATAACCTCCACCTTTTGCATCCCTCCAAAATTCATTCAAATGATTTCCGGTAGTTGAATTTTCTTTTTGCATAGCATGATCAACTTCCGGTTGCTGTTCACCCGGAGCCACAAAGTCAAGCGTGCGTTTTTGCAGAGCCAGTTTTTTCTTTTCGACTAAAGCGATGGAATCGAGATAGGACTGATATTGTTTCGTACTCAGGGCCATCCAGTATATCATATACCGGGCGTCATGTATTTTGTAGAATGGCTCCAGTACAAGGTTAGAAGAATTGATCATCTTCACCGAGGGAAACGTAAATTTAAGTGGTTTATCTTTTACAGGAATTAACTGCGTAATCCTGGTTTGATCATCTTCTACGAGAATAGGTGCCTTATCCAGCGGAAGACGTTCGCCATTGGCTATATGTCCCCAACGGCTGTCATCGGCTACTATGCCATTTAAGTTTTCCGTTCCGGTTTTTGCGCCCAGTAAAATTGGCCCGTGAAGAATTGCAATGTAGGCAGGGAGATGAGGAAGGTGTTCAATGGTATTCTGCATGGGCAATGATACCTTCACTATATCACCTTTCTTCCATTGACGATCTATCGCTATATAGGATGAAGGATGCGCTGAATGTTGAACGCTTTTACCATTGACAGAAACAATCAGATCGCCTTCCTTTACCCAGGAAGGGTAACGCACCATGAGAGTAAAACGTGAAGCTCCGTCAACCACGCTGAACGTAGTTTGTTCTTCATTTGGAAACGATGTTTTCTGAACGATCTTTATTTTTTTTTCACGCCAGTTTAATTGCGATGCAACGAAAAGATTTACGAACAGAGAATCGTTGCTTTGAGTATAAATAAACTGGTTGTACTTACTGTGATTTTCCATACCACTGCCAACACAACACCACATTGCCTGGTTGGGCGATGAATATACTCTGTAATGTTGTGGTCTTGCAGGTGTGAAGTATACATAACCGCCATGCTGCGGATGTTGCGTTGAAAGTATATGGTTGAATAAGGCTCGTTCATAAAAGTCAACATACCCCGCGTTCGGATTTGTCCTGAACAAATGCTCCGTTAATTTCAGCATGTTGTAAGTGTTGCATGTCTCAGGACCTTCAACATCATTTACAAAGTCACTCGATGCAGCTACCGAAGGAAAGAATTCTCTTCTGCTGTTTCCGCCAAACGCAAGGCTGCGATTGGTGGTAACGGTTTCCCAAAAGAAGTTGCCTGCCTTTGCATAGTTGTTATCGTTCGTCACTTCTGCTATACGCTGAAACCCGACAGCTTTAGGCACTTGTGTATTGGCATGTTTGTTATCAAGATTATCTTTTGAAGTGCTCATGGCATGGAGCAACATGTTGTGCGAAAACCTTTTAGCAGCTGTTATATACTTTTCATCTTTGGTGATCTGATAAGCATCGGCAAAAATTTCGTTCATGCCGCCATGCTCCACATCTAGCATGACCTGCATTTGCTCATCGCTCAGGTTATCGGTTATACGAACGGCCCAATCGCAGAACTTTAAAAATATATCTTTCGCTTCTTCGTTGTTGCCATACAGCCAGGCGTCACGGAGGCCAGCATACATTTTATGCACATTGTACCACGGTACCCATGCATTGCGATATTCGCGAAAATCTCCGTTCTTAAATGTAGACCAGATGGCTTTACTTTTTGGAACACCACCCACGTAGCCTTTGCCCCAGTCCGTATCATTCTTGTTATTAGCTTGCTGACACGTGGCAAGTTCAGCAACCATATAGTCCATTCTCTTCTTACACTCGGTATTGCCAGTGGATGCATAGGTCATGGCCAATGCAGATAAGTAATGGCCGCCTACATGACCGTCTAGTCCGTCCCAATTGCTATAGCTTTTAGCGGTCTCCGGAAGACCTGCTTCTTTACGAAAGGGAGCTAGCAAGCGATCAACATCATATTGTAGAAGCGTTTTTGTATTTAAGTCCTGCGCCTTTTTAAAAGGGCCATCCAGCAGTAAGACTTCACTTAAAGGAAATGTGTTTTCATATAGCTTTGATTGCGCCTGAACATGCCTGGATGCCAGGCCGGTCAAAAAATGCGCGAGCAGAATAAAGACAAGGAATCTAATCGTGGTGCGTTTGTTCCGGTTCATTTCATCGGGATTTTCAAGTCTCCTAAGAAGAGATTGTATTTGAATATATTAGTGTTTTTTGTACACTTAAAATAAAGGTAACGTATTAAATATGGTCAGTCAATTGTAATTGTATATAATACATTTATTTTTACACAACCGATTGCAAAAGCTTAGGAAACGAGTGAAGAGAAGACTTTCTCTCATTAAGGTTTTGTATGAATGGCGCTGGATTGAGAGAACCAGAACCGGGTATTTATGCAACCAAAAATCAATTGGTTGCCACGGGCTAGCGATCACAAACACGCATGAATGTAACTTGGCGTAATATCAAAAAAACGTGTTATTGTAAGGGCATCAGTAAGGTATTTTGGTGTCGTGTGTTGCCTGTAATTTTGTTTTTCATGTGCTGTTCTCTACGCAGCTATACTCAGCCTGTTGTCTTTACTCCCGTTGCCCCAGAGGCAATTTCAAATTCATTCGTGCGCTGCTTCTTCAAAGACAGCCGGGGATTCATGTGGTTTGGTCTGGCAGATGGATTGATCCGGTATGATGGAACAAACGCATATCGATACGAACATAACCCTCTCGACAAAGCCAGCCTTTGCCATAATAGTATTAACGTCATCGTGGAGGATGACAGACAAAGACTCTGGATCGGTACGGCTTTTGGACTCTGTATATACGATCCTGAGAAAGATCATTTTGTCAATGTCGATTCTTTGCCATCGAATAAAAATCATCTCAACAATAGTTTCATCACGGCATTGTCGTTTGATTTGAAACGAAGACTTTGGATCGGTACGCACGGAGGAGGAGTAAATATATATGATCCCGAAGCGCACATTTTCATGTACCTCCATGATCCTGCCGTTGGCAAGGCTTCATCACCAAGAAACTATATTAACAGCATGCTCCGGGTCGATGATCAAATGTTGTGTGCTACCAAAGGTGGACTCAAGCTTTTCAATACAACAAAAACTATATCAGTACCTTTAACTTTTGCTGGTGAAGGTTTGCCGATACGACAGCTTACTCAGCTCGTTCCGGACAAAGCAGGTAACATATGGGTTACCAGTGTAAATGGAGAAATTTTTAAGCTCGTTCCGGCAAATGGGTACTATACTGTAAACCAGATATTCTCGGGCTCCCAAAAGTTTGGTGCCAGTTGGAATAACATCGTGGCCTTAAACATTGATCGAAAAGGTAATCTATGGATCAGTGGCGAGCATGCTGGTTTGAATTACCTGAACACAACTTCCGGAGCGTTAACACAATATCTTGCTGAAGAAGGTAATCCCACGGTATTGCCAACGAATTCCATACGGTCTGTTTACATTGATGACACAGGATTAACGTGGATCGGAACATTTGATCGAGGCGCTTACTTAATAGACAGTCAGGCGGGGAAGTTCAACCCTGTCTATAGTTCGGCAACGGACCTGGCAGGCAAGCGTGTGAAATGTTTTACAGAAGATCACCAAGGCAACGTATGGCTGGGAATTGAAGGCGTGGGGTTGGCCAGAATTGATAGCAGAACGCGTACGCTTCAAAAGTGCACAAGCATAAACCAGCGGCTAACGAATAAGTTTTTGACCGCTCTTATTTGTGACCGAAACGGCAACCTTTGGATCGGCACTGGCGGACACGGTGTATCCAAGCTAAACCTTAACACACAGGAGCTCACCAGTTACTTCCTGCAGTCCGGTGGGTTTGGTGAGAATAAGGCGTCCTGCTTGTACGAGGATAAGCGCGGTATAATTTGGGCTGGCTCAGCAGGAAGCGGACTTTTCTATTTCGATGAGATCGGGAAGCGCTTTGTTGTGTTGAGCGAACAAATGAAACCCAATTATATTACGCGTACATCCTATGTTAGCAGTGTTGCAGAAGACTCGGATGGGATTTTATGGATCGGTACCATGTACGGCTTATATGCGCTGACAAAGGAACATGACCATGCCTATATATACCAATGGTTCATTCAAACAGAAGAGTCCGGTAGCCTTAGCAGCAGTGCCATACAGAGCTTGTACGAAGATCATAAGAAGAACCTATGGATCGGCACCACCGACAACGGGCTAAATGTGAAAGTATCCGGTGAGGATAAGTTTAAGCATTATGGAAAAGCGGATGGCCTTGCCAGCAATACCATTCGGGCGATATTGGCAGATGCCTCCGGCAATCTATGGGTGAGTGCCAACACGGGGCTCTCCAAGTATGATCAGCACACCAGGCGTTTTATTAACTACTCCAGAAAGGATGGATTATCTTCGAACGACTTCTATCCCAGCGCCTGTCTTCGCAGTAGTACCGGGCAACTTTTCTTTGGCAACAACAATGGATTCAATGCTTTTTATCCGGATAGCATACGAAATACCGGTGGCAAACCGAAGGTATATTTAGCGGATATAAAAATCAACAATCAGGCTGTTGCCATCGGAGTACCGGGTTCACCCATGACCAGACATATCAGCCTGACTTCCGATATAGCATTATCTTACGAACAGCGATCGTTCATCATTGACTTTGCGGCTATACAATTTGGCCCTTCCGCAAGACAGAACTATGCCTATAAGCTTGAGGGGTTTGATACGGATTGGCATTACACCGGTACCAATCACCAGGCAACCTATACAAACCTGGATCCAGGACATTATACATTTTTAGCAAAAGCATCTCAAAGTGACGGCACATGGAACGAAGTTCCTACACAACTGGAAATCACCATTCGCCAGGCACCGTGGAAGACAGCATGGGCTATATGCCTCTACATAATGCTCATTGCTGCCATGATCTTTTTTGCAATTAAAATCCGGATAGACCGTGTGAGCATGAAGAATCAACTGGCGCTTGAGAGACTGGCCCGCGAACAGGAGCATGAACTAAGCGAATCCAAGACACAATTTTTTACCAACATCTCCCATGAATTCAGAACTCCACTGAGTCTCATCCTGATGCCGCTTGAAAGCCTGATCAGCAGCCAGCAGGTCTCTTCGTCTGTGAAGGAGCGCGTTAACACTGCCTACAAGAATGCAAACAAGATGATGTCATTGGTTAATGAGCTGATGGATTTCAATAAAATCGAAAGCGGTAGTTTAAAACTTAATCCCCGGCATGGAGAGCTCATAGAGTTTATTACCAGCGTTGCATCCTTGTTCAGGGATATTGCTGACAAAAGAAATATCACGTTTTCAGTTCGCACGAAGTTAACGTCCCTGAAGGGTTGGTTCGACCGCGACAAACTCGAACGGATGCTGGTGAATGTTCTTTCCAACGCATTCAAATTCACAGCCGATGGCGGCCAGATCACGGTAATCGTTAACGCGAACTTCACTTCTGTTTCACAGACTATACCTGCTGCCCGATGTCTGGAGCTCGTGATTGTTGATAACGGAATCGGAATGTCTTCCGAAGAGTTACCGCGTATCTTCGATAAATTTTATCAGGCTAAGTCCGCTTCTAAAGTTACCAACCCCGGAACCGGCATCGGACTTTCATTGACAAAAGCACTTGTTGCATTACATCGCGGAACCATTACGGCTGAAAGTTTGCCCGACAAAGAAACAAAGTTCATCATTACCCTGCCTATCGACTGCACCGTGTACGATGTCGTGGCTTCTGAAGAAATGCCGGAGGATGTTGTTGGCTCACCAGAAGAGTCGGTTACCAAAAGCCGGCATTTTGCAGCCGTTGATGCGGGCAGTAAAGATCAGTATGAAGTACTCGTGGTAGAGGACAATGAAGAACTGCGGGAATATATAGCAGCAGAGCTTGGTCAGGAATTCAAAGTATGGCAGGCCCGAAACGGACAGGAGGGAGCCCACATGGCCATTGAAAAAACTCCTGACTTGATTGTTAGTGATATCTTGATGTCACAGAAATCCGGAATTGAGCTTTGCAGGGAAATGAAAAGCAATATCAAGACCAGCCATATTCCGTTCATTTTGCTTACGGCAAGGGCTACTGTTGAAGACCAGATTACGGGAATCGAATCGGGCGCTGATGTCTACATAACCAAACCGTTTAGCGTCCGCTTTCTATTGACACATGTGCGGAACTTGATTGAGTCGCGACAAAAACTCTATTCACATTTTAGCCAGGATGTATACCTGATGCCATCGAAAGTTACGGGCAATGAAATTGACCAGGCGTTTTTGCAGCGGGCTGTTGACTATATTGTTGAGCACATCCAGGATGCCCAGCTTGGGGTTGACTCTATCGCAGAACTCTTCAGTCTCAGTCGCGTACAGGTGTACCGAAAGATCAAAGCACTTACTGGTAAAACTGCTGTTGAATTTATAAGAACTGTCCGGCTCAAACAGGCCCTCAAGTTGATGGAGACAAAACAATATACTCTCTCTGAAATTGCATACCTGACCGGTTTCAACTCTGCTTCCTATTTTACGCGCAGCTTTAAGGATGAGTACGGTAAGGCTCCCTCTGAATACCTCGATATCGCAAGTTGATATCCGGTGCTGGCCCACTCACCATCCCGCTAATTTTTATCTATCCACGTTCGTTTCCATTCCTTTTTTCAACCGATTGCATTCTCTGCGAAATTTTGAAAGCCGTTTTTGCCTCAAAATCGCAGTTTTTTACAGCACGATTTAAAATTAAAAGAGATTGTCGATTTCGTGAAAGGTGTTTTCCCGCCTAATGCAAGAGATTGGTTCAACCGTTTGCGCTGATCCGGCCGGCCTTATTGTTCATCGCAAACGCAAAGCTTCTCCGAGTTCGGAACCAAATGATGTTGGTACCAACCCGGTAGCCCTTGCAGTTCAACAACTCAAACCCAATTCTATGAAAAGAGGAATTCTACAAATCATTTTTATTGGTGCATGCCCGCGGTATCGCCCGATAGCCTGGCTGATATTATTAATGGGTGTCGCTGCCACCAGCGCGTACGCTCAAACTACCGTGCGAGGTAGAATTGTCGATGAGACGGGTAACAGCCTTCCAGGCGTTAATGTCTTGCTTAAAGGAACAACTACAGGTACCACCAGTGATGCAAACGGAGGATATAGTCTTCAGGTGCCTGGTGAAGACGCTGTTCTGGTGTTCTCTTTCATTGGCTATACTGTAGTGGAGGAAACAACCGGAAACCGGAACGTTATTGATGTTACGCTTCTGCCAAACATTCAATCTCTTACGGAAGTGGTCGTTGTTGGTTACGGAACGCAGCGGCAGGAGGCGGTCACCGGATCGGTGGTGTCCATGAGTGGAAATACGCTTCGTGATATGCCGTCCCCGAATATCTCGCAGGCGTTGCAAGGACGCGCGGTGGGAGTGGATATTTCTCAGACTTCTACCAAACCCGGTACAGCGATGCAAATCCGCGTGCGCGGAACGCGTTCCCTGCTTGCCAGTAATGATCCCTTAATCGTACTGGACGGTATTCCATTTGCCGGGTCTATTAACGATATCGATCCCAATAGCATCAAGAGTATAGATATTCTTAAGGACGCTTCCGCCACGGCAATTTACGGATCGCGTGGCGCCAATGGCGTGCTGCTGATTACAACCAACCGCGGTGCAAAAGGGCAGAAAGCACAGGTTTCCTACAATGGCTATCATGGTGTTAAGACAGTGTTTGCAAAGTATCCCATGATGAGTGGGCCAGAGTTCGCAGCCTTACGCGCAGCAAGTGCCCAGAAGTTTAACAACACCCTTGATGAATCGAACGATGTTGATACGGACTGGCAGGACATGATCTATAAAAGCGCCATGGTGACCAGCCACGATCTTGGCATATCCGGTGGAACAGAAAAAGGTACGTACTATTTCGGAGCAGGGTACTTCCGCGATGAAGCCGTTGTGCCCCTGCAAAACTTCACACGCTATTCCATGCGCTTCTCTCTTGATCAGGAAATCAACAGGTATATCCGCATTGGCATTAACTCCAATTCCAATTACTCCATTACCAATGGAGACAACGTACCGGCAGTTGGCATGGCGCTGGGAAGATCTCCTATTGCCAATCCTTACAACGCTGACGGCACCATGAAAGAAATTATCCAGGAGTCTACATCAGGAGCTCAGTGGGTGCCTTCGCGGGAGCGATTTGAAAGTTTGGGAGATAAGTATATAGATAGAACGAGAGTCTATGGTACCTACAATACAGTATATACAGAGATAGGGATTCCGGGCGTGGAGGGATTAAAGTATCGCCTCAATGTGGGGCTGAACATGCGACAAAGTAACTATGGCAATTACACCGGAGAAGGCGTGTTTAGTGGCGTGCCCACAACACCATCTACCGCAGCCATCAGTAGCACCCTGATGACCAATTGGGCTGTTGAAAACCTGCTGACCTATGATCGCAGCTTCGGTAAACATGAAGTGAATGCTGTCCTCTTATACTCTGCACAACAGGAAACTTCGAATACGTCCCGCGTGACAGCACGGGATATTCCTGCAGACCAGTTCCAATTCTATAACCTCGGACGTGCCGATGGTGTGATTACTGTGAACCCCGCGGACCAAAGCTACACGCAGTGGGGCTTACTCTCCTATATGGGCCGCGTGATGTACTCCTACGATGAACGCTATATGCTTAGCGCGACATTCCGGTCCGATGGTTCCTCGCGACTTGCATCCGGGCATAAGTGGCATACGTATCCTGCTGTTTCTGTAGGATGGAATATCTCCCGCGAACAATTCATGACCGACATCAGCCAGATAAACCTACTCAAACTCCGAGTTGGTTATGGCCAGACTTCCAATCAGTCTGTAAATCCCTACCAGACATTGGGTCTGTTGAGTACGCGGCCTTATAATTTCGGAGATGATATATACTCTACGGGCTTCACAGTTTCACAACTACCCAATGCACAACTGGGCTGGGAGTATTCACAGACATTCAACTACGGATTAGACTTTAAAGCATTTGATAACCGCTTGTCGGGTACAATAGAATACTATGTACAGGATACAAAGGACGTTCTGTTACCGGTGGGGCTTCCTTCAACTTCGGGTGTGAGCAACATCACTGCCAACATGGGCCAGACCCAGAATAAAGGTATCGAGATAACCCTGAACGGTACAATCATTGACAACCTCAACGGCTGGAGCTGGGACCTGGGATTCAACCTGTATGCTAACCGAAATAAGCTTGTATCACTTGCATCAGGTCAACTTCGGGATGAAGGCAACTGGTGGTTTGTAGGTCATCCGATTGATGTGATTTATGATTATGAGAAAGTCGGTCTGTGGCAGGAAGGAGATCCTTACCTCAACATCCTTGAACCAGGCTCTGCCAGCAAGCCCGGCATGATCAAAGTAAAATATACCGGAGCATACAATGCCGATGGCACTCCCGTAAGAGCTATTAACGCTGAAGATAGACAAATTATGAATATACAGCCCAAGTTCCAGGGAGGCTTCAATACTCGTGTTGCCTATAAGGGAATTGATTTAAGTATAGTGGGCACGTTTAAGAACGGTGGTATACTTAACAGTACGTTGTACGGATCAGCAGGCTATCTCAATAACCTGAACTCTCGGGCAGGAAACAATGTGAGGGTAGATTACTGGACTCCTGAGAATACCGGAGCTAAATATCCGGCTCCTGGTGGTGTCGGTGGAGACAACCCGAAATATGGAAGCACGCTCGGATACTTTGATGCATCATATTTGAAAATTCGCACCATCACGCTTGGATACAACGTGTCAAAGCCGCTGCTGGCAAAGGCTGGAATTTCCAATGTACGGGTATATATAGCGGTGCAGAATCCATTTGTGATGTTCTCGCCTTATCATGATGAGTCCGGTATGGATCCTGAAACCAATTCGTTCGGGAATGAAAATGCAGCAGTGCCATATTCTGCCAACCTGAGAAGAATACTCACTGTGGGCACCAACACGCCTTCAACTCGTAATTACTTGCTTGGTCTCAATTTGACATTTTAAAAAACTTACCATGAAACGTATACCTATAGCATTTGTTAAAGGAGCAGTCTTGATGATGGCTCTTTTAGTAGGATGTACCGATATATTGAACGAAAAGCCACGCGCCATTTATACACCCGAATATTTCAAAACTGAAAATGGAGTATATGGTGGACTTACAGGTATGTATGCTCATTTGCGCTATATATTTGGTAACGCATACTTTTACAATTCAACCCTGACAGGTACCGATGAAGCAACGTGGGGCGCTAGTGGCGCGGGTAGCGGCTTTCAGATTTTTGACCTCTCTGGTGCTGCGCCCATTACGCCTTCCAATAGCGATGCAAGCAACCTATGGTTCAATGCATTTCCAAACATCAATACAGCCAATGGTGTTATTGAAAATGCTTCGCAGGTCGGAATTTCAGAAGCGTTGATTTCAGAAGCAAGGTTATTCCGGGCATTTGATTATTTCATGCTCGTTCAAACCTTCGGTGGTGTGCCGCTTGACTTGGGTGCCGGTGAATTGAAGTTTAACACTTCTGTTTCTCGCACGTCAAAACGCAACACAGTTCCGGAGGTATATACCAAAGTTATATTTCCAGATCTGCGCGTGGCAATCGAAAACTTGCCAGTGACAGGTCGTGTGAAAGGAGCAGTTACTCAAACTACAGCACGTCTATTCCTCGCCAAGGCTTACCTGACTTTTGGCTGGTGGCTGGAAAATACCAACGACATACCAACCTTCCCCGAGGCAGAGCGCATTGACCCCGATGGTCATAGTGCACAATGGTATTTCCAACAAGCATACGATGTTGCTACCGCGGCAATCAACGATCCGGGGCCCTATGGTTTAATGGACACTTACTATGATGTTAACCTGGGTGAGAATGATCGGAATAAAGAAATGCTGCTATATGCAGACCACACCGAGACAAGTGAACTCTACAATGGATCAAGTCTGAGTTACGGAAGTGGTGGAGATGCAGACAATTTTGCTGTTTGGATGTTGACGTGGGCCTATCCAAACATCACAAGTTCCAAGACAGATTGGAGTGCACCTCAGACGGTAAACCCGGTGCAGCGTGAGGCGGCACAGGGTCTGGGACGTCCATGGGTTCGGATGGCACCACCACACGGGATATTCAAAAATACATTTGCCGACAAGACAAACGATTCTCGCTATGATGGAACGTTCGCCACAGTATACCGCGGCAATTGGCCGAAAGCCGGTGTCACTAATGCGTTCTTATACAACGCCAATAATATGCAGGTTACTCCTGGCGATCCCATCCTGACTTTTCTGGATGAAGATCCTGCCACATCCGTTGACTATTCTAATTCAGTTTACAAAAGTAGTGTAGGCGCAGGAGTACTACCGGGCAGAGCGGATTACGTGGTAGCACCCAGTGGCATAAGCAGGTTGGTATATCCAGGTCTCTGGAAGCTGGGCACTTATCGTACTGATAACGGTGCAGGATTGGGGCAACCCAATGCAGCTAATACGCGACCGTTTAATATTGCAAAGTTTTCTGAACTATATTTTGTAGCAGCTGAGGCCGCAGTGAAAGGTGCTGCTACAACGGCCGGGCTAAGCGCGCGTGACCTTATCAATGTGATACGCGCGCGCGCAGGAAAGTGGCGTTGGGACAACAACGGTAACGTTGAGAAGGTTGAAGATAACAGCGCAGCCATGACTGCAGCAACGCCTGCTGTCATTGATATAGACTATATATTGGCAGAACGATCTCGCGAGTATTTCGGTGAAGGCTACCGATGGTATGATCTGGTACGTACACAGAAATGGAATGAACTTGCTGCGACCTATACCATTAGTGGCCCTGGTGTAGGTGATCATACACCGGTGACTGTTACAAGAACCATTGAGAAGTTTCATTATCTGCGGCCCGTGCCTCAGGGGCAACTTGACAACATGAACATGACTGCTGATGAAAAGAATGCGTATCAAAATCCTGGCTATCGTACTACCGATTAAGCCTGGCGCAAAAGAACCTACACTTTGAGATTCTGGGTAAAGTGAGGCAGGGTCGCTCGGTATACCGAGTGGCCCTATATTTTGTATCATTCCATCAGACACGCCATGAACATGACTTATCAAAGTATGACAAAACAGCTAACGATACTCTTTACTTTCTTTTGTGTTCAACTTACACATAGTCAAAATCTTCAGAGCACTTCGACTGATCTGAAACGTGCATCAAAGTCCACCATTATAGCCAACCCTGTACTGGCTGGTTTTTATCCCGATCCAAGTGTATTGAAGGTTGGCTCTGATTACTATCTCATCAACTCTACGTTTGCTTACTTTCCAGGTATTCCGGTTTTTCACAGCAAAGACTTAAAAAACTGGAAACAGATCGGCAACGTCATCAGTCGTCCATCACAAATGAATTTTATGGGGCATCGCATGACTCGCGGATTATTTGCTCCGGCTATCGACTATTATAATGGTATATATTATGTTACCTGTACCCTGATTGATCGCGGAGGAAATTTTGTGGTCACAGCCAAGAATCCCGCTGGGCCCTGGAGTGATCCGGTGTGGTTGCCTGAAGTTAAAGGTATAGATCCTTCGCTATATTTTGATGACGGCAAAGCCTATATAGTTTACAACAGCGATGCTCCTGACAATAAACCGCTATATCCCGGTCATCGCACGATTCGGATGTATGAATTTGATCATACGAGTTTGAAGGTGACTGGAAAAGAACAAATTCTGGTGAATGGGGGAGTGGACTTAAATAAAAAGCCAGTATGGATTGAAGGCCCGCATTTTATAAAAAGGAATGGCTGGTATTATCTGTATGCAGCGGAAGGAGGCACTTCCGTGAATCACTCCCAGGTAGTCTTCCGATCACGGTCGATGCAAGGACCATTTGTTCCCTATGAACTCAATCCGATCCTCACGCAACGTGATCTGCCGCATGATCGGAAACATCCCGTTACTTCAGCCGGGCACGCCCAGTTTGTAGAGGGGCCCGATGGTAATACCTACGCTATATTTCTCGCGGTGCGACCGTATGCTGGTGATTTTTACAATACGGGAAGAGAGACATTTATAGCCCCTGTAAGGTGGAGAGATGACTGGCCCGTGGTAGATCTGCAGGGCAAGGAAGTCCGATACTATTACGAGGTGCCCTATGCCGAAGTAAAGCAAAAAGATACACGGCCGCAGAGTGGAAATTTTGAACACGAGATGCTTTTCAATAAGCAGCTTGACCCTTCCATGTTGTTTTTGAGAACCTGCGATAGTACTCGCTTTCGCTTAGACCCAAATATAGGGCTTGTCCTGAAACTTGCGCCTGAAACTTGTATGGAATCCGGTCACGCATCCTTTATAGGAAAACGTCAGCAGCATCTGTATTGTCAAACTGAAACTGAAGTTACCTTCCCGGCAAAGGCAGACAACGAAAAAGCAGGACTAATAATTTTCCAGGATGAAAAGCATTTCTATTATCTGTGTAAATCGACAGAGCAAGGAAAGCCTTTCGTTCAACTTTATAAAAGTAATCCCGAAGCAGAGCGAATGGACTTACTTACGCAAGTGTCACTCGATGATGGTGTTAGTCCCGTGAAATTTCGCATCGATGCGCGTGGTAATTTCTACGACTTCTACTTCGCATCAAAGTCGCGCCAGTGGACATTGGTGAAAGATAACCTTGATGCCACATTTCTGAGTACAAGGGTTGCAGGTGGATTCATCGGATGTGTATTTGCGATGTATGCTACATCATCTGGAAAGCCAACGACAAATGAAGCTGTTTTTAAGAACCTGTATTATCGTGGCAACGATCCGATGTATAAATAGGGTATATATACTATAATTAGTTAAAAGTATAAACAATTCAATCGCCAGATTATAACATGAAGATGTATATATGAAAGCCTGTTTAAAAGAGTTTAGTGCCAGACTGGTGCTGACTGTCAATATTATTTTTTGTCTTGGCTTCATTACAATGTCATCAGCTCAAGACACACATGCTCGTAACCCGATCATTTTTGCAGATGTTCCGGATATGTCTATCGTGCGTGTAGCCGATGCATACTATATGAGTAGTACCACCATGCACATGATGCCGGGTGTGCCGATCATGAAATCCAACGATCTTGTGAACTGGCGCCTGGTGAGCTATGCGTATGATACACTTGCAAACATTGATGAACTAAATCTGACCAACGGCAAAAGTGCTTATGGACGCGGTTCGTGGGCCAGCAGTATACGGTATCACCAGGGAGTATATTATGTAAGTACATTTGCACAGACTACCGGCAGGACCTATATATATAGTACAGACGATATTGAGGCAGGAAAGTGGAAGGTAGTTTCTTTTTCTCCGGCTTATCACGACCACTCGTTGTTCTTTGACGATGACGGGAAGACCTATATGCTCTATGGTTCAGGAACAATAAAGCTCGTGGAGCTTAACGCAGATGCATCCGGAAAAAAGCCCGGTGCTTCTGAAACCGTAATCATCAGCAATGCAAGTGCACCGGCAGGAAACAATATAGGCTTACCTGCCGAGGGATCGCAATTGTTTAAAGTGAATGGCAAATACTACCTGTTTAATATAGCCTGGCCCAGGGAGGGTATGCGTACCGTTATTGTACACCGTGCCGATAAAATAACCGGACCATACGAAGGTCGCGTAATGTTACAGGACAAGGGTGTGGCGCAAGGTGGACTAATCGATTCTCCGGATGGAAGTTGGTATGCATACTTGTTCCGTGACTATGGCGCGGTGGGCAGAATTCCGTATCTCGTCCCTGTGTCGTGGAGCGAAGGTTGGCCCGTGTTGGGTGATGATGGAAAGGTTCCTGATATACTTGCCCTGCCTCCGGGTCAAGGGTATATCCCCGGTATAGTTGCCCCGGATGAATTTTCTCGAAAGAAGGGTGATCGTATGCTGCCGTTAGCGTGGCAATGGAATCACCATCCGGATAATAAACACTGGTCCCTGTCAGCACGACCCGGGCATCTGCGCCTTACAACAGCCCGTATAGATACTAGTTTTTTACTTGCGCGCAATACACTCACACAGCGAACCATCGGACCGCAATGTATAGCCGAAACATTCATCGATGTGACGCACATGAAGGAAGGTGATTTTGCCGGGTTAGCATTACTGCAAAGGAAATATGGACAGGTTGGTGTGAGAAAGGGGCCCAACGGAACGAAACATATTGTAATGGTAACAGCTGAATCCGGCAGACCGGTTGAAATAGCATCGGTGCCCTTCGTTAAAAATACTATATATCTAAAGGCTCAATGTGACTTTACGGAACGAAAGGATATAGCAAGTTTTTTCTATAGCATAGATGGTATCACGTGGACACCCATAGGTTCTACGCTACGAATGGCATATACTATACCGCATTTTATGGGCTATAGATTTGCATTGTTTAACTACGCTTCCCAATATACCGGTGGCTTTGTTGACTTTGACTTCTTCCGCATCAACACTCCAAAGTGATATTAGATAAGTTTTTTTCGCACGTTTCGTACGCGAGGACTTCTGTTGATTTAGTAAAGCTCCGTTAAATGCCCGACAGGCTATATATAGTAATAAGTAATGTGAAAAAGATGCTGGCAAAAAATGAGGTAACAATCTATGACATTGCAGCGGCCTTAGGTATATCGTCTTCTACGGTGAGCCGCGCATTGAGCGGAGTTCCCCTGGTACACAAAGAGACGCGCAAAAGGATTCTGGCAACCGCCAGACAAATGGGATACAGGCAAAACGTCTTTGCCAGCAGGTTGAGAAGCCAGCATACAGGAATGCTGGGCGCAGTGGTACATCGGTTAAACACAGCCATAGCTTCCTGCTTTATTTCAGCTGCTGAGCACGTGGCACGCAGAAACGGTTATAGCCTTATTGTAACACAAACACTGGAAGATGAAGTGGCATGTAGCTCTGCGATCGAACATTTAAACCATCACAGGGTAGACGGAATACTGATCTGCAATACCGATAACAAATCCTTCGATCCCCCTATACTGCATCCTGGAAGTCCTGCTGTAATTATTGAAAGGGCAACATTACGAAAGGATGCAAATGAAACTGTAATTATAGCGCGTGAATTTGCCAGGTACCTTTTAGACAAAGGCTGTAAAAATATAGTTTTGACACCGGAGCACGCTAGTGTACCTGGTATCGAGGAGGCTTCCTTTGGATGTCAAGCCGCTCTTGCAGAAAATGAAAACCGTGACTGTCGTTTTACGATACAACCAAAAAGTAAATTATTGGGAGATGTAACCGTTGCGCCACGAAGCCCCGATGGTATTATATATATAGGCTCGGTACTTGCCATGTTATCTATACCCCATGATAAACCAGATAGGCATGTACATCGTATAGGTATATTCAATGATGTATCGGATATTTGTTCGGATAAATTTGCCTCTGTTGGTGATTTCGCTACGGAAATTCTACTTTCTTTAATGAAAAATACACTTCGCTCCTAAAATAGGTATACTGGAAATGGGTGAAGGCAGCATGTTTAACGTCTTGCTACAGTATATATTGGTTGCTCAATCATTCATTTTGTTCCCAGCCTTTTAAAGTCAGTTCGAATCTAAAAGTCGGATTTAGGAAAAACAAAGTCGGTTTGTGTCAATTGCAAAACTTTGTCGAAGCATAAATTTGCAACGGAACAACCAAACAACATTTTTTTAGTACCTGCATACGAGCAAGTCGAATACCGTGGAGGTGATGAATGCTACAAATTACTCTGGCAAGAAGAGAGGAAGTTTTTCCCGGCTGTAGTGTTAATTCGTCAATGACTAAATTTTTCCTATCGTAGTTTCTTCTTTCATCCTCTAACGTATTGTAATTACCAAAGTAAATTCCTGGTACGGGAATGTAGATGGTTTACGATGTCTTTTGATGTAGTAAAACACATAGCTCGATACAGGCAGAATGTTAAATTGAAAATCAATTAGATGAGTAATAGATTAACACGTACGACACTTAAAATAAATAGTCGCCCGATAAAAGTTATTCAATTCGGTAGCGGAAATTTCCTGCGGGGATTTGCAGACTACATGATCGACATCATGAACGACCTTACATCCTTTAATGGTAATGTCAGGATTATTCAATCGGTAAGTTCTTCGGACAATGCAATCAATCGACAGGACGGTTTATATCACGTACTGGTGAAGGGCTTAAGTAAAGGCGAAACAGTATCGGAGATCCGGTTAATTACGTGTGTTGAAGGAACCTTACAGGCCAATAATGACTTCGAAGGATTTGTTACACTCGCCAGTTTGCCTACAGTAGAATTTGTAATTTCCAATACAACCGAAAGTGGAATTACATATATAGATGAACCATTTCGTGAGGATTCAATTTCTACAACTTTCCCCGGTAAGCTTACGCGTTTGCTGTGGGAACGCTTTAATAAAAAGCTTAAAGGAATAATTGTCATTCCCTGCGAGTTAATAGAGCGTAATGGTGATATGCTACGTGAAGTTGTATTGAAGTATGCATCATCCTGGCTTTTGTCGGATGATTTTAAACAGTGGATACGTGACGAAAATGTTTTTTGTAATACGCTTGTTGACAGGATCGTTCCCGGATTTTCTTCAACAGTGGGAGAGGAAGTAAAGGAAAGAACCGGCTATGAAGATAACGCGGCCGTGATGG
Organism: uncultured Chitinophaga sp.; assembly: GCA_902168205.1. Classification (GTDB taxonomy): domain Bacteria; phylum Bacteroidota; class Bacteroidia; order Cytophagales; family Cyclobacteriaceae; genus Ohtaekwangia; species Ohtaekwangia kribbensis. Next base: position 296,789 of record CABHOK010000007.1, on the reverse strand, counting down.
TGGAGCCATACTCATTTCTGGCTATACAAGCTCCGGATTTTGTGCGTGCGTTATTTCCCGCGGAGGTCGCTAACCTGCCGGTAAAGTTTGTAGAAGATATAAGTAACTATCGCCTGAGAAAAGTACGCATTCTCAATGGCGCGCATACTGCGATGATGGCCTATAGTTACCTGCGTGGATTCAGAACTGTACGGGAAGCATTGCACGATAAGGACATCGAACGGTTCGTGACAGCGCTTATTGACGAGGAGATCATTCCCACGTTGCCGCAGCCTGTTGATGAACTTAAATCCTTCTCAGTTGAAGTGATGGACCGTTTAAAAAATCCTTTCCTGGATCATCAGCTCTCTTCCATTGCTTTGAATTCAATTGATAAGTTCAATGTGCGATTACTGCCAACGCTTCTTGAGTATTTTAAACGAACCGGTAAAACACCTCCACGCATTGCACAAGCTTTGGCAGCATTAATCGTGTTCTATCGTGGACAATACCATGAGCAATCAATTCCGATACAAGACAATCAGGCAGTAAAAGAAATATTTCAAAATGCATGGCAGGCCGGCATTGAATCATCGTTGCCGGAACTTCTGGCAAATAAAACGCTTTGGAGAGGTAACAATCTTAATCTGCTGGTAGATTTCAAAGAGAGCGTGCAGAAAGGAATTGTTGCTTTACTGAATAGAGAAGGCATGAGATTAATGCAGTGCTGCCAAGGGAAAAACGTATTTTAATCCTGTTACTCTCCTGTCGCTTACCTGCGTTCGGTCAGTCGAAGTAAAGGCAGGTGCAAGAGGAGACTGTCAAAGTTAGCGGAGTAAAAGCAAAGAACTACAGCGCAAATCATCGCAGTCGATCTTTGCTTTTTGATATTTTACATCCGAGGCGAATTTATCTCAACATGTTTTCCAAACGGCTGATCATAGTAACGCTTCCCTGTCGCTTTATACAACGCATTAGCAACAGCAGCGAAGACTGGTGGAAAAGGAGGTTCGCCTAATCCGGTTGGGTCAGTATCACTTTTTACAAAACTGACATCAATCTTTTTAGGAGCTTCTTTGTGTCGGATCATTCTGTAGCGATTGAAATTGTTTTGTTCGGGAGCACCGTCTTTGTGGGTCAGGCCTCCATAGAGAGCATTTCCTATTCCATCAACAACAGCACCTTGAACCATATTTACAGCAGCATCAGGATTTATCACCACACCACAATCAATCGCACTAAAAACTTGTTCGACATACGGTTGGCCATCTTTTTTCACGACATCTACAACGTGCGCTGCATAAGAGTTGTGGCAGAAATAAGCAGCAACTCCGCGACTGTATTTTTTGCTTTCAGAATTATTCCATCCTGATTTTTCTCTTACGAACTTCAGAACACCTGCATATCGGTCTGCATCGTATTCGTTGTTCTTCCCAACAGGGTTTTCCTTGGCGCGCTTTAAAAGTTCAAGACGAAGATCTATTGGATCTTTCCCCATTGTCTCCGCTAACTCGTCTAAGAACGACTGCTCTGCTGCAGCATTGAAATTTGATCGAGGAGCTCGGAATGCTCCGATGGTTATGTTTGATGGTATTGCCCAACCTTCAGCGAGATAATTATCAACAGCACCAGCAGGAAAGCGATTTGCATGAATTGGATGTTCAGGTATTCCGCCACCTTTTACATGGAATGCAATCAGGTTCTTGTTAGCATCCAATGCTGCGCGATAAGTAGCCGTATACATTGGACGATAGATGCCGTAAGTCATATCGTCTTCGCGGCTGTAAACCAGTTTAATCGGAGCTTTCATCTTTCTCGAAATTAGCGCAGCCTCCGTCATGTAATGTCCATATGCTCGAAGACCAAAGCCTCCGCCCATACGCGTCATTTGAATTTCTATTTTATCGGCAGGCATATTTAACACTTTCGATAGAGTAGGTTCTATCCAACCTGGTGCCTGGTGCGGGCCAATGAATAACGCTTTTTCATCTGTAACATGAGCAAAGAAATTCATAGGCTCCATGCAGTTGTGTGCTAAAAACGGAGCGGTATATGTGCGTTCTAAAACTTGTGCTGCCTTGGCGAATGCTGTTTCGGGATCTCCGTCTCTGCGTAATTGTTGCGCGGGTTTCTTAGCGAATTCAACCATCTTTGCCAGCTGCGCGCTGGTAGTCTCAAGCTCAGCAGGAATAACGACTTCAGTTTTGCCTCTGAAACCTGCAACAGTTTCTTTCGATTCGGTGATCTGCTCCCAAGTGACTTTCAATTTTTTCCGGGCGCTCATTACTTCCCATGTCGTGTTTCCTACGACTACTAACAGGTCGTTAAAAGTCCGTGTATCAAAGCCGCCCTGTTCGAAACCATCTTCGTACAATTTTATGGTAAACACATCTTTAATACCGGGCATCTTCAAGGTTTCGGATGCATCGAAAGATTTAAGTTTCTTACCGAATGCCGGTGGATGTTCAATCATAGCAATAAGCATCCCGTCAACCTTGCTGTCTATTCCAAAAAGTGGTTTGCCAGTTACAATTTTTGAACCCTCTACATTTCGACTTGAGCTTCCCACAACGTTGAAACTCTTGACATCTTTTAGTTTTATCCCTTTCGGTATTGGATTAGCCGCAGCTTTCGATGCGAACTCGCCATATGTTCCCGACTTACCACTTTTTTCATGGTAGAGTAATCCAGCCTTTGTTGTTACCTCATCAACAGGCACGCTCCAAGTTTGCGCAGCTGCATCTCTCAACATTTGTCGTGCTGCTGCACCCGCCTCACGCAGAGGTTTCCAATACATCCTTACGGAATTGCTTCCTCCCGTAAACTGAGGCCCGAGCTTAACATTGTCATGTGGGCCCATTTCCACGATAACTTTTTTCCAATCCACGTCCAACTCTTCAGCGACAATCATCGGAAGCGATGTCATCACATTTTGTCCGAACTCAGGATTAGGGTTCAGTATCTTAATAATATTGTCGGGGGTTATTTTAATATATCCTGTTATCTCATTCCATTCATCTGCGACATTTTTCAAATCGATGTTCTCGGATGAAACCAATTTTCCCAATCCGCTAAAACTAATCATGAGGCCACCGCCTGCTAGCATTGACGATTTTAAAAATGATCGTCTGCTTTGTGATGTTTTAATCTTTTCCATTTTCACATTGTTACATTATGGTGAGTCGATCAATTTTATCTTTGTGTATTCACTGATCTGATCGCATCTTTTATGCGCAGATAGGTACCGCACCGACAAATATTGCCTGACATCGCAGTCTCGATTTGCGCATCAGTCGGAGCTGGATTTGATTTTAACAGGGCAACAGCGGACATGATCTGTCCTGTTTGACAATAGCCGCACTGTGATACATCATGCTCTAACCACGCCTTCTGCACAGGGTGATCACCATTCTCCGAAAGACCTTCGATAGTCGTAATTTTTTTATTCGACACGGTTGATACAGGCACTGAACATGAGCGCACAGCATTTCCTTCAAGGTGAACAGTACATGCCCCGCATTGTGCGATACCACATCCGTACTTGGTACCCACGAGATTGAGGTGCTCACGAAGTACCCATAGGAGAGGAGTTTTCGGGTCAACGTCCACTACCTGCGATTTACCGTTAATGTTTAGGTTAATTGTCGCCATGGCTATTGTGTTTAATGTGTTTATAAGTTACGAAATCAAATGCCGCGTGCCTGGATTTTTTCCCGGTTCTTAAATGCCTTTTCAATGACGTCCAGTCTTGCTTTCCTTGGATCTGGTTTCGCTACAATTTTGCCATCCAAATCAATATCGAGTATTTCTTCTTTCTTAGTATCGTAGATTGGCCATACAGGTAAGCCAGATCCATTTGGATTTCCTGTCTTCGCGAAGTTTACCCAATATGTATTCATGATTCTGGCTAACTCTTTTTCTTCCGCGGTAGGTTCTGGAGGAGCTCCCCATCTTGCATTGAGCGTATTAAAGGCAAATGCGATATCAGATCCGTGACCTGCACCGTAACGGGCTCTTTCTCTCGCTGCAACCGGTACATAACCGAATTGAAACACGTAAGCTGGAGCGCGTTTCTTGGTGAATGCTCTGGCAGTCATGCGTGCTGGTTCGGCCCACACCCAATCTGTGTTGAACATCGTCTGGACTTCTGCGAACTCTTTGTTCCCATTAGGATCGTATGCGGGTTTCGCTTCAGCTTCATTCTCTCCAAAGAGAGAAAACAGTGCCTCTTTCGTTGTCGCAGTGCTAACAAATGCCCCACCAATTTCAGCACTACAATTACCGATCATCAGCGGAACACTCGGAAACCTTCCTGCATTGTATGCACTTTCCGAAGTTTCCACGACTAGCTTTCCATCGAGAATTGGACCTGAATAGGTTCTGACGCCAGTGCTATCGTTTTCCTGTCCGCCATCTACAATTTGTTGTACGCTCAATGCACGAAGTTTAGCTAACGCATCCGCATCGGTACTTTGAATCTTGTGTCTGCGCGCAAAATTTGTCCCGATTGTTTCTGCTGAAAGTGTGTAAAGCGGATCAGCATTATCCGTATTGATCGGCCTACCCGTTAGGACGCCATCGCGTCCGCCACTTGAATGACCAATTGCTTTATGAAAAAGACCTTTTGCTGCGGGAATAGTCAAGAGTGAATGAACGGCGACTCCCCCAGCTGAAAAACCAAAAATGGTCACGTTGTTAGGATCGCCTCCGAAGGCAGCAATGTTTTCCTTAACCCACTTAAGCGCAGCAATCTGATCCATAAAAGCATAGCTGCCTTTATATTCATCTGGATTTTCTTTGCTTAAAGCAGGAAAAGCAAAATGTCCAAGTCGTCCCAGTCTGTAGTTAATTGTTACGAGGATAACCCCTTGTTTTGCAAAAGCTTTTCCAGACGCGCCAGGACCGGAACCACTACCACCAGTGAATCCACCGCCATGAATCCAAAACATCACAGGTAATTTCGATTTCTTTTCAATGGAAGATGGTGTCCATACATTTAAAAACAGACAATCTTCAGACTGTACGGATGTAGAACCCGGCCAGGCACGTTGCGGGCAATCAGCACAGTCTTTGGTTGCATCACGAACGTCTTTCCATGGAGTTACCGGTTGAGGCGGTCGCCAACGGTTTGCACCAACGGGAGGTGCTGCGTAGGGAATCCCTTTGAAGTATGATACGTCTTCTTCAGTGCCTCCACGCACAACTCCTGATTTTGTGCGTACTTCTGGTCCAGCGGTTTGCTGTGCATATGAGGTGGTAATGAAAAACAGTGCGGTAATTCCGATGAATAGTTTTTTCATTTTATGGTTTGTTGGTAGTTACTGTAAGTCAAGTTTTCTGCTAGCTAGCCATTTGATAATTGCAGGATCGCGATGATCAAAGAATGCGCTGGTCTTTAGATCAAGGCGTTCAATCATCTCGATATCTTCAATACTGAGTTGAAAGTCGAAGACGTTGAAATTCTCCTCGATTCTTTCCTTACGCACAGATTTTGGAATTGCAACAATTCCGCGTTGTGTGAGCCAGCGGAGAACAACCTGTGCGATAGACTTGTTGTATTTCTTACCAATTGATGATAGTGTCTCATTTATAAAAATATCGTTCTTACCTTCTGCAAATGAGCCCCACGATTGATGTTGAATTCCATTCTCCTGCAAGAATTTTTGTGCCTCAATTTGCTGGTGGAATGGGTGAGTTTCAATCTGATTTACTGCTGGAACAATCTCATTGAATGAAATAAGATCCATCACTCTATCAGGCTGGAAATTACTTACCCCAATGGCGCGTACTTTCCCCTGACGATTAAGTTCTTCCATTGCCCGCCATGACCCGTGAACATCACCATATGGCTGATGAATCAAGTACAGGTCGAGATAGTCAAGTTGAAGTTTCTTTAATGAGCGTTCGAACGCCTTTTTTGTTGCATCATGTCCTGCGTCTTGAATCCAAAGCTTTGTTGTGATGAACAGTTCTTCGCGAGGCACTGAGCTTTTTTTAATCGCGTTACCAACAGCTTCTTCATTCATATATGCTGCTGCTGTATCAATCAACCGATACCCAGTTTCTATAGCGTCAAAAACACTTCGCTCACATTCCTTTGGGTCTGGTACCTGAAATACCCCAAAGCCCAGAATTGGCATCTCAACCCCGTTATTCAGTTTCACGGTAGACGTTGTGGATCTATCAGCCAATGAGTTCAAATTTTCACTATTCTTTTTCATCTCGTTTCCTTAATCATTCCTAACTATTGTGTCTCGCTATCGAGACGACATTTCTGAAAATACTTTCCTGGCAGCATCAGCATCTGCCTTGCTAACTGATTTTTCAATCAATGCACACACCTCTTCGATTTGATTTTTACTAATGCCTTGCTTGAGCGTTAAGCCAAGATGTGAGCCGAGCATAGGTTCAACTCCTTTACCTAGCGCTATTAATACAGATATGGTTGTCAACTCACGCTCAGCATAGGTCAAGAGGTCACGCGAGAAAAGGTCTGCGAACAGATGCTCCTTCAAGAATCTGTCGATCTCAGGACTGAACGCTCCATAACCCGATGTTGGTTTTTCAATTGGGCCATCCGTGGACCGCCCTCCAAGCCTGGCTAGGTTTTTCCATCCAGTCTCATATTTGCTTGTATCATTTACGGGAGTTGCTTCTCTTCCGACATTGTCATTGATTCCTTTGGCTTTCCTCTCATCAAGGGCTGCGATTAATGTGTTAAGCCCTTGTATACTTCTTGGAAAACCGCAATAAGCATATGTATGAAGGAAAACTTCTTTGCACTCGTTTATAGACATTCCGGCATCTAAACTCTTGTTGATGGCAACCTTAAGCTTTTCCAGATCACCTTTGGCAGTAAAGGCTGCCATTTGCACAATGCCCTTCTGTTTATCTGAAAGTGTTTTTGTTGCCGGCTGATCTTGTGCTTGTCCCGCTTGATATACCAGCATTGAAAGTATCGCTATCAGATATGTTCTAAATTTTCTCATTGCAGATCGGCTTGATTGTGCTATTTGATGATCTTGATCTTTTCCAACCACTTTTCAATCCCAAGCCGTGCTTCCTTTTCCTTTTCGCCTTCCATCACGAAAAGAATTCCATCTCTTTCGACTCCACCTTTGACAGAGAATCCTTCAACGACCTGGCTATTTGGACATAACTCTTTTACAGTGCTGAAGGTGCTTCCAATGCCGTAGCCACCATTCGTGTTAAAGGGAACAACTGTTTTTCCCCCGAGGTCATACTGTTTCAGAAAGCTTTTCATAGGCGGGGGTAACTGCATACCCCAGGTTGGAAAACCCACAAACACAACAGCATAATTTTGAATGTTGTCGATTTTGGTTTTCAACGGTGGGAGAAACCCGGTTTCATTTTCTTTAGCCACCTGTGCCACTGTGGTCTTGTAGTCATCAGGATACGGATTTACCAACTCCAATGCGACAAGATCTCCTCCAACCTTTTCATGAATGATCTTGGCAATCGCTTTCGTATTGTTAGTACGTGATAAGTAAACAATAAGAACTTTGCCCGACCTATTGGCGACATCACGCTTTGGTTCCGTAGCGCTGTCCTGCGAGGAACAGCCGATGGTGATGAAAGCAAAGATTATTGTAAGCAGCTTCAAGGTGTTGTATTTAATCCGGATTACTTTTTAGGTTGATCACTTCCCGGCCCCATTGTTTTGGTAAAGGACAATGATCCCATTTTCCACTTTCCATTTTCCATTGTATACACTTCTGTTACAATGAAAGGATTTGTCACTTCGTTTCCGCCTACGACTGCAAGTAGCGTGATGCGATTTAGTACGATTGCCGTGTTGCCAATGATCTGCACTGACGCTTCATGCACATCGGCTTTTTTGTAATGAATACCTCCGCTTTTGATTACGTCAAGTTCTTGTTGTTTTCCCCAGGAGCCGCCCATGTGGACGAAGACAGATTTGTCATCAAAAAGATCTTTTAGCTTGTCAATATTTTTGTCTGCCATCCATGTCCACTTGTCCTTTGAAAGTGCAAGCACATCCTTCTCTTGACTATTTGCATATGAGGTACCCTTCGAAGCAGTGGATGAGCCTGAACCGTACTCTTCATCAGTCACTCTTTTTAACCAAACCGTTTTGCCATTTTGGGTGGGAGAGGTCGCTATGTACGTTACCCCGTTTTCAGGTGTAGCACCATGCCAATGCTCAACACCGGGCTGGCATTTAACTACATCACCTTTGCGTACTGTTTGTTTTGACTTTCCTTTTTCCTGATAGTATCCAACGCCTTGCGTAATGAGCAGAATTTGCCCACCTGGATGACTGTGCCAATCGAGTCTGGCGCCAGGGTCGAACTTGGCAACAGAAGTACTATATGTGAAGACCTGATCTGCCGGGCTTAATTCATTCAACCATACATTTCCTACATGGTGGACATTTGCTGCTTTTTCTCCTTTAGGAAAAATATCGCCATCCTGTGCGATACCATTAAAGGTTATACAGCATAGTAAAAGCGTGATATAAAATATGTGTTTCATAATCTTGATTAGTTTTATTTATCGAGTCCTTTATCTTTTAGCCAATTCGACATAAGTCCTGCTATTTCCACGTTGTTTAAGTCAGAAAATGGAAAATGCGTGTTGCCTTTTATACCGATTTCAGGAAGGTGAACAACCGTAACATCACCACCGAGTTTGTTTACTGTTTCGGCCCATCGTTTAGCCATCGTGAGAGCTGCACGCCATTGTTCCTGGCCTGGATTTTCAACAGGCTGCGATGGGATATTATCACCGTAGTAAATTACAATTGGGATTTTGGTTAGCCTCATGAAATCTGCCATGGGAACACCAACTGCCCTAAGACTTCCTCCCGCATACGTGATCGTTTCCGGTACTTGTCCTTCCGGGAATAAAAAATTACTTGCGGGCTCATAAGACACAATTGCTTTTATATTCTTGTTTTTAACTGCTGTCATCCAACCTTGGCCACCACTGTGCGAATGTGTAACAAGAATTCCTTCTCCTATTTTGTCGAACAATGCAGATACTGCCTTTGTATTTACTTCAATATCGATGGGCCCAATGTTTGGAGTCATCTGCCGGAAATACTGATTAAGTGCTTCAGGATCTTTTGAGAATTGGACACCAGGGTAAAACTCATTGCCAACACCTAAACGGAATATTCCGAACCACAATTGATCTTCTGGCGCTGCAGCGATTGTTCCACCTACAGTTCCGCGCGCAGCACGACCACGTCTGGGTTGATCAATGAGATAAACTGGAAAGCGTTGTCGCAGAAATATGTTTTGATATCCTTCGCGACCATCAGGAGTTGTCTCCCATGTTTTTGAAAATTGTCCGTAACCATGCCACATCACCAAAGGAAGTTTCCTCGCTTTATCAGGAATCTGATAAAACACATAGGCATGGTCTCCATGCAATGTTTGACCTTCTGAGCTTTGGTTTGCAGGATTGAATGCCCCATGTTTGATCGGGTCAAATGTTCCTGGCGCGGTAACGACAGATCCTCCCACGGCGAAACTGCCTTGATCCTGTATAACGATTGCTTGTTTCTTTTGAGCGTCAACAGAGAATGAGGACAATATTATTGTTGCAAGTACTACTAGTGTATATCTGTTATACTTCATATTGATTATAGTTTGAGCCTCAGTAGCTCGAATTACTTTTTATATTCTGCGTCTGTGACTTCACTCAGCCAAACAGTATCGCCTAGATGACGATTTGTAATCGCGACATGAGAAAATACACTCTCTGGACTCGCTCCATGCCAGTGCGGTACATTTGCAGGGCATTTAATTACATCACCTTTGCGAAGTATCTTTTTTGCCTGGCCTTCCTCCTGGTAATATCCAACGCCATACATCACTAAAAGAATTTGACCTCCAGGGTGCTTATGCCATTTGGTGTGGGCACCAGCTTCAAATGTGACATTTCCTACAGAGATAGGATTGAGGCTATCTGCTTCCATCAGAGGTTGGAGATAAGCAGTTCCCTGAAAGTTGCTGCTATTGATCTTGTTTCCTTTTGGAAAAGTGCTGTTCGTGTCAGATGATTCAACACCGCGCTGTTGAGCGCACGATGAAAGAATTGCGACACAAAGTATAACCATAGTAAGAATGCTTTTTTTCATGGTGGATTACTTTGCCGTTTCAGACTCAAAATTCTTATTGAAGAAATCTGTCAGTTTATTGATCGCCTTGTCCACATATTCTTTCTTCCAATAACTTTGTATATGTGTTCCGCCTTCAAGAATAAAAAGCTCCTTGCTCTTGGCATTCGTTGCTTTGCTGAATGCATCATCTGTCATATATTTTGTATCGGCCTTGCTTCCTGCAATCATCAAAAGAGGCTGAGTCAATAAATCCATATTTGTAGTTGCATCCCAAGTCATCAAATCCAACAAGCTGCTCATGGTATACAAAAAAGTTGAGTTTGGATGCGCATGCGTCCTGTAGTAATACTGATATCCCTCTCGATATAGATCAGTTGGAGTTTTTGCTATTTCTTCGTCTGTAATACTGGCCACCCCTGCGTAAATAATTTCACCACCCGCTGCTTGCTGTGCACGTGCCTCTGATGCTTTCTTCAAGCGCTCCTGAATTGTGGCTATCTGTGAATTTTGAAATCCATTACGCCTTACTTCTCCTGAGTTGAACATGCTCAACGTTGAGACTGCCTTAAACCTCTTGTCCGACTGCGCAGCTTTAAGTGTATAGCCACCACCACCACAAATCCCGAGCACACCAAGACGGTTCGCGTCAACACCTGCATAACCCGTAATGAAATCAGCCATACCGCGTATGTCGTCAATGCGGAAGGCAGGCTTGTCGGTATGTCGCGGTTCTCCACCGCTTGCACCTTGGTAGGCTGCATCCGCGGCGATTGTTATGAAGCCTGATTCGGCCAAACGCTGAGCATAAAGTCCAGAAGCCTGCTCTTTTACACCACCGTTTGGATGAGCCACTACTATTGCCCCATATTTTTTCGTTGGGTCATAATTGGCAGGAGTGTAAACATTCGCAGCGATATCAATTCCGTTAAGTTTATAACTCACTGGATGTATATTCACTTTACCTTTGACATTCTCTGTAATCGCTCCCTCATACACCAAGGTGTACGGGTTTTGTTTCGGATTATTTTGATTCGTTTGAGCAGCGATCGTGTTGATACTTGCTGTAATTGCTAGTGTCATTATTATTAAATACCTCATTTTTTCTTCTTTAAGTTTAACGATCAACTCTTGACTGCAAATGTTGTGGATATCGCGCGCCCTGAATTTCAATCTGTGAGAATGCGCGTTCGATTTCATCCAAATCGTCATTTGACAATGTGAGTTGTCCGGCTTTCAGATTTTCCTCCAAACGATGAATTTTTGTTGTGCCAGGAATCGGTACGATCCATGGTTTTTGTGCGAGCACCCAGGCAAGTGCAACCTGCGCTGATGAAGAGTTCTTCTTCTTTGCAAACTCAGCAACTTTGTCGACAACAACCTGATTTGCTTTTCGATTGTCCTCGTTAAAGCGTGGTACTATGTTTCGAAAATCTGTTTTATCAAATTGTGTGTTAGAGTTAATTGCTCCCGTAAGGAAGCCTTTGCCAAGGGGACTGAATGGAACAAAACCAATTCCCAGTTCTTCAAGGGTTGGCAAAATTTCGTGCTCAGGTTCTCTCCACCAAAGTGAATATTCACTTTGAAGAGCTGCCACTGGGAGAATTGCATGTGCTCTGCGAATACTTTGGACTCCGGCTTCTGATAAACCGAAATACTTTACTTTTCCTTCGGCTATGAGTTCTTTCACAGTCCCAGCCACATCCTCGATAGGAACATTAGGATCAACACGGTGCTGATAAAATAAATCGATCCTGTCTGTCTTCAGCCTTTTTAATGACGCCTCGGCAACCGCTCTGATATTTTCAGGTCTGCTATCCAAACCTGCTGTGGAGTTGCCACCTTTGAAACCGAATTTCGTTGCCAACACTACTTCATCGCGGAATGATTGAACTGCTTCGCCCAGCAGTTCCTCGTTAGTAAATGGTCCATAAGCTTCAGCTGAATCAAAGAAATTTACCCCAAGCTCATACGCCCTTCTAATCAACCTTATTCCTTCTTGCTTGTCAGTTGCAGGCCCGTATCCAAAACTTAAGCCCATACAGCCAAGACCGATTGCCGATACTTCCAAGCCGCTTTTCCCTAGTTGCCTCATTGCCATTGCGATTTTTTACGCTACAAAGGTGTTATAATGCCAGGCCAGGGGACTTATACGGATTACTGGTTTACCTACCAATTTTACTGATTAGTGCCTGCCGGTGTCGAAAAGGGCTTTACAACACGTAATTTTGAATAGAAAAATGAAAGCCGGCTATGGAAGAGATTTTGAAATTTGATACAGTCAGCCAGTACAATGCCTTCAACAGGAACGAAACCCTGCATCCGCTTGTAAGCGTTGTTGATCTTTCAAAAGCGGCCCAAAGGCAGCTGAGAAAAATGAGCTATGGATTTTATGTTGTATTCCTCAAAGAGATTAAATGTGGTGATCTGAAGTACGGTATCAGTAACTACGACTATGAAGAGGGCACACTTGTCTTTTTAGCTCCTGGGCAGGTAATCGGTTCACACGGTGACGAGTTTTACCAGCCTCAAGGCCGAGCGTTGATATTTCATGCCGACTTTATTCACGGCACCTCTCTCGGACGTCACATGAATGACTACTCGTTCTTTTCATATACAACAAACGAAGCGCTTCACTTGTCAGAGCGTGAAAGACAAATCATTTTGGATTGTTTTTCAAAAATTCAATTTGAATTAGAACACGGAGTTGATAAGTATAGCAAGACGCTCATTGCATCAAACATTGAATTATTTTTAAACTACTGTGTTCGTTTTTACGATCGCCAGTTCATTACTCGTGACAACGTTAATAAAGGAATACTGGAGCGATTTGAGACACTCCTCAATGAATTCTTTGCATCCGACAAACCACAGGAAGTTGGATTGCCATCGGTCGCATACTGTGCGAATGAACTGAATCTCTCCGCTAATTATTTTGGCGACCTTATTAAAAAAGAAACCGGTAAGTCAGCGAACGAATACATTCACTTGAAACTTATCGATGCAGCGAAGTCGAAGATCTTCGATGGAGATAAGTCAGTTAGTGAAATTGCTTATGAGCTTGGATTTAAATATCCGCAGCATTTTACAAGGGTATTTAAGCAACATACGGGCGTGACCCCACAGGAGTACAGGAGCTCCATGAATTAAATGGTGTTATTCGGGTAGATATTTGATTACAAACTACTTGCCGATACAAAATGTGCCCTTCAACGATCGTCCGTACTTTGCGTTCTGTGAGTTACAAAATGGTAACAAGAATTTACCTAAATACACCTCAACATCTCTAAACATCCCTAAAGAAATTTTAACCTCCTCTTACGGGTAGGAAAAGTAAGGGGTACACCAGAGAGTGTTTACAATTGATTCTTATACGATGAAGGCAATTGCTTTGCAACAAGTATCCGATCAATGTTTTGAATTCGCGGGGATTGGAGAATAGATCACGGATTCCAAATTTGGAAGCGATAGCCGAGTTCTTGCAGATCAGGTTTAATATGAAAAGTGATATGACAAACGAGGGTAATCCGTTGAGTGATCTATAAATTTAATCCTCAAGTAGTTTGTGATCTAAGGTACCTCTTTTGCACAATTCCCGCTCTCTGACGTAAGCATATATCACTGGAAGCACAATTAGCACAAACAGCGTTGACGTCAACAATCCAAACACAAAGGGAATAGTAATCGGTTTCATCACATCGCTTCCAGTTCCGGTAGCGATGAGTACCGGCATTAATCCGATGACGTCCACAAGCACAGTCATGAGTTTGGGACGAAGGCGTTGAACAGCACCTTCGTACACTGCGTCTTCGATGATCTCGTTTGTAACCTTGCCGGATGTATGATTTTTTATTTTGAAGTAGAGAGAGTTGTTCAGGTAGACCAGCATTAATACGCCAGTCTCGACTGCAATACCAAACAATGCGATAAAGCCAACTGCCACGGCAACCGAAAAATTGACATCAAAGAAATGCAAGGAGTATGCTCCGCCAACCAGTGCGACAGGAATACTACTTAGCACGATCAGTACTTCTCTCATATTATTGAAAGTGAAGTACAGCACCGCAAGTATAATTATCAGAACTATGGGGATGATCACCATCAACCTGTCCTGTGCCCGAACTTGATTTTCGTACTGACCGCTCCAATCCAGATAGTAACCCTTTGGTAAGTTCTTCACAGCTTTCTCCAGGCGTTCCTTTGCATCTGAAACTGTGCTTCCCATGTCTCTGCCTCTGACGTTGAAAAGAAGAGTACCCCGGAGCATCGCGTTCTCTGAATTAATCATTGGCGGCCCTTCAGTAACACTAACTTCTGCGACAGCTGATAATGGAATAGGACCGAGGTTGTTTGTCTGTACCTGCAGATTCTTGATTTGATTAATTGTATTACGGTAGTCCTGTGCGAACCGCACATTTACAGGAAAGCGCTGACGAGCTTCTATAGTTGTTGTTGCGTTCATTCCGCCCAGTGCAGTTTCAATGAACATATTGATATCATCCACGGTCAATTCATATCGGCCTATTTCTTCCTTTCGAATCTTTATGTCAATGTATTTCCCGCCCACAATTGGTTCAACATACAGGTCAGCAACTCCCTCAAGGCCTTCGAGCTGTTTTTTAAATTCATGGGCTAGTATGTTGATTGAATCAAGACTCTGGCCATAGATCTTGATCCCAACATCCGTCCTGATCCCGGTTGACAGCATGTTGATTCGGTTAATGATTGGCTGAGTGTAACTGTTGATCACTCCCGGGATAGCCAGTTTACTGTTTAACTCGCGGATGATATCGTCCTTTGTAATTCCGTCACGCCATTCTCGTTGAGGTTTGAGTATGATTATTGTTTCAATCATGCTGATGGGAGCGTTATCTGTTGCAGTGTTTGCACGACCCGCCTTTCCCAAAACATTTTCAACCTCGGGTATTGACTTGATTATCCTGTCCTGTACTTGAAGTAGACGTTTTGCTTCGTTGTTCGAAATATCCGGCAACGTGACTGGCATGAATAACAGTGAGCCTTCATCCAATGACGGCATGAATTCCGTTCCAAGTTTGATAACGAGTGGAACACTTCCAAGCACCAAAGCAAGCGCGAGCCCGAGGGTAACCTTTTTCCATTTCAGACACCATTTTATGATCGGTCCATAGATCCGCGTAAGGAATTTACTTATAGGATGTTTGCTTTCAGGCCTGACTTTTCCTTTTAGGAATAAGGCCATCAAAACCGGGACTAGCATGATTGCGACCAATGCCGAACCGATCATTGCAAATGTCTTCGTCCATACAAGAGGAGAGAAGAGTTTGTGTTCCTGACCCGTTAAAAAAAGAATCGGACTAAACGAGATGAGCGTAACGAGAATAGAGCTCACCACAGCTTTGCCAATCAACTGCGAGGACTTTTCAATCTTATCTATTCGCGTCTCTTCCATTGTCAATTTGTTTCAGCTTCGCCACCAATTGTCTTCATTGCATTCTCCACCATTACAATTCCTGCATCGACCAAATCGCCTACCGCCAGTGCCACGCCAGCCAGCGACATGATATTGGAAGTAATTCCAAACCACTTCATCAGTATGAAGGCAAAAAGAACGGATACAGGTATTGTGATCACGACTATCAGTGCGCTCCTGACGTGTAATAAAAAAATGAACAGCACGATAGCAACTACAATGATTTCTTCAGTCACCGCTTCTTTCAAAGTATCAATGGTAGCATTGATCAGGTCAGAGCGGTCATAGGCGGGTTTAATATTTATTCCTTCCGGGAGACCTTTTTTGATGTCTTCGATTTTGGTCTTGACACGGTCTATAACCTCTTTTGCATTTTCGCCATAGCGCATAATCACTATTCCGCCTACCTTTTCGCCTTCACCATTTTCATCAACGATTCCTAAGCGTAAGTCGCCTCCCATCTGAACGGTGCCGATGTCCCTTATTCGTATCGGTGTTGTGTTGACCGTTTTAAGTGGGATGTTTTCAATTTCATCTATATTTTTGAGGTAGCCAGTGGTTTTAATAATGTATCCGATGTCAGACAATTCAAACTTTCGACCTCCGACTTCATTGTTGTTCTCTTTGATTTTGTTTACAACGTCCATCAAGGCTATTCCATGGTAACGAAGCTTCATCGGATCAACCACAACCTGATATTGTTTCTGATATCCTCCGAAGGAAGCGACTTCACTCACACCTTCGACTGTTTGAAGGCCGAACCGCACATACCAATCTTGCAAGGCTCGTAGCTCTCCAAGATCATATCCTGGAGCATCAAGGGTGTACCAGTAGACATGGCCAAGGCCCGTTCCATCCGGACCGAGGGTAGGCGTTACATTTGAAGGAAGTAGTCTTGTTGCATAGTTCAACCGTTCCAACACGCGAGCACGCGCCCAGTATATATCCGCATTGTCTTCGAAAATGATAAAGACGAAACTCATTCCAAACATGGAAGCGCCACGAATATTCTTCACTTTCGGAATACCCTGTAAGTTCGATGTTAACGGGTACGTGATTTGATCTTCTATGATCTGAGGATTCCTTCCCATCCACTCCGTATATATGATGACCTGATTTTCTGACAGGTCTGGGATTGCATCGACAGGTGTGTTGTAAACAGAATAAATCCCGTAGACGATCATGATGGAATACATGATTAGCACCATCCATTTGCTTTTGATCGACCAGCTTATCAGTTTCTTAATCATGATTTCTGTGATCTTATGAGTAAGACAAACATTGTTGTTACTACGTTGCTATATCGAAACTGACTGAATGCTCATTTGTTGTTCCAATCTTTTCTTCGCATCGCCAAGCATCTGACGTAAACACCAACGGCAATACCAGTCTGCTAAGAAGAAGCAGAGTATTTTATTAAAAAGGCCTGCAGGTTTTTCATAAGTAATTGATAATTCTGCTTCTGTTTTTTCTCCTTGTTGCTTCACTTGGAGAATCATGCGATACCACGAATATATTATTAGTTTGGTCGGACCGATCGTTTCCCAGACCTTCTCCTTTCCTTCAACCCATTTAGTTACTGCAACTGTGAAGTCCATTGGGATGCCCATCATCTTCCCAGTCCAACGATAACGCGACCCTATTCCTGTTCTGTTAGTGGTTAAAAATTCAATCCAATTTGCTTCCCATCATCATTCCTGACGATTCTGTCATGTGCATTCCGGTAACGCCAAGATCATCTATTGTTTTGAATACTTGCTGCGATGACGCAGGGAAGATTTCTTTTCGTGATAGAGTTTTCATGGCTCATTGTTTTATGATGTTGAACACTTTAGCAAGTTGGTTGATGATAAGACCCGCGAAACTGAATGTGATAATTATTGTCCAGTCAAAAATTGTAAGCGGGAACAATGAGAGCGCTTGGCTTACAGGAGTTATTTCGTAACATCCTATTAGAATAGCAACGCATACAAGGATTGAATACCATACGTATTTGTTTCGAGTGATTTCAGATTTGAATATGGTTGTTCCTCTTGCATTCATGTTCAATACGTGTAGCAATTGAGAGCCGATCAGTGTGAAGAATAAGATGTTGTTGCAGAGTTCAGGATTCCATCCTTCTTCCTTGTGAAGGAGGAAGTGACTTGTCGTGACCGCGCCAAGCCCGGCAGCACTGATCACAATCGAGTAAAATATTATCTGTAATAGTTAAGACTTGATCTGACAGTTGAGCTAGGCTGGCGTTCCTTCCTCACAGGCAAAGGTAGCCACCGCTCCCAAGAAGTCAAGGGCTTCGCGAGTGGCCACGCAAAGGCTTTCGCACAGCCGAAGCCATTATGAGGAAGTAATGCGATAGTATACTCATGCCGATTGACAGTTGCCATCAATCATTTTAGTAGTCGCTAGTTCTTTAGAGGCGACAAAGGTTTCCCAAGGTGTTCTTCCAAAGCAGTGCTTTCCTGAATACGTTCTCTGTTCATTATACTCTTCAATCCATTGGTCGAGATCCTTCTGTAATGACTCTAACGACTCGTACAGCTTCTTTCGAAAAGCTATAGCATAAAACTCATCTTGTATAGTTCTATGAAAGCGTTCGCAAATGCCATTACTCTGCGGGCTCTTGACTTGTGTTTTAGAGTGTTTAATATTTTCGATCTGTAGATATAGTTCATATTCATGGTACTCTGCTTTACCACAATATTCTGTGCCACGATCGGTTAATATTCGCAGCAATGGAATTTGTTGCTCCTCGAAGAATGGCACCACGTTATCGTTAAGCATATCGGCTGCTGTGATAGCATTCTTGCGATCATATAGTTTAGCGAAAGCTACCTTTGAATAGGTGTCGATAAAGGTCTGCTGATAGATTCTGCCAACACCTTTAATGTTGCCCACATAATATGTATCCTGAACTCCAAGATACCCAGGATGTTCAGTCTCAATTCCACCAGAAGCTTCACGTTTCTCTCGCTTCCTTTCCATAGCAATCATTTGTGCCTCGGTAAGAATAAGTCCTTCTTGAGCCACTTTAGCTTCGAGAGCAGCTAAGCGTTTGGAAAATGTTTCCACATCATGACGCTGCCATACACAACGAACGCCACAAGGAGATATAAATATACCACGCTTGCGTAGCTAATTTGATGCACGAACTTGACCGAGTGCCGGCTGTTCGGTTGCTAGTAAAACAACGGCTTCCTCTACATGAAGCTCAACTCGATTTTTTGGAATGGCTTTTCTCCGACTAACTTCTTTAAGGGCGAGCTCCCCTCCGGTATCAAACAACTCTTTGATACGATAAAAAACTGTCGCGTGAATATCCCATCATACGACATGCACTTCTAAGTTAACCCAACTGTCAGATTAAGTCGAAACTACTTCAATTAAATGGTGTTATTCGTGTAGATATTTGATTACAAACTACTTGCCGATACAAAATCTTCTCAAGACTGAGAATCAAAACGTTGAAGGCCTCGCGCAACAAACTAGCAACAAAAAATACCTAATCATCGCTAGAAAAAACTAAACATCCCGAAAGAGTTTTTTAGGTGTTTGTTCGTGTGACAAAGGTAGATATTGGCAAGTAGAACATCAACCGCTTTTAGTGTCAAGTAAAGGATAATGGCGACAAAAATCACCAATGATGATATTTACGATTACAATAGCTAAATTCGGGATAAACCCGACCTCAAAACTAGCTCATTGTGCAACTTTTAGCATGCAGTGATTTCATCAAGAATTTACTGTTAACAATCTCAGAAAGCTTTTCAACTACCGTTGAATCAATTGTCCATTTCTTCGGTACGCTAGCGGATTCTGAGGTATTCAGGGTGACGATTGCTTTTATTCCTGGTCTTTTAAGCATTTCCTATCCGTTAATTATTCAAACCATTAGTAGGTTAAACGATCAGTACAAGTCGACTCATATCATCGACAGATTTAAAAAGGAACCACGTCATAAATGGTTTCTTTGGTCTCTAATAAGTTCCGTCTTTGTTACGTTGTTATGTGTAACACAGTTCAAGCAATTCATCTTTTTAGATTTCCTTTTGATCGTTAACCTATTGTTAGCATTCTTTTTTAACATTCGCCTCCTTCTTACATACCTAAGCGGAAAAGATTTATTTAGCTTTTATAGTAAGCGGTTAGACATCGCGGACATTTCAAAATATCAAGGGAAACAAAAACTCATTCGGAAGAAAAAGTTAGAAATCTTAAATATCTGGCATTCAATAGTTGATCTGTATGTTTACGCTATTACCGGAAGAGATAGAAAGCTACAGGAGGACATAAGGCAAAAATTTATAGCAAACGCCTTTGCGTTTATAAAATATGCGGATCAACGGGGCCAAGAGATTGTCCTCTTTCCTACTGAGATGTACAATAGTACCTATGACATCATCGCGACATTCATTCGGAATAAGGACGATCATTATCATCAGAACATAGAATTCTTCGTAGGGAACGCGTTCTTTACGGGTGACTATGAGAACAAACAATTTTTACACCAACAGACTTATCAAGGTATTTGGAACAATTTATTTTTGCTGGTCGAAAATGACCGAGATGATAAGATTTATAGATATTGGGAAAGTGCTCACCAGTATTGTAGGTATAATCTGGAAACTCTTAGAGTTCAATACAATGATGACTTTGAGGAGACAAATGAAAGCAAAGAATTCAGGAATAAACTAGCGGCTCATAAAACATCATTCGTCCAATTACATACATTTCTTGGTGCATATTTAATGTACAAAAAGAGATATAAGGCCCTTTTCAGGGTTTGGTTTTTTACGCAGTCGCAACCCCCATCTTATGTATTGGTGCCTGATACAATGGCCGAAATATTTAAACTTTATTTCTCATATCTGGGATCTGATGTTTTCGATCACGGATTTACTATCCCATATTTCTTTAAAGATATTGAGTTTGATGCAATGAACGGCAGGATGGATGTGAAATCCATCGGACGAAATTATCTCACCTTAGTTTTCTTGAAACAATGGTTGACCCCTTTTCACTATGGCTACAGTCGATTAACAATCCCACAATTGCCAGTTGAACAATCAGATAAAAAGTACTGGCAGGAAAACCTGGCCCATTTTCGAAAGAAGGTTGAGGAATTCATTTCTGATACAGACGTTATGCGTGAACTTAAACTCGATTGGATTAACCCAGCTGAGTGCAAGAAACGGGGACTCCCGCATCCTTTGGATTTCTTAGATGAATTGGAGCAGGCCTTAAAAGATGGATTTCGAGAAACACTGAATAATCTAGAGCTTGATGAAGATCTGATGAAGCAATTTGATGAACGTACAGTCGTGGCCATCCGCAATGCCCATGATATGTTCTCTAGAATTGCGGGAAAAGATGTTGCCGCAAATGAGCGAGATCCGGTTAGTGACACGATGCAAGTCATTCGAGGGGAAAGAACCGCAATTGATAAAGAAGCGCTTGTTAAAAATTCGAGCGAGAGCTATTTTGGATTTGATAATTTTCTTGGTAGTAAAATAAAAAGTGATTACTGTGGTCATATATCTATTAAGTTTAGCTCGAACACGACAGTTAGCTATCAAGTAAAAAGGGAGTTGTTTTTTGATGCGGTGGATCGGTTAAAACTTAAAGCGGATGAGCACGCTATTATCGCATTCAACGTTGACATCGAGTATTTGAAAGAGTCTGGGCAGATAGACTTTCAAGATCATACAGGTGACGAAGATTATAAATACAAGGGAATTCCCATCTACACATTTGATGTCAACGTCCCTTTTGCAGAGTACACATTATACGTCCTGCGGAAAGTTGACTTCCCAATGATCAAACACAAGGACTGGAAAGATTTGGAGGGATTAAGCGAGGACGTTAAGAAGTGGTGGGAAAATTTGGAGATCATTGATGAACCGTTGAAAATATACCGTAAGTTCACGGAATTAGACAAGAATCAAGAGTTGCTTAACAGATACCTGGAACAGCAAGTAAGAAGTGAAGCAGAGTTAAGAAACATGGTCGATATAAACGTGGATTTTCTCGCCTATTGCTGGTTCAAGAAAGGTGTCAGGATTGTTTCTTTAAGAGCAACTGACGCCTTTCAAGAGGGTGGGATACAAAATGCCTTGGATGAGATTCAAACATTTTGATACTTAAAATCAAATGCATATGAACACCGATAACTTTAAAATAAACTTAAATCAAAAACTTGTGGGCCCTGCTTGTGACTTTGACCTCTGTTGGTGCAGCGGAATACTATAATTTGTGCACATTGTACTTTTTGGGACTTGTCCTAAGTGTTTTGGTTTCGATATCTTTTGCGGTAACCCTAACAGCTTATACAATCAATTATTGGAAAATGAAAATGAGAAATGATTAGAATCGCATTTTTAGACTGGTGTGTATTGATTTAAACTAATTTTGTTCCGAAGTAAACTCGCCCAATAGAAATACTGTCATAAAAACACGATGTGCATCGTCTTGCGACCGGATACTTTTAACCCCTAAAAATTTTAACGCTTTTATTAAAAATCGGAATCTTGAGTTTGTCTTAAGCTCGTGAATTCCCTGAGCAATTTGCCACGGTTTGGGAAAGAAAACCCAACGGTTATTAAGATAAGCCCAAAGCTTGAACGATACTCCGTGTTCTTTGCCATTCGCAATGAAAGAAATGGTGTAGTAACTGACTTTTCCTGGCCTCAATGCGCCCATTTTGAATGCGTCTGTCATCCCGCCAGGTAAGTGGCGCGCAATACCATCTCTAAGTTCCGCGTAAGTGGATGACTTACTGATAAAAAAATCCTTGTCTCGAAACGTGTTGTTTAGTTTCGACTCTTCTAATAATTGATAGTAATAAATGGTGTAAAGACTATGAACGTGTCGATAATATTCTTCTGCAAAAATCTCCTTACAATCTGCAAGTGTGGGTTGTGCCTGAAGTAATAATAGGCGGGCATCATTGTCTGGATTAAGGAACATAGCAAAGTACCGCTCAAAGTCTTGTTTATCGGGAATGGAAAAACTGTAGTTTTGTTTGCGATCAAACTCCCGTGTAAGCCAATCGGAAATCTCCTTCAAAAGTTGAGTGTCCAATCCCTGAATAACTCGGAGAAGTCCATTGATGTCAACTACGTCCTTATTATAATCAAATAGGAAATCTTCAAATTTGAAATCTCCTTTCCGGCTTGGTGCATCCCCAATGATCAAAATTTTGAGAGTCCTAAACTCCTTGTGGGATTCATTCTCACAAAACTTTCTTAGTGTTTCGTTAATCTTTTTTCGGGAGTTCTCTGAGGTTATCTGAAATGCAATCTTAACATCTGGATCAGCTAGATCAATTGCAGTTTTAAAAATATCGTCAAGATTTAGATTGACTAGTTTATAACCGTAAACCATATTCAATAATGATTTGAAAAATTCTTCCGCGTGGATATTCAAATCATTTAATCGAAGCCCGGCTCGTGCAATGACGTGACTTTTTACGTGTGTGAGCTGCTGAACAATGTGGTCAAGAGACTTTTTACGAATGTCCATAACTATCGATGCCTTTTATTTAGTTATATGTGCTCACCGTTCGCCTTGAAAATTTCTCTCATATCGTCCTTCAAAAATTGATACACCCAATTTCTTAGAATGCAGAAGTCATCAACTTCAGAAGTTCTGAGTTTATCTACGGTCGGGATTGTATGGTAGTAATCAACATGAAGAATGTGATCAAGAGAAAATGCATGCAAAATTTCAGTCTCCTTTTGTTCAAATATTTTCTCGCTTGATATAAGTTCTTTGAAATTGACTTCAACTTTCCCCGTTTCCGATTGGCGATATCCTAAATGTCCCCATTTCAGCACATCCGAATCTTTCATGTAGACGAAGTATTCATGAGGCATTGTGTTATAAAATGGAAACTTGTTCCTGAATGTTGGGAAATTGTAATCCACAAAATCTCTGTATGCAGAATCAAAGTGTTTCAAGAAACTTTCGATATACAATTTTGCCTGACCTTCGCTGAATTGCAAGATCCGACTCCAGTGCGGTTCAAGCCTTTTAACCCCGTCATGCGTACGTACCTCGCGTATAGGTATGTCCGGGCAAGGAAGATGATGTTCGGAAAGAAGGGTGTAGCCACGGTTGATTAGTATCTCGACAATCTTGAATAATTCTTCAAAAGGAGGGAAGTCACCAGAGATGTGTAGCTTGGGTACCTCCCGGCCCTCGCGCACAGCCTCTTCAACCTTTTGTGCGACTGCCTCTTTTGTGAATTTTCGCTTACGTTGATAATGTTCGGTAACAATGAATTTGTAAAGTTGATCTCTCAGTATGTTTAAATCAATCGGATAAAGTAAGTTGAGCCTAGGTAAATAAAGATCTTTCAGTTCATCCTTGTAGTGGAGTTTCGTCCTGTAATAGTAGAGAATCACTGACAACTGTTCGAGTAGAAGAATGTCGGAGTTGTACGAATTAAGCTTTCCCTTTGCAATGATGTCTTTTAGCTGTTTGTAAACGTTCTCACGAACAATTTTACCTTGGTCAGCAACTAATAGTGACTTATTGCTTCCAAATATTCTTCTCGCTCCCTTTTTAAAAAGCTTATCGTCATCAGGCTCGGTAATAAATCCCTTTTTCACCTCGATATGTTGGACTCTATCGGATGATCCTGAAGCAAGAGCGAATAACGCATATCCGTCTGTATTCAGTAAATCAACGGGTAGAAAGATTCCAATATCGCCCTCAGTCCCTGGGTCAAATTTTGTCTTGAACCTTTTGAAATGTTCGTCTAAATAAGATTGGTACAGCGCTGCATAAGCACAGCCCTTATCTTCTTTAAACTTCGCAATTATGCGTCTCTGGGCCGAACTTGCATGGTCTGTGTAAAATGAGATAGCGCTTTCACCGATATAATTCAGATAAAATTTGTCAAGTAGATTATAGAATTGATCATCTGTCAACTTGTGTAGCTTAAACGAATGATAACATATGATGTAATCTCGGATTTTCGAATAGTAAAATGCTACTGTCTCCTTATCATCTTTGCTGGACCGGATAAGTATCGTCCGGGAGAATAAATCTTCGGGTAGTTTTTCGTCCAGCGCAAAACTCAAATGCTCAAGAATATCCTCAACAGTAACACCTTCCTTGTGGAAGGTTTCACTCGAGCTGAACGGATGCGAAATCAAAATTTCTCCAATTCTGGATAATATTCTGATGCCTGATTCAAAACCTGTCGGTGTGCTGTCAAGCGATTGCTTCAGATACTTCCTGATCAATTCTGTGTCATTAATCTGGCTGGGTATTTCACGATTACTATAGACGTCACTAAAGATTCTAAGAAAGAATCCATTTCTTAATTCCTTCAATAGCTGGGCTGAAATTTCACCCTTAAATCCGAAAGCCTTTTTGTATAGTGGAATGATACTTCGCGCCTCGTCTTCGCTGAAGTCTTCAAGATGAAAGCCTGGATTATTGCCGGGTAATTTTGGATTGCTAGAGTGGTATTTTTGCAACTCCTCATAAAGATGAGTTGGAGTATTATTTCGCTTTACTACACTATTCCAAACACTTGACTTGCAACTGACGCACATCTTAATGCGACTTAGATTTCTCAGGGTAAGCGCTATTTCACTCAGGTCAAGTTCCAAATGTGTGTCTCTGTTTTCGTCTATCGCATCAATGAAAATGATGATATCCTTGTTTAGATGTCTCCCCAACGCATCAAGTTTCTTTAAGATTGTATCGCTTTCGCTTTTGCTTGAAAACGCAAGGTTCAGATCCTGTGCAATAAGTTCAATAGGAGATTTATTGATGATCGGTGCGTTATAAAAGAAGACAAATCCTTTTTCAACTTTTTGCAGCGCCAATGAACACATGACACTGGTTTTGCCAACACCAGCTTCACCGACTATCCCAAAAACTTTACAATCGGATTGCACGAAATTGTTGAACTCTTTTTGAAGGCTTACTCGTTCAACGTACAGTTCTTTAACAAACTTAGCATAAGGATTATCAATGTTGCCAATGATAGTTCCCATTCTGTCACTAACCTGATGTTCACAGAATACTTTTAAGTTTTCCAGGGAGAATGATACGAAGTTTGTAAGAGCCTCGTATCTTATTTTCAGATCGATTTCAGACGATAATGTGAATCCACTTTTCCAGTATTCAGATCGTTCTGAAATTTTACTATTGGTTAATTCTTCACGCGAGATGGAATCAAAAATTCGGATCGTTACTCCGTTGCTGACGATCGTAAACGGAGCTATGTTATCAGGCAATAGCCGCGCATACGAAATTCCTTGGTCAATATCACGCTGGTTAATGGTGACCGAATCATTTTTTAATTCGATGACGAACAAATTTCTACCATCGCGCTTGCATAAAATATCTGATCGCCCAACCTTATGCTTAGACTTTCCAAGTCGAATTGTAAACCTTGTTTCTAAAGAAATATCGGTGAGTTCGAAACCCAAATCTTTTAAAAACGGTAAGAGTATTTTGCTCCTTATTTCTTCTTCATTCATTAAGTTGAGTGTTACATTCGGAGAGTCGGCTGGGGATTGGTGAAAAGGCATTAGCAGGCTTTACAATATGTTGCCGAAAGGAGAACTGAGCAGCATTTTTTTTTAATGAAGGTTTCTTCATGAGAACGCGTTTAGTTATATCAACCTATCGTCCAAAGTAATCGGCCTACTGTCAATTATATTTACAGATCCGAAGTCAGGGTGACGTGGATTGACTAAGATATTATTGTCGGGAGAAGTTACAGAGGGAATCATAATTGCCAATGATGCCAGGCTTTGCAGCCATTCTGTTCCCCACCGCTGTACGTTGTCGAAGTATCCTTTCGCATTCCAATTATCAGGAAGATTAGCATGATCTATCGTCACAATGGAAGGGTCAGGAATTTCCAGCGTTAATTGTAACAATTCAGGCGGTTTAACAGATGAGGTTAAGTGGACCACATATTCTAAAATTGCCAACGAAATATTACTTGATGTATATAGAATTGGACTTTTACCAGCTAAGTGCCAACGTCCTGCGACAAGTGTTGATCCGAAGCCACTTATATCAGCAGCATACTTGGCTTTTTGAATCCGATATACAAGCATCAGTAAATACCGTATTCAATTCTAAGAAGCTCATCTTTAACAAGGTCTATCCCAAGAGCGGAGGATAGAAGGTCAATTGGTCTTTCGTTGTTCAGTGCGGGTACAGACGCATTTAACCAAGCATGAAATGATTCTTCATCGTTATCAAATGTCGTTAGCCCAACTTCGTACAGTTCTGCGAGTTTAATCACATTCTCAGAAGCTGCGTTGGTAATATTAGCCGTTCTCTTTTGTCTCTGAAAAGTTCTTACTGAAACTCCGATTAATTCTGCAGTATCTTTTTGCGGTAGGCCAAGTTTAAATGAAATGAAAATTACATGTCTTTTCTTTAACGGCCGCTGACGGATTGCATGCCACAACCCTTGCCTTGAATCAACTTCCCCTAAGCCGGCTTCACCTAGATGTTCCAGAAATTTTATCATAAAAATAGATACGTCATTTGACGTATTAAGTTACGACATTTGGGTAATTGAACACCTAAATGAACCTAAAAACTTTTGTTGCTTATTTAGGGATGTTTGGGTTTGAGCAACAAACTAGCAACAAAAATGCACCGGAATTGAGGAGCGATTTCGCTAATAACCTGAAAGTCAGATAATTGAATTTTACTTCACATTCTGTTCTGAATTTTTAATTAGCTGATTATCAATTAGTTGAAGCGACTATTTACCGATACAAAATATGTCCTTTATTGATAGCCAGGGCGTTGCACCCTTTGAGTAACAAAATGGTAACAAAAATTACCGAAGCATCACTTAACATCTCTAAACATCCCTGAAGAAAATGTTGTCGTGTTTGTTACTGGAACAAAGGTAGGCAGAGTGAGTGAGATCATCAACGCTTACTTTAAAATGATCTCGATTGTTGCTTAATTAATTTTAACTGGAATGATTCGTCTCACTACCTCTTTTGCTTTTGACAGTTCATTTCGCGACAAATACTCTTTTATCCAAGTAACATGGTTACGCAGTACATCGACCTTCTTTGATGAAACGTTTGGTAACGAGTAAGTCGGTAATTCAGCGATTGCATAAAAGAAACCGCTTGAGTACGTGTCAGAGCTAAAGCTCATATCAACTATTGCAGATTCAAGATCATACGAATAGTATGGATATCCTTGATGTGCGTTCCACGCCTTTAGAAGTCTCACGATTGGCTTTACGACTGAGTTGTAACTGGTGTTTGCATCAGTTAATTTTTTGCTGAACTTTTCCGGGTCGGTTTCCATCCATCCTCCATCTTTGTCAGGAATCTCAATACTGTCCCAGATGATTCCTTTGTCGAAAATACTTGGAACTAAATCGAAGTTAACATGATTAAGTTCGATTACGATTGATGGATGATCTTTTGTCACTTTGGCATTGGGATAATGCTTGAAAGCAAATTTCTTTAAGCGCTCTCTGTAGGATTCCGGCCTCAGCTTTGAACTCGTTGTATTGAAACCAATCAATATGTCAATGTCGGAGTTTTGATCAAATTCTCTCGGGAGCATAGTTCCCCTCGCATAGGAACCAAACACCTTGACGTAGCTTAATTCGCCTGGGAAATGCTCAATCAGATTTTTTTGAAGGACCTCTATTGATCTTGCAATGTTGATGCCGGGAATGCTATTACCTTTGATCAGAAGCTCAGACGCAATTCTTTTCAAATAGTTATTTATGCCAACATCCATCGATCTGTAAATTAAATCTTTGGAATTTTATATTCATCCTTCAATCGACTCCACTCTTGCGACAGGTCTGGATTTAGTTTCTTAAATAGATTTTTTGAAAGGAGAATAGAAGCCCAGCTAATGTTGCTTTCATAGTAAATTACATTTCTAAGCATTTCAGGTATTCGCTTTTCATGACTTTCACTTTTCAAATCATTAAATAGTTCCTTGAAGTTGGCCAACTGAAGCTCGGTGCTGTACACATAAAGTGACAACTTTACAAGTTGCTGTAATAGCAGGATCGGCAATGCCATTTGCAGTAGGTTAACCACGATTCGTTTTTCCCCGAGTGCTGCAGCCATGACGAAGATTGCGATTATGATTAAATTTTTGACGAATAATGGGAATAGCATGCGCCTGCTTATGTTTGAGGTGAAGAAAGTGTTTTCAAAACAATTAACTGCCATCTTGTAGAAATTAGGTGAAAGATTTCCGTTGGTGAAATAATTCTCCGATTTCGTTCCAGAATAGCTTGTGTCAAACGAATTGTCAATGAAATCAAGTCGCCTTTTTGCCTCGGCTCTGTGCAGCAGAAACGAACCAATGATTTCCAAGATGATATACATGACGATTAGCAGTGAGTTAAATGCGTTCAAACCATCATTCAACTGTCGTGAGGTCTTTATTGCCTCTTCAAAAAATATGGTTGAGGCAACAATTGCCGTGGACGCAATTAAAATGTAGTTATTGATAGAACCTATTCGTTCAACCTGATTGAAAGATACTTCGTGTGGTACAATTCGTTTAATCATTCTAAATGGGGTTTTCTTTTTGAGGCTCGTCATGCTCTGCTTCTGGGCCCAGCCATTTATCGGTCCGGAGCCAGGTTTCATAAAAATAGATCCATCCCGCTGTCCAGGGGACAATATCGGTAGCAACTAATTTCCTTTTGTCCCAATGATAATTCTTTGGCTTATAGAGACACGGCTCGCCCAACATTTTGTAGAAATGTGGCGGATCATCAACCAATGATGGTTTAGTAATTTTAACAGAGGGGTACGTGTCACCTCTATAATGTACGGAGATGGTATATGAAGGATAAGCATCTTTGACTTTCAACTCTCCAGTAAAAAGGATATCGAGGTTTCCTTTCTGCTTCACACGAAACTGAGGAAACCGTGACTTCATTGCTGCTATTTGAATGAAGGAGTTGTATGGTTTATAATATATCGCCATAGTAACCTTTTGACGCTGAAACTGAGTAGCCGGAGGATGTCGATAACGCGCCAGCGCTTGAAATCTTAAGTGTGCCGGCTGAGAGCGATTTTGAGAATGCCTTCGCCTCTTCTACGTCTTCTTCAACGGCTGGAAATTCCTTGCCAAAAATATCCTTCCAGATTTGTTTTGCCTTTGTCTCTTTATCATCGTCAAGATATTCCTTTGCGTCTTTCAGTTTGTCTTTTACTTTTCTGACTTTTTTGATAGCAGTCTCGAAATCGTTGTATGAATCAAACTTTCCAGGGTCAAGGTGATTCTCTGCGTTGGTATACCATATCCTGATAGCTTCTTCAAAGTTTGTAAAGCTATTGACCTGGAAAATACTAATGGCTACCTCTTCAATATGGTAAGACGGAATGTATTTTAAATTTTCTCT
The DNA here is from genome assembly GCA_902168205.1 of uncultured Chitinophaga sp. Lineage (GTDB taxonomy): Bacteria > Bacteroidota > Bacteroidia > Cytophagales > Cyclobacteriaceae > Ohtaekwangia > Ohtaekwangia kribbensis. The sequence goes on along the minus strand of CABHOK010000007.1, from coordinate 266,858 downwards.
GTTCCAGTTTTTTAACGCCTTGATTGTTGGCTTAACTTTGTAATTCCTTGTTTTGTTAATGCTGTTCAAATTTTTCGTTAATTCCTCGGGATACGAGTAGGTCCATACTGAGAGATCGTGATTTGGAATCAAGTAGCCTCCCGTGGTTTGCGGAAAACTTGGTAAGACATCAAAATCCTTATCGCTCAATTCGATTGTTACACATGGTCGATCTTGTCTTACCTTATCTTTATAGTCATCCAATCCATTAAGATAATTTTTTAGTTTCGTTAATACAGACTGCGGTGTCGGCAGGTTCCCATTTTTGTCTTTCCATTTCTCAAAATCAAGGACGGCAAACAGGTCAATATCTTTTAGTGGCCGGATGTTGGTGTCTCTTTCGTAAGACCCATTCGTAAACGTTCTGAGAACGTGTAAATCATTTTCTTTGTCAAGTAAATGATCGTTCAAGTTTGAAAGAGAAGATTTTATACTTTCCTCTTGTCTGTCGGTGACGGTAATGTTCTCAAGGAACTCGTCAATAGATTGTAAAAGTGTCATATATTTTAATATTAGTGGTTGCTCATTACTCCGGTAGCGGTATGGTTGCGATAACTATCCCTTGGACTCTAAGCTCATCAGTGACAATAATCGGCTGATGTTTTTTGTTACTTGATCTTGGGCTTAGTGTCACAAAACTTCCATTTCGGTTAAACTCTTTTACCGTAGCTTCATCATCGATAAGGGCGACTACTGCTTGTCCATTTTCTGCCGTATTCTGTTGACGGATTAATATAAAATCCCTGTCATTGATTCCAGCTTCATTCATTGAGTCGCCTTTTGCTCGAAGCATGAAGTATTTACTTCCTGGTTTAGCCAATGCCGTTGACACTGGAATCATAGCCTCAATATTTTCTTGAGCTAGAATAGGCGCACCGCATGTTACCGCTCCAACTAGGGGCACGTTTACCGTCTGTGCACTTTCTTTACTATTACTTATGTCTTTCAGCATTGAATAGCTTCCGTCTAACCGTTTCCGTAAAAATCCTCCATGTTCAAGCTCCTGCATTAGCAAAAGCGCTGAGCGTGGTGACTTATAGTCCATCAATCCCATCAGATCCCGGACAGACAGCACCTTTCCAGTATGCATGACTGAGTTTCTAATATGGCGCAGGGCCTCTCTCGCCTTAATTGATAGTTGATTTTCGCTCATTATACGATGTGTTTAATAGTGTATAACGGCAGACAGGGAGCAATAGTTCCCGAACTGTTGTTTTGTTGCAATTCGTGCCTAATATCCTGTCAACCAACTAATTAAATTGGCGATCTGTCCAAAATAGAGCCAATTGGCTCTAACATAAAAAGCCCTGTTTCAGCACATTCGCTATGAAATGGGTCACAACCGAGATTTAGGTTATGTTAAAGCGTTTGGAAAGCATCTGAAGAGATTGAGATTGGCGAAAAGCCTTTCACAGGAGGAGTTGTCATATAAATGCGTGATCCCAACTAGTCAGATCGGAAGATTTGAGAGAGGCGAACGGAGTCCGACACTCAATACATTAAGGATATTGGCTGAAGGGTTAGGCGAGGAGCCATCGAAGCTCCTGGAATTTAAGTACAAGGTGAAGAGAGATCTGTAATCGGGAATTTGTATTTAGGTTTGTTGTGCATGAGGAAAGCCGATATTTCTGACAAAGCCATCATTCTGGATATTCTCACCAGATCCTTCGATGACAACAAAAGCGTCAATTATGTAGTTAAGCAAGATCTGAAGAGAGTTGATCGAATAAGAAATCTCATGGATTATTCTTTCAACGTGTGCAACGAATTCGGTGAAGTATGGATATCTGATGATCAACAAGCGTGTGCTCTGATTCTATTCCCCGATAAGAAACGTTCTTCATTCCGCACTCTTCTTTGGGACTTAAAACTAGCGTTATCAGTTATTGGTCTTGATCGCGTCAGCGCTGTATTGAAGCGTGAGGCAATGATCAAGTCGAACCATCCCAAAGAACCGATAGCATACTTATGGTTTATCGGAGTGAATCCTAAGCTTCATGGCAAAGGCATTGGAAGTGCTTTTATTCAGGAAGTGATTAATGAATGCGAAAGGAAAAAAAGACCCATATATCTCGAAACCTCTATGGAGAAAAATCTGCCGTTTTATAAAAAATTCGGATTTGAGATTTTCCAATCGCTCCAGCTCACATACACACTTTATCAATTACGCAGGGTTTAGATTCTACTTTTTAATGTGAGTTGTACTTGAATCGGTTCATTGAAACTGATCGGTACTTTATTTAAACGATTTGACTATGTACTTCATGCATACACAAATGCACATGGTTACTTTTTTGATAACTGTGTTCGAACTAGTGATGTTGGTTTTTCAGGGCATCTATTTTCTTCAACGCCCGGCAGAGAAGAGCAGGCTTCAATATTTGCTTTTACTGGTTTGTTTAATTGCTTACAACCTGTGCAGCGGCCTCTTCCCTGATAAGCAATGGATCTTACCAATGACATTTCAGACAATTGTAGCCTATTTCGTTGGCTTCGCAATGTCCATGTATGTCGTCTACTATTTCTACAAAGTGTTTGATCTAAAACACTTAAAGTTCTTTGCCACCTATGGATTATTATTCTTCCTATTTCTTCCGTTCGTGTTTTTGTTTGTTGTGCCATACCTGTTAACGGGCGATAGTAGGCTTAGCGCACGACTTACAGTGATTGTACCATTTTGTTATGGACTTGGTTTCATCTACAGCACGGCTCGCGCACTGCTGCTGAAGTTCAGAACCGCTAAGGCCGAAGGTAAACTGATGGATGAACCACTTTATGAACATGCGATTGTCGCATATATCTCAATGGTATGTTGGGCATCGCTTCCTGTTATAGTGTTCCTTGGAGATTTTCAGGTAATAGAACATTCGGTTACGAATGCCGGATTTCTCATGATGACAATCATTTATGTAAGGTCCGCCATTAAACAATCGAGACGGGAATATGAAAAACTCATCGAGTCGGAGAAGAATCTTCAAAACATGACTAAGACTTTGCGGAAGAAGGTAAAGAAGCGCACTCAAAAACTGGAAAGTGTTATGGAGGCCAAGAAGACGACTTTCATCAATCTTGCACATGAAACAAAAACTCCTTTAACACTGATCAATAATTATCTAAGTGAATACATCCAGAATCATGGCGAGACGGATGAGATTAAAGTGATCAAGAATAACGTTAAAAGATTGACGAATGACATTGTCAATTTCTTTGATGTTGAATCCTACGAGCGAGGATTTAGCCAGTATAATCACAATAGAGTGTCAAACTTTACGTCACTGTTAAATGACAAGGTTTCGCTGTTCAGACATGCTGCAGAAAAGAAGCGAATCAATTTCATTGCCAAGGTCAATTCGGGTCTTTATGTTAAAGCTCATCCCGGTGCCGTTGATAGAATCGTAAACAATCTTTTAGAAAATGCAATCAAGTACTCAGATGAAGGTTCGACAATCGAGATCAGTTTAATTGCGGATTGTGATCGAGTTCTTTTTTCCGTACTGGATTCAGGACACGGGATTCCCCAAGATCAACAGGAAAAAATATTCGAACCTTACTACAAACTATCAGTACCAGGAAGAAATTCTGAGGGCATGGGCATGGGACTTTCGATTGTCAAAAAGATTGTCGCAGATGTTCAAGGAACTATTCATTTGGCAAGCGAAGTCGGCAAAGGAACACATATCCAGGTCTCATTACCTCTTGCTACTAATGCGAATGAAGTCGTGCAGGAGGGAATCAGTACTGAGGACATTGATTTTGCGAACAACCAGATCCTCCTAGAAGAAAGCCTGGACGGGGACAAGCCGTTTGTTCTGTTGGTCGAAGATAACATTGAGATGCTAAACTTTCTTCGCAAGAAACTCAAAGACAAGTATAATGTTGCAGTAGCGAGAAACGGGAAAGAGGCAATTCATAGATTGAATTCATTATCGGCCGTTGACCTAATTATCTCTGATGTCATGATGAACGAAATGGATGGATATGAATTCTGTAAAGAGGTAAGCTCAATGGAACGGTATGCTCACATTCCATTTATATTCCTTACAGCCAAGGGAACAAGCGAAGACCGACTTACGGGACTAAATATTGGAGCAGTGGCGTATATCCGGAAGCCGTTTGAGATTGAAGAGCTTATGGCGCGGGTAGAATCAATACTCGCTAATCTGAAGCGGCACCGAGAGGCGTTTGTCAGCAAGGCTTACCAGTCAGTTATGAAGGATAGACATCAGCCACCTCAGACGGTCTCAAGCAAGCGTTGTGCCTTCACGGATAATTGTAAGAAGTATCATTTGACCTCACGTGAAGTGGAGATCATTAAGCTCCTTATTAAGGGCAATCCCTACAAGATTATTGGCGCAGATTTGTCGATCTCGGAAAAGACGGTGAGCAAGCACATATCGAATATATTTTCAAAGGTTGGGGTGAACAATAAGATTGAACTGATCAGCCGGTTGGAAGCTCAGGAATTGATAACTGGCTCGAATTCAGCAGTCAACAGCAGAACCGTACAGGAAAACTAGTATGAAATTACAGCTAAAATAGTATTGCCATCGTACGCCATTAAATCCAAGTTTGTATCGTAGCCAAGTAGCTGTTAAGGATTGTGGGTTTAAACTTTGGAAGTTGGCGTACGAACTTGAAACGATAGAGTCAAAGATAACTGAGAACATTTCCCTTGCCGCTTCGGAGTCGATAACTGTTGACGTTCCGGAGTTCCATAAGGAATTGGATTCCGAATGCGCGAAAATTAAGAAGGCGTTCAGACATCAAGTTGTTTCGTTTGAGAACGAGAACCTGGTCAAGCGCTATTTTCATTTTCACCAGGAATCTTTGATTGATCTCATTAACACTATTCAAGCAAACACGCAGGCTGGGAGCGGGGATCAGATTTTCGATCCGGTTGTAACTAAGTTGTCGGATTTGCTTACATATCTTGAAGAACATTTTCCAGAGTATTTTGATCTGGACATGAGGATGCCAACTGCCGCAGGAAGTTTGATTCGTCTCGAACTAAACGCATTCAATGAGACAGTTACGGAAAAGTTTAGAAACATAAACATTGACATTGGCCTGATTCAACTGGTAAAGAATACTGTAGACCGATTCATCACTGACCCGACACACGTTAGCTTCCGAACATTTTACTATTTTAAGTTCTTGCGCATTCAACTTGCGAATTTAAGGACGGATTCCACCACTGAAACTTTAGACTTGATTCGATTACTAATGCATTGTAACTACAATGAGGAATTATTCTATCAATACTTTGTAAGATACATACAGTGGGCGGTTAACAAAGTTGCATCGGTGAACGAGAAGCTTGACGAACTTGCGTTCTACCTGAAATTCGCTAATCAAGAAACTGGCCTTGGGCATTTTGCTTTTAACCACCTTAGTGTGCCTGTCAATATTCAGATTGCCGAATGGGTTTCGCAAGAAGTGCAGTACTTGAAAAACAAGCAGCAGTTATCACCAGTCACGCTGAATGCTGAAGATACGATCTCAACGGAGTTTAAATTAAACTTCGATCTTTCGGTTTCTATACTGGCTTACCTATTCCGGGCGTTCACCGAAACTGGCGTTATTCAAAATAAAAATACTTCAGAGCTAATTCGATTTCTTACTAAATACGCGAAGACAAAGCGATCTGAATCTCTGTCATACGAGAGTTTCAGGATAAAATATTACAGCGTGGAGAATGGCACTAAAGATGCTGTAAAAAAGATGTTGCAGTCAGTATTAAACTTTATCAACGAAAACTAAACTTTGAGACTATGATGATGCGTGTTGTTAGTTTTTTAGTTGGAGTTTCGATCTGCTATGGATGTGGGAACTCTGAAAGCGCAAGTTCGATTAGCAATTCTATTGCCGGGACATATGTGCGTGAATATTCTAGCGAGATTTTGAATCAGCTGAGTGGAAATAAGATGGGTATGCGAACTGTACGGGACACTATTTATATTACATCAGCAGGTGACAATTTCGAGGTAAGGAATTCGAAGTGGAGCATGAACGATTATGACCAGGAAGGTTGGAGAAACATGGAGCATGCAGAATCAGGTCCCCTGCCAACTTTCACAGCAGAGTATAATGAAAGTTCTCGCACACTTAATTCTGGATCAGCACCAGATCTCGTGATATCTGAAGATAACAAGTTGTCTGTGGGTGGTAAATCTGAAATTGCCTACGCGAAAATTGATTGACAATTATTTCTCACCAAGGTTGGTAACAACTTGGTGGCGGTGATAAATATCTATTTAGACATTCGAGCCATAACCAAATTAAATGGATATGGCTCTTACTTTTTCAGACGCAAAGAAGATTTCAATAGTCGACTACCTAAGCTCGATTGGAATTGAACCAGCAAAGATCAGAGGAAACAACTTTTGGTATAACTCACCGCTAAGAGGAGAGAAGGACCCGTCATTCAAAGTCAATAATAAATTGAACCTTTGGTATGACCACGGGTCAGGTGAAGGAGGGACTTTGATCGACCTCGGTGCCCGACTCAATACTTGTACAGCTTCGGAATTCGTGAATCAGTTGTCGAACTGCAATCCTTTACCTTCAACGTTTTCCCTTCACCGAAACAAACCAAAGGAACCCGAGAATAGACTCAGTATTTTGTCAATTGATGAACTCCGCAATAAGGAACTAATCGAATATCTGCGGGGAAGAGGAATTGATGAGGATCTGGCGTTTCAATATTGCAAGCAAGTCTCATTCGAGATTGCCAATAAGAACTACCTGGCTGTAGGGTTTGAAAACAAATCTGGCGGCTTTGAACTTCGGAACAATTGGTTTAAAGGTTCATCGACTCCCAAAGACATATCTTTTATTGATAACGATTCAAACAAGCTGTATGTCGTGGAAGGCTTCATGGACTTCCTGTCCATCGAGCAACTGAAAAGCAGGACACCGGCCTTCGGAACAGAGGCGGATTTTCTTATCCTGAATTCATTAAGCTTCATTCAGAGAAGCCAGGATTTATTAAAAAGTCATGAAACGTTCCTTTTTCTCGATAACGATCAGGCAGGGCATACTGCGAAGAAGAATCTGCACGGCTGCCATATTCCTTTCATGGATTGCTCGGGTTTTTATTCCGCTCATAAAGATGTCAACGAATATCTGGTCGCCCAGCTTGAGCCAGCTGCCAAACGGTCTGTCAGAATTTGATTTCAATCAACCTTAACAAAGAAATTATGAACCAAATAGTGACCTATCTCGAAAGTAAGCAAGCCATCTTTCACGGTGCGCTTATCCTTATGATCCTCTACGTGCCTCATGCCGGTAGCCTTTTCATGCAATTGGAGCACCTTGACATGACCTTTTCAGGTTATTCCGTCCTGAATTGGATCTATGGTGTCGGCTTGGCGGCTGTGATCGAGTTCCTGATTCTGATCTTTCTAATTAATGGATATAAGAACACAGGGAAGTTTTACGCGGTTGTCAGTTTTTTCCTCAACGCCTTCTATTACGATTATTGGTTTGTAACGGTCCAAGATCCAACAGTTGTCAATATTAAAACGACCATTATCAGTCTTTTTATTTGCCTCACGCATTCGCTGTCGGTCTGGCAGTTAAGTGAATTGTTCTACCGCAGAGTTAGAGAAGAGAAGATCGAACTGTTCTGTGAAGAGTGCAATGCAGGACCATTCACAAATAAAAGAGCCCTTGACGGCCACGTCTCAAAAGCTCACAAGTACCGTAGAAAGGACGAAATTCAATTGTCTGATAAAACATCAGGGAAGGCAGCATAACTAAATCTAAAACTATAATAATCTATAAAGCCTGGATAAATGTCCGGGCTTTTTTATGTCCTCATCTGAAGGGCTTCGATGCTTGTCTTCCAGCATCAGCAAGATGTATTTTTGGCAGCCAAAAATAGTTTAACGCGTCCTCGGAACTCGGCCCGCTGTTACTGCATTCGCAGGGACATAGTTATGACCCCTCTAAGCCCCTTGAAAAAAAAGTTTGTGATTTTTTCTTCCTGAAATTCAATCAGTTGTCGGGGGTACTAGTACCCTTGTAACTGTTTTCTAAATCACTCTTCATTTTACTTCGCCTATGTAAATCAATCGCAATGGGACGAAAGAAATGTGATCCGGATTCTCTCTTAATTCATCGAGTACGGGTGCGCGTTACGGATGGAACCATGAAGAAATTAGAGGGACTCCGTTCAAAATCCAATTGCCGCTCTATGGCGGAATTTCTCAGACGAGTTTTATCTAATGAGAAAATTGTAATGGTCCAACGCGATATGACCCTGCACGGGCATATTCAAGAATTGGCTGGTATTCGTGCAGAGTTGCGGGCAATCGGAACAAATGTCAATCAGATCACCCGGCACTTCCACGCTGCTGACACGGAGCGAAAGAAGATGTTCTATGCGATGGAGGTGGCCGAGGAATACTCAAAGGTCGGTGAAAAGGTCAATGCGTTAATGGAAATGGTCGATACACTTGGACGGAAATGGTTGCAAAGGTGATTACAGGGAAAACGATACGTGGAGTTCTAAGCTATAATGAGAACAAAGTTAAGGAAGGAACTGCGGCTTGCATTAAAGCGGAGGGGTTTCCGGTAAGGGTAGGTGTGTTAAGCTTTAACGGCAAGTTGCAGACCTTTCTTGATTATCAACTCTTGAATTCGAAAGTAAAGACCAACGCTATTCATATTTCACTGAATTTTGACAACAGCGATCGCCTAGATAAAAATACACTGGAAGAAATCGCAGCGGCCTATTTAGATAAAATCGGTTTCGGTAGTCAACCATACCTGGTGTACCAGCATTTTGACGCGGCTCACCCACATGTTCACTTAGTCACCACAAATGTCAAAGTTGACGGGAGCAGAATCGACCTTCACAACATTGGCCGGGATAAGTCTGAAACGGCACGGAGAGAAATTGAAATTGATTTCAATCTTGTCAAAGCACAAGGACGAAACCACAGAAATGAAATTCTGAAGCCTGCCGACATCACAAGGGCTGTCTATGGAAAATCAGAGACCAAGCGTACAATCTCCAATATTGTCAACGCAGTTGTCAGATCCTACAAGTTCACATCAATCCATGAATTGAATGCGGTTTTGAAACAGTACAATGTAATCGCAGATCAGGGAAAGGAAGGCACGATGATTCGGACAATGAATGGATTGCGATACTCATTACTAAATAAGAAAGGTCAAATGGTTGGAGTTCCTATTAAGGCAAGCTCAATCTATGGCAAACCGACTTTGCAATTTCTGACTGGTCAGTTTGAACTCAACGAAATCAGGAAAGAGCCACAGAAGGATAGAGTAAAGAAGATCATTGACGCTTTCGAACCAAAACACGGAAAGCAATTTCAAGACTTCGTCAGGCACATGGTGGCCAAAGGCATTTACCCGGTTGTAAGACAAAATGAAGGTGGAAGGATTTATGGATTAACATTCATAGACAACGAAACGAAGTGCGTATTCAATGGTAGCACCTTAGGCAAGGGATACAGCGCAAAGGGAATTCAAGATCGCTTTCAGGTTGACCCTAACAGCAAAGGTGCACCAATACCTCGTTTGCCTGCGAAAGAATTTCGAGATGAGTCAACACATCAAGTCAAAAGCCAGGGTACAGGCATTAGCTCGGATTTGTTGCAAAAATTAACTGAAGCAGATGTCGATCATTCAAATACTCCTTATGATTTGAAAAGGAAGAAGAAGCGGAGAGGAAGATCCATTTAACAAATTTACCATGGCACATCAGACAGGTGAGAATGATCAAGCATTGAGGAAGATTGTGGACTTTACGAGAATGGGAAGCCTTGTCGTGCTCGTTGTCCATTGTTATTACTTCTGCTATGAGGCTTTTAAATTTTGGGGTTACACAAGTGAGTTCAGCGACAAGGTTTTAATTAAGGTTGCGGCAACTGGATTGTTCAACTCCATTTATTATTCAAAGATTTTTACATTCTTACTTCTAGTCATTTCTTTGGTAGGTGTTAAAGGTAAAAAGGAAGAGAAGGCAAGCGCAACGGCCGCAGTAACCTTTGTTGTGTTTGGTGCTTCCATATTCTTCGTTTGTCATTATGTTTTTGAAATGACAATTCAATTGCAATGGCAGGTGTATTGTTATTTTGTATTTATCGCATTGGGCTACGTTTTAATGTTGACAGGTGGAGCGCGACTGTCAAGACTATTAAAGCTGAAGTTGACTTCCGACATTTTTAATGCTAGGAATGAATCGTTTCCGCAGGAGGAACGGCTTTTAGACAATCAGTACAGCATCAATCTTCCCGCGAAGTATGTAATTAAAGGAAAGGAACGTTCGAGTTGGATTAATTTCATTAACCCGTTTCGCTCGTTGCTCGTTATTGGTACACCTGGTGCCGGTAAGTCTTACTTTGTTATTCGTCATGTAATTACTCAACACATCCGCAAAGGCTTTTCGATGTTTGTTTACGATTTCAAGTTCGATGACTTATCGATCATTGCTTATAACGCGCTCATCCAAAATAGAAACGCCTATCAAATTCAACCGGAATTTTATGTGATCAATTTCGATCATATATACCACCGGTGTAATCCGCTCGATCCTTCGACTATGTTTGATATTACTGACGCCACGGAGTCTTCCCGCACCATCATGCTTGGATTAAATCGCGATTGGATCAAGAAGCAGGGGGACTTCTTTGTTGAGTCGCCAATAAATTTCGTGACTGCAATAATCTGGTTTCTGAAGAAATTCGAAGGGGGATGCTTTTGCACCCTGCCGCACGTAATTGAATTGATGCAACTCGACTATCCAACACTGTTTAAGATTCTGGGGTCAGAGACAGAAGTTGAAGTATTGATCAATCCTTTTCGATCAGCATTCAGAAATTCAGCGATGGAGCAGCTCGAAGGGCAGGTGGCTAGTGCTAAGATCGGATTAGCAAGATTGTCTTCGCCTCAACTATACTATGTACTTTCCGGCAATGATTTTACGCTTGACCTAAATAATCCTGATAAACCAAAGATCGTTTGCATGGGGAACAATCCTCAAAAGCAGCAGATCTACGGTGCCGTGCTTTCACTTTATATCACGCGTGTTATTAAGCTGGTGAACAAGAAGCACCAGATGAAGAGTAGCTTAATCTTCGATGAATTCCCGACTATATATTTTAATGGGATCGATACATTGATGGCAACAGCCAGGGCTAACAAAGTTGCCACCACACTAGCGGTGCAGGACTACAGCCAGCTTAAAAAAGACTATGGTAAGGAGCAGGCCGAGGTAATAATGAACATTGTGGGAAATGTCATCAGTGGACAGGTAGTAGGAGAGACTGCTAAACTGTTATCGGACAGATTTGGAAAAATCGTCCAGGAACGTGAGAGTGTTTCAATTAACAGTTCAGATACATCAGTCAGCAAGTCTACACAACTCGACTCCGCAATTCCACCTTCAAAAATAGCTTCACTGTCATCAGGTGAATTTGTTGGAATGGTTGCAGATGATCCAGATCAGAAAATCAGCCTAAAAATATTTCACAACGAAATCATTAACGATCATGAAGCGATAAAACGGGAAGAAGATAGCTATGCCCCGATACCCAAAGTGCGGGATGTGACGCAAGAGGAGATCATGGAGAATTATCTCCTGATAAAACGTGAGATTGAATACATAGTAGATCAAGTAACCAAAAAAGCAGCTTAATTATGGATATGAAAGAATTTGCCGAGGAATTATATGTGACGATGCAAGAGAAGTTGGCAGAAGTGGAGTTATCTGCAAAGGACTCAATTGTCAAGGAGAGTAATTATATAGAGATAGTGAAATCGCACACCTATGGTCTTAAGAACTACCTCTATCAATACGAGTTCTCATCACCGCAGGAAGAGATTTATTTCTTCAAGAATATCAAGCCGAAGTTTGTGAGTTTATTACTGTTTCACAACGAGCTATTTGAAATCGAAGTCTCAAAGCCGTTGGAAAAAGATTCTATTATTAAACACTACCTCGAGGCATTGCAGAAAGGTCAGGCGTTTATCAATACGCACATGGAATTTTACAAGTACTTGCATTTAGGTTCAACTTACCTGGATTCAAAATACTTTTTACCTGACAAGAATCATGAGACTGGCAACGATGTCATTTACGACTCACGTTTCTGCACGCCATTCGATCATAGATTCTGTTTGCTTCAGTCTTATGAGTTGATGAAGGAGCATCTGACTAAAGCTATTGAGAAACTCACAATGCCAGTGGACGAGTACAGTCCACTCCAATGGACAGGCCCAAAGATATCGCTGATTGAACTGATGTACGCGCTTCAAGTTTCGGGAGTGTTCAATAAATCTGTGACTGATGTGAAGATGATTGCGACCTATTTTGAAAAGATCTTTCATGTTGACCTCGGAAATTACTACAGGACCTTCCGTGACATTCAAGGACGCAAAAAGGCGAAGACGGTTTTTCTTGACGAGCTCAAATTCAAACTGGCTGAGAGGCTAGACGAACCAATGCTAGTTGAGTAAAAGTTGGTATTTTACGAGTTCATAAGTAAAATAAAGTGAACCAGGTCCAATACAGTTTTCAGACGAATGAATCATTTCTCGATTTTGAATTCGAGAGCACTGGCCCTAAGGGTTCGATTAAGAAAGTTGTACGGTACTCACCGCGCAACGTTGACGGTATGACTTATTTCAACTTAGGATTTGGTGATTGGAATGAGGCGGAATCTCGGATCGATGATGTCTCGACTACCAATAACCAGGATACCCAAAAAGTGCTGGCGACCGTGGCTGCCACTGTTCTGGATTTCACAGCCGCTTATCCGGACATGTTGGTTTATGCTGTCGGGAGTACCCCGGCCCGCACAAGACTGTATCAAATGGGAATTTCTGCGAATTTGGCTCAAATTGAACCAATTTTAGAGATTTATGCGTTTAAAAAGGGTGTGGGCTGGGAGGCCTTCCAAATGGGCACGAATTATGAGGCCTTTATGGCAAGGCGAAAATAAATGCTTAAATTTGTAGGGTAGAAAACGAGGTCAAAAATGGCTAACGAAAAGAAACACATTCAAAAAGTAGGCTCAAAAGCAGTGGTGAATTCCACCGTGAGGGATTATGGCAATGAGGCATTCTTTGTGAAGAAAGCCAATGACTCTAAACAGTTCTTGGAAAAGCATGGATTTCCTAAGGCTTTCCAGAAGCGTTCTAGCTGAGCATAGATACAATCTATTTAATTCATACAAAAGGCAGTCGAAAGATTGCCTTTTTGCTTTTAGTCCAATCCCAACCCCTGCAAACTGTTGACCGGCTGTGATTAAATCTTTACTTTAGTAGTCGGTGATTCCCTGACCCACCCGATCCACGCGATCACGAGCCCACTTGGAATCCTCAATTGGCTTTGGAACTCTATCCGTTAACAGATAGCTGTTAATTATTTTATACAACCCTATGGCGAAATTCCTGAATACAAGTGGAGTGACTTTCTACTTAGAAGAGCTCATTAAGCGGACAAAGGATAAACTTATTCTTGTCAGTCCGTATTTGCAATTTAATGATAGAATCAAAGAGCACATCCAGAATCTAAACATCCAGAAAAAGGACATCAGAATTGTCTACCGGGAAAACAAACTTCATCCTGATGAAAACAATTGGCTTGCGAATCAGATAGGAGTGCGGACTTCAATCTGCAAAACACTTCACGCAAAATGTTATATCAACGATAACGAGGCAATCATTACCTCGATGAACCTTTATGAATTCTCACAACTCAACAACAACGAAATGGGAATTCACATCACGAAAGAAGGAGATCCAGAACTATACAAGGATACTTTCGAGGAAGTGCAAAGGCTACTAACAATCAGTGAGGAGATTCGCGTAACCGTCCAGAAAATTGATGCGAAAAACAGTTCAAAGAAAACTAATAAGGAATCATCGACTGATGGGAAAGGCTATTGCATCCGGACCGGTGTATCAATTCCATTTGACATCGAAAAGCCGTTGAGTAAGGAGGCCTATAAGAAATGGAACGAGTATGGTGACGAAGATTATCCGGAAAAATATTGTCATTTCTCTGGCGAGGCCTCTAACGGAGAAACCTCAGTAAAACAGCCAATACTCAAGAAGAACTGGAAGAAGGCTAAAGAAACATTTAATCTGTAACCAGTACCAAAGAATGGAAGATAAAGTCACAGCAGATGTAAAAACGGACGCGTCAACAAAAATTCTTGGAACCAAGTATCAAGAAATGTATGCTTTGTCAAAATGCCTGGATGCAGATGATAACTCTAAAATTTACCTTGAATGCTATGGTGATGTATCCGATGGGATGGTCTCTACCGAGATAAAGTCTTCGATAGATCCTGATAAGAATCTCAATGATACTCATATCGACTTTTGGAAAACATTGGGAAACTTGGTCGAAAACTATGATGAATTTTCATCACACACGCAATTTGTTCTATACACAACGGCAACGATTAAGGAAAAGTCAATTTTTGTCGACTGGGGTAAGCAACGGCCTGCAAAAAAACGGTCACTCGTATTAGGTATTACCTCTAACGCCACTATCGACAAGCATTACCAAAAGGTGAAGGCATGCGAAACAAAACAACTCGAGACAATATTGGGAAAGCTGATAATTGATGACGAAAAGAAGGTGGCAGGTGATTTCTATAAGGATTTAGTTAATCATCCAGCAATTAAGAATTCGTTACCTGAGGATAAAAGAGATGCGCTATTGGAACGGCTTCTCGGATTTATCTCCAAAAAGCTCATAACATCAGCGGGGGAAAATTATCGTTGGACAATCGATGTAAATGAGTTTAGGGAGACGCTTAGATTTGAACTGAAAAAATATCAGATGGACGATTTAGTATTTCCGGTGATAAGTAAATCAGCATTATCTAGCAGCACACACACCTACAGGTTTGCTGCTGAAATTAAAGGGATCGAGTTTGTAAATGCGATAAGTATTGCTGTAAATGATTTCCTTAGGAGCCAGCAAAGTCGGATGGTTATGCTGACGAATAGACCATTACTTTCAGAGGAGCTGGATAACTACGATGAATCAATTTATGAGCATATGACTGATGTCCACCTATCCCATTTTGATAGATTGCGCCAAACCCCTGGTTTAACAGATGATGAGCTCGTTTCTAAATCGAGGGAATTCTTTAATGAATGTTTGGAAAAGTCAAAAAATAAATTGGAGATCGTTGGCGTAAAAAGAGTTAGCGACTATTATCCAAAAGGAAGAGTTCATCACAATGTCGAAGTTAGAAATGAATTTACCTGGAAACTCTCTCGACCATGAACGCACGTGATTTAGAGCGATTGATTTTTAATCCATTCCATACTAGCAATTTGATTCATCATTGTTTGAGTGGATTTCAATCGAAAAACCCCAAAGGAATCAAATGGGAATTGGTCTATTTGATTTTACCAATTCTTTATAATGGCGCGTTAAGTGAAAAGTTGTCAGCATTAAATAAGAACTCACGCCTTAACACATTTCTGGAAAACAGTAAAAATTACTCATACATCTTGAATCAGTTGAATGAGAGACTTCCTGAATACCGGAACTTGACAAATCAAGCACTATTAGTTCTAACGAAGACTGCCGGGTTAAAGATTGCTCCTTTTTTATGGTGCAATGGGATTGATTTTCATGGTGAACAAAGTGAAGATCTTCGCAAGCTATACAAAGCGTCTTATAATCTTGGGTTAGTATTAGCAAAGGAGTCATACTTTACAATATTCCTGAAGTTTAGAATAACAAACATATGAGCATCATTGTCGAGCGAGTATTAGTCTTCAATAAGGACGGAGGAAAACGTGCAATACCGTTTAAGGATGGACTTAATATTGTAACTGGGGACTCAAAAACTGGGAAAAGTGCGCTTATTGAGATCGTTGATTTTTGTCTGTTCTCGTCTCGATCAAGCATTCCCAAAGGAAAAATAACAGACTTTGCTCACCTGTACGTGTTAATCTTGAAGGTGGATGATAAATACATCCTAATAGGTAGGCCAGCTAGGGATAACTCAAATTATGCCTACCTGACACTAGAATTTGACTTAACAACTTTAGAGGGACTTGAACTAGGATACTTTGATAATCTCAATTTGAAGCCAATAAAAAATGATGTGCAGACGGAATTTGAGGAGCTTGTAGGTCTTTCAGTAAGGCAATTAAATGATTCTGAGGAAAGGCCACTGGGTAAACTATCAATTCGTGACACAGTTTCATTTGTCTTCCAACATCAAAATCTAGTTGCAAACAAACATGCTGTATTTTATAGACTAGATGATGCAATAAAAAGGAAACGAGTGATTGAAGCGATGCCAGTATTATTTGGGGCGGCAGATGAAAATTACTATGATTTGTCTCGTCAACAGAAAAATATTGAACGGCAAATTATTGCTGAGCAGAAAATACTGGACAGACTTGCAGCATCTCAGACAAATCAAAAAAAATATTTGGAAGACCTGATACAGGTTTATTATTCTTTGCTTGGATTAGTCTTAGAAAAGGATCTTTCACTGGCTCAATTGAGAAAAATTGGGCTCGCATTGCCAAACCCACCAGAGGTGTTAGAAAATCAATCTAAGGTCTATCAAGATATCTCGACTTTTCAAAGAGAACGTGAGTTACTATATGTTCAGCGAGATGAGATCGAAAAAGCTTTAAATAACCTTTTTCAGTCTACCGATGAAAGTTTTGACTACGCAAAAGAATTGGTGAGGGTTTTTACACATCAAAATCAATCGGTTGACGGAGATATAACTTGCCCAATATGCAGCAGTCAAGTAAGTCAATTGAATGAGAATATAAAAATGCTTTCCGACTCAAAAGCAAAGTTGGTTGACGAACTGACAAAGGTGCACGGTTATAGTAAGGATAATTCTGTTACGATTAATGATTTGAAAGGAAGAAAACGGGTTGTGGATTCTGACATTGCTCGATTAAGTAGAAATATCAAGCAGCTGACGGTAATTGATGAGAAGTTTATGGAGGGAAAAAATAAGCGCGAAGAGATTATATTCCAAAGGGGTGTGATCGAATCGTCCATTAGAAACTATTTGAACGAAAATGTCAATGGAGGGGAGCGTGCATTAATGAATGATTTGAGAACAGAACTTTCTTCAATCATGGAAAAGTTGAAGAAATATAATCTCGATGAGTTTTATTCATCATCCGAAGATCTTTTGAAAAGGAATATGGACAGAATCGCGAACAAGTTAGACTTTGAAGATGAGCTTAAACCGATCAATTTCTTTTTTGATCTAAAGGATCTAAGTTTTTACCATTTGCACAATAACGAAAAGATTCGACTGGACGAAATGGGTAGTGGCGCGAATTGGCTTGCCTGCCACCTGTCTATATTTCTTTCATTTCTTCATCTTTCGTCTTCAAGAAAAAAATCGATGATTCCGACTTTTCTCATGTTTGATCAACCTAGCCAAGTCTATTTTCCAAAGACGGCTTCGAAAGACCAGATGGAGCAAGAGGATCAAGTTATGTATGACGACAATATTGAGCAGGTGCGTAAAATATTTCGGGTGATTGATGAGGAAGTTAATCTCATTGAAAAAGAATATGGTGTTCGGCCACAAGTGATTGTTTTGGAGCATGCAAATGATGACCAATTCCGTAAGCACATTATAAAAGAATGGGATAAGTCTAAAGGTCAAGGTTTAATCTAAAAAGCTCGGAAAATCTTCCCCACCTGTGACCCAACTGTGTATCATTTCCTTTTGACGGATCACACCTTTACCTCCGTAACGCAAAAACGGAGGTCATATGTTCAAATCTATTTCTTGGCAAGAGTATCTGTTTGCAGTCGGATGCTTAGCGGCCGGATACTACGTCATAACAGTTGCAATCTTTTATTCGAGGGACATCCTTCAGAAGCTTAAAGGCGAGCCTGCCTCTAAAGCAAAGCCTGACATTTCTAAAAGTAATCTACCGCAAGGTAAGTTCATGGGAAGTATCTCAACTTCCGTCCGGAAGCAAATTCCAACAAAACAAAGTATCGCGTCTTCCGAAGAGCTGAGTTTTGAATCTCAGCCCGAGGAACTGCTTGCAGCAAACCGTGCAGACTCTGCTGGTGTGGATTTGATGGATGCCCTTGAGGAAGTGTTCATGTATCTGGCATCAAAGAAAAAAGACAAGGCGACTTACGTAGAAAAGATTAGGAGACTAGTTCAACAACGTCCGGAATTCTCTGGAACTCCTGTTCAGCAGGAGGTAATCAGTTTTATCCACGAATATTTTAAGGGCAATCAATCCATAAGCTTCAGTGTCGAAGAATTGAATTCATTGTGGTTGAGTGCTAATGGTGAAGTTATACATCAATCAACAACTAAAAACAATTATGAAAAGTGAAATGAAAACGATCAGAAGGGGAAGAGCCTTTTTGTTGGCTCTGTCAGTGTATTGCTTATCGTACGTTGTTGCCTATGCGCAGGACGGTAATGCGGGTATCAATGAAGCCGCGACTCAGGTACGCGGTTACTTTGATACTGGAACTCAACTTATGTATGCTATTGGCGCAGTCGTTGGACTTGTTGGCGCTGTTAAGGTTTATCAGAAATGGAACAGTGGTGATCCAGATACGAGTAAAGTTGCCGCAGCATGGTTTGGAAGCTGTGTATTCCTGGTGATTGTGGCTACGGTGTTGGGTTCATTCTTCGGCATCTAATGGCAACCAGTGTATACAATATCAACAAGGGTATCAATAAGCCAATCGAATTCAAAGGATTGAAGGCTCAGTACATTGGATACCTTGGCGCAGGACTCGTGGTGTTATTGATATTGTTTTCAATTCTCTACATCACCGGTGTCAACATGTTTCTATGTCTGGGATTGATCATCATCCTGGGAACAGTGCTGTTCATGTTCGTTTACAAGATCAGCAATCAGTACGGCCAATACGGTCTCATGAAGAGAGCCGCAAGGCGAAGCATTCCATCTCATTTGGTTTGCGCTAGCAGAAGGCTCTTCATTCAACTTTCAAATCCAACGTAATATGTCAGGCTTAGTAGATATAGATCAAGTGTTTCCGATTTACAAGGTCGAGAACGATTGTATCCTTTCAAAGTGCGGGGATATCACTGTAGCATTTGAGGCAACATTGCCGGAGATATTCACTTTATCAGATCAGGAGTATGAATCGTTTCATCATGCTTTGGTAAAGGCGATCAAGTGTTTACCGGTGAACTCAGTATTTCACAAACAAGACTGGTTTCGTTCTCGCGAAGTGAATGGAGCATTTGATGATAAGATTTTGACGTTTCTCTCTCACTCCAGTGAACGGTTCTTCAATGAGCGCCCGTATCTGGATCATACATGTTACATCATGGTGACAAAGAAGCTGAACGATCGGAAGGACTCAAGTTCCATGTTCTCAACTTTGACTAAACGTAATATTGTTCCAGAGGAGACGATCAATGAGCAGAAACTTCAGGAGTTTCACGATACAGTTGGGCAATTTGAAAGAATTTTACAGGACAGTGGTTTTGTTAAGCTTAGAAGAATTAAAGATGATGAGCTCACCGGCAACAAGCATGAAGTTGGCTTGCTTGAGCAGTATTGTTTTCTTCAGTCAAAGGGAGCGGTTCCGGTTGTAAAGGACATTTCCTTCAAGGATGGAATTTTCATTGGCGATGATCATTGCAAGCTGTTCGCTCTTGCAGATGTCGAGGACATGCCCTCATTGTGTGGATCACGAATCAATTACGATAAGTATTCGACTGACAAGACAAAGTTCAGTGTTGGATTCGCATCTCACCTGGGGCAGCTACTTCCATGCAACCACATTTACAATCAATACATCTTCATTCAGGATGTTCAGAAGACAATTAAGCAGCTTGAGAGTAAACGATTAAGGTTGCAGTCCCTCTCTTCATACTCACGTGAGAACGCGATAAGTAGAGATGCTACCAATGATTTTCTTAACGAAGCAATTGCTTCGCAAAGACTACCAGTGAAAGCTCACTTCAACGTTTTGGTTTGGACGGAGGACAAGAAGGACCTGAAGGAAATCAAAACGCAGGTCTCATCTGCATTGGCTCAGATGGATGCTTCACCTAAGCAAGAGACTGACGGAGCACCACAGATTTTCTGGGCAGGACTTCCAGGCAACGAGGCGGACTTTCCTATGAATGATACGTTTGACACTTTCGCTGAACAGGCGACATGCTTTCTGAATCTTGAGACAAATTATCAATCTTCCGTTAGTCCAGTCGGGATAAGGATGGGAGATAGGCTGACAGGTAAACCTGTTCATGTAGACATTTCAGATGAACCCATGAAGAAGGGCATTATCACGAACAGGAATAAATTCATTCTTGGTCCTTCCGGTAGCGGCAAATCCTTTTTCACCAATCACATGGTCCGTTCGTATTATGAACAAGGCACACATATCGTGCTCGTGGACGTAGGCCATTCCTACAAAGGACTGTGTGATTTGGTGAATGGATACTACTTCACCTATGACGAGGCAAACCCAATTAAGTTCAATCCATTCTACATCGCTGATGGCGATACACTTGACACCGAGAAGAAAGAGAGTATTAAGACGTTGTTGCTTGCGCTTTGGAAGAAAGACGATGAGACCTTTAACCGGTCAGAGTATGTCGCCTTGTCAATCGCATTGCAGACGTACTATAAGCGCCTCGAAACCGATAAATCTCTATTTCCGTGTTTCAATACCTTCTATGAGTTTCTGCGGGATGAGTTTGTAGTCATTCTCAAAGACGACAAGGTAAAGGAAAAGGATTTTGACGTAGAGAACTTTCTTTATGTGCTTAGACCATATTACAAAGGTGGTGAGTTTGATTACTTACTGAATGCGCGCGAGAACCTCGAGCTTCTGAAAGAACGCTTTATTGTTTTTGAGCTTGACAACATTAAGGACCATCCGATTTTGTTTCCGGTAGTGACGATCATTATCATGGAGGTTTTTATTTCAAAGATGCGCAAGCTTAAGGGTATCAGGAAGATGATTTTGATTGAAGAAGCCTGGAAAGCTATTGCTAAGGAAGGAATGGCTGAATATATCAAATACCTCTTCAAAACAGTTCGTAAGTTTTTCGGTGAGGCTATCGTGGTGACTCAGGAAGTTGAGGACATCATTAGTTCGCCAGTGGTCAAACAAGCAATCATTAATAACTCTGATTGCAAGATCCTTTTAGATCAAAGCAAATACCAAAACAAGTTCGACCTGATTCAACAGCTTTTGGGACTGACAGAAAAGGAAAAGGCGCTAATACTTTCGATCAACAAAAGCAACGATCCGAAACGAAAATACAAAGAGGTTTTTATCAGTCTTGCCGGAGTGCAATCAAAGGTGTATGCGACAGAGGTTTCTCTTGAAGAATACCTGGCGTACACTACCGAGGAATCGGAGAAGATGAAGGTTCAGCAATATGCAAAGAAATGGAATGGTGACATTCGGAAAGGTATTGCAGAATTGGCAAATGATATTCGATTAGGGAACGCAGCATAAACAATAGATATATGAGAGCACCTAAGATATTTTTTGCATTGGGATTGGCGGTTGTCCTTGTAACCCAGCCAAGCGCTGAGGTGGATGCCGCCATTCCAATTGCTAAGATCATTAAAGAAGCAGTGAAGAAGGTCATCAAAGCAGTTGATCTAATGATCCAACGGTTACAGAACAAGACGATATGGCTGCAAAATGCTCAGAAGGTACTTGAGAATAAGTTAAACGAGTTGAAACTAACTGAGATTGCCGAATGGACTGAAAAGCATCGTAAGCTCTATGCAGATTATTACGAGGAGCTTTGGAAGGTAAAGAACACTATCGCTATGTATCAGCGAGTTCGTCAAGTGATGGACAAGCAGGTTCGTATTGTTGACGAGTACAAGCGGTGCTGGAACATTGTTCAAAACGATGAACATTTTACTGATGATGAGCGGGAGTACATGGCCAAGGTTTATTCTGGTATTATGGACGAAAGCGTTAAGAATCTTGATCAGATTTTAATTGTGATCAATTCTTTCAAAACCCAAATGACCGATGGAAAGCGTCTCGAAATCATCGAGCAAGCCGCAATCGAGATCGATCAGAATTACTTCGATCTGAAACAGTTTAATACTCAAAACATGCTGTTGAGTTTGAATAGAGCCAAGGATGGTAATGAGATTGATGTTGTCAGAAAACTTTACGGTCTGCCCAATGAATAGGCTCATGTTAATTTTTGCTTTCGCTTTCTGTGTGAACGTATCAACCGCACAAACCTTCAATGAATGGTTTCGGCAGAAGAAGACACAGAAGCAATATCTGCTTCAACAGATTGCAGCGCTTAAGGTTTACCTGGACTATCTCAAGAAGGGATACAAAATCGTTGACAAGGGACTAACCATAGTTGGCGATATCAAGGAAGGGAAATTCGATCTGGATATTGAATACCTGGAGTCTTTGCGGAATGTAAACTCGGCAGTAAGTGGTTCAGCCAAAGTAGCCAGTATCATCGCATATCAGAAGAGAATTATGGTAGAATTTCGCAGACTGGAAGATCTGGCCAACGAAAGCGGGTATTTGACCATCGAAGAAAGGAAATATGTGGAAAGCGTTTATTCCAATATGCTTCGCGAATCAGAACTCTCACTAGACGAGCTCGACCGTGTGCTGAGTAATTCGGATTTCGAAATGAAGGATGATGAAAGAGTAAAGAGGGTAGATGCTTTGTATGTAGACATGAAAGACAAGTACACATTCACGAAATCATTTTCAAACTCAACGCAAGTCCTGATTGCTCAAAGAGCTAAAGAAGATTACGAGGTAAGGGTGCAGGAGGATTTAGTTTTAAAATAGAAGATTATGAGACAGACCATTTTAATAACAATAATGCTTTGTGTTTTAGCAAGAGCAAACGCCCAAACACAAGAGGCCACTCAATTAATCTTGAACTACGAGAAGTTGAAGCAGTTGGAGGAGATTCTTGACAACATGTATAAGGGATATAAAATTCTCACAAAAGGATACAATCGGATAAAGGACATAGCCGAAGGGAATTTTAATCTCCATCAGGTATTTCTTGACGGACTGTTTGCCGTGAATCCGTCAGTGGCTAAATACAAGCGGATACCAGACATTATCAAGTACCAGTCGATGCTCATCAAGGAATACAAGAGGGCATTCAACAGATTTAAAAGCGATCCGAATCTGACGCCTGATGAGGTCAAGTATCTGGAGAGAGTTTACTCTTATTTGGTTAAGCAAAGTCTGCGGAACTTGGAAGAGTTGACGATGATCGTTACGGCAAACAAGCTTCGGATGAGTGATGATGAAAGGATTCAATCCATTGACCGGATTTATTTCGATATCGAAGGCAAGTTGTCTTTTCTAAGGTACTTCAATAACAGCACGCAAGTTCTGGTTGTGCAGAGAGCGAAGGAGAGCAGCGAAGTTGGCGGAATGAAAAAACTCTATGATGTAGAATAACCAAAAAGCTTATGAAAATTCATTTTAAGACCACTTTGATAGTGGGTGCTGGACTACTCTTGCCTAATCTCTCGCAAGCGCAGGTTGCTGGTGAAATAGAAAGCTTCAGAAGCGTGCTAGATACGCTCTACGATGAGATGATTCCGCTCAGTTCTCAGCTGATTGACATTGGAAGAGGTTTGGCGGGATTCGCGGCCATGTGGTTTATAGCTGCTAGAGTGTGGCGGCACATTGCCAATGCTGAACCAATTGATTTCTATCCGTTGTTGAGGCCTTTCGCGATCGGTCTGGCAATCCTGATGTTTCCAACTGTGCTCACGATCATCAACTCGGTTCTTACGCCAACTGTGACGGGGACGGCAGCGATGATCGATGGCTCCAATAATTCCGTTGCCTACTTGTTGAAGAGAAAAGAGGAAGCGATCAGAAAGAGTCCGCTTTGGCAAATGTATGTAGGCGTAGATGGAGAGGGTGATCGGGCTAAATGGTATCGTTACAGTCATCCTGAAGGAGACGAGGAAGGGTTTCTCGATGGAATAGGTAACGATATCCGTTTTGCAATGGCAAAGGCATCCTACAACTTCCGGAACTCTATTAAGCAATGGATGTCTGAGATACTGCACGTCCTGTATCAAGCAGCTGCACTTTGTATCAATACGATTCGAACGTTTTACCTCGTCATTTTGGCGATACTTGGTCCGTTGATTTTTGGACTTTCAGTTTTTGACGGACTACATCATACCCTGACTGTTTGGCTCGCCAGGTACATCAACATCTTTCTTTGGTTACCGGTTGCAAACATCTTCGGGAGCATGATCGGCAAGATCCAGGAGAACATGCTTAAGATCGACATCAATCAAGTAAATCAATACGGAGATACTTTTTTCAGTTCAACTGACTCCGCGTACCTGATCTTCATGGTGATCGGCATCATCGGTTATTTCACCGTGCCTAGCATTGCCAATTACATTGTTCATGCCGGAGGCGCAAATGCTTTGCTCTACAAAGCAACCAATATGTTTTCGACCGGGGCAAATTCAACTGTCAGTAATGTCGTGGCCAGCGCAGGTTCTGTGGTAAATCCAAGCGGTTCCGGAACTAATAGATCATCATCAGATAACGGTGTTAACGGCACAAACTACATGCACGAGAAGCTGGCTGGAAATAAAACCTAAATCCATTATTATGTTTCAACAACTCAAGAATATCGACAATGCTTTTAAGCACATCCGTTCATTTTCATTTTTACTGATCATTGGATGTATCGCCCTTTGCTGTTATACAATCTACAAGAGCTACCAGGTTGTTCAGGCGACACAAGCAAAGGTTTACATCTTAGCCAATGGCAAAGCTATTGAAGCTTTTTCCGCGGAACGAAAAGACAACATTCCGGTTGAAGCACGTGATCACGTAAGAATGTTCCATTACTATTTCTTCACGCTTCATCCTGACGACAAGGTTATTCAAACCAATATTAAAACAGCATTGTACCTGGCTGATGCAACTGCTCAAACGCAGTACGACAATCTTAGAGAGAATAGTTACTATGCTAATATCATTTCCGGTAACGTGAGTCAGGAGATTCAAATCGACAGTATAAGTGTCGATATCGACCAGTATCCATTTTACTTCAGGTGCATCGCCAAGCAGAAAATCATCAGGGCAACTTCGATCGTTACTCGAAGTCTGGTTACTGAGGGATTTCTTAGAAACGTGCTCAGGTCGGATAACAATCCACACGGTTTCCTTATTGAGAAGTGGAATACGCTTGAAAATAAAGACATCAAAAGTGAAAACCGATGACTATGATGATCAGGGAAATGTTCAGGAAAGTTGAGACCGCTTGTCACAAGAGAGTTGAGACTTTGAACGAGATCTTCAATAGTCTGCCGAAACAAAGACAGAAGTCAGTAGTGGTTGTGTTTGGAATTTGCATCACTGTAGTCAGCGTGATGTTGGTTCTTAATTCTTCAAGTCATGGATATTCTGAAGTTGGTTTTAAGCCCGACAAAATTGCTATGCCTTACGACATATTTATGGAAGATGAAAGAGGAACAACGGAAGACCAACTAACTCCAGTTGGGAAAATGAAAGGTGAGATCGATGGGGAGTTTGAATCGTTCTATGTTGCTGTTGACAATCAGGGTGCAGTGTACATCAACCGGGATATTGAATACTCGGAACGTGCATACAACAAAACTGATGATTGGAAACAGATTTCCAAAGAGAAGTTGATGGAGTATGAAAGAGAGCTTCATTTTCTTCCATCACAATCGAAAGGTGTAAGAAGATAAAATTGAAAAACATGAAAGCGCATTCACAGAAATTTATTCAAAAGAGAAAGTTCTACATGATGGTACCTATGCTGGTATTGCCATTCATGACCATGTTCTTTTGGGCATTGGGCGGGGGAAAAGGAGAGGCGGTAGCCAGGACTACAGAGTCAATCGGATTGAACGCTAAGCTACCTGGTGCAAAGTTTAATGATGAAGAGGGAAATGCGTGGGATAAACTCACGCTGTATCAAAAAGCAAGAAGGGATTCCGTTAAAGCTAATCAGGCAAAGCGAAGTGATCCGTACTTCAGATTAGCTACGCTCAAGGTAACTCAAGACACATCAAAGCGTGATTCCCTTCGCAGAGTTGGAGGAATCAATGCCTCGCTTGGCGAAAAGACTGAGCCGCTAGATGCAACCGAAGCCAAGGTGTACAAGAAGTTATCCGAGTTGCAGAAGGAGATCGACAAACCTGCCACGAAAGCAACCAACAAGAAACAGGCAAGCCAAAAAGCTCCGCAGTCTTCCACGGCTGGACTTCAGAATGATGTTGATCGGCTTGAGGGTATGATGGAAATGATGCAGAATGATCCCACTCAAGACAAAGAGATGGAGGAGATCAACGGGGTACTGAATCAAATTCTTGATATCCAACATCCCGAGCGAGTAAAAGCAAGACTGGCGCAATCTGAAAAAGCAAATAGCAATGCGCTGGCTACTCGACCAAACGGAGTTGAAGAACAAATTGGAATGTTAGGGAATAATGGCTCAGGACAGACTCTTCCAGGAATGTACGCACAAAACGGCTTCTATGGACTTGAACAATCTGTATTGCCTGCGTTGGAAGCAAATGCAATCAGAGCTGAAATCTATGGGAACCAAAATCTTGTTTCAGGCTCAGTCATCAAAATGGAATTACTTCAGGATATTAATGTTTCTGGTATTCGTATTCCGAAAAATCATTTCGTCTACGGTGTATGTGGCTTGAATGGCGAACGTCTAACGATCAAAGTCGCGTCAATTCAATATGATAATTCTGTTTATCCGGTATCGCTTACAGTATATGACATTGATGGACTGGAAGGTATTCATGTTCCGGGAGCGATTGCTCGTGATGCGGCTAAGAAGTCATCAAACCAGGCAATTCAAGATATACAACTCGGCTCCCTTGACCCTTCGATTGAAGTTCAGGCAGCAAGCGCAGGAATAGAGGCAGCGAAAGGTTTGCTAACAAAGAAAACACGCCTGATTCAGGTGACTGTAAAAGCCGGATACAAGATTTTTCTCAAGGACAAGAACAATTAAAGTACGGATTCAAATTAGAAATTTATGACAAAGACAGTTTTATTGTGGGCGATCATTGTAATGGTTGTCAGCACATCGTTCGCACAGGAAGTTGAGAATAAAAAGCTTTCAATTTCCTACAGCAAAACGACCAGTTTAATTTTTCCTTTTTCAATCGCGTCAGTTGATCGTGGAAGTCAGGACGTGCTGGCGCAAAAGGCGAGGGGAGTTGAGAACGTTCTACAGGTAAAGGCAGGGCGTAAACAATTTCCAGAGACAAACCTGACGGTTATTACCGCTGATGGTGTCCTGCATCAATTCACAGTAACGTATTCCGATACGCCTTCTGAGCAGGCCATCACGATTGCTACAAATACCGGCAGCCAATCTCTGATACTTGTTAAGGATGCGGTGAATGAGCGCGACATCAAAGCCGATTCACAGTTGGCACTCAAGCAGTACGTGACAGGTCAGATCGACCAGTATAACAAGTATCAAATGAGTTTCTCCCTTCAGGAAATATTCATTCATGGTAACACACTCTACTACCGAATACAGATCAGAAACAAAAGTTCAATCAGCTATGATATCAAATCTTTGAAGTTCTTGATTCGTGATCGGAAAAAGGTAAAAAGGACTTCAAGTCAGGAAACGGAGATCACTCCATTGTTCATAGGAAACGAATCCGACCGGGTTCAGGCTTATGCGAGCACTACGCTAATCTATGCTGTAAAGAAATTTACAATCCCTGATGGCAAGAGACTTCTTATCAACCTGTTTGAAGAGAATGGCGGAAGGCATCTCACCTTGAAGGTTGACAACAAAGATATTCTTAAGGCTAAGATGCTGCCTGTATCAAAGCATCTATTAACAATCAATTTAAACCAAAAGTTATGAATGCGAAGAACTTGGAATTTTTGAAGGAGGGTATCAAATACCTTGGCTTTGGTGAGGGCTTGAACAACAAGCTTAAGGAGGAAATTAATTCTGGCAAGAATGGATTCCAACTGCACACAGAGAATCAATACGGAAAAGACAAAGTCAACTACGTGCTTGACTTTAGCAAGTCCGATAAGTCTGATATGTATTTTTTCAACAAGTACTCAGCAACCCTTCCTGGCGAAAAAGCAGATCAGGACAAGTCGCAGACATTTTTCATTAAAAAGAACAGCGGGGTAACTGCTAAAGAGGCATACAATCTTTTGAATGGAAGATCTGTTAACAAAGATCTCACTAACCAGGAAGGAGAGAAGTACAACGCGTGGCTTCAGATCGACTGGAATCAAAAAGACAATCACGGCAATCACAAATTCAAAATGATCCACGAAGCCTACGGTTTCAATCTTCAGGACGTGTTGAAGAAACATCCAATCAAAGAGCTCAATGATCAGACAACTAGTGATCGTCTAACGCAGTCTCTCGAACGCGGTAATCTACATCAGGTAACTTTTGTGAAAGGAGACAAGGAGGAAAAGATGTTCATCGAGGCGAACCCTCAATTCAAGTCGCTCAATATTTATGATACCAACCTGAAGAAAGTCTACCAGGAGAATGAAAAGAAGGAACCAAGAGTTGATAATGGAAAGGAGGTTTCATCGCCAAAGGAAGCACAGAAGCAGAGCGCGTCAGTTGAAGAACCTGATGAAGCTTTGACGAGTGGAAAAAAACAACCTAGAAAAAAGATGAAGATCTAAAATGTTTTAAAATAAGGCTCGGTTTATCGGGCCTTATGTTTAAATACCTCTTTCGAAAATATTCCTAGTCATCTTCTTTATAGTTCCATTCTCTAATTTCAAACCTAAAGGGCGAGAAACATCTTGACCTTCCGATAAGTGAAGTGAGGTATTATAAATGATTGCTAATAAGAAATAGGTCTCCGGTATATCGACACCGATCCCATGGGCGAAATGAAGCTTATTTTTTGTGCCATTAGTTTCTTCGATAAAAATTCTCTTGTTTTCGGCGTCCGGAATTTTGCTATAAACCAATTCTTCTATCTTAATTCTTAGCCCAAAGCATACAGCTAAAGGGTCGAAGGCATCATTTTCATAAAGGTATCTCCTCACTTCCCTGAATATTTTCTTCAAAAAGCTCTGTGGTTTAGCCCAATCTACGTTTAATCTGAGTGCCGCAAAATCAGCGCTGAAGTCCAAGCCGTCAATATTTGGATGGAAATGAAAAAAATATGCGTCAACATTTGCTTTAATGGAGGGTTCATCTCGATTGTAAATAATCTTCAAAATATGACGATTCGATTTGATATTAATTGTTTTGAGATAATGCACGTTAATTTTGTTGTCGTTAAAACAAAAGTGATTGAAAAACAATGGATCTAAATGCGTTAATAATATTGGAAAAATTCTACGCTTTTGCCTTTTCATCCCGTCAATGAATGTAGAAATGTAGTATTGAAACGATATTAGATTTGCGTCATCCATGTAATCAAAGATTTCGTCAATAACTAGAATGCAATCCTTCTTTTTGAAGTTCCTTCTTGCCCGAAATAGAAGGGCTATAAATGTTAATATATCTCTTTGCCCATTTGATATCTCGTGTGCCTTTGGCCAGTTTATGATAAGACTGTTGCCCTCCACGCGAGGTTGAATATCAAATCTATCTTTGACCGGATTAAATGCATCTATTGTTTCAGTATAGTGCTCTTTTTCGTCGAGATAGAACAAATGTTTGCATGCCTTTCGGAAGTCGGCACCCATTTTTTCGCGAACCTCATTAATTTGCCAAGCTGCGAAAAAGCAATCTAACTCAGTTTGGGTTTCAGTAAATCCGAAAGACTGAATGATATTTGCCAACTTCTTTAATTCGTCTAATCCTTGAAATATTGGCAATGCGTTTTCTTCGCACCAGGTCTTTACATCTTTACCCTTTCCTGATTGCTCGTTGATGGTAGCCAATGCACCGGTCATTGCTCCTTGAAAGGCCTTCAACTCGAATCGTGAAAAGTCAATGTTTTCCTCAATCCTTTGAAATAATTGGGCGCACGAAAATAGACTCGAAATATTGACCAGTATTTTGCCTCCGTTGGTACCAAACGTGGATTTCATGTTGCCTGAGGAATAATCAAAATCTACGCGTTTTGGTATGGTTTGAACTAATGTTGTAGGAAGAATGTCTAGAGATGTTTTTGCGAAAGTTCGACCACCAAATCGTTGAACAATTGATTTCGGCTCTGTTTGATTATTTATAACGAAGATGTCAAAATACTCGGAGATAGCGTTCGAGTTATCGTCAGCGGTCAAAGTTACGCCATTGCTCAAAGTAATGGTCAGCGCGGGCCTATGGTCTTGATTATTCCGATGGTAGCTTTTTGAGTCGAGTTCTATTCTGCTTTGTCTTAGTGACTCGAATGCTGTTGTAAAGGAACTTTTGCCAAATCCATTTGGGGCAACCATTATATTTGGCTTGTTTGGAGTAAGATCAAGGTCAAAAACTGCATGGCTGATTCCTTTGACATTAGTTATTTCAATTTTGCTGATGTTCATAACGAAAAACGTGTATTGGAAGTAAATAGAATTAATTCGACATGCAGGTCTGACTGCAAATCAAATCTTTTGGCTGGATTCCAGATGGGCTATTGATCTGCGTACAAGCGTGGATCGAGGTAGGCTAGGAAATCAACACTAATACTAAGTTAAAAAAAATTAGCTATCAGCGTCCATTCAAAGAGGCATTATTCAGGTGACACATACCCAAGACGCAACTCATTGCTTTTATCCGACCAAAGTTCGGGCTTTTTCCGGACTTGATGCCAAAAGCTTCCGGCATATAAACGGTTTCCCCCTTGCATTCCTGCTGTCATTCCAGGAACCCCCATTGATATTCCTTTTCCTTTTGGCGCAAGCTTGTGTCAGCGGAGTTCTCTTTTGTTTTCCGGAATAAGCCCGGGGACATGGCCATCTAAAATCAAAGTTTCACTTAAACAAGATGGGTATGAAATCAACAAGCGAAAGAAAAAACATGTATGACGTGATCAATGACATGATCATGAACAAACTTCAGAATGGAAAGATGCCCTGGAAACAGACCTGGAATGATTTCGGTCCGGCAAGAAATTATGTAAGCAAGAAACCTTACAGAGGAATCAATGCATTAATCTTGAACAACACAGAATTTGAATATCCTTTGTTCCTAACATTCCTTCAAGTGAAAGAACTTGGTGGATACATCAAGAAAGGTTCGAAGAGTATTGAGGTCATTTACTGGAAGACGTTGGAATTCTCGGAAGAAGAAAAGATCAAACGTATTCCTTTTCTCAGATATTACAACGTCTTCAACGTCGATTGTGTAGGAGGAGTGAAGCTCAAACTTCCGACCAAGTATGTCAATGATTCTATTGAAATGTGTGAGACCATCATCAACGATATGCCATCAAGCCCCGTGATTGAGCATGGAGGTGATCAACCTCATTACAACTGGATGGAAGACCGAGTGAAGGTTCCTAACCGAGATAATTTCATACTGTCAGATGAATACTACGCCACGCTATTCCACGAACTCGCTCACAGCACCGGCCACACATCAAGACTTAATCGTGACACTTGCATGAAGCCTGCAGTTTACGGTTCAAGGGATTACTGCAAAGAAGAACTGGTTGCAGAGATTGCAACATGCTTTCTGTGTGCGGAAGCTCGAATATCAAACAACACGATAGACAACAGTGCAGCTTACATCCAGTTCTGGGTTGAACGATTAACTCACATGTTGAGAGAAGATAACAAAGCTTTCGTCAGGGCATCAGCGCTGGCACAGAAGGCAACTGATTTTATTATGAATAGGGTAGAAGAACCTGTTCTGCAGGATTAAACAATATCAATAGCTAAAGGGTAACAACACCCTTTAGCTATAACTTCTTGAACAATATCTGATCATCCTTCTCCCAAATCGCCAGTATGGACTTGTCATTGAATTCAACCACCTTCAGCGCAGTGCCCTCACCAATATTTCGCTTTTCATCGTTAATGGGTTTGACTATGAGATCCGATCCAGATTCCCACGTGACCAAATTTCCGTCCATTCCAACATGGCGTCCATCACCAATTTTTTGTTCCTGTTCACCTGGCTTCGCATAATATATTTGCCCATCGCGCTGCCATGCAGTATGAATTTCACCTTTGGAGTCTACGTACAATCCACCGCCATCCATTGGACATCCCTTTAACGGCCACGTTCCTTTTCCAAGCTTCTGCGCTTCTGAAAAACTTTGACCACTATTTGATGAATTGACTAGGTATAAATCACGTGATCCTTTCAACCAGTTCCTAAACATGATTGCAACGTTACTTCCCTTCACCGCGATAGATGGTTTGCAACATTCACATACATGATCCTCAGAAGATTTGTAAGCGAATTTATTTGCTGTCCATTTTGAGTTCGCTCTCATTGACGCGAAGGCAATGTTGTTCTTTCTATTTTCACGAAGATCAAGCCAGACAGCATAGAAATTATTGTTGTCATCAGCTGCAATACTCATGAGCCCTTCCGGTGCAGAAGCATCGGAATCATTTACGTTGGATATCTTTTCCCATTTGCCGGTCTTGTGTGTGAGCCGGAACGAATGGATATTTCCTGGTTGGTCCATGGCGGTGACAATAGAATAGTCTTTAGAGCTTGCTAGTTGTGGACCACGCGTCATTCCCAAATGCATCTTAGCTACTTCACCAACGATGACCGGTTTTGAAAATGTCTTGCCTTTGTCGGTGGAAGTCGCGTAGAGGATTTTATCTTTCTGTCCGAAAACCAATCGGATGATGCCTTTGCTGTCTACAGCAATCTGAGGCTGTTCACCCGGAGCAAGCATTGTTTGCGCACTGGCATTCGATACAGATAAGAAAGCAAATAGCAGTGCGATTAAAAAATTGAATTTCATGGTTAAAGACTTTCACGTTGTGTCAACAAAAAAGCGGATTCCCTTCCGTCCGAAGTACTCTCCGCTATTGATTCCTTTTTCCACCAATCCAGGTGTTTAGAAACACGGATGGGCTAAAAAGATAAATAAAGATACAAAATTGGTGGCTTATCTGAAGCGTCTCCGTGTTCGGCCTCTTGGTGGCGGCTTATTCCATTCCCGTTTCCAAGCTTCGGTATCAGTCTTAGCAAATGGTCGACTCAATTCAATAAACTCCTTAAAGCTGGCTGCTTTCTCACAGCATTCAAATACATGTTTCTCACTGATGTGAACATCGCCATGCATTTCATGTCGGCAATACTGTAAAACGACTCCTTCGTCAGTAGATTGATGCACGCCTGGGTAATTCAATCCGGGTTTATTCTTTCGAATAAACTCTGCCATTGCTGATATAGTCATAAGGCAATGTCACATAAGCTGGAGTTGCGTTGGATTCAAGTGTGCGTCCAGTAACAGGTCTATTTCTTTGAAGAACTCCGATGACGGCACGCGATAGCTGCTGTTCTTTTTAATTTCTTCAACGATCTCATTGTAGCGATCGAGGTTGACTTTTGAGTTTGACAATTCAAAAAGCTTATCCCTCAAAATGCCCTGCATTTCTTTGTCAACCTTCGTATAAAACTTAAATTGGAGGTATGTGGGAAGGTCCGTGAGTAACCCTGTAATCAACATTGATCGATGCTCTGACAAGATTTCTTGAATGCGGAAGAGGGTAATGTTATGATCTGCCTCTTCAATGTGTTTTACCGTGCTTGCTATTCTGACTGACTTCATAACTAATATTATTAGGTTATAGTCAAATATAATAACTAATGATATTAGTTTTATGTTGGCGACTTATTGAAAGTCACAAGACGTTGACTCACAGCCTCAAAGAATGTGATTTAATGCCAACATCTGCTATATTAATATTGCCTTATGGAGGATCTAGACATAAAAAAACTGAGAAAAGTACTAAAGTATAAGGGCAGGGACGATTTAGCTGAATTGCTCAGACATTCTGTGTCATTTCTTGAAGAGTCAAGTACGTTTGGGAGTCGTTGGTATTCCCGGTTAAGCACATTCCATATTAAATCTCATCCAAAGATTCAAGAAAAGATTGATTCGCTTTCTAAGGAGGATAAAAACGAGATATTCAAGGCCCTATTGCTGGTTTATCCATTGCTTGATAATGAGCCGGAAATTAATGAAGTCATTTACTATCCCGATTTTGATATTGAGACGATCGAGCTAGTGGAGGCTAAAGAACTGGAACGAATTTCCTTCGAATATATCCACGAACAAATTAAAAAATGCAATGCAAGAATTGCTGAGAAGGATTTCGAGGGTGCGGTAACAAACTCCAGGAACTTAATCGAATCGATTTGCATGTTCATTCTTGAATCCAAAACCAAAGAAAAGGTTGAATATGACGGGAATCTAATAAAACTCTACAAAGCTGTATCTGGAATTCTCAAAATGTCCCCTGGTGACTACGAGGATGAATATTTGCGCCAAATCCTCTCAGGGGTTTTTAGTATAGTCAATGGAGTTTCTGGATTGCGAAATATATACAGCGATTCGCATGGTAGTGCCCCCTCAAAAACCACATATCGAATTGATGAGAGACATGCAATTTTAACGGTTAATCTGGCAAAGACAATCACAGAATACTTGTTTTTGAGTTATGAGAAATCGAATACTTCGATGTGATGTCTTGGAACCGTGGTGTCATATATCTGTCGCTATGCTGACGCCTGCTTTTAGCTTATTTACGCAGATATTTGTTTGAAACGAATAAGAATGAAAACAGCAGCAAATTCAAAAAAAATAAAGGATTTAAGAGAAAAACAGGGATGGTCACAAGATCAACTTGCTGAGCTTTCAGGGCTTAGTTTAAGAACAGTTCAACGAATTGAAAAAGATGGAAAGTCATCAATTGAAACGATTAAATCTTTGGCCTCAGTATTTGAACTTGATTTTAAAGAGCTCTTGGAGGATGGAATATTAAAACAATACTCTGACTTAGAGTTCTTGACAAGATTTGAACTCGGGAAACAGGTCGTAGATGTGATTGGAGGCAAACATGGTTATGACTTTGATTTCGAATCTACTATTGTCGACCCTGGATACCTTGAAATGATTCATGCTTTTTTTCAACAGCTACAAGATTACAGCGACTTTTGGGACGAAATTGAGTACGCTGAACGAGGTCAAGCAGTGCAAATATTTCAGACCAAAATCGAGGAATTAGAAAGAAATGGGCTTTGGGTTTTTGGTGGAGAGACTAAAAGACCAGTTGGCCAGTATACGCCACCACTAGTTTTTGACATCCTTATAATAAGAGTGTACACTAAGGATAACGCAACCATTATAAAAATAGATTTGTCGAAGGTCGCGGAAGAAATTAAAAATTACGAAAACTCTAAATGATGAATACCACGCGATTAAATAAGTATGAAGAACTATTTCTCCTTTCGCTTAAGGATTTGCGTGAAAAGGCGAATAGCAATAATCGATATCAGTTGATTAAGGCTTCAGGACTTCTGCGGTTGCTGCTTTTGGACGGCTTGATAGACCGAGTCAATTCAAGTTATAGATTTAAGCTTAAATTTTATTTGACGTTAAAAAAGTTTCGAAGAGAAGACCAGCCAGCATTAACACTGCAGAAATTTTTGGCAGAAGAATGGAAGGCTTATAGGGAACATTGCTATTCGGTCAAGGAAATAATTCAAACATCTGCACACTTGATGGGTGGTGTCCACTTGGGCGAACCAAAAAGCAAAAAGGAAATAGACTTAATTGGCATTTTTGACTATCGTCCAATAACGTTTGATACAATTAAAAGTTCGTTGAGAGGAATATCCCTTCTAACAATTGAAGCTCTGGAGGATCTTGAATCACGAGTTACGAATGGAGGGTGATTCATTTCACAAAAATTAATTATTTCTTTAGGTAGTACAGTAACCCCAATCTTACTTTCTCCACATGTTTTTGACTTTCCACATCAGACTTAAATTCTGGCGCTAACCTACTTCCGGGTGGCAATGCTGAGTCTTGTCAAAAGACTACGGCATAAACGGCTCCTGCCTACGGCCTGCCTTCCAATTATTCCGTTTCCTTTTGACAATCCGCCACCCTTCATTTGAGGCGCACCATAATTTAAATCTTATGATTATGGAAAGCACAAATGAAAAAACATTATTCGAAGTAGCAGAGATTCAGCTATCCTACAAGTCGAAAGTAAAAGCTTCTTTACGTCCGAAGATCACAAGCTCAAAAGATTGTCAAGAAGTTCTCAGGAAGTATTGGGACGAAGACAAAATTGAATTTGTAGAGCAATTTAAAGTTCTTCTTTTGAACAGAGCTCACAAAGTCATTGGACTCTATGAAGTTTCAACAGGTACAACTACTCACACTGTCGCAGATCCTCGTTTGATTTTCGTTGCCGCGATCAAAGCCAATGCATGTGCGATAATATTATCGCATAATCATCCATCAGGAAATCTTAATCCCAGCCAGGCTGATATGGATCTTACTAAGAAGATAAAAGAAGCGGGTAGGTTCCTTGAAGTTTCAGTTCTCGATCATATCATCATGACCAGCGAAGCATACTATTCATTCGCTGATGAAGGGCTCTTGTAGCCCTTTCTTAAATTCCTGTCGGTTGCTTAATCCGAGAACGCCATGTAACTCAGTAGCACTTAGAAACCACGACATATCCGTATTTTTAGCACAAGGAGCGTTTTTTACCTTTAAAATCGAAGAAAGTCAGCTTTTGCAGCTGTATTGCACGTATTTTCTAATATTTTTACGGAATCAATGAAAGCAGCAGTCTGTTACATCCTTGTCATTATCATTGTCGGGTTATCAACCTACCCCTGCAATGACTCTGATATATGTGTAGATGATCAGAAGATGTCTTATTCAATTCTGGATGCTAACGATCATGACCATTCATCGAGTGAAGTGGATCTTTGTACGCCATTCTGCACCTGTAGTTGCTGCTGCGCACATGTGCAAATACCCGCTACACTTAGCTACAACTTAGAACAGTCGGAATCATCAGCGCGAGTTAAGTTTTATTCGTCTGTGTTTGTACATAAACTATCATATTCCATCTGGCAGCCACCAAGGCTTGTTTAAATCCTGACTAGTCCTTAGTCAAAGTATTCGTCTTTCTGTTTTATTCATCAACATTAAAAGTGCTGCTTATGGCTCGTACCAAAAGTAGGCTCATTAAACTCAATGCTCCTTCTCCAAAACAGAAGAGGGCGAGAAAAATAACTAATAGACTTTTTCCAAAGGTTCTAGTGTGGTTATTGAGTGCCATTGTTCTTGCTGGACTGGTTGCAAAGATTTTACATGTTGTTAAACACCATTGGTAATTTATGTTAGATAAGATTATTCATTATTCAATTCGAAATAAACTGGTTGTCGGAATTTTTACGATTGCTCTTATTATATGGGGTGCGTATTCGATCAGCCAATTGCCTATTGATGCTGTTCCTGATATAACAAATAATCAAGTTCAGATCATTACTTCAGCGCCTTCGCAGTCCGCTTTAGATATAGAGCGGCTTGTTACATTTCCTGTCGAGCAAACAATGGCTACCATTCCAGGCATTCAGGAAATAAGAAGTTTTTCCCGTTTCGGTTTGTCAGTTGTTACCATAGTTTTTCAAGATAAGATTGACATTTACTGGGCCCGGCAGCAGGTTAATGAAAGACTGACGGTTGCCTCAAGCCAAATTCCTCCGGGAGTAGGGTCGCCAGAAATGTCACCAGTAACAACAGGATTAGGTGAGATTTATCAATACATCATCCGACCAGAAAAGGGATTTGAAAAGAAGTACGATGCGATGGAACTACGGACGATTCAGGATTGGATTGTACGGAGACAATTGCTTGGAACACCCGGTGTTGCAGATGTAGCAAGTTTCGGAGGATTTCTCAAGCAATATGAAATTTCAATTAACCCTGAAAAGTTGAGGAGTTACAACCTGGGAGTAAGCGATGTATTTGCAGCACTCGAAAAGAACAACCAAAACACGGGTGGCGCTTACATTGATAAAAAGCCGAACGCATACTTTATTCGAAGTGTTGGCTTGATCGGGTCTATTGAAGACATAGGAAAAATAGTAGTAACCAACACTAAGAGTGGAATTCCAATTTTGGTGCGCAACATTGCCGAGGTGAGGTTCGGTCATGCAACCAGATATGGAGCGATGACATACAATGCCGAAGGAGAAGTTGTAGGTGCTATCGTACTAATGCTGAAAGGCGAAAACTCAAGTGCGGTTGTGAAAAACGTGAAGGAAAGAATGGAACAAATTAAGTCCACTCTTCCCGAAGGCGTAACGATCGACACCTTTCTTGATCGAAGCGATTTGGTAAGCCGGGCAATTGGAACGGTCG
This sequence comes from uncultured Chitinophaga sp., assembly GCA_902168205.1. Lineage (GTDB taxonomy): Bacteria > Bacteroidota > Bacteroidia > Cytophagales > Cyclobacteriaceae > Ohtaekwangia > Ohtaekwangia kribbensis. Next base: position 228,500 of record CABHOK010000007.1, on the reverse strand, counting down.
AGAAGAACTTGGTGGAAGGCGCACTGATTGTAATTATTATTCTTGTTTTGTTTCTGGGAAATTTCCGTGCTGGCTTGATTGTAGCTTCCGTGATTCCCCTTTCAATGTTATTTGCTGTTGCACTGATGCGCGTTTTCGGAGTGTCAGGAAATCTCATGAGCCTCGGTGCAATTGACTTTGGACTTATTGTCGATGGTGCTGTAATTATTGTTGAGGCCACGATGCACCACTTGGGATTAAGAAGAATCACCCAACGGCTTACGCAGGAAGAAATGGATTTAGAAGTTTATGAATCTGCATCAAAGATTCGTTCTTCTGCAGCATTTGGAGAGATAATTATTTTGATCGTTTACTTGCCTATCCTGGCCCTTGTCGGCATTGAAGGGAAAATGTTTAAGCCTATGGCCCAAACTGTGAGCTTTGCCATCCTTGGCGCATTTATCCTATCGCTGACTTACGTGCCGATGATGTCAGCGTTATTCCTCAGCAAGAACCCAGTACACAAAAAGAATTTTTCTGATAAGATGATGGAATTCTTTCATCGGAATTATACTCCGGTTATTCAGGGCGCTCTTCGACATAAACTTGTTGTAATTGTTTCTTCGTTAGTTCTCTTGATCGTTAGCATCATTTTCTTTTTACGAATGGGAGGTGAGTTTTTACCGACACTCGAAGAAGGTGATTTCGCGGTAGAGACAAGGGTGCTTACCGGAAGTAGTCTGTCATATACGGTAGACGCAACAACGAAGGCAGCAGAAGTTCTGCTCCGAGAATTTCCTGACGAAGTGAAAGAAGTGGTTGGAAAAATAGGATCATCTGAGATTCCGACAGACCCAATGCCAATTGAAGCATGCGATCTAATGGTAATTCTAAAACCTAAGTCGGAATGGACAAAAGCCAAAAACAGAGAAGAATTAGCTGAAGAAATGGGCGAAGCACTTGAAGATGTTCCGGGAGTGACTTTCGGTTTTCAGCAGCCCATCCAAATGAGGTTTAATGAATTAATCAGCGGAGTGAAACAAGATGTTGCTATAAAGATTTTTGGTGAAGACTTAGATGTGCTAACGGATTTGTCTCAAGAAGTCGGAAAGGTTGTACGATCAGTGGATGGCGCGAGAGATTTATATGTGGAAGAGGTGACTGGGCTTCCTCAAATTGTCATCAATATTAACCGAGACGAAGTTGCAAAGTATGGGATGAATATTGAAGAGATAAATCAGGCAATCAATACCGCATTCGCGGGACAGTCTGCGGGGCTCGTGTTCGAAGGTGAAAGAAGATACGACCTTACTGTTAGGCTTCTCTCTGAGAATCGGCAAAGTATCGAAGACGTGCGAAATGTGTTTGTGACAGGTCCGAATGGTGACCAGATTCCGTTGAAGCAACTTGCTGATGTCGAATTCAAAATCGGGCCGAACCAGATTCAGCGCGAAGATGCAAAGCGAAGGATCATTGTAGCATTCAACGTTAGGGGACGTGATGTCTCGAGCATTGTGAAAGAAATTCAATCGAAGATTTCCAATAGTGTGAAGTTCCCCCCTGGATATTATGCAACATATGGTGGACAATTCGAGAATCTCGAAGAGGCTCAGGCGAGATTATCTATAGCAGTTCCAGCGGCACTCTTGCTCATTTTTATGCTTTTGTTTTTCACATTCCACTCGATCAAGCAAGCTCTTTTGATTTTCACTGCGATCCCGATGGCTGCAATAGGAGGAGTCTTCGCATTGTTGCTTCGAGGAATGCCATTCAGCATCTCGGCTGGAGTTGGCTTCATCGCTTTGTTTGGCGTGGCGGTGTTGAATGGAATTGTTCTAATCGCGGAATTTAACAGACTAAGAAAAGAAGGACTTTCAAACCTAAATGAAATCGTTATGAAAGGCACAGAGATTCGACTTCGTCCGGTATTAATGACAGCTGCGGTAGCGTCATTGGGATTTCTGCCAATGGCACTCGCGACAAGTGCAGGAGCTGAAGTACAAAAGCCTTTGGCTACTGTTGTTATTGGTGGGTTGATAAGTTCGACCATTTTGACTTTAATAGTTCTGCCCTGTTTGTATATCTATTTTGACAGAATAAACTTCGGTCGTGCTTCTAAGGTAGTGACTGTTCTACTGTTAATGTTGGTCACCAACTTTGCAATGGCGCAAGAGAACAGTGTGAAGTTGTTTAGTACGCAGGAAGAATTCTTGAAAAATCAGCCATCACGTTCTGCTCAAGTACGGCAAGATCAATTCAAAGTGACATCCACCGAAAAAATCAAATATAAAGACGAATCTGGTGAGAAGATTATTCGATTTGGTGAAATCAGCGGATACGTCTTGAACGGTGCTAAATACAGAGCTTATGGAAAGCGTGGATTGTTCAAGTCGTACGGCTACTATAAAATTGAAGATGACTCGTGTATTGTAACGTATTCAAAGCGCAACAGGCATCGCAAGGGTGGCGGGCCAATGCAAGAACGCCTTTATAGTAAAGATCTCGCGTCACCTATTTATCATATTTGGATACAGCCTCTGAAAAAGGACTTCGGAGAAAATTCGGAATTTATTAATAAGGTAAAACCATTTTTTAAAAACAACTATACCGCTTTGTATAGCAGAGACAGGAATACAGGAATGGTTTTACTGAATCAATTGTATTGTCAAACATCTCAATAGAATTATATGAGAATTGTAATAATAGTAATAAGCCTTTTCATCACATGTACGGCTTTCAGTCAGACTCTAAGTCTTGACCAAGCTGTAGAGCTTGCAAGGAAAAATAATTTGACATTGCAGTCGGCAACTCTCGATGTTGAAGGACAAAGGCAATTGAAGAAGACTTCTTTTGACTTGCCGAAGACTGAGATTTCAATGATGTACGGCCAGTACAATAGTTATGCTAAGAATGATAACAACATTACCGTTAGCCAGTCGATTCCCTTTTCTTCATTGGGAAGCCAGGGTCGATTGAACCGTTCGTTGGTTGCTGCTTCGGAACTGAAAAAGGCATCAACCGAGAATGAGCTTGTGTTACAGGTGAAGCAAACTTACTTTCAACTGGCGCATGCATATAGCCTGCAAACTCTTTTGCTTCAACAGGACAGTATCTTCGAAGGGTTTTATCGTGCAGCTTCCTTGCGATATAAGTCAGGAGAAACCAATTTGCTTGAACAAACGACAGCTGAGACGCAGCGCAACGAAGCAAAAAACAGATTGCGGCAGATTGCTTCTGACATTGTAGTGTTTCGCGCTCAATTGAGGACTCTTCTAAATACGACTGAACTTCCAGACATAGAGGAAAAGGAGTTAAGCGAAATTTCAGTGTCCTTTGCTCTCGACACTACCTTGATTTCTTCCAATCCTTCGTTGGCATATTCTCGAGCTCAGATCGAGGTTGCAGCGAATGAAAAGAAACTACAAAATTCAAAGGCCTCGCCTGATTTTATCCTGGGATACTTTAATCAAACGCTTATTGGAACCACTGATCCTGAATCAGGAGCAATTGCGAATAGCAGTCAGAGATTTAGTGGATTTCAAGTAGGGATTGCACTTCCGATTTGGTTCACTCCTCATCAGGGACGAATAAAGGCGGCAGAGTATAATAGAAGAATTGCAGAAAACAATTACCAATCCGATAGGAGGGTTCTCGCCTCGCAACTGGAACAAGCATTTCAATCTTTCCAGAAGAACAAGAGTAGCATTGAATACTACAAGACATCTGCTTTGCCTAATGCTGACCTCATTATGAAACAATCACAAGCAGGTTTTCGCGGTGGTGACATTAGCTACACAGAATACTTATTCGGGTTGCGCAGTGCAATCACAATTCGTGAGAGTTATTTGCAAACACTCAACGACCTAAATCAAAGCATCATTTATATAGAATTTCTTTCCGGGAACAAATAATTTCATATGAACAATTTTAAGTTTAAAAAAATATTACTGGCATTTGGTTTAGCCCTCGCAATGTTTTCTTGTAAGGACTCATCGGAAGAGGCACAAACAGAGGAGCATCATGAAGATGAGGAGAACGTTGTGGAGCTCACTGAAGCGCAAATGAAAAATGGCGGGGTTTCGTTGGGTAAGATCGAGGATAAACAGATCAGTGGGACTATTAAAGTAAATGGAAAACTTGATGTTCCGCCACAACAACTTGTGAGCATCTCTGCGCCTCTAGGTGGCTTTTTGAAAAGTACATCATTACTCGAAGGCTCGAGGGTTAAAAAAGGGGAATTGATTGGCACTATTGAAAATTTGGAATTCATACAGATTCAACAGGACTACCTTGAAGCGAAAAGTAATTTTGAGTTGGCAAAGGCCGACTATGAGCGTCAGCAGAGTCTTGCAAAAGAGAACGTTAATTCTGAAAAAACACTTCAACAATCAAAGTCTAATTTCACTACGTGGGAGGCGAAATTCAATGGTCTGAAAGAAAAATTGAACGTGTTAAATATAAGTGTCTCATCAGTTGAGTCCGGCAACGTGAGAAGTTCTATAAACTTGTTTTCGCCAATCAACGGATATGTAACTGAAGTAAACGTGAATATTGGAAAGTTCGTTAACCCTACAGATGTGCTGTTTGAAATTGTGGACACAGAACATCTGCATGCAGAGTTAATAATATTTGAAAAAGATGTTCCGAAACTTAAGCTTGGGCAAAAGGTTCGATTTACCCTCGCGAATGAAACTTCAGAACGAACAGCTACAGTCTATTTGATTGGACGGGAGATCAGTGACGACAGAACGATTCAGATCCATTGTCACATTGACAAACAAGATAAAGAGCTTTTGCCGGGGATGTATTTAAATGCCGTGGTTGAGACGGGCGGTATTAAAGTTCCAGCGTTGCCTGACGAATCGATCATAGACTATCAAGGCAAGAAATATGTGTTTATCGCTGTGGACGAACCTACTGAAAACAAGGAAGAGGAGCACAAAGGGGAATCAGAGGGTGAGCATCATGAAGAGGGAAAGCATTTTGAAATGAAGCCGATTGAGATTGGCAACAGCGAACTTGGTTTTACTGAAGTTAGCTCCGATGAGATTGATAAACTTCGATCTGCATCTATTGTTGTCAAGGGTGCGTATGCTTTGCTATCTAAAATGAAAAACAGTGAAGAAGAAGGTGGACACGCTCACTAGAACTCATGAAATCGGCTAAGGATATATTGATCGCGTCCGTCTTCACGATTGCTGTTCCCGCAATTGGGTACGTTTCCTTTGGAATTGTGCCTGCGGTATTATTTTTCATTGGATACGTTGGAGGGATGGTGATTTGGTTGATTGTTCAAACTACTGCGCCATTTAAATCGATCAAGTGGATCTACTGGCTCACGTTTTTATTGTTTTTCCTTCATAGGGTAGAGGAGAAGGTGTCTGGTTTTTTTGATGAGCTAGCTGAGATGACTGGAGTACCAGTGCCAGATATTGTTTCAATACCCATCATTCTTTTGGTGTTAATCTCTGTGGGGGCTTGGATTATCGGGCCATGGCTTGCAAGCAATGGATATGCTTTCGGGATTTATCTTGTCTGGACATTCTTCGCCTCCATGGGTATTACGGAATTAGCGCATTTTGTTCTACCGTTTTTCAGAGACGAACCATACGGCTATTTTCCAGGCATGCTGAGCGTGTTAGTCTTGGCCCCCGTTGCGTGGTATGGTATTTATAAATTTTCAAACTATAACAGGAAACCAATATGAAGGTGTTTTGGAGTATGCCTGAGGGTTTAAGACTGCATTACAGGACGGAACTTGCCCAATATTATGCTGAATTGAGCAATGAGAATTTACAAGTTGCATGGCGGCATCTTGAGAGAGCTCATATCCTTGGGCAGCCTTGGGCAGTTGAGCATACAGCCGTTCACTGGATGATGTTGAAATTCGGTTTCAAGATTAAGAATTGGCGTGAAATACTTGGTCAGCTTCCAAGGCTGCTGGTTGGAGGCATTAAATCATTTGTTGGAAAAATTCCTGTTGGCAATACGGGAGGCTCGAACGTTCCGCCTTTGCAGCCGATGGAAATACCCGATGACTTGAAAGCAATATTAAGTCAATATGTGAGGGTTTGAAAATGGTTACGCTCATTGCAGGCAGTCTAGTTTTAAGTGTTCTACACGCTTTAATACCCAATCACTGGTTGCCAGTTCTTGCAATTAGCAAAAAGGAGAATTGGAGCATTGGAGAAACAACCTGGGTGACATTTGTTTCTGGCTTGGCTCATGCACTCAGCACAGTCATGATTGGTGTTGTGATAGGATTGCTCGGTGTTACACTTTCAGAAACTCTGATGGGCTTCACACACATAATAGCTTCATCGATCTTAATTGCCCTTGGAATATTTTATATATACCAGCATCATCGTCATAAGCACTTTCATTTACATGCTGAAACAAAGCCGATGTCAAAAAACCGAATTGTAATAGGCCTGGCCATCGCGATGTTTTTCTCTCCTTGTTTTGAGATAGAAGCTTACTTCCTGATGGCTGGTGCCTATGGTTGGTCGCAAGTAGCAACGCTTGCTTTTTTATATACAGCCGTCACCGTGACAGGCATGGTGGTTTGGGTTCGTCTGACCTATAGAGGGCTCTTTAAATTGAATTGGCATTCACTTGAACATAACGCAGGAATAATTACTGGAATTACGCTCGTGTTAACTGGTCTAATATCCTATTTCATCCATTAAAAACTTCAAAAATGAAAGAAGAAACTAAGAATATAAATTCAAAAACAGCTGCCGACCACAGTGTTGAACAGGTAGCCGAAAAAGCTCATGACCATGATCACGATCACGGAGAAAAAGATGAGAAGAGTTGGATAAACAATGAGTGGCTTGCCGCGATCGTAAGCATTGTACTGTTGGGTATAGGCCTAATATTGGATACGTGGGTGAAACCAGATTGGTTCAGCGAAACGGTAAGGCTCATTTGGTATGCAGTGGCATACATTCCCGTAGGATTGCCTGTAGTTATCAAGGGTATCAAACTTTCATTCAAGGGTGAAATATTTACGGAGTTTCTTTTAATGGGCATTGCAACGATAGGCGCGTTTTATATTGGCGAGTATCCCGAAGGTGTTGCAGTAATGTTATTCTATGCAATTGGTGAATTATTCCAGGGCGCTGCTGTCAATAGAGCGAAACGCAGCATAAAAGCTCTGTTAGATGTTCGACCAGATTCTGCATCAGTGTTGAGAAACGGTATCTATGTTTCTGTTGATCCTACGTCTGTGAAAGTACATGAGACAATTCAAATCAAAGTTGGAGAGCGTGTTCCATTAGATGGTCAGATGCTGAGCGAAGGAAGTTCGTTCAACACCGCAGCACTCACCGGAGAGAGTAAACCCTCATCGATTGACAAAGGCGAAACGGTACTTGCAGGAATGATCAATGAAGCGAAGGTTGTTGAACTGAAAGTCACTAAACTTTTCAACGATAGTTCACTGGCAAGAATTCTGACGCTGGTTCAGAACGCGCAAGGCAGGAAGGCCAAAACCGAGTTGTTTATCCGAAAATTTGCAAAGATTTATACCCCAATTGTCTTTTTTCTTGCAGTTGGCCTTACATTGATTCCATACTTTTTTGTCGATGACTACAATTTCAGTGAATGGCTGTATCGTTCTTTGATATTCTTAGTCATATCATGCCCCTGCGCGTTGGTGGTTGCAATACCATTGGGATATTTTGGAGGAATAGGAGCGGGGTCGCGAAATGGGATTCTTTTTAAAGGATCAAGTTATCTAGATAGAATGACCAGAGTAGACACGGTCGTAATGGATAAGACAGGCACACTTACAAAAGGCGTTTTTAAAGTTCAACAAGTTGTTGACAAATTTCTTAGTCAAAAAGAATGGCTTCCCCTTGTTGAAGCAGTTGAAGCACAATCGACTCATCCGATTGCAAACGCAGTTGTAGAATATGTCAAGAGCGCTCAGAAATTAACCGTTGAGAATCTTGAAGAGATTAAAGGCCACGGGTTGAAAGGAACTGTTAATGGTAAAGAAGTGCTTGCAGGAAATGTAAAACTCTTGAGGAAATTTAATATCCCGGTTGACGCAGATGTCGAGCAGATTATTGACACAGTAGTGGTAGTCGCTGTTGATAAAAAGCTTGCAGGGTATATTACCATAGCAGATGAAATTAAGGAAGATGCAAAGCAGGCAATTCAGCAAATGCACGCACTCAAGATTAGAACAGTAATGCTAAGTGGAGATAAGCAAGCTGTTGTTGACAAGGTTGCTAAGGTGCTTAACATCGATAGTGCCTATGGAGATCTTTTGCCCGAGAACAAAGTAGAGAAGGTAGAAGAGATTAAGAAGGGAAAGAAAGAAGCATTGGCATTTGTGGGCGATGGAATTAATGATGCCCCCGTTCTGGCCATAAGTGATGTGGGAATTGCAATGGGAGGACTTGGCAGCGATGCCGCTATCGAGACAGCAGATGTTGTGATTCAAACAGATCAGCCTTCGAAGATTGTAACTGCGATTAATATCGGCAAAGCAACCAACGAGATTGTTTGGCAGAACATTGGTCTGGCATTCGCAGTTAAGATTGTTGTGATGGCACTCGGTGCCTGGGGTGTAGCTTCCATGTGGGAAGCAGTTTTTGCCGATGTTGGAGTGGCGTTACTTGCGATACTCAACGCAGTTCGAATACAGAGGATGAAATTTTAGCTAGTGATGCATACCTCCATTCATCATGTGAAGCACGATGAAAAGAACTAAGACCGCAATAAAGCCGATTAAAAGGTAGAGACCTAATGGCCTTTTGGTAGTAGGTTGAAACTTTGGTAATGCGAACACCAGTTGAACTTTGCCCCAAGGTTTATAAACAGAGATGGTAGTAGTCGCCAACAGCACAAGCATTGCCGCACCTGCGTCAGCTATCAGACGAATTCGTAATGATGTTAGTTCGGACAAGGTGAGGGGAGAATCTGATGCGATTTTAGCCAGGTAACTTATTGGCTGCATATGCACGAGCAATACCACTGTTGCAAGTAGCGTGAGGATTAACTTCACGACAATCCACCAATGCTTGAACAGACCCCAATGCGTAAAGAGCGATTGATTTAAACCCGTTAGTAAAGAACAAAGACAAAATGGAAGGATAACAAACCACGCAATCAAATCCATACCCAGATAGCAGGCTTTGACGAGTTCTTCATTTCCGGTAATACCAGCGATTGATAACACAAGGAATGCTGCCACTGTACCAAACCATCCTAGTGAAAAAGTGATGTGTGCAGTAAGCATTACCTTACTTAAGCGTGGGGTCATTATCATAACATCAGGTTTTAATAGATTTCTAAATTAGGAAATTGCCTCGTCACTTCCCTCGCGCTGTCCATCGGCAGGCCTTTGGCCGACAAATTTATAGCCTACTCCATTCACAGCATTCTTGATTTTATCAATTGTTACTTTAGAGGGGTCATATTCAACCGATACGGTGGACGACTTCAAGTCCGCTTTGGAAGACGTAACGCCTTCAATGTTGCCAACAACTTTTGAAACCGTTCTTTCGCAACCTGAACAAGTCATTCCTTCAACTAAATAGGATTCTTTTTTCGTCATGGTTATTTCATTTTCATGTTGCTCATATTCATGAGTGCAGGACTGATCCGTAAGTAGACCTCTGCTGACATTGGATTTTTTCCGTATACCGGATCTAACGAATCATCTGCCATGAAGATACTTCCTTGGGCGCCAATGGCAAAATTGGTGTTTAACTGTCGTAGTATAGTGTAGTTGGCTCCAAGTGTTACAGCACTAATGTTAAATATTTCATGCTCTTCAAGATCAAGAGAAAGCTCTTCCGCTGATTTCTCTACGTTTTCATATTTGCCATATACAGCTAGTCTATCCAGTTGAAGATTCGACTCCAGCGTAAAAGAATTTTCTTTATGATCCGGTCCGCTGTCATTGTAGCCCCAAACGAAGTTTGAGGTCAGGAAGTGGTTCTCGCCCGTCAATGGCAGTGAGTGAGTCACGGAGGCTGTAGTTCTGTCAATGTCCTCATCCGGATTGAGTTCTTCAGGACTATTTATGAAAGCTTTGGATACTTGCATCGAGAGCGTCCTGCATGGATTAACAGTCAACCGATAAGAGTAGGAATCAAATCTTGGTTTATCAAAATCGTACCGATGTTCATTCGGCTCACGGCCTGTGAACAATGAACCATCAAGCTTAAATATTTTATATCTGAAACCAATCGTTGCAACTCCAAACGTTATGTGTGTGGCGTCTGACCAGTGGTGTCCAAGGGTAGCGTCCGGATTATTCAACGAGGAAGGCCTATGCATAAATGCAACAGGGCCGAGGGCAGGTTCCCCAGGATATCCAAAATAAACGAATGCATCAAAATCCTTTGTGAACGACTGTGTATAAGCCACGGACATTTCAGAGAACAGATCGTGTGGATGCTGACGATCTACTAACGGCTTACCTTCGAAAGCTTCACCTGTTTGGAATAGCAAAGGATATCCATCACCGCCAAAAATTGGATCAAGAGAAAGCATGGCGTTGAAATGAAAGAGTCCTTTCATGCCAACTCTTCTTTGTCCCATGGCCATAAACCAGTTTGGAGCATCCACCTTTGAGTCTCCGCGTGTTCCGTTATTGCCTATGTCCTGGTTGTTGTATCTAATAAAGATATTTCCATGAAACATGTACATCCACTTTTTGGAGTGCACCATATAACCATACATCGGAGCTGCGTCTGGAAGCCAACCGGTTCCTGAGCCATTTCGGTTCATCGGTAAATTCAAAGAGTAGGAGTGGGACATAGGTGGCATTTCCATTGAGTCCATCGCCATTTCATTATGGTTCATTTTTGAATGATCCATTTTGGAATGATCCATAGTTTTCGTTTTTGTTGTATCTTTTTTCGGCTGATCATGATGCTCGTGTTGACCAAACGCTGTTAAGCTTATCACTGAAAAAAACAGGGTATATAGTAGTGTTTTCATTTTAAGTCGTTCAATTTCGCTTTCATTTGATCGATTTCTATTTGTTGACTTGCAACAATCTCTTCGCATAATTTCTTGAGTTCAGGGTCGCTAAGGTCAGACTCCTGACACATGAGGATGGCACCGGCATGATGGGGTATCATTGATTTTAAAAATTGCCTGTCTGAAACACCAATTTGTTTTCGCGTGCCCGAGTAGAAGCCTATTAACGCTAAGGCACAAATGACGATGATTGAGAAATTGAGTTTCTTGTTCATGTACATATGTCGCATCAGGAGGATTTCAATAATCAGCATAGGCATGGTCATGGTCGCTGCCATGTAAAATTGGTTCAAGTTTGTAAATACATTTTCGTATTTATCAACCATTGCATACATGAGAATATACATTGCGATGAAAGATAATATTGCCATCACTCCAAGGGTCACATAGTGTTTTGTGTGATCCATGACTTTCTTATGATCTGTGCCTTTGTTGTGATCTTTGTGCTGATGATGCTCCATACAATTTCTAGTAATTTTTGTTGTTCAGCAACCAAGCCTGAAGGTCGCCAATTTCCTTTGACTGATCTTCGATCATTTTCGTAGCCATTTCTTTGAGTTGATCATGATGGCCATGGTGAAGGAGGGATTGAGCCATATCCATCGCACTCTGATGATGGTTGATCATAAGTATCGCCATGTCATGGTCAGCGTCACCGGTAAGGACTTCGAGGTCCGCGTTATTGTCCATTCGTTCCATGGCAGCCATTGCTTCCATCCCCCACATTTCTCCTTCCGCAGAGGCGACCGGTGTATGGCTATCTATGAATGCCTGGAGCTCTTGAATCTCAGTCTGCTGCATACTAATCATCATTTGTGCCATGGCTTTAATCGTAGCATCGTCCCCTTTTTGAAGTTCTTTGTTACCCATGTCAATCGCACCTTGGTGATGCATTTTCATCATCATCGCGAAGTCATGATCTGCATCATTAGTCATCGTCATGTTATTCATTTCAGTGCTCATATTGTGCATGATTGCCATCATGTCGTTATCGTCATGAGCTTGTGTTTTCAGACCTCCATCGTCACTATCATCGCAGGATATTGCTACGGCCGATAGTGCGAGGAGGCATACGGTAAAAAATTTGCTGTTGCTTTTCATAAGTAAAATCATTAGTGGTTTTCCACTCTAAAACTTCAATGATTATGCCGGGAGGGCACAGCAGAAACGTTCAAGTGAGTTAGCAGGAGAGTACAAAACCCAGCGGATGCCAGGCGCATTTGGGGCGATAAATCAACAGAACTGCGATAGTTTTCTACGCGCCCTCATTTAAGCATTAAGGACGGATTCAGACCATAATTCGACACAAACACCCGGTTAAAATGAGCAGGATCGGCAAAGCCAGATAGGTTGGCCGATTGCTTCAAACTGTTCCCCATAAGATGAAGTTTAATAGCGTGTTGAAGTTTATACCAAAGAGCATATTTCCGAATGGTTGTTCCGGTTTGATCCTTGAATAAATGCATGAGCCGGCTTTCCGAAACACCGCTTGCCTTTATGAGTGTTGTAAACGGTACGAATTTTTGCGGGGAAGCTTTTATTAGATCAATGACGTTTGATACTCTAGGATCAATATGATTATTAAGTTTAATACTGTTAATATTTGATGAAGCGAGAGCCTTTGAGAGGAGTTCACAAATTCCATCTTCGCTAAAATGCCGATTCGAATAATTTTTAAAGTGAATAACGAGCGTGTCTGTGATCGAAGGTTCAAGCTTTACTACGTTCTTACTTCCAAGCATAGAAACAACATGGTTGCATAAAGCGGTTTCTGGGTCGAGCAGAATTGAAATGATCAAACCGGTTCCCGAAACACTGTGAGTAATGTCTGGTTTAATAATTACACCTTCCGCCTTAATTACCTTATCAGTATGGATTGTCAGCGAACCAGTAACAGCAATAACAATTTCCATGGCATGATGGGCATGCGCTTTTGTTTTCAGATTATGTCCGAAAAAAACCGATAGGGCTGAATATAGCTTTAGGTGATTTGCCACAGCCAGTTATACTTTTAGCATTCGAGCATTTAATGCAACTACGATTGTGCTTACACTCATGAGCACTGCGCCCATGGCGGGGCTCAACATAATGCCCGCGTTGTAGAGTACTCCGGCAGCAAGTGGTAAGGCAATAACGTTGTAACCTGTTGCCCACGCGAGATTCTGTATCATCTTTCTATAAGTTGCCTTTCCAAACAAAATAAGATTCGCAACGTCTTTCGGATTGCTGTTCACCAGAACGATGTCAGCAGTTTCGGCTGCAATGTCAGAACCGGACCCTACAGCGATCCCGACATCGGCTTGAGCCAGGGCAGGGGCATCATTAACACCATCGCCCGTCATTGCGACAAAGTTTCCTTGCTGTTGTAGTTCCTTGATCTTTTCGAGTTTCTGATGTGGAAGGACTTCGGCAATAAAGCCATCCATGCCTAGAGATTCAGATACGACTTTGGCTACTTCCTTATTATCACCTGTTAGTAAAAGGGATTTAATATTTTGGGAATGCAGCACCTTGATTGCTTCAGCTGACTCAGGCCTGACCTCATCAGCCAAGGCAATAACTCCCATCACTTTGTCATTGAACAAGACAAATACGACTGTCTCGGCCTTCGATGATGAAGGTTGAGCAATTGTTATGTTGTTTTCTTTCAAGTAACCCGGACTAACTACTCTTATACTATTACCATCGACTTTCGCTTCGATTCCTTTCCCGGTAATTGCTTTGAAATCTGACAGCTTTGGCGACCGAAGATTAAGTTCTTTAGCTTTTCGCACGATCCCCGTAGCAATTGGATGCTCTGAGTTTTGCTCAAGCGCGGCTGCAAGTTCAAGCACTTGTTCTTTGTTTGACTTGCCATCAAGACTTTCATACCTCACTACATTGAATTCACCTTTTGTCAGCGTACCTGTTTTGTCGAAAACAACCATTGAGATTTTTCTTGAGTTCTCAAAAGCAGTGCGATCTTTTATAAGCAGTCCACTTTGCGCGGAAATTGCTGTTGACCTTGCAACTACTAATGGAACTGCGAGTCCCAAGGCATGCGGACAACAAATTACAATTACCGTTACCATGCGCTCCATTGCAAAAGCGAGATCCTTACCGATCATCAGCCAAACGATGAATGTGACCGTTCCCGATAAGAGAGCGATAATCGTTAACCATTTCGCGGCCTGATCTGCGAGCAATTGCGTTTTTGATTTTGCATCCTGCGCGTCCTGAACCAGCTTGATGACTTGTGATAAGTAAGAATCTTTTGTCCCATGTGATACCTGAATTCTCAACGACCCTTCACCGTTGATTGATCCAGCGATTACTTTGTCTCCTTTATCTTTTTCAGCAGGCTTTGATTCACCTGTAAGCATTGACTCGTTAAGAAAGCTTTTCCCCTCTGTAATAATTCCATCGGCAGCGATCTTTTCACCCGGCTTTACAAGAATAATGTCACCCGCTTTGAGTGAATCTGTTTTTACGTCCATGATATGTTCGCCATGAACGAGATGTGCTTCCGATGGCATAAGTTGAACAAGCAGTTCAAGTTCTTTTGACGCGCTCATGATCGATTTCATTTCGATCCAGTGACCGAGAAGCATAATGAGGATCAGGGTAGCAAGTTCCCAGAAGAAGTCCATTCCTTCAAGGCCAAGTACGATGGCTACACTGTAGACATAAGCAACCGTAATTGCAACAGCAACCAGCGTCATCATTCCGAGAGATTTAGATTTTACCTCCGTAATCAGACCTTGAAGAAACGGCCAACCACCGTAAAAAAACACAACCGTTGAAAGTGCTAAGAGTATATAACCAGACCCCGGAAACATCCAATCGACACCTAGCCAATGCTGAATCATAGGCGAAAGTGCCATGATCGGTATGGTGAGAATAAGCACGATATAGAATCGTCTTTTAAAATCATCAATCATTCCCGCATGATGCGCATGTCCACCCGATGCCTTGTGATCATGTTTCGACATATCATGCTTTGGCGCATTTGCCGAATGGGCATGCATCTCATGTTCGTGTTTCGGTTCTGCTTTCGTTGCTGGTTTTACAGGCACAAGATCCATTCCGCACTTTGGGCATTTTCCAAGAGCGTCCTTGATTACCTCAGGATGCATAGGGCAGGTGTATTTTTGATGATGTTCCATTTCTTTAACAGTTATTTTGGTACTTCGCTCCTTAGCGTCAAAGTGATTGAGATGTCTACATCGTCATACACCAACTTGTCGCCAAGATTTTCAAAAAAAGATTGTGAGCCGAATTTTACATCGTATTTGCTTCTGTCAAATGTCATTGTTGCGTTGGCAATGACCGTATCGTTCTCTCTCCGGAGTTTGGTTGGAAAGGTTATTGAATTCGTTTTGTCTTTGATTGTCAGATTCCCGGTTATATCACATTCATTGTCTGACTTACAGGTGACTGAAGTTATAGTGAAGCGAGAATGTGGATAATTCTTGACAGAAAAGAAGTCATCGGATTTTAAATGGTCGACAAGTCGTTTGTTTGACTTTGCGTCAGTGATGTCAGTACAGGTAATACTGGCCATCTCCATTTCAAATGACCCACCTGAAAGTTTCTGTTTTGAAAAGATCAATTCGCCTGAGGCAAGTTTGATCTCACCGTAATGTTCGCCAGTGACTTTCTTACCCGTCCACTCAATTTTGCTCGTTGTTGGCTCAGCAACGTACTTAGTCTTTATGTCTTGTGAGTAAACAAAGAATGAGTAGACGACACCGATGAGTAACAATATTGATCTCATTATTTTTTTGATTTTTTGTTGGTCCACTCTTGAACTAGCTTTTCATTTGCCTTCAAGATGGGTTCTAGCTTTTTAGCTTTGGCCAGTTCGGTAGACTTTGTTAGCGTAGCTAACGCCTCGCTGATACGACTTTGAGATGCTTCTATTTTTGCTTGAAGCTGAAGGTATGCTGCATCTTGTGTTTTCCCGTTCGCGACCTTGATCCATTCGTAAGCCTGATTCAGATCTTTGTTGTTGTTGAAGTAGTAAAGACTCGCCTGATAATACAGACTTGGTTTTTCCTCTTTCTTAATATTGATCCTGTCGGCTATCTCTGCCATTACCTTTTGGTCCGCATAACCCTGGATCGGGAATTTTACCAACGTGTTCTCCCACAGCAAATAAATGAATGCTCCATCTTTGGTTAGATCATTAATCTCTATCGTAAACGTTTCGTAAAACCTGGGAGCTTTTTCGGATTTGACTTTGAATCGCAACTGGTCATTGGTTTCTGCGTAGTCTGAAGATCCGTGCATTTCGGGAACCTTATTGAAAATGATTGTCCATTCACTTTTGCCAGGAATAGTAAATAGGCTAAACGTGTCAGAAGGAATATTTACACTATTGATCTTGATTGAGTCGGAGAACCAAATAGTGGTTGCATCGTGAGCCCCTGTCCGCCATAGTTGATCATACGGTACAAGGTCACCGAAAATAGCTCTGCCTCGTGCGCTGGGTCTTGAGTATTTGACCTGAACTTCAGTAAAACCGACTTGTTGCTTGAACTCTTGATCGGGACTTGCATTCGGAAGGTTAAGCTGACCGAATGATAGCGAGGTAATGAAGGCGAAGGATAAGATGGGTATGAATTTCATAGCTTGTCAGTTAGTTACTTTCTTTAATGTTCTTGACGAAACAACAAATAGGACGAATCCGGATAATACGGTCAACAAACCAAAAAGTGACAAAGCCTTGAGTAGCCAATTATTGAAGTTGTCACGTCCTGCGTAGTCCATAGTGTGAAACATCCACAGGAAATCGAAAGCCCGCCACTGATCGTGACGAATGGTTTGAAATGTTCCTCTTTCAACGCTCACATACACCGTGCAATCAGGATTTTTAAACGTGACTGCATATGCGGGCAACGGGCGTTCGCGGTATTCGTGATGACCATCAGTGTTTTCCAACAATTCGATTTGAGCAACTTCTGCAGTTGAGAGCACGTTGTCTTTTGCAATCTCAACAGCTTCACTTTGCGTAAGTGATCCGCGAAGGGCACCTGTCGCACCGTCAGCCAATGCGTAATGCGTATGATGATGAACGCCTTCGGTGTGACTGGAAAAGTAGACGATCTGATAGAATGGTTTACCCACTATACTGATCAGTTGAACTGAGTGGATCGAATCTATTGGTTTTTCAGACTTCAATTGACTGATCGCTTCTGATGGAGATGCAAGCGGAAAAGAAGCCGAAATAAAGTGAGGATTTTTCCGCATGTGATCGCCATGGACATCATCTATATTATTCCACGAGAAGTAGAGGCCGCTGATTGTCCAGCCGAGAAATTGGATGCCGATAAACAATCCAAGGTATCGGTGAATTTTGCGGATGAATAGGTTTTTGTTAAAAGGCACAACAGTTTAGGTTTAGTTGGTGATAAATGATTTGGTAAGTCTGACGGTACCAAAGGCCGTTTTAAAAAGCTTTATCTCTTTGCAGAAGAAACCGGCCCGGAAAATCAAATCAGGTAGAACACCTTTCACACTTCCGGTTGTGGTTTTGAATCCATCAAGAAATTGAATCAAATAGAAACCGACTCTTTGAAACATATTCGCGGGTAAGCCGAAGTCAGCGATATGTAATTGACCGGAGGGTTTCAGAACACGTTTAATTTCCGCCAATGCCGAGGCTTTTTGCTCAGTAGTCAAATGGTGAAATACCAGGCTTGACATCACATGATCAAAACTTGAATCTTTGAATGGAAGAACGCTGCCATCGTAGCGAATCACAGGTACGTTAGCACCTTCCTGTCTTCCTTTTTCCCTTGCGATGTTCAAGATTTTTTCGTCAACATCAACGCCAACGAATTCGGTTGCCGGGTGCGTTTGTTTTGCAAGAATGGATAATGTAAGGGAGCCACAGCCGAAGTCAAGTACGCGTTGTTCTGGCTTAAAGTCAGCTTTTTCTATCAGGTATGATTTGATCTTCCTTTCTGGCATAGTAAGGTCAAGAATTGGATCATACAGCTTCGTCAGCCAGTGATACTTGAGTGCGGGAATATATTTCTGTGTGGCCATATGGACTACTCATCTAGTGTTTTCAGATATTGGGTAAAGGTCTCTTCCGATTCAAAGTAGAGCACCTTTCCATCTCTTTTGGAATGTAAGCCCACGACTGCTGAGCCTTTGTCGACTTTACGTTTCGTGACGGGATCAATCGCAAACCTTAAATTCTGTTTGCTTGATAGTTCATGAATTGCTTTTGCATCGCAGCCGTAATAATTATTGGCTGATAGACGGACGGAGAGAGTAGGGTAGTCACCTTGATAGATATCATCCACCATGCAGATTTTACTATGGGTGATCGTATCGCTTTGGGACGGTAGTGAGGCAAGGTACTGGTCTGTGTCCTTGCTATGTTCACTACTCATCTGTGTCGTCATATATACGATGACTACCAAACCGCCACCGAGTAAAACGATGGCAAGAATGTTTATAAACCATTCTTCAAGCTTGCCCTTTTTTTTAGCGGGTTTCTTAACTGATTTCTTGCCTCCGTTCGCCTTCATCGACATTTAGCTATTATTGAATTGTTTCTTTCACTGATCCGCACTTGAGCATGGCATCACCGAAGTATGGATTTTTGATTTGCTTTTCATTTGATAACCAAAACGCTCCTTGATTATTATTGGCCATTGGGCAGTATTCAACATACAGCGACCCAGAGGCTAGTTTGCTATCTTTAACCAAAGTTTTCATTTCGTTACTTAAATCTGAGAAAACAATTCTTTGTTGATCCAAGTCTGTTGAAGCTGCAATCTTAGCAGCATTGTCAGAAGCTTTTTTTCCATTGCTTACCGAACCAAGAGAAGTCTGCAAAGCACTGGCTGCCATTTTCGCTTCACTTGCATCAGAAGCAACAAGCGCATCTTTCAAATGAAGGTAATGTGAGTAGGCAGTGCCAAGTTTTTCATCTTTGAACGTTACCGTTCCTTGTTCAGATTTTTTGGTATCATGGCCTGCATGATCGTGTTGCGCATAAGCTCCGAAGCTCACCAGAGCGACAAGAGCAATCATTATTGTTTTTTTCATAGTCATTTTGTTTATCGGTTTTAGATTATTTTATAATTGAGCATCATGCCATCGTCTTCATGTTCAAGATTGTGGCAGTGAAATACGAAAACACCAGTGTAGTTCGGGAAGGTCATAATCAATCTGACTTTCTCGCCCGGCATCAGAAGGATGGTATCTTTCCAACCTTTTTCAGAAGCGATCACTTTGTTGCGGCCACCAATTCTTTCCAATACCTGGAACTGAACTCCGTGGATGTGCATTGGGTGTATTTCATCTCCCGCTGAGTTGTCGAACTCCCATATCTCTGTTGTCCCAGCAGAAACTGTTTCATCAACGCGGTCCATTTCGAATATCTTGCCATTGATCGAGTGTCTTCCCATTCCTCCATGTCCGCCTTCACCACCAATTGTCTGAGCGATGTCGATTGACCGAGTCTTTACTGATAGACTTGGATTTATAGCGCCAACGTTAGACAGTGTCGAGGGCAATGTGAAATTCGAATTCGCAGTCCTTTCAACTTTAAACTTTAGTAAGCTGAAACTCTGTCTTCCCTGTACATTGTACTCACTGAACTTGTTACTGACCAAGTAGATTTCTTGACCAATTGCAAGACCTGAGAAGTCAATAAGTACGTCTAAGCGTTCTCCCGGCCCGAGGAGAACATTGGAGACTGTTTCAGGTGATGCCAACAGACCTCCATCTGACCCGATGATGATCATTTGCTTTCCCCCGGTCAGTGCCAGATTATAAACTCTGGCGGTAGAGCCATTTAGGATGCGCAGCCTGTACCACGTTGATGCAACACTAAGAAATGGCGCATGCTGTCCGTTTACCAGTATCTGCTCACCAAGGTATCCAGTCATGATCTCATCATCGTTCGGGGAGTATTCAAGATTGTTTCCCTCGAAATGTTTATCCTGCAGAATGATTGGCACTTCAAACTCACCGGAAGGTAAATTCAGTGCCGCTTCTTCCGGATCATTTACAATGAACATTCCTGCGAGGCCCATAAAGACTTGCTTTGCTGTTAAACCGTGTGGATGTGGGTGATACCAATACGTTCCTGCACGTTGTATGATCGGGAATGAATAGTTTATTGACCCGCCAGCCGATGCAACATCCTTTGGATGACCATCCATGTTTTCAGGAAGGATTAATCCATGCCAATGGATATTGGTTTCTTCTGACAGACTATTTTGCAGAGACACGTTTACGGTTTCACCTGCGTTTGCCTTTATCGTAGGGCCCAACACACCGTTAGCATAAGAAAGCGTTGTGCTCGATCGACCCTTCAATAATTCAGCAACACTGAATTGAGCGTTCAAGGATGCGCTTCCGTTACTGACAGCCGGAATTGTCAAAGGCCGGTCAAATGAACCTTCAATAATCCAGTTAGGTTCACCAATCATATCTTCCTCGGTATGACAAGCGCTTAGTATCGAAGATCCAGCCCATGCTGTGAGGGCAGATAAGGTGGTCCGTTTTATGAAGTCTCTGCGTTTCATCTATTTATTACTTCAATTTTTCTTTCACTGATCCACACGTCAGCATCTTATCTCCGAAGTATGGGTTCTTGATTTGCTCCTGATCGCTCAACCAATAAGCTCCTTCATTATTGAAAGCCATAGGGCAGAACTCATAGAATGCTTCTTTGCCACCAAGGCCGAACGCTTTCACGCTTTTATATAAATTGTCTGAAAGATTGCTGAATGCTTTTCTCTGCGCTTCAATATCAGTGCTTGCCTGAATTTCTTTCAGCGAGTTTTGAATAGGAGTGAGGTAGTTCATCCAATCGTTATGTGCTGCACCTGAAACAAGTTTCATATCAACTTTTGCCAATGCTTCGTCAGTTTGTTTAGCTTCGCCTTTAACTTTGCTGGCGTCAGAAGCGACAAAGGCATCTTTCAATTCAACATAGGAAGTGAAAACACCAGCAAGCTGATTCTGAAAGCTAGCGTCTACCTCGAATTGAGGTTCAGTGGATTCCGCAGCTGCTGTAGAACCTGAGGCGTGCTCAGTCGTATCTTTTGCTACATGTTCCTCATGACCTGCATGATCATCCTTTTTGTTTCCAGAACAACTAGCCAGGAAAGTGAGTGAAGCTGCACTTAGTAGCAGCGAATAGAACATTGATCTGATTTTCATTGTATTCATTGTTTAAGGTTATTACTAGTTAAATTGGCTCCATGTAATGAAGGCAAGAAGGATTACGATCACGATATAAATCGCTCGTGATTTCCATTTCCGCCATAGCGATGGCTTTTCAAATGCATCTTTACAGCACTCTTTCATAATTATTAATGAGAATGACCTGCCATGGGGTCCGTTCCTTTTTTCAAAATGATTTCACTATACAAGAGGTATGCACCAGTTATTGCCACCGTGTCACCTTCCGTTAAGCCTTCGGTGATTTCAACTTTCTCAAAATCTTCAATGCCGGTCTTCACCATCTGCGGCCTGAATGTGTTATGCCCTCTTTGCACATAAACATGTGTACCCTTGCCATCGCGGATGACAGCATCAACCGGTAGGGACAAAGCTTTCTTACTTGAGTGACTGAAGAACACTTGCGCCTGCATGCCCGGCTTGAATGCCAGTGTTGGATTTGAAATCGAAGCTCTCATAGACATGATCTGTGTATTGGCGCGAAACTCGGGACTGAAGAAAGTCACCGTTGCCTCAACAGGTTGGTTTTCGAATCCGCTTACTCTGACATTGATTTTATCGCCAACCTTTGCAATCGTAGATTCGCTTGGATACAGCTCGGCCTCAAGCCATAGGTTGGCGATGTTTTCGATGCGCATTAATGATCCGCCCTCCGACACGTATTGACCCTCTGAAACTGAAATCTCCGTAACTATTCCAGAAGCGGGAGACAGGAACGTAATCCGGTTTTGCGCATTCTTATTCTTTGTGAGTTCTTCCACCTGCGCATTGGTGAGTCCGTACAGCAGTAGCTTTCTCCTTGCAGCATCTAGAAATGATTTGTATCGTGTCTCAGTTGATCCAAGTGCATCATATTGCTCTTTGGCAAGAAGAAATTCGCGTTGAAGCGTAAGTAATGTTTCGCTGTACAATTCATAGAGCGGTTCACCCTTTTGAATCGTGCGACCGGTTTCTTTTACAAATAGTTTTTCGATTCTCCCGGCAGCCCTGCTGCTGACGACCTGCGATAGATCTTCATTTTCGGCAAGCCTTCCATTGACTACAACTGTTTGCCCAATGGATTGAATCGAAACTTTCTGAGTTGTGATGTTAGCCAGTTTTATTTGACTGTCTGTCAGCATCAGATCGTCTGATGAAGTAGTGGCGCTAGCGGTTTTAGGAACGAGATCCATTCCGCAGACCGGACATTTACCAGGCCCATCCTGAACCACATTCGGGTGCATGGGGCATGTGTATTTTTTTGCAGTGCTTTCTTCCTTGGCGTGATCGTGCGCTGCATGTTCATCTCCTTGCTTTTCTTGCGAACAAGCAAGTACTGCAAGGCTAAAGAATGATATTATTAAAATGCGTTTCATCTTATTTATTCGTTTTGATGAAGCTTTCGCTATCGACTAAGTATTGCGCGTTGCTGGCGATTTCATCCGATGACGAAAGGCCCTGTTTAACTTCGATCTGATTTTCGGTCCGTACGCCCGTGACTATTTTCTTTGGCTTGAAGACATTCTTCTCTTTGACAAACACAACTTCTTCGATGCCAAGGTCAAGCACAGCTTCTTTAGGTACCCACAACGCTTCAACCGCGTTGCTTTCAATCACAGCTTTCACAAAGTGTCCGATGTGTAGCCGATCTGTATCTTTTGTATAGACACGAACTGTGAGAAACTCCTGTCCTTCGTTGTAAAAAGGTTGCACGAAGTCAATGGTTCCCTCATCGCTGTGCTGATCACCATAATCAAGCATAACTTTGCCTCCCTTCTTTACAGTGCCAGTCAGGGTCGAAGCAATGTTCAATTCAACCCGCAATGCCGAGGGATTTACGATTTTAAATAGGGTCTGTCCGGAAGTCACATAACTTCCCTCGCGGATAAGGGCATCGCTTGTGCTTGTACCGGCAGAAGTTGTTTGAGATGACGTGGTGGTACTGCCACCCATTCCATCGCTCATTCCTCCGGTAGATGCTGATGCACTTTGCGAAGTCATCGGAGCAACAGGTGTTTGCTGTGACTCGGAGATGACGTAGCCGTCATATGGACTGTAGATGGCGAATGTATTCTTTGGCTCTTTGCTTTTAATAAGGTCGTTGATTTGTGAGTCATTCGCTCCGAGAAGTCTCAAGCGTTCTTTCGCGCTTTCGATGATCGCCTGATTCTCCGAATCGTTTTCCAATAAGAAGATTAATTCACGTTGAGCAGTAAGCAATTCAGGGCTATAGATCTCAGCAACCTTTTGGCCCTTGCGCACCTGTTGAAACGCATATTTTAGGAACACCTTCTCCAACCGTCCACCAATGCGCGTTGGGATCGTGTAAATGTTTCGGGTATCATAAGTGACTACGCCCTGCGCTTCAGTTGAAACCGGCATTGACTTGTATTCGCCCTTGATTGTTTTAATTGTAGCGATGACAGTCTCGTTGGGGGACTTAAGGAGTTTAGAAAGGTCCTCTGTGATTTCAACCTCTTCGCCAGCTCGCGCTTTACGCACGAGATCCATCCCACACACTGGACAGCTACCGGGTTTGTCCGAGATAACCGTTGGATGCATCGGGCAAGTGTACGTGTCAGCATGCTCGGCATGGTCCCCTTTATTACAAGATGCGACCAATGCTAGTATTACCACCAACATCGTTGTGAGCAGTAAACTATTTCTCCAATTCTTTTTCATAAGTCACAATCATGTTAAAGTATTCCTGATTTTTTTCGATGTATTCCATTTGTGCCATATTCAACGCTTCCCATGCATCGATCACAATTGGCAGCTGTTCACGGTTTTCCTCATATGCGAGCATTAGCGTTTGGTAGTTTTTACGCAAAGCAGGGATAATCTTTGTGTCATAGTTAGCGAGTTGCTGTTTCATCCGTGCCAGCTGTGCAGCCATACCGGCAAGCATTCCCCTCGTTTCGATCAATAATGCTTCGCGACCTTTCTTCATCGCCTCAATGTCGTACTGCATTCCTCTAACTTCTGACTTGTACATTTTGGATGACCATGGTGCGATCGGAATGGAAACCATTGCCATAGCGGTGAACTGCGTTGGCATATTTCCAATTGGCTGCATGTGATCAAATCTTATCTTGAAGTCAGGTCTTGATTGGTAGCGCTGCAATTGTTGATTCAATCGCATCACCTCGATGGTTTTGTCGATCTGTCTGATGTCGCTACGTTGTGTGCTGAGTGCTGCTGTGTCGTAAATAACCTGGTTAGGTTCGTAGGTGATTTGAGTTGCCGTGTCAATCATGATTTGCGTTTCAGCCGGGATGTTCATCAGGCTCTTTAGTCTAAAGGAGCTTTCTTCAATAGATCCGTTTGTCATCTGAATCATGTTCTGAACCTCACTGAGTCTGCCTTCCGCTTTGTAGATATTTCCGAGACTTCCCTGATTGTAGGGATACCTGATTCGGGCGAGTTTTAGCATTAACTCCATAATGCGTTCGTTCTCTTTCAGGATGTTCAGCTTTTGTTCAGCCACAAGCCATTGGTAATACATCATTTTAGCTTCGCTTCTAAGTTGATTGAATTGTGCGGAACGATTCTGAACTTCAACCGATGCCTTTGATGACAGGTATCTCTTATTTGCGTTGAGCTTCGAAGGGTTCTTGATCTCCTGCTCGACTGAGAACATCCACGAACCCTTGTCTCTTTCGTCCATCAGCATCTGGTTTGGATAGGGAGTCATGAATGTTCCTGCTCCAACCATCGGAGCCATCCAACTTTTGGCTCCTTCAGCATACGTATTCAGTGCTTTGACCTTGTTGTCATACTCCTGCAACATAGGATTGCGCTTATCGATCAGTAGGAGAACGCTGTCCAGGGTTATCACTTGCGCACTGGATGCTGCGGTCACGCCCAACAAGAGTCCAGTTAACAAAGTCGAAATCTTAATGCTTAACTTCATATACTTCAAGTTTTCCGAATTTCCTTAGTTCATATTCTTTCGTCATCAGGAAGATGAGGGGAGTAACCAACAGAATGTGAGTTGATGAAGTGAGAACGCCTCCAATCATCGGAAGAACGATTGGCTTCATCACATCACTGCCAACACCTGTCGCCCACAACACCGGTATCAAACCAAACAGAGCCACGCACACTGTCATGATTTTAGGGCGAAGTCGTTTTGCCGCGCCCGCAATCACATATTCTCTGAGTTCATCACGGGTAATTGTTTCGCTAGAGTTGCCTTTCAGTTTCACAAGCTGCTGCATTGCATCGTTTAAATAGATGACCATTACAACACCTGTCTCTACAGCAATACCAAACAAGGCGATGAAACCTACCGCCACTGCGACTGAAAGATTCACTCCGTAGAAGTACACCATGTATGCACCACCAATCAGTGCGAAAGGCACGGTGATAAGACTGAAGAACGCCTCCCGGATGGAGTGAAATGCGAGGTAAAGAGACACAAATATGATCAGAAGCACTACAGGCAGAATGACCATTAGCGTCTGCTTTCCGCGAATGAGATTTTCATACTGACCACTCCACTCCAGGTAATAGCCATTTGGAAGTCCACCAAGATTTTTATTAAGTGTTTCGATCGCTTCCTGAACAGTACTTCCCAGGTCGCGGTCTCTTACATTAAATAAGACAGCGCCACGCAACAGTGCATTTTCAGATACGATCATCGGAGGGCCATTCTCGAATTTAATATCTGCGACTGAAGAAAGGGGAACGGTTCCGAGAGAAGGCGTCTTCACTGGAATTCGCTTCAATTGCTCGATGCTATTTCTATAATCTTGTGATAAGCGCACACTGATGGTGAAGCGCTGACGGCCTTCAATAGTTTGACCAATGGGACTACCGCCAATGGCAGACTCAACGACCATATTTACATCATTCACACTCAATCCATATCTACCTAAAGCGTCTCTGTTAACATCGATCGTTAAATATTTTCCTCCTGTTACCGGATCAACGTATATGTCTTTCACTCCTGGAACACTGGCAAGTGCGGCCTTTACGCGTTCAGAAACAACAGCAATGCTATCAAGATTCTGACCGTATACCTTGATTCCAACATCCGTTCTGATTCCTGTCGCAAGCATGTTAATCCTGTTGATGATGGGTTGAGTCCAACCATTCACAACTCCAGGGATCTGCATCTTTGCATCGAGCTCGTTGATGATGTCACTCTTGGTAATATTTTCCCTCCATTCTGATTTTGGTTTCAGCATAATGATTGTTTCGATCATACTGATAGGAGAGTTGTCGGTTGCTGTACTTGCTCTTCCAGCTTTACCGAGGACTTTATCAACTTCAGGAACAGACTTGATGATCTTGTCCTGCACCTGAAGAATTCTTTTTGCCTCTTCGTTGGAAACATCCGGAAGCGTTACGGGCATGAATAGGATTGATTGTTCGTCCAGTGGCGGCATAAACTCACTACCAAGACTAATCATCAACGGTATGCTGATTAGTAGTGCGAGGATGTTCACGCCAATAGTCGTTTTGCGCCACTTCATGCATGTTCGGATGATTGGTTCATAGATTCTTTCAAGGAATCGATTAAGCGGATTGTGCTTTTCGTCTCTGAATCTTCCTTTCATAAAAAAGGAAATAATGACTGGTGCAAGGGTCACGACCAATATTGCGTCTACGAGTAAGATGAAAGTCTTCGTGTATGCAAGTGGGTGAAACAACTTTCCCTCCTGACCAGTAAGCATAAACACTGGCAGAAAGGAGGTTATGATGATAATCGTTGAATAGAACACACCACGCGAAACCTGCTTTGAGGATTTCTCAATGATCTGAAGCCTTTCGGTATCATCTATTTTGTTATATGTTTTTCTAGAGAAGAGTTTCATAGTTAATGGTTACTTATCCTCCGGGTTTAATTCTGAATACCGATGGGACAGATTCTTATAAGAGTTCTCTGCCATGATAATTCCGTTATCGACAATTACCCCTATGGCAAGAGCAATTCCGGTGAGTGACATAATGTTAGAAGTAATGCCAAAAGCATTCAGTAGAATAAAGCTTGTTGCAATCGTGATCGGAATTTGAATGATGATACTCGCTGCACTTCTCCAATGAAATAGAAATATGATAACTATTATCGATACCACGATCATTTCTTCGATCAGCGTTGTTTTTATGGACGATATTGACTCCTGTATTAAATCACTTCGATCATAAACAATATTGAATTTCACGCCCTGCGGAAAACCTTTCGCTACTTCCTCCATCTTCTTCTTCACTGCGGTGATAACTTCATCAGCATTTTCGCCATAGCGCATCACAACAATTCCCCCAACCACTTCGCCTTCGCCATTCATATCAAAAATTCCGAGCCGCGTTTCACCTGTCATCTGAACGGTAGCAATATCACGGACTTTTACGGGAACAGTATTGACAGTCTTTACAGGAATGTTTTCTATCTCATTTACCGACTTGAGATAGCCGGTGGTCTTAATGATGTATCCGATATCGCTCTGTTCGAATTTCCTTCCCCCAGCTTCATTGTTATTTGCCCGTATGGATTGAATGACTTCCTGCGCTGAAAGATTATAGTAGTTCAGCTTGTTTGGGTCAACTGTGATTTGATATTGTTTTTGAAAGCCACCGAATGATGCAAGCTCACTGACGCCCTGAACATTCTGTAGTGCGAACTTTACATACCAGTCCTGAATTGCGCGCTGTTCACCAAGATCCATTCCAGGCGCGTCAAGGGTATACCAAAGTATATGACCGACACCGGTTCCATCCGGACCAAGCGTTGGCGTGACACCTTCCGGCAAAAGGCGAGTAGCATAGTTGAGCCTTTCAAGTACGCGTTCCCGTGCCCAGTATACTTCAGTGTCATCATTGAAGATTACATAGACGAAACTCATTCCGAACATGGAAGCGCCACGGACATATTTAACCTGGGGGAGACCTTGAAGATTTGTCACAAGTGGATAAGTCACCTGGTCCTCGATGATCTGAGGACTGCGGCCCATCCATTCTGTAAAGACGATCACCTGGTTTTCTGAGAGATCAGGTATCGCGTCTATTTTATTTTCTTTCACCGAATAAACTCCCCAGGCAAATAATCCGGCTGCAACAAGCAACACCAGGAATCTATTTCGAAGAGAGAAAGATATTAAGCTTTCAATCATGACTTAAAATGAAGAATGTAGAAAAGTAATTACTGTGATCGCGTTAGAACAAAGCGATTACACGAAGAACAGGATGCTCTTCAAAACGAATGGCAGTAAATCAGATTAAGAAAACTTGATGCTCGACCGTAAGGTCACAAGATCGCAAGGGTGGATCGTAGTTGTAGTATTTGAATTGCGCGAGCGGTGAAGCTGGAATAACTTCTGATATAAGAACAACAGGTTGCTCAATGTCCATCGGAGCAGGAGCAACGAAGTGAACATGTTCGATAGAACCATTGAAGTCAGTGCCTTCATGATAAACAAGCTCATCCTGGCAGCAAGCCGGTTTCATATGCTTGTGGCAAGCTGGCAAAGCTTTTTCTTTCTGGCAGCTATCAGCTTTTCCAAACAGGGCAATGTTTTGAACTTCCCCCATACAGATATGCATCCCGACCATGAAACTGGTAGATGAAACCAGCACCAGGAGGGCTAACAATACAGCTGATATGGAACGGATTGCCTTCATTCAATACCCAAATCTAACGGAAATCTGCGACTTTGGATTTATACTTTAGGATTATTGAGTTATAGAATTTCAAGAAATTGAACGAAAAACCGGCTTTTTTGGGGTTAACTAGTCTTCCAATAGGTTATAATCAAGCTTGCCCGACCTCGCCAACTCCCGTTCCCTCACATACGCATAAATCACAGGAAGCACTATCAGCACAAATATCGTTGAGGTCAACAGTCCAAAAACGAAGGGAATGGTTATCGGTTTCATCACATCGCTTCCAGCACCGGTAGCTACGAGCACGGGTAAAAGTCCAATAACATCGACTAGCACAGTCATCAATTTGGGACGGAGCCTTTGAACCGCACCTTCATAAATAGCATCTTCAATAATTTCGTTTGTGATTTGTCCGCTAGTATGTTTTTTTATTTTGAAGTATAGCGAGTTGTTGAGGTATACCAACATTAAAACGCCCGTCTCTACCGCGATGCCGAACAATGCAATAAACCCGACTGCCACCGCTACGGAAAAATTGACTTCAAAGAAATGTAATGAATATGCCCCGCCAACAAGTGCGACAGGAATACTGCTTAAAACAATCAACACTTCTCTCATGCTGTTGAAGGTAAAGTAAAGCACAACCAGAATGATTAATAAAACAATCGGGATGATCACCATCAGCCTGTTCTGCGCACGAACCTGATTTTCATATTGACCACTCCAATCCAGATAATAACCTTTAGGTAGATTTTTGACTGCTTTTTCGAGTCGTTCTTTGGCTTCGGAAACTGTGCTTCCCATATCTCTGCCTCTGACGTTGAAAAGGAGAGTCCCTCGGAGCATAGCGTTCTCAGAGTTTATCATTGGCGGACCTTCTGTAACACTGACGTCAGCAACAGCCGACAAGGGGATAGGGCCAAGATTTTCTGTTTGTATTTGTAGATTTTTGATTTGATTGATTGTGTTACGATAGTCTTGGGCAAATCTCACATTGACAGGGAAGCGCTGACGAGCTTCAATGGTAGTGGTTGTGTTCATTCCACCTAATGCAGTTTCAATGAACATATTTATATCGTCCACAGTCAGTCCATACCGCCCAATCTCATCTTTTCGGATCTTGATATCGATATACTTGCCACCCACAATTGGTTCAACATAAAGATCAGCTACGCCTTCAAGACCTTCGAGTTGTTTCTTGAATTCATGAGCAAGTACATTTATTGAGTCGAGGCTCTGGCCGTAGATTTTAATTCCAACATCTGTTCTGATTCCTGTTGACAGCATGTTGATCCGGTTAATAATCGGTTGAGTATAACTGTTGATCACGCCTGGTATCGCAAGCTTGCTGTTTAACTCTCTTATGATATCATCTTTTGTGACTCCCTCACGCCATTCTTCTTGTGGCTTGAGAATAATGATTGTTTCAATCATGCTGATAGGAGCGTTGTCGGTTGCAGTATTTGCCCGACCGGCCTTGCCCAGCACATTCTCAACTTCGGGAACCGATTTAATAATTTTATCCTGTACTTGTAATAAACGCTTTGATTCATTGTTGGAGATATCAGGCAAAGTAACAGGCATGAATAGTAAAGAGCCTTCATCCAAAGGAGGCATAAATTCTGTCCCCAGATTGATAACTAGTGGAATGCTACCGAGGACTAACGCGAGGGCGAGTCCAAGTGTGACCTTTTTCCATCGCAAACACCATCTTATTGCGGGTCCATAAATCCAGGTGAAGAATTTACTTATCGGGTGTTTACTTTCGGGCCTGACTTTTCCTTTGAGAAACAATACCATGAGTACGGGCACGAGCATGATAGCCACCAGACCCGAACCAATCATGGCAAATGTCTTTGTCCATACAAGCGGAGAGAAAAGCTTGTGTTCCTGGCCTTCGAGAAAGAGAATAGGACTGAACGAGATGAGCGTAATAAGAATAGAACTCACCACAGCTTTACCGATAAGCTGAGATGATTTTTCAATTTTATCTATTCTAGTTTCGTCCATATCAGTTCGTTTCAGCTTCACCCCCTAAAGTCTTCATCGCATTTTCTACCATCACAATTCCTGCATCAACCAAATCGCCCACTGCCAGCGCCACCCCGGCTAGTGACATGATGTTTGATGTTATGCCGAACCAGTTCATCATAATGAAAGCAAAAAGAACTGACACCGGGATTGTGATCACAACAATGAGGGCGCTCCGTACATGCAGTAAAAAGATAAACAGCACAATTGCAACAACGATGATTTCTTCCGTTACTGCTTCTTTCAGTGTGTCAATTGTTGCATTGATCAAGTCGGATCGATCATAGGCTGGTTTGATGTTGACTCCTGCCGGGAGCCCTTTCTTTATTTCTTGAATTTTGGTCTTAACGCGGTCGATGACTTCTTTAGCATTTTCGCCATACCGCATAATCACAATGCCACCTACTTTTTCTCCTTCACCATTTTCATCAACGATACCTAACCTCAAGTCGCTTCCCATTTGCACTGTTCCAATATCCTTGACCGTTATGGGTACAGTATTTTCTGTTTTGAGCGGAATGTTTTCAATCTCAATTATATTCTTGATGTATCCGGTGCTTTTAATAATGTAGCCAATATCTGAGAGTTCAAATTTGCGACCGCCAACTTCATTGTTGTTCTCTTTTATTTTGTTAGCCACTTCCATGATCGTAATGCCATGGTAACGAAGTTTCGTTGGGTCAACCACAACTTGATATTGTTTTTGGTAACCTCCAAACGATGCGACTTCACTTACACCCTCTACCGTCTGAAGGCCAAAGCGAATATACCAATCCTGTAATGCTCTTAATTCTCCTAGGTCATATCCGGGTGCATCGAGCGTATACCAGTATACATGACCCAATCCCGTTCCGTCAGGTCCGAGGGTAGGCGTGACGTTTGGAGGAAGTAAACGCGTAGCATAATTCAGTCTTTCCAGTACTCGTGCACGTGCCCAATAGATATCTGCAGCATCTTCGAAGATGACAAACACAAAGCTCATCCCGAACATGCTGGCACCACGAATATTTTTAACTTTTGGAATGCCTTGAAGATTTGATGTTAATGGATAGGTGATTTGATCTTCTATGATCTGCGGATTTCTGCCCATCCATTCGGTGTAGATGATAACCTGATTTTCTGACAAGTCTGGAATGGCATCCACCGGAGTATTGTATACCGAGTAAATGCCATAGACGATCATAATGGAATACATGGTGATCACCATCCATTTATTTTTGATCGACCAGCTTATCAGTTTCTTGATCATTGCAATGCTTCAATGATTAACGGACTAAGATCTATACCGTTGCTACTGTGGGCAATAGTGTTGCAAGTTACAATTTGCGCAGCGCCAACGTCCTGCAATTCCTGAAAGGAATTATCGGCAAAGATCGCATGGACGCCAACACACGTTGGTTGCTTAAATCCAAGTTCCAACAATCGTTTTACCGTTACAATCATAGTATGTGCTGTTGAAATGATGTCGTCAACAAGCACAGGTGTGCGCTCGCGAAAGGCACTTGTTTCAGGAAAGGATATGTCAACATTTCTGTCACCATGACGCTCTTTATTTAAAATGAAATAAGGAGTACCGGCTTCTTTTGCAACCTGTGACACCCACTGCTCGCTTTC
This sequence comes from uncultured Chitinophaga sp., assembly GCA_902168205.1. Classification (GTDB taxonomy): domain Bacteria; phylum Bacteroidota; class Bacteroidia; order Cytophagales; family Cyclobacteriaceae; genus Ohtaekwangia; species Ohtaekwangia kribbensis. Next base: position 196,091 of record CABHOK010000007.1, on the reverse strand, counting down.
TGAATCTGGTCCGATCAGCACCGCATTTGCGACTGAGTTCTTAATCCATAGTGAGATGGCAGGAGAGGCATGCAGTACTTTACAAGGAGCAGTATAGATTTCGTTCATCGATTTTCTCCTGTGTAAGTGAGGATCAACAGTTATCAACTTATCAATGTAAGGCGACAACATTTCGCCAAAATAAGAAGAGGTAACAGCCTCACCCGGTCTGAACTGTTTATCCTGCCTCATGTATGCAAGGTATGGCGCGATTAACGTGACAGATGCAGCGCCTGCATCTCGTAACAGTCGCAGTAAAAAGACAAGAGATAGAAATTTGTCATCTGGTCTGTGTAAGCTGGCCACAACATATACCTGCTTTTCCAATACATCTGTTACTAGCCTGAGGTACGTTTCTCCATCAGGAAAATGTCTCATTTGAATCTCACCAATTTTACCATCGATACCTTTAGCGATGCTCGCAGTGAGTGCCTCATTTTCTGGATATGAAATTACAATTGCATTCATATAATCGTTACGACAGGGTGTGTTGACGATGCATAATTCTTCGCATAACTCAGCTCGCCATCTGACTCAGCGTGAATGGTGTAGAGCAGGTCACCTTTTGAAATTGTTTTTCCCAGTGGAGACAGAAACTGAATACCAGCAGATGGTGACTTTGGAGCACCGGCAAGCTTTGCAATCCGAGCAAGTGTCCGGTTGTCAATCGATGCTACTTTCCCTGATTTTTCAGCAAGAATATCAAACTGCTTTGGTGCTGTAGGTGGTTCCTTGAATCCGCCTTGAGCTTCACAGATTCTAATGAATTTTTGGTATGCTTTCCCTGACTCCAACGTCTCCTTAGCATAGTCAATGCCCTTGCCAGTTACACACTTACCTGAGAGTTCAAGCAACGCTCCAGCTACATAAACCGAGCGTTCCTTTAAAGAAGCAGAATGAAAATGATCGTTCTTCAATACTTTGAGCACGTCATGGGCCTCAAGAGCAGGGCCAATGCCCGCACCTATTGGCTGTGAGCCATCGGTAATGATTGACTTCACATTTATCCCAATGGCGGCTCCGACTTTATGAAACTGGTTCTGCAATTGAGTGGCGGATTCCTGAGTACGCACTTTGGCGGTGTCACCAACAGGTATATCGATAATAACATGTGTAGATCCGGCAGATCGCTTTTTGGAAAGTACTGACGCGATCATTTGTCCTTCACTGTCGATGTCGAGCGCTTTCTCAACAGAAATGATTATATCATCAGCGGGACTGAGCTGAACCGCGCCACCCCATGCGATACACCCACCTTCAGCTTCTACAACTTTTCTCATCTGGTCAATGGATAGATTAACGGGAGCCATTGTTTCCATCGTATCCGCTGTTCCTGCCGGAGATGTGATAGCACGTGAAGAAGTTTTTGGGATAGTAAGTCCACAGGCTGCAATAATGCTCACAATGACAGGCGTGGTGCGATTTCCTGGCAGACCTCCAATGCAATGTTTATCGAGCACTAGTTCTTTGCCCCAATCTAGTTGTAGTCCACTGCCAATCATTGCTTTGGTGAGTGATACAACCTCATTGATATCCAGATTGCTGTTGACACAAGCCGTTATAAACGAAGCAAGCTCAACGTTCGAGTATCTTCCCGCAACAATGTCTTTGATAATTTCATCAAGCGCGGCTTCGGTAAATCTGTTTCCATACATTTTGCCACGGACTTTCTTGAACGACTCAATCGGGTCAAGATGCGAGATATGAATGGTGTCACCTGTTTTTACGTCAAGGCGTTTCATGCACTCAGTTGATAAGCCCACCTCGTGATGTGCAATGATGTCTGAGGTGACCACATTTAGTGTGGCAACCACGCTCTTTTTTCCGTTAGCAACAATTACTCGTGTCAGAGCAGTAAATCCTTCAGACCGACAAACATCACAATCGTAGCGCATGAATATGATATTCTCCCGGTAAGTATCAATGCCGATGTTTTTTACCAGAAGGTGACTCTCTGAATTTGTCATACCTGTGCTCATTTGATAATCGGTTTTGAACTTTCCGGGCGATAAAAAGTGAGCAGGCTGAAGATCCAGGGTATCGTAAAAGAGAGAAGTAACCACTTAAAATCAGAGTCGATCATGAAGTTAACTACTGTCATTAAGCCTATGGACGATGATCCCGCAACTAAAAGGACAACAAATGACACGATGCTTCGCTTATGATCTTCAATAGCACCTATGTTTGCGATTAGCAATCCAGTCGCTATGATGTAGCCACCCAACACTGAAAAAACTTTGTCTAGCCAGAGTGTGATGCCCGGAGCGTGTTTAATAATTTCTTGCTGATTTGTTCCTATATAAATAGAATCTTCCGGCAACATCGCGGGTCTTAAAAAAATGAAATATGTTCCCATCCCTATAAGGATGATTCCTTCAGCCAGAAGAGCGAGCTTGAAATAGTTAGTCTTCATTAACGTTTTTAAAAAAAGGGTCTTACCGGATAGTGCTTTCGTATAATTGGCTAACAATGTATTGCTTTGACTTTCTGTCAAACTTAAAGAGCTGCCCATCGCGTCTAAACGTGTTATCTACCTTCTTTAAGAACTCCTGGTTATCATGAAAAGAGTGATGCAGGTTATCAATGGTAAGCAGGATAGGCTTTGAGTCAATTGTCTCGCTGAAATAGTAATGGATGGCAGTGCTTTTATGACCCCTGACTTCGTGTTTGTAAAGTTGAAGTTTGCTGTATGGATTCAGTATGGAATGATTCTTTCCATCGACAATTCTGTAGACAACGCCCTTGCAATCCTTGTAACCAAATATTTCAGACTTGGGGATTGTAAAAAGGCTGTCATTGTGGATAACCCGGACTACATCCTTATGATCGAATTGATCGGACTTAATCTTGTGGCTTTCTGTTCTGCAGTCGATCGCGTACGTCAACCGTTTTAGCTTGTAGTCATCAAATGTTTTATAAACACCGCTACTATCGGATTGGCTGAACGCAGCAGAATTAATAAGGGAAAGCAGAGCAATTGTAAGCGCAATGTTGCGCATAGCGTGCGAAGGCTTGGGCTGTGGACTTGCAATCGCCTTTTTAGCGTCTCCAAGCATTTTCTTTAGGCACCATCGACAATACCAGTCCGCAAGGAGGAAGCACAAAATTTTATTTATAAACCCTTTTGGTTTTTCATAAGCGATGGAGAGTTCTGCTTCGGTATTTCCGTTTGACTCACTCAGCAGAAGTTTCATTCTGTACCAGGAGTATATGATAAGCTTTGTCTCGCCAATCGTCTCCCAAACTTTCTCTACGCCATTGACCCATTTTGTAACTTCTACTGTAAAATCCATCATCAATCCCATCATCTTGCCCGTCCAGCGATAGCGGGAGCCAAGTCCTGTCTTATTCGTGGTCAAAAATTCAAGATTTAGTTTGCTTCCCATCATCATCCCTGACGATTGTGTCATGTGCATACCAGTGACGCCAAGGTCATCTATTGTTTTGAATACTTGCTGCGCTGGTGCAGGGAAGCTTTCTTTTCTTGACAGGGTTTTCATGGCTTTATTGTTTAATTAAGTTAAATACCTTCGCTAGCTGATTGATGATAAGGCCCGCGAAGCTGAATGCGATGATTATTGTCCAGTCGTAAATCGTAAGAGGAAACAATGAAAGGGCTTGCCTCACAGTACTGATTTCATAACATCCTATGAGAACCACAGCGCACACGATGATTGAATACCATACGTATTTGTTCCGGGTGATTTCAGATTTAAAAATGCTTGTTCCCTTTGCATTCATGTTTAGCACATGTAGCAATTGCGAGCAGATCAGTGTAAAGAATAGTATGTTGTTGCAGAGTTCCGGATTCCAACCTTCTTCGTTGTGAAAGAGGACGTGGCTAGTTGTGACTGCGCCAAGGCCCGCAGCGCTTATCACAACTGAGTAAAATATTATAGTGATCCAAAGAGGTTTCGTAATAATCGGTTCACTGCTATCTTTTGGTGCCATCTTCATGATGTTTCTGTTTCCTGGAGTCATTCCGAGTGCGAGAGCAGGAAGCACGTCTGTAACCAGATTGATGAAGAGGATCTGCAAAGGAAAGAGTTGAAAGTGAAGATTAATGATTGCTGTAAATGCGATCGTGAATAATTCGCTGAGGTTGCAGGAAAGCAGGAAGACAACAAACTTTCTGATGTTGTCGAAAATGATTCGTCCTTGTTTAATAGCGGTTACAATGGAGGCGAAGGAGTCATCCTTGATCACCATGTCCGCGACATCCTGGGCGACTTGAGTTCCGCGCAATCCCATGGCGATTCCGATGTCGGCTTTTTTCAACGCAGGCGCATCATTCACACCGTCCCCTGTCATTCCCACAACGAAATTCTTTTCCTGGTACAATCGTATAAGGTCAAGCTTTTGAGCCGGGCTAACTCTTGCAATGATGCTTTGATTCAGCCAGTTTGTTTTTTCTGTATCGGTGAGCTGATCGTAGGGCTTCATTTCTGATCCAAGGAGGACCTGGGTTGATTCAATCCCCAATTGCCTTCCGATCTCTTTTGCAGTGGCAGGATGATCACCGGTGATCATAACTACTTTAATTCCCGCACTTCTACATTCCCTGATGGCTTCGGCAACGTTTTGCCGGGGTGGATCGATTAGTCCGATAATTCCGAGATAGGTGAAATTCTCACTTGCAATTCGTGCTTCGTTGCATTCGCTGGATGCAACTGCTATAACTTTATAACCTTCTGATGCCAGCTTAGTTGCTTCTTCTAAAGCCTGGGTTTTCCAATCCGAAATCAGGTTTACATTGTTGGACGAAATGCTTAGAATGGATTCAACAGCTCCCTTGGCTATTGAAATATATTTTTTGCCGTCTTTATGAAGGGTGAGCATCCGCTTCGATTCTGACGAGAAGGGTTCCTCATCAATCTTTATGTATCGACTCCTGATGTCAGCAATGCTCACGTGTTCTGCTGAAAACCTTAATAAGGCGATCTCAAGCGGATCGCCAACTTCAGTAGCTTGGTCTATATTGGCTGTATTGCACAGTACGCAGGCTTCAATTATTTTTTGTTGGTAAGTCGAAGGCTGAATAGAGGCAACCGTCATTCTGTTTTCAGTCAGTGTGCCAGTTTTGTCTGTGCAGATAACGCTAGTGCCACCCAAAGTTTCTACAGCTGATAATTTTTTCACAATCACATTATGCTTCGCCATCTTAAGCATACCACGGGCGAGTCCAAGCGTTGCAACAATGGGAAGGCCTTCAGGTATTGCGGCAACTGCCAAAGCGATGGCGGTGTTCAGCATTTCAATAATATCATTTCCAGCGATCCACCCGGCAACAAAGATGATCAATACCAGAAGCACTGTGATCTGTATAAGTTTTTTGGTGAAGCTCTCTAGCTTCTTTTCCAATGGTGTTGCAGCCTGACTTGCAGATTGAACCATACTGGCAATCTTACCGAGTTCTGTCTTCATCCCGATGGATGTGATCCGGTAGGTTGCGTTGCCATTAGTAACGAAGGTCCCTTTAAACAGGAGCTGAGCTGACACGTCTGATGGCGATCCGCTCGATATATTCTTCTCCACAGGAACGGATTCCCCTGTAAGGGCTGATTCATTAACGAGCAACCGAGATAACTTTATGATTTTCCCATCCGCAGGAATGATGTCACCGGCCTCCAGATACACAAGGTCTCCTGGAACGATCTGCTCGGAGTTGATCTCTTTTAAGCTGCCGTCACGAATAACTTTTGACAATACGACAGAAAGTTTTTGCAGCGCCTCCATTGATCGGTCTGCCTGGAATTCCATGTAGAATCCAATTGCTGCGTTAATAAAAATGACAACAAGAATTGCTATTCCGTCAAGCCATTCATTGAAGTAGAACGACATTGCTGCAGCGAAGAGCAGTATATAAACAATCGGTGATTTGAATTGACCAAAAAGGATTTTCCAAACTGAATGATGATTCTCAGTTTCAATCTTGTTGAAGCCGAAATTATTTTGTAGTCGGAGAACTTCGCTTTCAGTTAGCCCATTAACAAAATCCTCTTTCTGAGTAGGTTGATCTGACGCTATGATAGTCTCTGTATTCATGAGTAGGAGAGAACGCTTTGGTTAGCTCGCTCACATAGATTGAGACATTCCTCAAGCACCGTTTTGATTCGGGCGGGTTTTGTTCCGATTTGAGCCAAAACATTTTCATTTCTTTGGAGTTCGTGACAAAGCACAAGATTCATTTCAAGGAGTAATTTCTTTTCTGTCAACGTCAGTGATGTGAGCGTTGTGATTGGATAAAGTCCTAATGAATCGATAAGATCTTTAAGACTTCCTTTTGCAGGAAAGTCCCAGCCAAGCAGTTTTAACCCGGCACAATTGGCATATTGAATGGCATCTAATGTAAATCGGGTGTTAGTTACCACCCAGCCTTGGTGAAATTTGTTTGCGTGACCTGGAAGTGTTTTCCATTGCTCGGCCACATCAAGGAATCGCGACTGAATGTATAACGGAATCTTAACATCACTTACCGTTCCGGGTTGATTGTGATATTTGCATTCGATCATGAAGTGATGGTTATCCTTTTCAGCGATGACGTCTACTTCATGATTGACACACTTACCCGAAACAATCTTTGCGACTTCAACCTTATAGCCCTGATACTTTAATAGTTCTCCAATAAATCTTTCGAACGGGTAGCCCGATGGGCCAAGTATCATGATAGCGTTCTTCAGGTTATATCGTGCAGCAAGGAATCGTGAGTGTTCTTTAAGCAGGCTAAATGCTCTTTTGTAAATTTTCTTTGTCGCAATGCCTGGATAAAGTTCTGAGGTGATTGCATCAACGATCTCGTGAGCCTGTGTCTCATCGGCTCCGGACCGTGTCAGCGAATTGAAAAGTTTTTTTGGATCGAAGACGGACTTTTCGCCATTGGCTTTTGTGATCTCAAATGGTGTTTGTCTGTTCTGCATGATCTTATCAGTAAATTGGAAAAAGAGGCGTCTGGTTGAATGGGTTCCATTACTGATTTTTGATGTCCTTGTCTATTTCTTTTGCATCTTCATTTTCAGCACTGAAGAAACAATGGAGGGCGCAGCCATGAGATTTGTCATTATATCCAGCTTCAACTTTTGCAACTTCTTTCCCAGCTACTTTTACAACGCCATCGGGATCGGTCGTTACCACGTGACCTTTCATTGACTTATAGCTACCATCTTTTTGAATCTTGCCGATGTTCTTGCCGCTAGCCGTTGTAACATCTCCATGAGCGGAAATTACGCCAATGACCTTACCCGTTTCATCGCATACTTTGCCGTTCTTGATAGATCCAAGTGTCTTTCCATTATCGTCAACCACAATACCATCGGCCTGCAGACGTGGGTGCATGCCTCTGTGCTTCGGAGGCATTTCTCTTTTTTGAGATTCCTGAGCATGAACAAATGAAAATGCGAATAACATCAGCATTATCATAAGAATTGATTTTTGTTTCATAGTTCGTGTGTTTTATTAACAATAAGCAAATATTGGAATAGGTCCTGATCATGGGCGTGACTTTTCTACACTTAAAATCATGATTTTTGTCATTATTTCTGACCTTATACAAAACAAAAAAGGTCGTGGAGTACATCCACGACCTTAACAATAGAGTAAGATCAAACTAAATCGCCTCTGCTTTATACCCGGCCTTTTCAACCGCTTGAATAACTTTGGCGTTGTCTTTTTCACCAACGACAGTCAACACTTTTGAAGGATTGTTATAATCAACTTCCCAGTTGTCTTCACCTAAGGCTTCGTTCAGGAAGGGAGTTACTTTTGCCACGCATCCTGAGCACTTTATCGTTGTTTTGAATTTAGATGTTTCCATTTTATTTATGAATTAAGAGTTCCATTTACAACATTGTATCCCGCTTTTTGAATGGCGGAGACAACAGCTTCTTTTGTGAGGCCGTTCGTCAGTTCAATTTCAGCCTTAGTAGGAGCAATCGACTTCACATTTCCCCCGAGGCCTTTTACCGTATTCGTTACAGTCATTTGGCAATGCGGGCTTTTCATATTCGGTATCGTCAGATTTATCGTTTCCATATTCGTTATGTTTTCTATGTAAATAAACGTCCGGAGGGGTCTTTTTGCTTTATATTATAGCTGGGACGATTTATATAATTATAAGCTGGTTCGGATCGTAATTCCATCAGAAGCAGGAAATCCCTGGCAAAGAAGAATCTGTCCATCCTTTAGCTCGTCTTCCGTCAGAATATGATTTTTCCTTAGCTTAACTTCGCCACTGATCAGCTTCGCCCGGCAGGTGCCGCATTGACCTTCAATGCAGGAGTATGGCACCTGAATTCCACTTTCGAGTGACGCCTGCAAGATTGATTTTCCACTTTTTACAGTGAGAAGTCGTTCTTCATTCTTTACGTGAAGGATAATTTCGCGATCAGGAAAAACAGTGGGATCAAAGACTGGCTCTTGATTTGGAATAAAGAAATGTTCCTTGTGTATTTTCAAATGATCCTCGCTAACCGACCGAATGACTTCCTCAATCAGCTGCATGAATGAATGTGGCCCGCAGAGATAATATTCAACGTGATAATTCGCTTCGGCTAGGATCGTCTTGAGGATTTTCTTTGCAATCAGCTTCGAAAGCCTTCCCTTGTAAAAGACCGGGAACTCAGCGGGAATATTGTCATCTTGGGTGATGACATGATATACTCTCAGCCGCTTTGGAAATTCAGCTTGCAGAGTATTCAGCTCTCTATTGAATATGATTTTGTGATATGTTTTATTCGAATAGATCAATGACACTGTTGATCTTGGTTCACCGTACAGCAAAGAACGAATCATTGAAAAAATAGGAGTGATGCCACTGCCACCGGCAAACATAATCAGATGGCGCTTTACATCTTGAGACGGTTCAAGCGTAAATCCTCCTTCGATCTTTTCAAGTTCAATTTTTATTTCGTCATGTGAGGTGTTCGCCAGAAAGTTTGATACGAATCCACCTTCAACAGCCGGACAGTGATCGCTACTTCATCGTCAACCTGTGGAGAGGTGTGAAAGGAGTACGTGCGATTAAATCGCTTTTCACCGATTGAGAAAGAAAAAATACCATGTTGACCAGATATATAACTGATCAGGTTTGAATCCCTTTTAAACCATACTGAAACAGAATCGTCTGTGGGTTTTGAAATGCGTAAAACTTGTAATTCCATGAGCGAGGATTTTACGGAACTAGTATCGTTATAGCACAAACTGCAGCGACTACAACGCCCAAAACCAGAACCGCTATTTTTGCACTTGATTTCATTTGATGAATCAAAATTAATTGGTGCATGCGCGATCTCTGTTGCACTATACCCTGTTTGATTTATACTATTCCAAGAATGTTATAAATGAAAAGCCTGACGACTTAGCCAGGCTTTCAAGAGGTTTATATTTTAGCAGATCGCAATCTTAAACTATTGCCAACCACGCTTACGGAACTCATGGCCATTGCAGCACCGGCAATCATCGGATCAAGTAAGAAACCGTTTACCGGATACAACACTCCTGCAGCGATTGGAATACCGATGACGTTGTAGATGAACGCCCAGAAAAGATTCTGTTTTATTCCCATCACGGTCTTGGTTGATAGGTTCAATGCTTTTGGAATGGACTGAAGGTCTGATGTTATCAAAGTCATTTTGGCCACGTCCATAGCAATGTCAGAACCTTTACCCATCGCGATACTTACATCGGCTTCCGCAAGAGCGTGTGAATCATTGATTCCGTCACCAACCATTGCAACAACTTTACCTTTGGCCTGGAGTTCTTTCACGAATTGAGCTTTGTCTGAAGGCAATACTTCCGCTTTGTAATGTTTCAGTCCGACCTGACTTGCCACTGCCTTTGCGGTTTGTTCATTATCGCCAGTCAGCATGTACACATCAATTCCTTTCTTTTGAAGAGAGTTGATCGCGGCTTTAGATGTCGATTTTATTTTATCAGCAATAGCAATAACTGCCAAAACACTTTTCGTGTCCGAGAAGTATACCACAGTTTTCGCCTCGGACTGTGACTTTAGTGCGAGATCCAAAATATGGTTGGAAACGCTGATGTTATTTTCATCGATCAATTTTCTGTTACCGACAAAATATGTTTTGGCATCTACGCTTCCCTTCACACCACGTGCGGTAATGCTCTCGAAGGAATCCAGTGTGATGGAATTGATCACTTCGGATTTCAGACTATTAACTACAGCTTCAGCCAGAGGGTGTTCAGACTGAGATTCAAGGGTGAATAAAATCTTCTTTTCAATTGAGTTTGCGCCAGGTGTCGACCATTCGAAATCTGTTACGACAGGCTTGCCTTCGGTGATTGTTCCTGTTTTGTCAAGGATTACTGCATTTACTTTATGAGCAAGCTCAAGGCTTTCTGCATCCTTAATGAGAATGTTATTTTCGGCACCCTTGCCAACTCCGACCATGATGGCAGTGGGCGTAGCTAACCCAAGCGCACAAGGACAAGCGATCACAAGAACGGTGACTGAATTAAGTAGAGCATAGGTGAAGGCATTGTCTCCTCCAATCACCATCCATGTAATGAAAGTCAGAATAGCAATGCCTATAACAATGGGAACGAAGATTCCTGCGATTTTGTCAACGAGCTTCTGCACAGGTGCTTTGCTACCTTGTGCTTGCTGCACCATTTTAATGATTTGTGCAAGGATTGTATCGCCACCTACTTTTTCCGCTTCAAATTGAAAACTTCCTTTTTGATTGATTGTTCCGGCAAACACTTTCTCTCCTGCTTTCTTTTCAACAGCCACAGGCTCACCGGAGATCATGCTTTCATCAACATAAGAAGACCCGCTTAAAACGACACCATCAACTGGAATTTTTTCTCCAGGTCTTACTTGAAGTTTATAACCCACCTTCACAACAGCGATTGGAATTTCTTGTTCAACGCCATCGATGATTGCTCTAACCGTTTTTGGCTGAAGTCCCATCAGTTTCTTTATGGCGGATGAGGTGTTTGATTTTGCTTTTTCTTCCAGAAGTTTCCCCAGCGAGATAAATGCCACCACTACAGCAGCCGCCTCAAAGTAGACGTGAGCGTGCATACCCTTTGTGTGCCAGAAGTCAGGGAAGAATGTGTTGAACACACTAAACACAAATGCAATTCCAGTGGACAATGCTACAAGCGTATCCATGTTTGCTTTTCCGTGTCTGGCTTGTTTCCAGGCGTTAACGAAGAAGTTGCGTCCAAAGTAGAATACAACGGGTGCTGTCAACACCATTGAAATGTACGTTCCATAAGGCATGTCCATGAAAAACATTCCGATCACCACAACTGGTATTGAAAGGATAATAGACCAGATCGTGCGTTGCTTAACGGCATCATAATGTTTGCGCTGCGCTTCTTCCTGAACGGCTTGTGGATCTTCTACATCGACAACCAAATCGTAGCCAATAGCTCTTACAGAATTCTGTAGGTCAGAAGGCTTCGTTTGTTTTGCATCATACTCCACCGAGGCGGTTTGATTCGCATAGTTGACTCTTGCGTCTTTGACTCCCGCTGTTGATTTGAGCATTGACTCAACACTTACCGCACAAGCGGCACATGTCATTTCAAGAACCGGGAATGTTTCTTTTTTATATTGGCCGTTGGCGGCTTTTTTAACTTCTATTGCTGCTGTTGACATTTTCTTTTGTCTTTACGTTGCTACAATACTACACCATGGGGCTTCTTTTCGTTTTATACTTTAGCCTCTTTCATTTATATGATTTCCGGCTAACTGTCGACTGATTTTGACAGGTATTTAACCAACATGCATCTTCGTTTTTAGATAAATGCTGATGGATTTCATATCAATGGGAAAATTCAGATAGTAGGAAATAATGACTACCGCAGTTACGCTTCCAGCTACTATCATTGCTTTGTAAATCTTTGTAATCATAGTGCAATTAACACGGATGATTCAGCCAGTGGTTTGCACTTTTCGGGGTAAGGTTTATATGATTTAAAGATTGGCGTTGATTTTACCAGACAGCTTTTGCTTCGAAGATCTGACTTCCTTGAAATGCGAAGGAGAAAAACCCGTCAATTCTTTGAACTGCCTGGAGAGATGATTGATGCTACTAAACCCAGTTATGTACGCGATCTCGGTCAGGGTAAATTCGGTGTAAACGAGAAGCTCCTTGACCTTCTCAAGGCGCTTCGTAATGATATATTTCTCAAGTGTGATTCCTTCAAGGTCAGTGAATAACTCACTGATGGAATCATAATTCATGTGAAGTTTTTCCGAGAGTAGCGAAGAGAATTTAAGCTTAGCATCATACTTTACATTTTGCCCAAATACTTCGCTTATTAATTCTTTTGCCTGATTCACGATTCTGACCTGACGGTTTGAAATCATTTCAAATCCATTTTCAGCGAGGAACAGTTCAATGCGATGATGTCCGTCACTATCAATTTCGGATTTGAGAAACAATTTGCCAAGATTGACTTTAGCAACGTCATATCCAAGTTTCGTGATTCCTTCTCTGATGACGGAAACACACCTTTCGCAGACCATGCCCTTTATTGATATCTCGGATGTCATGAGCTTTTGATTATAGATCAAAGAACGTGAGATATAGATCGTTTGAATTTATAAAATTGCCGGAAAGGCTTACAGAGTTTTAAGAAACCGAATCGAGAGGTTTTCTGTTTTGATCGATGTCCCTGGACTTTTTCATCTCAGAAGGAGTGAACCCGGTGATCTTTTTGAACTGACCTGAAAGGTGAGCGACACTACTGTATCCGAGCTTATCCGCGATTTCACTTAAGCTGAGTTCATCATAGAAAAGTAATTCTTTAACCTTTTCTATTTTTTGCTTGATGATGTATTGTTCAACAGTTACTCCTTCAACACTCGAAAATAGATTGCTTAGATAATTGTATTCATAGTGCATTTCATCCGACAGAAGTGTCGACCAGTTAACTTTCAGATCGACCTTATCGGAATGATGGATCATTTGAATGATCTTATTCTTGATTGATTCTATAAGGCGTGCCTTTCGATCATCGATTCTCTCAAATCCTAGATGGACAAGTGAGGCATCTAGCTTATTCTGCTGGTCATCAGTCAAGCTATCTTCTTTTATCGTGACTTCTCCCAGCGAGACTTTTTCCGGATGAAGGCCATGCCTTTCCAATTCCTGCGTTACAACCATAATGCATCGGTTGCATACCATGTTCTTGATGTAAAGAGTTGTCATAGGTTCGCCAAAGATCGCCAATTTGAATTGTTGACTATTATACAATTGTCGGTTGAGCTTATAGAATTTCATGATTTTAGTCGATTTCAAGGCCGCTAGCCCCGATTTTTTTTCCCAACGTGGGTACCAACTGTGTAGCTTTCCCTGATCGAGGATCTCAAATTCGTATGTAAATGATTGAAGCTTATGGATTCACCGATGATATTTCAATTCAGCCGGGATGAGTTTAAATCTCTGCTCAAGGAGACACTGACGGAAATCTTGTCGGAAGGGAAGATTGTCTCTGAAAATGAAAGCACACTAATTAACATACAGGAGGCGGCTGCGCTGTTGAATCTTGCGGTTACCACCGTCTACGAGAAAACCTCCGAAAAGATTATCCCTCACTATAAGCATGGGAAGAAGATCATGTTTAAGAAATCTGAGCTGCTTGCCTGGGTCGAATCTCGCAGAGTAAAGACAATCCACGAGATCCGAAAGGAGGCGGCAACCCGGTTTGGTTCTAAGAAATAGAAGAAACTTATCCTTGAGTTATTCGCAATGTCGATTTGATGTTTTTGTGTCCCATCAATTCTGAGATAAGTTCAATTGGAACGCCTTGCTTGTGAAGCATGTGTGCGAAAGTTATTCGTGCTGTCTCAAATTTAATGTTCGTTAAAATGCCTGCACGAATTGCCCACTTGTTAAGGTTGATGTAGAGATACGAGTTCCATTTCAATTCGAACACTCTTTCACCTTCAGCGCCTGTTTCTCCTAGCAGTTTAAAAGCTTGTTGATTTAATGGAACACTTCGTGATGAGTCTTCACAGTGTACCGAAATCGATCCGATGTTGTATTTTTCAACCTGCTTCCACCTCAATGATGAAATTTCCTTCCACGGCATGCCGGTCAGTGCACTGAATAAAAATGCTTTCTTTAATACTAACGAATCGCATTCGGCTTTAGCGAGATTCTGAAGCTGATCAAGTGATAGCGGTTCAATTGACCCCTTTACGGTTTTAGCAAATTTGCATCCCTTAAGGGCATCCGCTTGGATATATGATAAATCGATCCCGACCCTGATCACACTTGTAACGATGTAATAATATTGACGTGCCGAAGCCGTACTGAGTTTCTTTTCGTTCTTGAAAGTTGATGTCGTCATCAGGAACTGTTGGAACAATACAGCCCACGTTTGATTGATGGATTTCATTGGAATGTCTTTGCCGTCAGAAAACCTTTTCAAATATCTAAGAGCCATGTCATAGTTAAATACCGACAAATTGCGAGTTTCCCGGTCGCGCATGATTTGGTTAAAGAATGATTTGAATTCTTTCGCGGTTGATGCTTTCTCTTTCTTCATGCTATTGCCTTGTTCAGTTATACTTGAGAGATTTTAAGCTTGGGTAGTTTGTTCACTGCTTCCTGTTTCTTGATGTTGCTTACTTTCGCATAAATCTCCGTGGTCTTGATCGTCTTATGACCCAATAGTTTTGAGACTACGTAGATATCAACACCCTGAGATAGTAGGAGAGTAGCGTGAGTGTGACGTCCGCAGTGGAATGTTATCGGTCTAGTAATACCTGCCTTTGCCAACCATCGCGCGAGAGCAACGTTTGTTTTTGAGCTGTATCGCAGACCAATAAAGACTCTTTCGTCCGGGGCTTTAGCCTTTCCCATGAGTTCTCTCGCTTCCTGCGTAATTGGTAATACTTCATGGTCTTTTGTTTTCTGTTGTTGGAACTGGACGTACCATCCGGCTGCCTTACTGCCTCTAACTTCTGACCATTTCATTTTCACGATGTCTGACCACCTTAGACCCGTCATTATACTGAACAAAAAAGCTTCTTTCAATTTTGTTGCGTCACAGGGTTGTTTTGTAATCATTTCTACCTCTTCCCATGTTAAGAATTCGCGTTTCGTCTCGGCTTGCTTTATCCCTCGGATCCTCGTAGCAGGATTTTCATTGATGTATTTTTCTTCAAACGCTTGACGGAGCGTAGCCTTTACTTTGTTAAAATATGAGTGCGCTGAATTTTGACTGAGCTTTGAGTTGCCTGGAGTCTTTGCTTCATTGAGGAGATAATGTTTGAGGTCCAGAAGCCATGTCTCATCAATTTCACTAAAGAACACATCCTTTCCTTTTGTGAAAATTGCGAGATGCCGTAGTGCGCTATCCCAGTTTCCGAAGTTGCCCTTGCTGCTAAGGCGATCATTCGCGCATTTTTTCATGTACTCAACGAAGCTTGAGTCTTGCTTTGCCTGCTTGAGTTTGTATTTGCCTGACTGCAAATCGAGCAATCGCTGCGATTTAATTTGTTCGGCCAGGAGTAAGGTTTGATTATTTTGTTCACGGTCAACTGTAGTTTTAGGGGGAGTTAGGTAGAGATTTAAAAACTCGTATTCGCGATCACCCCGCCAGTAAATGTCGAGGTATAAACTTACGCTGCCGTTAGCAAGTCTTTTCTCACGGATTTTGATGGGTTCCTTTCTTTGCTTTTCCTTCTTCTTCATAGCCGTCTTATTTTATTGTTTGGCAAAAAATGATTTGATATCGTCCTTTAGAATGATTGTTCTTGATAGTAATTTTTTCTTTTTGATTTTCTTCAATGCGATCAGCCGGTACAATGTTCTTCGGCTAATCCGCATGATCGTTGCAGCCTCATCAACATCGAAGTATTCCTGATTGCTGTTGAGTAATAGTTCGAGGGGCGTTTTTGATAAGTTAGTGTCGATTAACTTTTCATTGTTGGACGCAGTCTTCTGCTGCCGCTCGACCAGCTTGTAATTCCTGCTGGAACATCTGTTAGAGCAGAATCGTGTTGATAGCTTTTGGGCTGTGAATTTGTTCCCACAGAACTCACAAACCTTCTGGATTGGAATTTTTGTATTCATGTCAGTACGTGTCTACTTGTGCCTAGATGTGCCAGGTTGTGCCTACGCGAGACACGAATACACCTGACACAACTTTTTTGTTACTCGTAAACCGCTTCAGGAATTCGAGTAACAAACCAGTAACAAAAAGTACCTAAACAAGCCTTAAAGATGCCGAAGAATCCCCAGACTTACTTTTGGTAACGCACTGACTAATAAAGGGTTATTGCGATTTTGTTAGGGATGTTTAGGGAAGTCATTTCCCGATACAAAACTTCGAGAATATATTATCCAGCAGATCATCGGTAGTGATGGTACCGGTTATTTCACCGAGATAGTGTAGGGATTGGCGGATGTCCATTGCGAGAAAATCACCAGTCACTCCGTTGTACATACTTTCGAGGACACGGTCGAGTGCATCGTTGGTTTGTAGCAGGTTTTGATAGTGACGAAGGTTTGTTACCAGTACATCGCCTGCCTTTACGGTCTTCACCTGGAACGAAGCGAGTATCTTGTCTTTAAGCTCCACTATATTTGTTTTGTGCGATGCACTGATAAAAATGAAGTCGTGCTTTTTCAGTTCTTCCACAAGGGAAGCGTCTGCTTTATCTACTTTATTGCCGACTTTAATATAGGGTATACCTAATGATGCCAGGTGTTCTTCTTCGTTGATGATTTCGGCTAATGTAGTTTGTGTGAGATCGAACAGGTATATAATCAGCGAAGCTTTCTTCATGCGATCGCGCGTGCGTTCTACACCAATTGCTTCGATAACATCCTGGGTTTCGCGAAGACCAGCGGTGTCAATGAAACGAAAATTTATACCTCCCAATACCATTTCATCTTCAATAACATCGCGCGTTGTTCCCGGTATATCGGATACGATTGCCTTCTCTTCGTTCAGTAATGTATTTAGTAACGTAGATTTACCAGCATTTGGTTTACCCGCTATAACGGTAGGTACACCATTCTTGATAACGTTGCCTTCATCGAACGACTGTATCAACGGAAGTAAATATGCCTGTATACGCTTAATGAGTTTTTTCAGATCGTCACGTTTGGCAAACTCAACATCTTCTTCACCAAAGTCGAGTTCGAGTTCGATGAGCGAAGCGAAGTGTATAAGCTCTTCACGAAGAATGCTGATCTCTTTTGAAAAACCACCACGCATCTGGTTGAGCGCTGCCTGTCGCGCATTATCTGTTTCCGCATTGATGAGATCCGCGACCGCTTCGGCCTGCGCGAGATCAAATCGTCCGTGGAGAAAAGCACGCTTGGTAAATTCACCGGGTTCTGCCAAACGCGCCCCGTTCTTCAGCAATACTTTGATAATCTCTTTTACAATAACCGGTGAGCCGTGACACGATATTTCGGTACTGTTTTCCTTAGTAAAAGAGTTAGGAGCTTTAAATATAGTAACGAGTACTTCGTCAATGGTTTTTGCTTCATCGTGCAGTAATCCGAAATGAACGGTATGCGAAGGCTGCTCCAGGAGATTCTTGCCCTTAAATACTTTTTGTGTAATGGCTATAGCATCTTCTCCGGAAAGTCTGATCACCGCGATAGCAGATAAACCTTGTGCAGTAGCCAATGCTACAATAGTATCGTTCAACAAAATGTTAGCAGACATGTGGGCAAAAATAGACGTGTGTTCGGGTGATATAAAAGTTTACCAATAGAATTTGTTTAAGAATCTGCTGCAGCTGTTCGACTGAACTTTTTCGTAAAGATCCCATGGGTAGGAGAGAATAACATCGCTATGATAAAGATAATTCCCGCCATCATGGCAATTGCTCCGGCAATGGAACCGTCCAGCCACACGGCTATATAGTAACCGGTAACCGATGCTGCAACGCCTGCGATACACGCGAATACCAGCATCCACTTCAAATTGTCGGTAAGGAGATAGGCCGTAGCTGCAGGAGCGATGAGCAGGGCAACCACCAGGATGGCCCCGACTGATTCAAACGAAGCCACTGTTGTTGCAGAGACAGCGCCCATCAACAAGTAGTGCCACAATGTTGTAGATATACCTATGGCAGTTGCATACGCAGGATCGAATGTAGTAAGAAATAATTCTTTATATCCGAACACGATGAACAGTATAATGGCCGTGAGTATCATGCCCATGATATAGAGCGCACGCGGCCCTATACTTTGATTGCCGATGATGAGTGTGTCCAGCGGCACGTAGGCAATTTCTCCGTAGAGTACACAATCCTGGTCGAGATCCACTTTTCCGGCAAAGAGTGATATCAATACAACGCCTATGGCAAATAGCCATGTAAAGGTTACACCGATAGATGCATCCGTCTGCAGGCGTGCTTTCTTATGGAGGAACTCGATGAGAAATGTAGTCAGGATACCGATCAGGCCGGCACCGATCAACATCGTCATGGAATCGCGCGAGCCGGAGATAAGGAACGCAATTACAATACCCGGCAAAACAGCGTGCGATATAGCATCGCCAACCATAGCCATTTTGCGGAGTATGAGGTAACACCCCAGTAATGCGCAACTGCTGGCTACGAGCGATGCGGTGATAATTATATAAAGGTCGTTCATAACACTATGTAGTATAGTATATATATCATGAATAAGGTATCTCTGATTTATGCGGATCTACTTTTGGATAGTTCAGCAGTTTTTCCAGTTCTGCTTCGAGCTCCGGTGTCAGCAAGTGTTCAATGGTGTCGGCATCATCGTGTACGTGATCGGGGGCAATGTTCAAATGCGTGGTGAGGTATAATTCCCACAAGCGGTGAATTCTTACTACCCGTTGACCGCGATTTTTGCCTTCTTCGGTAAGCGACCAGTGTTTGCCGGTTCGCTCCACGTATCCCTGGCGCTCGAGCCGTTTCAATATTTTGCCAAGTGTTTCCAGCGAAAACTTTCTCCTGCGAATGATCTCTTCAGCACTGCGCTGAATGAAAAAATTTCTGCTCTCTTCGCTCAGCTGGTATAGCGTCTTCAAAACGTTCTCATCATTTATAGTTCTGCGAATATTACGTTGGCGCAGCAACCGGTTTATAACACCGCGTTTGGGGGCAAAGAAGAACGATATAAAGGCTACTGTTGAAATGACGATCACAATCCACGGGCCGGTTGGCATGGCAGGAGCGATGTACGATATATAGGCACCGCTCAATCCGCTGAAAGCACCAAATATACTGGCCAGTGTAATCATGACGCTGATCTTGTTCGTCCAGAAGCGTGCCGCGGCAGCCGGTGTAATGAGTATAGCAGCCATCAGCACTACGCCAACAGCTTGTATACCGATAACAACAGCAAGTACAATAAGCGATGTAAGCGTAAGTTCAATGCCGCGTACCGGCAGTCCGATAGCTTTTGCATAATCTTTATCGAACGCGAGTAATGCAAATTCCTTGAACAACAGAAACACCGCGATGAGTAAAAGTACCGCCACGGTGCCGAATACAAACAGATCTTGTCCTACCAAGGCGGCTGCTTTTCCAAATAGAAAGTGATCGAGACCAGATTGTGCTGCGTTACCGGATTTCTGAATGACGGTGAGCATTAATATACCTATACCAAAGAAAACCGATAACACAAGTCCTATAGCGGTGTCTTCCTTGATACGAGTATGGCGTGTAATATACTCGACACCGATAAGCGATATCCAGCCGGTAACAAATGCACCGGCAATGAGGTATGCCGGGTTCTTGGTGCCGGAAAGCATGAATCCCAGGCATATACCCGGCAGCACGGCATGCGCTATTGCATCCCCTACCAGTGATTTTTTATGCAGGAAGGTAAATGTCCCCACGATCGCTGAACTTGCCGTGAGCAATACCGAACCTATCACTACAAACCGGATGTTGGGATCGGCAAACGAGAAGAAGTCAAGGAGTGAATTCATATAGTCTTCGGTTGCTTGATAACACCTTCGCGGTTGGGAAAATGTTCTCTGCGAATCAGGTCTCCTACATCGGAGAGCAATGTGAGTTTACCTCCGTAGGTTTCCTGCAGGTTCTGCTGTGTGAACGTTGTTGCTGTAGGACCGCACGCAATGAGTCGCGTGTTCAGCAGCAGCACCCAGTCAAAGTATTGTGTTACCGACTGCAGATCATGGTGAACCACGATAACCGTTTTCTTGGCTTCCGTCATGGTGCGCAGTAAGCTGATAATGGCTTTCTCGGTAGCAGCATCTACTCCCGCGAACGGTTCGTCCATAAAGTATATATCGGCCTGTTGTGCGAGTGCGCGTGCAAGGAATGTACGCTGCTGTTGTCCTCCGGATAATTGTGATATCTGCCGGTTGATATAGGCTTCCATACCAACTTTCTTCAGGCAATCCAACGCTACATCATAGTCCGCTTTGCGCGGTCGTCTGAACAATCCTAATTTACCATAGCGACCCATCAACACTACGTCCAGTACAGACGCAGGGAAGTCCCAGTCTACGGATTCCCGCTGCGGCACGTAACTTATTTTTTTTCGTACTTCGTCAATAGGATGATCGAACAGTTTTACATAGCCACTGCTCAACGGTAACAAACCCATTACCGCTTTTATGAGCGTAGATTTACCGGCTCCATTCGGACCGATAATCCCCACCAGTTTTCCTTCCGGTAATTTAAGGTCTATATTCCACAGCACGGGCTTTCGATCAAACGCCACAGTCAGGTCGTGTACTTCCAGTGCAGGTGTTATTATCTCCTCGTTCATACGTGTTCAGTTAAAGTATACATATAGTATAGATGAGGCGTGTTATTTCAACGCTTCTGAAATTGTTTTTACATTGGCGCTTACCATGCCTACATAGGTTCCTTCCGGTGTTCCGGCATTTCCCATGGCATCCGAAAATAAGCTTCCGCCAATTTTTACATCCCAGCCTTTCTCGCGGCAGCCTTCCACCACGGCTTCGATCGACTTCTGCGATACCGAGGTCTCTACAAATATAGCTTTGATCTTGCGCGAGATGATGAAGTTCACCAAGTCGGTTACGTCTTTCACTCCGAACTCAGACATAGTAGATATACCTTGCAATCCTTTTACTTCAATATGATAGGCATCGCCAAAATATCCGAAGGCATCGTGGGCTGTTATCAATACGCGTTGTTGCTGTGGAATCCCGGAAACTTTTATTTTTACAGCTTCGTGAAGCGAATCCAGTTGTTTGATATAGGCATCGCGATGTGAAGTATAGAACGCTGCATTGGCCGCATCCTGTTTTTCCAGTGTCTTGCAGACGGTGCGCACCGCATTCTCCCACAGCTTTACATCAAACCAGATATGCGGATCGTGTGTACCCTGAAAGCCCGGTACTGCACGCAGTAAACTATCGGGTATATCCGATGCTACGGCTATTACAGGTTTAGTGTGTCCTAATTTCTCAAGCACTTCACCCATTTTTCCTTCGAGGTGCAAACCGTTATAGAAGACTATATCGGCGTTTGTAAGTTTTTCAACATCACCTTGTGTGGCTTTATACAAGTGCGGGTCTACGCCCGGACCCATCAGCGCAATAACTTCAGCGTGATCGCCTGCTACGTGTTCAATGGCATCTTTAATCATGCCGGTGGTGGCAACGATAACCAGTTTGTCATGTTTCGCAGCAGATTCTTTACTGCCGCAGCCTGTTAACAATAATCCTATACTTACCAGTGCAACCTGCAGGTATAGGAGGGGGGAATTCATTGGATAAACTCTATATTTCATAATTATTCAGTTACTAACAGATTTTGCGCAGCCTCGCGCGATATAAATACTTTCTTCTTGCTATCGATCATGATCTCCAGTGAACCATCGAACTCCACTTTATCGAGTATTGATACGCTGGCACCTATATATACTCCTATTTTACTGAGGTATTGCAGGAAGGAGGGAGAGCCATGTTTCACAGATCGTACTATAATTTTCTTTTTACCCGAACATTCGGATAGTGGTATCTGGCGTACTTCTACAATCTTTCCGCTTTTGTCCGGTATAGGATGCCCGTGCGGATCTACTGTTGGAAACTCGAGGAATTCATCGAGCTTCTCGATCAGTAAAGATGATTGTATATGTTCAAGCTGCTCGGCTACATCGTGTACTTCATCCCACGAGAACTGAAGTTTCTGTACCAGGAAAGTTTCCCACAGGCGATGCTTGCGTACCACCATCAATGCTTCATGTCGTCCCTGCTTGGTAATCTTTACACCATAATACTTTTCGTAGGCTATCAGATTTTTATTCGAAAGCTTTTTGATCATGTCGGTTACAGATGCAGCCTTCGTGTTCATGGTCTCAGCAATCTCACTGGTCAATACGGCTTTCGTGCCACTGTCTGACAAGTGATAAATAGCTTTCAGGTAATTTTCTTCGGTATAACTGAGCATACTATATGCTTTAACTGACGATCAAAAATAAAAATTTAGATTAGTCTAAAAAAATATTTAGGATAATTTTTAATCTGGGAGATGGTTTTGGCCGGAAAAAATAGTTAAAGATTCCTGTGACGATCTGCCGTCCATGGCATTTTAAAGTCAAATAAATCTTAAACTAAACCGCCTATATTATGAAAACAGAAACTTTAGCAGCCAAAGACTGGGATGATCTGGTGTTTGAAAACCGTAATAAGGAGTATGGAGCCTACGAGGTACGCAAAGCATATTCCGGTAATCTTGTAGCCGGTTTTTCGGTTAGTATGGGAATTGCTTTGCTGGCGTTTATTATACCTATATTATTTTCCCTAATAAGAGGAGATGTTACAGGGCCTATTAAGGATCTTCCTCCGCTGGGTGACATAATAGAAATTGTACAGCCTCCGTCTATTGAACTGCCTAAAATTCAGCCACCGCCATCAGCTCCGGCACAGCAGGTGCAAACTACAGCACTAACGCCAGTTGTTACAACTGCACAAGTAGAACCTGTAGATATAGCACCGAATGATCAGATGGTAGTAGGTAATACAACCGATCCCGTTGTAGGCACGCCTGGAGAAAGTATAGTATCTGAGGGGCCAGGAACAGTACCGACAGCCGTACCTGCTGTTGTAGCACCGCCTCAAGTTCTGGATATAGCTGAGGTAATGCCTGCCTTTGAAGGAGGACTGGAAGAGATGTATAAATTCATCAGGAAGAAAATACATTATCCGGCAGCTTCCAGACGAATTGGTGTTGAAGGAACGGTATATGTATCATTCGTTGTAAACCACGAAGGTAAAGTTGTAGATGTAAAAACGATAAGAGGTATAAGTCCCGATTGCGATAAAGAAGCCGAGCGCGTGGTCTCTATGTTGCCGAACTGGTCGCCTGGTATGCAGAACCACAATCCTGTATCCGTGCGCATGACGGTTCCAATAAAATTCCAACTCGATAAGTAATTGATAGACGTATAGTGCCAGATCGCCTGTAAACAGGGCGATCTGATCTCCTAACCATACCTGTAGCAATAGATAATTTTATCTATATCTATACTATATCTTTTACTTCATCGTAGTTGGTGATCATCGATTCAACAGAACCCGGGTTCTGTTGTTTCAGCAACGTAAATAATGCTTTGGGTTTAACCCCCAGAAACTGTTGTATCGATTTAAGTACAGGCTGAGGATTCTGAACAAGATCTTCGTAAGCAACCTCGAGCAAGGGGTGATCCTTCAGCAACGTTACAAATAACCGCCTGTGTCTCAAATGTTCTTCGCGGAACTGTATATAGTCATTGCGATCGATCGCGATTTTGGGTCGCGGTTCATTTTCCGCTGACTTTATACTGCTCCATACATTTGTCTTTTGCGCGATCTTTAGGGAGACATATACTTTCAGTATATCGCGCCTGATGAGGTAAATGATCTTTACATCCTTCCGGTTTATAACGTAGTTGAAGGAATTCGAGTATCGCGCATCTTCATAGTATTCGTAAAATAGTTTCAGTCCAATCGCTTTTAATGCTGTTGCGTGTGGTTTAAATGCAAGACTTTCGATATAGGGAGCTGTTTCTGTGGCTATAGCATTTGCTTCTATATTTTCGCGAAGTACTTCGCCATACGATTTGATTTGTGTATGCGAATTCAAGTAGGTGTGTAGCATGGTTGAGCCTGACCGTGGTTCGCTGAGTATAACAAACGGTATATAGCTTTTTGATTTGGAGAAACTGAAAGCGTTCAGCAGTTGCTTTCGTTTAATAATCAGGTAGGTACGCAGGTACTGGAAATAATGGTGCATTCAGAGTTCTGGTTTTTCTAACGTTAATATATACTCGATGAGGTTGATCAGTTTGGTGGCTTCTTCTTCCCAATATACTCCGTGCGGATCGGTGAGGTAGAATTGCCTGGTACGCATATCGTGAAGTATAGCAGGTATATCCGGGTTCTTGAAATCGATGGGGATACACGCATGGTATACTTCACATCGTTCTACCCACTGTGGATGGTTTACCAGTAATATGGGCAACTTGCATCCGATGTATTCGAATAGCTTGGTGGGAATACAATTTTCGGTGGATTTGTTCGGAGGATACGAAATGATACCGAAGTCACTTTGAAAAATTTCCCTGACAATGTCGTTGTGCGGAACGAGTGTATCACCTCCGATCAGCGAAATATAGTGATGTTGTTCCGTAATGCGTTTGATCCTGGTTAGTATACTGACTTGCGAACTATACCCGATGATGGTTAACCTGATGCGCGGTTCCTGGGCGTGCAGGGAACGGGCGAGGTCGATGGCTTCAAACGCACCGGTACTTTCAGCAAGCGTTCCGCTGAAGAGTAAATGTATATGTTGATCTACACTGCTCTTCTTTGGCAAACTGCCGGATGGTCTCAGTAATTTATTCTCTAATACTATGTATTTGGTTTTCAGAAAAGGCAGTTCATCGCGATAGCCTTTTTCCGCGAGTATAAAATAATCAATGGCAGGGGCCAATATAATTTCTTTGAGCCTGACATAAGCCGCGAGCAGCGGTCTTAGTAATTTCGGGTATGCGTTGGTATAGCGTATATTCCGATAGTAATTTTCCTGCAGGTCGTATAGTACATGACACCGGGTAAACAGCTTTACGAGCATGGCCACGAGAAGCAATTCGTGCGTGGTGATGATGAGCAGATCCGGTGTCAGCTTCACAACGTCTCCGATTAATCGCCACGGTTGCAGCAGGCGGTCGATGCTAAGGCGCTTGAAAGAATCAGACGGATATACCTGTATGGATTCCGAAGGTATAGATCGGGGTGACGGGTATCCGAAAATGTGAACGTCAAATTTCCCCGTTTCAGCCAGACTTTGGCCGATCTTCCCATACATACGCGTATCGTCAATGGGTTTCAGCACCGAGGCGATGACTATTCTCCTTTTTTTTCTTTCTTGCATGTCGATTTAAAAATAAGATAAATGGAATTGAAACAACTCATTGAAAAGACCTGGGAAGATCGTTCCCTTCTTCAATCACCTGAAATTCAGAATGCAATACGTTCGGTTGTCGATAAACTTGACAAGGGCGAGCTTCGTGTTGCAGAGCCTGTGGCGAACGGCTGGCAGGTAAATGAATGGGTAAAGAAGGCTGTCATTTTATACTTCCCGATCCAGCAGATGGAGACCATCGAAGTTGGTCCGTTCGAATTTCATGACAAAATAAAACTTAAGCGTAATTATAAAGAACTCGGTGTGCGTGTAGTGCCGCATGCTATTGCTCGTCACGGAGCGTTTTTGAGCAAGGGCGTGATCATGATGCCATCGTATGTAAACATTGGTGCGTATGTAGATGAAGGCACGATGGTGGATACCTGGGCAACGGTAGGAAGCTGCGCGCAGATCGGAAAAAATGTTCACCTGAGTGGTGGTGTAGGTATAGGTGGTGTGCTTGAACCTGTACAGGCTGCTCCCGTAATTGTGGAAGATAATGCCTTTATTGGGTCACGCTGTATTGTTGTGGAAGGTGTGCGCGTAGGTAAAGAAGCGGTGCTCGGTGCCAACGTAGTGCTTACAGCGAGCTCGAAAATTATAGATGTAACCGGACCGGAGCCGGTAGAATATAAAAATTATGTGCCGGAGCGTTCGGTAGTTATACCAGGTTCCTATACTAAGAAATTCCCGGCTGGCGAATTTCAGGTGCCGTGTGCATTGATTATCGGTAAACGCAAAGAGAGCACCGATAAAAAAACATCGTTGAATGACGCTTTGCGCGAAAATAACGTGTCAGTATAGCGAAGGCATGCCAAAGGATGGTGCCACGCAACGGGTTGGCACATCCTTTGAATTTAACATTGCATTTACGTATCAATAAACTGGTTTGCGTAAATTTGACAACGTAGTATGAAGAAGTTGGCCTTTGGATTTTTTTTGATATCCGTTCTTTCCGGCTTTGTGGGCGAAAAGAGCGATGGATATTTATCGGTGCGTAATGAAAGCTTTTCGCGTGGAGAAGTCATTAAGTTTAAAATGACTTATGGCATTTTCACGGTAGGGAAGGGTAGTGCCACCATTGCGCCTACATACTATAAAATGAATGATCGCCACTGCTTCAAGGTTGATGTGGAAGGTAAAACCGTTGGTATGGTAAACTGGGTTACCGATGTTGATGACAAGTGGGGAGCCTATATCGATACGGCTGCTTTGGTACCGCACCAGTTTTATCGCAGAATCCGTGAAGGCCGCTATAAAAAAGATGAGTGGACAAACTTTGATCACACGAATAAAAAGATCGAAGTAAAGACGCTCGATAACAAAACCGGAAAATTTAAAGAACCCAAATTTTACGAAGCTCCTTCGCATGTGCGCGATATGGTGGGTGGGTTTTTATACCTGCGTGTCATGGATTTTTCCAAGTTGAAAATAAAGGATACCGTTACCATTGCCGGCTTTTTTGAAGATGAATTTTACAAGTTGAAAATAATCTACCATGGTAAGCAGACCATCAAGATAAAGGCTGGTAAAGTACGTGCGCTGGTTTTTAAACCAGTGATGCCTGATAATAAATTGTTCGATGGCGAGAATTCGATCACGGCCTGGTTCTCGGATGACAAGAACCGTATACCACTCAAGATCGATGCTAAGATGTTTATCGGTAGCGCAGGGGTGGAGCTTACGGAATATTCGGGCTTGAAGAATCCATTGAATATCGTGAAGTAGTGTGCAGACGTTAATCGCTTTCATAGCACATTCTGCCAATGCTGTTCGGACTTTGCCAGATTAACA
The DNA here is from genome assembly GCA_902168205.1 of uncultured Chitinophaga sp. Taxonomy (GTDB): domain Bacteria; phylum Bacteroidota; class Bacteroidia; order Cytophagales; family Cyclobacteriaceae; genus Ohtaekwangia; species Ohtaekwangia kribbensis. Next base: position 168,886 of record CABHOK010000007.1, on the reverse strand, counting down.
GTTCTTTATTGTTGATGGAACGGAGTGTGAATTGCCACGGAAAATGTAAATATACTTCCAACGCCAAGTTGACTTTCGATCAGCAGTTTACCATTATTCTTTTCTACAAACTCCCGGCATAGCATAAGGCCAAGCCCCGAACCTTTCTCACCGGCTGTTCCATACTTGGTGAAATATTCCTTTCCAAGAATCTTACTGATCTCCTCCGTAGAAAGTCCCGTTCCGCTATCCCGAACAGAAATATATATGTGCTCGTATTCTATTCTGGTGTTCACTTCGATGGTACCATTTTCAGGAGTAAACTTAATGGCGTTACTAATCAGGTTTCGGAGCACAAGTCTAATCATATCTTTGTCAGCATAAGCATTCGCAGCCTGGTGTGAACCTGCCACCAGGCTAACGGATTTTTTCAATGCCTGCGGATTTAACAATTTAATGTTCTCTTCAATAATTTCTGAAAGCAGGAATGCAGAAGGTTTTGCCTGTATGCCCTCCATTTGTCCTTTTGCCCAGTGCAGTAAATTATCCGTTAGTGTTGCTACATAGGTTATCCGTTCCTTCAGATCAGGTATGAGTTGTGTTCTGAATTCATCTGCGGATATATATCCCGACTCAATCATGTTGAAGATCTCACGAAGCTGGTGTATCGGACCGCGCATGTCATGAGATATGATCGAAAATAATTTGTCTTTGGTGTAGTTTGAAACCTTCAGAATTTCCGCCTGATGTTTAGCCTCTTTATTCATCACCAACAACTCCCTGGTTTTTTTATCAACTTCTCTTTTTAGAATTTTCTTTTGCCTTTTTACTCTTTTTGTTTTGAGATTTGTTAGCCAGTATAGCAGCGTTGCAAATACAATAACGACTAGTATCAGATATACTATATAGGCCCATATTGTTCTATAAACGGGCGGGTCTATGTGAAAAGACATTCGGGCAACGTGACTCTTGTTTCGATAGACGTTCCTGGCTCGTACAGCAAATGTATAGTCGCCTTCCGGTAAATTCGTAAAGTGTGCTTCTCTTGCGCCAGACCAGGGAGACCATTCTTTATCAAAACCAATTAACTTGTATTGAAATTCATTTTTTTCCGCGTCTTCATAATACATCAGATCGAAATCAAATAACACACTGTTCCACGTGTAGGGTATTCTTGGTATTTGATGAGTAATGCCATTTATATAGATAATAGAATCGGATGCTGTTGCTTTTTTTATAATGGGCTGCAGCGTTTCGTGATAATATGTTTTATGATTAAGATTATAGGTTATAACCCTGCCATTATTGCCAAACCATGCTCCTCCATTTGTCGCTATCAGGGGGGCGTCAGAATCCGCCCATGTGATCTTATTAAATGGCGTGCGCATGAGTGAGTAAGTACCATCGGTTTCCTTTGTCAGCAAGCCGGCAATCTCATTTACATGATCTCTTCCCCGGAAATATAGCTGGCCCTCCTTTGCTTCTGTTAATGAGTAAATAGTAATACCCCGTAAAGCTCTGCGGAAGCGGTGATCAGGTTCAAAAATATCTTTTGATTCATTGTAAGAATATATACCATCCTCCGTTGCGACAATAATTTTCCGGTCGTTTAATTCAAAAATTCTATTGTTTACGCTGGACGGCAGGTGATGGTGCGATGTGTAAAATTTAATAATACTAACAGAATCCATCGCTTCATTTAACCGCAGCTTCCAGATCCCCTTTCCCTGATGTGAAATCCACAAGTTATCCTTGTCATCCTGGTGGATGAACCTGGTTTCTTCCTCAAAGCCTTTTATTTTGTGTTTCGTCCATACGTTCTTGTTCTTTTTCAATAACCAGATACCTGAACTATAAGTACCCATAATGAAACAATCACGATGTCTTTTAAGAGCATATAGCGATTGGGGGTATTGCTGTGATATTAGTTTAAGAGCGCTTTGTTGCACGATCTCATATATACCATTATCATGCGCTATATAAAGGTGATTGTCCAAATTATAGATTCCCCAAATAACTCCTGCTGTTCCGGAAATCAGTTGAAACTGATTGTCTTCTTTTTGATAGTACAGTCCTGAATTTGTGCCCACATAACACTTGCCTCCCAGCTCACCAAATGTCATTACAATTCCGCGAAAGCCATTTGTTTTGTCATAATAGGTAAGCGGAGAGCTTGTAATGATCATACCTATAAATTCATCTGTTGAAAACCAGAGATTGTGTTGGGCATCTTCATACAGGATCCAATGATCCAGATTACTCTCACCCAGCATTGACCTGGTTATTCTATGAAGAATTTTACCATCGATACCAGCGATAATTATCTCATTATCGGTAAGAATTGAGAGTCTTCCATCGTATAAGGGAACGATTCTTCTTATGGGGAGATCTTTCAAACTAGCATTCAGGCTTTCGGACAGTATTGATGCTTTTGGTTGGATGGATGCGTTCGGATTGAAGTGCCATATTCTGTTTTGATTGTCCAGTAACAGATAACTTTTTTCTTGGTAAGTACTAACATCTCTGATTTTATCGCTAAGCCCCGAATATATATACGCTTCAACAAGCTCATTATTCCTGTAAACATACAGCGCTGATTTGTTCTTTATGAACGCGTACATCGAATCTCTCAATTGGATAAATGATAAGTTCTCTTTGTTCAGAATATCAATCTTTCCGTTTTTGTATATATAGCTATGATACTCGTCACTAAAAAAAACGGATTCTCCTAAAATCTCTATGTCCTCTATATTTTTTATACGCTTCCGTATTGATTCTTTCTGTGACGACATTATGGATATGTATTTGAAACCGCCAGACACGGTTTTTTCGAGGTATCCCAATTCTCCCAAGGCTCCAACGTATACCTTGTCATTTTGATCAATACAAAGTGATCTGACATACGCTTTCCCCGGCAATTCAAGTATCTGCCAATGAATTCCATCAAATATGAGAACTCCGTTTGTGTTGGCGAAGTAAAGGGTGCCTTGTTTATCCTGCGCTATATCGAAGTTTTGTATAGAAGCCTGATGTGTTTCTGTTGGATACTTAACTATAAAGAGTTGTTGTCCTTTTGTTTCGGAAAGGCAAATGATAAGCAGGGTAACTAATATATATAATCGCAGGATGGTAACAGATAAGCTGAAACCATTTCGGTAAATTAAGTTGCTCAAATTAAAATTATGTTATCCGATTTATCAAAGATATCGAACACGGTAGCCTGATGAATCGGTATAAAAGATAGGTTCTGCTCCGTATTTTTACGGACACTATTTAGGGTGATGGCCTATTTGAATATATACCTTACTATCTTGTTGTATATGCATAGTATGGATTACCTATAATACCTATGAACCGACAATATACTATGCAGCATGTAAAAGTTTTGGTGCAAATCAATGCATTGAACGGGGTGATCTCAGCAATCAGATGGTAACTATAAATGAGTAAAAATATTTTCCAATAGTTTGATGATTTCCGGTATTATTGGATTGCATATAAATTTGATAATTCGTTTTGAAGCAACACCCCTGGTTTGTCTGTGAAAGTTTTAAAGTCACTTGCGTTTGAGTTGGAGGGTGTCGGTACGTAGTAATTATCACCAGAATTGCTCCAGAACATCACGAAGGCAAGTTCAACATCGTTGGCGGTCATTACGTAGTTAATATAGTTTGAGAACCAGCCACTCACCGGGGAGGTGGAAGGAGTTACTTCGTAACCTGTTTCGGTCAAGGCTGCTACTTTTCCTCTGAGTTTAGCCATGTCTGAAATTACTTGAAGTTTTTTGTTGGCGAGATTTGCTCCCGTCTGTCCGGCACCGCTGCGTAAGTCCCAATAGTTATCCATGCCGAGTATATCTACATAATCATCACCCGGATATCGGCTCAGATATTTTGCTTCTGTATCGTAACTGTTGTCGGGGCCGAGCGCGTAGAGCACGTTGTGTATACCTTTGGTGTCGCGTAAATACTCTATGGTAAATTTGAATATAGTCTTGTATTCCTCTTCGGTGCAGAACGAAGCCCCCCACCAGAACCAGCTGCCATCGTACTCATGGAAAGGTCTGAATATAACCGGAATCAATTTTCCATTGGCATCTTTCAGACTGCTGAATATCGATGCTACCTTATCCAGTTTCTTCTTGTACCACTCGTGATTTTCACCGCCCGGTAATATACTTTTGAAGGCTTTTGCTTTCACTTCTGCTGTCATCTCGCTCACGTAGAAATGGTCTTCGGCATACGGTTCGCGAATGTGCCATGAAAAGATGTTGATCATACCCAGGGCATACGCTGCCTTTACATTGGCAATAATGGTCTGCTCTTGTTGGTAAAACCAGTTGCCTGCAGTTCCATCATTCTGTTTATCTGTAATAAACATGAAGTCTGATCCCAGCAAAGCAGGATCACTGCCCGTTGTCTTCTTGATATCCGACATCGAGTTGTCGCTTTTGTAAAAACTGCTGAACGCATCTTGCTGACCAACGGCAAAACTGTTCGCGGAGAGTTTTTTCAGGTTATAAAAGAGTGCTACGGTTTCATCAGTCGCGTTCGCATCCACTATATAATCACGTACGTTGGCTGCCGTTATCGCAATAGTGTCATTTTTTGCGGGGGTATCAGGTGTTTCCGTAGTGTCTTGGGTAGAGTCATCACTGGAGCAGCTGGCAAAACCAATCGCTATAGCGGCACAAACTGACAGAAATAGTTTATTCATGGCAATAGTAAATGTTTACGCACCGGAATCAAGATTTTTTCTTTCCACCGATTCATACAAAAAACGACAATTCAAATTTCCCGCATGGGGGGAATTTGTTACAGATTACAGGTGCTAACCATCTATTTTAACATCTCAGCAGCCAAACATTATCAAAACCACCCGCGGTTAACGATTCACGATTAACTGTAACCAATTCCCTCCGCCCCTATGCAACCTTTTTCTCCCTATCTTGTCTTTTAACCAGAAGATTGAACCACATAGCTTGGAGTCACCGGTATTGAATGTGCACGAAGAACTGATTGCGCGCTGCAGAGTGGGCGATCGTGAAGCTCATTATAAGCTTTACAAATTATACTCGAAGGCCATGTTCAACGTGGGCTATCGCATTACCGGTAATGAAGATGATGCAGCCGATGTGCTTCAGGAAGCTTTTATAAGCGCCTTCCGTAGCCTGGACAGCTATCGGGGCGATTCTGCTTTTGGTGCCTGGCTCAAACGCATCGTGGTAAATAAAGCGATCAATGCACTGAACAAGCGCAAGTACGATCCGATACCCGATGACGATCGATGGGATGTTGCCGAGGAGGAGGCACCGGTGGAGTATGGTGATGAACTGACGGTTGAACGCGTGAAGCGTGCTATAGCGCAACTTCCGGATGGATACAGAAGTGTACTCTCGCTATATTTGCTGGAAGGTTACGACCACCAGGAGATCGCTGAGATCATGGGCATAACCGAATCAACCTCCAAGTCTCAGTTAAACCGCGCCAAAGCAAAACTCCGCGAGTCGCTGGAAAGCACAGGCGTAACCATAAAACATTAAATCAACACACGTACACACCTAAACACGTAAACACCGAAACACATGAAATTAGAAGATTTTGTAAAACAGAACCGAAGCGCGTTTGATGACAAAGAGCCTTCCGACAAGATCTGGAAGAATGTAGAAGCTTCCGTTGGTTTACAACGGGGTGGCTGGTGGAACTCGCTCACGTTGTGGCGTGCTGCGGCCGTGGTATTCATGGTGTTGTCGGTATATATGTTTGTGCAGAAGGGAGGAGGAGCGAAGCCACCGCGAGGCTCTGAAATGGCACTGAAAGAATTCAAGGACGTGGAAGCGTTTTATGTCGAGCAGATCTCGGAGAAAGTAGAAATGATTGATGAATTTCAGAAGAGCGAAGGTCTCAACGGCTTTACACAGGATTTCCAGCAACTCGAAGCGATGTATATGGTGTTGAAAGAAGAGATGCATGCACGCCCCAGTCAGAAAGTAAAGGATGCACTGGTACTGAATTTACTCGTGCGTATAGATTTACTCAATCAGCAATTACACGCGCTGGAGAAAGGTTATAAAACGCATAGTGATAAAGAGAAGCAGGAAGCTAATATCTGATTCGCGTTGTTTTTAATTCCAGGGTTCAGTGGTGGTGAGCTCGAATGATTCTTTTGCAGAGTCAAGAATTTTTCCGTCTTCACATTTTAACACACGCGCAGGATATTTTTTAATAAGACCATAGCTGTGCGTTGCCATAAATATAGCGGTTCCGCTTTTGTTGATCTGCTGGAATATCTTCAATATACCTTGTGATACTTCCGGGTCAAGATTCCCGGTAGGTTCATCAGCCAGAAGTATAAGTGGTTCGTTGATGAGTGCGCGGGCAATCACTACTCGCTGTTGTTCACCACCTGACAATTGATGCGGCATTTTCTTTTCGATAGAACCAAGACCAACGTTCATCAGTACTTCGTTCATTCTTGCCTTCATCTTGGTGCTATCTTTCCAGCCGGTGGCTTTCATTACGAAGATCAGGTTTTCGGCAACCGTGCGATCGTTCAGCAATTGAAAGTCCTGGAAGATGATGCCGAGCTTTCTTCTCAACAACGGTACCTGCGAAGACTTTATACCGCGAATGTTGTATCCTGCTACATGTATATCTCCCAGACGAAGCAGAAGATCGGCATATAGTGTTTTCAGTAACGATGATTTTCCGGAGCCCGTGCGACCTACAAGGTATACAAATTCGCCTTTGTCGATGGTGAAGTTGAGATCACTTAATATAGTGTTCTGATCCTGAAAGATACTCGCGTCCTGAACGCTTACAACCGGTTCGTTTGAAAACATACTATCGCTTTATAAATAGTGAAAGGTTCAAAGTTCAACGTTAAACTTAATCATTTCAACATTAAACCTTGAACCTTTTAGCCTTGAACGGACAAAATTATCCGTTTACTTTCTTATGGTCAGCCAGGAATTTCTCCAGACCGCTGTCGGTAAGCGGGTGCTTCAGCAAAGCTGTGATTACGTTGAGCGGACACGTAACAACATCAGAGCCGATCTCTGCACACTGAATCAGGTGCATGGTATGGCGAACCGATGCTGCAAGAATTTCAGTATCGTATGCATAGTTATCATAGATCAGTCTGATCTGCGATATAAGTTCAAGTCCATCCTGCGATATATCATCAAGGCGACCGATGAAAGGCGATACATAGCTCGCACCCGCTTTAGCAGCCAGTATAGCCTGACCAGCCGAGAACACGAGTGTGCAGTTTGTACGTATACCTTCGCTTGTAAATTTCTTGATTGCCTTTACACCATCCTTGATCATTGGCACCTTCACAACAATCTTGTCATCAATCTTGGCAAGCTCTTTACCTTCTTTGATGATCGCATCAAAGTCAGTAGCAATTACTTCAGCACTTACGTTGTTGTCAACAATATCGCAGATCGCTTTATAGTGCGCCTTGATATTGTCCAATCCTTTAATTCCTTCTTTAGCCATCAGCGATGGGTTGGTCGTTACACCATCCAATACGCCCAGGTCATAAGCTTCTTTAATTTCGTTCAGGTTAGCGGTGTCAATGAAAAATTTCATGTTTGTGTTGAGTTTTATTCGGTTCGTTTGAGGATGCCTGTTTAGAGAAGGAATTTAAACCAAGAATGGTTCATGTGAGTTGCTTTCTGAAATTCTAAAATCGGATCTGAATGTCTTCAGAAAAAAATAGCAAGCCGAACATCGCACCGCTACAACCGCCTACCCTTGCTACCTTCCGATCCTGGGGGAGTTCAGCAGGAGCTGGTCGTGCCGGCTTGCCGGGGGGCAAAGATAGAAGATATTTACAATTGACGATGTTGTTGCTAAATTTTTTACGCTTAAAGTTTAACAATCAGCGTAATAAAATTTTTGGAGGAGTATAGATCGCACTACGTAGTTTTTAATTTTCCCTGCGACACGGCCATCCAGTTGCAGAGATTATATAGCAGGCGCGCACCTACGTTGGCATCCCAATCGGTGGTGCCAGGTGCAACTTCGCTCAGATCAAAGCCTATAATTTTTTTTCCGGCCTGTGCTACTTTTTTGATGAGATATACCGCTTCCTGAAATTCCAGTCCTCCTGCAACAGGTGTACCTGTACCCGGACAAAGTTTCGGATCGAGTCCGTCAATATCAAAGCTGATATATACATGTTGAGGAAGCTCTTTAATGATAGAGTTGCAGAGCGAATCCCACGTCTCGCCACGGTAACGCCAGTCTTTCAGGTCGTCATCAAAAAAAGTTGTTACGCGTCCGTTTGATTGCGTAATGACATCCTGTTCCTCTTCGCAGAAGTCGCGTATACCCACCTGCACCAACTTGGTTACGGCCGGTATCTTCAACGCATTATACATGATGGATGCATGCGAGTAAGTAAAACCTTCGTATGCTTTGCGCAGATCGGCATGCGCATCAATCTGCAGTATACCGAAGCGATTATACTTCTCGCTGAGGGCACGCAGAAATCCTAATGGAGTACTGTGATCACCACCGAGCAACCCAACCATTTTTGCATCGCGCAGGTAACGTTGCGTAGCCGACTTCACATATATATTCAGACTCTCGGTAGCTTCATTGATTTTACCGATCAACGGATCGTTGGCCAGTAAAGCTTCACCGCTTTCAACACGTTTAATGTGCTGTGCAGCAAGCTCGCGCAGAAGTTTACTCTCTTCCAATAAATTCTCCGGTATCTTTGAAAGACTCACACCAAGCTTCCAGGCATCGGGTATATTTTTAACATATACATCTACCTGTGAAGAAGCATCCAGTACGGCAGCCGGCCCCAGTGCAGTACCGGTGTGATAGGATACAGTAACTTCCCAGGGAACCGGTACAATTACCAGGTCGGAAGTTTCAGGTGTAAAGGGGAGCCCGAACAGATTGCCGTTTATGCCGGGGCCGTTCGGATCAAAACTTTGAATGAGTTGGTCTTTAGTCATTACAGATTTTGCCGGTGAGTTTCTTCAAACTCATCTTTACTTCATAATCATACCATGCTATACACGCTGCAATATTAAGGTGTTAGCATTTCCGGTGTGATATAATTTTCAAGTTCGCCATTACCCTGGCTAACTTCTTTCCACGATTGGATATTGAATTTGATAATGGCCAATCCGGCCGGCACCATGTCGCCAACTTCAGCACCGGTAAGATACTCTGCGAGGTAAGTAACAACCGGGTTATGCGCAACACACATCACATGGTGAAGATGATCTTCGAGTTGGGTTATAAACTGGAAGAAGGTGCGCGTGGAGGCTTCGTACAGATCTTCCTGCAGATTTATTTTTTCGATGTCTGTTTTCAATGCATCGGCTATCATGCTGGCCGTCATGCGGGCACGTTCGGCCGTGCTGGTCATGATAACATCGGGCATAATCTGTTGTTGTAGCAGATAATTCCCCACAAGCAAAGCCTGCTTCACTCCGGTGGAGGTTAATTCGCGGCCAAAATCGTTTTGATTGACCTGTTTCTCAGCACTTTGTGCGTGACGAACCAAATATAAATAGCGTGGCATACTCAATAATTTTCTGACTGGTGTTAAGGTTGCTGGACGTCAATATTAACACGTGAAATTTGATTTTTTAAAAATTTCCAGATATTTGACCTTTTCGAAACGTTTATCGGCATGTCAAAAAATCTAGTAATTGTAGAGTCACCAGCGAAGGCGAAAACCATTGAAGGCTACCTGGGAAAGGATTTCAAGGTGGCTTCCAGCATGGGACACATCCGCGATTTGCCCAAGGGTGGCGATGCGATTGATGTAGAAAATGGCTTTGAGCCGACCTATGAAGTCAGTCCGGAAAAGAAGGACGTAATACAGAAACTTAAAAAACTTGCCGAGGATGCCGAAATGGTATACCTCGCAAGCGATGAAGACCGCGAGGGAGAAGCTATATCTTGGCACTTGAAAGAAGTGCTTGATCTCACAGATGCTAAAACACGCAGAATTGTTTTTACGGAAATTACCAAGAATGCAATTCTCAACGCACTGCAAAGCCCACGCGGTATAGATATCGACCTTGTAAATGCACAGCAGGCAAGACGTGTACTCGATCGCCTCGTTGGCTATGAACTTTCTCCTATACTCTGGAAGAAAATCAAAACCGGTTTATCAGCAGGTCGCGTGCAAAGTGTAGCGGTGCGACTGATTGTTGAACGCGAGCGCGAGATCAGCGAGTTCAAAGCTAAATCTGCGTATCGTGTTACTGCCGAGTTCACCCTTGATAAAGGAAAGACTCTCGTTGCCGAACTCTCCGAACGATTTGAGACAGAAGAAGAAGCGCTCAAGTTTTTAGAGTCGTGTAAGGGAGCAAAATATACTATAAAAGATCTGCAGACCAAGCCGTCCAAGCGATCACCGGCACCTCCGTTTACAACGTCAACATTACAACAGGAAGCTTCGCGCAAGCTCGGCTTCTCGGTTATACAAACCATGATGGTGGCGCAGAAACTATACGAAGCCGGTAAGATAAGCTATATGCGTACGGACTCTGTGAACTTATCAGACGAAGCACGCAACGGTGCGATGCGACAAATTCAATCGGCATTCGGTAAAGAGTTTGTACAGCCGCGTCAGTTCAAAACAAAATCATCGTCAGCACAAGAAGCTCACGAAGCAATTCGTCCTACTGATTTTTCGGTGAGCGATCCCGGTATGGACCGTAACGCCCTGCGTTTATACGATCTCATCTGGAAGCGTGCTATAGCTTCGCAGATGGCCGATGCTGAACTTGAAAAGACAACGGCTACTATCGGTATATCTACTAATCCACGCACGTTAATCGCAACCGGTGAAGTTGTGAAGTTCGAAGGATTCTTAAAGGTATATATGGAATCGGGTGATGATGAAGATGAGGAGGAGAACAGCAAAGTGTTGCCGCCACTTACTATAGGACAAGACCTTAAACTGGATGAGCTCACCGCGAAGCAGGTATTTACCCGCCACGCGCCAAGATATACGGAAGCGAGTCTTGTTAAGAAACTTGAAGAACTTGGTATAGGCCGACCATCTACGTACGCGCCAACCATTACAACGGTGCAGAAGCGTGGTTATGTAGTGAAAGAAGTTCGCGAAGGTGTTGAACGTAAATACAATGTGTTTACACTGAAGAACGACAACATCGCGAAAGCAGAAGAGACTGAAATTACCGGTGCAGAGAAAAATAAACTCTTCCCGACCAATACTGCGATGGTGGTTACTGACTTCCTTGTAGAACACTTTCCGGATGTAACGGACTTTTCCTTTACTTCTGAAATTGAACAGGAGTTTGATGAGATTGCCAGTGGTAAACTCGACTGGAAGAAGATGATCGATAACTTCTATCAACCTTTCCATAAGAAGGTATCTTCTACGGAGAAGATAGAACGTTCATCGGTTGGTAAGAGTCGCGAGTTAGGTATAGATGAGAAGACCGGCAAGATGGTATATGCCAAGCTCGGTAAGTTCGGAGCGTATGTGCAGATAGGAGAGAACCCAGATGATTCAGGAGGAGAAAAGCCTAAATTTGCAAGTCTTCGTCCGGGACAGTTCATCGAGAACATCACGATGGAAGATGCCATGGAGCTCTTCAAAATGCCACGCGATTTAGGACAGTTTGAAGAGAAGCCGGTAGTAGTAAATATAGGACGCTTCGGTCCGTATGTATTGCACGATAAAAAGTTTGTATCGATACCGAAAGATAATGACCCGTATGCTATAGAACTTGATAAAGCGATCGAGCTGATCGAGAACAAGCGTGTATCAGATGCAAACAAACTGATCAAGGCGTTTGATGAGAATCCAGATATACAAATTCTCAACGGTCGTTTCGGCCCCTATATCAAAGCCGGTAAAAAGAATGTGAAGATTCCAAAAGGTAAAGATCCGAAGGAGCTAACCTTGCAGGAATGTATAACACTGGCCGATGCCACACCTGAGAAGAAGGGCCGATTCGGAAGAAGCGCTCCCGCTAAAACCGAAGCACCAGCCAAGAAAGCACCCGCGAAGAAAACCGCAGCGAAGAAAGTAGCCAAGAAAGCAGCACCGAAGAAGGCTGCAAAGAAGAAGAAGTAAATCGTGAACTGTTATCCGTTAATAGTGTATATATACTGTTCATGAATAGAGGTTAACTCGTTACAAATTAACAATAGCCCTGCTTCCAACCAGAAGCAGGGCTTTTTCGTTACACGTGCCGTAAGAAAATTTCCGTGGGATTGTTAAACTATATGTGCGAATGAGGTCTTGATCCCAATAACGTGTCTTGTTGCAAGGCATCCGATAGTTTTTCGTTGAAGACTCCGAGCACCAATTGTTTATAGTTGTTGTCAAGCAATACGGCATCCACATTTCCGGTTGGAAGGCTATTGCGACCTCGAACTTCAACAATCGTGGAGTCGAGTGCAGTGTAAAGAGGGTCAGCAATATTGCCGCTATAGTTTGATGATATAATATCACCTATTACGGCTGCTTCTCCAGTGAGTGATCTTTTTCCCAGGTTGAACTTGTAATCTTTTACAGCTCCGTTTGTTTGCATTATTCGTGGCATAAAAAACTTGTTAAGAAATTAGTCTCTACTCTATTGAAGGCTTTTCGAGAGTTGCCTTGTTATTTTGTGAAGCTTCAAATAACGATACGAAGTAGCGCTTAAGAATAAATTCTTACAGCAGTATAAATACGGTAATTTAAAAACAGGTATTTCTACCTGTTTCATTACTACGTGCCTGCCAGTTTTGTGTGTTATGATACTTGTGGATATGAATTTAAAGCTGTTTGTTAGGGTAACCATTAACCCAATACTCCTATGCGTATCCAAACCCCTCTAATCCTTTTTTTTGTTTTTGTTTTTTCATTGGCCTTGCAGGCACAGGATGAAAAAGCTGTTCGTAAAGCTACTGATGAATTTATGACAGCCATGAAAAATTGGGAAGACCTCGAACCCTATATATCAACCGCCTTCATGGAGACAGCTCGTGGTAAAAAAGTAAACATGTTTATGGTAGATAAATACCAGATCACTAAAATCGATAAGGCACTAGCCACCGTTGAGATCGATCACGGCAAAGGAAAATTCTGTACTCGTCTGGTGCTCGAGTTTGTTACCGATAAGTCGGATGGCAAGGTAAGAATCAAACCTGCCGATCTTACGACCGATAGTAAAATGATTGAGCCGTGGAAGGCAAGAGAGAAGCTTTGCGAGAAGTAGTGCGAACTATACGGCTATATTTCTAAATCCATTGCACCAAGTCCACAAAGAAGACGCAAAGATTCACAAAGTATATATTTACTCTGTGTAACTCTGTGCCTTCTTTCTAAGCTTTGTGGTTCTGGATTTCTCTGGTAACGTGTAACGATCAACGGTTAACGCCCCTTAGTTCGATATAGAAGTCAAGCGCCTGTTGATAATACTCCGAAGGCTCTTCCGGCTCCGGCAGAGCGGTATATTTGTCCTGTAGCTGAATATACCATTCATAAGTCTCGTTGGAATCATTCTGTATACCGACCAGTTGCAGAATCACTTCCGTGAGATCGAATGACAGGTTGGAGGAATCAAAGCCTGCATCTTCCAGCTTCGTAATAATCCTTCGGTTTCTCAGTTCTTTATGAATCATGTAAATAGCAAGCTCGGCCGTTGCCGGTAGTTTGATGAGCGATACACCTTCGGGCAAAGTAACTTTCATGTTAGCCATCGTTGAGTAATTTGGTTTAGAATACGGAGCAAAGATGTTGGCAGCGATAATCCTAAACCATTTAATTTAGCATACTATAGTAGGCATATCGGCCTGAAATAGGAGGGAAGGATTGTGCTTGATGCCTTGCAGCTTGCAGGTAATTTTGTACTTTCGCTATTATATCAACTTCGAGTATGTCAAACCTGAGAGTGTTACGTGAGATCAATAACTACACACAAGAATACGTTGCTTCACAAATCGGTGTAGATCAAAGTACATATTCCAAGATCGAACGAAACCCGCGCGTTTTGAAAGCTGAGCAAGTAGAAAAGTTAGCACAACTGTATGATGTAGGAGTAGCGGATATACTCGCGCCAAGTGTTTCCATATCATTCGAAAATACTCAGAAGGGTTATGGCTATATCAATAACCTTAATGAAGAATTTCAGCCGGAAGCTTTTGAGAAGATCATTGCTGCCAAAGATGACCAGATAAAAGAATTGAAAGAACAAATCGAGTATCTAAAGAAGCAAAACAATCAGCTACTGGCATTGTTGGGAGAGAAGCGATAGCACATCACAACGATTCCCAAATCCATTGCACAAAGAAATCACAAAGAAGACAAGAAGTTACACAAAGTATATTTCTCTCTGTGTAACTCTCCTCTGTGGTCTTAGTGTTTCTGGATTTCCGAATAACGATTCACGAATAACTATTCCAATCGTAATTCATAGAGCCGCAGGTGTTGCCAGAGAAATGATTTTATACTGTTCCAGTATTTACCATCAAGGGCAAGGCTTACCGTATGCGTGTCGGAAGGCTGCGCTACCAGCGTGCAGGTATTTCCAGCGTCATCCATGAGTTTTTTTGTATCAAGAGCATTTTGCCAGGTGGCCCCGGTAACCGGATCTTCAGCACTGTTATGAAACAGTAGTGCCGGACAATCATACGAATCAAAAGCAAGAGCAGACTTGTCAACCAGGCTATCGCCCGTCAACGTGGCCCCGGTAGATATAGTAGCTTGTACCTTGGCACTCTGATCTGAGTAATCGGATTGAAATCCCAGTTCATCTGCACCTACAGCGTTGGTGAGTGCTATGCCGCCTCCGGCTGACGATCCTATTACGGCAATGCGGGTTACATCGATGTGATATACCGATGCTTTGCTCTTGAGGAACCGAATAGCATTCATGGCATCTTCCACTGCATTGGTAACGGCAAGGTTACGCAGTGCGTTGCTGGACTGATTGTCGGGGGTAAGTCGGTAATTTATTGTTGTGGCCACGTAACCGGCCTTCGCATAGCCTAATATTTTATCATAGGTGTCTTCCTTGCTTCCACTCGTAAATCCACCACCGTGTATATAAACAACTAGCGGTTGAGGGGTTGTTGCTGTGGCATTGGGCGGAATAGCAAGGTCGAGGTGCATTGTCAATTCTTCCAAACCTGCTTCGAGTTCTTTTCTATTCGCAGCGGTATATTGAATGCCATTGTAATTATCACGAGTCGAGAAAGGCACGTCAAACAAGAGCGACAGATCTGCCTCATCGAATTGTTCTGTTATATAAATACCGTCCTCAGGAACCTGAGGTATTGACTCTAAATTTTCATCGGACGTACAGGCTGATAAGATCGTTGTAAAAAGCAGGAGTAGAATGATTCGTACAATCATAGAAGATTAAATTTTCAATTTGACTTGAAACTCAATCGCAGGTTTAATGAATGTTGATTTTTTTTGAATCAACGTATACTTCTTCCTCCTAGAAATCTTTCCTTATAGTCGTTAGAACTATCAATTGTTATCTCATCCCGTTGCATATCATAGACAGCCCACCACCAGTGATAGTCATTCATTGATTCCGCTCGTAACATAAGGCCTCCCCACTTGGCAGTACAATCATCCGTGAGATCGCCAGTCCACTGAATAGGCTCTTTTGATAGCAGCTTTCGTTCTTCTCTTGTCATAATATTAGCTAATAACTATATAATTACTACTGCTCAAATTGTCCGAGTATTACTTGATCGTAGTTGTATCCCTTATTGTTAGGGAAGTATCCATTGGTATCGGGGTAAATCAATTGTATATATTTATAGTTCTTGCCTTCATAAAATCGAATGCTTGAAAGGACATAGTCTGTTAGTTTGTCTATTGGTACTTCAATCAAATATACAGGGAACCTGTCAGTGAGATCGTCTATCTTTATATCCAACGGAACCTTGTCCATATTTTTGAACTTGTGCACATAGTTCTGAATAAGTTCGTGCGAGAGGTTTTGAGGTAAAGACGAAATGAAAAGCTCCGGTATGCCAAAGCTCTTGTAAATTCCTGTTGAGTAACAGAAGGAGGGAGTATTGCCGGTAAACACAAAAGTAGAATGATAGCCGTACTTAACTATATTCTCGTCAACCTGTTTGTGATATTGTTTGATTTGTTCGTCTGTCATTCTATACTTCTCATTATACAGCCATGCTCAGAACTTAATCGAAATCTCCAGATGTCCGCCAAGTCCTTCGGTAATAATTCTCTGCAGCGTGGAGAAGCGAACGTCCTTTAGATCTTTTTCAAGTTTTGAAATATAGGATTTATTGGTGCCCGACAGTTCAGCAACTTGTTCCTGAGTCAATCCTCTTTCTTGTCTTGCTTGTTGAATAAGGACTCCCAGCTTGAACGCTTCGTAGTCTGTTTCAAACTTGTCTCTTTTTCGGGTACCTTTTTTACCAACCTTTTTGTCGATAAATTCATTGAGGGGTGTTAAATTTTTTTTCTTCATAGTAGTCTCTTTTAATTTTCTCAGCTCGTTCAATTTCTTTGTCTGGCGTCTTTTGAGTTTTCTTTTGAAACCCATGCCCGACAACAACTAAATTATTGTCATCAAAAAAGCAGAAGATTCTATATATATCGCTTCCGCTTTGAACTCGGATTTCGTAAAGCCCATCAGTGCTTTCTAAATGTTTGAAATAAATTTCTGGAATTCTGTCCAGGTCTTCAATTATTCTCAGAGTCCAAAGTATCTTCTTTTGAACCTTTGATGTCTGATCGTCATAGAAGTCCTGAAAGTAATCCTTATAAAATAGGAGGCAACGTTTTTGATTCACACAACAAAGATAATAAAAGTAGTCCGATCGGACAACTTTGTCCTTGATAGTCGAGTACCCTCGCCCCCTGCCTACACTCATTCGGTTACCTGTATACCCCGTAGAGGGTATTTTTGTGGTGAATTACTCCCGTGGCTTTGATTTCTTGCGGTGCCACATTCATATTTGTGCACTATTTAAAATCAATATAAATAATAGCGCTTCCAATAGACCTCATGCGGGGTGTACAGAAATGCTATTGTCCTAACTGTAAGCGATATGCAACGTACGTATTTACTCTTTTTATTCCTGATGATCAGCGCCAGCCTCATGGCACAGAATAAAGGTTCTGTGAAAGGTGTTGTGAAATCATCTGACGGACAACCTGCTCCTCATGTAAATGTGATCCTGAAAGGCACCAGCAGAGGAACCACTGCCAACAACAAAGGCGAGTATGAAATAAAGAATGTCGATGCCGGTAATTATACTTTACAAGTGTCTTTCTTAGGACTTCAGACGTCTGAGACTCCTATAGAGATAAAGGCCGGTGAGACAACTGTTGTGGATGAGATCGTTCTGAACGAAAACTCACAGCAACTGGATGAGATTGTTATCAGCGGTTATAAAACCAATGAGTTCGATCGCAAGCAAAGCGATTATGTAGCCAAGCTTCCATTGAAAAATATTGAGAACCCGCAGGTATATAATACCATCAGTGCTGAGCTTATAAAAGACCAGGTGGTAACAAGCTTTAACGATGCACTTAAAAATGCTCCGGGTGTAAGCAGACTATGGGAGTCTACCGGCCGCAGTGGTGATGGTGCCGGATATTTTTCGCTACGCGGATTTTCGGTGCAGCCTACACTGATCAACGGTGTACCCGGACTAACCAACGGTGGACTTGATGTAGCAAACATTGAAACGATCGAGATCATGAAAGGTCCTTCCGGAACGCTCTATGGTAGCAGTCTTATTTCGTATGGTGGTCTTATCAACATCGTAACGAAGAAACCTACGTTCAGTAAATTCGGTGGAGAGATCGCCTATAACACCGGCAGCTTTGGCCTGAACAGAATTACTGCGGATGTAAATGCTCCGCTAAGCAAAGACAAGAAGATAGCATTACGTGTGAACACAGCCTATCACAGCGAAAACAGTTTCCAGGATGCAGGCTTCAAGAAGGCAATCTTCTTTGCACCATCCTTGGCGTATGAGGTAAACGAAAGACTTTCGTTCCTTGTGAACACGGAGTTCTTAAGCTCGGAAAGCACCAACCAAACAATGCTCTTCCTCGACCGAGGTGCTCCGCTGACTGCGGCCAATCTTGATGCGTTGAACTATGATCATGAACGTTCCTATACCAGCAACGATCTGTCTATGAAAAATCCAACGTTTAGCCTACAGGCCCAGATGAATTACAAGCTGTCTGACAAATGGAGATCACAGACTGTATTGTCAAGAAGCTCTGCTAAATCGGATGGATACTATTCATATATTTATGAATCAACACGATTCTATCCGATCAGTGAAGGAAGTATATTTGGTCGCTATCTCAGCAAGCAGAATTCTACTACGCTTACTACCGATATACAACAGAATTTCATTGGTGATTTCACCATCGGCAATCTGCGCAACCGCGTGGTGGCTGGTCTTGATTACTATGCTAACAGCGCTCAGAACAATGATACAGGTTACGTAGGTAACGGTTCAATCTACATCGGTAACGCAAGTATAGAAGAAGTAAACCAGGTTGTTTTCGGAATTACTGATCCGGAGCAATACGAAACTGACAATGACAATGGTCAGTTGTCTCGTGCTGCTACCGATGCTCTTCTGGCGAACGCGGGTTCTAACAACACTACCGCAAAACAGGAAGTATATAGTGCGTACGTTTCAGATGTGTTGAACATCACACCAACCTTGTCAACGATGGTAAGCTTGCGTATTGATCATTTCGTGAACAAGGATAATGAAGAAAGCAACCAGACCGCGTTGTCTCCTAAATTTGGCATAGTATATCAGCCGCTGAAAGATCAGCTTTCGATCTTTGCAAACTATATGAACGGTTTCAGCAACGTAGCACCGCGCACTGAAGGTTCAGGCAGTGATATTGCCGTAAGATCGTTTGATCCTGAACAAGCCAACCAATGGGAAGCCGGTGTTAAAACCGATTTGTTAGATGGTAAAGTAAGCGCTACCCTGAGCTACTATGATATACAGGTGTCCAATGTGGTTCGCCAGGATCCAACCCGCGTGAACTATTATGTACAGGATGGTGAAAACTATAGCAAGGGTGTTGAGTTCAGTATGATTACTGCTCCGCTTCCGGGACTGAACGTGATAGCTGGCTATAGCTATAACGACAGCAAGATCACCAAGACCGACAGTGAAGACTATATCGGCAGAAGACCAGAGAGTGCCGGTGCGCAACACATGGGTAACCTTTGGATAAGCTACCGCCTGCGTGAAGGTGCCCTGCAGGGATTGGGATTTGCCGTTGGAGGAAATTACTCAAGCGAGTATGCTATACTGGATCGTGCTACTACGGGCACATTCAAACTCCCTTCATATACTTTGCTGAATGCAGCGCTGTCCTATAACACCGATGCGTTCCGTATAGCTTTCAAACTTGATAACCTGACGGATAAAGAATACTACACCGGTTGGTCTACCATCAACCCGCAAAAGCCAAGAAGCTTTACTACAAGCATAAGCTTCCGCTTCTAAGATATATTCTGTGTTGGAGATTTTCGGTTAACGATTACTTCGGTAATGGTTAACCGATTTTTTTTCGCGGAATACCAAGCTATTGCACAGAGGTTCACGAAGGAGGCACAGAGTTTCAAAAAGTTTTTACTCGGTGTTACTCTGTGTCTTCTTGATGTTCTTGTGCAATTGGATTTGGGTTGGTATTTATCCCGTTAAAATAGTAGCTTTGGATATGAACCGTACATATCAATTCACAGCAGTTATAGAGAGGGGAGGAGACGCTTACGTTTCTCTTTGCCCGGAGTTGGATATTGCATCACAGGGCGATTCTGTTGAAGAAGCGAAACAAAATTTAAAAGAAGCTGTAGAGCTGTTTTTCGAACATGCTTCAGCAGAAGAAGTAGGGAACAGACTTCACAGTGAAGTATTTATAACACGTTTAGAAGTAGCAGTTGGGTAAGCTTCGTATACTCTCCGGTGCAGAAGTTTGTGATATTCTGGCACAGCAAAACTTTGTTCAGGTACGACAAAAGGGTAGTCATATTATTATGCAAAAAGCGAACAGATAATTCGACTATTACAGTGCCTGTTCCCAATCATAAAGAAATCAAATTAGGAACACTGTTATCAATCATCAGGCAATCTGGTGTACCTAAAAACGTTGTTTGAATCGTAATATAGCCTGGTAAATATAGCTTTAACATGAAAAAATTAGTAGTCCTCAGCGGTGCCGGCATCAGTGCAGAGAGTGGTATACCTACTTTTCGCGATTCGAATGGTCTGTGGGAAGGTTTCCGTGTGGAGGATGTTGCATCTCCGGAAGGATGGTTGAGAGATCCAGAGCTCGTTCTGGACTTCTATAACGAACGCAGAAAGAAAGCCCTGGAAGTTAAACCGAACCGCGGCCATGAAATACTCGCTGAACTTGAAAAGCATTTTGATGTTACCATCGTAACGCAGAACGTTGACAATCTTCACGAGCGTGCCGGCTCTTCCAAAGTTATACACCTGCATGGCAGTTTGTTTGAATCACGCAGTACGCGAGATGAGCGTCTCGTATACCCTATAGATGGATGGGAGCTGAAGATAGGGGATACATGTGAAATTGGATCACAGCTTCGTCCGAATATAGTATGGTTTGGTGAGATGGTTCCGTTGATGGAGGTCGCAACACATCACGCCAGGTATGCAGATATATTTATAGTGGTGGGTACCTCGATGGTAGTATATCCTGCCGCAGGTCTGATTAATTATGTTCCTGACGAAACTATGAAATACGTAGTGGACCCTAAGAAGCCTGAAATCAACTTAGGTATACCGAACGTCAGAATGATAGTTGATAAAGCGAGTACTGGTATGGAAGTCGTGAAGCGCGAACTGCTCGACCTTATTTCTTAGCTGTAGCAGAAAGATCTTCCAGGAATTTCTTGAACTCTTCGGTATCGTAATTGGCAGTACCTACTTTTTTGGAGGCCACTCTTCCATCCGGACTAATTACAAAAGTTGTCGGGATAGAAGGTACGTTCAACAGCTCGGGTAAAGCACCGGCAGGTATATATACCGGGAAGCTGTGTTTTTTGTCAGTCAGGAATTTTTCAACCTTCTCTTTGTCTTCAGCACGATCCAGCGAAAGCATTACAAATGCGATCTTGTCATGGTCAACCTTGTCGTATAGCTTTTGTATGCTCGGCATTTCAATGCGGCAAGGTCCGCACCACGTTGCCCACAGGTTGAGGAAGATCGTTTTGCCTTTGAATTGATTCATATCAACCTTGTTGTTCCCAAGGTCGGTGAGGGTAAAGTTATAGTCGAAACTTTTTGTTACCACCGGGGCTTCAGGTTCGGCATCCATTACGCCCGTGCTGATGATGGCCGCACCGGTGATCGATGAAATACCCGCCAGAATTCCCGTGTAACGCAACACCAGCACAAACACAGCGATGGTCACCCAAGGTTTTATAACCCTTACAACGGAGGCTATACGCGGATTTTCAAGCAGTTTTTTCATAGCAATCAATTTTACTTTTAGAAAGTGTGGAAAATCTGAAACGACTTGCCCTAAGCACCTGTGGTCAGCCTTTCCGCTATAAAGATAACTAACTCACATCAATATGTTAGGGTTACTATTGTTCCCTCTTTTTTAATTAATTTCGAAAGTTAATCTACACTGTCCCTACCCATGATTAAAGTTGGTTTTATCAAGATTGTGGCCCTTATGCTGCTTGTCTCGTCTGCTGCGCATGCGCAGAAGGTAAAGTATAAGGACATTTTCGGACTGCTTAAAACGAAGCAATACGAAGCTGCAGAACCCTTCCTCCGGAAATACCTGAAAGAGAACGATGATAATCCGAACGCCTTCCTCTACATGGGTATCATTGCGCATGAGAAATCCGCTAAAGAAGATATTCTGAGAAACACCGCGAAGACTATCTCGCAGATGGATACGGCTATATATTTCTACACCAAAGCCTACCAGACCATCACGGAAAAAGAACTGAAGCGCAACGATGAATATTACGAACTCTACAACCGCAGAGATCTGCGTACCGGTGAGTTCGGTGTAAAGCTTTCAGACGTACAATTTGATATACAGAAAAAACTCGAAGGACTCCGCGAACGCATCGACCGACTAAAAATGGTGAAGCATTACTTTGTGCTGGCTGATAGTTTGTATAAAAAGTCCAATGCGCTATACCGCTCGATTCAAAAAACATATCCCGGTGAAAAAGAATTTTACCTGCGCGCGGATGACAAACTTCTAAGCTCGCTTACAGCCTTGGCAGTGCGGTATGATTCGGCTGTGAAAGCTTTTGATACCTATAAAGGCGGTCTTGCTACATTAGGCAAAGTAGGCTATAACCAGGTGATGGTACCGCGTGAGATAACCGATTTCAAGAATGAAGGATCGGCTGCGGCTGATTTTTACAAGAACGAACTCGAGGTATGGGACTATCGCAAGTTCGCTGATAAATCGAAAATTGTTATCGAGAAAGAGATACTGCCGATGAATAAACATTTGGTGGAGTATGATATCGAGATCAACAAGCTGCGCGATAAGCTTGCGAAAGATTCTGTTTCGGTTCGCAGCGATCTTACCGCTCTGATCGATAAGTTATTGATGACACAACTGAAGAAGTTTGATAAAGACCCGCTGCCCATGGAAGTGTTTAGTCTGAAGATGGCCGAGCTGGAGTATAGATCAACGCTCATCGAACATAAAAAGCAAAGCGACTCAACCAACGTACATCA
This sequence comes from uncultured Chitinophaga sp., assembly GCA_902168205.1. Taxonomy (GTDB): domain Bacteria; phylum Bacteroidota; class Bacteroidia; order Cytophagales; family Cyclobacteriaceae; genus Ohtaekwangia; species Ohtaekwangia kribbensis. Next base: position 146,189 of record CABHOK010000007.1, on the reverse strand, counting down.
GCAACTGGAGCGTACAACACGCGAGCTGCGTTACCTTTCCAAACTTGATAGTATAGCAGGCAAACTGAATGGTGAAAATATAGAAGCTAAAGCGGAAGACTATACTTACTTCATTACCAACACCTATAATAATTCCATCGTGTTGAAGAGCTACGTAAGTACATTAAAAGATTTTGCTGAACGTGAGAAGAAGCAGCTCGATAAAAAACTGACCAGACGTAATGAAGCGTTACGCTGGCTGGTGCAATTGCCGGACTCTATTCCATTGTTTACCGATGCCAAGCGCTCGAAGTTCAAGCCACTGTCAATTATTGATGAGAAATATACTGCAGGTCTATATTATAAAGATTCACTGAACGCTGAGGGATATTTTTACTCCATCACACCTACGCGTGTGCCCGATATAAAGATCAAATTTGCTGTTGATAAAACATGCTTTAAACAATCAGGCTTGCCGGCTGCCAAGTCACTTACCTTCTCGGATGCTAACGGGCAGATATACTTTGTGCTGATGTATAGCGAGAAAGCAAACAAGGAAAATAAATACACAGCAACGCTCGCAAAGATATACCGTTCTGACGGACTTGCCTGGAGCACCAACTATCAATTGGCCTTCGTACCGAAAGAACTCATGTTCAAGCAGGATACGGGTGAACTCACGATCAAGGCAGATGCTTTGGAGAGTATTGTGGATAAGAATGGGAAGATGGTTATCCGTTAATCGTTATCCGTTACAGGTTAACCGTTAATCGTGAAATAAATCCAAAGCACGGGAGGACGCAGAGAAGGCACAAATCAAATCACAAAGGGTATATATAACTCTGTGCGCTTGTGTAATGGATTTTACAAAACGTAATTAGCAGCAGTATACTTAGATATGTAATATTTCTCCAACGATTAACAATTAACAGATAACGATTAACGAAAAGAGACTGCCCCGAATAGGAGCAGTCTCTTCACAAAATATCTTCAAGCTTCGCTTAACTTCCCACTAATTTCTTCCAGTCGGAGAAGCGCATGTCGATGCGGTTCTTTATTTTTTCATAGTTCTCCCAGCTATCGGTTACGTGATAAATTGACGGGAGTGTTCTTACGAGAATTTCGTCATAATCATTTCTGTATAGGCCGCCACCATAGTAGTAGTAGGTAAACATATTACCCTGGCGATTAAAGAGCTCATAGCCTAAATATCCGTCCCATATCTCACTGAGAATTGTACAGGATATTTCTCTGCGTTTAAAGCGGAAAATCTGGTTGGATGCTTCGTCTTCAAAGTACTCAGAGTATAAACCGGAATCTATGATCCACCCGAGGTACATACCGATGTGTACATAGGCTTGCTCGATTGGTAGTGAGTCCGGGAAATTTCCAAGGAAGTGACTCTTTGCGTTATCGTAAATAGTCTTTTGGATATCCGCTTTTCTTTCCATATAACAATGATAATCCTGATTAAGGAGTTTAACAACAATTACTTTACTTTATATTCTAATGGAAGAACATGTAACCAACAAAGATGGCTGCAATTATTCCTGCAACATCTGCGATTAATCCTCCGGTTAATGCGTATCGTGTTTTGCGCACGCTTACAGAACCAAAATAAACTGCCAATATGTAAAATGTAGTCTCGGCACAACCACGGAAGATAGCCGCGAGGTTTGCAACAAACGAATCGGGACCAACACTCTTCGATACTTCAATCATCATACCGCGAGCGGCTTGGCCACTTAAAGGTTTGAGGAATGCTACGGGTAGCGCTTCAACAAAGTCGGTGTTGATATTCATTAGCCCGAAGACCCATGCTATGCCCTGGATGATATAGGTCAATGCACCCGATGTTCTGAACAACCCGATGCCTACAAGTATAGCAATGAGAAACGGAATGATCTTGATCGATGTCTCAAAGCCTTCTTTCGCGCCTTCTACAAATGTCTCAAAAAGTGGAATGCGCCTCCTGAGTCCGAGCAGCAGAAAGGATACAATAATGGTGATGATAATAACACTGGTGAACAATGTTGATTGCCGCTGCAACTCTTCCTGTGGTAACGATGCAAAGTATGATACACCGGCCCATACAATTGCGCTAAGACCTACCAGGTATGCAAGTACAACAGGCTCGAGTAAATTGATACGTTGCTTGATGCTTAAGTATATAAGTCCTACAATCGTTGAGCAGAATGTAGCGATGAGTGTCGGTATAAAAATGCTCGTAGGATTTACGGCACCCAGTGTGGCACGATCGGCAATGATCGATAGAGGTATAACGGTAAGCCCCGATGTGTTCAACACCAGGAACATGATCTGTGCGTTGGACGCTGTATCTTTATTAGGATTTAATTCCTGTAACTCCTTCATGGCTTTTAGTCCGAGCGGAGTAGCGGCATTGTCCAAACCAAGAATGTTGGCGCTAAAGTTCATGATGATTGAACCCGTGGCCGGGTGATCTTTCGGAACTTCGGGAAACAAGCGCGAGAAGAAAGGACCAACCAGTTTGGAAAGTATAGGAACAATACCGGCACGTTCACCAATCTTCATCAGCCCTAACCATAACGACATGACACCGGTAAGTGCAATAGAAATTTCGAAGCCAGTCTTCGCCATATCAAAAGTTGATTGCAACATGTGGGGAAACACTTCAACGTCCTGGAAAAAAATCAGCTTCACAAGAGAGACAACAAACGCGATCAGGAAGAAGGAGACCCAAATGTAATTCAGAATCATAGGCGTTGTAAAAAAGTAAATTTAGTATAAAGATCGGCAACTCTATACTTCTGTTGAAACCAATAATGGTTCAGTATGTAAGATGATTACTGATTAGTTGTTGATGAGGTTGAGAATATGACACGCTGCAAGACCCGCGGTTTCGGTTCGCAGTCTGCTGGGACCGAGGCTTACTTTTTTAAAACCATTTTGCAATGCCGCGTTAAGCTCATCGAGAGAGAAATCGCCTTCCGGACCAATCAATACAACGTAATCTTTTCCGGCTGTTGCCATATTTTTCAAGTGATCTGGATTCTGTTGATCAACATACGCGATAAATTTCTGCGTTGCATTGCTACCGAGTATATCTTGAAAGGGGAGAAGACCTTCGATGCGGGGAAGTGTTGCCTTGAGCGATTGCTTCATGGCGCTGATCGCTACTTTTTCCAGGCGCTCTTTTTTCAGATACGTTCGCTCGGTGTTCTCGCATTCAACGATCGAGATTGTATCAACTCCAAACTCAACCGCTTTCTCTACAAACCATTCTATCCGATCAGCATTTTTCGTAGGAGAAATTGCTATATGAACAGTGAAATTGCGAAGAGGCTGCGCAATCTTTTCAGCGATGCGAAATGTACATTGCCTGTCGTCTGCTTTCGTAATAACTGCATCATAGAAGAAGCCGTGTCCGTCTGTTATGCGAAGCGTATCACCAACGGTATGGCGAAGCACTTTCACACAATGACGTGACTCATCGGCATCGAGATAAGAAATTCCCTGGGGGATTAGCGGCTGATAAAAGAGGTTCACGCGTTACGCGTATTGCTGATGGAGTTTTTCAACCAATTGAATATAGTCTTGCATGGCCAGCTCTTTGGATTTACCCTTCAGTTCTTCCCAGGCATCGTACTTCGCGATGGCTTTGAAGTCGAAGCCTCCCGGACGCTCGCCCGATACATCGCCTTCTGTAGCTTGTTTAAAGAGTGCATATAGCAAGAGCAGTTCTTCGTTGGTAGGACGTCTTGTGAGTTCCTTTGAACGTGCTACTGCACTTTCGAATTGTTGCTGTAGTTCCATGATGTTTAACGTTAATCGTTAACGGTTATCCGTTAATCGTAATCCAGTATAACGGATAACAATTAACGGATAACGATTAACATTCCCTTATCGTTTGGTGATGTCAACGTACGATCTCAGTTGTGCTCCGGTATATATCTGGCGCGGACGGCCGATTGGTTCTTTGTTCTCGCGAAGTTCTTTCCACTGCGCGATCCAGCCCGGCATACGTCCCATAGCGAACATTACAGTGAACAGATCGGTTGGTAAACCTAATGCACGGTAAATGATACCCGAGTAGAAGTCTACGTTTGGATATAGTTTGCGTTCCACGAAGTATGGATCTTTCAGCGCAGCTTCTTCAAGCTTCTGTGCAATCTCCAGCACCGGATCATTTATACCTAATTTCCCCAGTACATCATCCGCAGCTTTCTTGATGATCTTCGCGCGCGGATCGAAGTTCTTATATACACGGTGTCCGAAGCCCATAAGACGGAACGGATCGTTCTTGTCTTTTGCTTTGTTGATCCACTTCTCGGTATCGCCACCATCTTTCTTAATGGCTTCGAGCATCACAATAACTTCCTGGTTAGCACCACCGTGAAGCGGTCCCCACAGGGCGTTGATACCGGCAGATATAGATGAGTATATGCTGGCTTTGGATGAACCTACGATACGTACAGTAGAAGTAGAACAGTTTTGTTCGTGATCAGCGTGAAGGATCAACAACTTGTCCAACGCATCGGCTACTACCGGGTCAACTTCATACTGTTCAGCCGGAAGCGCGAACATCATTTTGAGGAAGCGAGCGCTATAAGCCAGTGAGTTATCAGGATAATTCACCGGGTGACCTACTGCATTTTTATACGCCCATGCCGCGAAGGTTGGCATCTTGGCCAGTGAACGTACAATGCTGAGATATACTCCCTCTGCCGAACGGTTCGGATCGAGTGACTCCGGATAGAAGGCAGTCTGTGAACAGAACAACGAAGCCAGTACACCCATCGGATGCGCTGTTGACGGAAAACCATCGAGTATCTTCTTCACATCCTCGTGTACGAGTGTATGTGTTTTAATGTCGTTGGAAAACTTGTCGTACTGCTGCTTGCTTGGTAACTCTCCGAATATCAAGAGGTAAGCAACTTCCAGGAAGTTAGACTTTTCAGCCAGTTCTTCAATTGAGTATCCGCGGTAACGAAGAATCCCATTGTCGCCATCCAGAAAGGTAATAGCACTTTTGGTAGCTCCAGTATTTTTATAACCTAAGTCCAGAGTAATCACTTTGGCCTTCTCCAGAAGATCACTGATATCAACAGCTACTTCTCCTTCAGTTCCTTCAATGACTGGCAGTGTGTACGACTTACCATCAATGATTAATTCAGCAGTTTTCGACATTTTAATATGAGATTTAACAGCGGTTTTAAATATACAGGGCAGATCGTTGCAATCGAAAGGAATGCATTAAAAATGCATTAAAAAATATATTTTTTTTAATTGTTGCCCAAAATCAGAGGCAATCCATCACCACCTGAACCTACCACCACTACTTTTGAATTTGGCGACTTGGAAAGTTCCAACGTAGCTTCAATGCCGCGCATTTTTAAGAGTTTATCTGTTAAGCTGCTGTTAACGATGTTGTTAGCTCGCGCTTCACCTTCGGCTGCTATACGTTTACGTTCGGCTTCACTCTTTTCTTTCTCCAACCGGTATTGATAGGCGAGTGCTTCCTGCTCTTGCTGAAGTTTATTCTCAATGGCAACACGTATCTGGTCGGGTAATTTTATAGAGCGTATCAGCACGGCTGTAGCATTTACGTAGTTGGCGTTCAATATCTTTTCGGTTTCACTTTTAATAGACGTTTCAACTTCAGCGCGTTTGGTAGAGTAAATCTCTTCGGCAGTATACTTGGCCATTACCTGCCGCGACACCGAACGCACCTCCGGAATTACCAGGCGGTTAATATAGTCTTTGGTGAACTTCTCGTGAATGTCGCCAATCTTGCCGTGCATCGGGAAGTGACGTACCGATACTTCTACGTGAATCGGCAAACCATTCTTGTCGTTAATGTCCATGTTCTCTTCAGAAGTAATCTCGGCCACTTCGTATATAATCACATCATTCCAGGGGGCTTTCATGTGCGTGCCAGGGTCAATGATGTTTTCCTTGTCAAGCGCTTTGCCGAACGGATAGAATATAACAGCGCGTTCGGAAGGGCCAATCTTGTAAAAGATACTGGATGAAAGTCCTGCCAGTATAAAAAGAGCGATCACGCCCAGTATAATAAAAGGTAAGAGTCTGCGGTTGTTCATATATGATCAGGTTTAAATTTTTTTTCAGAAACTATATATACTCTATATTATATCAGATAACAGTACGATTTAAAGTAGGCTAATAGAAGAAATGTATCCTGCTTATAGCCGGTTGTTATGCTTCGGCAGTTTCATTTCCTTTGGGTGGTTTAGGCAATCCCATCAGTTTACCTATTATTAATACGACAAATAAATTACTCCACACGGCTTCAATAACACTGATGTTGCGGATGAGTCGCGTGGTATCAGGCTGTGCAGGATCGAGACCGCCCAGAATACACATGCTATACCGCACACACTCCGAGTAATTGGGCAGTCCTAAAGCCAGGTTGGGTCCCATGCTTCCCGGGTTTATAATGCAAATAAGATCATAGAGGCTTCCGAAGGATATACCGATCATCAGGTAAATACACGCAGAGCCCCAGAGTTTATCCGGTGTTAGAAATTCACTCGAAAATATATCGCGTATAGCAAACGCTATCACGGTTACTTCGATGGGGAACAACAAGCCGTGGATAATCATCAGGTATATCTGACGATCAGGCACTTCGAGTATAGTATAGTATGGAAACTCCACAAGTACACCGGTACATACAATGCCCACGAGTATAATCAGGTATGTGCGCACCAGTAATGCACTCCGGGTAAAATTTCGAAGCATGTCCCAAAGTAAAAATGCGTAGATCGCTCCGAACGAAGAGAAGATCGTGGTTACCAGTTTGGCGGCACTGGTTTGTGTGCCCTCCAGCAGAAATTGTGAGAGCGTAAGACCAAGGATAATGATGACGATCTGGATCACCACTACATTGCGATAGTCCTTTTGTTTCTCGCGGGTGAGCTCAGACTTACTGGTCAGGAGGCTGATAGACTTGAACATTTTTACCGTATAACCTTAGAAAGTTACTATTTGAATATGAATTATTCGAAATAAATACTTTTTTGAAAGCTATTCTTTAAATTCCGCGATTTAGAGCGCTTTAATCTACACCATGAGAAGACTTTTACTAGTCTTGGTATGCTTTCTTTTTACAACGGTAGGGGCATGGGCACAGCAGGTACTGGTCGATAGCCTTGTCCATGTTTTGAATGCTACCGAGAACAATGCCGCCCGGGTCGATGTCTTGTGCGAGCTGAGTTCCGTAAGCTATAATTATGATATTGAGCTCGGGTATTCTTATGCCCAGCAAGCCTATGCTAAAGCCAAGCGTCTCAACTATAAAAAGGGCATGCGCTATGCCCTTATCCTGCAAGGATTTTATCACCAGGACATTGGTGAAAATGAGACTGCATTAAAATACTATCGCGAAGCATCTGCACTATATGATTCGCCTGACGATCTGCAGGCGTACGGCTATGTAATGACTGGTAATTTATACCGCATCATGGCACAATACGATTCTGCCAGTATAGCGTATGCCAGAGGATTGGCTGTGCAGGACAACATAAAATCGGAAACCTATCGCGCGTATACCTACAAAAGTATGGCCCGCCTCTATATGGTGCAATGGAAAAACAAAGAGGCGGAGGAGAGTCTCATAAAAGCGCTGGAACTATATAAGAAAAAGAACAGCAGCCGCAGCGTTGCCGATACGGAGCTTTTGCTGGCACGTCTCTACCGGAATAAAACGGAGTACTCCAAAGCAGATGTATATATAGCGAAGGCCTGCGAAACTGCCAACGCCCTGAAAGATGATTTCCTGCAATTTCAATGTCTCGGAATAACGGGCGAAGTTCGGGCTGATAACGGTGATTATACCGAGGCGCTCGAACTATATTTCAGGGCGTTGAAAATGCTTACTTCAAAAAACATTCCCACCATTACTGGAAATCTGTACTATAACATTGGGTCTGTCTATGAAGAACGCGGTCAGAATGACCTGGCGTTGAAGTATTTTCTGGAAGCTCTTAAGATAGCCGAGAAGCTGGGCGATAAACATGAAGCGGCAAGAATACAGAGTAGCGTGGCGTGGATCTACAAGAACCAGTTGAACTTCGGCCTCGCCCACGACTATATAAAGAAGTCACTTGCCATTCGTGAGCAGATACAGGATGAACACGGTGTATCGAACTGCTACAACGTACTGGGCCTGATTTATTTACTGGAAAAGAAGTATACCCTGGCGCAGGATTATATGCTGAAGTCACTCGCCATTCGTAAACGCATCGATCACAAGAAGGGTATATCGGCCAGTCTGTTCAACCTGGGATTGATCAGCGAAGCACAGCAGGATTTTGACAATGCCATGCGTTACCAGGAAGAAGCGCTGGTGATGGACGAACGCATTGGCAACCGTTACGGTCTGGGTATATCCTATAATTCCATAGGTAATTTATATACCCGGGTTGGCCGGTTGGCGGATGCGAAACACTACCTGGAAAAAGCAAGAGATATAGGAAAAGAAATCCATTCGGAAACACTGCGGATGTATAACAAACTATTCTGGTCGCAATACCTCGAAGCGAAAGGTGATTTTAAGAATGCATTGGTATATCATGAGCAATACTCACAGTTGAATGATAGTATCTATAGCGAGAGCAATGCGGGTAAGCTTGCAGAACTGGAGGCGCTATACCAGGTTGAAAAGAAAGACGAAGCGATTGTAATGCTGAACCAGCAACGCGAATTGCAGAAGAACCGGATCGATATTCAGCAGTCACAAATCAACCTTCAGAACACGGTGATCTTGTTTGGTATAGCCGGCACTATACTGATCTCCATACTGGCTATAAATATATACCGGTATAACCGTCAAATGCGTAAAGCAAATATATCTATAATCGAGCAGAAGGAAGAGATACAGGCGCAGTCGGAAGAGCTCACGGAGGCCAACCAGCGCCTCGTACGATTAAACGAAGAACTCATTGAAAAGACGGAAGAGATACAGGCACAATCAGAAGAACTTCGTGAAACGAACGAGATGATCGTAGAGATAAACCGTGACCTGGATGAAATGGTAAGCAAACGTACGGCACAGCTGAACGAAGCCTATAAAGAGCTCGATACATTCTTCTACCGGTCTTCGCACGACTTCAGACGACCGCTTACAACGTTTATGGGACTTGCCGAAGTAGCCAGCGTAACGGTAAAAGATCACAACGCACTCGAGCTATTTGATAAGGTGCGTGAAACGGCACGCAGCCTCGATAAGATGCTGATCAAGCTGCAATCCATCAGCGATGTAGGGGCACAGCAGTTGGTATATAAAGAAGTATTTATTGAAGAAATATACCAGAATATCTGTGATGATTTTCGCGAAGATATTCTGGCAAAAGGTATCAAAACATTTTGCGAGGTGTCCTTGCATGAACCGTTCATATCATATCCCGCCATGGTTCGTATCATATTGGAGAACATGGTGGAGAATGCCATCAACTTCTGCACACCGGTAAATCCGTTTATACGCCTGCAGGTTCACCAGGAAAATGATGAATGTATCGTGATACTGGAAGACAACGGACAAGGTATACTCAAGGAGTATCACGAACGTGTTTTTGAAATGTATTTCCGCGCCAGCGATCGCAGCAAAGGCAACGGACTGGGACTCTATATAGTGCGCAAAGCAGTAGAGAAACTGAACGGCACCATCGCCCTCGAAGCCAGTATAAATGAAGGTTCACGCTTTATCGTTCGCCTCCCGGTAAGTTACCACGAAAGCCTATTGACGTCACGCTTCAAACTATAGGAGCCACTGGCTGCAGACTTCTGGTTACAGGCAGTTCGCTCTGGGGCTGAAAAGCCGGCCCGGTATATAGTGAAGGCTGCAAGCTACGGGCCACTGGTTACAGGCTGTTTGTCCTGAAGCCAGTAGCTTGCAACCAGCAGCCATTGTATTTGTCCAGTGGCCAGCAGCCTTCTATGTTTTCTTCACCGACTCGATCCAGCGGTTTACTTTTTCTTCCAGAACTTTTAACGGTATACATCCGGAATCCAGTACCTGGTTGTGGAATTGAGACACACTGAATTTGTCGCCCAATTCTTTTTCTGCTTTGGTGCGCAGCTCGCGGATTTTCAATTGTCCTATTTTGTAAGACAGTGCTTGCCCCGGTATAGCCATATAGCGTTCTATCTCTGAGATGATACCTTCTTCTGTTTCAGCTTCGTGGTCAAGGGAATATTGAATTGCCTGTTCGCGTGTCCAGCCTTGTGTGTGCATACCGGCATCTACTACCAGGCGGATCGCGCGGTGCATCTCGGCACTGAGCATACCAAAGTATTGATACGGATCGGTATAGAGTCCTAATTCTTTACCAAGTGATTCGGTATAAAGGGCCCATCCTTCAGCATACGAGCTATAGCCCAGTATTCTGCGGAAAGCAGGCAATGCTATATTTTCCTGTTGCAGCGATATCTGGTAATGGTGGCCCGGTATAGCTTCATGCAAAAACAGGTCTTCATCCGAAAGCGTGTTATACTTCTTTGCATCCGGTATGGGAACATAGAATACTCCCGGACGTGTACCATCCTGCGACCCCGGATTATACTCGGCACTGGCAGATGCTTCGCGGAAAGCTTCGGTACGTTTCACTTCGAATGGTGTCTTCGGAGTTTTATCAAACAGCTTGGCAAGGTTCGGCTTCATGCGGTCGTGTATAGCATTGAAGTGTGCAATCACTTCTTCCGGCTTAGTGAACGGCATCAGTTCTTTCTTGTCACGCAAGTGAACGAAGAATGCTTTCAGGTCGCCTTTGAAACCGACCTGCTCTTTTACCGCTTCCATCTCTTTGGTAATGCGGTCTACTTCACTTTTACCTAAAGCAAAAATTTCGTCAGCCGATTTATCGGTGGTCGTATAGAGCTTGATCAGGTAATTATAGTATTCCTTACCCGCCGGCAATGCAGATATGCCGGACGTTTCGCGACAAGCTGGTATATATTCCTTCTTGATGAAATCATTCAGTCTCTTGTGAGCGGGTATAACTTTATTCTGGATAGCATCTTCGTATGCTTTCGTCAGTCGCGCTTTATCTTCTGCCGAGAACTCGTTCGGAAATAACTTGATCGGGTTGTAGAAGAGGTGATCTTTTACCGGACCATGATCCAGGTCTGCGAGTTGAGGAACAACTTTTTGTGCCAATACTTTCGGAATAACATAGCCTTGTGCTACACCTTTTTTCATGTTTACGATAGCCGTATCCGTCCAGGCTACATAAGCGTCCAGACGCTTCAGCCAGTCTTCATAATCTTTTACACTTTTAAAAGGTTGCAAGCTGCTGCCACTGGCAAGTTGTCCGATGAGCAAATGTGCGGACCAGAACTGATTTACCGGAGTGAGGTAGTCTTTAAATTGTAAACCTTCCAGTGCTATATCGCATTCCCATTTCAGAATGTCGTAGCTCATCTGGTCTTCTTCTGAAAGTTTACTGCGATCGGTAGCCTGAAGTGCATCGCGGTATTGCGTATAAAAATCTTTTAACCGCGTGCGATACTCCTGTGTGATGTTGTTGGGCAACTGGTCATTATACCGGTTGTCACCCATCATCGTAGCATCCATCGGGAAAAGCTTCAGCCGCTCTTCATGATACTGTTGCAACAGACTATCAAGCGAAGCTTGCTTCTCAGTAGATTGGGTTTCTTCTTTCGGAGGCGCTGAACAGGCAACAAGCATCTGTACAGCGACAATGTAGATCAAAAGTTTTTTCATATAGTTAGCATACATGGCAGCAAGGTAGCAAAAAATAGCTGCTAGCTACCAGCTGCGAGCTGCTGGTTGGAGCCCAATCTTTCAATATTTCAATCTTCTAATCTTGCAATCTTTTAATCTCCCAATCTTAAATTTTTCAATTCACCACAAGTTCTGGTGCACGGTGTGGTTCCTTATGCACGATGCTATCCAGGAATTTTTGTAACGCCTGCTTCTGATCGGTATCGAAGATCTGCTTCTGAACTTGTTCTTCCAAATACTGTCTTGTGGATTCGCGTGCATCGGTCATGTCAGAATATTCTTCATTTGCTATATTGATGTTCAGTCGCATATAGTTTCCGGTGCCGAGCATCTCACGGCTTTCATAGTCTGTGGTCTGGTTAACACCGCGCATCATAATATCCGTGATCTCCTGTATCCACTGAAGCTCACCCCAGCGTACGGCTTCCTTCTCGGTAATGGTGCCACAGTAACTTCCGGTGCCAAGCGAGAGTACACGTATATCGTTAAAGGCTATATCTGTTCCATCGCGCTTCTTGTAGAAGCCCTGGTTACCATACCGGCTTATCTCAGCAATGGATGCCATGGTCGGGTTGTTCACATATACTCCGCCATCTATACCGGTGAGGCGTGCATTCTTATAGGTGAAGGTATACGCAGGCAGATATGTTGGTGCAGCGGATGTAGCACGACAGATGTCATGTATCCTGGCGTTGGCAGTAGGATCTCCGACCGCTTCACTCGATTTGAAGAAGACAGGCTTGTTGCCGTTGAGATCGTACGTTGATACCATGATCGGCCGCAGCGATTCTTTTATCGTTTCTTCTTTCACATATTCTTTCAATACTTTCTCGATACCATCAGCATTATAGGCAGGAGAGAAAAGGTTAGTTGCCCGATGAAAGAATTTACTGATGCCGGAGCGGATCGGAAAAATTACTTTACCCTGCTTGATATAGATATTCGCGATATCATCCAAAGTATATTTAGGACCGCTCCCATTTTTCAAGGTGAGACAGGACACAATCAGTCCACCGGTAGAAGTGCCGGCCAGCATATCGAACGTATCGAGTATATTTCGTCCAGTCATTTTCTGTACTTCCTGGAGAATGCGCACGGGTACAATGCCACGGAGACCGCCTCCGTCAATGGTCAGGATGTTGTAGGTCATGGGTCTTTTGTTTAAATGGTGCAACGTAATTTAAGAACGCAAAAAAAGCCCACCGTTCTGCAGGGTTTGCAGATCGATGGGCTCCTGACGGAAGTTAACCAATTATCAGCGCATTACAAGCATTTACTGAATGTAAATTACTTCCTGCGCGGTCTCAAGAGTCCGTTACTCTTTCTTGAAAGTAGTGCTATATATTTCTTCGTTGGACTCTACGCGAAGTATATATAGTCCTGTTTTTAGTTTTTGAATGTCGATCGCAGTGGCTTTCTCGCGGGCATCCTGCGTGAGCCATACTTGTCCACTCATATCGTGAATAGTAACCCGCGCATTCGGTGAAACACCGCTCACCGTGATGGATGTCTTCGCAGGATTAGGGTATACCTGTATAGCATTATCGACAGCACGGGCAGAACTGATAATAGCAGAGGTTCCCGTTGCGTGGTTTACCAGCTTGATATAGTCATGCGTAAATTGATATCCGGTGCTGCTTGCATTTTTACCGGCTACGGTGAAGCGCACTTTTTGATCGCCCGTGTAGAAATTCACATTGGCTACAAGTACTTCTTTAAACTGGGTAGTAGCGCTGTAAAGATCGAATACCGATCCGTAAGCCGCGCCATCTTTATATACCTGGCAAGTTCCCTGGTCAGGTCCTGCACGGAAGCCGAGGTATATATCGTAATTCACAACGCCACTATGGGGAAATGTATACTCTATAAAATCACCTGTACCATCTGCATTTAAGCGAACAACGTTACTGTTACTGGCGGCAGCATCGCTTACTACTGTGTTGGTTGCACCGCTCGACCACCGACTGGTGCTTTCTGCTTCACGAGGAGCAACAGAACCTGTGGATGATGTGAACTCAATATAGTTCAGGTTGAATCCGCCACCGGCAATCTCAAGTCGCAATACCTTATTGCTGCCACCGGTAACAGCAACGTTATTTATCGTTAGTGACTCCCAGGTTTCCCAGCCACCGGTGTTGTTCGGTATAACGGTACCGAGCGTAACACCATCCAGCTTTACTGTCACACTTCTGCCGGTGCCCGAGCTGGCGCTGGCAGATCGCAATGCTATAGTATAGGAACCGCCCACAACATTGGCGATAGTATACTCGAGCCATTCGCCCCCAACGGTATACCCAACCGTATAACCACCACCTACATCACTCGTAGTTCCAATATCAACATCGCTGGTGCGATAGGTATTGCCGTTGTTGCCGTAGTCAGTGTCGTGATAGGCCACATCCTGGTTGCCGTTGTCAAAATTCTCTGCTTGTATTTTGCCGGGTATATTTTGCGTTGTAAACGGTGTTTGTGTACCAACGCCACCCGAGCCTCCCGGTTGATTATGATTTTGTTTATCGAACAACCAGTTCTGAATGAAGCGCCCCTGGTTCTCACCCGACATCAAGTTCCAGTTCCAGTCAAAGAACTGTGGCTTCCAGAAGTTATCGAAGATCCAGCTTTGCCAGCTTATCCACGGACGTGCATCTATATAGTTTCGAAACGGAGTGCCCCAGCCACCGGTCGTTCCATACGTAACGCCATCCGAATAATTCGAATCCTGATTCCAGCCAAACTCGGTCAGCATTACCGGTATGGTATTGGCCGCGTTACCAAATTTAGCATTTAGGTTGGTAGCGGTTGCAGCGCCCTGGTTCGGGTATATATGGTATACATATACCAGGTTGCTGCCAACGAGCGGATCGGTTACGGCACTGTTCACCCGTGTGCTCCACTGCGGACTACCGACAAGAATCAGATTATTCGGAGCCACAGCACGTATAGCATTGATGACGGGCTGGATATAGTTCTTCCACGATGTCCAATTATCCGGATTGATCGGTTCGTTAAAAACTTCGAAGATCACGTTGGGCGTATTGGCATACCGTGGTGCCACGTAGTTCCAGAAGTCCAATACAAATTGCTGCTTCACACCGCCTGATCCGTTCACATCATAATTACTCACCAGGTGCAAGTCTACAATCACGTATTGATTACGTGCTATAGCCTGTTGTACATACGGATCGATGTGCGTAGCGAAACTCGTAGCCGGATCTTTTACTTTCGCTGTTGTAACGGGTAAGCGCAACACCCGCGAGTACCAGCCGCGACTTCCATCAGCTTGCCAGTCGAGCATTTCGGTCATGGGTTTGTTGTTACAGGTAGTACATTCGTTCTGATGTTCGCTTGGAAGAATCGATACACCCCGAAGCGTAACGGGATTACCCGCGGGATCTTTGATCTGATTTCCGTCCACGTGTAGCCATGGCTTTTGTGCATGCGCTAAAGAAGACAGTACAATAAGAAGGACGACAAGGAGGTAGTATTCGGGATGGAATTTTTTAAGTGCGTGTAATCGTCTGGTTTTCATAAAAAATAGATTTTGGTTGTATTGAATTTGTGACGCGTGCCTTTGAGACAAGTCGAAAGGCAATGTGTTCAAGCCTGCAGCGCTTGACTAAAAGTAGGAGGGACCGTAAAAAAAAGGAGAGTAAAAATCAGTATATAACAAGGAAAAACCTTCCAAAATGAAACCAGCGGCCGCAATGGTTACAACGACCCGGGTATACGCGCTTGCGGTGGACGATAAGCGGATGGTAAAACACCAAATTGTTTTTTGAACGACTTGCTGAAATAGTTAGCGTCAGCAAAACCAACCCTGCACGCAATTTCATGTACCGGGTGTTGACCCGACTCGAGTAATTGGACAGCGCGCTTCATGCGAATGTCTTTGATAAACTGATTGCCGGAAACGCCCAGTATACTTTGAAGTTTGCGGTATAGATTTGTCTGACTCATGCCAAGGTCGCGACAGAATGTTTCAACATTAAAATCCGGGTCTTCTATATTTTGCTCAACAGCCTCAACTGCTTTCTTGATAAAGATGGCATCCGGAGATGTTGTTGCCGGTGCAGTAGGATTAGCGATGAAGTCGCGATAGTATTTTTTCCGGAAGCTATCGCGCAGCTCGATGATGTTGCTGAGTTTGGCGAGCAGTACATTGGTGCTGAACGGCTTGACAATATAGTCATCTGCATGTGCAGCTTTGAAGGCATGAAGTTGAAAGTCTTCATCGCTTCGTGCTGTAAGCAACACCACAGGTATATGACTGGTGCGTATATCTTTCTTTATCCGTGAGCACATCTCTACACCATCGAGTACTGGCATCATTACATCGCTGATGATAATATCGGGTATACTATCGCAGGCTTTTTGAAAACCAATCTCGCCATTCTCAGCTTCTTCGATGAGAAACGTAGTGTCAAAATTCAGTTTGATAAACTGGCGGATGTCGCTGCTATCTTCTACCACTAGCAGCAACGGACGCCTGCGTAATTCGGATTGGTCGGTCGGATCTGCAGGTTTAGTATCCGGTATACCATACGTTGTCTGTGTATCCCGTAGCCTGTCCGTGATATCATACGGTTTATTCGCGAATTCATTTGAGGCAAAGGCTTCTTGTCCTACGGGGAGCCATACAGAAAATTCGCAGCCCTCGCCCATGTCACTTTTCAATAGTATATCTCCGTGATGCAGTACAGCCAGTTGCCGTGCAAGTGCGAGCCCAATGCCGGTGCCTTCTTTGGTGCGATGCTCACGTTCAACGCGGAAGAACGGATCAAACACTTTCTCATGATACGCCTGCGATATACCTTCACCACTGTCTGTAATGCGGATGCAGAGAAACGATTTTGCATGACGCTTCTTCTTCAGAATAACTTCCGAAACCGGTGGTATACCTTCTTCAAAGAGCATGATGCTGACACTGATCTTCCCCTGGTCGGGAGTATATTTAAACGCATTGGACAGGATGTTCAATATAATTTTCTCCAGCTTGTCAGGATCGAAGTACTTTTCAGCCGTCGGTACCGAAGTTGAAAAGTTATAAACTATATTTCGTTTCTCGGCCGTAAATTGAAAGGCTTCCTTAATGCCTTTAACAAAACTGATGATATCGCCCTGCATAACATTCAGCTTCATGAACCCAGCGTCCAGTTCGTAGATGTGCATCAGTTGGTTGATGAGGCGAAGCAGATGCTGTCCATTACGATGAATGAGGTCAAGCATTTGCTTGTCTTTACCGTGTATATCCGTTGAAGTCGTTAGCTGGTTGAGCGGACCGAGTATAAGCGTGAGTGGTGTTCGGAACTCGTGTGAGATGTTGGCGTAGAACCGAAGTTTTATGTCATCCATTTCGAGGCGGTTGCGCACCTTCATGCGCTGTACAAGTATATAGCGCAGTACAAACAGCGAAGCCAGGAGAAGTATAGCATAGATAATCTTTGCCCACCATGTTTTCCAGAAAGGAGGGGTGATGATAATGCGAATTGAATTTCCTTGTTCATTCCAGATACCATCGTTGTTGGTTGCCTTTATGCGCAAGATATATTCTCCGGGATCGAGGTTGGTATAGGTTGCTTTTCGTTGTGACCCTACGAAATTCCAGCGTTCATCAAAACCTTCCAGTCTATAGGCATACTGATTCTTCTCCGGAGATGTATAGTTTAGAGCCGCAAACGCCAGCGAGAACACTGATTCTTTATACGATAGCGTTATCACCTGAGCTTCATCAATAGGACACGCGATAGGAGCGTGGTCCTCCCGGAAATTTACAGACTTGTTGAACACCTGCAGTTCCGTAAAATATACCGGTGGAATAAAATTGTTATCGGCTATACTATCCGGATGAAAGTAGTCCAGACCGTTAATACCGCCAAAGTATATTGTTCCCTGTTTGTTTCGAAAGGATGATAACCGGTTGAAGGAGTTGCTTTGAAGTCCATCGGCTATCTCATAATTGCGGAAGGTCACAGCTTTTGTGTCAAGCCGCGATATACCTTTGTTCGTGCTGAGCCATAAATTGCCGTGGCGGTCTTCTTCAATGGCTTGTATAACGTTGTTGGGCAGACCGTCTTTAATAGTATAGGTGGTAAATGTACTTTTATTCCGGTCGAGTAAATTCAATCCTCCCTGTGTGCCGATCCAGAGATTGCCGCTGCGGTCTTCGTAAATTACATTGACAATATTGTTGCTGATGCTTTGCGGATTATCGCGATTGTATTGGAAGTGAATGAACTGATCTTTCTTTCGATCGTATAGGTTAAGACCTCCGCCCTCTGTGCCAACCCACATATTTCCCTGTTGGTCCTGGTATATAGAAAATACAATGGCGTGACTGAGACTTTCTTCCTTCGTGGCATCGGGTATATAGTGCTGTACCTTTTGATTCTGCTTGTCGTATATAATTAATCCTTCTCCCCAGGTTCCCATCCATATTTTACCGGTAATCGTGTCTTCGGTAATAGCTGCTACGTGCTTTATATCAACATTGAAATTAATTTTTTGAAAGCTATAGGTCTGCTTGTTGAACAGGGAAACCTTTCCGTAAAAACTCCCAAGCCAGGTATAGCCTTCACGGTCTTCATACATGCACAGCGGATAATTGCTTGGAATGCTGTTTGTGTTTTGAGTTGCATGCACGAGGTGGGTGAACTCTTTGCTATGCCGTTGGTATATATTCAGCCCGCCTCCGTCTGTACCGATGTATATAATTTCGCTATCATCTTCGTAAATAGAAAGGACATTTTCGTTATTAAGACCGGTGGATGTATTGTTGTTGGTGAAGTGTCTGAATTTGTTCGCAGTACGATCGCAGAAATTTATACCTCCGCTAAACGTACCGACCCAGATATTGCCTTGCTGGTCCTTGTATAGTGAGTATACCGATCCGTTGTTGAGGCCGTCCGGATTGTTCTTGTCGTGATTTATATAGTGAAATTTATTGCGGCTCTTGTTCAGAATATTAATGCTTCCGTTTTGCGTGCCGATCCACAGGTTGCCTGCATCATCTTCCGTAATCGAAAGTACATCGCTATTGCTGATGCCATGTTTTGTACCCGGTGTATAGATATAGCGGATAAACCGGTTTTGCGTTTTATCGTAGCGATTCAGTCCGCCTTCGGTCGTGCCGATCCAAAGTGTTCCCCCAGCATCGATATATAGTTTCTTTAAATAATTCGAACTTAGCGAGTATATATTGTTTTCTTCTTTCCGGTAATGGATAAACTTTTCTTCATCGATCCTGAATTTATTGAGGCCTGCATTCCAGGTAGCAATCCATAGTGAACCATCGCGGTCTTCGAGTATATCCTCAATGTCGTTTCCGCTTAGCGAAGAGGCATCTGCAGGAGTTTGGCGATAGCATGTAAAGATTTTCTCTTTTGCATCGAAGCGATTGAGTCCACCGCCACCCGTGCCAATCCAGAGTCTGCCTTTCGAATCCTGTGTGATGGCACGTACCTTGTTCGAACTGATGCTGCGTATATCCCGCGGGTTGTGCAGGTAGTTGGTAAAGTCATCAGTCGCACGGTCGTACAAACTCAGGCCACCGTCTTCCGTGCCCACCCAGAGCCTGTGCTGGTTGTCTTCGAAGATCGTCCGGATATAATTATGACTGAGACTTCGCGGGTTGACAGGGTCGTTCCGATAGACGGTAATTGTATAGCCATCGTACCGATTCAACCCATCGCGCGTGCCGAACCACATAAAGCCTTTGTGATCTTGCAGAATGCAGGTAACGTTACTTTGAGACAGCCCATCATTCCGGTTAATATGTTTAAACCGATAATCCTGACCAGACACATATACTATAGACGCAAGCTGAATCAGACAGAGTATACTCATCAGCTTGCGAAATATACCGGGGCAACACCGAAAATGAATCGTGTAAATACACCTGTCCGATACGACTGCCATTTCTTTCACCTGGATCTGATTCTTATGAAGTAAATCAAA
Source organism: uncultured Chitinophaga sp. (assembly GCA_902168205.1). Taxonomy (GTDB): domain Bacteria; phylum Bacteroidota; class Bacteroidia; order Cytophagales; family Cyclobacteriaceae; genus Ohtaekwangia; species Ohtaekwangia kribbensis. Next base: position 126,511 of record CABHOK010000007.1, on the reverse strand, counting down.
TTAAGTCATGAAAGCTATATTCAATCGATTGAAAGGAGCTTACGGCATATCAGTGGTTGTAACGGGTAATGTCTTACAACGACCTTTGAGACAAATGTATCAGGTGAGTCTGGCGGCCTCCGGATCCCAATTGATGATCTTCTTTTCAAAATAGCTTTTGTTGCTCGCAAGTGCCGGGCCAGCTGCGCGCATGCCGAACAGTGCATCTTCTTTTATAGTCTTGCCTTCGCGGATGCCTGCGTAAAAATTCATGTGATGATCGTAGTTCGCGCTATATCCTTCCGGAGCTTTGAACTCGAGGTCTGACTCTACCATTGCTGGCTTTCCGGGTTTATAGGTTGCCTCATACCATTTCTTATACTCTTTCTGTTGCGTTTCGGTAAAGGTCTCGAAGGAGTCCCAACCGCCATACGTGGGCACGCTGGACAATTTGTGTCGTTCTACTTTTACTCCGCCCCAGCCGAGGGTAATAACGCCATCGGTGCCGATAAAGCGAAGTCGCTCACCGCTCTCACTTCCGTCTACAAAATTTACCCGCATCTGTAAATTGAATGCCGAATGTTGTTTCGTCTCGGGGTAGTCATATATACCCATGATTACATCGGGCACATCGCGACCATCTTTCCAATGGCGCAAACCTCCGGAAGCAAAAATCCGGTTCGGACCTTTTGAGCTGGTTACAGCATGAAGCGCAGAGAACAAGTGGACAAACAGATCGCCTGCCATACCGGTGCCGTAGTCCTGGTAATTTCGCCAGCGGAAGAAACGTACGGGTTCGTATGGCATTTTCGGAGCATCTCCTATAAAGCTGTCCCAATCCACCGTGTTGGCTTTTGCATCGGTAGGGATGGAGTATTGCCACGCGCCATTGGAACTGTGCCGGTCCATATAGGTCTCAACGACCACGAGATCGCCAATGATTTTGGATTCAAAGAGCTCCTGTGCTTTCTGCGTTACGATGGAACTCACGCGCTGGCTCCCGACCTGTAATACTTTGCCGGTTTTCTTTTGCGTGGCAATAACTTCTGCGCCTTCCTCAAGTTTGTGTACCATCGGCTTCTCGCAGTATACATGTTTGCCTTTGTTCATCGCTTCTATGGATATGCGGTCGTGCCAGTGATCGGACGTAGCTACGATGACAGCATCTATATCTTTTCGATCGAGTATCTCTTTATAATTTTTTGTTACAAAAATGTCATTACCATACACCTCCTTCGCGCGGTCCAGTCGGCCGGTATATAGGTCGCAAACACCAACCAGTTTTACACCGGGTATCTGTACACTTGTCTCTGCATTACTAAAGCCCATAATGCCCATGCCTATAACAGCGATATTTACCTGATCGTTGGCGGTATATTTTTTATCAGGAGCTTTCTGTTGCTGCAACGCTACAACTTTTGTGTTGGAAGCCTGAAGTAAAGAAGGTGCTGCTCCCGTAATGATAGCAGTACCAAAAGCTTTCTTCAGAAAGCTTCTTCGTGATTTTCTTGATTCATTATACATAAGGTACTTCTGGTTGATTAGACTTATGGAAGTTACGATATTTGAGAGCTTTCAAAAAGCATGGTAGATTTTAGGGGAATAGTGATTACGAGCGGAAAAATTTATTTGTGATGATGAACTTCAACTTTTTCAGAAACCGGAGCCTGGCCATTGATCTGGGTAATAACAATACATTGGTGCGTGACAAGAATAACCTGTTGGTATCGCAGCCATCATACATTGTATTTAATGTTGAGAATAACACCGTGAAAGCTGTAGGCGAGAAAGCCTATAGCATGTTTGAAAAACACCACGATGAACTGAAGCCGGTGAAACCGTTGAAGGGTGGTGTGATTGCTGATTACGATTCGGCAAGCCGTATGATTCATGAGCTGGTTCGCCAGGTGAATGGTAAATCATTCATGAGCGGATACGAATATATCATCTCCGGTATTCCGTTCTCTACTACCGAAGTTGAGCGCAGAGCGCTTCGCGATGCGTTAGGACAGTTCAATGCAAAGTATACTTATTTAATGTATGAACCACTTGCGGCAGCCATGGGTATGGGACTCGACATACAGGAGCCGAATGGTAAAATGGTGATCGATATAGGAGGGGGCATTACTGAGATCGTGATCATTTCACTTTCCGGTGTTGCTGCATTTCAATCCGTGAAGATTGCCGGTGATACATTTGACCAGGAGATACAGGACCACTTCCGCAGAAACTATAACATGGCGATTGGCCTGAAGACTGCCGAGCAGGTGAAGATAAAAGTAGGAGCAGTAGTGGATTCGTTGGTTGATAAGCCCGAGCCGATGATCGTTCGCGGTAAAGACCTGATGGAAGGTATACCGGTAACGCGCAAGATCGATCACTCGGAAGTTGCTCATATATTAGACAAGTCGATTGGAGCTATTGAACATGCCGTGATCCAGACACTCGAAACATGTCCTCCGGAATTAGCGGCTGATATTTACCAGAACGGAATTCACATCACCGGTGGCAATGCGTACCTGCGCGGTTTGCGTCAGCGCTTTGAAGACAGAATCAAATTGCCGGTTCACATTGATGACGAAGCTCTCCACTCTGTAAGTAAAGGTGCTGCAAAAGCGTTACAGGATCCAAAGAAATACAGAAGCGTGTTGATGGAGTAATATTCAGGCATACCGCTCTAAAATTATAAGCCGAAAGTAATAGGAGTAACTCCTATACTTTCGGCTTTCTTAATTTATACTTTACTGGTGTTACAGATTGCCGCGAAGAGCTTGTTCGCGTTCGATCGACTCAAACAGAGCTTTGAAGTTTCCTTTGCCGAATGACTTTGCTCCGTTGCGTTCAATGATCTCGAAGAAAAGAGTAGGGCGGTCTTGAACAGGTTTCGTGAAAATCTGCAGCAGGTAGCCTTCTTCATCGCGATCAATCAGGATGTTCTGCTTTTTCAGTTCCTTGATATCTTCATTGATGGTGCCGACACGGTCGAGTACATCTTCATAGTAATTATCAGGCACGTATAAGAATTCAACACCGCGTTTTCTCAACTCGCTTACCGTATATACAATGTCATCAGTCGCGATCGCGATGTGTTGCACACCGGGGCCATAGTAGAAGTCAAGATACTCTTCGATCTGTGATTTCTTCTTGCCTTCAGCCGGCTCGTTGATCGGGAATTTAATATACCCGTTTCCATTCGATACAACTTTGGACATCAGGGCGCTATATTCCGTGGAGATGTCGCTGTCATCAAACGTAACGAGCAGGCTGAAGCCCATTACTTTTTCATAGAAGCTTACCCACTCGTTCATCTTGCCGAGTTCAACATTACCAACACAGTGGTCTACATATTTTAATCCGATGGGTGATGGCGTTAGTGTACTCTTGCGTGCCTTGTACCCCGGAAGGAATGGTCCTTTATAATTCTTACGCTCTACAAACGTATGGATGGTCTCACCGTATGTTTTGATGGATGCTACCACGGCTTCACCATGCTCATCTTTCAAAACCGTTGGCTCTTGCACAGCAACGCCACCGCGGGAGGTTGTCTCATAAAATGATTTACGGGCATCATCCACCCATAATGCCAACACCTTTACACCATCGCCATGCTTGCATACATGTTGAGCGATGGGAGTGTCTTTTTGCAAAGCAGTTGTCAATACAAATCTGATCTTGTTTTGCTGCAGTACATACGAAGCGCGATCGCGCACGCCTGTTTCCGGACCAGCATACGCTACGAGTTCGAACCCGAGACAATGCTGATAATATAGAGCAGACTGCTTGGCATTGCCAACATAAAATTCAATATGGTCGGTGCCATTGATGGGCAAAAAGTCCTGATTCATAAAATGAGATTTAAGAGTTAAACCGTCTGATTCATTTACTTCGCCTGTGAAATTACAGCATCTCGCAAGAGGATGGAAGCATTACAAAGGACATTCGGCAAAATGATAAATGAGCGATTTTTATTGGCTGGACTTATTGAAAATTGTATTACGTGCAAAATAATATAGGGAAGAAAATGCGGTTGAGTTTGCCGGTGAGTGCATCAAACTATTTCCAAATTCAATGATTTCTTTAATCTTTGGGGTAAAATAAGAAACATGGATATTCAGGCATTTGATAAGGCGCTCCAGGAAATTGTAAAAAAGAGAACCGATCTGGAGAAAATTGATTATAACAACCCGAAGTATGATGATCTGGAGGAGCAACTGCACGATCTGGAAGATGCTTTCTCTGTGAAGTATGGCGAATACCTCGAAGATGTATTACAAGATGTGCACGATGAGCTATGTCCTGATAACGATGTACTGTTCCCAACAGCCTATATTAAAGGTGTTCCTGTAGAAATTGACAAGTACGCAGGCAAAGAAACCATATTAACGCTCGAAGCAAATCCACCACGCATCACCCTGAGCATCGGGAAAGAAAAGAAGAAAGAAGTGGTTTGGACAGCAAAATAGTGCTGGTGTGTTGATGTGTTCAGGTGTTGACGTTTAAATGCAGTGTACTTCAACACATCAACACCTGAACACATCAACACATTTCATCGAAATCCCAACGTCTTCCTAACTCTTTCTAAAACCTCGAGCGCGATGGTGCGGGCCTTGGCTTCGCCTTGTTCGAGTTTTTTGTCGAGCTCGGCAGGGTTGCTCATATAGAAATTGAAGGCTTCGCGTTCTTTGCTGAACTTCTGGATGATCAATTCGTATAGCGCTTGCTTGGCGTGGCCGTAACCAAAATTACCCGCGAGGTATTTATCACGAAGTTGTTTTTGTTGATCTTCGGTGGCAAGCAGACTATAGATCTTATAGGTGTTGTCTGTATCCGGATTCTTCGGAGCTTCCAGTGGTGTACTGTCGCTCACGATCGATTTAACCTGTTTTAGTAATTCCTTCTCGGGCAAGAATATGTCGACAATATTTCCGTACGACTTACTCATTTTTTGACCGTTCGTGCCCGGTATAGTCATTACCTGTTCTTCAATTTTCGCTTCCGGAATTACAAAAGTTTCTCCATACTGATTGTTGAATGCTGTAGCGATATCACGCGCCATCTCTACATGCTGGCGTTGATCTTTCCCTACCGGAACAAACTGTGCATCATACAATATTATATCAGCCGTCATCAACACCGGATAGGTGAAGAGTCCTGCATTAACATCCGCTAATCTTTCAGACTTGTCTTTAAAAGAGTGTGCGTTGGCAAGCATCGGAAAAGGCGTGAAGCAGTTCAGGTACCACGTGAGTTCACACACTTCCGGAATGCGTGATTGCCGGTAGAGATAATTCTTCTCGATATCAAAGCCGAAGGCAAGCCATGCGGCAGCTACAGCACGGACGTTGTTGACACGGGTTTCTGCGTCTTTAATAGTAGTAAGTGAGTGAAGATCAGCAATGAAAAAGAAAGATTCATTACCCGATTTCTTTGAAAGTTCTATTGCCGGAATAATAGCACCCAACAAATTGCCCAGGTGCGGACGACCACTACTTTGTATGCCTGTTAAAATTCTTGCCATAATGGTTGCAAAGAAAATAAAATAAAGCAGAACTGAATTAGTTTTAAATTTGAACCGGAAAACGGATTTATGATAAAATCATCCAAAGTTTATGTAGCGGGTCATCGGGGAATGGTTGGTTCAGCTATTGTGCGTTGTCTGGAGAGAAATGGTTATTCCAACCTCGTGTTTGCCACCAGTAAGGAACTCGATCTACGTCAACCAGACCAGGTAAATAGTTTTTTTGAGCGTGAACGCCCTGAGTATGTCTTTCTGGCCGCTGCAAAAGTAGGAGGGATCCTTGCCAATAACATCTATCCCGTTGAATTTCTGTATGATAATCTCATGATTCAGAACAATGTTATTCATGCAGCCTATCAATATGGCGTGAAGAAACTGTTGTTTTTAGGATCATCCTGTATATATCCAAAGTTTGCTGAGCAGCCTATTCATGAGGAGAGTCTCCTTACAGGTTCGCTCGAACCTACCAACGAAGCCTATGCTATCGCAAAGATTGCCGGTATCAAATTGTGCCAGGCATACTATAGACAATACGGTGCACACTTCATTTCAGCAATGCCTACCAATATGTATGGCTATGGCGACAATTATCATCCACAAAACTCACACGTACTGCCGGCACTTTTAAGGCGTTTTCATGAAGCGAAAAATGAAAATAAATCTGAAGTAGTGATCTGGGGATCGGGTAGACCGCTTCGTGAGTTCATGTTCTCAGATGATCTGGCCGATGCCTGTTATTACCTGATGTTAAACTATGAAGACCCCGAGCTTATCAATGTAGGAACAGGTGAAGAGGTGTCTATACTTCAACTGGCTAGTCTCATTGGTGAAGTGATTGGCTATAAAGGTAAAATTGCCTTTGATACTTCGAAACCGGATGGAACGCCACGCAAGTTGATGGACAGTTCAAAGCTGCATGCTCTTGGCTTCAGACATAAGACTTCGCTGCGTGAAGGCATCGAGAAAACATATCAGGAATTTTTGACGAAACAGTTTGAGTATAGTCAAACTATATAAGTAAGTATACATTTAAAACAAAAATAATGTCGTGCCCTGAGGCATGACTAAAAAACATTATCAATTTATTTAAATGAAAAAAGCGTTTATTACCGGTATCACAGGTCAGGATGGAGCTTACCTCGCAGAGTATTTACTAGAGAAGGGGTATGAAGTGCATGGCTTAAAGAGAAGGTCTTCTCTCTTTAATACAGATCGCATTGATCACATCTATCAGGATCCGCACGATAAGGGAGCGCGGATGAAATTGCACTTTGGCGATCTCACCGATTCAACGAATCTGATCCGTCTTATTCAGGAAATACAACCGGATGAGATTTACAACCTGGGTGCGATGAGTCACGTTCGCGTGAGCTTTGATATGCCGGAATACGTTGCCAACACAGACGCTATCGGAACACTGCGGATTTTGGAAGCAGTACGCTTGCTGGGCCTTGGTCAGAAGACCCGTATATACCAGGCATCAACATCAGAACTTTATGGCAAAGTACAGGAGACCCCACAAACGGAGCGTACTCCATTTTACCCTCGCTCACCGTATGCGGTAGCTAAGCTTTACGGATATTGGATCACGGTTAATTATCGTGAGGCCTATAACATGTACGCTTGTAATGGTATACTTTTCAATCATGAGTCACCATTGCGTGGAGAAACTTTTGTATCGAGAAAAATAACGCGCGGTGTGGCACGCATCATGCTGGGCTTACAACAGAAACTATATATGGGTAACCTGGAAGCTAAACGCGATTGGGGACATGCCCGTGATTATATTGAAGCAATGCACCTGATACTTCAACAGCCTGTAGCGGAAGACTATGTTATTGCTACAGGAGCAACAACATCGGTGCGTGACTTCCTCGTAAGAGCTTTCGATCACGTTGGCGTTACCCTTGCATTTAAAGGTAAAGGTGTTAATGAAGTCGGTATTGTTGAGCAGGTGAGAAACGTATCAGACGATTTTGTGTTGAAGCCCGGTGCAGAAGTAATTGCTATTGATGAGCGTTACTTCAGACCAACTGAAGTTGATTTACTTCATGGCGATCCTTCAAAGGCGAAAAAGATTCTGGGATGGGAACCCAAGCATGATGTCAATTCGTTGCTGAAGGAAATGGTAGATGCCGATGTTACCTTGATGCGCAAGGAAAGTCACTTAAGACAAGGCGGATTCAAGGTGTTGAACTACCACGAGTAACGATACGTTATTTCAGGGGAATATAGTTTGATTGTGAAATATACACTTGTCCATACAGGAGGCAGTAGGTAAATACAGTACAATATGAAAATTAGGTTGTTTATTTTAGTTCTGATTACGATGATCAGTGCTCATGCCTGGTCACAACAATCGAAGCCTCTTCAGTTCAAGGAGGAGATTTTTGATTTTGGTAATGTAGCAGAAGAAGGTGGCCCGGTAACGCACGAGTTTGTTTTTACCAATGGAAGTAACCGCCCGGTAAAGATATTAACGGTACAGGCATCGTGTGGTTGTACCACACCCGGATGGTCGAAAGAATCTGTAGGTCCGGGAAAGACCGGCTATATACAGGCCAGCTTTAATCCGAAAGGACGTCCTGGGTTCTTCACAAAGTCACTCACCGTTACAACCGACCTCGAGGCAACTCCGATTGTGCTTCAGATTAAAGGTCAAGTATATTCCGGAGGATCGGTTGATGCTTCAGATTTTCATATAGCCAATGGAAACTGGAAGCTGAAGGCAGGATCGTTCAACCTCGGCAAAGTATATCGCAAAGACGAATTTACTTCCCGTGACTTTCAGATTTTGAATGGCGGTAGTAAAGCCATTACATTCACCGGTAAAGTTGTTGGTCCGAACTATATAAAAGTTGATGTTACTCCGAAAACATTAGCGCCCGGTGCAAAGGGCAATGTGAAGATCAGCTACAACGGTAAACTGAAGAATGCGTATGGATTTCAATCAGACAACATCGAGATACAGACGGATGATGAACTGAATCCGGTTAAGTCTTTCTCGGTATATGCGACACTCGAAGATTACTTTGATCCGTTGAAACCTGAGGATCTCGCGAAAGCGCCTCAGCTCAGATTAGGCATGACTTCGCTTGACTTCGGCACGGTGTCATCAAATGGAGCCACGCGTGAGATAACTGTGTCTAATACCGGGAAGAAAGAACTTAACATCCGTTCGCTTCAAGGTAACTGTACATGCGTAACAGCATTAGCAACCAAGCCGACACTCAAGCCCGGAGAGAGCAGTACGATCAAGCTAAATTTCAAGCCTCAAGATCGTAAAGGCACGCAGCAAAAAGCAGTTACTATTTATTCCAATGATCCACGAAATCCGGTCCAGAGAATTACCTTCTCAGCCTACGTGGATTGATTAAGGTAACGTTTCCAATACTTTAAGTTTCTTAAAAGAGAGTTCATGGATATAGAAGTGTCCTTGAACTCTCTTTAATTTTACCGCAATCATTTTCTTACTCACGTTCAGCAGAGCTTCAGCTATGTATGTTCCTGCTTAAAGATAAAGAGAAGGGATGCACGGACAGATTGTTGCTGCAATGGACGAATTGAAATTGAAATTGGGTTTAATAACTGTATATTTACCCCCCTTAAAGAAGGCAAAAACAAAGAAATGACCCGAATTTGGCTGATTTTAGGCGTATTGGTTCTGTTATTAGGCGCCTGTGTTCCCAATAGAAAAATAGTTTACCTACAAAAGGACGATCTGAAGCACCGGGACGAAATTCCGAAGGATACTATATTACGTTCGCATACGCTGAAGATTAGAGAGTATCGTATTCAGCCACTCGATATATTAAGCATCAACTTTGAGACACTAAGTAAAGAGAATGACGCTTTTGATTTCTTGTCAAAGTTAAATGTCAATGCAGGAAGTAGTGGTGGCGGTAGTGGTAGCTCCGGAGCGATGATGAATGGTATTTTGGTAGATACAAAGGGAGAAATAGATTATCCTGTACTGGGAAGAGTAAAGGTAGGAGGGTTGACACTTTTTCAAGCTAAGGATTCAATTCAAAAAAAAGCTTCTCAGTTTTTGCCGGATGTTGTTGTAAGAGTAAGGATGCTCAATTTCAGATATACCGTACTGGGCGAAGTGAATAGTGAGCAGACGGTGTTGTCTACAAATACGAGGCTTACCATGATGGAAGCTATAGGTCTGGCCGGAGGTTTGTCTGAGCTGGCAGACAGAAGTCATGTAAAGGTACTTCGGCAAAGTGGAGATAGTACAAAGGTTTTTTATGTCAATCTCTTGAAGGAAGAATACGTGGAGTCTCCCTACTATTTTGTTCAGCAAAACGATGTTATTATAGTGCCTCCGTTAAGACAACGTCCTTTCAGAAGATACTTTACAAATAACCTGGGTATAATAACTACCACGATTTCGTTCATAGTGCTAATAGTAACTTTATCCCGATAAGACTTTGAATACCCAGGCTCCTATACCAGATATTACTGAAGCCCCTGCAACCTCTTCCAAAGGGATTCAAATCAATTTTAAACGGGTAGCCGATCGTGCTATACGCTATTGGTATATCATATTGCTTTCCCTTATTGTAAGTATTAGTGTTGCTTACCTGATGAACCGCTATAGCACTCGTATATATCCGGTTAAAGCATCTATCATTATTCGGGAAAGCGAGGAAAATGTTGGTGCAAAGTTTTTATATAACAACGAGCTGCTTTCTGAATACCGAAATTTCTACAATGAGATTTACATCATGAAATCATATCCGCTGCTTCAGGAAGTAGTGGAAGAACTTGGTTTTGATGTATCCTATTTCAGAGAAGGAGATATAAAGACGACTGAGTATTACGAGCCTAACTTTCCGGTATCTATTAAAGTTGTTCCAAACGAAGGCAAGCGGCCCTATGGCAGATCATTTTATTTTAAAGTCGTAGATCAGAATACCTATTCATTACAGTATAAAGTCGATGATGACCAGCCAGGCAAAGAATTCTCATCGCTGCATTTTAATGATACGGTTAAAATAAATGGCTACCGGCTATGCGTGAATAGAAAAGCTGATGTATCGGAATTGTTCAACAAGACGCTGGTTGTAAGATTCAATGATCCGCTATCATTGGCTAAATCGTATTCAAGCAGGTTAAAAATAGGGTGGGCTATGACGGGATCGTCTGTTGTAGACCTTGAGATCAATGGATCAGTTATACAAAAAGAAGTAGATTTTCTTAGCAAGTTTATAGAACGCTACCAGGACTATGATGTTGAGAAGAAGAATAAAATGGTGGCACGTGCGATACAGTTCCTCGATAATCAACTTGGAGTTATCGGAGATTCTCTTGAACACTATGAGGACCAGGTTGAAGACTTCAAGCGCAGGAACGTTATCACGGAGCTTGCTGAAGAAACAAACAGGCTATACCTGAAACTTCAGGACTATGAAAATCAAAAATTCCAATACAGGTTATTAGATAATTACTTTACCTATATATCGCAGTTACTGGAGGAGAATCAGTACGAAGGTATCTTTACCCCTCAAAGTGTCGGCATTACAGATGAAATAATAACCAAGCTTATAACATCGCTTATTGAAGAGCAAGGACAGGTTAATTTATATAAAACCAATTCAACAAAGGGAGTTTTGCGGCTGGAAGACAATCCGAATTACCAGGAAAAACTTAAAAGAATTCAGTTCTTAAAAACCGATATATTAAAAACGATCGAAAATAGCCGGAGTACTCAAAAGATAAATATCAAATTCATAAACGATCAGATAAAGATAGTAGAGGATCAGCTTGCCAAGTTACCAAGTACTGAGCGTGAATTGGTTGGTATACAGCGTAATTATTCACTCCGTGAAAACCTGTATATATTTCTCTTGCAGAAAAGAACAGAAGCTGGTCTGTCGATGGCATCTACAACGTCCGATATTGTTGTGGTAAACCCTCCAATGGCGGGTGGCGCTATATCTCCTAAAACCATGCAAAACCTGATGACAGGACTTGGTATAGGTTTACTGGTGCCGCTATCAATATTTATTTTGCTGGAAGTTCTTAACAATAGAATCCAGTCGAAGGACGATATTGAAAATATGACGTCCGCACCAGTAATTGGTGCAGTGGGGCATAACCCGGCATCTGATGCATTGATTGTCTATAACAAGCCACGTTCTGCCATGGCTGAATCTTTCAGGTCACTCAGGTCTAACCTCAATTACTTTACAGGAAATCAAGACCATCAAATTTTCATGGTAACGTCTTCCATTCCTGGAGAAGGTAAATCCTTTACTACTCTTAATCTGGCAACCGTATATGCTTTGGCAGGTAAGCGAACCGTAATCGTTGGGGCGGATCTTCGAAAGCCTAAATTGTACGATGAGTTAGGTTTGAATAATACGATCGGATTGAGTCAATATTTGTCAGGGATGGCAAACAAAGAAGAAATCGTTCAGGCTTCTTCAATTGATAGCTTGTACCTGATAGCCAGTGGACCGATGCCTCCCAATCCAAGCGAATTGCTTCTTCGTCCGGCAATGGAAGAACTGATAAACCATTTACGGGGTAAGTTTGATTATGTTATTATAGACACTCCTCCGTTGAGTCTGGTGACAGATGCATTTGTTTTATCAAAGTATGTTAATCATACACTCTTTGTCATCCGTCAGGATTATACACCGAAGGAAGCGTTACGATCGTTTGATGAGTTTTACAGATCAGGCAGATTGCTTCGTGTAAGTGTACTGTTCAACGATCTTCGAAAATCAGGACTTGGTTATGGTTATGGTGGCTATAGCTATGGATATGGTTACGGTTACCAGTATGGAGGATATTACTACGGCCGCAAGAAAAAGAAGAATGGTAATGATTATTATCAGGAATAGCTATTGCTGTTTTTGATTATATGAAATAACTTTTATTTGACCAGATGCTATTTAATTCAATTGAGTTTGCTCTTTTTTTAATTATAGTATACGTGCTATACTGGCTGTTAAAAGACAGCAGACGCTGGCAGAACAATCTGTTGCTGTTGGTTAGCTATATATTCTATGGGTGGTGGGATTGGCGCTTTGTTTTCCTGCTAATGTTGTCCACAATTATAGATTATTCGTTCGGATTGTTAATATATAATTCCGAGAGTCGAAAGAAGCTATATTTGTGGTTGAGTATATTTAATAACCTCGCAGTACTTTTCTTCTTTAAATATTTTAACTTCTTCGCTGACTCCACGCAGGCTGCACTTTCATTTTTTGGAATCACGATGAATCCTGTGTTTATTAATATAGTACTACCGGTTGGAATTTCGTTTTACACCTTCCACGGTATGTCTTATGTAATTGATATATATCGTGGAAACGCTAAGCCTATTCATAACTTTGTAGATTACTCTCTATTTGTAAGCTTCTTTCCGTTATTGGTGGCAGGACCGATTGAACGTGCTACGCACTTGTTGCCACAGATTACAGCCGATCGGAAATTCAACTATACACAGTCCGTGGATGGTTTGAGACTTATTCTTTGGGGATTGTTTAAGAAGGTAGTAATAGCCGATAACTGTGCAGTATTTGTCAACCAGATATTCGAGAACTCTGCAACGGCTTCGAAAGTTGAGCTGGCATTAGGTGCTATATTTTTTGCTTTCCAGATTTATGGTGACTTTTCGGGGTACTCGGACATTGCCATAGGAACAGCGAAGCTTTTTGGTATAGAGTTACTTGTTAATTTCAGGACACCATATTTTTCACGAGATATAGCGGAATTCTGGAGACGTTGGCACATCTCACTAACAACCTGGTTCCGCGACTATATCTATATACCGCTGGGAGGAAGCAGGGTAAGTACAATGAAAGCAATCCGGAATACAATGATCGTTTTTCTGATCAGTGGTTTCTGGCATGGTGCTAATTGGACCTTTATTGTGTGGGGAGCACTTAACGGATTATACTTTTTGCCGCTTCTCATATCCGGTAAAAACAGAGTTCACACCGATACAGTAGCGGAAGGGCGTTTCTTGCCAACCTTTAAAGAGGCATTTCAGATCCTGGTAACTTTTTCATTGACGTGTTTTGCCTGGATTTTCTTCAGAGCTGCAAATATAGGCGATGCCTTCGAGTATATAGCGGGCTTCTGGACGAATCCGTTGTTGCCAAGTAATAATCTGGTGATTTTAGATCGGTCACTCATTTTAATATTATTCCTTTTTATACTGTTGGAATGGTTGTTTAGAAACGGTATGCCTGAATTTGTTAGAAGCAGGCATGCGGCTTTGCGTTTAGCTCTATACTACGGACTGGTCATACTTATCGTGTTCTTTGGTGCTTTTGGTAGTGAGGAATTTATATACTTTCAGTTTTGATGAAGAAGTTTATATACAAAGTATTGGTGTATTTGCTGCCTGTGCTTCTTTTTTTTGCTTTGCCTTACATCATTTTGGAAGTTTCGGGCGAGCTAAAAGATTTGTCAAATGTTCGGGTAGGGCAGGGACGTTTGCTCGGGCTGGCCTATAGCGATCAGTCAAAGGACTATAAGCTTAATGAGATACTTGCCCGGAAACCTGAAGTTCTCGCGTTAGGCACTTCCCGTGTGCTTCAGATAAGAAGCTTCTTTTTTAAGAAGCCTGATACCTTTTTTAACGGAGGCAGAGTAATTTCCAGGGTAGGTGATTTACCGTGCTTAATTGAGGAATGGGATAAGAGTAATTATAGACCTCGCGTCATTATACTAGGGCTTGATCAATACTTCTTCAACAGAAACTGGGATAACCTGAAAGAAGGATGTGAGTATAATGTTAAGATGAGTGGATTGAACATGCTGAGTAAATCTTCACTTGATGTGTATTCTGACTTGATGGATGGGAAAATCCAAGTGAAAAATATTGCTCAGTATGAAGGCCGTCATGGTCTTACTGCCATGATGACGAATTCAGGATACAGAACAGATGATGGAAGCTATTACTACGGGAAAATAATTCGTGACTTCAGGAAGGGAACAAAGATTTCCTTTGAAGATATGGAGAAAAGAATTGAAAGAGGTAAAAGCAGATTTGAATGGGGAGATGAAGTAAATGAAGATGCAATTCGAATTTTGAAATCATTTGTTGATTACTGTGCCGATCATAAGATTGAATTGACAATGTTCCTACCTCCATATCCTGCATCGATCTATAATCGCATGGTAGATTCAGGTAAATATGGTTACATATTGAAATTGGACTCTGCGTTTAGCGCAAACAGCCTGCGTGTGCATAACTTTTCTTCGTTAGATAGTTTAGATTCAAAGGATGATGAAGCTATTGATGGATTACACGGTTCTGAAGTTGCGTACCTAAGGTTGATTCAGGAACTCGGTAAACGTGAACCGTGGTTGGATAAATATATAGACCAGGAACAATTTAAGTTATTGAATGCACCGGCTAATGCATTAGAACTGAGAGAGGAAAAGTATTAAAGGTTATTTGAATATATATACATACCAAATGGAACTGAAAGATAAAACAGTATTAGTTACAGGAGCAGATGGATTTATTGGAAGCCATCTCACGCAACGTCTTCTTGAAGAGGGCTGCAAAGTAAAGGCCTTTGTTTACTATAACTCTTTTAATAGTTGGGGATGGATTGATACTTTCCCAAAAGAACTGAAAAACAAACTTGAAATTTTTTCCGGAGATATACGTGACCCTAATGGGGTGCGTACGGCTATGCAAGGAGTTGATGTCGTATTTCATTTAGCCGCATTGATTGCTATACCGTTCAGTTATCATTCACCCGATAGCTATGTTGATACGAATGTAAAAGGAACACTAAATGTAGTGCAGGCAGCACGCGACCTGAATACCAAGCGTGTGCTCGTTACTTCTACTTCAGAAGTGTATGGTACAGCACAATATGTACCTATAGATGAGCGTCACCCGCGTCAGCCGCAATCTCCGTACTCGGCATCTAAAATCGGAGCGGACTGTATAGCAGAGTCTTTCTACAGAAGCTTTAATTTGCCGATTACAATTGTTCGTCCATTTAATACGTTCGGTCCTCGCCAATCTGCAAGAGCAGTTATACCTACTATTATAACGCAGCTTTTAAATGGTGCATCGTCTTTAAAGCTTGGTGATCTTACACCAACACGTGACCTGCTTTATGTAAAAGATACTGTTGAAGGTTTTGTAGCAATTGCCAAATGTGATGAATTGGTAGGCCATGATGTCAATATAGCTACACAATCTGAGATTTCGGTAGGAGATCTGGCTCGTAAATTAGTAAGCCAGATTGGATCAGATATCAAGATTCAAGAAGATCAGCAACGCCTTAGACCGGAAAAAAGTGAAGTATTCAGATTGTTTGGAAGCAATCAGAAACTTATGCAATACACAAGCTGGAAGCCCAAGTATTCATTAGATGCAGGATTGAAAGAGACCATCGAGTGGTTCCGTCAGCCTCAAAATATAGCAGGGTATAAATCTGATATTTACAATCTTTAATCCAATATCGTGAGTCGAGTAACTATTATAGCAGAAGCCGGAGTTAACCATAATGGCGAGATAGAGAAGGCAAAGCAATTGATTGATGCAGCAGCGAAAGCGGGTGCTGACTATGTAAAGTTTCAGACGTTTAAGGCTGACAAACTTGTAAGTACCGAAGCGAAGAAAGCGGCTTATCAGGCAAAGAACATCAATGATGGTGATGATTCGCAGTATGGTATGCTGAAAAAGCTTGAGTTAAGCGAAGAAGATCATCACACGCTTAAAAAATATGCACAGCAGGCAGGTATCAAATTCCTGTCAACAGGATTTGATGAAGATAGCTTGGACTTTCTTGATTCTATAGGTATAGATTTCTTCAAAGTGCCTTCCGGGGAAATTACCAATTATCCGTACCTGCAACATATAGCTTCAAAAAAGAAACCTGTATTGGTATCTACAGGGATGTCGTCACTGGGAGAGATTGAACAGGCGTTGGATGTCTTGACAGGTGCTGGTGTTCTTATCGATAATATAGCAGTACTTCATTGTAACTCCCAATACCCTACACCTTTTGAAGATGTAAATCTGGCTGCAATGCTTTCAATCAAAGATGCATTTAAGGTTCGTGTCGGTTATTCCGATCATACCTTGGGCATTGAGATTCCTATAGCAGCAGTTGCGCTCGGAGCCACTGTAATAGAGAAACACTTTACGTTGGATCGTAATTTACCGGGTCCTGATCACAAAGCATCGTTGGAGCCTAATGAGCTGGCACACATGGTGAGTTCAATTCGTAATGTTGAATTGGCATTGCAAGGCGATGGAAGAAAACGTGCATCAGCATCTGAAGCGCCTAATAAAAATCTGGTAAGAAAAAGTATACACTTAGCAACTGATAAGAAGGAAGGTGATGTGTTGTCGAAAAGCGACCTCATTATGAAACGTCCGGGAGATGGTATATCTCCGATGTTGATTGACCTTGTTATCGGAAAGAAAGTATCTAAGAATTTAGCGGCAGGCGAAAAATTGACATGGCAACACTTCCATTGAGAGTAGGCGTTCTGACAAGCTCAAGAGCAGATTTTGGTATCTATCTTCCTTTGCTAAAGAGGATGCAGAACGACTCATTCTTTAATTTGAAGATTATTGCCTTCGGAAGTCACTTGTCTCCTTTTCATGGTTATACGTTAAAGACAATTGAAGCGGAGGGTTTTGCTGTTGATGCCCGGATCGAATCATTGTTGACGGGTGATTCTCCTGAGGCAATTGCCACAGCGATGTCGTTAACCATGATGAAGTTCTCTCAGTATTGGGGAACGTATGCAAGCCTATACGATATTGTGCTGTGCCTGGGCGATCGCTATGAAATGTTTGCTGCAGTAACAGCGGGTGTTCCCTTCGGTGTAAAATTTGCCCATTTACATGGTGGTGAAAAAACTCTGGGCGCTATCGATAACTTTTTCAGACACTCCATTTCACAGGCGGCATGGTGTCACTTTGCTTCAACCGCTGCCTATGCAGACAGGTTGAGACAAATGCTTGACGAACCAGAACATATATACAATGTTGGAGCGTTAAGCCTCGATTCACTGGCAGACATTGCTTTCTTATCGAAGAATGAGATTAAAAGCAAATGGAAGATTGACATGACGGCACCGACTATATTGGTAACATTCCATCCGGAGACCGTCAATGTATCGGAGAATACCCGATATGCGAATGAATTGGTAAAGACTTTTATTGCATTGTCTCAATTTCAGATTGTTATTACAATGCCGAATGCCGATACGTTGGGGGCTACAGTCCGAAATATATTTATCGAAAAACTGTCAGGTCAGCGCCATATAGTAATGGTGGAAAATCTGGGAACGCGTGGATATTTTTCAGTGATACACCATTGTGCTTTTCTATTAGGAAATACATCCAGCGGAATTATTGAAGCAGCATCATTGGGTAAATACGTAATCAATGTAGGCGATCGCCAGAAAGGACGGATGCAGTCGGATAATGTAGTGAATGTTCCTGTATCCAGTGAGGCAATGCTCAAAGCAGTCGGGCAAATTGCTGGAAAAGGTGACTACAAAGGTGAAAATATATACTATCAGAACGGCTCTGCCGAGAAGATATGTAATTCGTTAAAACAACTATTTTACTAGACATAGGCTATGTTTGTTGATTTTAGAGAATATATAATAGACGACAAAAGCAATGCTCGTCAGGCTTTACAGAAGTTAGATGCGCTCTCTTCAAAGGATAGTCGCACGCTCTTTATTACCAATGAAGATGGAAAGCTTTTGG
The DNA here is from genome assembly GCA_902168205.1 of uncultured Chitinophaga sp. Taxonomy (GTDB): domain Bacteria; phylum Bacteroidota; class Bacteroidia; order Cytophagales; family Cyclobacteriaceae; genus Ohtaekwangia; species Ohtaekwangia kribbensis. The sequence continues at coordinate 108,287 of CABHOK010000007.1, read as the reverse complement.
GAACCATAACGGATGGTGATATACGCAGAGGCTTGCTGTCGGGTAGAGAGATATCCGAGAATGTAAATCTTTACATGAATCGGAAATTCAGATTCCTTCGTGAAGACCAGATCAATGCAGATGAAGTAAAATTATATAAAGGACTCAAGATCAATTTGCTCCCGGTACTCGATTCAAAGGAGCGCATCATTAAACTGATCGACTTAAAACAAGTACAGGCTATTGTCCCTATATCTGCGCTTATCATGGCTGGTGGTCGAGGCGAGCGTTTAAGACCGCTTACCGATGCGACCCCTAAACCAATGTTGAAAGTTGGAGACAAGCCTATTATTGAGCATAACATTGACAGACTTATCAAGTACGGGGTCGAAGATTTTTACATCAGTATCAAGTACCTGGGAAAAAACATCCAGGATTATTTTGGAGATGGAAAGTCTAAAGGCGTCAATATAAAATATATTGAGGAAGATGAACCGCTTGGTACAATTGGAGCGTTTCGTCTAGCACCGCAAATTCGTCATGAGCATATCCTCGTAATGAATTCTGATATCCTTACGACACTTGATTTTGAAGATTTCTATAAACACTTTCTGGCTATTAATGCAGATATGTGTGTGGCCAGTGTTCCGTACAATGTAAATATACCGTATGGTGTGCTGGAATTGAGTGATGACCTTCACGTCACTTCACTCAAAGAAAAACCAACCTATGTATACTATTCTAACGCGGGTATCTATCTTTTGAGATCGAAACTTCGGGATCTCATTCCAGAAACGGGTATGTATAATGCAACCGATCTGATGGATGATCTGATACGTAACAAACGAAAAGTTGTGAACTTCCCAATACTCAACTATTGGCTGGATATAGGCAATCAGCAGGATTTCCTCAAAGCACAGATGGATATCAAACACCTTGAGCTATAAATGAAGACTTTAGTAGTTATACCGGCTCGTGGTGGTTCAAAGGGTATACCCTTTAAAAATATTAAACCATTGGGAGGAGTTCCATTGATACATCACAGTATAAAAGTTGCACGAACTTTTACAGATGATGCCAACATATGTATCTCAACCGACTCCGACAAAATTATAGAATGCGTTCAGGAAGCTGGTTTGAAGGTTCCTTTCGTCAGACCTGAATCGCTGGCTACTGACACAGCAGGTACTTACGAGGTATTGCTGCATGCTTTGGATTTTTATGAAAAGAACGGAATTCAATATGATTCCGTTTTATTGATGCAGCCGACATCACCTTTTCGCAAAGCACAACATTTGCAGGAGATCAAAGCGCTATACAATAGTTCTTTGGACATGGTTGTGTCCGTGGGGGTGAGTCCTTACAGCCCTTACTTTAATATTTTTGAAGAAGACCAGGAAGGATTTCTTCAGAAGAGTAAGTCAGGTCCGTTTAAGAGAAGACAAGATGCTCCATCAAGCTACTTTTATAACGGTTCGCTATATATGATCAATGCTACGTCATTGTGTAAGCAACCGCTTCACGAGTTTAAGAAAGTGAAAAAGTATGTGATGGACGAATTACACTCACAAGATATAGATTCCCCATTAGACTGGGCGCTATGTGAGACTATACTAAATCAGGGACTAGTATAATTTGATTTACCTGGAACTATTAATTTGTAAAATCTGGATTTGTGAATAGGCTAAAGCAGTTGATTAAGAGACAATTTGAAGATTTCTATTACTTCTATGGTTATCTCGGTTACAGAATTTTTATTTCTGTCGGGTTAAGCTTAACCGTAGGTGTACTGGATGGTTTTGGACTTGCGATGTTTCTTCCCTTGCTTCAGATGGTAGACAACAGTGGCGCTACTGTCCAATCAGAACAAATGGGAAACTTGTCTTTTTTGATCGATGGGTTGAGTTGGCTAGGCTTTAGTATCACACTGCAGACAGTCCTGTTGGTGATCCTTACATTTTTCGCCTTGAAAGGATTGGTGAAGTTTGCAGAAGGTTATTATAAAGTGCTTTTACAACAACGGTTTATACGAACGATTAGATTTTCAAACATCACGTTGCTTTCCGGTTTTAAGTATAAGGCTTTCGTAGGAAGTGACTCCGGAAGAATTCAGAATACATTTAGTGGCGAGGTAGAGAAAGTATTACAGGCCTACCGATCTTACTTTACATCATTTCAATATGGTGTGCTTGTAGGGGTATATATATTCATGGCCTTTATGGTTAATCCGCAGTTTGCCGTGCTGGTTGCCGTTGGGGGAGCGCTAACAAATCTTATCTTCAAGAAGATATACCAGATAACAAAAGCATTGTCACGTGAATTGACAAAGGAGTCGCATACTTTTCAGGGATTGCTCATTCAGAAGGTTGCAAACTTTAAATACCTCAAGGCCACCGGGCTGATACACGAGTTTGGCGAAAAGCTAAAGCGCATAATTCTTAAGATAGAAGAAACGCAACGTAGAATAGGTGTGATGTCCACATTTCTGGCAGCTATGCGAGAACCTATCGTAATGCTGGTTGTGGTATCAGTTATTTTAGTTCAGGTAAAATTCTTTTCTCAGAATCTCGGATTGATTATTCTGAGCTTATTGTTTTTCTATAGGTCGCTCAGTTTCTTAATGGCCCTGCAGAATTACTGGAACACTTTTTTATCAGTTTCCGGTTCGCTGGAAAATATGTCAGAATTTACGAATGAACTGAGAGAACAACAGGAGGAACGGGGAACCGAGAAAGTCACTTCATTTGAGAAATCTCTTTTGCTAAAAAATTTATCTTTCTCGTACGGCAATGAATCGATACTACGCGATATATCTCTTGAGATACGAAAGAACGAAACGATCGCATTAGTCGGAGAAAGCGGCTCTGGCAAAACAACGTTGATGAACGTGTTGAGTGGACTGCTAAGCAGTGAGAAGGGAATGTTTTTTATTGACGGAAAAGACAGCAAGGCCATTGATATAGTATCATTCCAAAAGAGAATAGGGTATATCACGCAAGAGCCCGTTATTTTCAATGATACTGTTTTTAACAATATAACATTTTGGGATGCACCAACGCCCGCTAATATTCAGCGATTTGAAAAGGCCATGCGAATGGCTTCAATATATGATTTCGTAATGGGTTTGCCCGATAAGGAAAAGGCGCAGTTGGGAAATAATGGTATCATGGTAAGCGGAGGACAGAAGCAACGTATTTCAATTGCCCGCGAGTTATATAAAGAAGTGGATTTCCTGTTTATGGATGAAGCAACATCAGCGCTTGATTCGGAAACCGAGAGAAGTATTCAGGAAAATATAGATCAGCTTAAAGGACAATTTACAATTATCATCATTGCACATAGATTATCAACCGTTAAGAATGCCGACAGGATAATATACCTGAATAAAGGTGTCATTGAAGATATAGGTGATTTCGAAAGTTTACGATCGACTTCGAATAATTTTAACAGAATGGTCGCACTGCAAATATTTTAATATGAATATTTTATTTCCAATAGAAACACAGAGCCGTGAGCTGGACTATAAACTTCTTCTGGCATCAGCATTAGCTGGAAAGAATGGAAGGAGTATTCATTTTGGTAGTTTCCAATTCCTAGATAAAAGCCTGCCTTATTTTAAAAATGGCCTATATGTAGGTAAGAATATATTTAGAAATGACGCGCGAAAATTTAAGCCCAAGGGATACTACGAGCAAAAGGAACGTGGCATTGATAGTATATATTATTACGAGGAAGGTGGCTTCTTCTTTAAGAATGACGAACTGTGGAAAGAAAGATTAGAGTTTAGCTGTAATCCAAGAGTTTTTGATGAGCATGATTATGTTTTCGTTTGGGGAGAACGTCAAAAGCAGGTTTTGTCAAAAATAGCAAAGCATCCTGAAAATGTGAAGAATGTAGGTGTAGTTCGATTTGATCTGTATAACAAGTACAAATTTCTTTATAAAGAGAAAGGCGAAAAATATCAGAAGGAATTAAAAGACTATGTGTTGATTAACACGCACTACGGTGCCGCCAACAACCACAACAATTTTACCAAGCAGCTACATTTTTTCAAATATCCTGTTATGAATACACAGGAGAGAATTGGATTTCTGACGAGGTATAGTGATGACTTTGATAATTTGATGTCAATGGTGGAGTTGGTTCTTCAACTGGCAGATAAATTTCAGCATATTAATTTTGTGGTAAGACCTCATCCTTCTGAAAATCTCAATTTTTATACAGATGTGTTTGCCAATAAAAGTAATATACATGTTATCAGAGATGGCTCAGTGGGTGAGTGGTTAGTGGGAGCGAAGGCTCTCATACATGGAGGATGCACCACATCATTCGAGTCTCATTTTATGGGGATTCCTGTAATTACTTTTATCAAGAAGGTAAATGCTCACACCATATATCCTGCAAGTGAGATAGGGTATATCTTGAACGATCCTGAAAAAATAGAAGCTTTGGTCAAGTTGATACTGGATAAAAAACATCCATCCGACCACGGTTATACATATTCAATAAAAGGTGATGAAGTAATCAATAACCTGAATATGCCTGCGACAGAATTGTTTTTGAAGGAATTTGAAACGATCGAGCAGAGTTATCTGCAGAATAATAAGGATGGTCAGTTTAAATCTCCTTCATCTCTTCAAGTCAGTAAATTGTTCTATAAAAAACTGCTCTTTGAAAAGGTATATGTGGCGTACAATACGGTACTAAACAGACATACCAAATTGAATTCCTTAAAGTATATCAATAACAAGTTTCCAGGATTTGATAAGGAGAAGATCGAATCTCTCTTGAAGAAAATAGAGGATAACACCGGTAAGAGAGTGAAGCTGAGATTTTACAATCCGCATTATTTTGTAATCTCTTAGTTTGTGAATACCTCTTCGCTAAGTCTTATTGAATAACGGAATGATAAACTTTTAAACAGCGTATAAAAATGCTTGAAGCCATTAAACATGATCTCATTCACAGCTTGTCTGGTTCGCATTTTCAGCACAAAGTATCATTGAATTTCTTCAGGGTGCTGAAAAGTTTCTTTGTAAAGGAATTCAAGGCAATTTTTATGTACCGTGTTTACAGCTATACAGATAGAAAAGGATTGAGTTTGATTACATTCCTGTTGTATGAATATTCAAAGAGACGATATGGTGTTGATATATCGCCTCGTGCAAAAATACAGGGTGGAGTTAGGATAGCACACTGCTCAGATATAGTGATTGGCCCGAATGCATCGATTGGATACGGAACAGTTATTTTTAATGGTGTAACGATGGGAAAAAAGTATCCTGGAGCAAAAGGTGGAATGCCGCAGGTCGGCATGAATGTAACGTTAGGTACCGGAGCAAAGCTTTTGGGAAGTATAACAATCGGAAATAGCGCGAAGATCGGAGCCAATTCCGTTGTGATCCACGATGTTCCTGAATCTTCTACGGCCATGGGTATACCTGCTAAAGTAAAAATCAAAAAAGACGAACAGAGCCAGTGAGAGAAGATAAGTTTTTATTTGTTGTCGGTTCTTTAAAAAAAGGTGGGGCAGAACGGAATACTGCTATACTTGCTAATCATTTGGTCAGTCGAGGACATGCAGTTACGATTGCCCTTTTTATTCGCAACATCGCTTTTGAACTAGACCCCAGGGTGAATATTGTTCATGTAGACCACAAGCGATATAAGAATAAAATACTCAGTGCCCTGTATGTTATCTTCAAGGTAAGAAAACTTGTTAAAGCGCTTAGGCCGAAACGATTGATAGCGATGTCAAGAATAGGTAGTCTGTTGGCGACATGCGTTTTATTCGGACGTACTGTCACGAGGTTTGATATCTATCCGTTGATAGGGTATAAGAAATATAAGCAATGGCAATTTTGGTTTTTCTATAATATGCCGTGGGTTAAATATGTAGTATGCCCATCGGAGGAATTGAAGGAAGACGTAACCGGTTTTTTTCTGAATAAGAATAAGCTGGTGACTATTTATAATCCGGTTCCACTGCCTCGTAAGAATGAGGATTTAATAAAAAATATACCAGAGAATCGCCCTTATTTTGCGATTGTGTCGCGCCTGAGCAGACAAAAGAATGTCGCGCAAGTGATCGAAACATATCATCGGTTCCGAATATTTGAAAAAGCGGATTTAATTATCTTAGGAGATGGTTCTGAGATGCTTCACTTAAAGGCTTTGGTTGAAAAACTTGAATTGACCGATTGTGTTAAGTTGAAAGGATTTATAGGAGATCCGCACCCCTATATGGTAAATGCTATAGCATTGATTAATGCATCGCTTCGTGAAGGTTTCCCGAATGTAGTGGTGGAAGCTTTGTCGTTAGGAACTCCTGTGATCTCATCTCTAGCCAAAACAGGACCCAAGGAGATAATTTTTCACGGAGATAACGGCTATTTATTTCCGGTAGGAGATTATGAGAAACTGGGAGCGATCATGACGGAGATTCTTGCAAACAAGGATCTGTATATGCATTTGAAGAGAAACGTTACAAAGGGTCTTGACAGATTCACACAGGAAAAAGTTATGGATAGCTGGGAAAAAATTTTAATGAATTGAGACATGAACACGTTGATAGTTTCCGCCTATAATGTAAAAACATATTCGCGATCCATTATGCTGGATCAATTGGCGCAATACGTTGAATCGAAAAGTCCATCAGATAAGATATACTATTTGAATTGCTCGAATAGTTTTGATACATGCTATTTCAATTTTGATGGTAAACCAGATGTATGCTTCTCCTGTCGTATCAATGCGAATAGAAGCCTGGATCTTGTTGAAGGCGATTTTGTTCCATTAAAATTTGAAGATATTCTTATTGAAGAAGACTGGAAGCAGGCGATTGCGTTTTTTAAAGACAACGCTGCCATAGACTTTGATACAAAGTACGATAACTTCGAGATAGGAGAGTCACTGCTTTCGGTTTATATTTCCAACACAAGGAATCGCGATGTAGCTTTGGCAAACAAGTCAAACTATATTCTAAAAGCTAAGATAAATTCCTTAGCTCTGTATTTTGCGATTAAACGTTTTTTGAAGCAGAACAACATCGATAAAGTTGTAAGTTTTAACGGAAGGCAGGATTATAAGCGTGCAATCTTACGCGCCTCCGAGACGTTGGGCATAGATTGTTACAACTATGAGCGAACTCGTCCGGGGGGATACCTGGAGATATTCAAGAATGCGTTACCACATAACATTGTGGCAAAAACTGAATGGATAGAGAAGGCATGGAGTGATCCTGACTATTCGCTCGAAGAAAAAATGAAAATCGGCGCTCAATTCTACGAGGGTAAGAAAGCGGGTAAGGCAATTGTTGATAAATCGTATGTATCAAGTCAACAGAAGGGATTACTTCCGGAAGGAGTAAAAGACAGTAAAAAAAACATCGTTCTGTTTACAAGTTCTGACGATGAATTTGCTGCAGTTGGTAAGGAATATCAGAATCCGTTTTTCTTTGATCAGTTGGATGGTATACGCTATATCGTTGACCTGGTAGGGAAGCAATTGCCAGAAGTTAATTTGATAATCCGCATGCATCCTAACTTGAAAGGTGTTAAAGAAGTACAGGCTACGGGAATAGCAGCGCTGAATAAAGTATATCCGAATATACATGTAATTCTGCCTGAAAGCACAGTGGACAGCTATGCGTTGCTGGATATAGCGGAGAAAGTTATCGTCTTTGGATCCAGTATAGGGATTGAATCCAGTTTCTGGAGAAAACCGGTAATTTTACTCGGTAAGAGTTTTTACTGGTACCTGGATGTTGCTTATATACCCAAGGACAAACAAGAAATATTAAGCTTACTTCAATCCGACTTGCTGAGCAAGGATATAACCGGTTGTATTAAGTATGGGTTTTATGCTTTGAAAGGTGGTGTTAAAGCTAAATATTACGACCAGAAAGGCCCTACATCTACACCGCTTTTTAAAGGCATTAAAATGAACGATTACGATTTTGGTACAAAGATGTTGGCTAAAATTATCAGTGTAGTGCATCGTGTTTTTAACATAAAGATGAAACTAAAATGGATACAGTAAGAAACTATAAAATACTGGATTGTACACTTCGTGATGGAGGGTACTATACCAACTGGGACTTCAACAAGGAATTGGTACATACCTATTTTAAGTCTTTCAACGAGTTGCCTGTAGATTATCTGGAGATAGGTTACAGAAGTAGCCCGATGAAAGAATATTTAGGCGAATATTTTTACTGCCCTATATACGTACTGCAAGAAGCAAAGTCGTTATCCAACAAAAAGCTGGTGATCATTCTCAATGAAAAAGATGTGCGACCTGAGCATGTAAAAGATTTGCTGGAGCCGTGCAAAGATTTAATTGACATGGTGCGGATAGCATTGGATCCGGAGTATTTAGGACGTGCATTGAGGCTTGCGGAAGAGATAAAGAAGCTAGGTTTTGAGGTCGGCTTCAATGTAATGTATATGAGTAAATGGAAACAGTATGGCGACTTTCTGAACCAGATTAAGGAGGTAGATGCTGTAGCCGACTATTTTTACATGGTTGATTCATATGGAGGAGTATACCCGCAGGATGTTAAGGAAGTGATCAACTTGGTAAAAGAGCGCACGAAGTGTAAGATTGGATTCCATGGACATAATAACATGGAGCTGGCCCTGATCAATTCGCTAACAGCACTTGAGCATGGCGCTGATATTATTGATGCTACTGTAACAGGTATGGGACGTGGTGCAGGTAATTTAAAAACAGAGTTATTGTTAACTGCATTGAATGCATCACAAGGTCTGAAGACGGACTTCAATGCATTAAGTGCTGTTGTGGATGTTTTTGAAAGATTGCAACAGGATCACGGCTGGGGTACCAATCTTCCATACATGGTGTCAGGAGCTAACTCGTTACCACAAAAAGATGTAATGGAGTGGGTAACACGAAGATTTTATTCTTTCAATAGTATCATACGGGCATTATATAACCAAAAAGAGAAGGTACAAGACAATCAGAAGCTGCCGTTGTTCAGTCCCGCCAAACATTATTCAAAAGTTATTATAATTGGGGGTGGACCAAACGCCAACCTGCATAAAACAGCAATTAAGGAATTTGTACGGAATCTTGAACCTGATACTTGTATAATTCATGCAAGCTCAAAGAATGCTGCAAATTACGAAGACATACAAGTCGATCAATATTTCTGCTTAGTCGGTAATGAAGGGCACCGACTGGAAAATGTATTTAAGAATCTGGTTAACTTTAAAGGTCAATGTGTGCTCCCTCCATATCCAAGGAAGATGGGTACATATATACCAGAAGCATTGGTTGGTAAAAGTTTCGAGCTCTCGAATATTGATTTTACCAATACGTTAAAAGATTCTCACTCGGCACTGGCCTTGCAAACAGCGCTTCAGTTGAACGCAAAGGAAATTTTCCTGGTAGGATACGATGGCTATCAGGAGAAGGCGATTACGCAACTTGAAAAAAGTCTTTCCGATGAAAATGAGTTTTTATTCACAGCATTTAGAAAGCACAGTAGTATAGCGCTGAGTTCACTTACACCAACCAACTATAAAAATTTACCTGTAACCTCTGTTTACTCATACCTGGAATGAAAAAAGATATTTGTTTCTTCCTGCCAACCCGGAAAGGAAGTCAACGTGTTAAGTCTAAAAATACACGCCCCTTTGCCGGAATATCGGGAGGAATTCTTGAGCTGAAGCTTCGACAATTGATGGAGTGTAAAACGTTGTCAAATGTAGTGCTGTCAACAAACGATGAGTTTTCGATGGAGATCGCAACAAAAATAGATCCTCATCAATCAAAGATTAAAGTGATTCAGAGGCCTGATCATTTATGTCTGGATACAACTGTATTGACAGATCTCATTAAGTATGTGCCCGAAATTGTAAAGGAAAGTCATATCATCTGGGGGCACACCACAACTCCTTTCGTGAAAGCAGAGGATTATGACACAGGCATTGAGAAATACTTTTCAAAACTTGAGGAAGGCTATGATTCATTAATCAGCGTGATGCCGCTTCAAAACTTTTTACTCGATCAGCGTGGGGATGTTTTTAACTATGATGCCGGTGCAAACCGGTGGCCGCGTACACAAGACCTTCCTGTTCTTTACGAAGTAAACCATGCAATGTTTATTACTTCAAGAGATATATACCTGAAGGAATCAAACAGAATTGGAAGTAAACCTTATTTATACGAACAAGATAAGATCAAGTCGTTTGATATTGACTGGATCGATGACTTTTTAATAGCAGAAGCCATATATGATAAACTTTTCAAAGTATAAAGTAATTCTGTGGGACTTTGATGGTGTATTGATGGATTCAATGCCCGTGCGTGATCGGGGCTTTGAAATCGTTTTATCATCCTATCCTCAACATGAAGTTGAAAAGCTATTGATATATCATCGTCAGAATGGAGGCCTGTCACGGTACGTAAAGTTCAAGTATTTTTTCGAACAGATTCGAAATGAAACGATAACCAGTGCACAGGTAGATAGTCTTGCTTCCGAATTCTCTGAAGTAATGAGGAGAGAGCTTGTCAATCGCGCGCTGCTTATTGAAGAATCGGTAGCATACGTAAAAGAGAATCACAAGAAATTCAAGATGCATGTAGTGTCGGGTTCCGATCAAACGGAGCTTCGATATTTATGTGATGCTTTAGGACTTAAAGATTACTTCGAATCTATCCATGGTTCGCCGACACCCAAAAAAGAATTGGTAAACTCGGTCCTGAATATATATAAATATACGCCAGAGGAAATTGTTTTTATTGGTGATTCCATGAATGACTATGATGCAGCCTCCTTGCATGGAATTGATTTCTATGGATACAACAACGTCAGCCTTGAAAATATAGGTGTTGGATATATTCAGGCTTTTGATAGTGTTTATAATCTGTGAGTCATGAAATTTCTGATTAAGCTATATCGGGCTCTGCTAGGTTTTGTGTTGATGCTCCGGTTTACGAAACGTTTTGATAAGAGTATACTGGAAAAAAAACGTATTGCTATTGTAGGACCTGCAAGCTCTGCCATGAATACGAACCGGGGAGAATTTATCGATGCTTTTGACTTTGTGATTAGAATCAACAAGTCTCCGTTAGTAGTTAGGGATGGTAAGTTTAAAAAAGATATAGGTTCGAAGATTGACATTCTGTTTCATAGTTTCTTTGAAAATGAATTTAGTGGCGGTGGTCCGCTTGATTTTAATTTATATAATCAACAAGGGATACGCTATGTGATTAACCCGATTCCGACCTATTTTGGCTGGCGGGTAACCTTTAATTTCTATAAAAAATACTTGCTCTCACAGGTGGTTTACTACTTGCCCTCTGCTCCTTATAAACAAGTGATTGGTGCGTTTGGAAAATTTAGACCGACCACCGGATTTTGTGCGCTAAAGGAGGCCATGGAATCAGATTTCTCAGAGCTCTTTATAACCGGATTTACATTTTTTAAAACAGCGTATGGCGATGGATATAGAGATGCATTGAAAGATGTGAACGTAAACAAGAAATATATAGTGGATTCTAATATTCACAATCCTGATATTGAATACGAACAATTTATAGTAATGCTGAAGGCAAATCCGCATAAGACTATATTTGTAGACAAAGAATTGAAGCAGATTCTCTTGCGTGACGGCATTGTCGTAAACGAAGCGCCAGACGAAGTATAATTGGAATAGATCACCAGACGAAGTATGATTAAAAAGCCCGATAGTGTAGCAAAAAAATCTGCCATATTTATTATGCCCCGTTCGAGCAAGGCCTGGGTGGGAGCAGAAGCGTTGTGGATTACAGTGGCTGGCTGGTCGGCAGCGGCCGCCCGTAAATTTGGAAACGCATGGGTGCTGACATCTGATCGCGTTGCATCACCCGAGGAGGTTATACATTATCCTTTAGGTGAGCAGAAACCCGCCTCCACTTCTAAAAAAAAGACGTTAGGTCAGCGTGTACCATTATTCATTAAGACCTTACTGAAAGATATTTTATTGTGGAGAAAAAGTAGGCAATGGAATATAAACAAAACGTTCCCGTGGTCAGACTCTGGCGTTGCGTTTGTATGGCAACAGCATGATTTGTTTGAAGGACCGGGAAAAAAAATAGCAGCACAATTAGGTGTGCCACTTATAGTATACGTTCATGCACCCGTGGTATGGGAGGCTGGAAAATGGGGGGTGAAGCGTCCGATATGGGGGGTGTTGTTAGAAAAATACCAGGAGCGAAAAGCACTGCAACAAGCTGATATTGTAGCATGCGTTTCGGAGGATGTTGCCAGGAAGGTTATACAAATGGGAATAGATCCTGGTAAAGTATTGATCTCACCAATGTCTGTAGATCCGTTCTTGTTTGGTTCTGATAATTCATCTTTGTCATTGAGACAATCGCTTGGATTGGACAACAAATTTGTTCTCGGTTGGACAGGAAGTTTCAGAAGCTTCCATGGCCTGGATATATTGATCAATGTTTTTAATAAAGTATATCAACAGCGAAATGACGCAGTACTGCTGTTGGTAGGAGATGGACAGGAGCGTGAAGGAATTGCCCGCATGGTAAAAGAACTCGATCTTGAAAAAGCAGTAATGTTCCTGGGAAAGAAACCCTTCGCTGAAATTCCCAAGTATGTATCGCTCTTCGATATAGCTATTGTAAGTGCACGGAGTGCTGATGATTTTCATTATTCTCCATTAAAGCTGCGTGAATATTTAGCAGCAGGCAAACCGACACTTGCGCCACAAGCTGGTGAAATACCTGTTATGTTTAGCGACAATAATCATTTACTATTATACAAGGTTGGTGATATAGATGATAGTGCATCTAAAATCATAACACTTATGGAGGATTTAAGTTTGCGGGAGCGGCTCAGTAGGAATGGAGCCAACTATATTCTTTCAAATGGAACATGGGACTATGAGATGGAGAAGGCACTGAGAAAGATTGAATCCAACACAAAGCATTAAAATACATAGCACAGGTGAAGATCTTACAACTTATTCAAAAGCCCCAGCTTAGAGGAGCAGAGATGTTTGCCTGCCAATTGTCCAATCACTTGTTGGCGATGGGACACGATGTTACCGTTGTTTGTTTACTGGATGGCAACGCGCAGCTACCTTTTAAAGGAAAACTGGTAAATCTGAAAAGACCACTGTCAAAACGATTTTTTGATGTTGGTGGATGGAAGCAACTTGCTGACTATATCAAACAGAATAAACCTGATATTATTCAGGCGAATGCAGGAGATACATTAAAGTTTGTTGTCCTTTCTAAATTGTTTTTCCAATGGAAGACTCCTATAGTGTATAGAAATGCCAATAAGGTTAGCGACTTCATTACATCTCGTCCTAAACTTATCTTTAATAAATTTCTCGTTAAGCAACTCGAACATATCATTTCAGTGAGTGAATTGTGCAGACTTGATTTTATCAAGACGTATAATGTTCCTTCTGAAAAAACCACAATGGTGCCGATTGGTATCGAAGCAGTAGCTGTCAATAAAACTTTATCAGCAGATATACTTCCCTATTTCACCTCGGGGAAAGTAATTGTTAATGTTGCCAGTCTTGTTCCTGAAAAAAATCACGAAGCGTTATTGCGTATAGCCACTGAAGTAGTTAAAGAATATAGCGACATCAAAGTGTTAATCCTGGGAGACGGTAAACTTCGCGAAAGTCTGCAGCAGAAAATTATGGCGATGGGGCTTGATAATCATGTTGCATTACTAGGATATCGTTCTGATGTATTATCGATTCTTTCCAATGCTAATGTATTCACGTTACCGAGTAGAATAGAAGGGCTTCCCGGAGTGATATTAGAAGCTTTTTATTGCGAGGTACCGGTTGTAGCATACAACGTTGGCGGTATCAGCGAGGTTGTTAAAAACGATGAAACAGGTTGGCTCGTTGATAAAGATGATGAACAAAGATTTATAGTGTCTGTTAAGGATGCACTGCTAAACTCAGACAAAACATCCAAAATAAGAAAGAATGCTCATCAGTTTGTCACAAGAGAATTTATGAATGACAGCATTGCCAAAAAGTTTGCAGCTGCTTATACAAAAGTTCTGAATAGCAAAAGCGCAGTATGAATCAAAAAATAAAAATCCTTCACGTAATAAAATCTTTGGGCAGGGGAGGCGCTGAAATGTTACTGCCAGAAACACTGCGTGTGCATAATAAAGATCAGTTCGAGTTTCACTATATATACTTTCTGTCTTGGAAAGATGCGATGGTGAGCTCTATCCTGGAACACGGAGGTAAAGTTACTTGCATTGCGGCACGCAATAATATCGAGCTTTTGTTCAAAGCGAAGGCTGTTTCAGCGTACGCGAAGAAGCATGGTATAAATCTTATTCATGCACATCTTCCATGGGCCGGTATAGCCTCGCGCATTGCAGGTAAACTGTCAGGTATTCCGGTAATCTATACCGAGCATAATAAGCAGGAGCGCTATCATATTGCTACCCGGTTGGCCAATCTGTTCACGCTAAACTGGCTTACAAAAATTATAGCAGTCTCCGAAGACGTTGAGAAATCGATACGAAAACATAAAACCAATTTAAAAGCATCTTTAATCACCATTCTGAATGGTGTTAACACGGAACGTTTTGCTCCAGGACAATTTCAGCGTGAAGAGATTCGCGGGAAATTTAATATACCACTTGATGCACCTGTGATCGGAACCATAGCTGTATTTAGATTTCAGAAGCGACTGGACTTATGGATTGAGCTGGCTAAAAAGATTTTGTCTCATCGTCCCGAAACACATTTTATAATTGTTGGCGATGGACCATTGAAAGAACTGTTGTTAGAAAAACAAAAGCAACAAGGTCTTGAAAGCCGAGTTCATTTTGCGGGTACACAAACGGAAGTACGTCCATACCTGTCTACCTTTGATTTGTATATGATGACTTCAATTTTCGAAGGCCTTCCTATTGCTCTGCTGGAAGCAATGTCTTCGGGATGTGCTGTGGTTAGTACAAATGCAGGCGGTATAAAAGAAGTAATCCGCCCCGGTGTAGATGGCCTGTTGTGTGATGTTGAAGAACCTGAACGTTTGGTTGAATTTGCTACAGAGCTGATAGCCGATGCTAAAAAGAGAAACGCGCTGGCTTTGCAGGCAAGAGAGCGGGTTAAAGAAGAATTTAGCATGGAGAAAATGGTTAAAGCCCTTGAAGATGTATACCGGCAAGAGGTAAAAATGTACTAACGTGCATTTACCTCGATTAGCGGAAAGCATTAGTGGTGAAAAATAGCGAGTATTGCATGACAAAAAATTGCTATGGAGATCAGAACTGCGACCGAGCATGATGTACCGTTAATTGTAGAGTTACTTAAGAAAAGCCTGGGTGAAGAGCTTATGCCGAAATCCCGGGAGTATTGGCAGTGGAAACATATCGATAATCCGTTCGGAAAATCTCCCGTTATACTGGCTTTTGAAAATGACATTCTGGTTGGGGTCCGTGCCTTTATGCGATGGCAATGGAAATCCTCCGGACAAGTCTTTGAATCGGTTCGTGCTGTTGATACAGCAACGCATCCGGATTACCAGGGGCGCGGTATATTTAAAAAGCTGACCCTGGAGCTTTTAAATTATTGTGCGAATGAAGGATGGCATTTTGTTTTCAATACTCCGAATAGCAACAGTAAACCAGGATACCTGAAGATGGGATGGAAGGAAGCAGGGAAACTTCCAATCAGCATACCGATACTACACCCTGTTTCAGTCGCACTAAACATGTCAAGACTAAAGCAGTCGGTTGTTAAAACCAATGATACAAATCAAGAGTCCTTTCTTCAGCATCCGAATCTGGAAGAGCTGTTAAAGCAAAATGCAGTGCGCTGCAAAGATCAAATCATTACATCCCATACTGTTAAATCACTGCAATGGAGATATCAAAACGTACCAGTTGCTAAATACTTTACGTCTGGATTGCAAACAGCGGGAAAGCTGAGGGTTTTGCTGGTATATAGATTGAAGTCATCCAGTGCTGGCAACGAATTGAGAGTAACCGACATTTTCATGGATACTGACAAGTATAAAACGGACGTGCGCGCTATGGTGAAAGATCTGGTAAAGCAGCACGCAGCCGATTATGCAACAGTATCGGGACTAAACTCGTGGTTGAACGGAGCAGGACTATATTTGCGAAAATTACCCGTAGGTCCTGTTGTAACCGTACGCAATATAACATTTGACGCAGCCAACACACTCCACAACTTTAATGGCTGGAGCCCATCCGTTGGTGATCTGGAATTGTTTTAGCTTAACGTTTTTGATAACTACAATTCTGGGCTAAGAAAATATAGTAAACTGTTAGGTGTTTAGCGTTCAAACTATTATCTAGCTGTGTTTAGCAAAATTTAAAAAAGGTCCTTTACCCGCCTTTTCAATTATATGGAAATTCGCCTCGCACATGAAGGTGACATACCCGAAATCGTAAGCCTACTGAAACTAGGATTAGGAGAGAACCTGCTTCCTAAATCTGAAATTTATTGGCGATGGAAACACGTAGATAATCCTTTTGGAAAATCACTGGTGCTATTGGCTATTGACAAGAGTAAGATTGTGGGGGTTCGCACTTTTATGCGTTGGAAATGGAGAGCAGGTAATCATATCATTGAAGCGGTGCGAGGTGTTGATACAGTGGTTCACCCTGATTATCAGGGTAACGGTATGTTTGGAAAGTTGACGCTGGCATTGATCGACCATTGTCGCGAGAATGGATATGGATTATTGTTCAGTACGCCTAATAGAAAGAGCAAACGAGGCTATACAAAGTTAGGATGGGCAGAGGCAGGTAAATTGCCTATCCAAATGAAAATGGTAAAACCGGTTTCAATGATGCTTGATGTTGTATTGCGGAAAAAGAGCAGGCAGAACAATGCGTCTAAAAAGGATGAGTCGATCTCTTATTATTTAAACAACGCGGGTCTATCGAAACTTATAGCTTCAAATAATATACTCTATGGTTCGCACGTAATTACCGAGCATTCAGTTGATACGTTGATGTGGCGTTACGCAAATGTGCCTGTGGCAGAATACTATGCGGGTGGAGTAGAAGATACAGAATTGAGAGCATTATTTTTTTACCGTATCAAGCATACGTTTGCAGGGAAGGAACTGAGGATCACAGATGTTTTTCTCTCTGACAGAAAGTATGTTCGGGACTTGAAACAAATAGTGGATCGCAAGGTTCAGGAGCACAACGCTGATTATGTAACGTCAGGAAGTTTCGGAATCGCGAATCTTCTAGGGACAAATATGTTAGTTTTAAAACGCAAAGTTGGACCGACTGTAATGATTCATAATATTATGTTGCCGGATTTAAGCAACTTTGCAGCCTTCGAAGGGTGGAGTCCTTCCTTTGGGGACCTTGAATTATTTTAGAAAATGCTGGGAGGAATACTTGTCATCATAATAACAGGATTTATTTCGTTTGCCTTAATCAACACGGTGAAGCAACGATATCCAATTATAGATGAATCACTTCTGAAGAGGCTCTACTTCTATCATATCTTATTGTCGTTCGCATATTTTGCATATATACTTTTCAATCCTTCAGACTCAAGAAATTATTATCGAAAAGTGTCCATGGGTTTCAGAGGAGATTCGTGGGGCGATTTCTATGGAACCAGTACTACATTTATCGAATGGGTTACTTATCCGTTTGTCAACTATCTGGGGTTTTCATATGAGGGTATGATGGCCTTGTTTTCGTTCTTTGGCTTTTTAGGATTTGTTTACTTCTATATATTCTTTAAGGAAAATATACGCTTCAGGCATGAGTTCTATGGGTATGATCTTCTTACACTGATTTTCTTTTTACCTAATCTTCACTTCTGGTCAACATCTCTAGGGAAGGGGTCCATCATCTTTATGGGACTCGGGTTATTTTTTTACGGAATTAGCAATGTTAAAAATAGAATACTCGCACTGGCCATGGGAGCGTTGATCATTTATCATGTGAGGCCCCACGTAATGCTTGTTATATTGGTATCATCGGCAATGGGATTTATTTTTTCATCGAAGGGGGTTAGCGTTGCAATGCGCGTGATGTTCCTGGCAGGAGCTTCCATTGCCTTCTTCTTTATCTACAAAGACGTTCTGTCGATGGTGGGCATTGATGAGGAGGAATTTGTAACGCAGGGATTGGACTTGACACATCGTGCAAAAGAACTTACCAAAGCATCATCCGGTGTTGATATTACACAATATAGTTTGCCGATGCAGGTCTTTACTTTTTTATATCGCCCGCTTTTCTTTGATGCCCCTGGCGCACTTGGAATCATTGTCTCATTTGAAAACGTTTTCTATCTGTTAATCTCATTAAAGCTCATTGGTAATTTAAAGGGACTGAAATTTCTGGTTACTGGTAACTTCTTGGCGAAAACGGCCTTCTTAAGTTTTATTACTATATCAATTGCTTTAGCACAGATCTCTGGAAATCTGGGTTTGGCAATGCGACAAAAAAGTCAGGTAATGATTCTGGTTTTGTTTGTTGTACTGGCATTTCTGGATGAAGAAAAATTAAAAGCCTGGAAACATCAGCAGCTATTGAAACTGAGGCGATCACAGGCAAACGCTACAAACGCTACTACATGACGAAGGGTATATTTACGATTTCTCTCGATTTTGAACTCCACTGGGGAGGTTTTGAAAAATGGAATTTACCGCAGTATCAGCAGTATTTCTTTAACACACGCAAAGTTATACCGCAGATGCTTTCCCTGTTTGAAAAACATGAAGTGCATGTTACCTGGGCGAGTGTAGGAATGTTGTTTCATAACAACAACGAGTCTCTGCGTAACGCTATACCTTCAGAGAAACCAACGTATCAGGACCAGCAACTGTCGGCCTATAGTTTTATTGACAAGTATGGTATAGGGAAAGATGAGCAGGAGGATCCTTTTCATTATGCGGCATCATTGGTGAAAGTTATTCTGAATACACAATACCAGGAACTGGCTTCGCATACTTTCGCTCACTATTACTGCAACGAAGCAGGGCAGACGATTGAGCAATTCCGTGCTGATCTTCGTGCAGCGCAGCAATCAGCAGCGCTATATGGAAAGAAGTTGAGATCGTTGGTATTTCCGCGTAATCAATTCAATGAAGACTACCTTCGTGTTTGTTATGAAGAAGGCTTTGTAACCGTTCGCGATAATCCACGCGACTGGTTCTGGAATATTCGCAGCACACAAAATGAATCAATGTTGAAGCGCCTCAACCGCGGTGCTGATGCATATATACCAATTGGGAAGAAGAACACCTATACATTGGATACAGTAGAGGTGCGTGCAGGCCTGCCGCTGTGTTTGCCGGCCAGCAGATTGCTGCGGCCCTATCGTCCTTCTGAATATTTTTTGAATGCCATGAAGATTGGTCGGATCAAGCGCGAACTTGAAAGAGCTGCGAAGCGTGGTGAAGTATATCACCTTTGGTGGCATCCACACAACTTTGGTAGTTTTCCGGAACAAAGTATAGCCGGATTAAAACAAATTCTTGAACACTATGATTTTTGCCGGAACCGTTATGAAATGGAAAGTTTAACGATGGGTGAGACGGCAGATCGTATTTATCAGCTCCATGGAAAAAACTAGATTACTGCGTATCACTACCGTACCTATCTCTCTGCACCTTCTGCTAAAGGGACAGTTTCGTTTTATGCGCGAGCAGGGCTTCGAAGTATATACCATGAGTGCTGCTGGTAAAGAAGTACCGGAAGTTCGGAAGGAAGGTGTAGAACACATTGAAGTTCCGCTAACAAGGAAGATTACACCGATCCAGGACCTGCTTTGCCTTTGGAAAATGATGCGAATCATGCGGGCAATACGTCCGCATATAGTGCATACACATACACCTAAGGCAGGACTGATCGGAATGCTGGCAGCGTGGATTTGCCGCGTGCCGGTACGTATGCATACTGTGGCAGGTTTACCCTTGGTAGAAGCAACCGGATTGAAACGATTTATACTCGTAATGACGGAGAAGATCACATACTTCTGTGCAACGGGTGTATATCCCAACTCTGTCGGGTTAAAGGACTACATGACTCAATCATTGGGTGTGAGTAATGATAAGCTGAAGATCATCGGCAAAGGCAGTAGCAACGGCATCGATACGAGTTTGTTCAAGCGCTCTGACACTATAGAAAAGCAGGCACTTGAAATACGCAATCGCAACGGAATAAATCAAGGAGATGTTGTATTCTCATTTGTAGGAAGAATAGTAAAGGATAAGGGCATAGGTGAACTGATTCATGCCTTTAAGCGGTTGCCAGCATTATCAGGAGGAGCAAAGGTATATTTACTCTTAATCGGTCCGTTTGAACGAGAGCTGGATCCGCTTCATGAAGAAGACTATAAATTCCTGCACGAAAATAAGAATGTAATTCTGGCTGGTTTTCAATCAGATGTTAAACCTTGGATTACAGCTTCCGATATTTTTGTTTTTCCGAGCTATAGGGAAGGTTTCCCGAATGTAGTGATGCAGGCGTGTTGTCTCAATGTGCCCTGTATAGTGTCGAACATCAACGGATGTAACGAGATCATTCAGCATGAACAAACGGGTATTGTCGTACCGGTAAAGAATGCAGAGGCGGTGTACCAGGCCATGGTTACGCTGCTGGAAGATATGACGTTGCGGAAGGCATATTCGGAGGCCGCCAGAAATTATATCGTAGCGAATTTCGATCAGCAGTTTGTATGGAAAGAGTTGTTGAACGAATATACATTGCAGCGATCTTAAATTGAAAAGCGCTCGTCATGTATTGCTTCGTGTATCTTTGCAAATAAAAGTTTAAGGTGTGTACGTATCGATAGTAAAACCTTTTTTCGACAAAGCCACTGCTTTTGTAGTGTTGATTGTTGCTTCTCCACTGCTGGTAATATCTATTATACTGTTGTGGTTTGCCAATAAAGGAAATATATGGTTTCTGCAGGAGCGCCCTGGTAAGAATGGCAAAATATTCCGAGTGTTTAAATTTAAAACGATGACCGATGAACGGGATGCTCAAGGCAACTTGTTGCCTGATGATAAGCGATTGACGGCCGTTGGTAAATTCGTACGGAAAACTTCGCTGGATGAATTGCCGCAGATGATCAATGTACTGAAGGGCGATATGTCTATCGTTGGACCGCGCCCGTTGTTGGTTGAGTATCTTCCACTCTACAATCATCAACAAAGAAGGCGACACGAAGTTAAACCCGGCATAACAGGCTGGGCACAGGTAAATGGTCGCAATGCCCTCGATTGGCCTGAGCGATTTGCCTGCGATGTCTGGTATGTGGATCACATATCCTTTGCGTTAGATATTAAAATCTTATTTTTGACAGTTGTAAAAGTATTTAAAGCTGAAGGCGTCAGCAGTGGCACTTCAGTAACAATGGAGAAATTTCGTGGAAACACATAAGATCATTTTACAAGGTGGCGGTGAACATGCCCGGGTTGTGTTGGACAGTTTGCTTACGCTGGGGCATAAGGTTACGGCTCTTTTCGATCCAAAATATTCGGGCGATTTATTCGGTGTACCTCAGCGAGGTTCTTATGATCCGGAGTTTGAGCCCCACGCAAAAGCCGTAGTCGCCATAGGTAATAACGCAGTGCGAAAGCGTGTAGCAGTGGTAACGAAACATACGTTTACCAATGTTATCCATCCTTCTGCTATAGTTTCTTCTTTTGCATCTTTAGGAACCGGCAACATGTTGCTGCAAGGTTCAATCGTTCAGGCACAATGTAAGTTGGGAAACCATGTAATTATTAACACGGGCGCTACGATCGATCATGATTGTGTTATCGAAGATTTTGTTCATATCGCACCGGGAGCAGTACTGTGTGGTTGTGTAAGTATAGGGGAAGGATCATTTATAGGAGCAGGTTCCGTTATTATTCCCGGAAAGCGAGTAGGTGCCTGGGCAACGGTGGGAGCCGGTGCTGTAGTAATTCAGGATGTGCCTGATTATGCTGTAGCGGTTGGCAATCCAGCCCGCATCATTCGATACGAGAAGTCATGAAAAAGGAGCTCATCATATATGGAGCCGGTGGATTAGGACGTGAAATACTGACGATGATTCGTGCTTTACCCGAATGGCAGCCGATAGGTTTCATCGATGACAAAGTACCCCCGGGCACATCGGTAAAAGGATTGAAGGTGTTAGGAGGAGTGTCCGTAATGCAAGCAATGACTTCAACCGTGAATGTTGTTCTTGCTGTAGGTAGTCCGTTGGTAAAGCAGCGACTTGAAGAACAATTGTTGAAATATTCCGTATACTTTCCAACGTTGATTCATCCTTCTGTTATTATGCAGGACTCCGCTTCGATTACTATAGGAGCAGGCAGCATTGTTACAGCAGGCTGTATCCTGACCACCGATATATATATAGGTAAACATGTTTTGATTAATCTGAATACAACAATAGGTCACGATTGTAGCGTTGAAGATTATTCTTCCATTATGTGTGGAGTAAATATAGCAGGAGAGGTAACTATAGCACGATCTGCATTTATAGGGTCGGGCGCTAATATTTTGAACCAGGCATCATTGGGAGAATCGTGTACAGTAGGGATGGGGGCTGTTGTATTGAAAGATGTTTTACAACGCACTACTGTGGCAGGTGTTCCGGCTAAAGAGATTTGAAGATGGCATCCATTTCATTGAAAGAGTTTAAGCCAACTATATTTTTCCTGGTAAAGTTTGTCGGGCTATATGTTGTATTAAATCTGTTGTATGGCTTCTATATAACATCATATCATCCCAATCCTGATCCTATAACGATACTAGCATCAAATAATTCTGCATTTGTGTTGAGAGTTTTCGGGACGGATGTTGTTGCTGTTGATTCACTCAAAAAGCCTACGACATCTTTGGTGTGCGATGGGAAAAATATAGTGTCGGTCTACGAAGGCTGCAACGGAGTAAACGTAGTCATTGTATTCCTGGCTTTTATAATTGCATTTGGTCCTTTTACCAAAAGAATGTTGTGGTTTATACCGCTGGGTATTCTATGTATACATCTTATAAACCTGGGGCGAATATCATTGCTATTCTGGGTGTCGAATAGCATGCCGAAGTATATGTACTTTACGCATAAGTATTTATTCACAGCCATCATTTATGTAGCTGTCTTGATCTTGTGGGTGTGGTGGGTGCGCATTTCGTCAGCGGATAAGAAACAATCATGAAAGTACGCATCGTCCTTGGGATAGTATCGGTTGCCGGACTTATCGTGGTGTTCCTGTTCCAGCGCATCAATATTGCAGCAGCAATGGAGGTGTCCGATCATCAGATTCATCAGTTCATTATAAACCGATCAATCCGTTTTCTGTTAAATGATTTCCTTACCATTGGGTTGATCTTCGCGTTGTTTGCGGAAAGAAAGTACGTGATATTTGCGCTGTGGGTTCAGGGGATAGGGATTGTATTTTTTCTGATCCCATACTTCATACTGAAAATTCAATATCCTGCATACAATGGGCCGTTACTTTCGTTTTTACACAGATTGATTCTCAATCCAACGCTATTACTGCTGTTGATCCCTGCATTTTACTATCAAAAGAAAATAAGCTCTAACGGAAAAACTGTTTAATGTATATTTGCCTTTTTGCATATGACTAAAGAAAAGATTTACCTGTCGTCTCCTCACATGGGTGGGGAAGAAATAAAATTTGTTAATGAAGCTTTCGAGGCAAACTGGATATCTCCGGTGGGTCCCAACATCAATGCTTTTGAAGAAGAGTTGGCCACGTACAATGGAACAAAATATTGTGCAGCGCTTTCATCCGGTACTGCAGCGATTCACCTTGCTTTAATCTTGTTGAATGTAAATCCGGGTGATGAGGTTATCTGTTCATCATTTACCTTCTCAGGTTCTTGCAATCCTATTCGTTATCAGCAGGCTATACCCGTGTTTGTTGATTCCGAAACAGACTCCTGGAACATGGATCCTGTTTTACTGGAGAAGGCTATAAAAGACCGTATCGCGAAAGGCAAAAAGCCGAAGGCAATAATTATCGTTCATTTATACGGCATGCCTGCCAAAATGAATGAAATAAATGCAGTAGCAAAACAGTATGATATACCGGTGATCGAAGATGCTGCTGAAGGACTTGGTTCAAGTTACTTTGGAAAGAAGCTTGGTACCATGAGCGATATGGGTATTTATTCATTCAATGGTAACAAGATCATAACTACCTCCGGTGGTGGTGCTCTTGTATCGGAGAACAAAGACTGGATTGCCAAAGCAAAATTCCTGGCTACACAAGCACGTGATGCTGCTCCTCACTATGAGCATACACATATAGGCTATAACTATCGCCTCAGCAACATCAGTGCAGGTATAGGTCGTGGACAACTTCGTGTGTTGGATGAGCGTGTACGTCAACGCAGAAATGTATTTAACTTCTACAAAAAAGAATTGGCAGGTATTAAAGGCATCGTGTTTCAAAGTGAGTTTGAGGGGGCCTATGCCAACCGTTGGTTGACAACTATATTGATCGATCCGGCACAGACAGGATTTGATCGCGAGAAACTGAGACTCACACTTGAGAAAGAAAACATCGAGAGCAGACCGTTATGGAAGCCGATGCACATGCAGCCTGTCTTCCAAGAATATCCATCCTATACATCCGGAGTATCTGAAAAACTTTTTGAGACAGGACTGTGTTTACCGTCAGGATCAAACCTAACTGCTCAACAACTTTCTGGTATAGTTGAAATAATTAAGAATACCTAAATAGTTGGTATGTTATAGAAATATTGTCTAGCTTCATAGGCAGTTGTCCGAAGAAACAAATCCCCCTAAATAAGGACTTCGGTCCTTCTGCCTATGAATATGACTAAACTCGCACTGAGTATCGGGTTCATATTGTTTACAGGTTATTTACATGCACAAACAATTACCTCTAATCAAGATGGTCCCTGGAACGCCACTTCAACTTGGGTTGGTGGTATAATCCCAACCAATACCAATTCTTCCGCTATTGTCATCAATCACAATGTATCTATACCCAATGGGTATTCAGTTACAATTGATGGTCTAACATTAAATTCTCAGGTAACGATAAATGCCGGCGGCACACTGGATTTTCTATCGGAGGCAAGTCCGGGGTTTGCTCAGAATTATATCAATGGAACGTTAGTGAGAGAAGACTTGTCCAATCTTACCGGCACCACGGGGAACAACCTTGTCTTTGAATCAGGCTCGATCTATAGACATCTCTTCACAACAACGCAAGGAGCTATACCGCTGGCCTC
Source organism: uncultured Chitinophaga sp. (assembly GCA_902168205.1). Lineage (GTDB taxonomy): Bacteria > Bacteroidota > Bacteroidia > Cytophagales > Cyclobacteriaceae > Ohtaekwangia > Ohtaekwangia kribbensis. Next base: position 83,059 of record CABHOK010000007.1, on the reverse strand, counting down.
ATGGAATATAAATTCAACCGTACAGATTGAAGGATATACTTCGTACTCTTTCAGTAGTGCTGCAGGTAACTGGTCGCAGTCCTTTGGCAATGTTGTGTGGGATTGTACCGCGCAAACCAACACGTTCAACATGAATGGCTTGTTGACTTCGATTGCCGGAAATTTCCGGGTTATCAATACCGGTACAGCGGTTCTTCAAATGGCAACTACTCAAAATCCAACAATATCTATTGGCGGAGATCTATCTATTGAGAACACCGCACGTGTACGCTTGACGACTACAGGAGGCGCGCCCGGAACTATATATGATATTACCGGAAGTTTTATATATACTTCCACGAACGCCACGGGTTCGGATGTTACAACATCAGGTGTATGTACGCTGAATATCGGAACAGATTTCAGTATGAATGCTCCCGGTGGACTTCTTGCTATTTCGAGAAATGGTGCCGGTGTTTTAAATATAGGTAACAACTTCGATCTTGTCAGCGGAACGTTATCGGAGATCGGTATAGGTAGTGGGGATATCAACTTTGTTGATCCGGGAATCGATCATACATTTTTAAATACAGGCACAATCAGCGATGTCAGCTTGCTCAACTATACTATACCGGCAGGCCATTCCCTGCGATTGATTGGTGAGTCTCAATTGTTGGGAGGAACCAGCAGTTCTTTGACGGTGAGCGGAACGCTCATTGTCGAGTCAGAAAATTCAACAGGTGCTATAATAACCGGAGCCTTTGATGGTTTGGGTAACGTACGCGTTGAAGACAGAATATTCAATACAGATTCCAGAATTGTTTATGGTGGTGCCGCCCCGCAATTTATAGGAGATGGACATCCTTCGACACCAGACGTTGATGCCGAGATTAACAATGCATCCGGTGTCTCTTTGGAATTGGGTACACCTACATCGCTTACATTAGGGAGAGATCTTTATATCACCACCGGTAACCTGAATGTAGCAAACGATGATCTGATCATTTCTAGGAATGTATACCTTACTGGCGGAGATATTTCGCTTACGACTACCACCAATGTACGAACATTGCAAGTAGACGGAGATATAGGCCTTACTGGCGGAAATATAAATCTAAACAGTGGTGATGCTGATGCTATTCTGGTCGTGAATGGTACGATATCAGGTGGTAACTATATATTCTTTAACGGAGATAATTGCAATCTGCAGATTGGCGGATCAGGAAGTCTTGGTATGGACTTCCCGCTTTTTGGTGCCACCGCCGTTGAGACAATCACCGTTGATCGGGCAGGAGAGACGATTGTCTTTGCACAGGACCTTACTACACTGGATATTACCATCGACAATGGAGCCGTTGATATGAATGCACCGCTGGTAGTATTTGACGATCTGAACCTGGCTACCGGTACAACACTATATATAGAAGGGCAGACGCTTGAGTTACGCTCACAATTTAATAATACCCTAACGGGTGGTGTTATATCGTCAGACGCATCGTCATCACTTAGCATTCTTGATGCAGGTGTATTGGGAACCCTCGCATTTTCTCCAACCGGTAATACGCTTGGCAGTTTTACCCTTAACAGAGCAACAACAGGTACGCTGGTTACATTGAACAGTAGTGTCACCGTGTTAACTACCTTCAACCTTGCCGATGGTATAGTTGATAATATATCAGGACTGACTTTCGGTAATGGAACCAATGTTACCCGAAATTCTGCGGCATCTTTTACGGGTACCAGTGCAGTACCTGCAGGTGGCCCCTATAACCTTGCCTTTACCGGGGGAACCATGACTACCGGGGCAGAGGCAAGAGGTTCGCTTAACAATGTTACCTGCAGCGCCGGAACAATTACGCTGGCAGCAGCGATAACAGCGTCTGGCACATTTTCAGTTACATCGGGTACATTTACAAGCGGAGCCAATACAGTTAATGTCGGATCACTTACGATATCGGGCGGTACATTTAATGCTCCCAGTTCAACGCTGACGGTGTCAGGAGATGTAACCAATAGCGGCACATTTAATCGTAACAATGGAACAATCATATTTGCCGGAACGTCTTCTATACTGGGGACATCCAATCCTTCCTTCCAGAATGTAAGCATCAGCGGTACGCTTACTTCGCCGGCAACATTTAACGTGCATGGCGCTTTTACAAATAACGGGACATTCAATGCGGGTACTGGTACCGTTGCGTTTTTAGGAACGGCCGCGGTTACGCAGGTTGTAAGTGGCAGTAGCGTTACAGCCTTCAACAATATATCTGTGGCAAACTCTACCGCTGCTACCGATGTACGCTTTGAAAACAGCCATACCGTACGAGGCACATTATCAATTACAGCCAATGCGGTGGTGGATGCCGATGGAACAACAGGTACCGGTATATTAACGTTACTTTCCACAGACGATGATCCGGCAGTCGATGCTGCTATTGCTGCGCTCTCCGGTACATCACAGGTAACGGGTAACGTAACGGTTCAACGGTATATGTCTATTGAAGGAGGCAATAACAGCCCCTCGTTTAATAACGGTCGAATATATAGATATATATCATCGCCAGTTCAGAATGCAACCGTGCAGGATATTCAGGCAGAGATACCGATTACCGGGTCGTTTACCGGTACTTCAGTTTGTAGTGGTTGCGGAACTTCACAATCCATGTTTTTATATAATGAATCTGTTATCACGGATATAAATGGCAGCGGAGCCAATGATGTTAACGATGGGTACCAGGATTTTCCATTAAACGCCAATACAGAAACATTTACTACCGGGAGAGGATATACATTATTCATCCGTGGGAATATGCCTCCGATATCAACACGCGGAAACGCCCGCTGGGATGTGCGAAATCCTATCAATTCAGGAACAGTCAATTTTACTACCTTTATGTCCTATACATCCTCAGGAGTTGACGCGAATGACGGATGGAACCTGGTAGGAAATCCATATCCTTCAACTATCGATTGGAACGCAGCAGCCGGATGGACGAAGACCGGTTTGGACAATACTATATATATGATTGATAACTCAGTCAATCCGCCTGTGTACGCAACCTTTAATGGTACCTTGGGTACAAACGGAGGGTCCCGATATATACCGATGGGACAAGCCTTCTTTGTAAAAGCCAATAGCGGAGCGTTTACTTTCAGCTGTGCTGAAACCGTGAAGTCGCCAGGTTCCGCGACTATATTTTTCAGAGAGGCTGCGCCTGAAAACGTACTTCGTATTACGTTGCGACAAGGAGCATATCGCGATGAAACAGTTATTCACTTCCGTGAAGATGCGACTGAACAGTTCGACAATCATGCAGACGCATTTAAGCTCATGAACAGTTCTTTTAATGTCTCCACAATGTTGGGTAATGACAAAAGACTTTCCATCAACTCACTTCCTGCATTAAGCTGTCAGAATACGATTAAACTGGATGTCAGCAATATTGAAGAAGGCCACTACCGACTTGATTTTTCTGAGCTGGAGTCGTTTACCAAGGGTATAGCATTATCGCTGACCGATAAGTTTACCAACGCCCAGGTATCGATAAAGGAATTGCGTTCCTACGAGTTTGATGTAACCTCGGATGTTCACAGTTATGGTTCCGAGCGATTCTATATTTCCATCTCCCCAGCGAACGAACCTGCATATACATTGGCGCATGAGTCGCGCATTTGTAAAGGTGAAAACGTGGTGATAAAGATTAACGGCTCTCAGGGCGGTAACGACTATGCTGTTACGATGCGAGGCCAGCCGGACGAAGTTATACGCCAGCGCAGCAATGGAGGTATACTTGAACTCACCATACCAAACGACAAGGTGTTGGTTGGCGAGAACGTGTTCACCATCTCGGAACAAAATGCTTCGTGTGCCACATCGCTATCGTCCGTGGAGGTCACCGTTTTTGTTGAAGAAATTCAACCGGCTACGATCACGGTAGGGGAGAAAAACGTACTAACATCGAATTATGAGGCCGGGAACACCTGGTACTTCGATGGCACGATAATAGGGGAAGAAAAGGTTGTAAATATCGCTGAATCCGGAGAATACACGCTCGAAGTTGTTACTGGAGCATGCATTCTGGTATCAAAACAAAACATTTTCGCAGAAGATTTGCAGTTTGATTTCGGTGGATATAGGGTTTATCCGAATCCTGTAGCCAAGGGAAAATTGTTAAAGGTTGAATCTAAGCAATTAACTAGCAAAGAGTTGCATATAACCAACGCATTTGGTGTACAGATCGGAAAAATTGCTATGATACCTTATGATCAGGGATATTTGGGCGAGTTTGATTTGGGAAAATTTCCGACAGGGATTTATTTTGTAACTTTGAGAAGTGGAAATACTATTAAGAAAGTCAAGGTTTTAAGTTTAGAGTAGATGCGCAAATTATTCCTAGTACTTAGTATAGTTTTTATAAGTTCTTTAACATCATCGGCACAGCCAGGCAACCCGGAAACAGATCCGGATCAGCCAGTACCCATCACGGGTATAGAGTGGTTGATTGCCGGTGGGTGTGCTATAGGATTGAAAAAATTCCTGTCTTCTAAAAGGGCTTCTTCAAAAGAATGAAAAGAATAAGTCAGACAAGATTGGCCCTTCTTCGGAGACGATTAAAGGGAAAATACTTGCTTCAGAATGTTATAAACCGGCTCACATTCCTGCCCCGGTGGGTCATTATTTTAATTGACTTATCGGTAATAACGTTCTCGTTTGGGCTAGCCTTTTTCTTCCGGTTTAATTTCAATCTGAACTCTATCGATGAATTTAATCCTTCGTTCAGTATTCCCGCAGTACTCTTCATCTCGTTAATTTCCACGTTAATAACAAAGTCATACGCAGGTATAGTGCGCTATACCGGTATCCAGGATGCCGTCCGTATTCTACATACAGAGTTGTTGAACCTCGCGTTCCTGGTTATTATTAATTTGATATACTTCTATAACGTAGGGAAGAACTTCGTTCCATATTCGGTAATATTCATTTCGTTCTTTATTTCTTCGGTGCTCTTATATCAGTATAGATTGGTTATCAAGAGTATCTTCAGTCACTATAAATCCAACTTCCCGAACAAAGTTCCGGTGTTGATCTTCGGGGCGGGTGTTGCCGGCTTCCTTACCAAACAGGCGATCGAAGCTGATATGACGGGCCAGTATAAACTGGTTGCTTTCCTGGATGACGATGTTAAGAAAAACCGTAAGGATATAAACGGAACGAAGATCTATAGCTATGATAAACTGACAGAGCTTGTCGACAAGTACAAGATCAAGAAGATAATTATAGCTGTGCGCAGTCTTTCCATCGAACGGAAGAACGAGATTGTAGATGATGCACTGAATCATCTTATCCGTGTGAGTTATGTTACTTCGTTTGACAAGTGGCTGAAGAATGATTGGGATGTTAAAGAGATTCGGGATGTTAACATTGAGGATCTTCTGGGCAGAGAGGTTATCAAACTGGACAATAAAGCTATCGATGCTGACCTGCAGGGCAAAGTAATTTGCATTACGGGTGGAGCGGGATCTATAGGTTCAGAAATGGCGCGCCAGGTGCTGAGCTTTAAGCCGAATACATTAATATTGATCGATCAGGCCGAGTCTCCATTATATGAGATCGAGCGTGAACTGAGAAGTAAGAATAAGCAAACGAAGATTTTCGTTTTCATTGCTGATGTTTGTAACAAGACACGTATCAGAAGAATCTTTGAAGAGTTCAGGCCGGAGATACTATTCCACGCGGCTGCCTACAAGCACGTGCCGCTTATGGAGAGCAATCCATCGGAAGCTGTAAGTGTAAATATATTCGGTACCCGTACGTTGGCGGATCTTTCTGTTGAGTTCAAAGTAAAGAAGTTCGTAATGATCTCGACAGACAAAGCTGTGAACCCAACGAACGTGATGGGATGCACCAAGCGTATTGCCGAGATATATGTACAATCTCTCGACAGACATCTTGAGCGCCTTGGTATCAGAAAGACTTCCTTTGTAACAACGCGCTTCGGAAATGTACTGGGTTCCAATGGATCCGTTATACCTGTATTCAAGGAGCAGATTAAAAACGGAGGACCGATCACCGTAACACATCCGGAGATCACCCGATTCTTCATGACTATACCGGAAGCTTGTGAGCTTGTGATTGAAGCCGGAGTAATGGGTCAGGGGGGAGAGATCTTTATTTTTGATATGGGTAAACCTGTGAAGATTTATGATCTGGCCCGCAAGATGATCAAGCTATCTGGTAAGGAATTAAATAAAGATATAGAGATTGTCTTTACCGGATTGCGCGATGGCGAAAAGCTATACGAAGAGTTGTTGAACGATCAGGAAAACACTATCCCTACTCACCACGAGAAAATTCTGAAGGCGAAAGTATCAGAGTACTTGTACGATGAAGTTTCCCGTAACCTTGATCTACTCGAAGAATTCATCAACGATAAGAACGAGCACAAAATGGTTACGCTTATGAAAGAGATTGTGCCGGAGTATAAGAGTAATTATTCAAGGTTTGCTGTGCTGGATGTAGCACATTAAGAAGCATAAGAAAATATAGAGTAGGAGTAATTTCTGGCTAGGGTATATCCATCATAAGTATTGTATCATAGTTAGAAAACTAACCTGGCTCTTGGCAATTCCAATGGTTTGTGAACTGATACAAGACTGATTACGAATCAAAGTCAAGTATAAAAAGAAAGAGGGATACATTTTGTATCCCTCTTTCTTTTATGGCGTTGTATACTTTAATATACTACGGTCTTCTATAGTAGTATTTTCTTTTCTTATTGTACAGCTTTCTTTGAGAGTCGTTGAATAACTCGTAAGGAAGATAGTATTGAAGTGTAACATTCATCAGGAAATAACCATCGTTCTCTTTCGGATTTCCACGAACACCAGCTTGCGAAGGATTGGCGGGTTGCGTTCCAATTTCAACACGCCTGTCAGATAAAGCTCTGGAGAGATCACTCTTCAGCGTTGATGCTTCCGGATATCTTCTTACACTTACATCATCCAGATAGTCAGTAAAGGTAATTCGATAGCCTCCTTCGATAAGGAGGTTAAAGAATGGATCCAGTTTTATTCTTGCTCCCAAACCAAAAGGAATTACCGGAGTAATGCGGCTATAACGCACACCTTCTGTTTCAAGAGGTTGAAGAGCATACTTTTTACCCTGATACTCTGCTTTCGGATTGAAGTACAGTAAACCTATACCGGCAAATGCGTGCAGATTCAACTTCGATCGCTGATAGAAGCGAAGTCCCATCGGACTAAGATTCACAACCCCGAGAGCACTTAACTCTATATTGGAAGATGTGAAAGACAGGTTTCGTTCTTGTCTGTCATCATCCGCTTTAGCATCGTCCCCTGAGATCTGGAAGAATGTTAAGCCGGCGCGCACGCTAATGCGATTATGGATATAGTACTCAGCGTTGGCAGCGATGTTGAATTTGAGTATACCAAATTCTCCAGGGTTAACCATTTCGCCATAATAATTAGCCGTGCCTGAGCCAAATCCAACCAACAGGTTTCTATTCTTTCGAACGGCATAAAAACTTTGTGCGTCCGCTACCTGAAAGAGGGCGCAGGTAGAAAAAGCAGATAGAGCTAAGAGTCTTTTTATTGATCGCATTACGAGCAAAGTTTGTACAATATAGAAAATTTGGTGAGTCTAGGAAATTCCTATGCCAATACTTCCTTTACACGTTGTGCTGCGTCTTTTAACAGTATTGCGGAGAACACTTTCAAGCCGGATTGTTCAATGATCTTCGCGCCTTCTTCAGCGTTAGTACCTTGTAAACGTACTATGATCGGAACCTTGATATCGCCAATCTTCTTGTAAGCCTCAACAACTCCGTTGGCAACACGGTCGCAACGAACAATACCACCAAAAATGTTAATCAGGATTGCCTTCACATTTGGATCTTTCAGAATGATTCGGAAACCTGCTTCCACAGTTTCAGCATTTGCTCCACCACCTACGTCAAGGAAGTTAGCAGGTTCACCACCAGAGATCTTGATGATGTCCATAGTAGCCATCGCCAAGCCGGCTCCGTTTACCATACAACCTACGTTACCATCCAGTTTTACATAGTTAAGTCCGGCTTTACCAGCTTCAACTTCCAATGGATCCTCTTCTGTTATATCACGCAGTTCAGCAAGATCTTTATGACGATACAAGGCGTTGTCATCCAGATTTACTTTTGCATCAACAGCGAGTATTTTATTGTCAGATGTTTTTAACAGCGGATTGATTTCGAACATTGAAGCATCAAGTCCGAGGTAAGCATTGTAAAGCGAGTGAATGAATTTCACACCTTCTTTGAAAGCATTTCCTTCCCAACCTAATGAGAAAGCAACCTTACGAGCCTGGAATGGCTGAAGACCAACAAGTGGATCGATCCATTCTTTAATAATTTTTTCAGGATGAGTTTCTGCAACTTCCTCGATGTTCATTCCTCCTTCTGTAGAAGCCATAATTACCGGGCAACCCTTCGAGCGGTCGAGGAGGATACTCATATAATATTCTTTCGGTTCGGTCTCGCCCGGATAGTATACATCTTCAGCGACCAGAACTTTATTTACCTTTTTACCTTCAGGTCCGGTTTGGATAGTAACAAGTGTACCGCCCAGAATAGCTTTTACCTTATCGTGTACTTCGTTAATTCCTTTCGCCAGAACAACACCTTTCGATCCGGTTTCCTTCACGGTTCCCTTTCCACGACCACCGGCATGTATCTGAGATTTAACAACAAACCATTTGGTGCCGGTCTCTGCCTGTAGCTCTTTTGCTGCAGTTACTGCATTGTCTGGAGTATCGGCTACAATGCCCCGTTGAACGGCCACACCATATTTCTTCAGAATTTCTTTGCCTTGGTATTCGTGAATGTTCATTGAATTTTTTGTTTTGGGCGAAACTAGCGTATTTAAAGCTTTATTTCAAAGGAATCTATACAATTAGCAATGTTAAGAGCTACACAGGTTGAAAAATCCTACGGTCAGTTGAAAGTACTGAAGGGGGTAGACTTAGAAGTTAATGAGGGTGAGGTGGTTGCCATTGTTGGTGCCTCGGGTGCCGGCAAAAGTACTTTACTGCATATTCTCGGTACTTTGGATACGCCAGACCGCGGACAACTCTTTATTCACGATAAAAATGTATTCTCACAGTCGCCTAAAAACCTGGCTGCGTTCCGGAATAAATCCATTGGCTTCGTTTTTCAGTTCCATAACCTCTTGCCGGAGTTTACTGCGCTTGAAAATGTATTGATACCGGGCCTGATTGCCAACAACACCAACGAACAGGCTATACGAAAACGCGCTGAAGAATTGCTGAGCATGTTAGGGCTGAGTTCGCGTATACATCATAAACCTTCCGAACTGTCTGGTGGTGAGCAACAAAGAACAGCTGTAGCCCGTGCATTAATTAACTCACCGGCTATAATTCTGGCCGATGAACCAAGCGGTAACCTGGATTCTAAAAACGCATTGGAGCTTCACGGACTATTCTTTCAACTGCGGAAAGAACTGAAGCAGACGTTCATCATCGTTACGCACAACGAAGAACTTTCAAAGATGGCGGATCGAAGAATTGAAATAAAAGATGGAATTGTAAATCGATAGTTGTTGATTGATTTTACAGACAGGTATAAAAAAACGAAGAAGAAAGCCCTTCACAAACCAAAACCCCCAAGTTCGTGGCTTCCTCCTTCATCCTAAAGCAGGCAGGTTAGAGTAGACTGCTTATTTCTTTTAACTGGATTGATGATACAAAGATATAGCACGCTGAGAACCTGATTCGTGCAGAGACCGGAGAGAAGGTAGAGGTGTAAGATGATCTTAATTTCTACAAAATAGTGCACGCAGGGTGGTAGTAATCCGAGAGGTGTAGTAACAATCTTACAGATAACCTACACCCGATATTGCCTGCACTATATATTAATGGATGAATACTTCCGCTTGTGCATCTTCTACTTCAACATGGCCGTGATCGTTGATGGCCAGAAGCTTAACGTGTTTCAACTCGTTGACTAATACAGGATCGTATTTCGCTGTAACACGGATATAGTTTTCGGTAAAGCCATGTATCATTCCGTTTTCAATGTCATTTTCAAAAAGAACGGTGGCTTCTTTGCCGAGATTCTCTTCGTAAAACTTTCTGCGTTTTTTATCGGAGAGTATATGCAGCATTTTGGAACGATCAGCCCGCTGACTTCCCGGTACTGTACCAGTCATTTCTGCAGCAGGTGTATTCTCGCGCTCCGAGTATGTAAATACATGGAGGTATGATATGTCCAACTCATTGAGAAACGCGTATGTATCGAGAAAGTCTTCGCGTGTTTCTCCGGGGAAACCTACAATCACATCAACACCAATGCAGCAGTGCGGCATCAGCGATTTGATTTTGGCAACACGATCGGCATATAGCTCGCGCATATAGCGTCTGCGCATCAGCTTCAGAATTTTGTTCGAGCCGGATTGTAAGGGTATGTGGAAATGAGGAACAAATCTTTTTGACTGAGCAACAAACTCGATGATATCGTCTGATAAAAGATTCGGTTCGATTGATGATATACGAAAGCGATCTATACCTTCCACATCATCCAGGGCCTTTACCAGATCAACGAAACGCTCAACGCGTACTCCTTGTTGAATACCAAAGTCGCCAGTGTTTACACCCGTCAGCACAATTTCGCGAACTTCAGTCTTCGCAATATCATGAGCAGTCTTCAGTATATTTTCGATGCTGTCACTTCGGCTGCTGCCGCGTGCCAATGGTATCGTACAAAACGTGCAGGAGTAATCACAACCATCTTGTACTTTTAAAAAAGTACGGGTACGATCGTTAATAGAGTAGGAGGTATTGAATTTATTAGCCTGTTCAACTTCCGAAGCATATACTTCAGCCTGAGGCTTGCGTACAAAACCATCGAGTAATTCTACCAGTCGGAATTTTTCGGCAGCTCCCAACACAGCATCCACTCCCGGAATCTCGGAAATCTCTTTGGGTTTTAACTGTGCATAGCAACCTATAATGGCTACGTATGCATCCGGAGCTATACCGCGTGCTTCGCGCACGATCTTGTGGCATTTCTTATCGGCATTCTCCGTTACGGAGCAGGTATTGATAATGAAGATATCGGGAGTATCGGTAAAGTCTACTTTCTTATAGCCTTTCTCCTCAAACATCCGTGAAATGGTGGATGTCTCTGAATAATTAAGCTTGCAGCCCAGCGTATAAAAAGCGACTTTTTTCATGATGAAGCCGCAAAGATAGGGAAAACGTGTTTAGGTGTGTAGGTGTTTACGTGTTTAAGTTAACGTACACACCTACACACGTACACACTTACACACTCTGCAAATATGCTTCTACGCCTTTTATTTTCAGGTCGAGTTGTTCATCGACCTTTTCAAATTCTGAGCGTGAGGCTAATGGAGCGTTTACACTGATGTAAAACTTGATCTTGGGTTCTGTGCCGGACGGACGAACAGAAACCTTTGTGCCGTCTTCCAGGTAAAACTGAAGCACATCTGATTTAGGGAAATCGAGATTGGTTTCTTTGCCCGTCAACAGATCTTTTTCTTTCAGGATTTTATAGTCGAGCAAACGAACCACGCGACTGCCGATAATCTCGGAAGGAGGGTTGTTTCTGAACTTCTCCATCATCGCCTTAATCTCCTGTTCTCCCTGCTGACCTTTTTTCGTTACGTTAAGCAGTCCTTCTTTATAGTAAGCGAACTCTACATACATATCGATAAGCCAGTCGTACATAGACTTGCCTTCTTCGGTAGCGCTCGCGGCCATCGCAGCAAAGAATGCGCACGATGAAACAGCATCTTTATCGCGAACAAAGTCACCCGCCATATAGCCATAACTTTCTTCTCCGGCGGCTACGAATTTTTTCTTGCCTTCGAACTTGCCCATCAGCTCCGCTATATATTTAAAGCCGGTGAGTGTGTTATAGCATTCAACACCAAAGCGTTCAGCCATCATGTCGATGAGCTCTGATGTAACGATGGTCTTTGCAATATAAGCGTTGTTCTTGTCTTTCAGGTTCTTCATGATGAAGTACATCATCAGACTGAAAGCCTGGTTGCCATTGAGGAGTATAAATTCTCCGTTGGATTTACGCACGCCCATCCCCACGCGATCTGTATCCGGGTCGGTAGCCATAACCATAGTGGCATTCACTTCTTTACCCTTTTGAATCACAAGCTCCATCGCAGATTGTTCTTCCGGGTTCGGAGACTTTACCGTAGGGAAATCACCATCCGGTTCTTCCTGTTCTTTTACTACATGGATATTAGTGAACCCGATTTGTCGTAAACATTCAGGCACCATCGTGATACCCGCACCATGAAGACTTGAATATACCAAGGGTATATTTTTGTGCTTGGCGATTACATCGTGGTTCGGAATGATCTTCTTTACTTCTTCGTAGTAAGCTTGCTCAACCTCAGGGCCTATAACATTAATGTTGGCAAGTGTTGGTTTAAACTTAACCTGGTCGAACGAGGTGATGGCCTTTACTTCTTCAATGATATTTTTATCGTGAGGAGGCACAACCTGTGCACCACCGGTCCAGTAAGCTTTGTAACCGTTATATTCTTTCGGATTGTGTGATGCAGTGATCACCACGCCCGAGTCGCAGTTGAGATAACGGATGGCGAAAGAGAGGAGAGGAGTGGGGCGAAGTTCATCGAACATATATACCTTGATACCGTTGGCAGAGAAAACGGCTGCTACGATTTCGGCAAAGTCGCGGCTGTTGTTACGACTGTCGTGAGCAATGGCAACTTTTATTTCCTTGCCCGGAAAAGTCTTGTTCAGGTAGTTGGAAAGTCCCTGCGTGGCAACACCAACAGTATATTTGTTCATACAGTTGGAACCAACGCCCATGATACCGCGCAATCCACCGGTACCAAATTCAAGATCTTTATAAAAACTATCGATCAGTTCTTTCGGTTCTTCTTTGGATAGCAGCGCTTTGATGGCTGATTTTGTCTTGTCGTCAATCGTGCGACTGGTAAGCCAGGTTTCTGCTTTTGCCTGTACGGTTTCTAATAACTCACTCATGATCTTTTTTAGTAAGGCCGTAAATTTATCATAAGTTTTTACAGACGCGATGTGTTTCCACACTCATTTTTAGATTTCCTGACCAGCGGCAAGAAGTTTGAAAGTCTGCGAGTCGTTGTCGATTTGTAACCCCCAGCGATGCAGTACCGGGTGTTCCAACGATTTCTCGCGATACTCGTCAGGCGACATAATAGGTATACCATAGATGATCGGGTAGTAACGCTTGCAATGTGTACAGGTAAAGATACCTTCCAGTATAGTATCGCCTTCCTGGCGGATGATCTTCAGATCGAGATCGTTCTTATCAAAAGGACAGGCCAGTTTATGAAGAAGTGAAGTTTTCATGATGATTCATTTGTTGTGTTTGAACAGCTTTAATAAGTGGCTGAGGAATACATTTTTATCGCGGACGAGTCAGCGCCTCCTTGAAGTCTTGTGCAGCGCGTGCCGGGTCGTCTGCTTTTAATATCGCGGAGATCACGGCAACGCCGTTTATACCCAAAGGCAACAGGGTGTTGATCGATGCCGGAGTAATTCCTCCAGCAACAAAAATGGGCAGATTGGTTTGCCGCCTGGTTTCTTCTACTACCTCCGGACGAACAATTTCACAAACACCAGCCGAGGCCGAAGGGAACATGGAACAGAAAGAAAGATAGTCGGCAAAGCGTATAGCCCAATCGATGCGAGTCTCGTCATTGCCACAGGTTATACCGGTGAGGAAAGGTCTTGTTATGGTATTACGGTTTGTATCCCAATCGGCAGGTATAGCATCGAAGTGTACACCATCAATCATGGTGCTTTCGAGCCAGTGCCATTCTTCGTTGATAAGTACGGGCACATCAACGGCATGCGCCAGCGTAGTGATACTGTCAATGAAAGCTTTTTGATCCTGACCTTTGTGCCAATGATTCCAGATCTGGAGAACATCTACACCACCTGCCAATGCAGCTTTCACTTTGGGCAGAACGGTTTCGATGCCTTCATGCGGATCAATCACCAGGTATACTCCGCCTTTAACCTTTCTGCGGAGGTCTTCGATTGTTTCAGTATATAGTTTACCGTTTACTGTCATATACCTTTGGTTTATTTCCAGCCTTTCCCGAACGCGTCAAAGAATGCACTCCAATAGGGATCGGCTCCCGGATGTTGCAGCTCAACAACTTCCTGATCGCGATGTATTTTCAATCCCTCCGATGGAGCCGTGACCGCACCAATTACAGTAGCCCGCACGTTGTTCGCTGCCAGATGTTCGACCAGAAGATGTGCCTTATCTGCTTTGGCGGTGATGATCATTGCGCCTGCTCCGACACAGTATAGCGGGTCAATGTTGAACAAGGCACCGATCTTCTGCTGAGGTTCACCCAAAGGTATAGCAGGCTCGTTCACTACCACACCACATCCGGAGGCATGCGCCAGTTCATATATAGCACCGAGTACACCACCCTCGGTAGCATCGTGCATGGCTGTAACCGACTGTGTATGCCGATGAAACTCACCTGTGGCCAGACCAGCTTCGACAGCGCTGGTTTCGTAAAACAATTTTGCTGCGCGTTGTTGAATATCAGAACCACAGGATTTTATCACCGTCTCCGGAAAGCTTAGCGCGAGGATGGAAGTAGCGATCAACGCACATTCTTTGGTCATGATCAGTACATCGCCTGGTTCAGCACCTTTACTGGTAATGATCTGTTCTCCCGGAGCTACGGTAATCATCGTGCCACCTCCGGCAATGGTGGAGTTTATACCTTCAAATCGCCCGGTGTGTCCTCCGGTAATAGCAATGCCGAGGCGATTGCAGAACTCATGTATATAATGCCAGTACTGCTCAAAGTCGTGTACCCCAAGCGTTGTGGGGAGGTTCAACGTAAACTGTGCATACTGTGGAGCAAAGCCGGTGGTGGCCATATCGTTAGCCATGAGTTGAACCGAGAGCCAGGCCGATTCACGAAGTCCCAGCGTTGGTATGAGCGAAAGCGGATCGCTCGTCATAGCCATAGCCAGTCCATTGGGGAGATTCACGATGGAAACATCTACACCATACTCCGGTCCGATAACTACTTCGCTTCGCTTGGCACCGCAGAACGGGAACACCTTTTCCTTGAAAAATGAGTTTTGAATCTTGCCGGTTTCGGGGAAATCCATTTTTGTGCGTGTTGATGTGTTGGTGTTGAGGGGGATATACCTTAGCGTTTCAGCTTTACGTATAGGCCGAAAAAATCTCCGTAGGGAACCTTCCATTGTTGTACGGGGAACCACTCCGGCAGGCCGGTACAATTCCATTCAAGGGTATATTCTTCACCTTGCAGGGCTTCTTTGATGACCGTGGTTAACGTATTGGGCGTGTAGAAGTTAGCTGTTACATAGAATGGATTTTTACCGAAGAGTTGCTGTACTCGCCTGCGTACTACTTTAGGTGAATTACGGTTCATCATACCGAACACAATGCCGTGCTTGCCAACACGCGCTGCTTCGCGGATTACTTTAACAGGATCTTTATAATATTCGAAAGTGGTGATGAAGGCAACGGCATCGAACGTGTTGTCTTTGAAGGGCATATGGTGTGAGTCGGCCAACACTAAATCACCTTTGAACAACTGCACGCCTTGTCCCAACATAAAAGGAGAGAGGTCGCCACCCGTGGCTTCTATACCTATATCTTTCCACCAGCGGGTAAAGCGTGTCGTGCCGCATCCGAACTCGAGCAGCGTGTGGATGCGGTCATCTTTTTTAAGAAGATCGCCAATGATTTTCTTCTGCCAGATCTCGGCTCGTTTGTAGCGTCCTTCGTACCAAAGTTCATACGTGTCGGTATGTTCGCGGTTGAAGAACCATTCTTTCCGGTTCTGCCAGGATCTCAGATTTTGCGTGACGAGGTTAAAAGACATTGTTTGCTTGTTTAAAATCCAACAAAAAAGCCGCACCCAAAAGGAATGCGGCTCAATATCGTATGCCTGCGCAAAGTGAAATCGAAGCTGTGCATTCCCTTCGCTGGTATTAGCCAGATCAGGTTCCCCGGGTATAATCTCAGCCGTTTTGCACAGCACCCCGATGCGCTTATGAGACAAAGGAAAGTGATAAAACCGGACGATGCAAGACCTCTCCATTAAAATTAGCGTGATGCCATTCTTCAGGTTTTAATTAAAAATGAGTTTTGTTTGTTAAAAATGATGGTGGTTAATTGCGGCCAAATTTGAAAGGCATTATGATGTTCAAGGTTTTCAGAGCGGTATGGTTTTTCTCGCTGATCGGGGTGCTGGGCGCGCTTTTATATGTGTACGCAGACCTGCCGGAGAATGTGATTGTGCAGCAGGAGGGAATCGAATCGAAGCTGATCAGTCGTGATATTTTCTTCTACATTGTGCTCATTCTGCTTACCATTGCCAATGCGTTGGTGTATGCTGTTGGTAGTGTTTACAAGCACGACCTGACTTTCAAAGCATGGTTCTGTGGTTTGATTATTACCCTCAATCTCTTTTTTGTGGTGGGATTATTCCTGGTCAATGCCTATAATAGTGACGAACGTTTTGATTTCAGCAGGATCGGTTTTGTGATTTATGGTAGCTTGGGGCTGATGGTTTTGTGGGCAATAAGCTGGCCGGTGGTGAAGATGGTGGCTAATAAAAGATCTAATGAATTAGTTTAAATTATTATTCATTAGTATTTAGAAATCAAGTATTTAAAGGTTTTAATCTTATTCATTTTTGTAGTTAAAGTTTTTGTTGAATAATTGAAGTGACTTTAAAATTCATTTTATTAGATGCGTATAGATTTTTTGCCGGGTTTAGGAAGCTGATTCTTTCAACTTCCGTTCTTGAACCCGAAGCAGATTTTTTAAACTTTGAAACTGAATTTTTTAGTCTTCAATTTTCTGAACACTAAATCCACTTCGTGCTATGGCAAAATCGGAGAAAGACTCTTCTATGTTCACGTATGACGAATCCAGCATCAAGTCGCTTGACTGGCGTGAGCACATTCGTCTGCGACCTGGTATGTACATCGGTAAACTCGGTGACGGGTCATCCAAAGATGATGGTATATATGTACTCGTAAAAGAAGTTATCGATAACTGTATCGATGAACACATGATGGGATACGGCAAAAACATCGATGTGCACATCACCGAATCGAAAGTTACCGTGCGCGACTATGGCCGTGGTATTCCACTCGGTAAAGTCGTGGATGTAGTTTCTAAAATCAACACAGGTGCCAAGTACGATTCCGGTGCGTTTCAAAAGTCGGTGGGATTGAACGGTGTCGGTACGAAAGCAGTGAACGCGCTCTCCAGTTATTTTAAAGTACAGGCTTTCCGCGAAGGTCAGCAGAAACTGGCGGAGTTTAAGAAAGGTGTTTTGGTTAACGATCCGAAGCCGGGAAAGAGTGACGAGAAGAACGGTACATACGTTGAGTTTGAACCAGACAACACGATGTTCAAAAACTATCACTTCATTCCGGAATACCTGGATGACCTGATGTGGAACTATGCGTTTCTGAATGCCGGTCTTACCATCAACTATAACGGACAGAAGTTTTTCTCGAAAGACGGTCTGCTCGATCTGCTCAGACAAAAGTCTGATGCCGATGATCTGCGTTACCCGATCATCCACCTGAAAGGAAAAGATATAGAAATTGCGTTAACACACGGCAACCAGTATGGTGAAGAATACTATTCATTTGTAAATGGTCAGAACACAACACAAGGTGGTACCCACCTCGCAGCCTTCCGCGAAGGTGTAGTGAAAGGTGTTCGTGAATTTTATAAGACTGATTTTGATGCTGCGGATATCCGCGCGAGTATAATTGGTGCTGTGGCGGTACGCGTGCAAGAACCTGTGTTCGAGTCGCAGACTAAAACCAAGTTAGGTTCGCTGGCAACAGCTCCGGAAGGAGGGCAGCCGATCAAGAGTTTTGTAGGCGACTTCGTTGCCAAGGAACTTGAGATATACCTGAACACCAATCCGATTGCTGCCGATGCATTAAAGAAACGCATTCAGCAATCTGAGCGTGAACGTAAAGAAATTGCCGGTATAAAAAAGCTGGCGAACGAACGCGCCAAGAAAGCAAACCTGCACAACCGTAAGCTTCGCGACTGCCGCTATCACTTCGATGAGAAGAATCCCAAAGGACAGGATTGTATGATCTTCATCACGGAAGGGGACTCAGCTAGCGGATCGATCACAAAGTCACGCGATGTTGAAACGCAAGCCGTATTCAGTCTTCGAGGTAAACCGTTGAACTGCTTCGGTCTTACCAAGAAAGTTGTATATGAGAATGAAGAGTTCAACCTGCTGCAGCACGCATTGAATATAGAAGACGGTCTGGATGGCTTACGCTATAACAAAGTGATTATATCTACCGATGCCGATGTGGATGGTATGCACATTCGCTTGTTATTGATGACGTTCTTCCTGCAATTCTTCCCTGACCTGGTAAAAGCCGGTCACGTATTTATACTCGAAACGCCACTGTTCCGCGTGCGGAATAAAAAGGAAACTATATACTGCTATAGCGAAGAAGAGAAACAGGCAGCGATGAGAAAACTCGGTGCTAAACCGGAGATCACACGCTTCAAAGGTTTGGGAGAAATTTCACCTGATGAGTTCGGAAAGTTTATAGGCGAGAACATTCGCCTGCAACCTGTTCTGCTTCATAAAGACAGTCACCTGCAAAAGATACTTGAATTCTATATGGGTAAGAACACGCCAACCCGTCAGGATTTTATTATTGAAAACCTTCGCATCGAACTCGATAAGGTTGAAGCAAGTGCCGAGAAAGCACAGGAAGAGGAAGTAGAAGCCTAGTATATGGCGATGCAGGATTTGCGATAGGCAGAATCCTGAAACAAAGACAAACAGCATTTTTGAAGTTTATATTTTTTAATCGGTCATGAGTAAGAAAGAAAACCCGAAAGCAAACGAGGACAACGAATCAAACGAAGAAAACAACAACGGTGCCGGTGGAGGAGAAGATGTTATCCACTCGGTTGCCATTGATGGGTTATACCAGAGTTGGTTCCTGGACTATGCATCCTATGTAATTCTTGAGCGCGCAGTTCCGCGCCTCGAAGATGGGTTCAAACCCGTGCAGCGCAGGATCATGCATTCGCTTAAGGAAATGGACGATGGCCGCTTTAACAAAGTAGCAAACGTGATTGGTAACACCATGCAGTATCACCCGCACGGTGATGCGTCCATTGGTGAAGCCATAGTAAATATAGGGCAGAAAGATCTGCTCATTGAAACGCAGGGTAACTGGGGTGATGTGCGCACGGGTGATGGTGCCGCAGCGCCACGTTATATAGAAGCGCGTCTCTCCAAGTTCGCGCTCGATGTAGTATATAATCCGCAGACTACAGAGTGGCAACTTTCTTATGACGGTCGTAAAAAGGAGCCGGTAACACTTCCGGTAAAATTCCCGTTGCTGTTGTCGCAGGGTGTGGAGGGTATCGCGGTAGGTCTTTCAACAAAAATTCTTCCGCACAATTTCGTTGAGCTCATCAAGGCTTCGATCGATATCCTGAAAGGAAAGAATCCTAAAATATATCCTGACTTCCCGACTGGTGGTATAGCAGACTTCACAGACTATAACCAGGGATTGCGCGGTGGAAAGATCAAAGTAAGAGCCCGCATTGAAGTGCTTGATAAAAAGACGCTGGTTATCCGTGATATACCGTTCTCGACTACGACAACTTCTCTTATGGAGTCGATCGTGAAAGCGAGTGAGAAGGGACAGATCAAGGTAAAGCAGGTAATTGATAACACCGCTCAAAATATAGAGATACAACTTCAGTTGCAGCCGGGGCAATCTCCGGAAGTAGCCATTGATGCGTTGTATGCATTTACGGATTGCGAAATATCGATCTCGCCGAATGCGTGCGTGATCGTAGATGACAAGCCGAAGTTCATGCCGGTTAACCAGATCCTGAAGCACAATACGGATCAGACCGTTCAGTTGCTGAAGCAGGAACTGGAGATCAGGCGTCAGGAGTTAATGGAGAAGATTCTGTTCTCATCACTGGAAAAGATCTTCATTGAGAACCGTATCTACCGCGACATTGAAGAAGCGGAAAGCTGGGAAGAAGTAATTGAGACAATCGATAAAGGACTCAAGCCGCACAAGAAAAAATTCTATCGGGAGATCACAACGGACGATATAGTTCGATTGACGGAGATCCGCATCAAACGTATTTCTAAGTTTGACTCGTTCAAGGCTGACGAGATGCTGCGTGATCTTCAGAAAGAGCTGAAAGAGACCGAGCATCACTTAAAGAACCTTGTTGAGTATGCTATATCGTATTTCCAGAAACTGCTGGAGAAATATGGTAAAGGTCGCGAGCGCAAAACTGAAATCAAGAGCTTCCAGTCTGTTACGGCTGTTGAAGTTATTGCCAACAACCAGAAGCTGTATGTAAACCGTGCTGATGGTTTTGTGGGCTACAGCTTGAAGAAGGATGAGTATATCTGCGATTGCTCGGACCTGGACGATGTTATTGTAGTCCGCAAGGATGGTAAAGTAAGGGTGTCACGTATCCAGGAGAAAGTGTTCATGGGTAAGGATATACTATATGTAGGCATCTGGAAGAAAGGTGACGATCGCATGGTATACAACGTGATCTATGCCGATGGAAAAGGAGGGAAGAGTTTTTCTAAACGTTTCAGTCTGCCAGGCGTAACCCGTGATAAGGAGTATGATATCACACAAGGCAATCCGAATTCGCGTATACTCTATGTGAGCGGAAACCCGAATGGTGAAGCTGAACAGGTTGAAGTAAAGCTTTCACAATCCAGTACCGCACGCAAGAAGGTATTCACATACGACTTTTCCGAACTCGAAGTAAAAGGCAGAAGCTCAAAAGGAAATATACTTACACCGTATCCGGTTCGTAAAGTTGACTTCCTCAAAGCGGGTGGCTCTACACTGAGTAAACTTGATCTGTGGTTTGATGGCGATGCCGGTCGTCTTAACAAAGACAAGCGCGGTCGCTATATCGGCAAGTTCGATGTGGACGACAAGATCATCACGTTCTATCGCAACGGTTCGTACAAGATCACGAATTACGAACTAACGAATCGTTTTGATCCGGAGAAGACTTTGCACGTTGAGAAGTTCAACGTTGAAAAAGTAATCTCCGCAGTATATGTCGATGGCGAGAGCAAGCAGTATATGGCGAAGCGTTTCGTGATCGAGACTACAACACTGGATAAAGAGTTTGGATTTATATCCGAAGGTATCGGTTCACGACTTGTGGCCGTAACAACTTCTGAAACACCGGAGATCGAAGCCGAAGTAGTGAAGGCAAAAGATAAACCGAAAGTAACCGAAGTTATAAACCTGGAAGAAGTTGTAGATGTGAAAGGTTGGAAAGCTGTCGGTAACAAACTTTCTCAGTACAAAGTATCGAAAGTGAAACTGGTTCAGGAAGAAGAAACTGGTCTTGAAGAAGGTGATGATGAGACTGTATTAACGGAGACTACTGACGCGGATCAGTCGTCAAAAAAAAAATTGAGTTCGAAACTGAACCCGAAGTCGAAGAAGACGGACAAGTCAGTCTCTTCGGCGAGCCCCAAAAAGCAGGCACCGGTCAAGGCGAAGTCAAAGGACAAGCCCCAAGCCACCAGCAAAAAAGTGAGCCCACCAAAAAAATCCAAGTCGAGCAGCAAGCCCTCTTCGGTGAAAAAGGTGGCCAAGAAAGCGCCAGCCAAGAAGGCGGCAAAAGCTCCGAAGAAGAGCAAGGGAAAAGGGAAGAAATAAATAAGTCAGGAAGTCCGGAAGACGGAAAGTCTTCTGGCAATTTCAGTGCAGGTGATACGATTGAGTTTGATGTTTGAGTATTTTGTAAATTGCTTCTATGAGAAATCTTCCGTTTACATTTTAAGATCGAGAAAGATGGAGAACAGTTTCATGCGTGGTGTCCTGAGTTACCAGGGTGTCATACACATGGCAAAACTCCTTCCTTCGCACTGGAAAATCTTAAAGATGCTATTCAACTCTACCTTGACGCGATCATGGAGGAAGAGATAGCACGACTGACAACCGAGATGTTGGATGAAGCCTAAGGAGTTAGTGAAGCTTCTTGAAAAAGACGTTTTATTTTCGTTCGGCAATCGGGGAGTCATGCTATATATCGTAAAAGCTGGCTCCAAAATCATTATAGTACCGATCCATAGCAAAGATATACCGACTGGTACATTGATGTCGATTTTAAAGATGCAGGACTGAAAGACTGATAAGGAATTAAGAAGTGAAGGGATTTGTCTCTTCGCTTTTTTTGTTTCCCGCAGAAGGCCTGATTTACGCAGGTCAAATGCACTGAATACTAATAGTAAAGCCTTGTGTACTTTTTGAAATGAAAGTAAATATATAGGGACAAGGAATAGTGAATCGATGAGAATGTCGATTCGTCATTAAAAACTTATCTGCGTAAATCTGCTTCCCTCTGCGGGAAAGAAAGAAATCAGAGTCTCTTCTGCACAAGCTCCGCTACAGTTTCGCCTATAGATAGCGAAGACGTGGCCGCAGGCGATGGTGCGTTGCATACGTTGATGGCCAGCTTTTCTTCGAGGATCATGAAGTCGTCCAGCAGGCCACCGGTTCGGTCGCAGGCTTGTGCACGTACACCGGCACCGCCTTCAATCAGGTCTTCTTCTTTTATCTCGGGCAATAATTTCTGAAGTGCTTCGGTAAATGCTTTCTTCGAATAGGAGCGGTACATCTCACCAAAACCAGTGCGCCAGTATTTCGATACAATTTTACGGAAGCCAGGCCATGCGAGTGTCTCGCCAAGCTCTGCCAGATTTATATCTGATTTTTTATACCCTTCGCGCTTGAAGGCGAGCACTGCATTAGGTCCACACTCAACACCGCCACCGACCATCGTAGTAAAGTGTACACCCAGGAACGGAAAATTCGGATCGGGTACCGGGTATATCAGCGTTTTTACTAGATACTCTTTCTCTTTCTTCAATTTATAATATTCACCGCGGAACGGTATAATCTTTACGTTGACATTCTGCGATGTTAATCGCGCGATCTTGTCAGAATATAGTCCGGCACAGTTTACTACAAGCTTGCTGCTATAGGTTGCTTTCGGTGTTATTACTTCTACGTTATTGGTACTGAAGCGTATGTCAATCACTTTCTCACCGAGTTTTATTTCTCCGCCTTTTTGCAGAAGTACTTCGGCATACTTTTCTGCTACTACGCGGTAGTCAACAATACCGGTTTGCGGAACATGTATACCAGCTATACCGGCAACGTGAGGTTCATATTCCTTAAGTTCTGATGCATTGAGCATCTTCAGGTTTTGCAATCCATTTTGCTGACCGCGATCAAATATATTCTTCAACAGCGGCAGTTCGTTGTCGGCTGTGGCGACTATCACTTTACCGCAGATGTTGTGCGGTACATCATATTGTTTGCAGAAATCGAGCAGCAGGTTGTAGCCGTGAATGCAATTCTTGGCTTTGAGACTTCCCGGTTTATAGTATATACCGGAATGTATCACGTTGCTGTTATTGCCGGTCTGGTGATTGGCAACAGCGTTCTCTTTTTCAAGAAGTACTACTTTTAATTGAGGATTCCGGTTGACTAGCTGTAAGGCTGTGGCGAGCCCGACTGCTCCGCCTCCGATTACAATAACATCGTACTGCACAGGATGATATAATTTTTGCCCGAAGCTAACGATTAAATCTGATACTGCAGACTATAAATATACCAAGTGCGTGTAAATGAAAAGCCCCGCAGGAGCGGGGCTTTTACTTTTCTATTTTTTCTTTTTAGCTACTTTCTTAACAGCCTTCTTCGGTAATTTTTTCGCGGCCTTCTTAGCGGTACCCGTTACTTTCTTCACCGGCTTCTTCGCTGCCTTTTTAGCAACTACTTTCTTCACCGGTTTCTTTGTTACCTTTTTAGGAGCTGCCTTTTTCGCTACAGTTTTCTTCGCTGCTTTTTTAGGAGCTGCTTTCTTCGCTGTAGTTTTCTTGGCTGCCTTTTTAGGAGCACTCTTCGAAGCTGCTTTGGTAGCAGGTTTAGCAGGAGCTGCCTTCTTCGCTGGTGCGCTCTTCTTTTTAGCGGCAGGTTTAGACTTTGTCGGAGCTGAAGCTGCAGGTTTAGCGGGAGCTGCTTTTACAGCTTTCTTCTCGTCAGCAAATTTCTTCGCCATCAGGTTCAATGCTGAACCTGCTTTGAACCACTCGATCTGGTTAGCATTGTACGTATGATTTACCACGATGCTATCTTCAGATCCATCAGCATGGTGAATTGCCAGCGTAAGAGGTTTTTCAGGTGCGAACGATGTTAATCCGATGATATCAAATGTATCGTCTTCCTGTATTTTGGTATAGTCTTCCTTGTTAGCGAACGTAAGGGCAAGCATACCTTGCTTCTTCAGGTTCGTTTCGTGAATACGTGCAAATGATTTTACAAGTATAGCGCGTACACCCAGGTGGCGTGGCTCCATCGCTGCGTGTTCGCGTGATGAACCTTCTCCGTAGTTCTCATCACCAACCACGATTGATCCTATACCTTCTGCTTTGTAAGCGCGTTGTACTTTTGGTACTTCATCGTACTCAGCAGTAAGACCATTCTTTACGCTGTTGATCTTTTCATTGAAAGCGTTGGTAGCACCGATCAACAAGTTGTTGGAAATGTTATCGAGGTGACCGCGGTATTTTAACCATTTACCCGCCATCGAGATGTGGTCAGTAGTACATTTACCTTTCGCTTTCAGGAGCAAGCGAAGACCTTTCAGATCTTTACCTTCCCAAGGTTTGAATGGATCGAGTAACTGCAAACGATCTGATACCGGATTTACTTTTACCGATACTTTGCTGCCATCTTTAGCAGGTGCCTGGAATCCAGGATCTTCAACATCGAAACCTTTTGTAGGAAGCTCATCTCCGGTAGGAGGGTCAAGCTTCACTTGTTCACCACGTTCGTTGGTGAGGTAATCAGTGGTTGGGTTGAAAGTAAGATCACCGGCTATAGCAAGTGCTGTTACCAGTTCAGGCGAAGCCACGAATGCATAAGTATTCGGGTTGCCATCGTTACGTGACTGGAAGTTACGGTTGAAGGAGTGAACGATGGTGTTCTTCTCTTTCTTCTCAGCACCCACGCGGCTCCACATACCGATACAAGGTCCGCAGGCATTCGCAAATACTTTTGCACCGATCTGATCGAATGTATCAATAAAGCCATCGCGCTCAATGGTATAGCGCACAAGCTCTGAACCTGGCGTGATGGTAAATTCTGCCTTCGTCTTTAATCCTTTTTCAGCAACCTGTTTAGCAAGACTGGCTGCGCGGGATATATCTTCGTAAGAAGAGTTTGTACATGAACCGATCAATCCTACTTCAACAGTAGTAGGCCAGCCATTCTTGGCAGCTTCTTCTTTGATTTTAGATATAGGAGTAGCCAGGTCTGGTGTGAACGGACCATTCAGGTGTGGCTCAAGTTCAGAGAGGTTGATCTCAACAACCTGATCGAAGTATTTGTCAGGATCTGCATATACTTCAGGGTCAGCATTAAGATGTTCTTTAACAGCGTTGGCAAGTTTTGCAACTTCTGAGCGGCCGGTAGATTCAAGGTAACGTTCCATTGACTCATCATAACCGAAGGTAGAAGTAGTAGCACCTACTTCAGCACCCATGTTACAGATGGTACCTTTACCGGTACAGCTTAATGACTCTGCACCTTCACCGAAGTATTCAACAATAGCACCGGTTCCTCCTTTAACGGTGAGTATACCTGCTACTTTCAGAATAACATCTTTAGCAGAAGCCCATCCATTTAATTTACCGGTAAGTTTTACACCGATAAGTTTAGGGAATTTCAACTCCCATGCCATGCCTGACATAACATCAACAGCATCAGCACCACCGACACCTATAGCAATCATACCAAGACCACCGGCATTTACCGTGTGCGAGTCAGTACCGATCATCATACCACCGGGGAATGCGTAGTTCTCTAACACAACCTGGTGAATGATACCGGCTCCTGGCTTCCAGAAGCCGATACCATACTTATTGGATACAGAGGCAAGAAAATCATATACCTCTTTACTTTCTGCATTCGCGTTTACTAAATCTTCCTGAGCACCTGTTTTAGCAACGATCAAGTGGTCACAATGTACGGTCGATGGCACCGCTACTTTCGGTCTGCCTGCAGACATGAACTGTAACAATGCCATCTGTGCGGTGGCATCCTGCATGGCTACACGGTCAGGAGCGAAATCTACATAAGACTTTCCACGGCCAAAGTTCTCCAGCTTTTGATCTTCATGGAGGTGAGCGTACAATATTTTTTCTGACAACGTAAGAGGACGGTTAACAACTTTTCGGGCTTTGGCTATGCGTGCGGGCATCTTAGCATACAAAGCCTTGATCATTTCTAAATCGAATACCATAAGAGTTTAAATTTAAAGCGATGCTAAAGTAGTAAACTTTTTTATCGCGAAGAAGTTTCCGCCTCGAGCGTTTGCTTCGTACTCGTTTGCTTTACTTTATCAGAGCCTCTGACTTTGTCTAACAAGTGGTTTAAAGTGTGGGTTTCATCTTCTGTGAGATTATGTAAAATGTCCTCGAAGGCATTCACCTCAGTTTGCATCTTGTCAAGAACTGCAAGGCCTGTCTGGGTGATTCTGACTTCAACGCTTCGCTTGTCCTTCTCGCAGAACTCGCGCGTAACAAAACCTTTAACACGCAGGCGTTCAACAATCCGTGATGCATCAGACATCTTATCAAGCATACGATCTTTGATAAGGTTGATAGATGCGTGACCCGGTAACTGGCCTCTCAGGATTCTCATTACGTTGTACTGCTGACGTGTAATGTCGTGTTTTTTGAAAACACCATTCATCTTGTCCACCATGTAGTAATTGGTGAAGAGCATGTTCAATAAGGCTTTCTGATACTCGTTCTGAAAGTCCTCCTGTTGGATGTCTTGTTCAAATGACATAGTAATGGGGGGTCTGGGGTTTAACAACTTATTTTTTATGTACAACCAAATTAACCATTAATGCTATTCGTTAGACAGAATACCTTAATAATCCGGTACAACACGTATCTCCCAACACACAACTAAAAAGGCCCTTTCGGGCCTTTATTTGCTATTAATGTAGTTTAAGAACTCGCGTTTAATATTTTCATCATTGAATTTTCCTGAGAAATAAGCTGTACCAGTTTTGCTGTTTGTATCACCAACTCCGCGTGAAGCGACACACATGTGGTTGGCATCTATCACCACACCGATATCTTCTGTCTGTAATACGCGCTGCATTTCTTTTCCGATCTGTACTGTTAAACGCTCTTGTACCTGCGGACGTTTGGAGAAGTATTGTACGATGCGATTGATCTTTGATAAGCCAATTACTTTACCACTCGAGAAGTATGCTACATGTGCCTTGCCATATATAGGCACAAAGTGATGTTCGCAGTGTGAATAGAACGTGATGTCTTTCTCCACCAGCATCTGATCATAATTATACTTGTTCTCGAAGAGTCGTGGATGCGGACGGTTCTTGGGATTCAATCCGCTGAACACTTCCTTCACATACATCTTGGCTACTCTGCGCGGAGTTCCGTTGAGACTGTCGTCTGTCAGATCAAGACCGAGGATCGTCATGATTTCGCGAAAGTGTTTTTCAATCTGCTCGATCTTCTCTTCATCATCCAGGTCGAATGCATCGGCACGCATCGGAGTCTCGGCCGATGTACCAACGTGATCCTCCGAAAGATCTTCAGCATCAGTTGGCTGGATATTCAACGAAATTCCTTTCTGTCTCATACAAAGTAATTTTCAATTCAAATTTAGAGTCTATATGCTGCCGTAGTATTCTCCAGATTATAATGGCAATATTTTCAGCAGTTGGGTTTAGTTCTTTAAAATATTCTAAGTCTAGATTCAGGTTACGGTGATCAAACTTGTTCAACACATGTTGCTTTACCAGATCGCTCAGCACTTTCATATCATACACATAGCCTGTGGCAGGGTCTGGTTCTCCAGTCACACTGACAATTACTTCGTAGTTATGGCCATGAAAATTAGGATTGCTGCACTTTCCGAATACTTCCTGATTCTTTTCGGGCGACCACTCCGGATTAAAAAGTCTATGGGCAGCATTAAAATGTTCCTTGCGCGATACCTTTATCTTCATGTCATAAAGGTAAACAGGATTGCCATTAAAAGGTTCAGACTGAATTTTTTTATCCAGGGCAGGGAAAGAGAGGAAGGCTGGCTTCTTGTGGTGTTGAGTAAGAAGATTAAGAAGTCAGGAGTAAGAATCAAGGAGTAAGACAATACGATTAATCGTAAAGGTA
The DNA here is from genome assembly GCA_902168205.1 of uncultured Chitinophaga sp. Taxonomy (GTDB): domain Bacteria; phylum Bacteroidota; class Bacteroidia; order Cytophagales; family Cyclobacteriaceae; genus Ohtaekwangia; species Ohtaekwangia kribbensis. The sequence continues at coordinate 54,703 of CABHOK010000007.1, read as the reverse complement.
TAGCTCCGCTACTGATCCTTCACGTTTAAGTAGTTTGCAATAAGGTGCTGATATATACCTGGCAAGTATATAGATCTGCGGCTAAGAAAGTATACCGTGAGGTATATCTAAGGATTGAAACTGTATACGGGCCCTGTATCATCCTTACAACCATTCGGTACATTGAAGTCGGATGAAACATGAACAGATTCATGATTAACATGAACTATTTGCCGATCATTTTGGGTTTGCCCCAATACAGTCTGACCGCAAAATGCAAGTATCGTGAGTAATACTGCTAAAAGTATGCGATATTTCGGATTCAATTTTAATGAAGTTTAGGATTGAACAATGCTAATATACAACGATAAAGTAATAATGCAACAAAACTTTGTCTTTATTTTGATTATTAGCTAGTTAGAGTGGTTTACTTAATGGTTGAATTACAGTGAAATTCGAAGAAATAAAGGCCAAGCTTGAAGCTTACAAAGCCGAAGACAAGAAGCTGTTCACGACTTCATCGTTCCAGTCGCACAGCCTGGTATTGCTGCATATACTGAGTCGTATTGATAAATCTATACCGGTATATTTCATCAACACGGGGTTTCACTTCCCGGAGACGGTGCAGTTCAGAGACTATATCGGTAATGCGTTTGGTCTGAATATAGTTGATCTTAAATCAGACGTGCCCAAGTTTATGCAGCGTGATGCTGAAGGACGATTACTCTTTACATCCGATCCAGATCACTGCTGCTACCTGAATAAAACTCAACCAACGGATGCCATACTGCTTTCGCACGATGTATGGATAAACGGAGTGCGTGCCGACCAAAGTGCTGTGCGCGCTGCTATGAAAGTAGAACAACCTGCCAAGCACGGATGTATACGCTTTCACCCGATGCTCGACTGGAACGCCAAGATGATCTGGCAGTATCAGAAAGAGTATAATTTACCCAAGCATCCGCTGGAAGAAAAAGGATACATCAGTATAGGATGTGAACCTTGCACCCGTAAATTAGACCCCGAAATGCAGGAGCGTGAAGCACGCTGGTTCGGTATGAACAAAGTAGAATGCGGTCTGCATACAGATTTAATCAACAAGTAGTATTTCAACCCCATCATGAAAGTATTAGTTACCGGAGGTGCCGGATATATAGGCACTGAGTTGATCAGTGCGCTGATAGCAAAACCAGAAGTAGATCAAGTCATTGTATACGATAACCTGAGTCGTCCGAATTACAACATGTTTCTCGGGCTGCGTCTGCAGAAGCACATGAAGATAACTTTTGTAAAGGGCGAGCTGCTGGATTCACGGGCACTCCGTAAAGTTCTGAAAGGTGTTGATGTAGTATACCACCTGGCCGCAAAAGTAACGACACCATTTGCCAATGCCGATGCGCACTCGTACGAACAGGTTAACCATTGGGGCACTGCCGAACTTGTATATGCGGTAGAGGAGAGCAACGTTAAACGATTTATATATACCAGCAGCACAGGTGTTTATGGCTCATCGAAAGAAGCGGCTGATGAGTTAACGGCTCCGGATCCGCAAACACTTTATGCGATCTCCAAACTGCGTGGCGAAGAACACGTGCGCAGACTTTCAGAAAAGATTGATACTTATATCATGCGCTGTGGAAATGTATATGGATATAGTCGTAGCATGCGCTTTGATGCTGTTATCAACAAGTTCGCCTTCGAAGCAAACTTCATGAAGCTCATCACCATACAGGGCGATGGCAAACAATCACGTACATTCATTCATGTTGACATGCTGGCGAATGCGCTTGGCAACTTGTTAACGGCACAGCTTGCCAACGGCACCTACAACCTGGTGGAGCGCAATCTGAAAGTAATTGATATACTCGATGTGCTGAAAGAACTGATCCCTCCGCTGGAATTTATTTTTATCAACCAGCATCTTCGTTTACACGAGCTGAACGTTAAGGTAAATCAGCAGGTAAATGATATATTGGGGGTTGCAAATAACAGACCGTTGAAGGAAGAACTGGAGGAGTTCCTCACGAAATTCAGCTACTGAGTTCAGCCATCTGTTTTTTACTAACCCCACTGCATGCAAAATATAGCTACTGTTATAATTCTGCTTGCCGTAGTCACTGCGTTGGCAGAGGTAACGGATAAGATCAGAGTACCATATCCTATTCTCCTGGTTATAGCCGGGATCGCCATTGGCATGATTCCAGGTATGCCTTCTGTTTCCCTTGACCCGGAAGTTGTTTTCCTCATCTTTCTGCCACCCGTTTTATACTCTGCGGCATGGAATACATCGTGGCCGGATTTCAGAGCTGCGAAACGTCCTATAACTTTATTGGCTATAGGGTGTGTAATCTTTACTACCTGTGCCGTAGCGTGGGTGGCACACCTGGTAATTCCTGGTTTTAACTGGGCCGAATCATTTGTACTCGGTGCTATCATTTCGCCACCCGATGCTGTAGCCGCTACGGCAGCAACCAAAGGTTTAAGTTTACCGAAACGTGTTATCACCATCCTGGAAGGTGAGAGCCTTGTGAATGATGCAACGGGTCTGATCGCCTATCGGTATGCGGTAGCGGCTGTTGCTACGGGAGCATTTAATTTGTGGAATGCGGGTATCCAGTTCGTTGTAGTGGCTACCGGAGGTATAGCTTTAGGATTGGCAGTAGGTGTGATCTTTAAATGGATCCATAAGTTTACACCTGATAATCCTACAACCGATACTACACTTACATTTCTGGCACCCTTTGTTGCATATTTAGGGGCCGAGTCCATTCATATTTCCGGAGTGTTGGCCGTAGTGGTTGCTGGTTTATATGTGAGCTGGAATTCCAGTGAAGTCTTTTCACAACAAACGCGCCTGCAAGCGTATGGCTCATGGAACACGGTACTCTTTATTTTGAATGGAGTCATTTTTATTCTCATCGGTTTACAACTTCCCGAGATAGTGGGTAACATCGGTGCTAATTCTTTTTGGGCATGGAAGTATGCAGTCATCATCAGTATAGCGGTAATCATCGGTAGAATTATATGGGTATATCCCGGAACCTATATCCCACGCTGGCTCAGCAAACGTGTTTGCGAACAAGAGCCTGATACCAACATTAAAATTACTACCATTGTGGCATGGTCGGGTATGCGAGGCGTTGTGTCACTGGCGGCTGCGTTGGCTTTACCGATCACCATCAATGGATCAACTCCATTTCCACAACGGAACCTTATTATATTCCTTACCTTTTGTGTGATCTTCTCAACACTTGTGCTTCAGGGATTAACACTTCGCCCGTTAATTAACTGGTTAGGAATTCAATCGGATGGAAAAGATCACCAGGACGAACAGCGTGCAAGATTGGTGCTGGCTTCATCTGTCATCGAACACATCGAAGAAAATTATGCACTGACGTTGAGCGATGAGGTATTGAACCAAATCAAAACAAAGTATGAAATTCGTATTCAGCGATTGCGGAAAGATCAGACCGAGCAACGCCTCAACGATGAGCAGATCCACGAATTCCACCGGCTCCAGCAGGAGCTGTTACATAAAGAGCGCGCGGACCTGATTCGCATGCGCAGAGAAGGTGCCATCAGTGATGAAGTACTTCGAAGAATCGAGTATGAACTTGATCTCGAAGAAACCCGACTCATGCTGGAGCGGAGCCTCACCTAATTATACCATTGCCTTCTTCTATATAGCGCTCGTCAGAAATCAATTCTTTTCAGGGTTGGATTTTAGTGTATTTGCAACACTGTAAATAACTCATATATAGTAAACTAACCCCAATCTGAAAAGGTATTTATGAAGAAACTGCTAGTCCTGGCATTGGCACTTGCACCACAATTGATGATGGCGCAGGTGAAGCTCGTTGAAAAAGTTGAGCAGAAGGGAGACCAGGTTGTTATTCCCTATGAAAAGTATGTATTGCCCAATGGGCTTACGGTAATTGTGCATGAAGATCACAGCGATCCGATTGTACATGTTGATGTAACGTATCACGTGGGATCTGCCCGTGAAGAAATTGGTAAGTCGGGCTTCGCACACTTCTTCGAACACATGATGTTCCAGGGAAGTGATAACGTTGGTGATGAACAACACTTTAAGATCGTAACCGAATCCGGAGGAACGCTGAACGGAACAACGAATCGTGATCGTACTAATTATTTTGAAACCGTTCCGAGTAACCAGTTGGAGAAAATGTTGTGGCTCGAAGCGGATCGCATGGGCTTTTTACTCGATGCTGTAACGCAGAAAAAATTTGAGATACAGCGTGCTACTGTAAAGAACGAGCGTGGACAAAACTATGATAACCGTCCGTATGGATTGGTAGGTGAGACCATTGCCCGCAATCTATACCCGTATGGTCATCCATACTCCTGGTTAACGATCGGGTATATTGAAGACCTGAATCGTGTTAACGTAAATGACCTCAAGAATTTCTTTCTGCGCTGGTATGGACCGAACAACGCAACGGTAACGGTAGGCGGTGATGTAAAAGCTGCTGATGTTGTAAAGCTTGTTGAGAAATACTTTGGTTCTATACCGAAAGGTCCGGAAGTGCAGAACATGAAACTGCCGGCACCAGTAGTTTCAAGCGATCGCTATGCAACATTGGTTGATAATTATGCGCGCCTGCCACAACTTGTTATTACATACCCAACCGTACCAAGTTACCATCCGGATGAACCGGCACTGGATTGCCTCGCAGAAATTTTAGGACAAGGCAAGAACTCTATATTCTACCAGCAAATCGTAAAAGATCAAAAGGCTTTGAATGCTGTTGCGTTCAACAGCACAACCGAACTGGCAGGTGAGTTCAGACTCAACCTAACACCGGCTCCGAATGTATCGCTTGCTGAATCGAAGAAACTTATCGACAATGCTATAAAGGCTTTTGAAGCGCGCGGTGTTACCGATGAAGACATCGAGAAGTTTAAAGGAAGTGTTCAGGCTCAGTTGATCTATAGCCTGCAAAGTGTATCCGGCAAAGTATCACAACTGGCCGCTTACCAAACGTTTACCGGTAATCCGAACAGAATCGGTAAAGAGCTCGAAGCTTATAACAAGGTTACAAAAGCCGATGTGATGCGGGTATACAATACCTATGTAAAAGGAAAGTCGTCCGTTATACTCAGTGTTGTTACGAAAGGAAACGAAAGCAATATCGTTGCCCCTGAAAACTATACGGTAAATAAGGATGGTTACAAAGCACCCGACTATGGCTATAACGGTTTAAAGTATACCAAGCCAACGGATAACTTCGATCGCACAAAATTACCAGGCAACGGTCCGAATCCGGTTGTAAAAGTACCGGGCTTCTGGCGAAAAGATATTGATAAAGGTATACGTGTTATCGGAACGGAAAGTAAAGAATTACCGATCGTTACATTGTCGGTAACTGTTCCCGGTGGACATTTATTGATGGCGAAAGATACTTCGAAGACAGGTTTGCCGAGAATCTTCGCTTCGATGATGAACGAAGATACTAAAACATATACTGCTGAACAGCTTCAGGCAGAACTGCAGAAACTGGGGAGCTCTATCAATGTTACCAGCAGTCTGGATGGAATAACATTCAACGTTCAGGCCCTTACCAAAAATTTTGATAAGACTATAGCATTGCTGGAAGAGCGCATGCTGCGTCCTAAATTTACTCCGGAGGCTTTCGCGCGAATTCAGAAGCAAACTATAGAAGGTTTCAAGCAACGCAAGTCACAGCCAGCCATCATTGCCAGTGAATTATATACCAAGCTTAATTATGGTGGCGATAATATCTTAGGATTGAATGATGTCGGATCAGAGTATACCGTTAAGAATTTAACACTTAAGGATGTTGAGGATTACTACAGCAACTATATCACATCAACCGATGTGGATGTAGTGGTAGTGGGCGATGTAAAGCAGGCAACCATTCTTGGCAAGCTCGATTTCCTGAAGAAGCTTCCTGCTAAAGATGTAAAACTGGCTACACCAGCAAAAGCTCCTGCCATCGACAAGACTCGTATTTATATAGTAGATGTACCAAAAGCAGCACAGACCGAGTTTCGTGTAGGCTATGTTACCGGCTTGAAATATGATGCTACCGGTGAGTACTATAAAACAGGTTTGATGAACTATGCACTGGGTGGAGCTTTTAACAGTCGCATAAATCTGAACCTGCGCGAAGACAAAGGCTGGACCTACGGAGCACGCTCTGGCTTTAGCGGTGATAAATATAGCGGCGAGTTTGTATTCAGTGCCGGTATAAAAGCTGCTGCTACGGACAGCGCTTTGGTAGAAGTGCTGAACGAGCTAAACACCTATGCGAAGAGCGGTATACAAGATAGTGAGCTTCTGTTTATGCGAAGTGCTATCGGTCAGCGCGATGCATTGCGCTATGAAACAGGCTTTCAGAAAACAGCGTTCATCGCGAACATTCTCCGCTATAATTTACCGGGTAACTTTGTAGAACAGCAAAGCAAGATTGTAAGCACGATTTCAAAAGATGAGTTGAACAAACTCGCTAAGCAGTGGATCGATACTTCCAAAATGAATATACTGCTGGTAGGCGATAAGACTACGATACTTCCCGGGCTTAAACGTTTAGGTTACGAGATCATCGAGCTTGATATAAACGGCAACAAAAAAGGAGTGATCAACTGATCACTCCCGTATATACTTTAAATAAAAAGCGGGCTCTAAACCCGCTTTTGTTTTATTAGCAATATTCATCGAATACTTCTACCAGGTGCTGGCCGATCATCTGGGCATTTCTGCCTTCGATGTGGTGGCGCTCTACGAAGTGCACCAGCTCACCATCTTTAAACAATGCTATGGCCGGAGAAGATGGCGGATAAGGCAGTGTATATTCTCTTGCCTTTGAAACCGCTTCTTTATCAACACCGGCAAAAACAGTAGCCAGGTTATCCGGTTTCTTAGGAGATGACTGCAACGCCCACTTAACGCCTGGTCTTGCAGCACCAGCAGCACAACCACAAACTGAGTTGATCACCAGCAGGATCGTTCCTTTCTTGTTTTGAAGGTAGCTATCTACTTCGTCAGAAGTTTTTAGTTCAGCAAATCCAGCGCTCGTCAGGTCGGTGCGCATGGGTGCTACTAATTGTTCGGGATACATAGTTTTATTGACAGTTAAATCTGATAGTATAACAAATTATAGAAATCCTAGTTCAAGTTTGGCAGCCTCGCTCATCATGTCCTGCGAGTAGGGAGGATCAAAGGTAATCTCGACTTTCACATCGTTGATGCCTTCAATAGCTTTTATTTTTTGTTCCACTTCTCCGGGAATCACTTCGGCCGAAGGGCACGAAGGCGAAGTAAGCGTCATCTGAATATATACATTGTTTACCGGGTAGATGTTGATTTCGTAAATAAGGCCTAACTCGTATACATCTACCGGAATTTCAGGATCATAAACCGTTTTAATGGCTTGTATCACTTTATCCCGAAGCTCAGGAATTGTGGTTTGCGATACATTCAGATTTTCAACCTGCTCACTCATGACTTAACTTCCATTTTGGTTTTAAAGGCAAGCGCATACAATTTCATTTGTTTGATCATGGCTGCAAAACCATTCGAACGCTGTGTGCCGATGAATCGTTCCATACCAATCTTGTTCATGAAGTAAAGATCAGCATTCAGGATCACATCAGGCGTCTGGCCATTGAAAATGCGCACCAGCAGACTTACCAATCCTTTTGTTATCGCAGTGTTGCTATCGGCTGTGAAGTATAGCTTGTTGTCTTCCAGTTTGCTGGTTAACCATACTTTCGACTGGCATCCTTTTACAACGTTATCTTCTGTTTTATCAACTTCAGGCATTACAGGTAATTTCTGGCCCAGCTCCATAATGTAGAAGACCGTCATTTCCATATCACCATCCAGCAGCGAAAACTCACTTATGATCTCGTCTTGTATCTGATTGATCGTCATTGTTTACTTCATGAAGTTAATGACCCGCTCCAAACCCTCTACGAGCTGATCAACCTCTTTCTTAGTATTATAAACCGCGAACGAAGCCCTTACAGTTCCTTCAATGCCATAGCAAGTCATGAGAGGTTGTGTGCAATGATGCCCGGTGCGAACCGCGATACCGCGCGCATCCAGCATCTGGCCAATATCGAAGTGGTGAATGCCTTCCACCGTGAAAGCTAAAACGCCCACTTTGTTTTTGGCAGTACCCACAAGCTTCACCGATTTCAGTTTCGAAACGCGTTCTGTTGCGTAGGTTAACAGCTCATGTTCATGTGCCGCTATATTTTCACGACCCAGTTCATTGATAAAATCGAAAGCATATTTATAGGCTACTACATCGGCAATGTTCGGAGTGCCCGCTTCGAATTTATAGGGGAGGTCGTTGTATGTAGTTTTCTCGAACGTAACTTCCTTGATCATTTCACCGCCACCATGGTACGGAGGCATCTTTTCAAGAAGTTCTTTTTTACCGTAGAGTATACCAGTGCCGGTAGGACCGTACATTTTGTGAGCAGACAGGCAGTAGAAATCACAATCCATGTCCTGCACGTCAATCTCTAAGTGAGCACCTGCTTGTGCACCATCAATCAAAACAACAGCGCCAACTTCATGCGCCAGTTTGATTACTTCCTTCACAGGGTTAATCGTTCCCAGGCTGTTGGAAGCATGGTTGATGGCTACAATCTTTGTTTTACCGGAGAGTATCTTTTTGAAAGTATCCAGATCAAGTTCACCTTCCGGAGATACCGGGATCACCTGCAGTTTTGCTTTCTTCTCTTCACATACCAGTTGCCACGGTACAATGTTCGAGTGATGCTCCAGGCCCGATATAATAATCTCGTCACCTTCTTTTAAAAAAGCCCTTCCATACGATGATGCCACCAGGTTTATACCTTCGGTTACGCCTCTCGTAAAGATGATCTCCTGTTCAGACTTCGCGTTGATAAAACGCTGTGCTGTATGGCGCGTCTCTTCGTAGGCTTTCGTTGCTTTCTCCGCCAGTGTGTGTATACCGCGGTGTATATTGGCATTGTAGCTTTTATAATAATCGATCAAGGCATCGATCACAACCAGCGGCTTCTGCGAAGTAGCAGCGTTATCAAGATATACTAAATCGCGCCCGTTAACCTGTTGATGAAGGATCGGAAATTGTTTTCGGATCGCTTCAATATCAAGTTTACCGGCTATAGCAGGAGAGGAGGAAACCATACCTAAAAGTTTTTATGTAACCTTTCGCTGATTACGTTGTCGAGATATTCTTTGATCACAGGGTGCTTCACATTGTCCAGTACTTCGCCCGCGAACGCGTAGAGCATCATAGCCTGTGCTGTTTCTTTACTGATACCGCGTGCCTGCAGATAGAAGAGAGCTTCTTCATCCAACTGACCCGTAGTACAACCGTGCGAACATTTTACATCATCTGCCCAGATCTCAAGCTGTGGTTTGGTGTTTACCGTAGCTTTATCGGTGAGCAGTATATTCCGGTTTGCCTGGAAGGCATTTGTTTTCTGAGCATTAGGACGCACGTAGATCTTACCGTTGAACACACCTTTAGAGCTGCCATCCATAATACCTTTATACATTTCATTGCTGAATGAATTAGGCTTCCGGTGATCAACAACGGTATGGTTATCCGCCAGTGTATCGTTCGTCAGCAAATATAGTCCGTACATGTGCGATTCAATTCCTTCACCATCCAGCACAAACTGCAGGTTGTTTCGTACCAGTTTACCACTCAGGGTAAAGGTATAGGTATTAACACGGCTGAAGTTAGACTGGTATATCTGTGTAAGACCGAACTGATAGCGAGGTCCGTTATCGTTTTGAATGGAGTATAGATTGAGAGCTGCATTCTCGGCCACAACGGCTTCTGTTACCGTATTCGAGAAGTTTGCTGAACCGGTTGAATCGAATTTCTCCAATACAGTCAGCTCGCTGCTCTTGCCTACAACAATCAGGTTACGGTTAACCGATATCACCTGACCTTGTGCAGCATCGTGTATATGGTGAAGTACAACAGGCTTCTCCACTACTGTGTTGTCAGGAACGTATATAAATACACCATCCTGAAATGCGGCCGTGTTCCAGGCTATAAATGCATCAGTCTTTGCATCCGCATATTTACCCAGGTGCTTCAATACAAGATCAGTCTTGGTAGACAGTGCTTCCTGTAAAGTAAGAACGGTAAGCCCGGTTGATTTGATCGAAGATGTTTCCTTCGAAAACACCCCGTTTACAAATACCAGTACATCAGCTTCAACTCCGGCAATGGTATAGTCAGAAACGTTATTGATTTTGGAAACCGGATTCTGCAGAGCGAAATTGAAGTTCTTCTCCAGTGATCGGGTTATCGGTGTGAATTTATACTCTTCTGCTTTGTTAGCAGGAAGTCCAAGCGTACGGAAATTCTCCAGCGCTTCCTTGCGAAGAGCAGTTTCCGAAGATGCAGTCTTCAGACTCTTCTCAATGCCTGCAGCAATCTCGGACGTGATATTTTTTTCAGATACAGCAACACTCATCGTTCTTGCATTAAGCTACTGAAACTTCATCCTTAATCCAGTCATAGCCTTTTGCTTCGAGCTCCAGTGCTAATTCTTTCGTGCCTGACTTCACGATCTTCCCTTTGTAAAGTACGTGTACAAAATCAGGTACGATATAATCCAGCAGTCGCTGATAGTGTGTTACTACAATAACTGCGTTTGATTTATTACGAAGTTTGTTAACGCCATTTGAAACGATCTTCAACGCATCGATGTCAAGACCAGAGTCTGTCTCATCAAGTATAGCAAGCTTTGGTTCAAGCATCGCCATCTGGAAGATCTCGTTGCGCTTCTTCTCACCACCGGAGAAACCTTCGTTGAGGGAACGATTCAACAGTGATTGATCGATCTCCACAAGCTTCATCTTTTCGCGCATCAGTCCGAGGAACGATACAGCGTCAAGTGCAGGTTGTCCGCGGTGTTCACGAATCTGGTTCACAGCAGTCTTCATGAAGTTGATAGTGCTTACGCCCGGAATTTCCACCGGGTATTGAAATGCGAGAAACATACCTTCGCGGGCACGTTCTTCCGGTTCCAGTTCGAGCAGATCTTTTCCGAGGAACTCAACTTCACCACCGGTAACTTCATATTCTTCACGGCCTGCCAGTACCGATGCAAGTGTACTCTTACCAGAACCGTTAGGGCCCATGATGGCGTGCACTTCACCCGGTTTTACTTCAAGATTGATACCGTTGAGTATTTGTTTGTCTCCGATCTTCGCTTGCAGATTCTTTATTGTTAACATCGCTATATCTTCTTTGCTTTATATACTATATGTTTTGGTGTATGAAGGATTTATGCTTCACACGTAAATTATCCTACACTTCCCTCCAGGGTCAATGCCAGTAGTTTTTGTGCTTCCACAGCAAACTCCATCGGGAGTTGGTTGAGTACTTCTTTGGCATAACCATTCACGATCAGTGCTACAGCAGATTCTTCATCGATACCGCGTTGCAGGCAGTAGAAGATCTGGTCTTCACCAATCTTGGATGTTGTAGCTTCGTGCTCGATCTTGGCTGAGTTATTTTCAACATCTATATATGGGAAGGTGTGCGCTCCGCATTTGTCACCCATCAACAATGAGTCACACTGTGAGAAGTTGCGTGCACCTTCTGCGCGTTTCATGATGTGAACTTGTCCACGGTAGCTATTCTGCGAGTGTCCTGCAGATATACCTTTCGATACGATGCGCGACTTGGTGTTCTTACCGATGTGAATCATCTTCGTACCGGTATCAGCCTGCTGATAGTTGTTGGTAACGGCTACGGAGTAAAACTCACCCATGGAGTTATCACCTTTCAATATACACGAAGGATATTTCCAGGTTATAGCCGATCCGGTTTCAACCTGTGTCCATGAAATTTTAGAACCATCGCCAAAGCAAAGGCCGCGCTTCGTTACAAAGTTATAGATACCGCCTTTACCTTCTTTATCACCCGGGTACCAGTTTTGTACGGTTGAGTATTTTACCTGTGCATCTTTCATCGCGTAGATTTCAACTACCGCTGCGTGTAATTGATTCTCATCGCGCATAGGAGCGGTACAGCCTTCGAGGTAACTGACGTAAGAACCTTCATCGGCTACGATCAATGTTCTCTCAAACTGGCCCGTATTCGCTGCGTTAATTCTGAAGTATGTAGAGAGTTCCATCGGGCAACGAACACCTTTGGGAATATAGCAGAACGATCCGTCTGTAAACACAGCGGAGTTAAGCGCTGCAAAGTAATTATCGTTTACCGGCACAACCGAACCCATATACTTCTTCACAAGGTCAGGGTGTTTTTGTACGGCTTCGCTGAACGAGCAGAAGATGATCCCCAGTTCGCCCAGTGTTTCTTTAAACGTAGTAGCAACCGAAACGCTATCGATAACAGCATCCACGGCTACACCGGTTAGTCTTTTCTGTTCTGTTAAAGATATACCCAGCTTTTCGAAAGTCTTGATCAGCTCAGGATCAACGTCCTCCAGGTTTTTAGGAGTTGCTTTTTGCTTGGGGGCAGAGTAATAAATAACGTCCTGATAATTAATAGGAGGGTAGGTAACGTTCGGCCAGGTGGGTTCTTTCATTTTTGTCCACTGGCGATAAGCGGAAAGGCGCCACTCGAGCAACCACTCGGGTTCGTTTTTCTTGGAAGAGATAAACCGGATGATGTCCTCGTTCAACCCTTTGGGAGCAGAATCGGTCTCGAAGTTGGTGGTCCAGCCGTGCTCGTATTCCTTGGAGGTCAGCTCCTCTAATACCTGATTATCTTTACTCATTCAGTTCGTCTATTTAGACTGATTATAAACCTACAAAGCTATAACAAAAATGAAATTTTTAGGTTCTTAGGCCCGTTTATTTCCCCATAGAAGTTTTCTATTGCCTAATAGAAATTGCAAACACATGTACGTATTTACGACAACTCTTTCAAAATCAATCACATAAAAAATCCCGAAGCGAGGTTCGGGATTTCAATGCGTTGTCGTGAGGTTGTAAGTTGGTTGAATATCGATGTAAGTACTAGGTGAGATTCAAACTGCGATCGAGACTTTCTTCCAATGAGATCATCGTTTCAGTACGCTCAATGCCTTCCACCTGTTGTATTTTATCATGAAGTACTTGCTTCAGGTGATTGGTGTCTTTGCAATGTATTTTGGTAAACATACTATAGTTACCCGTTGTATAATGAATGCTGGTGATCTCGGGAATCGCTTTGAGTTTTGCCATTACCTGATCGTAGAGTGCGCTCTTCTGCAGGAATATCCCGATAAAAGCCGTGATGTCATAACCAAGCTTGGCGTAGTTTACCTTTAGCGTAGTCTTCTCAACAATGCCGGCTTCTTCCATTTTATTCATGCGAACGTGGACTGTACCACCCGAAACAAAAGCTTTTTTGGCCACTTCGGTATAGGGTTTCTTGGCATCCTGCATCAGAATCTCCAGAATCTTCAGATCCACATTGTCAACTTTATAATTTTCGGCCATATATAAAACTGGTTTTAGTTTTAATTCAAAAATATGAAATAAAATTGAAAAGTATATAAATATTATTAATGTTTATTGATTCGAGCAGCAGTTTTGGTGTTACTTTGTTACATAATTTACAACGAGACGCACTGATCACACACACACTCAAAGCCCACACAAACCCATTGTAGGGTGTTGGAATTTGGCAGACATGCCCTCCGGTCTCGAGGGTGGAGGTAACGGGATAAAGTCCAGCCTTTGGCGACCTAACTGCTCCGTGGAGGTTCGAGCCCTCCCTCTACAGCAAAGTCTCCCGATAGCTATCGGGAGCATCACACACACAACCAACCACACAAATATATTGTAGGGTGTTGAAATTGGCAGACATGCCCTCCGGTCTCGGGGGTGGAGGTAAACGGAACAAAGCAATGCACCCTGATCCCGTTCAAATCGGACAAGATCAGGTCAGCGCCTAACCGCTTCGTGGAGGTTCGAATCCTTCTCCTACAGCAGCTCAGTTTAGGTTAATGAGTTATTCAGAGCTACCCGCTTCTCCAGGAGAGGCGGGTTTTATTTTTTTAACGATGCCGCTACTTTTCTGTTATTTCTTCATCTAAACATTGTTTTCATCTCCCAAACGTGATAAATCTTTGCGATCTAATTTGATTTGCTGATAAACAATCGTTTGCTTTGGAAATCTGTAAATTTGAAGGATTATTTTTTAAGAAAGCGTAGATGTTATGAAGGATTTCCCGTGGTTTAAGCATTACCCAAAAGGCACCCCTCACGAAATTAACTTGTATGACTATTCTTCTCTGGTCGATCTCTTTGAAAAAAGCTGTGCGAAGTATCGCGATAAGGTGGCTTTTGTGAATATGGGAAAGGAGATGACTTTTGCCGAGATCGATAAACTGTCAAGAGACTTCGCGGCATATCTGCAAAGTCTCGGGTTGAAGAAGGGCGATCGCATCGCTATACAAATGCCCAACCTGCTGCAATTTCCGATTGCTTTCTTTGGTGCGCTGCGTGCCGGACTTACGGTAGTAAATACCAACCCGCTATATACTCCGCGCGAAATGGAACATCAGTTCAAGGACGCTGGTGTTACAGCTATTGTTATTGTAGCAAACTTTGCCAGCCACCTGGAGAAGATACTTGCAAACACATCCATTAAACACATCATCGTTACGCAACTCGGTGACATGCTCGGTGGATTGAAAGGATCGCTCGTGAACTTTGTGGTGAAGTATATCAAGAAAATGGTGCCCGACTATACTTTACCGAACATCATTCCTTTTAAAGAGGCTATGAAGAAAGGTGCATCACTGTCCTACAGCAAGCCTGAACTTTCGGTAAAAGATATAGCCGTGCTGCAATATACCGGTGGTACCACAGGTGTATCAAAAGGTGCCAAACTTTCGCACGGTAATATCATTGCACACAACTCGATGATCACCGAGTGGTTCAAGCCCTATATGTCGAAAGACGGTAATGATCTTATTATTACAGCTATACCGATGTATCACATTTTCGCGTTGACGGTAAATGGATTCCTGATGTTCAGCACCGGTGTGAAGAGCGTGATGATCACCAACCCGCGCGACATGAAGGGCTTTGTAAAAGAATTGCAGAAACATAGATTCACCATTATCACAGGTGTCAATACTCTCTTTAATGGTTTGCTGAATACACCGGGTTTCAAAGATCTTGACTTCTCTGTGTTGAAAGGTGCTGTTGGCGGTGGTATGGCTGTGCAAGATATAGTGGCCAAGCGCTGGGAAGAAGTTACCGGCAAACCTTTGGTGGAAGGTTACGGATTGAGTGAGACATCTCCTGTATTATGTTGCAATCCGCTTGACGGACAGCATCGTTTAGGTACAATCGGTTTACCCATGCCAAGTACAGAGGTAGCTATATTTGATGACAACGGAAATCAATTGCCACAGGGAGAAACAGGCGAGATCTGTGCACGCGGTCCGCAGGTAATGTCGGGTTATTGGGAGAAAGATAATGACGGTGTGTTCTTTCATAATGAATGGTTCCGCACCGGAGATATAGGGAAGATGGATACGGATGGATATTTCAAGATCGTTGATCGCAAGAAAGACATGATCAAGGTATCCGGCTTCAATGTTTTTCCGAATGAAATTGAAAATGTAGTGGCTGCACATCCAAAAGTATTGGAAGTAGCCGCGATCGGAGTACCCGATGCAAAATCAGGCGAAGTAATAAAAGTCTTCATCGTGAAGAAGGATCAGAGTCTCACCGAAGATGAACTGAAAACTTTCTTCCATGAAAACCTCACGAACTATAAAGTACCGAAGCACATTGAATTCAGAACTGAACTTCCGAAGACCAATGTGGGTAAAATTTTAAGGCGTGCGCTTAAAGAGCAGGAGGCAGCCGCAGCCGCTTAGGTATAAGAACAACTAAGTTTGAAACAAAAACTCTCTCGGTGGTGCAGATATATAGGGGAAGATGTAACGAAGTAGGGGCAGCTTGCTGCCGGGGAGAAATAACGCTATCAATAGTTGACTATCGATTATAAGCATTGTAACTTCCTATAAACCTATAAACTATGATTGGCTTTTTCGAGCACCAGTATCTGTCGTACAAAAAAAATCACATTAAGAATCTTCTTGCCCTGGCCAAGGTCGATGGTCACATGCACGAAGCTGAAGAAGCATTGCTATATAAGATCGGTAAACGTTACGGACTAAAAGATCGCCAGGTAAAAGAACTGGTAGACAGCGATGAAAAATATCAGATCAACGTGCCCGATAATCATAACGACCGCATGAACCTGCTATACGATCTTATACTCATGGTATATGCCGATGATGTAGTGGATCAGCACGAGGTAAGTTTCTGCGAAGATGCCGTGGAGCAGTTTGGCATGAGACGTGAACTGGTAACGTGGTTGCTCGAGGAGTTTCACAAAGGTACTCCGCCACCGGTTGACGAATGGGAAGAGATCAAACGCGAAGCACAGGCAAAATTTGCGACTAAATAATAACATCAGGAGGGCAGCATAACAGCTGCCCTCATTTTTTTTAGATGCACGCAAATTCCTACATGTCAAAACTTTACATACAAATGGCGAGTTATGCGTATAAACTTTATATACATTTAACTTTTAACCGTTTGGCATTAACGGTAAATTAGGCGCGAAAGCAGGAGACAGCTTATGGAAGAATTCAGAAAACTTACCACGCAGGAGAAAGCCCTGCGGATCAATTTAAGTAAATCAATTTACGGATCGTTTGCTGAAATAGGAGCGGGACAGGAGGTAGCTGCAAATTTTTTTAAAGTAGGGGGGGCTTCCGGAACAGTTGCTAAGACCATGTCGGCTTACGACATGAAGTTCAGTGACGCGATCTATGGCGTGGGCGATCGCTACGTTTGTGAAGATCGACTTCTTCGCATGCTCGATCACGAGTATGTACTGTTGCCGGAACGATTACCACATCGCATCGATAACACACGGTTCTTCGCGTTTGCTGATACCGTTGAGATTCTCAACTACGAGCGCACCAACCAGGGACACGGCTGGATCGGACTCCGGTTTCAACTTACACCCAAAAGTGAACCGAATGATTGTGTGATTCATGTAAAGATGCACGACACCGATCAGCTGCAACAGCAACTTGCGCTTGGTATAGTGGGGGTTAATTTGTTATACGCCTGTAACTTCATGAGCAATCCGGAAGATATACTCATGTCGCTGCTGGATGGACTGACACAACGCAGAATCGAAATTGATATGTTCCGTCTGTCGGGGCCAGACTTCAAGCATGTTGACAACCGTTTGATGGCGCTCAAGATGGTGAAGAATGGTTTGACGAAAGCGGCCATGTTTGGTCCGGATGGAAACGTAATGCAGCCTACGGATGAACTCTATAAAAAGAATGTACTCGTGCTGCGCGGCCGCTTCAGACCACCTACGCATGTTAACGTAGATATGCTGCTCACATCGCGCAGGCATTTCAAGCAGGAGCAGGATGTAGACCGTTCCAAAATTGTATTGCTATCCGAACTTACGCTGAATGACCTGAGCCCGGATGGAAAGATCGATGAACGCGACTTCCTGCACCGAGCCGATATACTTTGTTCACTCGGCCAGAACGTACTCATCTCGAATTATTTCGAATATTACCGCCTGGTAGACTATCTCTCCAAGATCACGAAAGGGAAGAAGATAGGTATCATCATGGGTATATATGCGTTGCAGAAAGTTTTTGACGAGAAGACATACGAGAACACGCGTGGAGGTATATTGGAGTGTTTCGCTTCGCTCTTCGGATCGAACGTAAAACTATATATATACCCGGCTCTTCGCGTTGGCTCGCAGGAGTTGTTCACGCTGAAAGATTTTGAGCAGGAGTTGCCGCCAAACCTGCAAAACCTCTTCCGTTATTTGATGGACAACAATAAGCTGGAAGACGTGAACGATGCCGATACACGCAAGCTGCACATCATTTCCGATAATGTACTATCCATGATCCGCAAAGGAGAAAATGGCTGGGAAAAATTTGTACCACACAAAGTGGAAGAAGCCATTAAGGAATTTGGTTTGTTCGATTATCCTATACCGGATACAAGTGAAGAAGTAAAATCCATTCCCATCGCTAACTGATATATACCATGCTACTCCACAACGATGATCTGGCCAGACTTATACTGCGATTGACTTGTGGAGGTATACTGATCTTTCATGGTATATTTAAAATATTCACCGATATAGAACATGTAAAAAATATAGTTGTAGCTGCCGGTCTTCCGGCAGTTACTGCTTATGGCAGTATCATTGGCGAAGCGATCGCACCTGCGTTGGTTATTGTGGGGTATAAAACAAGGTTGGCGGCTATTGTTATCGTAATAAATATGCTCATGACTATATGGGTTGCTCACCGCGATATAGCTTTCAAAGTAAATGACTATGGTGGCTGGATGATTGAAACCAATATGCTTTTTCTTCTCACCGCCCTTGCTCTCGTCTTTACCGGAGCAGGTCGCTATAGCTTTTCAAAAGGCAAAGGGCGCTGGGATTAACACATGTTCATGTGATGTCAACATTTGCGAGACAAACGCAACCTTAACGTGCATATTCAAGTTCTAAGAGTCTTTAAAAGACCCCTTTAAAGACGTTATGAAAGAAGTATTGAATGTGGTAGCGCGTGATGGTGTGCACCTCTCGGCCACATGGTATGCAGCGAAGAACCCACATGAAAAGGTAGCGCTGATCAACTCAGCAACCGGTGTACGACAACAGTATTACAGTGATTTTGCCAAGTGGCTGGCTTCCGAAGGTTTCCAGGTATATACTTTCGATTATCGAGGTATAGGTAATTCCCGTCCTGAAGATCTGAGCGATGCTTTGTATGATATGCACGACTGGTCGGTAGATATAGATGCCATGATCAGTCACATTAACAAAGCTCACCCGTTATCGCAGCTGATCATTGTAGGACATAGTATTGGCGGGCAACTCATCGGTATGTCAAACCTTTCCAGGCAAGCGGAAGCTTTCATCATGATCGGTTCACAAACTCCGTACTGGAAAAATTATACCGGGTGGCGTATGAAGTTAAAGCTGCTCTGGTTCTGGTATATGGCTATACCGGTGTTGACAAAGTTATTCGGTTATTTTCCTGCCTCGCGATTACGCATGTTTGAAGATCTTCCTGCCGAGGTAGCAAAACAATGGTCGCGCTGGGGACGCAACAAGAACTATATATTTGATGAATTACCGGCCGGGCAAAAATCATTCGAAGCATTGCATCAACGTACGTTGATGATCAGCTTTTCAGATGATACACTTGCGCCACTCGATGCGGTTCACGATCTGCAGCATTTTTACAAGAATCTGAAAGTAGAACACTGGCATTTAACACCTGAAGATGTATTGAAAAAGAAAGTCGGACATTTCGGATTCTTCCGCAAGGATATGGAAGCCGTTTTGTGGCGTGAAGCCATTCGCTGGATTGAGAAAGATAATGCGACCGAGAAACGCAGAGCAGCGTGAATCAGAATCCATCCGTCTGTGTATAGATCATAAGAACGATGTTCAGACATTATCCACGGCATAAGTTTTGTTCAGGTGGTTAAGCTTTTCTACTTTTAACATTATGAAAAAACTAACCGCTCTCATTTTGATCATCTTCGGAGCTCATGTACTTTATGCTCAGAACGATGCTATTACAGCCGAAGGTAAAATAACAGATGCCCGCACCGGTAAAGGTATAAAGGCTAATATCCGCTATAGCAGTATTCCTACCGGAAGCATCTTCGGCCGCTTCAACGACAGCACATTTTCCTTTTCAATCTTCGGCACAGCCAAATACCAGATTACGG
Source organism: uncultured Chitinophaga sp. (assembly GCA_902168205.1). Lineage (GTDB taxonomy): Bacteria > Bacteroidota > Bacteroidia > Cytophagales > Cyclobacteriaceae > Ohtaekwangia > Ohtaekwangia kribbensis. The sequence continues at coordinate 34,923 of CABHOK010000007.1, read as the reverse complement.
CTGCCGCAGAGGGCTATAATCCGCGTACAGTTATTGTTGATCCGAAAGATATAGATGCCAATAAAAAAGTTATTCGTGATATCATGCTCACGTCTAAAGGACAGACGATCATTCTGAATCACCTTATCTTCTCGCAAGGTAAGTCGGTGATCGATCCGAAGTCATATCCCGAACTGGACGAAGTGGTACAGATGATGAAAGAGAACACGCGCATCGAGATACAACTGGAAGGCCATACCGATAACGTAGGCAGTCCGAAAGCAAACCTGGAATTATCACAGAGTCGTGTAGATGCTGTGAAGAAATACCTGGTTGAGAAAGGTATAGCCAAGGGAAGAATCCAGACAAAAGCGTTTGGCGGCTCACAACCTCTTGCAAACGAAATGACCCCGGAAGCACGTGCCAAGAACAGACGTGTGGAGATGCGGATATTAAAAGATTAAGTCGAAACCATTTCTTATCTTAAAAGCGTCAACGTGCTAAACACGTTGGCGCTTTTTTTATGGATAACAAGGCAGACTTTATTCAGGTGCCCTATCAGCAGATGTACGATACATTTCTTCAGGCGCTGCTGAACCATGGATTCATTCCGGAGAAAGCAGCGCAATGTGCATCGATCTTTGCGATCAACAGTGCAGAAGGTATATATACCCATGGTGTTAACCGGTTCCCGCGATTTATATCCTATATCCGCAGCGGGTATATAAAAGCAGATCAGGCACCATCGCGTATCGGTGGTTTCGGTGCCATCGAACAATGGAATGGTAATCTCGGCCCGGGGCCGCTCAATGCTATAGATGCATCAGATCATGCCATGGCATTAGCTTCTTCACATGGTATAGGATGTATAGCTTTATCAAACACCAACCACTGGATGCGCGGTGGATACTATGGATGGCATACAGCACGCAAGGGATTTGTATTTATAGGCTGGACAAATACACTCGCCAATATGCCCGCATGGGGTGCTGTTGATAGTAAAGTCGGGAATAATCCATTGGTAATAGCAGTGCCTTACCAGGATGAAGCGATCGTGCTGGACACAGCCATGTCCCAATACTCGTATGGAGCGTTGGATCAGTATCATTCGAAAGGCGAGCTCCTTCCTGTACCCGGTGGTTACGATGAAGCCGGTAATCTTACCAAAGATGCCAGTAAGATACTCGGATCACGCAGAGTATTGCCGATTGGTTATTGGAAAGGAGCGGGGCTGTCGTTACTATTGGATATACTCGCCACTATACTCTCCGGTGGATTGTCAACCCATGAGATTTCTAAAAAAGAAGCCGAGCATGCTCTTTCACAAGTATATATAGCGATTGACATAAAGAAGCTTGGTCATTTTCCGGCTATAGCAAACTCGCTGGAGCAAATCATACAGGACTATCACACCTCACAACCGGCCGAGCCCGGTAAATCAATACGTTACCCGGGCGAGTACATCAGACAAATCCGTGAGAAGAATATAGAGTCGGGTATACCTGTATCGCGAAAAGTTTGGGACGAGATACTGGTGTCCGTTAATCGTTAACAGTTATTCGTTAATCGTTATTAGGATGATATGGCAAAAAATCCACGGATAACGATTAATGTGTATCGGATAACCGATAATTATTCGGTTATTCCAGCAATGACAGCATCCAGAGCTTCCTGATCGTATACTGTATTTGAGCTTCGATTGAAGAGCGTAGTAGTATTATCACCAATAGCACCGGCGTCCCAATAGAAAGGTATAATTCCGTTCGCCTTGGCTTGTTTGGTTACATACTTTAAGAAGTATGCGCGCGATGCCAGGTGTAATGTTAGAGCATCACCCGTTAGCGTTGATCTGCGTATCGCTCCATATTCACCCATAATTACCGGTATACCTTTATCTACAAATTTAGTCTTCATCATTTTAAATTGAGAATCAACGGTACTTTCTTCACCCCATGTAGCATTGCGGGTAAGGTCCGTTGTAGAATGGTAGTTGCTGCCCCAGTAATAGAACATCTTTCCCCAGCTCTCATCTTTTGTAAGCAGACAGAATTGAAAAGGAGTATAGAAGTGTACCTCTGCCATCAAACGATCTGCAATTTCATCCGTTGGTAATGATGTCATCAGGTTGTTAGTCTTCTCTATATCTGTTGAAGGCCCCTGAACAATTAAAACCCGATAGCTGTTTTTCCCTCCTGTAGAGCGCACAGCATCCACGAATGTCTGGTGATACGAACTCAGCACGGCCATCTGCGTTGCATTCTCAACATTAGGTTCGTTCGCACTCGCGAAAAGTAAATGTTCATCGAAGTCACGTAAATGTGTTGCGATCTGTTCCCAGAAAGCTTGTTGCTTTGCGTTGTTGGCATCTTGTTTATCGGTAGTACAGTTGTTTTCCAACCATCCGCCATCCCAATGTATATTCAGAAGTACATACATATCATTATCAACACAGTATTGTACCACTTCCTTTACTCTGTTCAGCCAGTCAGTCTTGAGTTGTGCTGTTGAACTGTTGGACATATACTGATCCCATGAGCATGGAATACGAATCGCATTAAATCCATTTTGCTTTACCAGGTCAATCAGTGCCTTCGTCACTTTCGGATTTCCCCACGCGGTTTCACCTCCAATAGCTTCCAGTGTGTTACCTATATTCCAGCCCAGTTTTATTTTGGTGGCCAGTGTTACAGCGTTGCTGTTCATACCGGTAGCATCCGGAGCGATAGGAGAAGTGTTGTAATTCGGATAGAGAGAACCTTTTTGTGCCACAGTGATCTGAACGTCAGCAGCACCTTCTGCGCTTATCCGTACCGTTGCAGTGCGCGCAGCTCCGGTATTTGCCGATGCAGTGACAGTAATGGTTGTAGCGCCTGTGTTACCGGTGCCTTGTGTAAATTCCAACCAGTCTGCATTCTCGCTCACGCTCCACTGGGATGCATCTGTTGTAACCTTGAGCGACATTGTACCACCGGCTTTACTGTAAGTAATGGTGGATGGATCTGTTGTAGTACTATATAGATAGGTTGATGAGCCTTGCGTAACCAGCACTTCAACCGACTTTGCACTGCCTGCTGTAAATACAAGTGTAGCGGTGCGGGTTTGCAGTGTGCGCGTATTTACAGTTAGTGTTACCGTTGTCTTGCCGCTTGCTCCGGTAGTGGCTGAAGCACTCAACCAATCCGAAGCAGAATTACTCATACTCCACGCATCAGCATCGGTTTCAACCGTAAAGCTGGCAGTTCCTCCGTTGGCAGCGATGTTTACTTTTTGCTGACTTAGTGTAAGTGTGTTTAGTTCGTCTTTACTGCACGATGCGATGGCAACCGAAAGAATGATCAGAATGTAGCCGATGTAATTGAGTTTTTTCATGCTTGCTCCTCGCGGAATGATTGGGTTAGTTACCGTTTTGGGAATTGTTCATTCGTTTGCAAAACAACTGGAAATTTCAAAATCCCACGGGCTCAAATCTTTCTATATAGGTAGCAGAATGTTTCCAAAAGCAAATAACAATGCGAAAAACCAAGTATTGACATTTTTCTCCGGAATGTATGCAGATGACTGAAGCAGCGTGTGGAAAGTTGTACTCTATACATAATAAGAGAAAGTTTGCATTGCCATGACTCGGATTTATACTTTACCAAGTAAACGGCGTTTTGAAGCAGTTGAAATTGTTGGATTGTTTTTAGTCACTATGCCTATATTTGGTTAATGCAATAGTCTGACTATACCGGTACAATGACTATCTATAACGGATAACAAATTAATGAAATGAGATTTGAGATACCTCGAATAGTGTTAATAGTATCTATAGTAGTTAGTATGGTTAGTTGTTCAGACGATGACGAACCTGCAAAACCGGAAGATATACAGATTGAATTACTCAACGCTATAAATACGTTGCGTGTTACCGGCTGCCAGTGCGGCAATGATATAATGCCTCCCGTAGAACCCGTTACCTGGAATGATACGCTAGCGCAAACCGCGCAGCATCATGCCATCGACATGTATACCTATAATTATCTCAGTCACTTGTCGCGTGACGGAACGCCTCCCATTATCCGCACACAACAAGCCGGATATAGCGGTATATATGTAGGCGAGAATATAGCACGTGGCTATTTCAATGTAACGGATGTTATGAAAGGATGGGAGGAAAGTGAAAGCCACTGCAAGAACATGATGGACACCACCTATACGGAGATAGGAGCCTCCAAAGTTGCTGGTTACTGGGCGCTCGATTTAGGCCGACCGAAGTGATAACATCCATCGAAATCGTTTGAAGTTTCGATTGAAATACCGGAATTGTACCCTTCTTTAAGAGAAATTATACCCTTCCTCACGAGTTTCATCCCTAATTGTTAACAAATCGTGCTGTGACCTGCTGCTACTTTTATGCAAACGATTTAAACAAACAACCAAATGAAAAAAGTTTTAGCATTTCTCATCCTTGCGAGCATGACACTCGCATGTCAGCAAGAAGAAATTACCCCAACCAATGATGCCGAAGTCCTCGCGGCATGGGGTTCCAGTGAACCATGGGCCCAGTGGTCCAACGGCGGATATACTATATATAATAATATATGGGGACAGAAGAACGGACCGGGGCCGCAATCTATATGGGCCAACTCGTATAGCAACTGGGGTGTATGGGCTAACCATCCAAACACAGGCGGTATAAAATCATATCCCAACTCAACACGTTATGTGGGCCGCAAATTAAGTGCGTTGGTTTCCTGCTCCAGTAAAGTTAGCGCTACAACACCAGCCGGTGGTGCATGGGCTTCCACCTTTGATATATGGGACAGCGCGAAGCAACACGAAATCATGTTGTGGATGAACTATACCAGCAACGCGAACGGAAGTGGTAACATTAAACCTATATCTTATAACTGGAATGCTCAGGGATACCCGGTTGCTACTCATACCAATGTATCAGTAGGTGGCCATACCTGGAACGTATTCCGCGGACACAACGGAAATAACTATGTATACTCTTTCCTGAGAACTACAAAAACCAACAACGCTACAGTAGATGTAAAGGCCATTGCAGAATGGGTAAAAGCCCGCGGATGGTTTGGCGACATAACTGTAGGCGATGTGCAATTCGGCTACGAAATCACCTCTTCAAGCGGAGGACTGAACTACGTTACAAACTCATATTCGGTATCGTTTAACTAGAGCTCCTGGCTGCAAGCTGCCAGAAGAAGCTGCGAGCCTTGAGCTACGAGCTATGAATCTTGAGAGCTGCTGGTTTTTGATTACGGGACTGCTAAGACATTGATAAAAGATTATAGGTATATATTTTATTCGTCTTAATGACCGTGCTCAGAAGCTGGCAGCTATACTGACTTCCTCAAAGCCAAGCAAAGAAAATCATATAGTTTAAGAAAATTTACCAGTAGCTCGTAGCTTGTGGCTGGCAGCTCTATCACCGCTCTTGCAACCAAGTAACGCTAATTATATAGCCTGGCAAAATCGACATCTTGCAGCTAGTAACTGGCAGCTAGAAGCTTCAAACACACGGGTGCGGGAACTTTCAGCGGCTTGCCAACGGGAGTGAGTTTGCCTGTTTTAGGGTTGATGCGGAAGGTGGCGATGGTGTCGGTGTCCTGGTGGGCTACAAATATATATTCGCCCTTCGGGTCGATCATGAAGTTGCGTGGTGTGCTGCCACCTGTAGTTTGTTGCCCGACAAGTTTGATTTTTCCATCGGCACCAATGCTATATATACTCAGTCCGTTATAGCCACGGTTCGACATGTATAGAAATTTACCTTTTGGATCTACATGAATATCGGCACTGGTATTTTTGCCGGCAAATGTTTTGGGTAGTGATAGCACTGAATCCTGCAATATCGTAAGATCACCAGTCTTTTTATCAACTTTGAATGTAGCTACGGTTGAGGTTAACTCTTCTGCTACATACATATAATTACCGGAAGGATGGAATGCGAAGTGTCGCGGACCGGTGCCGGCTTTTACCGATACTTCTTTTTGTTTGGAATCGTCCAGCGTGCCTTTCTTCAGGTTGAAATTGTAGATATATATTTTGTCTGTGCCCAGATCAGCTGCATAGAGAAAACGGTTATCCGGTGAAATCAATGCCGAGTGCAAATGCGAACTCTGCTGACGATCCGGATTTATACTGTTTCCGGTATATTTCTTGGAGTCAGATGGATTTCCTACGAGTCCGTCTTCAAACAACGGAAGCACTACAAGATTACCTTCGTTATAATTTGATACAAAAGCATACTGGCCGGTTTTATCAAAGCTAATGTGACAGGGATCGGCTCCGAACGATGAGCGTGTATTCAATGCGCTGAGCTTACCGGTTTTTGCATCAATAGTATAAGCTGTTACAGAACCGCCGGTTTCATTCTCGCTTGCTTTACCTCGATTTACCGAGTATAAAAATTTGCTGGTAGGATGAATGCCAAGATACGAAGGACTCTCAAGCCCCGTAACCGTTTGGACTAATGTAAACGACTTCTTTGCGCGGTTAAAGGTATAGATATAGATACCTTCGCTGCCGCGAACACTGAACGTGCCTACATATAAATATTCTTTTTTACTCTGTGCAAGAGATGAAAATACAGAGAGGGTTAGAAACAATACGCCCAGTAATTTTCGCATCATAGAAAGTAGGTATGGTAACTATATAGATTGAAGGTACACGCAAAATTTCTTAAACAGAAACTTCTTTATGTTTCTGTATGCTGATTTTTTTTGAATGGGCGAGCGATGCATACAGCGCACCACTGGGTTTCATCATCCGGTTCTTGGTTTTCAGATCGCATTCATATAATCCGAAGCGCATGCTGGGACCAAGGTGCCATTCAAAGTTGTCCCACGTACTCCAGAAATAGTAGCCCTGAATATCGATACCATCTTTGATCGCTTTGTGAATAATCTCGGCATAGTCCTGTATAGCCTGCAGACGCAGAAAATCACTTTCATCACAAACACCGTTCTCGGTAATGATGATGGGCTTTTTATACTTGTTCCAGTAACGGTCCAGGCACGCGCGTAGTCCTTCGGGATAATACTCCCAGATGTCATCATGCTTGCGGCCCAGTTCTTTTATTTTGTGAGGTGTTTCCAGATACGTAATCGGTAGCGGATCGTGCGGAATGCGACCGTAGTAACTCATGCCGAAGAAATCAACTTTCTCAAAGTGACTTGGCACATAGTCCATAAACCACCAGTCGCTGAGGCGTGCGGGAAACCATCCGAGTATATTTTCAGCAGAAAACACTGTTGCATTATGCGATATACCGATCGGCTGATTCGGGAATTTTGCTTTGATATAGTCGTAAACTATATCGTGTGCCTTGCCCATGTTGATCACAACTTTGCCGGCGGTAAGCGGGTTGATCTTGAAAGGAGGGAAGAAGCCGGTGATCCATCCATAGCTCGCATATACATTTGGTTCGTTGAATGTATTCCAGTACGAAATATACTCACCATATTCATCAACAACTTTTTTGCAGAAGTCAACCCAGAGCGCGATGTTCTCTTCGCGTTCCCATCCACTGCGTTTGGCAAACCACAACGGATTGGTAAAATGGTGAAGCACCATCATGATGTTTACACCACGCGATTTTAATTGCTGTAATAATGAATGGTAGTGTTGTCGGGTTTCCGGATCGAAGTTGCCGAATGGCTCGCGCTGAAGTTTGCTCCACATCAAACTCATGCGGTAGTTAGGCGCGAGTGATGCAATGATAGTTACATCCTCTTCCACTCTCAACTCGTGGTCGGTTGTGCGGTCGAACAGGTATCCATCCCGTGATGAGATGCCTTGCCAGTCGTGTTCGAAAGCTGTTTCTATTTGTGTCGCGGCTGTACTTGTTCCAAAGAAAAAGTGTTCCGGAAAAGTAAGTCTCATAGTTATTTACGCGTCATGGCGCCCTGTGCATCTTCTACCGCTCTCCAGTATTTACGCAGAAGTTTGATATCCTCATGTATGCACGGATATAGTTCATCACATTTCGGTATAGGGGGCAGTTCGCCATGCGAGAGGTGTACAGAAGTAAGTCCGCCTGTCCATTCGAAGTGACCGGGATCATAGGGTTTTCTCCAGCGTCCGCCCCAGCGTAAGCCGAGCTTTTCACCTTCAACACCGATCTTCAGCCACAAAGCTTTATTGTCCCATACAGCAACCGAATCAACAATAGGTACCACGTCAACCGCGAGTCCGTATTGATGTTTGGAACGTCCGGCTCCCGAGCTGGTATATTTACTCCCCATCACTTTATATTCATTCTGCTTGGCATGTGTGCGATACGATTCTACTACAGCAAGTTCAATTCCCTTGGCGCGGCAATTCACGATTAATGTTTTGATACGATCGCGAAAGTAAGGATGCAAAGCTTCCAGATCGGTGATCATCGACATGGTTCCGCGATCTTTTCCAAATGCAAAGTTCTCTACCATACTCCATTGTTTCCAGCCCGATACGGTGTCCATGGTAATGGTGGGCTCTTCTGCTGCGACTGTAACTTCAGCAGCGGGTTGTTCAACTGGCTCGACTACAGGTTCATTGTAAAAGAATTCAGCATGTTCGCGGCAATCAAAAGGGGCGAATAACCCATCGAGTTGAGCATGAGCAACGACAGCCGTGAGCATCATTAAGGAGGAGAGTAAGAAGGGCTTCAGAACATCACGCATTTTTGCAACTTGGTTTTGGTATGCAAATATATGACATTAAAGGTATTACAACTTTACCAGAACATTAAGCTTGATGTGAAAAACTTACATCCGTAGTGCTTTCATATTTCAAACGATAGCCGGCTATATATACTCTGCAAGAGGCTGGCTATAAAAAAGAAGAGGCTACCTGTTGGGCAGCCTCTTGCTTGCGAAAGTATATCTTATGTGTGAATCAGTTCACCGCATTGTCTTTGGCGAGCTCATCCATCAGTGACTGATATTTGGTTTTAAGACCTTCGTCACTGCTGATGGCTTTTCTTACTTTGTTAAATGCTGCTGCACCTACAAAGTCTTTCGCCAGCAACTGGTACGTTTCCTTAATCTTGGCTGTGCCTGCATCCTTCTTCGCAATAACTTCTTTTACGAAGGCAATCTCTTCCGGAGATGCATTTGCTTCCAGTAGTTTACCTTCATCATTGATGACTTTGAAAAGCTCATTATAACGTTGTGCAGATATAGTCTGACTTGTAGTCACCATCTCTTTAATCTGTCCCGACAGAACCGCTTGCATCTCATTCACAGAATCCATGGCAATCGCATACTTTTTCAACTCCTCATCCGTAACTGTTGCTGCATCTTGTGCGAACAACTTAGCAGAAAAAAGCGCCATGAAACACACCAGGCTAAAAAACTTCAACTTCATACAAATTTGGCTTTTTTTAGGTAAAACTTTATTTAATACTGTCCGCAGTATAATAAACCAAATGTTTGAACTGCGTTTCGTTTGCTATGAACGGGCGATAATTTATACAAATGGAGCATGCTTCCGACAAAATGAAAAAGCCGCCCCCGATAAACGTTCGGGGCGGCTTCTCAATCAATCCCTGCCTGATCAAGCCAACAACTGGTTATTGTGCGTGCATCTTGACATGAGGTGCACCTGCCAATATTTCGGCATTGGCGTTTTCAGAGAATTTCTCGAAATTTTTCAGAAAGGCCTCTGCTAAAAACTGTGTCTTGTGATCATACGCATCTTTATCACTCCATGTATTGCGCGGGTCGAGTATTTCAGAGGGCACATTCGGACATGATGATGGCATGGCAACACCAAACACTTCGTGATTTTTATACGACACTTTATCAAGTTCTCCATTAAGTGCGGCCGTGATGAGCGCACGGGTATGCTTCAGACTCATACGGTCACCAACACCATATGCGCCACCTGACCAGCCTGTATTTACCAGCCATACATTTACGTTGGCTTCTTTCATTTTCTTGCTCAGCATCTCTGCATATACCGTAGGATGCAACGGCATAAACGGAGCACCAAAGCATGCGCTGAACGTCATGGTAGGTTCTAGAATGTCAGCTTCTGTGCCGGCAACTTTTGCAGTATAGCCGGATATAAAATGGAACGCAGCCTGGCCCGGTGTAAGTTTAGCAATAGGAGGGAGAACGCCATACGCATCGCAGGTGAGGAAGAATATATTCTTCGGATTTTTACCCATCGATGGCTGCGCTATATTTTGAATGAACTCGATCGGATAGCTTACCCGTGTGTTCTCGGTAAGTTTACCATCAGCATAATCTACTTCGTTAGAGCCTTTTCTGAAGCCAACATTCTCGAGCAGTGCGCCTGTGCGGATGGCGTTAAATATATCCGGTTCTTTTTCTTCTGAAAGATCGATGGTCTTTGCATAACAACCACCTTCGAAGTTGAAGATCACATTGTCATCTGTCCAGCCATGCTCATCATCTCCGATCAGTTTCCGGTTCGGGTCAGCAGAGAGTGTTGTCTTTCCGGTTCCTGACAATCCGAAAAATATAGCGGTGTCACCTTGCTTGCCGGTGTTGGCAGAACAGTGCATCGACAAAACATTTTTCTGATGTGGTAAAATGAAATTCAGTGCTGAGAATATTCCTTTCTTGATTTCACCGGTATATCCGCTACCGCCTATTAAAATAATTTTGCGCGTAAAATCAATGATTGAAAAGTTATGCTGACGGGTTCCATCTTCCTCCGGTACAGCATGAAAACCCGGTGCATTCAACACCAGCCACTCCGGTTCGAAGTTCTTCAGTTCATCTTCGTTTGGTCTGATAAACATGTTATACACGAAGAGATTGGACCACGCGTATTCATTGATCACGCGAATGTTCATGCGATAACGCGGATCTGCGCAGGCATATACATCGCGTACAAAGAAATCTTTGCCTTTGAAATAGTGAAGCATCTTTATATAGAGCTTCTCAAATCGCGCAGCATCGAACGGTATATTAAAGTTGTTCCACCAGACAGTCTTTTCGGTGACACTGTCTTTAACCGTGAATTTGTCTTTGGGTGACCTACCCGTAAACTCTCCCGTATGAATGGCCACTGCACCGCTGCTGGTGATCTTGGCATCACCATTATCAAGTGCCATCATGGTAAGTTGTTCGGGAGCGAGGTTCCAGTAGGCTTTTCCATCGGAAATACCGAGGTGTTCGATCCCGACTAATCGGGATCTGATTCCGAATTCCAGCATGATCAATTTGGGTTAATGAGTTATGCGTAAAGGTATGGGCAATTAAAAATGGTTTCAATCGTTTGCAATTATATTTTGTTTCTGGTTGCGGTTAACAAACACTATTTGCGAAAATGGATTTATCGGCCTACTTTCAAGCCGGTTTGAAGAACCGCAAGCAATATTTTATTTTACCTACCTGACCTTTTTGTTTAAATGAGTCAAGAAAAAACATTTTTTGGCCATCCGCGCGGACTGGCTACTTTATTCTTTACCGAGATGTGGGAGCGCTTCAGCTACTATGGTATGCGGGCGCTTCTGTTATTGTATATGGTAGCTTCTGTGGAAAGAGGTGGCATGGGCCTGGACGATAAAACCGGTGGCGCTGTGTACGGACTCTATACCATGTTTGTATACCTGCTTGCGCTGCCCGGTGGCTGGCTTGCCGACAAGTTCTTTGGCCTGCGCAAGTCTATATTTTATGGCGGCTGCATCATTGCACTCGGTCACATCTGTCTTGCACTTCCTACTACAGAAACATTCTTTATCGGTTTATTACTCATCACGCTTGGTACCGGTCTACTCAAGCCGAACATCAGCAGTATGGTGGGAGAGATATACCCGCCGGATGAACAGGTTAGACGCGATGCAGGCTTCTCTATATTCTTCATGGGTATAAATTCAGGCGCACTCATATCACCGATTATTGTAGGGTACCTGGGCGAGAATATAAACTGGCACTATGGATTTGCCGCTGCCGGAGTGGGTATGATCTTCGGATTGATACAATTCAAACTCACGGAGAAATATTTAGGCAACGCAGGTCTTGAACCGGCACGTTTACCCGATGCAACGCAGCAGAAAAAACGCGAGACTTCTATTCGCACGGGTCTGTGGATCGTAAGTATACTGCTTATCGCATTTGTAGCGCTGCTGTTAACACGCACCATCACCATTAACCCGGTTGTATTTGCAAGCGCTTCCGGTGTTGTTATCGGTATATCCGTGTTGATATACTTTATATATGTATTCCTGTTCGAGAAGCTTGATGGTGACGAGAAGAAAAAAGTGTTTGCCATTTTCCTGATGTTCCTCATCACAACGATGTTCTATACGGGGTATGAAGGACAAGGATCATCGCTTAATCTTTTTGCCGATCGATATTCCGATCGCAGTTTAGGATCGTTCATCATGCCGGCAAGCTGGCTTCAGTCGGCTCCGCCATTTTTTGTAATTCTGTTTGTTCCTGTATTTACCTGGCTGTGGTTTACGTTGGCGAAACGAAAACTCAATCCCATTACACCGGTAAAGATGGCGCTCGGTTTGATCTTTATGGGACTGGGCTATCTTGTGATGATCGGAGCTTCGGATATAGTGATAGCAGGCGGTAAACCTTTACCAACCTGGCTCATTGTTACCTATATGTTCCATACATTCGGAGAGATATGTTTATACCCGATTGGACTCAGCGGTGTAACCAAACTTTCACCGAAGAGACTGGTAGGACAAATGATGGGGGTATTCTTTATGGCGCTGGCACTCGGTAACTTATTTGCCGGTTTATATGCCGGTGAATTCAGTGACGAAGCGATCACCGCCAATCCTACATTGTTAACCGAACTGTTCGGCTTCATTGTAAAGATCATGTTTATAGCCGGTGCTATTGTGCTGGTGTTCAGTAAACCAATTCGCAAACTCATGGGCAACATCCAGTAAAAACTCAACACGAACTCATTAACCATCATGGAAGGAAATAAATTTTTTAAACCGTATGTCTCACCGGAACAGCGAATTCCGGAGTTCACAGTCAAGTCTGTATTGTTTGGTTCGCTCTTCGGAATTCTGTTCGGAGCTTCAACGGTATACCTTGGATTGAAAGCTGGTCTTACCGTTACGGCATCTATACCTATAGCAGTAATTGCTATAACTCTCGGTCGCAAAATTCTCAGGACCACTATACTTGAAAACAACATTATACAAACTACAGGCTCCGCAGGTGAGTCTATTGCAGCTGGTGTAGCATTTACTCTGCCGGGATTTCTCTTCCTCTCTCCGGGACAAGATGGAGTAAGTATAGGAGAAGCATATTTCGATTACCTCACCATTTTGATACTCGCGGCCTTCGGTGGTATGCTGGGTACATTGATGATGATTCCGTTACGAAGATCGCTTATAGTAAAAGAACACGGAACGCTTCCATACCCGGAAGGAACCGCGTGTGCTTCTGTATTACAAGCCGGTGAAAAGGGTGGTGTATTTGCACAGACTGCTTTTGCCGGTATGGGGATAGCGATGGCGTATGCACTGATGCAAAAAGTATTTCACGTTATCGCTGAAGTACCTTCCTATGTTACGAGTCAGGCCAATAAATACTGGCCATCGGCTGCTACTCGTGGAGAAATTACTCCGGAATACTTAGGGGTGGGGTATATTATTGGACCTCGTATATCAGGTGTACTTGTAGCAGGTTCAGTACTTGCATGGTGGGCTATCATTCCATTACTCGCTACGTTAATAGACCCTAATACTGTTGCTATTCAACTCGTAAAACTGGGCAACTTGTCAAATCTCAATACACCAGGTGGTTCTAGCAGTGGTAGCTGGAACCCGGAGACACACACCTTTGGAAATTTTGCCGATGCACTATATCGCGCTTATATCCGTCAGATTGGAGCCGGGGCTGTAGCGGCTGGTGGATTTATTACGCTCATTAAAACTATTCCCACCATTATAAGTTCATTTCGCGAAAGTGTGGGGTCATTAAAGGAAAAAGAACAGGCCAGTGCATTGCGCACGGAAGATGATCTGTCATTCAGATTTGTAATTATAGGTAGTATAGTATTGGTATTGGTAACAGCTTTGCTTCCGAGTAGCATCATACCAGGCGATAGTATGTTTCAAAAACTATTCATTGGTTTATTGATCGTTGTCTTCGGGTTCTTCTTTGTTACTGTATCCAGCCGTATTGTCGGTTTGGTAGGAACGAGTAATAATCCGATATCGGGAATGACCATTGCGACACTCATGGGTACATGCCTCATCTTTACCAGTATAGGCTGGTCCGGTAAATTTTACGAACCGTTAGCACTTGTTGTAGGTGGTATGATTTGTATAGCTGCCTCGAACGCAGGTGGTACCTCACAAGACCTTAAAACAGGTTTTATAGTGGGTGCAACACCTCGCTATCAACAACTGGCATTATTCATTGGTGCAATTGTCTCATCGATAGCTATTGGTGTCATTGTCCGTATACTTGATACGCCAACCCCCGAAATGCTCGCTCAAGGTATAACACATGCTATCGGTAGTGACAAGTATCCAGCGCCACAGGCAACGCTCATGGCAACGCTCGATCGCGGTATACTTTCGTATAGTCTCGACTGGCAATTTGTGATTGTAGGTGTATTTATAGCGATAACCATGGAGTTATGCGGTATTAAAGCACTAGCGTTTGCCATCGGACTATATTTACCATTGTCCACTACACTTCCCATTTTCGCGGGCGGTGCCGTAAAAGGTTATGTTGACTGGCGTGCTGAACGCAAAGGTGAAAAAGTACAGGATGATGAACTTGGCCGAGGTAGTCTTTTTGCAACTGGTTTGATCGCTGGCGGTGCGCTTACCGGTGTATTCGTGGCAATTTTAGCAGTACGTTGGCCCAGCATTATAGAGCCGTTGAACGTAGAACATGGCGTTACCGAATATTTAGGAACCAGTCTCTATTATGTATTGGGTACAGGCTTCTTCATCGCGATGATGGTTATGCTGTATCGCCTTGCTATACGGAAATAACATAAAGAAATACGCAGGCGAAGTCTGATATAGTATAAGCAAAAAGAGGATGTCTGTTCAAGGCATCCTCTTTTGTTTATGTTCTTTACTGTTTTATAGTTGTGCTATATATTCAGCACGGTGTAATACCTGTTTCGAGCTCTTGCTTACGAGCAGCGTGTGTCGCATCGGTGGCTTCAGACATTCGTATACATCATATTTCGTTTCATCGACATCCCAGAAAAAAGAAGAGGCTTCGTATTCTGCTCCGGTAACTTTCTGTTTCAACAATGCTATATCACGAAAAGAGATCGGGTAACATACGGTGTCTGCTTTTATAGCATAGCGGGGAAATGGTAACGAACCGATAGCCTGTAGCAACGCATCGTGATCGGCTTCATAAGCGAAATAACTGGCGTAGTTGCCGTTCTGATACTTGATCTTTACACCTTCAGCATCGTTCAGTTGAAGCGTGGTCAATACATTCCTGGTGAGCGTATCTTTTAACGAAGTACGAAGAATGAGCGGAGGTATATCTGCGAAAGCATCATCATGAATAGATGCTGCCGGCTTTTTGCAGGCAAATGTAAAAAGCAGTAACAGCGGAATAACGATGACGAAACCTTTCATAAGCTCATTACACGGTTATATCCATAAGTTGTTTCAATGTTTCCAATGCTTTGGTTTCCGATTGGTCTACTTTTCCATCGGCACGTACAATGTCCTGCATCGCTTCGAGTACATTGCCTTTTGGCAGATCAGACTTTTGTCCGAAGTGCTTCGCGGTTTGCAGGAAGAGGTCGTTCAGTTTTGATTTATCAAATGAATTATACTCCCGTATAGCTGTATATAGTTTCTTCTCAATGTCTGTGTCAGCAGGGTATAGCGCTTTCATTTTACTTTTGATAGCAGCGAGCTCAGACGGATCGTAACTGCTGTCGGCCTGCGACAAATGCACATATAGGAACACAACAAAGTCAGGGTAGGAATTGTGAATGATCATGGTATGGAAAGGTCTTGGTATAAGCGAATGTAAACCTTATCAGGCATCCGCGCAAAGGGTTTAAAGTCGATAGCAATAAAAAAGCCCCGCTGTTCACGGGGCTTGATTTTTATAGAAATCAAATTTGTTATTTGGCAGAACTTAAATCACCTACCAGGTTTTCTTCATAAGCAGGTTCAACGGTTCTTTGTGACTGGGCTATGGTTAATGGCGCAATCAGGTCGGTAACTTTCAACAGTATACCGGTACCAACAAATGTATAGGCCACTACAATCACCAAAGCTTTCATGTGTACAATGAACAATGCTGTCTCACCGAAGAAGAGACCGTTACCCGTAGTGTTTGCTCCGTTCACGGCTGTGTTCGCCAGCAAAGCAGTCATGATCATACCAACCGCTCCACCTACACCGTGGCAAGGGAATACATCAAGTGTATCTTCCAGCGAAGTTTTGGTAGTTTTCCAATGAACCATCACGTTACTGATCAAGCTGGCAAATGTACCGATGAACAAGCTCGAAGGTATAGTCACGAAACCGGCAGCAGGTGTAATTGCTACAAGTCCTACAACGGCACCGATACAGAACCCAAGAGCTGAAGGTTTTTTACCACGCACAGAATCAAAGAGGATCCACGCAAGACCAGCCGCAGCAGAAGCAGTGTTGGTAGTTGCAAACGCAGAAGCAGCCAACGTACCAGCGCTCAACGCACTTCCGGCATTAAAGCCGAACCATCCGAACCACAGTAAACCTGTGCCCAGCAATACGTATGGAATGTTAGCAGGAGCAATGTGTTTCTTCTCTTCGTTGCTTCTCAAAAAGATAGAAGCTACCAATGCTGCTATACCAGCAGACATGTGTACAACAGTACCACCGGCAAAGTCAAGCACACCCATCTTGAAAAGGAATCCTTCCGGATGCCATGTCCAGTGTGCAAGCGGTGAGTATATAAACAGCGAGAACAATACAAGGAATATAATGTACGACTTGAAGCGCACGCGTTCAGCAAATGTACCCGTGATCAGGGCAGGTGTGATGATGGCGAATTTCAACTGGAAGAAAGCAAACAACACCAACGGTATGGTTGGAGCAAGCGACCATGGTTTGCCGTCCAGTACATTATGGAACATAAAGAAAGATCTTGGATCACCGATGAGTCCACCGATAGAATCTCCGAACGCAAGGCTGAATCCCACCACGATCCACAATACACCAACAACACCCATCGCGATAAAGCTCTGGAACATCGTATAGATAATGTTCTTCATGTCGATCATACCTCCGTAAAAGAAGGCGAGACCGGGTGTCATCAATAGTACAAGGGCAGATGCTGTGAGCATCCAGGCGATATCACCTCCGTTCATCCCCTCCGTCACAATTTGCTTCGGGGTTGCCGGCATGAAGACTGCCAGCACGCTGAAGCCGATGAGCAACAGCAAAAAGATTAATGATTTCTTCATAGGCGTTTAAAAGTTCTGGTTGTACTTCAAAAATCGCCATTTTTTTTAAGATATGGTTAAATTCTGACTTTCGTTTGCATAAAAAATGACCGAAAACGTTTTAGGTGGTTTACGTTTTACCCTGCTTGATTAAAATTGGAGTAGTTTTTTGAAAATCTTTTAAAAATCCGCTACCCGTTTTCTCCGCAGACAGTTGTCGGAAAGTTATCCGCACGAATCATGGACAATGCGTGTGAAGGAATTATTTTCGCGCCCATGTTCACGCAATACGAAGATGTTCTCCAGTATCTGTACGCGAATCTTCCCATGTTTCAGCGGGTCGGGTCGGTTGCATTCAAGAGTGATCTGTCTAATACCATAGCACTGTGTGAAGCACTTGATAATCCGCAGCGAAAGTTCAAGTCCATTCACATTGCAGGCACTAACGGTAAGGGAAGTACCTCGCACATGCTGGCGTCTGTGTTGCAATCAGCCGGGTACAAAACCGGGTTATATACTTCACCTCATCTCAAGTCATTTACGGAACGGATTCGCGTGAATGGTAAAGAAGTATCGGAGCAATTCGTGGTGGATTTTGTGAATCGTATTCAACCGGTGATCGAACGTGTGAAACCTTCTTTTTTTGAGATTACGGTAGCGATGGCATTTGATTATTTTGTGCATGAGCAGGTTGATGTGGCCGTGATTGAAGTAGGACTGGGCGGAAGACTTGATTCCACGAATGTGATTACACCTGAGCTTTCGCTGATCACAAATATAGGATGGGATCATACCGATCTTTTAGGTGATACACTCGAAAAGATCGCTGCTGAAAAAGCAGGAATCATTAAAAAGAATGTACCCGTAGTGGTGAGTGAACAACAGCCGGGCATTGCCGATGTATTCAGGAGCAAGGCGGCAGCCGAGACAGCACCGTTACGCTTTGCATCCGATGTATATACCGTTCAGTTTCGCGAAGAGAAGGGCACCATACTTTTTGATGCATTGAAAAACGGAAAACCCGCTCATACAGGCATAGCCCTACCGTTGCAAGGTATCTATCAACAGAAAAACCTGGCGGGTGTTCTTTGCGCCATTGATGTTTTGAGACAGCAAGGCTGGAAAATCACCGATGAGCAACTGGTGGATGGCCTCATGAAAGTAATGTCTCAAACCGGTTTGAAAGGTCGCTGGCAAAAGTTGGGAACAAACCCGTTGATCGTGTGTGATACCGGTCATAACCTCGATGGTGTTACGCAGGTGGTGAAACAGCTTCAACAGCTTTCATACAAGAGACTGTTCATGGTCATTGGTATGGTAAAAGATAAAGATATATCCGGTGTACTGGAGCTTTTGCCGAAGGAAGCGAACTACTACTTTTGCCAGGCTTCTATACCGCGCGCACTGGAGGCAGGTATATTGGCTGAAAAAGCACGCAGTACAGGATTGAAAGGCGAGGTAATTGCCAATGTAAATGAAGCCATTCAACGGGCGCGCGCGAAAGCTTCTGCCGAAGATGTGATCTTCATTGGTGGAAGTACATTTGTAGTGGCCGAGATCGAAGGACTATAGTTAGAAGTAGTATTTGAATTAGTAAAACTCAGAATATAAATTTTTGTGAAGCGTAAACTCGAACGTTTTAAGATCATCGAAGAAAGAACTAACGTGATCGAACCTACCAAACCGATCTATAAAACAATTAAAGGAAAGTGGCGGGAAGAACATTTTAAAAATGATAAACCGATAACCGTAGAATTGGCGTGTGGTCGTGGAGAATATTCCGTAGGACTCGGCCGACTTTTCCCGGAACGCAATTTTATAGGTGTAGATGTAAAGGGTGAACGAATATGGAAGGGGAGCACCGTGGCAGTAGAAGAGAACCTGACCAACGTGGCTTTTCTGCGTACGCATATACTGTTGATTGAGAATTTCTTTGAACCCGGTGAGATTGATGAAGTGTGGCTTACCTTTCCCGATCCGCGTCCGACCAAGCGTGATATAAAAAGACGCTTGACAAGTCCGCGTTTCATGGAGATGTATAAACGCTTGTTGAAACCCGGAGGCTATGTGCGCTTGAAAACAGACAACACGATTCTGTATGAGTATACATTGGAAGAAGCGCAGAACCGGACTGACATCAGCGATCTGAAATTTACAAACGATGTATATGCTTCCGAACTTCGTCCGGAATGTTTTGATATCAAGACACGTTACGAAGAAGCGTTTGCCGCCAAAGGAGAGACTATAAAGTATCTTCGTTTTCACTTTTAATATTTAACTTTCGGTTATGAGCGACACGACTAATTTTTACCTCGAAGAAAAATTCCTGAGTGCTGACCGCATGATCAGTGAAGGACGATTAAGTGAAGCAGCACACCTGTTGGAAGAGATACTGGCGGAAGCACCTGATTTCGGAAAAGCACATAATCACCTGGGTTGGCTCTACGAAACTAAATTTAAAAACTATGCGCAGGCCGAAGAACATTACCGGCTCGCCATAAAATTCTCGCCCGAATACCCGGCAGCATACTACAACTATTGCTATTGTCTTTCTACACTTCGCAAGTATGACGACCTCGAGCGTGTACTCGAACTCGCTATCAAAGTATCCGGCATCAGCTATGCAACTATCTACAATGAATATGGATTGCTCCGCGAAGCGCAGGGTAAACTTGACGATGCCATTCACTACTTCCGCCTGCATATACAAAACTCGTTCGATGCCAAGAGCATCGAAACTGCTGCAGACTCCATCAAGCGTTGTGAACGAAAGAAGCAACTGATTGGCTAGACGCCAGATACAAAGACTGCAGGCTGGTCACGGCTGATTTAAGGTGTAGCGTGCCCCGATAAATCCGCGTATACCCTGGTTGGGTGCAAATACATAGGAGGGATCGAACGTAAGCGCATGCGGGTTGTCGGCCGTTGCTACCACCTGTCCATTGCCATCGAACTGTACATAGCGATCAAACGGATCAAACGGACGTGCTATACTATTGACCGGTGGCGTATAGTTTAACAGGTTTTTAATACCTCCATATACTTCCCAGCCTTTTTGAAATTTCCGTGTGACCTGAATGTTCTGTATACTCCACCATGGAGAATACTCCGCGCGGTTGTCGAGTTCTCCCAGTAAAGGAAGTCGCATCGGGCCATATACATTGCCGGTATAGTCAATCGAAAAACCAGAATTCCCGAAAGTATATCCTGCATTCCACACACCCGAGAACCGTTCAGTTAGCAGCTGCTGATAGGTTTCACCGTTTTCAGTTACCACTACGTCCTGCGCTGTAAACCCGGCCAGTATTTTTAAACCGTTCGCCCAGGATACATCAACGTTCATTGACACACCTTTGGATACAGCCGAGCCATCCAGGTTGCTATAGATGATTTTGTTGGGATCTGTTTCATAGTCCGGAATAATGCGGTTGGTAAAGTATGTATAGAACGCGCTTGCATCGATGCCTATAAAAGTGCCGGTTGCAGTATATATCTTTTTCACAACGTTCAGGTTAGTGTTCCACGATGTTTCCGGCTTTAGCGATTCGGTAAATATTACTTGCCGGGCGCCTGTCAGTGCAGCATGGTCTTCGGTAAAGACATTCGCTACACGGTAACCATTTCCTGCGCTAAGTCTCACAACAGTTTGTTTGTTGCGCGTTGTCCATTTATAGTTTAGCCGAGGTGAAAAGATAGCGCCATGAACACTGTTGTGATCGTAGCGAACACCCAGCAAAAGGTCGTTGAATTCGCTCAGCTTGATTTGATCCTGCGCGAAAACACCTGGCAGAGATGTAACAGAAGGGTTATTACCGTCTGTCCCCACCGTGGCAGGCGTGTTGTCGTCATAGAAGGTATACCGGTAGGCTGTACCCAGTAATACAGCATGGCGCTGTCCAAGTTGCTTGTTCCAGGTTAGTTGTCCAAACGCTATATATTGATCGGCATCGTAAGACGTTGTTCCATAGAATGAATTCTGGTTGTGTCCGTTGGCACTGAATTGAAAATTTATATTCTCTTCTACTGGCAGTTGGTAAATGCCAAACATTTCCCAGCGACTTGTATATATACTTTCACCATAAATTTCATCACTTCCCCGGTATTCAGGTGTCCATCGCATATCGCCTCCCCAGCGGTCTTCATAATTATACCGCGCGGCTATTGACAATGTTTTGTTATCCTTGCGTTGTATTTTCCACTTGTTGAAAACGGAAATTCTGTTTTGCAGCGTAACATCTGTAAAGTTATCGTGATTGTTATCGATGCGGTTTTGATAGTTGAAGTAATTTACGCCCAATAAACTCTGCGCTTTTTCACCGTGGTTAAATTTAATGCCGAGGTCGGTATTTACTTCCGCCCACGATGATCCCATTACGTCAACGGATAGTATAGGAGCGCGCGCGGGGTTCTTTGTAATAACGTTGATCAGTCCACCGACAGCTTCCGAGCCATAGAGTGTAGAGGCAGGACCTTTCACAATTTCCATACGCTCAATCAATGCCTGCGGTATACCGGTGAGACCATACACCGTGGACAATCCGCTCACGATAGGCATACCGTCAATAAGGATCATGGTATAAGGACCTTCCAGGCCATTGATATGAATATCGCCCGTATTGCAGACGTTACAGTTAAGCTGCGGCCTGACGCCATTTATATTTTGCAAAGATTCGAACAGGGAAGGAGTGGGGTTAGCTCTGAAAAAAGAGGAAGTATATACTTCCACCGGCACCGGGCTGTCCATACGACTCACTTCTTTCATGGTGCCGGATATCACTACTTCCTGCAATTCAGATACCGATTCCTTCAATATAAAATCGAGTGTAATGGTCTCATTCTTTTCAGACAGAGACACCTCACGGCTCTGCGGTTCATATCCTACAGCAGAAGTTGTCACAGTATAATGTCCAAACGGAATGTTGCGAATGGTAAATATGCCGGATTCATCTGTAACGTCTGCGAGTGAAGAGCCCTTCACCATAATACTGACAAAAGGTAGGGGCTGCCCATGTTCGGTAACTTTTCCGGAAATAGTCCCGGCCTGTCCAAAGGCCTGAACGTGGTATATAATAATAAGAGTTGTAAAAATATTTATTTTCATTATTGTTAAATTAAAATTTATATTAGTAAAATTATAAAGTTAGATTTATCTAACAAATTATTCCGCTGAGAAATATTTATATCTTTGACAATTACAGCTGAAAAACGGATAACAATTAGCGGTATAACCGATAACTATAATTACGGAAAGAGTTGATGGCTTCGCAAACAGAGGAGAATTACCTGAAAGCTTTATTTAACCTGGCCAATGAGCAGGGGGAGATCAGTGCAACCGACTTAAGCAATGTACTTGAGGTAAGTACACCTACGGTAAACAGCATGGTTCGGAACCTTTGCAAGCAAGGGCTTGTAAACTATGAAAAGTATAAACCCATTTCGCTTACAGCTAAAGGTAAACGTGAGGCTGCACTGGTAATACGAAAGCACAGACTTACCGAAATGTTCCTGGTTGAGAAAATGGGATTTGGCTGGGAGGTAGTGCATGAAATAGCTGAGCAGATTGAGCACATTCAGTCACCAGCATTCTTTGATCGAATGGATGAACTGTTGGGTAATCCTACGATTGATCCGCACGGATCTCCCATCCCCGATAAGAATGGAAAGATCGTTTGGAAATCGTATCAAAAACTTTCAGACTGCAAGCCTGGCGATACAGTAAGCCTATCGGCACTAACACATTCATCCGAAGACTTCCTGATATTCTTAAACGGCAAGAAACTACATCTCGGTGTAGTCATCAAAATCGAATCTATCGAAAAGTATGATGGAAGCATGACCATTACATACCTGAGAAAATACCGCGAAGTTTTGAGTAACGTAGTATGCGAGAAATTACTCGTGGAGAAAGCGGGGAAGTGATCATTGTTAATAAACACCCATGCGCATTACCCACCCGCTCCGGGAGTATGTTTAAAAAAGAGATGAAAGGTTGAGCCTTCATCAGGTTTACTTTCCACATCAACTTTGCCACCCATCGCGGTCATCTGCGTTTTAACCAAATATAGGCCCATGCCTTTTCCTTCAATATGTAAATGAAAACGGCGATATAGTGTAAAGATCTTGTCCTTATATAAGGCCGTGTCCATACCGAGTCCATTGTCTTGTATCGTTACGTGAAAGTAATTATCCTTTACTTCCGAGCGAATGCTCACGACCGGCTTTCTTTCCGGGTGCCTATATTTAATGGCATTGCCGATCAGGTTCAGTAATATACTATCGAGGTAAGCCTTCACAGTCCAGACCGTAGCACCGTTCGAGAAATCTTCGACAAATATAGTTTGTGTGTCCTGTATCTCTTTCTCCATGTTTATCTTGATGAGGCGCAACTCTTCTTCCAGGTTCACAGGTGCAATTACCGATGCCGAGTTTCTCCGCGCTTCGAGCACGGTGTTGAGATCTTTTACAACACGATCGAGCTCTTCTGTGGTAAATACAATCTTATCCACAATCATCATGGCCTCTTTCAAATCGTTGTGACAGATGTCCAATATATGACCGAGGCCCAGTATCCTCGCTACAGGTGCGCGCAAGTTATGAGCCGAGATGAAAGCGAACTGTTCCAGTTGCTGATTATATTCAACCAAATCACGCGTTCGTTCTTCAACCTGTGCCTCGAGTGTTTCGTTTCGTAATGTTATTTCTTCGTTCTGTTTCTCGATTGTCTCACGGGCTTTTTGCAACTCCACATTTTGTGCTGATACGATATCGCGTTGTGCCGATATTTCTTCCTGGCTCTGAATCAGTTCTTCATTCTGTTGTTCCAGTTCTTCGGTTCGCTTCTGTACCTGTAGCTCCAACATCCTGTTATGCCGTTTGATGTTACGAACGCGCAATTTATAGATAGCGACAGCAACTGCTGTGAGCACAAATATACCGGTCAGTTTTGCCCACCATGTGCCCCACCACGGTGGCAGTATACGGATTACCAGGGTAGCACCTTGTTCATTCCAGACGCCATCGTTGTTACTGGCTTTTACCCTGAAAGTATATATATTCGGATCAAGGTTGGTAAACATAACCGATCGCTGGTCGCCTACATAATTCCAATCGGAATGAAAACCCTCGAGTTTATAGGCATACTGATTTTTATCGGGAGCGGTAAAATTGAGCGCTACATATTTTAACGAAAAGAAGTTATACTCGGGAGGAAGTGTCAGTATTTTCGTTTCGCTGATCTGCCGTTGCAATATACCTCCGAGATCACCCGGTCTGACAGGTTCATTGAGAATGCCGAGTTCAGTTATGAAAACTCCCGGTGCAAAGAGATTGTCGCGCACGCTGTCGGGATTGAAAACAGTAATGCCTTTACCGCCAAAGAGGAATTGATTGTTCCTATACCGAAGGCTTGCGTTGGCTTTATAGTCGTTGCTGGGTAAACCATCGGCAACATCGTAATTTCGAAATATACCCGTGTCGGGATTGAACCGCGATATGCCGGCCGAGGTGCTCAGCCACAAGTTACCATGATCATCTTCGAGCATAGCCTGTATCATATTGTTACGTAATCCATCGCGCGTAGTATATCTCTTTTTGAACGTGCCATTGATGAGAAGATGCAGACCTTTACGGGTACCAACCCACAGCCGCCCCTGGCTGTCTTCAAATATACTGGTACACAGACCACTTACCTGTACCGAGTCCGGGTGTGTTGCTGTCTCAAACCGCGTCAGACTTTTTTTTGCAGGATCGTATTGTAATAGCTCTTCGATGGTGCCTATCCAGATATTTCCTTTTTTGTCTTCGTATATAGTATGTATATAGTTGTTGAATTCAAATTGCCTTTCTCGGATATATTCGAAAGTACCTGCACGTTCATCGGATAGTACATTCAGACCATCATACGTGCCAACCAGTATCTCGTGCGTTTTACTGGATTGTGATATGGCAAATACATTGGGATTGGAAAGAGAACCTCTGCGTTTTTCATCCGGCATATAGTGCACGAAGTTGTCGTGTACCTCATCATAGCGATTGAGGCCGCCTCCCCAGGTACCTATCCAGATACGTTGTTGTGTATCCTCGTATATAGCAAGTACAGGATTTGCCTGCAGACTTTCTTTGGCAGTTGTATGTTTATAGTATTTTATACCGCTCGCCGATTTCATGATTAATCCGCCTTCTGTACCAACCCATAAGCGGTTCTTCGAGTCAAGTATGATCGCTTTTACGTTGTTGTTTTCCATGGGTATATCAACCTCCATGAATTTTTCATGCATCCTGTCTATAACTGCTACACCATTGGAAAAGGTGCCTACCCATACGCGTCCCTCGCGGTCTTTATAGAGTGCGTGAATGGAATTATCCGGCAGCGATTCCGGATCATTTTTGCTGGCTTGAAATGTTAGTAATTCATTGGTAATGGTATTCAGCCTGCAGAGGCCGCCATTTTCTGTGCCGATCCAAAGGTAATTTCTGTCCATGCAAACATTCAATACATCGTCTATCGGCAGGGCAGGAGTGGTGCCTGAATTATAGAGTATATATTTATTCCTCGCTATATCATATTTTTGTACTCCTCCGCGTGCGGCAACCCATAAATTGTTATTGCCATCTTTTACAGCCCGCTGAAGCCTTATCGGAGGGCCTTGCTGACGTATATATTTCTCTTTCAAATTCCAGCGAAAGAGTCCGACTCCACGAACTCCCACCCAGAACTCATGATCAGATGCCGGGATGAGGGCGTGTACCGGGTTACGTGAATTGAGAAGTTCGTAGTATTGATTACGACCGTTTCGCTTACTTATTTGTTCAGCAAAAGCTTTGTCATGACGTAAACCTGCAATCCATACACTGGTATCGTCTTCGTGGAATTCAGCTACCTCGCAGTCAAACGAGTATTGCGGCAGTCGTTTGAAATTATCCTGCTCACGATTATAGATGTGAAGACCACCACTGCTTGTGCTCACCCACAGTACACCACGTTTGTCTTCAAACAATTTAAGAATAACATTTTTCGACAGACTCGTTGTATCATTCGGAATATTTCGATACACCGTTATCTCATAACCATCGAACCGGTTGAGTCCGTCTTCTGTACCGATCCACAAAAAACCACGTGAATCTTGCAGGATGCTTGACACATGCGGGTTTGATAAAGCAGCCGCTATCCTCGAGAATTTAACTTTTTCCAACGGAGATTGGGAGAAAGCTTCGTTCATCAAAAAAGAGCAAAGCAATAGCGTACGTAGGAAGTGGTTCCTGAGCATATTGGTGCGTGCAAACACAGCAGATGAATATACAAATTTTCGAGCGAAGAAATCCTATAATTTTATTCCAGGCTCCAGGTCTGCCGACACGGATCTGATGTTGATGATTATCGAATACAGGTTTTACGGATATTTTTATATAACAGTGATCGCAAAATTATAGTATATATATATATAGTGTAAAACCAGGAAGCGTAATGCAAAGAAGATAGCGTTTGATGTTTAGATTTTTTTAAGGCCGAAATTGGATTATGTTTGCTTACATTTTGTTAGTTCTTAACAGGAGATTACGTGACTGACAAGTAATAAAATTAACCGTGGATATAATCAATAACGAATATCCGTTAACAATTTCATAACAACCAAGATCATCTCAATTCACAATGGCACTTTACCTTTGCAGCAAAGAACTTCTTCATAGGTTTGGGGATTCCCCGAGAGACATTCGTGTCTTGGGGAATCATTATTTATAACCAATGGGCAAGAAAAAGAAACGAGAGCTGGAACTCGTCATTTTATCAGATATACACCTTGGCACCTACGGCTGTCATGCGGAGGAGTTGTTGCGTTATCTCAAAACCATCAAGCCGAAGAAAGTTATACTCAATGGCGACATCATCGACATGTGGCAGTTCAGTAAACGCTACTGGCCCAAGTCGCACATGCAGGTGATCAAGCACATTATGGGCCTGCTCTCCAAAAATACCAAAGTAATATATCTTACCGGTAACCACGATGAAATGCTGCGCAAGTTTGCCGGCCTGCGTCTAGGCTCATTTGTTATCGACAATAAAATTGTACTAAAACTAAACGGCAAACGTGCCTGGGTTTTTCATGGTGATGTATTTGATGTTACCATGCAATACTCCAAGTGGCTTGCCAAGTTGGGAGCCATTGGTTATGATACGCTCATCCTGATCAACACCATGGTCAACTGGTTTTTGCTGAAATTAGGGAGGGAAAAGATATCGCTTTCCAAGCGCGTGAAAGATAGTGTGAAGTCTGCTGTAAAGTTTATCAACGACTTTGAGAAAACTGCCGGAGATATAGCCATTGAAAATGGTTATGACTATGTTGTGTGCGGCCATATCCATCACCCTGAAATGAAAAGAATCGCCACCGATAAAGGTGAAGTGATGTACCTGAACTCAGGCGACTGGATTGAAAACCTTTCGTGCCTGGAATATGATGGTACGAACTGGAGCATTTATAGGTATGCCGAAGATAAAGTTGCCCAGGCCATAAAATTACCGAAACGATTTCGAGGTGACAGGCTCGATAACGATGAAATTTTTCGCGACCTTGTCAACGAATTTTTAACGGTTAAAAAGTGAAAATCCTATTTGCTATTCAAGGTACAGGTAACGGTCACCTGGCCCGCGCGGAAGATGTCATCCCGGTGCTGCAACAGTATGGCGACCTCGATCTGTTCATCAGTGGTGCCCAGGCCGATATAAAATTACCCTATCCGGTAAAGTATAAATCCAAAGGTCTCAGTTTCTTTTTCGGAAAGAGCGGGGGTATAGATTTCCTGCGAACCTTCAAGCAAAACAGCTCCAAAGAGGTATATAAAGAGATCAAGAAATTCCCGGTGGAGAAATACGACCTGGTCATAAACGACTTTGAACCAATCAGTGCGTGGGCTTGTCGCAAGCGCGATATACCCTGCGTGGGACTCAGCCATCAGTCGGCATTGCTTTCATCGAAAGTGCCAACACCGAAGAAGATAGATCCCGTAGGAGAATGGGTGTTGCATAACTACGCGCCCGTTGAAAAGTATGTATCGTTCCACTTTGAGCGCTACGACAAGAATATATATACACCGGTTATCCGCTCTGCTGTGCGGGAGAGTAACAATGTAGAAAAGGAACATTATACCGTATATCTCCCTTCGTACGATGATAAGAAGCTGGTGCCGTTACTGGCGAAGATCCCGAAGATAAAGTGGCACATTTTCTCAAAGCACGCAAAAAAGCCGTATCACATCGGTAAACTTTCTGTATACCCGGTTAATAAAGATGAATTTGCCGAGAGCATGACATCTGCAAAAGGCGTACTGTGCGGTGCGGGTTTTGAAACACCGGCCGAAGCTTTATACCTGGGCAAGAAGTTAATGGTGGTGCCTATGAAATCGCAGTTGGAACAGCATTACAATGCCGCATCCCTGAAACAACTCGGTGTACCCGTACTGAAAAAAATGCGCAAGCGAAACATAGAGAAGATCGTAGAGTGGATTGAAACCGACAAGCGCGTCACGGTACAGTATGATAACGTTACTGCCGAAGCCGTAGAACGGGCGGTGAAGCTGGGTAGAAGCTGATATACTATATATCGTTGTCCGGTATTCGTTATTGGTTATCCGTTAAATTACTTTTCTATAGATACACTGCGCAGAGACATTAGTATCTGCGCAGTGATTTTACTTGTAGCACGCAGCTCACAACTCAAAGCTATTTTCAGCTATATTTCAACATTTCGTAATCCCCATATAAACATCCGGTAACGTTTGTCTTGTATTTTGCCTGGAGAAGAAAAGTTATGAGAGAGAAAAAACATTTCCGGGTACTGGTGGTTGATGATGATAAGGATATTCTTGAGTTACTGGAGTATAACCTGGAGAAAGAAGGGTTTACGGTAAAGACCATTGATGAAAGCCAGGATGCAGTAGCCGTGGCAAAAGATTTTTCCCCCGATCTAATTATCCTGGACATAATGATGCCGCACCCGAATGGCATCGAAATATGCCGCGAGCTGCGAAGCATGAAACGCTTTGCCGATACCTATATATTCTTTCTCACGGCCAAGTCAGAAAATTATTACCACGAAGCGGCACTCGATACGGGCGGTGATGACTATATCGAGAAAGTTATCGGCCTGCGTGCGCTTACCTATAAAGTTGCCACGGTGCTGAAGCGTAAGTTTGTGATCCGTAAAAGTATAGCCGAACTGAAGATCGGCAACCTGCGCATTCATCGCAAGTCCAATTCGGTGCAGATCGGGGATGACGAAATTACCCTGAGCAAACCTGAGTTCGAGTTGCTGTTCTTCTTCGCGCAGAATCCCAGCAAAGTAATTTCACACGAAAACCTGCTTCAGAATATATGGGGTTCGGAGATATACCTGTTCGATACCTCCATCGATGTATATATCCAGAACCTCCGGAAGAAGTTAGGCATAAATCTCATTCATCGCACCAGCGATAATCGTTACCGGCTGGATCACCGGTAAGTATATAATTAATTCCGTTTTTCAGACGCAGGTGGTACTACGCCCAGTTTTTTCAATACGAGGTTCGAGATGTTATACTTCTGATCGCTGAACAACAACACATCACCACCACCAAGCATTTGCGGGTTGATGACATAGGAATAACCGTGTTCAGTGGCTACCGCTTCTATAGCTTGTCCTACTTTCGTGAACACCGGTGTAATGAGTTCATGCTGTTTCTTCTCGATGGATGCCTGGGCATTACGTCTGAAATTCTCAAGGTTCTCCTGCAGGTATGCCAGTTCCGATTCCTTATCCTTGCGTATAGCTTCGGGTGTATCAGCCGGTAAAGACTGATACGATTTATACTTTGCTTCGAACTCCTGGGTTTTTAGTTTTAACTGGTTTTGTAATTGAGCCTCGTACGTTTTTAAGTCAACTTCAATTTGTTTGTATTCCGGCAAGTGACTGAAGATATACTCCCAGTCAGCGTGACCAATTTTCTGATTGTTCTGCGCCTGTAGGGAAACAGGTATCAACATCAAAACGCAAAAGATCTGATTCATCATAGACAGTAAAATAGTTAATGTACACCGCAGGCGTCTTTGCTATGATGATTGCTATTCCGAAAAGGTTTATCGGTATAGTAAATATTTTTACAGGGGAAGCTACCAGAACTTGGAAGACTTGAAGAAAGCGTTGGGTGTTTCACCTGTAAATGACTTGAAGTCTTTTATAAAATGTGCCTGATCAAAATAACCGGCAGCATGCGCGGTATCGGTCAGACTTTGCTGAGCGGCATGCGAATCGATAACATGGCGCATGCGCAGTAACGCTGCAAATTGTTTAGGAGATGTGCCTACTATGCGTCTGAACTTTTTCTCAAACGGATCGCGACTGATGGGTAAATCTGAGAGTAGCTCCTGTATACGAATGATCCCGTTGGCTGACCTGATCGTTTGAATGGCATGGTTGATCAGGCTGTCCGGTAAAGCAGGTCTTAACTTCGAAAGCAGGAAGCGTTCCATCGTTGAGATGCGTGCAGCATGGTTTCGTGCTTCAG
This sequence comes from uncultured Chitinophaga sp., assembly GCA_902168205.1. GTDB lineage: Bacteria > Bacteroidota > Bacteroidia > Cytophagales > Cyclobacteriaceae > Ohtaekwangia > Ohtaekwangia kribbensis. The sequence goes on along the minus strand of CABHOK010000007.1, from coordinate 4,044 downwards.
CAAGTTGCTCTTCAATATATATAAGTTCAGTACGCGGTAACAGATCATCCAGCGATATACTGGTCTCAAACAATTCATGCAGGGGCTCGCGAAAGAAAGCCGTTGCGCCTCCCGCATGAAACTTCACCAGCAGAATGGAAGTCTTCTTTGCATAGTCCATGATGCGTGGCGACTTGCGAACACCCGAAATTACCGAGAGCGGCAGAATACCCGTTTCATCCTGCTGCGTATACCGTATACTGCCGTTGAAACGGAACGCCATGATCAGTGATGCTTCCGGTAAAATTTTATTCACCATGCCCGATTCACTTTCAATGATCGTGAATGTTTTGATGAACGGCCTGAGTTCATCACGCGGTGAATAATTTTCTATACGCATGCTTACCAAATGTAATGAATTTCCATTACACCGAAACAACGCGACTCGCACGCGTAGTTCCATCGAGTAGTAATTTTCGGATGGTAACAAGGTGTGCGAATAACACGAGCGGAACCACACAGCAAGGCAACCAGGTAAACGGAAAGTATAGCACGGCTATATTGGGCTGATCGAACGCAAGTTGTTGAAACGGCATCGGGGCGGATAGGATAGCCGTTGTAACGATGTTAGCCAGCAGGCCCAGGCAGATAAAATTCCAGAGAAGGATTATATGCTTGTTGATGCGCTTCGTTACAAAGCCAAAGTAATGGATGACAGGAGCTGTAAGACCAGAAAGTATGTCGAGGTTTCTCCCTTCAAAGGTCATGATCTCGGGTATAGTTTTGTGCAGACAGAGTAAATATAGCACGATCTCGACCGGCACACGTATCGCATGCAGCAACGTTAGTGCTTTCGGATCGAGGCTGTCGATATAGCGTTTCCCGATAGTGGTAACAAACAGCAATATAATAAGCAGCAACGGTGGTAATATCAGCAATGGAAAGCGGGGAGGGAAGGCATCGGTATGGGTATAAAATCCCGTGAGCGATACGATGGATTGAAAGATCAGCCAAAGTGCAATAAGCACTATAGAAACCTTCGAGTTTCGGCTGGCTTTATAAAACAGATATATAGTCAGCAGCGTGGTAACTCCGAAGAGTATACCTATATAAAGAGGTAGTGTTTCCATGGGTAGTGTATTTTGATACAAAGGAAACACGCGCCCGGGACTTTAATCTTGCCAAATGACAAGAAATCACGATCATTGTTTTTTGGTAAGTTCTTTTCGAATGCGACTTAAGGAAGAATCGGTTATACCCAGGTACGATGCAATATATTTCAGCGGTACATGCTCAAACAATTTCGGGTTGGTCTGCAGCAAGTGTGCGTAACGTTCTTCAGCCGTTTCGGTGATCATGGAAAGCATGCGTACTTTCAGTGAAGCAAATCCTTTAACCAACACCGAGCGTCCGAACTCGCGGAACTCCTGCAGTGAATGGAATAGCATATTGAGTTGCGCGTACGTAATATACCAGCCCTCGCAATCCGTAAGCGCCTGTATATTTTCTTTAGATATAGTCCGGTTAAAAAAAGACGACACTTCAAACACCACCTGGTTGCCGGCATAGAAGTTCGTGGTAACATCGTTGCCATCTGTATCATATGCAAAGGCGCGAAGGAAACCGCTTCGCATAAAAAAGTATTCATCGCTGAGCTGACCTTCCGTAAGCAGGAATTGATTCCGGGCAATGCTCTTCGGTTTGAAATGATCCGCTATAATTTCAGCCTTTTCACGCGAGATGTGATTGGTAGCGGTAAGAAACAGAATCAGTTCTGTTTTGTCCATCTTTTTGTCATGAATATAAACATTCATCAACAGATCGTCACGCTTTTTTCGAGCGCTGTTCGCTTATCATGTAGGTATAACTGACAGATGCGCAACGCATGCTTATTATATCATTTAATATACTATCTTGTATGTTAATATCCCGCAGTATATTAACTTAGGAATAAGTTATGCGATACTTTACCGCACCTGAATTGAAGCAATGGATGGTTGCCAGTGTGATCATTGTGAACCTGATTTCAGGCAGGGCCATTGGACAATCGATTCCACAGTATATAACAAAACTCGAAAACGCTTCTACCGCGCAGGAATTTGAAAAAATTTTCGGGGAGATGATGACGTTGTTTCATGCTGGTAAAATGCCTTTTAAAGATGATGACGTTACGGTCATCGTAAACATTGCCCGGAGCAAATCATTTTCTGAAAGTATATTACCCAGTGTATACGGCTGGGCCGGTACCATGTTTGGCAATGGACGGATGAATGACGCTATTGTTTATTTCATGGAGAGCGCCATGCTGTTTAGAAAACAGCACAAACCGGTTGGCGAATCACTCAGCTATTTTGAGATTGCATTGATACAACATAAAGCTGAAAACTATGAAGAGGCAAAAGAATATTATAGCAAAACGCTGGCGGTAGGTAAAGATTCCTTGTATCACCGAACGCTTATCAATTGCTATAACGGCCTCGCGTTGATCCTTCGCGAACAAGGTATGTATGACCAGGCGCTGCCGGATTTCAGAAAGGCCTACAACATTGCTATCAACAAAAAAGATACCGCCTGGATTGCGATACTGGCCGGCAACATCGGAAGTATACATTTGCGTGAACAGCATTACGACAGCAGTCTGCATTATTATTACCGTAACCTGGCACTGATCAGGAATACAACGGAAACAGAAAATATAATCGAAACGTATGCCCACCTCGGCAGACTTTACCTGTTAATGAAAAATTACCGCATGTCCTTTCGTTATCTGGACAGCGCGCAGTTTGTCATTGAAGGACGTAAGATCAAGTTCAATGACTTTTTTAACCCGATGGACTATATCCACGAATCGTACGCCAATTTATATAGTGATATCGGTGACTATAAAAAAGCATTTGAGCATCAGAGCAAATCGCACCAGATCGGTAAAGAAAAGCAACGGCTTATCAACAGTCGCAATCTCAAACAACTGCAGGCTTCGCAGGCATTCCGGCAAAAACAGAGCGAACTGGAACTACTGCAGCAGATCAACGAAGCCAATATTGCCACCATCAGTCAGCACCGGTATGTGCAGATAGCTTTTTGCATCATTATTATACTGATGAGTATACTGGCCTATATAGCGTTTAATACCAGCAAAGTTCGTAAGAAACTGAATATAGAGTTGTCTCATTCCAACGAAGAGCTCGGCAGACTGAATCGTATCAAAGACCAGTTGTTCTCGGTGATCAGTCACGATCTGCGCGGTCCTATCGCAAACCTGCAAGCCGTAGTTGATCTCTATCGAATGGGAGGTGTTACTGCGGAGCAATTCGGAAAGTTACTGGATGATCTGAACGATCAGATCAAAGCATCTGGCAATGCGTTGGAGAATTTGTTGCAGTGGGCCCGAACGCAGCTCGGTGACATTAAGATTACTCCCGGCAAAATTGTTTTGAAAGATATAGCCGATCGCGTAGTAACTCAGTTGAAGCGAAACCTCGAGATAAAAAAGATAGCATATGAAAATCAATTGACAGCTGACGTTATAGCCTGGGCTGATAAAAACCAGGTTGAGATTGTTATCCGGAATTTGATCGGTAACGCGATCAAGTTTACGCAGGAGGGAGGTATGATCAGAATTTCGGGAACGGTCCACAGCGATGGCGTAAAGCTGATGATTGAAGACAATGGCATCGGCATGACCGAAGAAGAAACAGGAAAGCTATTTCACCGCGATGAATACTTCACCCGACCAGGTACACGCCAGGAAAAAGGCACCGGCATCGGATTGCTGATCTGCAAGGAAATGGTAGTTAACAACGGAGGCTCCATTGACGTAACCAGCAGCAAAGGCCGGGGAACTATATTTACGGTAACACTCCCCCGCGAACCGAAGAACCGCTGCTGATAGTATATATAGCTTCGAGCTGTCAGCTTGTGAGCCTCGAGTTAAAATGTGTCGATCCCTAAAAAAGGTTGACCGTTTTTTACTAATCAAACCATCGGACAAACATGAACCTGGGGTTCTGTTTCCGGGGTAAAATCAGTACGACTCGATGTCGTACTGATTTTAGAAAAACCTTC
>CABHOK010000006.1 GCA_902168205.1 uncultured Chitinophaga sp. | reverse complement strand
CTGGCCACGTTCATAATCTTGAACGACTGTCTGTTTAAATTCTTCGCTAAAAAGACGTCTGTTCGCTAATGTAATTCGCTTTGTCATAAGTTAACCTTTTGTGGTCAACCTATTTCAGGGACTGACAATGCAAGTAAAATTATGGGAGAGATTTTCTTGCAGCCAGAAGTTTTTTTCCAGCAGTAGCCTTTTATTCTCGCAGCTCGCAACTCAAAGCTTACAAACTATTTCAATTGTCCTCTTCCAGCAACTCCAGTATCTCCGACAGTTCGTTGTACTGCTTCAGGCCGGGTTTGATTTCGTTGCTGCCGCTGAGCGCGATGCCATGGATATATTGCTGGTCGATGCGCTGGATGTTTTCCGTTGATTCTACGGTGAGCAATATTTCATGGTCGTTGGCAAGTTGCGCAAGGTCGCTGCGCTCATGCACGAGTATAAAATTAGGTTCCGTTTCAATCGAAGCGAGTGTTTCGCCTGTGTCGATGGAAAGTATAAACGGAAGACTGATGTGATCTTTTAATACTCGCCACTCTTTTTTACCGAACTCAAGGTAATCCGGGCGGTAATTCTCAAGAATGGCGACAAGCTGGTCAGCGTGCGTTATACCATATACCTCGGCCACGATCTGCGGTCCGGTAACCCAGCCTCGTATTTCCTGAAATGATTTTGGACTAATGTAGTTCTCTTGTCCTTCTATTACACGAAAGCCCAGCAAATCAACGCCCATGCCTGCGCAATACCGCGCATCGCTCAGGTTGGTTATGCTGCCTACTTTTACGAATGTTTTTAATGCCATAGTTAAAATGCTCTGGAAAAAATAACTTTGAACTGTTTACGTTCAAATTCGAGCGCGGATTTAAAGAAAAATGGTTAATCAGTGAAGCATTTTCTCAGATTTTTAATTTTACCCCTCCTCACGGGCGTTCTGGTGGTCGCCTGCGATTCGTCAGATAATGACACATCACCGGGCACGGGTACCGAGTATTTCCCTCTTAAAACTGGTTCTTACCTCGTTTATGATGTGAGCGAGATCATATATACCCTCAGTGTACCCGAAACTTTACAGTACCAGCTCAAGGTTGCCATGGTCGACAAATTTCTAAACAGCGAGGGAGACAGCATGTTCGTGATCCACCGCAGCAGGCGTAACATCGCAGCAGATAACTGGACGTACCAGGACACTTGGTCGGTGCGGAAGAACGAGCGAGAAGTTGTTATGAGTGAAGGCAACGTGAGTTATGTAAAACTGAAATTACCGGTGCGCCAGGATATGGAGTGGGACGGTAATGCCTATAACACGTTGGGTGAAGATGAATATACGCTGGAAGAATTGAAAGTATCCAAGACCTATAACAACCAGACGTTTGAAGATTGCATCACGGTAAATCAAAATGATAATGACGACTTTATCGTTTTTCTCGATCAGCGCAAAGAGGTATATGCAAAAGATATAGGCCTCGTTTATAAAGAAACAACCCAGCTGCATTATTGTACACAGGATGATTGTCTGGGCCAGCAGAAAGTAGAGAGTGGTACCATCTATGAGCAGACTATTACAACGTATGGCGTGGAGTAGAGCAGTATATATAGTGGGCCTGGTGCTTGTGAGTGTTACTGCGTGGGGGCAGACGAACCGGTATGTGGTAATTTTTAAAGATAAAGCGGCATCGCCCTATAGCATTTCCAATCCTTCTGAATTTCTGTCGCAGCGGGCTATCAGCCGCAGAGAACAACAGGGTATATCGGTTACCGAGCAGGATCTGCCGGTAAATATAGCCTATATACAGGCCTTGAAAGATGCCGGAGCGGATGTCTTTTATAAAACACGGTGGCTCAATGGTGTTTTGGTTCAATGCGATGCATCCCTTATAGCAACGCTAACAGGTTTGTCATTTGTAGAGCGTGTGGAATATGTGGCACCCAACGCCAAGCTTATGACCAATGGTCGAAAGAAATCCAACCCCCGCGCGCGCACCTCGAAAGTAGCAGACATTACCCAAACACAACTCGGCATGGTAGGCATTGATGATATGCATGCAGACGGCAACCGCGGTGAAGGAATGATCGTAGGTATATTTGACAGTGGTTTTCAAGGGGTGAATGTAAATGAGCCCTTTCAGCCACTCTTCGCTGAGAACCGCATTGACCTGACCGTATCACACGATCTTGTATACAATACGAAAGATATATTTCAGTACGATGAACATGGTGCTGAAGTGTTCTCGGTAATTGCAGCCTACCAGGAGGGAACCTATACCGGTGGCGCCTATAAAGCAAGCTACCAGCTTTTTGTTACTGAAGATGTAAACACCGAATATAGAATAGAAGAGTATAACTGGCTGTTCGCTGCCGAGATGGCTGACAGTGCAGGGGTTGATGTGATCAATTCATCACTAGGGTATAATACGTTTGATGACGCATCGATGGACTATACCAAAGCTGCCATGAACGGAAAGACTGCTGTGATAACGCGTGCCGCACAATGGGCAGCCGACCGCGGTATAGTAGTAGTATGCAGTGCCGGTAATGAAGGAGCAGGCTCGTGGCAAATTATTACAGCACCGGCCGATGCAGAAGATGTACTGGCCGTAGCATCTGTAACGAGCACAGGCGTTCGGGTAGCATCCAGCTCCAAAGGACCGAGTCCTGCGATTGATGGTGTTATTAAGCCAGATGTAGCAGCCATGGGCTCCAACACAAGTGTTATACTTCCCAGTGGCGTTGTCGGTTCTGCTTCGGGTACATCGCTGGCGGCACCGATCATTACGAGCCTTGTAACAGGTATATGGCAACAATACCCATCGCTTACCAATAGAGAACTGCTGGATATAGTTCGTCAATCCGGTTCGCAGGCAAGTACGCCTGATAATTTATTAGGATATGGTATACCGAACTACCTCACCGTAGAAACACTGCTGCAACGCCTTCGCGAGAATCCATTCCGAGTATATCCGAATCCGGTGGTTGATGACACCTTATCTATTAAACCCTATAGCACGACCGAAGTATCATCATGCCAGATCGAGTTAATATCTCCGAAAGGACAATTGCTATTTGCCGGTGATCTGAGTTTTTCGAAAGAGAATCCTGCGTATACGCTTAATGTTGCATCGCTGGCTTCCGGATTATATATACTTCGTATTCGTTGGGACCGGGAAGTGGCTACTCATAAGGTTGTTATTCGTTAATCAACAGCACTATTAAGCTATATATAGTTCGCAATGGAATTAACTTTTGCGAGTATGAGGTTTAAAATCGTCCTCCAATGCTATCATTTATCGGACATAGCATTTATTTGAAATTGAATGGAAAGAATTAACATCATAAAGAAAAAGCTCGGAGAACTGAGTAATCTTGATAAGCAGTTTGCAATTTTTGGATCAGCTACACATCAATATCAGCTTGGGCAGACTCTTAATGAAGAGGAAATAATTCAAATTGAAGCTCAAAACAACATTTTTCTTTCAACTGAATATCGCTCTATTCTAAAACATTTGGGTAATGGTGGTGCCGGCTGCGGTTACGGACTTGAGCCTTTGACATTGAAGAATATATCACCTCCCTATATTGGAACCGAAAAGCTTCTAAGAAACTTGGAAAGGTTCTAAAATGGATTTGAATATGGTTGATCTTGATGAAATATCTGGCTACATCAAGTTATTCGATTACGGCTGTGGGATGGAAACATGTTTAATTGTAAGCGGTTATGAACTTGGAGACCTGATTTTTTTTGATTGTGACGGGAGATTTGAAAAAATCAAAGACAAAAATGTGATAGACCTCTATGAAGACTGGTTGGATGAAAGTATCAATATCCTGAAGAGAGTTGAGGTCAAACTTAATGAGATGACTTTGCAAGACGTAATAGAGTCAGAGTGGAAGATGAATAATTTTTCAATCAAGAAGATGATATTGAGTCTAATGGATGCAAAGCCATTGAGAGAAGGGTATTCCGAAAATAATCTTAATAAACATTTAGAAGTAGAATACAAGGATTGGAAAAACAGGAAAGGCAAGTCGACTAGAAATTGGTGGGGTATTTTTAAATAAAAAAAACAGCTGGGTATATAACACCTTAATCGTTACTCTAGAAGTATAAATCCAGACCACTAAGAACACGAAGAAGGCACAAAGAAATCACGAAGAAAAATCTCTCTGTGAACTTTGTGCCTTCTCTGCGCCCCTCTGTGCAATGGGATTTAAACATATAGCATAACCGCTCACATCATTAGTAAAGACGTATAACGATTAACTTATAACGGATAACGAAAACAGAGCCTAATAAGTCGGCATATCCGGATCAATCTCCTTCGCCCACGCAAGAATACCGCCCTTCAAATTATAGAGATTGGTAAAGCCGTGATTTTTCTCAAGCCACTGCACCATGTTACCACTGCGCGCACCACTGCGGCAATGAACAATTACCTGTTTATCTTTTTCAATTCTGTCAATGCTATGCGGCACATCAGCCTGCGGAATCAATTCGCCTCCCAGATTGCAGATGTCGAATTCATGGGGTTCACGTACATCGATCAACTGAAAATCTGCTTTGGAGTCCATGAGTTCTTTTAACTCCTGTACGGTTACTTCTTTCATTGTATTCTCGTAATTAAGGTTCAAAGATTTATTTTTCCCGCCACTTATACCACAAAATTCATCATAATCCACCAAATGTTTTATCGAGTTGCGGGCTTGCCGGTCGGCAATCGTGATAATATTCTGTTCCAGCGTAGCGCTGTCCAGCAGTAACAGTTTGTTGGCGAGTGGTTCACCAATGCCCGTAACAATCTTGATTACTTCATTGGCCTGCATGCAACCGATCATGCCCGGCAATACACCAAGCACACCGGCCTGTTCACAATTCGGAGTGCTGGCAGGATCAGGCGGCTGCGGAAAGAGATCACGGTAATTGGCACTGAAGTTACCGGCAGCATCCCTATAATTGAATACTGCCACTTGTCCTTCAAACCGAAGTATAGATCCGTATACAAAAGGTTTACCGAGCAGCACACATGCATCATTGATCAGGTAACGTGTCGGGAAGTTGTCGGTGCCATCCAGCACCACATCATAGTTCCGGATAACATCGAGCGCGTTCTCGGCACGCAGCGCGAAGGTGTAGCCCAGGAGTTGTATTGCGCTGTTAAGCGCCTTTAACCGATCGATGGCAGCGAGGGCTTTTGATCGCCCTATATCGGCCTCGGTATAAAGCACTTGTCGCTGCAGGTTAGAAATATCCAACGTGTCACCATCAACAATACCAATCGTACCAATGCCGGCAGCAGCGAGGTAGAGCAGGGCAGGCGAGCCCAGTCCCCCGGCACCGACAACGAGTACTTTTGCATCTTTTAGTTTTTGTTGGCCTTTCGTACCAAAATCCTGCAACACAAGGTGCCGGCTATACCGTTTATGATCTTCGTTGGTTAACTTGCTCATTCATTTCAAAAATACGATTCACATACATGCAACGAAAAAATTTCTCTTCTGGTGCCAAGTGGGAAGACATAGTAGGTTACTCACGTGCCGTATTGATTGGTAATCATCTTGAAGTATCCGGAACGGTTGCGGCCGATGAACAAGGTGTAGTAGGTCAGGGAGATTTTTACAAGCAGACCAGGTTTATCCTGGAGAAGATCGATAAAGTTTTGCAACAGGCGGGGTTCACGATGCGCGATGTTGTGCGCACCCGTATGTTTGTTACCGATATATCACAATGGGAGGCAGTAGGAAAAGCACACGGTGAATTCTTCAAAGACATAAAGCCGGCTACGTCCATGATCGAGATCAGTGCACTGATCGATCCGGAATATCTTGTTGAGATTGAAGTAACTGCGATCAAGAGTTAAATTTTTTACAACTACATTTTTATTTTTTACATGAGCGAACTTAAATCAAAGTTGCATACGCTATGCCATGACTATGCCGATCAACGTATTGAAGCTGCACGTAATGCCATTGCAGCATTACAGATCTCTGCCGATGAAGAAACGAAAAGCAGTGTTGGCGATAAGTATGAAACCGGCCGTTCTATGATGCAACTGGAAATGGAAAAATATAGTATACAATTAACCGAGGCTATTAAACTGAAAGAGACCATCGGACAGATTGATACTGTGGTGCAGACGGACGTGGTGCGCCCCGGATGTTTGGTACGAACCAACCAGGGTAATTTTTATATCTCCATCAGCGCAGGTTTGCTGAAGGTAAATAACGAATCGTTTTTTGCTGTCTCAACGGCATCGCCTATTGGTGTAAAGTTAATGGGACTTGCCGTGAAGGCTTCGTTTACATTCAACAACAAGCCGTACGAGATTCAGCGTATTGAATAAAAGTCGAAGTGCCTTGAAAGGCACTTCTTTTCATATATATTGATGCCTCGAAGTAAATTTAGTATATGCCACACATTTCCATTATCTCCGCGAGTGTTCGTACCGGTCGGTTAAGTCATCGGGTTGCGCTATATTTTAAAAAGTATATCACGGAGAACAACCTCGGTACGGTTGAGATTCTCGACTTGAATGAATACCAGTTTCCATTGTTCAATGAACGACTGGACCATCAGCAAAATCCGCTGCCACAGGTATTGGACTTTGCTGATAAGATCAAAAAGTCTGACGGTATCATTATCGTTACGCCCGAGTATAACGGAGGCTATCCGGCCAGTATAAAAAATGCAGTGGACTTGTTGTATAAAGAATGGCATCGTAAGCCGATCGCTATATCTACCGTATCGGATGGTTCGTTTGGTGGCACGCAAGTGATCACATCCTTACAGTTCTCACTCTGGAAAATTCGTGCGTGGACGGTGCCAGCCATGTTCCCGATGCCCAAAGTAAAAGAATTGCTCGATGACGATGGAAACCCTGCCGACAAAGCTGCACTCGATAAACGCGCGAAAGTCTTTACCGGTGAGCTGCTGTGGTGCATAGAAGCGAAAAGACGAATGGAAGCTCAGGTATAACTATTTTGAGCTCCGGCCAATCAAAAAATCTGTAAAACACGTTATAGCAACATTGTGTGTTTATACGAAGAAAATCACCACCAGATTTTTATACATGGATAAGTCGTTTCTAAAAAAACTGTATCAGTCTCATCAGGCATGTCCTACGTGCCCGGCACCGGCAGAGGTGTCGCAGTTCTTTGTTGAATTACTGAGCGCGTTGTTTGCTGACTTCTCTCAATTGGCGCATTTGTCAGAAGATGACTTCATGCGGTTGATGGAGAAACTTCGATCCGATCTTGAAAAGTTACTTCGAAACAATCCGGCTTCCGGTACCCACAATGCCGCGGCCCTGGCTGAGAAATTCTTCGATGCCTTGCCAGAGATACACAGCATGATCGAAGAAGATGTTACCGCGATGTTTGAAGGCGACCCTGCTGCCAAAAGCAAGAGCGAGGTGGTGCGTACCTATCCCGGCTTCTACGCCATTGCCGCCTATCGTATAGCCCACCAGTTGTTAAAGCAGGGTATAAAAGAAATACCGCGCATCATCACCGAACATGCGCACAGTAAAACCGGAGTTGACATTCACCCCGGTGCTTCTATCGGCAGACATTTTTGTATTGACCACGGTACCGGTGTAGTAATTGGGGAGACTACCGTGATTGGTAACTTTGTAAAGATATACCAGGGCGTTACACTAGGGGCGTTGAGCGTAAACAAAGAAGATGCGTCACGAAAGCGACATCCCACGCTGGAAGACCATGTGGTGGTATATGCCGGTGCTACTATATTGGGAGGTGAAACGGTAATCGGTCACCACAGCGTGATTGGAGGAAACGTATGGCTTACACGCAGTGTACCACCTCATTCCAAACTCTACTACCAGGCTAAAATGTTTAATGGCGATACCAACGAAACCGACCTGGTAGTCTTTCGTTCGCACGAGTAATTAATAAGTAAATTATTAGCAATGAAGTGGTTAGGGGGCGATTGAGCACCCTGTCCGGTGTGTTGCTTTATTTGTATCTTTGAGGCGCAGTTTGAACGCCTGCTTGTGAAAAGACTCCTTCTAATTCTACTATTCCTTTCGGCAGGTAAAACGCTTGTTATAGGTCAGGGCTTCACGCGCAAAACGTATCACGATCCTGAGCGTAAGCACATCAAGGAAATATACCAGGTAAAAGATACCGTGCGTAACATCGCGCATGGCAAGTATCAGTCGTACTACCTCAACGGCACAACAGAATCCAAAGGACAATTCGAAAACAACGAGACCGCTGGCGTGTGGGAGTTTTACTACGAAACGGGTAAACTCAAAATGCGCGGCATTCTTTTTAAAAGCGCCAACTATGGTTTGTGGGAGTACTTCTATGAAAGCGGCCAGAAAAGTATGGAGGGCATTGTGAATGGCAAAGACCGCCAGGGCGAATGGAAATCATACTATGAGAACGGACAGGTAAAAGAAATAGGATCTTATAAAGACAGCAAGCGCATCGGCATCTGGAAAAATTACTTTGAAGATGGAACGCTGAAAGGAGAGATAGACTATACGGATGACTTTGGAAGGTATACCGAGTATTATCACTCCGGCAAAGTATTGGGCGAAGGTCCGAAGACAGGCTCAAAGAATACCGGTCATTGGAAATACTTCACCGAAGATGGTGCCCTGGAAAGCGAAGGCGACTACGACAACGGAAAGAAACATGGTGAGTGGATAACGTATTTTCCTTCAGGTAAAATTTCGTCTAAAGGTAAGTATATACAGGATCAACCTGCCGGCCCGTGGGAGTATTATTTTGAGAATGGAACCGTGCGATCATCCGGAGAATATACCGGGGGAAAAAAGAACGGCTATTGGAAAACACTTAACACCGATGGTACTATAAAAAGCGAAGCTACATTCGACAAAGGAACAGGTGAGTATCGCGAGTACTATACCAGTGGTAAACTGAAAGTAAAAGGACAGATACAGGATGGAAAGCGCCAGGGTAAATGGATGTTTTACTATGAAGATGGAAAGCGCGAAGGCGAGAGCGACTATGCAAATGATAAAGGTATATATCGCGGCTACTTTCCCAACGGAAGCCTGCAAACCAAAGGCGCTTATGATGGTGAACTGAAGACGGGAACGTGGGAGATATATGAGACAGACGGAAGACTCTCAGGGTACTATCGTCCGTATTACGAAGATCAGAAGTTAGGGAAGGAGATCGTGCAGCTTGCTACCAAGAGTACACATCGCTCAAAAGCCAAGGCACGTGGCTTCAATTACTTTCGTGAAAAAGGAAATGAGTTTCATGGTGTGATCATGAGCTCCAACCCGATATGGCTTGCTGTTGGGCGACTTCCGTTCGGAGTGGAGTTCTATCAACAGGAGCGTTTAGGACATGAGTTTGAATTTGTCGGTATACGCGATCCATTCTTCACAGCCGATCTTAATATTACACCCAACAAACAATTTGAGCGTGGGTATAGCATCAGCATCAAGCAGAAATTTTATAATGCCATGAAAGTGGGCATGTGGTACTTTGGTCACGAGATACGTTTTACCAACCTCGGGCATTTTGTTAATCAGCCGATCAACAATAATCCGGATAATTTATTTACGTTCAATTCGGTGGAACAGCGCATTGAGTGGGGGCCACTGCTCGGCTATCGCATTATGCGCAGGAACAACCGGAGCGGGTTTACGATTGATACTTTTGCTTCGTGTGGTATAGGCTACCGCAGCTTTGATGTCGATCCGGCATTTGCCAGTTACTTCGAAGATCTTAATCAATCCAAGCTGTCTACAGCATTTCACTTCGGACTCAATTTTGGCAATGTCTTCTCGTTCGTGAAGTAAAGTTTAGCTGAAGCATTATATCTTTGCATAACAATCATTGAAGGATAAAAACCTTCCGTATATATGAAGACAGTAGAATTAGTGCTTTCGCCTGCAGAGGCGTTTAACGAAGAACAATTTGAGACCTTGCTCTACAAAAAGCTTGGTTTGAAAAAAGATGGCGATGTATATGTGCAGCCGGTAAAACGTTCCATCGATGCACGCTCGCGCAACGTTGTGGTTAGAGTGCAATGTGAATTGCTTTCTCCTTCCGAAAAAAAATCACCGACAGCTACTACAACCTACCAGCAGGTTGGCAACAAGCAACAGATAATTATAGTGGGCAGCGGACCAGCAGGATTATTCGCAGCACTGCGATTGATCGAGCTCGGTGTAAAACCAATTGTACTCGAGCGTGGTGCTGATGTACAGGCCAGACGCAGAGATCTTGCTGCGATAAACAAAGATCATTTCGTAAATCCGGAGTCAAATTACTGTTTTGGTGAAGGCGGTGCCGGTACCTATTCTGATGGTAAACTATATACCCGCTCGAAGAAGCGCGGAGATATACGCAGGATACTGGAGATTATGGTAGCACATGGTGCAAAAGAAGAAATTCTGTTCGATGCGCATCCGCATATAGGTACGAATAAATTACCAAAGCTGGTGGCAGAACTTCGTCAAAGTATACAGGATGCAGGAGGCGAGGTATATTTTAATACAAAAGTTGTTGATCTTATTCTGAAAGATGAAACAATAAAAGGCGTTGTTCTTCAGAATGGTGATCGGGTAGAGGGTGAAGCGGTAATTCTCGCTACCGGACATTCGGCCAGAGATATATTTCATCTCCTTCATCAGCATAATATACTTATTGAAGCGAAGCCTTTTGCGTTAGGCGTTCGCGTTGAACATCCGCAGATACTGATCGACCAGATACAATATCATTGCACAGGCGATCGCGGTCCATATTTACCGGCATCATCATACGCATTGGTACATCAGGCAAACATTGAAGGACAAGATCGCGGTGTATTTTCATTCTGCATGTGCCCCGGTGGATTTATAGTACCAGCAGCAACAGCACCGGGCGAAATTGTTGTAAACGGCATGAGTCCTTCGCGCAGAGATTCGAAGTTTGCAAACTCCGGTATTGTTGTAGCCGTTGATGAAAATGATTTCAAAGAGTATGCAAAGCACGGAGCACTGGCAGGCATGATTTTTCAATCGGCTATCGAGCAAAAAGCTTGTGTGATAGCAGGAGGTACACAACTGGCTCCGGCACAACGGCTTGTGGATTTTGTTGATAAGCGAGTTTCGTCATCATTGCCGGAAACATCGTACCAACCGGGACTTGCTTCTGTAGAGATGCGCGAAGTGCTTCCCAAAAGGATAGCCCAGGCGTTGCAGCAGGGCTTCCGGAACTTTGGCACCCGTATGAAGGGTTATCTTACCAACGATGCACAAATTGTAGGTGTCGAGAGCCGTACATCATCACCGGTAAAGATTCCGCGCGATAAAGACACACTGGAACATCCGCAGATCAAAAATCTGTTTCCATGTGGCGAAGGCGCAGGCTATGCGGGCGGAATTGTATCAGCAGCGATGGATGGCGAGCGATGTGCCGAAGCAGCATTCGCCAGAATAACGAACAAGTCATGAATTGAATTTGAAAAACGATGAGTAAGAAGACCGTAATTATAGGGGCAACTGATAATCCGTCACGGTATGCGTACCTGGCGGCGTCCATGCTTACCGAGTATAAAAACGAATTCGTTCCGCTCGGTATAAAAACAGGTGAGGTGTTCGGAAGCAAGATCCTCGATATAAAAGATAAGCCGAAGATTGATAACGTTGATACCGTAACGCTATATATAGGCCCGCAACGCCAGCCGGAATGGTATGACTATATATTGGGGCTCAACCCCAAGCGCATCATTTTCAATCCCGGTACCGAGAACGATGAGTTCGAAAAAATGGCCGAGGATAAAGGAATCGAAGCGCTGGAAGCCTGCACGCTGGTAATGCTGCGTTCACGACAATTCTAACCGATACAGGACAAGTATAGTTATACTAATAATAGCTAACTTCCTGTTATTAACCTGCTCACACCATGGTATCCGAAGAAGTCGCTGTACAATTCAAAAAACTGCTCGTAAAGCCGGGTAAGAAATTCAAGCTGTCGGATTGTGATACGGCTTACAACGGAGAGGCTATCACCAAAGACGAAGCCCAGCAATTGCTGGCGCAGGGATTGGAACACCTGGCCGAGATACAGGACAAACTCTATGCGCACAACCGCTTTAGCGTACTGATCATCCTGCAGGCGATGGATGCTGCCGGTAAAGACAGTGCCATCAAACACATGCTGTCGGGATTGAATCCCACCGGGGTGCGCGTATATAGTTTCAAAACTCCATCGTCAACGGAACTCGATCACTATTACTTATGGCGACACAATCTGGCGTTGCCCGCACGGGGCGAGATTGCCATTCATAATCGTTCGCATTACGAAAATGTACTCATCACCAAAGTACACCCGGAATATATACTCAACGAAAATCTTCCGGGCATTCAATCCGTTGAGGATATCGATAAGCACTTCTGGAAGCAGCGGTATAAACAGATCAGACGATTTGAGAAGAACCTGCATGAGAACGGAACCATCATTCTCAAATTCTTTTTACACGTGTCCAAAAAAGAACAGAAGAAACGATTTCTCGAACGCATCGATAATCCCACCAAAAACTGGAAGTTCTCCCTGGGCGATCTGAAAGAACGCGCGTATTGGAATGATTACCAAAAAGCATACGAAGATGCACTGCGGGCCACATCAACTGAACATGCACCCTGGTTTGTAATACCTGCCGACGATAAATGGTATGCACGGCTCGCCATGGTATCTATACTTTACAAACAATTTCAGGCACTCAGCATCGAATATCCATCCGTTACCGAAGCGCAGAAAGCAGAACTTGAAAAAGCAAAAGTGCAATTGCTGGCCGAGAAAGAATCCACACCCCGATCACCTAAAAAGAAAGATCAGTGAAAGCTGTTGCGCGGTCCTGATACACGAACGGTGATATCATACATGGCGAGTTCTTTTGATTTTCGGTCGATGAAGAGCCGTACATTTTCACGCCAGGGATTATTCATCAGCGAGATGAATCGCAGTTTGGGATAGTTAAATATAGTCTCCGGCAAATCGGTCATATAATTTTCAGAGAAATCCATTTCCTCCAGCGAATCCAGTTGCAGCAACGTATTGGGTATCTGTCGCAGGCAGTTATTCTGAACGTATATAATGCGAAGTTTAGACAACTGGTTTATGTCATCCGATATACTCGTCAGCCGATTGTCGTAAGCATACAGCTCTTCCAGCAGCCGTAGCGTTGTAAGCTTCTCCGGCAATTTCAAGAGTTTGTTGTGCGATATGAAAAGTATCTGCAGCGAATCCCAGTTGCTGATGCGATCATCAATCGCTTCGATCTGGTTAAAGTAAAGATCAATAACATTCAGCGAGCGCAATTCATATACGCCTGTCGGGACAGACGTTAGCCGGTTGTTGTAGAAGGAAAGGTGTTTTAACTTTTTGAGACTTCCTATGGCCGGTGTAACATTGGTGATTCGATTGTGATTTAAACTCAGCCGTGTGAGGTTGGGAAAGCGTGTGATCTGGTCAGGCACCTGTTGTATGCGGTTGAATTGCAATGCGAGCTTTTCAAGATTCGGATGCAACTTTAATTTATCGCGAAGGGTAAGTTCGTTGTGTTGAAGACTCAGCTCTTTTAGTTTCCGGTTTCGCGCGGCACCGTTCGGAAATTTTACAAGTGCATTGTTGGATAAATCAAGAGTCTCAAGCGCTTTCAGCTTACGATAGGAGCGAGGCAATGCTCTGGCATGATCACCATGAATGGCGAGCAACGTAATGCGATCATTTTTACTTAACCTTAATGGACGTTTATACGTGTTGTTGAGAATGGCGATAGAAGTAAGTCTCGGTAACTGATTGATCTGCTTTTGAATTTTACGGATCGAGCAGTTTACAAGTTCAATATTTTGAAGGCTGTCGCAACGCAAGAGTATAGATGGCAGTTCTTTCAATTGCAGACCAATAATGCTTACCCTTTTTACTTTACGCAGATCGCGAATTAGCGTGAGACTATCATAGGGTGTAAAATCAGGTGAAGGTTTATAAAGAATACGAAAACGAAGAATGGCTTGTTCACGAAGCACATCGCGCAGATTTTCCACACTGTCGAGTATCTTCAAATCAACACGTTCATCGTTATGAAGTTTATCATACAACGCATTCGCATTAGCCAATCGAACAGAGTCCTGAGGCGACTTGTATACGGGAACTTCAAGGTTACGATTCCGGGTTATACTAGGCTGCCCGATTGCAAAGGAGAAACATAGAACAAGCAGACACGTGTATGTAGGAAAGAGTGCTGCATCGATGCGATTCATAGCTAAAACTAAAGATTTAGTTATCAAAAAACAAGCGCCAAAAATGGTGCTGATGCATATAAAAAAATACAGTGTTTTTTTTCTCTAAAAATGCGGTGTGGCAGGCAAAAAAACTTATTTTTGACGGTTTCAAAAATTGACAATGAGCGAAGAGAAAGCGAAAGTTCCAGCTGATTATTCAGCCAGTAATATTCAAGTATTAGAAGGGTTAGAAGCAGTACGGAAACGTCCTGCCATGTACATCGGTGATGTAGGTATCAAAGGACTTCACCACCTCGTGTGGGAGGTTGTTGATAACTCGATCGATGAAGCACTTGCCGGTTATTGTGATACCATTCATGTAACGGTAAATGAAGACAACTCCATTACGGTTGAAGACAACGGTCGCGGTATTCCAACCGACATGCACGAAAAAGAAAAACGTTCGGCATTGGAAGTTGTGCTAACGGTACTTCACGCGGGTGGTAAATTTGATAAGAATACCTATAAAGTATCCGGTGGTTTGCACGGTGTGGGTGTATCCTGCGTGAATGCTCTCTCGGAGCATTTACACGTAACGGTACAACGCGATGGAAAAATATTCGAACAGGAATATGAGCGTGGTAATCCGCAATACCCGGTTCGCGTTATCGGTGAATCTACGAAGCGTGGTACTACCGTAAAATTCCTTCCGGACAAAACGATCTTTACCAATTGGGAGTATAATTACGAAACAATCGCATCGCGTGTACGCGAGCTTGCGTTTTTGAATCCACGTATTACCATTCACCTGAAAGATCTTCGCGAGAAGGATGAGAAGGGCGAAGTAAAAGGCGAAACGTTTTACTCAGAAGGAGGCTTGCGCGAGTTCGTTGAATACATTGATGCAACACGCGAGAAGCTGATTCCGGCTCCGATCTATATCGAGAATGATAAAGGCGAGATACCAATTCAGGTTGCGTTGAGTTACAATACATCCTTCAGCGAAAACCTGGTGTCGTATGTGAACAACATCAACACGCATGAAGGTGGTACACACGTAGCCGGTTTCCGCAGAGCATTAACAAGAACATTAAAAACATACGCTGATAAATCAGGATTACTCGAGAAAGTAAAGATTGATATCAGTGGTGATGACTTCCGCGAAGGATTAACAGCAGTAATCTCGGTAAAAGTTGCCGAGCCTCAGTTCGAAGGACAAACCAAGACTAAACTTGGTAACTCCGATGCGATGGGTGCTGTCGATCAGGCTGTAGGTGAAGTGCTTCAGTACTTCCTCGAAGAACATCCGCGCGAAGCAAAGCTCATCGTTAACAAAGTTATACTCGCAGCACAGGCTCGTCACGCAGCGCGTAAGGCCCGTGAGATGGTACAACGTAAAAACGTTTTATCAGGCACAGGTCTTCCGGGTAAGCTGGCCGACTGTTCCAGTGCTGATCCTGCTATATGCGAACTATATCTTGTGGAGGGTGATTCTGCGGGTGGTTCTGCCAAGCAGGGAAGAGATCGTAACTTCCAGGCTATTCTGCCATTGCGCGGTAAGATCCTGAACGTGGAGAAAGCACAAGAGCACAAGATCTACGAGAATGACGAGATCAAGAATATGATCACGGCTTTGGGTGTAACATTCGGTACACCGGAAGATGACAAGGCTCTTAACATGACGAAACTCCGCTATCACAAGATCATCATCATGACCGATGCGGATGTGGATGGTAGTCACATTCGTACACTGATCCTTACGTTCTTCTTCCGCTATATGCGTGACCTGATCGAAAACGGATATGTATATATAGCGCTTCCTCCTTTATACCTCGTGAAGAAAGGTAGAGAAGAGCGTTACTGCTGGACAGAAGAAGAACGTGCAGCCATTGTAGCGGAGCTTGGTGCCGGCAAAGAAGACTCTGTAAACGTACAGCGCTATAAAGGTCTTGGTGAAATGAACCCTGAGCAGTTATGGACAACCACGATGGATCCATCCAAGCGTTCATTGAAACAGGTAAGTATAGAGTCAGCTGCAGAAGCTGATCACTTGTTCTCAATGTTGATGGGAGATGAGGTTGCACCACGCAGGGATTTCATTGAGAAGAATGCCAAGTATGCACGTATCGACATTTAGTCTGTATTTAAAACTATTTATACCTATCCGCTAAATATTAACCGAATGATAGCAGGGAAATAGTTAGCGGATAACGTTAACTTTTTTACCTTGCTGATATGGATGAGTTACATATTTCTTCGGATAGGATAGCACAACAGATTTACGAGAGTGAATACATCAGCCGTGATCTAAGCTGGCTGAAGTTTAACTATAGAGTACTGGAGCAGGCCAAGCATATTGACCGCAGTATATTTGATCGCCTGAAGTTCCTTTCCATTACAGCCTCCAACCTGGATGAGTTCTGTACCATCCGGTTAGGAAGTTTGTATAATTACCTCGACTATAATAAAGAACGTTTTGATTATAACGGTTTGCGTGAAGAACCGTTCCGTAAACTTTTACTCGCGGAGACGAAGAAGTTCTTCAACGATCAGAACGAGTACTATATAAATAGTCTGAAGCCGCTCTTTCACCAGAACGGTTTTGCTATATGTGCCTATAGCGAACTCTCTCCTGAGGATACACAACGGGTAAATGATTACTTCAATCACATCATCTTCCCGATGTTAACGCCCATGGTGTTTGATAACTACCATACGTTTCCGGTGTTGATGAACAACAGGTTGTTGTTTGGTGTGGTAACGAAGAACACGAACGATGCGCAGAACCAGCAACGAGTTTCATTTATACAGGTGCCGCAGAATCTTCCGCGATTCTATGAGTTGCCTTCGGAAGATATAATTCAGTTTGTTCCGATCGAAGAGATCATCCGAAACAATATCCATCATCTCTTCCGCAATGTAGAGATTGCCAGTACAAATCTTTTCCGCATAAATCGTAACGGTGATTTTACACTCGAAGAAAGTGAAGATATAGAGTCAAACTTCCTTGAAGATCTGAAGCGTAAACTGAAGACACGCAGAACCGGCCGTGTAGTGCGATTGGATGTTGAAGAAAATCCGGATCCGTGGATGATGCGTCTGCTGAAAATTCAGTGGGATCTCGATGATCACAATATATTCTCTGTTCCGAAAGACAGCATGCTGGAATTTAACGGTCTCATGCAGATTATCGGACACAAAGAATTCAAGAGTAAACGCTCGCAACCACCGGCACCGATCAAACCGTTGAATTTTCCGGAGCAAGGCAGTCGCGATTTGTTCGAAGTGTTGAAAGAACGTGATATACTTTTACACCATCCCTATAACTCCATGGAACCCGTACTGGAGCTCCTGGAGAAAGCAGCGGATGATCCATATGTACTGTCGATCAAGATTACCATATACCGCGTAGCAAAAGAGTCGCGTGTTACCGCAGCACTGTTGCGTGCCGCTGAAAATGGAAAGCACGTTGCCGTGTTGTTCGAAGTAAAAGCGCGTTTTGATGAAGAGAATAACTTGCGTGAAGCACAGCGACTGCAGAAGGCCGGCTGTTTCGTGATCTACGGTGTGAGCAGCTTAAAGACTCATACGAAGTTGTTGTTGATTGTGCGCAAAGAAGAAGACGACAAAGTTTATCGTTACGTTCATCTTTCCAGTGGTAACTACAATGAGTCGACATCGCGTTTGTATGTAGACATCGGTCTGCTTACAACGAAGGAGGTATACGCCAACGATGTGTCGGAATTCTTTAATGTAATTACCGGGCACTCGCAACCTTCTACCTATCGTAACCTGATTACGTCTCCGCGCGATATGCGCATTCAATTGTGTAACCTGGTGAAGCGTGAGGCGGAGAATGCAAGAAACGGTATACCATCGGGTATCGTAATCAAACTGAATTCCTTCCAGGATAAAGAACTCATTGACGAATTATACCTGGCATCGCAAGCCGGAGTACCGATCAAGCTTATTGTTCGCGGAATGTGTTGCCTGCGTCCCGGCCGGAAAGGTCTTAGTGAAAGTATAGAAGTTATCTCGATCGTTGGTGAATATCTGGAGCACTCGCGTATATATTATTTCCACAATGCCGGAAATCCGAAAGTGTATATAGGAAGTGCCGATGCCATGGTACGAAGCTTCGACAGAAGGATTGAATCACTCTTCCAACTTGATGATGATTTCCTGAAGAGACAAGCCATCAACAACCTTCGCTATAATTTAAAAGATAACGTCAACTCCTACATCATGAAGGAAGACGGCACGTACGTGATCAAAGAACTGAATGGAGAACCACCGTTCAACATCCACAAAGAATTCTATCATGTAACCCGAGATATAGTGATGGACGCGAAGCTCTTTTGATAAGAATTGTAAGATTGGAAAATTGTAAAATTGGAATATTAGTGTGATTGAAAAATTAGAAGATTATAAAATTACAAGATTGGAGAATAAGTTGTCTTCGGTATGCAATCTTCTAATTTTTTAATCTTCCCAATCTTTCAATCAAAATTCAAAAAAAATCCTCTGACGTTCGCCAGAGGATTTTTTTTGAATTTGACCTTATCGGTAGTCGTAGTATTGCGGACACTCGGGGTTTTTGTGGATACCTCTGAAGATGGAGCGGAAGTTCAACATGAACTCATGCGTACCATTGGAGAAGTTGTTCAGATCGGATTGAGTCCAATCGTATGAATATCCAAAGTGTAATTTCTCGGTCAGTTTGAGATCGATGAATGTGATGAACGAATCACCGAGACGATACGATCCTCCAATACTGAATACATCGTAGAATATTACCGCGGTGTTGATATCAAAACTTAACGGCTGTCCTTCCTGTGTACGCACCAGGAATGAAGGATTGATCTTTACTTTATCCATACGATCCAGCGGAAGTATAGCACCACCGCGGAGGAAGTAATAACGAGCTTCTTTAATGCCACCCAGCAGGCTTTCAACAGAGTTGGCTACTTCGTTGTTCATAATGAACGGAACGGAGAAGCCGAGGAAGAAATTCTTCTTGGTATAAAATATACCGGCTCCGAAGTTAGGCTTTACCTGCTTGGATATATTGTAGAACGATGCATCATCAGGATTCTGCAAATCAAGTTTGCTATAGTCGGCACCCAGCAGGTTGATACCAGCCTGGAGTCCCATGGCCAACGTTGAATTGGGAAAATGAATCTTGTACGCATAGTTTACATAGATGTGATCGTTGCTATAGCTACCAATCTCATCGTGGTTCACCATCAGGCCTACACCCACTTTATTCTTCGCCAGCGCAGTATGTGCACTGATGTTAAATGTCTTGGGCGCGCCCGGAAAGTTCACCCACTGGTTCCGGTACATCGCTGTTGCACTAAACTTGACGTGAGCACCTGCATAGGCAGGGTTTATCACCATCTCGTTGAAATAATACTGGGTGAAGACCGGATACTGCTGCGCCATTCCGGCTATAGCAATACCCAGTACAAACAACGTAGTTGAAAAAATGTGCTTCAGGGTAGAGGTCATTACATTAAATTAATTAACTATTTCAAGATATCCGGCCAGGGGCTTCGAACCATCGCGCTTGTCAATGATGTAGAAGTATGTACCATCCGGGAGGTTCGTACCCATTACACTGATACCCTTGTTGGATTTACCATCGAAGAAGATATCAATGTTGTTGTATCCTTCATGCTCGTATACCAGTGTACCGGCACGGTTGAACACCTTCACGATGTTATCCGGGAAGTTCTGGATACAGTTGATGAAGAAGATGTCATTCTTACCATCACCATTTCTGGATATACCATTGTAAGGATGTATATCTGTTTTCACTTCAACTTCTTTCGAAGCTTCACAGCCGAGCTGTGTTCTTACTGTTACTTTATATAAACCTGCCGGTATACCATCGAGAACCGGATCACCCATAATGGTTCCATTAACAGATTCCCAGATGATTTCGTCTATATCAACATCATTTGTGATGGTCAGCATGATTTGTCCGTTCTCTTCATCACAGCTTGCCGGGATGATTGCGAACTCAAATTCAGGAAGAACCGGTTTAGACAGAATTTCTTCGCTTACCGGATCAGACACGCAACCTGTAATGAGACTTGTTGCACGTACAGTATATATACCTACCGCAAGGCTATCGTAGTATGATCCTACAAAATCAGGAGATGCTTTTACGGCATTACCGATATACCATTCGAAGATATAGTCTGATGTATTTCCGTTAACCGATGCCGAGAGTATACCGTTGTTATCCACACAGCTTGTCACGTGCGAGATGACTTCTATACTTGGTTGTTCAACACCTACCGGTACGAATTCAAGGATTACCTGTGTTGTATCTGAACAGCCTGAAACGAGGTCGCTTGCAATAACAGTATAGGTACTATCTCTCAGGTCGCTGATCTGTGAACCGGTAGCAAATGGAGGAGGAGTTATAGTCTCGCCATACCAGTCGAAAGTATAGTCGATCACGTTACCGTCCACGGAAGCTGAAACGATACCGTCAGCCTTCACGACATCGCAGTTTGTTCTCGGGTTAACTGCTGTTGCCGTTACAACCGGGTATACACGCATATCATCAATGGACACGGAAGCGGACACTTCGCAGAATGCATCTGCCTGATCGGTTGCTACCACCAGGAACGTATTCGGGAATGCAGCAGGTTGAATGTTTTCAACTAGTTTGCCTGTATAAGCGGCCGGTGGGTTTACCGCATTTCCGATATACCATTTATAATCATAATCATTTGGACTTCCACTCGTAACAGTCGCATACATAGATCCATCCGGATTTATACAGAACGTAAGCGGACTTGCTGAGGCAGTCATGGTAACGAAAGCTGTGTCTTGAGAGAGTTCGTATGTTGCCACTGCCTTACAGTGTGAAGTAGTATTCTCGACTGATACGGTGAAGAATCCAGGGTTAATAGTTTGTGCTATATTTCCTGCATTACCGTAATTATCTGTACCCGTTACATTACCGGCAGGTAGCGGTGTCGTTGTAGTTGCCCCGGCAAACCAGCTATAAGCATAGCTTGTACCAGGAAGACCTGACGCTTGTACTTCGAGTTCTCCCAATACGTTTGCAGGCTTGAGACATTTTGAAGGAACAACGAATCGTAACAGATCTACATTAACTGAGTTGATCGTTTTATCGTCAATCGTAAAGCTTGCTGTAACATCGCAGTTGCTGGAAGTTTCGTTAGCAGTAACATAGAACTCACCAGCGCCCAGATTGCCAATATCACCCGGTACAGCGTCATTATCAGCTACTACAGAGTTATCAATCTTTCTCCAGTCGAAAGTATATCCTGCGAACGGAGACGTTAATGCTGTGCCATCAACCATGATACGCTGGAAGGCAGCACCACCTTGTGTTAATGGAGTTACACCATCCGGACCACATTCTGTAAGACTTGTCAAGGTGATATCACCGTTAGCAAGATTTACCGTTACTTCTTTCGGATCGTTCAACACGGTGAATACATTTTCAGTATAACAACCTTGGTTCACACCACCGTTATCAGTCATCAATATTCTATACTCACCTGGTTTAAGACTGGTTATATCTTTTGTAGTTGCAGAGAATGAAGCATCCGTGTCCGAAGTCCATTGATAGTCATAGTCTGCCGGAACACCAGAGCCTAATGCCAATGTAATCGAACCGCTTCCCGGATTTCCGGCAACTTCAGTTTTACAAAACTTGTTAACCATCGTAGTGGCTGCTGTTGCCGTGGCATCGATAACCGGATCGCTCACTGTCTGCTTTATTGCAAATGTTGCCGATGCTCGGCATCCATCTAAGACAGAACCATTATTTACCGTTGCCACCATTGTATAGTAGCGAATAGTTATATTGAAAGGTCCATTGGAAGTATACAGGTAGTTGCTTCCGTTAGGAGCTACTGATGTAACTAGTGTTCCTGTTCCTGCGGGAGTTTCGGGGTCCACATTGCCATCAAAATATTCAACTATGTAATCATTGTCTGCAAAGCCTGCGGTTGGTTTAAGCTCTGCAGTAATGCTTCCTCCATTGTCAGGGACACAAGTTGTTATGTCGGTTTGAGAGAAGGGGGCCAAAGTATGCCCATTTAGATATGGCAAGTAGATCGGGAATTCTTGCTTACATCCCGTATCACGGTTGGTAACTTCTACAACATACTGTCCACTTTGTAGTTGGTTGATATGAGAAGTAGATGAAGTATTGGTAGTCGTTGTAATTTCTACGCTTGATGATGTCACTGCGTATCCCTTGAACCACCGGAAGCCATACCCCAATGTACTGCCGGTGGTCATAGTGATATTTATTTCACCAGTTTTGGAAAAACAGTCATTGGGTTCAGTTAACACAGGTGGATCCATCGCAATTACAGGAATATTATTTACGACCTGTACTTGCTTCGCGGGAGTTACGCAACCATGAACTTTATGTCTTGCTCTTACGGTATATATACCTGGATTAACACCTGCCAATATATTGGTAGTACTTGTGTTAATCAATTTAGATGCGTTAACCGCCGAACCGGTATACCACTCGAATGTATAGTCACTTGGCACGCCAGGGCTTACAGTTTGTACTTCAATCCGACCGTTGTTTGGAGTACAGGTTGACTGTGCCGTAGCAACAACGGTAAGTATCTCGGTTGTGGAAGGTCCGTCAATAATGATCTGTGCAGTGGACGAACAAGAAGTTGTTTTGCTGGTAACCTTAACGGTATAGGTGCCTGCAGCTAAACCGGTAACCGAAGGACTGATTGCTCCGGCAATGGCATTCGCAGCCAATGTGTTTGGTCCTTTATACCATTGATAAGTATAGTCAGAAACATTACCCTGAACGTTAACCGTGGCAGCGCCAATTGTGCCCGTACATGATAACTGATCAGAGTCTTTGGTTATACCAGTAATAACCGGAGGTGTGGTCTGCTTAACTTTTATTGTTACAGTGTCGGAAGTACATTTTGTATTGATATCAGTAGCGAACACTGTATAATTTCCTGCGTTCAGGTTGTTATAAACGGATCCACTAAAATCGCTTGTTGGTTTTACAAAACTTCCATTGAACCATGAAAAAGTATAGCCTGTGGTTCCCCCGCTTACAGTTGCAGTAGCACTTCCTTTAGCTGTTGCAGAGCAGGTAATATCAACATGTGTAGTATCTAATGTGAATGGAACCGTGAGGTCAAGTATATCTCCGGAGTCGTTACCCTGGCAACCCGTTGTTTTTTCAGTAACCAGTACCGAATATGAACCGGGCTTCAAGCCTGTTAACGTATGGCTGATACCTAATGTATCGCCCACGAGGATATCGGGACCGGCATACCAGGTGTATTCAAATTTACCGGTAGGTTCTCCTATACCATCACCATCCGTGTCATTTACAATAGCTTGTAATACACCGGTTGGATTCTTACAATCATCGTAGTTATGTAATGTAGTTACATTAACATTAATGGCTCTTGAAATTTCTTTCACCACCACACTGGCTACGGTATCCGAGTTACACTTCGCTGTTTTATGAATAGCATATACAGTATAGGTATCTGCCGGAAGACCAGTATAGGTGTGCCCCACGTGGTCAGCGGACGCTATCGGTTTTGCAACCGTTCCTTTAAACCAGTAGAAGTTAAAACTGGTTGAATCTTTTTTACCATTAATAAGCACGTATGCTCGAACGGCACCATTATTAGGAGCGTTGGTTACGTTGCTACATCTCAGGTTGTCGCGAAGTACTTCAGCCTGAAGTGTAACCGGCAGGGGAACAACATTTGTTTTCAGAATATTGTCGCCATAGTCGCACTCTTTGATCTTTGAATTTGGATTCGGTATAGTAATAGGAGTAGGGATGGTTGTACCATCGTCATTCAATACTATATATAGTGTAAAGGCAGAACCAGGACCTGTTATGCTTACGTTGGTTTGCGTAAGGGTATCACCAGGGTTCATGTTGCTCAATGGTATTGTAGTCTTTCCAAGCAGTATTGCTCCGGCAGCCATAGGGTCTCCGTTATAGAATGCAACAGGTAAGTTACCGCTGATTCCGATATCACCTTTGTTTCTGAACTTGAAGGATACCGTAAAGTTTTTATCCGGACACGTAGGAGGATTAACCTGTACATCAAAGTCGTCACTGAAAGGTGTAACGGCCAGGTTAGGCGCTGCATATGAAGGACAACCAAATGAGTTCAGAAAAGGTGATTGGTTCAGGAAGCTGTTCAGCGGCCTGCTTTTTCCATCTACAAAACATTGTGCATTTTCGGCATATACCAGGTGGTGTGCCTGCATTTGTTTCGGAATGGTAAGGTCGTCATTAACGTTGGCTACAAAATAACCGTGCTGGTTCCAGAGCTTACGTGCCGGTACCCACGGTTCGTTGGCGGATTCATATACACGTACTTCAGCTTCACTATAAAGGTTTGTAAGAGCTGCTCCGTTTGTTACGTTGTCGGTAGAACAAACCACGCATATTTCAGTCGAACCATCTCCGTTCATATCCACAACAATCGGATATTCATTGGATGTACGGGAAGCGCATCGGATTGGTGTACTGCGTGTAACGGTTACTACACCACTCGTATTTGTAGTGGTATATATATAGATATAATTCTCGTCACGGTATACAATTTCAGATTTACCATCGGCATTAAAGTCGAACATGGTACAGCCTGTGTAACCGGAAGTTTCTTCCGTAACACCACGTCTCCACAAAGTATCCAGGCCAGCAGCAGTTTCTTTAAGTGCATATAGATATTTACCGGATACATATACGGCATTCATTTTACCGTCACCGTCTATATCCGCAAGGTTAACACGACCGGCACCGTTCTGCCATCCATTTTTATACTTGCTGTCGCTTGAATTGGAAAGATCTGTATAAGTTTTCAGGGCATTGTTTTGAACGTCCCAGAAGAAAATGGTAGTCGTTCTGTCCTGGTTGTTACCCGCCTGCGTGGTAGAGCCAACCGCTACTATATCAAGATAGCCATCCAGGTTAAAGTCAGCCACACTGGTACCACTTCCGGATACGCGTTGATTTCTTGTAAAGTACTCGGAACGTTGTTGTGAAAGTGTAAGTGTTGAGCCCAATACCGGAGGTGTTGCCGGAGGAGGAGCAGGACGATTAATATTTACCGAGTATATCCGGCAACCCGCCACAAGTTCTTGTGTTGAAGATCCGGTCAATATATCAACAGCTATAGGAGCGTTGCTGGTCTCAAACCAACTTCCGCCACTACCAGCCCAGTTGTTCTCGGCCATTAATGTACCGGAGTGAGCATCATAAATCCGGGTACGGGTATATAACTCGACATAACCATCGCCATCAAAATCTGTAAGCCCCATTGTACCAGGGTATACTCCCCAATCTATAGGACTGGTCCAGGTTTTGTTACCGTTACAATCGTAGGCCATAATTTTATAGCCTGTTCCGTCTGATGTAGCAGTAAGAATGAAAAACTCGGCACATCCATCTTTATTGATATCAGCCATGGCTATATCTTCAAAAGTAGGTCTGAGGTTGTCGTTCAGTGTATTGATCTGTTTCTCCAGTTGCAGGATAGTACCGGCAGCGGGAGCACTCAGAACGTTGATAAAACCTTCGGTGGGGTCTGCAGCAGGGCTGCTGTTTCCATTTCGGAATGTCGTAACTATTTCAGGAGTACCATCATCATCAACATCTCCTACAATCAGGCGGTTAACGTGGTTAGTTCGGCTAGGCTCTGATTTAAACTTAAGCTTCATTTCGAAAGGAGGGAAGCTGTCAGGCTTAACGTCACAAGTTATATCATGACCGATAAAGAAATCTTTACAAACTGCATCGATGGAACACTCCTTGTCGTAACAGTCTATGAAACGGTCGCCATCATCGTCTATACCGTTATCACAGATTTCACAAACTTTAGCGCCACAGTCTCCGTCACGGCAGTCTACGAGGCCATCGCCATCGTCATCCAAGTTGTTATTACACTTGGGACCTGTCTCCTGTGCGAACGAACTCATTGCTATCAGGCTTAGGAAAGAGATCAGTAAAATCAACCTTTTCATAGGGGTAGAAAAAATTATGTGCAAATCTAAGGACACTAAGGCTTCTATGTTAATCGTTATAAAGATTCTTTAAGCGATTCATTCCTTACATATGCGAATGAATTAGCCGTTAGAACAAACGAGTTACATTAGCCCGTATCCGTATACTATATTAAGATATAGTAGCGCTTGTAACCTGATGATGTAAGTTTTGAACCGGAAATGTGACCCTAAAAAGGGCCTTTATCGACAGCCTGACGTAAACAACCGATAGACTGCGGCAACCTTTTGCTACCTGATTAACGTAATGCTCCCTGCACGAGGCACGCTTTCTTCTCCGTCACAACGAATTATATAGTAGTATACTCCATCGGGAAGCTTCTTACCATTGAAAGTACCATCCCAGTTATTTTGATAAGGTTTTGCTTCGAATACCTTTACACCCTTCTCGTCATATATAGTAATGCCGCATTGCGGGTAGGTCATAATGTTCTCGACTACCCATAGCTCATTTGGTCCATCGTTGTTCGGAGAGATGAAGTTACCGGGTTTTAGCTTGGTAACAATCGCATCGCCAGCTACTTTCACTTCAATGGTGGCCTTGCCTTCGCAACCATTGGCATCTAACCCTGTAACCTGGTAGGTGGTGGTAGCCAACGGAGTAGCTACTGGGTTGGCAATAGAAGTTTGCGATAAAGTTTCCCCGGGCTCCCAGCTATAGTTTTCCAAACCGGATGCCGCCAATTGTGACGATTCTCCTTCGTTGATCTGTGGTGGCGTGGCAGTTACGATAACACTTGGAGCCGGTAGTGTCTCAACGACACGGCTTGCCGTCAGTACGCAACCATTGGTGGCTGTTACATCCACCGAATAGGTTCCTTCTTCGCTTACTTCGATGGAAGATGTTGTTGCTCCGTTACTCCATGCGTATGCTGTAAAGGTCCCGGTAACCTGGAGTACCAGCGTTGCGCCTTCACAGAAAGTGTAGTCATTGTTCGGGTTGGTTATGGTAACCGCCGGAGCACTTGTAATGGTGATCGGTATAGTTTTCGTTTCCGCACAGGAGTTGCCTGCGTACGATACGGTAAGTGTTACATCAAATGTACCGGCTGAGGTAAAGATGTGTTCAGGATCTTTTTCGGTAGAGGTTTTACCATCATCAAAGTTCCAATTGTAAAATGTTGTCACAGATGCATCTGATGTCGATCCGTTGGTGAATTTTACTTTCTGGTTAGCGCATGCAGTAGCAGGAGCGCTGAAGTTGGCGGTGATGGTTGTTGTGATGGTAACTTTAACCGGAGCGGTTTCGATATTCACACTACACCCCGCGTTGCCAGCCTTCACAGTATAATTTCCGGAAGAGGCAGGAACAGAAGTTATCGCTAACTGTGCACCGGTAGATACAGGTGCTCCATCTTTAAACCATTGATAGGTATAGGCCGGATCGTTGGGCACTACTTCCAGGTTTTGTGATGCTGCTCCCTGGCAAAGAACAAGCTCGTTGGCAGGCGTAATGCTAAAGGTAGGTACATCTACAGCTTGAACCAATGTAGATTGCTTTCGCAGGAGACATGAACCTACTTTGACATCTACATAATATAGTCCGGC
Organism: uncultured Chitinophaga sp.; assembly: GCA_902168205.1. Taxonomy (GTDB): domain Bacteria; phylum Bacteroidota; class Bacteroidia; order Cytophagales; family Cyclobacteriaceae; genus Ohtaekwangia; species Ohtaekwangia kribbensis. Next base: position 260,805 of record CABHOK010000006.1, on the reverse strand, counting down.
TTTGTCAAGACTGAAATTTGTAATTGGAGTAGGCGCGGTGCCCGTGCCGGTATATCCTTGCGGACCAGTCCATTCATAGGTTACTCCGGCTAGATTATTAATAGAGAGATTCAGTGTTCCCCCTAAACAGACCGGGCCGTTGTTGGCGGGTGTTGTTGCACCTGCAGTTCCTGCTACCACCGTTATATCAATACCATCAGATTCTTCACCACAACCTGTAGCGGATGCACAGGTACCACCTTCGGAAATAACGCGTACGGTATATACACCTGTACCACTCGCAGCGGTAACATCAAATGTATTCTGATTGAGTCCGCAGGAAACCACCGCACCGTTCTTACGCCATTCGTAGTAAGAACCTTTGCTTACGGTAGCATATAATTTATAGGGTAAAGCACCAGTACATAACGTTAATGGAGTTTCATTCGGTGATATAACTGGGAATACACACGAGCGATTTCTGAATACTGATACTTTCGATGCTGGTATTGTAGAGTTGTCAACACTGGTAAATGAGATATCGGGTTTGCCATCGCCATCCAGATCACCAATGCGAACGTGACGTGTGATATAGGTTGTGTTTACCACGTCTTTTGTAAATGACAGATTACCTGGAGTACTTTGGTTATTCAGGATGGTGAGTTTCGTTTGAGTAACAGACGCTATTACGATATCCATCTTACCATCACCATCCAGGTCGCCAAAATCCAGACCCCATGGATTCGCTTCCGTAGCGATCACCAACGGAGATGCAAAACTGATTGTTGAGCCCGAGCCCTGGTTGCGGAATACGGAAATGGAAGATCCAAGTAACTGTGTTACCGCTATATCTTTCTTACCATCGTTATCAAGATCACCAATGCGAATTCGTTTCACTGTGTTACCAATCGTCAGGGTTGATATGGTTCCGATTGCTACACCGGCAGATGTACTTTCGTTCTCTATAATAAAGAGGTTACTGGTTGCAGTCTGAAACTGACTGGTTATTATTTCAGGATAGGAATCTCCGTTAAGATCGTCCACGGCAATACCATCGGTACTCGCGGTTGATGGTATAGTTATATTTATAGGAGAAGCTGCGAACGCGATTGATCCTAAGGTACTTTGATTCACTAATACAGAGATCGTATTACTTCCCTGGTCAGTAACCAGCAGTTCAGGTTTACCATTCAGGTCGAGGTCTGCTATATCTACTTTTGCATTCTTTCTCCCGGTAAGCTTGATCGTTATCGGAGTGCCAAAGGTAAAGTTGCCGGCACCGGTACTTGCATTGGGCAGTATAAATACGCGATCACTCAAAGCAATACTACCTTCTGTTAATACAAGGTCTTGCTTTCCATCACCATTCAAATCGCCACAACGAATGTGTAACGAAAATGTACCAAGTCCGAAGGGTATTTTAGTAAAGCTGATATTACCGACACCTGTACTTGTATTTCGTAGAATGGTTATGTTGTTGTTACCGTTGTTGGCAGTCGCTATATCTGCTTTGCCATCGTTGTCCAGATCGCAAAGGCAGTGGTCGTATAGTCCTTTCTCTGCATCAAAATCAGATTGAGCACTAAGGTTGCTAACGTTAAAAGGATTTTTACCACTAAAGCTCAGTAAGAATGAATCATTGCTATATCCCGTAAGGCCATTGGCTGTATTGGTTACGGCAATATGTCTATACGTTGTTCCGGCCGGTACTTCAACCTGAATCATTTGGTTGGTCACCGTAAGGATTGTTCCTTTCACGGCTCCGAAATATACCGCGAGCTTTGTAGCATCGGTGCCGAAGTTGGTGCCCATGATGGTAACCTTCTCCGACATACTGGTACTGGTCTTATCTACCGATCTGATCTCCGGTCGTTGCGCATATACTGCACAGCATGCGAGCATCATTATATATAGAGTAATACCCGTTGGTTTCGCGATAATGTTGAATAATGCCTTCATTATACCATAAATGCAGCGAGATGTTGAAAACGTAACCATACCCATTTCTTACTTATCGGAAGTTACAACCAACAGACGAGCTGTTTTCAATTTTGTATATGCCTTCAGGTTACGGATCTCTTCATGTGCCTCGGCAGCTTTCGCGGTTTCGAGTACATGCACATAATACTTTTTATCCTGTGGATTATAGAAGATATCCGCATTGAACTTGTCGTTAACAAGTTTACGCTTGGCAGCATCCGCCCGATTAAAATCAGGGAATACATTGATAACCACAAAGTAACGCTTCTTATTCTCATCCGTCTTGGCAATGTTATCCGGATCTTGCGTGCCTTCCTGGAAGCGGGCCGTGTGTTTCTCGTTTGGTGATCGGGTAAGTGTAGAGCGAAGCACTGGTGCAGCGCGTTTAAACTTCTTGGCATCGCCTAACCGAAGTCCTAAAATTACTTCGTGTGTACCCTGCGAAAAAGCATCTTCCGGCTGACTGTTGGGTTCATACGAATAACCGATAATGAAACGACTTACCTTTATACCCGCGTTGGCCGTATAGCCATACGGCAGACGATACGAACCTCCTAACCAGAAATTTTCCGAGAGGTTAAGCTTTCCCAGGAACTCGAACTGACTGGTACCAAATTTAGAGTATTTGTAATTAAAGTAGAGTTCAAGCGGAGCGATGGTCTCGCGTGTTTTTACTTTACGTTTCAAGCCGCCTTTACTGCGACTAACAATTTTACTCTCTACTTTTTTCTTATAGTAAATGGTGAAGAATACATTGTCCGTAGGAGAGACCGTAGTAACATTAAAGCTGGCATCGCTGTTAAACTTCGAAGGGAAAAGCTGAGGCAACGAAAGACCTATATTAATACCCGAGCCCGATCGGTATAGCATACCAAAGCTTGATACAGGCTGCATGTTGTTGGCAGAGTAACTTGCCAATGCCGGATCGTTCGGATCCGTCACTTTATTCATGTCGATGCTGTTGGAGATAGCGCCCCCGGAGAGCCCGAACATCAGCCAGTTTTTCTGACCAACGGGCATGGCATACGCATACGAAAGAGAGAAGTCCGTTGTATTGAGAAGTCCGCGCTTGTAAGATGAAATCTTGCCACCCCATCCCGCACGACTTTCATTCATCATGGTATTGAATGTTAATGTGGAGAGCTGAGGAGCTCCTTCTATATTCATCCATTGTTGGCGATGAAGCGCGTAAACATACGTGTATTCCGTAACGGCTTCGGCCGGATTATATAAATATGGATTGATGAAGAAATTATTATAAACAGGATAGTTTTGAGCAGATGCAATATATCCGCACAACAGGAAGAGAGTACTAACTAATAAGTTAAAAAAATACCGCATTCACGTCCATTAATATGGGCTATTGCTCAAAAGTCACTCGTTGATTCTGGTGAAAATCACCAGTCATTTTAAAAATGTTAGTCACCAGAGTGAATTGTATCAGTTTAAAAAGTCTGTTTAAAGTAAAACTCACGAATATACAGCGTTTTTTTGTTTTTAACAGAATTGTTCAACGTCTTACTTGACCGAAATCCTGTATTTTTGAGCATTTAAAGAATTGTTCTGATAGAAAAACCTCAACCTTAGTGAAAACACGTATATCAAGTGTTCTGATTCTTACTTTTATTTTTTGCAGTACTGCTTTTGCACAAGTACTTGTGGGACCTGTAGCAGGTGCAAATTTTTCGTGGACCTCTTTTAGTGATAAAGATCTCAAAGACGAATACAATGTATCGCCAGTATTTGGGTATCATGTCGGTGGCCACCTTGCATTTAAGGTTCGCAAGAGATTTTTCCTTCATACATCGCTCATCTATTCAACCAAAGGAAAGAACCTGAAAAGTGAAGCAGGTGATCTTTCGTTGAAGCTCCGGTATAAATATATCGAGATGCCAATTGTATATACTGCTTATTTTAAAGGGCACATTGGTGAAAAAGAGTTCAAATATTCGCTGGGTGTAGGTCCAAATATAAGCTACTGGCTAGGAGGGAAGGGGACATTTGAAAATGCAGATACGCATGAATTCCATAACGGACCATCGGGTGTTATACCGGTGGATATAGTATTTGGTAAAGATCCCGGCTCTGCTACTGAAAATGAAATGGTTATACAGCGTCCTAACCGCGTACAGTTCGGACTAAACTTTACCGCTGGTTTTCTGTTTGAACCGGTTCGGTATCGTGAGGTAGTACTTACGCTGCGTTATGAACTTGGTCACAGTTACCTGAGTCGTGAGAGCGATGGTGTATTCAGTCCTACATTTCCTTCGTTCAGTGAATCGCAGAAAATCAGAAACCAGGGATTCCGCATATCACTCGCCTATCTTATCGACTTGAAAGTTGAAGAGCGTAAGCGCGGTAAGAGTACCATCGACAGAAAAAGACCTAAATAACAGAGGTCATTCTCTGTTCATACTGGTATATAGCTTTAGAAGTTTAGCTTCTGCTGGGCAACGCTTTGCTCGTACAAGTGTAGCATAATGCCATCTTTCAAACCTACTTCCGGTACAAGTATACTGGCTGCATGAGCCCATTCCATAACCTGCAGGTAAATATGGCTGGCGGGTATAATTACATCCGCGCGATCGGGGTTCATCTGTAACTTATAGATACGTTCCTCGAGCGAGTAACCTTCCACCATGTCGCGTATCTCTTTCACTTTCTTTACCGACATGATGCTGCCCGGTTTTAGTTTAGCGAGTTCAAATATCTTGCTGATGTTACCACCGGTACCAACAGCAGTTACTTTGCCGTAGTCTTTTTTTACGTTGTCTTTGATCCAGCGCTCCATATCCTCCCACATAATCGGAGAGTCTATTTGTTCGAGCACGCGTACCGAACCAATCTTGAACGAACGTGTCTTGATTTTTTTACCGGCCACATACAAGTTCAATTCAGTACTACCACCACCCACATCAATATGCAGATATGTTTTATCCGTTAAGTACGAGCTTATGGCACGGTTGATCAATTCAGCTTCGCGATTGCCATCAATCACATGAATAGTTATACCCAGTTCTTCTTTTACCTGGTTGGCCAGTTCAAGACCGTTGTCGGATTCGCGCATGGCCGATGTAGCACAGAACATATAGTCATCTACCTCATACAACTCCAGCAGCAGTTTATAGGCCGTCATCAGTTTTTTGAATTTGGCGATGCTGGCGTTGCTGATTCGGTTGGTGGTAAATACATCGTGTCCTAATCGTAACGGAAAGCGAACGTATTCCAACTTTTTGAATACAGGTTGTGTCTGATTATTAGCCAGCACGGTAGAAACCTGAAAGCGTATAGCGTTAGAACCGATGTCGATGGCAGCTAGTTTCATGCGTTGGGTGTGTTGTTGAGATAAGGGTGTCGAACGAGGTCGCGGTTCATCAGCGAACCGGATGTGAAGAAGCGAGCATGTATACTACAACTAAAAATCATATCCGCTATAGTGGTTTGACGGCACAAAGATCATCAAATCATTTATTTTGAACGTCTTCTTCAAAGTTAAATTTTAATAAACGTTTGTGCTTATGATAAAACGCAGGATTGTACTTTATATGGTGCCGACACTTCTGTTGTTGGTACTTTCAGGTTGCTGGGTGAATGAGTACTCTTCGTATGATGATCCCGTAGAAGGATATCGCCCGGTATATGGAACCTCACAAACGCAAGAGGTCACGTTAACCAGTGCACGATCTGTGAATAACCCCGGAAAGATTTATGTATACGGACGTTTTCTATTGGTGAATGAGGTGAACAAAGGTATACATGTATTCGACAACACCACTCCGGAGAATCCGAAGGCAATAGGTTTTGTACAGTTACTGGGAAATACCGACATGGCTATACAAAACAATGTGTTGTATGCCGACCACATGGGAAATCTCGTAGCGCTGGAAGTACATGATTTCGAAAAACTTACCAGCATCGGAACGTTATCGCTGCAAGACTGGAACCTTGGTATTCCGCCACCGGCAGGTTACTATTTTGAATGCGTTGACCAGACCAAAGGCATTGTAACAGGATGGAAGAAAGCAACCCTTACAAAATACGAATGTTATGCGAGCTACTAAATTAATATTCTTTCTGTTGCTGGTTTGCATCGCAGCATGCGAATCAGACTCCTCCAGTGAACTGAATAACTCACAGGGAACAGGCGGCTCGATGACGCGGTTCGCGATCAGCAACGGCTATATGTATATAGCCAGCCAGAGTACGATTTCCGTGTTTGATATACGGAACAATACATTTGAAAAAATAAATACGATCTCCACCAATGGCGGCCTTGAAACAGTCGTGGCAAGAGGCGAGTACCTCTACCTCGGTGCTACCGATGCAATGTATATCTATAGTATAGCAGATCCGGTAACACCCACGTTCATTTTCAGGTATGCGCATATAGTTTCATGCGATCCGGTTGTAGTGCAGGGCGATCGGGCCTTTGTTACATTACGTGCCGGCAGCGCTTGTAATCGCGGAGCCAATGCACTGGAGATAATTGACATCACCAATAAAAATAATCCTTCGCTGATTGCTAACTACCCGATGTTATCACCACACGGTCTTGGTGTCGATGGTAATCTGTTGTTCATCTGCGAAGGCGAACATGGTCTTAAAGTATTCGATATTCAAAATGAACGATCTATACAGCTGAAACACCACATCGAAAATATACATGCCTACGATGTTATACCCAATAATGGTATTTTGTTGCTGACAGGAGAAGACGGTGTATTTCAATACCGCTATGATCAGCAAACCGGTGCGCTCATCTTACTAAGCAAAATCCCCGTGTCGCGTACGGAAAGTATAGCATTGCTGATAACGATTAACCAATAACGACTAACCAATAACGACTAACGCCCCCGGTGACACGTACAACTCTATCTCTACTACTCGCCTTACTAGGTACGATCGCCCATGCCCAGGATTCACTTCGCTATCAGAAACTAGTGCCGAGGCATGCGTTGAAATTCAGTCCGTTTCATTTGATTAATTTTTATCCAACACTTGAGTTCTCATACGAGAAGAAAATTACCCGCACGTTTACAGCACAGGCAGAGTATGGACATGTGATCAACTATACGAACCAGGATGAATCGTATCGCGACAAGCGCGGCTATAAAATGAAACTCGAAGTGCGAAAATACTTTGCACCTATTGTATACCGAAGGTTGATTTTTTATGGTGCAGCCGAGTATTACAAAAACGATATTGAATTCGACAGACTATTCCGCCAGCAGGAATGTTTTGGTAATGACTGCGAGCATACCATTATACGCTATCACTATTACCCGGTGCAGTATAATGAACAAGGCTTCAGTGTAAAGTTTGGACTGATCAAGTACTTTTTCTCCGATTTTTTTCTCGATGTAAACTCCGGGTGGACCATACGATTTGTTGACTATGATGAGGTAAGACCAAACGGTATACCGGCCTTTCCGGAAGGAATGGAAGATGATTTGTTTTTTGATATACCCAATGAAGAAGATCGCGTGGTACCCTGCCCGGTGTTAGGTATCAGAATAGGGTATCGTTTACGGTAAGTTGTTTTGTAGTTTCATTCCTATTCATTTTCTTTGCCAAAGCTTATCCAGAAAGACCGAGGGAATGGGCCCGATGACGTCTTAGCATCCTATTCGTTAGCTACGTTAACGAATGTTGTGCTAAATCCCTTTCGTTACTTTGCATGATGTAACGGAAAAGATAAGTTAACCCACCTTACAGGGGCTCTCTGGATAGCAATAACTAAACGCGGAGGGCTTTATGAAAATCGAAGACATTTTAAAGGAACGTATACTCGTGATTGATGGTGCTATGGGTACCATGATCCAACGGTATAAACTTGAGGAAGAAGATTTCCGGGGAGAGCGTTTTAAAGATCATGGCTTCCCGCTCAAAGGAAACAATGATATTCTTTCAATAACACGTCCTGATATTATCAAAGCTATACATCGCCAGTACCTTGAAGCGGGTGCTGATATTATCGAGACCAACACATTCAGCGGTACTACCATCGCGCAAGCCGATTATCACCTGGAAGACGCGGTATATGATCTGAACTATTACTCAGCAAAAATAGCGAAAGAAGTAGCCGAAGAATTTACGAAGAAAGATCCCAGCAAACCTCGCTTTGTAGCAGGTGCTATGGGGCCAACCAATAAGACAGCTTCCCTGTCACCAGATGTAAATAATCCTGGCTTTCGTGCCATTACATTTGATGAACTCGCACTCGCATTCAAGCAACAAGCGAAAGGACTTATTGATGGCGGAGCAGATATACTCTTGCTTGAAACCATCATTGATACACTCAATGTAAAAGCAGCTTTGTTTGCTATACAGGAGTTGTTTGATGAGATAGGAAGAAAGTTACCCATCATGGTATCGGGTACAATAACGGATGCGAGTGGTCGCACACTTTCCGGACAAACCACCGAGGCATTCCTGATTTCGGTTTCGCATGTACCCTTACTAAGTATAGGATTGAACTGTGCATTGGGTGCGAGCCAGCTAAGACCTTACCTGCAAGTACTCAATGAGAAGGCCCCGTACTTCGTGAGTGCTTATCCGAACGCAGGACTTCCCAACGAGTTTGGTCATTACGATCAGACACCCGAAGAAATGGGACAACAGGTTGAAGTCTTTTTGAAAGAAGGACTGATCAACATTGTTGGCGGTTGCTGCGGAACAACACCCGAGCATATTAAACTGATTGCTGAGATAGCGAAGAAATATAACCCCAGAGGAGTAGTAGAAGAACATGTCTAAATATTTATTGTTAAGTGGACTGGAGGGAGTCACCATTACTCCCAGTTCTAACTTTGTCAATATAGGTGAGCGAACCAATGTTACCGGCTCCGCCAAATTCTTAAAACTCATTAAAGAAGATAAGTTTGAAGAAGCACTCGAAGTAGCATTGGACCAGGTGCGCGGAGGCGCGCAGGTTATTGATGTGAACATGGACGAAGGGATGTTGGATTCCAAAGCGGCCATGGTGCGCTACCTGAACCTGATGGCATCCGAACCGGAGATCGCGGTTGTACCCGTGATGGTTGACTCGTCCAAATGGGAAGTGATTGAAGAAGGTTTGAAATGTCTGCAGGGAAAAGGTATAGTCAACTCGATCAGTTTAAAGTCTGGTGAAGAAGAGTTTGTACGACAAGCCAAACTTGTAAGACGTTACGGAGCTGCTGTTGTAGTGATGGCATTCGATGAACACGGGCAGGCCGATACATACGAGAGAAGAATTTCCATTTGCAAACGCGCGTATGATATACTGGTGAACGAAGTAAAGTTTCCGCCTCAGGACATCATTTTCGATCCGAATATATTTCCCGTAGCAACGGGTATAGAAGAGCATCGGAACTATGCGCTCGATTTCTTCAAAGCAACCAAATGGATCCGTGAAAATCTTCCGGGTGCGCACGTGAGTGGCGGTGTGAGTAACGTGTCGTTCAGCTTCCGCGGTAATCAGAAAGTGCGCGAAGCCATGCACTCAGCATTTCTATACCATGCTATACAACATGGTATGGATATGGGTATAGTAAACCCAACGATGCTGGAAGTATATGACGAGATCGATAAAGAACTACTCGAGCGCGTTGAAGATGTTCTATTGAATCGTAGAGACGATGCAACGGAACGTCTACTGGAATTCGCGGAGACTGTAAAAGGTGCAGCGAAGAAAAAAGAGACAGATGATGAATGGCGCAAAGGCACCGTTGAAGAACGCATTACGCATGCACTGGTAAAAGGTGTAATAGACTATATCGATCAGGATACCGAAGAAGCGCGAATCAAATATGGTCGCCCGCTATATGTTATTGAAGGTCCGTTGATGGCCGGAATGAACGTAGTGGGAGACCTGTTCGGCAGTGGTAAAATGTTTTTACCGCAGGTTGTAAAGAGCGCGCGGGTAATGAAAAAATCCGTTGCCTACCTCACGCCTTTCCTCGAAGAAGAGAAGAGGCTGACAGGAGATCAGGGCAAAGCAGCAGCAAAAATATTAATGGCCACCGTGAAGGGCGATGTACACGACATCGGTAAAAATATAGTGGGTGTAGTGCTCGCATGTAACAACTACGAAGTGGTAGACCTTGGCGTAATGGTGCCTTCTGAAAAGATCATTGAAGCGGCCAAACGGGAGAAGGTTGACGTCATCGGGTTGAGTGGTTTGATCACGCCATCACTCGATGAGATGGTGCACGTTGCCAAAGAAATGCAGCGTGAGAAAATGGAATTGCCGCTATTGATTGGAGGAGCGACTACATCGCGCATTCATACGGCAGTAAAGATCGACCCGGTATATGATGGTCCTGTGGTACACGTCCTTGATGCTTCACGTTCTGTACCTGTGGCGAGTGAGCTGATCAGTGTCGATACACGTGCAGGCTTCAAACAGAAAGTAAAGAATGAATATCAGCAGCTTCGTACCGATCATGAAAACAGAAAAGGTACGAAGAACTATATATCACTGGCAGATGCCCGCAAGAACAAAACCAATATAGATTGGTCGAAGACGATATATACCAGGCCTGCTTTTACCGGTAGAAAAGAGTTTGTGAATTTTCCGCTGGAAGAGTTACGAAAGTACATAGATTGGACTCCGTTCTTCCAGACGTGGATGCTGGCTGGTCGCTATCCGGGTATATTTAAGGATGCTGTTGTAGGTGCCGAGGCTAAGAAACTTTTTGATGACGCCAATAAGATGTTGGACGATATCATCCGGGATAAAAGTCTGCAGGCGAGCGGTGTTATAGCATTCTATCCCGCAGTAAATGCCGGTGATGATGTTGCACTATATGCAGATGAGAAGCAAGCTACACCTTTTGCAACGTTTCATTTTCTGCGGCAGCAAAACAAGAAAGCGCAGAACCTTCCAAACTTTTGTCTTGCAGATTTTATATCTCCGGAGCAGGGTAAAGATTACTTTGGCCTGTTTGCTGTAACCGCAGGACTTGGTCTTGAGAAATTGGTTGACTTCCATAAAACCAACCAGGATGATTACTCGGAGATCATGGCGAAAGCACTTGCCGACCGACTTGCTGAAGCCTTCGCTGAGTGCTTGCATCAAAAAGTTCGTAAAGAAATTTGGGGTTACGCAAGTGATGAACACTATACGAACGATCAGCTCATTGATGAAGTATACCAGGGTATACGTCCGGCACCAGGCTATCCTGCATGTCCGGATCATACCGAAAAGAAATTACTCTTCGAACTTCTCGATGCAGGTAAAGTAGGCATCCAGCTTACCGAGTCATACGCCATGTACCCGGGCGCAGCCGTAAGCGGATTCTACTTCTCCCATCCCGACTCCAAATATTTCGGTCTCGGCAAAATCGAAAAAGACCAGGTCGAAGACTACGCCAAACGGAAGAACATGCCGCTCCCGGAAGTGGAGAAGTGGCTGGCCCCGAACTTGAGCTACGATGTTTAGTTGTGTTTACGTGTTTAGGTGTGTAGGTGTTTACGTGGGGTAAAGGGTATAGCAATGTTGTGTTACTATGTATAATTAATAAATATAAATGTTATGGGTAAAGTTGAAAGGTTTGAGGATTTGAATTGTTGGAAGGAGGCGAGAGAATTGGTGAAGGAGATTTATATTATTTGTGAGGAAGGGAAATTGTCAAGAGACTTTGATACGAAGAGTCAAATAAAAAGAGCAGCGCTCTCGATCATGAATAATATAGCAGAGGGATTTGGTAAGTATAGCACAAAGGAGTTTATACGTTACCTGGACACAGCGCACAATTCTGCATCCGAAGTAAAAAGTATAGTATATGTATTAATAGATCTGAATTACCTGGAAGAAACAAAAGCAAAAGAGATACAAGACAGAGCTGATAAAGTAAAAGCACTTAGCCTAGCACTTATACGCTACCTGGCTAATCGCACAAAATAACTAACGAGTACGACAACGTACAGACCAAAACACGTACACACATAAACACAATGAAAGTAGTCGACCACCTGAAAAGCGCTAACGGTAAAACTTTATTTACGATTGAGATTCTGCCTCCGTTGAAAGGAGAGAATATTAAGAACTTGTTTAATAACATTGATCCGTTGATGGAGTTTAAGCCTCCGTTTATTGATGTTACGTATCATCGTGAAGAGTATGTATATAGAAAGAAAGCAGGAGGCTTGCTGGAGAAGATAACCACACGCAAACGTCCGGGAACGGTAGGTATATGTGCGGCTATACAGAACCACTATAAAGTTGATACGGTGCCGCATATTATCTGCGGTGGATTCAGTAAAGAAGAAACTGAAAACGCGTTGATCGATCTTCACTTCCTCGGTGTGGACAATGTACTATTACTGCAAGGCGATGCTATTAAAAGTGAATCACGTTTTGTGCCCGAACCGGATGGACATCGTTATGCATCCGATCTGCTCGCACAAGTGGTAAACATGAACATGGGGGTATATCTCGATGAAGAACTCACTACGGCAGCGCCTACTAATTTTTGTATTGGTGTAGCGGGCTATCCTGAAAAACATTTTAATGCTCCGAACCTGAAAGCTGATCTCAAGTATCTCAAGTTAAAAGTAGATATGGGAGCGCAGTATATCGTTACGCAAATGTTCTTCGACAATCAGAAATATTTTGACTTTGTAGATAAGTGTCGCGAAGCCGGTATCAATGTGCCGATCATTCCGGGTATAAAACCGCTTACCGGTAAAGCACAGTTAACCGTGCTTCCCAAAACATTTCACATCGACATACCCGAAGAACTTGCCGATGAAGCTGAGAAGTGTAAAGATAACGAAGCTATAAAAGAGGTTGGTATCCAGTGGTGTATTCAGCAATCGAAAGAACTTGTAAGGAAAGGTGTTCCAACATTGCATTTTTATTCCATGGGTAAGTCAGATCCTATTTATAGAATAGCAAAAGAATTATTTTAACTTATATTAGCGGCCTGTTTGTTGGTATGTGCCCTAATGAAGAATCTGATTTCGTTTCTTTTTGTCAGTTTAATTGCGAGTTCGCTTGTAGCAGGCCAACAACACAGGATTGACTCGCTTTTAAAAGTTCTGCCGAAGGTAGAAAACGAGCAACGTGTTGACCTGCTGAATGAACTTGCCTTCCAGTATTCGCTTATATCGGCTAGCGATGCCGAACGATTTGTCAGTGAAGCTTCTTCCGCTGCACAAGCTTCTTCTTATAAAAAAGGTTTAGCGGAATCATTAAAGATCCAGGGTATACTTCACTATGTGCGGAATGAATACTCCGTAGCCGTTGAATATTGTTATCAGGCACTCAAGCTATACGAAGAACTTAACGACATGTCGGGCAAAGCCAAGGTGCTGAATAATCTCTCCATGATTTTCACCCGGCAAAACCAGTTTGATAAAGCGCGGGATTTTTCATTGGAGTCTCTTAAGCTGAAACGTTCTATAGGCGATAGCTTGGGCGTTGTAAACTCGCTGTTATCCCTTGCTGAGTATTATCGCAATACCCGCGATTTTACCAAGGCGCTTGACTATTGCAACGAAGCGCTCGATCGTTTAAAAATATTAAAGAACACCTGGGCCACCGGCAATGCATATTCATCCATAGCCGATATATATGCCGACCAGGAGGAGTATAGCAAAGCATCGTTATACTATAAAGATGCAATCCGCTATGCGCGACTCTCCAACGATCACATGCAGGTTGTTGCGGCCAACAACAAACTTGGTCAACTATTCTTGAACTCAGAACAATTTGATTCTGCCTATTATTACCTGCACACTGCTATAGCACTGGCGCGCCAGAAAAGCAGCAGGAGCCAGGAGATGGAAGGACTCAAATTCCTGAGTGTTTACTTTGAACGTATGGGACAGCTTGATTCTGCGCTATACTTTACCAGACAAGTGTCTGCACTGGAACGTGTTATATTCGAGAATGAAAGACGTGAGCAGATTGCTACCATTCAAATGCTGTACGACTATCAGCAGAAAGAACAGGAGCTGGGCTTCCAGCGAAAGATCGTCAAGCGACAATATATAGCAATAGGAGGTGTATCGCTGATCCTGGTGCTATCGGTTCTTCTTGGATTCAAATTCTATGGACTCAATAAGACGAATCATCTTGCTAAAGAGGCGCTCATGAAGCTGAACATCGAGATCAACAAGATGAATGAGAACCTGGAGATGAAAGTTAAAGAACGTACTGAAGAGATTGCACTGCAAAACCAGAAGCTTGTTGAATATGCATTCTTTACCGCGCATGAAGTACGCGGACCGTTAGCCCGCATCCTCGGCCTGGTAGAACTTGCCCGCATCAAAGAACTGAGTGACGATCGCGAAGAGATACTCGAACGCCTGCAGGAAGCAGCACAGGAGTTGGATGAGATCATCCGGATCATCAACCGGAAATTAGAGAGCAGCCGCTCGAAGTAGCATTCCGCTACGCTACAAAAATGTTCGCTAACGAACATACTTTGTACGAATATAGCCCGTTCATCATTTATATATGTGCACTCCGTTGATGGAAACCTTGTTTTCATACTTTGGCATTTCGATCGTATAAGTATAGCACTCGTAAGCCGTGTTGGCAGTTTGTTGTAACAATATTGAAGGTGCGCGATAGGAAGTGAAGCTGCTGCTGCCATAATAATAATAATAAGGCTTGTAACCATTTCGATTTAGCACAGTATCGTTTTAAATACTTCCTCCCATGATCAAGAATTACATGACTTCCGTGTGGCGCTATATTTCCCGGAATAAGGCGTTCACCACCATTAATATACTGGGGCTGGCCATCGGTATGATGGCATGTATGCTCATTACTCAGTATGTTATGCACGAGTTCAGTTATGATAACTTCCTCGCCAACAATAACAGGATCTTTCGCGTGCAGCTTGATCGGTACGATCGGGGTGAGCTCTCAACACAATGGGCTTCGGGTTGTGCCGGTATAGGGCCTGACTTGAAAGCCGATTTTCCGGAAGTGGAATACTATACCCGTCTTACCCAGCGCAATGTCGTGTTCTCGTATGGTGATGTATTCTTCAAGGAAGAAAATTCATACTTCGCATCGGAAGATTTCTTCAAGGTATTTTCCATCAGGCTTATTGAAGGTATAGATTCGGCAGTGCTGAAGGAGCCTTTCAAAGTAGTGGTGTCTCAAACCATGGCGAAGAAATATTTTGGCAACGAGAATCCCATTGGTAAATTTCTAAAGAACAATGGCAAAACTGATTACGAAGTAACCGGTGTATTCGAAGATCTGCCCGCTAACTCGCACATGAAGATTGATGTGCTGATGTCATTTGCTTCACTCCATAAATTATGGAACGACCCGATCACATCCTGGCAATGGGATGGTTTTCTAACCTATATATTGCTGGATGAGCACACCAATGCGAAAGACTTTGAAGCAAAATTACCAGCTTATGTGCAGAAGCGTGCAGGCGAAGAACTGAAGCGTTATAATGCCGGTATGGAGTTTCATTTACAGCCGGTAACGGATATACATCTCGATTCTGATTATATAGGCGAGTTCAAGCGAAACGGAAACCGACAGGCTTCTTACTTCCTCGCTATCGTGGCCGTGCTGATTTTATTTATAGCGTGGATCAATTATATAAATCTGTCTACCGCGAAATCCATTGAGCGTGCTCGCGAGGTAGGCGTGCGTAAAGTAATGGGAGGCTTCCGCTCACAGTTGGTGCAGCAGTTCCTGCTGGAAGCTGTTTTACTAAACGCAGTGGCCGTTATCATTGCTATAGCGCTGGTTGTACTATTAACACCGGCATTCAGCGAAATGACAGGACGTGAGCTGGGCTATATATTGTTCAAGCAAAGAATGTTCTGGCTATGGATAGGACTTCTTATTGCAGGCGGAGCATTGTTGTCTGGACTATATCCGGCATTTGTACTATCTGCTTACAGACCAGTGGAAGTACTGAAAGGCCGCTTCAAGAATACGAACAAAGGTATATTTTTCAGAAAGGGCATGGTGGTAACGCAGTTCATAGCTTCCATTACCTTGATCGTGGGTACATTTACAGTATACCGCCAGATCAGTCACATGCGCGACCAGGCACTCGGTGTAGACATTCAGCAAACGCTGGTGATACACTCCCCGAATGTTGTCGACTCCACATACGAACAGAAATTCCAGGTGTTCAAGAATAAGATCGTGCAATACTCGGAAGTAAGCGGAATGACTGCATCTACTGAAGTACCCGGCCGACAACCCGGATGGAATGCAGGTGGTATACGGAGATTAAGTCAGCGGGAAGATGAAGCAAAGCAATACCGCATCATTCTGTTCGATCACGACTATACCAAGTTCTATGGTGTAGATGTAGCAGCCGGACGTACTTTCTCAGCCGATGTAGCCGATGAAGAGCATTCTGTACTTCTGAATGAATCCGCTTCGCGTAGTTTAGGATTTCAAAAACCGGAAGACGCATTGAACGATCAGATATTCTTCTGGGGCGATACGTTCAAGATCGTAGGTGTAGTAAAAGACTATCACCAGGAATCATTGAAGAAAGCATACGATCCGATGGTGCTGCGCTATGGCAAAGCTCCCGGTGGATTTTATTCAATCAAGTTCAATACTGCGAATGTAAAATCATCGCTGGCTAATTTTGAAGACGATTGGAAGCAGCTTTTCCCGGGCAATCCATTTATATACTTCTTCCTCAATGATCACTATAACCAGCAATATGAAGCTGACCAGCAGTTTGGTAAAGTGTTCGGTATATTTTCAGCGCTGGCCATATTTATAGCGTGTCTCGGTTTATTCGGACTATCATCGCTCACGGCTATACAACGCACCAAAGAGATTGGCGTACGCAAGGTATTGGGCGCATCGGTGCCCAGCATACTAACGCTGATCAGCAAAGACTATATTTTACTGCTGGGCATTGCCATTGTCATAGCCACACCGTTGGCGTGGTGGGTAATGGATACGTGGCTGCAGGACTTTGCGTATCGCATTCAATTGGACTGGCTCATCTTTGCACTGCCGAGCCTGGTGGTAATTGCTATAGCGCTCTTTACGGTAAGCATTCATACCCTGCGGGCTGCACGGGTAAATCCTGCCAAGTCGCTGCGATATGAGTAGATTTACAACGGTAGGGGTATCGTCTATCGGTGTATTCGGGGCTTAATATGGCTATCAAGACAGCTTACGGCAATTTTGTTGGCGTACTGGTGTGCCGTATAGAAATTCAGGGTAACAAATTAACCCTGTCGTATGACCATTTCGCAAAACATCGATTTTCGTGAACTTTTGCAATATGTCTACAATTCATTTAATGCCCGCGACATAGATGCAGCGTTAGAGGTTATCCATCCGCACGCAGACTGGGCCAATGCACTCGAGGGCGGCCTCGTGCAGGGGCATACTGGTATTCGGGATTACTGGTCACGCCAGTGGAGCTATATGGATCCACATGTAAAGCCGATATATTTTGAAGAAGATGACGAAGGGCGCTTTGTTGTGGAAGCCAACCAGATTATCCGCGATCTGAAAGGAAATATAGTTTCAATCAAGAATGTTCAGCATATTTTTCAGATCGAAGAAGGGTTGATCCGGAATATGCGCATCAAGCCTTTGCTATAATTCTTTTCGTAAACATCTATACCCATCGCTATAGATGTTCGTATGATTGTCTTTAAAATCCGATGAGGATAAACGGAGCCCAGTAATAGGGAGCTGCATACTTTTCATTCTTCACCAGCTCCAGCTTTGCTTTGCGCAGACTGGTACAGAATGTAGTATTCTGTTCTTCGAGCAGCTTACGGTAAAAATTCTTCATCAGCTCGGATGTTGACTCATCGGCTACACTCCAGAAGGAGACGATGATGTTTTGCGCACCGGCATATACCAGCGCACGCGATAACCCAATGACACCTTCACCTTTTGATATCTTGCCTAATCCCGTCTGGCATGCAGAAAGTGTAACCAGGTTTGCGTTCAGATCCAGGTTATAGATTTCGCCTGCAAACAGGTTTCCGTCTTCAGAGCCTATATCAGATTGTAAGAATATTCTTGATAGTGCAGGATTACTCTCATCTACCACGCCATGTGTGGCCAGATGTATATAGGTATAGTCCTTTACCTTCCCGGATTTCACCAGCTTCTCGTCAGCCTGATCTTTAATATATAGTCCGTTGGTATAATTTTGAGATGCGAAAAGTCTGGCGATCTCATTTACTTCCGATTCCGTACCCGGTAATTCCGGAAGTCCATCTTTCTCCGGGAATGTTACCGGGGCACATAGCAGTATGGATGGCGTATCGGCAGTCCGTTGTGCGCCTCCTTTCTGAAGTATAAGCCCTGCCGAAAATTCATAGCGTACGGTATAGCGATTGATGAGGTAAGGCAATGCATTATAGCTATCCGTTTCATTGACAGCGTTTGTAAACAAGGCCTCAAAAGGTATAATGCTTAGTCGCCCGGTTGGTAACACCAGCAGATTCTGCACTCCAGACGGCAGGTGTTGGGGAAGGAGCAATGCCGATAGTTTCGCTGCCGATTTAATAAATACCTTTTGGTCATTGAAGAATATACCATTGCGCATGCCGGTTATATACTTGCCGAACTCTGCCGGTAAAGTGTGGTCGATGATGCTATATTTCTTTTGGGTGATCTGGAATATATATAGCCGGTTGTTCTTTTCGTCTATGAAATAACTCAACAATGCTGTGTGTGCATCCAGTTTACTTTGCAATTGCTGAATGGATGGAGAACTGGTGTTGAACTTCAGGTTGAAGTATTCCTGAAATTGATTCTCCAACCGCTTGGTGAATGCTTCATAGCTGCGATTCAGACTGAACGATGTTTCCCGCAGATACTTCTCTTCATCAGCCGCAGGTTTTTGTGCGAGCTTTTGTGCGCACAGGGCGATAGCGGTCTTCAGGTTTTTCTCTTCGTCCAGCAAATCTGTGGGTATACCGGCAAACGATTTGGCATTGGCATCGGATATAGCTTCAAGCAACACAGCTGATTTACTTTTCTCTGCGAAGTAAAAAGCAAGTTCAAAATAAGTTTTCTTTTTCAGGGCAACATTGCCGGCTTCATGCGCAATGCGTACGCCATCGGTATATACTTCATTGGCTATAACCCCCAGCAGAATCTTGTCGCTCTCATTGGTGATTAGCTGGCGCAGCTTATCGATCAATGTATCGCATACCTGCAGTGTTTGTAACGCGAGCGAAAGGTTGGTGAACTTCAGTGTCCGCCCATAGTACTGAGATTCCAGTGCCTGCGCTTTACCCAGTAATGAGTATAGCAGCACGTTACCATCGTAGAAGTTTTTCAGCCGCGGTTGTGTGGTGATATCAGTCGCTTCGTAATCATTTATATTCGCCTGTAATGCCTGCTGATAGTAGTTCAGCGCCTTCTCAAATTCATTCCGCGGTATATGTATACTTGCTACAGCATTTAATACCCGTGCGATCTCCGGATGTTTCTTTCCGTAGCTCTCCTGGTACATACTCAGCGCACGCATGTAGAATGCCTCTGCTGCTTTGGCATCACCAATCTTCAGATAGGTTTCTCCCAGGTTAAAAAGTACAAACGCTTTGGATGGATGGGCTGTGGCATATACCTGTTCCCATATCTTAAGCGCAGATTCAAAGTTGTTCACCGCGTCACCATATAGCTCGAGCTTGCGGTATACAAACCCTATATTAGTATTGGCGATGGCAATTTTAGGATGTTGCTTGCCATGGACTTTTTGATAGATGGCCAGTGCCTTTTCATAATACTCCAGTGCTTTGTCAGGATCGGTGGCGGTAAACGTAAGACCGAGGTCGTTGTAAGATGCTGCGATCAGTTCGTGATTTTCCTTCAACTGCTTTTGTCGCAGCGACAGCGCCATGTTCAGTTGCTCTTCAGCCTGGGTATATTTACCGGTGGCACAATACAGGTTTCCGAGATAGGCGAGAGCTTGCGCGGCTTCGAGTGTTTCCGCTTTGTTACTTTCATCAAACAAGTGTGTTGCTTTCTGCAAGGCATCTTCGGCAACATCATTTCGTCCCTGGTTCATGTAAAGTAAACCATAGGTTGTTTGTGTTATAGCCTGTTGAAATCCCGGTGTAGACGGAGTGTATATACCCGTAAGTATTTTTTCAGCCTGGTCCAGTTTACCGAGACGAATCAGCGCTTCTGCCTTTTTATTTTGCAGCAAGGCCACGGTATGGCTGTCGGAAGTTTTCTGCAGAGCAAGATCAATCAGCTGCAGGGCTTTGTCGTACTCTGCGTTGAGTAAATACTGATCTACCAGCGTAATGCTCTGTGCCTGCGTATAGCACGACAACAGGAGCGGAAAGGAAAGAAGTAACAGGAACCTGCGCATATATCAGAAACGGTGGTAGTAACTTATAGAAGAGACCAGTTCGCGTGTGAGTCCATCCGGATTTACATCGCGATTGGTAATTTTATGACCTACCAGGAGTTTTACACCCGATTGTACATTGAAGTTATAACCGGTGGTAAAGATGCCGGACAATGCAAGGCCATGGGCTTTATCTTGTTTGAACCGATTTCCATTTGCATCGGCAATTTCATCTTTGTTGATGCGATATATAGGCAAGAGCCCAAATGAAAAATTGATCCTTGAAAACCGAAAGTTACGCTCGACACGGAACATGATATCGGTGCCACGCTTCAGCTCTTTTGCCCGCGCATATTCATGTATATAACCCATGTCTTCAGAACTCCCTTCCCACGCTGACCACAGGAACTGGTTGTTGTTCTTGTTGAACGGGTGTTGTATACCGGTAGCGAACAACCACTTTTTACTGATAAGGGATATACCGGTAATAAAATCGTACGTACCCAGACTGGTCTGGTAGTACATCGGTAATGGATATCCATCCACATCTTTATCGGATCGGTTGGTTGGTATTTTGCCCCCGACTGATAAATTGATGTCGTAGTTTTCGGTAGTATATATATTGCGCGTAATGCACAGCGATATATCGCCAAGCCCGGAAGTGTTGGCCAGTGAACCGGAGACAGCCTGGTAGGGCAGCTTTACCTGGAAAGATGTTTTACGATTGAGACTGAAGTTCAGGTCGGCCGTTGCAACGTATACAATAGGCGTAAGCGTAGTGGTGCCCCGGTAAAAACTGATCTCCATGGAGCGTAAGCGAAGTTCAATTTTCTTGTTGAAGGGCTGATCGGGTTTCATGGCCCCCATAGTACAGAAGCCGGCATCGCTGCATCCCTGGGAGATGGCGTTGGTGCAGGCGATCAATACCAACAAACAGGCAGGTAGAAGTCTGGGCATCGCAGGTATATATTCTAAAGTAAAGGTACTTTAAAAAACAAAATCCCCGAAGAGTGGTCTCCGGGGAAGTGTAAAGTCTATTGTTACAGTGTCAGAATGAATGTTTCTTGAATGATTACATACCGAGTGACTGGTTCTCGATCGAAGCAAGCTCCAGTACTTTTTCGTATTCAGCCGCTGTGAGGTCGTTGTAAAAATAGTGCACCGGGTCTACCTGGCTGCCGTTGATCAGCACTTCATAGTGCAGGTGAGGAGCCGTTGACAGTCCGGTGTTACCCACATAACCGATAAGGTCACCACGTTTCACGTTCTGGCCGGAGCGAACAGCAAACTCATGCATGTGCGCATAGCGTGTACGATAACCGAAGCCGTGATCAACTTCTACCATCTTTCCATAGCCACTGAATTTCACACTTACTTCAGCGATCGTTCCATCAGCAGTTGCATATATAGGGGTTCCGATAGAAGCAGCGAAGTCAATACCGGTGTGCATTTTCTTAACCTTGTAGATCGGGTGCGTGCGCCATCCGAAACCGGAAGCGAGTGCATGAAGTTGTTTGTTGGATACCGGTTGAATAGCCGGGATGGCAGCATAGAGTTTCTCTTTCTTTTCAGCCAGCTTTACGACTTCATCCTGCGATTTAGATTCGATATATAGTTTTCTGCGAAGCAGGTCTACCTTTTCATTCAGGCCAACCACCATGTCTTCATGATCGATGTTTTTATCGCGTATGTCTTCGTAACGATCGGTACCACCGGCACCGGCATTGCGTATAGCCTTATCGATAGGTTCAGCGCCCAGAACCACACGGTAAATGTTATCATCACGATGTTCTACACCACCGAGTATCTCATTCAGGTTCTTTACGTCCTGGGTAAGCTTGTCGTAGTAGAATTCAAGTTCTTTGATCTCATTTTTAAGGATGAGTTCCTTGGGGGATTCGAAGTAGTTGGTGTAGAGAATGAGGAGACCAACAGCCATCGCTACCGTTAACGAAAGAATGCCGAGGGCATTCATTACAACATCACTTGTTTTAGTTTTTACCCGCTCGTATTTACAGGTTTCGGTGTCGTAGTAATACTTGATCCTGGCCATAGTAAGTTAAAGTAAATCTGTAAATTAAGTACTTTTCGGACGAAAGATCTTAACGACCTCTTCGTTACATTCGATAAACGGTCCTTCCAGCAGATCAATGCAATACGGTATCGCTGGAAAAACAGCATCCAGGCACTGCCGGATTGCTTTTGGTTTCCCCGGTAAATTTACTATTAAGGTCTGGTTTCTGATACCAGCAGTCTGGCGCGAAAGGATTGCCGTGGGTACGTATGTAAGACTTTCAGCACGCATCAACTCTCCAAAGCCAGGCATCATTTTCTCGCATACCGCTTCCGTGGCCTCCGGAGTGACGTCCCGCTTTGCCGGGCCCGTTCCACCTGATGTAATGATCAGGCAACATTTACGGTTATCGGCCATATCAATCATCGTTTTTTCGATGAGATGTTGCTCGTCCGGAATTACCGCGTACTCTTTTTCCCACGGACTCTTCAAGTATTCATTCAGTGTTTCTACAATCGCCTTGCCCGGTATATCTTCATATATACCCTGACTGGCACGATCTGAAACATTTATAATACCGATGCGAATTGGTTTAACGTGGTCCAAGAAGTCAACAATTTTAGAGTTCAGCATTAAATGTACAAAAACCACCCCAACGGTAAAATCCCGTGAAGTGGTTTATAAAGATTACGCTTTGTGCGTTGTAACTATGATTCGTGGCTGCGGATGTGTTCTGATCTTCCTTTCTTGAAGACCTGCCTTCCTTTATTTATACCTTTTCGCAGCTCGCGTTGCTGTTCTTCCGGGAGCTCTAATATATCCTTGCAGGTGTCGGAGCAGCAGTTGTTATACTTCTCTGCACACTCTGTACATTGAATGAATAACAGGTGGCAGCCATCATTTTTGCAGTTGGTGTGATCGTCACAAGGTTTACCACATTGGTGACACACGGCTATAATATCTTCGGTGATCCGTTCACCCAGGCGTTCATCAAACACAAAGTTCTTACCAATGAACTTGTTTTCTATGCCCTGATCTTTTACTTCCTGAGCGTACTTGATTATACCTCCGTTCAGTTGAAAGACATTTTTAAAACCGATGTGTTTCATCCAGGCACTTGCTTTCTCACAACGTATACCACCCGTGCAGTACATCAGCAGGTTCTTGTCTTTCTGATCGCGCATCAGGTCTTCTGCTACCTGGAGCTCTTCACGGAACGTATCTACATCCGGACATATAGCACCTTTGAAATGTCCTACTTCGCTCTCGTAGTGATTGCGCATATCGATGATGATCGTGTTCGGATCTTCTGCGAGCTTGTTAAAGGTCGCAGCATCTACGTGCGTACCACTGTCGGTTACATCGAATGAACTATCGTCAAGTCCATCGGCAACGATCTTTTTACGCACCAGTATTTTTAGTTTGAAGAACGATTTTCCGTTATCGTCTACAGCAATGTTCAGTCGAACATTATTCAGCCAGTCAACGCTATATAATCTGGTCTTGAATGTGTTGAAATTATGTTCGGGTACACTGATCTGCGCGTTAATGCCCTCGGTAGCTATGTAAATTCTCCCCAGAACTCCCAGTGCATCAAACTCGCGGTAGAGCTGATCGCGGAATTCCTGTGGATTGGTAATGTGATGATACTTGTAAAAGGAAATGGTTACCCTTTTTTCGAGGGTGGAGCGCATCTTCTCCTTGAGAAGACGGCCGTCAACGCGATTGTATAATGCCATGGATTAATTGCAGGTTAATCGTTGGTGCTTCCGAAAAAGCGTGGCAAAAATACAAAGAATTACAATGAGTCAAACTTTGATTTTTAAGTTTCTATATATATGTAAACTTTGTACTCCTTTGCGGAGTAGTTTTTTAACGTTGATGGTCAGATTTAGTATTCTGCTGCTAAGAGCAGCCTTTCATTTTTGGGAACAACAAGATGAACATGTGAGAGCGAAAATACGTGGAGGGATTGAGCGCTCACGCGCATAACTTAAATATCAAATTCTTTAAGAAACTGAAAGATGATATTTGGGAATTTAGAACAGAGTATCGCGGTGTTCAATATAGATTACTCGCGTTCTGGGATATATACTTTAGAGGAAACTAAAGATAAACTAATAGGCAAGCGTGGTACAGCCAAGCGTGAAGAATATGAACTTGATTTGAGCATGGATGTCCTATCTGATACGATTAAACGACTTCGTATGGAACGTGATATGACACAAACAGAATTAGGTCAATTGATAGGAGTACAAAAAGCACAGATATCACGACTAGAGAATAGTCCTCAGAATATGACGTTAGGAACAGCGCTTAAACTATTTACAGCACTTCATGCTGAAGTGAAATTCATTGTAAGGCCGGAACGCAAGGTATCCAGAAATCAACAGACTGCACGACTATAAAAATCTCTTGCACTAAGAAGAAGACACAGGGTTTCGCGGAGGCTTTCCTTCGAAGCATTGTGTCTTCTTCGTGGCCATTGTGCCATAGGATTTTAAACCACGATTAACTATTAACAGATAACGATTCATCTGTTCGCAGTCTTCGGCTGAAGCTTGCCGCGGATCAGTAAATTATACTCCTCGCATGTAAGTATACCTTGCTCGTTGCAATACGGACACGTTTTATACTCGTTGCCGAAAGCACCCCGGTGTATAATAACATGATCGCCCTTGCATGCCGGACAAACAACTTTACCGGCCGGGCCACAGTCAATATCATAATCCATGGACAGTACTTCCTGTACCTTTTCAGCCTGTGTTGATTTCTCTTTCAGATATTCCGTTTCGGCACGTTGCTTCCAGAGTATAGCATCCTGCGAATACTGACCGTTGGTTCCCTTCAGTTGTATATATTTGTTAAGCCAATCTATACTTTGCTTATACTGCTCCATGTAAAACGAGTTCTTGCCAAAGTAATAAGTAAGATCAGAAGGTACGCTCTTCACTGAGCTCAGAACATGGCGGAATATTTTATCCGCGCGTTTGTAATCACCATTGTCCATATAGTAAACGCCAGAGTCAAGCTCGCGCATCAGGGCGGCTTTCTTTGCCTGTTCCTGCTGACGTACATATTCATCAGCCTTTTCTTTGTCCTGGGCGTGAAGTGTATGTATACTGCCGATCATGCAGCATACCATCATCATGATACATCCAATAGTCTTTGTAAATCTTCCTTCACCGGGGTAATACTGTATACTCATTATTCGAATCGTTCCTTTTCTAAATTAAGCCACGCCAAAGCAGCGTTGTGAAATATATCTTCTTTTATACTTGTACTCAAATCCATCGCTTCAATAAATGACCCGATCTTCAGATCACCCAGCGGAAAGGGATAGTCGCTACCCAGTGTAACACGTTTTGATCCCTGCAACTTCAAAACATACTCCAGCATAAACGGATCGTGCGTAACACTATCCACCCAGAATTTGCCGAGGTAATCCTTCGGTGCCACAGCATTGTCAACTGCTACGAGGTCTGGTCTGCACTCAAACCCGTGCTGCAGTCTCCCGATCGTTGGTAAGAACGATCCGCCCGCATGCGCAAAGTTAACCCGAAGCGCAGGGAGTCTCTCAAATATACCGCCAAAAATCATGGAGCTGATCGCACGCGCTGTTTCGGCCGGCATCCCTACAAGCCACGGAAGCCAGTAACGCTGCATACTTTTTTCACCCATCATGTTCCAGGGATGAACCAAAACCGCCATTCCTAACGTTTCGCAAGCTTCAAAGATCGGAAAGAACTGTGACTCGTTCAGGTTCAGGTCGTTAATATTTGAACCGATCTGCACGCCCTGCAAACCCAATTGCTTACAACGCTCCAATTCACGAATCGCGAGCGCGGTGTCCTGCATAGGGATGGTTGCAAGGCCCAAATAGTTTTTCGGATGCTGATCAATTAGTGAAGCAATGTGATCGTTCAGGAATTGTGAAATAGCCAGGCAGTCAACCGGCTTGGCCCAATACGAAAACATAACCGGGATCGTACACACCACCTGCACTTGCGTATGATATTGATTGTACTCTTCGATGCGTAGCACAGCGTTCCAGGCATTTTCTCCGATTTCACGAAAGAACTGGTTGCCACGCATCATGTTGGCAAAACCTTTCCGATGATGCTGCAGGTAAATAAAATCTCCGTAGCCGAACTTGCTGGTCCAATCGGGGAGTCGTTCGGGTATAATATGTGTATGAGAATCTATCTTCAGCATAGGTGGCTTGTGAACAAAGATAGAATCAATTTTTTATCCGCGAGGCCGGCTTCGCGATTTGTGCGAAGGATACGATGAACGTTTTTTTGGAGAGTGTTTCTCTTTCTTCAACTCAATGTAACGCGAGACACTTACGTTAATGAGTGCAAACATATCCCTTCGCTTTCCGGATATATCGTATAGGGTCTGGTAAGCGTTAACACGCTGCATGTATTCATCGGTGCGCGGATCAAAGATTCCGTAGTTCATACGAAAGTCGAGAGACATCATCCAATCGTCTGATACTTCCCAGTCCGAACGAAATCCCAGCAAGGCAAACACCTGGTATGACTTGAAATCCTTTTTATCAGCTATAGTATATTTTGATACCGCGGGACTTATTACGCCATCGTAAACAATGGTATAGTCGGAGGGAAGTATAGGATATACCTGTGTTGGAAATGTGAGTTTGGCTTCTTCATGACTCACGGTTTCTTTACCCTTCATGAGGAATGCAAAACTTCCGCCAGCGGTAAGACTTAATTTAAAAAAAGAGAGATCAATGATGTGCAGTTTAAATGCAGCGGGAAGATTGATGTAGCTCAGATTTATCTTGCGCGTTCCCTGCTGACCGCCAACGGTATTCGTGACATAGAAATTCTGCCCTATATTTACCAGACCGGGGTTGATGAAAAATCCATATCCTTCAAAGTCCAATCCATAGTTCAGGGATACAGGAGCAAACTTGATATCATACCGATCTTTATACCGTGGGTCTTTGCTTATGCCGTTATCCCACGTATAGCTTGATGTCATCCCGGTACCAATACCTAAATAAAGTGTGCGCGTTTGTGCGTGACTGAAAAAAATAGAAAACAGTGCGAATAAAAAAATAGAAAGCCGGATCATTACAATACTTCACGGTTTAGCTACAGGCGGCAAAATAAGCAATTAATGCAGGCGCACACATGCTGGTTTAATTTTAAGCGGGGCCATGTGATAATTATGTCAAAATTGTATTAAATCGCACTCCGTTAATCTAATCCTTGTTACACGAAGGAATATGCGGAACTACTTTCAAGGCCTGAAGCTTCAGGGAAATATTTATGTAGTGTTGGTGCTCAGATTTCTGCTGGCCATGCTCTTGTATACGCTTTGCCGACTCGGCTTTTACGTTTTCAACAAAAGTTATTTCACGGATGTTACTGCAGACGATATGCTGCGCATTTTTGTGGGCGGACTTCGTTTCGATCTCTCGGCCGTACTTTACACCAACGCTTTGGTTATCCTGCTAAGTATAATACCACTGCAGGTTCGATTTCACCCGGTGTATCAGCGTATAGTCATGTGGTTGTTTTACATCTTTAACGGAATAGCCCTGGCGGCCAACGTTTCTGATTTTATATACTTCCGCTTCACCGGCAGACGCACCACGGCCGATGTATTCAAGCAATTTGAGAATGAACAGAACATGGGCAGCCTTTGGTTAAGTTTCCTGATGGACTATTGGTATGCGGTTGTATTTTGGCTTGCGCTTATAGCATTAATGGTTTGGCTATACCGGTGCATCAAACTGCAAGGCCCGATGATTAAAAACAAAATTGTATTTTATGTCGGTGGACTGGTCTTGATGGTGCCCATTATCTACCTGGTGATAGGCGGACTGCGCGGTGGCTTTGCACACAGTACGCGTCCCATTACACTCAGCAACGCGGGTGAGTATGTAAAAGACCCGAAAGCGATAAGCCTCGTGCTCAACACACCGTTTGCCTTGCTGCGCACACTCGGTAAAACCAAGATACAAAAGGCGACTTACTTTACGGATGAACAGCAACTTTCAAACGTATATACCCCCGTACATATACCGGTAGATACGGTCGCGTTCAGACCCGATAATGTGGTAGTAATTATACTTGAAAGTTTCTCGAAGGAGTTCTTCGGTGTATTCAACAAAGAAAAAGAAAATGGAATGTATAAGGGATATACACCTTTTATGGATTCGCTCACACAACACAGTCTTACGTTTCAATATTCATTTGCCAACGGACGTAAATCCATTGATGGTTTGCCTTCGGTGATCAGCAGTATACCATCGTTGGGACTTCCTTACTTCTTGTCTCCGTATTCCGGAAATAAAATAAATAGCCTTGCATCGTTGTTAAAGCCGCAAGGGTATCATACATCTTTCTTTCATGGTGCGCCCAACGGCTCCATGGGTTTTCAGGCTTTTATGAACCTGGCAGGTGTTGACCAATACTATGGCATGACGGAGTATGGTAATGACAATGATTCGGATGGCATGTGGGGAATCTGGGATGACAAGTTCTTTAACTTTTATGCCGATAAGCTGAATGAATTTCACCAGCCGTTCATGAGCTCCATCTTCTCGGTCTCATCGCACCATCCGTTTAAAGTACCGCAGGAGTTTGAAGGTAAATTTAAAGGCGGTCCGCTGGTGATTCATAAATGCATAGAGTATACTGATTATTCGTTGAAGAAGTTCTTTGAGAAGGCTTCGAAGATGCCTTGGTATAAGAATACACTGTTTGTGATTACGGCTGATCACACCTCATCCGAGATACAGTTTGATGAATCGCGTACAGCCTGGGGGTTGTATTCGGTGCCGGTGATCTTCTTCAAGCCTGATCATAGTCTGAAAGGATACTCGGATCAATTGGTGCAGCAAATTGATATCATGCCTTCTGTGTTAGGACACTTGCATTTCAATACTCCGTACGTAGCGTTTGGCCGTGATATATTTCGCGATGATTCCGTGCCGGCTGTGTTCAACTATAAAGACAACGCTTACCAGCTTTTGGAAGGTGATTACGTAATCCAGTTTGATGGAACCAAAACACTGGCACTCTATAATTTTAAAACTGATAAGATGCTAACGCAGGATGTTAAAGATACACAGCCCGAAGTAAAGAGCAGGATGGAAGAAAAGATCAAGGCTATCGTTCAGCAATATAATAACCGTCTTGTGGAAGACCGGTTTACGGTGAAGGATATAAGTGCCCGGTAGTTAGCAGCAATTTTGAAGTATATCTCTTAACATGCTATAAATAAACAACCCTCTATAATGAATGCTGAAAAAATAACCTCAAGCCGGTATTATCCTGAAGAAAAACTCATTGTAACGCATATCTCCGGTGATGTTGATAAAACAGATATTGAAACGTGGGAGCAATCTCTGCACGATGCCCTTGCAAAAGTAAACAGCAACGACTCGTTCAAGATTTTCATCAACCTCTATGGTTTTAAAGCGATCGATATAGATGCGCATAAGCGATTCCGGACCATTGTACCACTTACGTTAGCGCAATACGGCTGGAAAGTGGGCTACCTCGATATGTTTGAAGAGGATGCGAAATCAATACAGTATACCAACACCCGGGGAATAAAATGTGTAGGCGCTGTGCACGTTCATCAGGACAAGTCGAAGATAGACGTATACGAAAGTAAATATAGCCGTGAAAACGAGCACTTCTATACCGATCCTGGCCAGGCTGAGCAGTGGATCAGAAGTCTTCGCGTGATGTGATATATACTTTTACGATAATGATAGGGCATTCACTATGGATACCCTATCACGACACTATCGACTGATCGCCAATACATAAAAATGCTTAAGCTGCGATGCCCGACTGTCCGGATCCAGAAAACGTCCTTTCGGCTTTGACACACGGTAATTATATACTTGCCTGGTGATGGTGTAGGGGATATGGCATCGGTCAAGTTCGGCTTTGCCATTTACGCCTGTGCAGATCCATACGGGTTGCCTGATGGTTGAGAGTTTTTGGGCTGATATATCGGCTATCAATGACGCAGAATAAAAATCGAGGCTATTGCTGTGTTCATAATCCTGTAAATAATATAATTTGTTTCGGTCGATGGGCAATTGAAGTATATCTTCAGCCAGCGTTTTACCAGCCTGATGCGTTAGCAATTGCGGATAAAAATGAAAGCTGAGTAACGTATTGCAAAACAGTGCCGTGCAAATGGAAAGCATAACTACACGTTGTTGCAAGGTTGCTTCCTGCTGAAAATGAAAATATAGTATGCCGGGTAACAGCAGCAGGGGAATAACCAGGAAATTCTGCAACGGGAAGACCCAAAGCGTCAGAGCAATCATGCCAATCAAAAGTAACCCTGCCTGAATAATCTGCGTGATGAAAAGATCACGCTGCGGCCGTCTTCGTAATGTACTGGTAAGGTAGCCTGCCAGTAATATTGAAAACAATGGCAACAGTATATTCAGGTAATGCGGCAATTTGAAATTGGACGCTGATATAATTATAAAGATGATGGTGATCGTACCAAATGTGATGAACTCGCGCTGTGAACTATAGCGGAATCTCTTGCGTATAAATTTCTTGAGTCGCTTCCAGTATGCTGCAATGGTAAGCAGACTCCACGGTATAAAAGCCCAGAGAAATGTATGCAGAAAGAAGAACGGATCGCCCTGTGCAACAGCTCCGAATTTTTCACCCTCGAGTCGTTCAATGTTTTGTGACCACAGTATAAATCGAACTCCGGATATAGCCGCGTGACCGCGTACAAACTTTTCAGGATGAAGGTCAAATTGCAAATAGTAACAGTATAGCACCGGGCCGATCAGCATCAATACAAATACCGGTAACAACATCCATTTCCAATGATATAGAATTGTCCAATTACGTTCATATAGTATATGCGTGGCAACGGCAATGCCGGGCATCACGACTCCGATCATGCCTTTGGTAGAGAATCCACAGGCGAGCCCTATACTTGCCAGCATCAGATTTTTCCAGCGGAGTGTTTTTGTAAAAGCAATCAGTTGCCAGATGGAGAATATAACAGACGATGTTAAAATCGCATCCATGCGAACATCGTGGTTAGCGAGTATAAATGAAAATGAGGTGGCGAGTATAAATGCTGCCAGTCTGTCGGTCTCTTTGGAGTATAATAATTTACCGAGCCTATAGGTAGCATAGATGCCCAGTATACTGAAGAGGAGCGAAGGGAATTTATAGGCAAAGGAGTTCACACCAAAGATGTGATAAGACAACGCAGCTAACCAGAAATGCAGATGAGGCTTGTCGAGATAGTCGCGCCCCTGATCGATGAGCGAAACATAATCGCCCGTACAAAACATGTGTAACGCGATGTTAGCATGATGAGCCGCATCGTTATCCATAAGAGGGATAAATAATCCGCGGAGATATACGACACCTAACAACGCACCGGCTAACCGATAGAAATTCTTCGACATTCTTTTCAAATAAGGATGCGTTAAAAATAGTGTTCAGGTATTAATCAAGTATTGTTAAAATGTGAAGTCATTGAACCCATGTTTATACAGGATATTTAGTATGTTTGGAATATCTTGTTGCAGCGATGACAGCAAGGTATACGGAATCGTTTTCATCGCGAAAGACCTAATCAAACTACAAAAGTGTCATACGTTTTAATCTTGGGAGCTACCAGCGATGTAGCCGTTGCCTGTGCGCATGAGTTTGCCGCAAAAGGATATAATCTTTACCTGGCCGGACGCGATATTGATACACTCAATGTCATGGCAGGCGATGCCGCGATCCGTCACCGCATAGAAGCAAAAGCATTGAAGTTCGATGCGCTGCAATCGGAAGCACACCAATCGTTCTATGATTCATTGAGTCCGAAACCCGATGTTACAATTTGTGTATTCGGTTTGCTGGGCGATCAGCAACGTTCGGAGCAGGACTGGGCTGCGAGTGAAAAAGTTATTCATTCCAATTATACCGGTGCTGTCTCTATCCTCAATGCCGTTGCCAACAACTACGAGGCAAACAAAAACGGTGTGATCGTTGGGGTAAGTTCAGTAGCCGGTGAACGCGGCCGCCAGAGTAACTATATATATGGCAGTGCTAAAGCAGGATTCACGGCTTATCTCTCCGGACTCCGAAACAGACTTACCAAAAGTAATGTTCACGTGGTAACAGTAAAGCCGGGTTTCATCAACACGCGTATGACAGAAGGTTTAAAGTTGCCGAAACCACTCACAGCAGAACCCGGGCATTTAAGCAAAGCAATCTTTAAGGCTGTTAAGAAAAAGAAAGATGTGATATATGTACTTCCGGTATGGAGACTGATCATGTTAATCATTCGTAGCATACCGGAAGGTATATTCAAGAAACTGAAACTATAGCGAAGTTCCTATAGTTTGGTTAAACAACGTTAAGCAAGGTTATGATAGACGGCTTGAACGTCATCATCACCTTCCAATACTTCTACCAGTTTTAATACTTCATCCTGCTGCTCTTCGCTCAGTTCTTTGGTAGTGTTGGGTATATATTGAAGCTCAGAACTTTTCGGTTCAAGGTTTTTGGATTCGAGGAACTTCAGCATGTGACCGAACTCCGTGAACTTGGTATAGATTACAATTTCCTCATCGTTGCGTTCTATATCTTCTGCACCGGCATCGATCAGGTCGAGCTCGAGGTCATCCAGGTTTAGCTTGGCTGGTTCGAATTTAAAAACACCTTTGCGTTCGAACAGGAAAGCAACGGAGCCGGAGTTACCCATGCTGCCATTGTTTTTCGAGAAATGGAGACGTACGTTGGCTACCGTGCGTGTAGGGTTATCGGTAGCACATTCTACCATCAGCGGTACACCGTGTGGTGCATAGCCTTCGTAAGTAACTTCCTGAAAATCTTTTTCTTCTTTCGAAGAGGCACGTTTGATGGCGGCTTCCACTTTGTCCTTCGGCATGTTAACACCTTTGGCATTCTGAATGGCCAGACGGAGCTTCGGATTGTTTTCCGGACTAGGACCACCGTTCTTTACGGCAATGGCTATATCTTTTCCTATTCGGGTAAAGGCTTTGGCCATCCGGTCAAAGCGCGCAAACATCTTGTGCTTTCGTTTTTCAAATATGCGGCCCATGGGGTTGTGCTTTTTATAAGGTTGGCAAAATTATACCAGATCAGGAATTAGTCAAATCCGATAGCGGCATAATCATGCCTTAAATAGAAAAATATATAGATAACAGCTTGTTTTCTAGGCAGTAGCACGTTTCGCTTTTTCCCACACCACCGACTGCTTGCCCCGCAGGTAACGGTTCAGTCCGAAGTATACCGACAGGTTCATCACAGCGAAATAGTACGGCACGAAGAAGCCTTTGATGCCGATCTTCTTATCGCGGAGCAGGTATCCAAGAAAGGCAAGTCCATAGAACAACACCTGCAATACCATGGTCAGTTGATAAAAGGGAACGCCATAAAATGCAAGCCATGCATTCGCTATAAAGATGATGGGTAAGAAAAGCGGAGCGAGCGTCCAGCGCATAACACGATGTGAGATATACTGAAAGCTCAGAATGCCATAGCGAAACGGATTAAGAAGATAGGAGAGTTTGGCCATGGCCTGAAAACCTCCGGCCGATATACGCACCTTTCTTTTCCATTCTTCTTTTACGGAAGCAGACGCGGTTTCCATCGCGAAGGCATCGGGTTCATACGCAAAGCGATATCCTTTAGCCGTTATGCGCATGGAGAGATAGAAGTCTTCGATGATCATATTCTCGGCAGGCTCTTCGAACAGCTCGGTGCGTACAGAAAATAATTCACCAGCTGCACCAACAATAGAATATACCTCGGCATCTTTCTTCTTCAGGAACGATTCATATTTCCAGTAAAGTCCTTCGCCTGATCCGGACGCATTGTCCTTATCTTTACTTAAAATTCTTTTCTCACCGGCAACTCCTCCGATAGTCGGATCCTGATAATGTCTCACAATATATTTGATAGCCTCGCGGTTGAGATCGGTGTTCGCATCGCAGAAGATAACGATAGGAGTTTTAACAGATTTCATCACCCTGTTAACGGCATGTATTTTACCTTTTCGTTCGAACGAGTGAAATAATTGAATGGCGGGATATTCTTTTACAATTTCCGGAGTCTGATCGGTAGATCCATCCGTCACAAAAAAAATCTCCAGTTTATTTTCCGGATAGTCCAGTTCGAGCGTATTCTCAATTTTTTTCCGGATGATATCGGCTTCATTATAGGCCGCTACGAGCAGCGTTACATTGGGTAATTGTTCGTCTGGCGCGGAACTTAAAACGTTTGTTCTTTCCCTGAGCTTTGATAAAATGTAAATAATTATGCCATATCCTACATAAGTATACCCAACAACCAATATACCGACCCAAAAGATTACCGAAATGATACCAACCATTGTTTTTAATCAATTAAACCACGAAACTAAGAGTTACAATTAAAATTCAGAGAGGATAGAGATATTATTAATTTAATTATTTTTGTCGGTCTATAGTTGAAATATGCGTTTTTTACGCCAAATATTACTTTGTGTTTTACTGACCCAAGTCGGGCTAGCCTTTGCACAGGTGCCTGTTACTTTGCCTGACTCTGAGGAGATGGACGAAGACGGTGCGCCTATAACCATTCCTGTACTGTCTAATGATATAGACTTGTTAAGTCTGGATCCGGCAACGCTGGATCTTGATCAGTCAACAGATGGTGTTCAATCTTCTATTATTATATCGGGCTGCACGTTGTTAGCGGATGCTTCAGGAGTAGTAACGTTTACACCTGCAGCCAATTTCAATGGCACGATAACAAATTCCTATACGGTTAAAAATAGTCTTGGTATATCTTCTTTACCAACGCTTATTACAATTACAGTTAATGCAGTAAACGATGCACCCGTAGCTGCCAATGATCTGGCCAGCACCAGTGAAGATACTCCGGTATCGTTTAATATAGTAACGAACGATACGGATGATGAATCGATCAACGCAGCCACGGTTGATCTGGATCCTTCAACGAGTGGAAGACAGAGCTCTAATAACATTCCAAATATAGGAGTGTTTACAGTTGATAATGCGGGTATCGTTACATTTACCCCCTTTGCTGATTACAACGGCTCAGCGTCTACCCAGTACGTTGTGAATGATAACAACGGAGTAACTTCCAACGAAGCTACTATTACCGTAACGATCACTTCGGTTAACGATCTACCCGTAGCGAATAACGATGGTGCAGGTGTTACCACACCAGAGGACACTCCTGTATCGCTGAATATTATTAACAACGACACCGATGCAGAAGGACCGGTTGTGCCCTCAACCGTTGACCTGAACACAGCGACAACGGATATTGATGCAAGTCATACGAACACAGCTGGTTCCTGGGTAGTAAATACTTCAACCGGAGTTGTTACTTACACACCTGCTTCTGACTACAACGGTACGGCTACACTGACCTATACCGTGCAGGATAACAGCGGAGCTACATCGAATCAGGCCACAATATCAATTACGGTTACGCCTGCCAACGATCTTCCGGTAGCGGGCAACGATAGCGGATTAACAACACCTGAAGAGACTGCACTCGTTATTACTATTTTGTCGAATGATTCTGATCCGGATGGGACTATAGCCGCCAACACGGTAGATCTTGATCCTACCACTCCGGCCATCGATAACACCTATATAAAAGCTGACGGGAACGGAACTTGGAATGTGAATGCATCCGGAGTAGTTACCTATACTCCGAAAGCGGATTTCAACGGACCGGTTTCACTTACCTATACCGTTCAGGATAATAGCGGAGGTACTTCCAATGTGGCAACTATATCTGTGAACGTTACAGCTGCAAACGATGCCCCGGTTGCCAATGGAGACAATGCCACTACCAATGAAGAGACAGCCGTATCATTCAGTGTAACAACCAATGATACCGATATAGACGGCACCATCGCTGCCAATACAGTAGACCTGGATGTAAACACCACAGGTATTCAAAATGCATTTACCACGCCTTCAGTAGGAGCGTGGACGGTGAGTACAACTGGCGTTGTTACGTTTACTCCGGCGCTTAATTTTCAAGGTTCTGCCACACTGCCGTATACAGTAAATGATAACGGAGGCGCTACTTCCAACCAGGCAACTATATCGGTTACCGTAGTGGATGTAAACGATGCTCCAACTGCAGGCAACGATGCCGCAACTACAAATGAAGACACGCCTGTTACTATAACCGTGTTGACAAATGATACCGATGGAGATGGCACCATTGCAGCGAACACGGTTGACCTGAACACAACGTCAGGTGGTATACAGACATCGTATAGTGATGATGATGGCAGCTATACCGTAAGTACATCCGGCATCGTGAGTTTTACACCGGCCTCTAATTTCAACGGCTCCACCACGCATACCTATACCGTTAACGACAATGACGGGGCTACGTCCAATGTCGCTACAATTACCATTACGGTGAATGCAGTAAACGATGCGCCAGTAGCCGTGAATGATGCTGCCACCACTGCAGAAGAAACTTTAGTAACGATAAGTGTTCTGGACAACGATACAGATGCGGACGGAAAAGCAACGATCAATGCTACTTCTGTAGATTTAAACACAGCAACGCCCGGTATACAGAATGCGAACAACGTTTCAGGCGTTGGCGCCTGGACTGTTAATACTTCCGGTGTCGTTTCGTTTACACCCGCCACAAACTATAACGGTACGGCTACACTACAATACCAGGTTAACGACAACAGCGGCGCTACTTCCAATGCTGCTACGATAACCGTTACGGTAAATCCTGCCAACGATGCTCCCGTAGCGGTGAATGACGTAGTGACGACCAATGAAGATACACCCGTAACCAAGAACGTAGTAACCAACGATACCGATGCTGATGGCAACGGTACAATAGCCGTAGGCACGGTTGATCTGGATCCGGCAACTGCCGGCATTCAAACCTCGGCATCCGTAAGTGGAGGAGGAGGGACCATAACCGTAAATGCTTCCGGAGTGATAACGTATACTCCTACCGTTAACTTCTATGGAACAGCTACAGCAAGCTATACTGTGAACGATAATACCGGTGCTACTTCCAATATAGGTACGATCACCATTACAGTAAATCCGTTGAACGATGCACCAATCGCCAACAACGATCTGACCAATG
Source organism: uncultured Chitinophaga sp. (assembly GCA_902168205.1). GTDB lineage: Bacteria > Bacteroidota > Bacteroidia > Cytophagales > Cyclobacteriaceae > Ohtaekwangia > Ohtaekwangia kribbensis. The sequence continues at coordinate 223,402 of CABHOK010000006.1, read as the reverse complement.
CAGACGAGAATGAAACGGTTACATTTAATGTAGTAGCCAACGATATTGATATTGACGGAACCGTTAACCCGGCAACCGTTGATTTGAATGTAGCACAAGCAGGTATTCAGAATTCAGCTACAGGCACAGGCGGAACGTTTACCGTGAATGCTACCGGTGAAGTAACGTATACACCTACGCTAAACTATAACGGAACGGCCATGATACAGTATCGTGTCAATGATAACACCGGTACGGCGTCCAACACCGCTACGTTTAGCATCCTGGTTAATTCTGTGAATAGTTTGCCGGTAGCCGTAAATGATGCGATCACGATTAACGAAGATGCTACAGCAACGCTCTCACTGGTAGGGAACGACAGCGATCCGGATGGAACCATCAACGCTGCCACAGTAGATTTGAATACATCATTAGCGGGCATTCAGAATTCATATACCGTTGCATCGCAGGGTGTTTTTTCAGTGAATGGTTCTGGTGTGCTTACCTTCGATCCGGTTGATAATTTTAATGGAACAGCTTCTATTACCTATACCGTTAATGATAACGTAGGAGCAACGTCCAATCAGGCTACGATCACAATAACCGTTAATGCTGTGAACGATGCTCCGGTCGCAAACAACGATGTGGCTAATGCTTCAGACGGTGTGGCCGTCCAGATCAACGTGGTTGCCAATGACACCGATATAGATGGTACTATAAATGTCGCCACCGTAGATCTGGATGTAGCAGCATCCGGAATTCAAACGACCAAAACAGTTTCCGGTCAGGGCACATGGACGGTGAATACATCCGGTATCGTAACGTTTACCTCGGTTGCCAACTTTAACAATACAGCTACACTGCAGTATCGCGTAAACGACAACGGAGGGGCTACCTCCAATTCAGGAACAATCTCTGTAACGGTAACGGCAATCAATGATCCTCCGGTAGCAAACAACGATGCCGGTACTGCAACCGAAGACAACGTTTTGAATATAAATGTCATTGCCAATGATACTGATCCGGATGGAAGTATCAACGGATCAACGATCGATCTCAACCCATCATCACCGGGTATACAAAATACCATTACCAATGCGAGCGGTACATTTGCAGCCAGTGTAGCATCGCCCGGTATTGTAATATATACTCCAGCATCGAACTTTACCGGCACAGCTACAGCAACCTATACGGTGAACGACAACGGTGGACTTACTTCCAACAGCGCTACCATTACGATCACCGTAACAGCTTCCAACGATGCACCGGTAGCAGTGAACGATGCCGTAACAACAACAGAAGATACGGCCGTTAAATTTGACGTAACGGCAAATGATACGGATACAGACGGAACCATTGACGGAGCTACTGTCGATCTGAACACAGCGCTGGCCGGTATACAAAACACCAACACTGTAACAGGCGGAACATTTACAGCAAGTGCTACAGGCGAAGTTACCTTTACACCAACTGCGAATTACTACGGGACCGCCGTTGTAAGTTATCGCGTGAACGATGACGCAGGTGCTACCTCGGGAGCTGCCACTATCACCGTAACGATACAAGCCGTTAACGATGACCCGGTGTTTGATGAGATAACACCTAACCCTCAGCGCGTACTACGCAATGGCGCACAGAAGACGATAACCATAACAGGTATCTCTGCAGGACCGGGTGAGACAGAACAGTTATTACTCACGGCTACGTCCGGCAATACAACGGTTATACCGGACCCGGTTGTTACTTATAACGGAACAGGAGCAACCGCTACCTTAAAATATCAACCGGCTGCGAACCAGTCAGGTTCAGCCGAGATCACGGTAAAATTACTTGACCCCGGATTCAAAGAGTTTACCCGAACCTTTACGATTGATGTAGTAGAGGTGAAATTTACTTCCCAGCCGGTAACTGTAGCGGTTGAAGCAGAATTATACCAGTATAATATTACCATTACCGATGTAGTGGATAATCTCACCATTGCTGCCGTGCAGAAACCCTCGTGGGCAACACTCACAATTCCGCCTACCGGAAAGAATGTTGCCGTTCTGAAAGGAACGCCACCTTCAGGTGCACCGGTAAGCAGTGTGGTAAGATTGCAGATCAAAGATGGTACAACCGTGTTGGATGAACAGCAGTTCACGCTCATCGTGAATCGCAGGCCGGTAGCAAGTTCCTATAACCTGGCTATAAATGAAGATATAGCGACACCGCTGGTATCGCAAGACATCGCCAATTCCTATAGCGATCCGGATGGAAATCCGATTGCTGGTATACAGATCACGGGACTTCCCAGGCACGGAAATTTAGTGTTGAACAACGCAACACTGACCCAGGATGCTACAATCCCTTTCGCTTCGGTTTCCAATATTATATATCAGCCTGCACAGGATTATACAGGCCACGACACCATTTACTGGAAAGCAAGCGATGGATTCAGCTATAGCAAGGTCAGTGCATCCATTAATTATACTATAGCCCCTGTAGACGATCCGCCTGTGATTACATTTCTGGAAACTGATTCGCTGGATTATGATTTGGGAAGTGAAGATGCCCAGATCCTCACCGCTTTGTTCGAAGCTAACGATGTAGACTCCGACAGTCTTACCCGTGCTGAAATACGATTCCGCCCGGATGATTTTGAGCCGGAGCACGATCGCCTGCTCTTTACATCGACACCAACCATTACCGGTATATACAATGAAGCAACCGGTGAGTTGCTGCTGACCGGTAAAACGACTATACAGGAATATGTACAAGCCATTCGCACGATACAGTATAATTATATAGACCTGGAAGATATCAACCTGGGAACCAAACGTGTTACCATAGCACTGAGCGATGGTGAAAGTCTGAGCACACCACGCGATCGCTACATCGAACTCATATATACCTTTGAAGGTATCGATATTCCAAACGCATTTACACCCAATGGCGACCACGCCAATGATGTATGGCGTATATCGGCATCCAAAGGTGTGGATCAGTATAACGAAGCCGAGATCAAAATATATAGTAAACGCGGCCAGCTGCTATACCAGAGCGTTGGTTTTGATAAAGCCTGGGATGGCATGTACAACGGTGAAATATTACCAGCCGATACATATTACTATACAATCGATCTGAAGTATAACAAGATTATGTATAAAGGTATAGTTACGATTTTACGATAGCGCGTACCCGATGATGAGACTCTTTACGATAGCATTTATTTTATTGCCTGCCATACCAGCGTTTTGCCAGTATATACCCAACAGCGGTCAGGCGTTTCAGTTTGCGTCAGCCTATAATGCAGCGTTCACAGGGGTGGATGAGTTTGCCGATCTTCGCATCGGTTACCGGTACCAGATGGCCGGCTATGGAACCAACGCTCCCAAGTTTGCAAATATAGTCTTCAACTACAGGCTTAGACAGCCGGCAGATCTGGTTACCAATTCGCTTCGTCCTTCGAAAGGAAATGCATTGGCTTCGGCAGTGCCTGCCAAGAAGCGGATCATTCATGGTATAGGAGCCAATCTATTCAGTGAGAAAGTCGGGTTGATCGATCGCCTCGGAGGAGGAGTATCATACGCGTTTCATTATCCGCTGACACGAAAGCTCAGACTTTCAGCAGGATTCACGGCATTTATCGAGAATACACAGCTGGATGTAAACGGTATATATCTCGGGGAGAATCCCGACCAGGATCCGTTCTACGATCATCTTATGCAGGGAAGTTCAAAACATTCCGAGTTCAGTCTGCGCGGAGGTGTATTGTTGTATAGCAGGAATTTCTATTTTGGCGTTTCATATTTTCCGATCGCGACATCGGTTATTTCAAACTCGGATGCAAACTTCTCTGATCCGTTTTACCAGGGATCTGTTCAAACCGGTTTCGTACTTCCGGTCAATGCCGACCTGGTGCTCAAACCGAGCGTACTCGCCATCGTCCAAACAGACAATCATGTTTTGCTTGACTATAGCGTAAAAGGCTACCTGAAGAACCGTGCATGGTTCGGACTTACCTACCGTGATATTAAAGCCGGTGTTGTATTATTGGGTTTTGATTTTACAAAGACATTGTCCGTTGGTTACTCATACGAAATGTCCATGGGAGATTTCGGAAAGTTCAATGATGGAAGTCACGACCTGGTGCTGGCGTTACGATTAAACAACTTTAAAGGTCTGCGGTCATACACATGGTAAAGTATTGTATTTTTTTGCTCGGTATCTTTTCATGTATACCAGGAGTTGCACAGAGTCTTGAATTTGGCGAAGCAAGCAAGCTGTCGTCCGGTATAAATGCCGAGAGCGAAGATCTCATGCCGTTGCTGTCGCCTGACGGATCAACACTATATTTCACGCGCGTGTTGTCATCACTCAACACCGGTGGACAGTATGCAGGATCGGATGCGTGGTACAGCCGATACGATGCTGCCACAGGCTCATGGAGTAAAGCCGATAACAAACTGAAGATAAACAGTAACAACACCGAAGCCGTGATCGGCATTAATGCCAAAGGTGATGTACTTTATCTGCTGAGTACTTCAGCAACCAAAAAGACACAGGGAATTTTCTTCTCCAGAAAGCAAGGTGCTACCTGGAGTAAGCCCGAGCTTATACCGATGCAGGGGTTAGACTCGCAGCAGTTCCTTGGCATATTTGTTTCACCCGATGCGGATGTAATTTTTATTTCTATGCGCGGTGAAGACAGTATAGGTGAAGAGGATTTGTATGTTAGTGTGAAGAACAATAAAGGCGAATGGTCGACACCGAAAAACCTCGGACCTACCATTAACACTTCCGGTTTTGAAATTTCTCCGTATCTCTCACAAGACAAGAAGCAACTATATTTCTCAAGCAATGGCCATGGTGGTTTGGGCGATGCCGACATCTTCGTTTCAGATCGTTTATTTGATTCGTGGGAAGCCTGGTCTGTTCCGAAAAACGTTGAGAAGATTAACTCTAAAAATTTTGATGGATACTTTTCATTCTATGGCGACAGTGTTGCTTATTTTGTGAGCAACCGAAGTGGTTCATCCGCTGATATTTATAGCGTTAAACGCATAAAGCCTGTTCGCGAAGTAGTAACCGATTCACGCAACTATCTGAGTCGCGCAGAAGTACAAACATTGGGCGGTGCAGTAACAACGGTATATAATTTTACGTTGGCGTCATCAACACTCTCTGAGAAACAAAATCAACAACTCATGCAGTTAGCCCAAACCTTTGCACCAAAAAGCGACATTAAACTTCACTTGATCGCTCATAAATCCAAAGAATCGACATCGCTTGAAATTTATCAGAAAAGATTGTTTACAATACTTGATCAATTGAAGCGGGGAGGCATCGCGGGAGCAAGAATTACATTCGGTATCGATCAGAATGCTGCGACATCGATTTCGGAAGAAGGGCAGGTAGATATTCTTTTCTACAGATAACACAATATGAGATTAACCGTATTAATTTTAGTATTTTTGATCTAACCACGTACAGATGGATTTTTATCTTATTTTAAGAACTCTTCAGCGCAGACTTTGGGTGTTAATTGTGTTTCCTCTCATTGCCGTTGCCTGTGCTGTTTTTTTTGTGCTGCGGATGGATAAGATTTATAGTTCCTATGCACATCTTGCTACTGGCTTTACGGCTGACGATGCGGTAAGACTAAATGATCAATCATCTAATTCTTTTGAAGTCAATACACGTTTTACGAACGTAATTGAGTCCATGCACTCCATGCCGGTGCTGAGTCTGGTTTCGTATAAGCTCATGCTTCATGATCTTGAAAATGAGACACCTTTCAGAAAGATTGAAGATAACAAAGCGCTTGACTTTCCGCTTACCGAATCATTTCTGACCAAAGCGAAAGAAGCATTCAAGAGTCAGGCTGCCGAAGCTAAACCAATCAACACTTCCGATCCGTTTGGCTATCAGCTCTACGAACTTTTAAAAGCGTATGGCTACGATTATGAGTCGTTGTCCGAAGACTTTAACATCAAGCGTTTAACAACGTCTGATTTTATCTCGGTAGATTTCAGTTCCGAGAATCCATTTCTTTCAGCGATGGCCGTGAATACACTCTGTCAGGAATTTATACGCTACAACAAAGTATTGAAAGGTGATCGCTCATCGGAGTCTATCGACTTTCTCGAAACTCTTGTACGCGATAAGAAGCGTGTGCTCGATGAGAAAGAAGCTTTGCTGAATGATTTCAAAGTAAACAACAACGTGTTCAACTACGGTGCGGAAAGCGAAAGCAAGATCGCGCAGATAACTGAATACGAGATGAACAAAGAACGCGAAGAGAAAAACATCAACGCATTGAGACTTTCACTCGCACAGCTCAACGAGAAAATACAAAGTGGTGCAGGTCTTAATCAACAGGAAGTTATACAGATCAATCAACGCATTATCGATCTGCGCAGACGCATCACAGACATTACCAACACTGGAACCGAGGCCGAGAAAGCAACGCTTGGTCGTTTGAGAGATGAACTGCAGCTTGAAGCCAGTCGCCTGGATCTTCTCAATCAGGCAAAAGAACAGGATCAACTGGTTGATCTGACGAAAGAGCGGGATAAAGTAAAACTGGACCTGGAGATAGCACAATCAAATCTCGCATCCGCAGATCTCGCCCTCCGCAGATTGAAATATGATGTATCAGGTTTTGCTACCAAAGAAGCCAAGATATCAGAACTGCAACGCGATGTACAGGTTGCTTCTGATGAATACCTCGATGCACAGGATAAATTAAACTCATCACGCAACAAGGCACTCGGAGTAGGCAGCTCATTGCGTCAGATACTCGAAGCACAACCAAGCCTTGAACCCGAACCATCAAAAGGTATACTGATCGTGGCACTGGCTGGTATAGGTTCATTTGTAATTTGTATCGTGGTGTTGTTGCTCATTGAGTTTGCAGACATGAGTATTCGCATACCGATACGCCTGGAGCGCCTCACCGGACTTTCTACCATCGGTTCACTGAACCAGATCAAGATAAAAGGATTTGATCTTCGTAAGACGTTTGCTGCGAAAGCAACCGATCGCGAGTCTACTACATTTGTACACTTCCTGCGGAAGCTTCGCTATGAAATTCAGAAGTCTGACAAGAAGGTATTCCTGGTATCCAGTACACAGCCGTATGTAGGTAAATCGTTTATTATCATTTGCCTCTCGTATACACTGAGCCTGGTAAACAAAAAGATACTGATCATTGATACCAACTTCAAACGCAACTCGCTTACGAAGTTGTTGTTGCCTGCACCGGACAATCGTAAACTGTTGAAGCGTGGTGTAGATGAAAAAGCATTGTTGCTCAACGGAAAGAATGGTGAAGCACAGGAAACCAACGGTACGACAAGTGAACCAGCCGGAGAAGACAATCACAACATTATTTATAAAACAGAATTCAAAGGTGTTGATATCATCGGAAATATAGGGGGCACGGATTCACCTTCGGAGATATTGGCGGGGCGTGACTTTAAAGAAATGATTGCCAACCTGTCGGAGCAGTATGACTATATATTTCTCGAAGGTCCTTCGATCAACGAGTATTCAGACTCCAAGGAACTGATCGACTATGTAGATAAAGTTATCGCTGTATTTGATGCCAATACAAACCTCAATCCACTCGATAGAGAATCCATCACATATCTGAAGTCAATCAAAGAGAAATACCTGGGCTCTGTTTTGAATAAAGTACAACTTAAAGATCTCTCGGTTTAGTATCGCTGGTAAATTACTATGGGCAAAAACTCGTATTGGCTTAAATCTGGTTTTTACTCCATGGGTTACAGGCTGGCTGTGCTGATCTTTGGATTCGGGAGTTTCTACTTTCTGATCCGGTATTTCACCAAAGCCGAGTTTGGCGCATGGGCACTCTTCATCAGTATCACCACCATCATTGAGATGTCGCGGAATGGCTTGATCCAGAACGCGGTGATCAAACTCATTCACAACAGTCATCCCGATGAAGTAGGAAAGATCGTTCTCTCTTCTTTCATCATTAACATTGTATACTCGGCACTCATCTACGGAGTGCTGGCAGGTTTCTCCGGTGTCATCAGCGATATGTTTCATATCGCAGATATAGGGCCGATGTTCGTGTACTACGGTATAACGATACTGCTGCTGATTCCTTTCTCGCAGTTCAACTATATACAGCAATCAAAGTTCAGCTTCAGCGGAATTTTCTGGAGTACCGTGTTTCGCCAGGGAAGTTTCTTTCTCGCGGTGCTAACCATCTGCATGCTGAATATAAAAATAACATTGATCGACCTTGTGTTGATACAGTCAGGCTGTACGTTTTTAGGATTGATCTGCGCGTACTTCTCAGCGCGAAGGTATATACAGATTACATTTGAATGGGACGGTACCATCATTAAGAAAGTATTGAGCTTTGGTAAGTATGTAATGGGTACCAACATCAGTTCGCTGGTGTTTAAAACGGTGGATCAATTCTCGGTAGGATATTTTCTGAATACAAACATTGTGGCGCTCTATAACTCTGCCATACGGGTTTCCAACCTCATCGAATATCCGAGCACGTCCGTTGCCGAAGTAGTATATCCGCAGAGTGCTTTTCGTACGAGCAGCGAAGGCGACCATGCCGCGAAAACACTTTATGAAAAATCAGTGGGCCTTACGCTGGCGCTTACATTGCCGGTAGTTTTAGGCACCGTTATACTCGCAGACTATATCATCTTCATCATTGCCGGCCCTGAGTATCATGAGGCTGCCAATATATTACGCGTCACCATTCTGTATGGAATCTTTACTCCGTTCAGTCGTCAGTTCGGTACGGTAATGGATTCTTCCGGGAGACCCAATCTGAATTTTATACTCAACTTTTCCAGTGTATTTGTAAATATAGCGAGCAACTACTTCTTCATTCAGGAGTATGGTATGCTGGGCGCAGCGTTCGGCACACTGTTCTCCAACATTCTGATGTTTATAGCAGGTAACATCATGCTACGCAGAATATTCAAGATCGAATTGCAGCAGGTATTTTACTACATGTTCTTTTACTATGGCGTTGGGTTCGATTTTCTTCAAAAGAAACTAAAAACGAAATTACAAGGGCGATGATCGAGGGAACAGATATAGTCATGCTGGCGCTGGCGCGATGGGATGGACCTTATGCATCAACGGCGTTCTCATTAGCACAAGAGTTATCCAAGAACAACCGTGTATTCTATATCGACAATCCGTTTACACTGAAGGATGTCGCCACCAATCTTCATAAGCCGCAGATACAGTCACGGCTTACACCGTTGTTTACCGGGCAGCACATTGGCAAGCAGATCTATGCCAATAATCCTAATCTTATTAACCTGCGCACAAAAGCAGTTATACCGATCAACTTTATACCGTACGGAAAATTATATAGCTCGCTCTCCCGTGTAAACAACCACGTGGTTAACCAGGCGCTACGTTCGGCTATCAAACGGTATAATATATCTCGCTTCATCTTTATCAATTCGTTCAATCCGTTTTACCTGCAGGATGTTACTGAATTTAACCCGGAGTTGACAGTATATCATTGTGTAGATAATATAGCAGAATCAAAATATATAGGGAAGCACGGTAAAGTGCTGGAAGCGGATGCCATGCGTGAGTACGATGTAACGATCACCACATCCAAGAAGCTTCATGAAATGGCCCTGCGACATGCGAGCAACGTACACTGTTTGCCAAACGCTGCTGACTTCGGTCATTTCCAAAAAGCGGTGTATGAACCCTTTTTACGTCCCGTTGAACTGAAAGGGCTGGAGTCTAAAAAAATAATTGGCTATATTGGACATGTGGACTTTCGTATTGACTACGAATTGCTCAACACGTTGTCGCGTACGCATGCCGATAAAATTATTCTGATGGTAGGCCCGGAGCATGAAGCCGACAAGGATAAGCTGGAGCGGCTTCCCAACGTGATCTCTACCGGAAAGAAACCATTTAGCGATTTGCCGGCATACCTCAAGTATATAGATTGCGCGATTATACCGTTTCTGAGAAATGATCTGACGGCCAGTATATATCCATTAAAACTCAATGAATACCTGGCGGCCGGAAAGCCTATTGTTACAACGGGCTTTTCTCCGGATCTCGAAGACTTCGGTAACACCATACGGGTTGAGAATACCATCGAAGGTTTTGTGAAAGCTGTAGGAGAGGAGATTGCCACCGATGCTGAATCGAAACAGAAGCAGCGTATGGACATGGCCAGTCACAATACCTGGGCTGCACGTGTTGAAAAATTCTGGGAGATTGTAACACCGTTAATAGAAAATAAAAAGGTTTATGGATAACGTGAACGAGACTGACAACGAGAATACCGAGTTCAACATTCCGGTTCATCACCGTATCATGGAATGGCTGTTGATCATCATGAGCATTGCCGTGAATGTTATTTTCTTTTCAATCATTATATTCTAGGCGTGCAGGAGAAGAAAGACTATATCCTGGATTTTACGGCTGATCCTACGCTGAAGGAGCGGAAGGCTACCATTACGCCCCGTCCTTCAAAAGGACTCTTGCAGTCACCGTGGATATATGTATTGCTGCTGATCATGTCAGTAGGCATTGGTTTCTCATTTTCAATTTTCGGACCGGTCTTTGGGTTCCTGGTGATCGGTATGGCTATCGGTATACCTACCGTGCTATACTCGCTGGTAAATCTGAAATTCGGTATAGTTGTATTGCTGATCATATCGTATTTCCTGCAGGGACTTAACCGCGTGTCATCCGGTGTACCACTCGGTATCGTATTGGATGTGTTTCTCGTGGTGATGCTCATCGGATTACTGATTCGTAAATGGCAGGCAGGTGATTATAATCTCGCGAAAGGACCGATCAGTTATGTAGTATGGGCGTGGATTATTTACAACGTATTGGAGTTCTTCAACCCGGTTGCCAATACACAAGCATGGATATTTGTAATTCGTGGTATAGCGATCCTGATGATATTCTACTTCATCATTCTCTATGCGATCGACAGTATGTCTTTCTTCAAAGTACTGCTGAACATGTGGATCGTGTTGTCACTCATCTGCGGACTATATGGATTGTTCCAGGAGTTTCATGGTCTGTTACCATTTGAGAAAAGCTGGGTGGCAGCTGATGAGTTCCGCTATAAACTGATCTTCAACTGGGGGCGCTATCGCATCTTCTCGTTCCTCAACGACCCTACGGTGTTCGGTGTACTCATGTCATTCTCAGGTTTACTCTGCATTACTTTACTCACAGGTCCTTTCAAATTCTTATACAAAATATTTCTCGGGTTCAGTGCCATGGTTATGTTGCTGGCCATGGTATATGCCGGTACACGTACTGCGTATGCCATGTTACCTGCAGGATTTATATTCTATGCATTGCTTACCTTTCAAACCAGAACGCTGGCCTTTGCAGCCTTTGGATTAGCGGTGGGAGCCGCGATCATCTTTTCGGATATCCGTAGCGTTGGTCCGTTCCTGAGTACCAATAGTCTGGAACGTATCCGTTCGGCCTTCAAGCCGAGTGAAGATCCGTCCTTCCAGGTGCGCGAGCGAAGCCAGGCGTTTATCAAGCCCTACATTCATGCGCACCCGTTCGGTGCCGGGTTAGGAAGTATAGGTATATGGGGACAGCGTTTTAACCCGGGGTCGCCACTTTCCAGTTTTGCTCCTGACAGTGGTTTTGTGCGTGTAGCCGTGGAGTTAGGCTGGGTAGGTCTGTTGCTGTATTGTGCCTTCTTTGCCGTTATATTGATTGTAGGCATACGAAACTATTACCGGATGCGATCACCCGAGCTAAAAGCCTATATGGCAGCCCTGGTGGCCGTTGTATTCAGTATCGTGATCGGTAACTATCCGCAGCAGGTATTGATACAGGTGCCCAACGTGCTGGTCTTCTATGCGATTATGGCCATGATTGTGCGGCTTCGCGAACTTGATAAAGTAACTACTATACAACAGAATAACCCATATGAAAATTTTTAAAACGGTGCTCTTTATTCTTGTGCCATTGATTGCCACCGCGCAGACAGTTGACTATAATAAAATTGTTATCCCGGAGCGCATTACCGCTGTTACGTTCGATGAACGTTTGGTGCAGCTTGCCTGGAAGAACCACCCCTCCAACAAGATTGTGCAACAGAATGTAGAGATCGCCAAGAAGGAAAGAAACTTGGCACGCTGGTCATGGCTGGATAATATATATGCCGTGGGTAACTTGAATGAATTTACCATTGAGCCGAACAGCAACGACCGCTCAACATTTTATCCGCGCTATAACTTTGGTGTGAGATTTAGCCTCGGAACATTCGTAGCTACACCGCTTGAGACAAAAATAGCGAATGATAAAAGCGTCAATGCCGTGCACATGGTGAACCAGCAGAAACTGGTGATCCGCGAAGAAGTACTGGTAAGTCTTGAGAAACTGAAAGAAGCCTATAAGATCATCAAGCTGCGTCAGTTCGTGAAAGAAGAATTTTACCAGATGTATAAAGAAGCAGAAAAGAAATTCCAGACGAACGAAGTAAACCTGGAGCGCCTGCGTGCATCCTTACAAGAATACTATAGCCGCTCGGAAGATCTTATTACAGCACAGTCTACCTTCAATCAGGAAAAGATAAACCTTGAAGCAATAATCGGTATAAAGCTCGAAGACGTAGAAGGATATTCAGGCTTCCTGGCCAAACTAGACGAAGAATCCAAACAAGATTTTTAATATAGGGAATCGGAGAGGGATAAGGGACAAGGTATGTTTCAATTTTTAAAAAACCTTCCTGCGACATTAACGCGGGTAACTTCGGGGGGTCGGGTAATCAAGGAAATTGACGGGCTTCGATTCCTGGCTATATTTCCGGTAGTGGTTCAGCACCTGAGTGAACGCTTTGAACGCTATACAGCCATACAATTTACTCCCGGAAGTGAGTATCAGTTCACACACTTTGTAACCAACCGCGGATTTATAGGAGTATATATATTCTTTGCCATCAGTGGATTTATACTCGGCCTTCCGTTTGCCGCGCATAGCCTGCACCAGGGCAAGAAGGTGGAATTGAAAAGTTATTTCTGGCGCAGGATTACCCGGCTGGAGCCTCCGTATATTATCGTGATGACCATCTTTGCCGTAGCGGTCGTGGTGATGGGTTTCTATACCTTCCAGGATATTATACCGCATTACTTCTCGAGTATATTTTACCTGCATAACATCCTGTACAAAGGCTGGACGTTTATTAACCCGCCTGTGTGGACACTGGAGATTGAAGTACAGTTTTATATTCTGGCACCGTTCCTGGCCATGTTGCTTTTTAAGCCTAAATCTGCTGTACTGCGCAGATCATTGCTGATCGGATTTATAGCCGTTATCATGCTGCTGCAACAGCACTACCAGATTCTGCACCAGTTTACCAAACTTACTATTTTAGGACACCTGCAGTTCTTCCTGCTCGGCTTCATCTTTGCCGATCTGTACCTGAACGAATGGAGAGAAGGTATCCGTAAGCATACCCTCTACAACTACACCGCTATACTCAGCTTCATAGCAATGATTTTAGTATGGAGCTGGAATCAGGAGCTGATCAACCGCATCGGGTTCATAACCTGTCTCTTTGTGCTGTTCTATTCAGTGTTCAGAGCTACGTGGGTAAACCGACTCATTACCTTGCCCTGGATCACCGCGATTGGTGGCATGTGCTATAGTATATACTTGTTGCACTTGCCTTTTATCGAGTTCCTTATCCGGGTAACCAAGAACATCCAGGTAACGAGTTCGTTTACTATTAACTATATCTTCCAGTTTATAATTATTGCACCGATTCTGTTGGCCGTGAGCATAGGTTTTTACCTGCTGGTAGAAAAACCATGCATGTATAAAGACTGGCCGCAGCGCTTGTGGAAGAATATACAGACACGCTTTGCCGTTACGAGCAGAGAAGAGGCTCAGTAAAAAATACTAAGCCGGTTTTCTGCCGATTACCTGGATGGCGTTTCCGGTGTTCTTTGGGAAGTATAGCATGGAATCCATCAATACAAAGGCTTTGCAGAGCGGCAAACACATCAGCTGAACTGCAGAGCCTCCTTTTTTACTGAGGAAGCCAATCTCCCAACCGGCACGTGATAACAGACCATCCGTTGCCGAACTATAGACAACATCAAAACCTTCTTCGTGGAAACGGTTCTTCAATCCTTTCAGATCATATATCTGTCCTACGTGGGCATCGTCAACCCAGTGCTGGTGGTCTTCAAAAAATGAATCCGGTAGAATAGTATTCTGCTTCAGGTTAGGAATTTTTACAAGCAGGTAGCCACCGGGTTTTAACCGCTCGTAGCAATCGTGAAAAGGCATTTCGTCTTTGGGTATATGCTCGAATACATCTACCGCAAAAATGAAATCGAATTTTTCCTGCGCATCCAGTTGGTCGATCTTGTCCGGAAATATAGTCACGTTATTTACATGGAGCTTGTCCACGACCTGGTTTAGTCTCTCAACCCGTTCGGGTAAAATTTCGATGGCCGTAAATTGAGTTTCCGGTAGCGACTCGGCCATCATAAAGGTAAATTCTCCGAGGCCGGCACCGAGGTCGGCTACATTTTTGAACGATGCCAATGGCAGCATGTTCAACAACCTGATGAAAACACGTGAGCGTGCATAATTACCAATGTTGGTATAACCGAAAATGTTGTGAACCATTTTCGAGATAAAAGGTGACCGTCTCATTCGATCACTGCAAATGTACTGAGTCTTTCCATAGTGGAAATGCATGGTATAGAGGGGTTAGGATCTTTTGGAATTGTATAGCGAATGCTATACTTTTTTTTGACACAAAGGCGTTCACTATTGCACATGGCGAACATGCAATACATGCAGACGAGAGCTCATGCCCGACACGCTTTATTGCTGTATGTATAGCAGCAACGGGTGTTGAGATTCAGTTACAACGGTGGGGATCCGTATCGATCGTCCGGCAATGAAAGGTGTATAGGGGTATATATATACTTCGCTAGCCCGATATTCGTTTGGCTGCGTTGTACAGGATTGGCGGTGTTATCTGTTTGACAATTTCTTTAACTGAAATTTTCGAATGGTCAACCTGAGGTCTGGCCTTAAAGATTGTAGAGTGCTTTTCAAGACCGCCGTTAATTTCGTAGGCAGGACGACCATTGGTATAATAATATAGTGCAAGCGACTTGCGACTTCTTCCTTGTGGACACTTCAATGCATCGGGGTGACCATGATAAGAAAAATCGGTTGTGGTAAAAATGGCCATGCGGTTAAATAAAGGCAGTATTTTTTTTACACTATGTTTCATCTCGGTGTCCCATAGTTCAAAATGACCGCCCCATTCCTCATGCCAGTCTTTATTGAGATATACCAGTACATTCAATCTTCGGTCGAGGTTGGTAAGTTTGTTCTTGTTAAAGTCAGCATGGATCTTCAGCAAACCACCGGGCATGATCTGGTGACAGCCGCCACCATCGAAGTATGGATCGGGGATAAGTGCATCGATGCCAGTAAGTATTGATAAAAATTCAAGGAAAGGTTGCGAGTTCAGAAAGTGCATGAACTCTTTAGTCTCATCACCAAAACGATATTCACCTTTGGAAGCAAGCTTCACCTGATTGTAGTCGTCAAATTTTAGATCAGGTTTCTTGCTCATGTCCGGAAACTCATCCAGGACTTCAGACAATCGGTGTGTGTTAAAAAAGTTGTCAAAGTAAATGTTGGGGAACGGGGCAGCAGTTTGATACTCTTCGCTTTTGTTTCTGGCGAGCTCATGAAGCTCTTCAACGGACAAGTTAATGAATTTCATAGAGGTGGGGTTTTGATTAGGATTTTATTCAAAAACGCGCTCGGGTATATTAGTTTTCCCTCGCAACATGCTTTACTTTAGGGGAAGTATTAACGTAATGAATGTACAGAAAACGTTTGATATATTTTGATATATAGCCTGGAAAAATTATCACATAATGATGTTACGAAGACTCCTGCTAGCCATTACATTCCTGACTATACCTGTCATCGCAACTATATATATACCGGTAGATGAATTTCTGGTGGCTGGTATTGCGAGTGTTGCGGTGCCGTTCTTTTTAGCTTGTTGCTGTATAGCACTGGTATACTTCCTGATAAAGCGAAGCCGGTGGGTGTGGCTGCCGGCCGGTGTATTGTTACTCTTTCTGGTATTGGTACATGGCATATTTTCTATAGGTATATGGAAGGGAACAAAAGGACAGAAGCCTGATGCACGAATCATTTCCTATAATGTAAAGGCATTGGGCTACTATACCCGGGGCAGTAATTACCAGCAGAATTTTGCAGCGCTATCTTCCTGGCTCGAGCGCGAACAGCCGGATATAGTTTGTCTCCAGGAAACAGTACCTACACATTTCAGCCGGGTCTTGCCTTCATACCATCGCTATTTCTCCGGGAAGGAAACAAGGGAAAAAGACAGTTTGGGACTATTTATCATTTCGAGATTTCCGATTGTAGCATCGGGTAAACTTGAATTTGCCTTTAACTCTTTTAACCGGCTTATATGGGCTGATGTCGTGATCAACAACGATACGGTCAAGATCATCAATGTCCATTTAAAGTCCTATAATTTTGATAAGACTTCTCGTTTAAACAAGTATAAGAGTATACGGTCTGCATTGATTGCACGGAGTTACCATGCCAAGCTCATCCGCAAGTTTATAGAGCGGTCGTATTATAAAGTAATACTGTGCGGAGATTTCAATGAAACTCCGCACAGTTATGTTTACCAGACACTTTCTGAATCGATGAACAATGCGTATGAAGAAGCTGGCTTTGGGTATTCATATTCCTACCGTTTTGTAGGCATGCCCGTGCGGATCGATCATATTTTTGCCGACCCCGCCATTGCGTTCGAGCACTACCGAACGCACTATGAAGTCACTTGGTCTGATCACTTTCCGATTGAGACAAGTATTGTCTTGCCAGCTTCGGATTGATATATACTTCGATCGTTGAATCTTCCAGCTTACGCGGGGCGAGAAATGTATTGTTGCGTATATAGTGCTTTCTCAACTCATCACGTACTTTGTAGGGATAGAATTCCGTGAGACTCGGAATATCTTCGAAAAGCACCAGGTCGTAATAACCACTGCGTACCCGTTCGTTGATCTGGTCGATCTCTTTCTGAAACATACCGATATTAACATGGAACCACAGCGGGTGTTGTGTTAATGGTGTATAGCCAAACTCTTTTGCCAGGAATGTGATCTCCGACATGTTAAGCACCTTGAGATCTTTGTTGTGGATGAACGGAAGCTTCGCGAGACTGTCCACTCCGGCAATCGTACTTTCCGGCAGCATGATGTGCTTGAGTGATTTATAGTTCGAAGTGGTTTTCCATGGTGTAGCGTGTTGAGGCGCATTACCGGCTGCAATCAATTTTTTGCTGTGCAGGTGGAATATATCTGCTACATACTTCCAGTAACCGGCCGAGTAAATTACCATGATGAATAATAGTATAGCTGCGGCAGGCTTGAGTTCGGAACTCCAGCGTTGCCACGGGAAGAAACTCATAATGCACGCAAAACCAAATACATGATAGTACGTCATGTGGTCAGTAGGCAAGGGGCTCGTCATTTTGGTAACGATCGACTGCAGAATGAGACACACGCTGATGGCAGCGAATGTAAACTGGTTTTGATCTTCGAAGAACTGCCTGAACGATTTGAAAGTAGAGATCAGCAGGATGAGAATAAGCGCGAGGTAAATCTTCTCCACCATCGATCCTTCCAGGAATGTATTCAGTAACAGAATAACATCGAGACGCGAGCTGTGTGGTGGCTGTCCGTAATTAAACCAGTAGAAGAAGTCAAAACCAATAAACGGTATTACGGCCAGTAGGCTTACCGTTGCAACAGATACCAGGTATATGGTCGTAGGCAGTTTCTCTTTCACCATAATAGCACGGTATACCAGCAGGAAGAGGCAGAGTAAAATACAGATGGCACCAACATCCTGCTTGGTGAAGAATGTTACTACCGAGAAGATACCGGCCAGTGCAACCCAAACGGTTTTTGATCGGGTACTCTCTGCATTGAAAGACTGTGTGAGAAAGAATATAGCAACCAACTCATAGACAACGACCGAGTGATTATACCACGGCCAGAAATTATATACTATATACGTTAAGCAGAATACCAGTATGCTGAGTGTTACAGCATAAGGCTTCAGCCTGAGGTTATATAGTATACCGCGAAGCGAAAGCATACTAATGAGGTTGATGAACACCTGCGCCTTCACCAATGATAAAAATGTAGGGCCAAACAACTTGAAGAACAATGCTGGTATAAGCCAGTAACATATTCCCATGGGTAGTCCAAAATCTTCATAAGGAACCTGACCAATGGAAAGCCTGTAAGCGCCTTCCCATGATAAAAAGATGTTAACGCGGTAGGGAAGTTTAATGAATAGAGGGAGTACGAGGAATGGAACGCAGATCGCTAGATCAACGAACCGGGGGAGTCTTTTTTGCACAATTTTTTAAGATTAAAACCATTCAAAGATAATGTTTTAACCATTTGCAGGGGAGAGTAATAATAATAATTTTACACAACCAAAAGTTAGTATAATGCGCTTCTTCTACCTGCTACGGATCCATCACTGGATCAAGAACTCTTTCGTCTTCATACCTGCTTTTTTTGCAGGGCGTTTGTTGGAAATAGAAATCCTCGAGTTGTTGGCTCAGGGTTTCTTATGTTTCAGTCTCATGGCATCTGCAATTTATATTCTCAATGACTATCGGGATATAGAAGCTGACAAAGTACATCCTGTAAAGAAACAGCGCCCGTTGGCGTCCGGTAAAGTATCGCCAGCGTTAGCGCTGGTAATTATGGCGGTGTTGTTTATTGTCTCATTGGGTTGGTCGTATAGCCTGTCCGATACTTCAACGTTTGCAATACTGGTATTGGTGTATGGTGTGATTAATATAGGTTACTCACTTGGCTTGAAGAACCTTTCGCTGGTCGATATATTTCTGGTGTCCTCAGGCTTCCTGATCCGCGCGGTGGCAGGAGGTGTGTTGATCGGAGTAGTCATTTCACAATGGCTTATCATCATGGTGTTCCTCTTGTCTATATTCCTCGCGTTTGCCAAACGCAGAGACGATCTCGTGCTCGCACAAACATCCGGTACAGCACTGCGTGCTTCCGTGAAACAGTATAACATTGAGTTTATCAATACGTGTTTGGCCTTGATATCGGGTATTATCATGGTGTCCTATATCATGTACACGATTTCAGAAGAAGTGGTGGATCGTATTGATCGCGACTATTTGTATATCACAGCACTGTTTGTATTCGCAGGTCTTTTGCGGTATCTGCAGATCACCCTCGTGAATAACGATAGCGGATCGCCAACGAAGATTCTCCTTACCGATCGATTCATTCAGTGTACCATCGTTGGGTTTATCATCACGTTCCTGGTAATTCTTTATATATCAAAGAACACGTACGCATAGTTAAAAACATATTTCCCGCTTGCAGTATAGTTTATGAATAAAAAACCGGCTCTCGCTTTATTTGATTTTGATGGTACCATCACTACACGCGACACGCTGTTTGAGTTTATACTCTATTGCAAAGGACGCAGTCGGTTCTTCTCCGGGTTTGCGTTCTTGTCACCGGTACTGGTGCTGTTCAAGGCTGGAGTAATTTCCAATTCACGCGCGAAGCAGATTGTACTGTCTCATTTCTTCAAAGGTGTAAGCATCGAAAAGTTCAATAACGATTGTCTTGCTTTCGCGAATGAACGTGTACCATCACTCATTCGCCCGAAGGCACTGGAAGAGATACGACAACATAAAGCCAACGGGCATACAGTAATTATTGTATCGGCATCTCCGGAGAACTGGGTAAGGCCCTGGGCCGAGAGCCTGCAGGTTGAATGTATTGCTACGCGCATGGAAGTAGCCGATGGTAAAATTACCGGCATGTTCGAAGGCATGAACTGCCACGGAGAGGAGAAGGTACTTCGTATTAAAAATTACCTCGACCCCCGGGAGTATACTTTGATTTATACGTATGGCGATACCAAGGGCGACAGGCCTATGCTCGCCCTCGGCACACATTCACATTATAAACCTTTCAGGCAGTAAAGCGAATACTCGAGAACGGGTTCGAGCATCCGGTTTTATAGGGATTGAAGAAACCTATATACGTTACCGGCTGCGAGGAGTCCATTTTATTCAGGAAGAAATCGGTTGAGAGTAAAAACTGTCCGGTAATAACACTCCGGTTCTGTACGTACTTGTGATGGTATGCTACTTTCAACCCAAGCGAAGAAAGGAAGTGCTGCACACAGATGAACATCTTCTTGGAAAACGAGAACCGGTCCCAGAAGAATTCTTTTTTAGCATCAGTCATAAATCGATCAATAGCCTCTCCGTTGAGCTTCAGTGCTTCGGTATCAACAACAATCATTCTTCGTACAACGCGATCAAACTTCAACAGGAAATAGGCAGCTATAGCAGCCACAAAAGTCAAAGCAGAAAATCGAATAAAGGATCGTCTGTTCATGATTGTACAAGTTTATCGGCAGCCCGTAACGAAAGTGCTGCCAGGGTTATCGTTGGGTTTGATGGTGTAATGGTAGGGAAGGCGCTTCCACCCAATACCAACAGGTTTCTATATTGATGATGACGCAGGTCTTTATCGACTACACCGGTAGCCGCATCGTTGCCCATGCGTGCTGTGCCGAGGATGTGAGCTTCCGAAGGTTGGTACTTATCATCCAGGTAAATGTTCTCAATCGGCAGTGATCCGAATATTTTGCCGATGTTGCTTTTCAGGTAATCATATCCCTTTACAACGTAGTCGCTATGCGCTTTATAGGTTACTGCAGGAATCAGCGGATCGGCTGAGCGTTCCACCCGGTTGTCGGCCTGCGGTATATCTTCAAATACAAACTTGAACTTGGCAATGTTTCTCCACTTGCCGGCCTCGTGTCGGATGAAGACATCGTTGTGACTTTCAATAATACAGGCAGCACGTTCTTTCCGGAATGCACCATCGTATAGCATAAATCCGTTTGCTGTAATGATGGAGCTTCCGCCTACATTCTGAAAATCTTTCAGATCAAAGTATCCGTAGTAGCCTACCTGTTCCGAAAGGTTACGACCTGTATGCACATTAGTATCGCCTGAGTTTAAAAGTATATGTGCATTAAAGATCGCGTTGGCTCCGAGCGCAACCAGGTCTGCTGTTGCTTTCTTATCCTGGTTGTTGTGCCGGTATTGAACACCCGTTGCTATATTGTTTTGAGTGTCCACTTGTATAACCTGCGCCTGGTATATAATCTCTACACGCGGGTCGCTATATACTATATTCTTTAAGCCGTTCTCGATGGTAAACTTGGCTTCCACCGGACACAGGTGACAGATGGCACTCGTGCAGCATTTGTTTCGTTTGTTGGATATACTGCTTCGCGCGGTGGGCTGACTGATATACTGATCGCCATAGGCTTTCTGTAAAACTTTATCTACCGTACTCAATTCATGTGCTGGCTGCGGATATTTTCTAGACATCGGGTAAGGCGTTATATCCGGGCCTGATGTGGACATGATATCTTCCACCTCGCAGTAGTATAACTCTATATCACTATAGGTTAGCGGCCAGTCTTCACCAACGTTGTATTTTGATTTCATTTCGAAATCGTTGGGCATGAAGCGCGGTGTACATCCTGTCCAGCAATTGGAACTACCACCAAAACTAGGATCAAAGATCCACGATTTTTCGGGCGTGTTATTCCTGAATGTGTTGCCGCCGTTTCCACCACTCACATAGCTCACTTTTCCCAGCGGTCTTGAGCGGGCATCCTGAAGTCTTTTCTGATGCGGAATAAATTCACCACGTTCCAGCACGAGTACACGTATATTCTGTGAAGACTTTTCAAGAAACTTCTTCAGGAAAAAAGAAGAAGCGAACCCGGTGCCAACGAGTATTAAATTATAATGCATGGTAACATGTTGGTAAAGTGTTAAAATAGCATAAGAATTTCAATAAATTGCAAGGTAACAATTTAACTCCCGTCATGAATCTTGTAAGCCCTCGACTCGACAAATTGATCTGGTTCTTTTTCTTTTTCATCATGAGTTTATACGTGTTGTATGAACATGCCACTAGTTGTCTTGCGATTGATCTGGCTACACAGATCACACGTCATAAAAATATTATCGCTGGCAATTCCGAGTTTTATAATCCCTGGCAATACCGGATACTATCTCCATACCTGCTCGAATCAATCATACAGGTATACAATAAAGTGCTGCCTGGTAAATACGAAATAGTGCCTTATCTGTTTTTAAGATTTATACAAAATATGCTGATTTTTTATATCAGCTTCTACTACTACCGCGCACTGCAAATTAAAAATCCGATTGTGATCTTTGCCGGTCTTATGCTGTTATGCTATACCATCAGCAACAGTGTTTTTCAATCCGATCTTTCATTCAACACATACTTCGATATCATTTTCTATTTGCTGGCAGCATTGGTTATTCTGCACGAGCGTTTTTACTGGATCATCCCGATCACGTTTCTGGCAGCACTAAACCGTGAGACCAGCGGCTTTATTCCGTTTATGGTGGTTGTTCCTTTTCTGCTCGCCAACCGCCAATTGCTTACCAGAGAAAAGTGGATCATCTCCGTTGCATCGCTTGCGTTGTTTGCCGTTGTATTTATAGCGATACGACTATATTTCGGATTCCGGGAAGCAGAAGGTATACACGGTATGCGAAGTCCGATGGCTTATCTGAAATTCAACCTCACATTCTTCCGAATGTATCCTCAATTGATCGGTACATTGGGATTGATTCCATTCATCACGATCTTCGGCTTTCGGCGTCTACCCGTACCGTTGAAGAGCTGGTGCCTGCTTATTGTTCCCTTCTGGCTCCTGATTCACCTGGTGAAGAGCACCGCGATGGAGTCAAGACTCTTCCTGGTGCCGCAAGCGCTGATCTTTATACCTGCTATGCTTTGGCTGATGGAAGACTTTTACCGGAATCACTCGCCTGGTAAAGAATCAGTCGCAAACGTATAAAGGATTTGATTTACTTCATCGGGTCTTTCAAAGTGCGGCATGTGGCCGGCATCTTTGATAGCACGATGTTGAAGCGATGAAGTAAACGATTGGTAGATCGCGACATTTCCCTCTGGGAAGTAAGGGTCGCGGTCACCGTATACCAGGAGTATATTCTGTTTAAGATTCTTGAGCAGCTCTGTATTTCGCTGATTCAACGTGTGCATCCATGTAGAGTGATTCACACGCTTGTATCCTTCAAACTCCATAAAGTACTCCAGACGCTTGCTGTATCTTTCGAAAAGTTTCTGATCAACAAATTCCTTTCGTTGGTTTTCAACCGCACGTGGATACCAGTAAAAGGTCATTAACATATTTGATACTACCGGCAATTTCAGTAACAGGTTCGGCTTGTAATCTCCGGTTGTAGCCGGATCGAGGAACACGATCCGGTTTACACGATCCGGGTATAGTTTGGTATATTCCAGTGCGATCATCGCACCCATCGACATGGAGATAATGGTAAAGGGTTGGATAATCTTCAGTGTATCCAGTAACTGAGAAAGTTGATCAACCATCAGTTTGGGAGTATAATCAACATTCGGTCGGTCGGTATAGCCACGTCCGTATAGATCGTATGAGAGTGTTCGGTATCCTTTCTGTTGAAAGAACGGTATATTGTTGGCCCATACTTCCTGGCCGGTTATACCGCCACCGTGTATAAATACAATCAACTCCGCTGTATCACTTCCTTCCAGTTCATAATGTACAATGCCGTGATCGAGTTCTATAAATTTACCGGGCGCTGATGAACGATCTTCGTTCGTTAAATTTTTTGTCTCTTGCGAAAGGGACATAATAAAATAGGATAGTACTACAAGTACTATCCCACCAATAAAAATTGCTAACAGGGTCTTTTTCATAGAGAGGTAGAGGGTAACAAGTTTATACTATACTAACTCTTCTTGATCACCTTGAGTTTAGTTGCACCAACAATAACAATGTATGCACCTTGAGGAAGGCCGGCCAGATCCAATGTTATACTCTCATCAGATGCTGCTATAGCACGCTCCGCTACAGTATCGCCTACCACGTTTGTAACTTTTACAGACGTTGCGTTGGTTCCTTTCAGGTTCACTACCAGTTTATCGGTAAACGGATTCGGAGAAGCGGAGAGTGCATTCTGTGATGAGGTTTCGTTTCCGGTAGGGGATACGTTGACGCCATCGGAGAATCTCGCACAGCTTCCGTTCGTAACGGATACGGAATATATACCATACGAAGCCGGGTATATATCAAACTGATTCTGTCCTTCCAATATAGCACCATCCAGGTACCACTGGTAGGTATAGTTTGTTTTATATTCAGTTGAAAGTTTATTCGCAGCAGCAGTAACAACGGGTTGTGTCAGTGCATCGACTGTTACGTTGATTGCTTCAGCAACTTTTGCTGTAGCGCAATTCGCGTAGCTGTAGCCGGCTTTGATATCTACCTGGAATGTACCGGCACCAAGTGCTTCTTTACCAAGTGCGAGTTGCAGTGTACCACCGGTTGAAAGTACTTTCTCTGAAAGTTCAGTTGTTCCGATAAAGGCCTGATACTCTACATCGGCAACTGTATTTTCAATTGTGATGACCGGAGTACTTTCACAAACACTGGCTGCAGAAATCGCCTGTGGCTGTATTGCTGCAATTTCAGGTTTAGCCAATACCAGGGAGAAACGTGTGCCTTTTGAAAGTGAGCTCTCGGTAATGGCAAAGCTATAGATCTGGCCACCGGTTATCTCAGTTTCCGTTCCGGTAAAGGAATCTTTCAGATATACCTTGGTTACATCCGGGTTGATGTCGCCAAATTTCAAAGAGTAATTTCCTTTCGCTGCATTTTCAATATTCAACGCAACAGTCTGCTGACAGAAGTTGTTGGATACGGTGTTAATCACGAGTGACTTTCCATCTGCTGATTTCGAAGAGAAGTTGAAGTAGGTATTGTTTTGCTTCAGTGCATCTTCATTCTTGCTGAAGGTATTAACACCGGTTGTCTTGGCAACAATATAGGTCTCATCGATGAGCGTACCGTTGGTCATGGTAATTTCGATAGCTTCTGAAGTTTTACCTTCGCGATAGAAGGCACCATCGGAGGTAAATTTAGCATTCTCCGTAATTGTGAGTGACGGTGTTGCCGATGTAGTCTGTACCCAGAACGCCTGGCCCGGAGCGATGATACCATTATCAAGGTTTCCGGTTGTTCCATTCCATACGCGCCACCTGTATTGTGTACCGAAGTTTTCGCGTACACTTACCGTTGCACTTACATCCGTCATGGTAGACCATTTGCCATCGGCTGAACTTCCGGTCCATTGGATAGGAGCCGGATATGGATTACCCAACATGTTCCAACCGTTGTCTTGTCCTAATGTACCACCGGTCAACGTAAATATGAATGACCCCTGGTATGGAGCTCCGGTTGCTTCCCATGTCGTTGCGTTGGTTGCTTCGCGAACGAAGATTGAATAACCTTTACCGATGCGCAAAGTGTCTTGGTTTGTTCCGTTGTTAGGAGGGAAGTTTGCATATCCACCAGTTGTTTCGTTGTGACTGAACATCGATGCATTGGTGAGCAGACCTGTTCCGGTGCTGGCACCTGTAAACACACCTGTTACCGGTATATATTTCTGGATATCGGCTACTTTAAAGTTTTTGATCGGTGAAGCTATATAGCGATATATACGGCCTTCGCCTTCCATATAGCGTTGGTAAGTGATGTCGCCAGTAATTTTGGCACCGCCCAGGAGTGGACCTATGCGCGCACTACCGTTCGCATCAGAGATCAATACCATGTTTCCGTTATAGGTGTTGAGTTCTCCTCTGGTAAGGGTAACCAGGTCATATGCTTTGATAAGACTCAGCAAGTTGATCTTCGCAGTACCGGTAGAAGAAAGTGTGAGGTTGGTAATCTTGTTATCGGTTTCGCTGAAGAGCAGGTTTGATGATGTTGTTGATGTTGTGCTCAACGTAAGGTCACCACCGTTCATCGCAATTATACCTGTCTCACTGTTCGGGTTCACGGCTACATTTCCGTTCAACACGAGGTTGTTATTGTCGAGTTGAAGCGTAGAACCTGTTTGAAGTATAAGATTACCACCGTTGCTGTTTCCTATATTCAGATTTACAGCGTTATCAGTTCCATTGTTGATGGTCAAGGCATCACCGTAATCCAACGTAAGTTGATACAGGCTCAGATCTTCATCAGGATTCATGGTGATGATGTGATTTTTACCACCTGTGAAAATCAGAGAATATAATTGATTGCCGGTTAATGAACTGCCTGCTCCGAGGTACGACAGGTTTCCATTAACCGATACGATTGAACGGTTCGGTTCATTACCCTGTATAATTACCTGGTCGGCTACGGTAAGATTTCCTTTCACTTCGATTGAGCTCAACGGAAGTGACTTGGTTGAAAGCGGTGTGTTGAGATTCAGGTTACCATACGAAGCTACGGGCACTACACCGTCAACATTGAAGTTTACAGTAGATGTAGTTGCCAATACTCCGAAGGACGGAATCGTAGTGTTGTTCAGATTGATGGTTGCATTATCTTTTGCTTCCAGTTTACCGGTGAGCGCAGCGTTTACATCTAATGTTAAACCAGTACCCACGATAATTTTTGAGCCTGTTCCCGTTACGGCCCATGCTGCACTCAGTGGCACAACGCCTGAACGGTTCTGTATGTTATAGGTTTGATAACCGGTAGTAAAGTTTGCCGGAGCAGTACCCGTACCGTTGGTGTTGGTTCCCCATGTACTCAGATCCTGTAAATTACCCGTAGCTTTCGAGTAGTATGTTACAGGTGTAGCGCTGGTGCGGAAGAGCTTCGAGTTTGGTATAGTTTGTTTTCCTAAACCTGTACCTGATCCCGGAGGGTCGTACTGTACCGTCATGGTCTGTGCCAAACTATTGGCATAGAAGTACTCGATGCGTATAGCATGTTTACCGGTAGTAGTAATGCTTACAGTTTTGCTCTTCTCAGTCGGAGCAGACTTCAGGCCATCGTTATCCACCTGGAGAACACCATCCAGATACAGGCGGCTACCGTCATCAGAACGTGTATAGAATATATAGTTACCGGTCTGATCGATCTGGATATAGCCTTCGTATACAAAAACAAATTTGATGTTTCGGTTTCGCACGGTTATATCAACGTTGCTTACAGTACCTTGTTTAACCGGTGTTTGTGTTGATGCAAAGTAACTGGCCAGTGTAAATGTAGTCGGTACGGTGAGTGGTTCGTAGTAAGAATAGTTCAAACCATTCTGTGGCGACAAAGTTGTTCCCTGAAGAGCTTCACCCGGGAAGTCGGAGAAGTTACCACGTGAATCTACAGCACGTACGTTTAAGAAGTATGTAGTATTGGCAGCCAGGTTTGTAAAGGTATAGCTCGTGGTGGTAACATTTCCGTTTACGAGGTTAGAGCCTTCATATACTTCATATTTAGCAACGCGGTCGTTATCGGTTGATGCATCCCACGATATAGAGATCTGTGTATCGGTAATGTTCGTAATGGTTACATTGCCCGGTACACTTGGCTTGATAAGATCGTTTGGTAAAGTGATTGATCTCTCGGTTGCAAATCTTCCATCGCCTGATCCTACAGCACGTACACGGTAGAAGTAACGTGCCATCGGACGTAAACCTTTATCATTATACGAAGTTGAATTGGCAGGAACGATCGCTACCATTTTGTAGGGTTCGCTGGTATAGCCGTTCGCGTTGTTACGGTTTCTCCAGATCTCGAAGTATTCCTCGTTTGTGGAGTTATCTGTCCAGGAGATTTTTACTTCTGTTTCCGATACAGATGTAATGCCGTTGGTTGCAACGGTAGGAGCCGTTGGTATAACGTGCGGGTTAATATAGCTTACGGTTACAGGCGCAGAGAGTAAACTTAAACAGCCTGAGCTCTCGCGTACTTTTACAGCGTAGCTGCCAGCCTCTGCCGTTGTACCAGCTGTACCGGAAGCATTCAGAAAGTATGCGATTTTAGTTCTTGTAGTAGTGGTATCAAATGGAGTTCCATCTTTAAACCAGTAGTATGTCGAGAATCCTTCCTGTGCGGTAAGTTTCAGGGTATCATTCTTGGCTCCGTTGAAATCGATCGGAAGAACGCGTGTACCTGTGTTGGCGAGCGTAGGAGAGAAGGTTGATGCAGATTTAGGAGTTATGTTAACCGGATAAGACTCTGCCCATTTACCATTACGTCTCTGGAATTTGACGGTATATATACCGGTTTGATTCAAGGTATAGAAACGTGTAGTGGCAGCGGGGATATCCACTCCGTTGTATGTCCATTGATAGGCGAGGAAACCATCGGAGAAACCGAGCTTGATGGAGCCGTTCTCACAAAGTTCAGTCGCGCCACCAAATACATATATATTCTTTTTGTTCTGTGCTTTTATCCACGGGAAGAAGTCGTTCTCTGCGTATGCTGTTGTCCATGTACCGTGCCCTAATGTCGGGTACAAAGTATAGATCGGAGCAGCGCCTTTGCTTTTCAACAGGTCGATGATATCCTGTGCAGCCTGTGGTCTCGGGTTGGTATCGGTACCACCCTGGAACAACCATATAGGCATGGTTACCAGTATATCTGACATTGCTTCATTATTGGTTCCTACACCAGACATTGGCAACATTGCCGCGAAGAGATCAGGTCGTTTTGCAGCAGCATCCCACGAACCTTTTCCTCCGTTGGAAAGTCCGTGTACAATAACACGATCCTGGTCAACATTATAGGTCTTGATGAAATACTCTACAATGCCGATGGTCATGCGCATGTTGTCCGCCAGGTTACCATCTTCCCAACCGTTTTGCCAGCTACCACTGTGACTCACTTGTGGCATGATGACAATACCGGGGAATGACTTCGGATCGCTGGCTGATTTTACAATAGCGGCAGCGTGCGAGGGACCAGCATGTGCAGTGTTAGTACTGTTATTATCATACTGCGGGTCATCAGGAGTATAGTCATAGCGACCTGCCCATGAACGACCGGATTCACCGGCACCATGCAGCATGAGTATCAAGGGATACTTGGTAAGTGTATCCTTCTTGTTATACCCATTCGGGAACATTACTCTGAAATTCAAAAACTCTTCAACGACAGCGCCATTACTTTTCCAGTAAGTATACTCACGAAACCGAGCTTCGTTTGTAAAACTTGCCATCTTGTAATAGTGACTGAGCTGATTGTTTCGAAGTGTATACCCACTATCATAGTGGATAACCGATTGAGCAAAAACAGGAGTGGAGAGCGCGGCAATAACATACACCATTGCCACCGCAAGAGACTTAGGTAAGGACATAGAGAATAAAGCCATTAAACAGTTATAGACCTACAAAAGTAACGATATATAACTGATGTAATAAAAAAGTAACTTTTTATTTTTTTAAACTGTTCGTGCTTTCGTGTATTTATCTATATACTTGATTTTTAGATTAATCAAACGTGTGAAATAAAAAACGCTGCCGTGTGAGGGCAGCGTTTCTTTAAAATAGACGGGATGAAAAATCAATTTTTCTTTATAAATCTTATTCTCTTCGAGTCAACTCCCAGGATATAGGCACCGTCTTTCAGATCAGAAACTTCGATGTTCCGGATGTCTTGCGATCCGTTAACATGAACCTTCTTGATCGGGTTACCGATCTGATCGTAGATGGTGATTGTTTGTGCCGAGAAGTTTGTGAGATCAACGGATAGGGTACTGGAAACCGGGTTCGGATATAGCGATATACTTCCTTCGCTGGCTACGCGAGCACCGCTACCGCCATTACCCAGGAATAATTTATTGTTTGGTATAGTTTGCTTCGGTGCGCTTCCTACAGGGTCATACTGTACTGTAAGTACTTCGCCACCTCCGTTTTCGAAGAAAGTAACTTTTATGGCATGACGACCAGTTGTAGCAAAGTTGTAGTTACCGCTGCGTTCCACTGTTCCGTGCAAACCATCGTTATCAACTACCATGGTACCGTTGATATAGAGTCGGCTACCATCATCCGAAGATGTATAGAAGGTATAAGAACCTACTTGGTCGATCTGGATATAGCCATCGAATGAGAATACAAATAAGTCATTCTGATTTCGTACGCTTATATCAAAGTTACTTACGATACCAGTTTTGGCTGGCGTTTCGCCAAAGTTAAATGCAGCTAAGCTTGATAATGAGCTTTCAGATTCCCAATAGGTATAGGCAAGGCCGGCTTCCGGTGTAGTGAATTCAACGGAGCCTGCTGCTGATACATTGTTGCCGGCATCTACTGCTTTTACTTCTGCGGTATAAGTAGCACCTGGTGTCAGGCTGGTCAATACAAAAGAAGTTGATGCCGATGTACCTACCTGCGCTGAGTTCAGGAACACCTGGTAGCTAACTACCTGGTCGTTGTCAGTAGAAGCTGTCCACGAAAGTGTAGCTTGTGTACCAACGGAGTTGCTGATGGCAAGATCGGTAGGAGCTGATGGCGCTATATTATCAGCCTGTGTTGTGATCAATCTTTCATTTGAAAAACGACCATCGTTGTTACCAATCGCTCTCACGCGATAGAAGTATTGTGCATTGGGTCTCAAACCAGCATCTACATAAGCCAATGTATTTTGTCCTACAATGCCTACCACTTTATAAGGTTCAGATGAGTAGCCGTTGGCGGCACGTCTGTTTCTCCAGATTTCATAGTACTCTTCTGTAGGAGAATCTGTCCATGACAAACTTGTTTGTGTAGAAGACAATACTGTAGGTACAGCTTGCGTAGGAGGTGTAGGGCCTACGTGCGGTGAAGTATATACCATTGCTATTGCGTTAGACTGCAAGCTTGCGCAGCCTGAAGGTTCTTTCACTCGTACTGTATAGGAACCTGCCGTGCCAGATACACCAGCACCTGTAGAGATATTACGAACGTTGGAAGTTGACGTGGCAACTTGTGACCCGTTTTTAAACCAGTAGTATTCGCTATAGCCAGTAGGAGCAACCAGGTCAACTACGTTGTTCGAACTGATATCGATCGGAAGTACTTTGGAGCCTGTGTTGGTTAAAGCAGGTGAGAAAGTTGAAGCTGGTTTTGATGTTACGTTAATCGCGAAGGATTCGTACCATTGATTATTGCTTCTCCTGAATTTCACAGTATAGGTACCAACCTGTCCGGCATCAAAATACCGAGTAGTGGCACCGGGTATATCAGCACCGTTTAGGGTCCACTGATATTGCAGGAAGCCTGCGGAAAATCCAAGTCTTACGGTTTCACCGAGACAGAATACGGGTTCGTCACCAAACACATATATCTTTCTTTTATCCTGCGCGAGCAACCAAGAGAAGAAGTCCGGTTCAGCATATGCAGCATACCAGGTTCCGTGGCCGGTATTAGGATATAGCGTATAGCGAGGCTTGCCTCCTTTAGAGATCAGCAGGTTTATAATACTTTGCGCAGATGTTGGGTTCGGGTTGGTGTCGTTACCTCCCTGGAACAACCACAGCGGTGTTGTTACCAAGGTTGTAGTCATTGCATCCGGGTTGCTACCAACACCTGACATAGGGGCCATGGCAGCAAAGAGGTCAGGACGCTTCGATACGAAGTCCCAGGTACCTTTTGCACCGTTGGAAAGACCGTGAACATAAATGCGGTTTATATCGGCATTGTATTGACTTACCATGTATTCGATCACGCGGATCGCCATGTTTTCATTCTGAGTGAGTGCCCCGCTGTTCCAGCCGTTTTCCCATGCACCACTGTGATGCACCTGCGGGAAAATTACGATACCTGGAAAAGCTCTCGGGTTTGAGGCTGTTCTGTTAACAGCATCGCGGTGTTCTTGTCCACCGTGAAGAAGGTTGTGACCATTGTTGTCGAAGCGTACGTCACTAACAGCGTAAGTGTAGTGTCCTTGCCATGATCTTCCGGATTCTCCTGCTCCGTGAAGCATCACAATCATCGGATATTTGGTAGGACCGTTCTTTTGATATCCAGGAGGAAATATAGCACGCCAGTTCATGAATTCAGTCACAGCGTTCGAACTATTCACAGCACGATAGTTGAATTCTTTGAACTGACTATCGTCCCAACTCACCATTTTATAGTAGTGAGACAGTTGATTGTTTCGCAGAGAATAACCGCTATCATATAATAGGGTTTGGGCGAGGAGCGTGGTTACACAGCACATGCTGAGCACACCACAGAGAAGCCATTTAGACATAGACATTGGAGGATTTGTTTTTTGGTTTTAGAAATGTTTCAAATAATGGTATTTAAGGTTTGAAATAGTCTCGGGATTGTGTGATGTGCTTACTGATGCCACGAATGTGCGGCAAATGGATAACTCAATATTGAAATTAAAGAAGCCTGTGAGTACAGGTTCACGAATAGGCAGACATAATGGAAAATCCATAAATATGGATCCAGATAAAAGCCCAACCATAGATGTAATATTTTGTTACCTTTTATAGACAGTTGAAAACGCGGTGACGTTTTCGTATATAAATGTATACCGAAAAAAACTAATTAGTAAGTGTTTTTACCGGATTTTTTAATAAATCTTTTCGGATGTCCAAAAACATATCGTATGTGCCTTTTTATGACAAAATCGAATAATTATAAAAAAAATGGGTTCCGTGTGCCTTAACGAAACCCATTTTAGTGGTATGAAATGTAGAATTACTTACTCATTATTTACTTATGGCTGTGTAGATCCAGGCCCCGAAATACTGGTTTTGCTGCCGGATCCTTCTCCATTCGTCAATCACTTCCTGGCGGTTCAGCGAATAATAGATATATACATAGTAGTAATTTTTCTCGGCCTGGTAAAGTATAGATGGTGTCAGCCCTTTTGTACGAAGTGTACTTAACTGCTTGCGTGCATTTTCCGGATGTTGGTATACACCAAGCACAAGGTAGTGGCCGGGGGCGTGTTCTTCCGCGATCTTTTCTTCTTCCTGGTTAACGTGTTGTTCTGGTTGTTTCTCAACCGGGGTTACTTCGGTTCGCGCAGGCGTTGTCTTCTCTGTAGGAGTGGTAGTAGTATTCGTCTTCTCCGGAGTTGTATTTGTAGTATTGGCCGGAGGCGCGTTTTGCACCGCTGGTGGTGTCTGCTGCTCTTGCTTGGCTACTAGCGGCTCTTGTTTGTTTTCCTGAGCTTCGGTATATATCTTTTTATTGGTGGTAGTATCGGCCTTCAGTTTGTTTGCTTTTGCTACTGCTTTCAACGAGTCATCGTGTTCCTTCTGCGCGAATATCTCGTCTTCGCGGTTACGGTGGCCTAGTCGCGCACCTAGGTATATCTCATGCGTGTTGCCGGCTACGCTGGATATATCTCCTGTAGGTCTCTCATACGCATAGCCGATACGCAGCAGACTCTTTATGTTCAGTCCAATAAATCCGGTAACACCATAGCCATCGCGGTAGGAACCACCCACCCAGATAACATCTTTGATCGATATGTGCAGTAAACCTTCCCACTGATCCTGGGAGCGATCCAGTGATCTATAGATCACATACGGAGAAACTTTTACACTGCCGAGATCAAAAGTATAAGACACTGATCCGAAGCGGTTGTCAAATTTACTGAACTTCACATCTTCGAATTCTTTTGTGCTGTTGGGTCTGGAGTCGAAGAGTTTGGGTAAAGCAAAACCGATGTTGAAATTTTTGAATTGGTAGTTGAACCCGAACTGCCCGTTGATAAAGGTATTGTTCTGCGTTATACCCGCGAGGGCAGGATCACTTGTATCCTCAAGCGCAGAGAAGTCAAACGAGTTAAAGCCGGCACCTGCCGATATACCAAAATTAAGGTTGTGATTCTGCGTAAAGCGTATGCGATATCCAAAGGTAGCCAGCACCGATGTGGAGTTGAGTAATATAGTCTTGTCGGAATATGCTGTGAGCCCAAGTGAAACATTCTTTCCAACCGGAGCCTGTATATTCAGTGCGCCAACGGTAGGGGTATTGTTTATATCAAGCCATTGCCTACGGTAAAATAAATTAGCTTCTGCATACCCGCGGTGCGCAGCATACGAAGGATTGAACTGATATGGGTTGGCAAAAAACTGACTGAACACCGGTGGGTTCTGTCCAAAAGCAGTTTGACTTATCAGCAGCAGTAGAAGGAACAGGGTAGTAAGTATAGGTAAAGGTCTTTTCATGCTAGAGAGGGGTCAACGGATTAATCGGATCGCTCCAGAGTACTTTTTGCTACTGCCGCATTGAATCACGTAGTAGTAATCACCTTCTTCCAAAGGTCTTCCATTCAACACTGCGTCCCAGTTATTTTCATAGGCATCAGCTTCAAAAACTTTCTTCCCGAGACGGTTGAATATTTTTATCGGGCAGCTTTCGATCATGGTTATATTCTTTACCACCCACGTGTCATTGGTCAGGTCTCCGTTAGGTGAAAAGAGTTTTGCTGCTCCGATCGGATCCGTAGGATCTTCAAGTACGGTGATGGTCACTTCATCCGAAGCGGCAGCACCGGCATTGTCGATTACGGTGAGCTTCAGGGTATATACTCCTTCAATCAGGTCTGTAATGGAAATGATCGGGTTGTTATCCAGGTATACATTGGCAGGCGGGCCGCTGAGCTGTTCCCAGGTAAATGACATAATGGTACCATCTGTATCGGTTCCTATTCCATCCAAGGCCAGGAAGTTATCGGGTAAGTATAGTGTGGTATCATTACCGGCAAATGCTGTGGGCGGCAGGTTCTCGGCACGTACATCAATTACAATCTCTGCAAATGCCGAAGCGTTTTCATTATCAATCGCAGTGAGGCGGAATGTATAGGAGCCTAATTCCAGACCGGCCACATTTAGTGTCGTACTACCGGCACCGGTTAGCGTTGCTGTTGAAGGACCATCTTGCTGTGTCCACGCGAGCGATGCTATAGCACCATCCAGATCAAATGCAGATCCATTTACGGTTGTGGTGGTCGAGGGTTGGAATACAATGATCGCGTTACCCGTAGTTACAACCGGTGGCTGGTTCACGCCTGCAGGAGCAATCACTACGGTTACTTCATCAGAAGCAGTAGCCCCTCCGTTGTCGGTTACTGTAATGCGAAATACATAGGTGCCTTCCGGAGGATTTGATACGGTAAGAACCGGAAGTGATACCGACCCCAATGAAACAGCAGGCCCACTGATCTTGGTCCAGTTGTAAGAGGCTATAGAACCGTCTGCATCAGAAGCAGTGGCTGTAATTACAACCGAGGAAACGGGAACACGTCTGAAGATATCATTGCCCGCACTCACGATCGGGTTCTTGTTAATAGAGCCTGGCAATACAGATACATTTACTTCGTCCGTATTGGTAAGTCCGCCATTGTCTTTAACGGTCAGTGTAAACTGGTATGATCCAACGGCCAATGCTGAAAGCGAAAGTTTGGAGGTAGCCTGACCACTGAGGGTAACAGTTCCTCCGGACTTCTTCTCCCATAAGTAAGTTTGAATTGTGCCGTCTGTATCGAGACCATTGCCTTGCAACTCGGTTGTTGACTGCGGTAGGTAAATCACTTGGTCGAAGCCTGCATTTGCTATAGGCGGTACGTTGGTTCCTTCCGGAACTACGGTAATATCTACGAAGTCAGAGCCGCTGGCACCGTCATCATCCTCTACCGTTAGTTGATAGCGATATACGCCTTCCAGCAAGTTATTCACAATAAGTGTAGGCGAGTTAATATTTTCAAGCACGGACGAAGCGCCTAAAACCTGTGTCCAGGTATAGGATACGATCGATCCATCGGGGTCAAAACCGGAACCGCTGATGGTAACAGTGGAGTTCGGCAATACGATGGATTGGTTGCTTCCGGCATTGGCGATCGGAGGTTGGTTGATCGTGCCCGGGAAGACTGTAACGTTCACTTCGTCAAATGCGGTTGCACCATCATCGTCCGTAGCCGTAAGTCTGAAAGTATATTGTCCGGCAATCAGGTCGGTTAATGTAATGGTAGCCGCAGTGGTGTTGCCCATCGTTACAGTCGGTCCCTGAATTTTGGTCCATTGATAGGAGGTTATGGATCCGTCATTATCGCTAGCTGTTCCGGTAAGGTTAATCGCGTTGTTGGGTAAGAACAAGGTCCGGTCTACGCCTGCATTCACCAGGGGAGGCTGGTTCGAACCGGCTGGCAGTACGATGATATTGACTTCATCAAAAGCAGTAGCCCCTGCGTTGTCTGCTACCGTAACGCGGAATGTATAGGTACCTTCCTCGAGACTTGTTACCAGCAGGCTGGCCGTTGTTTCTCCACTTACAGTAGCGGTAGGTCCTACCTGCTTGGCCCAGCTATAGGAGGCAATGCTTCCGTCTGCATCACTGGCAAAAGCGGTAATGGTTACGGAGTTGGTGGGCAGCGTAACAGTTATGTTATTACCTGCTGATACTGTTGGCGTTTGGTTCACGCTGGAAGGAAGCACAATCACCTGGCAGTTGTCGGTTGCAGTAGCGCCATCATCATCGGTTACGGTTAACCGGAATATATATACACCTTCTACCAGGTCAGTCAATGAAAGCACCGGAGAATTGGCATTGATCATAAAGGCTGAGGGGCCGCTTACTTTTATCCAGGCGTAGTTGGTGATGGTTCCATCCGGATCAGTACCCGCGCCAATCAGGTTGGTACTGTTTACCGGGAGCGAAAGGGTAATGTTCGGACCAGCATCGGCTATAGGCAGCTGGTTGGTGGTTGCCGGATTTACCGTTACAGTAACATCATCTATACCGGTAGCACCGTCATCATCGGTCACGGTTAAGCGGAACACATAGGTTCCTGCAGCGAGACCGGACGCAGTAAGTATAGCTGTATTTTGATTGGTGAGTGTTGCTGCACCCCCGGATATTCTTGTCCAGGCATAAGATTGAATCGTTCCATCAGCGTCTGTTCCCGAACCCGGTAACACAACGGTGTTGGTAGGCAAGAATATAGTTACGTTACTTCCTGCATTCGCTACCGGGTTAACATTGGTAGCGGCTTGTACAATGACACGGGCTTCATCAAAAGATTGTCCGCCATCATTATCGGTAACGGTGATACGAAATATATAGGTACCAATGATCAGGCCCGATATATCTACAGTAGCAGAAGCTGTACCGGTCATGGTTGCTACCGATGGACCTGACTGCTGCGTCCACGCATAGGTTGATATCGTACCATCGGTATCGGAGGCTGAAGCAGTGAATGACGTAAAGTTTGTCGGGAGTACGAGTGTTTTATCAGTACCGGCATTTACAATCGGGTTCTGATTTACAGATGTTACTGTTACACGCACCTCATCACTCGCAGTAGCTGATTTGTTATCCGTTACTGTAAGCCTGAATATATATACACCTTCCAACAGGTTGCTGGCGGAAAGGGTAGCCGTTGATGTTCCGCTAAGCGTAGCAGTAGGTCCGCTGATGCGTTCCCATAAATACGAAGTTATACTGCCGTCAGGATCGGACGCTGTTCCGGTAAGGGTTGTTGAGTTCGTTGGCAATGTCAGGGTAACATCGGTTCCGGCATTTACCACAGGCGGTTGGTTAACCGTAGGTGGTAAAACAACAACAGCAACAAGATCTGTTGCTGAAGCTCCTTCATTGTCGGTAACACGAAGTCGAAAAGAATATGTACCCTGCACGAGGTTCGACAGGTTTAGCGCTGCCTGTCCGGTCGGTCCCAGGGTGGCGGCCGGCCCGCTTACTTTTTCCCAGGCATAGCTCGCTATCGTTCCATCGGTATCTGTTCCGGAGCCTGTGAGCGTAGCACTATTGGCCGGAAGTGTTAGCGTTACATCCGTACCTGCATTTGCAACGGGAGGTATATTGGCCGCCTGCACAATGACAACGGCATCGTTACTGGCGCTGGCTCCATTATTATCAGTTGCTGTAAGCCGAAAGGTATACGTGCCCTGCACCATGCCTGTTACCGTAAGTGTAGCGGATGTAGCATTGGTAAGCGTTGGCGTGTTCGGGCCGGTTACAATGGTCCAGCCATAGCTCGCTATCGTACCGTCCGCATCAGAAGCAGAACCGGATAATGTAACTGTACTTGTAGGAAGCTTGATGGTTTTATCCGGACCAGCGTTTACTACCGGTAATTGATTGGCAGCACTCACTACAACGGTAGCCTGATCGAATGCACTCGCCCCAAGATTATCAGTAACTGTTAATCGGAATACATACGATCCAACCGTCAGGTTGGTTAATGATAATGTAGGTGTGGTTGCCCCGGTCATAATAGCCGCAGGGCCACTAACTTTCGTCCAGGTATAGGTTGCGATCGATCCATCCGGGTCACTGGCGGAACCGGCCAGGTTCACTGAATTGGTAGGCAGGGTAAGATTTCTATCAGGGCCTGCATTGGCTGTCGGCAATTGGTTGGTGGCAGCTGGTTGGACGGTTACAGTAACCTCATCGTAGCCGGTAGCACCATCATCATCGGTAGCAGTTAATCGAAATGTATAGGTTCCGGCAGTAGTCAGTCCGTTGACAGTTAATGTAGCAGTGTTGGCATTTACCAATGTTGCTGCAGCACCGCCTACTTGTGTCCAGGCATACGTTGTTACCGTTCCGTCTGCATCACTCGCAGAACCATTGATGGTAGTAGTTGTTACTGGAAGCGTTATGGTTTTATTGGTACCGGCATTGGCAACAGGTGGTTGATTGACAATGGCTGCCTGTACCGTAATGGTTACCTCGGCATAGCCTGTTTCACTCGCGTTGTCTGTAGCGGTAAGTCTGAACACATACGTTCCTTCTACCAAGTTCGTAAGTAAAAGTATAGGTGTAGTCTCATTGGTAAGGGTAGCAGACGGACCACTGGTTTGTGTCCATTGATACGATGTTATGGTACCATCCGCATCGGTAGCAGAGCCGATAATGGTAGTCGTATTGATGGGAAGTATAATTGTTTGATTGGATCCCACGTTCACAACCGGTTTTTGATTTCCGGATAGCTCGAATGCACCGGCATCCCAGTTGGCACCGGTAGGACGAAGAAGTTTATCAAAGTCGAACGTTACACCAAAGAGCGCAACATTACGACCTGCGTTGATCGCGGGTGATCCTGACTGCAAACGGTAATCATCGTTAGTAGGGTTAACAAACTTGGCGTTGGCGAGTACCGGAATTACCACGTTGTTCCCCTGCGACCAATCGGTATAGGTCTTCAACTGATTCCAGTTGGTGGTGGAAGCAACAATCAGGTTGTTGTATAGAACGTTACCCGGAGCATTGTTAATGTTCTCCTTTACGGCAGCTGTCTGCGCATTTACAATGGTGTTGTTTATTATATATACTCCTCCGAGGAAACCGGTGGGCACTATATCGGTAGCGAGTGGAGTAGGGCGGGTGTTAACGTTAATCGCCTCGGCTCCCGGGTTGACAATTACGTTATTGAAAACATAGTTTAGTCCAATACCCTGCACAACCAGGCAAGGACCAAAGCCACCTTTGACAAAGTTGTTATAAAGTTTACCGGTGGTACCAACTCCCATTTGTATACCTCCGTTTTGCGAAGGGTTATTGGCTGATCCGTAATTATATACTTTGTTGTTATAGATCTCCACATCAGCAACGGCAGATCCTACCTGGATGGATTCCCAACCGGAGTTCATCACCAGGTTGTCGTGTATCCGTACACCACGCACTTCATGTGGATATTGCGTACTTCCGCAGTAGATCGTGGTACCGTTGTAAAAGCTGTTACCGATGTAAAATCCCTCACCACCAATATCATGTATATAGTTATGGTGCAGGTGAATGTTGCTCATTCTGAAATTAGGACGCTCCGGGGTTTTATCTGCGCAGTTGTTGCTGGGGTCCGTCTTGGCCATGATACCGGCAAAACCAGTCTTGGTGATTTCGATGTGATCGATCTCGATGTCTGAACTGAGTGATGTGGCAACGATACCCTGTGTTCCGCTCTTGGTCTCTACGATCTTGATACCATACTCCACACTCGCATCGCCTGTACCGGTAATGCGGAAATAGCGTGAGCTGTTAATCAATATACCGTTACCTGCATTGGGGCCACCGATCAGCGCCTGGCCATTACAGTTCTTGATAGTAACATAGTTGGTGGCAGAGCCAGTTATATTTTGAAAAATAATACGTTCGCGCGCACCGCCTTGTATACAGATAACATCACCGGGCTTAACACCCTGAGCAGTTCCGTTAAAGGTAACACTGCCCGAACCCGCCGGTATCGTAAAGGTACACCCGCATTGAGCGATGGCATGAAAATTTAGTGTCGTGATAAAGAGAAACAGGAAGAGCACTCTTGCATACATAAGGGGCTCTGAAGGAACGGGTATTCTCTTCATAGATTAGGAGGGTTTATAAAAAAAAGTAACTACTTGATAATATACCAGTTAATCGTCAATTACGCCAGATTATTCTTTTATTCCGCGACTTGTTCCACAAGTTGCGGTTTAAGTCTTTTGATTACTTTAGCCGGTACACCAGCGGCTACGCAATAAGGTGGAACATCTTTCGTAACTACCGATCCCGCTGCTATAACTGACCCTTCTCCAATCGTTACTCCTTTTAAAATGGTTGCCCTCGAAGCTATCCAGACGTTATCACCGATAACAATATTTCCCTTTTTACCTTCCGCAGTATGATCGTTAAGATCATGAAAGTCGCTGTCCAATATCAATGTATAGGGAGCGATGCGTACAAATTTACCGATTGTTACATTGCCGGCAACTGCTATATGCGTTCCGTTTACACGCGTGCCTTGTCCAATAGTTAAGGTGCCTGTTCCCTTTACCAGCAGTTTGGTGCGTTCAAATATAGACCAGATGGCTACTTTATCTTCGATGATGATGGTGCCGCTCGCATTGATCAACGGTTTACCATGTACGGTTACATATTTGCCAACTTTTACACAGTTGCGCAGATAGATCTTTGCTGATAGCAAACGCAGGAAGATAGATAGTATTCTGCCAACGGTTAATATCCATACTCCGAAACCAGATGACCGCGGATTTTCATTTCTGATTTCTTGATATTTCTTTTTGATCTCGTCAATCATAACCGATTATGGTTCAAATGCCAGGAAATCCCCTGAAGATAGCTTTTAAGATTCGGAAAATCCAGTTGCAGTAAAAACTTTGCAATGTCTTTTGGAACAGACAGTATGAAAAAGAAAAGCATAGACGACAATTGTGTTACGCCTTTTGTATTTCGCTTCAGGTATAAAATACGGTTCCGCGTGAGGTAATAGGTCTTGAGCGGATTGTTTTTTCCTACAGATATAGATTCTTTGTGATATACTTTGGATGTACCCACATAATATACTTTGTAACCGGCACGCTTCACCTGCTCGGTCCAGTCGTGCTCTTCGTAGTAAAGGAAATATACTTCCGGAAGAAGTCCCACTTTCTCCAGTACATCGCGTGAGGTGAGCAGACATGCTCCATGGCCTAGTTCTGTCTCCTGTATTGTGTTATACTGGTTGGTGTCGGTCTCCAGGTATCCTAACTTTTTACCACGACCGGTATACGGATTTATTTTGATCGCACCGGCATACTGTATAAGCTCCTGCCGGTTATGATATACGATGCGCGGAGATGCAACACCGGCCTTGGGTTGTTGCTGTAAAGTTTCCACCAGCGGTTCAAGGAAGCCGGGTGTAACTTCCACATCGTTATTCACCAGAAGTATATATTCACCTTTGGAATCTTTTATACCCACGTTGTTACCACCGGCAAAGCCGAGGTTCTTGCCGGTAACGATGAGATTGATTTCAGGAAACTCCTGTTTTAAGGATTGAACCGATGTATCGCGTGAACCGTTGTCTACCACAATAACTTCAATAGCCGGATACGTGATGTTCCGGAGTGATACCAGTAGATCGCGGGTTACAGCCGTCTGATTGAAATTAATAGTAACTACGGAGACAAGCGGATAAGAAACTGTCTTCATAAAAATATTTACTCAGAAGTTACTCCGTGTGGTGTATGTATAAATTTCTTATTGGCATTTTTCAGTTTGAAGAGCAATAAGAACATGCGCACAAATATACCCGGAAGATCGAGTATAGCTTTGAGCATTTTTTTAGAGTAATATTCACCGGGTATAGATACCAGGATAGCGAGTGTATTGATGCTGAATAAAGCTACCCATATCGTAGCACCATACGCGAGGTAATTACGCAGCAACACCGCTGCAACTGTAAGTACAGTTAGTAAACCGAGGTTGATAAGTCGTGGTAATTGTATGTTGCGTAGCACGGCACTGTTAAAGAAGGTAAAATTACCTTTGAAGAGTGCAGCCATACCCGGCTTGAAGTACTTGGCGAGGTATACATATTGACTGGAGATCCAGCGCTTCCGCTGATTCTGGAATGCACCGGCCTGCGAGATCTTTTCATCGAGCACACCGGCATCACGGAAGTAATATACCTTGATACCTTCCTGCAACAACTGAAGTTCAAGCTCACGATCGAATCCACCGATGGATTCCATCTTGCTGAGTTTAGTCTTTAATAACGTGAAGTCAAATACAACACCGGAGCCGCTGATGGATGAAGACAAGCCCGCAGCTGTATGTCCCTGGCGGTATACATGGTTGTTGATGGCTTCGCTCACACCATCCAGAAACGCGAGGTTGTTATTCTGGTTCTTCGGCTTGCGTTGTCCCTGAACAGCTTTGAATTTATAGGCTGTGAGTAACGCATTCTGACGCTTGAGGAAGTCAGGTTCCATTACGTTATCAGCATCGAGTATCACAGCATAGTCATAGTCTTCAGCATTAAGTTGAGACAATGCCATGTTCAGTGATTTTACTTTTGTACTGCTTTCGAATTTTACTTCCACTACTTTCAACGGAAGTTTTCGCAGGAACTCGAGTGTAGCAGGTTGCAGCGAGTCAGCAATCACCACTACATCATAGTTATCTGCAGGGTATTTTTGTTTCAGTGCCTGCTGTGCTACATCCATAATTACAGCATCTTCTTTATAGGAAGGAATGAGCACACAGAAATTGAGTTTGCCACTGGGTTCGGGCGTTGGCAATGTTCTGTAGAATAAACCTGCAAAGGCAAAGAAAGCTGTATACGCAACTACGTAAACAAAATACAATAAGATAATGAGTTCAAGGATGAACATGTAGTACTCGCTATGATTATATAGTAAGGATTAAACTTGTTCTTTCTGTAACAAAGCCGGCACGGTGCTGAATAGTATTTTCATATCCAGCCAGAAAGAGTTCTTCATGGCATATTCCATATCCAGGGCGATGCGTTCTTCAGGAGACATCTCGCCTTTACCACGCTTGGTCACCTGCCACAGACCGGTGATACCTGCAGGAGCGAGGAAGCGCCATGCGATCTGGTCTTTCGTAAGTTTCTCAGCTTCGTATAGGGGAAGAGGTCTGTTACCTACCAGTGACATATCACCTTTCAACACGTTGAAGAGCTGGGGGATTTCGTCAAGACTGGTGTTGCGTATAAAGTTACCGACACGGGTTACGCGTGGATCGTTTTTGATTTTGAAGAATACGTTATCGCTTGTAGTAGAATTCTCTGCATATTGATTGAGGTGTTGAAGTTTTGCCAGATCTTTATCTGCACCGGTGCGCATAGATCTGAATTTATAGAAGTCGAAGATTTTATATCCTGCACCGGCACGCTTCGATATATAGAAGATCGGTCCTTTCGACTCGAGCTTGATCACAACAGCGATGATCAGCAGGAGGGGAGAGAGGCATAGCAGCGCCGTTAGTGAAACCATGATATCAAATGCACGCTTCAATGTCCACAGTTTGATAGTAGGCACTTCTTCATGTGCACGTACGATCGTGTAGGGCTTATTGCCGCGCTCGATCTTATATAGTTTCAGTTTCTTGATAAACTCTACACGCTTGTAGAATGCAGGTGTGATCGCTCCGTAGTGATATTCATCCGCACCTGTGCGATGCGCCAGATCTTTGGCAGCCTGATCGAACTTGGGAGTATAGAATATATAGGGTATAGCTTTCTGAGCAGCGAGTGCTTTCAGTTGCTCTGCTTCAGCTGTAAGGCCGGTAGGGTTGAGCAGAAGAGCATCGTACTCGACAGAGCCCGTTTTTATTTCTGCAATTGTCTTTGTCAAGGTTGAATTGATAAAGTGCACGGTACCTTGCGCATAATCATTTTCAATCAGCGAATCCGAAAAGCCGATCTTTACAATGTTCTGTGTAAAGGTTGAAGTATGAGTGTTCGCCTCATATACTACAGACATAGGGGATTCATTTACGTTTAAATTCACTGCAACATCCATAATTAGTTAACTGTTACATTTTGTCTTTGAAATAATAATGCACGGTCTACTTCAGCCAGAAATGACTGAGGTTCAAAGGGCTTTACCATGTACGTAAAAGCTCCCAGATCAAGGCACTGTTTGCGTTTGCTTGCGTCTTCATATCCTGAAAGGATAATGACCGGAATGTTTTTAAAGAGACCGCTATTACTTAAGTTCTCCAATAACTCGATACCATCCAACGATGGCATCTTGAGATCTGAAATAATAAGGTCTGGCAAATTACCATCGGTGAGCCAAGACCAAGCCTCCATTCCATTGTTCATAATGACTACTTCGTGTTTCTTCTGAAGTATCTTTTCTAAAAGCCAGCATAGTGGGACATCGTCCTCAATAACTAATACCCGTTTCATGGTATATAAAATTTTAAACCAACAAAAAGCAGTGCTGCTCTAAAGATCTGATTGTAGTTAGGCGGGATCTTTAAAGACAACTATTAGACAAACCAAAGCTAAATAAAATAATTGATACAGATGTAACCTTTACTTCTAAAATAAATTAAAACTTTATATGAATACCGTATAAATAAGGTGCCAGCTTGAAAAAAACGATAATATTCTGATAATACGATTTAATGGGGTATATTATATGTGATGTAACGTTTAGGACCGTTTTGTAATCATTTCAATCGTTTTTCTTCGATCAATTTTGTCTGTATTTGTGTAGAGAAATTTGGGAAGTGTGATGAT
Source organism: uncultured Chitinophaga sp. (assembly GCA_902168205.1). GTDB lineage: Bacteria > Bacteroidota > Bacteroidia > Cytophagales > Cyclobacteriaceae > Ohtaekwangia > Ohtaekwangia kribbensis. Next base: position 178,420 of record CABHOK010000006.1, on the reverse strand, counting down.
ATCTTTGGGAGTTTCGTAGCTCGAAAACGTTTGCTTAATTTTTTGATGAATTATATATTTTTTTTCTTCATCAAGCGCTTCGCCCTCCAGTAACAAGGTAATTTTCTCTCCCAATTTTTTATCGGGAACTGATGCTATAAAAAATGGCCGTAAAATTCCACATTCATATAGTGTGTTCATCATGCGTGACTCAAGATGTTCCGGTATGATCTTTATTCCGCCGCTGTTAATAACATTGTCCCATCGGCCAAGCCATAGAAAGGCATGGTTATCTTTTAGCTCTACAAGATCATTGGTAACAATCTTCTCCGGCAGGTGATGCGCGTCAATGGTAAGGCAGCCGCGTTCATCTATAGCCAATGCTATACCCGGCAACGCACGAAACACAGATGACGCATTTATACCGTTAAGGGTCTGTAATGCTATATGTGATATAGTTTCCGTCATGCCGTAAGTAGCGTAAAAAATACACGAATACGCCTGCAACTCATGGATAATCTCCTGGTTCAACGGCGCACCCCCGATGATAACACATCCTATACTATTCAGACGTGCGGCTTCGGGTGAAGACAGTATCGCATATAGTTGGTAGGGAACCCAGGCTGTGAAATCTATCGCGATGGAGTCGGGTATGTTCGCCAACGGATTAGCTGCTGGCTCTGTTACAACGATACGCATACCGGTCGCGAAGCATCGCACCAGCATCATTCTGCCCGCGATGTATTGTGTATGAAGACAAACCAGCGCGGTATAGCCAGGCTTCAATGCAAGCGCCTGTTCCGTCATGTGGGCACTGGCGAGCATTTGCTCACGTGTCAGTATGATCTTTTTGGGTGTGCCCGTAGAACCACTGGTCTGGATTTCAAATATAGTCTGGTCGCTCAGCCATTCGCGTATAAAAGTGAAAGTAGCCCGCTCGAAGTCACTGGCAGGCGAAGCTGTTTCATTTCGTATAGCTTCTATTGATATATCTCTGCCGTTTATCCAGATTGTGGAAAAAGGATAGGTCATGGTTTTTTCGTTCTTCGCCTGATCGCGAGTTCTTTATACCCATAGGTAGCATCGGTGTCGCGATCGAATATAACATCGGTTAACTCGGCCACTGCGACCTCTGCTGTGGTATAAATTAGATTGTCATCCAGTAGATGTCCTCCTATAGTCTGTCCCGTGCTGTCGGATACTGACAGGTGTATATGCACAGACTCATCCGAGATTGTTCCGGTAAGTGAGATAATCTCAAAGTGACCTTTCTTTACTGTGCCATGTTCCTGGTTGGCAAAGCGAAGGGAATATTGTTCAAGACTACCCACGCACGTTACAATAACAGCTGCCTTGATCTTGTTTTGTTTAGCCCATAACACGAGCGCCTTCTTCAGATCTTCGTGCGGCTTGAGCCGGAACACATGTATCGTAGAGGCAGATTCCATGGTGCTTTGCGCTGATACCAGACTATATATACCGGTGCAGATCAATCCGAACAGCAATGCTGTATATCGTTTCATGCACATTAAAGATGCTGAAGATCTTTCTTGAAGCGATCAATAATAAACGCCTCAATCTCGTGTGTACCACTGCATGCCTGGGCTACGCGTTCAACAACTCGTATGGCTGTTGAACGCAAGTTATCCGTAAGATGCTCTTTATACTTTCGCAGATCGTGAATGGCCTGGTTATAGGCTGTCTCAATAGAAGGCTGGATCACTTCATCCAGCAGGTCAAAACGACTTTGTGCTGCCCATGAATCATATTGCAGTTCTTCTCCAATAATCTTATTGAAAGCAATACGCTCTTCTGCGCTCAACCCTTTATCTGCTTTGGCAATAACATAGGCCATCTCGGCTATGCTCCGGAGTATTTCAAGCTTCTCTATCTGCATGCTGTACTATATTTACAGGTATATATTTTGATTAAGGGAATTTAGGATACTTGGACCAGTCTGGTTCGCGTTTCTCCAGGAAGGCATTCTTTCCTTCTTTCGCCTCTTCGCTAAGATAATACAGAAGCGTGGCATTTCCTGCGAGTTCCTGTATACCGGCTTGTCCGTCAAGTTCGGCATTGAATGAACTCTTCAGCATGCGTATCGCCAGCGGGCTCTTCGCTATAATTTTCCTGGCCCATGCTACATACGTCTCTTCAAGTAATTCGAGTGGAACAACTTTGTTTACCAATCCCATATCAAGTGCATCTTTCGCATCGTACTGATCACACAGGTACCAGATCTCGCGTGCTTTCTTTTGTCCTACAATGCGTGCGAGGTATGAAGCGCCAAAGCCGCCATCAAAGCTACCAACCTTAGGACCGGTCTGTCCGAAGCGGGCATTCTCTGCAGCAATCGTCAGGTCGCATACTACATGCAACACGTGTCCGCCACCAATGGCCCATCCGGCAACGGCCGCTATAACAGGCTTGGGTATAGATCGGATCATCTTTTGTAAATCCAGCACGTTTAGCCTGGGCGTTGTGTCTTCACCAACATAACCGCCATGGCCGCGTACGCTTTGATCGCCACCGCTGCAAAATGCTTTACCACCTTCGCCTGTCAGAATCACAGCACGAACATCAGCATCTTCGCGGCAGATGTGCATCGCATCAATCATCTCTTGCACCGTAAGCGGTGTAAAGGCATTGTGTACATGCGGACGATTTATACTGATGCGGGCAATGCCTTCAAACTTATGGAAAAGAATTTCCTTATACTCTTTAACCGGTTCCCAGGAATATTTAAAGCTCATAACTCTTTTTGGTTTTCTCTTTCAGATTATCAAATATGATTTTGTTGATCAGTGTATCCGTCTCAATCTCAAGTATCTTGGTTTTACCATCAAACTCGAAGAAGTCTTTTACCAGGTTCTTTACCTTGCGCTTGTTATCAAGCCTGAGATGATCGAAGCCAAACTCTTCACACAATTTCTTCGCAGTAAGTCGCTGTCGTGTAACAAAGTATTCATCCGCTTCCGGTAATGATCCCGGGCCATCGATCATTTTGAAAATAACACCACCGTGGTTGTTCAGCAACACGATGCGCAAGTTCGATAACGAGTAGTTGTGCCAGAAAGCATTACGATCGTAGAAGAAAGCAACATCACCGGTAATTAAAATGTTGGGTCTTTCATTCGAAAGGCTGTGTCCTATAGCTGTGCTCGTGCAACCATCTATACCGCTGGTGCCCCGGTTGGCATATACCTGTATATTTTTCTGCTTCGCTATCAATCCGATAACATTGCTATAGCGCACGCTCATGCTGTTGGCCAGGTGCAGGTTGCAGTTATCCGGCAGACTTTGCATAATGGTATGCACCAGTTCAAGCTCTGCAAATTCATCCTGCGGAAAGAACTCTTCGAGCGTGCGTATCGCTCTGCGTTCTTCTACTTCCCACAGTTTATTGAAGTTGTTCTGCTTCTGATTTTCGAACGACTCGCTGTTGGGTATAGAGCCCAGGAAACGAAAAAAGTTAGCAGGTGTAGTATTGAATACATTAGTTATACTTTGAAATGTATCGGCTACTATACCTGCAGGTTGTATATGCCAGTGTACCTTCGGCGAATATTTACGAAGGAACTGTTTCAGATTTTTCGAGATGATGGACTTACCGAACGTAATCAGCAAATCAGGGCGCAGGGTCTTCTTTACATCGGCAGAAGCCTGTCCTAAAAATGTATCGGCATGGCGGACTACTTTCTCAATGCCATGCAGGTTGGAAATGATATCGCCTGCTACGGGAATGTTGTGTCGTAAAAAGAAATGAGACAGTGCTTCGGTCAGTTCCTGGTCAGCTTCGTGCTGGCCGGCTACGATGAGTATATTATGATACGAGCGCCACTCGGTGTTAAGTTTTTTCTTTTGTTCTTCCGACAAAGCGAATGGAGATGTATACTCATCCATAACACGCACGGAATCGCTATAGGATATCGCTTCTCCTTTCGGAGGATATAGCGGTTCGCGAAACGGAGCATTGATATGTACCGGACCTTTCGGTTCCTGAAACGACAGGTTGATCGCTTCATTTACCATGCGATTGATCGCCCATTGGCTATCCGCATGTTCATACTCCTGCGGGAGCTGAAACGACTTCTTTACATGCTTGCCGAAGATCTCCGGTTGATGGATCGTCTGTCCGTCATGTTGCGCGATCCACTCAGCGGGCCTGTCGGCTGTAAAGATGATCAGCGGAGTTTCACTGAACCAGGCTTCGGCTACAGCAGGAGCAAGGTTATACGCGGCTGATCCCGAAGTACATACAACAATGGCAGGTGCTTTCTTTTGTTGTGCTATACCCAGCGCTACAAAGCCGGCACTGCGCTCGTCACTGAACGTGCGTGTTGTGATATCAGGGTGTCGGGCAAACGCTAATGTTAAAGGAGCACATCGCGAACCCGGGCAAAGTATAGCCTGTGTCAAACCTTTTCGGGAACAGAGCTCAGCGATGTCGTAAATAGGTTGAAAACGGACCATTGAATTATTCGTGTGCGAATATGGGGACGGCACGGGAATAATCAAATATGACTGCGGCCATGCCTTACTTTCAGGACGCTCGATTTTTTGTAATCGCGTTACAGGCAATGGGTTATAGTGCTTAACGACCTGCCTTTTCGCGAAGAAGTTTTTTAAGTGCCGGCTCAATGGCCAGTGCGTGGGCGCCACCAAACGTAACAAAAACACGGTCGTACTGATCCAGCGCATCGCTGATTTTCTGGAGCAGCGCTTCATCGCGTACGACTTTCGAAGTACGACCTATTGCACAGAACTTGCAGTTGTCGTTCAGAAAATCGAATTGCTCGATGTCCACTTTCCCCAGGTCAAACGCTTGTCCTGTATGTTGCTGGTATAGCTGCCGGATGTAATCGAAAATCTTCTCCGATTCTGTTAGCGGAAAGCCATGTTGGGTAAGATAACCGTTGATAAAAGTTGCATAGGCTTCTTCGAGGGGCTTGTCGCTGTCCATGCCATATTTATAGGGGATGATGAATCGTTCAAATGTATAGTATAGCAGCAGCTCATCTTTCGGATATAGTTTGAGCATCGTGCTGAATTCTTCTTCCTCGGTGAAATCACCATTCATCATTTTGATACCCGCTATATCGCAGTGATATTTCAGCAGTCCTGTTTCGCCACGATCGTGTATGGCTTCGTTGCGCGATGTATAGCGTACATCTTCCCGCACAGTACCTCCTTCGTTAAAAGCAATTTGTGGTTTAAGATGTTTAAAGTATATATCGAGAAGATCGAACTCTTTGGCGGTTGTATCCCGCGAATGCGGACAGCCTATCAGCACCACTTGTTTGCCTTGGTTGTTCTTCAGATCTAAAACGGTTGGGCCTCCTATATCCTGTAACATCAAACCCACCTGTACATAGTCGACCATCGGGCACGATGGAGTTGTTGAAACGTTGCTATCTTTTCTGCCATGACAGCACAGCATGCACAGCGAGATAAACAGAAGAGAAGGTTTCATGATGTTAGTTTACGGGAAAGTAAACTATAGAAATCTCAACAAAATAAAAAGGAAATCAATAGCGGGCTTCAACACCAAACACATCTTCAAAGTATGTTTCGAGTGAGCGTGTTTTGGTTTTCGGAAAAGAAGGTTCTTCGGTAGCTACCCAGAAGTCGCCCGTATCGTTGGCTTTGGTGATGATGTAGGTAGTCTCTTCCGTATAGGCACGTACCGATCGGGCACCTTCATGAAAGTGACCAAGTGTTTCTTCGAGCAGGTTCAGTGGTATTGCCATAACGGTGGCAAAAGTAATAATAAACATCGAGCAAGTACAGTGTATTTTTTTACTCATTCTGTTCTTTTTGATATTCTGAAAAAGGAAATGGGGAATAAAAGCTTCGTTCTAAACGATTTCAGTCCGCTCAATTCCATTTCTTCTTCGCACGCACAACGGCATTTTTATTTTTACACGATATCATACTACTTAACAGTTTGGGTATGATACTTCTGCAACGCTCGTTTTTAGTCCTCACCGGAGGCGCATTGCTGGTAATAGCAGGTTGGAGTGGCACTCAGGTTTACCGCCTTTCGTCAGAGCGCGCGGATATCAAGAAAGATTACAGTGTTCTCAACAACATAACGTACGGCCTGCTATCGGTAAATGCGTGGCGCGACCACATGGTAAAAGTTATAACGCATCGCATTGACGACTTCGAATTTACGCCCGAACAGGAAGCTGCACTAAAAGAAGAAGTCGCACAGGTGCTTCATGCTGTGGTGGACAAGGCAGACAGTCTCATTGACAGAAAGCAAAAGACACTGGGAGGTAAACTGAAAAAGTTTGCTGTAAAAACGCTCGTGAATGAAGAGAAAGTTCATGCACGTGTGCCCGAGTTTGCATCGACCATTGTTAATGAGATCAAGAAACCCAGGAATAAAGAGCGACTCAAATTTCTCGCGCAAAGTAAACTGGAAGAATTCGGTTCTATCACATACGATAGTGTAAATGATGTGACGCGTGTGCAGGCATTGCTCGATAAATATAGCGTAGCCGATGTACCAGCCTTCAACGCCATGAGCAGCAATATGCTGGAGAGCCTTTACCAACGCGCGTATTTCTTTACCTATATATTGATGGCGATAACGGTTATATTCCTCGCAGTCTGGTGGCTGCTCCGGAAACAGACCGCACTGCATACACCGTTGTTTGTGTTGTCGGTAATGCTGGCGCTGATCATGCTTATCACCGGACTCACTTCACCGATGATCGAGATCGATGCGCGTATTAAAGAGATGAGCTTCCTGCTGATCGGAGAACGTATTTCTTTTAACGACCAGGTTATATTCTTTCAGAGTAAAAGTATTGTTGATGTGGTTAGCATCTTGCTTCAAACCGGTAAATATGATTCTGCTATAGTGGGTATACTCATCCTGATATTCAGTATTGCTTTCCCGATCGGGAAGTTGTTCGCTACGAAGTTTTATTTATTGGGCAATGAGCGCTGTCGTAACAACATGGTGATTCGTTTCTTTGCATTCAAGTCGGGCAAGTGGAGCATGGCTGATGTAAATGTAGTAGCGATCTTTATGGCCTATATAGGTTTCAAAGGTATATTGGACAGCCAGCTGGCGCATCTTAATTTACAAACCGATTCGCTGGCGAGCATCTCTACCAATGAGACATCGCTTCAACCCGGATTTATTCTCTTCGTAACCTTTGTTCTGTTTGGTTTGATCTTGTCTGTTATCCTGCAGCATATCACATCCATAGCCTGCAAACACGAAAAGCAGGATGTGGTTACTAAACCGGTAAGTCATGCCATCGCGTGATTTTTTACCCATTAGATGTCAACGGAAAGTATATTTCATATTCCTCTTCGTAAATCTGCGATAACTATCGGGACGGGAAAGAAAACATTTAACCGTATATATAATTCCTGTCGTTGATTAAACTCCAACATTGTAAATTATTTCCGTTTTAAACCCAACCTATGAAACGGAAACCTGTCCTTACCTTATTGCTTGGTATACTGTTGTTCGCGTGTCGGCCCGCCAAAGATGAAAGCGCTTCTACAGATACACATGCGTACCTGGAAGAAATTACCATCCGACAATTACAACAGGGCTACCGCGAAGGTAAATATACCATTACTGCTGTGGTGAAAGACTACCTGGCACGCATCGATGCCCTTGACAAGAGCGGTCCGAAAATAAACTCCGTCATCTGTATAAATCCGGATGCTCTGCAGATCGCTGAGCAACTCGAAAAGGAGTGGAAGGACGGAAAGATACGCGGACCACTGCATGGTATACCTGTCATTCTGAAAGATAACATTGATACACACGACAAGATGCCGAACACTGCCGGAGCCGTTGTACTTCGTAATTCATTTCCGGCACGCGATAGTTGGGTTGCTCAAAAGCTGCGAGAAGCCGGAGCGGTAATCATCGCGAAAGCAAACCTGAGCGAGTGGGCTAACTTCCGCGGAGACATGTCGTCAAGCGGATGGAGTGGTGTAGGAGGGCAGACGCGTAATCCATACGTACTCGATCGTAATCCCTGCGGGTCAAGTTCAGGTTCAGGAGCTTCCGTGGCAGCTAGTCTTTGTGCGATTGCCATTGGTACAGAAACAAACGGATCTATAGTTTGTCCTGCAAACAACAACGGTATTGTGGGCCTGAAGCCTACCGTTGGACTGATCAGTCGCAGCGGAATTATACCCATCTCGTTTACACAGGATACACCTGGTCCTATGGCACGCACGGTAGAAGATGTAGCCATCGCATTGGGAGCGCTGGTGGGTAAAGATACATCGGATAGTAAAACACTTAACCCGGAAGCAGTCTTTCATCCTGACTATACCAAGTTTCTGAAAGCGGATGGCTTGAAAGGAAAACGCATCGGACTGTTGAAAGATATAGCAGGCTACCACGCACGCGTGGATACATTGATGAAAAAGACAGTAGCATATTTAAAAAGTCAGGGAGCAGAAGTTATTGAAATAGAAGAGCCCGTTGGTAAAGGAGCTGGTCAGCCTTCGTTCCAGGTGCTGTTATATGAATTTAAAGACGGACTTAATAAATACTTTGCTGGCCTCACCAATGCGCCCGTGAAAGATATTCAGCAGTTGATCGAGTTCAACAAAAAAGATTCTGTTGAACTTCGTTACTTCGATCAGAAATTACTCGAGATGGCACAGGCAAAAGGTGATCTGGAGACAGCTGAGTATAAAGAATCACTCGCAGCCATGCACAAGGCAACACGCGAAGAGGGCATTGATAAAGTCATGGCGAAATATAGTCTGGATGCATTGATGGCACCTACCGGTTCGCCCGCATGGAAGACCGATCTCATCGATGGTGATCACTTTATGGGAGGCAGTTCATCCGCAGCAGCTATAGCCGGCTATCCTTCTATCGCAGTGCCTATGGGTTTTATTGATGATCTTCCGGTAGATGTATCATTCTTTGGTAAAGCATGGAGTGAACCTGTGTTGCTCGAGATTGCATACGCCTACGAGCAAGGCACCAAACACAGAAAAGCACCGCGCTACATTCCGTCCAATTAAAAAGACTGAGCGTGTTTAGGTTGGTTTGCCGGAAGGTTTTAAAATGTTACCTTGCAACACCTAACCTAAACACGTTATTAGTTTATGATCGGCTTTTATACACCACTCCTGGCCTTGCAGGCGTTCTGCCTGTATCACGCATATCGCAATCATGTTGAACAGCGCTGGTATTGGTTCATCATATTTTTCCCGGGTATAGGTTGTGCCATGTACCTCTATCATAATTTCTATAGTCGCAGAAGTATAGAAACGATAGCAGAGGGAGTAAAGGGTGTTGTAAACAGCAACTATAAAATCGAGCAGCTCGAAAAAGCACTACGCTTCAGTGATAACATTACCAATAAGACAAACCTGGCCGATGCCTATGTAAGCTACAATCGTTATGATGAAGCGCTTGCCTTGTATAAAGAATGTCTCACAGGATTTATGGCCGATGATCCGGTAATCCGCATCAAAATATTATTCACATCATTCCTCAATAAAGATTACGAAGCTACCGTAGCCTATGGCGATGCGCTTGAATCCGAAAAGCGTTTTCAAAAATCAGAAGAGCGTGCGGCGTATGCATGGGCCTTACACTATACCGGCAAAACCGAACAGGCCGAGAAGTTATTCCAGCAAATGGATTCGACCTTTACAAACTACCGCCAACGGATTGAGTATTGTAAATTTCTGATGGCCATTGGCAAGCCCGAAGAATTGAAAAGTAAATTACAGGAAATGAGCGAAGAGCTCGAACACCTGAAAGGCCCCGAGCGAAAATTCTACCGCCACATAGCGCGCGAGATACGCGAAATGCAAACGCAGAAGTAGCTGCTGGCTGCAAGCTTCTGGCCATTGGACTTGTGTGGGTGAGGCGAAACTGGCGTCCTCTGAAATAGCTGCTAGCTGCGAACTTTGAGTTCGCTTTAGTGTACGTTTACGTAACGTTACTTTGCTACGAAAGCGCAACGCTATATACCGATAATCGTCTGGCAGCTAGAAGCTCGCAGCTAATTCCTATCTTCCTGCATGAAATATATAGCTTCGATCGTGCTGCTGGTGGTCGTTACTGCGATCAGTCAGGCACAGCCGCGTAAACGTGCGCGTGAGCATGGTATAAATATCGGTGTGCTGGCACCGGGTACATTCAATGCGATTACAGACGTGAAAGGTGTAAAGGTTGGCCATGTTACGATCAATCGCGGTAACGATATACATACAGGTGTTACAGCTATACTTCCGCACGATGGAAATATCTTTCAACTGAAAGTGCCGGCTGCTATATATGTCGGCAATGGCTTTGGAAAACTGGCAGGCAGTACACAAGTCATAGAGCTCGGTAATCTTGAAACTCCGGTTATACTTACCAATACGCTGAATGTACCTGTAGCGATGGATGCTGTGATAGAATATACTTTGCAGCAAACCGGCAATGAGAAAGCACAATCCGTAAATGCTGTTGTGGGTGAAACGAACGATGGCGGACTGAATGATATTCGTGGCAGACATGTTACGCGTGCTGATGTTATTCAGGTGATACGCCAGGCAACCACGGGTGCTGTCGCGGAGGGAAATGTAGGAGCCGGCACGGGTACAATATGTTTTGGATTTAAAGGAGGCATCGGTACGGCATCGCGCGTGTTGCCGGCAGCATCAGGAGGCTATACGGTTGGTGTGCTGGTGCAAACTAATTTTGGTGGTGTGTTGCAGATTGATGGAGTGCCGGTAGGCGAGGAACTGAAACAATTTTACCTGCACGATCAGTTGAAGGGTTCCGGTGATGGTTCGTGCATGATTGTGGTTGCAACGGATGCGCCACTGGACGCACGCAACCTCGAGCGACTGGCCAAGCGTGCTTTTATGGGACTCGCCCGCACCGGTGGCATTGCTTCCAACGGCAGCGGTGATTATGTGATCGCCTTCTCAACAGACGAAAGCTCGCGCATCAAACATGCAACGCCAGACAAAACAGAAACAAAAACGGTATTGCGAAATGATGAAATGTCACCGTTATTTATGGCCGCTATTGAAGCGACCGAAGAAGCCATCATCAATTCACTATTCAAGGCAGAAACGATGACGGGTAAAGATCAGCGTACCATACAGGCTCTGCCGATAGAGGAGGTGATCCGGATTTTTAAAAAGTATAATGCTATAAAATAATATGTTTGCTTATATACACCGTGAGATCGTTCCTGTTGAAAAAGCATTTCTACATGTAAGCGATCTTTCCATACAGCGTGGCTATGGTATATTTGATTTCTTCAAAGTGCAGGATGGACACCCGTACTTTCTGGATGATTACCTCGATCGTTTTTACAACTCTGCTGCCAGCATGCAACTTGAAGTGCCGCACCAGCGCGATGACCTGAAGAGTATTATCTTTAGTCTTATCGCGAAGAACAATATAGCTGCATCAGGTGTAAAAATGATTCTTACCGGTGGTTATTCGGCTGACGGTTATCAACCCGCGGAACCGAACCTGATCATTACGCAACATCATCTTACCTTGCCGGGTGAAGACCAGATTAAAAACGGAGTGAAGATCATTACGCACGAGTTTGTGCGCGATTTCGCTTCGGCCAAAACGATCAATTACTCTACCGGTATATGGCTTATCAATAAAGTAAAAGAGAATCAGGCGGTGGATGTATTGTATCATCAAAAAGGTATAGTGTCTGAATTTCCACGCTGCAATTTCTTTATCGTGCGTAACGATAATACCGTGGTAACACCGGCACACCAGGTGTTGCGGGGCATCACGCGAAAGAATATACTCAAGCTGGCCGCGCGAAAGTATAGAGCGGAAGAAGGCGTTGTTACCCTCGAAGATATAGCCAATGCGAAGGAAGCTTTCCTCACCAGTACAACCAAGCGAATCGTACCGGTTGTGAAGGTGAACGAGACTGTGATCGGTGATGGTAAACCCGGAGCGGTAAGCCTGTCATTATTGAATGATCTTATCGCGTTGGAGAATGAAGACTTTCAATCAAAAGCGAACTGAGTATATGTTGATCCGCTATACATGGCCGGCCATGGTGTGGTCGCTCGTGATTTTAATTGCAACGCTTATTCCCGGCAAGGCCATTCCGAAAGTCGGATTTTTTCAGATCGATAAGGTTGTTCACTTTTTCATCTTTGGTGTGCTTATGTTTTTGTCGTGCTATGCATTGAAGAAGACCTGGCAATTTACCGGCAAGCCGTTACGGTTTATCCGCATCGCGTTGATATATAGTCTTGCGCTGGGTATTGTTATCGAATTGATCCAGCAATATGTACCCGGTCGCGGTCCTTCCGTTGCCGATGTAGTGGCCAACAGTATAGGGGTAGCGTTGGGTTACGGAGTGTTCCGTCTGTTGCAGAAGCGAACTGTTGTATAGGTTAATTCGCCACTGCTGTAAATGTGCTCCGGGCTATTGTAGGAAATGCCGTAGTATTGATAAACCAAAACGATCGCCCCGTGAAAAATCTGTCGGTATCAATCTGTCTCATCGTGTTGCTAACAGCAAGCATTCCCTATAGCGTCTCCGCGCAAATTGGTGTAGGAGCAAAGCCTACAAAGAAAGCCGAAATACTTTTTGACGGTACACGTAAAATGCTTGATGAAAAGTGGACTTACTGGAAAGGTCCGCGACTCGCAGCAACGTTACCCATCAAGTGGACGATCGTAAATGATCCGGTAGATAAAGGTACGGTGCTGAATGGCAACGACCCGACTGCCGCGGGGGGTAAATATGGAACAGCAGACATCGTTACGAAAAAAGAGTTTCGCGACTTCCGTTTGCATATCGAGTTTCTTATTGTGAAACCCGGAGGCAACAGCGGAGTATATCTTCAGAACCGATACGAAATACAGGTGCTGGATGGAGACTCAACCAGTCATGGTATGGCCGCGGTAATTAATGAGTCGGAATCTCCTTACCATGCTTACAACGGACTGGCTAGATGGAATGCGTATGATATCGTTTTCCGGGCAGCACGTTTTGAAAATGGCAAGCTTACCGAGAAGGCCATGCTAACCATGTACTTTAATGGTATAAAGGTGCATACTGATAAATCGATTCAGCAGGTTTGGGGCGGACCCAACTCTGGTATAGATGGCGGCAATGACGGTGGTAAAGGTATAACCGATATACCCGGTGGATTGAAGCTGCAAGCCGAAGGTCACGATGTACTCTTCCGCAATATCTGGATCGAAACCCTCGATCTAAAAACAGCACATACCGATTTCTAAAAAAGGTTTCGCATAGTTCAGTGTGACTAAATCTTCGCTGCGGAATTACATAGCTGGAACACGAAGCAACATTTAAGTGTTACACCAGATACAGAATTTCCGCGACAAGCGTTTAAGGGAATATAGTACACAACCTGACTGCGTATGAAACCTACTATACTGATCCTCTTTTTGATAGCGGGGTTTGCCAGACAATCAACCGCATATCCTATTGATCCGAGACCACTGCGCAAACTCATCATGGAGAGCGAATACATTGTGATCGGGCATGTAAAGGAAGTATACGAACGGAGAAGTAAGAAAGACTTTTTCGGAGATGCCGTGGCGCGAATCGAAGTGCGTGAAGTATTAAAGGGCACCATTATAAAAGATCTTATCGAAGTTTCGTTTGCCCAGCACATGGTTTGTCCGGCACCGCCCCGGTATAAAGCGGGCACTGAAGTCGTGGTCTTTCTGGACAAAGGAGACAAGGGGATGTTCAGGACACACGCGCTGTCGTACGGTGCACGCCAGGTAACATTGAATGATATAGCCGTGTTCCGCGATCGCATTCGTGAGATGCAACGGATACTTACTCTTACCGACACCGATCAGCAATTTTTTGAAACCACCGAATGGCTTGTAAAGTGTGCCGAACATGAAGCCACCCGTTGGGATGGAGTATATGAGCTCTCTCCGGAAAGCGACTTCATGTCGTACTACGCCCGGTCCGAGCAACTTCCGTTCAAGTATATGCTTGCCTATGAGCAGAAGCAGCGACTCAAGAATGCACTACTGGCAACAACAGAAGTAGGTTACAGCGACTTTGGCCTGGTGGACCTGGTATACCTGGGCAACGAAGAAGCCGTGAGTCGTTTTCTGCTGGACGGATTGAAGAAGTTACCCGCACAGCACCTGTGGTATGCCGGCGAGTATATGAAGCGACTAAACTATACCCATAACTCAGAGCAACTGGACACACTCATCTCTTCTTTTGAAGAGAAGCAGTTTGAATCGGATAAAGAAGATGAACTGAAAACGATCGTACAGGAATTTATAGCGCTGGTCGATCCATAACGTTCACACATGACACGCACGGTAAAATGATGCATGTGTCCACATATATAGGGCTGGTATAAAATTTGAGTATATACCCTTTCTTCAAAAAATAATAAGCATTTCACTATATCGTATACATTGCTGGCAGGTTTTTACTAATTTAGCATCATCCTGTGTGTATGCTTATGAAAAAGACCCTGATCCGTTCGGCTATTATTTTTGTTTTTACCCTGCTCTCATCCTTTGCTTTTGCTCAACAGTATCATTATGCAGTTGTTGGTGTGTTTGCTGTAGAAAGTAATGCGCAAAAGTTTACCGGCTATGTACGAAGCCAGCGATTCAGTGCCGGCTACGGATTGTATAAAAAACAGAAACTGTATTACGTATATGTTATGAAGATTGCTGATCGCAATGCTGCCCAGGCAGAAGTTCGTAGTCTTCATAAAGAAACGGAGTTTAAAGATGCCTGGGTATTCTCGGGTATACTGGAAGGAGGCGAAGATCTGCCGCTTGATACCGTGGAACCTCCGGTTGTTGAAGAGAAAACTCCGGTTGTGGAAGAACCTCCGGTAACACCACCGGTTACGAAACCCGACACAGCTGCGGTCGTGGTGGACAACACCCCCGTTGTAACAGTAGAACCAAAAGACAGTGTAGGGGAAGAAGTACCGTCTGCACCGCCTTCGGTTATAAAAGGTAAATTATTCAAGTTCACCATTCAGAGTACGGATGGCAAACCGGTAAAGGGCGAGATCCACAATGTTGATTTCAGGAGAGGACGTGACCTCGGTGTTTATAAAACCAATCAATATGTAGATATACTTCGTCCGTCTGCACGAAACAATCCGATATCACTGGTGTGTGGTATTTTCGGATACAAAGAGATTGTGAAGATGCTCGATTACGATAACCCGGCATTCATGGAAAGCAAAGCCTTCCAGGATGGAAATGGTGCCTGGGTAATTCCGTATCAGCTGGAACGTATGAAGAAGGGAGATGTATCCGTCATGTACCACGTGGCATTCTATAAAGATGCTGTGGTAATGCTGCCTCCGTCAAAATCTGAAATGGATGAGTTGGTAAGTATGATGACGGACAACCCGGAATACAAGATCACCATACACGGCCATTGCAATGGTAGCAATTCACGTAAGATCATCGCGCTGGGTCCTACTAAAAATTACTTCTCCACTCAGGGCTCAGCTGAAATTACCGGCAACGCGAAAGAACTTTCCAAGTTACGGGCACAAGCCGTTCAGAATTACCTGATAGATCATGGCATCGATAAGTCGCGCATGCAAATATATGCGTGGGGTTCGCAAAATATGCTGGCACCTGAAAATGGTCCAAGCTCCAAGCTGAACGACCGCATCGAGATCGAGATCACAGCAGACTGATCTATACTTTTATAAGCACAACAAACGGGTTTGAGAACGGTAAGTATTCTGGGATGTGGATGGCTGGGAAAACCGTTCGCTGCAACGCTGGTAAAAGAAGGATATATAGTGTACGGATCAACCACGCAGGATTCGAAGGTACCTGAGCTTGCTGCACTGGGCATCAAACCGTTCGTGATCACGTTCAATCCGCAAGCTGCCGGAAGCAACCTCGGTGATTTTTTTCAGACCGATATACTGGTGATCAGTATGCCACCCCGCATGCGAACTGTGCAGCCGGAGGTATATCTTTCACAACTGGAGCATGCCGTGCAGCGCGCCAGGCAAGGTAGCATTCAGCATATACTATATATCAGTTCCACCGGGGTTTACCCCGATGTAAATCGTATTGTGACGGAAGACGATGCCGATCGTGAATCATACCTGGTAAAGGCAGAGTCGATTATCCGCTCGTTTGGCAGCACTACCGTTATCCGGTTTGGTGGTCTGGTGGGGCCGGCCCGTCACCCCGGAAGATTTCTTGCCGGTAAAAAAGATCTGTCGGGTAGAAACACTCCGGTTAATATCATACATCAACGCGATTGTATTGGTATCATGAAGCACATTGTGGAGCAGCAGGTGTGGGGCGAAGTCTTTAGCGCTTGTGCCGATGAACATCCCACACGTGAAGCGTTCTATACCCGCGCGAGTATGGCACTGAACCTGGAGCCACCGCAGTTCCTACACGATGACAGCAATCCGTATAAAATTGTGAGCAGCGAAAAGGTGAAGCAGCGGCTCGGGTATACGTTTGTATATCCTGACCCGATCGCGATGATCAGTGAAGAACCGATGGAAGAACGTTAGTACGCTGCCGGTAAATTGAAACATCGGCTGTTAGTACAGCCTGTTTATATATAGTTTATGTTCGCCATATTCATTTTACGATCACGTTTATGAAAAGAAGAAAATTTATTGGCATAACAAGTACTACATTTGTAGGAATGAACTTACCCCTGGCAGCAAGTAATATGAGTATATCAACAGAAACAAGCAAGCGAAAAATTCTGATCTTCGGTGGTGGTTATAATGCAACATTCATCCGGTATATGGCGGGTCTTACAGGCAAACCGATGCCGCGACTTTGCTTTCTGCCCACGGCATCGGCCGACAGTCCGTTTGGAATTGCCAACTGGTTTGAAACGTGCGCACCGCTCGATGTAAAACCGTTTGTTCAACGCCTGTTCATCAGTAGCTATAACCAGAAACTTTCTTTCGAAGAAGTATTGCTCAGCATGGATGGTATTGTAGTAGGCGGAGGAAACACACTGAACATGATGGCCATCTGGAAAGCACAGGGTATAGATACTATACTTCGTCAGGCATGGGACAAAGGTATTGTGCTGGCCGGTGGCAGTGCAGGATCGTTGTGCTGGTTTGAACACGGCACGACCGACTCGCGTCCGAAAGATATTTCGAAAGTGGAATGCCTCGGGTTTATAAAGGGAAGTCACTGTCCGCATTATGATTCGGAGCCTACGCGCAGACCGTTGTATCATTCGTACATCCAGTCCAAACAATTCAAGCCGGGCTATGCGTGCGATGACCAGGCCGCGATATACTTTGAAGACAACGAAGTGAAAAAAGTAGTTGCCCTGCGCGAAGAAAGCAATGCTTACTATGTTTATGAAGAGAACGGAGAAGCGAAAGAACGCAAACTGGTAAAAGAAATAATCAAGTAACACCGGTATATATACCGGATCTATAGTTTAACAATAGCGCATGGATATTGCTGCTTTAAAACAGGAATTAGTGTTCAGTACATCCCGCAGCAGCGGTCCGGGCGGGCAGAACGTGAACAAGGTAAATACCAAAGTAACCTTGAAGTTTGATGTTGCCGGCTCGGCAGTGCTAACCGAAGAAGAGAAGCAAATTATAACAGCCAAACTGGCAACGCGTATCACAACGGAAGGTATACTGGTGCTGGTGTCGCAAGACAAGCGCTCGCAACTGGATAATAAAGAAGCTGTGCGTGAGAAGTTCACGAAGCTCATCGCGAAGGCTTTCGAAAAGAAGAAAGCCCGCAAGGCAACCAAGCCCTCCAAAGCTTCTGTGAAAGAACGCATCGAGACCAAGAAACGCCATGCCGAGAAAAAGAAATGGCGAAGGGGAACGGACGAATAATCAATACTTCGCTACTGAACCATGATTCTGAAAATGCCGTTCACTGTATACTTATCCTCTAATCCACAATCGGCATTTGTATGGTAGACTTTATGCGAAAATACCCGGCAACGCTTAGCCTTATCGTTGTAAACCTGCTGGTGTTTCTGTGGATGTACCTGCAGACCGGCACGCTTGATGGATCTCCCTGGATGCAGTATTCATTTGAGCATGGTGCTTTATTCAATCCCTATACTTTTAAAAACGAATGGTATCGCATATTCACATCCATGTTTATGCACGCGCACTTGTTACACCTGGCGGTAAATATGAGTGCATTGCTATTTACCGGTAGTGAGTTGGAAGAAGTGGTGGGCACCGGTAAATTTCTGTTGGTATATTTCTTAACGGGTATAGCAGCAGCATTCAGCACTTTATACTGGAATTTGTTTTTAGTAGGTGTGGGCGCTTCCGGAGCGTTGTTCGGTTTGTTTGGTTTCTCCATCGTAGTGCATATATACTATAGCCGCCAGCAGAAGCTGCCCATTATGCCGGTACTGGTAAGCTTCATGGTATTCCTGATTGTGAATACGATTTTCTCAGAG
The DNA here is from genome assembly GCA_902168205.1 of uncultured Chitinophaga sp. Lineage (GTDB taxonomy): Bacteria > Bacteroidota > Bacteroidia > Cytophagales > Cyclobacteriaceae > Ohtaekwangia > Ohtaekwangia kribbensis. The sequence continues at coordinate 160,019 of CABHOK010000006.1, read as the reverse complement.
GCGTTGAATGGTGATCATGCTGCTCACTTTGGCGGTCTCTTTGCAGGCATTGTTTTGGCTTTTTCCTCGCTGATCTTTACAAAATCATTTCACAAGGTTGGTGTGGAGTATATATTTCTTGTATTGCTGATCGTGATATTTTTTGCCATGCCCCGCTACCAGGTTCGCTATTTCGACTTTTATCAGCAGGTGCTTGTAGCGGAAGATTCAGCCAACAGTATATTTGATAAGAAGAATATATCCGATGAGGCATTTGCCAACGCATTCAAGGAGAATACTCGTTTGTGGGACTCTGCTCTCATCAGCCTCAACACACAACCTTATATACCGGAAGCGTTGCAAAGCGATACGTTCAAGCTGAGACGATACCTGAACCTGCGCAGGCTTGAAAATATATTCCGGGTTGCCATGATCGAACGCGAATCCTATATATACCTTGACAGTATCGAGTTGGTGCAGGATTCCTTGAAGCACTATATTTCACTGGACTATCCGCTGTCGATGGCGCATGTGCGGGTAAAAACGGAGGAGCCGGAACCCGATGAAGCACCTCCGATGGAGATGACGAAAGTTTGGTACGATCATAACTGGGAAGAGATACCGGGGCCGCCCGCAAGTTATTACCGGATCGGCTTTCGCGATTCCCTCGGTCGCTGGCAAGGCGCCGTACGCGATTACTATATCAGTGGCGCTATACAAATGAAGGGCACCTATAAAGACGATAAACGCGATGGCGTGTTCTTGTATTACTCTGATCATAAAACCTATACATCCGCAGGCCGCTATCGGAATAATCGCAGTACCGGTAAATGGGAAACGTATCACACCAATGGTCGCCTGGCCAGCGAAGTATACTATACCGATCGTTACTTTTTGAAGAACCTTTGGGACTCAACCGGACATCAATGGGTTAAGGATGGTGAAGGCAAAGAGATTCAGCGATACGCTAACGGTGTGGTTGCAGCCGAAGGCGAGTATAGAGATGGGTATAAAGAAGGATACTGGTATGGTCGTCATGAAAATGGTGAGATGTACTACGAAGAGAACTACCATCAGGGCAGACTTATTCATGGAAGATCGCGAAGCCTGAGAGGCGAGAACTCAGTGTATGATGCGAGCAGTGAATACCCGTTGCCGGAAGGCGGCTATAAAAAGCTGAATGCGTATTTACGCGAAGAAGCTGGTAAAATTAACAGCACAATGAAAGGAACCGTTCGATTGTCGTTCCGCGTTACTACCGATAAAGTACTTGCCGATATAGAGGTTGAAAGCAGTTTATCGCCTGAGCTTGATGAAAAAGCAAAGGAGATTTTACGCCAAGGTCCTGCGTGGATTCCTGCCCGGGAACACGGACAGAAAGCTGTAGAAGGCTATAGCGTTGTCTCCATTGATTTTTAATGGAATCGCCCGTCACGATATACTGAATCTGTGGGTATATTTGCACCCGAATAATAGAATAGTATCCTATGAGACTAGGACAATTAGCCCGGAAACTGGCAGTAATACCTGCCGACATCGTTGACTTCCTTGCCACCAACAATATCCGGATTGATGAAAGCACCAATACACGGCTTGAGCACGAACAGCTGATGCTGGTAGTAAATCATTTTGCACCCGCGCGTGCAGAAGAGTTCACCGCTCCGGCCGCCGATGAAAAACAAGATATACCGGAAGAAACAAACGCTGAGCCCATTGAAGTTGTAGCGCCTGAAGTTATAGAACCGGAGCAGGTTGTATTGGCACCGGATATACAGCAGGAGATGGTTGTTACGGACGGGAGCAATACTATACCGGATACAGAACAAGAGCAGAAGATAGAAGTGATCAAAGCGCCTAAAGTTGAATTGGCAGGGTTGAAGGTACTGGGCAAAATAGAATTACCCGAGCCGAAGAAGAAAGAGCAGAAGCCGGCAACCGAATCGGCAGAATCAACTACTACAACTTCAACACCGGAAGCCGATAGTAAATCGTTTAAAGAAGAACGCAGAGAGGGAAGAGAAGGACGAAGAAAGTCTCGTCACAAATCCGATCAGAATGATGCGCGTAACAAAAGACCGCGTAAAAATCCGGTAGCACTTCAACGCGAACGCGAAGCATACGAAGCGCAGTTGAAGCGTGAAGCCGATGCTAAAAACGAAAAGGAGAGACGCACACTATATTATCAGAACCGCGTAAAAGCATCTGTACCAACCAAGCCTGCACGCCTGATCGATGAACAGGTTATTGAAATGACGGGCGACTTGACGAAAACTCCCACCACGTGGCTCGGTAAATTCTGGAAATGGTTCCGGTCATAGTGTTGGTATAGCATCATACAATATTTTTCGATTGTAAAGCACGTGCTGTGAATCATACACGTGCTTTTTCATTTTCCGGCCAGGCATGTTTTTTATGTTTCATATCCGCGAACTATAAATGCTCAGAGATATGAATATGCCAGCGAAGTCTTCAACGTACGATTACGCCATTGCCCCGGGGGTATGGGGAAAGCGAGATTTGTTTGTGAATTATTTCATCATCCAGGATAGCGAAACCAACGCGTGGTTCCTGGTAGATGCCGGGTTGAAATGGTCGGCTCCGCGTATCAAAGCAATGGCCCACGAGCTATTCGGTGAAGGAAGTAAACCGGCCGGTATCATTTTAACGCACGGTCACTTCGATCACGTAGGTGCCTTGCATACGCTTGTACAGGAATGGAATGTGCCGGTATATGCGCATCCGCTGGAGTTGCCATACCTTACCGGGAAATCATCGTATCCTCCGGCAGATCCAAGTGTGGGTGGTGGCCTGATGTCATCGATGTCGTGGATATACCCGACCGGTCCTATTGATATACAATCCAATCTTCAGCCCCTTGCTGATAACAGTGACAATGCTATACCGGGCCTTAACGGCTGGCGGTTCATTCACACCCCCGGGCATTCCCCCGGACACATCAGTTTATTCCGCGAAAGCGATAAAGTATTAATTGCCGGCGATGCTGTTGTAACGACAAGACCCGAGTCAGCACTGTATGCATTGTCCTATAAGAAACAAGTATCAGGTCCGCCTAAATATCTCACCTGTAACTGGGCTTCCGCCAAGATATCGGTTTTGAAACTGGCAGCACTTGATCCGCAGATCATCGCGACTGGTCATGGTGAACCGATGCAGGGTGAAGCGATGCAACTGGCGCTGCAGCGCCTGTCAACACGGTTCGATAAACTCGCGCAGCCTGCACACGGCCGCTATGTAAATGAGCCTGCTATTACCGATGAGACAGGCGTGCTATATTTACCACCCGCTGTTGAACCCGACTATTCAACTGCATTGAAAGTGGTGGGCATATCTATCGCTGTGTTATCGATCGGGTATCTTATTTACAGGCAGGTAAAGAAAAGATCAGAACCCCAGGATACTATACAGGATTGGCTCGCGGACTGGCGCAAAAAGCCTCGTCATAAACTTCATCACTTGCTGAATTAAGCAGGTGATGCCAGTTATATACTTATGATTTTACGGGCTGATCGATGGTGTACGTGGATACGGCACCTTCGGTTGGCTCTATTTTCTTGCCGTAGCGCGTTGCATACACTTGTGTAAATTCAGCCCCAAACAACAAGATCATTCCGGCATACGTAACCCACAGCATGATGAGAATGATTGACCCTGCTGCACCATACGTGGATGCCGGATCTGCATTACCGAAATATATACCCAACGCATACTTGGCAATAACAAACAATACGGCCGTGAGCGTTGCACCAATCCATACATCTTTCCAGCGAATGCGTGCATCCGGAAGAAATTTATAGATGGCAGCAAAGAGCAGCGTTACAATACCAAACGACACCAGTAAATCAATAATACGAAAGATCACAAGCAGTGATTCGGATAGATAGCCCGCTACCCAGTCGCGTATGGCGATAAGAGCTGTCGAGATTACCAGCGATATCAACATCAGGAAACCAACCACGAGTATAAGTCCGAATGAAAAAACGCGATCGCGCACAAGCTTCAGAAATTTTTGCTTCGGCTGCGGCTTCACTTCCCACATCTGGTTGAGTATCTGTTGCAGTTTATAGAATACACCGGTGGCACCAAAGAGCAGCGTTACTATACCAATGATGGATGCCAGTGTCGAGCCTTTGTTTTCACTGGCACGCGCGACTATTGTCTCCACATCTTCGGCTGTGCCTGTACCAATCATACCGCCCACCTGCGATGATATCTTGTTGGTAACGGCTTCCTCGCCAAAGAAATATCCGGCCAGGTTAATAATGATCACGAGCAGTCCGGGTAACGAGAAGATGGTATAATAAGCAATGGTAGCGCTGTTGCTGAACGGATCGCGATCATTCCATTGCTGAAATGTACTTTTCAACAGCATCCAGAATTTGCTGAATACATTCAATACGCGCATATAGCTTGAGCTTTGCGTATAGAGCAGCAAAAAACTATTCCATAGGTATATAAAAAAGAAAGCCATCCGGTCGGGATGGCTTTCGCTATAGACTATAAATTTCTTATTAGAACGTGATTGACTGGAACTTGCCGCTGCTTGTAGATACTTCGAAAGTGATCGTTGCAGCCGTAGTAGCTTTAACCTGGCTCAGGTTATATACCTGACCGAAAGAACCTGTTACCTGAACATCCTGTGAGTGCAGTAAAGAATTTCCGCTGAAGATTTTTACAGTAACAACTTCAGAACCGTTGTTCGCTACGTTCAGCATATATTTGTTATCAGCGTTTGCTACTGCTGTAACTTTTACAAAGCTAACGATCTTGTTCATCGCGTAGTTTACTTTCTCTACCTGCTTGCCGTTTTTGTCTTCCAGCACGATGGTATATTCACCTTCAGGAAGTTCGCTGAAGTTATACGGACGTACGAAGGATGCAACGTTGCTCATTACTTCAGAGAACACAAGCTGATTGCTGCTGTTGATGATCGATACTTTTACTTTACCGGCTTCTTTTGTTTTGTAATAAACTTTGTAAACCTGTGAAGTTGCAGGCACAACGGTTAATGATGTAGGAGCATCTGCAAAAGCTGAAGCTGTTGAAACAATAAAAGCGAAAACTAATACTGAAAATTTAGAGTTCATGTTTTATTAATTGTTAAAATTTGTTCGTGTTTGATGATGCAAAGGTGTAGAATCGTTTCGGTTGAACTTTTGCAAAGCGCATGCTCGCAAGCGAAACGTAAGGAAAGCGATTTGACCGCGTTGTCAGGATTTTCTTCTTCCAACATCACCGCCCACCGAATCGGCAGTAGTAACACATACACACTGCGTAATTGTATTACTGTTTAAAATGATAAACAGAATAATATTCTGATTTTGGTCGCTAAAAAATCCGTTTTTAACGAATGTTTGGATGATTTTAGGTGTTATTCAGAATATAATTCGATTTAATGGTATGTATGGTTTGATTCGGAAATCAATAATTCCGGGGAAATATGCGTGGCCAATGCACAATCCTACCTGCACGCTGAAGAAGACTGCCAGAGACTATATCTCGACCTGTGCAGACAGCATATTTACCTATAAATATCGGCAGCTGCGGCAGGTATAATATTTTAAATGGTAAAGTATAAACTAACATAATTTTCCATGGTATACGAGATCGGCAGCAATACAATGTTATTTGAGGTAGACCGCGCATCCATCGTTGATATTTCGGTGGGCGATATCATACATGCCCGCGGTTTTCATGACGCACCTTATTCCTGGAAGCAGCAGGACAGTCAGTTTATGGAGAGTAATCCGGATGCTAAAGTGTTCCTGAAGATCAAACGTGAAACCGATGGCACGTGTGAAGCTGCCGGTGTAACCATTATCACGGAAGGATCGTGATGTATAAATCTATACTATTGGTTTGTTGAATACCGGTAGTGGATTTCTTTTTCCGTTCATTACCTTTGTGCTAATTATTACGTATAGCATGAGCGGAACCATACGCGCGAATATAGCGAAGGGCACACACGTCAAGATCGTATTGAAGAAAGATCAGCGTACCGGTATATTAACAGAAGGTATTGTAAAAGATATACTTACCAGCGCACCGGTTCACCACCGCGGCATCAAAGTGCGCCTCGAGGATGGACAGATCGGCAGAGTAAAAGAAATTATACACTAGACGATCTGTATATGGAAAGCCAACCGAATAATCCGTTGCACGGCAAGACCCTGGAGATGGTTATCAATTTCCTGGTAAGTCATTATGGATGGGAAGAACTTGGAGAACGCATCCGCATTCGTTGCTTCAATGAAAACCCGAGCGTAAAATCGAGTCTTACCTTTCTGCGCAAAACTCCGTGGGCTCGAACCAAAGTAGAAGAACTCTACATCAATACCATCGAGAAAGCAAAACCATAATATATAGTATACTAAGCCTGCTGATTACCGGCAACTTTAACTGTAACCAGTAACTGGCCCACATGGCGTTGTGTATGCTCGGCAGCATGAAAGAGTAGGCCGAGTACCGTTGAAGACAATTGTTGTCGGCCGACAGCGCGATGTTCCGTTAATCGTTTCTCATCAGTTTCCTGAAGTTGTTTGAGCGCACGCTGTACCTGTTCATGAAAAGCAGTCACAAGTTCAGTTACTGTAGCGGAGGGAGTGGGAGCGGTGCCTTCCTGTTGAAGCGCCTTGAGTTGAAGCGTTGATAACGACTCACCTCGTGCATACGTAAAGAGCCGATCGAGCACACCGGAGAGGTGCTGCAGGTGAAACCCCACCGAAGCCATACCATACGGTTTATCCCACAGATATATAGTGTTGAAAGAAGCTATAGCACTTTCTACTTCTTCCGCAGCCTGTAACAACGCATGGGCTACCGGCTGCAGTAACTGCGGAATTTCCGGGACTGGGCCCCGAAGCCATACTTCGCGTTTATCACTCATGGCGTGTTTGCTGCGCGTAAAGATACGTAAAAGTTGCTGGCTTCTGGCTGCAGGAAAGGAATAGTAAGGAGTAAGAAGGGATGCTACTGGTTTCTAAAATTTCACCATATAGGACGGGATGGTGATTCCCTGTCAAGCCATTCTTACTTCTAATCTCAAAGCTCGCAGCTTTTTATTCACAGCGCAAAGTTCCCCCGGGCTTATATTGAGATACTTCTTAAAATCCTTCACCAGGTGCATCTGATCGAAGTAATTGAACTCATACGCAAGTGATGGCGGGTAAAGATATTTTCCGGTATATATATTCTTCTACAACCGGGCGCAGGGCATTGGAAGGCGCCTCCTTTTCAACGAGCGAGGTAACGGAGGGAGTCATAACAGCGCGTTTAAGTGAGAACAATATATTCTCTTTTACAATAACTTCCTTCCTCTCGCAGCTTTCTGCAACTTCACTCTTGCAGCTCAAAGCTCGCGGCTCGCAGCTCGCAGCTAATTCTCATTCGTCATAAAAATCCTGCAGAGAACCAAAGTACATCGTATTCCAGCCTTCTACAATGTCGTTATAGTCTTCGTCTGGTATATTGGTGTGTCTCAATTCGACTGATGTTGCACCGTCTGCAGCAGGATGTAGTCTAATGGTGACAATTGATTTTTCTTCCTGGTCTCCGAAGTACCACTCCTGTACAATTTTTTTGCTCGTTTCGAATTCAAGGTTTTTACCAACGATGCTTCCATCCCAAAGTGAAAATTCAGAACCGGGTTCGGTAGACATCTCGGCCTCTTCACCCGACCATAACTGAATGGTTAGCGGATTTGTTAAGGCGAGGTATACATATTCGGGTGTGGCAGGAATGGTATAGTATTTCTTGAAGTCTTTCATAAATGAACAATGCCTCAAACGTACGGAAAAAATATTTATATAGTACTGTCACTTCGAGCGTGCGCGTTTTGATCGTGTCGCTGTGCTCACTGCGAGAAGTCCCGCAGCCGGGGCAACGTTCGTGGTTTATATAGATGTATTTCGTTAACGCTCCGCAGGAATCGCATTGATGAAGTAAGCTGGTGTGGGGGCTCGCGGGTATGTGCATTTATCGGGAACTTAGCTCGCTCGAAATGACGGGACTATATGTTATTTTTGTAAAATGAAAACAAAGGAGTGTCCATCGTGCGCGATGCAGGTTGATGAGAAGAGCAAGATTTGTCTGATCTGTCAGTATGAGTTTACGCGAACGAATCGTACATGGCAGGTGGTGGCGTTATTACTGGTGTTGCTTTTTATATACCTGATTCTGTTCTAAAAAAGGACATACCTGCGTATGTCCCCGTTTTGTGTAAAGTGTTTTTTAATCAGGTAGCGTTCTCGGTGTTCTCTACCTGCGGTGTAATCTTCATCGCGGCTGCATTGCTTTTATATACAGCAATTGCTTTTGACGATAACAGTACAACCAGTACAGCAAGCGTCAGCAATATACCTGCGCATATAAATACATTGGATGTGCTGGTGAAAAAGTTGCCAGACGCATAGATGGCAAGGATAAGGATAACGGAAAACGGCATCGAGCAGGCCAGTACGTTCATCGCGAAATCCAGGTCAAAGGTGCGCGAAGTTGGTTTACCTTCCACTTTACTTTCCAGTTGAGCAACGGAGGCCATATGCGCATACGGCCAGAAGCTGCACGCACTTTGCGGAAATACTACGATGAGCAACATGGTGGGTATATCCGTAACCGGGAAAAAGAATAGCAACAGTCCGCTGATCAGAAAGGCTATACCGGAGCGAAAGAAGAGGAATGAAAATATAGTGCGAACCTGGTCCCACGTAAGTCGCATGGAAAGTCCTATAAATAATAGCACAAGTGGTGTCATCATCAGGCTCAGGCGATCTATACTCAGACGAATAAACTCCGGGAATGCAGAGTAGGAGAGTCCCATCGAGAGCATAATAATGGCAGTGACGATAACGAGGTTTACCGGTTCGTTCAGCAACGAGAAAAGTAAATCTTTTACTTTGTTGCCCTCTTCCGGCATGCTGTCTTTATTCGCTTCGAAATACCATTTCATCGCAATGGTATAGGAGATAATGAGCACGAATATTTTATTTCCGACATCTGCCAACGCTGCCATCGCCAGCGGACCTTGCCCGCTATATTCCATGATGAAGGGAAAACACGAAAGCCCGGGTGCCAGCGAAGGGATGAGCATGATCAGCACGCGATATTGATTTACTGGTATACCAAACACCGGCCGGAGCGGAAGTTTATCAACCAGTATATGCATAACGATATTGAACCCGAGCGATAGTATCGGTATAATGATAAGATCGGATTTGAAATCGATCTGCAGCAAGGCGATAAATATAGTGGCGGGCAGCGCAAGACTCAGTATCAACGTTTTGATGCCTTCACGCTGATCTTTGTTCTTTATCTTTTTCCTAAAGAGGTAACCGATGATAATAAGTAAGAGGAGTGATATGGTTTTGGTGGTGGCAGAACTCATAATTTACTCAATTGGACATGATGGATAATTGATTACGCTTGCCCCTGGGTAAAAGGACAATCGCGGCCAGCATGACTATATATACTCACACTGGCGCGGTTGTTTCCCTTCTTTCGGGGCGGCTATACAAGCCTGGGAACGGATCGTGAGCGGTTAACTCACAATCTGGTTCAGCGTTTTTACAAAGAGCTTAAGCTCATCCATGGTGCCCATGCTTACGCGTGCATACGGTTTGCCATGTATATCATATCCTCGAATTCCAACACCTTTCTCCAACATTTTCGACATCATCTCCTGCACCGGCATTTGTATCGGGAAGAGAATGAAACTGGTGTAGGATGGTATCGGATTTAACCGTGCTTTGGTGAGTTCTTCAAAAACATACTCTCGGTTCTTCTTGTTGTTGGTGCGGGTATATAACTGGAACTCGGTGTCCTTCATACTGGCCAGCGCACCTTCCAGCGATGTTATACTAATGCCCATCTCGGTGCGCACCAGTTCCTGTATCATTTTTACACGCTCGGGCTTTGCAATCATATAGCCGATGCGCAGTCCGGCCATACCGTGTATTTTCGAAAAAGTTCTGCTGATGATCACATCGTATCCTTCCTTTACCAAGCCCACGGCTGTCTGTGAATCAGGGTTGTCCAATAACTCCAGGTATGCTTCATCAATAAACACCGGTGTATTGGTAGCTACTTTCCGGCAAAAGGTCCTGATCTCTTCAATCGGTGTGAGTGTACCGGTAGGATTATTCGGATTGCAGATATATACCAGTTTCGTATCGGCATCTACAGCCCCGGCCATGGCGGTCAGGTCGTGCGCATAGTCAGTCCGTAGGGGTATATTTTTCCAGGTGGCACCGATCGAAGTTGCTGTGTTGACAAGCGACATATAGGAGGGATCGGCTGAGATAACGTTGCCACCTTTCCGGCAGAGCGAGAATGCTACTTTCTCCAGTACATCCGTGGAGCCGGGAGCCAGGAGTATATTTTCAGGCGCTACGCCTTCTTTCTGCGCCACGATCTCAATCATTTTGAGACAGCTTTTATATACATACCGGTTGCCTTTACTGGCCGCTTCGGCAATAGCCGCCACAGCTTTCTTCGAAGGGCCCCATGGATTTTCATTGGCGAGCAAGCGCGCTTTCAGGTTTTCCATATCGGCCGGGGCAACGTGGTATCGCTCCAGTAAATGATACTGTCCTTTATAGGGCTGCATACCAAAGGCAGGTGTTGCTGTTGTGGTGCCGGGTAAGGCGAGTGCTGTTACAATACCGCCTGCCGTTACTGCGCTTTGTTTTAACCAGGCGCGTCTGCTAATACCGGATGTTGTCATGTTCGTTGTTTTGTTTGGTGGTTAATAGTTATGGTTATTCGCTGGCAGCGACTGGTGTAGCGTTTTCTCCTATATCACCGGAGGCAATCACGGTGGACTGTAGTAATATCTTTACGTGGGCGTTGTACGTTTCGAGGTTTTCGAAAAATGTTTTATCAGTAATGACGTAGAATTTGGATGTGCTGAATTCTCCCGTGGCACCGCTAACCGAATATAGGGGCTGGAGTTCCGTGACCAGGTCGTCTTCAGCCTTGCCGGTGTAGATACCGGTGGGGTATATATCCGCACTGGCTGTATTATACAGCGACACCTGTACGAGTGTTTTCTTTGTATTGTCGCGCCAGAATACCACGCGACCGTAGATATTACCCTGGCCGGGTATCGAGTCGAGGGTATAGGCTTTATAAACTGTAAGTGTACCACCACCGGGGGCAGCTTCCAGTTCAGGTTCAACGTTCTCCTGTTCGCAGGAAGTGAGCATGAGTATAGCCGGAATAAGCATCAGCGCGAAACGAAATATAGGAGCAAAATATGTTTTCATATCGGAGGCGGATTAGAAGTTAAACAGAATACGACCGTAGTAATAAGCGCCATTGGAACCTTGCTGGCTGTTGGAGTATAGGTAGAAACCTCTGTTCTCGGCTCGCATTATATCCGGGTATTTATCGAATATATTGTTGCCGCCCACCGACAGTTTCAGGTTCATGGTAAGGTCGTAGCTGATGCTCATATCAAATATAGTCTGAGCAGAGAAAGTTTGATCATAATATACTCCGTTGGTGTCGGAAACGGTTGAAAGTTCTGTAACGCTTCCATAGTAGGTACCGCGGAGCATCGCGGAGAATTTACCGAGACGATAATTTACCGAGCCGATAAACTTCGATCGCGGTGTGCCGGTTTCGAATTGTCCTATTACCGAACGGTTCAGGTATTTTTCTACCAGTTGCTCATCGGTAAGATTCTCTACGTTGAGGTCTACGATCTTTGATTCCAGTAATTCATTGCGGCTGAATATAGCAGCCAGGTTTACGTTGATCTGCGATTTACCAGTAAGACTTGTAGTATAGTTGCCTACAATCTCGATACCTCTTGAGCGAACATCGCCACCATTTACAAAGAACTGTGCTTCGCCCTGCGCACCGATCACCTCGTCATAGTTATTGCCAACCTCGGCTGCGTTAAAGCTGTTGGTGCGGAAGATGCGGTCCTTCACATCGATCTGGTATGCATCTACTGTTACTTCAAAACCGGTAATGGGCTGATAGGTTAGTCCCATACCTATACTTTTAGAGCGCTCTTCCGAAAGTTCTTTTATACCCAGTACACGGGCAGCCGTGCTGTTGGTAGGGTACGTAGTGTAGTCAACGGGTTGTGGCACGCCAAACTGGTCGGGTAAAAATACCGTGGCGGTGTGCGTATAATTTAACTCTTGCAGCGAAGGTGCACGGAATCCGCTGGAGATTGATCCGCGCAGGGAAAGGTTTTTCAGGATGGAATAACGCGCGGCAAATTTACCGGTAACTACTTCTCCGAAGTCAGAGTAATTTTCAATGCGTGCTGCGCCTTCTACCAGCAACGCTTCGGTCAGTTCAAGTTCGGCATCTACATAGGCTGCAAGGTTTGTTCTATACTCGTCGCGTTCGTTCTTCGGACCAAATCCGGCAAAGCATTGACAATTCGATGCAAATGATTTGACGATAACCTGGTCTCCGCGCTGAACGGTAATCGGGTTGCCGTTGGCATCTACGATAGGTGTGCTGCTGCCATCTTCCAGCGGTTTACCATCCGGACCGATCAACAATCCATCCTTTGTAACGGTAAGGGTACCCGCATCACCCGTGGTATAACTTTCTTCCTGGCCTTTCATGATCTTGTAGTTTTCCACGCGCATTTCTGCACCAAAGGCTATATTTAGTCCGTGCGCTATATCTTTGAAAGAGCGCGAGAAGTCCAGGTTCGTGGTGTTCTGCGAGAACTGGTGTGTGCCGAGATTCATCTCTACCGGTGAGTTCGATCCGATGGATGCGTTGAATGTATTTACCATGCCAATGCGCATCTTGTTTCGTCCGAAGGTATTGCTGAAGTCCATGTTGAAAAGACCTGCTTTGCTGCGTATACCAATCGTTGAAGAATAATCTGCTGTATTCGATGTCATCTGCGGACGGAAGCCGTTCGGGTATAGCAGGTAGTTGAAGCGGTCGGTTTGTGCCGGTCTGCGGAAGTAACAGGAATAGCCTTCCAGGAATTTATACGATATACCCCCGAAGGCATAGAGTGTTGTTGTAGGACTTAATGTATACTCTGCATTGTAAAATGTACTTCCTAACGTGATGGCAGGCATACCGGCATATACCGCGAAGTCTTCGGGTTCCAGGCCACGCGCGGTCATCAAACCCTCCTGCGTACGCAGGGACGATGCCAGCGCATCATCGCCACTGCCGAGTGCTGTCACCAGCTCCGGATTGGTTATGATGGGATTACCATACTTGTCGGTGCGTTCGTTGTTCAGGTATGTAGCATCGTATACTTGCCAGTCATTTACAAAGGGCCGTAGTGTAGGCCTCCGTTGTGTGAGCTCCCCGGAAAAGTTGAGAAAGCCACGCGTGCCCAACGAAAATCCATAGTTCGCGGTAAGCTGGTAATTATAGCCATCCGGGTTTCCTTTGTCGGTGAGATTGCCGGCATCGCCACCGGAGTTGAGATAGCCGCCACCGGTAAAACTGCCGGTGAGTTTATCGGTACCTTTTTTCAATACTATATTGATTACACCGGCTACTGCATCCGATCCATATTGTGCTGCAGCACCATCGCGAAGAATCTCCACGCGTTCGATGGCCGATGCCGGAATCGTCATCAGGTCTACCGAGGTGGATGGACTTCCTACAGCAGTGGTGATAATGAGCAACGATGATGTGTGTCTTCGTTTTCCATTTACCAATACCAGTGTTTGATTGGGAGCGAGGTTTCGCAGCTGCGCAGGATCTACATGCGAATCAAGATCGCCTCCCTGTGAGCGAACGGCATTAAAGCTCGGAGCAAGTATAGCAAGCATTTGTGCCAGGTCGATCTGCGGAAGTTCTCCCATGATATCCTGGATGGGTATAACATCCACCGGCACTGGTGTTTCCAATACGGTGCGTCCCACACTTCGCGTACCGGTTACAACAATCTCGCTGAGTTCATTGAGAGACTCATCCATCGGGGCATCGATGGTCGTCTCTGAACCTACTCGTACTTCTTTCGTCTTGAATCCGATAAAGGAAAAAACCAGTATATCATCCGGACTGGCTGATATAGTATATTTTCCCTGCGCATCGGTAAGTGTTCCCTTGCCGGCATCACCTTTCAGGATAACGCTTACACCGGGCAGCGGTGCGTTGTCTGACGTGGAGGAGACTTTACCGGTAATGGCTGTTTGTGCCCAGACTGGTGTTGCACAGAGTATAAAACATAGAGTTCGTAAAATCACTTTCATGGTGGTAAGGGGTTAATTGTTGTTATTCCTGGTGGGGTATATATACCGCGGCACCTTATGAAAAAGACAATACACGAGTGTACGGATCACGACAGCGATCTGTAACTGCGTTAACCGGAGTTATACCGGTACGACAAGGCGATTCAAAAAATAAGACAGTCATCTCCGGGATGAAGAGACTGGTACCAACAATTAAGTTTTGTGTGGATATACCGTTCTTCTCATACGTATTTATAGGTTTAATTAGGGCGTAATTCAAAATGTCAGCTCGGAGAACTCTCTGCTTTTCAACCTATACACACATGCTTGCTATAAAACTGACATTTATACCACTTTCAAACGATAGCTTACTCACTCTTCAATATTGCATGGACTATAAAAGCGATACATGTAGTAAGTTAATATGATGTATACAGGCTATACATCAGCATTAATACCTAGAGAAAATCTGAAGAAATTACGGAGCGGTTTATACGTAATGCGCAGTGTTTGTGGAGTTGTGTTGCGTTGCAACGTTAGCGGGAATCACTATTCGTTAATCGTCAATCGTGAGTGTAGGTGTATATATATAATAGATATATAGTTGACGGTGGACTTTGGGGTTAAAAATCCAATTGCACGGAGACTCGAAGAAACACAAAGGGAAATGTACTTTAAGCCGCTAACGTTCAATCTAGAAACGGATAACGATCCATGGATAACAATTATATCCTAATCTTCTGCTCAGCGATCTTCGTAATGAGTTCGTTGGTGTTCTTCAGGTTGAATTTACTAAGGATGTTGGCGCGGTGCGTGTCGATGGTGCGCGGACTTACAGCAAGCATGGCTGCGATCTCTTTGCTTGAATTCCCTTCCATGAGATATTTGATGATTTCCTTTTCCTTCGAAGTGAGGAAGGGGAGTCCTCGGAAGTTTCGTTTCTGAAGGTTGCTGATAAGGATGTTAGAGATTTCCAGCGAATAGAATTTTTCACCGTTCAGTACTTTGTTAATGCCGAGGATGACTTCTTCCGGTTCGGTGTCTTTGTGAATATAGCCGTCTATATCTGCTTCAACAGCGCTCATAATGTGCAGGTCTTCTTTGAGCAAAGTGAGAATAACTACTTTCAACCCGGGATTATACTCTTTTATATAGGCAGCTATATCAAAGCCCGTTTGTTTGTTCAAGGCTATATCAACAACAACGAGGTTGGCATCAAGGTCGGGGATAAGTGGTTTAATGGTGTTGAAACTTCTATATACTCCTGTAACTTCAAAGCGTGGGTCTTCCTTCAGAAGTGTCAGTAACCCGAATCTGAACAGAGTATGGTCATCAACAACCGCTATTTTTACCATGTTAAGTAAATATAAACTATTCGCTTTAGTTTGTAAACCGACAAGTGCCGGCTTCTCTCATAAAATATATTTTGATTTTTACACAATCGTTTGAAGTATATATATACCCTGCAATATTTTCGCTGAACGTTCGGAAAAGAAAAAGGCTTCAACATTTTTGAAGATGCTGAAGCCCTGGAAGCAAGGTTGCATGCAACTTGTTTATCCGTGTACCCGGGGCGCTTTTGTTACCCACGGACTTTTACGAACAACGGTTGCTTTGGCGCGATGTCTTGCTGCCGAGACGGGATAATCTTTTAACTTTTCATTGGCTGGTACGGTATGCGAGAAAAGCGTAACCAATATTTCGGTTGAGCCCAATACCAGGTGCGGCAGATATATATAGTCTGCAAAGCCGAAAAGCCAGGGCGATGTCGCCAGTAATAACCCTGAAAGGAAATCGATGATCAGGTGCAGAGGCATGGGCAGTAATTTGATCGCGCCCAGTTCATAGTTGGTAAACAAACTGTAGAACAACGTGCTGCCTCCGAGTATAACCGGGATCCAGGTTATCAATGTATTGTCTTCAAAATCGAGCAACCACGGTGTTGCCATTAACAGGCCACCCACCAGGTAATCGAGTATGCCATGTATTTTGGTTGGTATAAATTTCATCGTTGTAAAATTTTAGCCGGGGTGATTGAACGCGGTGGCGTAAATTTTATGCCTGCAAAAGCAATCGATGCAGCAAGTATACTGAGTATGAGGCCGTAAGGAGTGGTGATTTTCTTCAACGATTTTAGAATCAGACGCTTGTTGAAACAATGCTGTTAATGGCCTGGCTGACAATTTAAAAAATGAAATATATAGCTGTTTTTTATTGGTGATTTTTTCAACCCGGTTCTTGCTGATTACGTTTGAACGGGTAACATTTATATTTCCACCAACACTTCAAACCCATTTTGAATTACCGTAGTTTCGCGCGCCTATGAACGCTACAACGCTTGCTGCTCCCTTAAGAACTGTTGGTTCGCTTAAATCATCCCGCATAGAATCCATCGACCTCCTTCGCGGAGTGGTGATGGTAATTATGGCACTCGATCACGTGCGTGATTATTTTCATGCCGATGCCTTTTTATATAATCCGGCTAATCTTGATAAGACAAATGTTGCCTTGTTTTTCACACGGTGGATTACGCACTTCTGCGCCCCGGTGTTTGTATTTCTGGCGGGCACGTCTGCATTTATGGTAGGAAGCCGTAAAGGTAAAGCGGAGTTGTCTGCGTTTTTGTTGAAGCGTGGTATATGGCTCATCGTGCTGGAGTTTACGGTTATCAACTTTGCGTGGTTTTTCAATTTCTATTTTTCATTGTTAGCCCTTACGGTGATCTGGGCATTGGCGATCGGTATGATTGCGCTTGCCGGGTTTATTCACCTTCCCTTTAAAATTATTCTCGCCCTCGGGATATTGTTTGTGGCCGGGCATAATATGCTGGATGGTATAGATGCTGTTATAGGCGGAAGCGGTGGTGATGCCATGCTGTGGTCACTCCTGCATGAACAGGGCGGCTTCCGTTTTCCATTTGCATTTGTGTTTGTAGGCTACCCGGTTATACCGTGGATCGGCGTGATGTTGCTGGGGTATTGCTTCGGCAAACTATATCTGCCATCGTACGATGCGACTCAACGCAAAAAGATGTTGCTGATGCTGGGGGGTGGTGCCATCGCGCTCTTCGTTGTATTGCGACTGATCAATGTATATGGCGATCCGCATGGCTGGAGTGTTCAGAAGGATGGTGTGTTTACGTTCCTGTCGTTCATTAATGTAACCAAGTATCCGCCATCGCTGCTGTATGTACTGATAACACTCGGGCCTTCACTCATTTTTCTGGCTGTGGCCGAGAAATATACGGGCAAACTCGCGCAGGCTTTTATATCACTCGGTCGTGTGCCGATGTTCTACTATATATTGCACCTCTACGTTATTCATATACTGGCGGTATTCGCTGCATTACTCACAGGCTATACGCTCAGCGACATGGTGTTCAATACGTGGGTTACCGACTCGCCTGCATTGAGAGGATATGGTTTCAGCCTGGGTGTTACATACTTGGTGTGGATCGCAGTGGTGCTGGTGCTATACCCGATTTGCAAATGGTACGATACCTATAAGATCAATCACCGCGAGCAATGGTGGCTTAGCTACCTGTGACGCGATCAGAACAAATTACTCTCGTTTTTGATCTCATCGATGAGGTATTGAACAAAGCTGAGTTCTGCCAGGAACTGCTCAATCGATTTGTCGGTGTCTTCGCGGGTGAGCTCATGGATCGCTGCGTTTAAATGAACCAGGTGCTCTTTCAAGACAGGTGTATAAACAACTTTTTCCATAGGGGCAGGTGGGTATGGTTGCCTACTGAATATCGCAAGCAGAATGTCATAATACAAATTTCAGCATGAAATTTATTGCCTGCTCCGATAGCGGCCGGAGGGTATATAATCTTGAATTATATAAGAAGAGAAGTGACTTTGCAGAGAAATGTTATGCCTTGCTGATAACGTTTAGAAGTGTGTTGAACTTGATCTCGGTTTCATTCCATTCGTTCTCGGGTATTGAGTCGATGGTAACACCGGCACCGGCATATAGTATAGCTTTGCTGTCGAGCAATTGCATACACCGGAGATTAACAAAGATGTTGATGTTGTTGTTTACATGTACCGGTCCGAGGAAGCCCGCATAGAACTGACGGTTATAGCCTTCGTTCTTCTGAAGAAATTCCAGTGCAGGTTCAAGCGGCATGCCGCATACTGCGGAAGTAGGATGGAGCAACTGGAGCATCACCGAACCCAACTGTGGAAAGTTGATCGCCTTCATATCCACCGTGAAGTCTGATTTAAGGTGCATCAGGTTGCCGGCTACTACAGTTTTAGGTCCGTGTTCATCATATTCACGCACGCGTATCTTTTTAAAGCAGCTGATCACATAGCGTTCTACCAATGCCTGCTCTTCAATTTCTTTTTGTGTCCAGGCTACTGATCTCAGATTAACACCAGTGTTATAGGGCTGCGTGCCGGCCAATGCTACGGTGCGAAATATAGCTTTGTCTTCTACGCTAACCAGTACTTCAGGTGTTGCACCAAGCCAGCTGCCGGTTTCCGGTGAGCTTACAAAAGAGATGAGTGCGTTGGGGTAAGCATCACACAAATTCTGAAACGACTGTACGATATCAAATCCCAAAGGAAGATCAATCATCTTGGTGCGTGAGGGCACTACTTTCTCGAATGTTCCTTTTTCAATTTGCTGTACACCGTGCATCACCAGCTCGGTATAGGAAGCAGCAGCTGCAGATGTTTCTGTTTTCTTTACGGTATAAAACTTCGCTGTCTTGAACGATGCCACGGTACGCAGTTGTTCCTCAAGCCAGGTATAGGACGTTGTCTCGATGGGTTCTTCCGGGGCACGCAATGCACCATCGGTAAATGTAAATTTATAGTCGGCTGGTAAATATACCGAGTCACTGTTGCGGTCGAAGGGAGCGAATATAAATCCTTGCGCGAGTTCTTCGAGAGCTGCGTTTCGTTTCAGCAACTGCGGGCTTCGCGAGATGATAAGATGTTTTCGTGAGTCGTTGGGGAGTCTCCACACAGCAACGGAAAATTGATTTTCCACGGCATGGTTAATCAGGTAAGCAATGTATTCAGTTTCGTGAATCACAGAAGTGGAAACTGAAGCAACTTTATTCATTCGGCACTATATCTAAATCCTTGTCCTAATTTTTTCGGTCTAACACCGCCATCGTAATTCTGCTGATGCACACCAGGTCACCAGTCTCGCTGGTAATACGGATCTCCCATACCTGCGTCTTCTTACCGATGTGAATAGCCCGGGTTGTACCAATTACAAAACCATCGCGTACGCTTTTGATGTGATTGGCATTTATCTCCAGACCTACGCAGTATTGTTTGGTCACATCCACGCAACACATGGCCGCTACACTTCCCATGGTCTCCGCCAGCGCGACTGAAGCACCACCGTGTAACAATCCCATGGGTTGATGAGTTCGGTGATCTACCGGCATTTTTGCTTCGAGATAATCTTCACCTACAGCTGTAAACTCGATGCCTATATTTTCGGCCATCGTATTGGGCGACCACTTGTTAAGCGTTTCTACGGTTAGATCTTCCTTGAAAATTCTCATGCTCCTTCGTTGTCATTAACGGTCTGGTTATCCGCTCGTAATTAACCATTCGGGGGAATGGATTGTTATTTCATCCATGCAGTTTCTTCCCCGGTAATTTTTCATCATTAAACCGAGAACTTACCGGATGGAATAAACGGATAACTGCCTGCGATTAACTATACTTGCGCCCAAAATAATGCAAAATTGACCAGCAAAAAAATCTACCTCATCCGTCACGGACAAACCGACTACAATCTTCAGAACATTGTGCAGGGAAGTGGTGTGGACACTGATCTGAATGACCGGGGCAGAGAGCAGGCGCAGGCATTCTTTGACCGGTATAAAGATGTTCCGTTTCAGAAAGTATATACTTCGGCATTGAAGCGCACCCACCAATCAGTAAAAGGATTTCTGGAGATGGGGCTGCCGCACGTACAACTGCCGGGGCTAAATGAAATCAGCTGGGGAACAAAGGAAGGCTACAAGGTAACACCTTCGGAAGATGAGTATTACCACTATATGTTAAAGCAGTGGCAGTTGGGTAATACCGCTTTGAAGATTGAAGGAGGGGAGAGCCCTGAGGACGTGGTGAAGAGGATGCAGCCTGCAGTCGATCACTTCATGAGCCAAACCGATGAACAAACCATACTGATCTGCATGCACGGTAGGGCTATACGCATTCTGATGTGCATGTTATTGAACTACCCGTTAAAGAGCATGGATATGTTTGAGCACGAAAACCTGTGCTTGTACCTGTTGAATTATACCGGCTCCATGTTTTCGGTAGAGCGGTATAACGATCGCGATCACTTGTTGTCGTTGAGCTGAGCCAGCGCAGATTTAGCTTTGCTGTCGATGCTGTTCTTATACTCGTGTTTCTTATAGCTTAGAGCACGCATAAAGTATTCGCGGGCCAGCGGTATATTCTTTTCATCAAGCGAGATATAGCCCAGTTGCAGGCATGCGTTGGGAGCAAAGTACCACGGCTCATCTCCGGTTGCCTTTATAGACTGCTGGTAGAGATCATGCGCAGCCACGAGGTCATTGGTTTTGTGTGCAAGTCGGGCCTTGCGATAGGTAAATTCAATCTGGTCGCGTTTCGTGGGCAGCTCTTGCGTAGTAATGGAAGCGAGCATCTTGCGGGCATCCGTGTAATAGCCACCGTCTGTAAAGTAACGTGCTTTGGTAAGCTTGATGTGTGGCAATTCGTTTTCGGCCATGCTTCGTGCTGCATATTTATCTGCTTCCGATGATTCCTTGCCCAACGTCTTTGCCTGCTTGAACACTGCTTTGGCATCCGCAGCATTTCCGTTCAGCCAATAGCAAAGTCCTATCTTGTAATTCGCATCCTTGATATAGTTCACACCTTTATAGTTACCTATGAAGGAACGATAAGCCGCTATAGCATTCTGGTAGTCGGCTTTATGCAGGTATACTTCTCCCCGCAGGTAATCGGCATAGTATAGCGGCAATCCCCGCGGATGCTTGGTCAGTTCGCTTAGATAATAGAGTGCTTCTTCACTTTGTGAGTTCTTGATGGCCAGTGATGCCGCGAGAAACAACGCCAGCTTGTTGGAAGGGTAGGCCGCTATATCCTGCTTCACCTCGGCCAGGGCCCAGTGTGGCTGCTGCAATACAAAGCCGCGCGTTAAAGCATATAGTAAACTTGATTCGAAGGCGAGTGCGTGATCGGAGTTCTGAATGTTATCGAGTTCTTTCAGGCCGAGTTCAATCGAGCCTTCCATGCTGAGCAGGCCCAGTACCCAATCGTACTTCTCGGGTACAGAACCTATAATTACATCGAGTAACCCGGAAGGTTTCTGCACAGCGGTGAAGTTCGGGAAGCGCTTGCGTATTTCGTCTGTTACCTGGTAAGCTCCGCGCAGGTTTAGTGCAGCATCAAACTCATGACCGAACTTCAGGTATATAAATGTCCATTGTAGTTGCAGTTCGGCTTGCAGAAAAAGATCGGGAGCGGAGTTGAGTTTGGTTTTTAATTCCTGTCGTTTCTCGAACGCATCTTCATACTCCGAAAACTTCTCATTGTCTTCGGTGATAAGAAGTTCAAGCGCATCGGCTAGTGCCAATACATAATGTTGTTGTGGTGTTTTGGGATTGGGCAACAATGCACGCGCTTCATCCATCTGGAGGTTCAGAACATGGTCGTATACTTGCTGCGAAGTAGCATCAAACGTCCACTCCTGTGCACGTGCGGTCAGCAGGCAGCATAAAAAAAGGCAAGCTAAAAGGCTTGCCTTTGGGTGTAAACAAAATATAATGTTATTCAACTTTCTTTCTGCGGCTAGGTGCAGGGGTAGCAGTTTTAGCAGTTTTTGGTTTGTCGCCTTCATCGAGGGAATCCATATCAACGTCTGCTAAGATACGACCAGAATGTTCATCGATTACAATTTTCTTTTTCTCGCGGATCTCAGCGATCTTCTGCGGAGGGATTACAATGTTACAACCTTCAGCGGCACCACGTACTACGCGTACAACAGCCAGTCCGTTGGAGAGACTGCCTCTCAATCTTTCGTAGTACTTCAGAAGTTTGTCTTCGATTTTCTTGGTAGCCTTTTCGCGTTCAGAAAGAAGTCTCTTCTCTTCTTCATGACTCTCGGCCATGATATCATTCAGTTCTTTCTTCTTGTTGTCGAGGTGATCGCCACGTTCCTTGATGAGGTTACCGGTTTTCTCGATCTCATCTTTCTTAGAACCAATGCTGTCCTTACCTTCTTTTATCTTCTTTTCGCAGATCTGGATTTCCAGTTCCTGAAGTTCGATCTCTTTGGTGATAGCGTCAAACTCGCGGTTGTTTCTAACGTTCTTCTGTTGTTCGCTATATTTCTTGATAAGCTTTTCAGCTTCCTTGATGTTCTCCTTATGCTTCTTGTTTCCTTCTTCGATCTCCTTTAGCTCGGCTTCGTGGCGGGTGAGACGCGTTTTGTAGCCCTCGATTTCGTCTTCCAGGTCCTGGACTTCATCGGGTAGATCGCCCCGGAGTTTCTTAAGTTCGTCTAGTTCGGTGTCAATGGACTGGAGTTTTACGAGTGCTTCAAGCTTCTGTGCGATTGATTGATTTTCCATTCGTTATAGGTAGCTAATTGGATTCGTGGCAGTTTCTGAAAAAATGATCGCAAAAGTAGAAAATTTTTTCATTAAAACATCCTGTAAAAGTTCTTTGGTGAATACTTCGCTCTCATAATGGCCAATATCTGCAATAATTATGCGGCCATCAGCATCGAAAAATTCATGGTATTTAAAGTCAGCCGTAACAAAAATGTCGGCCCCCGCCTGAATTGCCTGAGGTAACAGGAAACTTCCGGCTCCTCCGCAGACGGCCACTTTTTGGATCGGACCGTGATTGATGTTGGTGTGACGGATCATCTGTAAATCCATACTTACCTTTAAACCTTGAAGAAAGGCCAAAGGTTCAGCAGGGGTAGCGAGCTCTCCAATCATCCCTGAACCAACTTCCTGATTTTCATTTAATAAGGTGCTTAAATAATATGCAACTTCTTCATACGGATGTGCCTTGCGAAGTGCCGCGAGTATCTTACCCTCCAGGTGCAGCGGGAAAATTACTTCGGCCCGTACTTCGTTTACATACTCCTGTTTATTGCTTTGCCCTATATGCGGGTTCGCGTCATCGGTCGGCATAAACGTGCCTGTGCCTTCAAGTCTGAAGCTGCAGTTTTTATAGTTACCGATTTGGCCGGCACCGGCTTCATGCAAAGCAGCCAAAACATTTTCGGCATTTTCTGTGGGTATAAAAGTTACGAGTTTACCCAGCGTTTCTTTTTTAGGGGCGAGTATCTTTACGTTGGTCAGGCCGATCTTGTCGCAGATCTTCCGGTTAACACCTGTATAAACATTGTCGAGGTTGGTGTGGATAGCATATATCGCAATGTCGTGCTTGATAGCTTTGATGACTGTGCGCTCAACATAGCCGTTGCCATTCAGTTTCTTTAAGCCTTTGAAAACAATCGGGTGGTGTGCTACAATCAGGTTGCAGCCTTGGGCGATAGCTTCATCCACGACAGCTTCAATGCAGTCTAATGTTACCAATATACCTTTCACATCCCAGGATGCATGGCCGGTAATGAGGCTGGCATTATCATAAGACTCCTGGTAGCTTCTGGGGGCAATAGATTCGAGGTAATCCGTTACATCCTTTATCTTTACGGCCATGTGTTATCGCGTTACGGAAATGAGTTAATGGTCAAAGTTAATTTCTCACCGCATAACACAAAGCACCTTTACCTCATTATTGCATGGCATTGATCCGTATTCTAGTATTTCCTTTTGCTGTACTGTACAACATCGTTACCACCCTGCGCAATGTTCTGTATAATCGTGGCCTGAAGCCTTCTGTTGAATTTGATATACCGGTTATCAATGTAGGCAACCTGGCGGTGGGAGGTACTGGCAAGACGCCAATGATCGAACATCTGGTAAGACTGCTGCAAAACAAGTATACGATAGCAACGCTGAGCCGCGGCTACGGACGCAAGACCAAAGGATTCCGAATCGCTACGGACCAGGATAATGCCGACACGCTGGGAGATGAGCCGCTGCAGTTCTATCGTAAGTTTAAAGGGAAGATTGTCGTGGCAGTGGGGGAAGATCGTGCGTTCGCGATTCCCAACATCTTGCAGGAGCGTGATGAAGTGAGTGTCGTGCTGCTCGATGACGCGTTTCAGCACAGGCGTGTTAAGCCTTCGCTCAATATTTTACTGTCAGACTATAATCGTCCGTTCTATACCGACTACCTGTTGCCTGCCGGGCGCCTTCGTGAGTCGCGCACCAATGCCGCACGTGCGGATGTAGTAGTGATAACGAAGTGTCCACCGGAGATCTCGATCGATGAACGTGTGGAGATCGAGCAGGCGGTAAGAAGCTATACAACGAAACCGGTATTTTTTACAACCATCCACTATGGTGATACAATTGCTTTTGGTGCTCCAGCCCAACCGTTGAATAGCCGTGTGGTGCTGATCACTGGTATAGCGAATGCCACGCCATTCCGTAAGTTCATTGAGACCACCAGCACCATTGTGCATCACTTTAACCTGGCGGATCATCATGAATATACCCATGAAGATTTCAGGCGCTTTCGCGATATAGTAAGGAGTGATCCGTCCGTTAGCTTTATCACAACCGAAAAAGATATGGTAAAGCTGGCCGATCGCAAGTTTGCTGATGAAACCCGGAGCCTTCCGTTATTTTATATTCCGATCGAAGTGAAATTTCTAAAAAATGGACAGGATTTTGATGCGATGATTTTAAATGCAGTTCCTGAATGAGCATAAACCATCTCAAATCATTTAAAAGTCTATTTTTGCGCGTGCGTTTTAAACAGGTAATACTTTTCGTAAGTCTCATAACCATAGGCCCGTGGGCTTATGCGCAGATCGATGCTCCGCGCAGAGGTTCGCGTGTTATCGATGATACTACCAAGCAGGTTTACGGTCCCAAGACTTCGCGCTATTTTTATGAGGAGGACGTGTTGCTGAACAAGCAAACGTATCATTTCATTGATACGACTCCCCGTAACTTCCATCGCTATACCTACATACAGCAGCACGAGAATATGTACCAGGACCTGGGAAATATAGGTACCGCTATGAACCCCATTTTTTACCAGGTGCCCGATGTGATTGGAGTCAGTTCCGGCTATCATCAATACGACCTCGTATGGGATACTGAGCAGGTAAAGTATTACAATACCCGCTCGCCTTATTCGAACATGAAAGTAATTCTGGGAGGAAAGGGCAGGTCTATCACGCGTGCAAATTATAGTCGTAACATCAATCCGCTTTGGAATGTAGGCTTTAATTACCGCGGACTATTTATAGACAAACAGGTGCAACGGGCCGGTAAGGGAGATCGTAACGTATTGTCTAACTATTATGATTTGTATACGGCCTATCAGTCCAAGGACAGTACCTATAGATTATTCTTCAACTTCAGAAGAAACATGCTGCAGGCTGATGAGTACGGAGGTATATTACGAAACAGTACAGACTTTGCGTATGCCGATTACTTCTTTACCAACGCGCAACCGAACCTGACGGAAGCAACCACCAAAGAACTACGCATGAACCTGCACCTCTTTCATCAGTATGAAGTAGGGAAGGCGCTGCAGGTATATCATATATTTGATCGCTATCGTCAGGCGAATTACTTCCGCGACACACCTGGATCGGAGCCGGAAGATTACTTTGACTATACAGATTTTGATAGCACGCATGTGGATGATGGCGCGAGGTTCAAGTTTGTTCGTAACGAGGTGGGTATAAAAGGTAATCTGCTGAAGCTGTTTTACAACGGATACTATGCGCTGCGTAACTATAACATGTCCTATAACTATATCAATGCTGGTATGGATTCGTTGGACAATGTTAAGCTGAAAGGCACCGAGAGTTATCTGGGGGGACGCGTTGCGCTTCGACTCGATTCGCTGGGTGAGCTCAGTGGATTGGTTGAAGTAATGCAGACGGGTAATTATCGTCTCGAGGCTAGTCTCAAAAGCCGATGGTTCGAAGCTACGCTGAAGCAGGCGCAATATGCACCTTCATTTATGCAACTGGCATACCGTGGTAGTCACGATGTGTGGTATCCCGCCTTTTCATACTCGACAGACTTCAGTGATGTAAGTGTAACGCAGATAAACGGGTATATACATTATCGGTCCAAAACATTGTCGGTCTCTCCGGGGTTAACCTTTACGCGACTCGGTAACTATATATTTTTCAAGCAGGGAGATTTTGGACTTGACCAAACGGTGCTGCCGGTGCAAACGCCCACGGCCCAGGTTTTTGTAGCACCCGAGATTAATTTGTCGCTGTTAATTGCCGACCATATTCATGTAAAGGGTAAAGCTATATATACCCGTGTACTCGAAAATCCCGAAGATGCTATACAGGTGCCTGACCTGTTTATAAACGGACAACTTGCCTACGAGAATATATTCTTTAACGGTAACCTGGATATGCAGGCCGGTGTAGATGTGCACTGGAAGTCATCGTACTTTGCGCAGGGTTATGATGTACCCACGCAACAGTTTTATGTGCAGCAGAGTTTTACATCACTTCAGTTTCCGCAGATTGATATCTTCCTGAATGCGCGTATCAAACGCGGTCGTATATTTCTGAAGTATAATAACCTGATGCAGGCCATTACCAAAGAAGGATATCTGCCTACGCCTCATTATCCGGGGCAGCGGAGTATATTGGACTTTGGTTTTGATTGGTCGTTTTATGACTGATTATCAGATTTGGAAAATTTGAAGATTGTAAGATTTCAAGATTACAAGATTTAAAGATTCTGGTGGTGGGCATAATAATTATGGGGTATTGAATTTTTTAATATCAACGGGATGGAAGCAAAAGATAAATTTACGTTGGGGCTTGAGTTGCCTACGGATCCGCGGTGGATCAATATTGCTGAATTGCATCTTGAAGATATACTGGTAGATCATGCTTATTGTGAGCAAAAGGCTGCCTCATCGGGTATATCGCTCATCATTCAATATCCTGAAAAAGATATACTGGTTGAACGTTTAACGGCTATTGTGGCGGAGGAGTGGGGGCACTTTGAACGGGTGGTTGCCGAGCTTCGGAAGCGCGGCTGGAAACTGGGCAAGCAACGTAAAGATGAATATGTTGTAAAGCTTAATGAGGTAATTCAGAAGGGCGGATCGCGCGAGCAACAGTTGATGGAAAAATTGTTATTGAACGCGTTGATCGAAGCGAGAAGCTGTGAACGTTTTAAGATTCTCTGGAAGAATATACCCGATAAGGAACTGGCGGAGTTTTACCACGAGCTCATGATCTCGGAAGCCGGCCACTATAAAAACTTTCTGCAACTGGCGAAGGAATATATGCCGGAAGATGTAGTGATGAACCGCTGGCACGAGTTGCTGGAGCAGGAAGCGAAGATTGTAGAAAGTCTTGCTGTGCGGGGAGACCGCATGCACTAAGTATATATATTATTTTTATACGTTGCTATAAAAGAAAGAAGGGTTGCCGATGAGCAACCCTTCTTCTTTATATTCTTTTAATGACTATAGCTTATTTCGAGCTATCGGCAGGAGCAGTAGTGCCATCTGCAGGTACTTCGAGAGCAGGAGCCTGGTTAGCAGGAGCTTGTTGTTCGCCAGCTCTTTCCAGGATGCCGTTGTTTGTACCGCTTCTGTCAGCCGTGATAAAGTTTGTAGACAGGCAAAGAACCATGATACCGATGATGAAACTCCAGGTAAGTTTCTCTAAAAGATCGCCCGTCTTTTTTACACCGATGATGTTGCTTGCTGCAGAACCACCGAATTGGCTGGTCAAGCCACCTCCTTTAGAATTCTGAGCCAGAACAACCAGTACTAACAGTACCGAGAAAAGGATGATTAAACCGATAACTAATGCGTACATATTTTATTTTCTTAGATCTTCTATTTGAGCCGCAAAGTAAGCCTTTTTTTGTGGAAACTTCCAAATCAGCTTTTTCAGAACCTCAATTGCCTTGTCTTTTTTTCCTTGTTTTACAAGAATTTCCACCAGCGTTTCAGATACCACGTTGTCTCCGAATTCACCTGTTTTTATAGATGACAAGTCTCCGGAAGGAGGCGTAAAAGGTTTTTCCTTGGTTTGTGTAATGGAAGGCTGCGTCTTGATGAATTGTTCGATGATCTGAAGCTGCTGTTTTTGCTTTTCTCCTTCAGGCGTAAGTTCTTCTTTATTGGCAATTTCCTCAATCAGCTCTTCCCCGGAGTGTTCGGCCTTTTTTTTTCTGCCCTTGCTCTTTGATTCCGGCTCTTCACTGGCTTCGGCTTCATCTTTAGCCTGCGCTGCTTTGGCAAGTTCAATGATGCGCTCTTTCCTGGATTTGGTTTCTTCCGGTTTGGCCTCTTCCTCTTCCTTCGCTTGCATGGCTTTCGCCAATTCTTTAATTCGTTCCTTCCGCGTTTTGGCGGTGCTTACAAACTCAGATGCTTCGTCCTCTTCTTCTTTCTCAGTTTCTTGTACAGGTAATTCCGGCTCTGCATGCTTTGCAACGGTATGACTATCATCAAATAACATTTCGAAATTATGCCTCGCCTGGTTCAGTTTTTCCAGGTCGTGCATTACTTCTTCGGCTAAATCATGTGTCGAAGTGCTGGAAGTATAAACAGGAACGGTAACAGAAACAGGGCGTTCTACCGGGGTAACGTCTGCTATACCAGCGGATGTTGTTGTGTTGGTATAATTAAGAACGATCGTCTCCTCGGTCATTACTTCCTTTAACACACCACGGTCGGCTGCATATACTGCAGCTAATTGTAATTCAGCTTGTTGTGTGCTAAAGCCATGGTCTTTCGCCAAACGGGCCGAGAGCGCGTGCAGCAGTTGGCTATAGGGAAAATTCTCTTTTAACGAGAGTACTTCCCTGGCTTCTTCTACCGAACTATCAGCGTAGTGATTTAAAACTTTTATGAACAGATTTTTTTCCACAGATGTCATGCCTTAAGGTAAAAATACTAAATTTTACCAATTGGCAACGGAAGCATTGAAGATGTCATTGATTATTCGGTCGAAAATCTCTTTAGTCAGCTGTTCTTCTATGTCAGTGAAGTTTTGATCGTTGGTAAAATCCTTGTAAAAAGAGAACGACTTATCCTTAAAGCTCATCGTTTCATCCAGTGTATTCACATAGGTAACTTTCACCGTAATGGTGAGTCGGGTTGAAGAGGCGTTGTTGATCTGGTTCTCGTTACCCGTTGATACCGGAGATATAGGCGTAAGTCTGAAATCAGTGATTTCGCCATCCATTTGAAGTTCGCCACTTTCCTGAACCACGGTCAGGTCAGAGTTCTGAATCAAGTAGTTTTTTAAACTGTTGGTAAACGTCTGGCCCATATTCGCCTGCCCGAGATCGGCATTATTATAGAACTCGGTCATAGATATAGTCTTGGCTGTGGTGCTGGTGCCTGTAAAAGAATATACTCCGCACGACTCCAGTAACACCGTTGCCGCGAGGAGTGTAATAGAAAGTATAAATGATACCGGGTGAATGTTGAGCGGGGTAAGGCGCTTGCCTTTTACATTAATCTTCAAGGTCGTACTGTTTTATTTTTCGGTATAGGGTCCTTTCGGATATACCCAAATCGCGTGCCGCATATTTACGTTTGTTATTATTTTTTCGAAGGGCACGTACAATTAGTTCTTTTTCTTTCTTCTCGATGGAGAGTGAATCATCTTCCGCTTCGTGTGTGATGTCGTGAACATCCTCAACATGTTCGTTGTCATCAATGTGATGATTACCTGCCGGTAAGTTGAGCACGACTGCTTCCGATGGCGATCCGTTCGAAGGCTCCGGATGCATATCTTCAAATAAACCCGGGTGATCTTTCACAAGCTGTGAAGCTTTGGATGGATTCGAAAATGTATCCAGCACCAGTTTCTTCAGATCGTTAAAATCCTTCTTCATGTCGAAGAGTACTTTATAGAGTATATCTCGTTCCGACATGCCGTCTTTTTCCGGAGTGGCTCCTTTATAAAGCGCAGGCAAACTTGTTTCTTTGGGAAGATAGCGCTGCAGTATATCTGCATCGATCTCTTTCTGATCAGTCGATAAAACCGAGATCTGCTCCACCAGGTTTTTCAACTGACGGATGTTACCCGGAAAGCGATACTTCAATAATATATCTTTCGCGTCATCAGTTAACGAGATTGGCTTCACTCTGTATTTTTCAGCAAAGTCGGTCGCAAATTTCCGGAACAACAGTTCTATATCCCGGCCTCTTTCGCGCAGGGGTGGTACATATATAGGTACCGTACTTAAACGATAGTACAGGTCTTCGCGAAATTTACCTTCTTCCACATTGCGCATCAGGTTAACATTGGTGGCGGCTACAACACGCACGTCCGTCTTCTGAACTTTGGAAGAACCTACTTTGATGAATTCGCCATTCTCCAATACACGGAGTAAACGTGCTTGCGTTCCCAGCGGCATCTCGCCAATCTCATCGAGAAATATAGTACCGCCATTCGTTACTTCGAAGTATCCTTTGCGCGCTTCATGGGCACCGGTAAACGAGCCCTTTTCATGACCGAAGAGTTCAGAGTCGATTGTACCTTCGGGTATAGATCCGCAGTTGATCGCAATGAACTGTCCGTGCTTGCGCGGACTGAGGTGATGAATAATTTTGGAGAACGATTCTTTACCGCTTCCACTCTCACCCGTAATTAACACCGACATGTCAGTCGGTGACACCTGTATCGCTACACTAACAGCATTGTTCAGCAACGGAGAATTGCCGATAATGCCGAAGCGTTGTTTTACACTTTGTATCTCTACATCTGAAATTGCCATGAGTCACTATCCGTTAAAAGTATATACTATATTTAAACAACCCAGAGAACACATGGCCGGGTTAGCCGTTGGTAAAGCTGTTAGCAGCCACGGATATTTAGCTGTTCACAACTCGTCCGATTAGTGTTCCTCCGGTGCATTCTTCTACAAATACGTTAACATATTCACCCTTGCGGTGTGTTCCCCTCGGAAAAACAATCACTTTGTTAGATGAATTTCTTCCCTGCAGGTCATCTTCCGAACGTTTCGAAAATCCTTCGATGAGTACACGGTGTACTTTGCCAACATCAAGCTGATTACGGAGTAAAGAGTGTTCGCGTTGCTTGGTTACAACTTCTTCAAGTCTGCGCTTCTTCACATCCAGCGGTACATCATCCTCGAATTTTTTCGCAGCCAATGTACCGGGGCGTTCCGAGTAGTAGAACATATAGGCGAAATCGTATTGTACAATATCCATCAGGGTAAGTGTATCCTGGTGATCTTCTTCTGTTTCGGAGCAGAAGCCGGTAATCATATCAGAAGATATACCACAGTCATCACCCAATATATGACGGATGCTTTTTGCTTTCTCCAGGTACCACTCGCGCGAATAGCCGCGGTTCATCAATTCGAGAATGCGCGTGCTTCCGCTTTGCATCGGTAAATGTATATTCTTGCAAATGTTCTCGTACTTCGCCATGGTATACAGCACCTCGTCCGTAATATCTTTCGGGTGTGAAGTAGAAAACCGTACCCTTAAATCCGGATGAATCTGTGCTACCATTTCGAGCAGGTTGGCAAAGTTCACAACGTTACTGCTGCCATTCTTTTCGAGCCATGCTTTGTTGTTCTCTTCCGGACTCCACTTATAGGAGTCTACATTCTGACCGAGCAGCGTAACTTCACGATAGCCTTTTGCAAACAGATCCGTTGCTTCCGCAACAATAGATTTCGGATCGCGACTGCGTTCGCGCCCGCGGGTGAGCGGCACCACACAGAATGTACACATGTTATCGCATCCGCGCATGATCGATACAAAGGCTGTTACACCATTGGAGTTCAATCGTACCGGACTGATGTCTGCATACGTTTCTTCGCGCGATAAAAATGTATTAACCGCTTTTTGACCGTCATCAACCTGGCTTATGAGTGTAGGCAGATCGCGATAGGCATCGGGGCCTGCCACCAAGTCTACTATCTTTTCTTCTTCCAGGAACTTGGCTTTCAGGCGTTCAGCCATACAACCCAGCACGCCCACCAATAATTCCGGCTTATGTTTTTTAAGACCGTTGATGTGCACCAGGCGGTGGCGCACTGTTTGTTCTGCCTTCTCGCGGATGGAGCAGGTATTCAGGAAAACAACATCTGCTGTTGCTATGTCAGAAGTGGTGTCGAAGCCCTCCTTTTGTAGAATGGACGCTACGATCTCGCTGTCAGCGAAATTCATTTGACATCCGTAACTCTCTATATATAGCTTCCGCTTGTTTCCGGTATTTCCATCTTTCGAAACATGAATGGTCTCACAGGTTTCGGTATCCTGAGGATTTAAAACATCAAGGTCTCCAATCAAATTCTCCATCGTGCTCAGATTAAGTCGCAAAAGTACAACTTTTAGTCTTTTATGGTGACATGTTGTCATGGGGATTTACAATTTTCGATTTACGATTGTAGATTTCGTCCCACTTAAAAATCAGATTATGGCCTTGATCAAAGCTGTACGCGGGCACGAGCCTAAGTTTGGGAACAATTGTTTTCTGGCAGACAATGCGACTGTAGTTGGGGAAGTAGTGATGGGAGACAACTGCACCGTATGGTTCAACGCGGTAGTGCGGGGCGATGTGCATTCGATAACCATCGGTGATAACACGAATATACAGGATGGAGCCGTGATCCATTGTACCTACCAGAAGGCGAAGACCACCATTGGCAGCAATGTATCCATCGCGCACAATGCCATTGTACACGGATGCACGATCCACGACAACGTACTGATCGGCATGGGCGCTATTGTGATGGACGATGCCGTAGTAGGGGAAAACTCGGTAATTGCCGCGGGAGCCGTGGTGTTGGCCGGAACCGTGGTGGAACCCGGCAGTATATATGCAGGCATGCCGGCCAGGCGTGTTAAAGATATTGGCGATGAGATGAAAGCAGTCATTCAGCGGACTGCCCGTAACTATCCGATGTATGCGGAATGGTTTAAAGTATAGTTAAGGTTTGCGGAAAAATAAACCGTATACACTTCATTTTCTTAACTATATAATTGTGTTTTTTTGGGCTTTTATTTTTAAATTAAAGAACGATTAAGTCGAGTTATGGCAGCAGTAGAAAATCTAGGTTTCAATCCTAAAGTCGTTGAAGATTACCAGGCACGCATGACTGCCCTGGGAAGAACTTATGTATTGGATGAGGAGGACGAAGCTTCGGATGAATATGCACACTTCTATTTCATCGGTAAATTTGAAGGAAAGGATGTCATCTACGATGCCGTCATCTATACCCTGCGTCTGCAACATGAAAGCGAATTATACGAAATTGCTGAACACCGCGCTGCCAAACATTTTCCGGAGTATAAGAAGATAACGTACGATGAAGACGAGAACGGCAATCTCGAAACGCTTGATCCGTTAGAAGAAGAGATCGGTCTCTTTATGGCTGAAGTCATTATGGAGCTCGAGGAGGATGAAACGGTAAAAGTAAAGGAGCATGTAGACATGGACGAGAATGCTGAATTTGGTGTGAGCCTCGATGTTGGTCTTCACGTTGAACAGATCACCGACAAGATCATCGAAAAATTCATTCGCGATTTTAACGAGGATACATTGAAACTCGATCCCACACTTTATTCCTACCAGACTGAGGATCAGGAAGCTGGTTAATTTCATGGCGCACAGTACGGTAAAAGATTTTGTGTAAATTATCAGGATGTCGTATCCTGCCTCCAAAATTTCTGTACATATTTGCGCCCTGAACTCTGATCCTTAAAGAATGAAGAATCTTTCGTTGATTTTAAACATCGTGCTGCTGGTAGCAGTCGCGGTACTATTTTACTTACATTTCTCATCGGCCAAGCCGGCAGCAGCTGAAGGTTCTTCAGTAGCACCAGGCGAACTTACAGTGGCCTATATCAACTCCGACACGGTATTGAAATACTACGATTACCTGAAGGCGCAAAAGACAGTGCTTGAAGACAAGTCGAAGAAGATTGAGCAGGAGTATCGTAACCGCGCCATCGGTCTTCAGAACGAGATCGAAGCATACAAGCGCAATGTAAATAGCATGACACTTGGCCAGGTACGTGCAACAGAAGAAGATCTTGGTAAGAAACAACAGAACCTTCAACTATATCAGCAGAGCCTCGGCCAGCAATTGATGGAAGAAGAAGCAAAACTGAATCGCGAATTATACGATCGCATTACCAAGTTTTTGAAAAAGTATGGTACTGAAAAAGGTTTACAGGTTGTATTGAAGTACGACCCTACCAGTGATGTACTCTTTGCAGGAGAAGCTATCAATATTACCAAAGACGTTATCGATGGTTTGAACACCGAGTATACACAGGAGAAAACAGGTGTACCGGCTGATACTACTGCTGCTAAAAAGTAAGTAACGATAAAAAATCGCAACAGAAATCCGGGCCCGATAAACTATCGGCCCGGATTTTTTTATATTTGACGACTACCTTATGGCAAGTCGTATAGCAAATGTGCTCCGCATCAAGAGCGAAGAACAAAAGCAAATCATCGTGATGCTTTGCACCGGCTTCTTCATGGGGGTGTTCATAGCAACCTACCAGGTAACAGCCGACTCGCTCTTCCTTAACCGCATGGGCGCGTACCTCGACAAAGCCTTTCTCGCGGCCGGTGCGCTGGGTATCATTACAACATCAATCTTCGCGTTTTTTCAGAGCTGGATCCGGTTTACAACGCTAGCCCTGGGCGCAGTTGTTCTTATATTAATATTTACCCTCGGTGCATACTGGCTGCTGCAACATGGCGATCCTGCCTGGCACAACTACTTTGTGTTTGCTTTGTATTGCATGACGGGCCCGATCACCGCCATTCTGCTCTTGAGCTTCTGGGGTATATTTGGTCGCTTGTTCAACTTCAGGCAGTCCAAAAGAATTATCGGGTGGATTGATACCGGGCAATTGATTGCCGCGATCCTCGCCACACTCATTGCCATTCCGTTTACGTCCAAGATCATTCATGATACTGCTGATTACCTGCTGGTGTGTGCCATCAGTATAGCGATTGTATCGGTGTTGTTATTCTTTATATCATCGTCATTCACATTATCAAAGAACAACCCGC
This sequence comes from uncultured Chitinophaga sp., assembly GCA_902168205.1. Classification (GTDB taxonomy): domain Bacteria; phylum Bacteroidota; class Bacteroidia; order Cytophagales; family Cyclobacteriaceae; genus Ohtaekwangia; species Ohtaekwangia kribbensis. The sequence goes on along the minus strand of CABHOK010000006.1, from coordinate 124,698 downwards.
GCGAGTTTGGTGCAGGCGTCAGGAGAGAGACCCGGATAAACAAGTTGCTGCGCGATCCGTATATCCGCATGCTCTCTATATTTCTGCTCATCTCCATGGTGATGTTCATGTTCACGCAGTATTCTTTCCAACAACTGGTGCAGATCCAGTACCCAAAGGAACGTGAGCTTACAAACTTTAACTCGTTCTTTACCGGTGCGGTATATGGTATCAGTCTCATCATGCAGACGTTTATCAACCAGCGTATCATCAGCAACTACGGTTTGCGTATATCACTCTTTGTATTGCCGCTTGTCGTTATACTCTTCGCGATCGGGTCGATCCTTACCGGTGGTATTTTCGGATACGAGAAGGTGCTAGGTACAACGGGGTTTCTATACTTCTTCTTATTTGTTGCCTTAACACGTCTCTTCAACTGGACACTGCGCGATTCATTGGAGAACCCGGTGTTCAAATTGTTCTTTATACCTCTGGACAACCGTCTGCGATTTAATATTCAATCCAAAGTAGAAGGGTTGATGAATGAGAGCGCACGTTTCGTAGCAGGTTTGTTGATCTTTGGTCTGGCATTCGTGCCGTTCTTTAAAGTTATACACATCGCTATATTTCTGTTGTTGCTGGCCGGTGCATATTTCTATGTTGTTAACCACATGTATAACGGCTATCGTAACAAGATCCGTTTGAAACTGGAAGGTACCGACATCCAGCAGGAGAAACTTGAAAAAGGTTTATCGCAGGTAACATCGCGACTGGAAAATATGCTGGGTGTTCCCAATCCTTCCAAGGCTGTGTTCTCGTTCAAGTTGCTGGAGAAGATCAACGCAGCGCACGTACCCGCGTGGGTGAACAACCTGATGAAAAACGAGGAGGAATCGGTACGGCTATACGCACAGGACAGAATGAATGAGCTGAAGGGACTTTCCGTTTCCGACAAGTATGTTATCCGTATGGATACTACCAGGATGGATGGTTCCGAAAAGAATGTACTGAGCAAAGAAGATCTTGAACTGATTATTCAGAATGGTGGCGATATAACCAAGACGCGTATCCAGAAGTTAACGCGTTCTGCCAATCCGAACGATCGCCACTATGCGGCCGAGTTGTTGTTGCATACTTCGAAGGAAGAGTATACTTCCTTTCTGATGGAATTGCTGCTGGACAGCGAGCCGCAGGTACGCAACACCGCTATAAAAACATCGATCAAGAAACATAATGCGGAGATCGTCAATGCCATCATTGAGAACCTGGGCAACCCGGTATATAGCAACCAGGCGATGAATGCACTGGTGCAGATTGGTGCTATAACTTTACCGGCTCTTGATACGGCTTTTTACCGCAGTGGCCAGAGTACACAAATGATGTTACGCATCATTCAGGTAATCGGCAGGATAGGAGGGCAGCGCGCCCGCGAAATACTCTGGAACAAAATGGACTATCCCAACAAAGTGATTGTATCGCAGGTGCTGTTGTCGTTGGGTGAGTGCGGGTTTAAGGCGGGTATATCGCAGATCACACGTATCAAATATGTTATCGAATCCGATATTTCGGATATAAGCTGGAACCTCAGCGCCCTATACGAAATTGGTGATGATGGATTCAGCGAGCAGATCAGAACGGCACTGCGTTTCGAAATTCAGAACGACATCGAGCACATCTATACCTTGCTTACCATGCTATACGATACGCGGTCTATCCAGCTGGTGAAGGAAAATATAGATAGTGGTACAGCGGAAGGTATTACCTACGCCATCGAGCTGCTGGATGTATTCTTGTCGGAGCAGTTGAAGCAACGTGTTATACCGATTCTTGATGATGTATCCGATGCCGAGCGCATCAGTCGCCTGGAGTATTTTTACCCGCGGGTAAAACTTGATTCACGATTGGTGTTGAAGTTCCTGATCAACCGCGACTTCACGCAGTCTAACCGCTGGACGAAAGCATGTGTGCTCTTCCAGATCGGTATACGCAAGATCGAAGATTTCAAGCTTGATCTCATTGCGCAATTATTCAATCCTGATCTTTTAATTCGTGAAGTATCGGCCTGGGCGCTTCACAAGATCAGCCCGACTGAATACGAACAAAATTCACGCAGATTAGGTTCCGATGTCAAGTACGAACTGGATACGCGGATCATTCACGCACGCAGAATTATGCGCTTTGAAAAGGTGTTGTTCTTTCAAGACATCAATATATTCAATGGGGTGCCGGGCTTGACGCTTACATACCTGGCCGATCTGAGTGAGGAACTGCGCATGAGGAAAGACGAATCGCTGGTGCTGGACGAACGTTCAAACAATTACTTTTATGTACTGAATACCGGTGTAGTACATCTTTATCAGCGCGGTGAGCTTACATCTGAATTCAAGCAGGGCGAATTTATAGGAGAGATGCTGGGCGTGCATCATTTTATTAATACCAACCTGATTGTTGCCCAGACCGATGTAGTAATTCTGAAGTTTAACAAAGACCAGTTCTACGAGCTGTTGTCTGATAACGTGGCGCTGGCCGATAAAGTGCTGGAGTATATCTGAGTTATACCATGACGAGAGGTAAGAAGATATTTAGTTTGTTTGTAGTGGCATTTGTTATTCTGATTGCGTACGCGAGTTACGACATCAGCCGAAGAACCACTTTTCCGGGATCAAAATCGCAGCTCCCTCAACGCATCAAAGACACTTACCTGCAGGCCGATTCCGCAAAACAGGATACAACTCAAAAAAGGTAACCAGAAAATTTACACTTTTTGATTTTTTTTCAGTGCAACCGGTTGATTCAACGAAAAAAAATTCTACCTTTGATACAGATTAAAGCCAACTATAGACATGACAATCCCCCTTAGTCGAGAACTTCGGGGGATTTTCATTTAATAGCAGTGCAAACACTGGCCCATCCATCTGCAAATAATCCCATTCATCTGCTATATTTTCATATGATCGATTCAGGCATGGTACTTTTTTACTAGTGCTATACCTTTGACTCAAGATTAAAGCCAACTATAGACAGTGATTATCCCCCGGGGTCCAGGACTTCGGGGGATTTTCATTTTTAGTCGAGCCCATAGCTATAGTGAAACCCAAACTGGCCAGTACACGTACCGTTGTGCCACTTGCTTTCCCGGTATCATTGCCCAATATTCTTCGCGAACGTATTTTTATCGCTGATTTTGTCTATCTTTTCTTATGATTAAAAATATACTTAGACCCTCGTATACGATCACTCTCCTGATTCTCGTTGTCGCGGCTTGTGTAGATCATAACCTGAGTTCGTCCTTTATTGTAGAATGCGACAATGGTACAGCAGTGAGTTACTCGAATGTTGTTGCACCTATTATTCAATCCAAATGTGTAATATGTCACAACAGTAGTTCAGGCCTGCCAGACTGGTCTGTGCTGAACAACCTGCAGGAGCATGGTGCCGAGATACAGCGCAGGATAACCTTGCCCTTGACAGATCCTGATAAAATGCCGCGTTCGGGAAGTATAACACAGGAAGAACGCGAAGCCATTTACTGCTGGATTCAGCAGGGAGCCTTAAACAATTGATATACTATATATAGCATGAAGATTGGATACCTTGTGTTGCTGTTCCTGTGTACAGGAGTGTTATCGGCAGCCGCCCAGAATTATACCACGGAAAAAAGTTTTATCTCGTTTTATTCACATGCACCGATCGAAGATATAAAAGCGGAGAATGTGAAGGCCGTAAGCCTCTTCAACACCGCTACCGGTGAAATTGCTTTTTCGGTTCCCATCAAAGAATATCAATTCAGAAAATCATTGATGCAGGAACACTTCAATGAGAAGTATATGGAGTCAGAGAAATATCCGAAGTCTACATTTCAGGGAAAAATTACCGGGTTCAACCCCCAGGCAAAGGGTATACAGCATGTATCAACTTTGGGTAAGCTTACTATACATGGTGTAACTAAAGAGGTAAATATAAAGGGCACCATTGAGAAACTGGTCGATAAGCTGAATATGAAGTCAAGCTTTATCGTGAAGCTGGAAGACTATAATATAGTGGTTCCGCAGCTGCTTCGTAACAATATTGCCGAGCAGGTAGAAGTTACCATTGATTTCGTTTTTAAACCTCAATAATTTTTTTGTTGTTTGCTGTATGAGGATAATTCTGGTATTTACTCTTCTGTTATGGGCACAGGTCGGAAAAGGCCAGCAACGCTTTTTTGTTGACAAAGCTTTGGTAACTTTTTTCTCAGATGGGGTGATCGAAGATATAGCAGCCGAGAATAATAACGTTACCAGTATATTCGATGCAGGGCAGGGGGAGATTGCCTACCTGATGAACATCAAGGATTTTCAATTTGAAAAGAAACTGATGCAGGTGCACTTCAATGAGAAGTATATGGAGTCGGAAAAATATCCGAAGGCATCTTTTCAGGGTAAGATTGTTGGTTTCAATAATACCATTTCCGGTGTACAAAATATAAAGGCCGTGGGCAAGTTAACGATCCATGGTGTTACGCGCGATGTTGAATTACCGGGCACGGCTGAAATGAAGAACAATCAGCTATTACTCAAGTCGAAGTTTACTGTAAAACTTCTGGACTATAACATCAAGGTACCGCAGATCGTGTGGCAAAATATAGCACAGCAAGTAGAAGTGACCGTGGATTTTAATTACAGACCGCTTTAAGCCTGCATTATGAAGAAACTATTTTTACTTCTTTTACTCCCCACCATTTCTTTCGCACAGGATGACCTGCTGAAAGAACTGGAAAAGCAAGATCAGAACACAGACTATACCATTGCCACTTTTAAGGGCACACGCCTGGTAAATGGCCATAGTGTTGAAACAAAAAATGGCGGAACGCTCGAGTTTATATTCGCGCACCGCTTCGGAAAATTGAACGAAGGTCTCTATGAAATGTACGGACTTGATCAGGCCTATGTTCGTCTCGGGCTCGACTATGGTATAACCGATAATCTCTCCGTAAGTATAGGTCGTAACTCGGCCGACAAGATCATGGACGGATACCTGAAGTATAAATTGCTGAGGCAAAGTTCCGGGGAGAGAAGTTTTCCGTTCACCATGACATTGTTGGGAGGTACCGCATATAGTATATCTCCGAAAAGAGGCAACGAGCCCGAAGGTTTTAAAACTGTAGATCGACTGGCCTATACAGCACAAGCGTTGATTGCGCGTAAATTTACTCCCAGCCTTTCGTTGCAGATCATGCCTACCTATATTCACAAGAATGCTGTAGATCAGTCGCGGGAAAAGAATGATCAGTTGGCTATTGGTATTGGCGGGCGCATCAAGCTCACACGCAGTGTAGCATTAACCAGTGAGTATTACTATCGCCTTGATCCACCCGATAATGATTTGTTTGAAGCGGGAAGCAAGCGGTATAATTCACTCGGCTTTGGTATAGATATAGAAACAGGAGGGCACGTGTTTCAAATCGTTCTTACCAACACATCCAGTCTTACAGAGCGTACCTTCATTACTGAAACGAAAGGCGATTTCTTTGGTGGCGATATTCACTTGGGTTTCAACGTTACGCGCACCTTTCAGTTGAAGAAGAAAGATGCGAAATAGTCTGCTGCGTTTTTTACTTTTAGGCTCACGAACAGTTTAAACTGTAAAAGCGAATTGTTACTTCTTTCCATCATCCTATACCTCATTGTTACCGTAGCGATTGGTTTCTGGGCGTCACGTAGAGTAAAAAATTCAGGCGATTTTATGCTTGCCGGCAGAAGTCTGCCCATCGTGTTAAGTTCTGCGGCACTCTTTGCTACCTGGTTTGGTTCGGAAACTGTATTCGGTGCCTCGGCTGAATTCCTGGAAGGAGGACTATATGCCGTAATCGAAGATCCATTTGGTGCCTCGCTATGCCTGTTCATCTTCGGGGTATTCTATGCCCGCAGGCTATACAACATGAACCTGCTCACCCTGGGCGATTTTTTTAAAGTACGCTATAATAAAGTTACCGAGTTAACCGCCAGCCTCTTTCTCGCGTTACCGTACCTCGGCTATATAGCCGCGCAGTTGGTGGCCATGGGGTTGATACTCAATGTAGTGATACATATACCCGTGTGGCAGGGCATTGTTATCAGCTCGGTGATTGTTACGTTATATACCTATGCCGGTGGCATGTGGGCTGTATCCATTACTGATTTTGTGCAGAGTATAATCATCATCGCAGGCATGGTGGCGCTGGCGTATATCTTGTCAGAAAAGGCGGGTGGTGTGTCCGTTGTAATCAGTGAGATGCCCCAAGAAGATTTGAAGTTTCTTCCTTCATTCGAGTTCAAAGAAATTGCTGCGTACCTGGCCGCATGGTCGGTGCTCGGCTTAGGTTCTGTGCCCTCACAGGATGTATTTCAGCGGTCCATGTCTTCAGGCTCGGCACGAACCGCGGTGTGGTCGTGTTATATAGCAGCCGGTCTGTACCTCACCATTGCCATGCTTCCGCTATATATAAGTTTATGTACCAAGCATTTATACCCTGATCAGATTACAGGCGATACACAACTTACCTTGCCGAACATGGTGTTGCAGCACACGTCATTGCCTGTCCAGATTCTGTTCTTCGGTTCATTGCTATCGGCCATTATGAGTACAACCAGTTCGGCTATACTGGCACCGGCCGCTATATTTTCAGAGAACCTGGTACGGCCGTTGGTAAAGCACCGCTATACCGACAAACAGTTTTTGATGCTCACCAAAATATGTGTGGTGATTTTTGCCATACTCGCAACTATTATGGCCTGTTTTCGGTCTAATATATACGAACTGGTAGGAGAGTCATCCATACTCAGCCTGGTTTCCCTGTTTATACCGCTCACATTAGGTTTATACTGGAAACGTTCCAGCAGCAAAGGAGCTTTGCTCGCTATGGTGGCAGGTATGATAACTTGGATTATCTTTGAGGCCATTGAAACATCGTGGCCAAGTTTAATGCCGGCAACAGTTGTTAGTTTGCTGGCAATGATAACAGGCAGTTATGCCTGGCCGCAGGAGGAAGAAAAAGCTGTATGATAAAAATTGAATTAAGTCGTTTGAATGATGCCTTCCACATGGAAGCGCGTAATGAAGCCGGTAAAACCGTGCAGATGGATTCATCACCCGAATCAGGAGGCTCTGACCTGGGCATGCGCCCGATGCAGATGTTGCTCGCAGCCATGGGAGGGTGCAGTGCGATTGACGTTATTACCATTCTGAAAAAGCAGCGGCAGAATTTGAAGGATATCAAGATTACGGTAACGGGCGAGCGTGAGAAAGATGCTACGCCTTCACTATACACCGAAGTGCACGCACATTTTAAATTGTATGGCGATATCGATACGGAGAAAGCGGAGAAAGCGGTAAACCTTTCCATTGAAAAGTATTGCTCCGTAGCAAAAACGCTGGAGAAGACCGCGAAGATTACCTATAGCTTTGAGGTGATCCGGTAACATTTATCACATTATCTGCGTAGCAGTTCACATTTCAGATTCATTTTATTTTCATGGAAGAGAAAAGAAATTTCGAGACCGATGCTATACGTGCGCAGCACCAGCGCACATCCTTTCGCGAACATTCTGTGCCGCTATACCTCACATCAAGTTTTGTATTTGATGATGCAGAGCAGGCACGCGCTATGTTTGCTGACGAAATTCCCGGTAACATCTATAGTCGTTACTCCAACCCGAACACGAACGAGTTTATTGAAAAACTTTGTCGCATGGAAGGAACGGAAGATGGTATCGGTACAGCTTCCGGTATGGCTGCGATGTATAGCAGCATGGCAGCGTTGCTGAAGTCTGGCGACCATGTATTGGCATGTCGCTCGGTATTCGGTTCAACACATCAGATCCTGAATACTATATTCCCGAAGTTTGGTATATCGCACAGTTATGCCGATGTAAATGAACCGGAAACCTGGGAGAAGAAGATACTGCCGAACACACGCATGATCTTCGTAGAGACACCATCGAACCCTGCTCTGGATCTGATCGATCTCGAGTGGCTTGGTAAACTTGCCAAGAAGCACAACCTCATTCTGAATGTAGACAACTGTTTTGCTACACCGTACCTGCAGCAACCTGCCAAGTGGGGAGCGCATATCATTACACACTCGGCTACTAAATTTATGGATGGCCAGGGCCGTGTAATCGGTGGAGCTATATTAGGCAAGAAAGAACTGATCAAAGAGATTCGTTTCTTCACCCGCCACACCGGGCCATCGATGTCCCCCTTCAATGCGTGGATCTTATCGAAGAGTCTTGAGACACTGGCGGTGAGAATGGAACGTCATTGCCAGAATGCATTGACACTGGCACAGCATCTTGAAAAACATCCGGATGTTTCGAAAGTGAAGTATCCGTTCCTGCCATCACACCCACAACATGAACTGGCTAAAAAGCAGATGAAGCTGGGCGGTGGTATTGTTACGTTCGAGATCAAAGGTGGCCTTGACCAGGGACGCAGATTCCTGAACTCACTGCAGATGATTTCGCATACACCAAACCTCGGCGATACCCGTACCATTGCTATACACCCGGCATCTACAACACACTCGAAGCTTACGGATGATGAGCGTGCTGCGGTAGGCATCATGCCCGGACTTATTCGTATAGCCGTAGGGTTGGAAGATATCAACGACATCATTGGTGATGTTAACCAGGCCATCGAAGCATCACGCTAAACTATATATTTACGCACGATGAAAAGACCCATCCTAGCGCCATCGATACTGGCCTCTGACTTTGCCAACCTGCAACGCGAGATTACCATGCTCAACGAGAGTGAGGCCGATCTCATTCACGTTGATATCATGGACGGTGTATTTGTACCAAACATCTCCATGGGGTTGCCGGTAGTAGAAGCTGTGAAGCGCCATGCGCGTAAGCCACTGGATGTACACCTGATGATCGTGCAGCCCGAGCGCTATGTAGAGGCTTTTCATAAGGCAGGAGCGGAGATCATCTCCGTTCACGTAGAGGCGTGTCCGCACCTGCACCGTAACATTCAGCAGATCAAAGCGCTGGGTATAAAAGCAGGTGTTGCCATCAACCCGCATACATCCATTACCGAACTTGAAAATATTATAGCGGACATTGATATGGTATGTGTCATGTCTGTAAACCCGGGCTTTGGTGCACAGAAATTTATCGAGCACACGTATACGAAAGTTACTGCGCTCAAGAAGATGATCATTGAATCAAAATCAAATGCTTTGATTGAGATTGACGGTGGTGTTAATCAGCAGAACGCAAAGGCATTACTTGATGCCGGTGCCGATGTGCTGGTAGCCGGTAATTTTGTTTTCAGTGCTGCCAATCCGAAAGAAGTGATCAGCAACCTGAAAGCGGTGCTGGCATAATACATTGAAATGTAGGGGAGAATGACGCGCCTATAGCGTAACAACCCGCTGGCTTTCTGCGTATCTTTCGGCAAGATTTTTGAAGTTTGCTACAAAACTCACTGCCATGCAAAAATTCTCCCTGATCATTATACTCGTTGTACTCTGCAGCGCATGCTCGCGCACCGTTACCCGCGTTGATCCTTCACAACAAGTTGATCTGAGCGGACGCTGGAATGATACCGACTCGCGCACCGTTGCTGATAAAATGATATACGATCTGTTCGACTCCGAAACTTTCAAGAATTACGCCAGGCAACTTGGACGTAAACCTGTTATCGTGGTCGGTCCGATTCGTAACAAGACTTCCGAACACATCGATGCGGATAATTACGTAAAGAAGTTCGAAGTTGTGATTCACAACTCTGCTATAGCCGAGATTGTAGAGTCGGGTGAGTTTAGAGATAAACTTCGTACCGAGCGCAGCGAGCAACAAGACTTTGCTTCATCCGCGACAGCGAAACAATTTGGAAAAGAGATCGGGGCGGACCTGATGTTGTTTGGTGAGATGACCTCCGAAACCGATACCTATAACAAGAAGCGTGTGGTAAACTATGTAACCACGTTGTTCCTCACCGACATTGAAACCAGCAAGCGCATCTGGTACGGTCAGGATGAGATCAAGAAGATTGTCAAGAACTGATTGCGTTATCATTGTCTTGCACACATCATGGACAATCTATACCAGCAGATAAAAGCGATTCGCCTATCCGGTACGAGCGTTATCGGACGGATTGTTCTGCTATATATTCCGGTTGCACTACTCATCAGTGGTTGCGCCACCTATTACCAGAAGAACTTTGATTTCAACTATGAGTTTGAGCGGGGCGATCTCCAACGCGCACTCGCTACGCTGGAGAAGAACAATAAGCAGGAGCATGGCCGGTCGCGGTTCATTTACATGGTAAACAACGGCTTGCTACTGTCGATACTCGGTCGCTACGAAGAGAGTAATGCATACTTCGAAAAGGCATTTCTCTTTGGTGAAGATTATCACATCAATTACCTCAACGAAGCGGCTTCCTATTTCACCAATCCGTCTGTAACCATTTATCACGGAGAAGATCATGAGCATTTGATGTTGTTATATTACAAAGCGCTCAATTACCTGAAGATGAACAAGTACGAAGAGGCGCTCGTGGAGTGCAGGCGGCTCAATATACGCCTGAATCAACTCAGTGATAAATATACCTCGGAAGAGAAGTATCAGCGCGATGCGTTCGTCAACACACTGATGGGAATTATATACCAGGCCGACAAAGATTACAACAATGCATTTATAGCCTATCGCAATGCCCTTGAAGTATACGAGAACGATTATGCGAAGATGTTTGGTATGAAGGTGCCTGAACAACTGAAGTATGATCTGATCAACACAGCTACCTGGACAGGGTTTACCAAAGAAGCAGATGAGTATAAAGAACGGTTCTGCATTCCGGAATATAAACCGACTACACCCGAAGCTGATCTCGTATTTTTCTGGCACAATGGATTAGCTCCTATAAAAAGTGAATGGAGTATAAATTTTGCCATTGACAAAGGATCGAACAACGGAGTTGTATTCAGCAACCCGGAACTCGGACTGGTGTTCCCCTTTGAGTTAGGGGAGGATGAAGATAAGAAACGATCTGATCTTACCGATCTGCGTGTATTTCGTGTAGCGTTTCCGCGATACATGGAGCGCCCGGTATATTACAAAAGTGGCGACCTTACGCTGGGCGATAAAAGTTATCCGCTCGAACTTGTCGAAGACGTTAACCAGGTAGCATTCTATAGTTTGAAGAAACGCATGGTACAGGAGTTTAGTAAAGGTTTGCTGCGGGCTGCACTCAAGAAAGTAACGGAGCAAAGTCTTCGCAAAGAAAACGAAAGTCTGGGGGCTGTGATGGGACTTGTAAACGCCATGACTGAAAAAGCCGACACGCGTAACTGGCAAACCCTGCCGCATAGCATTTACTATTCGCGTATATCACTGAAGGAAGGTGCCAACGAAGTGAAGCTATCGCTGAAGACTGCTGACGGACAAATTACTCCGCATGATTTTACATACCAGGCGAAGAAAGGTCAAACACTTTTTCATACCTTTTCATCGTTAGAGAGTACATCGGCACCATACCGGTATTATTAAACTATGATCATGTATACTTCTGAAGTAAACGATAGCCTGTTCACACATCATAAAATTACCCGCATATACCGGCAGATAGTCCTTGAAGTTGTTAATTCATTCCCTCAAATCGGCAGATTGGCTGTTCAATACGCACCTACCTTTAGGATGATTGGTGAATTTCGTTTACCTTTAATCCCAAAAGCCAGAGTATGAATGGCTTACATTTTTTAACTTTACGCGCCTTAATTCTATTTTTTTGAAGCGTTACGCTGCAATAATCGCCCTGCTCACAGTGATGCTGACAACAGCCTCGGATGTGCTCGCTCAATACGAGAACGAGAAGGACGCTTCTATTCCGCTGGAGTATTTCTATGTAAAGCGCCAGGGGCCCAGCGGACTTCGCAAGATCTTAAGCAAAATTACTTTCGGCTTAAGCACAGGTTACGGTAACACAACGTTCAAGCACAGTCTTGATGGGTTTGGTGTGTTGCAGAATCCGGATTCAATGCCGAAACTATTTCGTCCGGCCAGTACAGCATCCGGATATTCCAATTGGATAAACCGCGTGCAGTCTTCCGGTAACACCGTACAGCCCGGAGCATTTCTCGCGAACTCGGATACAACCGAACTTGGTTTTAAAAGTAAAGCGTTCAACATTCCGATTCGTGCTACCTTACACGTTGAGATCAGTCGCTACAAGATACGTTTAGGCGGAGGTTACTCGTTCGAGTATACCAACGTTGGTGATTTCAAACCGACCAATTACTCCGATCAGATCAGTACATACTCATCCGAAGTATCGAGCTTCTTTCTGAAGAAATACTTTTTGATGGTGGGTGCACCTGTATACCGTTACAACGAATACCTGCTGGTGGTTGATGCCAACGTAGGTGGCTACAAGCTCGGCAGCAAGTTCGACAATAGCGTGATCAAGAAAGGAATATACTTCAACTTTGGTGTAGCGGTTGAACGTGAGATGTCGGAATACTTCAGGTTGTTTGTTCGCCCGTCATACGAGATCAAAGGCTATAAGATCAGCATGCCCGAGAGTGGTCCGAGCATCAGTCACAAACTCAATGCATTCTATATCAACGTAGGGGCTACCTACAGAATACCGGAGCTTCGCAGATGTTTTCTCAAGACTTGTCATGCGCAGATGAATCACGCACATGGTAATCGCGAGTATCGCAGCCGCAGGCATCCGATCTATAAAAAACAGAATCCACACTACGGAGAAAACTATCCGAACCTGATCAAGTATAAAGGCAAGAACAAGAAAAAGCTCAATCCTTACTAAAGCTTTTGATAGGTATATATTTGATTTTTAGCGGTATACATTTACACGTCTTTTGTTGTGTTTCAAGTTTGAAAAACCATCACACCCGCGTGATGAAATACAGTGTGAGTATCGTCCGTTCTGTTTACAAAACACAAACTATAGCTTCGTTGGTAAAGGCTTTTACGCTCGTGTAAAAAAGTCAATATTAACCCGCTTTTTTGAGCCTTAAAGTGGTAACTTTTACTATCTTGCGTGGCTTTAAAAAACGCTTAATTAAGCTAAAAACAAACGATTTTAGATGGCAGAAGAAACTGGTGGTCTGACCCCTGGAAGGCAGAGTATAATCCCGATCAATATCGAAGATGAAATGCGCGGTGCGTACATCGATTATTCGATGTCGGTAATCATTTCGCGCGCGCTTCCCGATGTACGGGATGGATTGAAACCTGTACACCGAAGAGTGTTGTACGGAATGTTGGAGCTGGGTGTAAACTACAATAAGCCCTATAAAAAATCAGCCAGAATTGTAGGGGAGGTATTGGGTAAATATCACCCGCACGGAGATGCATCGGTATACGATACGATGGTGCGTATGGCACAAGACTGGTCGCTTCGCTATACCTTGGTTGACGGACAAGGTAACTTTGGTTCGGTTGACGGAGACTCACCGGCAGCGATGCGCTATACCGAAGCACGTCTTCGCAGAATTGCGGAAGAAATGCTTTACGATATCAACAAAGATACCGTTGACTTTCAACCTAACTTTGACGATTCATTAACAGAACCAACTGTATTACCTGCGAAGATTCCGAACCTTTTGGTGAACGGTTCTTCCGGTATAGCGGTAGGTATGGCTACCAACATGGCTCCGCATAACCTGCGCGAAGTTGTAGATGGTGTTATAGCCTATATAGATAACAACGAGATCACGATACCCGAGCTGATGAAGTTTATCACAGCTCCTGATTTTCCTACAGGTGCATTGATCTATGGTTACTCCGGAGTGCAGGAGGCTTTCCTCACCGGTCGTGGTAAAGTATTAATGCGTGCCAAGGCAGAGATTGTTACATCGCCTACCGGTAAAGATCAGATCGTTGTAACGGAGATACCGTACATGGTGAATAAGGCGCAGATGATCGAAAAGACTGCGGCGCTTGTTAACGATAAAAAGATTGAAGGTATATCTGATCTGCGCGATGAATCAGATCGTGAAGGGTATCGCATCGTGTACGACCTCAAGAAAGACGCGATTCCAAATATAGTCTTAAACAACCTTTTCAAATATACCCAGCTTCAGTCTTCATTCGGTGTTAACAACGTGGCACTTGTAAAAGGCCGCCCGATGACACTGAACCTCAAAGACCAGATCAAGTACTTCGTAGAACACCGTCATGATGTTATTGTACGAAGAACAAAATTCGAACTGGCAGAAGCGGAACGCAGAGCACATATACTCGAAGGTTACCTGATAGCACTCGATCACCTCGATGAAGTGATCACCCTCATTCGTAACTCCAAAGATCCGGATACGGCACGCGAAGGATTGATGTCACGCTTCGGCTTGTCTGAAATACAGGCGAAAGCAATTCTCGACATGCGTCTGCAGCGACTCACGGGTCTGGAACGCGATAAGATACAGCAGGAGTATAAAGAAGTAATGGAACTCATCGATCGCCTGAAAAGTATACTTGCCAACGAACCGTTGCGTATGGAGATCATCAAAAATGAGTTGCTGGAGATCAAAGAACGTTATGGCGATGAGCGCAGAACTACGGTAGTTCACAACGATGATGACATCACGTTGGAAGATATGATACCGAACGAGGAGATGGTAATTACAATTTCCAACCAGGGGTATATCAAGCGTACATCACTATCGGAATACAGAACACAGGGCAGAGGAGGAGTTGGTTCGAAAGGTGTAACCACCAAAGATGACGACTTCACCGAACACTTATTTATAGCGCAGGCGCATAACTACCTGCTCATCTTTACCGATCAGGGTAAAGTATATTGGAAGAAAGTATACGAGATACCGGAAGGTAATAAAACGTCAAAAGGAAGAGCGGTTCAGAACCTGATCAATATAGAGCCGGGTGATACAGTTCGTGCGATCATTAACGTGAAGAACCTGTCGGATGAACAGTATATCAATAACAACTATGTAATTCTGTGTACCGAGGGCGGTACCATCAAGAAGACATCGCTGGAAGAATACTCTCGTCCACGTCAGGGCGGTATCAACGCGATTACCATTCACGAAGGCGATCGCCTGCTGAATGCATCGCTTACCAATGGAAACAACCACATCATCATTGCGAAGAGTGAGGGTAAAGCAGTACACTTCCATGAATCAGATGTTCGTCCGATGGGACGTAATGCATCCGGTGTACGCGGAGTGAGTCTTGATTCTGATACCGATAAAGTTATAGGCATGGTATGTATTAGCCGTGCGGATGCAAACCTGATGGTGGTATCGGAAAATGGTTATGGTAAACGTTCACTCATTGACGATTACCGTATCACGAAGCGTGGCGGTATAGGAGTAAAGACGTTCATGATCACCGAGAAAACTGGCAAACTTGTTGCCATTAAGGAGGTTGTTGATGACGATGAATTGATGATCATAAACCGCTCCGGTATTACCATACGTATCAAAGTCAGTGAATTACGCGTGATGGGACGTGCAACCCAAGGTGTACGCCTCATTAAACTGAACGATGATGACCGTATCTCATCTGTGGAGAAAATACAACAGATTGTAGAGGTTAAGAACGATGCGAGTGATGCGCCTCAACTCCCTCCGCCAAGTGAAATGCCTCCCGCTGTATCCGATGAAGATATAGAGGATGATGCGCCTGAAGCGGAAGACGACAACACTGAAAACAATAACCCACAATAAATAAAACCAACAATGAAAAAGATAGCAGTTTTATTACTTCTGGCTATACCAGGAATGGCGTTGGCACAGAAAGAAGCAAAGCCGAATATTAATAAAGCCATGACGGCTCTTAAGTCCGGTAAACTTGACGAAGCTAAATCCATTATCGATGCAGCTACTACCTATGAAAAAACAATGACCGATGGTAAAACCTGGTTCTACAGAGGTGTTATATACGGTGCACTGGATACTACATCAAGCTATAACTCTACTGAAAACCTCGCATCCGTAGCTGCTGAATCTTTAAAGAAAGCAGATGAACTGAGCAAAGGTAAATCATCTACATACTTTGTACAGGATAACAACGGTGGTATGCTGTTGTACGATCAGGCAATTACCAGCATCAGCAACTCTTACCTGGTGAAAGGTGATAAAGCTTTTAACGGTGAAGATTTCAAAGGTGCGTTAAAGCAATTTGAAAAAGGTATAGCTTTCAAGGCAAACAAGCCTGATACTACATTCTATGAGTATGCCGGTTATGCTGCTTACAATGCAGAAGAAAGAAAGAAGGCTACCGATTACCTGGCTAAATATGCTGAGCTGGGCGGAAGAAGAACACAGGCGTTGACGATGCCTGCATTGCTTGCATACGAAGATCAGGACTACGAGTCTGCACTTACCAACGCACAGGCTGTGTTGAAGATCATTCCTAACCACAAGGATATGAAAGCCGTGGAGTTGAACTCACTGATCCAGTTGAAGAAATATGATCTGGCTGCTCAGAACCTGGAAGCAAGTGTAAAAGCAAATCCGAACGATGCACAAAGCTTCTACCTGTTGGGTGTATTGAACACCGAGCTTGGTAAAATGGAAGATGCAAAAGCAAACTTCGAAGCAGCGCTGAAAGTACAACCCGATTATTTCGATGCTCAGTTTAACCTGGCTAACTATTACCTGGTTGAAATTGATAAGACTTCAAAGGCTATCAACGAACTCGGTATAGCTGCAGCAAACGCAAAGAAAAAGCAGGCACTTGTACAGACTCGTGTAAAGCAGAGCGAAGCTGCTATACCTTACCTCGAGAAAGCTGAAAAGATGAAGATACCTTCTAAAGAAGCTGAGATCGAATTACTCCAGAAGCTGAGCTTGTTGTACTACTATATAGCAGACGATAAGAACAACGAACGCGTTACGAAGCGCATGAAGGCTTTGGGTGTTGAAGACTAACCAATAGGAGTTACTAACACTAACTATAGTTATAACTATATAAGGGGGAAGGAGCGAAAAGCTTCTTCCCTTTTTTAGTGACATATAGGATGGTTGACTCATTTTCTACTATCTTTCTAGGAAGTAGAAACCAAACACCCCATGTCAGAAACAGTTATTACCAAAGAACAGAAAAAAACACTTTGGTTCGTTATCTCAGCCTCTTCGGTAGGCACACTCATTGAATGGTATGACTTCTATATATTCGGAAGTCTGGCGACCATATTATCTGAACAGTTTTTTCCCAAGAGTAACCCGACAGCCGCTTTTCTGTCCACACTGGCAACTTTTGCTGCGGGATTTATTGTACGCCCTTTTGGTGCCATTGTCTTCGGGCGATTAGGTGATATTGTAGGAAGGAAATATACTTTCCTGGTAACGCTCATTCTTATGGGCGGCTCCACGTTCGCTATTGGTCTTGTGCCGGGATATGAATCCATCGGTATATTTGCTCCTATACTCGTGCTCGTTCTTCGCCTGTTGCAAGGTCTGGCCTTAGGCGGTGAGTATGGTGGTGCGGCTACCTATGTTGCTGAACATGCGCCCGCTTCCAAACGCGGCTTCTTTACAAGCTTTATACAAACCACCGCTACTCTCGGACTTTTCGTTTCGATCGGTGTGATCCTAGCAGTGCGTGAGTCGATGGACATCGTTGAGTTTAATGATTGGGGATGGCGCATTCCATTTATACTCTCCGCTATATTGGTGGGTGTGTCGGTATTTATACGACTGCGCATGAACGAGTCGCCTTTGTTTGCCAAGATCAAGGCAGAAGGTAAAATATCGAAGAACCCGATCAAGGAAAGCTTTGGTAATAAAGAGAACCTGAAGCTGGTGCTCATCGCTTTGTTTGGTGCAGCAGCAGGGCAGGGTGTAGTGTGGTATACCGGCCAGTTCTATGCCATGACCTTCATTGAAAAGACCTGTAATGTAGAGTTTGTACAAACGCGTAACATCATTGCCATTGCGTTGCTAATAGGCACTCCGTTATTTATATACTTCGGCTGGCTGTCTGATAAAATTGGCCGTAAAATCATTATGATGATCGGGATGATACTGGCGGTTCTGTTATACCGCCCGGTATACAGACAGATGTACCTGCTCACCGACATCCAGTATAAAACTGAAATCCCTTCGGAGAAGAATATCACCAAGACCATTCGTGTTACGGATGCGGGCGATTCGGTTACGGTAAAGAAAACCATTCATGTTTATGATGATGGCAGCAACCAGATATTGACCAACACTGCCATTAAGAGAAAAGCAGGAGAGAAGACTGTTGAAGATAAAAAAGAAGTTACCCTGAGTGGCGAACCTTACTATGCACTCATCGGCCTGGTGCTGGTACAGCTTGTATTGGTTACCATGGTATACGGACCGATCGCTGCGTTCCTGGTAGAATTATTCCCGACACGCATTCGCTATACATCCATGTCGCTGCCGTATCACATTGGTAACGGTATCTTCGGAGGGCTCACGCCATTCATTGCCACGATTTTATTCGAGAACAGCAAGACTGCTTCTACTCCCGCAGGCGATCCGCTGGCAGGATTGTGGTACCCGATCATCGTAGCGGCCATTACATTTGTGGTTGGTATGATCTTCCTCTCGAATAAGCCGAAGGCAGACGTTGACGAATAAATTATCGTTTGGTAACTTAGTGTCTTCCATGTTCTTTGTGCAAGAGATTTAAAAGTCCAATTACACAGAGAACTCAAAGAAGGCACGAAGTTTCTCAGCGTAATTACGGTTAACAGAACGAATAATCGATAACCAATAACGGACAACGAACCAAAGGATGCCATTCACGCCAGCCCATCCCGCCATTGTACTTCCGTTCCTCAACTGGAGGAAGCTGTCGGCAACGGCATTGGTGATTGGCAGCATGTCTCCCGACTTTGAATACTTCTTCAAACTCAGCGTGAACAGTACGCATAGTCACACCGTTGGCGGCATATTTTACTTTGATCTTCCCGTGGTCATTGTGCTGTCCGTAGTGTTTCATTTGCTTGTCAAGCAGAACCTGTTTGCCAACCTGCCTGTATTTTTTCAGTTGCGTTTTCACGATGCCCGTTCGTTTGATCTTATACCGTACCTGCGCAAGCATCCCACTCAGTTTCTGGTCTCCGCTATACTGGGAGCCGCATCCCATTTATTCTGGGATTCCTTCACGCACAACAGTGGATACTTTGCCCGTAACCTGTGGTTCTATAAAGGCACCGCTATACCGTTCGATGGTGTTAACTACCCGCTGTTCTATGCGCTGCAGCATATCAGTACCATTGTAGGGTTGATCTCCATAGCCTGCTATATATACTTTCGTGAACCGCAGCAGCACACTGTTATTACACGGCCTTCTATCGCATATTGGCTGTTACTGCTATTGATTACTGCAGCGATCGTGCTGATTCGTTTTGCTATATATCCCGATGATTATAACCTGGGCAATGTGGTGGTGAGCAGCATCAGTGGTTTATGTTTGGCGTTGATCATCAATGGTATGTTCCGGTTTCGAAGTATAACAACAGCCTGATGGCAAAGAAACAATCACAATGGGCGCAGGTAGGTAAACGCAAGGTGGAGTTGTCCAATCTCGAAAAGATTCTGTTTCCGGAAGACGAGATACTCAAGGCTGAAGTTATTCAATACTATCTATCCGTTGCGCCTACGATCCTGCAGCATATCAAAGGACGGGCGCTCACGCTGATTCGTTTCCCGGATGGTATACATGGCGAAAGTTTTTACCAGAAGAACAGACCCGATTGGGCCCCTGATTGGCTGGAGTTTGTTACGCTTGGTAAAGAGAAGAAAGACTATATCATTGCTACCGAGCCGGCATCGCTGGTGTGGTTGGCGAATCTTGCCTCACTGGAATTACATCAACTACATGGGCGCAAACCAAATTTTGATTGCCCGGATTACATGGTGTTCGACCTGGATCCACCCGAAGGATATGATTTTAAAAAACTGGTTCCGATCGCGCTTCAGTTGAAAGCCACTATCGAAGCGTACGGATATACTCCCTTTGTAAAAACCACGGGAGGTAAAGGTATACATATATGTTGTCCGATCGAGCCGAAGTGGGATTTCCACACGGTGTTTGAAGCCGCCGAAGCAATCGCAAAACCTTTTGTAGAAGACCTGTCATCGAGTGTAACGCTACAGATCAAAAAGGATGCTCGCAAAGGGCGGGTGTTGGTGGATATATTCCGCATCCGTTCCGGGCAAAGTATAGTATCGCCCTATAGCTTGCGCGGTCGCGTGGGCGCGCCTGTGTCCATGCCCCTTACGTGGGATGAACTGACAGAGCTTACCGATCCTAAAATATACTCCATCAAAAATGCCGTGGACAAACTCGAGCGCGATGGCGATGCATGGGAAGGTATAGATGCTTATGCAGTAGAGCTTCATACACACCGAAAGAAAAGGGCAGCGCCTAAAAAATTACCGCCTTCCAAAAAACATAAATCACCCGAACAACTCGAGACCTATACCAAGAAACGCGATTTCGAAAAGACACCCGAGCCTTCGGGGACTAAACCGGATATAGCAGGAAACAGTTTTGTAGTACACCGCCATCATGCATCGCGACTGCATTACGATCTGAGACTGGAACAGGATGGTGTGTTAAAGTCATGGGCTGTACCGAAAGGACTTCCACCGTATCCCGGAGTAAAGCGACTGGCCGTACAAACCGAAGATCACCCGATGGAATATTTAACCTTCGATGGCAGAATTCCGAAAGGACAATACGGTGCCGGAGAGATGTGGATCTATGCGCTGGGTAAATATCAGATCACCAAAGACAAGAAGGATGGCTTTTACTTCCGATTGAGCAGTAAAGAGATCAGCGGGGAGTATCGCATTCACAAGATGAAAGATAAAGAATGGTTACTCGAACGCGTGGATGAACCGCAGGTCAATTACCTGAAGCAGACCATCGAACCCATGCTTTCAGAGACTGCCGAGAAACCACCGAAAAGCGATGACTATATATTTGAAATGAAGTGGGATGGTATACGTGCGCTCATTGTACTGGAAGACGGGCAGATCACCATGCGCACGCGGAATCATAACGACATCACCAACCAGTTTCCGGAACTACTGGATGGTAACAAAGCCTTTCGTGCGACTAACGGATTATTTGATGCCGAGATAGTTTGCCTCGATGACGAAGGTAAACCTGTATTCAAACGCGTCATCAACCGGATGTCGAGCACTGGTGAAACGAACATACAGAAACTCACCAGGAGCAACCCGGCCTATTGCTATATATTTGACTGCCTGTACCTGGATGGACGGTCACTCATCCATGAGCCTTTGCTGAAGCGGAAGGAGTGGCTCAGAGATGCTATACGCCCGGAGACCCCGTATCGCATCAGTGAATTTGTAGACGATGGCGATGCACTGTTTGAAGCCGCGAAGCTTCACACACTCGAGGGCATCATGGCCAAACAGAAAACCAGTAAATACTTTCCGGCCAAGCGTAACGACTGCTGGCTCAAGATAAAAGTGCGCCAGACGGCCGAGGTGGTCATTATCGGCTATACCAAAGGCAAAGGCGAACGAGCTGTTACATTCGGAGCGTTGCAAATTGCCGAGCGTGTAGGCGATGCGTTGGAATACAGGGGCAAGGTGGGCACCGGCTTTGATGATGCCACGGTCAAAGATATACTTAAGGAATTGAAGAAGGTCGAACGCATAAAGAAGTCAACAGCCGTAGGAAAATTTGTAGACGCCAACATAACCACGTGGCTCGAACCCATCGTGCTGATGGAAGTAAGCTATTCCAAATTTACGCCTGACCGCATGTTCCGTGAGCCGGTATTTGTACGACTTCGTCCGGATCTTTCGGTGGTAGACTGATATTTACTTATTCACGCAGATCTTGTCCTTTAATTTTGCTTCGGCTTTTAGTCCTAACGCCTCAGCTTTCTTCAGGTCTTCACACGCTTCGGTATATTTGTTCAGGCGGTAGCGTGCAATGGCGCGATTGTAGTAAGCAGGGGCGGAGTCTGGTATATAGATGAGTGCAGCCGTATAGTCTTCAATAGCATCGGCATAACGTTCCTGCTTCAGCAGAACATTCGCGCGGTTGATCCATGCTTTCACAAAGCTCTCCTTCAGATCGATCGCTTTGGTATAGTCTGAAAATGCACCGGTATAGTCTTTCATCCGTTCTTTCACAATGCCCCGACTCAGCCAAATCTCCGGATCTTTCGGTTCGATCTCCAATGCCTTGTTATAGTCATCAAGTGCGCCTTTCAGGTAGCCACCTTCCATTCGCTGATACGCACGTTCGAGGTAAGGCGCCAGCATACTCGAGTCACTGTCGATGGCCTCCTCAAGCGGATCTTCTGATGCTTTTCGTTCTCCCTTTAACCGCTTGAATACAGCGATGTTATGCAATGCCACCGGGTGTTTAGGATTAATGGATAAAGCCTTGTTGAAGTCGTCTAGGGCAGCCGTTGAGTCCTTCATACTTTGCTTCGAAAGACCGCGATTCACATAAAAGTCTGCTTCTTTCGGAGACAGTCGTATAGCCGAATCCAGCCACGCTACCGAACGCTGCAGGTTGTTCTGCTTCTGATCAATAACACCGAGGTAATTATAGATCAGCGGGCGATTGCCACTTTGTGCAGTAGTGATCGGGTTGTTACCGCTGGTACCGGGCGAACGGTTGAAATATAGGGTTTGCGTTGCTCCGGGCGGAACCTTGAGGTAACGTGTGAAGTCTTCGTAAGCCTGATCGTATTTCTTCAGTTGATAACGGATCAGTCCGCGGCTGAAAAGTGCCTCCGGGTTATCGGGCTTGCGTTCCAGATATATACTATAATCGGTGAGCGCTCCTTCGATGTCCTTTAATTGTTCGCGGGTAGATGCGCGGATAAAATAAGCCTCGGTAAACCCGGGGCGTTCAGTAAGACACTGGTTGAGTAATGCGAGGGCTTTGCTATACTCGCCCGCGTCATGCGCTTCCTGTGCCTGTTCAAAAAGTTCTTCGGGACGAACGTTTTTCTGTTGAGCAAACACCACGGTAGTGGCGATGAAGAGGAAGAAAAATGAAAACACTTTCATGACGTGAAATATAACGAAAGAATCATCGCTTTCTTGCAAACCCTTTAGCATCAAATCCTGTTTAATTGATCATGGAAACCACAAAAAAGAGCACTCGAAAATCCGAGAGCAAGGCTTCGGATGAAAAAATAAAGTCAGCATATATAACCTATCTCTTAACAGAAGGTCGCCAGCCGGCATCGATCTTTAAATTCTGCCTCGACAACGGTATGAAGGAGGAAGAGTTCTATAACCACTTCGGGTCGTTCGATGCACTTGAGCGACATATCTGGAAAGGCTTTATTGACAAAACCATTGCCCGACTGCAATCCGATAATTCTTTCAACGAGTTCTCTACACGCGAACAGGTCCTTGCATTCTATTTTACTTTACTGGAAGAACTGCGCGCCAACCGAAGCTTCGTACTGCAACAACTCGGTCACATCAAAAGGCTTGAGTTAACGCCTGGTTTCCTGAAAGGCTTTAAGGAATCATTCGAAACCTTCTTCGGAAATATACTGAACCAGGGCAAAGGAAAAGGGGAGGTTGCCACTCGCCCGTATCTCGACAAACGCTATCCGCAACTCTTCTGGCTACACATGGGTTTTATACTCACCTTCTGGAAAGAAGATGACAGTACAGGTTTTGAAAAGACCGATGCCGCCATCGAGAAATCCGTTAACCTGGCGTTCGATCTGATCGGCAAAGGCGCTGTAGATGCTGCGATTGACTTTGGGAAGTTTCTGTACCAGAACAAAAGATAGAGCCGCGCTGTTAAATACCTGCATGCACACACCTCACTTATAAACAGAGCCTTATTTTCTCTCCCAATATTTATGAAAGAATTTGAGCGTATACCCGTAACCAAAGTCCAGCGGGCCACAAAATTTATAACCACCGGAGCCAAGATCGGAACCAACTACCTGAAGCATTATGGTAAGAAGCTGATCAACCCGGATGTTTCCAGAGATGAGCTGCATGCTGATAATGCGAATGATATATATAATTCACTGAGCGAACTGAAAGGTGGTGCGTTAAAAGTAGCGCAGATGTTGAGCATGGATAAGAATCTGCTGCCAACGGCCTATCAGCAAAAGTTTGCCATGGCGCAATATAGTGCTCCTCCATTATCGTATCCGCTGGTAGTAAAGACTTTCCAGAATCATTTTGGAAAAAGTCCTGAGCAGATTTTCGAGACGTTTACGAAGAAAGCAGTGAACGCAGCTTCGATGGGACAAGTACACCAGGCCACACTCAACGGAAAGAAGCTGGCGGTAAAGATTCAATATCCGGGTGTAGGGGATAGTGTGAAGTCTGATCTCGCGATGGTAAAACCCATTGCACTCTCCATGTTCAACCTGAACCCGGTGGAGTATGACGAGTTCATTAAGGAGGTTGAAGAGCGCATGCTTGAAGAGACGGATTACAGTCTTGAATTGAAACGCTCCATCGATCTGTCGCAGCGAAGCCGCGATGTGAAGAATATAGTCTTCCCGCATTATTATCCTGAATTCTCCTGTCCGAAAATACTTACCATGGATTGGCTCGAGGGTAAAATGCTGGGAGAGGTGATTGGTAAAGAATTACCGGCAGGTGCTGCCGATAAGATCGGTCAGGCTATGTGGGACTTCTATCATTTCCAGATGCACCAGTTGCGTGCTGTGCATGCTGACCCGCATCCGGGTAATTTTATTATTACCAATGACTACAAGCTGGGCATTATCGATTTTGGTTGCGTGAAAGTTATACCGCAGGAGTTCTACAATATATACTTCCGCCTGCTGGATGGAGATTTACTGACGGATAAGAAGAAACGCGATTTTGTATTTGAACAGTTGCGTTTCGTTTACCCGAACGATACACCGAAGGAGCGCGAGTTCTTTATGGGCATCTTTACGAAATTAGTTGAGTTACTGGCGCGACCATTCCGCTCTGAAAAGTTTGACTTTGCCAACGATGACTACTTCAACGAACTGTTTTCATTTGGAGAAACGCTCGCGAATATGAAAGAGCTGCGCGAATCCAAAAAAGCGCGCGGTGTAGGAGAGGCCATCTATATTAACCGAACCTACTTCGGACTTTACAACATTCTGCACGATCTGAAAGCAACCGTAAAAACCGGTTACTAAAAAACAGATCTTTATTCATAAAGTATACATTCTTCTCCGATCAAAGAATGTATACTTTTTTCATTTTCAGACTACCGCAGAAACGCATCTGTTTTCTGGAAGAACCACGTGGGCTCATCGTAGAATATAAAATGCTTGCCCGTGTCGGTGATCTCAACCGTAGCATACTTCACGTTGCTTACCTGTGCCGTATACATGGCTACTGCAGATTCGTGCGTAACGCCATAATTTTTGTAGGCAATCCATGCACCCATTAGCAGCACAGGACATTTGATGGAAGCAACGGTTTCGCGCAAGTCGGTGGACATCATCTCGTACATGACCTTGGCCTGTGTTTTTACATCGGCCTTCTTCGCGATGGCCATCACTTCGTCAATGTGCTGCGGACTTGTGATCATCGAACCCAGAAACATGCGTGTGTTGGCTTCGAATTGTTCCTGTGTTTGTGCGCTCATCATTTTATACATGTTGTCGGCCATTGGCTTGGCGCTTTCAACAGTAGCACCGGGCATTTGTAAGGCGGGCATGAAGGGAACTCCGTCCACCGCGATTACTTTTTCAAACAGGTCGGGAGCGGAAGCGGCAGTCCACAAAGCAATGAAGGCTCCCATACTATGTCCGATG
Source organism: uncultured Chitinophaga sp. (assembly GCA_902168205.1). Lineage (GTDB taxonomy): Bacteria > Bacteroidota > Bacteroidia > Cytophagales > Cyclobacteriaceae > Ohtaekwangia > Ohtaekwangia kribbensis. The sequence goes on along the minus strand of CABHOK010000006.1, from coordinate 98,985 downwards.
ATAACAGGTTTCTTCAGTTTTTTCGTGCGTGTATAGTTGATCACATCGTCTTTTACAGCAGCCAGGAAATTGTCGCGTGTAGCCGGGGCGTTGCCTCCGAAACCCGCCAGCGTTATAATGTGGCATTCGTATTTATCCTGGTAGTGCGCAACGGTTTCCTTCCATACATCACCACTGCAGGTTAAACCGTGAATCAGGATCATCGGCTTGCCACTGCCTTTAACATCTACAGTAAAAAGAGACTGAGCGAACGATGCAATCATGTTGCCCAACAAAAAAGCAATCAGTAATCCAATGGCAGGAAGGGAGAAGATACGTTTCATACGAATTTGTTTTAGTTGATGCACCAAAACAACGCACAGACTACCGGCTCTTAAACTATTATTGACTAACGGTATATACTTATTGACAACCGTAGGGCGAACAGTCCAAGGTGAAGCATCACAGTTCAGGCAACGCCCTGTTTCAACACGAAAAACGGCTGGTCAATGCTTTCGAGCTCTTGGTCAATGAAATGTGAAGTGTAGAGGCGATCTGCTTACCTTGCATCACTATGAAATCGAAATCCTCTTTGGGCCAGGTGTTTCTTCGCTACAAGCTTCATCATATCCTGTTCTGGATTTTCTATTTTGTTTTCTGGCTGTCGATATACTCCAGGAGTTATCCGTTTCCGTTGTTACTGGTCAATACTACCTTATATGCTGTCTTTACCGCTGCTTCGTTTTACCTCATTATATATGTACTGCTACCTCGCTACCTGAACAAGAGGCGATACCTGGCTTTCTTCAGTTTATCCACTATAGTTCTCGTAGTTTTTTCAGCGATGCTGGGCGCGGGCCTGTATTGGAACATGCACGACTATGTAACGCAATACAAGATTCAATACGTTCAAACGTCCCTGTATGGCTTTATTAGTATATTCTCGATGGTATGCATGTTGGGAGGAGCGAAGATGTTCAGCGACCGGTTGCGTTCTGAACGACAGCGCCTGGAAGCCGAGCTTCGATATTTGAAAGCTCAGGTTAACCCGCATTTCTTATTCAACGCTATCAACAGCGTATACTTTCTCATCAAGAAAGATCCTGATAAGGCTTCAGAAACATTGATCAAACTTAGCGACCTGCTGCGCTTTCAGTTGTATGATTGCTCGGATGAGAAGATACCCGTTGAGAAAGAACTCGACTACATTCAAAATTATATTGAACTTGAAAAGATACGGAAGGGAGCGCGTGTAAAAGTTGAGTATAGCTGTGAAGGCAACATGAGCGGTTTTCTGATTGCTCCCTTTATGCTGATTCCGTTTCTTGAAAATGCCTTCAAGTATGTGTCCAATTATGCAGACTATGCTAACGTGATCCGGGTAAAACTGGTGCGCACGGAAACAGAGTTTATGGCAACCTTTATAAATACGCACGAAAATGTTCAGCGAAGTGAAGTAGGAGGGATCGGTCTTGCCAACGTAAAGCGCAGGCTGGAGCTGGTATATCCCAATCAACACCACCTTCGCATCGATGAACAACGGGATACCTATACGGCAACCTTATCCTTAAAAGTAGCATGAACCGAAAGATACAAACCCTGGTAGTAGAAGATGAACCGCTGGCGCGCGAAGGCCTGATCAACTATATAAAGGACATTGACTTTCTGGAAGTGAAAGCTGCGTGCGAAAATGCATTGGAAGCCAACCAGGTTTTAACGAGCACGCCCATCGAACTCATGTTCCTGGATATACAGATGCCCAAGATTACTGGTATAGATTTTCTGAAGTCTATCAAAGAACCTCCTATGGTGATCATGACTACGGCCTATCCGAACTTTGCCTTGCAGGGTTACGAACTGGACGTGCTCGACTACCTGGTGAAGCCTTTTCCGTTTGATCGCTTTCTGAAAGCCGTGAACAAAGCGCGCGACTTCTTTGAACTGAAAACAAGAAGTTGTGAACCGGCCACCACCCGCGAAGATTACTTCTTTGTGAAATGCGATTATCGCTACGAGAAGATTCACTTTGACGATGTGTTATATGTAGAAGGCATGGAGAACTATGTTGTGATCCACACAGTCACCAAACAATTTATGACGTTATTAAGAATGAAAAACGTGGAGGAGACGTTGCCGCCATCTTCGTTCATTCGCATTCATAAATCCTATATCGCTTCCGTGAAGGCAATCTCGGCTATTGATGGTAATGAAGTTGTGGTGGGTAATAAGAAGTTGCCGTTGAGCAGGGAGAAGAAAGCCGAGATACTTGAAAAGCTACTCAAGAATTGAACTGGGCCGTTGTCGGGCACGGAATTTTTACTTTACCGTTTAAAAAAAGATGCTGTTTTTGTTTTGATAATAATATTCATTATCAGTACTTTAGTATAGTTCATTTCATTTTTTAAACTAAGTACCCTATGCGTGCCATCTGGAAAGGACACATTCAATTTTCACTCGTAACAATCCCGGTAAGAATTTATAATGCTATAGATTCTGGTCAAAGTATAAGTTTCAATCTGCTATCGAAAGAAGGCCATAATCCGGTGAGTTATGAGAAGAAAGATAAAGTAACAGGTCAGACGTTAAAGACAGAAGATATCGTGAAAGGGTATCAATACGAACCTGGGCAATATGTAATCATCGACCAGGAAGACCTGAACAAAGTAAAACTCAAAAGTGAAAAAGTAATTGAGATTGAAGGCTTTGTAGATACATCGGAAGTTAGTCCTACCCTTTATGAAGCTCCATACTATATTGGTCCAGACGGAGATGTAGCCGCGAAGACCTATGGTTTACTCAGTCATACATTGAAAGAAACCGGAAGAATTGCTGTTGGTAAAGTAGTGTTGCGCGATCGTGAGACACCGGTATTACTGGCTCCTATGGAAGGTGGGATGGTGATGTATCGCTTACGCTATCCAAATGAAGTTCGCAGCATGCGTGAGGTACCTCAGCTTCTGGAAGTTAAACCGGATAAAGAACAACTGAAGCTGGCGAAGACACTCGTGGATTCCATGACCACCAAGTTTGCCAACATCGAAATGAAGGATCATTATACTGAAGCTTTGAAGACTATTATCGATGCCAAGGTAGAGGGTAAAGAGGTTGTTACACGCATCGAAGAAACTCCGAAAGTGGTTGATATCATGACGGCTCTCAAGGCAAGTATAGATGCTGCGAAGAAACCAATGGAGAAAGCCAAAGGCGAAACGGCAAAAAAAGCAAAAGCCGAAAAAGAAAAACCAGCCAAGACTGCCAAACGAAAAGCGAGCTGATACTGTTACTCTGCTACAACACGTTATGCGCTATCAGTTAAACGAAAGCGATACAATAATTACGGGCTGATCCGGTTAGCTAATAAGGAAGCCTGATAACTGTCAGCTAAACAATTAGCGGATAACGTTTAACTTTGCACCCGTGGCAAAAATAATCCAATTCAAAGTAGACCATGTTCCGGAGAAATTCGGACCGCAGCCTGCGCGCAGCAACAAGCAGCGCAAGCCGCAGGGTAAGGGTAAAGAATTGGAGAAACTTGGCCAGCTTAATCTCTTCACCGGTGGCAAGGTTGTTCGACTGAATCAGATCTCTGTATTCGAAGAAGCGTTGATGCTCGATGACCAGGGAGACCGCACTACTGCCCGAACTCGCTATATGAAAGCGATCGAAGAACACGACTCGATTGCCGATGCTTACTGTAACCTGGGCATTCTCGAATTCAAGGAAGGCAACAATACCAAAGCCATCGACTTCTTCACGCTGTGTCTGAAAGAAGAGCCACGCCATTTTGAAGCACATTATAATTTAGCAAACCTCTATGCGGAGGTGGGTAATTTTGCATTGGCAAAAGTACACTATAGCGTATCCATCGAGATCGAACCCAACTTCCCGAACAGCCATTTCAACTTAGGGCTGACGTTAGCCATGAACAAAGAATTTGCCGAAGCTATCAACGCGCTGAAGCACTACCGGCAACTCACTCCAAAAACAGAACATGGCCAGGTAGATGAACTTATCCGTAAGCTGATAAGCACGTAGGTGACCCGCATATATACACGGATTTATAATTCTTTTTCTATAGTTCCGTTCCAATAACTATCGGGACTGGAAAAGATCACATCGTCCAGATGGTGATGAAGAAGAGGAAGAATCGATACGCCTCCAACGCCAGGAACAATCCAAGAATACCGGCAAAAGCTTTTAGTATTAAACGCTTGCCCTTCTGACCATAAAATGTTCGGGCTGCATAGAATATAAAGTATAGATTGGTAGATACGAAGATGATGGTGAGTGTAAGGTCATTCAGATATACACCATAGGTTGCATGACTCACACGAAAGATTTTGTTGATAAGCGCGAACAGCAACGATAGCCCGATAGCATTTACCGCCAGGTTAAAACTTGTAAGCTCCACAGCAAATGCCACGTGATCGGTAAAGTAACGGTTCTTCTTTCGGAATATAAGACTGAGTGGTAAAGAGGCAAGTACGACAAATACTACGATCAGCAGCTTGGCCAGGCTTGTGGTCTTGTCGTTATACATCAATTCGAAACCGGCCATGGTCATACCATCTTTTTTAAGGATGCCGGCAACAATATTCCTGGCAAGTTTACTATGCGGCAGCACATGCAGTTGTGTGTAGAGTGATGAGTTGAACATCTGCAGCACTGGAAAGAGAAAGTATATCAGGTTCAGAATGAAGAACATCTGCAACGGGCGCATATACATCACTCTTCTGCCGTCTACATACTCGCGTGATAAAAAGCCCGGCCTGGATATAGTTGACCACAATGATTTGATAAACCTGTTATCCACGAAAGTGGTGGCGACCAGTACGGTTCCCAGGAACGATTTGAACTTACGGTCTTTAGGCTCAATTACTTTTTCACCGCACAGGTTACAATACAGTCCAGCGAACGTGTGGCCACAGCTTTTACACGTGTGTTCTTGCAAGGCGAGGTTATCCATTTCTTCTACAGGCTCTGGTTAGTATCTATACTTGTCAACGTATAATGGATCGGGATGATCACATCAACTATTGCCGAGTGCTTTTAATACCCGATGCGCCCTTACGGTAAACCCCGGTGATGCATAGGGGAGTTGATCTTCGAGTATGATCTTCAGTTCTTTTTTAAGATCCGGTTCTTTTTCAATGATGTTACTCAATACTGTCATGGCGAATACCTTGATCGCAATGGCTTCCTTTTTACTTTGCAGATACTGAAAGCAAAGGTCGGCAACATTACCGTGAAGTGACTTTGGGATCGTGCAGAACTGAAGGAACCGCATGGTGTTTCTCTTCACAGCATCGTGAATGCCGGGCTCTTGCAGGTGCCTGAGTATTCGCTTCAGATGCGGCTTAACCAGGGTCGGATTACGCTCAACACAAAGGTTAAGCGGCCAGGAAGCTCGCTGCGTAATGCGATAAGGTCCTTTCAAGAACGTATCAACCAGAACTTTAAAGTGGGTAGGATTATCGTTCACATAATCAGCAATTTTGGTAGCCTGACTTCTAGTATGAGCTCGAAGTAATTCGCGGGTTAAATCCATTGAAAGGTTATTAGATCAATTGACCGTCACTACAGACAGATAAACTTTTCAAAATAAGTGTTTTTGATTTTGACATTTACATTTGGTTAAGATTAAACCATGACCTATGGGAGTACTTTTAGCACTACTGTCTACTGCTTTAGTCCAGATCGGTCTTTGTATCTTTTGTTTCATCCAAAAAGCTCGTTTGAAGGTTAATACTTAATCACAAATATTTTTTTCGGGCACGTGGAGCTTTTGACAATCAAAGAGCTTCACGTTTTTTATTTTGTCGTAATCCTAAAATGATCTATATTCAATCCTCAAGCACGCGCACATGGCAACGTTGAGCATGTCAAAGAAAAAATTATTCACCGCAGATTATGAGATTCATGCATCTATCAAGATGCTATATCCCTATATACAGACTGCGAGTGGTCTTTCTGAATGGTTTGCCGATGACGTCAGGATCAACAATGAAGACAAGTGTTTTACTTTCTTTTGGGATAGTGAAGAACACAAGGCCCGGCAAACAGCTCATCGCACCAATCATTTTGCACGCTTCGAATTTTTACCGGAGAATGATAATGATACTCGCGATCCATCGTACTTCGAACTCCGGCTTGAGTTCAACGAGCTCACACAGTCAGTCTATCTAAAGGTGTTTGATTACTCAGACTTTGATGATCACAAAGAACTTCAGGATCTGTGGGATGGACTGATCGAAACGCTTCGTAAAACCGTAGGCGGTTGATATATTTTCCCGCTCAATAGCTCACTAAAAATTTTTATTCGTTCGCATTGGCTTTATTTTTGAGCTTATGCTCTATATGAAAAAGATAGACAAGCTTGTCTTGGATGCAATCATCGGCCCGTTCCTCATCACCTTCCTGGTCGTTGTCTTTATCCTGTTGAATGTAAACATGTTGAAGTACTTCGATGACATCATCGGGAAAGGGCTGGATTACTGGACACTCGGACAACTGTTTTTTCATTTCGCTGTATTTACGGTACCTACTGCCATGCCATTGGCCGTGCTGCTGTCGTCACTCATCGCCTTTGGAAATTTAGGAGAGCACTTTGAGTTAACAGCCATCAAAGCTTCAGGCGTTTCACTCGTGCGTGTATTGCGTCCGATCTTCTTCTTCGTATTGGTGTTAACGGCTTTTGCATTTTATGCCAACAACGACCTCGTGCCTAAGTCAGCACTCGAAGCCTATAGTTTGCTGTACGATATAAAGCAAAAGAAGCCTGCACTTGATCTTCGTGAAGGAGCATTTTACAACGGCATCAACGACATCAGTATAAAAGTAAACAAGAAGTTTCCCGATGGCATTACGTTAAAAGATGTGATTGTGTACGACCATCGCAAGAATGATGGTAACAAAGAAGTTACGATCGCAGACTCGGGTAGAATGCAAACTATACTCAACGAGCGCTACCTGAAGTTTGAATTGTTCAACGGGTTCAATTATACTGAAGGCGCTAGCAACGAGCGTGAAGTAGTAGGGCAGAAGCGTAACCGGAATTCTGAAACGCTGAGTCGGAGTAAATTTGCTAAGACACAAGTTGTGTTCGACTTGTCATCGTTCCAGATGGATCGCACCGACAAGAAGTGGTTTCAGAGTAATCGGATCATGCGTAATCTGGGTCAGTTGGATGGCGATATTGATTCCATCCGAAGAGAGATCCTGAACCAACGTCTTAATCATTATTTATACCGCCCCAGTTACTTCAGCTATTACCTCCGGAAAGACACAACCATCATGCCGCTGGAAGTATATAAACATAAACTATATAGAGACTCGATCAACAGTCTTCCGTATCGTGATAAGATGCACCCACAAGGTGAGCAGCAACCTCCGCCACCCGCTAAAGTTATAGAACAACCTCCTGCTAAAACCGAGAAGCCGGCAACAACCACGGAGCAACCTTCAACAACGGCCACAGCTAAGATTGAGAAAAAGGTAACAGAGAAACCTGCGGCTGTTAAGAAAGATACAGCACCTCCGACTGCATTTAAAAAACTGGATCGTCCTCGTGCGCTGGAGCATGTGAGGAAGCGGCCGATAAAGAAACCGGCTGTTAAACAAGAAACGAGGAAGACCGAGTCGACAGTAAAGCCTGTCTTGCCCGCTAAAAAATTACCGATGACTGACTCTGCTTTTCGTGCCAAGGTAGATAGCGTATTTAAAATAGAGCCGGCCGCCGAAGTATGGCAAGGTGCAGCCAACACCGCGCGCCAGGTGAAGAGCCAGGTACAGAACGCGAACGGCAGCATCGATAATTATGCAACCGAGCTGCGCATCTTCGAGATTCAATGGCATAAAATTTTTGCGAGCTCTTTTGCCTGCATCGCTATGTTTTTGATTGGTGCTCCGTTGGGGGCCATCATCAAGCGAGGAGGTTTGGGAGTTCCGTTCCTGGTATCGATACTCTTCTTTATAGTATACTATGTATTGACGATGCAAGGGGAGAAGCTGGCCAAGCAGGGAAACCTGAGTATTATTGCCGGAGTATGGATGGCCGATATCCTGTTATTTATCACGGGTTTATTTTTCCTGCGACAGGCTCGCGTGGATGCCAGACTATTTGAAGCTGATTTCTACAGTGTTATCGTAGATAAAATAAAGCGTTGGTTTACACAAAAAAAACAGCGAAACCAGTCGCAACCGGTTTAAGTTGTTTAAAGTTTGTGGTAGTTCTTGGAAAATTCGGCCATTTTGGCTTACCTTTGCCCGCTGAAATAAGAAGATAAAAATAATTTTTTGAGATGTATTTAACTACTGAAATTAAGCAAGGTCTGTTTTCGAAGCACGGCTTTGGTAAGAAGAATGAGGATACAGGTTCTCCTGAGTCTCAAATTGCCCTGTTCACGCATCGTATCAACCACTTGACCCAACACTTGAAAGAGAATAAAAAGGATTTCTCAACTCAACAAGGCTTGATGAAATTGGTAGGTAAGCGTAAGAAGCTGTTAAACTACCTCCAGAATACGAACATCGAACGCTACAGGGCGGTTCTAGCAGATCTCGACCTGAGAAAATAAGAAATCTACATTCCCCGAAGGGAACCCGACCAAAGGTTCCCTTTTTGCATTTTTAAAAAATGAGGTAAACCTGTGTGGGTATATCTCCAACAATCTATTTTATGAAACCGACTGTTATAACAAAAACATGTAAGCTGCCCGATGGCCGCGAGATAACCATTGAAACCGGAAAGCTGGCTCGTCAGGCAGATGGTGCCGTTGTTTTAAAAATGGGTAACACCATGTTGTTGGCTACTGTGGTATCGGCTCAGGATGCCAAAGAAGGTACAGACTTCCTTCCCTTATCTGTTGATTACCAGGAGAAATTTGCTTCTACCGGAAAAGTACCCGGTGGATTTTTGAAACGTGAAAGTAAATTATCGGATTACGAAGTATTGATCAGCCGTTTGGTTGACCGAGCGATCCGTCCGTTGTTTCCTGCAGATTATCACGCAGATACTCAGGTAATGATATATCTTATCTCCGGGGATGAGAGTGCGTTACCCGATGCTCTCGCGGCATTTGCTGCATCAGCTGCATTGACTATATCTGATATTCCTTTCCAGGGGCCTATATCTGAAGTACGCGTTGCGCGTGTTGACGGCAAATTTTTGATCAACCCATCCATGGCTGACAAGAGCCGTGCTGATATAGATCTGATCGTTGCTGCTTCCATCGAAAACATTTTGATGGTAGAAGGCGAGATGAAAGAAGTGAGCGAAGAAGATATGCTGCAGGCATTGAAGATTGCTCACGAAGCAATCATTGAACAATGCAAAGTACAAATTGAGTTTGCTGAAGCAGTTGGTCGTAAAGAGAAGCGTGTGTATAGCCACGAAGTGAACGATGAAGCGTTGCGTGCTGAGTTATTTACCAAATTCTATGACCAGGTTTACGCTGCTGCTGCACGTTTGCTTACCAATAAGAAGGAAAGATCGGAAGCGCTATCGAAGCCACTCGATGAATACCTCGAGTCGTTACCAGAGGATAGCACAATCGATCCGGGAATGGTAAAGCGCTACTATAAAGATATTATGAAGAAGGCTGCGCGTGATCTGGCACTTAACCAGGGATTACGTCTGGATGGTCGTAAGACGCGCGAAATCAGATCAATATGGTCTGAAGTTGATTACCTTCCTTCAACACATGGTTCATCAATATTTACCCGTGGTGAAACACAATCGCTCACAACGGTAACGCTAGGCACCAAACTCGATGAGCAGATGATTGATGGTGCTATGATTTCCGGATCAAGCAAATTTATACTGCACTATAATTTCCCAGGTTTCTCAACCGGAGAAGTGAAGCCGAACAGAGGTCCGGGCAGACGTGAAGTTGGTCACGGTAACCTGGCCTTCCGCGCGTTGAAGCAAGTGCTTCCGCCAGATGAAAAGAATCCCTATACCATTCGTGTGGTATCTGATATTCTGGAGTCTAACGGATCATCTTCTATGGCAACTGTATGTGCCGGTTCGTTGGCGCTGATGGATGCTGGTGTTCCTGTTAAAGGTCCGGTATCAGGTATAGCAATGGGTATGATCTCCGATAGCCAGACGGGTAAATATGCGATCTTGTCTGACATCCTGGGTGATGAGGATCACTTAGGTGATATGGACTTTAAAGTAACAGGCACTGAGCAAGGCATTACAGCTTGCCAGATGGACCTGAAAGTAGATGGCTTAACGTATGAAGTATTACGCGAGGCATTGCTGCAGGCGAAAGAAGGAAGACTTCACATTCTCAACGAGATGAAGAAGACTATGTCAGCTCCGCGTGCCGAACTGAAACCACATACGCCTCGTGCTGAAACTGTCATCATCGAGAAAGAGATGATTGGTGCAGTAATCGGGCCCGGTGGTAAAGTTGTTCAGGATATACAAAACACAACCGGTGCAACTGTCGTTATCGAAGAAGTTAACAATAAAGGAGTAGTGAACGTCTTTGCAAATAGCAAAGAGGTTATGGATGCCGCGTTAAGACGCATTAAAGGCATCGTAGCGGTTCCTGAAGTAGGAGAGGTTTATGATGGCAAGGTAAAATCCATCATGCCATTCGGAGCATTTGTAGAGTTTATGCCAGGTAAAGATGGCTTGCTCCACATCTCTGAAATTAAATGGGAACGCCTGGAGTCAATGGAAGGTGTGCTGGAAGTTGGTGAGGAAGTGAAAGTAAAACTGATCGAAGTAGACAAAAAGACTGGCAAGTTCCGTCTATCGAGAAAAGTATTACTGCCAAGACCTCCGAAGAAGGAAACAACTGCAGCAGAATAATCGTACACCGGTAATTGACAGGAACTAACTTTTAACAGTATATTGTTAACTAAACGAACGTAAACAGAGCAAGACAGGAACATGAGACAGCTTAAGATCAGTAAACAAATTACCAACCGCGAGAGCCAGTCGCTGGATAAATACCTTCAGGAGATTGGTAAAGTTGACCTCCTTACGCCAGATGAAGAAGTGGAGTTGGCGAAGCGTATCAAAGAAGGTGATCAGATAGCCCTGGAAAAACTCACCAAAGCTAACCTGCGTTTCGTTGTGTCTGTAGCAAAACAATATCAGAATCAAGGACTTTCATTGGGCGACTTGATCAATGAAGGTAACTTAGGTTTGATTAAAGCTGCTCAGCGTTTCGATGAAACCCGTGGTTTCAAATTCATATCGTATGCCGTATGGTGGATTCGTCAGTCTATCCTGCAGGCTTTGGCAGAACAATCCCGTATCGTTCGCCTGCCGTTGAACCGCGTTGGATCATTGAATAAAATCTCGAAGACATTCTCTGAACTTGAACAGAAATATGAGCGCGAGCCTTCTCCGGAAGAACTTGCCGAAGTGTTGGATGTAACAACAGCAGAAGTTGTTGATACCATGAAGATCTCGGGTCGTCATGTTTCCATGGACGCTCCGTTTGTTCAGGGTGAAGAGAACAGCTTGCTGGATGTATTGGAGAACGACAGCGAAGAGACACCAGACTCTGGTCTGATGAACGACTCGCTGAGAAGAGAAGTACAACGCGCACTTTCTACACTGACACAACGTGAAGCAGATGTTATAACGTTGTACTTTGGTCTGAACGGTGAACACTCCATGACACTCGAAGAGATCGGGGAGAAGTTCAATCTGACACGCGAACGCGTTCGCCAGATCAAGGAGAAGGCTATCAGACGCCTCCGTCACACTTCCAGAAGTAAAGCTTTAAAACCTTACCTCGGTTAAAAATCAATATTTTTGAAATATTTTAAGGGTCTCGAATTCCGAGACCTTTTATTTTGTTACCCTATCAAAATAGAATTTATGGCAAAAGAAGAAGTGAAAGTCCTCATCATCGGCTCCGGCCCGGCCGGATATACCGCTGCAATCTATGCAGCACGTGCTGGTCTCAAACCCGTGTTATACACCGGAGGTCAACCAGGAGGTCAGCTTACCACTACGAACGATGTTGAGAATTTTCCCGGTTATCCGGAGGGTATAAATGGTCCGCAGATGATGTTGGACCTTCAAAAACAAGCAGAACGGTTTGGCACCAAAATCAATTATGGTCTGGTTACTGCCGTAGATTTTTCAGGTTACCCACACAAGGTAACGATCGATGAGAAAGATGAAGTGATTGCTGAGTCAGTGATCATTGCAACAGGAGCAACAGCAAAATACCTCGGGCTTCCTTCCGAAGAGAAGTTCTATAACCGCGGTGTTTCGGCTTGCGCAGTATGCGATGGATATTTCTATCGCGGTAAAGAAGTAGCTGTTGTCGGGGCAGGCGATTCTGCTGCCGAAGAAGCTACTTATCTGTCAAAACTTTGTACCAAGGTGCACCTGATTGTAAGACGTGATGAGATGCGTGCTTCGAAGATCATGCGGAACCGCGTGATGAATACACCAAACATTGAAGTACACTGGAATACAGAAACCGAAGAGATACTGGGTGATGACAGCGGTGTAACGGGAATACGTATCGTAAACAACAAGACTGGTGAGAAGAAGGTAGTTACCTTACAAGGTTTCTTCCTCGCGATCGGGCACAAGCCTAACACCGACATTTTTAAAGACTATATCGAGATGGATGAGACAGGCTATATCAAAGTACAGGCTGGTTCAACCAAGACAAATATAGAAGGCGTATTCGCTGTTGGTGATGCTGCTGATAAAGTATATCGCCAGGCTATTACCGCTGCCGGTACAGGTTGTATGGGAGCGCTGGATGCCGAGAAGTTTCTTGTAGCAAAAGAGTTACAAACAGCATAACGGCTTATCAATAATTTGATTTTTTAGTGGCGACTACAGATTGATCCGTGTATCATTATCTGTAGTCGTTTTCATTTATATTCACACATCATTTCCACCTATGAAACTAGATATACTTGTACTTTCTGCACACCCGGATGACGCAGAGCTTGGCTGTGGCGGCACCATCGCGAAGCATGTTGCCTTAGGACATAAAGTAGGATTAGTTGACTTTACCCGGGGCGAGCTGGGTACACGCGGCACGCCTGAGACACGTGCTGTCGAAGCAGCGAATGCAGCAAAGATACTGGGCGTTGAAGTACGCGATAACCTCGGATTGAAAGATGGATTTTTTCAGAATGATCCGGAGCACCAGATGAAAGTTGTCCAGGCTGTGCGAAAATATAGACCTGATGTAGTGTTGTGTAATGCCGTATACGATCGACATATAGATCATGGTAAAGGAGCGTCACTCGGATATGATGCGTGCTTTCTTGCCGGTCTTGCCAAGATTGAGACAACCGATGAACAGGGGAACAAGCAGGCTGCATGGAGACCTAAAGTAGTATACCACTATATCCAGAGCTTGCTCATCGAACCTGATTTTATTGTAGATATATCCGGGTATTGGGACACCAAGATCGAAGCGATCAAGGCATTCAAGACGCAGTTCTTTGATCCGAATAGTAAAGAACCGAATACCTATATATCAAGCCCTGCCTTTTTGAGAATGGTGGAATCACGCGCACTCGAATTTGGTCACGCGCTGGGCGTACAACACGGTGAAGGCTTTACTACGAGACGTTATCCCGGTGTCAATAATCTCCTGGATTTAATATAGTTATATAGTTAGCTTCCTGATTTTTAATCAGGGAGCTAACCGGTATATCTTCCAGGCACCATCAATCTTGTTGAACTGAATACGATCGTGTAGTCGACTTGGTCTGCCTTGCCAGAATTCTATCAGCAACGGATCTACCTCGAAGCCTCCCCATTGGTGGGGCTTCGGTAATATTTCCTGTCCTTCAAATTTCTTTTCCATCTGCTTCACACGCTCTTCCAGAATAGAGCGGCTCTCGATGATGGCACTCTGCGGTGATGACCACGCACCGATCTGTGACCCGCGCGGACGACTTTGAAAATATTCTTCTGATCGTTTTGTGTCGATGCGTGTAGCCGTTCCTTCAATACGCACTTGTCGCTCCAGCTCCGGCCAGAAAAATGTTAACGCACACGCTGGTGTTTTCTCAAGCTCTTTTCCTTTGGAGCTTTGATAATTCGTGTAGAATACAAACTTACTGTTCTCAATACCTTTCAGTAAAACAATGCGGCTAGTAGGTGTTCCGGTAGCATTAATGGTAGCGAGATTCATGGCGTTAGGTTCAGGTACCTGCGCCTGCACAGCCTCGGTAAACCACTTCTCAAATTGTTTAACAGGGTCGCGCTGCACACTCGTAACATCGAGTGAAGCTTTCGAATATTCTTGACGTAAATCTGCAATGGCAAGCATTTCTTTCTAAAATTGAATTGTAAGTTTATATTACCGGAGTATTTCAGCCACTGACGTTTATCAGTGTGCAAACATGATATCCTACCTTTCCTCCGGCCAAAATTAATTTTTAAAGACGCGAAAGAAACAGGCACACTGAAAAAACTTTCCCGACTCTTTATCAATCGATTTAAAGATAATTATAGGTAAGCCTATAGATGATCAGAAATAAAATTTGCACAGGTGAGACTGAAGTATTTTATTCATAGTATTAAACGAATGAAATTTAGTATCAGGCAAGCGTTAAAGAATGGAGTTTTTCAAGTATAAAAATCAACTTAAACCAGAGAAAGGAAGGTTGCTTATATCAGAGCCTTTTCTTCCTGATCCGAATTTTGAGCGCACCGTAGTGTTATTGTGCGAGCATAATGATGAAGGTTCATTTGGTTTCGTAGTAAATAAACCCTCTATATTGAAAGTAAATGAAGTGATGGAGGATATCAAAAAACTCGAAGACATCGTTTATGTAGGTGGACCGGTACAGCAGGATACATTGCATTTCCTTCATCGCAATACAACGCTTGAAGGAGCCGTTAGTGTAGCACAGGAAGTATACTGGGGCGGAGACTTTGAAGGACTTATATCACAGATTGATATGGGGATCATTCTTTCAAAAGACATTCGGTTTTACCTGGGATACAGTGGCTGGGGCCCCGGACAATTGGAAGCTGAACTGGAAGAGGAGTCGTGGATTGTGTGTGATTTTGCTACCGATGAGTTGCTTTTTGATACCGAGCCTGCTATGATCTGGAAGAAAGCGCTGGATAGTATGGGGGGGCGTTTTTCGATATATTCGAACTACCCTGTTGATCCTCGTATGAATTAGGCATTTTTAGTTAAATTTACGCTAAGCGCGTACCATAGAACGATTTATTGACCATGGAAATGGAAAGAGATAAAAGAGAGGAAAATGTACAGGAAGCCGGATTGGCTGAACGCCATGGCGATACGTTACACTCTGAAATAGATTTAGCAGATCATCACGATGCCACAACGGATGAGGTACTGGAAGAAGAGCATATAGACTATAGCCACTTCACCAAGCACGAACTCGCCAACCTGGTAAAGGATCTTGCCAAAGAAGATAACTTTAAACGTGTTGATAATATACTGCGTGAAGTAAAGCCTTTGTACGATGATATGCGTGAGAAGGAAAAGGCAGAAGCGCTCATCAAGTTTATAGCAGCCGGTGGTATAGAAGAAGACTTTGAGTATAAAGGTGATGAATCAGATTTAGTCTTCGATGCAAACCTGAAACTCATTCGCGACAGAAGAACCAATCACCTGCGTCAGCAGGAAGAACGGAAGAACGACAACCTTCGCAGAAAGCAGGAGCTCCTGGAAAAGATACGTGAGCTTGCCGACTCTCAGAATTCAGATGCACAGTTTGAACAATTCAAAGAGCTGCAGAAAGAATGGAAAGGTATAGGCCCGGTACCAAGCGCGCAGGCGAAAACACTATGGGCTAATTACCATGCACTGGTAGATCGCTTCTATGATAATCAAAGTATATATTTCGAACTGAAGGAGCTTGATCGCAAGCGAAACCTCGAAGCGAAAGTTGAACTCTGTGTACGCGCTGAGAAATTGGCAGATGTTGAAATCATCAAAGATGCTATACGTGAGCTTAATGAACTTCACCACGAATTCAAACATATAGGTCCTGTACCGAAAGATGATAAGGAAGTAGTATGGCAACGCTTCAAGGCAGCCTCGGATGCTGTGTATGCAAAGCGTGATCAATACTTACAAAAACTTCAGCAGGAGCTACACGGTAATCTCGATCTGAAAGCAAAGCTCAGCGATGATGTGCAGGAGTATTCTACATTTGATTCCGATCGCATCAAAGAATGGAACCAGAAGACGAAAGATATACTCGAGATCCAGAAGCGTTGGGAAGTGATAGGAGGATTACCGCGCGCCAAAGCAAAAGAAGTTAACAAGAAATTCTGGGGCGCATTCAAGGCGTTCTTTAATAATAAAAATGCATTCTTCAAAAAGCTCGATGAAGAGCGCGAGAAGAATCTGCAGTTAAAGAACGAACTCGTTGAGAAAGCGCACGCGCTGAAAGAAAGTCATGACTGGGAGAAAACTTCCAATGAATTGAAAGTATTGCAGCAGCGCTGGAAGGAGATAGGTCCTGTACCGGAGAAATTCCGCGAGAAAGTATTTAAAGACTTCAAAGATGCCTGCGATTACTTCTTCGATCAGAGACGCACACAGCACGGTAAAATTGAAAATGAGCAGGCCGACAATCTCAGACAGAAAGAAGAGATCTGTACGATACTGGAGAGTCATGCAGCCGCAGGAACGGCCGCTCCGGAAGTATTGAAAGACCTGCAGGATCGTTTTAACGCGATAGGCTTTGTACCGCGAAAAGATATAAGCACAATTCGTAACCGCTATCACGAAGCTGTGGATAAGTTTGTAAGCCACATCCAGGGCTTCAGCGAAGACGATAAGAGCAAGCTTTTACTGGAGAACCAGTTAAGCGACCTGAAGAACGATCCGATGGCAGAACGCAAAATATACCAGAAAGAACAGGCCATTCGTAAGAAGATCAGCAAAGTTGAAAACGACATTGCCCTTTGGAAAAACAACTTGGAGTTCTTCTCGCGTTCACAAAATGCCGAAAGCGTTCGTGCTGAGTTTAACGACAAAATCAAAGAAGCAGGTGATCACCTCAAGCAACTAAAAGATCAGCTAAAACTGCTCAAAACGATTTAGCGCGATCACCAATATCTACATCACACAAAACAAAAAATGCTGAAATCTCTTTCAGCATTTTTTGTTTATATACCTGTATATATAGACCAAATATAATTCGATGATTTTAGTAGTCTTTCAATCTTAGAATCTTCTAATTTTCCAATCCTAAAATCCATAAAATAAAAAAAGCGGCTCATTGAACCGCTTCGTCTTTCTGAGCCCCCTGTCGGAATCGAACCAACGACCTACTGATTACAAGTCAGTTGCTCTACCAGCTGAGCTAAGGAGGCTTTCACTTTTCAACGCCTTCTGCGTTAATGAGGGTGCAAAAATAAATCAAGAATGGATATCCGCAAATCTTTATTCAAAATTAGTTAAGATTTTTTAGAGATTTTTTTATCTAATATTTTTAGTGTATCCTATTTTTGGTTGACTAAAAATATTAGTTTTGGTTGTTAAGTGCTTATGTATATGTGGGATAGAATTCAAGAGAAGCTTCAGATACTCTCGGATGCAGCGAAATATGATGTGTCTTGCTCTTCGAGTGGCAGTAAACGCAGTAACGATTCAAAAGGACTTGGTCACACAACAGGTGCCGGCATTTGTCATAGCTATACAGAGGATGGTCGCTGCGTTTCATTGTTAAAAATTCTGCTGACTAATTATTGCATTTACGATTGTGCCTATTGCGTGTCGCGAAGAAGTAACGATGTGAAGCGTGTCGGGTTCACGGTGAAAGAAGCAGTCGAGCTGACTATAAATTTTTACAGACGAAATTATATCGAAGGACTTTTTCTGAGCTCCGGTATTTTTAAAAATTCAGACTATACCATGGAGCGTCTTGTGCGTGTAGCGAAAACGTTGCGTACGGAATATCGCTTCAATGGATATATACATCTTAAAACCATTCCCGGTTGTAGTGAAGACCTTGTAAAACAGGCAGCATTATATGCTGATCGTCTGAGTGTTAATATAGAGCTGCCGTCCGAAAATAGTTTAAAGGCGTTGGCTCCTGAGAAAAACAAAACGGATATCATTCGGCCGATGTCGTATCTCAGCAACAGTATCGAGGCGTATGCCGATGAAAAGAAAGTAATTAAAAGCACACCGGCATTTGCTCCGGCCGGACAAAGTACACAAATGGTGGTAGGAGCAAGCCCGGAGAATGATTTGCAGGTAATGACCATTGCCGATGCTCTCTATAAAAAATATAAACTTCGCAGGGTATATTATTCTGGTTACGTACCGGTATCCAACGACAGCCGTTTACCACAGCTTGGCACCCCCGTACCGATGATTCGCGAAAACCGCTTATACCAGGCAGACTGGTTAATGCGCTTCTATAAATTTTCACTTCGAGAAATTGTAGATCCCGCACATCCTCAGCTTGACCTCGATATAGACCCCAAACTAAGCTGGGCACTGCGCAACCTTCACCTGTTTCCCATTGATATTAACCACGCTGATTACGAAATGATTTTACGCGTACCCGGCATCGGTGTGCAGTCAGCATTGCGAATTATTCAGGGACGAAGGTATAGCAAGCTCGGTTGGGATCAACTGAAACAGATGGGTATAGCGGTAAGTCGTGCGAAACACTTTATAGTCTGTACGAGTAAAGATCATCCGCGTGACATAAACGAAGCGGCCTTGCGACAGCGGATCTTACGGCAAAGTAAATATGCCGCCACGTTAACACCACAACTCTCCATATTCTGAAATGACTCAACTGGTATACGATGGAAGTTTTGAAGGATTACTCACCTCGATCTTTGAGCTATACGAGCGGAAGATAGGAGATGCACGCGTTGTGCGCAATGGCAGCTATCAGTCTGAGTTAACCGCTTCATATTTGGAAATTATACCCGATCAGAAAAAAGCAGAACGTGTCTGGAACGGTCTCAAACAAAAACTCTCAGTAGATAAACGCAACGAAATATACCAATGTTTTTTGTCGGAGCTTCCGGAGATGGAAGGTACACTAGTCACGTTTATCCGTCACGTCTTCGATAGTAAACATTCCGTTGAGAAAGATTATAGTAACAAATCCGTTCTTGCCATCGAACAGATCGCGCACAAGGTATATCGCGAGAAGCATCGCATGGAAGCGTTTGTACGGTTTCAGCGGACTACTGACGATCTGTATATAGCTTCTATCGACCCCGACTTTAATGTACTGCCACTGATTATCTCACATTTCCAGGAACGTTATGCCGACCAGCACTGGCTTATCTATGATAACAGGCGTAACTATGGTATACATTATAGCAAAGATACCTTCAGCGTGCAGGAAGTGCGGATGGAGTGGGAGGCAATTGCACATCATGAATTCCTGCCGGCATCCACCTGTCATGAAGAAGAACTGGTATACCAGTCGCTGTGGAAAAATTACTTTCAGACTATAAATATCCAGGCGCGCAACAATCATAAACTGCACATACGCCATGTGCCTGTACGGTATTGGAAGTATCTCACCGAAAAGCGCACATCCTGACTTTATGGGGAGCAATTTGCTCATCGATCGGTATACATGGTCACACGCCATTCCCCGGGAAACGGGCATAACATTTTAAAACGTATAGGTATAAATAAATTTATCAACCATTAAACGATTTAACTATGTTACGCTGGGCTGCAATCTTTTTTATCATTGCCATTATCGCGGCAATATTCGGATTTGGCGGAATTGCAGAAGGTGCTGCATCTGTTGCCAAAGTATTGTTCTTCATCTTTATTATAGGCTTTGTTATTGTAATCGCTTTTGGCGCTACACTCTTTAAGAAGTAATAAATGATCGAGGAATGAAAGCGATCGTATGTATAGTCGTAGTGATGCTCTTCGCAGGGGAGAGTTTTTCACAGAACGGTACACAACAAAAAAATAAAGAACTGTCTGATAATCTTCCCCCACCGCATGCTACTAAATCCTCCATGAACTTTAGTAACGTGATCGGGTGGGAGGAAGGTCAGACTCCTCAGGCTCCTCCCGGATTTACCGTTACGCGTTTTGCTGACGGTTTTGAAAATCCGCGTTGGCTATATATAACACCTAATGGAGATATACTGGTAGCCGAAAGCAATTCCAATTATTCATTCTTGATGCGGATCGGAGGTTGGATCATCGGTGCATCCAAATCTAAAAATATGCGCAAGAGCGCTGATCGTATTACGCTATTGCGTGACACCAATGGCGATGGTAAACCGGATACACGACAAATATTTCTCACCAAACTGAATCAGCCGTTTGGCATGCTCGTGCTCGACAACTGGTTCTATGTGGCCAACACGGATGCAGTGTGGCGTTATCCCTATAAACCCGGGCAACTTTCGATTACCGATAAAGGCCAGAAGATTGCTGATCTGCCTGCCGGTAAAATAAACCAGCACTGGACGCGTAATATCATTGCGAGTAACGATGGAAAGAAACTATATATAGCGGTTGGCTCCGGAACCAACATTGCTGATAAAGGTATAAAGAATGAATACCTGCGGGCTGATATACTGGAGATGAATCCGGATGGGTCAGGGTTGCGGGTATATGCGAGCGGACTGCGTAATCCCGTGGGGATGGATTGGGCTAATAATACTCTTTGGACAGTAGTAAATGAACGCGATGGCTTGGGCGATGACCTGGTGCCGGATTACCTCACCAGTGTAAAAGAAGATGGTTTCTACGGATGGCCCTGGATATACCATGGTCGTACGGATGAGCGAGTAACAGAACCGAAGCCGGGTGTACTTGATAAGTATATAAAACCGGATGTAGATGTAGGTGCGCACACGGCTTCACTCGGACTTGCCTTCTATGACAAGAAAACCTTTCCGGAAAAATATCACAGCGGTGCATTTATAGCGCAGCATGGTTCATGGAATCGATCTGTCCTTTCAGGGTACAAAGTAGTTTTTGTTCCGTTTGATGACAACGGTAAGCCTGCTGGTAAAGATGAGGATTTCCTGACAGGCTTTGTCGCCAATCTGGACAAGGAGAAAGTGCATGGCCGCCCGGTATGCATACGCGTTACACCGGACGGATCGCTGCTGGTGACCGATGATACCAGCAATGTGATCTGGAAAGTGAGTGTGGCCCAATAACAGTAGTAAATTTCTTTTCGAGGGGAATCTTCTGATATCCTGTGCCGTTGACCTAACTATCAGTACAACGGTAACACTATGAGCAAGAATCAGAATATTCCGATACACGGAAGCGAAGCGTTTGGTAAAGTATACTTTGATGAAGGTCCCGGCATGCAGGGTCCGCTAATTCGTAAACACAGCACGGAATATTTTGATATTCACCAGCGATGCAACAGTAAACGTGCTATCGATGTGCATCGTCTCGATTTCTACATGGTATTCCTGGTAACAGAAGGCGAGGGGCTTCAGACCTTTGGTTTACAGGAACACTATATCCGCAAGAATATGTTATGCTTTGTAAGTCCGGATATGATCAGTGCCTGGAAAGCAGAAGGCGATGAACAACGGGGTTACTACTGCTCGTTCTCGGATGACTTCTTCAATCTCGGTCGCGATAACAAAAACTTGCTGCATGAATTACCTTTCTTTCAGCTGGATGGCAATGCAGTACTTCATTTAACCGATGAGCAGACGAAGCATTATCTCGGTTTGTTTGAAATGATGCACACCGAGTATAAACAACGCAACGATTTTTCCGATAATATACTCCGCGGATACCTGCATGCTCTTCTCAACAAAGCCTATTCACAATACGAATCACTCGATACACAACCAGCAGAATCCAACCGTTCATCTATACGCTTATTGAAATCATTTACCGCCTTATATATGCGCGATTTCAAAACGATAAACAAAGGCAACGCCATCAAACTTAAAAAGATAGCCGACTATGCGGATGAACTAGGCGTGTCTCAAAATCACTTGAATGATACGATCAAAGATCTCACCGGTAAATCGGCAGGACAACTCATCAAAGACCAACTCATCAAGCAGGCAACAATGTGTCTCAAACACTCCCACAAAAGCATAAGCGAAATAGCCTACCGCCTCGGCTATGATGACCCTTCGTACTTTGCACGCTATTACAAGAGCCAAACAGGACAGACCCCCGCAGAATTTAGAAATAGCTTCTAGCCTCTGGCTGCCTGTCTTAAAATGGCCACTAGCTTCTGGCTACAAGTTGCTAGTAGGTTTTCTTTGTTTGACACTTGGAATTAGTGGTAACATAACTTATAGTTACGCAGCCAACCGGTTCTCATTCCGCAGCCAGTAGCCAGCCACCTTTTTCTCGTGGCTCAAAGCTCGCAGCTTTCCTGTATATTCTCCCTGCCATTCCGTATTTTATCCTGAACTATAACACGCGCGGCCGGCAATTTTGTGTTCGTTAAATCAAACATTAAAAACGTATGGAATACCGGCAGTTAGGAAACGCAGGATTGCGAGTTCCTGTGTTAAGTTTAGGAACAGGTACCTTCGGTGGTACGAATGATTTCTTTAAGAAGTGGGGCGAAACAGATGTAGCGGAAGCAACGCGTCTCATCGATATATGTCTTGAGCGTGGTGTAAATTTCTTTGATACCGCGAATGTATATTCGTTCGGTGCTGCTGAACAAATTCTGGGTGCAGCATTAAAAGGTAAAAGGAGTGAAGCCCTGATCTCTACCAAAGCAGGATTTATGATGGGCAGCAATACGAATGATAGCGGAGCATCGCGGTATCATTTGATCAGGGAAGTCGAGGCGAGTCTCAGGCGTTTGGCAACAGACTATATTGATGTATACTTTATTCACGCGTTCGATCCACTAACACCGGTAGAAGAAACACTGGCAGCCCTGGACCATCTTGTTGCGAGTGGAAAAGTACGCTATATCGGTTGTTCAAACTTTACAGCGTGGCAGGTAATGAAGTCGCTCGCGACCTCGGAGAAGTATGGTCTTGCGAGATATATAGTATACCAGGGATACTATTCATTGATCGGTCGTGAGTATGAATGGGAATTGATGCCGATGGCGAAAGATCAGAATATAGGACTGATGGTATGGAGCGCGTTAGGTTGGGGACGCTTAACCGGTAAAATTCGTCCAGGCCAACCGTTGGGAGAAGGTCGGATCAAATCCGGAGGTGCTGCCGGAGGACCAGAGGTATCGGATGAATATTTATTCAACGTGATAAGCGCGTTGGATGAAGTTGCGGCCGAAACTGGAAAAAGTATACCACAGGTAGCCATCAACTGGTTACTGCAACGACCTACAGTAAGCAACGTTGTGATCGGAGCCCGCAATGAAAAACAACTCATTGAAAACCTCGATGCTGTAGGGTGGAGCCTCACCGCCGAACAAGTTACCAAACTCGAAGCTGCCAGCGACCAAAAGAAAATATACCCACACTGGGTAGGCATGCGCTAGTTATTTAACGTCATTTCGAGCGTGCGTGCTTTCTATGAAATGTGCATGTCCCGCGAGACCCCCATGTTACAGTTGTTCTAAACATGATGCACTGTATTGGGTAAATTACATTAAGAGCTATTCAATTATATATCCATAAAGAGTATATCAACGAATGCGTTGCTCCGACAAGGGACTTCTCGCATGAAGTATGGATATATAAACATAAAGCGTACGCTCGAAGTGACGTTAAGAGTGTGCATTGACTTTATCCCGCAAGGCAAGCAACCTCGGGTCATTACGCAATCCTTTAAATGCCGGATACTCCAGGAATAAACCGATCGGTGCTATACGTTTCTCAACACACTGTGAGATGTGGTAAAATGCTTTTTCAGTATCGCCCAGGGCAAGCCATATACCTACAAGATCAGCATCGAGTACGGCATCCGGATTTTCTGCCTGTTGTTGCTCGATCTTTCGAATACATTCAAGTGCATTTTCGTTGTGTCCCAATCGCGCGTGTGCATACCCGACACCCATCAGTCCTTTCAATGGATGATTGGTGAGACGATGAATCTCTTCAAACAATTTCAACGCACTTTCCCAATCACCTTTCATACCGGTGGCCCATGCTTTCAGTTCAAGACTGGCACGCATCTGCGGATCGATCTCCAGGATCTTGTTTGCCTGTTTGATAGCGTCATCGTAACGCTCGGCAAATATATACATCTTGCCCAGCGACTGATTGGCTGTAGCAGATAGCGGATCAAGCTTCACAGCCTTCTCCATTACCTCAACAGCTTTATCTTTTTGTTCCGTCTGAATATAGTATAGCGATAACAATTCGTAAGCAGCGGTTGCCCCGGGGTTCAGTTGTAACGCCCGTTGTAATGCATCGTATGCCAGTTGCCAGTTCCAGTCATACAGTAAATATATACCACCCTTGGCAATATGTCCTTCAGCAACCGTACTGTCGAGTTGCAAAGCTTTGTCGGCATAGCCATGCGCTCTTTCAAAAGCCGTGCGCGGCAGCATCTGTCCACTGGCACCAAGTCCGCTATAGGCCATGGCCAGCTTGGCATAGGCCAGCGCATAGTTGGGTTCGAGTTCAACTGCCTGCTGAAAGCATTCAATGGCTTTACGGGTATCGTTCGGTGTTACCTTGTTGGCGAAGTGTAGTCCTTTCAAATAGGCAGTATACGCTTCGGTGTTGCGGGCAGGAGGGGACTTTACTAGTTGTGCAGCCTGTGGTGATGAACTGAGATTTTCCCGAAGCTTATTCGAAATAATATTGCTGATCTCGTCCTGCACTTCAAATATATCTGTGAGGTTACGATCATAATTTTCACTCCACAAATGATAGCCATCGGCAGCATTGATAAGCTGTGCTGTA
The DNA here is from genome assembly GCA_902168205.1 of uncultured Chitinophaga sp. Taxonomy (GTDB): domain Bacteria; phylum Bacteroidota; class Bacteroidia; order Cytophagales; family Cyclobacteriaceae; genus Ohtaekwangia; species Ohtaekwangia kribbensis. Next base: position 74,222 of record CABHOK010000006.1, on the reverse strand, counting down.
ATGCGAACGCGATTGCCGGCCTTGCGCACGCTGCCTTCCAATACTTTATCAACATTCAATTGAATGCCAATGTCGCGGATGTCAACGTTCTTGCCTTTAAAAGCAAACGCAGAGGTCCGTGATGTAACCTGCAAACCGTCCACTTTGGTAAGTGCATTCAACAGTTCTTCGGTAATACCATCACTGAAGTATTCATTTTCAGGATCGGCACTCATGTTTACAAACGGCAGCACTGCTAACCGGTTTACAGGCTGCCTGGTTTTACCCTGAAGCTCGGCTCGGTCCGGCACAACGATACCGCTATTCGCAATGGCATAGACGCGTACCGGCTTCTTTACATTTTTCATTTCAAAGTAACCCAGCTCACGCCATTGTATATTAGCCTGATTCTTGATCTCATCAAATACTTTCTCCGAAATGAGAATGCTTCCGGGAGCTGCAAGCGATTCAATACGGGAAGCCAGGTTGACGCCATCGCCATAGATCGCTTCATCTTCAATGATAACATCACCGGTGTGGATGCCGATGCGCAGGTCTACTGTCAAGTCCCGTTTCAGTTCGCGTTGAATATCAACCGCGCACGTAACGCTGTCAATGGCACTGCTGAAGATACTCAGCGAACCATCACCATAATATTGTATAGTCTTACCGTTGTGTTTTTCAACCAAAACCTCGAGCACGTCCTTCAGTCGCTTTCGCTTGGCGCGTGCCAGTTGTTCATTCTCCTGCATCAATGCAGTGTAGCCCGTCATGTCTGCAAAAAGTATAGCCGCCAGTTGTCGCATAGCTGTAAAAATAACATCAGCAACGTTAGAAGGCTAATGCAAATGCATCTATTCCTCCAAATGAAAAAGAGTATCCGGTAGGGGATACTCTTTTTCAGGTTAACGAAATTTATCGATTACCGATAGTTCAGGGATACGTTGCCATCGGAGGTGAGGCTTACCGGTATACCACCGCCATTTATCTTACCGTGAATATATTTTTCGTCTGATGTGCCGCTGAAGTTATTGAGAGCAACATCCAGCGATTCACCTTTGATGTCCAGATCCAGTCCCATGCGGTCAGGAATGGTGATCGATATATTTCCATCGCTTGTTCGAACAGCCAGTGACTTTTTGAGTTCAAGTATATTTCCGCGAATGTTACCATCGGAAGAGGAAGCTTTTACAGAACCTGCAACATCTGTAAACGCAATGTCTCCATCGGATGTGCTGATGGTAATATCACCGGTTACATGAGACAGCACTATATTTCCATCACTCGTTACTGACTGGGTGTTGCCTTTGATGTCTTCTGCTACAATATTTCCATCGCTCGTTCTGGCTTCAACAGCACCGTTGATTTGCTTCACACTGATGTTACCATCGGATGTGCGGCCAATCACATCACCGCCAACAGACGAGATCGCTATATTTCCATCGCTCGTTCTGCACTGCTGGCTCAAATCAAGTCCGGTAAGCGAAACGTTGCCATCCGAGGTTATCAGGTCGCAGGACGTTTCTTTCGGTACAGTAATTTTAAAACTAACCTGCATGTGATCTTTCCAGTTGAAACCCTGAATCTTCGGATACTCAACATTGATGTCGAGGCTGTTTCCGGTTTGCAAAACTGTTACCTTCAATTCTTTTTCAAGTTCTTTGCGGCTGATCTGCAATACTTTGTTGTTACGTCTTACAATATATAGCACCTCGGCTTTTTTAGTATTGCCGGCCGATACTTCAATGTTACCATCGGAGGATGATATTTTCATTTTGGCAGGCGTTGCAAGATCATACGACTCTTTAAAAGAGTATTCACCGTTTTGCGACCAGCTCAACGAGATCGACAGGAGATAACAGATCAATAGTGAAGCTATTGTTTTCATGGTATGTGGGTTTATCGGGTTAACTTCATAGGGTCATTCTATACTTTGACTTATGCTGCTAAGGAAAGGTTGCACGGTAACGTATAAAAAGTTTTCAACCAGGATGTCTTGTAATCTCAAAACTATTTTACATACATTTACGTAATTAATCACTATGAAAGGGACAAACCTCGGAGAGTTTGAGGAGATTGTATTGCTGACTATTGCTGCATTGGTAAACGATGCCTATAGCGTTGCCATCTGCGATGAGCTCGAGAAGAACACTGGGCGTTCGGTAAAGCTTGGTGTAGTACATGCCGTGTTGAACCGCCTGGAAGAAAAAGGATTGGTAAAAAGTAAACTGGGTGAAGCAACGAGTACGCGTGGTGGAAAACGGAAACGCTTTTATTCCGTAACGAGCAGTGGTAAAGCTGCGCTGTTGAAAGCAAGAGAGGTGCGCGAACAACTTTGGAATCGTATACCGGATTTTATTCTGAAAGGCGCATCATGAAAGCATCACAACCAACTCCTCCCAAATGGGCAGAACGTCTTCTCTGCTGGTATTGTCGCCCCGCTATATTGGAAGATTTACAAGGTGACCTGCACGAATACTTTGAACGCAATGTAAAAGCCAAAGGCGTAAAGCGTGCGCGGCTCATCTATATACTGGATGTTATTAAGTTCTTTCGAATTTATACTGTACGTAAACCTGAATTCATCAACCTCTTAATTCATTGGATTATGCTTGGTAGCTATATTAAAACATCTGGGCGCAACATTGTGCGCAACAAGCTCTTTTCTGGTATCAACATCATCGGGCTTGCGATTAGCATGTCCGTTGGATTGCTGGTAATCGCGCTTGTATCAGACTTCCGTTCGTATGACGACTTCCACGAAAACAAAGACAGGATATATCGGGTAATCACAGCACACCAGCGTCAGGATGGTCCGCCTATGAACCTGGCCACATCTTCGGTGCTCGCGGGTAAGCGAATCAAAGAGTCCGTTACCGGTATAGAAAAAGTAACGCTGATGCGAAGAGGATTTGGAGGCGATGCAAAAGTTGGCGAATCCGTTATGCCGTTGTCAGGTATATGGGCTGACGAAGCATTCTTTTCCATATTTACGTTTCCATTGATACAAGGTAATCCAGCTACAGCACTGAAAGATCCCTACTCACTGGTGCTTACGGAGACATCAGCACGAAAGCTATTTGGTTCTGAAAATGCGCTTGGCCAATCGGTTAAGTTCGATACGATAAACTATATCGTAACGGCCGTGATGAAAGATATACCCAGGCTGTCGCACATGCATTTTGATGTACTGGTCTCATTCGCTACCGTTGATTTGGTCAAGCCGGATATGGATGGCGGCTTCATGTCATGGAGCAATATATACTCCAATTATACTTATATACTCTTGCCGGAGCATGGCGATGCACAAACCGTACAGGCGAGTATCAATAAGATCAGCACAGCAGAGAACAAGGCATTGGAAGATCAGCGCATCGATTTGAATCTGCAGTCTCTGGGAGAGATTCCGTTCAACGCGCGACTGTCCAACCCGATAGGCCTTGCCATGAATGGTATAGCGTTGTGGATATTGGGGGGACTCGCGATGATTATTATCATGTCTGCTTGCTTTAACTATACCAATCTTTCCATTGCACGTTCGCTGAGACGCTCGCGCGAAGTGGGTATACGTAAAGTAATGGGCGCACGCAAAATGCATGTACTTGGCCAGTTTATAGTGGAAGCCGTGATCATAGCATTGCTGGCATTACTGTTGTCTTCCGGAGTGTTTATGCTATTGCGATCCAGTTTCCTTTCGATGGAACCGAAGCTGCAAACCATGTTGTCGCTCGAACTTTCTCCACGACTGGTCCTCCAGTTTATGCTACTGGCTATAACGGTAGGGCTACTGGCCGGTTTACCGCCTGCATTCTTCTTCGCCAGGATAAATATTATAAAGGTATTGAAAGATATATCATCACTGCAGGTCTTCAGGCACGTAAACATTCGTAAGGCCCTGATCGTGGTTCAATATACTTTCTCGCTGATCTTTATAACGACCACTATCATTGGTTACAATCAGTATAAGGGATTGATCTCGTATGATCTGGGATTCTCTACGGAAAATATAGTGAACATTAAACTGGCTGGCGGTGTAAAAGGCGATCTGCTGGTAAAAGAGTTGAAAGAGTTACCGGAAGTAACCGATATTTCCCGATCGTTGATGGTAACGAGTCTTGGAAATATACATGGCATGCAGGTGAAGTATAAAAATGATTCTTCCGGAGTGTGGCTGAACCTGATTGACGAAAATTACCTGCCACTGCATCAGCATAAATTTCTCGCCGGACGAAATTTGCATGCTATAGCAGAAGGTGCTGAAGAATCGGAAGTAGTTGTAAACGAGCAATTGCTGAAGCGTTTTGATATAGCGAAACGCGATCCGCTAAAGGCGTTGGGTGAAGAGTTACTGGTGGACACCATGAGACTTACCATTGTAGGCGTGGTGAAAGATTTCAACTACGGAACATTGGAAAGTACGATTGAGCCATTGATCATGCGGTATGCATCCATTCAGTATTATGGTAACATCAATTTGCGTGTAAAGACGGAAGACTGGCCCGCCACATTTGCCAGGATAAACGCGATATGGCAGAAGCTGGATAAAGTGCATCCGATGGAAGCAAAGTTCTATAGCGATCAGATTCAGGAAGCTTATAACCAATTCTCAGTAATGGTAAAAGTATTCGGATTCCTGGCGTTCCTCGCGGTATGTATCGCGTCTATGGGATTGTTGGGCATGGTGGTATTTGCTACCGAGACACGCCTGAAAGAAGTTAGTATACGCAAGGTGCTGGGCGCAAGCGAAACGAAACTGGTATATATGCTCAGCAAAGGATTTATCGCGTTACTTGTGATAGCCGCCTGCATTGCGTTGCCAGCTACTTATTTCTTCTTCGATAAAGTTGTGCTTGTGAAGTTTATGTACCATCCACCGATGCGCGTCAGTGAACTGATATTGGGATTCTTCATCGTGATGTTGCTGGCCCTGGTAATGATAGGCTCACAAACATTACGCGCAGCACGAACGAATCCAGCGGAAGTGTTGAAGAACGAGTAACGCTGACTATTATACCGACTGCTGTAGCGGTATGATCTTCTCGCGGATGCGCTTTAACTGGTGAATGTGTCGCTGCGTATGGTATAGTACAAATGACAGGATCTCCAACCGGGTCATGTCTCCCAGTATGTCATGCGCGACAACTTCGTTGAGGTTTAGTGTAGTCGCGGCAGTAAACAGTTTAGATCGCGTTTCTTTTAGCCTGACGATGAGTTCTTCTTTATGGAAGACCTTGTTGTCAGGTATAATGATGTCTGGCGATTTGAATTTTACTTCAAAGTTCAGAAATATACCTTTCAGTTCCGGAGTCTTCTCGTCTGGTATCCGCGCTGTGAATGTTCCATCCTGGCAGATGGTTGCGATAATCGAAGCATCGGATTTACAAAGGTGATCGGCTACCTGCGCAGCCGTCCAGCTGTTTTCAAAAGGAATAAGATTGATCTGTTCCTGGTCAAATGAGGCGATCAGCAGCAGGAGCTCTGTTGTAACAGCTTCAAGTTCTTCCTGTATTTTGGGTTTCATGGCTTTTGTTTTTAAGGTTGATATATAGTTCCTGAATCGAAGCACATCGATTCGGTTCTTCCGTTCGTTTACGATACAAACCTACAGTCATTTTCAGAAACCGTGCGGGTGGAAGTCCGGCAATCTTCATGGTAAAATGCGCCATGTCTGGTAACGGCATTTCGGAACAATAACCACGCGCTCGTGCAACAACGCCATGGCTACCGGTTTCAGCTCGAGCTTTATTGGAGAAATCTTCGTTTGGGTACACTTTCCAATTTGCCTATCTTTAAATCCGAAAGTTTAGTTGCCATTGGTAAATTAATTTTCCACCCCCAAACTCCACCCATGAAAAATCTCCTTGTAGCTGCATTGCTGCTGTTGGCCGGTAATCTTGCCGCACAGATATCGCGTGTGAAAGACATTAATGACCAGGAAGATCCTGCTATCTCATCCTATATATTCTATAAGACTAGTGCCGGAGGAAAAGTATATTTCTACGCGCGCACGAGTGAGTACAACAACGGCCTGGGCGTAAGCGATGGCACTGAAGACGGTACACACGTTATTTACAAAGTTGAGGTAATGAACTGGAGTACTACCGACTATTTTGTCGCGGTTGGCAATACGGTATATTTTACAGGACGCACTCAAGATGAAGGTGTCGAGCTATGGAAGACCGATGGGACAGAAGCTGGAACAGTGCTGGTGAAAGACATTATACCTGGTTTTGATTCAGGCTATCCTGCCTCTTTCGTCAATGTAAATGGAACCCTATACTTTAGCGCTACTACCCATGAGCATGGTATAGAACTCTGGAAGACCGATGGGACAGAAGCCGGAACTGTAATGGTGAAAGACATTATACCGGGCGCTGAATCCAGCGGACCTTCGGGTTTAATGAATGTAAATGGTACGCTATACTTTCGCGCGGAGACTGAACAAGCTGGTGATGAGCTTTGGAAAAGTGACGGAACTGAAAATGGTACGGTACTGGTGAAGGATATAGCTCCGGGAGATGAAACCAGTTTGCCGGAAGCTCTCACGGCAGCAGGCGATATACTATACTTTACACCGACCGTTCCCGGGAGCGGAATGGAGTTGTGGAAAAGTGATGGTACAGAGAATGGTACAGTGCTCGTGAAGGATATATGGCCTGGTGCAGACGCGAGCTATCCCCGGCAACTGACGATGCTGAATGGTATACTATATTTTAAGGCTACAACCAACTTAACAAGCGAAGGACTGTGGAGAAGTGATGGCACTGCTGCCGGGACAACTTTAGTAAAAGAATGGGATTCACAATATATCAGTAATATATATGCGTTCGGGGACCAGCTTGTGCTTTTGATAGACGGTGCGTTATGGAAGAGCGATGGCACTGCTGCCGGAACAAGTCTTGTAAAATTCGTAGCGCCCGATAACGGAATAACATTTAAGGATTTTGTTGCTACAGATAACGCATTGTTATTTATCGTTGATGATGGAACACACGGCTATGAATTGTGGCGTACCGATGGCACAGCTGCCGGTACGGTTATGGTAAAAGATATAGCACCCGGAGAGGAATCAGGTGCGGCTAACGAACTCGTTGTACTCGGAAATATAGCATACTTCAATGGATATACGGCAGAGACCGGTTGGGAGTTGTGGCGGAGCGATGGAACAGAGAGCGGCACCCGAATGGTAAAAGATCTTACCCCGAGCAAAACATTTGCTTCAAGTCCGGGCGGTTTTGTATCGCTGAATGGTGTGCTATATTTTGCTGCGACTGATGCAGACCATGGTGATGAGCTGTGGCGAAGCGATGGCACCTCGGAAGGAACCCAACTGGTAAAAGACATCGAACCGGGTGCAACAGGCAGTGCGCCAATTTATATTAATGTTTTTGATAACGCTATATACTTCTTTGCAAAGACAGCCGCGAATGGATACGAGCTTTGGAAAAGTGACGGAACTGCTGCCGGCACAATCCTGGTGAAAGATATGGTGGCAGGAGCAGGCACTAATTTTCCGGGAGAGTTTGTGATCCTTAACGGTACATTGTTTTTTACAACGCTGGGCGGGAATGATACCCGCGAGCTCTGGAAGACTAACGGCACATCTACCAGTACAGTGAAGGTTGCTACACTGGGCGATACGTATGGCGATTACTACATCAACATGCCGGTAGTTAACAATGGCAAGATCTATATGATCGCCCATTCTAAAAATGAAGGCGGAGAGTTATGGGTAAGCGATGGTACCGAAGCAGGTACATTACTTTTAAAAGATATACAGCCCGGTGCCGGTAACAGCTATATAAATTCATTTGTAGGCGCAGGTAACCTGGTATACTTTCTGGCGGAGTCTGCGGGTAATGGTCAGGAGCTGTGGAAGACCGATGGCACGGTAGCAGGAACAACACTCGTAAAAGATATTACACCCGGAATCTGGCCAAGTTTTATTGACGGCATGTTTGCTTTTAAAAATCAACTATACTTCAGGACGAACAATGACCTGGAATATAAACTCTGGCATACCGATGGTACGGAAGCCGGCACCACAGAAGTAAAAACACTGGCTGATACGGATGAGTTGCTCGCCATATCGAAAGCCGTTGTGAAGGATGACGAGTTTTATTTTACAGTAAGCGATTACCAGGGGGCATTCGCCCTTTGGACCAGCGATGGAACCGGGGCCGGAACAAAGATTGTGCAAAATATACCGGTAGGCAGCGGTTACTACTATACGCGCGAAATACTATTGTTGGAAGACGATATATACTTCTTCATTCAGAACCAAACCGGTTTTTGTGAGTTGTGGAAGAGTGACGGCACGGAGAGCGGTACGGTATTCTATGCCGATGGCGCCTACATATCTTCCGATGCATTTGTACTTGACAATGTGATATACTTTCCAGCAGACCAATGGGATAGTGACTACGAATTATGGAAAGCTGATATAACTATTACGGGTATTGAGGACGAACAGGAGGCAGGTGCACTTCACGTATATCCGAATCCCACGGCAGGGCTGTTGTCTTTTTCCGTAAAGAATCATGAACGAATCGTTTCCATTGCCGTCATCGATGGGCATGGACGCGCGGCAGAATCATTTATACCATCAGGGCCACAAGTAACATTGAATACTGGAAGGTTACCGGCTGGGGTTTATGTATTGCTGGTGAAGACTGAACGAGGTGTTTACCGCGCACGCTTTGTTAAGAAGTAATAAGCCTTTACAGCGGGAAGAGTGAAGCGCTGTTAGGTTGTACGGCTGCCATGCGTTGCGATCTGGTAAATTTTTGCTGAAGCTCTTTGCCGTGTTCATAGTTGGTGATGATCTTGTTCCAGTTCCGGATATATACAGAGATCATTACCCGGGTTGAGTAGGCCTGCAACGACACCAACGTATACCGCGAACTTTCCTTTTTCAAAAACGGAATGACCAACAAAAATTTGATATAGATTCGCAGCAGGTATAGCAACGACTTCATCATGCGATAGCGAAATATTTTTACGTTCTGATATTTCCAGTCGCAGATAACTTTATAGGGATGCAACACCTCCAGGCACTGGGCACTTTCCTTCAGATACTTTCTATAATATTCTACAGTAATGCGATCGCGCGTAATAAAATGACTGAAAGTAAGTCGTTCGTCATACCAGATGGTGAACCCTGCGATGGCCAGTGCCAGGCACAATTCGTAATCGCCTCCCGAACTCAACTCTTTTCCGAGACGATCCGTCAGCAAACTTCGATGTCCGGATTGAAGAAGCATATCATAAGCCGGTTTTCGGATAACACAACCTGCGCCATATACCGTGCAACGTCTTACCGGTCCGCTTTTAGCTCCCTGACGTCCCGCAGCATATACAGAGAAAGATCGAACCCAGGCCGGAGGGTCTTCTTCAAAAATGAGCGATCCGTTTCCTCCAAGCGCTCCTATATTGGGATGCGCATTCATGATCTCGTATACGGCTGCTATATAATGTGGATCCAGCCAGTTGTCATCATCACACATTAAAATATAGTCGTACTGCGCACTGGCAAACCCACGTGCCCGTGCATAGCTTAAACCGGGTTGTGGTTCCGGTATAATGCTGAAGGGTTGTGTACATGTATATTTACTCCATTCAGATTGGGCAACGGCCGTTGTATTGTCAGACGATGCATTGTCGATGATAATGAACTCCCAGGGTATAGATTCCGGAACCTGTTGGCCTGCTATATAGCGAATGGTTTCCGGCAATCTGTCGGCTCCATTGTAAGTACAAATAACAACTGATACGCCTGGTTTACTCATCGGTTGAAAATTATTTTTCCAATCATTTTTAACGTCATCCAGGCGATCGGTATATCCTGGTGCATACGCCACGCTTCACGCATTTGTGCCATCGCGCCCCTGCGGTCTTTGAACCGTTTCCAGAGCGAACCAGCTGTGCGAAAAGCATAGTATGCATAAAACTTCTTCGCCTTTTGCAATGTCCGTTGCTGTTCGTTGGCCGGCAGGTAATGACTGATCTGGTTCATTACAAATTGCAGGTCTTTCAGATTTTGCGCGGTTGTAAACGACTGTCCTGATATAGAATTATAGTGTCTTCGATACGATGCATATATAGCCGGTGTGTAGGCGAATGGATATTTAGCAGCAATGCGTGCCCACATTTCCCAGTCTTCACCATAATGCACGCCATAAAATGCTCCCAGCTCTTCATATACTTCACGCTTCACGGCAATGGCTACATATTGTACGCGCTGCCGTTCGGCTAATCGCAGCAGCCAGTTTTTCAATATGCCTTCTTCGGTGGCTTCCCGCTCCGGTGTCAAAACTATATTACCGTGCTCATCTATATACTGATAATGACAGAACGCAGCCGCAGCAGCCGGGTATTGCGCAAAGAGATAGCCAAGCTTTTTATAAAAGCCGGGGTGTACCACATCATCGCTGTGCAATAAGTGTATATATCTCCCGGTGGCGCGGTTTATGCAAGTCTCAAAATTGCGCAGACTGCCTACGTTGTGCGATTGACGGAAATAGGATATACGCCCCGAGGCAATTTGCGCAACGAGCGATTGTACATCTATATCTGTGCTGCAGTCGTCTACAACTTCAATCTGCATATTGCTTTCGGCTTCAGCCTGGGTTAATACCGATTCCAATGTTTCTTTCAGAAAGCTGCCGGCATTATAGACCGGTATCATAACAGACCACGTGGGTCTGTCTGTTATTGTAACAGGGCTGATGTGAGGGGGAGAGTGGGGAGTTCGGTTTACATCTGCGTAACGGCTATTTATACTCAATCTATACTGTATGTTAGCTGCTATATTAAAATTACTTTATTATTTGAAAATGAAAAATAGTGTTTGATTTTTTTTATTCGCCACCGCAGTGCGTAACTCGTTTTTCTTGTGATATGATTTAATTTCCTTGTTTTCACCAGGAGCCATAAATTGTTGGGCCAGGGTAATTCCTGAAAAAGCTGGTAAACAATGAAGTCGCGTTTAAACCACGCAGCTTCCGCAATATCATTTTCGTTGCGGTTTACATTCGGAGTTTTGCTGATCTGTTCCGTGATCTGTTCCAGTATAACAAGGCAATCAACAATTTTCGGTATATCATTTAGTTTTGCTATGGGCACAGTATGGTGGCGAAGGCATTCGAGGTATTCTTCCGGAATCGCAAAATCGTTCCCCATATAGTGTCGTAAATTGCGCAGTACATTTTTGCGGTTGGCAACATCATATTCCTTTTTGCGAAGCACGGTATTGAGACTGGTTGGCGAGAGGCGATAGTCCAGCAGGATTTCGCCCAGGTTCGCAATCCGGAATTTTTGCGCCAGCTTCCAGAACAGATCGTAATCTTCCGAGTAAGGCATACTATACATACCAACCTCTTTCACGGCTGCTTTGCGAAACATTACCGTGGGGTGGTATATCCAGCATTCAAAAGTCAGGTTGTAGTAGAAAAAACGACTGGTATATCGCTCCAGACGAACGTGCTTTCCGGCCGCAGTAACCACACGACACCATGTTGATAGTAATGCACACGCGGAGTCGTGCATCATATAGTCATATTGTTTTTGCAGGCGATCCGGGTAGCTGATGTCGTCTGCATCCATGCGAGCAATCAATTCACATGATGCGAGTTCGATGCCACGGTTTAATGTTGCAGCTATACCTGCATTGGTTTCATTCCGGACGAACCGGATGCGCGGATCTTTGTACGACTGAACAATTGCTATACTTTGATCCGTTGACCCGTCATCGATGATCAAAAACTCGAAATCGCGGAAGGTTTGCTGCAGTATACTGTCGATTGCCTCGTGTAGATATGAAGCGGCATTATATACCGGCATCAGCACCGTAAGTTTAGGATTGCTCATGCTGCTACGCGGTTAAGTAATTTGCGGGCAATCCTTTTTATTTTACGAACGATGCGGGAAGGTATATCATGAAACACACGAAATCGCAGCGGATGATGATAGGGAAGGAGCGCTTTTTGAAGCAAGGCATTGACTTCGTTATTATGGATCGAATGATTATTCAGGTATTGGGCGAACCACTCGAGATAATATTGTCTCACGCGGTGGTACCGTCCATCCTGGTGCACGTTGAAGACCTGCGAGTCCTGCCGCTGCCGGTACAGGTTGTTGCAACCAGACGATACAAATATAGTTTCATGAAGATATAGCTGTGCGAGAAACGCCTGATCTTCATATACCGCGGTAGGCCCTATAAAATCCTCTACAAACAAAATATGCTGGTGAACACTTCGTTTTACCATCATCCCGGAAGGACAAGGCGCTGCACCGTGCCCAAGTGGATATAGCTGCAGTATCAGTGCGGGAGGATGATATAGTGTATCCTGCTCATCTGACCCGATCGGTATAATTACATTGCTGCGCTGGGGCGATTGCCAGCTATACCAGTAATTGGATGCTTCCAGCAATGCAGTTGCCTGCGGATGTTGCTGGAAGACGTTGAGTTGATTTTGCAGTTTCTCCGGAAGCCATACATCATCAGCATCCAGGTATGCTATATAGTTTCCGCGCGACTTTGCTACACCGAGATTACGACTTTTACAAACGCCTTTGTTGGCATGATGCTCGTGTTGCAGGTATATAATTTTATCGGGATAGAGATCGGCATAACGTTTCGCTATAGCCGGGCTTGTGTCAGGCGAGCCATCGTCAACCAGAAGTAATTCCCAGTCGGTATAGGTTTGAGCCAGTACACTCAGAATAGTCTCTTCGAGAAATGTTTCTTCATTATAGAAACAGGTGATCACGGAAACCATTGGACTTGCTATACTCATGGCTATGAATTGTTTTGTTGCCATGATTGTATTGCCGCGCGAAGTTCTTCCCCGCCTATATTCTTCACCTGGTAGCGCGGCAGATCGTACAGGTTGCCGGAGTGTGTAACATGGCCTTCGCGTGTCGATACCGCGTAATCAAAACCAAGTTTCTGCGTTATGCCCGGTGTATGCTCGTTGAGACTTCCATACGGATAGGCAAAGCCTGTGATGGGTTTGTGGATGATCGATTGGAGCACCGACCGACTCTCCTGGATTTCGTATCGCTGTTCTTCCGGAGGCAGATGTCCTAATGCCGGATGGTTTACGGTATGCGCCCCGATCTCGAACAACGATGTTTGAGACAGTTCCTGCACCTGCGCTTCATCCATGAGTGTTGGAAGTGATAGAGCGGTGTTGGCCCACCCGTGCAGCTGGTGCATAACGCGCTGCTGTTCATTTATTGCCAGCGGTCGGATGGCTGCCCACAATTCGTAAAATAATTTAAGACGCGCATTGTATAGCGGATGTCCGTAGTGCCATTCGCGTATTTCTTTTTCAGCCGTATCAGAGAGTATATGTGCGGCACCAAGATCGGAGGTAAAGTCTTCGCGTCCAATGTGCAGGTTGATCTTTTCCGGAAGTGTAGGCGTAGCAAGTATCACTTGCTCAAGTTCATCCCACCAGAATGATTTCTTTTCTGCCAGGAATCGCGTGGTGAGATAAAATGTAGCGGGTACACTATACTTTTCAAGAACAGGCTTAGCCGCTGTAAAGTTATCGCGATAGCCATCGTCAAATGTAATGGCTATATACTTCCGAAGTGATTCATTTGTGCGCGCACGTTCTGTTAATTCGCGCATGGTAACTACCTGAAAAGTATCGCGGATATAGCGCACCTGTTCATCAAAATGTTCCGGACTCACGCAGAGATCCCACGGATCAATATGCGCTGAAGCAATGCGATGATACATGAGTATGATTGCACCTCTTTTGTTTCCGAATATCTTTTTCAGGAATGACGCCATGCTCTACTTTGTTGCTTTTACAGCGATAATTACCTGGTAACTTGGATCGTGCGCATCCAGAAAATCGGCACGAACTTCCGGGAGTCCCATGCCGTATAGAAAAGCCGTTGCCACATAAACGTTGCCATAGGTTTGTATATGTACTCCGTCTTCTTCGAAAAGTTCAAGCATTAACCTTCGCATCGATGTATCGGTAAAGGACCAAAGCCAGTAATCTCTCCATTCGCCTTTATCTATATGGCTGATGCCGGGTATGGTAAGCAGGAGGGTACCACCTTTTTTTAAAATACGATGGCAGGTTTTCAGTGCGGCTTTGTAGTCATATATAAAGTGAAGTGTTTGTGTGAGTATAATGCAGTCAAACGCATCCGAAGGAATCTGTGGAGCGTCACTGAGGTCACCGACAAACGTAACAGTATCATTGGCCTGTGCAACATGAAGTACATCGCTTTGTGCTATAGCGCTGCCTCCATAGCGCAGTGTATACGCATTGTCTCCAATCTCCAGCACGCGACCTTTAATAAGGTTGCTGTTGTTGTTCAGGAATTTTTCAATGTAGTAACGATCAACCGGTCCGCCACGATCGTAGCCGAAGTCGCTGCTTACCGGTGAGGTTCGTTCGAGGTCTGCCCATTCTATCGTGCCCGGAGGCGGTATATACTGATGCATATAGCCTCGCTTGTATAAAATTTTCCTGACCGCTTGGGGTAAAGATCTTTTCAGAACGTTCTTCAGTTTCAGCTTCAGTATCTTTGCTTCGAGTCGTAATCCATACGAAGTCTTCAGACGCAGCAGGGCAGAGCGGTCTTTTCGTGACGGAACTTGCTTGGCTTTATATACCTGGCGATAAAGTATATCTCGAAGCTTTCCTGTATAGTATTCTGTCCAGATGGACCGGCCGTTGTTCCAGGCTTGTGTTTCCGCCTGGTTTTTTAAATATACCTTTTGAGACTCCAGTACGTGAAGCGCAGACTTCAGCATAAACGGAATGCTTGCCGACATGTTATTGCCGTGTATGCGATAGGCGGCCATGTTCTTGTCATGACATCCCACCGGATGTTTTCGTGTAATGCGCAGGTATAGATCGTAATCTTCGCAGGCCTTTAGCGAAGTATCGAATTTATATTCATCAAATACCCAACGACTATACATGACTGCAGCATGCATGCCTATATAATTGCCTTGCAAGAGATGTATATAGTGATCGGACGTTATGACCGAAAGTTCATCTTTTTCTACCGGGTATTTCCACTCATCTACTTTATCGTGCCAGCCGGAAACAAATGCCCATGCGGGATTTTGCTGCAAGTATTCCGCATTGATGCGCAGGGCATCCGGATATAGATAGTCATCCGCATCCAGAAAAACGAGGTAATCACCTTGGCTGTTTTGAAAGCCGGTGTTGCGTGCCGCTGACAATCCCCGGTTAGCCTGGTATATATACCGTATACCTGGAAGCGATTCGCTCACAACTTTGGTATCATCTGTTGAACCATCATCCACTACAATGATCTCTACATTTTTATACGTTTGCTGTTTAACGCTGTCAACTGACTCTGCGAGAAAACGCGCATGGTTATAACATGGGATGATGACCGATACGAGAGGTTGCTGTGACACGGTTTGCTTATGAATGGTTAGAAGGTGTATTTCGATTTTTAAGATAGAAAATTAAACCGGAAAATATTCCGTGCAACTCACGGAATATTGTTGTATATCGCCCTCGGTACAATGGAAAGCCGCGCAGTAAAAGCCAGGTATAATATTTCGGAAGCGCTATAAATAAATGCAGCAGGTCTCCGCGATGTCGGAAACGCTTATACTGAATCAGGATGGCAGCCGTAAATCCGCGCATGTAGAAAAATATCTGGTGCTTCAACGCGCTGAGTGTTTCGCGATGCCGGTGGTAAACAACTGCTCTCGGATTATACTGTATACTATATCCCGCAGCCAATACACGATACCACATTTCCGAATCACCGTTGCAACCGGCAGCACCTACATCCAGTCGTTCATCAAAATAACCGGTAGCGGTAAATATACTTTTGCGGAAGGCCATGTTAGCGCCCGCACCGATGGTCCAGACCGGAATGCCTTTGGAACGTGTTGCATCAACAAATGTCTGGTCATAACACTTATCAATAAAGCCGCGGTTAAAAGGCCAGTATCGTTCGAAGATCCATTGTGCTTCGGTGTCAAGTTCAGCTGCAAGCACAAGTCCGGTCATTGCTGCTATGGATGGATCATTAAACGTACGGTATACTTCTGCGATCCATTGCGAATGGATAACCGTATCGTCATCGGTATATAATACGATGGAAGCCGTGGCAGCCCGCGCACCGGTATTTCTCGCAATGTCAAGGCCTGCACGGTCTTCGCGTATATACTTCACCTGCGGGAAAGCACGGGCTGTCTCACGTGTGCGATCATCCGCGGAAGCGTTATCAACAACGATTATCTCAACCGGCTTGTGGGGAAGATTCGTCAGGCTATAAAGACATTGCCGAAGACTGCCCGCACGATCTTTGGTGCAGATCACCACGGAGACATCATATATAGCCGGTATATTTTCATGACTAGCAAAGATATTTCTGAACGCATTCCGGAGATCGTACAGTGTATTGGCCTGTGCGGAAGCATTCGCAGTATAATGCTGCAGCACCCACGAGGCTGCATGGGTAACACGCTTCTCAAATGCGGGTGGCGGTAATTCTTCGCCGGGTTTTACAAAGAGATGTCCTATCGGGATTTCATTCCACCAGAGTACTACATAATAGCCCTGATCATACCGCAGCGGTTCGAGCCATGTTTCCTGCTCCGCCAGGTTCAGGTGTATACATTGATAGGGCTTGAACAAATCCATAGAGCAGCTTATGAGAAAGATGGAAGTGGCGTAAGTATTACCGGGAAGTTAGGACGAACATGGCCCATCCACTTGCCATACCAGTTGGTGTTTTCGCGGTAGTCTTCTACATCAAATGCAATGCATTCGGAAAGGTAGAATACTTCCGTTGTGGTATCTTTCACAAAGATGATGGAAATATAGTATGATCCATCGTTTAGAAAATTGCCGGGTATAACACAAGTTCCCTGAATGAGCCCCTTGCTATATGCCTGTGGTTTCGAACTCACATCAAATATACATTCACTGCTTTGTGTAAAGAGATGAATACCGGTAACAAGATTTATACCTTCTTCATAATTCTGAAACTCGAAGGTAAGCGTAAGTTGTGTACGGATATCAATGGGACGAAGCGTATCTTCAAGGTCAGGTATAAGCTTAACTGATGTTACCCGTACCGTTGCATTGCCAGGCGCTGTTTCTATATTCGTCCATTGCTGCGACAGCAGGTGTTGCTGAATGCCGCTGAGGTAATGATTGACGACTTTATCGGCTGCACCAATTTTCAGCATGCTACCTTTTTGCAGGAGCATGGCCCGTTGGCAAAGGTTGTTAACGGCCTGCATGTTGTGGCTTACGAATAAAATGGTTCGACCTTCTTTCTTGGAAGCATCGTTCATTTTTCCGAGACACTTCTTTTGAAACTCGGCATCGCCTACGGCTAACACTTCATCTACGATCAGTATATCCGGTTCAAGGTGCGCAGCAACAGCAAAGGCGAGGCGAACATACATGCCCGATGAATAACGTTTCACCGGTGTATCGATGAACTGGCTTACACCGGAGAACGCTACGATCTCATCAAATTTACTTTTGATCTCGGAGCGCGTCATGCCGAGAAAGTGACCGTTGAGGTATATATTTTCGCGGCCGGTCAGTTCATCGTGAAATCCGGTTCCAATCTCCAGCAAACTGTTTATCCTTCCGCGACCGCGTACCGTGCCTTGTGTCGGGCGTATTACCTTCGAAAGTATTTTCAATAATGTAGATTTGCCGGCACCGTTTCTGCCAATGATAGCAAATGCTTCTCCTTCTTTGATCTCGAAGTTTATATCCCGTAAGGCCCACAGGAAATCGGCTGACGATTCTTTGTCGCGTGATATCTTGAAGAACGGATCTTCCTTGCGAAGTATAGCCTGGTACCACCAGCGTTGTACATCCTGTCGCAGCGAACCCGTACCAATGGTGCCCAGCCTGTATAACTTGGACAGATTCTCTACCTGGATAATCGGATCGTTCACCATGATGTTGGCATTGGGAAATATAGTCTGAAAAGGGAAGATATATACATATAGCTGCTAAACAACATCAATAAGTTTTGACCCCATTTTATTAAACAATATACTTCCAATAAAGAAAATTACAATCACACTGGCAGCACTATAGGCCAGCTGAATACCAGACGTGGTTCCTTCCCCCAGGAATGCCACGCGAAAGAACTCAATTACCGGAACCAGCGGATTATATACCATGATGGCTTTGATCTTATCAGGAACAATGGACAACGGATATATAATCGGAGTAGCAAACATCAGCAAGCGCACGGTGAGCTGGATAAGATTGGTAAGATCGCGGTACTTGGCCAGAAATACGGATAGCGCCAACCCTGCACCCAGTCCTAAACCCGCACTGACGAGAATTGCCAGGGGTACAGCAACCAGGCTGTACAAAAGATTAAATGATACGGTGCCGGTATATAGATTGTACACGTAGAAACCGATGAACAACAGGAACTGTATAAAAAAGCGGATAATGTGAGATGCTGTTACCGAGAAGGGTATAATCAGCCTGGGGAAATATACTTTGGCAAACAAGGGAGCGTTGGCCGTAAAGGTATATACCGTGCCCGAGAAAGATTCGGCAAAGAGATTCCAGATAATGATACCACTGAGGTAAAAAAGTGTTGGCGGTGTCTCATTGGTGGAAATGCCCACCACGCGATCGAAGATAATTACATATAGTAACACCGTTACCAGCGGCTGTATAACAACCCAGGCAGGACCAAGAAGTGTTTGCTGGTATTGCGTCAGGAAGTCTCTGCGAATGAGGCGAAGCAGCAGGTGACGGTAGTTCCAAATTTCTTTCCAGTTCCATTCAAACCAGGCCGACTCCGGCTTAATTTCCCATTGCCATCGCATAAATTGTCTTTGCCTCAAAAACGAATAATTTACGAAGCAATTATCATAAAAGGAAATGTATACCTGGCGTTCCTGAATTATAAATGTTGTCACAGGCTCAGACCACATCGCATGATGACGAGCGATGACCGTATTCCTCACATGAATACCATTTTGATGAAGAGAAGCCGTTGGCAAAAGCCTGCCATGCCGGGCATAATTTTAGGAGGATTGTGGCAAATCTTTTAAGACCGCAGATATGAGAAACTACAGCCAAAAGACCAAGGCGGCTTACCCGACTTCCATCAGACAGAACAACGTAACGCGTGACCGCTATACTGAATGGGAGCAGCCCGGCACGCAGCGATACCGTGGCGATACAGGCAACGCGGTAAATTCTCCGACCGGAAACCGGGTGAATGAAGGTATATATGATGGCGGATACCGCGGAAAGGGCCCACGGAACTATAAACGCTCTGATGAACGCATTCGTGAAATGGTGTGCGATCTTCTGTGTGATGATCCATACCTGGATGCTTCCGATATAGAAGTAGAGGTAAAGAGCGGAGATGTTATACTCACGGGTTCAGTACACGACTGTTTCGCGAAACAATTGGCGCAAGATCTGGCTGAAACTGTATTCGGTGTTGTGAATATAGAGAACAGGATCCATGTTAATCAGGATAGCGCGAACCTGCAAGAGCAGGAGCGTGTTAAACCTGCTATAGTGTAAATGTTAGTTTAGGATTGATCAGCAGGGAAGGAGCAATGATTGTTCCTCTCTGTTGATTTTTTTTTATCAGGGTATATATAGTCTGTCACTGAAGGAAATTGATCTTGGGAGTTCGTCACATTCCATGTTATGGTCACGACAGAGCTTGTAAGAAAAACAGTCTGCGTGAATTTTTTTGTTGGCGGGTAGCCTACCGTTGTAACAATGATTTTCGTATCAAAATGTAAAGCCTCCGTATCGCACCTACATTCTCTAAGGGAAACACTTAGAACGCATCCGTATTAACTGCAAGCCTGTCTCAAAAGTCAATCAGATCAGACGTCTTTTGCGTGAGACATCACCGCAACCTCACGATTCGTAACAATCCCCAGTAGCGTTATGTATGCTTGTAATTTGGCGAGCATGTTGCTGGTACCGATTGCACTTTTGTATAGTAAGCAACGCGTGACCGCGCGAATACTTCTGCATCTAAGAGATGAAAAGAAAATATAATCAGCGGCAGCGACAGGAGACAAATTAAAACTAAAAGTTACCATGATGTCATTCCAGGAAAAAGTTAGCATCCTTAATCTGATGAAGGACGCGAGACAATCCATCGAACTCACGTACAATAGCAAGATCGTTGAAAAATGTGAGGTCGTTCAGATCATCAATAACCAATACGTCATTGTTCAGCAACGCACGTCCTTCTTCTCGAAGGTAAAGTCATTCCTCAGCATTGATGCTGTTGAAGATATCAAGATAAATTAATAGCACAACGCCAGGGGTACACGTTGTATGCCGGTAACGGGCCCAGCCATGCCGCTGCGCGTGTATCCTTGGGAAATTCCACTCATCCCTATATTTTTTCACTGAAGGATAACTTCCTTTCTGCGGCAACATCTTCGCTGGTATTCTTTACCTTGTACATACTTTGCCCCCAAGCGCGTATGTCACGACTAATACTCACAATCGCCATGCTGGTGTTTGCTTATACCATTGCATTACCACAGGATAAGAAACCGTTTCGCATTGGCGTTGCCGGATTAACACACGGCCACGTTGGATGGATACTCGATCGTGCAGATGATGGAGACATTGAAATAACAGGCATTGCGGAACCGGACCGTGCATTGGGAGAACGGTATTGCAAGCAGTATAAATTGCCACTGACACTGCTATATAGTTCACTGGAAGAGATGTTGGAGAAGACACGTCCAGAGGCTGTTACGGGTTTTAGCAGTACGTTCGAACACCTGGATATTGTAAAGGCATGCGCTCCGCGTCACATTCATGTTATGGTAGAAAAACCGTTGGCTGTAAGCATGGATCATGCGCGACAAATCGAATCGCTCGCCCACAAGTACGCTATAACTGTACTTACGAATTATGAAACCACCTGGTATAGCAGTAACCAGAAAGTGGAAGAGATATTCCTCAAGCATCACACGTTTGGTAAATTACGCAAAGCCGTTATTCATGATGGTCATGAAGGGCCGAAAGAAATTGGAGTCGGTCCGGAGTTTCTGAATTGGCTTACGGACCCGGTTAAAAACGGTGGTGGTGCCCTGATGGACTTTGGATGTTATGGCGCCAACCTGCTCACCTGGCTTATGAATGGTGCGAAGCCATTAACAGTATCTGCTGTTACACAGCAGCTGAAACCACAGGTATACCCGCGTGTGGATGATGATGCAACGATCATTGTTACCTACCCGGAAGGACAGGGAATTATACAAGCGTCATGGAACTGGCCGTTCGGCCGTAAAGATATGGAACTCTACGGCGAACGCGGCTATGTACTGGCAGATCGACAAGGCTCTAAAGTTAAATCTGCAGCCAATGAACCGGAAGAATATATAACAAGTCCTGCTTATGAAAAGCCCTATAGCGATCCGTTCGCATACCTGGCAGCCGTGATACGCGGTGAAATAAAAGTCAGCGCGACAGATTTGTCATCGCTCGAGAATAACCTCATTGTTGTTGAGATACTGGAAGCAGCCAAACAATCTGCACGCGAAGGCCGGGTGGTCAAGCTTGGCAAGTGATATATATACTTTCATGCTTCGGAATCTCTAACTGATTTACTGTGATCACTTTCCTTTCGGAGTAATATCAGCAAGTGCCTGCATCATTTCTTTTTGGATTACGGCATCCAGTTGACTTAGTTTTTCAACGAGGTCTTCATTCACGGCATTCTTGTCGATCTTACCGTCCTGCAGCAAGTGTTGCAGCTCAAATTGTTTTTTAAGAATGGACTGCAGATAGATTGTATTCTGAATGGCATGCTTCAGCAAGTAAAGCTGAAGGTTATCCTGATTCAATTTCGGTAAATCTCCGGTGTTGGTCATGTTCGATGTTATTTCAGGGCCAAATATTTCAAAAAAAAATACTCGTTTCAAAGTTGAAGGGCAGGTGAGTATACGTTCTTTCAAATTAGTACATTTGCCGGCTGTTGTTATAAAATGCGTGTCGTAACTAACCTGGTGGCTTTGTGTTTGATCCTGTCGGCCTGTACTACCCATACGGAGACGAACAAGGCGGCTGTTTCTTTTTACTATTGGCGCACAATCTTTAAACTTACTGCGAACGAACGATACGCATTAGCGCAAAACGGTGTCTCAAAACTATATGTGCGTTATTTCGATGTGGCTTTGCAGAAGGGACAACCCGTTCCGCTCTCGCCCATAACGTTTGACGAAGCGCCTGGCGATCAGCACATCATTCCCGTAGTATATATTCGGAACGAGGTAATGCTCCAGCCTGCGCTGGACGTTGATGATCTCGTTGATAAAGTATTGTCCTATATCCAGCAAATCAATTCAATGCAAAATATTGTCTCAGACGAAATCCAGATCGACTGCGACTGGACGCTGAATAGTAAAGAGGTTTATTTCAAATTTATTGACCTGCTGAAAAAGAAGAGCAACAGAAAACTTTCGGCAACAATACGGCTACACCAGGTAAAGTATTTCAGGAATACGGGTGTTCCCGCTGTTGAGCGCGGTGTGTTGATGTATTACAACATGGGACGTATTGCTCCTGATTCTTCCAACTCTATTTATGATCGTGAGACCGCTCAGCTCTATACTGCAAGTTTAAAGAGTTACCCGTTGCCGCTGGATATAGCGCTTCCGGTTTTTACCTGGGGTATACATGTACGTAATAATACAGTGATTGGCTTACTGAATAAAGTAGATGAGACAAGCTTTCAGGAGGATGGTCATTTTAAAATGAAGGAGCCTCCGTTTTTTGAAGTGAATGACGACATTGTAAAAATGGGTTACTACTTTGAGAAAGGTGATCGCATCAAGATTGAATCCGTTCGGCCGGATGATCTTGAAGAAATGATCGAAGATCTTTCGGAGGCAATGACCAGACAACCAGCAGAAATTATTTTTTACGACCTCGATGACTTTAACCTGAAACACTACCAGCATGAGAACCAATTCTTTCAAAAAATTAGCCGTACTCTGTAGCCTTGTGGCGTTTGGTACTTACGGTATACTGTTTGCCTGTGCGGATTACTTTTGGGGATATGATTATGACTCCAACTTTACACCGGAGACTTATGTAGACGAATCGTATTCGCCTTTGTTCTTTGCGCCACAAGATGTGTTTTACAGTATAGGTTTTGAATCTGACTATACCTCGCGTTTTAATCAGGATGTAGTAACGGAATGGTCAGAGTATCTGAAAGGTAAATTTACAACCAAGGAACTCTCATTTCTATTATTGAATGACAGTGCAGATGTCAGAGTTAAAGAAATGTATAGTGCTGTTCAGAAAAAACAAAAGTTACCAATTCCGTATGCACGCCTCAGCGGGGCCGATGCCCAGGTGAAAGGCTTCGTTGAATTTTTATACTATGCGAAGGAAATTGAAATCAGCAGTACAACTCCGCTCAATTCATGGAACTACGAGGAAACGCAACCCGCACCGGTTGTTAGCCCCAAGACAATCGCACAGGTTGAGAAATTTTATAATGAGACAACCGATGCTTTTCTGAAGAACCGGTATTGGTTTCAAACGATGAAAGCGTATTTCTATAGCAGCAACAAGCAGGGCTTACTAACGTTTTTCGAAAAGACAAAGAGCAGTGTTCCCCAGAATGTTTTATACTATCGAGGTCTCTCGTATGTAGCCGGAGTATACTATAAGAAGAAAGATTATGCAACGTCTAACTATTTATACAGCGTTGTGTTTGATAAATGCCCCGCGTTGCGAACCGTTACAGCCTATAACTATCATCCACAGGAGCAAAAAGATTTTCAGGCATCATTAGCATTAGCTAAAACTCCGGAAGAGAAATCCGGACTCTGGGCATTGTTTGGTTATTATGCTAACGAGAAAACCGCGATACGCGAAATATACAAGTTGAACCCGGCCAGCGAACACCTGGACTACCTGTTGACAAGACTTGTCAACAAAGAAGAAGTTCGGTTGAATGATATGGAGTTCAAGTCTGCTACCGCGTATAAACAAACCATAAAAGAGCAGATGAATAAAGATGCTCTTCAATTGGTAAGTTCAATCGCGAAGGAAGAGAAAACCGATAAGCCGCATCTTTGGAATTTAGCAGCAGGCTATCTCAATATTCTTGCCGGTAACCATACGCAGGCTTTGCAACTGATTGAGAAAGCAGATAAGAAAGGTCCTAAAAGTGAACTGACTTCGAACCAGATACGATTGCTCAAGCTTATCAATACATTATCAGCCACAACAAAAATGGACGAGAAAGCAGAAGGCAAATTATTACCGGAACTCGACTGGCTATATCATATCAAAGATACAGAGGATGAAGTATTCCGCTATCGAAATGCACTCGGCTGGAGCAAGCGATATATAGCTTCATTGTATGCGGGTCAGCAAAATATAGTTTTTGCAGAGTTGTTTGATGCTAACACTACATTCTATCAGACAGCTTCCAACGCAGAAGCCATGAAAGTATTTCTGCACAAGGCTAACAAATCTCCCTGGGAGAGACTGGCGGAAGGTATCTATGGAATAACCTTATCGGATATATACGAGTATCAGGCAGTGATGAGCGCGTATGCCGGAAAACTTGACGAAGCTATTACATTGATGGAGCAATCAGCCGAAGGCAAAAATGTTGAGCTCTATGGAAATCCGTTTAACGGAAAGATCAAAGATTGCCACGACTGCGATCATGCCGCTCCGCAAAAAATAAAATATACCAAGCTGGCGTTTCTTAAAAAAATGAGAGAGATGCAGTCGTATGTAGATAAAGGCCAGGATGTATATAACAACAGTTTGTTGCTTGGTAATGCATACTATAACATGACATACTTTGGCAACGCGCGTGTTGTATACTATAACGATATCATAAATCAATATGGTAACTATATTGACAAATACTATCAACCTATTCTACTAAGTTGTACCACCGCTAACCAATATTACGAGAAGGCCTTCAACGCAGCAGCGAATGCAGAACAAAAAGCCAAATGTGTATACATGATGGCGAAGTGCGAGCGGAACGCCTTCTATACAAAAGAGTACCACAGCAAGAATGACTTCTGGGGCGAACCCGAAGTTGCATTCCAGGCATGGAACGGCTTCAAAAAATTAAAGACTGAATATTCGAACACGCGCTACTATAAAGAAGTGATCAACGAGTGCGGATACTTTAGTAAATACGCAGGAAATTAATTAGCTGCGAGTCGCGAGAAGAGGGCGCTGGCTACAAGCCACTGGCTGCAAGGTGTTTTATCCAAAGGTAGGTTACTACTGGCTAGCAACACTGCTTCATGAGATACATCGTGCAGCTGATAGCCTGAAGCCAGCGGCCTCTTACATTTTCGGGCTCAAAGCTCACAGCTATTTCAATGCGTTACATTCGGCTCAGGGTTCGTGTTCTTTTCATATACGCGCAGGTCTGTTATCAGGATCGATTCGTTTTTTAGGAGTGGACTTTGTCCTACAGGATTTTGGTCCAATCGTCCTCCGGCAAGGCTTCGGTATAGGCCATACTTGTGGCGTATATAGGAGCTGCCGATGCGCCACATGTCAATGTTGGTGTCTGTATAGTCAATTAATACCTGGCCATCGCTGATGCGGGTAATTTTGCAGGAGTAGTAGCCGTTGTGTGTATAGTGCATTTCTTCGCGTACCTGTACCCATTCATCTTCAAATGCTGATAATGGTATATCGTTTACAACGGTACCCTTACCTGTATTTGCGCCATCGACTGAGTGAATAATCTGCATGCGCTTGTTTGAACCATCGCTGTTGGCACGGGGTGTAATTGTAATTACAGGACTTCCATTATTCGGACCATCCTGTGCTTTTAGCTGATGAATGTGGCAGAAATTCTGTGTCGGTTGGAAGCCTGCGGGAAGTTTGAATTTCCATTCGAGTATTTGCCACTCGTTCCAGTTACCTTGTACTTTTGCCCACGTAGTATTGTTGGTAATGGATTTCATTTCGTTACGCTGACGGTCAACAGTGCCGGAGCTGCAACGGTCGCCATCAATCACCGGATCAATATGTATATCAAATCGAAAAACGGATTTATTAAAGTATATATCATTTACAACATCGCCATGTATACCATCGATGTGTCCGCCATAGCCACCGGAGCAATTCGGATGTTCGGAGTAATCGAATCCATATAGTTTCATATAGGTGTTTAATTCGTTGTATGGTTTTCCGGCCATGGCAGCGTCAGCATCCAGCGCGGTGGTAAGTGTATACCCGCGGCAGCCGGGAGCAATCAATGTTTTTTCGATACACGATCTTCCTGATTTTATCCAGCCTTGTGCCGGTACAGCGGAATATAGTGTGTCCAATGTGAATTGAATGATATACTGGTCAGCACAATCAAGGTCATCGAACTTAACAACGTTAGAAGAGGAAGGTGTACATCCGGTCATTCCTTCACTGGCTTCTATCTTTCCTAACCAGTCTGCTCCGTTAATAGAGGCCGCGACTATATTTGCTATTGTGGGGCTGGCATTTTCACAGTTGCCGAAATGAATAGTGAAATGGCCGGGATGTTTGGCAGCATCGTCTTTCGTAATGGTATACGTCCAGGTAGTTCCGGATACTTGTTGGCTTACCTGGTAGTCAGTGTCCGGGTTACCGCGCCTGGCATTCTCCGTTGCTACAGATGATGTTGCCGCATCTTCTTCTGCAGGCGTGAGCAGTTCTTCCTTGCATGCAAATGTGAGTCCCGCTAACAGCATAGCTGATAGGAGGATTCGGGTTACTTGTTTTTTCATTTAGCGTTTGGTTATGGGTTTGTGATAACCTGTTTGCTAAATGACGACTTGGTGATATATACTCCCTTCAGATCAGGGGTGGAAAAAACGTTCAGAGAAAGACAACAAACAGTTCTGCTTATCGGGCGTCATTTCCGGGCGTGCGAATCTCCTGTGAAATGCGCATTCCTCGCGAGAAACCCTCATGTCACGATGCGTGCTAAATGTGATAGCCTGCATTCAAGTATATATTTTAGTGGTGATTTTGTTGCTCCGATCAGGGTTTCTTGTGGGGAGTGCAGAGATATGATCTAAAAGCGCAGGCTCGAAGTGACGTTAATTCGGAGGCTTTCTGCGCTGATCGGAAATCTTTCTCAATTACTCTTTATTGTGCGTATAAACTTTTAATTTTGCGGTTTGCCGCCAGGACCGGGATTGATTTTTTTTGAATTTATACGTGATGATGATTAATAGTACAGAACAGGAAGAGCGCGAGTACCTTGAAGAGATCAAAGAGAAACTTCAACTAACCCTCATACGGGTAGATGATACTGTTAAACAATTCTCCGCTGAACTGCGGCAGAATAAACAATATATCTATGAGAATCAATCGGGGATGGATGAAGCGGATATGGTGGCGGCAGGTCAGTCCATTAACCGCATGGCCTTTACGGGTGAATCGGCTGTTGCTAAAAAACGCAAGCTTTATAAACTTAAAGATTCTCCTTATTTTGGTCGTATCGATTTTATAGCAGGGCAGGAGCGAAGTCCTATATATATAGGGATCTATTCATTTGCGGATGATTCGCAGCGTGCAAACCTGATATACGACTGGCGTGCTCCTATATCCTCCATGTTCTATGATTTTGAACTTGGTGAGGCCTGGTATAAAACTCCGTCCGGTACAATACAGGGCGAAGTGGCGTTGAAGCGTCAGTATAAAATCCGCGAAGGTAAGATGGAGTTTATGATTGAGAACGCGGTAAACATTCACGATGATATTTTGCAGAAGGAGCTGAGCAAGTCTTCGGATGACAAAATGAAAAACATTGTGGCTACAATTCAGCGTGATCAGAATGCAGTGATCCGTAATGAGACAGCGCAGGTCATGATCATCCAGGGAGTTGCCGGTTCGGGTAAAACATCCATCGCATTACACCGCATTGCATTTTTACTATACCGCTTTCGCGATACGATTGCTTCAAAAGATATACTCATACTTTCACCCAACAAGGTGTTTGCAGACTATATATCGAACGTTTTGCCAGAGCTCGGTGAGGAACATATACCCGAGATGGGAATGGATGAGCTGGCAACGGAATTACTGGAAGACAAGTATAAATTTCAAAGCTTCTTTGACCAGGTTTCTGCGTTACTCGAAAAGCATGATGCTGCATTTATTGAACGCATCCGTTTCAAATCAACGTTCGAATTTTTAGGACAACTTAATCGCTATCTCATCCATGTTGAGAATAATTACTTTGGAGCAGCCGAGCAGGAGATACGGGTTGCCGGCATTGTGGTGCCGTGGCCTTTCATTATCGAGCGGCTACGGGCCTATCATCGTTTGCCTATATTCAAGCGCTTTCCGGAAGTGGTGAAAGATGTACTGAACTATGTGCGCAGCAATACAAAACGGAAATTGACCGGTGGTGAGAAAGCTCAGATATGGGAGACTATACCACGCATGTTCCGACTCGGCAGTGCATTTGATCTCTATAAAGATTTTTACAAGTGGATGGGACAGGAGCACATGTTTCGTCAGGGCCCCAACGGTGCATTGGAGTATGCAGACGTTTTTCCGCTTATCTATTGCAAAATCAGGCTGGAGGGTGCCAAGACTTACGATGATGTAAAGCATTTGCTCATTGATGAGATGCAGGACTATACACCGATCCAATATGCGGTGGTGTCACGCTTGTTCCAATGCAAGAAAACAATTCTTGGCGATGTAAGTCAAACGGTAAATCCGTATAGTGCATCTTCAGCAGAAGGTATACAACAAGTATTTCCGCAGGGTGATACGGTGAAGTTGTTCCGGAGTTACCGTTCTACATACGAGATCACAGCTTTCGCGCAGCATATATCCAGAAACCCCAACGTAGTGCCTATGGAACGCCACGGGCAGGCACCGGAAGTGCTGCGGTATAACACGAATCAGGAAGAAGCGCAGGCAATTAAAGATCTGATAGAGCGATTCAGAAATTCTGATCGTCAATCTTTGGGGATTATTTGCAAGACGTTGCAGCAAGCCGAGGATCTATACCAGGATATAAAAGGTCCCGGGGTACATCTGCTCACACCTGATAGCACGTCCTTCTCCAACGGTGTTGTAGTGACAACAGCACACCTCGCCAAAGGATTGGAGTTTGATGAAGTGATCATTCCTTTTGCATCATCACGCAACTATCACACGGATGTGGACAGAAGCATGCTATATATAGCGTGCACACGCGCCATGCACTTGCTTACGCTCACGTACTCCAGAGATCTGACTACATTCGTTAGGCAATAATCAAGGGTATATTTTGAACGGTTGCCTGGTAAATTGGTTTTAATAATAGCAGCTGTAGAAATAAGAAAGGGTGGTTAAATTAAACCACCCTTTCAATTTTTATACGTTTTGAGGAGTCATTACTGATTCAATACAGGGTTGTTGATAACCTCTGCTTGTGGAATCGGGAATGTAAGTTCGTCCGAATCAAACGTAAATGATTCGCCAGGGAAGAACAGGTGGTTATCACCTCTCGTTGCTGTCACTTTGTTACGTTTCAATGCCAGGTAAACTTTACCTTCACCCCACAGCTCAATGCGAGTCTGCAGGTAGATTTCATCTTGCAGTGCCTGACCGGTTAATGCATCAACATAATCGTAGTCTTCAATTCTGAGTTCCAACAGATCTGTCAAACTTTCTTTCGCAGCAGCTTCCTGTCCAAGTTTAGCATTTGCTTCAGCATTCAACAAGTAGATTTCTTCCATGCGCATGTAAACATAGTCATCAATGATACTGCGCTGACCACCGATTTCATTTTCGTCAAGTTCTTTTGTTCTTTGAGAAGCATAGAACTTGTTGATTGGCCAGTAGAGTCCGTCACCATATACATCAACGAATTGTCCTTTGCGAACATCATCTTCCCGTATCTCCGCATACAGGCCGTTGTCAATTACTTTTGGATCACCAGCCCATGCGTAGCTATAGGTAAATAAATCTACCTGTCCCCACCATGAAACAAGATCCAAGTCGTTGGCCAATGTTAAATCAACTCCCCAGATCCAGCTTGGATTTGAAACATTGTTGAAACCCGATTGCGGATTAAGAAGTGCACCAGTTCCGGCATCGAATCTTGCTAGCACTTCATCTTGATTGTTCAATCTGAAGCCGCTGTTCGAAATGATGTCGTCTGTTATTGTCACTACATTTTGAAGATCAGCATTTGTGCCTCTTGCAGCGTAGGCATAAGCAAGCAACCCCTTTGCAACCCAAACGTTTACTTGATCTTTGGAAGTTCTGTTAAAATCACTGAGGTAGTCGATAGCTTGAGTTAGATCGCTAATTATTAGATTATATACTTCTTCGGTTGTACTTAAAGGCTGATTAGGATCTTGTGTGTTTGTATAAACAGGTAGAATCTTGCTAGAACCGTCACCATATCCTGTGCCATAGAAATGTGCCAGATAAAAATAGCCATAAGCTCGCATGGCCTTCGCTTGTCCCATAATCTGTCTTTGAGTTTCCTCTGTTTGCGGAGCGTCAGTGCCACCTAATGCATCTATAATGATGTTGGCAGAGAATATAATTCTATAGTAATATCGCCATGGTTGGTAGTCTGCGTTCTGAGTGAAATCTTTTGTAGCCTGATAGCGAGCTACGGTTGAGTACCAACCGTAGTTTAATGCTCCCAACACCATATCTGATGCAAGCATATCACTATAAATATCATATCCCTTTTGCCCAAAGTCATCATGGTTAGTAGTGCCACCTGTCTCAGTTTTATACATGGTAGCATATATTCCAGCGATGCTTCCCAATAACAATCGAGGATCTTTTTCAACAGCCTCAGCGAGTTTTCTGCTGGAAATCTCCTCACTTGGATGTTTCTCTAAAAAATCTTCGCCACATCCGCTCAGCAGAAGCAGAATGACTGTACAGGTTATATAGAAATTTAGTTTCATGTTCTTATTTTATTAATGTTAAAAACGTGGCGTATCAGAATTTAACTTTTACTCCCGCTGATACCGTTGAAAGTGGAGAATATCTATACGTGTTCGAACTTCCTGCCTCAGCAGTAGATGGATTAAAACCATCACGTTTTGACTTAAGCCACAGGTTGTCTCCAGATACCCAAATGCTGGCGGCATTGATCTTCAGGCTACCTAAGATAGAAGAAGGAATGTTGTAGCCAAGACGAACATTATTCAAGACTAAATAGCTTGCTTTTGTTACATAACGAGATGAAGCAGACCCTACGTTAGCGTCTCGATTGTTGGATAACCGTGGCACATCCGTAACGTCACCAGGTTGTTGCCATCTTTTTGTAATATCAGTATGCCAGTTGTTACCACCGACAAGACCATTACTCATCAAGCCTGCATAAGCGCCATCATAAGCATAGCCACCAATGCTATACAACATCTGCACGCTGAGTTCAATACCTTTAAATCCACCGGAAAGGTTAATGGCACCGCGTACTTTAGGTATAGCAGATTTACCTATATACATCAGAGTTGCCTCTGAGTACGTTTTCGTAGTAGACTTTTTAATGCTTCCTTCCAGATCAGGATTTGCATCTAGGAATGTAGGCAAGGAAGTGATCTGCTCTCCTGTGTTAAACTGACCGTCTGCATTCAGGTCCTGGTAATAAACAGTCCACTGACCGCGCCCGTCATTTGAATCCACACCAGCCCATTCACGCAAGTAAAAATCAAAGATTGAGCGCCCGACAGCCCATCCATAATTTCCTTGTGCGTCAATAAGTTTTTCTTTACGAGTTGAAGGATCTATAGGCATGTGCGTGATCTTGTTTTTTAGGATTTCTCCATTTACCGTTAAGTCAATGTATGCGTTGTCTGTTTTTAGAAGGTGTCCAGTTAAATCAAATTCCAATCCTTGATTTCTTAATTCGCCATCATTTACTTTAATAAGAGCATATCCGATGGACGGACCAAGTCTTCTATCGAAAATTAGGTCTGTAGTATTCTTAATGTAGTAATCCACAGCACCTGTCAGGAATTGACCAACTGAAAATTCGAGACCAGTTTGAAACATGCGAGACGTTTCCCATGTCAGATCCTGATTTCCTTTTGTGGAAAACGCAAATGCAGGATTGCCGTTGAGGTTATCTATAGCAAAGAGATCCTCCCCAGGGTAATAACCTATACCTGCTTGTTCACCTATAAGGCCATAGCTAGCTTTCAATTTTAATGAGTTTACGATGTTCTGATTTTTCATGAAAGACTCATTCGTGATTAGCCAACTTGCACCAATTGAACCGAAATTGCCCCACTTGTTTCTTACAAATCGTGACGAACCATCTCTTCTCAAACTACCAGATATAAAGTATGTCTTTTTATAATCGTAGGATATCTGAGCAAAGTAACTTTCCAATGCGTACTGCTCTTTATATGATTCCGTAGGTTCAGAAACGACAGCGTTATTTAAATCTTCAGAATTTGCGTCAACCAAATTAAAGCCAGAAACCTGCAGGTAGTCGGTTGAAAAGTCTGTTGCTTCATGAGCCGCGATGATCTCGAAATTGTGCTCTCCTAAAGTCTTATTGTATCGTAATAGATTTAATAAATTGTAAGAGAACATTTCGCTCCTTTCCTGGTATATTGCCCCGTGTTGAGATGCTGCTGATCCATAGAATTTATTATTTCTATTTACATATACATTGTTATAGTATTGAAGTCCTAATCGGTTTTCAAAAGTCAACCCGTTAGCTATAGTTAGGTTTACGGAGGCTGCTCCATTTAATTCATTACGATCGTCACGTTGTGTATCATACGTGGCATCAGCAATAGCGTTTGTCAGTGAACCGAACTTACGTCCAGCCTCACCGTAGTCAAAGCGCGGACCACCGAAGATAGGATCTTCAATGTTGTTACCTTCGGCATCCTTCATGTACAATGGATAGATAGAAGGGTTGTTATCAACAAACCAGAATATACTTCCGGAGTCTTCACTTTGCCCACCGCGGTTTGTTTTCGTTTTTGCATAACCGAAGTTGATTGAGGTGTTCAACCACTTCTTAACTTCGTGAGTTAAGTTCAAACGACCAGAGAAACGCTGGAAATCAGAATTGATCGAGTACCCTACATCTTTCAAATATCCAAAAGAAGTGTAATAGTGAGTCTTTTCATTTGATCCACCAAATTTTACGTTTACTTCGTTACGTGATGAAGCCTGAAACGCATGGTCTTCCCAGTTTTCAGGATTATATCTGCGTGTAACACCAGCTCTTACCGTTCTTGTTGCAGGGTCGATCAGTTCGGCACCATTGGCAACATTCCACATATTATAGTCTGGATCTATACCGGCAGTAGAAAACAATCTCGTATTGGCATAAGCTTCTGGATTAGCATTATTTGTCGCAACGCCCTGGTTGTAGAGACCTTCCCAGCTAAGAGCTATATATTGCTCAGGAGATCTGATAACATCGTAGCGCGGTAATAAAGAGAAGTTAGAACCGGATTGGCCATCCACTTCAATGAAAGAATCTTTGCCTCTTCCGTTTCTTGTATTGATAAGGATAACACCGTTAGCACCTCTTGATCCGTAGATCGCAGTAGCAGCAGCATCTTTCAATACAGTAGTTGATTCAACATCGGCAGGGTTGATGGAGTTCAAGTTTCCGGTAAAAGGCACACCATCTACTACATAGAGCGGATCGCGGTTACCATTCACAGATCCGAAACCACGTATACGTACCGTTGACACAGTTCCAGGCTGACCACTGTTGTTGATTACCTGAAGACCAGCAACTTCACCGGCAAGCGCGCGCGTGATGTTCGGAACATTCTTACGTGTTAGGTTTTCAGCCGATACAACTTTCGCTGTACCTGTAAAAGCCTGTTGAGTTGTGGTAGCATAACCTACTACAACTACTTCCGACAATTGCGTAGCGTCTTGTTCCATCTGAACATCAACGCTCGACTGTGTTCCAATCTCAACATCCTGAGATTTAAGTCCGATAAACGTAAAGGTTAACGTGTTATAACCAGGTCGAACCACGAGGCTATAATTACCATCAGCGTCCGTTACCGTTCCTTCTGTTGTACCTTTTACAACAACATTTACTCCGGGTAGTCCACCTCCGTCTTCAACGGAAGTAACCTTACCAGAAATCGTTCGATCCTGAGCAAACACTTGAATGCTTGCCGCAGCGAACACCAAGGTCAGGATTCCGAGTAGAATTCTTTTCATACTACTTAGTTGGGTTAATGAAAAATTTAATTAGGGTCTCAAACTTATTACAAAATGAATCATGTCAAAAATCATTCATCACAAAATAGATTACTTTCATGTAAATTAATGTCACCCATTTTATGGTATAAAATGGTGTAATATCGACTTTATAGCCTTTTTAAAGAGTTGTGATTGATTGCGGGAAGGGGTAGAAAACGATTTAGAACGATGGCTTCGTCAACGTGATCTTCTTTTTTCAGTGGGGTGATTTTTTTTAAAAAAATTATTGAGAAGCATGAAAAAAGTTTTCAGAACATACGCATCGAAGGTTAAACGCGCAGTTCGCATTCAATAAAAATGAGATGTCTAATGCCGAACATTTTTTCCCTCTACCGGACAGGCTATACGCAGAGTAACTCGCCTGGGATAGTCTAATTAAAGGGTTTTTGATTGGCTGAACAATTGTAACAGACTTGAAAAAACTCCTGTTATGAAATATACTTTTCTGTGTATCCTGGTATGCGTTGCCTTGTTTAACAATGCACGTGCGCAATCTGCAACCGGAAAGAGTAAGCCGGTGTCGGTGAAGATTCTGATCGACAGTCTCGACAGGGCGTTGGATCGCATCTACATATTCCCGGACAAATCGAAGATGATGGGAAGTTATCTCAAAAGCCAAATGAAGAAGGGCGCCTATAAAAATATCTCCGACCCCAAATTGCTGGCTGACAAGATCGGTAGTGATTTACAAACAGTTCATCACGATGGACACCTTCGCATTCATTACGATCCGGAATTTTTGGCACGTGAAGCCGCACAGCAAAAAAATAGCGGATCGCCTGATTTC
The DNA here is from genome assembly GCA_902168205.1 of uncultured Chitinophaga sp. Taxonomy (GTDB): domain Bacteria; phylum Bacteroidota; class Bacteroidia; order Cytophagales; family Cyclobacteriaceae; genus Ohtaekwangia; species Ohtaekwangia kribbensis. Next base: position 39,230 of record CABHOK010000006.1, on the reverse strand, counting down.
ACAGAAGCAATCAAACAAGCGAAAGCAGAAAACTTTGCATTTCGTAAAGTTGAGATACTGGATGGAAATATAGGTTATGTACTCTTCCACGGATTCAACGGGTTTATAGAAGAAGCGAAGCCAACGCTTCATGCAGCATTTCGTTTTGTGTCCAATACGGATGCCGTGATTATTGATCTGCGTAATAATGGAGGCGGCAGTCCGTGGATGGTAAAACAGATCTGCAGTTATTTTTACCAAGAGCGCACGCGACTGAATGATATATATGAGCGCAGAAGAAATAAGACCATGGAGTTTTGGGCTGAACCGGAACTGGCCGATACGATGAAACTGTCCATGCCACTATATATACTCACCAGTAAACATACATTCTCTGCCGCAGAAGATTTTACCTATGCCATGCAGGTGAACAAACGCGCTATCATTGTAGGAGAGACAACGGGAGGGGGCGCGCACCCAACGGGACCGGTAGACGTAGGACAAGGTTTTGTGGTTGATATTCCTTTTGCCCGCTCGATAAATCACATCACACAAACAGATTGGGAGGGAACTGGTGTTGTGCCGGATATAGCGGTGGCATCCGATGATGCACTGCGGAAAGCACTGACACTCGCCCTGGAAGCTCAGGCAGCCACGGCTACGACAGATGAAAAAAAAAAGCAGGTACAATGGTCATTGCGTGCACTCAAGGCTCATGAATATACCTCAACCGATAATACTATATATGAAAAGTATGCGGGAACGTATGGAAAATTCAGTGTCACGCTGAGAGAAGCAAAGCTATATCTTCATGACTTTAATGGAAGAACATTTCTCCTGAAGCCCGTTGAAGGCAGTTTATTCCTGGCAACGGATTGGCTACAGGCCGAGTTTCTCACATCAGCATCCGGTTCAATATCCCTAAAGTTATTGGGGAAACCGGGCTGGGAAGATATATATGAACGAACGAAGTAGCGCCTACATTAGGCAAGCAATTGCTTTTCATACAGGAAATCAAAAATGAGCCTATCTACGTGCGACACCTTTTCAATTTCAGCGTACGCAAGCCAACGAATTTCTTCTATTTCGGAATCAGCTTTTAAGGTACCGTTGTAAGCACCAGTATAGCAGGTCATTTTTACCTGCGTGCCATCGGTATGGCCATGGGCCAATGCCTGGAAGACGCCTACAAACTGGAGTGTCTCATTTTTCAAATCAACGGTCAGCTCTTCTTTTATTTCGCGACAGAGCGCCTGCTCATCGGTTTCGCCTTGTTCACGTTTGCCTCCGGGTATATAGTATTTATCCTTACCAAATGTTTTTGTAACAAGTATCGTTTTGTTTTTCAATTCGATCCAGGCCAGTTTATCAATTAGTTTCATAGTGTGTTTGAAGTTTGGGTTTGTGAGTTTGTGTACAACGTTACGGCTGGGGTAACAAATCAAAATTAGAAGGTTTACGGAATATACACGTTGCACCAGGAAAAGAAAATTTCAACTGTGCAGGGAAGGTGGATGGTAGGAAAACCTGTTCAAAAATGTTTTCGACTTTTTTCGAACGCACTTGTTTTTCTTGAAATGTAAAGTATATTTGACGTAAAGTAAACTTTACAATATGAACACAATACTAATTCCACGCCAGTACAAATGGATTGGACTGGCTGTCTTTTTGCTTTCTTTTGTTGGGCTGATTGTTATTGGTATGTTGTATCCGGAAACCTGGGAGCAGTCTGAACCCAGACGGAAAATTGCCAATGTTCTGATGTTAATCGGATTGTTACTCCTGGTATTATCAAAAGAGCGGGTGGAAGATGAGTTTATAAACGACTGCCGGCTTCGGGCATTTCGCACCGCATTCCTGGCAGGCATCATTTATTTTATACTGGACTCAGCTGATCTTTTACAGGGCGCTGTGATCAAGAGTTCTTTTGGTTTATTGATATTTGAAATCGGTATATACCTCATTATGTTCTATATCTCCAAAACCGGATTAAAGAATGGAGAACAGGGTTAAGAAATATCGTGAGGAAGCGGGTATTACACAGGAAGGACTGGCACAACAAGCCGGCGTAAGCAGGCAAAGTATAATTTCAATTGAGAAAGGACAGTATGTACCCACCACGATATTGGCACTTAAGATCTCAAAATTACTCAAGGCACCGGTAGAAGATCTTTTTGTGCTTGAGAAGAAAGATTGGAAGTAGGAGAGGTGATAATCTTTCCATCATAGCTATACTATAATATTATGGATCAGGGGAAATATATAGTTCGAAATGCCAGGCCGGAAGAGTTTTCTTCTATAGGACAGTTATTGGTGGGAGCCTATTCGCAGTTGGATGGTTTTCCAAAAGAAGCCGAACAACCCTCTTATTACAAGATGTTGGCAAATGTAGGCGACTTTACAGAAAAACAGAATACAGAACTTCTTGTTGCCGTGTCGCCAACAAATGAAATTGCGGGAGCCGTAGTTTACTTTAGTGACATGGCGCAATACGGCTCAGGAGGAACGGCCACACAGGAAAAGAATGCAGCGGGGTTCAGATTATTGGCCGTAAAGGAAACCGCGCGTGGTCATGGTATAGGAAAACTGCTGACGCAGGCATGCATCAGCAAAGCACGGGAGAAAGGTCTTGCACAGGTAATTATTCATACCACTCAAGCCATGCAAACTGCGTGGAAGATGTACGAAGGAATAGGCTTTCTGCGATCTGCTGACCTCGACTTTATACAGGGACAGCTTCCGGTGTTTGGTTTTCGGTTGCTGCTATAGCAATTTCAACTCGTTTCAAAAACATTTGTTCTGATAATAAATATCAAACTTTCAGTATTTACTGAAAATTTGATAAACTTTAAATGGCAACTTCCGTATACAAGAGTACATCGACATTAATTTCTTTCTTATGGAACTGCCTGTCTTAAGTGGAATAATTACACGAAGAATATTGATTAACTACCGAGTAGCCCCGGCTGTGGTCAGAAAGATTTTGCCGGATCACCTCGAGCCACTTATAATCGGTGGATATGCAAGTGCCGGTATATGTTTGTTGAAATTGCATAATATAGGCTTACGATATTCTCCTGATTTCCTGAAGATCGATTCGGAAAATGCAGCCCATCGCATCCTGGTACAGTGGCGTGAAGATGGTCGGGTTCGTTGTGGTGTATATATACCCAGAAGGGATACAGATTCTAAACTAAATGTATGGCTTGCCGGAAGAATTTTTGCGTGGCCTCATTATCCTGCCCAATTTGATACGAAGGAGGATGGTGGACATTACGTTGTGAATGTAAGCAGCGAGGATCATCGTACGAACTTGCGTGTGAGCGTAAAAGCTGGTGGTTCATTTCCGTCCGATTCCATGTTTCGCTCCCTCGAACATGCATCCGAATGTTTCCGGGAATGCTCTATAGGATGTTCACCATCTGCAAATCCAGGACACTTCAAACAAATCCAGCTAAAAACAAAAGGCTGGTCCGTTAAACCACTCGCTATAGAAGAGCTATCATCAACTTTCTTTGAAGATACAACTATATTTCCCCCTGGCACCATATGCTTCGACAATGCCTTACTCATGGAAAATATACCCCACGAATGGCACAGTATATAAACGATTAGGCCAAGCAACAATTTATTCTCACTCCTTACTTCTTAATTACTGCCTCCAAAAAACATGACCACCCCAACCTACGATGTAGCCATCATCGGAAGCGGCATTGCCGGCATGGCCACTGCACTGCGATTGCAGGCAAAAGGATTTTCAACGGTTATTCTCGAAGCACATGGACAACCCGGGGGGTGTGCCGGATTCTTCAAGCGAAAAGGATTTGCTTTTGACGTAGGTGCTACCACGCTGGTGGATTTTGGTGCAACTGGTGTTGGAGGGGAGTTGTTCACGAGTACAAACATACCTTTCCCGGAAGCTGATCTTCTCGATTATAAACTATGGCTTCCCGATAGGGAAGTTGTTATGTATCACGATAAGACGTTATGGAATGCAGAGCGTCTTGCAAAATTTGGTAACACACCGAACCATATTGCATTCTGGAAATTTCTCGACCACATAGCCAGTGTTTTCTGGAACGCAAGCCGAAATGGCATAAAGCTTCCGCTGCAAAGTATATATGATGTGTTGCAGGCTATGCGTGCGGTTGGTGTGCAGAATATTTTTATGGCTCGCTACCTGCATTGGACATTGCTGGACGCGATGAAAAAGTTCAACCTGCAAAATGATGTTCCGCTGAGAAACGCGTTGGGTATGCTGGTGGAAGATACGGTTCATAGTACTATAGATAAAGCTCCGCTTATCAATGCAGCTTTAGGTATAACGATTCGCGGTGCAGGACTTCAACGTGCGCAGGGTGGTATGAAAGGTTTGTGGGAACATTTTACAATGCGCTACAAGAGGCTTGGTGGAAGACTGGTTGTGGGAAATAAGGTAAGCGAAGTGTCAACGATTGACGCTGTATTTTACCTGCGCGGAAGTAAAGGTATATTTCAAGCCAGGAAAGTAGTGAGTGCTATTCCGGCAGAAGCCACCTATCGCATAGTACCCGATACTATACAAAAGCGATTGGACTCATTTGTAAAGCGCGATGCTAAATCGTTGGGTGGTGCGATCGTTGTGTTTCTCGGTGTTCCGGAAGAAGAAGTGATCAATCAGCCGATCACGCATCATCAACTGTTGCAAAGTTATAATGAGCCGTTCGGTAATGGAAACAATATGTTTATATCGGTGTCTTCTTCGGGTGATATCAAAAGTGCACCTGCAGGACATCGTGCGGTGATGCTCTCAACACATTGCCCGATACAGGAGTGGGAGGGACTAACGGATGAAGCTTATGAAGCGAAGAAGGAATCAATCGGCAATCACCTGCTTAGTCTGGCGAGGAGAGTATATCCAGACCTCGGCAGGAATGCAGTGGTTTATGAAGTAGGTACTCCGCGTACCTATCATAAATATACCGGACGACCGCAAGGTGCTGTCGGAGGTGTACGACAGACTTTTGAAAATTCAAATCTCAATGCGTTACCTCATAACATAGGCGTGCCGAACTTCTGGCTGGCTGGTGATAGCACGTGGCCCGGACTTGGGACAGTCGCGTGTATATTGGGAAGCAGGATTGTTGCCGATCAGGTTTCGGGCTAGCCCTTGACCGCTGTATGTTGATGAGACATTTTGATTCGGCGAAAATGAATCACCCCAAATCATGGAAGTTTACGCAACGGGATATTACAGATGAACAGTGTAGTATATAGATTGGAGGGCGACACGGTGGAACGTTGGTGATACTTTAACTGAGAGTGTACTTGTTTAGTAAAGAGATCCCTGAAGATAGTTGAGATCGTAAATAAAGAGTAATATTTTTTATAGCGTAATTATATTTCGCTTATAATTGTGGAAGATATTCGCAACCTCTAACCTTAAACTATTCTGTTCATTTTATGTTCCGCTCGTTGATAACGACTATAGCTTTGGTTATACTGATATGTTCATCAGCTTTATCTCAAAAGGTATATACATTAAAAGATCTTTTTACAGATACTGCGATAACCTGGTATGGCATCGACTATACACGTGCTGAGATGGTTGGGACATTTGGCGACAAAGATTTACACAATTACTTTCAGGGTTGGAATACATTGATGTTGGTTGAAACGGAAAAGTACAATGTGGCAGCAGCTTTACAGCGAAGCAAAGTTAACTTTGATATAGCGTCTGTCTCAAAACTCAATTCACTGTCAACCCCCGACATTCGCTTTGTACCAAGCGATAGTGCATTGAGTAAGTCTGATATTGCTGAAATGGTAGGAGCCTATGAAGAAGGTAAAAGTGAGGGTATTGGTATCGTATTTATTGCTGAACGCTACAATAAAGCAAAGAAACAAGGCGTGCACATCGCAGTTGTATTTGACATTGCAACGAAGAAAGTTCTGATTTCACAACGCTACACCACTGCACCTGATGGAATCGGTGTCCGTAATTATTGGGCGCCCACGATACGCTCGGCTATAAAACTGTTGGCTTCCAACTATAAAAAGTGGAAGAAGGAGCATGTAAATGGCTAGGAGAATTAATGTCAGGCTTGTGTCTTGATTAGACTATATGACGACAAGATTACTTTTAATATTTATGGCGTTGTTTATTGCTATTTCGAGTTGTAGCCGTGACTATGAAATTAAATACTATGAAAATGGAAATGTGATGTACAGAGCTCGAAAGATAAATGGACTCTTTGATGGTGATTTTGTTACATACTACCCTGATGGTAACCTAAAGTCAAAAGGATATTGGATCAAAGGCTTTGGCAATGGTTATATCGAGCGTTATTTTCAAAATGGAAATCTTGAGGAGAAGGCCAGTTATAGAAATGGAAAACTAAACGGTAAGGTTGAGGTATATCACTCGAATGGTCAAAAACTACTTGATTCTTATTACGTTGATGGAGCGAAGTCAGGTGAGTATAAAGTATTTGATAAAAAAGGGCTTCTTTCCGAAAGACATTTATATTCTGAAAAAGGAGAACTATACTATATCGTTAAATTTGGACCCGATAATATTAAAGAGATGGAGCTCTTCTTTCCTGCTTTTACAGTAGAGAAAAGGACTGGTTCAACAGAAATTACGGTGACCACTAGGGTTAAGTTTGAAGGGAACGCTCATTTATCCCTTGGATTTCGAACAGACGAAAATTTCGAAGCTGTCAATGGACCAATAATTCTATCTGATTCTCTGAAGAATGTTATTTCTATTGACAATAGCATTGACATAAATAAACTGTTCTATAAAATCGAATTTATACCGTCAGCGAATGACACTTTGGACGGTTTTTTGTTTGATAAGCGGATCTTTAAAACAGATACGACTGATGCCTCTATTGATCGTTTCGAAGATATAATTTGATAGACTAGATTGTGAGTCTAAAATTTTGCACAGAAACACGTTAAAGCTTTTCACGATCTGAACAGCATATTAACATTGCTCATTCTTTAATTTTCACTATATTCGTATACGCAGAGCCCATCCACCGCTTCTGAAGAATGAAGCGGCAGATGGGCTTTTGTTTTTGTTCCCTGAAAGCGTGCGTTTCGGCACGATGAATATTCATCGGGGACATCGGTGTGTAACAAAGAGCTATTCTGCAGGAGAAGCAGAAAAAGATTTAGCAGCAAGAACAGTTCTTTAAAGCCTGTACAAGTTGTTCGGCTTTATACTATATCTGGACAGTTTGATTCAGATAGTCTCGGAATTTCCTTTCAATGTTCAACTTTCACGATTTAATGTATAGCAGCGGTGTGTTTGCATCGCAGTCACGATGCTATCATATACACTTATCGCATCATGTATAGCCCTATATATACCATGGAGTAAGCCGAAAATCCAGAGAAAGAGTAGGCAAAATAAAACCCTAACATTTATGGCCAAAAGAACCCTTGAGGAGACATTGAATCTCGATGAGATCCTCGCAGAACAAAAAGAAATGGCAAAGTTCAAAATTTCTGATGCTGACTATCATGAAGTGAGTGCAGAGATAATCGAGTATGTTTCACCCGGACAAAAAGCAATGGGATGGTTGCGTGAGCTTCCTGACTTCCGTGATTATAACATCAACACGGATATAGATGCAGTGGACGAAAAAAGAAAAGCAAAAGGCGTACGTAGCGGAGTAAAAGAAATGGCGTTGGAGGTAGGTGTTTTGAATGCGCCTTCGCTTCCGGCAAGTGCTAATCTGACACAGTGGTTTTCTCCGATTGAAGATCAGGGCTCATTGGGTTCCTGCACAGCAAATGCAGGTGCTGGTGTAATTGAATATTTTGAACGAAGGGCCTTCGGGAATCACATCGATGCCTCACGACTTTTCCTTTACAAAGCAACGCGTAACTTGTTGAATTGGACAGGAGATACAGGCGCATATCTGCGTACAACGATGGAGGCACTGACGGTATTCGGAGTGTGTCCTGAAAAATATTGGCCCTACCGCATAACCGGTTTTGATTCCGAACCAACTGCTTTTTGCTACTCCTTCGCACAGAATTATCAGTCGATCAGTTATTTCAGACATGATACACCCGGTATAAATCCAAATGATCTGCTACAGCAAATCAAAGCATGGATTGCTGCAGGTATACCAGCCATGTTCGGATTCACTTGTTATACATCACTGAACCAGGCAAGTACCAGTGGAAAAATTCCATTCCCTTCTCCGGGAGAAAACGTAATTGGTGGTCATGCTGTAGTAGCAGCAGGTTATGATGATCGCATCACGATCACAAATCGTAACAATGGAGCTAAGACAACAGGAGCTCTATTAATCCGCAATTCATGGGGCACTGGCTGGGGAAATAATGGCTATGGCTGGCTGCCGTATGAATATATACTAAGACGCCTCGCTGTGGATTGGTGGTCGCTGATCAAAGCAGAGTGGATCAACACGAGAAACTTTGGCTTGTAAGAGTTAATTCTTGAAAATCCATCATGATATATTTCTCATGATGGATTTTCTATGTTAACGAATTAGTTAATATTTGTAGGATTGAAAAAGGAACAACCACAGACGCGGCATTCATTGATGTCAATCGAATTGCCTTATTTAGTTGTACAAGGTAGACGATTCCATTTCCTTACGCTGCTATGCATTGCGGTTGTTATTTTTTATAGCAAGAAGCTCATTAAGAACAATTGAAAATTTCAGACTAGCGAGGGACGGCAGGACAGTAAAGGCTGTTGTTACAAACACTGAGAAGGTTGGTGAAAAGGGAACTGTCTCGGTAACGTTTAAATACGTTGTTAGTGGCAGGGAGTTTTTGAGTACCATGTCCAATGAACCTTATCAGATAGCTGACAGCGTTTACCTTCTTTATCTTGAAGATTCACCAGAGATAAGTCGTACCTATCGATTTATCAGTGAGAATTATTCAACAGAAATTCGACTGCCGCAGTAAGACGTTGTCTCATTTCATTCGAAATGCGCTTTTAACATCGTATTAATCGGGTAAATAAAAAAGTGTAATTACACGTGATTACTCTGCTCTTCATGCAAAGGCAAACGCACCCGAAACAAAGAGCCTGCTCCAGGTTGGGACTCTGCGGTAATTGTGCCGTGCAACGCTTCGATCTGTGCTTTGATCAAATATAGTCCTATGCCACGACCTTCTACGTGCGAGTGGAATCGTTTATATAGTTTGAAAAGTTTTTCCTGGTATAGATTGGTGTCGAAACCAAGTCCGTTGTCGCGAACTTCGATGATGGCATGGCCGTTTACGCGCTTGCTGGTGGCCGTTACGATAAGTTTACGGTCAGGTGATTTGAATTTAATGGCGTTACTCAGCAGGTTATAAAATGTACTTTGCAACATAGCGCGCACCGTTGTGATGTTGGGTAACGCGCTGAAGTCATACTTGATTTCTTCCTGGCCGGTAATAGTATCTTGTAGCAGACTGATGCTTTGTTTCCATTCTTTTTCAAAATCAACTGTTTCAAGATAGCGGTCAGGGTCGTTGCGTAAGTCTAATACTTTGCTCAGATCTTTAATAATCAGATCAAGTTCTTCGGCTGTCTTCACCATCATATCGATCCATTGTTTCGCCTGCGCAAGCTCCTGTTCAGTCTGCGCTAACCCGGCAAGTCCTAACAATCTTACTACGGGGCCACGCAGGTTATGAGACACTGTATAGGAGAATTGCAACAATTCGTTGTTATAGCGCACCAGCTCTTCATTGGTCGTGCTTAGCTCTTGTGTTTTCTCGGCTACAATTCTCTCCAGGTTTCGGTTCAGGTCACTTATACTCTTGTTACTTTCCGAAAGCTTGTTGGATTGTGCCTGGATCTCTTCATTCTGCTCCGATACTTCCTGGTATAAATGTTTCAGCTCGGCATTCATGTCCTGGAGTTTATGCGCCTGCGCCTGTATACGTTTGTTCTTGTCAGTGATAGTTACATTGAGAACTTTAATTCTCCGGTAGAACCGATAATATAGGGTGGCGACTATAGCCAGTAACGCAATGCAAAATATACCCGCGGCAATCAATATATACTGTTGTCTCAAACGTGACTCTTGCAAGTGAATTTTGTCCTGGGCAAGTTGTTTGTCTTTTTGCAGTTCTTTAATGTTCCGGTCGCGTTGCTCGATCTCCTGCGTTTTTTCAAGGTTAATAAACCTGCGTGCAAGATCTGTTCGGTGAATGGAATCTTTCAACGCAGTCGCCATCATAGAATACTGCAACGACTCTTTATAGCGTTGTTGTGCCGCCAGCAAATCTCTGCGCGTATTGTAATTAAGTATGAGCAGTTCATTCGCATGTGCTAACCGACAATATTGTTCTGACAAATCAAGCAGTCGAGTAGCATTTTTATAGTTACCGAGATGCGTATATATATCCCCGGTTCCCCAGCGTGAACGTGCCAGTCCGTATGGATAGTTTGAAGTCTCCGCGCGTTCCATGCTTTGCTGGTACAGGGCTAGGGCAGATGTGTATCGTTGTTGGCGAGCTTCCAGGTAGCCGAGGTTCATCAGCACTTCACTCAATCCTCTGTCATCTTGTAAACGGGTATATAACTGTAAAGCAGAATCGAGTGATGCCTTTGCAGCGCTATATTTATGCATATCCGTGAGTACTGCACCTTTCAGCATGAGTGCTTCTGCAAGATCACCTTCAAGTTGTCGTTTAGGCCCATCCCGCAATGCTTCATTCGCAAGACGTAGCGCTTGTGTCATATCACCAAGATGAAAATTTACCCATCCTATACGATTACGAATAATATAAGTGTCGGCTTCAAAGCCATGTTCTTTACTAAGGCGGAGTGCATCGTACAAATTATTGAGCGCCAGTTCGTATTCCCCTCGATCGGAAAACACTTTTCCCATGTCGGTGAGCAGCGTTATATACTTACGGATTAGTGATTTGCTGAAATAGTAATTGCGAGCTGAGTCAAACAAAACAAGTCCTTCGTCAAATTTACCTTTCCGAAAGAGTATAAGCGCGCGCAGGTGACGGATGTCATGAAGGTCTTCTTTGTCTTCGGTGTGATCGATCACCAACCGCTCGGCTTCGTTCAGAAGACTTTCAGTTTCACCAATCTCCCCGGAAGCAAGAATGTTACCTGCTTTCAGAATCAACGCATCGGCCAGTAGTATATCATCTTTCAACAATCTCCGTATAGCAATAGCACGGTCGAGGTAAATTTGTTGCTTGTCATATTGATACCGCTGCCCGTAAAGTGCGCTCATGTTCCGGTATATCTTGGAAAGCGTTAAGGCATTGGTGCTGTCTTTGAAAATAGTATAGGCTTGTTCGAAGTAATATAGCGCAGAGTCTTTTTCGACTTCTTCCAACGAGCAAACACCGAGTTGTAACAGAGTATATCCCTGGTTGGACCGATCGCCAGCTTTAATAGACAACGTGAGACCACGATGCAGGTCTATATGCGCCTGTTTGAATTCCCCTGATAGATATTCATATACGCCACGATAGGTATGCGCTATAGCTTCGCCTTTTATGTAGCCGATCTGTCGGCTGATGCGAATGGCTTCATCACCATAACGAATTACTTTGGCGTTGTCGTGCGTAATAAATTCGTATGTGAGTTGATTCAGGATATTTACCCTTTCTTCGTCAGCGGTTTGCGGAAGGCGTTTTTCCAGGCTATCCGTAATCTTTGATTGGGCGGCAGCAACGCAGAAAAGCAAGCTCAGGAAGCAGATTAGAACGAAAGCCTTGCCACGATTCATGCCCGGATAGGTAAAACGTTATCGACAAAATTAAGCGGATTCGAACACTTTAAAAAAACGGTACGATGAAAGTAATTTTCTGGTGTTCCAGTGTGTGTTTAGACGGATGAACGCTGCTATACAACTACCCGCGTAAGATAGGGGATTGCAGGTCTATTTTAAAATTATTTGAAAAAACTTGATATCCGGCTTAAATTTCCACGATTAGAAAGTCTTTGATAAGGTCCGTATCAACCGGAATTTCCTGATCATCCAACGTAATATCGAGCCGTGTGCGTGCCGGTTCAAATTCCTCGCGTATCAGGTCCAATACATACCGGAAAAAGAATTCAGGAGATACATCTGCCACCGTTATCACTCTGCTATATTTAGCAGATTCGATATGACAGAAAAATCCTTCGGAATTTTTTAGAGTAAAGCGCAACACCAGTAAAGTCTCATGATTTACCATCAGAAAGTTGGGTTTGTTTTTTTATGGACAGGTGGATTGCGAGCGGGAAGATGCTGTAAATGTCCTAAGAGTTTATAAAGAATCCTACGATAACGGCTGTTAAGTTTGTCTGAACTATACCAATCGACCAAAAAACTGTACGAATGGAACTATTGGCAGATTAATGTACTGTGAGGTGATCCTATAATATACTGTTAACATTAGATTGGCGGTGCAATAAATTTTTATTGGATCGTTGCACAATAAAATCTTATTCCGCGAATTGTAAGTATACTTTCCTGTTGGACGTCAATATATCTTGTTATGGAATATATAGTATACATAATCAATAGATTAATGTAAAAGTATATATAGTTAGCCGGCATGTATACAATGGAAGTATAAATTTACTTCTTTTGTACATCGATATATAAATAACGTTTATCAAATGAAGATTATTGATTTGTCAAAGCCCGTTCAGTTCAATCGAAACGATCCCTGGTTTATGCGTGTTAAGATCAAACACAAGCCACATGGTAAAGCAAAGTGGCTCATCCGATTGCTGGGTTTGCCGTTCCGTTTGTTCCCGCAAGGCTTTGAAGGCTGGGCCGATGATACAATTGAGAAGATGGGCGTACATGCCACCACGCACATTGATGCGCCCTGGCATTATTCGCCTACATGTAATGGCCAGCCAGCCAAGACGATCGACCAGGTGCCCTTGGAGTGGTGTTACAATGATGGTATTGTGATCGACATGAAACACAAGGCTGATTTCGATGCTGTCACCGTAGAAGACATTGAAAACTTTTTGACAAGAGAGAACCTGGCGTTGCGTGCGGGTATGATCGTATTGGTAAAGACTGGTCGTGATAAATTTAACGGCACCAAAGATTTTCCCTATATCGGTACAGGCATGAGTGCTGAAGCAACAGCATGGCTAATCGACAAAGGTATAAAAGTAATGGGCATTGATTCATGGGGTTGGGATCTGCCGCTGACGTATCAGATCCGAAAGGCAAAGGAGAACAACGATCGCAGTACTTTTTGGAAGGCTCATCTTGTAGGACAACAGAAGGAGTACTGTCACATGGAACAACTCGTAAACCTGGATGCATTGCCGTATAGCGGGTTCAAAGTTGCCGTGTTTCCGTTGAAGATCGTTGGTGCCTCGGCTGCTCCGGCCCGTGTTGTTGCCATGTTCGATTAATGGACTTCTGCGATAGTTTTTGGTAATTGTTTTTTTAGTGCAAAACCACTTTGATAACTTAGTTGCAAAGAGGCTGGAACCGTTTGAGTAAATGTTTTTTATCCAGAAAAAGTATTCTCCGTTATTTATAAAGTATATACTTTTTTAAGATGTTTTGTGTGGATGCGTTTCAGCTCTTTGCCGGATTTCTGACATATTTCTGTTCTAGTTTATATTTATACAACCAAACGAAACATGGATACCATGCTCAGAAGGAATTTAATTTACTTTTTAGTATCAGTGGTTGCACTGGCTTCGTGTACGCCCAGGAAGACCGATCAACCGACAGCATCAGCAGACACTACGGCACACATCAGCGATGACTCGTTACTCACACTTGTAGAAGCCCGAACCTTTCAGTATTTCTGGAACGGTGCAGAGCCTACCAGTGGCGCTGCCCGTGAACGCTTTCATGCCGATAACGTCTATCCGGAAAATGATAAACACATTGTTACTTCCGGAGGAACAGGTTTTGGTGTGATGGCTATTCTTGTTGGCATTGAGCGCGGGTTCATTACACGTGAACAAGGCCTCGAACGACTCACACACTTTATAACATGGCTCGAAAAAGCAGATCGCTTTCACGGTGTATGGCCCCATTGGTGGAATGGTGAAACGGGTAAAGTAAAACCGTTCAGTCCGAATGATAATGGCGGTGACCTGGTTGAGACATCGTACCTGTTGCAAGGTTTATTATGTGTACGACAATACTTCAAAGAGGGTAATGAACAAGAGAAAGCATTAGCCGGTCGTATTGATAAACTCTGGCGCGAGGTTGAATTCGACTGGCATCGTAACAACAAACAGAATGTTTTATACTGGCATTGGTCACCCGATAAGGCGTGGGTTATGAACTTTGCAGTAGAAGGTTATAACGAATGTCTCATCATGTATCTACTGGCAGCGGCCTCGCCAACGCATGGGGTACCCGCAGAAGTATACCACGATGGTTGGGCGCGTAAGGGAGGTATACGTAACGATTCAACGCATCAGCAATATGGTTATCACCTCGACCTTCGTCACAACGGTGCGCAACAATATGGAGGTCCGTTGTTCTGGTCTCATTATTCATACCTTGGGCTGGATCCGCATAATCTCAAAGATCGCTATGCTGATTATTGGACACACAACCGTAATCACACCTTGATTAACTACAGATATTGCGTTGAAAATCCGAAGCAGTATAAAGGCTATGGTGAAAACAGTTGGGGATTAACTGCCAGCTATTCAATCAACGGTTACGCTGCTCACAGTCCTGCTGAAGATTTAGGAGTTATTTCTCCTACAGCCGCGCTTTCTTCATTTCCTTATACACCGGAAGAGTCCATGAAAGCCTTGAAACATTTTTACTTTGATCTTGGAGACAAGACATTCGGTGAGTACGGTTTCTATGATGCTTTCAGTGAACATCACAACTGGTACCTGCCGCGCTACCTAGCTATTGATCAAGGTCCTATAATTGTGATGATCGAAAATCATCGTTCAGGCTTGCTATGGAAATTATTCATGTCAGCCCCCGAAGTACAGCAAGGTCTTGATAAACTCGGCTTCACGAGATAATGTTTATGTGTTTTAAGTGTGTAGGTGTGTACGTGTTTATGTTTGAAAGTTGATATATGTTTACATTCGGTTGTGTTAGGGTGCTGCCGTGTTAATGTGTTGAAGTATACACACGACTACACGTAGCATCTATACACTTAATACAACTGCATTCAACCTAAACACCTAAACACGTAAACGCCTAAACACATAAAAAGCATGCGCTTTGTTTCTTCGGGTATTCTCTTGCTGTTATTTGTTTGTTCCTGTCAGCAGCGCGATGATGCCATGTATCAGAAGGTAAAGGAGGAGTTGTCTTCTGATTTTTTTGAGACACTATATTCCAATACATATTATGATCTGCTGGATCGTATTGAGGCTGACGGATTTCTGCAGGAGTCTCGAACCGGGCAGTATGATGGCATGTATGCTCGCACGGTGGGAGCAATGGTTCCGTTATTACTGGAGACCGGTGAATTAATGCATGCTGAACATTTAATTAACTGTGTCTTTGATGCCATGACTACCAATGGCATGACGCGTGTGCCACATGTATTGGATCGAAAGCAATACCTCGATAAACCGGCAGATTCTGTTAACAACCCGTATCGGATTGTAGGGCGCACAGACCAGATCGATGGACAAGCGCACGTCATCCTGGCGTGGGCAAAATTAGCATTATACCGGGGCGAAACGAATTTTGAAAATCGCACATGGCGTATAGCCGCTGCGTTGATGGACAGATCAGTTACAAAGCCTTATTTTGGCCTGGAAGAAAAGGGAGCCATTCCTGATCTGATCTATAATTATGCCTTTGAACATTCGCGACTGGTACCGAGCAGCTATAATTTACTGACGCAGTGTTTTGTCGGAGCTGCGCTTGAGTCTATGATCGCAGTGGCCAAACGCAGAGGCGAAAGCGATGCAGCTTCCCGCTGGCAACAGAAACTGGATATACTTCGGGCTGGCATTGAGAAACACTTTGTGCAAAATGCCGATGGTAAAGATGTTTACTATGAATTGTTGCTGAATGAAAACAATGAACATATACCTTTCCACGGAATGGGTTGGGTAAACTTATCACCGGTAGCGGCACAGTGGGAACCGTTGCGTCATGATGTTATGGTAAATACGGTAGCAGCGTTACGAAGAAGTATACAGACATGGAATGGTATAAAATGGATGCCTACGGATTCATGGCCCACTGGTGAATTCTACGGGCAAATGATTGGTAAAGGTATAGCATGGGAAATGGAGTATGCTGCACGTGAAAAGGAGTGGACAAGATTACATGAGATATGTTCGATGCTACGGATTATCCAGCACCAACAGCCTATATACATGGAGAATGCATACCTCGCGAACGGAATGCAGCAGGATATATATACTTTAACCAAAGCGGAACTGAAGAACCTGGAACAAGGTGTTTGGAAGATTGTTGATCCCGGCAATGGTGAGCAGGTAGCGTGGTGGTGCTGGGCAATGGCCCGACTTCGAAAACAAATGCGACTTCCGGTTGTACCAAAAAGAATTACGCCACTCACAGCAGATTCATCTCGCGCGTTAAACAAAAGTAGACACGGTTTGATCTACTCGTATTTCCGGAGCGATAAAAATAGTAAGCCCTTTCATTGGATAAATGATGTACCCACGATGGTAGAACCACAGAGTCAAATGCATGTGCCGGAAGCTCTTTCGGACGAAACATTCGGCTTGGCGTGGAAAAGCTATATAGCTATAGATGCTGATCACGATTATCGATTCTTTTGCTACGCGGCAAACTCCATGCGTGTATTAATTGATAATGATATTGTGGAGCAGGGCAGAGCCATCTATTTAACGAAGGGATACCATGCGATAACATTTCAATATGACCATGTATTGCCAGATGAATCAATCGAAGTGTATTTTCAGCAAGGTGATCAGCCGATCCGTGAAATTCTCCAACCTGAGAAGTTGTTTTATTCCGTGTCTACGCGAGAACGCAGCGCTCCACCGCTGATTGACCCGGCTATACCGGAGATTGAAACAGGAGAGTCTATAACAGTCTCGCTGCAAGCCTTTGACTCAACAGCACGTATATACTATACATTGGACGGAAGTGAGCCGACAGATAATTCAGCCCGGTATACAAAGCCTTTCAAAATAGGTCACGCTACGGTAGTGAAAGCTGTTGCGATTCAGGAAGGATTAGAGAGAAGTGAAACTGCCCTCGTCCATTACGAAGCTATACCGAAGAAAATGTTGGTAACACTTCAATACCTACCGCATGCTAACTATACTTCCCGCGGACAAAAAACGCTAACCGACAAACTTACCGGTTCACTACACGGTCGTGACGGTCGTTGGCTTGGATTTGAAGGAACGGATTTCAATGCCGTACTCGATCTGCGAAGTATAAAGGAAGTAAAATCGGTTAAAATTAATTTTCTGCATGATCAATCTGCATGGATCTTTGCACCGGTCAAAGTATATTTCTCCATATCGACCGATGGAAAGAAATATAAACCTGTGTTGCAGGAGGAGTTCGATGCCGTCACAAAGGTCGAGAAATCTACTATTAAAACATATGAAGCGATCTTGAGAGAAAAATCAGCGCGGTTCATCCGTATAGAGGCAAAAAATGCCGGCCCTATGCCGACATGGCACTCTGGAGCTGGTGGTAAGGCTTGGATTTTTGTGGATGAGATTGAAGTTGCTACAGATGATCAGTAATTGAGTTGTTGAATTTATAATCCTTATAAAGTAAATGTTTGCTCCATGACGGGCGAGGTTAGTCCATTCGGACAGTACTATTAAAAATTATTTATCGTTATGGAACTTGATTCTTGTTGTCACGTAAAATCAAGCAATATTCGTTAATGAACCCACTCAAATCGTATGCATGGATTTTTTAAATTGCCGTTAACGCCTATAGTTCTATGTGTGACGATCTCTTGTACAACGTTACAGGCGCAAGGCTATAGATTGTCAGTTGACATGCGAATGCTTCATCAGCCCGAATCGGTCGCGATAGGAGGAAGGCGAATGATTTATTATGAGCTCGTGCTTACAAATTTTTCCAGTGATACAATAGCGCTCCAAACCCTCCGTGTGGTCACGGTGCGTGACTCAGTTCTGGTTGCTTCGTTTACTTCTGAAGATTTAAAAAAACGATTTGCGAATATCCCGACCGTTGCAACAGGAAATCCGGATACGTTATTACTGCGTCCGGGCGCTGCCGGTATACTATACATTGAGATTGCTGGTGAAAAATTAACCGATCCAATACGTCATGTGATGGAAGGAACGCTGCTTTCAAGAGGAAAGAAGTCCATGATCCGAATACAGGACGAAGGTTGGACAGTGAAGCATACTCCAATTATTCTTGGCGCACCGTTGCGCAATGGTCCGTGGGTAGCTATATATGATCCTGCATGGGCACGTGGACATCGCCGGGTAATCTATACCATGAATGGAAAAGCTCGTATACCCGGGCGTTTTGCTATTGATTTCATGCTGCTCAACGACAAAGGACAATACACCAAAGAGAATGAAGACGTTATTGCCAACTGGTATGGCTATGGTGTTGATGTTCTTGCGGTAGCAGACGGTACAGTTGTTACAATACGTGACGATTTTCAGGAGGTCAAAACAGTTTCAGCACATCCTGCAGTACCCGCTGAAAAAGCTACCGGTAACTATATTGTGTTGGACATCGGCAATAACCATTTCGCATTCTACGAGCATCTAAAACCTGGTAGTATACGCGTAAGACCCGGACAAAAGATACGAAAGGGTGACGTAGTCGCTTCACTTGGTTTTACAGGACAAACGACCGGACCTCATCTTCATTTTCACGTTGCTGATCGTAATTCTCCCTTGGGAGCAGAAGGTATACCTTTCGTCTTTGAGAGCTTTAGTCAACTTGGAGTATATAACGATCTCGGCAGAATGGGACAGCACCGTTGGGACACCTCCGGAAATAGTAATGGGAAAAAGATTGCCAACGAGCGCCCTGTACCGAACGCGGTTGTTCAGTTTACAAAGTAAAGAAGTTAATACGATCTGGTGGCAATACAATTTGCGAGTATAGCTGGAAGACTATCAATACGGGTATATTTTATGTCTCCACCACTGCTGTAGAATATATACTTATTGTCTGGCGAAATATAGGGGCAATAGTCGCGGGAGCTCGTGTTAATGGCCTCATTAAAATGATCAGGCTCTCTCCAGCCATTTGTTGTCTTTACCGACCAGTATAGATCAGCCTTGCCGAGACTGCCGCGTCTGCCGGATGAAGTAAATATCAATGCAGCACCATTTGCTGTTATAAAAGGATCATACTCCGATTGACTTGTATTGATGGTACTGCCCATATTTCGAGGTTCAAGAAAGATGTTGTTTTGGTATTCGCTAAAGTATATATCCTCTTCTCCATATCCACCCTTGCGGGATGAAGCGAAGCAGGCATCGCCCTTTCTTGTAAAGGATATATAGTATTCATCCTCTGGAGAGTTGAGTTCCTTCACATGAACGGGTTGCGACCACTGTCCGGAGCTCAATAGTTTAACTTTCCAGATATCGTAGTCTTTCGTTGTATCATTGGAATGTGTCGGCCTGTTTGAAATAAAATAAAGTTCACCGGCAGGAGAGAGGGCCGGGTCTGCATCGGAGTAATTTGTATTGGAAAATGAAAGCGGAGCAGGTATGGACCACCCGTCTTTTAAGTAAACGCTATAGTATAGCTGTGAACGCTTATTGACGGAACGGGTAAAGTAAAAGGATTTTCCATCTGTGGAGAACGCAGCGTTGAATTCCAGTGAATCAGCGGAAATGATACCAGGGGCAAAGGATTGCACCTTCTCTGCATGCGGCTGAGCGCATACTCTTGCCGTTGTAACGATCAAAAACGAAAGGAAAAACAGTCTGATCATAACCTCATTTATTAATGACTCCACGAGTAATAATTATGATCTGTATCCAGTACAAAATCTGTCCGGTGATATAGTTTGTTGCCGATCGTATTTGATTTAGCAGTCTCAAGCAATAATGCCGCAGCCTTGGTCTCACGGGTAAGTTGTTTCGCACGATCGATCAGTTTTACAGAAACTTTCAACCCGCGAAAGGAGGGATGCACATACAGGTCGTTCAGCAACCAAAGTCTTTTCATTCGCACAGACGATAACAACGGGTACAACTGAACAAATCCCATAAGTGTGTTGTCCGTGGCGCGTGCAATGTATATAACGGAGTCGCTGGATGACAAGCGGTCAGCGAGAAATGTCTCGCTGCCGGGTATATCACTGGGATATTGATAGAATACACGATACTCGTCAAATAAGCGGGCCAGCGGTGTAATGTCTTGCGCGGTAGCTTGGTGAATGGTCATTGTCTTTATACAGTTTTGATCAAGCGGTATTGGTAAAGTATATATCAGGGTGTTATGCGGTGTGACGTATTTGTCATATTCATTTCCCAAGTCTTGCCTTTGTCCGGTGAAAACGCTTGACTCCATACGGGGTTATTGGGATCAGTCTTGTCCCATTTAAACATCACCAGGATTGGCTTACCCTGAAATATATCTTTGCAGTAAAATGTACCCACACTTCCTTCAAAAGAACCTACTACCGGAGGATCGAGTACACCTGTATTGCTATCGACCCAATACAAACTCCATAATTTTGTCTGCGGGTTGAACAGACGCAACGTGAGGCCTTCGTACGGCTTGTCATTTACCTGGTTATACGATGTCCGGTAAATATCAATGTTGGCAATACCATTCAGCATCGGACCGAAGTTTTCATCGTCAGATTGATACTCTACCCATTCAGTACAATTATTCAGGCGTGTCTTCAAGCGCTTGTTGTCCATGGTCCATTTACCTGCTAAAAAATCAAAGTCATTAGCAGAAGATGTCTTGGATGCCGTGATAACCAGATCGCCTTTTGCATTGATTGTAGCGTTGACCATTTTAAAATCTTTGGGTATCTGCGCGGATAGTGGCAGCGTTGTGCATAGCCCGAGTATAATGCTCAGACTTGTAATCAGGTTGATTTTTGTGGAGTTCATACAAATATAGTTTTGCGGTTTTCCGTGCTTTGTTTTTGTACATTGATGTGTCAAAAGTAGATTATCTTTGCACCCATGCCTGGGTGCAGATTTTAACTTTCTGATGGGTGCAGCTATGATTCCGACAATTCACCATACCGACAAGCTCTTGTATGAGCAGATCTATGAATTTTACAAGACTGCCATACTACAGAAGAGATTGCCATATAATCAGCGTTTGCCTTCGTATCGTGTATTAGCCAAAGAATTAGGTATCGCGAACAACACTGTATTAAAGGCGTATGAACAACTAACGTTAGAAGGATATGTTACAAACGTTCACCGCAAGGGACTATATGTGGCGAAGATTGATCGTTCAGATTGGCAATTGCCTGTAGGCGATTTATTACCGTTGCGGAATAAAAAACCAAAAAATAAAAAGCGGTCAACTGCCTACAATACATCTATACACCTGGTGGATGAAAGTCATTTTCCTGTGAAGCAGTGGCGCAAGTGCAGTAACTGGGCGCTCGACCGTATCAGCTTTCAATACCAGGAATACGAGCAGGATGATCCACTGAAAGAGCAGTTAGTGAAATACCTGTTCCAATACCGGGGCGTACGGGCAACCCCGGAACGGCTGCTCATTGGGTCTGGTGCGAGTGCGCTTGTATTCTGGCTGGCATTTGTGCTGCGAAACACCTGTAAGAAAATTATAGTTGAAGAGCCCGGGTATACTCGTACGCGTATGTTATTCCAGGAATTTGGTTACAACGTTAAGCCTATACGCGTTACGTCACAAGGTATTGACCTGACACAACTCAAAAAGGAGCGAGCCGATCTCCTCTATATAACACCGTCTCATCAGTATCCTACGGGGGCGGCAATACCCGTAACGCATCGCATACAACTGCTTAATTGGGCGCAGAAGAATAATGCTTATGTTATAGAAGATGACTTTGATTGTGAGTTCCGGTATAAAACCAATTTGATGCCTTCGTTACAAGGTCTTGATCAGACCAATCGTGTTATTTATATAGGTACGTTTAGCAGTGCGCTGATGCCTTCCCTGCGAGTGGCCTATGTCGTGCTACCTGAAAATTTTTCCACTATATATGAGCCCTATAAGCATCTTACCAATACAGTACCTTATTTTACCCGCAGAACGCTGGCGCTGTTTATGGAGAAAGGTTTCTGGGAACGACATTTAAAGAAAATGCGAACGGTCTACAAAAGGAAGTATGATGCCTGTATGGAAGCACTACAACGTCTGCCACCCCGGAGTATTGATTATAATCAGACTCCTTCGGGATTAAATATTCTTCTGCGTATTAACACGCGTATCAGTGAAAAGGAAATTATACAGCGAGCCCAAGCCAGCGGAATTGTTGTAACGCCTACCAGTGGATTTTATAGTGACAAAGCAAATATACCTCGTAAGCCGCAAGTGCTATTTGAGTTTGGCAGTCTGCCGCAGGAAGTTATTGCCCAGGTAGTGGACAAGCTTTACAGAGCATGGTTTTGAAGACAGTTTAAGAGCATTTGTTTTCAGTAAATGCGATTCGGAGATGATTATATTATACAAAAAAACTTGAATGCTATATTTTCAACTCCATTTTAATATCTGCAGTAACAAGTATGAATCCTCTAATGTTACATAGTTGAAGCCGTATTGCTTATACAGTTCCTGAGCAGCCTGAAGCTGGTGATTAGAGAACAAGACAATTCTTTCTGCCCCTAATTCCCTGGCTTGCGAGATGCATGCCTCGATGAGTAATTTACTGATTCCTTTTGCCCGATGATCGCGATGGACACACATTTTGACTAGTTCACACGTGTTGTTATGTTCCTTCACGAGTCCGGCAGTTCCAATAATTTCATTGTTAAGGCGAGCCAGAAAAATATACCCACCATCGTTCAAAATATACTTTTCCGGATCGTTAAGCATATCCATATCGATTTGCTCCAGGAGGTTATATCGCTCAAGCCACTCCAGGTTCAGTGCTTTAAAAGCTTGCTGATACGTGGGTTCGTATGGAATAATTTCAATAGATGTATTACTCATAGGATTGTTTCATATAAAGATTCAAATGTCCGTCATAGAGGGATTCAACCAGGTCGAATCCATGAGGTATGAATTTATCAGCCGCCCAATAGGTAGCAAGACGTGTACCTCCCGGGAGTATTGCCAGCTGATCGAGGGTATATTTCGTATACGCTTTATAGTAACCTGTATTTAATAGAACACTGTCATCGATTTTATTGTCGAAGTCTATATTCTCGTAAAAAGAATTGTAGAAATAAAAAGCCTGATACTGATTAAAGTTGATAGACGTGATGTTGGCATGAATGAATTCAACATTATCCAAACTATATTTGTTTGAGAGGTTTTGAGTTAACTCAACTAACTCAGCCCGTTGTTCGATACCTGTGAAGAATCCGTTTGTATGAACAGCACCCACCATGCAAAACTTACCGGCCCCTGAACCTATATCCAATACACGAGTACCCGGACTTGTTACCAGAAATTCCGATGCTGCTTTGGCCACTGAAACAGGTGTCCAATGTTTTTCAGACAAACGTCTTATACCAGTCGGATAAATCGTATTAAATTTCTCATCCGTAACGTGAATATTTAGCTTTAGTAATTCAAATACCATTCTCTGAAGATTGTAAAGGTAGTTGTTATAGTTAAATTTCTATATGCACGCTAAAGATAAGGATTAACGCACAACTCAACGACTTTCCAGCCACTGCAAAAACGCACTTGTCTTTTCTTTCCCGATCAGTAACTTCTCGGGTGTGGCGATTGATAGTTTAACAAATAATTTTCTGGCGAAGTAATGTTCAACTTCTTTCACGGCACTGAAGTTGATCAGGTATTGTCGGTTCAGACGGAAGAACTGTTTGGTGGAAAGCGAGTTTTGTACCTGGTCTAACGACTGGTCCAGTGAGTACTCCTGCGATTGAAAAGTTACGATGGTTACCAGATCGTTCTTGATGTAGAAGTATGCAATTTGATCGGTCGGTACCGTAGTATATTTATTACTTTTAAAAACCAGGAAGTTTTTCTTGGTATCATCAAGCCCGATCTTTTTCAGAAAGGCCGACATATCCGGTTGTGCATTCTTCTGAAAGAAATTCTTGAAGGCTTCTACTTTTTCAAAAGCTTCTTCCAGTTGTTCTTTCGAGAAGGGTTTAAGAAGATAATCGATGCCATTTGTTTTGATCGCATCCATGGCATATTCACCGAATGCTGTACAAAACACAATAGGGCATTGCAGTTTTATTACTTTGAAAATCTCGAAGCATAAACCATCTGAAAGTTGTACATCCATAAATACCAGGTCCGGTTGCTCGTTGACTGAGAAATACTCAACAGCGCCCTCAACACTCTGCAAGTGCGCAACCACTTCGGCATCCGGTCTTATTTTTGAAATCATGGCGGCTAAAGATTTAGCTGCCTTCAGTTCGTCTTCAATGATGATGATCTTCATGAATGATGGGAAGTTTTACTATAAATAGATTCTCATTGACGGATATCTCAATTCCTTTTTCTTCCAGGTGCTGATAGCGCTGGTTGATATTGGCGAGTCCTAATCCCGTAGATGCCTCTGGTGTTTTCTTGGGCTGCAGATTATTTTCAATGACTATATATTGCTGATCGGAGTATATTCTTACTTCCAGAGGGCGATTCAGTGACACTACATTATGTTTGATACAATTCTCCACCAATAGTTGCAAGGTAAAGGGCGGAATGAAAGAATCCTTGTGAGCGTCATCGATGCGTACGGATAACACAATTCCATCTTCAAACCGCGCTTTTAGCAGGAACAAATAAGAGTTCAATATCTCGAGTTCCTGTGATAGCCGGATCAGGTCAAGTTTCCTGCTTTCGAGCGTAAAGCGGTAAAAGTCGGAAAGTTTCAGAATGAAATTCACACTGCCGGCATCTCCGCTTTCCACCATATACTTTAACGTATTAAGACTATTAAAGAGAAAGTGTGGATTGACCTGTTGCTTGATCAGTTCGTATTGTGCGCTGAGGTTGTCTGATTTGGTGCGCTCCAACTCGATGGCTACCTGCTGGTTGTGGTAGCTTTGATAGAGCAGGTGCAGGAACATGTAAAAGGTAAGGTTAATCAATATACCGCGTACTTCAATCATGAGCATAACCGGACCAAAGCTCAGGTGCGTCAGTAAGTATTGTTGGAGACAAGCCAGCAGAAACATGACACCGAGTCCTACCAGTAAACTTTTGAGAAGTTGTGTAAAAGGGAAGTCGCCTGCCACGCTGCGTGATGTATACTTGGGAAGGGTATATATATTATAATACCAGATGAACAGCGAGAACAAAACCGTTATGAGCGAATTGATCAGCGCTTCATACGGATTGAAATGATGCTCTGCTATTTTTGGAACGGAGGAGAGTATGCCCAGGAAAAGTGAGGACAACCAGATTATTTTATTGGATAGCTTGAATGTTTTGTTGAGCATACTTGATACCGTTCAATACAGCTGTTAAGGTACTTATCAATCACAAATATATACAGATCCTGATCGTTGGCGTAGACAATATCGACCTTGAATCCGGCATTTTGCTTTCCGAATTATCGCAGTGAATTGAAGTCAAACCGACCGGCAAGTGCTGTGTGGCCGTTGTTTTTACGCTGTACGAAGCCAATCAATTCCCAGTCTTTTGGAGAGAAGTCGGCAGGTACCATGATGGTAACGGGGCGCGAAGGTTCAAATGGAAAACGTTCGAGCATTTTTACAATCTGGATATGTGATAAGTTTCTTCCTGAATTTTCACCAGCCTTCACATTGCTTTGTGCTGTTTTCTGTACAAGTGCCAGTACAAGTTCAGCTTGTTTGTTCTGTGCTATACCTTCGTAGTTTATAGTTAATTCATTTTGATCGAGTGTACAATTCAGTTTGAGGGGGGCGGTTGACGGAGATTTCAGATTTGCGTTGATCTCTTCTACGATAGCACGTTTACTTGAGCCCACAAATTCTTTCGATCCGTTGATTACCAGTTGTGGAGTATAAAGAGAACCGGAACCTAATGTATAGGCATATTGACGTTGCCGCTCGGTAAATGCTTCCTGGCTGAATTGATCTTTCCATCCGAGGTGATTCCAGTAATCAACGTGAAAGGCAAGTATATATACCGGCTTGTCTTGAAACTCCTGCTGGATTTCTTTCAATACGGTCTCAGCCGGAGGACAGCTCGAACATCCTTCTGAAGTAAACAATTCCAATACGGCAAAACCTTGCTTGTCTATTACACTTTTTGTTTCTACCGTTTTGTCATAGTTAATACTGATTGATGCCGTGAGCATGATGCATACACCGATGGCTATGGCGAGTATTTCAATTGATTTCATAGTAGTTAAGACTTTACGTTATTAAATGATTTGATCCAAAAGTATCCGCTGGTTGTATGCTATAAAATGAAGAACAGGGTCATGCCGGCAAACTTGTACCTGAATTAGACATATTACCCGTTCAACGAATTGATGTAGTGTATTCAAGTATGAGTGTATTGTAGTAGCGTACGAGTTAGGATTGATAGTACGCTAAAATCAATTTTCAATTTGACAGCATTTGCTTCCACCGGTGGAATGCCTGGTCCGGGTATGATTTCGTCCACTTCGCCCAGATGTACATTGAAGAGAGCCCATTGGACGCTATACATTTGAACCACATTTAAACAACAAAGTCATGGAAATCAGTCAAACATCAACAAAAACAACAAAGGCCTTTGAACACGTTGCCATCGCACAAGTAGAAAAAGTAATATATACCGGTAAAACACATACCACCGGTGGGAGAGATGGTGCTTCTAAAAGTTCAGACGGTAAGCTCGATGTAAAACTATCGTCACCGGGTAGCTCCGGACCAGGTACTAATCCTGAACAGTTATTTGCAGCAGGATGGTCAGCTTGTTTTATCGGAGCAATCCGGTTTGCTGCTACCAAGTTTAACATTAAACTCTCCGGCAGTGAGACGGTAGACGCGGAAGTTGATCTCTGTAACAATGCCGGTGGTTATTTTCTGCAGGCTCGTCTGAATGTTACGCTTCCAGGCCTTTCTCCGGAACAGGCCAGTGCACTTGTAAATGAGGCACACCAAACTTGTCCGTATTCAAAGGCGACACGCGGTAACATTAATGTTACGATCAACGTGGCAAGCTAAAATGTGAGGACTAACGTCAATATATATTTCCAGATTAATTATTATATGTATAACGCAGCCCATAAAAAGAAGGTGGTGGTAATTTTGATAATCAGCGTGGTGGCCGTTTGGATACTGACAACCCTCACGCCACCGCTTACCAACCCGCCCGCTACAGGCGAATTTGACGGACCAGATTCCGTACAGAGAATATTGAAGCACGCGTGCTATGATTGTCATTCCAACCATACAAAACTGGAATGGTATCACCAGGTTGCTCCGCTCTCATGGAAGATATCTGCGGATGTTCTGGAAGCGAGGCGTCATCTCAACTTTTCGCATTGGGATAGTTTATCTGCTGCCGATCAACGTGCGAAGTTATGGTATGCGGTAAATATGGTTGAACAGGGAAGAATGCCACGGAGAGACTATACGCTGCTGCATCCGTCTGCCAAACTATCGGAACGGGAAGTAGGCGCGCTGAAGAATTATATAGTGGCGTTAACCAATACGAGTAAAACGCAGCCGGGGAAACCAATAGTAAAACAGGTTTCCGATCAACCGGTTGTAAGAGAATCTCCGAATGGAATTCAGTACTTCAGTGATTATCTGCACTGGAAAGTTATTGTAGCAACCAATCGTTTTGATAATGGAACGATGCGGGTAATCTATGGAAATGATATTGCTGTTAAGGCGGTACAGGAAGGAAACATAAATCCGTGGCCGAACGGTGCCGCGATTGTTAAAGTAGTGTGGGATGCGGGGGAGCAGGATGCAGACGGGAATATATATCCCGGAGCCTTTAACAATGTACAGTTCATGATACGGGATGACGAGCGATTTAAGAGAACAGAAGGATGGGGCTTTGCCCGGTTCAATACATCGCATCTCGTTCCGTATGGGAAGAATGTGAGTTTTGAGGTTGATTGTATGAACTGTCACCGGCTCGCTTCGGCCAACGGATTTGTTTTTGATATACCCACCAAGAAACCATGATGACTCGTATGCGTAAAAAAAGAATCAGCTATATCTTCCTGACAGTATCATTATCCTTGTACCTGCAGGCATGCGGTGATAAAAGTAATTTCCAGGTTTCTCCCGAAGATTTATATGATAGTAAAGATCTTCACGTCATTACAACCTGGTTCAACAACAGGCATCAGACGATCTCTATACTTTATGGTAATGAGCAGGCAGCATCGGTTCCTGCAAATGATATTCATGTACATCAGGTTGGCGAACGCTATACTTTGGTAACGTGGCATCAACAGGGAAACCCGTTGTGGTTTGGCGGGCAGATCACCGGACATATAACATTGATTGAGCAGGTCGACATCAATACATTAGCGAGTGGGGCTATAGAACCTCACTATAACGTTACCTATAGCGAGCGCACAGATTCAATTTCCGGTACGACCCTTGAACGGGAACGCATTGACTATATTCTTTCCCGGAAGAAGATCGAACATTTGTGATTCTATATAATCTGAAATAAACATGTTGTAAATCATAAAGGGACTTCATGAGTCCCTTTATGATGATATGTATAGGTAATTATTCTTTTAGAAGATCCGTTCCGATCATTTCCAGTTTACCGGAGATTTGTACTGTCTCTGCTGTGTTGGGATTCGTTCGTACCAATACATTGTCATTTGCTACATCAATGCCAATGGTTAGTTTATTGTCGGAAATAACAACGCGTTCACCCGCAATCTTCTCACTTGGTTTAATTTGCTTTGAAATTTTTATGTCGTACAGGCCGGTTTGCAACGTTGTGAATGATCCGGTATACTCACGATCAAAGCCGGGATCGCCGGTAATCTTTATCGTTGCGTTATTGCCATTTCGTGTAACCTTGATTTTGACGTTAAGTATATATCCCAGTTCAGTTTGCGGATCATCTGTAATTTGAATGTTGCCGGCAAATGTACCAATGTCTTCATTGCCACCCGGAGTTGCATCGTCATCATCACCGCCACAGGCACTAAAAAATGTTGCGAGCGCCAGTAAAACTGCTGCACTGTAAATTCTTGTTTTCATAATCGTAAAATTCATGGTTGTTGAGTGTTTGATAGATTCTGTATGAATGTGTACAGGCAAAGGTATCGGTGCTGTTTTGGGTGGTCAATAACATAAAATCATGGTCTTTTTCTACTGGTTTTCAAGTAGATTAGAAATCAGTTTTTTGCGGTCCTGCTATATTTTATAGCTTTGATGCTTTACGTTTTTACTCGTATGGTATATCGCTTCGTGCTTATCGGTCTTGTTATGGTTTCAGCAATGGTGTCGCACGCACAGGTTTCGTATTCGCTGGGCAATGAGGGAGCATACATAGCCCGAATGCAAAGAGAGATGGCTCAATCCGGTAATGATAGTGTGCAGGCTTATGCCTGCCTGAAGCTGTCACTGCTTCACAAACGCACAAATGATACTACGCAGGCCAGACATTTTTTAGAGAAAGGTGTTGCAGCAGGTAAGCAATATACATTTATCGAAGCGGCATCTGTTTATTATCGTGCAATCGTGCGTTATGCTCCGCGCGATATTAACAACCTTGAAAAGTATATATTGAAAAGCGATTCCATGCTTGCGCGGTTTTCATACCCGGAAGCTTATCGCCTTCGCAGCATGATCTACAGCAATTATGGAATCATTCAGCAGGTGAAAGGCAATGAAAAAGGAGCGATGGATGCTTTTACAACAGCAGCCACGTTCGCTTCACAAGTGGAAGATTTTCTCTTGCAGGGTAAAGCGTACAAATCCATGGCGATTGTGTTCATGAATGCAAACCGGAGAGACAAGGCATCATCTTATCTGGAGCAGGCGATTCAAGTGCTGGAGAAGCTGTCACCTGATAACCCGCTGAACCTTGTTGAACTCATCGAATCGTATAGTATTGCCGGTGAGAACTATATATACCAGGAAGAATATGATGTTGCGAGACGCGCCATTGACGCAGCACGCAATGCATTACAACCGTATCCTGCCTCAAATCTATACGTTGGTTTTTACTATACGGAAGGACTGTATTATGACAAGCAGAAGAAGCACGTGCGTGCGATCGAAAGCTTTGACAAGGGAATTGAATTTGCCGGGAGAGTCGGAGCTGCGCATGCGCAAAACCGGTTAACGTATGCCAAGTATAAAGCACTTGCCAACCTGAAGGAGTACCGAAAGGCCATCGTTGTACTCGAAGACTTGTTGAAGAGTCCGCTGGTGTTTTTACAGGATAAGAAACTCTACTATAAAGAACTGTATAGCTGTTACACACGTCTGGGTAACGAAGAGAAGGCGTTATATTGGGCTGATCAGTACATTGTGCTAAGCGATAGCCTATACGAGATTAAATTTCAGAAAGATATTGTTGAATTGGAAACGCGGTATAAAAATGCAGAGAACGAGAAGAAGATCGCGACACTTCAGGCGGAAACGGACAAAGCCACACTGGCATCCCGAAACACACGGCTGATAAACTGGATGCTGATACTGATCAGTATATTTCTCGGCATTACGGTGGTGTTCGCCATTATACTCTATCGAAACAGTAAACGGTTAACACAACAAATGGCGTTGCATTACCAGCAACAAATAAAGGATGGCGAACAGAAACAACAAATACAGGTAGCCCGGGCGTTGATGCAGGGTGAAGAGCAGGAACGTAAACGACTTGCGATAGATTTGCATGACGGGCTGGGAGGAAGACTGGCTGCTATCAAAACAAGATTATCGCATATAGCATCCAATCGTTCGAATGGTAATGTACACGACTTGCATTCCCTGCAGGAACAGCTGGATATATCTTCCAACGAACTTCGCAGAATTGCCCGTAACATGATGCCCGAATCGTTGCTGCAGTTAGGGCTTGAGCCTGCACTGAAAGATATGTGTGAATCCATGACGTCTGCAACGACACAAATTACCTTCGAGGCGTTCGGCCTGGACAACGCATTGCCCCAGGAGAAACAGGTAAATATATACCGCATGGTGCAGGAGCTACTCACCAATGCAATCCGTCATGCAGAAGCATCTGAAATACTGGTGCAGTGCAGTCAGAATGAAAGTGTATTTTTCATAACGGTGGAAGACAACGGCAAAGGACTTACGGAAACAAATAATGCACCACGTCCGGGTATAGGTCTCGGAAATGTGCGTACGCGCGTAGAATATCTGAATGGAAAGCTGGATATAGCTTCTGCAGAAGGAGAGGGTACAACAATAAATATTGAATTTGATGTCACACGATAGAGCTCCGCTAACCATCGCGATCATAGAAGATCATCCCGTAGTGGTTGAAGGATTGCAACGTATATTAGTCAACGATCTTCCTGTTCAGACGATCCGCGAATATTATACAGGTATGGATTTTTTGGAAGATATAAAGAAAGGGAATTATTCTGTTGATGTCGTTCTGCTGGATATAACGTTGCCCGATGTAAACGGTATTGAACTATGTCGTGAAATAAAAAGTTCACTGCCCGATACTTATATTCTTGGTTTCAGCAATCATAACGACCGAAGCCTCGTAATGCAGTTACTGGCAAATGGAGCGAGCGGCTATATATTAAAGAACGCTTCGGCAGGCGAGCTTGTCGGTTGTATACTGCAGGCACTTGATGGACAGGTTGCTTTCAGCGAGGAGATAAAAAAGATCATTAGTAAACCTTCGGCGCAACAATTGAAGGCGATCCCACCGCTCACCAGGCGTGAGAAGCAAATCCTTAAAATGATAGCGGAAGGAAAGACGAGTACGGATATAGCGAAGGAACTGATGGTTAGTCCGTTTACGATTGAGACACACCGCAGAAACCTGATGCAGAAGATGGACGTGAAGAATGCAGCAGCGCTTATTCGCACGGCTACCGAACTGCAGTTGCTGCAGTGATGCTATATCTATAGTTTATAGTTGATTTTGGCCAGCAGCGGATCGCGCAGGTTAGCAAGCGCCTTGTGGAGTAAATTATATACCGACTGGGAGTTTATCTCCATGATCTGTACAATCTCCGGCACATCCAGATTTTGATAAAAGCGCAGGTATATAATTTCTTTTTGTCGTTTGGGAAGTTTATTGAGCAGCTCGGAAAATTTACTGGCTGTGTCGCGCAGAGTCTGTTCACGAATAAGATGATGTTCGATGGAGAACTCTACATCAAAGTAATAATTATCTTCGATCGGCTGTGCGTGCAGGTGCCATCTGTTCTTATGGAGCTCACGACAAATTTTGTTCCGTATACTCTTGAAGAGATACGACTTTACATATAGTGTACTGCTTAACGATTTGCGTGTTCTCCACAGCTCCATGAAAAGATCCTGCAGGCAGTCTTTCACAAACTCTGTATCCTTGGTGAATTTGGTGCCATAGGTAAACAGGCCTCGGTAGTGAAACTTCATCAGTTTCTCAAAGCTAGGCTTTAGTCCACTTCTGAATTCATCCCAAAGTTTTGTTTCCTGTTCAGGTGATAATATGTATTCCAAAGCTCAGCGTAGGGTTTAGGATTTCTAAAATTCAGTCTTTTTCATTTAAAAACAAATATTGCAACCGTTTTCTGCAAACGTTTTTTTAATGTCACGATGACCCGTGTTCGTGTGAAAAAAAACTTTTTGGGAAAGAAGAGTAGAAATCTGCAATCGTTGTCTATACATAATTATAGTTGTCGATTGCACTACATGAATCATTATAAGTACTATTCTGTCGAAGATTTTGTTCAGGACCAGCGTTTTCGATCGTGGGTGAAAAATCCTACGCGCGAAGAGGATATAGTTTGGCGAAACTGGCTGCTTGAAAACCAGCTCAAGAGCGATACGGTTGAAGAAGCCAGGGCAATTGTTTTAGCGATTCATCCTGTTCAGCATGAATCCATTAGCGATTTTGAAATTCAACGCGAAGTTGAAAATATACTGTCTCAGATTCAAGACGATGAAGAGCCGGAGCAAGTTGATACTCCGGAAGTTCAATCAAATGTACGGCATCCGCGGTGGTATGCTGTAGCGGCTTCCATCGCAGTTGTGCTCGCTATAGGCTGGTATGGTATATATAGTAGTATACATAAGGATGATAAAGCTGATCCGCTGGCCCAAGCCGAAGTCGTAGATGATTTTATGATCGAGCGTATTAATAAGAGTGAAGATGCGCTGTTGATCAATCTGCCGGATAAAAGTTCGGTATTGCTGTCTCAAAATAGTACAATACGTTATCCGAGAGAATTCTCAGGCAATTCACGCGAAGTATATATGGAGGGCACTGCATTTTTCGAAGTAACGAAAAATCCGAAGAAGCCTTTTTATGTCAATGCTGGAAATATAGTTGCCAAAGTAGTTGGCACCAGTTTCGAGATTACCACCAACAAACAGGATGAGCAGGTAAAAGTGGTTGTTAAATCCGGAACGGTCTCTATATATACTACTCCCCAGGCATCCGGAAGTACACCCGAGGGAGAACCCAATGCAATCCTTACCCGAAATGAACAGTTGATCTACAAGGGAGGGGAAGCGGAACAAATACAACACACACGTCTCAATGCGTCATCTATAGCAGAGTCTCAAGTGCCGGATACGTATTTGAAATTTAATAGCACCCCGGTGTCCAAAGCTTTTGCGCTTCTGTCGAAAGCGTATGGCGTACGCATAAATTTTGAGCAAGCCGATATAGAAGGCTGTTCAGTTACTGCATCATTTACAGATGAATCTTTCACCACGAAAGTAGATCTTATATGTCGCTCCATTGGCGTGAAGTATGACATAGTAAATGATCAGGTGTCTATTACAGGAAACGGATGTAAAAACTAAACCACTTTAAAATCTCTATGTGATATGAAATGATTGATTTCTACCCTGCAAAAAAAGAAGACTGATGATGTTGGCGCATCACCAGTCTGAAGTACTAAATAATAATAAAAAAACAATCCAATATATGGAAAAATTACTACATGTCCATCGTCCATTATTCTTGTTCATTATGAGAGTAGCTATCATTCCAATTTTCATTGTAGTTACGTGTACAGGTGTGGTTCTGGCAACGGAATCGAAAGGGCAGGAGGCATTAAAAAAGAAGATTTCGATCGAGGTAAAGAACCAGGAAATGCAGGTTCTCCTTTCGAAGTTGGAAGAAGTAGCCGGTATCCGGTTCATCTATAGCCCGGAAGTGATTCCCGTTCACAAGAAAGTAAGTATACAAGCAAACAACGATGCACTTGGTGAAGTGCTTCAAAAAGTATTGGCGCCACACCGCATTCTTTTTGAGGCCGTTGAAAACCAGATCGTGCTGCGCAAGCAGGAAGAAGCCGAGCCGGAAGCAAATGCAGCCGATCGTATTCTTACCGGAAGAATTGTTGATGAGACAAACACACCGCTTCCTGGTGTAAGTGTACTCATTAAAGGTTCTACCATTGGTACAACAACCGATGCTGATGGAAATTATTCATTGAATATTCCGTCTGATCACGAAGGTGGTTTACTGGTGATTACGTTCATCGGTTATGCTACGCAAGAGATCACAATTGATACGCGTACTGTAATAGATATACAGATGGCTCCGGATATACAATCGCTGCAGGAAGTTGTGGTGGTGGGAGCGTCACTCAAGGAAAAAGATCTTACCGGTGCGGTTGTCTCTGTAAGCGAGAAGACTTTATCGGAGAGACCCGTTACAAGTGTTAACGAGGCGTTGCAAGGTCGCGCTGCCGGTGTATTCATACAGAACAACCCGGAGCCCGGTGGAAACGCAACAATTAGAGTACGCGGTAACAACTCCATGCAGTTTGGTGCCAGCCCTATATATGTAGTGGATGGTATTGTGATGGAACGCGACTTTAACATGATCAACCTCAATGATGTAGCTTCGATCAATGTATTGAAAGATGCATCGTCAACAGCGCTGTATGGTTCACGCGGAGCAAACGGTGTGGTGATCATTACTACCAAAAAAGGAAAGAGTGGCGAAGGTAAAGTAAGCTACGATGGCTGGTTCGGTGTACAGGAGTTTGCCAACAGACCTCCAACACTGGGCGCCAGAGATATACTCGATCTGAGAATTGCCGCCTTTGAAGATTCATCTATAGGCAGAGATTTCTTTGATGCCAACCCAACGGCTACACGCCAGGACTTCATCAACTACCTGTCTCAACCCGGTGGTCGTATTGCTGACTATGAGACAGAAACGTATGCCAATGGCAAGAGCTACGATTGGGTGGATGAGATTACACGCTCTGCATTTCAACAGAATCACTCCCTGAGTTTTTCAGGCGGTACGGATAAAGGCAGCTACTATGTAAGCTTTGGTTATGCAGATCAGGAGGGTCTTGTACAAAGCTCAGGTTATAAACGCTATACCGGTCGTGTGAATGCAGAACAAAATATGAAGAAGTGGTTGAAGATTGGTACCAACACATCATTCACGCGCTCTGAAGAAGACCTGGTGGATGGTAAAGTGTTTGGTGTCGCCAGTGGTGCAAACCCGCTGCTGCCATTCTACCACGACTCCTTGAAACTTGCCTGGGGAAATAACTGGGATGTGAACATGGAGAACCCGTTCAAGTCCCTGACGATAGATAAAGACAGATCCAAGAATAGAATCTTTACTTCAAACTATATCAGCATT
This sequence comes from uncultured Chitinophaga sp., assembly GCA_902168205.1. Classification (GTDB taxonomy): domain Bacteria; phylum Bacteroidota; class Bacteroidia; order Cytophagales; family Cyclobacteriaceae; genus Ohtaekwangia; species Ohtaekwangia kribbensis. The sequence goes on along the minus strand of CABHOK010000006.1, from coordinate 3,507 downwards.
AACCCGGTGAAGAACCTGACGCTTCGTACAAACTTCACCATCGACCTGATTGACCAGGAGTATTATGAGTATACACCGAGCGGCATTCAGCAGGCTATACGCGATTCGTTCAGAGGAAGAGCGGTGCATAACCTGGATCACGTGTTGAATTACCAATGGGACAATTCCATTACTTATGAAAAACAATTCGATCGTCACTTGGTAAGTGCGTTGATTGGTACAAGCATGAGCCGCAATCAGTTCAAATATACCAACCTGGTAGCGCGCGATTTCCCGACAGATGATTTCGGCTATAACAACCTCGGGGCTGCTTTCGACAAAGCAAACTTCAGTCTTGGTTCAAGCATTACACAATCATCGCTCATGTCATTCTTCGGTCGCGTAAACTATGAATACGATGGTAAATACCTGGCAACGGTAACAGCACGTTACGATGGTTCTTCACGTTTTGCAGAAGGGCATAAGTGGGGATTATTCCCATCGGTAGCATTAGGATGGAATATAACTGCGGAAGATTTTATGGCTGATCAGCAGCTCTTCAATCTCGTGAAACTCCGTGCAGGCTATGGTAGTGTGGGTAATCAGAATATTCCTGACTATTCATTCTATAGCTTGTACAACGCGTCATACTCGAATGGAAATGTATCGTGGAACTCAACCGGTCTGCGCGGTACACCGAACCTTACATGGGAAAAACAGGATCAGCTGAATATAGGTATAGATCTTGGTGTGCTGGAAAACCGTGTTCAGTTCACGGCTGAATATTTTAATATCAACAACTCGAACCTGTTGATGAGACGCTCTTTGTCTCCGCTTACCGGCTATAACCAGGCTATTGAAAATATAGGCGAGATGACGAACAAAGGTTTAGAGTTTTCTGTGAATGCATTGGTTGTCGATGCGCAGGACTGGAAATGGAATGTTACTGCTAACCTTTCAAAAGATAAAAACAAAATTACCAAGTTATACGGAAACGTAGATGCCATCTATAATTATGGAGGTTTCTCCGGAACAGAGATTCAGCGTGAGGGTAATTTCTTCCTGGGACAATCGTTGAACACCATCTATATGCTGGAGTTCGATCGCATCATCCAGGAAAGTGATATGGAATATGTGAACAGTCTTGATTTGTCTGGTAAGACTCTGAAACCTGGTGATATACTTCCGAAAGATCAGCAGCCTGAAGGTGAAGAAGGACACGGTGTGATCGATCAGAATGATAAAGTGATTATCGGTAAGAAGGACCCTAAATTCTATGGAGGCTTTACATCACAAGTGTCATGGAAAGGCATTTCTCTGAACGCAGTATTCACATACTCGTATGGAGCAAAAGCCATCAGCGGTTACTACGAAGGATTGATGAGCGGTACCGGTATGAGCGCAGCACATGAAGATATGCTTGACCGCTGGACACCGGAACATACAAACACCACTATACCACGTGCTACGTATGATGCTTCGATCCGCTATGGTGCCGGAGAAACTTCATGGGGTATACAGGATGCATCTTTCCTGCGACTCGCGTCACTTACACTGGCGTACGATGTTCCGAAACCGATCATCAACCGCGTGGGTATTACCAACCTGAGAATATATACTACAGGAAATAATCTCACCACCTGGACGAAGTATAAAGGTTATGATCCGGAGAACGGTGACTGGTATCCTACAGCCAGAATGTTTGTACTCGGTCTCAACCTGGGCTTCTAAAAATCAATTCGACCGGTATAGAATGATTTATAGTCCATGCCGGTCATCAAACAAAAAATTAAAGCAATGAGAAAAATAACGCTATATACTACACTGCTTTTGGGATTGCTGGCAGTATCATCCTGTTCCGATTTTCTGGTGGAAGAGCCGCAGACGCAATTGACAGAGGAAGAAGTTTTTGGTGATGAAGATAATATTCGTCTGCTGGTATCCGGTTTATATACGCAATGGCGCAATACCAAACAGGATCGCGGTGGCTTTATGTTTACGCTCGGTACCGATGAAGCCAAGCAAGGCGGACAACAGGTACATGAGAACAACGTGCAGGCTGCATTGGACAAGTACGATGGTGCGTTGAACTCTACCAACTCGTCTCTGGCGGAGCAGTGGAACAAACGCTGGCCTGTAATCACGGCCGCTGCAAAGGCTGTAAAATACGCCAGCTCGAATGAGCTGAAGGCACAGGCCGCTTTTATTCGTGCAACGTTGAACTTTGAACTCGCCATGCTCTGGGGGCCTATACCGATCGTTGATCAGGACAACATGCAGGAGGCGAGACAACCCATAGCAGATGTTTTTGAATTCATCATTAAAGATCTGGAACTGGCGGTAGAACATTTGCCCACTACGCAAACCGATAAAAAGATTCCGACCAAAGGCGCAGCGCAGGCATTGCTTGGTAAAGTATATATGTACGCTCCGGAAGAATCGGGTTTCCGTAATTATGCAAAGGCGGTTGAGTATTTCGACATGGCTATACCACAGTATACTCTTCTGAATAATTATGGTGATCTTTTTACGACTACGCTCAATCAGAACTCCAGCGAGTCTATATATGCTTTCCAGTTTGTAAACATGTGGCCGGATAACAATATGGCGCAGCACCACGCAGGCTCCCGCGCGGTTGCAGACCTGGATGGCAATACATACTTCGGTGGTTATGATCTGGCGCTTCCAACGGAATATTACTATAAGAATAAAGCTGACGGTGGTATATGGGAGGATGGCGATGCACGCAAGGCTGCCAGTATACGCTATGACTTCACGTTGCCCGATGGAAGACAGCCGCAAATTACCTGGACAGGACAAGCTGACGAATTGGAACCACACACACGAAAGTTTGAGGATATACGTACACAAGGGCTTCAGAATTTCTGGTACTCAGGTGGTCTGATTTATTACCTCCGTCTGGCAGATATACTCTTGTGCAAAGCAGAATGTATGAATGAATTGGGACAGACTGCTGATGCCGTAAACCTGGTAAACACTACGGTGAGAAAGCGCGCCTTTGCAGGACTTCCTGCCGAAGACTATAGCTGGCCAACCGGTATGTCTCAATCAGACTTCAGAGCCAATATCATGGATGAAAGAATGCGTGAGCTTGGGTTCGAAGGCTGGAGAAGAATGGATCTTATCCGTACCGGTAAACTGGTGGAGTATGTGAAAGAGCGTAACAAGTGGGCGAAAGCTTCTGGTACAATTGCGAGCTATCACATGCGTTACCCGATTCCTGATTCGGAGATCAAACAGAATGAGTTTATCAATCCTGAAGATCAGAACGAAGGCTATAGATAAGTATACCAGACTTAAAGCGATGTGGTTGTCACATCGCTTTAACCTTTTTAATGCACTCGTACTTTTAAAAATATATACTCTAAATTTATCGGATCACCAAGTATACTAATTGAAATGACTTCTTCTTCTAAAAAAATCAGCGTACTCGCACGCCTGTTCTTTTTCTGTTTTGTTTTGGCAGGGACATCGTCCCGGGCGCAGCTTGTTACCATACCCCTTGAG